>NZ_JAPLET010000024.1 GCF_026391055.1 Spirosoma sp. | reverse complement strand
GACGCCATCAACGACGTAGAGGGGGTTGTTGGAGGAGTTGATGGAGCTGAATCCCCGGATGCGGACGGTGGTGCGTCCGCCGGGTCGTCCCGAGTTGGTGTTGACCTGCACCCCGGGCATACGACCCGACAGTGCCTGGTTCAACGAGGATGTGGGGCGTTCCTGAAGCTGAGCTTCCTTCACGCTGGTGACAGCACCGGTAAGGTCAGACTTTTTGGCGGTACCATAGCCAATAACCACAATCTCATCCAGCACTTTGCTGTCGGCTTTTAGACTAATATTAACCGATGTTTGGTTGCCAACACGCACTTCCTGAGAGACATATCCGACAAAGGAGAAAACGAGCGTTGCGCCACCTGTAGGAATTTCCACCTTGTACCGGCCATCGGCATCGGTAACGGTTCCGCGCTGGGTTCCTTTCAGGATAACGCTCACACCGGGTAAGGCTTCATCTTTTTCATCCGTCACCCGACCCGTGAGTGTACGATCAGCTGTGATGGCACGTTGGTCTGCCAGTGATTTTAAGGGTAGAGGATTTTTAGCATAAGTAAAATTAACACACAATGCCGTCAGTAGTAACTGAGTAATTACTGCGCTGACTAACCTGCCCGGCAGGCTCTGAGGAGGTAAGTGTTTTTTCATAAATAAACTGGTTATAAGACAACAAATGGTGGTAAAGGTAAGTAAAATTGGGTTTTGTGGTATTATTCATAGAATAAATCAGTTGGATGGCGCTAACTACTCATAGCGGCAAAAGAAATAGAGTAAATAGTAGTTGAAAGATGTACTAGAGTTGGACTAGTGAAATATGCTCATAATATAATTAATATATTTTTTTAGGGTAATAGGTATTTTTACTATATGTGTATATTGATTGCGAAAAATAGGTCGAAGGGGCGATCCATTTATAGCAAGCAGTTTAAAGTCTTAAAAGGCGGGGAAGAATAACGGCTTCTTTAGTAGGGATGTAAGGCTTAAGTCTTTACGTAAGAAAACTAAATTGTCTATGCTCCGTCTGACTAGTTGCTTACTTATCTTACTTATTGCCGTTGGTGCAACGGCTCCCGAGCCGGGCTTACGCTTTACCCGTCAGTTTGTGGCTGCTGAGAGCTACGAGTCGGTAGGCGTGTTTGATGTTGATAATGACGATACACTCGATATTGTATCTGGTGATTTCTGGTATAAAGGGCCGGGTTTCTGGAACCGATATCTCATCGGAAATGAGCCCCGAAAAGATCAGTACTATGATGATTTCTCGACTATTCCCCTCGATGTCAATGGCGATGGCCGACTGGATTTCCTGACCGGCGGCTGGTTTGACCAGACGTTGCGGTGGGTTGAAAATCCCGGTAAGAAAAATGCGGTCTGGCCATTGCATGAGATCGGTAAAGTAGGCAATGTAGAAACGACCCGCGCCTGGGATGTGGACGGCGATGGCATCGTTGACATTGTGCCCAATAACCCCAACCATCCGCTAAAGTACATTAAACTAGTGGGCTCCGGCGTCTTTAAAACAGTTACCGTAGCGCCCACGCAGGGGCACGGACTGGGTTTTGGCGACGTGAATGGCGACGGACGGGGCGACCTTATTGTACCGGACGGCTGGCTCGAAGCACCTGTCGATCGGGAGGCTGGCCCCTGGACGTTACATAAGGAGTTCACACTCGGTACGGCTAGTGTACCTATTATTGTTGCCGATGTAAACGGCGATAAGCGGAACGACCTGATCGTAGGGCAGGGGCACAGTTATGGTCTGCACTGGTATGAACAAACGCGCGATGCATCGGGTCAGCGTGGCTGGACAAAGCACCTGATCGACGATAAGAACTCCCAATACCATTGCCTGGAGTGGGTTGATATTACGGGCGATGGGCGTCCTGAGTTACTAACCGGCAAGCGGTTTCGGGCACACAACGGCAACGACCCTGGCGAAAAAGATCCTGTCGGGCTATATTATTTCACCTGGGATGCCTCGAAGAAGCAGTTTATGAAGCATGACATTGCCTATGGTCCGGCAGGAATTGGTAAAGGCACAGGTATCTATTTCGCCGTTGCTGACTTGCACAAAACTGGTCGAAAGGACATTGTTGTTGCTGGTAAGGACGGCCTTTTTGTATTTTTTAACGAAGGAAGCACGAAAAAATAGTGGTTGTTGGTCTATATGGATAGTGGTTTTTGCGTATTTTTATCATTCGTACTTATCTCTTTCCGTAACAATCTAGTTTATGCAGCGTGCTCAATTAAAAGAATTTTACGGCTATGGACTCATTCTGGCCGTACTGACAACTGTTCAGATGTATTCAATTTACGTCGCAACGACGACGGATTTGATTCTCACCTGGAAGCATTACGTAGGCTTTGGCGCAACAGCGCTGGCTGGTATTTTATGGGCGTTCCGAAAGCCTGGCTATCTATTCTACGCCCTCGGACTAACGCTCGTGCTGGGTTACGAAAACCTCATCGGTTTCACGCCTACACTCGATTTCACCGCAACGCGGTACTATTTTAACAATATGGCCTTCCCGGTATCTTATCAGGATTTTTCCATGTACATGCTGCTCATATGGGCATACGTAGCCCACGGGCGCTTGCGTACGATAGTGCAGTCGTTGTTAGTGAAGTAAATGAAATGGGTGGAGTACATGTAATCTGTCAACAGATTACATGTACTCCACCCATTTCATTTACTTCACAGTAACCAAGTTTACGCCGTCAGCGACCAGCCCTGGCGGTAGTCGCGCTTAACGAACTGGTTGGCTTCGTCAAGGTTCGTAATTTTCATGTTTTTGCCGTCCCACGTCAGGCGTTTGCGGCCTGGGTAGTTGAAGCCTTTGCCATCGGCCTTCGGCGTCCGAAGGGTATAACTACGAATAGCCAGGTTACCCATCAGTACCGACTCGGTCAGCGGACCGGCAAAGTCGAACGAAGACGTGAGCGCCTTGTGTTCTTTGCTGTTGAAGCCAGCTTTGCAGGCTTCTGTCCAGAGTACCTGGTGGCCGTTTTCGGGCAGGCCGTTGCTCGGCTTGGGAGCGGCTTCATACTTCTGACCGCTCTTGGTATACAACCGTGGGTCATCACCGTACATGCCGCAAACCAGCAGACCTTTGTCGCCCTGGATCAGCACACCGTTTTCACCATTTTCTGGCATAGGCTCGCCTTCAGGCAGCATTTCTGGCCGGAAAGGACGTAGACCGCCATCCTCCCAGGTCATCGTTATGGCCGACTTATTCTTGGCCGTAGCCGGAAATTTCAACTCTACGTGTGAAGAAGGAGGACATCCTTCGGGAATGTATTCGGGAGTCCAGTCTTTCAGGAACACCTGACCGATACTGGTTTCCACTTCGGTGGGGTAGCCAAGACCAAGAACGCGGAACGGTACATCCATGATGTGACAGCCGATGTCTCCTAGCGCACCAGCACCGAAGTTCCACCAGCCACGCCACTTAAATGGATGATAGGCAGGTGTATAGCCAACTTTTTGAGCGGGCCCGAGCCACAGATCCCAATCCAGGTCGACGGGGGTTTCGGAAGCAGCTTGCGGAACCGGAATACCTTGCGGCCAAACGGGCCGGTTCGTCCACAGGTTTACAGAATGTACGGTGCCCAAGAGACCTTTGTCAAACCATTCCACCATTTGTTTTTGCTGTGGATTGGACGATCCCTGGTTGCCCATCTGGGTAACGACCTTGTATTTACGGGCCGCTTCGGTAAGCATGCGGGCTTCGTAAATGTTGTGGGTCAGGGGTTTCTGCACGTACACGTGTTTGCCGCGTTGCATAGCTGCCATGGCGACAACCGCGTGGGTATGGTCGGCAGTCGACACCGTTACGGCATCGATCGATTTGCCTTCCTTATCCAGCATCTCGCGGAAATCCTTGTAGCGTTTCGCATTGGGGTGCTTTGTGAAGTTTTCCTTCACGCGGGCCAGTCCCCAGTCTACATCGCACAGGGCCACAATGTTGTTGGCACCTTTGTTATAGGAGTTGTTTGTATCACTGAAACCTTTACCACCGAAACCTACTCCGGCAATATTGAGCTTGTCGCTGGGTGCAATAAACCCTTTGCCACCCAGCACATGGCGGGGCACAATGAAAAAGCTTGCCGCAGCCAGGGCTCCGGTTTGCATGAATTGACGCCGTGATGTGCCGGTATTCGTCTGCTCGGGCGAATCCACACGGGGCGTTGACTTATCTGACTGATTCATGAGAAAACAGATATTGAACGGATTGAATAAAGAAAAGCGAAGGGATTGTTTTTTTTACTTTCAGAGGAGTATGTTTTTAAGTCTTGCTCCCGAACAACTCCCCCAGCATCCGCCCAAACTCCGCCTGAAATGGTGCTGTTATTGTTATTATTTCTTCTGAAACAGGGTGAGTAAACTGAATCTGCTGCGCGTGGAGCAGCATGGTGTTCATCTCGAAATGCTCCTTGAATAACTTGTTTTGCTTGTTGCAGCCATGCGGCCGGTCGCCGATGATGGGGTGGAGGATGTGGGCCATGTGCCTGCGCAACTGGTGCATCCGGCCGGTGGTGGGCGTTAACTCCACCAGCGAGTAGCGGGACGTTGCGTGCTTGCCAAAGGGTAGGGGAACCTCCGTTCGCTGGATGGTTTTCAGGTGGGTAACGGCATCCTGAAGTACGCCTAATTGACCACTTCCGTCGTCCTTTCGCAGGGGGTAATCAATTGTTAGTTCATCCAATGTATAACCGCGCACAATGGCCAGGTAGGTTTTATGGACGACTCCATCCATAAACTGTTGCTGCATGATCGAGTTCATGGATTCGGAGAGGGCAAAGAGGAGGACGCCCGCCGTTTTTCGGTCGAGCCGGTGAACGGGGTAGACCCGCTGCCCCAATTGGTCGCGGAGGAGCTGAACGGCGAATTCGCTGGCGTCGCTGGCGATCATCGACCGGTGAACAAGCAAGCCATGCGGTTTATTAATGGCAACCAGTTCCGTATCCTGATACAGTATAGAAAGCGGTTGGGTTGTATTTAGCACTTGATTCATTGCCCGCAAATAGCAAAAAAATACAGACATCGTCTTCTATATGTTTCATATAAGCCTGGCTTATCTACGTGACCGTCCGGTATACAGCTATACACGTTTATGTTTTGGCTTTTTCTGGCTTTGGCTTTTTCTCTTTCCCCTGAACGATACCTATGCTACCGAAAAACCGCCCGGCTCAATCCACATTGCCGTGCGCGATGGCAAAACCGGGAAGCCAACGCCCGTTCGTGTGCGCTTGACGCAAGCGGGTAGACCCGTGAAGGTATTGCCAAACGAAGTCGTCGCGGTGTCGTATGGGCTGTGGGATCATGCCGATGGATATGCCTACCAGCCAGATAGCTCGTTTTATGTGCCCGGTGAGTTTGCCCTTGCCCTGCCAGCGGGCACCTATCAGTTGTCGCTGATGAAAGGCAATGAGTACGTCGAACAACATTATAAGCTGGTTATTAAATCGGGTCAGTCGCTACGAAAAACATACACCCTAACGCGCTGGATCGATATGGCAGCACGGGGCTGGTATTCGGCCGATGATCACATCCATATCCGACGGTCGCCGGGCGAGAACCAAGCGTTGGTGCAGTGGATTCAGGCCGAAGATGTCAATGTGGGCGTCTTGCTGAAAATGGGCGATTTCTGGGAGACCTACTACCCGCAGTATGCATTCGGTTCAACTGGAAATTACCTGAATGGGAACTACCTGCTGACATCCGGACAGGAGGACCCCCGAACGCCCGAGCTGGGCCACGCGCTGGGTTTTGGGGCTACGGGTTCGGTTCGCTACAAACAGGATTATTATTACTACGACAAGGTCTTCGACGAACTTCACAAACGGGGTGGCCTGACCGGCTACGCGCACCAGGCCGAATCGTTTCATGGGTACCGGGGGCTAACACTTGACGGGCTTCGGGGTAAGGTCGACATGCTTGAACTGCTGCAATATTGCGTGTCCGATGAACCCTTGCATACCGCAAACTACTACCGGATGCTCGATCTGGGCTTCCCGCTCACGGCTACGGCGGGTTCCGACTTTCCCTGGTGCGGGCACGACCACGACCACGGTCCGCCGGAACAATCGGCTCGCATTGGCAACGCCCGGTTTTATACCTATGTCGACAAACCATTCAGTTACACAGCCTGGAAAGCAGCTGTGCAGGGGGGCCATACTTTCGTGACCAGCGGACCAATTCTTGATCTGAAGGTCAATAATGCAATGCCCGGCGACCGGCTTACGCTTACCAAAGGCGACAAACTAACGCTAAAAGCCGAAGCATTCGGACATGCGCAACAAACGCCACTCAACGCCCTTGAACTGGTAGTACATGGCAAGGTTATAGGGCGCGTTACGAAAAATGATCCAGGCCAGTCGGCGGACCATCTGACCATTACGCTCGATTTACCTGCTTTAACTCACGGGCTTTGGGTGGCCGCCCGTTGTTATGGTGACGGTAAACAGGCGGCTCATACAACCCCCATTTACGTCAGCGTCGATGGAGGAGGGTTTCATAATCCTGAAACTGTCGGGAGCTATCTGGCACAAAGCGAGCAATACCTCACCGAACTGGAAAAGGAGTTGGACACGCACAGCGATAGCCCGGAGTTTCGGGCGTGGTATTACAAGAAAGGGCTCAAAACCCGAATTGAAGAAACGAGGGAGGTGATTCGGGTTTTGAGAGGGAAGTTGGTAGAGCGTTAACGTCCCATCCAGCCGCCGTCTACGGTGAGGATGGTGCCGTGTACGTAGTTAGCGGCTGAGGAAGCCAGGAAAACGGTCGGCCCTTTGAAGTCATCGGGTTCACCCCAGCGGCCGGCCGGTATCCGGTCCAGGATGGATTTGCTGCGGACGGGGTCGTTGCGTAAGGCTTCGGTGTTGTCTGTGGAGATATATCCCGGGGCAATGGCATTTACGTTTACCCCTTTCGACGCCCACTCATTAGCGAAGGCTTTCACCATACTGCCTATCGCACCTTTGCTGGCGGCATAGCCCGGCACGTTGACGCCCCCCTGAAAGGTCAGCAGAGACGCCGTAAAGATCACCTTTCCGCTTCCGCGTTCGACCATCTCCTTGCCGATTTCGCGGGTGAGGATAAATGGAGCTGTCTGGTTTACGGCAATCACTTCATCCCAGTATTCGTCAGGGTGTTCGGCAGCGGGTTTGCGCAGGATGGTGCCGGCATTATTCACCAGAATATCAATGACAGGGTGATCTTTTTTGACCTGCTCGATAAAAGCGTAGGTAGCGGCCCGATCGCTGAAATCGGCTTGATAGGCGTAGAACTTCCGGCCCAGTGCCTGAACGGCTCCGGCAACGGCGCTGCCTGCCAGCTCCAGGTTGGCCGAAACACCAATAATATCGGCTCCGGCTTCGGCCAGTGCTTCGGCCATGGCTTTGCCAATGCCGCGTTTGCAACCGGTTACTAAAGCCAGTTTGCCTGTTAATGAGAAAGAATTGAGAACTGAATTCATGTAAGTAAGCATGTTTGCCACTCAGTGGCTAGTGTTTATCTAAATCGATAAGGTTTCTAAAAACCTTATCGATTTGTGGTCAGGCTTTTACTTTAGATCGGTTATGGCGCAGAAGTCCATGTCGCCATAGTCGAGGTTTTCGCCCGCCATACCCCAGATAAAGGTATAGTTTGACGTGCCAGACCCGGCGTGGATCGACCAGTTAGGCGAAATGACGGCCTGTTCGTTCTGCATCCAGATATGTCGGGTTTCCTGCGGTTGGCCCATAAAATGACAAACGCTCTGGCCTTCGGGTACTTCGAAATAGAAATACACTTCCATACGCCGGTCGTGGGTGTGGGCGGGCATGGTGTTCCAGACACTACCGGCTTTTAGCTCGGTCATGCCCATCTGCAACTGACAGGTTGGTAATACGCTGTTGACCAGTAGTTTATTTATGATCCGGTGATTGGCCGTTTCCATGCTGCCTAACGTAACCACCTCGGCATCGGTCCGGGAGACCTTACGGGTCGGGTAGCTTTTGTGGGCAGGTGTCGAGTTAAGGTAAAATTTAGCCGGAGCACTTGCATCGTGCGAAACAAATTGAATGGCCTGCGTTCCCTGACCGATGTACAGGGCTTCTTTATAATTGAGGTCGTACGAGGTACCATCAGCAATAATACGGCCAGCGCCCCCTACGTTGATAATTCCCAGTTCACGCCGTTCCAGAAAGTAGCTTGCCTTGAGCTGGTCGGGCGTGTCGAGTGTAACGGGGCCATCAATGGGCATAATTCCACTGGTCAGGTAACGGTCAAAAAACGATAATACCCACTTGAATTGATTGGGAACGAAGAGTGTGTCGATCAGGAAATTTTGCCGCAGTTGCGTCGTATCCATGCCTTTCACTTCGCCCGGCGAAGAAGCATAACGGCTTTCAAAAATAGTCTGGGGTGCGGTTTTGTCATCCGCCACAGGAGTTATTTCAGTTTGCATAGGTGTAAAATTGCCAGGTGGCAATAGAAATTTATTCGTTTTTAAGCGCTGAAGTAAAGCTTAGCTAACTTTGAAAAATACAAGATAATGAGTTGAGGCTGGTCTGGGTAAAAAGCGCTCGTCTGTTATTTTTATTATTCCTGTACTGGGTATTTCACACGAATGTAAAGGGTTAATACAATCTGGTACGTCTTTTTAAGCAGAAAAAATGTGATTTCTCCGCAAGCGTTACTGCAAACGTTTGCGGTAACGCTTGCGAAGTGAAAAAAATTAATCTTAAAAACGTTTTATTTTTCTTCAGATCCGAAAAGCATATATAGTCTGGTTTTGGGGTGAAGTTGAACGGGTTGTGTGGCCCGTCTTTTTAAAATTATATTCGTCTGGTATAGAATAGCGGGTAGTGGAAGAGGCATGGTAAGCATAAGGGTAGTAACTTTTTGGTAAGGGTGTGTATTGTCGAATTTGTTGAATTATTTATTTCTTAATCCGCCACAAGTTGGCCGTAACAAAAGTTTCTGTTGATTTGCTTACATTTCCTCCTCATTCACTGAACTATGCAACCAATTGAATTAGTGGTATTTGATATGGCCGGTACTACTGTAACCGACCATCACGAGGTAGAACGGTGTTTCGCCGAAGCTGCCGTTGAAACGGGTTTGTCGGTTTCCGACGAGCGGATTCTGGCTATGCAGGGGCTCTCCAAACGCTATGTGTTTGAAACACTTTGGAAAGAACAACTCGGTGAAGATAGTCCCGCCGTTCAATCACAGGTTGACATTTCATACGATGCATTCCGTCGTATCCTGGAAAATCACTACCTCACACAGGGCGCTACACCCACCGAAGGTTGCCTTGATGTCTTCGCGTACCTCCATGAACGAGGTATCGCCATTGCGCTCACAACGGGCTTCTACCGGGTAGTAACCGACATCATTCTGGAGAAGCTCGGCTGGCTTAACGGGCTTAACGATGAGCGGATTGGCACAAAAGATAGCCTGCTACAGGTCTCTATTGCCAGTGATGAGGTGGAACGGGGAAGGCCCTATCCCCAAATGATCGAGCGGGCCATGAAACTATTGGACGTTACCAACCCAAAAGCCGTTGTGAACATTGGCGATACACCTTCCGATTTGCTCTCGGGACGGGCCGCCGGGGTAGCGCTGAATCTGGGCCTGACAAATGGTACCCATACCCGTGAGCAACTGGAACAACATCCACACGATCTGTTGCTGGGGTCACTCCGGGAATTACCCGCCCTTCTGGAAAAACATGATTTATCTCTTACCTAATCTGTGCCGTTCGTAAGCCATTTTGGCTACGAAACGAATTTATAAAATGACATCTTCTTACGATCTGATTGTTATTGGTGCCGGTGCACTCGGCACCTTCCATGCCTTCCATGCCGCTAAAGCCGGAAAACGAGTGCTCCTTCTCGAAAAAGACCGCTATCCGATCGGTGCCACCGTTCGCAACTTCGGGCAGGCAGTACCCTCTGGACTGGCTGGGCGGTGGTTCGACTACGGTAGGCGGAGTCTGGAAATCTACCAGGAAATCCAGCAACAGACCGATATAACCGTGCGCCAGAATGGTACGATCTATATAGCCTCCGATGCCGACGAGTGGACACTGGCCAATGAGCTTCATGACCGTTACCAGGGCATTGGTTACACCAGCGAGTTGTGGACAAAAGCGCAGTGCCTGGCCAAGTATCCGACGCTGAAGCCGGATTACGTGGTAGGCGGCATTTATTTCCCGCAGGAGATGAGCGTGGAGCCGGAGCAGATGATTCACCGGTTGATTGCCTTCGCCCAACGAAAGTACGGCGTCGATTACCGGCCCGGTTCGGTAGTTGTCGACGCCCAGTCGACTGCCAGAGGGGCTACCGTTACGCTTAGTAATCGGCAGCAATTTCAGGCGGAGCGGGTCTTTATATGCAGCGGGCACGAGGTTCGGCTGCTGTTTCCCGAGGTGCTGGCTCAGGCCGGGTTGGTGGTTAGTAAATTGCAGATGCTGCTGGTTGAGCCCGTTGCGGGTCTGAATTTACCGGGTAATATCCTGACGGGTCTAACGATTCGTCGGTACGAATCCTTCCAGGAGTGCCCATCTTATGAACGCGTGGTGGCCAACACGCCTGAGCATTTGACCGAACTTAAAAAGTGGGGCATTCATATTCTGTTCAAGCAGGCTACGGATGGATCGATCATTGTGGGCGATTCGCACGAATACGCCGAAGCGACCCAAGCCGAAGATCTTGGCTACCATACGCAGGACTTTATCAATGAGCTGATGCTGACCGAAGCCCGGCGCATTGTGAACCTCCCGCTAACAGTCCGTAAAACGTGGGCCGGGTTTTATAGCCAGACTAAAGACGAAATATTCGAGCATAGCATAGACGATAACATTCAGCTAGTGACAGGAATAGGTGGCAAGGGCATGAGTTCGGGAGCAGGTTATGCAGAAAACAATATACAGAAATGGGTAAAATGAAAATCTGTACATCGGATGCATTTATAATATTCTTATGTTAAGTATTAAGGCAGAATAAATATTCTGCCTTTTTATTTATATACTGGTAATATATCCTTAATATTAAGCCAATAGCCAAATGATACTTTTGCGGAAAATTACTTAAGCAAACTAACCCGTCACACGTATGAAGCTCTGTTTACAATCTTCAGCGCCATGGCAACGGATAATCGTTTCCCGCGATTCACACCGTTTATACATGGCGTTTTTATTTTGCCTGTTATCCGGCCTTTCAGCCGTTGCCCAGACGGTTACCGGACGAGTAACGTCGGGCGATAATAATCAGCCGCTGCCGGGCGTATCCATCGTTGTGAAAGGCACCAATGCCGGTACTACTTCCCGCGCCGATGGTACCTACTCCATCAATGTACAGCCGTCCAGCTCCCTGACATTCTCGTTTATTGGCTACGCAACACAGGAAATTACTGTAGCCAATCGTACCAAACTGGACGTGACGATGGTGGCTGGTGACCGTACATTGACCGAAGTGGTAGTAACGGCCCTCGGTATCAAGAAAGACGTTCGCAACATCGGCGTCTCGATTCAGTCTGTCGATGGTTCGCAACTGCTCAAAGCCCGCGAACCAAACGCAGTCAATGGTCTGGTCGGTAAAGTGGCCGGTCTGACCATCGGTGCCTCCGCCGAACTGCTGCGTCGGCCGAACATCGTGCTGCGTGGTAATACCGATGTTCTGTTCGTAGTAGATGGTGTGCCCATCAATTCCGATACCTGGAATATCAACCCGGACGATATTGACACGTATTCTGTTCTAAAAGGGGCTTCGGCGTCGGCGCTCTATGGTTTTCGGGGTAAGAACGGTGCCATTCTGATTACGACCAAACGCGGTACGAAAGATAAGCGTGGCTTTGCCGTAGATGTAAACACGAGCCAGATGGTGGATAATGGTTTTCTGGCCATTCCTAAAGTACAGGACGAATACGGCCCCGGCGATCACGGCGTTTATGAATTCGTTGACGGTAAAGGAGGTGGTAAAAACGATGGTGACTACGATATCTGGGGTCCCCGTTTCGAAGGACAGCTGATCCCTCAGTACGATAGCCCCATTGATCCCATAACGGGCAAGCGTCAGGGTACGCCCTGGATCGCACGTGGCAAAGACAACCTTAAGCGGTTTCTACAGCCGGGTCTTCTCTCGACCAACAATATATCGGTATCGTCGTCGGGTGAAAAGTATGACCTGCGTTTTTCGGTGTCGCACAACTACCAGCGCGGTTTGGTGCCCAACACCAAGCTGAACAGCACAACCTTTAAAGTATCATCGGGGTATAATTTCTCGAACCGGCTGCGGTTTGAAGGCGATGTGCAGGTAAACCGCCAGTTTACCCCCAACATCCCCGACGTGAACTACGGACCGAACTCCATGATCTATAATATCGTCATTTGGGGTGGTGCTGACTGGGATGTTGATCAATTGAAAAACTACTGGCAGCCAGGTAAAGAAGGTACGCAGCAGATTTACGCTGAATATCAGCGGTATAATAATCCCTGGTTTACGGCCAAGGAGTGGCTACGCGGCCATTACAAAACGGATATCGTTGGTCAGACATCGCTAAAATACAGCATTACCGATGGCCTTGACCTAACGCTGCGAACCCAAGTTTCGACCTGGAACCTACTGCGTAACGAGAAGTTTCCGTACTCGGCCACCAGCTACGGCCGCGAAGAAACGAAAGGCGATTACCGCGAAGACCGCCGGAATCTACTGGATAACAACACCGACTTACTGCTTAAATACAACAAGCGCGTTAGTCCGCTGCTGAACGTAAACGCTATTGCTGGGGGCAACCTGCGGGTGTATAACTACAACTCGAACTACACGTCGACCAACTACTTGAACGTGCCGGGCGTGTATAACTTCGCCAACTCGCTTAACCCGGTCATTGCGTCGAACTTCCAGTCTGACATGCGGGTGCTGTCAGCCTATTACTCGGCTGACTTCACGCTGAAAGATTTCGTAACCCTGTCGACAACGGGCCGGATGGATAAGCTGTCGACGCTGCCCAAAGGTAACAACACGTTCTTTTATCCATCGGTGGCGTTGAGCACGGTATTGTCCGATTACCTGCGGTTACCACAGGCCATTTCGTTCCTGAAATTCCGGGCATCATATGCCAATGTAAAAGACGGTTTGACCCAATCGACCATTGGTGTACCAAACTGGTCGCTGGGTTATGGTGAGCAGTATCAGTCGTCTTATGATGGGCCAACCTATCAAAATGCGGCTGTGTATGGTACACCGTTAACGATCAACAATACTTCAACCGCTTACTTTACCAATGCGCTGAATAACCCGAACATCAAACCCAACAGCACTTCGCAAACCGAAGTTGGCTTAGATGTGCGTTTTCTGAATAACCGCATTGCTTTCGATGCGGCTTACTTCATCAGTGACGACGGTCCACGTATTTTCAACCTGCCTATTTCTGAAACAACCGGCTATTCATCAGCCCTGGTGAACGGTATCAAAACCCAGAAGAAAGGCCTTGAACTGTCATTGACAGGTAAGGTGCTAACAAACCCCAGCGGCCTGAACTGGGATGTGCTCGCCAACTGGTCGACCTATAAAGAGGTGTACAAAGATTTCTACCCGGGCGTAACAGCGCTGAATACCTTCTTTAAAATCGGCGACCGGACGGATAAATACTACACGTCGACGTTTGTCCGCACGCCCGATGGGCAGATCATCAACGATGCCGGTGGTCGACCCATCCGTACAACCGTTGCGCAGTATGTTGGCAACATCAACCCGGATTGGGTATTTGGTTTGAACAACCGGTTCAGCTACAAGAACCTCACGTTTAGCTTCCAGGTCGATGGGCGTGTTGGGGGCGTTATTTCCGACTACGTAGAACAAAAAACCTGGGCCGGTGGCCGCATCATCAACACCGTACAAGGTGATATGGGCGTGGCTCGACTGAACGATACGAAAGGTATTAAGTCGTATCTGGGGGAGGGCGTACAGGTGAGTAACGGTGCCGTCATAAACTATAATTCAGATGGTTACGTGACCAACTATGCGGAGTTGCAGTTCAAACCAAATGAAACGAAAGCATTTTTGCAGGATTACATTGCCCGGCGGTATGGGTTCGATGGGGGCACTATGATTAGTCGGACCTACGTAAAGCTTCGCGAAGTAGTCCTTGGCTATTCACTGCCTCAGACATTCACCAGCCGCCTGGGTATCAAGCAGGCATCAGTTTCCCTGGTGGCCCGTAATCTGCTCTACTTTGCTGAAAGGAATGATATCGACATCGACCAATTCACCAGCGGTGGCCGTTCGGACCTGCAAACGCCAACCACTCGCCGGTATGGTATCAACCTGAATCTGACATTCTAATCCGTTGGAATTTAACGTCTATTAGCTAGTTGAGTGAACAGGTTATTACACAGAGACACGCTGAGACACAACTAATCACTAAATATGAAACTCAATAAACTCTTTATACTCTCGTTAACGACGCTGACTCTAACCCTATTGGGTTGCGAGAAGTCGTTTGACGAACTCGAAAAGGACCCTAACCGGGCAGTGAACGCACCGGCTTCACTCGTATTGAAGGGCATCCTGAACGATATGTACAACAGCGGGAACAGCCCATCCGGTTTTTCAGGCGTTACCAACCAACCCTGGGGTGCCGAGCAACGCTACAATCAGTTCTACGCCAGCAACTACGATTACTACTCGACCAATGAGTATAACTGGACCACCACGAACCTGAATTACTTCACGCTGAAAGACGTGATCAAAATGGAGCAGGAGGCCAAACGGGCGGGTGCAGCCGATGTGAATCCGTACTCCGCTTTAGGTAAGTTTTTTCGAGCGTATTTCTACGAAAATATGACCCGGCGCGTGGGCGATATTCCATTGACTGAAGCGTTGAAGGACTTGGGCAACCTGACGCCCAAATACGACTCGCAGAAGTCGGTCTATGTCCAGATTTTGAAATGGCTGGACGATGCCAATACCGATATGGCGGCTATTATCACCAAAGGCGACAACACGCTGGCGGGCGATTTCTACCTGAACAACGATCTGCGGAAATGGCAGAAGATCATCAACGCCTACCGGATTCGTGTACTGATCAGCCTAAGCAAAAAAGAAGGGGATACTGATCTGGCCATCAAGCAAAAATTTGCTGAAATCATCGGAAATTCGACGAAGTACCCACTGCCAGCGGGCCTGAGCGATAACCTCCAGTATATCCACAATAGCACTCAGAGCAAGTACCCACGCAATCAGGATAACTTCGGCCAGAGCGCTACCCGCGAAAACATGGCTAAAACCTATATCGACCTGCTGGTAGACCGTAAAGATCCACGCCTTTTTGTGGTTGCAGAACCTGCTTCGGCTAAAATAGCGGCTGGATTGAAACCAACGGATTTTGCTGCGTTCGTTGGCGCTTCGTCGGGCGAAGATTTGCAGGATATGGCGACCAAAGTGCTGAAAGGTGAGTATTCTTTCCAAAACCGGAAACGTTACTACACCTCTTATGTGGGCGAGCCAGTGTTCATTATCGGCTATCCTGAACTGATGTTCAACATTGCTGAAGGGATCAACCGGGGCTGGGCTACGGGTGATGCTGCTGACTATTATCAAAAAGGTATTGCGGCTTCCATGGAGTTTTACGGTCTGAAAGAAGGGGATAACACAGTAACCTTTTCGAAGGATGGCGGTATCTTCAACTTTAACGCGTACACACTTAAAATTAGCCTAAACGATTATCTGACGCAGCCATCGGTAAAGTATGCCGGGAATAACACGACGGGCCTGACCCAGATTCTGACCCAGAAATACATCGCTTTCTTTCAGAATTCCGGAATGGAAGCTTTTTATAACCAGCGCCGTACGGGTGTACCGACTTTCCTGACGGGTGTAGGTACCAGTAATAGCGGCCGGATTCCAAAACGCTGGCTGTATCCGCAAAGCGAACGGACCACCAACGGCGACAACCTTAAATCCGCCCTGACAACCCAGTATGGTGGTAATGATGATATAAACGCTACTATGTGGCTTTTACAGTAATAAGCGAGTTGTTTCGACACAGAGATACACAAAGAGTAAAAGAGATCCACGGAGTATTCCTTTAATCTCTTTTACTCTTTGTGTATCTCTGTGTCGAAACGTAATAATGTGTACATCATGAACCGCAGAACCCTCCTCAAATCGGCTGCTTTATTGCCCGCCATTGCTACCGAAGCAGCGATTTCACCCAATCTGGTCCGTAAACGTTCCGTTCGCTTTGCGTATTTGGGCGACACGCACATTACGCCAGAAACCAAGCCCATCGAAAGCATCGCTAAATGCTTTCATCATGTACAAAAACAAGTTGATAAGCCCTCGTTTATCCTGCATGGTGGCGACGTGATCATGGACGCGCTGGCCGAAGATCGGCAAAAGGTACAGCAGCAGTGGGATGCCTGGAACGGACTCGTAAAAGCCGACAACTCGCTGCCCATCGAGTATTGTATCGGCAATCACGACATTTGGGGCTTTGAGAATGCCAAGAGTGATCTGCTTTATGGCAAAAAATGGGCCATCGACCAGATGAAGATAAGCGGCCGCTATCGTAGTTTCGATCGGAACGGCTGGCATTTTATCATCCTCGACAGTGTACAACCCAAGCCCAACGGCAAATGGTACACCGGTTACATCGACAGCGAGCAAATGGACTGGCTAAAAGCTGATTTAGCCAAAACTAATCCGAAAACGCCCATTCTGGTCCTGTCACACATTCCAATCTTCAGTCCGACCGGGTTTTTCAGTGAGACGAACGTGAAAGAGGGCATCTGGAACATATCGGCGGGCCTTGTCCTGGCTAATACACCCGACCTGCTGAAGTTATTCTATCAATACCCCAATGTAAAAGCCGCCCTGAGCGGCCATATGCATTTGCTGGATCGGGTTGAGTACAATGGCGTTACGTACCTTTGCAACGGAGCCGTTAGCGGAAACTGGTGGAAAAGTGATGTTTACCAGCAAACGAAAGCCGGTTACGCTCTCTTTGATTTATACGACGACGGAAGCATAGAACGAACGTACCTCTCCTATATGTAATTATGGAAACCATTGCCAACCTCTTTGCCCAGGGCGGTGACGACGCCTACTTCGGCGAGCCGATCACTCAGCTCGAACACGCGCTTCAATGCGCTCAACTCGCTGAGGAAGCGGGTGCTGATGACGATACTATTGTAGCCGCTTTTCTGCACGACATTGGCCATCTGTTGCCGCCCGATATGGCTGGCGGATACATGGATGGCTACGGCACCGTTGATCACGAGCGCCTGGGAGCCGATTACCTGCGGGAGCGGGGCTTCTCGGAGAAAGTGGCGCAACTGATCGAAAACCACGTAAACGCCAAGCGATATCTGGTCTACAAAAACCCTGGTTACTTTGATCGCTTGTCTGAAGCAAGCTTGAAAACGCTGGAGTTTCAGGGTGGACCGATGACAGCCGCCGAAGCTATGCTGTTTGAAACGAATCCTTTTTTCAAGGGGATTCTATTAATGCGAACCTGGGATGAACAGGCCAAAATACCCGGTTTGCCAACCCCCAGTATCGACTATTATATGTCGATTGTTGAGCGTAATACCAACCGGGTCGATTAGGTTGTACGTTGGGTGGTTTCGATTCTGTACAACGGACCAGGCCGCCCGCGCGGTGGTACTCCGTTGTACAGAATTGAACCCTAATCAGTGACCTACTAAACCTTTCCTTTACCCACCTTTTCACTAGCCCTGCTATGAAGTACCTTTCCATTTTTGCACTTCTTCTGGCATCTGTTTATGCCTCGGCTCAACCCGCCCGCACCACGGCGGCAGCGGCCAAAGCAAAAACCTACACCACCTTACAGGTACCCGGTAGGGCTGAGTTTTCTAGAATAGACGTCAATGGGAAATCGGTGCTGCCCAGCGGCCGATATGTAACTCCGGCGGGCCAAACACTTCGCATCTCTAATGACCCGTTTGGGCTGGCCATCGCTCCCAATGGGCGGAAAGCTGTTTCCCTGCACGATGGTGTGCTAACTGTTTTTAACTTAGCTAGTTTACAGGCTACCCGAATTCCCGATTATGCCGGTACCATTCCACCTGCCCTGAAAGCGGGTTCGTTTCTGGGCGTGGCCTTTGCGCCCGATAATCGCACGGCCTACCTCAGTAACGGCGATAAAGGGCGGGTGCTGGTCTTTGATACCGAACAACTAAGAACAATCGACAGCATCAGTCTCGACGGTAACGGCTATACCGATAGCTTTACGTCTGATCTTCTCCTCAACGGCAACGAGCTTCTGGTGCTAGACAGGGCCAACTTCCGAATGGTACGCATTGATCTGGCTAACAAGCATATTAAGGCGTCTATTCCTACAGGTCGGCAACCTTTCGGTCTTGCCATCAGCCCCGACCGCAAATTGGCTTTCGTAGCCAACGTTGGCTTGTACGCTTACCCAAAAGTACCAGGCGTAACCAAAACCAATAAGGATACAATGGCGCTCAAATTCCCACCGTATGCTGCTCATACCAAAGAGTCGGCGGAAGGGGTGGAGGTAGAAGGTCGGCGGATTCCGGGACTGGGCAGCCCCCTGGCCGATGAAGCCATGAGCGTCTGGACGGTGGACCTAAGCACAAACAAAGTTGTTTATAAAGCCAAGACTGGTGTGCAGATCGGTGAGATGATCGAAGAAGCCGAAGTTGTTGGCGGGTCTTCCCCGAACTCGGTCGTGGTAGGTAGCCGGTATGCCTACGTGTCGAATGCAACCAACGACAATATCTCTATCTTGGACTATAAACCCACCAGCCGGTCAGCTAAACGACTGGTCGGTACGATTTCTCTAAAGGTCGACCCGAAGCTGGACCGCTACCGGGGCCTGATGCCCTTTGGAATGGCCCTCACAAAAGACCAGAAAACCTTATATGTTGCCTTGCTGGCCCTCAACGCAGTGGCCGTTGTCGATATACCCACGCGCAAAGTCACCGGGCTGATTCCAACGGGCTGGGGCCCAACGCGCGTGGCATTATCGCCGGATGAAAAGACCGTCTATGTTGTATCGGCGCGTGGGCACGGAGCCGGGCCGAATGGGGGTGCTACCTTCGTGAAACCACCACAGGGAACCTACATTGGCGACATTCAATTAGGTACCTTTCAGGCTGTTCCGGTGCCGGATGCAGCTCAGCTGGCGACTTATACAAAACAGGTGCTGGCCAATACCTACGAAACCGTTACCCTCACCGACGATGGCCGAAACCCATTGCCCGTATTGCCCAAAACCCGCCAGTCGCCCATAAAGCACATCGTGTACATCACGAAAGAAAACCGGACATTTGACGAAGTACTGGGGCAGCTGAAAACCGCCAATGGCGACTCAACACTAGCCCGTTTTGGCGAAGGTGTCACCATCAGAACCCGCGTCTCGACAAGTCGGGGTACCAGCGGACGCACGACCGATAGCGCCGTAGACAGTGTGCGTGTGACGGGTGCCGACGTTATGCCCAATCATATCCGTGTAGCCCGGCAATTTGCTTTCTCCGACAATTTCTATTGCGATTCTGACGCCAGTATTCACGGCCACCATTGGATGCTGGGCACTATTCCCAACGAATGGGTGGAGGCCAATGCCGCTTCGGAAGGGCGATTCGATATGGATTCCAAAGCGCCCGGTCGGCGGTTTCCCAAAGCGTCCGGCGCTATCGACCCCGAAGATTATAACGAAATCGGCGGACTCTGGGAAGCCTTCGAGCGCAACAAGGTCTCAATGTATAATTTTGGCCAGGTCAATGAATTTGCCGGAAATATAGAAGAATGGACAACCACGCAGTTTGGCGCGGCTCAGTCGGTGGTGTTTCCGATGCCGAAAGCCGTTTATCCGCACACCTCGCGCGACTTTGCCGGATACAACACCAACGTGCCCGACCAGTATCGAATGGAGCAGTTTGAGCGGGAGTTTACGGCCAAGTGGATAAAGGGGAAAGAGAAAATGCCCCAGTTTGTGACCATGCAGATACCGAACGATCACGGGGCTGGCCCTCGTCCTGATTTCGCTTACCCGTATCTGCATTCGTACATGGCCGATAACGATCTGGCGGTTGGCCGGGTGCTACATTTCCTGTCGCGCACCAAATACTGGAAAAACATGCTCGTCATCATCACCGAAGATGACCCGCAGGGGGGCGTCGACCATATCGATGCGCACCGGTCGATCCTGCTGATGGCCGGGCCGTACGTAAAGCGGGGCTATGTGTCGCACACGCACGCCAACTTCGGGTCGGTGCTGAAAACGATGTACAACATCCTCGGTGTTCCCTACGTAAACCAGTATGACCAGACGGCCTCGCTGTTACAGGATTTCTTCACCGATAAACCTGATTTCCGACCTTACGAGGTGGTACTGCCCGATAGCCGGGTGTTTGATCCGCAGGCGGCCATGAAACCCTACAAAAAAGTCTTCGACTGGCGCAAAATCCAAAAAGGTCCCGAAATGGATGACCGTGCCGACCAGCGTGCCGAACATTACCGCCAGCAGAACGGCGAGTATTGATGTAGTACCGACCGTCGATGCGTCGAACCGTCCCGGTCGGGTGTATGGGGAGTTGTAAAGTGCGGGGACATTACGTGTACAATGGACTAGTAATCCATTGTACACATAGCGTAAGAGGCCGATTTTATTTTATCTTGCGTTCTTACGAGACCCATTTTTCGCGATCAAAAATTCTTTATAACTCTTACGCATCAATATTAACGCAACCTATTTGTGAAATCTCCCGCTTTTTTACGCAACCCAACGGCATTTATGCTCTTTGGTGCCACGGCTGCGTTTTCTACGTATGCCTGCATGTATGCCTTCCGAAAAGGCATTACCGCCGTAACGTTCGAAGGGATGGCCTTCGCGGGTATTAGTTACAAAATATGGCTCGTTACGGCGCAGGTGTTTGGCTATGCCGTGTCGAAAGGTATCGGGGTGAAGGTTGTGTCCGAAATGTCGCCGGGTCGTCGGGCCGTTAGCTTGCTGTTTTTTGTAGGATTCGCCCTGCTGGCTCTCCTTGGTTTTGCGCTGGTTCCAGCTCCCTATAACATTATCTTTTTGTTCCTGAACGGATTACCGTTAGGCATGGTCTACGGCACGATGATTGGCTTTCTGGAAGGTCGGCGGCAAACGGACGGGCTGGTGGCCGGGTTGACAGCCTCGTTTATTTTCGCGTCGGGATTCGTGAAAACGGTAGCCCTCACCATCCGGGCCGACTGGGGCGTGTCGGAGTTTTGGCTACCCTTCGTGACGGGTATGCTGTTTGTATTGCCCATGCTGATTTCAGTATACGCCCTAACTTTACTGCCGCCCCCCACCGACGAAGACCGTGCCCTGCGTACCGAGCGCAAGCCTATGGACGGTGCCGAACGCCGGGCGTTTGTCCGCAACTTCAGACCGGGTTTGATCTTACTGATTGCCTCCTATGTGCTCCTTTCAGCCTTTCGCGATTTTCGCGATAACTTCGGCCCTGAAATTCTCAAGGATGCGGGTGTAGAAAACCCTGGCATTTTCGCCAAAACCGAAACGCTGGTCGCCCTTGGTATTCTGGTAGTGATGGCGTTGCTCCAGCGCGTAACCCAAAACTTCCGGGCCTTTGCCCTGCTCAACGGACTCATGCTACTGGGGGGCGCTCTGGTCGGCCTAAGTACCTATGCGTACTCGACGGGGGCACTCTCCGCCGGAAATTGGTTTCTGCTGACAGGTCTGGGGCTATATATGGCGTATGTACCCTGCAATGGCCTTTATTTCGAGCGGCTGATTGCGTCTTTTCGGTACGTGAGCACGGTCGGTTTTATGGTCACCCTGGCCGACTGGTACGGGTATCTGGGTAGCGTTGGTGTGTTACTCTATAAAAACTTCGGCCATGCCGACATTAGTTACCGAGAATTCTTTATGGATGGTGCCTACATTCTGTCAATAGTGTATGGGGTGTTGGTGATTGGTTCGTTTATCTACTTCCAGCGCAGGTATAGCGCTGAGTTGACGGTTCGGGTAGCGGAAGGTGTGGTTTAATGGCAAAATGACGAGCGAACCAGTCCGGCGTCGTGATGTGCTTTATCCTGAATCTGTGTCCGTATAGACTCAGGATAAAGCACATTTTATGTCTACAGTGGCAAGCTTAACCCAATGGATTGTTGCCCATGCTTCTTTGCCGATCAATTGGTGGATCTATTTTTTGGTAAGGTTAGCCTGAATGTGGTGCCCAAACCTAACTGGCTTTCAACATTTATTGTGCCTTGCTGTAACTCGACAAACTTTTTAGCAATGGATAGTCCAAGGCCAGAACCCGGTACGGCTGAAGCATTGCTTGCCCGATAAAAATCTTCAAATAGGTAAGAGATATCATTTTTAGAGATACCAATTCCTTCATCCACGACCTTAATAACTATTTCATTGTCTAGGGATTCCAGCATTATTTTTGGACTCTTTTGTGAAAACTTTAAGGCGTTAGATAATAGGTTTACTAAAACATGCTCCATGAGAGCTACATCTAAAAAAATTAACATGCGAGGCTTCTCGTGATTTAATTCTACTTTTCTGCCTTGCAGGTTATCTACAAAATAAGCGTTGATGATTTTTTGGCAAAATTCAACTAAGTCAATTTGTTCGAAATATACCTTTACTTTACCAGCTTCAATTTTACCCAGAATCAACATATCGTTTATGAGATTGCCATATTTCTTAATTTCATTTTGAATAATGTTAAGGTGTCGATGGATTGATGATGATTTATCTGAGGGTGCCTGTAAGTAATTATTTATTAAGTCAACACTAGTTTGCATCGTGCTCAGAGGAGTTTTGAATTGATGCGAAACCATTGACACAAACATACTTTTGAGCTTATTTATTTCCTTTTCCTGTTCTAAAGCTAATTGCAGGGACTCTACTTTTTTTTTCCCTTCTGTAATATCTGTAGCAATGCCCATGCGGTGAATAATAGTACCCTCAGTGTCGGCCAACGTAAGTAGTTTAGCCTCTAACCAGCGATAAGTTTGGTCTGAGAGTTTAATTCTGAATTCAATTGTCAGGTTTTTTTCAGTGGGCATTTCATAAAGTTGCATCAAAAATGGTTGATCATCAGGATGAATAAACTTAAAAAGGGAATTTGAATCGGTTCGCAGTTGATCTATTTTATAACCAGTAAATTTTTCGAAGTAAGAGTTGATATATAAAAATTTAAGTTCTTTCGGATCCCTGATCCATATAATGCTATTGATATTTTCCGCAATCTCTTTTAACAATGTTTGTTCATCGGACATAGACTGATGAAGCTCTGGCTGTTCTGCTATATATATGATCGTTCCTGTATAGCCAGTAATAGTATCATCGTCATCTCGGTCAAGCCACACGGATAGTTCAACCGAGCATGTCCCGCCATCTTTTTTTAGACAGTCTACCGTTGTTCGATCAAATCCTGCCTTTGCGTGAAAATTTTCTGAGAATAAATGGGAAATCAGTTGCTCATCTTCTGTATGGATAAAGTCGAAAAATGGTCGTCCCAGACTTTCTGCCTTTGTGAAACCTGTAATTCTTTCCCAGGCTTCGTTTAAAAAACTCCAATTTTCTTCTAAATCGACTTGAAAAACTACTTGCTTAAACTTATCAGCTATACTTCGATAGATAAGCTTACTTTCCTGTATGGCTTTTTCTACGATAACGGTATCTGTTATATCGTTTGCAGAACCAGGCATATGGAAGGATAGACCATTTTTATTCCTGATTGAAGCAGGCTGGTTTTCTATGTATGATAAACTGCTTTCAGCGTTAATGATATATCGATCCTGTTGTGGATCAAACTGCCGGTTATCCAAACCTGCCAACTGGGTTACTTGTTTTAATAGCAGCTTTGTATACCGTAACTGATTCTCTACATTATCTAAGCGTATACTAAGAGCTATATTTTGATTCTCATCGAAATTTTTTTCCTGCTGATTGACAGGATAGTGTAGCTGGCCAATGATGCCAATGGGTGATTGACTCAAATTAAGTCCAACTGAGTAACCAGATTCCAGGGCAAGATGATAGAAGCCCTCTCCTTTTTTTGAAAAGTCACTGAAAATGGGGGCGATATCAACATTACCGAATTCTAATAGACTTTGTTTGAAAGAGTCACCTATGTGCCACTCTGTCCCGGCCATTTTTAACAAATTACCCGCCGATTCACTGATCCAGGAGATTGTTAAATTTGAGCCAGTCTGTTCCTCTTGTATGGAACCTTTAAGCGTAAGCAAGCCAGGTAAATTGGGCGCAAAAAACGCACTGGGTCTCAGTGGTTTATCTGATAAACTATTTTTCATGTATACGCTAAAAATAAAAAGGTTATAACAAGTGTATTCATTGCTAATTTAAGTAATTATGCTATGTTGAGCGTAAATACTCGATGTATTAGGTAATTATGACCCTTGTTAATGTCATTTCGCGTATTGATTAACTAGTTTACTCTGTTCCGGGTAAGATGAATAGGATAGTTAAATAGGTTATTGAACTGTAATTGGGGCTCTTACTGTATGTTACTTTTGTTACGGTAGCAGGCTATTAATAAGCTAACGCGCTCCGGTTCACTCGCCACTGGGCCGCTTAATCCATTGCGTTATTGGCGCTGGCGTGCCAAAATCGGGAGAGCCGTCGGCTTTCCAACTAAAAGGCTGCATCCGGATGGAGCGGTTATCGCCACAGCCTTGTCCAGACGCGGCATTGGCATGGTAAACGAGCCAGTTCTCTTTTCCGTCGGGGGTAGTGAAAAAACTGTTGTGGCCCACGCCAAAGGTACCATTTCCGCCATTTGGGCCGAATACAGGCGTGGCCGATTTTGTCCAGGATGCCGGGTTGAGCAAATCCGTGCTGGTATCGGCGGAAAGTTGTCCCAGTGCGTACAGATCAGTACCGCAGAAACTGGCCGAATAAATCAGAAAGACTTTGTTGTTGTGCATCAGGAACTCCGGCCCTTCATTCACGCCAAAGCCGTTTTTCTCCCAGGCGTAATCAGGCGACGATAACCGGACCCGGCTGGTACTTTCGACGGTGTATGGATTCGATAGTTTAGCGATGTAGATATGTTGCGACCCGCCCAGATCCGTTTCCCAACCTGACCACGCGAAATACAACTGACCATTTTGCTGAAGCAGTGTACCGTCAATCGCCCATCGGTTTTCGGGTAAGTTAAGCAGCCCCCGGTCGACCCACGTTCCCTGCGTCGGGTCGGCGGATTCGTTTTCTAGCACAAACATGCGGTGGGTCGCGTCGTTGCCGTTATTGTCGGCAGCGTAGTAGATGTACCATTTACCATTGACGAAAAACAGTTCGGGTGCCCAGATGTCGCGGGAGTTGGGGCCAGTGGCGGGCGGTGTCCAGACGGTCACCGGTCGCGCCGAACTCAGACGACTCATAGCGGCTGTTTTATAGATGCGCAGGTTGTTTCCGGTGGTGTGCATTACGTAATAGAACCCATCTTTATACGTCACCCAAGGGTCGGGAGCGGCTGTCAGTAATGGATTCTGAAATTTACCGACCGTGTCGACCGTCGTGACGGGGGGCGTAGGAGTGGGGTTTGGCTTGTCGGCCGATTGGCAGGCGATCACCAGCGCCAGCAGCATAAACAGATAATTTTTCATCGTTGAGGTAAGCTATTCCTGACAACAAAGATACGTTTACGTAAGCATTACTTCTTCGCTTGCTTAAGCTACCCCATTGTAATCCGGGTAAAGGGGCGAACTACGGAACTCATTGGGCGTAACACTTACGTTATTTTCGACGGACTGACGTCTCTCCTCCATACCCGCACCCTCTGAGCTATACAAAAAAATGTAACTTGCTACTCAGGAAACCTCAACCCAGAGACTAATGCGTACTTCGTTATCGGCCCTCCCGGTCTTTGGAACGTTACTGTTCATCTTTGTTTTAGTTGTGTCTGTCTCTCTTCAGTCAATGGCGCAGAACGGGCAGATCGTTTACAAAAAATACTGTGCCGGATGTCATGGAGCCCAATTACAGGGCAGTGCAGGACCCGCACTCATCAAAAAGGAATGGAAACACGGGGGCGACCGCAACTCGTTGCTCAAAACCATCCGGAATGGCGTTCCATCGACCGAGATGATCAGGTTTGAAGGCGTTCTTTCGGCTAAAGAGATAGAGGCCGTCACCGATTTTATACTGAATGCGCAAACCTCGCCGGAACTGGTAAAAAAGACAGACTTACCCCTTCGCGTTGATACAAAACTCTACAAACTCAGGATTGAAAAGCTGGTGACCGAAGGCTTGACCAGCCCTTGGGGCATTGAATTTGTCGATGCTAACCATGCGCTTGTTACCGGCAAGAACGGGGAGCTTTTTTCGCTGGTGAATGGCAAACTCGACAATCAGAAAATTGCCGGCCTACCGAAAACGTACGGAACTGACCTGGTTGGGGGGATGATGGATCTGGCGCTCGATCCCGATTACAAAACCAATGGTTGGATTTACATTGGATTCAGTCATAACCCGCAAAATAGCTCGGATAAAAAGACGCCGGGCATGACAAAAATCGTCCGGGGAAAAGTTCGGGAACATCAGTGGGTAGAGGAACAGACGCTGTTTCAAGTTCCCGACTCGCTGCTGGTGACGGGTGGCACGCGCTGGGGGTGCCGGTTTCTGTTCGATAAACAAGGGTATCTGTATTTCACCATTGGCGATATGAACCGCGCTGGCGATTCCCAGATATTATCGAGACCGTCCGGCAAAATCTACCGAATCAATCCCGATGGGTCGATTCCGAAAGACAATCCCCTCTACGGCAAAGCGAATGACTTACAGGCGATCTACAGTTGGGGAAATCGCAACGCACAGGGGCTGGCCCAACATCCGACAACCGGCGTAATCTACGCGAGTGAACACGGACCACAGGGGGGCGACGAGTTGAATATTCTAAAGAAGGGAGCAAATTATGGTTGGCCAGTAATTACTTATGGCATCGACTATAACGGCAGCATTATTACCACAGAAACCCATCGGGAGGAGATGGAACAGCCAATTACCTACTGGACGCCCTCTATTGCTGTCAGTGCCATTGAATTTGTGACCGGTAACCGCTTTCCGCGCTGGCAGAATAACCTGCTGGTAACCGCACTCAAGTTCGAAGAGATCCGACGGCTTGTGGTCAAGGGCGATAAGGTGACGGAACAGGAAGTGTTGTTGAAGGGCTACGGCCGTGTGCGAGATGTAAAGATCGGACCGGACGGTGCCCTGTATGTGCTTACCAACAGTCCTGATACGCTCTTACGAGTTACGCCCGAATAAGCGTAGCCTGGACGGCCACATCCGGGTAAGTAATCGATATAATTTAGCCCGGACGTGGCCGTCCGGGCTACTGATATACCAGAAGATGACCGATCAAACCGCCAATACCGATATTTTCCAGCGATTGCAGGCTGGTGAACTCCTCCGAAAAGACGACCCAGAATATGCCCGCTTCGGCGAAGTAGTTTCACGAACCATCCGGCTATGCGTTGAAATGAACGCCACAGCCACCAGCGTCGATCAGGTACGTAATCAGTTGAGCACCATTATAGGCAACCCAATTGATGAATCGACAGCGATCTTCCCGCCGTTCTACACCAATTTTGGCCGGTCGATCCGTCTGGGGAACAACATCTTTATCAACCACGCCTGTTCGTTTCTCGACATTGGTGGCATCACAATTGAAGATGACGTTCAGATTGGCCCACGAGTCAACCTGACTTCCGAAAACCACCCGCTCGACCCAACCGACCGGACCACCCTGATTCCCCGCCCGATTGTCATCAGGCGCAATGCCTGGATTGGCGCGGGGGCAACCATTTTGCCGGGCGTTACCATTGGTGAAAACTCGGTTGTAGCCGCCGGAGCTGTGGTAAGTCGCGATGTGCCACCCAATACCGTTGTGGCGGGGGTCCCGGCTAAAGTCGTCAAGTCTTTGTAATTCTTTGTCACCGCAACGGCGGACCGTGTGTCTCTGTGGTTCGCCGTTGCGGTGACAGAAAATCAGTAATTCGGGTTTTGCACCAGGTTGGGGTTCAGGTCCCGGTCGAGTTGCGGAATCGGCAACAACTCACTCTTGCCTTTCACAAAGGTAGAGAAAGCTGGGTCGCGCGGGGCTAATTGCGGACCGAGGTCACCCCAGCGGGCCAGGTCGTTCCAGCGCCAGCCTTCGCCCGATAGCTCTAGTAACCGCTCGTGCTTTAGCTGGGTCAGAAACTGCGCCTGCGTGAGTCCCGGTTTTGCGACGGTCAATGTAGGCAGCCCAGCCCGCTGGCGCACCTGATCGACGTAGGTGTATGCCTGCGTTGTTTTGCCGGTAGCGTTGAGGGCTTCGGCATACATCAGCAGCACATCGGCGTAGCGAATGTACCGCCAGTTGTTGGGCGACCGATAATCTTCTTCAGTTTTCCAGTGATCGTTCTGAAACTTCCGGAACCATACCCGTTTGTTATCCCGGCCGTATCGCTGGGTGAATGTCTGCCCGTAAATCTGGGTGAAATCAGGGCCACGCACATCGGTCGAGTCGAAGAGAAACGACGCTTCAAGACGCGGGTCGCGGGCGCCGGTTGTTGTTCGTTCGGTGAATTCGCGGGTAGGCCAGCGTTGCGCTTCGCCATCCGACCAGCCAACCGGTGGCGGGCCAAAGAACTTTGCCAGTGAGGTGCCGTAGTTTTGATTCGGCGTTTCAGTATCGTCGTCGGTGTATTCGGCCGGGTTGATCTGGAATTGCCATTCGAATACGGACTCACGGTTGTTTTCGGTCGTAATCAGGAAATTGTCGCGGTAGTTCGGCATCAGTGAGTACACACTTTTTCCATCACCTTCTACCAGCCATTGCAGGGGTGTGAGTGCTTCGGTATATTTCTGCTGCTGCATCTGCGCTCTGGCCAGCAGGGCATAAGCGGCCCCTTTGGTGGCGCGGCCCAGATCGGCGTTGCCATAGGTTGTGGGCAGGACGGCAGCGGCATCGGTCAGGTCTTTCTCGATCTGCGCCCATACCTGCGCTGTGGTGGCCGAGTTGGGTTTATCACCAACGACCGAGGTTTGCAGGATCAGCGGCACGTTGCCCCAAAGCGTAACCAGATGGAAATAATACATGGCCCGCAGGAACTTGGCCTCGCCAATATACCGGCCCTTCAGCGTAGCGTCCATCTGAATGTCGGGCACGTTGTCGATGACCTGATTGGCGCGGTTAATGCCGATATAATTGTCATTCCAGATGGAATATGCATTGCCGTAATTATAGTCCGTAACCAGGAACTGGTCCATGTTATTGACAATGTCGGTTGCCGGGCTCTGGCTGCGGCCTTCATCGGACCGGATGATGTAGTAGAATGGCATCCAGCGCGAAATACCGCCCCGGTGCGTGGCGCTGTAGACGGCATTGACACCCGCCAGCGCATCGGTCGGCGTTTTCCAGAACGACTCGGCTGTCACCTGGTTGGGGTTCACGATATCGAGGCTACGCTGACAACCCGTAAAGGCCAGGGCTGCGGCTATCGTTAGCGAAATGAATCTATTTTTCATTTTTATGAAAGAGCGAAAGAGTGATAGAGTGAAAGAGCGGTTATGCTAATAGCATGTCTGAATAGATCATCATGTAGTTTCATAAAAGGCCTTTCAAGGATAGTTAGAAATCGCAATTGACACCAACGGAAACAACGCGGGGTGACGGCCAGTGACCAAGGTCAACGCCCCTCTCCTGAATGTTTGCACCCGTAACGTCGGGGTCGAGGCCGGTGTATTTGGTGATGGTGAATAGGTTCTGTCCACTTACATACACACGGGCATTGCGGATTTTGATAGTATTAAGCAGGGCTTTCGGTAACATATAGCCAATCTCAACGTTGCGCACCCGAACGTAAGAGGCATTCTCCAGCCAGCGGTCGGTATACCCGAAGTTGTTCGAGATAATGCCCTGATCGCCGGATTCCAGCCCCAACCGAGGGTCAGTTGCGCTAGTATTGCTCGTTGTCCACGGGTTGATGTCGTTGCGGAAGTTGGTGAGCTGGTAGCTATCCAGTCCGCGCCGTACGTCGTTGTAAACGGTGTAGCCAAACACGCCGGTCAACTGCACATTGAGCGAAAACTGGCCGTAGGATGCATTGGCCTGTGCACCCGCCTGCAATTTGGGCCAGGGTGAACCCACAAACTGACGGTCGTCGTTCTGGGTGATCTGCCCATCGCCGTTGGTATCGACATACTTAACATCACCCGGTTTGGCATTCGGCTGAATGAGGTTTCCGTTGGCTCCTTTGTAATTATTGATTTCCTCCTGATTTTGGAAGAGCCCTGCCGTTTTCAGCACGTACCACTGCCCAACAGCCTGCCCAACCTGCGAGCGTGTATTACCGCTCTGGATGTAGTTGATGTTCTGCCCTTGGTTTCCTACGTTTTCAACTCGGTTCTTGATGGTCGTAAAGTTGCCGGATACATCCCATTTAAGGGCATGTTCGTTGTTGCGGTAGGTAGCAGAAAACTCGACGCCCCGGTTGCGGATAGAGGCCGTATTCACGTACGGATTACCGCGCAGGTTACCCAGGTAACCCGGCACCGCCAGGTTCAGAATGGCATCGTTCGATAACGAGTTATAGACGTTAATTTCCGTCGTAATACGATTTCTGAGGAAACTTGCCGACACACCGTAGTTCTGCTGGATTCGCTCTTCCCAGCGCAGATCGGGGTTGGCCAACTGCGCCTGATAGGCTCCGACGTACGGTGTCTGGTCGACCCCAAAAATAGTTCTCGGATTGTTGTTGATGAAGGCCGTGTAGGGGAACGAACCCAGTGTAGGCACCACGATGCCCAGCTTACCATACGACGCATTCAGCTTTAGATCCGAAATCCAGTCGACGTTAAAGAATTTTTCCTCACTAATGCGCCAGGCCGCGGCCACCGATGGGAAGAAACCCGTTCGGTAATTGGCCCCGAAACGGGAGTCCTGATCGACCCGACCGGTCAGCGTTAGCAGGTAACGGTCGTTATAGGTGTAGTTGACCCGGCCAATGTAGCCCAGAATTCGGTAATCATCGGGCGTGCCACCGGCCGAGTTGGAAATGCCCGTGGCCGCATTGATGGTGTTGAAATACTGCCCACCGGCAAAGCCCAGATTGGTGCGTGAGCCGGACGTAATGTCGCGACGGGTCGTTTGCTGGCTGATACCCACTACGCCGTTGATGTTGTGCATACCGAACACTTTATTGAAGTTCAGCGTGTGCTCGAACAGCATACTGAGGTAACGCGAGCGGTCTTCGCCAACCGACGTGGGCACCGGCGAAGCACTGTACTGGTAGATACCCAGCCGACGCAGATTTTGAGTGTAATCGAAGCTTACTTCCAGACCCGCGTTGGCGCGGTAGGTCAGCCAGTCGGTCAGTTTTACATCGAGGTAAGCGTTGCCGACCAGCTTGGCGAAATTGCTTTTGTTGCTGGCCAGATTACGAACCGCCACCGGGTTGAAGGCGTACGTAACGGCATCCGGGTTACGGCCAAGGCCATAGCCCCCCGGGTTGCTGGCGTCGATATAACTGGGGTCCTGTACCGGAATAACGGGCAGCATGCCGGCCATGTCGTAAATAGGGTTGCCCGCCGGAAAATTCTGAATATTCGAGTTCGTCAATAGGGCGTTCTCGCCAAATGTGAAGCGCCCAAGCTGGCTTTTGGTATTGATACGCAAACTGGCCCGGTCGAAGCCGCTGCCAATCACATAGCCTTTGTTGCTGAAATAACTGCCTGATATCAGATACGTACCGGTTTTGGTACCACCCGACAGTGTCAGATTGTAATCCTGAAGATTACCCGTTTGCAGTACCTGATCCTGCCAGTCGGTGTTGATGTTCGGATTGAACGTACCGGTAGCTACGCTCGATGGGGGTGTTTGTCCGGCGTTCTGGTATTGCGTCCGCTGCGTAGTCGCAAAGTTTGTTGCGTTCATCACATCCCAGCGTTTGTACACCTGCTGTATCCCGTATTTGGCCGAAAAAGCTACCCGGATGGGGCCTTCTTTGCCTTGTTTAGTGGTAATGATGATAACGCCATTAGCCGCCCGCGACCCATAAATGGCCGCAGCCGAGGCATCTTTCAATACCTGAATAGATTCAATATCGTCGTTGTTGATGGTTGGATTGGCATCGGCAATCATCCCGTCAATGATGTATAGCGGGTCGGTATTGAGAAAGCTGGCCACCCCGCGAATCTGGATCGACGCCTGCTGCCCCGGTACACCCGTGTTGCGTACCGTAACCCCCGGCGACAGCCCCTGAATGGATTCGGCCAGCGAGTTAGCCGTCACTTTGTTGGCCTGCGCGGGGCTGATCACATCATTGGCACCGGTTACGTCCCGCTTCCGAACAGTCTGATAGCCGATTACAACGACCTCATTCAAGGTTCGATCGTCGGGAACGAGTTTGACGTTCACAACCGTGTTGTTGCCGATCGTTATATCCTGACTGGCGTAGCCCACGCTGGAAATCGTTAGCGTCGTGGCATTGTCGCTAACGTTCAGGACGAAATTGCCATTGGCATCGGTTGTGGCACCTGTCGTCGTCCCTTTTTCAATGACGTTGGCGCCGGGCAACCCCTGGTTATTTTCGTCGGTAACCTGCCCCGTAATGCGCTTTAGCTGTGGTGCTTCCGTTACATCGGTCGGTGCGTTACTAACAGTAGCCAGCGCAGGAGCGGTACTTTCGGCGGGCACGGTCATACCTACTTTTTTGGCCGGTATCGCCTGAATGGCAAACAGGTTGGCGTTCACTTTGCGGTAGCGCAGCCCCTGCGAATCGATCAATTGATTGAGCGCCTGTTCGAGCGAGAGGCCCTCCAGGTCGGTGTCGGTCTGCCGACCGGCCACGACTTGTTCATCGTAGGCGAAGTTGACGTTGAAGCGCTTTTCGAGTTCAGACAGGGCTTTTTTGAGCGAGCGACTCCGGCGGCTGTGCTGACCAGCCGGTGCCTCCGCTTGCTGCCCGCTGGCGTTGCTCTCATAGGCTGGTTGGGCGCGGGTCAGTACCTGCGCAACGCTGGGTTGCGGCAGGGTGTAGACTCCGCCCATAAGCATAGAAAGGAGAAGATACTTGTTTTTCATAAAGAGAGATGTAAGAAAAGTTGTTGACTCAATCAGGGGTTATGACGTAAACTGATACGGTCGCCGTTGCGATGAGCCGTCAGGTCGAATGTGAGCGAAAGGGTAGCTAGCAGTGTCTCGATGCTCTGATCCGACAGATTACCCGTAAACCGACGGTTAGCCAGGTCACTGTCTTCGAAGACAATATCCAGCCCATAGGTGTCATGAAGCTGCTGGGCAATGTCGCTCAGCGCCGTATTCTCAAATACAAATTGATGCTCAACCCAGGAAGTGTGCAGTTGTGGCTTTTCCTCCCGAATTTCAACGGCTTCGATTGCGGGTTTGGTGGCGGCAAACTGGCCGGGTTTCATCTCGATCACCTTACCCGCTGGTTCGTCGGGTTTAGACAGTTGTACTTTGCCTTCCACCAGCGTAACGGCCGTGCTGCCCCGTCGGGTGTTCACGTTGAACTGCGTGCCCAATACGGTAATGTCCAGTCCGGACGTGTGCGTCACGAACTTCACCCGGCCGCCCCGGTGGCTCTTTTTTGTGACAGTGAAAAAGCCTTCGCCATCGAGCCAGACCTCGCGGGATTTGTCGTCGCTCCAGCCATCGGTATAGGTGAGGGTGGTATTGCCATTCAGGAGTACCGTTGAGCCGTCGGGCAGCGTAACGGTCTTGTTCTCGCCGAAAGCCGTATGGATACGTTGCTCTTTGGGCAGTAGCTTATAGTACGTAAGCCCACCAACAATCAGCAGAAAGCCCGCTATAGACGCGGCCAACTGCCAACCAAAGCGGGCTCGTTGATCCAGGAAACGCTGCCGGCCAGTCAGCGGCCGGACACGGGCCTCTCTGGTCTCATGCTCATCAAAGGCCTGGTTCAGTGCCAGCCAGATACGTTCCTGGCTGGCATTTGTCAGGTCGTTAAAGCGAACGTTCAGGTGAAGTAGTAACGAAGCGGCTTCATCGACCATAGCCTGTTTTTCAGGATGCTGAAGCATGAAGCCATGCCAGAAAGTCATACTCTGCTCGTTGGGTTGCAGAACCCACTGGCGGAACGAGTCATCGAGCACGAACTCGTTGAGGGAGTAACGGCTGTAATCGGGTAAAGGCGTATTCATCTACGGAAACCGGCTGTCGTATACTCAACAAAGAGCTTCGAGCGGCAGATTATCCCTCGGTATCTCCACTTTTTACTAGATTTTATCGGAGGAATGCCAAAAGGAGGAAAACGGTGTTGGTCGGAATGCGTTTTTGAAGGGACGCAATGGCTTTGTACACGATTTTGTAGACGGATGTTTGCTCGATGCCCATAATGCCGGCAATTTCCTCGTAGCTGAGGTTATCGAAATACTTCAAAAATAAGGCTTCTTTCTGGCGGGCGGGGAGGTTGTTCAACTCATACAGCAGCAGCGTCGATTGCTCCTGCGAAATCTGCCGATCAAGCCAGGTGGGTTCATAATAAAACTCGATGGCGAAGTCCAGATGATCAGAATCATGGTCGAATCGCTGCTCATTGCTGAGCTTCCGGACGATCTCCCGCCGAAGCGAGCGCATGAGGTAAAACTTGATGGAATCGGTACGGCCGAGTCGTTCGCGGGTTTCCAGAATGTTCAGGAACAGGTCTTGCAGGCAATCTTCGGTCAGCTCCCGATTCTGAGCTATTTTATATCCGTAGTTGTAAAGCGTAGGAGCGTATTTATGGTACAGAAAAGCGTATGCCTGTTTACTGCCGCTCAGGAAATCATCCCACAGGGCAGCATCCGTAGTATAAGGATAGGATGTCGTTGAGCTTTCCAATGATTCGTTGAGTAATTGGAAGCTTAAATTTACGACCGTTTAGAGAATAGTACAACTGAGTCGGTAAAAAGTAATGTTTATCCCATCACCCAGCTCAGTACCATTACCCCGGCCAGACCACTCACCGAGACCAGCGTTTCCATAACGGACCACGTCTTTAAAGTGTCGGCCATGGAGAGTTGAAAATATTCCCGGAACAACCAGAAACCCGTATCGTTGACGTGCGAGAACATCATGCTCCCGGCTCCGATACTCAGCACCATCAAATTGGGCTCTACGCCCGGCGCACTTAGCATGGGCGTAACAAACCCGGCGGTAGTAATGCCCGATACCGTTGAGGACCCGACGCACACCCGAATGAGAGCCGCCATGCCCCAGGCCAGCACATAGGGATGCAGGGTCGAGTCGCGCATGAGGTCGGCAACAGCCTGGTTCACCCCACCATCGGTAAGCACTTGTTTCAGCGCACCCGCTCCACCAAAAATCAGGAACAGCAAAGCCACATCCTTTATCGACTCGCCGAGCATGGCCGTCACCGTTGGCATCGACTTGCCCCGCCAGATACCGAGCGTAACCGAAGCCACCAGTACCGCACAGAACATACTCACTACGGGTTCACCCACGAACAGCAATACCTGCTGGCTAACCGAACTGGCAGGAAGCATCGGACTCACCAGCGTACTCAGGCCGATTAGTAAAATGGGTAGTAAAACGGTCAGGAAGCTCACGGGAGCCGAGGGCATCTGATCGTCGGGGAGATCGGGGGCGATGAAGGCGGGGTTCGGTAAGGTTGTGTACCGTTTGACCGTCGAGCCGAACAGCGCGCCCGAAATCAGGATGGCCGGAATGGAGACGATGATGCCATAGAAGAGCGTGAGGCCCATGTCGGCGTTGAATTGCTTAAGAATCGCCAGGGGGGCCGGGTGGGGGGGGAGGTAGCCCTGCGTGACTGACAATGACGCCAGCATGGGCAGTCCGATGTAAAGTGCGGGCAATTTATACCGGTACGCCACCGTAATGACCAGCGGGGCCAGCAGCATGAAGCCAACAGAATAAAAAAGCGGCAAGCCGACAATAAAGCCCGTCACCAGAAAGGCCCATCGCGCGTGCCGGGTACCCACCAGCGCCATGATGTTGGCCGCAATGCGCTGAGCCGCACCGCTTTGTGCCACCAGTTTGCCCAGCATTGCCCCCAGAGCGATGATGGCCGTTATGGAGCCCAGTGTGCCACCAATACCCTTCTGTATAGCATCTAATACAGCCAGCGGTTGGAGTCCAAGTGCCAGACCAACGCCGATGGAAACGGCCAGGAACGCCAGAAAGGCATGGATACGAACGAGTGAAATAAGTGCAATAAGGGCCAGAATGCCAAGTAGGGTAATGGTTAGGGGCATGACAGAACATCGGTAAGCTATCCAGCAAAGCGTGTGTACGGGTAAACTCTAATGTACCGGGCCAATGTCAGGGAACCAGCAATCCGGTAAAATGAACGCCGACCTGTATCTTGCGCTCCATATGTGATCCGCGAAGCACAAACAATATACCACGCTCTCCATTCATGAAAACTGTTTTTATGCTGCTGTTTTTGGCTTGTCCGCTGCTAAGCCGGGGCCAGAAAGCAACCGAAATCCGCCGGTTCCAACTGCCACAGGTGCAGCAGGGTGTGGCCGTCGATCAGACTCACTTTTACGTCATTAATAACCATTCGCTGACAAAGCATACCAAGCAAGATGGCCGACAGGTAGCCGCCTGGCAAGATACCACCGGTATGCTAAAACACATGAACAGTGGGGTGGTAATGGGGCAGAAGCTGTACTGCACGCATTCCAACTATCCCGATGTACCAATGGCCAGCTCGATCGAAATTTTCGACACCCGAACGCTCAGGCACATCGGCACGCATAGTTTCGGGCTCTTTCCCGGCTCCGTAACCTGGGCCGATTTCTACAACGGCTACTGGTGGGTGGCCTTCGCCAACTACTCGAATAAAGCCTCGGCCGAAGGGCGCGACAACCGCTGGACGACCCTGGTTAAATACAACTCAACCTGGCAGCAGGTCGAGTCGTGGGCGTTCCCGGCCAACGTGTTGCAGGCTTTCGGTTTATACAGTACCTCGGGTGGAACCTGGGGGCCAGATGGGCTGATCTACTGCACCGGCCACGACAAACCCGAACTATATGTACTGAAGCTACCCGAACGCGGGCATACCTTACAATACGTTAAGACCATTCCAACCGTGAGCGAAGGGCAAGCCTTTGCCATCGACCGGAGTCTCAAAGGGAAAACAGTGTTGTATGGCATCACCCGGAACGACAATTACGTGATCGTTTCGGTAGTGGAATGAGGGTTTGTCAAATATAAAGGCACAGGGCTCTCAGTAAAAAGCTTTGTTTACGTTGTCCCTCTGTGTTCAAGAGGGACAACGTAATGCTACCGCTTTGCTAACTCCACAATATCCTTCACTTCCAGAATGGGCTTTTCATAACCGATGCTGACCGACTTTATCATGGCCAGCGCCAGTTCCTGCAAGGTCGAAAAGCCAGCCGGGTAAAGTGCCCGGCCGATGGGATACAGCCAGTTGATGTATTTGTAATAGACCAGCGTGTTTTTCAGGCCGGGGGTTGGTTTCATGAAGCCCGGCCGAAACATATACGCTTTTTTGAATGGCAGCCGCATCAGGGCATTCTCGGTAGCGCCTTTTACCCGTGCCCACATGCTGCGGCCCTGTTCGGTGCTGTCTGTACCGGCGCCGGAGATGTAGCCAAAGGTCATGTCGGGGTTGAGTCGCGCCAGCGTTTCGGCTACATGTAGCGTCAGATCGTAAGTCAGATGTCGGTATTCTTCTTCTTTCATGCCTACCGACGATACCCCCAGACAGAAAAAGCAGGCGTTGTATCCGCTCAGTTGCGATTCGATTGCCGACAGATCGAGGAAATCTTTGTGGATAATCTCGCTGACCTTCGGATGTGAGACGCCACTGGGTTTGCGGTTGATGAGCAGTACCGCTTCGACGTCGGGCTGCTGTAAACATTCGTGCAGGATGCCTTCGCCTACCATGCCCGTGGCACCGGTTATGATCGCTCTGATTTTCATGAAGTGATTGGGTTTGTGTCGGGTGAATCCGGAATGAATGAATAAATTTACAGGGCGGCTTATTACTCCCAATCAGAACCAACGGCAATAGGTTCAACGATTTAGCCAATTTGATGACCTCATTTGTACCCCGGGCGGGCCGCTCGTGGGTATAGCCGAATGCTACGACTAACTTATTTACTGTATGAAACACCTGCTTCTACTCATTTACCTGCTCATGGCTCCGTGTGCCACGCTTTCGGCCCAGGAACTGGTCAGCAATGGACAGCGCGACATTGTATTCAAATCCGTAAACGTTATCCCCATGGACCGCGAGCGCGTGCTCGAAAATCAGACGGTTGTCGTGCGAAATGGCAGGATAGCCGCCCTGGGTACGGACGGAAAAGTAACTATCAGTAAAGACGCGCTGATTATTGACGCAAAAGGAAAATATCTGACTCCGGGCTGGGCCGAAATTCACGCCCATGTGCCGCCCATCGACGATATCGAGCCTATGAAAGAGGTGTTGATGCTCTACTTGGCCAACGGCATTACGACCATTCGGGGTATGCTGGGCCACCCCCGCCATCTGGAACTCCGCAGCAAGATCAACAGCGGTGAAATTCTAGGACCACATTTTTACGCCACCGGCCCGTCGTTCAACGGGCAAACCGTAAAAACCGCCGAGCGGGGTGCCCAGATGGTTCGCGAGCAGAAAGTGGCTGGTTATGATTTTCTTAAACTGCATCCGGGATTAACTAAAGAGACGTTCCCGGCTATTGCCAAAACGGCGCACGAAGTCGGTATTCCTTTTGTAGGCCACGTATCGTTCAATGTTGGCGTCTGGCGGGCGATTGATGCGGGGTATTCGTCCATTGACCACATGGACGGATTTGTAGAAGCCATCGTTCCTCGTTCGGATACGCTGGCCGAACCCGAAACCGGCCTGTTTGCGTCCTGGATTGCCTATCGGGCCGATGCCTCGCAGATTCCAAAACTGGTAAAGGGGCTGCGCGATAAGCACATACGCGTCGTACCCACGCAGGCTCTGGCCGAGCGCTGGCTTTCGCCTTTACCCGCCGATGCATTCACGAACGATCCGGAAATGAAATACATGAAGCCCGAGCAGGTTAAAGGTTGGGAGAACACCAAAAAAGGCTACCTCGCCAACCCGAACTTCTCGAAAGAACATGCCGAAAAACTGATCCAGATTCGGCGGAAGCTCATTTATGCATGCCAGAAAAACGGCGTCGATATTTTGTTAGGCTCCGATGCGCCCCAGATTTTCAATGTACCTGGCTTCTCTATCCACCACGAAATGAAATACATGGTCGATGCCGGACTAACGCCTTACGAAACCTTGCGGACGGGTACGGTCAACGTGGCATCTTACCTGAACAAACCCGATTGGGGCGTCGTGAAAACGGGAAATGTATCGGACCTGGTGTTGCTTGGCGGCAACCCGCTGAAAGACATCAGCCAGACCAAAAATATTGAGGGTGTAATGATGGGTACGAACTGGTTGTCGAAGGCGTATATCCAGAACGAGTTGAAAAAGCTGGAGAAACAGTAAATGGTCGCTGGTATGGGTAGGCTGGCGCGGGCATTTGCCCGCGCCAGCCTACCCACACGATCTGCCTCACATAAACTCCCAGGCGCTTTGGTAAGCGTTCAATTGCTCAGCGTAGGCGATAAAATCCGCGTAGAAGGAAAGCCCCGCCAGCGTCGCACTGTCGCCAACGATGACCAGTTTCTTGCGGGCGCGGGTCATGGCCACGTTCATCCGGCGAATGTCGGACAGGAAACCAATTTCCCCTTCGGCATTGCTGCGGGTCATGGAAATGTACACAATGTCGCGCTCCTGCCCCTGAAAACTGTCGATGGTATTGACTGAAATCCGGTCGCTATAAGGCTGTAGTTCGGGCGTATGCAGCAACTGGTCTTTCAGTACGTTTATCTGCTGCTTATAGGGCGAGATAATGGCGACAGTCGGGAAATTCTCCTTTGCGTAGCGGGTACTCAAGTCCGTGACCAGTTGTGTCAGGTGTTTCATCAGCAGGGCGGCTTCTTCGGGATTTGTCGAACTGGTGCCATCCAGTTTCTCATCGAAACCGCACCCGGCTGTATCTACAAACACCAAAGATGTATCGCTGTCGAACAACGAGTGCCGCGCTACCGAGCCGTGCGCCTTTAACTTGTTCTCATAAAATACCTGCGACGAATACCCCATGATGTGTTCGTGCATCCGGTATTGTTCATCTAGCAGGGAAACGGCCTCAGGATGCAACTTAATGCATCTTTCGAGCAGCGTATGGCTCAATCCCTTCCGGGCGGCTTCGGCCGATTTGATGGTGGGCGGGAGCTGGCAATGATCACCGGCCAGAACAACCTTCTGCGCTTTGAGAATGGGAATCCAGCAGGCCGGTTCCAGCGCCTGACCGGCTTCGTCGATGACCACCGTATGATACGTGAGGTTGCGGACCGTGTAGTGATTGGCACCCACCAGCGTTGCCGTAATCACCTGCGCTTTACCAACCAGATCATCGATGACGTACTGCTCCGTATTGCCCACCTCCTTCATAATCCGGTGGGCCTCGTCGAACAAGGCTTTGCGCTGATCACGCTCCGCTTTACCGAAGTTGCGCTTGTATTTATGCGCCATGTTCTTGAACTCGTTGGCCTGCTTCTTTAGCTTCTTCGCTTCTTTCATGGCCGGGTGATCGGCTACTTTATGATCGAGCGTAAGGGCCATCAATCGCTCCGATACGCGGGCCGGATTACCCACCCGAAGCACGCTCAGCCCTTCGTCATGCAGCTTTTCACTCAGTAAATCGACGGCCGTATTGCTGGGCGCAACGACCAGCAGCTTCTTGTTGTCCTGTTTATGCAGGGCTTTAATGGCCTGTACCAGCGTAGTGGTTTTGCCCGTGCCGGGTGGGCCATGTACAATGGCCAGTTCGTTAGCCGTCAGTATCTTGCCCACGGCAGCTACCTGACTGGGGTTCAGTCGGGGCAGCGATAAGGGTGGCGTATCGGGGTGAAAGGTCGGCGATGTGGAGCCCGTCAGTACGTTGATCAGTCGGTTGTCGGCTTTCTCGGCGAGGGAGTTGGCCAGTTTAAGGGCCGTTTCCATTTCGTCGTAGCTATTGTCGTCAAACAGTACTTCAACGCCCAGTTTACCATCCCTCGACCAGTCGGGCAGTTCGTCCACGCGCAGAGTTATGCGCAGGCGGTTGCCGCTCTGGTGAGAGATCGTACCTTCCACACGATCAGTCCTGGGGTCGTGGTTGCTGAACAGTACGGCGGGCATACCAAACCGCAACTGATGCGGAATGTCCTGGTGGGTAGTCCGCTCGACCTCTACGGATATATAATCGCCCCGGCTCATTTCGGAACCCCGGATGGCAATAGGGTACCAGGTCAGGCCATTAGCCCGACGCTCGGCAATGGAAGTTGTTTCGGTGAGTTTACGGTATTGGGTGCGGTCTTCTTCTCGTTCAACCTTTAGTAATTCAAGCAGATTTTTGAAATAATCCATTCACAAAGGTAATCAGTTTACCGCCCATAAGATCAGATTGCAGTAAGGGTCTGTGGCATCCAATTTCCTGAAGTCGCCCGTTGCGTCAGCTCAGCTAGTCCTAAACCGTTTCCAGAAATCGCTGGAACTCGTCCGATTGCAGCTTCGTCTGTTCGGCTGATTGAGCCAGCTGACGTTCGAGTTCGGTTAGAGCGGCAACCAGTTGATTTTCGATAGTCTTGGCCGCTTCTCTGGCTTCGTTGATGCGGGCTTGTACCGACCAGTCGGTGAAAATATTGTCGAAGAAGATGTCTACGAACCGGGTCAGGTTGTTATCGATAGTCCAGTCGGACCGGAAAGTTTGGTTGATATCGCCGTATTCGCTACGAAACAGTTGTAAACGCTGGGCCACCCGTTCCGATTGATCCCGGACTTCGTCCAGCTTTCGGTATTTAACAATTGACGAAATAGTGGAGCCACCCAGCATGTCCCAGGTACCCCAGGTATGGGCTTCATCCAATAATTTCCGGAGTTGCATCACTTCCTGAAGCGCCTGAGCCCCCGCACCTTTTGCCTCCGTCAACTCCTGCGCGTAGTGGTTATTGTGAATAAGTGCGGTCAGGTGCTGCTGGTATTGGTCCCGTACGGCATCCGAGCTGTTAAGCAGCGCTTCCCGTTTGCGCTCAATGAGTTGTTCATACACGCTGTTGACATCGTTGAAGTCGGGCAGTCGTTTTTCCTGATTGGCACATTGCTGTTGCAGTGTACTCACCGTAGCACAGATGGCATCGTAACGGAGCCGGGCCTGTTGGGCTTCGGCTTCTTCTTTGCTGATTTGCTGGCCTTTCTGATTAAGAAGATCATGGTACAGACTAGCCCAACTCAGCCGGTTTAATCGGTCTACATCGGCTTGTTCATCCCGCCATTGGTCGAGTAAGGCCGCCTGTTCGAGCAGCCGCTTTCCCAGTTCTGCCTTAGTTTGTACCAGTTGCTTCTGTAAGATATCGCGTTCATTACGACGCTGAATTGCATGCTGCAAAGCGTCCTGTTGGGCCGTTGTCCAGTTCATTGTTCGGATGTAAAGGTTAATTCAAATCAACTGCCGTTTGCTGATTTGGCCTATCAGTATCGGATGAGAGGGCGTAGATGTGGTTAAGCGCATGGAAACAAGGTTGCCGCTTGTGTCTAATCGTTTAATGACTGACTACTTGCCTGATGGTCATTCTAGTGAAAGTATATAGGGCGTTTATATTAAAATTGAGCCTTAGCTTATATCTTTGATTTTCAGTTGGTTGTGCAATAAAGTCTTTTAATTGGCCAACTGTGATTAAACAAACACCCGCTTTAAGGAGTCATTTCTATAAGATCTGGCCATGAAGTAGCCTATCAATTAGTCAGCTACTTTCTCAAATAAAATTATCTTCCTACTTTGTATCAAAAATCCTAGTCTATTGTGAATAATAGTAACGAACCAAAATCTGTATTCATCAATCAGCGTCTACACTGGTTGATAGCACTGGTTTTCCTCTTGATGGGAGCGAAAGCTGATCAGCCAGCGGATCGACTCATAGGCCGGTGGCAATTTCCCTCTAAGGGATCCAGTGTTGATATTTACAAACAAGGCGGTCTGTACTTTGCCCGGGTAGCCGAAGTCGATCAGGCCGGTGAACGAAACTTTGGCCTGATGAAAGATAGTCTTCTGATCCGCAGTCTTCAGTACAATGGAGAGGTGTGGGGAGGAGGGCGCTTAATTCATCCCAAAACTGGAATTTCCTTAAGTGTTGAGGTGGAAATGCAAAGACCGAAAGCTATAGATGTGACCGTTTATAAAGGCATCAAACTCCTTCATCGAAAATTTACGATGACTCGTCAGGAATAGCAGTAGCGTTTAAGGCCGACAGGCTACAAGCAGTAACAACGTGAGGTCTTTTGCGGCTGGTACGGGCTCATTCCGCACTGGCCTATCCACTATCAGTTTCCTTTCCGCAGCCCGTCCAGCAAGTACTCCAGTCCGTTGAGCCGGATTTCGTACATTGTTTGCAGGAGCATACCGAGCTTGCCCGCCGGGAAGCCTTTCTGCACGAACCACTCCAGATACGAAACAGGCAGTGTTCTGATCAGGTGCCCCTTATACTTGCCAAACGGCATCTGGTAATGTAGTAATTCCCGTAAAATATCGCTGTTGCCTTTGGCGGGGTCGTTCATCATATCGTTTACCATAGGTATCAAAATAAGAAATATAATTGAAATGACAACATGATAAACCGGATCGGACAGCCTTACTACTAGCAAGATGAAAAAAGGTTTATTCGTACTGGTATTACCGTTGATGGCACTGATATCTATACTGATACTGGGCGGATTTGAACGGGAACAAGCAACATCGCCAAGCCGTAAGGAAGCACCCAGGCCCAACATTATTGTGATCATGGCCGATGATATGGGCTATTCGGATCTGGGCTGCTACGGGGGCGAGATCCATACACCAAATATCGACTATCTGGCGAACAACGGCATTCGCTACACGCAATTTTACAATACCTCGCGCTGTTGTCCAACCCGGGCATCGTTGCTTACTGGCCTCTACAATCACCAGGCAGGTATCGGCAAAATGACCGATGCTGAAGACGAGCCTGGGTATCGGGGCCATTTGACGGAGAACACCGTTACCCTGGCCGAAGTCCTTAAATCGGCAGGCTATCAGACGGGTATGACCGGTAAGTGGCATGTCTCGAATACCAATGTACAGAAGAACCCACAGGAGCAGCTCGACTGGTTGAACCACAAGAAAGACTATGGTGATTTTGCGCCCATCAGCCAGTATCCAACCAGCCGGGGCTTCGACAGGTTTTTTGGTAATATCTGGGGGGTGGTCGATTTCTTCGACCCGTTTAGTCTGGTGAGCGGTACTAAACCGGTTAAGGAAGTCCCCAAAGACTACTACCATACCGACGCTATCAGCGATACAACGGTAGCCTACATTAAGTCCTTCGCCGGAACATCGTCGCCCTTTTTTATTTACGTTGCCGAAACGGCCCCCCACTGGCCTCTGATGGCCTTGCCTGCAGACATTGCGAAGTACAAGGATACGTACAAACCCGGTTGGGATGCCATTCGGAAAGCGCGCTACCGAAAAATGAGCAAGCTGGGACTGATCGATTCAACGAAAACAAAACTTTCCAAACGCTGGCAGGATGACCTGACCTGGGAAGCCAACCCGGATAAGGAGTGGGATGCGCGGGCGATGGCGGTTCATGCAGCCATGATCGACCGGATGGACCAGGGAATCGGGCGCATGATTAAAGCCCTGCGCGAAACGGGACAACTCGATAATACGCTAATTCTGTTTCTGTCCGACAACGGGGCTAGTCCGGAGAACTGTGCGGCCTACGGTCCCGGCTTCGACCGCCCGAACGAAACCCGCGATGGCCGAAAAATCGTATACGACTTGAAAAAACAGGTTCTACCCGGTGCCGAAACGTCCTATGCGTCCATTGGTCAGCGGTGGGCCAATGTGGCCAACACGCCTTATGCATTCTGGAAAGCAGAGTCCTATGAAGGGGGGATTCGTACCCCGCTGGTTGCCTTCTGGCCAAAGGGGATCACGGCCAAAAAAGGTAGCTACAGTACGCAGGTAGGGCACGTGATGGATTTTATGAAGACGTTCCTCGACCTGACGGGTGCCACCTATCCGGCCACGTTCAAGGGACATTCCATCACGCCTACAACGGGTGTAAGTCTGCTGACCTCTTTCGCAGGAAAGGCTTCAGTTGGTCATGAGACCTTGTTCAACGAGCATTTTGGTGCCCGATACGCCCGTTCAGGTGACTGGAAGCTGGTTTCTTCCGGCCGCGACAGCACCTGGAGTCTGTTCAATCTGGCCACCGATAAATCGGAAGTGCAGGATCTGGCAGCCAGGTACCCCGAAAAGGTTCGTCAACTTCAGGGCTTATGGCAACAATGGGCAAGTCAACATCAAGTGTTTCCCAAACCGGGTAAGAAGAATTAACTAACTGCCGATTCCAGTAAGCGGATCGTGCCCGCTGTGGCGTCCATTTCGGCGTCGATGCCCACCGGAACGGTGAATTTATCTTTAATATGCCCGATCATGGCCCCCGAATAAGCGGGCTTGTTCAGGGGTATGATGTACTCGGTCAGCACATCGTCCAGCGTTAGCGAGCCGTAGCCACTGCCGGGACCACAGTCTGTACATTTGCCAAATACGAAACCAGAAATCTGATCCAGAATGCCCGCTAATTTCAGGTGGTTCATCATCCGGTCCATGCGGTAAACATCTTCGTGGGTATCTTCCAGAAACAGGATGGCGTTTTTCCAGTCGGGCAGGTAAGATGACCCGATCAGGTGGCTCAGTACGGTGAGGTTACCGCCCATTAATCGACCACGAGCCAATCCCGGACGGAGCGTCGTAATCCGGTCCTGAACCTGGGTTAGGTTGTCGCCTTTTTCGGTGGGGTTTTTCATGGTCAGCGTTTCGCCCTCAATCAATAGCCGTTTGAGCCAGTCCACCGTGTAGGCGTTGAAAGTTGCCGAGGCAACGGGGCCGTGAAAGGTTACGAGTCCAGTTTTGGCGTAAATTCCCAGCAATAAGGCTGTCACATCGCTATACCCGATCAGGATTTTGGGATTGCGCTGAATGAGGTCGTAGTCGAGCAGGGGCAACAGGCGGGCGCAACCCCAGCCGCCATGAATGGCCATCACCGCCTTCACGTTTCGATTATCGAAAAGGGCGTGCAGATCGGCGGTCCGGTCGGCATCACGTCCGGCGAGGTAGCCGTACCGGTCGTAGGCATGTGGGCCAACGATGGTTTTGAACCCCAGCGCCTGGAGTGACTCTTCGGCAATCTGTACCGTTTCGCGGGTAAAGGCCGGGGCCGCCGGACAAAAAAGCCCGATGGTATCGCCCGGTTTGAGCCGGTCGGGTTTAAGAGGTGTAACGGGTGGCTGAGTTGTTGCCAGGGATAAAAACGGAGCCAGAGTTGTGGCCTGTAAGAACGAACGGCGTGAAGGCATGGGGTCGAAAGATGAACGGATTCTTGCAGAAAGATAACCGAAAAGGGAGGAGTTGCCAAGTAAAGACAGTAGCTTCAATCGTGGTAAAACTTTTTACCCTTATAAACCAAAACCGGTTATCACTTAATCATAATCCTGCACTGATGAATAAACTACCTTTTCGATTTGCATTGGCTCTGATGAGTCTGTTATGCGCCTTTTCGGCTGTTCAGGCCGCCCGGCCCATGACCACCATTACGCAGCTCACCGCCGACTGGCAGCGGGCTAAGGAATACACGAAGGAATACCTGGACGTGATGTCGGAAGATGGTGTAAACTACAAGCCAACGCCCGAAATCCGCAGTTTTGCCGAGCAGATGTTGCACCTGACGGCGGCTAACTACAACTTTGGCGCGATGGTGAGCGGTAAGCCCAACCCCATGCAGGGGAAAAAGCTTGAAGAGATGAGCGAGTTAAAAACGAAAGCCGCGCTGACCAAAGCGGTTATGGATAGCTACGATTTTATGATCGACGCGGTTAAGGGGTTAACGGATGCGCAACTGGCCGAGAATGTGAAAATGGGCCAGCGGGAAATGACACGCGAGGTACTGCTCGCCAAAGCGTTTGAACACCAGACCCACCACCGGGGGCAGTGTACCATTTACATCCGGATGAAAGGCATCAAGCCACCAAATGAAAAACTGTTTTAAGAAACAGGATGCTCTATAAAACAAAGCGGTGTCATGGATTTAACTCACGACACCGCTTTGTTTTAAGGTACAGCAGATCATCTGCTTGCTGGCTGCTCGACCTAGTCTGTGGCTATATCGGCGTTATCCGGTCTCTGACCGGTGCGGATGTATTGCTTAGTATACCGGTCAGAGACCGGATAACGCTCGACCGTAGTTATAAACTACGGTCAACGAAGACTATGCCCAACGTCAGGCTAATCTATACGCATTAACAGTAGGGGACGGCTTTGTGGCGGCCTGTTTGTCAATTGAGTAAACATACCGAAATGGTCCGATGTTAGGTAAGGATGCAGTCTCATCAGGCGTCTTGTTGGCCTGTTGTGAACGGCTACCACCATTGATGAAAACACCACTACAGCTACTTACAGGAATGGGCGTCCTGTTGCTACTGGTACAATGCCAGAAACTGAAACCCGAAGCACCGAAAGCTGAGGGCTTCGACCCACCTATTTCGCCCACCATGTCTTATCTGGCAGGGCCTATTACATTTCAGCTTTCGGAACTGAAAGAGAAAATCAATGCCGAACTCGATCCGGTGCTTATTGGCAAACAGACAAAAGACGGAAAAACGAAAGGTATCATCTCCTTTCGGGTCAAACGCCTGGGACCAGTGAATGTCGAGTACGTTGACCAGCAGATAAAGCTGTCGGCACCCCTGCAAATGTGGCTGACCAAACCGTTCAGTCGGGACACGACCCCACCTAAAGAACCCTTCTGTGCGCTGAACGTTAATTTCAAAACACCCATCAGTGTGACACCTAACTGGCGGCTGGGGAGTCGAACGACCTTCACTGATTACACCTGGATTGTCCAGCCCAAAATTGCAGGTATTTCCCTGACAAATATCGTTCAAAATATACTGGACCGACACCGGACGGACATCGAAATGGCCATTGACTCGGCCGTTCATACGCAATTGCGGCTCGATGAAATGGTGAAACCTATCTGGCACGACATTCAGAACCCGCTTCTGATCAGTAAAGAATATGGCCTATGGCTGATACCGAAACCCATTAGTGTGGCTGCAGGTCCGATTACGGGCAATGCCCGTCAGCTAACGACCCACATTCGAATTGCGGTTCAAACGCAAACCGAACTGAAGCCCAAAGCACCCGAACACCCGCGTACTCCCCTGCCCATATTACAGAAACGGGAGCAAGTCTCGGAAGTATCCGATCTGAACGTGCTGAGCTTTATTCCCTATGCCGACATCAACCGGATGCTCGCCATCACGACCAATAACAAGAACAAAAAACTGGCCCTGGGCTCGCTGACAATTAAGAAGGTAAGTGTCTACGGCGGGCAGCGGTCATTGATTGTCAAAGCCGAAGTTAGCGGACTTATGGACGGAACGATGTATCTGCGCGGTCGGCCGGTATTTGATACGCTGACGAATACCCTCCGTGTCACGAATCTGGATTTTGATGCGGAAACCTGGAGTGCCCTGTCCAGCAGCTCAAACACGGTCTGGCACAAAGGACTGCGTAAACTGCTCGAAAGCCTGCTGACTATTCGGCTCGGCGACGATATTGCCAAGTTACCTCAAACCATTGATAAAGCTTTTGAAGAAGGAGGGCCGGGAAAAACGACCGACCTGACAATTCAGTCGTTTCGGTTCGTGCCGCAGAAGATTGCGATCCGACCTGATGGTATTCAGGCATTGATTAAAGTAAAGTCGACGGTTGGGGTTAAAATAAACCAGTTGTGAAACCCTATCCGGGCATATTGGTTCCTAGTTAAGGGGAGTATATTACAGGCACCCTACATCATTAAAATGGAACTATTCATCACGATTACGTTGCTGGTAGCAGGCTGGTTTCTGTGGCGTTACATACAGGATAAAAAGTCGGTTGTACCCCCTTTGCCAGCTACATACCCGCAACTGTTGGAAACACATGTGCCCTACTATCAGTCGCTGAGTGACGAGAAGAAGCCTATTTTCGAGAAACGCGTCAGTGAGTTTCTGGGCAAAGTGAGTATTGAAGGAGTGGGCGCCGAGGTGAGTGATATCGATAAAATTCTGGTAGCCAGCAGCGCTATCATCCCCATTTTTGGCTTCGATGACTGGTATTACCCGCTCACCAATGTGCTGCTGTATGAAGACCGGTTCAATGTCGATTATCAAACCACGGGCAACGACCGGAATATTCTGGGCATGGTAGGTGAGGGGGGAGCCTTGCAAAGTACGATGATTCTCTCAAAACCCGCTCTCTACGAAGGCTTTGCCAACGAAAGCAGCAAGTCGAACACAGGTATTCACGAATTTGTACACTTGCTGGACAAGATCGATGGGTCGACCGATGGGCTACCGGCTTATCTGTTGGAAAAAGACCATATAAAACCCTGGCTACAGCTTATTCATCGGAGCATCCGCGATATTAAAGCCAATCAGTCAGATATTGATCCATACGGTATCACGAACGAAGCCGAATTTTTTGCCGTCGTTTCCGAATACTTTTTCAAACGCCCGGATCTGCTGGAGCAAAAACATCCTGAACTTTTTGCCCGATTGGAAGAAATATTCCGCCAGAATCCGTTAGAGCCCGGCCAAACTGTTGGTGATGCCGCTTCGGTATGAGTAAATCTTAAACGCGGCACTCTTACCACATGATACATATCAAACCAACTGCGACTTCATGAAACGCTCCCTCACCAGATTTTATGCTTTCATTCCGGACCTGGTTATGCTGGTCTTAATTATAGCCATGACCCCAGCGGCTAAAGAACCGGTTGGCGTGGGGGTAAAAGCCCCTAAAGGTGCAGAGGTTCTGTTCGATGGGTCGAAGAAGATGCTCGATGAGAAATGGCAGTATTGGGAAGGACCTCGACTGGCCGCTACCATGCCCATCAAATGGCAAATCGAAAAAGATCCGGCGGGCAGCGGTACCGTCATGAATACCAACGACCCGGCGGCTGCGGGCGGCCTCTACGGTGCTGCCGATATTGTGACAAAAGAAACCTTCCGAGATTTCCGGCTGCATGTGGAATTCTACGTCAGCAAGCCGGGGGGCAACAGTGGGGTATATCTGCAAAACCGCTACGAAATCCAGATATTCGACGGCGATACGACCTCGCACGGGCTGGGAGCCGTGATCAACGAATCGCAATCGCCCTACAAACTATACAACGGTATCGGGAAATGGAACGCCTATGATATTCAGTTCCGGGCAGCACGCTTTGCCAATGGTAAACGTACCGAACCAGCCATGGTGACCATTTACCTGAATGGTAAAAAAGCCCACACCAACCAGAAAATCAGCCAGGTGTGGGGCGGGCCTAATTCGGGAATCGACGGCGGAAATGACGGCGGCAAAGGCATCACCGACACGCCCGGCGGCATCAAATTACAGGCCGAAGGCCATGACGTGCTGTACCGTAACATATGGATCAAACCGATGGAAATAAAGCAGTCTAATACGGATTTTTGACATAATTTGATCCGAGGGTTGCAAATTCACAGGCCAGGGGGTCAGATGCAGGGATGTTCCTGTATCTGACCCCCTGTTGTCGTTATAAACCGTTCAGGGTCGGCCCGCGTCCGGCTCTTATCGGGCACGAAAGGTAATGGGTAGTATGTATAGGCTGCTAACTGCCAGGCCTGACCGGTGCGCCGGGTACCAGCGGGGCATTCGGACAACCGCCTGCATGGCAACCTTATTCAGCATCGATTCGGTTGAGCGCACCACTTTAATTTCCGTCAGGTGACCCGTGGGCATTACCCGAAACTGGATATGAACGGTCCCTTCGTGTTGGTCAGCGTTTGATGGGTTGAGGTCATTCAGGTACGTCTGTAGTGCCTGCTGACCACCCGGGAAAAAAGGCACATTGTTGAGGGGAGCATAGTCCGTTGACTGGTCAGAAGGCGACGATACCGACTCCTGAACAGCCGTTAGAAGATCACGTTGATCAGCAGTATCGATATTAGCTTGTTGAGCAAACAGTAGCGTACTCGCGATCAGCAAACAGGCAGTGGTCAAAACGATTTGATTCATGATCTTATTGATTGAAAGAGGTTGAGAAAGGGAACGTACCGGTGGGATTAGCCCGCTAACCCCGTTGATTACATGTACAATCAAAAGTAGAGAGTAGGCTAAGGATCAACACTTAGTTTTGGGACAATATCACTTACTTTTAAGACAGTGGCAGCTAGTCAGCGAATTAGCAGACCGAGTGTTTCCGGTTGCGAAAAGAAAAGCCATAAACCTGTGAGCCGACTTATGGCAGAAGAAGCGTAACCGGCGCAATAATCTGTACCTTTGGGTATCGGAAATAATCTGACAACTATCAATTTCATCATTCCTTCATCATGAAGAAGCTTAATTTTTCGTCCGTTGCCGTAGCTTGTTTATTTGTAATTTCCTCATTATCAGTTGCTCATGCTCAGCTTAAAGTGCCAGCGGCTAGCCCGGCTCAAACCACTAAACAAAGTTTTGCTCTGGGTGACATTACGCTTGACTATTCCAGACCGGCGGTTAAAGGGCGGGCTATTTTTGGCGATCTGGTTCCTTACGACAAGGTTTGGCGGACGGGGGCCAACGCAACGACGAAAATCACTTTCTCGTCGGATGTGAAGCTGGAAGGTAAAGAGGTGAAAGCGGGTACCTATGGGCTATTCACCATTCCCGGAAAAAGCAGTTGGGAAGTAATGCTTTCGAAAGACCTGAATCTAGGTGCTAACGTGGGTGATTACAAAAAAGAAAACGAGGTCGTTCGCGTTCAGGTGAAACCAACTACGCTGGCCAACAGAGTAGAAAACTTTACCATCAACATCGCCAATATTTTGCCAAATTCTGCCGTGCTGGAAATCATGTGGGATAAAACTCGGGTTCCCGTTGCCATCACAGCGGATATTGATCAAACGATCGTAAAGAATATCGAGGCTTCGCTGGCGTCTGATAAGCCCGCTTATTTTGAGGCAGCGAGTTATTATTACGATACCAACCGGGATTTGAAGCAAGCCCTTGGCTGGGTAACCAAGGCTACGGAGCAAAATCCCAAAGCCTTTTGGGTAATGTTGCTCAAAGCCCGCATTGAGTTGAAATTAAAAGAGAAAGCCAATGCGATTGCCAGTGCGGAGAAAACCGTTGCGCTCGCCACCGAAGCCAAAAATGCGGACTACGTAAAAATGGCAAACGACCTGATTGCCTCGGCTAAAAAGTAACCTTCAATCATCAGCTTTTAAAAGAACGGCTGGCCCCGAATGGAGCCAGCCGTTCTTTTTTAATGACTCATGGCAAACGGTACGCCGTGCGGTCTATCTCTGAAATCCGCTACGCTTTCAGGATTTGAACTTGAACGAAACTTATTGTTATGTCTGGGCCAAGCCAGAGCTTGCCCCAGACATAACCCACTCAAACGATTAAACCGGAAGACCCCTAGTCTTATAGGGACTTTACGCAGTGTATCAGACAGCATCCTGCTGTCTGATACGATTTAGTACGATTCAGGCAGACGCGACATAAGCCGCTATTACCGGCTGCAAACGCGGCAGAATGGTCTCTATCTGGCTTTTCTCTTCATCGGTCCAGTGGCGGGGACTCCCAAACATACAGGGCTGTAAAATTCCCCACAGTTTATTGCCACTCTGAATATGTGCATGAATTAGCGCCCGGTGACCAAAGGTCTCTTCTTCAAATTGCCGGTTCAGCACCTCAGGCCCGGCCGTATCGACATCATCGACGTAGACCGACGGCTTCATGGCTAGCCCCGCCCGAATCAGAGGATCTTCGGCGGGTAAGGTATCGGTGTCGGGTTGCCAGTTGGGCTGTATTGTGTTTTTATCGGGGATATGCTCGTTTTTCCGCCAGCAAAAAGCGGTTCGTCCCCGACCCAGATCGGGCTGCCGGACGTAGAGGAAGCAGCGATCGACCTGTAAGGCCATTCCCACGGATTGCACAACCCTGTTCAGCGTATCGGCGGGGGCATGACCTGCCGTAATGAGTTCTTCGACGGTGGCCGACAATGTATGTAGCGGAATCATAGTACTTGACTTACCTGATGTTTACGGAACGATTATGTAACGAACTCCAGAATAAAAAGACGGCTGAACATGTCATTTATTTAGCAAGTGCAAGTCTATTCTATAGTTATACGGGTTTATGCCAAAAGCGCCCTACCCGCTTTAGCCATGATTATTACTCATCCATTCATGTAAACTTTTATGAAAGCATTCATCTTAAGCCTGTCAACCTGCGTAGGTCTCGCAACGACCGCATTCACCCAAAATAACACCGTTACCCTGACTCAGATAGGAACGGCGCAAGAAGCGTCGGTTAGCCAGATCGGTAAGGCACTAACGGCAACAGTTACCCAGGCGGGTACTGACCAAAACGCCACCATCAGCCAGAAAGGATTCGGCTATTCGGAGGCCATCATTAGTCAGGGGCAAAATACAGCCGATAATCAGGCAACTATCACGCAGGTATCTGCCGGTGCGGGAGGCAGCTATGGCGTTATCAGCCAGGTAAATGCCTCAGGCAATAAGGCCACTATCACGCAAACGGTGAGCGCAAACGGCGGGGATAACTTTGCCACCATCACGCAGGGCTCTTCAATAGGCGTTGAGCTTGCCGGAACAGCTGGTGCCGGCAGCGTCAATAATCAGGCAACCATTACCATAGAAGGGTCTAACAACCGAAGCCGAATTCTACAGGTTGGCGACAACAACAGCCTGACGACGAGCCAGTATGGTGAGGGGAATTTAGTGAAAGGCATACTCGGTAATCCGGCGGGGACTAACCCCGAGGAAGCTACGCAACTGGGTGTAGGAAATAGCCTGTCGGTCGTCCAATCGTCTCCTTTGGGGGCTTACTTTGGTACCAATACCGTAAATGTCTACCAGAGCGGGATGAGTAACGTAAGTACCGTTAATCAGACGAATCAATAAACTCACGTTTCGTTCAGGATTGGCCAGCCGGGCAGGGCACTTGGTCAATCCTGAACTACGCTTTAGTCTACTTTTAAAGGCGGACCAACGATCTGCATTTGGTTGTCTTTGAATAACCTGGCTATTTCTTCCGCACTGGGGTCATGGTCCATACCGGCCAAACTGACAAAGAAATCCTCCATTTTACCCGCCGGTTGAAACACCACAATCATTTTGCCTTTATCAGCCATCTGAGTCCAGGCATGGGGTACGTTTCGGGGAAGAAAAATGCTGTCACCGGCCTTCAAATTGAATTTTTCGTCGCCTACCTGAAAATAGTAAGCCCCTTCAATCACATGAAAAACCTCATCCTGCTCTGGATGAACGTGTAGGGGTGTGCCCCGTTTTGGCGATAGGGAAGTTTGCTCGAAAATAGCCAGACCGCCGTTGGTATCGCTACCAGAAATCTTTACATCAAGAATGTTGACGTTGACGCCCTTGAGTTTTAGATGACCACGTTTACGGCTTTCGCCTGCATTCACTTTAAAGCCTCTGTCGGGTAAAAGCGTTTTTCTAAATCCGGAGAATGCCAGAGATGGCACGGCTGCCAGCGCGGAGAGAGCTGCCATAAATCGGGTTCTGTTCATGATCTTAGCCAGTTAGCGTTTGTTCGCTGAGTTGAAATTGGTTGAATTAACAAGGTGGAGAGGGGCGCTGAATAAATGACCCCTGGCTAAGGTACTGTATCTGCTAATCGAGTATTCCGATGGTTTATCCATCGGTTCATTTGCCGGAAACCAACTGCTAGACAAGGCTTTCGATCAAAAAAGTAGAAGTTACGGTCGACTGTGTGTATACTTGTCAACTGTCTCTCCTTTAACCGGTTTCCTGATGAAATACCTCTGCTTACTCCTTCTTTTTACGGCTGCGTTAAGCTGGTCGTGCCGGTCGTCCGAAACGGATACCACTACCCTCAAAAGCTATTTTACGTCGGATACGAGCGGAGTGGCTACCGGCGGAATGCGTTTTGTGCCGATCAAAACACCCAAGGGCAACTTCAACGTCTGGACGAAACGCTTTGGCAACAACCCGAAAATCAAACTGCTGCTCCTTAACGGTGGACCCGGTGCCACACACGAGTACTTTGAAGTAATGGAAAGCTTTCTGCCCGCTGAAGGCATCGAGTTTATCTACTACGATCAGTTAGGCACGGGCAACTCCGACAATCCGAACGACACGACCTTTTGGGATTTGCCGCGTTACGTGGAAGAAGTAGAGCAGGTGCGGGCGGCCCTGAACCTGACATCCGACAATTTCTACCTGCTGGGCCACTCGTGGGGTGGTATTCTGGCGACCGAATACGCGCTTAAATATGGTAAGAATCTGAAGGGACTGGTGATCTCGAACATGATGTCCAGTTGCCCCGACTACGGCAAGTATGCCGATAACGTGCTGGCAAAACAGATGGACCCCGCCGTCGTGAAAGAGGTGAACGACATCGAAGCCAAAGGCGCGTATACAAGTCCCCGGTACATGGAACTGCTCCTGCCAAACTTCTACGCCAAACACATCTGTCGGCTACCCCTCGACCAGTGGCCCGAACCCATGACCCGTGCCCTGAACAAAACGAACCAGTCGCTGTACGTGACCATGCAGGGACCAAGCGAATTTGGTATTGCGGGCAACCTCGTCAACTGGGACCGCAAAGCCGACCTCCCGAAAATTACCGTGCCCACGCTGACCATCGGTGCTCAATACGACACCATGGACCCGGAGCATATGAAATGGATGGCCACCCAACTGCCCAACGGCAGCTATCTCTACTGCCCCAACGGCAGCCACATGTCCATGTACGACGACCAGAAAACGTATATGAATGGCCTGATCAAATTTATAAAAGGCGTTGATCAAGGGGAGAAGAAGGTGACGCTGTAAAAGTAAAAAAGACGTTTTCCGTTCTTCTGTCGCCATGAACGTTAACTCTATGAATCGCCAATCAACACAATCAACTCGTTTAGTTCGGTCCCTGCTGATGCTGGGTATTTTAGGTATACTCTTTGCCATACCAGGCCACAGTCAGGACAGTCCCGTCAAAGCCGGTAAAGTGGAACGCATAAAAGTACACGGCAAAGGGCTGGAAGGTAATCTGGCTGGTGACTCGCCGGATCGGGATGTGTCGGTGTATTTGCCGCCCAGCTACCAAACCGACAAAAAACGCAGGTATCCCGTCATCTATTTTCTGCACGGCTTTACCGACAGCGACGATAAATGGTACGGGTTAACAAAACACTGGATCAACCTGCCCGCCGTGGTCGATAAAACGCTGGCCGATGGTAAATCGGGGGAGTTTATTATCGTAACGCCCAATGCCTACAACCGGTATTTCGGCAGTATGTATTCCAACTCGGTAACGATTGGCAACTGGGAAGATTTTGTGGCTGATGAACTGGTAGCGTATGTCGACAAAAACTATCGCACCCTTCCGCAAGCCGTCAGTCGCGGGCTGGCGGGTCATTCGATGGGCGGTTACGGCACCATTCGCATCGGGCAGAAGCACCCCGAGATCTTCTCCAGTTTGTACCTGTTAAGCCCCTGCTGCATGGTGCCGAATATGGGTGGCTCCGCTAACCCGCAGATGGCAACCCGCATGGAAGCTGTAAAAACGGTGGCCGACCTGGAAAAAGCCGACTTTGGCACCAAAGCCATGTTTGCGTCAGCGGCATCGTGGTCGCCTAATCCCACAAAGGCCCCGTTCTTTCTGGATTTGCCGGTGAAAGAAGGGGAGGCACAACCGATGGTTACGGCCAAATGGGCTGCCAACGCGCCCCTCGCCACCCTCGATCAGTACATCAATAACATCAAACAACTGCACGCGCTGGCTTTTGACGCGGGCTCAAAAGATGCCAGTATAGCCGCCAACAACAAGATACTGGACGCCATGCTCACCAATTACAGCATCCCGCATACCTACGAAGAGTACGATGGCGACCACATCAACCGAATCGGCGAGCGCATCGAACAGAAAATGCTGCCGTTCTTCACCAAAAATCTGTCGACGGAGATGGTGAAAGGAGGGAAGAAGAAGTGAGCGAATACTTTGTTTGTTGCTCGACATAGTCTGTGCCTACGTCGTAGCGTTATCCGGTCAGAGACCGGTGGGAGTAGCTTATTTAGCACACTGGGCTCTGACCGGATAACGCTACGACGTAGTTTACAACTACGGTTAACGAAGTTTTCTGAACAAAGTCACTGAACTTAGTCATAGTGAGCCGTTATGGTTCGTACTAGACTGCTTGCGTTGTTTTTGCCAAGCAGGCCAATGCCAACACGGGGTGCACGGTCCCAGCGAGGTAGAAAAGACCCATTCAATGGAGCATCCGTTATGAGGTTAAGTCCACCAGTTTTAGTACCCCAGCCAAACTCATACAAATGCTGCCCCCGACTTCGTATTTGCAGCGTAACTGAAGAGGTACCGGCTGGTATGGACTGCGTCTTCAGAACACTACGCGTTCCGGCTTTAAGCTGCCATAACTCAAGAAATCCAGACCTGATACCAATGCCTAGTTGATTTTGGGCATCTCCATATATACACAAACTTTGAAGCAGATCAATCTGGGGAATGATGTTGGCCGACAGGGTAAAGGCGCCTTTTTTGATGACTAGACCCAGAAAGGTACCCGTCTGGCTTGAGCCCTGATTGACGAGCTGCAACTGGCCCTGCTGTACCCGATAGACAGGCTTGGGAAGGCTCACATCCCATACCCAGGGGGCTTTTTTAGAGGGGTGGCTAAAATCAATCGTCAGGTTTGACTGCCGTACTTGTTTGGCCTGTAGCGGTGATTCAGCCTGAGTGGGCGTAGAGCGTCCATACCGAAAAGCGGGCCATTGACTTTGCTCATCCCAGATCAACTCACTGAGTACACCCTGACGTCCGGTTAAGGTAAAGTCAATACCATTGTAGGCATGGTGTAAGTAGAAGTATCGCTGATCGGGCGTTACCACTACGGTACCATGTCCGGGGCATTTCCAGGTGGAATCACTAACTAATAGCGGATTGTTTGCATACTTTTCCCATGGCCCCTGCAAGGTTTGAGCCCGCGCTATACCGACCTGATAGTTACACTGTAAACCGCAACAGGCGTTGCCCGAGTAGAGCATATAATAGTAGTTACCCCGTTTGAAAATTGCCTGTCCTTCGGCTCCTCCTTTTTCCCAGTTGCCTGCCTCCGCCTTGATAAGCGAGAAAGCAGGGCCACTAACCTTAAGTCCGTTGGCCGACAGTTCGGCCCCCAGTATTTCGATGCTTCTGCCTCGATCTAACCCGTAGGCTTTCCAGGTTATAAACCGTTTACCGGCATCGTCGATGATAAAGGGATCAATCGCTTCGGCTGTCCATTCGAGTAATAAGCCATGGTCGGTGAAACCCTTGGTCAGGTCATGTGTGGTGGCCACACCGATAAATGATCGCTGGTCGGTTTTTCGTCGAGCGGTATAATACAGAAAATAAGTACCCTTCTCATAGAATAGCTCGGGAGCCCAGTAGCTACCCATCGTCCACTGAGGTAATTGGTTAAAGGCCGGGCCTATATAAGTCCAATTTACAAGGTCTTTTGAGGTATAAATGGGAAAGGCTGGCCCCCACTCCGAGGATGTACCAACGGCGAAATAAGTATTACCTACCCGAATGATGGAAGGGTCCGCAAAATCACCTTCAATTACTGGATTGGTATAATCGACCTTCTGGCCAGATAAATGTGTCGATTGAGCTAATGCCTGCCAGACCATAGCCAGGGTAAAAATAATTGTAAGTAACTGTTTTTTCATTGGATGATTGCTTGCTACCGGCCGTGGGGAGTTGGCTATCGACGTAGAGGCTCTGCCATGGGCCGAAGATAGTTAGCGGCTTTTACCGTTCCGCCTGGATGACGGTAATTGTTCGCATCAGGCAAATTTGTTTGAGTTAATAGTATCTTATTATCCAGGGAAGGGAATTGATAATGTATTAATGATAGAGCGGCTTATTTCGCTGGAGTAATATTTTTTACTTTGTGCACCCAAAAAAAGCTTCCCTTTAGTTTAAAAGAATTCACGTTATGTCAGCTCGTATCCCCATCGAAATCGAGAGTGCCGTTACGACCATCATTGTGCAACGGCCATATAAAAACCAGGTTCAGGCATATGAGAATTGGTTGAAAGACATGGTAGAACTAGCCCAAGGAGCCACCGGGCATCGCGGAGTGAACATCATCAAACCCCACGGCCAGAACGACGAGTATACCATTGTCCTGCATTTCGCATCCGAAACGACGCTACGCCACTGGCTGGAATCTGATACGCGCAGGCAGATGGTCGAGAAGGTGCGTCCGTTTCTGAACACGGACGAGAAGATAGAAATAAAGACAGGACTTGAGTTTTGGTTTACTCCGCCGGAAACCAGAAAAATAGCACCCCCGTATAAGCAGTTTCTGCTGACGTGGTCAGCTATTTTTCCATTGTCTGTACTTGTCCCGCTGGTGCTTTCGCCCCTTTTTTCGGCACTTCCTGTTTTGTCGTTCTCACTGTTCAAGCCGTTGCTGATAAGCATGCTCATTGTAGCGCTCATGACGTTTGTTATCATGCCCCGCTACACCCGGCTTGTTGCCAAATGGCTCTATCGGTAAGTACCCGACAGCCAGAGGCTGTCGGGTAGAATTCCGGTTACCCAACGCGATGCTCGGTCTCGTTGGCTTTTTGGGCGCGCATCAACTGGATCAGTACGAAAAGAAGGACACCCAGCCCAATGGTAAATAGACCGGACAGGTGCATGGACTCATTAAAGCCCGTTGCAAACGTTAACAGCACATACGACATACCCCCCGATACCAGCACCGTGACGCCATGCGTTAACATGCTCTTGAGCGGTGCGCTTGTTCCACCCCTTGCGGCAATAAACGAATACATAGCCTGTACGGATTGTAAAATGGCATACAGCAACGCCCAGAAGGCAAGCGTTTGTACGATGCTGTCCGAATCGCCCAGCGAATAAATGAGGATGGCGATACCGAAACCGATGTCGCTGAAGCCGTACATCAGACCCCAGATGTTGGAGGTATCGGTAGTTTTGTTCCGTCTCGAAAATAAGAGCTGAAAAACGCCCGCCAGCATAAATAATGCCGCCAGAATGCTACCTGATACTGCCGTAAATGAACCGGAAAATGCGAATATGAAGGCTCCAATAGCCACATATATAATTGCCTTTGCTGATAGAAGGCCCCAGGGGGTTGACTGATTGTGATCTTGATTTGTCATGGCGTTGAGTTCAGTTAGTTCTGTTGCTATTTTGAGGCTGAACAGCCTACTAAATGGCATTGTTTGGGAATATGCGTAAATAGTTAGGGTCTGTCATGTATGGATGACAGACCCCTGTATTCACTCCCCTTTTTCGTGGGAAAGGCTTCTTTTGCTCATTAAAACCGGCTGTTCATCTGCTGGAAAATTGCGTCGATCTGCTCCCGAGATGCGTTTCGGTTCGTTTCCGATGTGCCATAGCCGACTTCCAAAGCGCCGGCTTCCAGACCCGCTATCATCGCGTCAGCAAAATCGCCCACGGGCACACCAAAATTATGCAGTCCTGTACCGCCTAAATCCGTGTTGACAGCCGGAGGCACAAGTTCAATAACTTCAATCGAGGTTTTGGTCAATTGAAACCGCAGTGACATGGTAAACGAATGCAGAGCGGCTTTAGTGGCGCTGTAAACGGGCGCAAAAGCCCCCGGCACAAAGGCAAGTCCGGAGGTTACATTGACGATGGCGGCTTTAGACTGTTCCCGCAGATGCGGAATGAACAGCGTTGATAGATGAATGGGCGCTTCCAGGTTGATAGCTATTTCAGCCTGGGTTTCGGTCCAGTCTTCCTGAGTGTTGGTCAGTTGCACCCGTCGCTGGATACCCGCATTGTTGATGAGTACATTGACCTGCGGGAAATCACTGCGCACCCAGTCGAGCAGCGCCACTCGTTCGGAAGCTTGCCCCACGTCGCACTGGCGAATGTGGAGTTGCGGGTACTTCTGCTGGGCTTCCTGTAGCTTGTCGGCCCGTCGTCCGCAGACGATCACCTGACTGCCTGCCTGAAGAAAGCGTTCGGCCAGTGCCCAGCCTATGCCGGAGGCCCCGCCCGTAATCAGGATGGTATTTGTGGATATATCCATAGAATAAGTTGACGGTCAATAAATGAGCAATAAATGGTTGTCTTATCTTTAATGAACCTGTGCTACAGTAACTCCCGGTTAATTTCATCCAGCAGATACATTTTTTGGTCGCTGAAGTATTCCCAGAACATCACACCTGCCAGGCCGTTTTTCTTCACGTAGTCACACTTGGCCTTCACCGATTTCTCGTCATCGTAGGAGACAAACCGTTTAAGGTCGGCATTGTACAGGTAAGGGGCTTTGGCACGCCGGTCCCAGTGGCGTTTGTAAGCCGGATTGGTGAGCAGGCTGTCTTTGATAAACGTGTAGCCACCGCCCCGCTCCACTTTTGTAATAGTTCTGGGATGTGCTTTGGGATTATCGTTTTGCAACTGCCAGGCCCGACCATAGAAGGCAATGCCTAGCAAAAGCTTACTGGCCGGAACACCCGCCTGTTCATACCGCTTCACCGACAAATCGCCGGAGCTTTCCTTGTCTACTTTACCGGATGCGTACAGGTTCGTATGATGCCCGGCCTGTGGACCTCCCGTAAAGAAATCGTACGACATCACGTTGATGTAATCCAGATACTGCTGGGCCTGAGCCATATCGGTATGCGTAAAAATGGCCTCGAAGCCAGGCAGGGCGGTCGTAACCAGGTAGTCTTTGCCCGTTTGCTTTTTCAGGCCGTTCAGCTGTTCGCGCAGGGATTTGAACAGCAGGGTGAAATTCTCTTTGTCTTCCGGCCGAAAAACGTTGTCTTCGCCCTTCATGCCGGGGTATTCCCAGTCAATATCGATACCATCCAGCTGGTACTCCCGGACAATGTCGACGGCTGATGCGGCAAAGGCTACCCGACCTGTATCGCTCACGACCGCGTCGGAGAAGTTCTCACTCCAGGCCCAGCCGCCAAGGGAAATCAGTATTTTAAGGTCCGGGTTGCGTCGTTTGAGCAAGTTCAGTTTTCTAAAATTGGTGGAGTCGGTAGCGAGGTTATGTAGCCACGCCCGGTTCTTGCGTACATCCACAAAGGCGTAGTTGATATGCGTGATTTTTTCGGCAGCAATTTTCTCGGTATCCACCAGTCCGCGAAAACCGCCTACATAAGCCAGCACAATGGGTTTTGCCGACGGTTTGGGTTTGAACGCCACCAAAAGCAGTAGGGTAAATGAGAATAATAGGAAAGTGTATACCGGTCGAATCATGAGTAAAGCAGGTTTAGAAGGTGATGAAAGGTCATGGTTTGACGCGAGGATGTTTCTGTAAAAAAAGTTCGGGAGCGCGATTTTGCGACCCTATACCAGAAGGCCAAAGATTGCCGCAATTACCCCTTTTATTGCCGCATTTACACACCCTCACTTCAGGCTGGGGCTGGTATTTTTGTGTAGTAAACAACTAAACATAACTACGTATGGCAACCCAAATCTTTGTAAATCTACCCGTTAAAGACCTGACAAAATCCATTGAGTTCTTTACCCGCCTAGGGTATACTTTCAATCCCCAGTTTACGGACGAAAAGGCCACCTGTATGATCATTAGCGAGAGTATTTACGTCATGCTGCTGGTCGAGGAGTTCTTTAAAAGCTTCACAAAGAAAGAGATCGCCGACACTGCTAAATGTGCCGAAGCCATCATATGCCTTTCGTCGAATAGTCGGGAAGCGGTCGATGAATGGGTAAGCAATGCCGTAGCCGCCGGGGCCACCACGCCAAATGAGCCGCAGGATCACGGCTTCATGTACGGCCACGGCTTTCAGGATCTGGACGGTCACCTTTGGGAAACCATGTACATGGACCCCAGTTACATCCAGCAGGAGCAACCGGCTTCGGAGGTTAGTGCGTAGCGACTAATGATAAAGAAACTATTGGTCGTTGTTGGGCATAGTCATTGACTATGCCCAACGGTCACTTATCAGCTTGTAGCGTCCAAGCATATGTCGATTATCATATCGACATGGTGTTTATATCAAATCAATTTCGATCAATCCTTTACGTCCACCATAATTGCGAGCGCTTGAGTAGAGGTATTCCTGTGGCTCTTCCACCAGCCTGCTCGAACTGGGTTTTCATGAATATAATTTAATTTCTGGTTGATAAACTTAGTAGATGTAATTTCTATAGGGTGATTTTCGTGTGTCCAGAATTGATGGACGGAGTTACGAACATGGCGTTGAGCCGAAAATTCGAATCGCTTGAGCATCCAGTCTCTGCGACTTTCCCTATCACTGCTACTAATTTCCTTGATTATACGATTAGCGGTGAATTTCTTAAGGTCTCGTAATACGTCGGGCAAATTCTCATCACGAGCCCGAACCATTACATGTACGTGATTACTCATTATGACATAGCCGTAAACCAACAACCCTTTCTTCTGACGGCAATAGGTTAAACTTTCCAGTACAATATCCCGATAAATACGTCAGGTAAAGACGTCTATCCAGTCGACCACCTGCAGTGTAAGAAAATGCGTAGCGGCTGGGTCTCTTATTATGTAGCCTTCACTCATGGATTGGTAGACTTTTGCATGTTGGTAAAGTAAGTGAATTTGCGCCTATGGGTTACTTATGCTTGCTGGTATTATTTTTAGACCAAGCGTAGTTGGTTGAATAGGTCCGGTGGTTAGGCGTAGTCTGTGACTACGTCTTTGTGTTATCCGGTCTCCGACCGGAGCAATACGCTAGTTTCTTAATACCGGTCAGAGACCGGATAACGCCCGGACGTAGTCACAGACTACGCCCGACGTCTGGCGCAGCAGATTGACAACTTATTCTTGCCAAACACACCAACGCCATTTATCCCGTAATACTTCCGCAAGAACTATCTGCCTTTAGCCGTTTTGTGGGTTCAGTTAACTTGCTGCTTTACGTTGATATAGACCATTTATGAAGATCTTACGCTTGCTGGTTCTGGCGTCCAGCACACTCCTTTTTCAATTCACAACGGCCAAACCCACTACGCCACTGGTATACGAAGTGAACCTTAACGACCGCGCCGACGATCAATTTAAGGTGACCCTGCGGGTTAGCGGACTGACGGCCGCCAATGCCGTTTACCAGTTCGCATCCACCGCCCCCGGCACCTATCAGATCATGGATATTGGCCGGTATGTGCGGTCGTTCAAAGCATTCGATGCCAAAGGCCGCGAGCTGAAAACACAGCAGGTGTCGACCAATCAATGGCAGTTTGATAAACCCGAAAATGTGCGAACTGTCCAGTACAGCATCGCCGAAACCTGGGATACACCCGTCAACGAGCACAAGCCGTATAACATGTGCGGTACGTCCATCGAAAAAGACCACGTGCTCATCAACGGACAGGGTGTGTTTGGCTTTCCTACTGGTATGCAGGACGCACCCATCGACGTAAAACTCAATTACCCCGTCGAATGGTCGGTAGGGACGGCGCTGGAAAAAAACACAAAGGGTTACTTTACGGCCGCTAACTACGACCGAATTGTGGATTCGCCCATCTTGCTCGGTCGTCTGACCAAAGCAACGACCACGGTGGCCGGGGCACAGATCGACGTATATACCTACTCGAAAAGCGACAAGATCAAGTCCGATCAGCTGCTCACCAATATGCAGTCGATGCTCAATGCCGCTGGTCAGTTTTTGAAGCAGTTGCCCGTAAAACGGTACACCTTTCTTTATCACTTCGAAGATCAGGACTGGGGCGCGTGGGAGCACTCCTATAGTTCCGAATACGTGATCAAAGAAGAGGAATTCTCGAAAAAGCTGGCCGACAATATGACGTCTATTGCCGCACATGAATTCTTCCATGTCGTTACGCCACTCAATATTCACAGCGAAATCATCCAACAGTTCAACTTTGTGACCCCTACACCTTCCGAACACCTCTGGCTTTACGAAGGGGTAACTGAATGGGCCAGCGATGCTATGCAGCTTCGGGGACAGATTATGGATATGCCAACCTATTTCGAGGAGCTGAGCCAGAAAATAGCGTACGACAAAAGTCTGGATACGACCTATAGTCTGAGTAAGCTGGGCCTAACCTGCTACACCGACGAAGGGCAGCGGCAGTACGGCAACATTTACGCCCGGGGTGCTCTGGTAGCCGGTTTGCTGGACATTCGCCTGCTCGAACTGTCGAACGGGAAACGTGGGCTGCGTGAGGTTATCAATGAACTGGCCACAACATACGGTCCTAATCAGGCCTTTCCCGAGAAAGAGTTCTTTACCATTTTCACCCAGAAGACGTATCCCGAAATTGCCGATTTCTTCAACCGATACGTGAAAGCGACCGATCCGCTACCCTTCAGCGATTACTATGGGAAGTTAGGAATCACTTACATGCCCAGTGTAAATACGGGTCAGAAAGCACCCTACATGGGTATGGGAGCTGGTTTTGTCGATAATAAGTTCTTGTTGACAAGCCTGAGTGACTCCCTACGCAAAGCGGGTTTGCAGGAAAAAGACGAGTGGGTTGCATATAACGGGCAACCTGTAACGCTGGAAACGTTCAGTGACATTCAACATGAGTTGAAGAAGCAAAAGGTGGGCGATGTGTATGAGCTGACTGTCAGACGAAATGGGCAGGAACTGAAGGTTAAAAGCACGGTTCAGGAAAAAAAACTCGTTCAAAAATATAAATTTCAACTCAACCCGCAGGCAACACCTCAACAGGTTCAATTACGGGAAACCTGGCAGCGGAATCTGTAAAAAAACAGGCAAGGCGAACTACATCGTAGTTCGCCTTGCCTGATAACAGTATATTATTTTAGTAGTAGCTCTATACAGGAACGACTAGTATATAAACGTACCTGTCAACTTATTTTTAGCGTATTATTGTAGCAGTTTCTTTAAGTAGATTTTCTAGTTCAAACATAAAGGCGCTAGGGGTACTGACCTGGTCTGCGTTGATTTGGCTAAAAGCCGTTCGGCCGTTCGCAAGGTGTTGGCCAAAAACGAAACGATTTCCCGTTCATACGCTTCAAGCACAGCCTCAACGGTGAAACTGTCTGTATTGAACGTCAACGTAGATTTGGTCAGCGGAAGCCCGTCACGCAGTGTAGGCTTAAGAATGACAACAATAGTATCTGTATTTTTGTAAGGATAAGCATCCGCTACGAAAGGTAATTCGGACACGGCGGCCATAGTATGTAATAATGTAGGCATAAGTAAAAGTTACGGTGAGTATTACGCTGTAAAGATAAATAAGAATTCTATTGTAAATCTATAGTTTATGATAATTTATTTTTGTTAACCTAGGTAGTAACTTCATTTTTGAATCATAAAGTGAAAAAGCTGCATTAATTAAGTAGTTCCAGCAGATCTTTCTTTGATAAAGATTTGAGTATAGCAGTATCTGTTCTAACCAGTTTATCGGCCAGCTCCTGCTTGGTTTCCTGAAGCAGCAAAATCTTTTCTTCAATGGTACTGGGGCAGATTAACCGCACGGCCACTACATTATTCTTCTGCCCAATTCGGTAACTCCGGTCAATGGCCTGATTTTCGACCGCCGGGTTCCACCACGGGTCAACCAAATATACATAATCGGCCTGGGTCAGGTTAAGGCCAATTCCACCCGCTTTGAGACTAATTAGAAACACTCGAACGGTAGCGTCGGTCTGAAACCGGTCAACGATAGCCTGCCGGTCGCTGGTTTGGCCGGTGAGGTACCCAAACCCGATCTGCCGGGCTTCCAGTTCTTTCTTAATCAGGTCGAGCATGGTCACGAACTGAGAAAAGACCAGGATTTTATGGTTCGGGGACTTGTTCTCGATCTGCTCCATCAGCACGTCGATCTTGGCCGACGAGTTGCCGTAAAACTCTTCGTCGTTCAGCAGCGCCGGGGCGTTACAAATCTGGCGCAGCTTCGTTAATCCTTGTAATATATGCAGCTTGGCACGGGGAATGTCGCCTTCTTTAGTCGACAGCAGGTAATTCCGGAACTCCTGTTCGTAGGCGTCATATACCCGACGCTGTTCCAGTCCCATGTCGCAGTGAAGCACCATTTCTGTTTTTTCGGGCAGCTCTGTCGCGACCTGGGCTTTGGTTCGGCGAAGGATGAACGGGTTAATTTTTTTCTGTAGCTCGCGGGCACGCTGGTAGTCACCAAACTTGTCGATAGGCGTGGAATAATGCGCCCTGAAATGGTTGTAACTGCCCAGCAGGCCGGGGCAGGCGAATGATAATTGCCCATACAGGTCGAAAGTGTGGTTCTCGATGGGGGTGCCCGTCAACACAATCTTGTTGCGGGACTGTAGCAAACGGGCGGCCTGGTACCGCTGCGATTCGGGGTTTTTAATGGCCTGCGACTCATCCAGAAATACGTAATTGAATGGGTATTCTTTCAAAGAGCGAATGTCGGACAGGAGCGTACCATACGAGGTCAGGATGATTTCATATTGATCGAACACCTGTTTTGTCAGGCTGCGGTTAACGCCGTAGAAAGTGTATATCCGGAGGCTGGGAGCGAATTTCGCCACTTCGGCCTGCCAGTTGAAGAGCAGCGATTTGGGAACAACGACCAGATTGGTATTCGACCGGTTTTTTGTGCGCTGCAAGAGAATAAACGCGATAATCTGAAGGGTTTTCCCAAGACCCATATCGTCAGCCAGGCAACCGCCAAAACCAAGTTCGTCGAGGAAATTAAGCCAGTTCAGCCCTTCTTTCTGATAATCCCGAAGGATGGCCTGTAGTTCGTTCGGAACGGCAACGGGGCGGATGGACGTAAAATCACGAAACCCCTTCGCGAAGAGCGCCAGCTGATCTTTTACGTCATTCAGTAGTTCTTCTTCGGCGTAAAGTTCGCGAATGCTCTGAAAGTTGACTTTTGGCGTTCTTATACGGTCTTCGACAACGTCGCCCGCCTGGAAATAGGCCGAAAAACGGTCGAGCCATTCGGTGGGGAGTACGCCCTGTGTTCCATCGTCCAGCGTAACGAACCGGCTGCGATTTTTGATGGCTTTGTGCAGGTGTTTGAGTGATACCGTTTGCTTGCCGTACGACAGTCCCAATTCCGTTTCGAACCAATTGAGGCCGCTGCTCACCGTCACCGAAACTTTAGCCTTATTAGGGTTCAGCTTATTATCCTTCAGCGTATTGAAACCCAGTACTTTAATTCCCTGGCTAGCCCATGCCTCGAAGGCGTCCAGAAACCAGCCCTCATCCAGCACATGCTTTTTGTGAAGATAGAAATAACTCTGGTTGAGCTGATCGTAAAAATCGGGATGCTGCGCCAATACAGTCATGGTGAACGCTATCTCGGCGGCTTCGTCCCGAGCTACCGAAAACGGCTTCCCCTTTCGGTCGACGCCGTGAATCTGCCGTTTGGAGAGCACCGGTACTTCGACGTTGCCATAGTTCATAACCGGTGTCAGGAACACATAATTCTCCGTACCCGATAGGTAAATAAGCCGCTCCCGGTCCTGCGTGAACCCCTGCTGAGCCAGTTGACGGGGCGTAGCGGGTTTCAGGTATGCGTATTGAATCGAAACCTGATCTTCCAGTTCCGACAAAACCGTTTGCTGAAAGAAGTCGTACTTCGACTGGTGGATGGCTAGTTTCGTTTTCTTTTTACCGAAAAACTGGATAACGCGCAGGTAAGCCGGGTTGTCGATTAGATACAGCGTGTCATCGAGCAGAATGAAGTAATCGTACCGGAGTGTCAGGGTGTGTAAACCATGCGTTGCCCCGTTGATCTTGACGGTGCCGCCAACCTCATAAAAGCTGTCACTATACTGAACGGTTAATTGCAGGTCGGTTTGCAGGCTGGCCAGTTTGATGGGGACTAGCGAGTGAGCCGTTATGTTCTCCGAAATACGGCTTGAGTGGTAGTAAACCGCCATCTTCGATGAATTGCCCGTCACCAGTCGCAGTCCTTCCAGATCAATTTCTTCCTTTTTGGTTCGGTGATGATTCTGGAATCTGGCTACAGCCGAGTAGAATCTGACTTCGTTCAGGTCGTTGACTTTCGTAAGCAGGTCGAGTGGCTGGAGGGTCGTTAAGGGGTTCTTGGGCTTGCCGTCTCTGGTCGTCGCCACGTCGAAAAGCTCCAGACAGAAGTTGTCGTAATGCCGGTGCTTCGTAAATACCAGTATGCGTTTGTGGAGGGGCGACGGCTCCTCCACAAACGCATACTGCCGTGAGGTTTTCGGGAGCAAACTGGCGGTTAAGCGCTCGCGATCGGCCGTGGTAAACGGGATGAGTTCTTCCCGTTTTGGTCGAATACTGATGGATTTATTATCGTACTCAAGCCGGAAAAAGGCGTCCAGTTGGGCTTCGTTTTCCAGTCCATAGTCGCGGGCTACCTGCCGGATAGCCTCGTGCCGGATGGCCGGGTCGAAAAAAATACGCAGCTCCCGCCGACCGATCAGGCTGGACAGTACTTGTGTTTGATGCGGACAGAGCTTGTTTTTTTGGGCGTCGCAGGTGCAGGATACGAGTAGCGAATCGGTTGTTTGCTGGATGGTAACGATGGGGAAATATGCCACCCGCGATGCCGTTGTAAACGTTCCCTGGTCAACGCCGATAGTAGTCGGAATAATATCGGCGTACGGATCTACCGGCGACAGAAAACCCCCGCTATGCACGGCCAGCAGGCTATCCGTCAGCGTGGGAACCGTAACAGCATCCAGCCGGTAGTCGTATTCAAAATTAGTGCTGTCGCTTTTTTCAGAATGTTGGGGCATTGTGGTAGGCCGTCGTCGATTCGCCGTATTGGCTATAAGACACCCGTTTGAGGAATTTATAACAAAGCCTCGGTCATTGGCCCCTCCAGGTCTGCGGATTTGGCCTGATGGCGAATGACCCGCTCGCCGATCAGCAGAATGACCAGCCCCAAGATAATACAAGTAGTCATGACCCCCACCATCGGAATGGCGGTATTGTTGTGTAACAGGCTGACAGAGGCCGAAACGAGCGAGCCGAAGCCCATCCGGAAGCTCCCCATCAGGGCAGCCGCACTACCCGCATGTCGGGAAAACGGTGCCAGCGACAGCGCCGATGCATTAGGGTTGGTAATGCCCTGCCCGCCCAGAAACAGGAACAGCATACCGATCAGGCCATATTGCCCATACCAGCCCGCCCAGGTACCCAACACGAGAAGCAGGCCAACCACCGTTTGGTAGATCAGCGTGGCAAAAATGATCTGTTCATTACTAAACCGCCGAAGCAGAAACCGATTCAACTGCGTCGGGCCGATCAGAGCGATGGCCAGAAAAGCGAAGATCCAGCCATATTCCTGAGCACTGACGTGGTAGATATTCATGAACACGTCGGAGGAACCCGCCAGATAGGCGAATGGGGCCGACGTAGCAATGCCGCCAACGAGCGCATAGGTCAGAAACTGGGGTTGTTTCAGTACCGTATAGAAACTGCCCATGACGGCCTTCGGGCGGAGGGACAGAGATGTATCGGGGGCTTTACCGTTTGGCAGAACGAAATACACACCAACCAGCATCAGGAGGGTGATGATGGCCAGAATGACGAAGATCGAGTGCCAGCCAAACGCAACGGTGGCATACCCGCCCACGGTTGGCGCGATCATGGGCGACACGGCTACTACCAGCGTAAGTAACGAAAAGACCTGGGCAATTTCGCTCACCGGAAACAGATCGCGTACCAGCGCCTGAGCCGCTACCAGCCCCACGCAGCCGCCCAATGCCTGCAACAGACGCATAACAATCAGCACCTCAATCGACGAACTGAACGCACAGCCAATCGAGGCAACAAAATACACGATCAGCCCCGCATATAGCGGACGCTTCCTGCCAAACCGGTCGAGCAGGGGCCCGTATAAAAGCTGCCCGACCGAAATGCCCACCAAATAAGCCGTCAGGGAAAGCTGAACCTGCGAAATGGACGTGTGGAGGTCTTTGGCAATAGCCGGAAAGCCCGGCAAATACATGTCGATAGAAAACGGACTGATTGTCGAGAGAGCCCCTAAAATCAGGATAATAACAAAATGCTGTCGGCGAGTCATAAACTCAACTGGGAGGTGCTTATTTACATACGCGTTCCAGCAAACGATTGTTCCCACCAGGCAGGGAGTTGTTAGGGGAAGGGGTATCGACGTTGGCGTTTGTTAACGGGTTATGATAAACTGTTTTTGTTGCGGCCGGGCGGGCCGCCCGGTGTTACTTTGCTTTCCAGTCATTGTTTCGCTCGTCGGCGTCCATGAAGATGCCGCCTTCCAGCCGAATGGACGCAACTTTCTTTTTGATGGGAATCTTAACCACGGCAAGGCGCTGGTTGGCCTGCCAGATGGCCGGTGTCTGATGATAGGTTCCAGAAGTACCATCGGTAAATTTCACGATAATATCCGTTGGAGCTACGTAGCCGCCGATGTTCTGAATCGTGACAGTGCACAGCGTTGGGGTTGTGGCAACGTTCTGAATGGCGAGGTCGATGTAGTTATTGCTGAAGAACCAGTTGCTCCAGAACCAGTTCAGGTCTTTGCCCGACGCGTTATTGAAACTGTAGAACATGTCCCAGGGCGTGGGGTGTTTACCATGCCAGCGGGCCATAAATTCGAGCAAACTTTTTTTGAAATTGGCATCGCCCAATAGTTCTTTCAACGCCAGATAACCCAGCGCGGCTTTCCCGTATTCGTTATTGCCCATAGCCGCTCCGCTCAGGACGTTAGCGGGCGTGATGATCGGTAAATCCTGCTCCGCAGATGGGTCTTTTATCCAGCTTCGTACCCGAAATAGCTGGAAGTTCTTTGTCGCCTGATCGTTGCCAAGATCGGCCTGACTAATCAGGTACTCGAAGGCCGTAACCCAGCCTTCGTCCATAAATCCGTAGCGCGTTTCGTTGATGCCCATGTAAAACGGAAACCAGGTATGGGCAATCTCATGCTCGGCCACAAACCGCGAAAAATTCAGATCGTTGGTGCTACCATCATTCACCATCATGGGGTATTCCATATCGGCAAACCCCTGAACGATGGTCGTTTTAGGGTAGGGGTAAGGCACACCGGGCGTGTTGTTGGAAAACCAGTCGAGCGCGTGCCGACCAAAGCCCACCATTTCATGGAAATCTTTGGCCGTATCCAGGAAAGCTGCCTGTACGCTGGAGCGTCGGTTCGTTTTCTTATCGACCACCACGCTGGATGCATCCCAGACGTACTGGTTGCTGATGCAGAGGGCGATGTCGGGTACATAATTCGCTTTCCATTTCCACGAATTGACCGGTTGCTGCATCGTTACGTTTTTGGTGGACAGATCAGCGAGGGTGGCTACGTGGATGATGGAGTCCGCTCGCAGGGATTCGCTCAGGCGTTTGGCGTAGGTGGGTTGCAGTACTTCGGCAGCATTCTGCAAATCGCCGGTGGCCCAGACGAGGTAATCTTTCGGTACGTTGACCGTGAGGGTATAGTCATTGAAATCGTTGTAAAACTCTTGGGCTTCGGTAAACGTAGTGCGATCCCAGCCGTAGTAATCGTCCATCACGGCCACCCGTGGGTAGAAGTAAGCCAGGAAAAAGGTCGTTGAATCCAGTACACCTTCGCGCCCGCTTTCTTTGGAAACATCGTAATGCCACTCGAAGGCCAGCTTTATGGAGTCGCGGGGCATGAGGGGCTGCGTCAGCGCAACCTGCCGCTGGGTGGCGTTACCGGCATCGCGCCAGAGTTTATCGTTTCTGCCTTCGGTGTACTTATCGATAGAAATGCCGGAGGTCAGGTAATCGTCGGAGGCTGGCGACTGCCGCACGGCGCCGGGTTTGTGGCTGTTCAGGATCAGTTTGAAAACGAGCGACCTGAGCGTATCGGGGCTGTTGTTGATGTACGTGATCTCTTCCTTTCCGCGAATGGTCCGGTTGGGGGGCGTGGCTGTGATGGTAATGTTGTAGCGGGCGAAATTCTGCCAGTAGTTTTTTCCGGGTCGGCCATCCAGGGAACGGGTTCCTTTCTGGTAAGCCTGCTTCACGTTGCGTGGCATGTATAAACCCTGAGCCGTTACGGTGCCGCCCACAAGGGCGAAGCAAAAAGCAATGATGAGTGATTTCATTGGAAATACGTTGGTAAGTGCTGTAGTGCCGACCGGGACGGTTCGACGCATCGACGGTCGGCACTACAGGGTTGCAAGCTACTAAAAAAGCAACACGACCAATTTGTTATTGGTAGGAATGGTTAAGCCATTTACCGCCGTTTCTCCGCTTTCACTTTCGAAGCTGCTGATCCTTTATCAAGCCCTGCTTCGGCCAGAAGAACCAGCAGGATTCGCTGCATACCCAGGTAACCTTTGTCGTTCAGCCACCACTCATTCAGCGAGTGCTCGCCCCCGCCACTACCGCCACTCCCGATGGTAACCGCCGGAATTCCCAGCGCAATGGGCGTGTTGGCGTTTGTTGAAGCCACATCCAGTTGGGGAACCGCGTTCATGTAGCTGGTAGCGGCCATGGCCCGCTGAACAATAGCGGCCGACGCGTCGGTTTTACCCGATGGCCGATCGCCAATTTTTTTCACCTCTACCGTCAGGGCCGGACCCTGCCGTTTAATGCCGTTCTCCTCGTTCAGCGCCCGCTGAACGGCCCCCTGCAACAACTGGTCGACTTCATTGAGCTTCTCCGGACTTTCGGAGCGCATGTCGATCTCCATCCACGACTCGTACGGAATGGCGTTGACAGACGTGCCTCCGTTAATTACGCTGACACTATAGGTTGTCTTCACACCCTGCCGCGTCACTTTATCGGCTTCTGTGGTGAAGTAATAAATGGCTTTCCCGAGGGCACTGTGCGGGTTGACAATGCCGAACGACCCGTACGAGTGCCCGCCCGGCCCCTTGAAGGTAATCCGATAGCGGTGCGAGCCCAGTCCCCGGTGAACGATGCTGCTGATGCCGTCGCCATCCACGGCAATGTAGGAGTCGACTTTAGGGCCGCCTTTTCGGAGGAGGTGCTTCACTCCACGCAGGTCGCCCAGGCCTTCTTCACCCACAGCCCCCACAAATAGTACATCGGCGTCGGTCTCAATGGAGGCCGCTTCCATACCTTTCAGGACGGCCAGAATGGCGGTCAGGCCGCGGGTGTCGTCGCCTACTCCTGGCGCGTAGAGAGTGTCGCCTTTATGCTTGACGTTTACATCGGTTCCTTCCGGAAAAACGGTGTCTAGGTGCGATTCCACGACCACCGTTTTGTTACCTTTTCGGCCTTTGCGCTTGGCAATCACGTTGCTCACCTCGTCAATCCAGACGGAGTCGGCTCCGGCTTCTTTCAGCATGGCCGCGTATTTTTTAGCGCGTACCGTTTCCTTGAAAGGCGGAGAAGGTGTTTCGGTCAGGTTGATCAGATCCTTCATAGTCTGGGGTTCAAGATCAACAAAGAACTGAAAGGCTTTTTTTACCGAAGGCTGAGCGCCCAGCGCATTCACTTCGTCAACGTACCGCTTCTCAACGCCAGAAGAAGGTTGTGTTTTTGAGGACGTCTGTTGCGCCCGGAGTGGTTGCGAAACAGAAATAAGAGAAATGAATGCCAGCGCAACAGGGCTAAGTACTCGATTCATAAGAAGTGTAAAAGCACAAAAACGTGCTGAAAGAAATATGAAATTAAACTATTTGAGGTTCTGAATTTTTCTTCGGCATAAAAGCGTATTATTATGCCTTAAACTCACTGTAATAGCGTCAAAGTTATTGTTTATTCTGCTAAATGAAGAAATTCATAACTTCCTTCTCTTTTGTTTATTTGCTTTTGAGCACGCTCGTAAATGGCCAGTCGTTCAGTGCTAAAACCATTCCAGAAGCTACTGTCACCAGCTTACATGCTGCCATGCAGGCGGGTAAACTGACCGCCGTACAACTGGTACAACTGTATCTGGACCGGATCGAGGCCTACGACAAACAGGGGCCTTACCTGAACGCCATCATCATGGTCAATCCTAAAGCCCTGGCCGAAGCCCGGCGACTGGATTCACTCTACAAAGCAACCGGCAAGATGGTTGGCCCGCTGCACGGTATTCCCGTAATCGTAAAAGATAATTACGATACCTACGACATGCCCACTACCAACGGAACATTGGCCATGAAGAAGTCCATTCCACCCGACGATGCCTTTGTGGTTCGGAAAATCCGGGAAGCTGGAGCCATTATCATTGCCAAGTCGAATCTGGCGGAGTTTGCCTACTCAGGGCAGTTTTCGGTAAGCTCTATTTTGCCCGGTTACTCCCGAAACCCCTACGACACCAAACGGACAACGGCCGGTTCAAGTGGGGGGACGGCGGCTGCCGTCACAGCTAATTTCGGCGCTATCGGCTTGGGAACAGATACGGGAAGCTCCATTCGCGGACCCGCTTCGCACCAGAGTCTGGTTGGTTTCCGGCCAACGCTGGGCCTGGTTAGCCGGGATGGCATTGCGCCCCTGGCCATGACCAACGATACTGGCGGACCCATCTGCCGGACGGTAGAAGATGCCGTTCGGGTGCTCGATGTAATTGCTGGCTACGACAAAGCGGATACGGTCACAAAGCGTAGCGAGGGCAAAATTCCGCCAACGTATCGGCAGTTTCTGGACAAAGATGGGCTAAAAGGAGCGCGGATCGGGGTGTTTCGCCAGATGGTTATGCCTAAGAATTCAGACCCGCAGGTGTACGCGGTGTTTAATAAAGCCCTTGACGAACTTCGGGCTGCGGGGGCCATTGTCATCGACTCCGTTCGGGTGCCCCAACTCGATACGATCAACAAATCCTTTGATACCATTCCGCAATTACGGCGTGACTTCAATTTGTATCTGGCCAGTCTTGGACCCAACGCACCGCATAAAACACTGGAATCTATTGTTAAATCACGCCAGTTTCACCCCTATCTGGAAAAAGGACTGCTGGATGCCATCGCCGATACGCTGGCACCGGAAGCGCACAAAGGCTGGGGTAAAAACCTGGCTATGCGGGAGCGGCTTCGTCAGTTGCTGCTGCGGGCTATGGATTCGACGCAGGTCGATGCGTTGGTATACCCATCATTCAGCTACCCGCCCCGACTCATCGGCGATCTGAATACACCTTCGGGGACAAACAACAATGCCTTGTCGCCCCCAACGGGATTCCCGGCTTTTTCGGTACCGATGGGATTTACGTATGATGTGCTGCCCGCCGGGTTGCAATTTTTCGGCAGACCATTTAGCGAACCAACCCTGATCAAACTGGCCTATGCCTATGAGCAGGCTACCCACCACCGCCGACCGCCGGAGAGTACGCCCGCGCTTCCGAAGAAAAAACGCAAAGCGGTAGTGCAGTAGTTATAGCGTTATGTATGTTGTTGGGTTGTGTATGTGGTGTCGGGGCCTTAAACCCCGACACCACATACACAACCCAATACATTGACCGTCGATGCTACATAGTTAAACGCCCAGTGGTCCGCCCAACGTGATGTCTGAGTCGGATCCATGGGGAACAGGCCGACTGGCGTGGTGGCTGCCAGGGTGTTTTTCTTCCTCCTCTTTGGCGCGTTTGTTGACGAACGATTGCGCCAGAATAGTCAGTTTGTAGTCTTCTTCTTTCTCCTCTTCCAGCGTCTTTTCAATTAATTCGGCCGACTGGTTAAAGTCAAGCGTGCGAGCTAATGTAAGGAGTGATCCATAGGCTGCAATTTCGTAATGCTCAATCTTTTGGGCTGCAATAATTAAGCCTGCGTCGCGCGTCAGTGAATCCGCTTCTGTTTCCGAAACAACCCGTTTTGCATCACCAATCAGCCCGTCGATGCCATCAGAGAGGTGTGTGTCTACTTTGATACCGATAATTCTGAAAATTTCTTCCAGGCGTTCCACCTGAATATGACTCTGCTCCTGATGCGCCAGAAAAGCACTGCGTACTTCATTAGTTGTGCTTGCTTCGGCTTGATCACCCAGGGCGTCGACGGCTCGCTTCTCTGCATAGTAAACGCTTTTCAGCTCACTAATGAAGAGGTCGCGTAATCCTTCGTCGGTGTTGGAATCGTTACCACTAAAAAAACTTGCTATACGATCTGCCAGGTTTGCCATGCTAATTAACTAATTAAATTTAATCTACTTGTTTTGAAGAGTAATATCCAAATCTATGCCAATGATTGATTATCAAAGTCTTATCAATCATGCTGGTAAAAAATGATTCTATTTTTCCACAGCATTTGTAGTAAAAATTCACCTTACTTCGAGGAAAGTAATCGCACTGATAGCGGCTATTCAATTATAAGTCGGTGCAAATCAACGGCTAAATATAGATTCCTTTTCATTAGTTAGTAACCGGTGGCCTGACCATCTTTTCGCATCTCCGTTGCTCCCCGGTAAATTCGGTTGACAAGATCCCATTGAATGGCCTGATAACCCCCAAAAAAATCGGTTGGGGCGAGGTGATGGCCGCGCTTTTCGAGTTCGGCCCGAACTTCGGCTGAAATGCCGCTTTCGAGGGCCAGCTTGCCGCCATCAGTCATGACCGTGCCAATGGGTTCACTGCTGCCTGCATGGCTGAACCGGGCCGCATCACCTGCTTCCTGAACGTTCATGCCAAAGTCGATGATGTTGCACAGTACCTGCACATGACCCTGCGGCTGCATAGCGCCCCCCATAACCCCAAAGCTTAAAAACGGCTTCCCATCCTTCATGACAAAGCCTGGAATGATCGTATTGAACGGCCGTTTTCCGGGGGCATACACGTTGGCATGACCCGGGTTCAGGTTGAAACTGGTGCCCCGGTTGTGAAAGACAAACCCAAGGCCGTCGGGCACCATACCGCTGCCAAACTCCAGCATATTACTCTGGATGAGTGATACCATATTGCCCTGCTCATCGGCTACGGTCAGGTAAACGGTGTCGCCCGAACGGAGAGTTGGTTCACCCGCGTCCAGTCGCTCCGAGGCTTTTTTCGGGTCAATGAGTTGGCGTCGGTTGGCCGCATAGTCTTTGGCGAGCAACCGGTTTACGGGGATGGCAGAGAACTCGGGGTCAGCATAGTATCTGGCCCGGTCTTCAAAGGCTAGCTTCTTGGCTTCGACCAATAGATGCAGATAGTCGGCGCTATTGTGCCCAAGGCTTTTGAGATCATAACCTTCCAGCAGATTAAGCATCTGCAAAACGGCAATGCCCTGTCCATTGGGTGGTAATTCGAAGACGTCGTAGCCTCTATAATTTACCGAAACCGGGTCGACCCAGGTGCTTTTATGAGCGGCCAGATCGGCTTTACGCAGGTATAAATCGGCCCGGCGGGCATAGCGGTCCATGGCGTCGGCCAGGCTGCCTTTGTAGAAGGCATCCCGCCCTCCGGCAGCTATTTTTTCGTAAGTAGCTGCCAGATCCGGGTTGCGGAATACCTGCCCTTCGACGGGCGCTTTGCCGTTGATCAGAAACGTATGGCGGAAATTGTCGAATTCCTGAATAATGCGCTCGCTGGCGGCTAATCGGGCTGCCGCCACCTGCCAGGAGTAGGCGATTACCTGCGGCACAGGAACACCTTCCCGCGCATAGCGAATGCTGGGTGCCAGCAGCGTACGAACGGGCAGCTTGCCAAACCGCTGATGCAGGGTGAACCAGCCGTCTACCGCTCCTGGAACTGATACGGACAACGGGCCATACAATGGAATGTGAGCCTGATCCCCCAGCTTAGTTCGTAAGTTGCTATACGTCAAACTTATGGGCGATCGGCCACTGGCGTTCAGACCGTATAGTTTATGGTCTTTCGCCGACCACACAAGCGCGAACAGGTCGCCACCGATACCGCCGTTATTTGGCTCGATTACCCCAAGGGCGGCATTAGCTGCAATGGCTGCATCAACTGCCGTGCCGCCCTGTTTAAGAATGTCCAGCGCAATTTGTGTAGCTAGTGGGTGGCTGGTAGCGACCATCCCGTGTCGTCCCAGAATCGGGCTGCGGGTAGCGAAGTTAGGCCCCGTAATCCGGTCGCCTTTTCCGGTAAGTTGCCCGTAAAGAGGTAAAGTAAGGAGCCAAAACAATCCTAGACAGTAGGCAACCCGGGTATTCATGCCGAAAGAGAATGATTAAGAAAAGAGGTGACGAACAAACGCTGATTATTTTTATCTGTCAGCGTGCGTATTGCCAATACACAACGTACACAGTAAAATGGACAACAGGTCCTATCTACTTGCCTTGTGTGTAATCTCAATATAATTTAATTCTATATAGGCAATGAGCTTCAAAACTCACGCATTTTCAGAACCTCCCGTTTATCGTCAGAAATTTAGAAAGTGTCCTGAACGCCTATTGGTGGCAATCAATAGACATTCAGGACACTTTAGTATAAAAGGGATACAGATTTACGGTCTTTTCAGGGCCACACCCAGGCAAAGGGGAGGTGTATAATTTCGGTCTGGTGATCTAGTTGATTCTTGAATAGACGGTTAACAGAATGTCAGTCTTTCTGCCGCAGATACACATTATTGCTGATGGATTCCAGCCGGACACTGGGGCCTCCGCCGTTCACCGTTCCCTCCAGTAGATAGCCTACAATCGGATTTTTCTGTTTTTTATTCCTGAAGTCGATGTTGAGGTCCGAATAAACTTCACCCGTAATGGTTTGCATGGCTATGTTTGCTCCTTTAGCTTTGGGCCAGTTCATATCGACAAAACCGCTGATTGTCTTCGCGAATACGGGCCCTGTCGCTCCCTGAATGTCAATATTGCCACTAATGGTTTCGATTTTGAGTTGCGCCTGCCGGGGTAGAAACACCTGATAGTTAATTTCGCTGCACACCGAGTACCGGTTTCCATTGCGGTCTGAGTTCCAGGAATGTCGCTGGCCAGGGCAGTCTTCTTCTTTTCCCTGTTTGATCATCTCTTGATCAAAATCGGTTTTCAGACTGGCTTCCTGTGCCGTAGCGCCTGTAGTTACGACCAGAGCATCGTTTAATCTGCCTCCGTTAATGGTAACCGAAATCCGGACGGCTGCATTCGGCTTATCCCAATACCGAACCTGAATACTATCCGCAAATTTCAGGTTGAGGTTCACCAGTTGATTCCCGGAGACTGGTAACGTTTTCTCGATGATTTTCTGCGCAACAGCTGGCCGGATAATGGCGCATAGTAGTATGAGGAATAGTAGTTTTTTCATGAGTCGATAGGAGAGTAGGTATCACTTTTGTTTTCGGATATAGATATTACTCGTGATCGTCTTGAGTTGCATCTCAACACCCCCGCCGTTTGTCGTGCCGTCGATATCATGACCACCGCCAACTTTCAACATGCCATCTTTCGATGTTTTCACGCCCAGGTCAAAATCAGTATACATCTCACCGTTTATCGACCGAAGTTTCAGATTTGCTTTGGCATTGGCAGGGAGGGTAATATCGACCGGGCCATTGATTGTAGAAATCGCCGTTGGCTTCTCCTGGCTTAGTGTCGAATAAACCACTTTAACTTCGCCGTTGATCGTATTGGCTACAACTGGCCCCGTCACATTAGTAAGGTCGATAGACGCATTATTGGTTTTTATCTCCAGGTCGCCGTCCATATTGCTAATGCTGATGAGGGAGCCCTGCCAGTTCGTTTCCTGGTATAGTAGGGCCACTTTACGGGGTAGCTTCATGGTATACTTTATCGGCTTCCGGGTTGCCTTTTCAATTTTTAACCCGCCATTTTCCGTTGTGACAGCCAAACCTATCCCCGAATTATCTACTGCTGTGTTATAGATCGGTTTTAGTCCTTTGGCTCGCTCGGGTGGAGCTTCATAACCGGATGATGCCTGAATAAGTATGTCGTCGCTATTATGCCCTTCAATCTTGAGTGACGTGGCATCCATCTCTATGGTTATTTTTCGGTCTTTAGCGTTTGTCAGTTTCGTCTTGTATTCCTGGGCCTGAAGGGTAGTAAAACTCCAAAATAGGTATGCACTAAGCAAAAGAATGGTTTTCATGGTTTGATTATTTATATGTAGAATGTTCTAGTCAGTAAGATGCTGATTAAAACAGGTGGCCGGTTAACTCATGAAAGTGAATGTGACGTATTATCCAACTGGGTAATGCCTTCGGCTGCTTTGATACGTACGGCTTCAAGTACCTGCTGATTCTGGGCGAGACGTTGTATTTCAGTAACGGCCCGCTTTTCTTTAATGGCAACGAGTGCGTCAATGAGTGTTATCTGAACATTCGGGTCCGTTTGAATTTGAAGAGACTGGATTAGTGCATTACGTACCACAGGTTCGTTTTCAAAGCGGACCAGCGCCTGACAGGCAGCCAACCGGACGTTTACGTTCGGATCAAAATTCAGGGTATTGATCAGAAGCTGGGTTATATCCCGATCCGCCTGGGTAAGCTCAAAACTCTGGTTGATCGCCTGAATACGCTCACTGGCCGATGTTTTTGGATTCGACTCGAACGCCAGCACTTTTTTGATCGCTACTTCAGGGGCGGCACTGGTTGTCGAATTAGCCAACTGGGTGGTGGCATCGGCAGATCGCCAATGGGTATAAAGCAGTCCTCCGGCAAAGCCAATAAGTAGCAACGCAATACTGGCCGCTATCCGTACACTCCAGTTTTTCAAAATGCCGAACGGATTGCTTGTCAACGGATCCAGTTTGCTGGCTAATGCGGTGCTGAACTTTAGCGAGGGATGTTCGTCACGCGCATCTGCAAAATAGCGAAACTGGGCTGCATGGTGTTGCAGGTGCACCGGAATAGATTCCTGCCGGAAGAACTGTCGTAGCTGTCTTTCTTCATCCAGCGATGTTTCTCCCTCATAATAGCGTTCCAGCAACTTGTCAATATCCTGCTTCATAGTCGTTGGTTTTTATATACCTATCTCGTAGCCGCTGGCGGGCTCTCGATAAGATCACCCGAATGTTGTTAATACTGAGACCTGTTACCTGTTCGATTTCATCGAACGAATACTCTTCCACGTCACGCAGGTGTAAAATGAATCGTTGTTGTTCCGGCAAATCATCCATCAGTCGATGCATGAGCCTAACGCTGTCGGATAGCTCTAGCTGCTGGTAGGGAGAGGCACCCTCCGCCTGAACGCCCGGCAGGTCGGTGTCGTCCGTTGTTTTCTGTCGAACATGGGCTTTAAGTTTGTCCAGGCATATATTTCGGGTCATCTGGACTGCCAGCGCTTCTACACTATGATACGAATCCAGCTGTTGCCGGTTCGTCCATAGCCTCAGTAGTACATCCTGCAACGTGTCTTCCGCTTCTTCGCGATTGCGTAGAAACAACTGCGCCAGCCGAAAAAGGCGTCCCTGAACAGGCAGTATCCGTTGTTTGAAGACGTGTAGATCCATTTCACTGACAAAGACGACTATGTCGGCGAAACATTACAGGGGAAGGAGAGATTTTTTTAAGAAATAGCAAACATGCAGGGTGGGCTTTGTTACCAATGACATACGGCAGGCCATCGATTCCCCCAAAATAAATAGTGCCCTCACCTGTTCCTACAAGTCTTAAATACCTGCCAGAATCAAGTAAGGGCTAAAGTTGAAGAATCAGCACGTTGGGCAGGCATTCAGCCAGCTACAAACCTTCGGGATTACGGTTATGCCTTTCTGATCAGCTCCAGTAGTTTTCGGTCGAGTTTATAGCCATACCAGTCTTCGTAAGCCACATCGGCCCGGCCCGAATTCAGGATGCCGAAATCGCCGATAAACTCCCAAAGGGCAAAGCCGATGCCGTTTTTTGACAGGATGTCGAGTACATCGCCAAACCAGGCCAGGAACACATCGTGCGGGGTTTTGTTCCAGCAGCCGCACTCGCCACAATGCACACCAACGCCTTTGTTTACCAACTCGATCCAGGGCTGGTAGAAGGTCTCCAGCATGGCCCTGCTCAGGTATTTGTCGCCTACCTGCCCAGGCCACTTGGGTTCGGGCAGGTGTTCCGGGTCTTTATTGGCCCAGGGGGCTTTGTAGTGCGAGATAATGCCCGGATTATACCCCCGGCAGCTCTGGGCAATGTTCAGATCGGCGATGGATGGAATCACCGACGAGCCGGTATCGTTGCCATCGGCAATAATGAGGTGGCTTTTGTTCTCTTTCCAGATAGCGTCCGAAGCGGCCAGCGCCACTTTTCGATATACCTCGCCCGGAACCGTGCCCCGCTTGGAGTGCTGGTCGTTCATGTCGGCCCGCATGCCGGGTTCGTTCAGCAGGTCGAAACTGATCTTTTGGGCAGATACATTCTTGTACCGTTTCGCCCACATGTTCCAGTGAAAGCAGAATGCATCCAGTGCTACCTGATCGGTCCAGAGGTTATACGGTTCGTGGAAGCCCGCATTGACGCAGTAGCCCGGTGCGCGGTGCAGGTTCAGGCTTACATGCAGATTATGCTTGTGAGCCATAGTGACCAGCTCGTCAATCCGGTCGACGGCCTGCGGGTCAATCTGGTAGACTTCGTCGGGGGTAATGTTGCGACTCCGGTCGAAATTGAGGTAATACGGATACGCCATCGGCAGCCGAACAAAATCGAAACCCCAGTCCTGCATCCATTTGAGGTGATCCTCCTGCGTGCCTTTCCGGCTTTTGGACGGATCGGGCGAAAAGAAGTCCAGCAGGTTGAACCCCTTCCATTTGGGTAGTTTGTTTTTGGCTGCGGTGGCCGGAGCCGAACGGGCTAAAAGCTCGGTTCCGGTGGTGCTGAGGGCTGCCGTAAGCAAACCCGTGTTCTGGATAAACGTCCTTCGTTGCATGGAAAAAAGAGTCTGTAAATCCGGTAATCTACTTATCGATAGTTTGGCAAATACAGTAAAAATAGTGCGTATAACGCCTTATTGAACGAAGACTTGCTGTTGACTGACAGGCATAAAATGAAAAACCGTTAACCATGAAAAAACTCGTTTTCTCGTTGTATCTGGCAACGACAATTGCCCTGGGTATAACCGATAGCGTTGCCCAGAAAGGCAAACCGCTGTACACCTTTCCGGTGGGTGTTCAGGCTTATACCTACCGCGCCAGTTTTCCTAAAGATGTTATTGCTACGCTGGATACGATCAAAGCGCTGGGTATCACCGAAATGGAAGGCGGAGCACCCAAAGGATTTACCGAAGCAGAATTTAAGAAGCTGTGTGACGAACGAGGTATCAAAATTCCGGCAACGGGCATGGGGTATGAGCAGATCGTAAAAGAGCCTATGGAAGCGGTACAAAAAGCCAAAGCTCTGGGAGCTTCTTTCGTGATGGTCGCCTGGATTCCGCATCAAAAAGGAAATTTCTCGCTGGAGAACGCAAAGAAAGCCGTTGAGGATTTTAACCGGGTGGGCAAGACGCTGAAAGAAAACGGCATCACGTTCTGCTACCACAACCACGGCTACGAATTTCAACCGTATCAGGATGGAACCCTGTACGACTACATCGTAAAGAACACGAACCCGGAATACGTTTCCTTCGAAATGGATATTTTGTGGACCCAGCACGGGGGCGGTGATCCGGTTGCGTTGTTGAAGAAATACGGTAGCCGGTATAAACTCATGCACCTGAAAGACCTTAAGAAAGGGATAAAAGGTGATTTGACGGGTGGCACCCCGCCCGAAAACGACGTGACCCTCGGTGATGGACAGGTGAACATTCCCGAGATCTTACGTCTGGCCAAAAAGGCGGGTGTGAAGCATTATTTCATCGAGGATGAAAGCAACAAGGAATACGAACAAATGCCCAAAAGCATCGCGTACCTGAAAGGTTTGAAGCAGTAAATAAACAATCTATCACGTGTAAAAGGGCAGCTGGTCAGGATGATCAGCTGCCCTTTTGGTTAGAATTGTATCCCCATTCGCAGATCGAACCCCTCGGCCACGTTCAGCCTGGCCCGAAGGCCAACACCCACCAGATAGCGATTATGCATCGTATAAAGTAGCTGGTATCGTTGAAAAAGGCGACCGTCGGGCAGAGCCGCCGGTTGAACGAGGTTCCAGCCCAGATGCGTCGTGAACGTGTACCGGCCAAGCCATAACTCATAGCCCCCCAGCAAACCCAGTTGACGATGGTTGGTCAGCTGATTTTCCCGAAGGAGCTGTTCCCGAATATAGCCGTCGTCCACAAACTCCAACCCACCCGTGAAGGCATGAAACCGGCTCACGCGGTACCCGGTGGTAATTGACAGGCCCCAGAGCCACCCGGCCGTTTCCGGCAGATTATCCGTTTGGGGCAGCGTCCGCACGGAGCCAAACGCCATCACCCGTTTCGTAAAGCGGTTGTTTACCGTTGGTTTCGGCCAGTAAGCCGGATTGGGCAAAGGTGTTGGATTAGTTACGTATACTAGTCCAAGCCCCAGCGTGGGAAAGTTCATACCCCGGTTGGGTTGACGGATACCGCCATTGGAAATGTGGTTGTAACTGGCCGTTACCGATGCATGAATATGCCTCGTTAGTCGGTGATGCGCGCTGGCAGAAAGGGACAGCATCCCACTCAATGGCGAGCCAAAAAAGGTATTTCCGGGGTTCGACTCGGCATCATATACCCGTGTAATGTAGGCCAGACCTGCTGTTGCCCGAAGTGAAAAATACAGTGATTCCCGGTGCCGGATCAGCGGCTCGAAATACCCGCCAAGGCCCACTGTCCGGCCCAATTCGGCGGGATTGTTAAAGGCGACGTAATTTATGTACCCACCTGTACGTGCAAAGCAGTTGCAGCGTTCGTAAGCTGCCCGGTTGAAGGCCGTTCGGCTATAGGTTAGTTCGGTACCAACGGGTCTGCTTTGCGAAATAGCTTTCAGGTCCGGCGCGTGCGGAATGATGAAGCCGGTATACGCCTGTACTCCAATCTGCTGTTGCACAGAGTCACTCATCGCTGGCTGCATCAACGCCCAAACTCCGCTTAGGTAAACTAAAAGGTTCATGCCTGTAGTTATTCAGCCCGATCTATATGGCTATAATTCAGTTAGATGACCAATTATTTATTAGTTATGCTAGTAAAATTAGTAGTAAAGCGTTTATTTTTGATAGTATTACTATCATTTGTGAATATTAGTCTTACATTTGTCAAAAAAACACTGTATTCACTATGTCTTATTCGATTCCCGTAACCGTAGCCTACGGCGACGGCATTGGTCCTGAAATAATGGAAGCAACCCTTCGCATTCTCGAAGCTGCGAAGGCTCCATTGGCGTATGAAACTATACAAATCGGCGAAAAAGTCTATCAAAGCGGCCACTCGGCGGGTATCCGGCCCGAAGCCTGGGAGTCGCTGCGTCGGACGAAGGTTTTCCTGAAAGCCCCCATCACAACCCCACAGGGCGGTGGCTTCAAAAGCCTGAACGTTACTACACGCAAGATGCTGGGTCTGTACGCCAATGTTCGTCCGTGTATTTCCTACGCGCCTTTTGTAGCGACCAAACACCCAACCATGGATGTGGTGATTATCCGGGAAAACGAAGAAGATCTTTACGCGGGTATCGAACACCAGCAAACACCGGAAGTTGTCCAGTGCCTCAAACTTATTTCGCGGCCCGGCTGCGAAAAAATTGTGCGGTACGCGTTCAACTACGCCCGTCAATACGGTCGCTCAAAAGTGACCTGCTTCACAAAAGACAATATCATGAAGCAAACGGATGGCTTGTTCCACCAGGTGTTCGATGAAATAGCTAAGGAGTATCCGGAGATTGAAGCAGAACACTGGATTGTTGACATTGGAGCTGCTAAACTGGCCGATACGCCCGAAGCGTTCGATGTTATTGTGATGCCGAACCTGTACGGAGATATTCTTTCCGACGTGGCAGCTCAGATTGCCGGGTCGGTTGGGCTGGCCGGTAGCAGCAACATTGGTGAAGAAGTGGCCATGTTTGAAGCTATTCACGGATCGGCCCCCCGGCGGGCAGGTCAGAATCTGGCCAATCCATCGGGCTTATTGTTGGGAGCCATTATGATGCTGGTCCATCTGGGCGAGGGCGAGGTGGCTTCTAAAGTGCACAATGCCTGGCTCAAAACGCTGGAAGACGGTATCCATACATACGATATCTACAAAGAGTCGGTTAGTACCGAGCGCGTGGGGACAAAAGAATTTGCCGACGCGGTCATTGCCCGCATGGGGCAGTTACCTACCCAACTCAAACCTGTCCAGTACGCCAGCGTGAAGGCTGAGCCGATAAAAGATAAGCTGAGTGTGAGAAAACCTGTGACAACGGAAACTGTTGGCGTCGATATTTTTCTCTACCACGAAAACCGGGATGCGGCTCTTCTGGGCGATGGCCTGGCTAAGTTTACCTCCGGACCACTGAGCTTATCCATGATTACCAACCGGGGCGTAAAAGTATGGCCGGACGGTTTCGCCGAAACGTTCTGTACGGATCACTGGCGCTGCCGGTTCAAGGCCGGTGATGTGAAAAACGTCCGGTACGAAGAAATTCTTGCATTGCAGAGTAAGCTCACCGAAGCCGGTTACCGCATCATCAAGACGGAGAACCTTTGCACGTTCGATGGTCAGCCAGCCTTCTCGGCGGGTCAGGGCGCTTAAGTAATCACTCTTTTTAGCAGAAAAAACATGTCTGAGCCAATAGAATTAAAGGTCATTAACGGCCGCTTTAACCCCGAAGAGGCTACGCCTATCCTTACGGGAATCATAAATGCTAAATTACAGCATCATGCCCGTAAAATTTCCCTGCACGACCAGACGGAAGAGGGCATAAAAGCGTCGGAAACCCGAATCAAGCAGCTCGAAGAGGACTTGCGGCAGTCCCTTCGTTTTCTTCGGGAAGCGGCTCAACGAGGCAGCCGGGTCGATATTGATGGTGTACTGACCATCAGGGAAGTTCCTCAATAGGCAAGACCTGTCTGGTAACCTGCTTTACAAACGGATCATTACTATACCTATATTTTATGATCACCTGCTACAGGCCTGAATGACGTAACAACAGCCTTTCGGACTATACCGCACTGATTGTTTGCACGGTAGTCGGGTCTGTAGCTATTTTAATTGTTTGAGAAGACAGCACGGTCGGTAGCGTAGTATAACGCTGCCGTACCGTGCTGTCATTTTATATGAGTGAATCTATTACCGGCCCGTGTTCGACATAATGGCCGGTTGATACAGAAAGTAATCATAAATAGAGCGGGCGGCATGGGCGATCGTCTGTTCCCGCTCGGCGAGTGGCATGGGCGAATCACCCACAAAAACGGCAATGGCAATATGTCCCGCATTGCCGGGAAGCGTGATAATACCCACATCGTCCGTAGCGCTGCCATCCAGCGACCCGGTTTTGTGGGCAATAATCGTGTTCGGTGGTAAGTAGCCTTTCAGGCGGGCGGCTCCACCCCGGCAACGTTCCATTACCCCCAGCAACAACGCCCGACTTTCGGGTTTGAGGGCCGTACCCCGATAAATTTGCGCCAGTAAATTAACCATCGCATCGGGAGTTGACGTATCGCGTGGGTCGGTTTTGAGTCGCGCAGCCGCAGCCCGTCTTGTTTCCGGTGTCGTGGTGCTGTCCAGTTTTGCGTAAAAACCGACCGTCCATTTATCGGAAGGGGGCAGCGTGATGCCTTCGAGATCGGCGATCAGCTGGACAATCGTCCGGTCGACGGACATGCCCTGTATGCCCAGCGTCTTAAGCCGATTCTGAACGGCTTCGGTACCGCCCACCAGCCGAAGGAGAATATCGGTGGCTGAATTATCGCTGATGACCATCATCAGCTCCAGCAGGTTTTGAACGGACAGTTGAACGCCGGGTTTGGCAAACAGAACTTCAAGCGTACCACTTCCCGGATGAAGGTCAGACGGTTGCAGATCCACCATTGTCATCAGGGATAATTTACCTTGTTCAATCAGAGTAAACAACTGCACCGCAATGGCAACCTTTACGGTACTTGCCATCGGGAATCGCTCCTGTAAGTTCAAGCTCACCTGCTTACCCGATTCGAGGTGAAGGGCGCAAATGCCCACTTTGGCTTTAGCGATTGCCGCAGCCCGGTCCAGTTCCTGCTCCAGCCGTTGGGTGGCTATGTCTTTTTTGCCAGCGGTGCCGGTTTGGGCCAGCGATGGGCTATTGAAGAATAGTAATACGCTTAGTACGAATACGTTGATTTTGAAAAGAATTGAGGTCATTGTATGAGGGTTTAGGGCAATTTGATTAGAGCGATGCCAGCGCCTGTTCCAAATCGGCAAGCAGATCATTCACATTCTCGATCCCTACCGAGTACCGAATCAGGCTCTCGGGAATGCCCAGATGCCGGCGCTGTTCTTCCGTCAATTCGACGTGGCTGGTAGTTCGGGGTGGGCCGGCCAATGTACTGACCGAACCGAGGCTGGCGGCCAGATGCACAAACTGGAGCTTCGGTAAAAACTTCCTGACCTGGTCGTAGCCGCCATTCAGCGAAAAGCTCATGATGCCCCCGAAACCGGACATCTGCGCTTTGGCGATATTGTGACCGGGGTGCGTTTCCAGTCCCGGATAGAACACATCGCTTACTTTGGGGTGGACTTTCAAATACCGGGCAATGGTCAGGGCCGAAGCGTTTTGCCGTTCGATGCGCAGTTCCAGCGTTTTCATGCCACGCGCAATCATGTAAGCGGCATCGGCCTGTATGCTGGCTCCGTTGATCTCCCGAAACTGGAATACTCTGCTGACCAGTTCTTTACTGCCGCACAAGACGCCACCCATGGCATCGGAGTGGCCACCCAGAAACTTGGTCGCACTGTGGAGCACAAGGTCGGCACCCAGGGCCAGTGGATTTTGGTTGATGGGTGTGGCAAAGGTATTATCGACAACCGTAACGGCACCCACCTTTTTAGCGGCTGCGGCCAGTCGGGCCAGATCGACCACTTTCAGGGTGGGGTTGGTGGGCGTTTCGAGGTAAAGAACGTCGCAGCCTTTGGCTACTTCGGCTTCGACCTGGTCGAAATCTGTGGTGTCGCAAAGAGTAACGTTTACCTGATAGCGGGGGAGGAAATCGAGGAAGAGTCGGCTGGTGCCGCCATAGGTATCTTTGAGCGAAACCACCCGTTTGCCGGGTCCCAGTAGCGCAAACAGCGTATTACTAATAGCGCCCATGCCGGTGGCAAAGGCCGTGGCGGCTTCGGCACCTTCCAGAATCCGGATTTTTTCTTCGAGTACGTGAACGGTTGGGTTGGTGTTGCGGCTGTAGATGAAGCCGTCGGCTTTGCCCAGGGCTACTTCGTGCCATTCGTCCAGATCGGTATAGGCGAAGGCAACGCTTTTGACGATGGGTGTTGTGACAGCACCGTTGGGTACCGGGTCGGTTTCGCCCGCCCAGACGGACGCGGTACTTTTCTCGTATTTCGAAAAATCCATTACTTGAGTTTAGTTATGTCACAGAGATGCACTGAGAAAAATAGAGATGCACAGAGATTTTTATTGTCTCACTAGCGAAATGCGATACCGTGGAGATTATTGCCTCTGTTGCATTTTATCCTCTTTTTGTTGTCGGAAAATAACTCCTCATGGAAAATTGGATTGATTTTCCATGAGGAGTTGAGCAGGAGGTAATAATACGCAAAAAACGAATTGATTTAAGGCTTTATATGCTCTTCCAAACAGCGTTCGATGTTCTGAAGGCCGGTTCGTAGCTCGTCGGTGGTAGGGTAGCCGAAGCCGACCCGCATGTAGATTTTGTCCTGCTCGAACCAGTGCCCCGGACCGACAATAGTTTGGTAAGCGCTGTAAAGAGACTGGTAAAAGTTATCGGTGTTGAGGGAATATCCGGCTTTCAGACGCGGAAAGCAGACGACGCCCGCCGTTGGCTCCACCCATTCCAGATAGGGCGTTTGGGCGAAGAATTGCTGAGTGAGGGCAAAGTTGGTGCGGATGTGTTGGTGAGCTTCGGCCAGTTGGCTGGCCTGATGCTGTAATACGTGCAGGGCGATCTGCTCGTCCACCACCGAGTTGGTAATCATAATCTGCTCTTTGGCGGCCAGAAACCGGTGCATGAGCGACGCATCCCGGCAGATGATCCAGCCGATGCGAATACCCGGCACACCAAACGCCTTCGACAGCGAACTGACCGAAATGACATGCTTACTTTTTTGGGCCAGATAGGGGAGAAGCGGGGTCTGGAAATTCAGATAACGGTAGGTTTCGTCAACCAGCAGATAGCAGTTATACGCTTCTGCTAATGCCACCAGTTCATTCAGTACCGTTTCGGGAATGACCGTGCCCGTTGGATTATGCGGGTTGGTGATGCTGATGAGCCGGGTAGTGGGTTGAATGGCTTGACGAACCTGCTCGATATTTAGTGCAAACTGTTCATCAAACGTTAGGTCGATGAGGCTCATTTCGCAGTTGATGGCCCGTGGTGTTTCGAGGTTGGTGGCGTAGTTGGGGCGCACCACAATGAGGTGGTCGTGTTCGCTGAGCAGGGTGGTAGCAACGACAAACAACGCCGAAGCGGCACCGCTGCAAACCAGCACATCGGCGGGCGTCAGTACCGTACTCTCGCTGGCAATACAGTCGAGTAAGTCCGGGTGGCCCCGGTGGTGGCCATAACTCAGGACGAGGTCGTTTAAGTTAAGATTCAGCTCACCCAGCGGAATGTCCCGTATGGAGCTTTCCGCCAGATTATACCGGATGGTCGAATAGCCAATTTCTTCCGGCGATTCAATTTCGATGGGCATTCGGGTGTAGCGCATAAATGGGGCTGGTGATCGGTAAAGGCTGAAAATAGCCATTTATCGCCAGTTTATGCTTAGACGGCTTTTAACAAGTACAGGCTTAGTCGATTGGGTATACTGAGTCACTTGGAATAGACTGAACGATCTGGTTATATTTCTCTTCGCCTATTTGGGCAATAATTTTATTGAGATGCCCTTGGGTTATTGTAGAATTAGGTGAACCGATTGTTTCAAATAGCTTGTATGCTCTTATTAGTAAGGGAATAGCCTTTTCGACTTGTTGCTGTTCAATATAAATCCGGCCTATATTATTTAAGGTTGTTCCTTCCCCCCTACGGTCGCCAATTTGCTGTTGGATGGCCAGGCTCTGTTCCAGATACGCAAGGGCTTTCTCATAGTCGCCCCGGGCATAATAAATCTGACTGATGTTGTTTAAGGTTGTTCCTTCTCCGCTTCGGTCGCCAATTTGCTGTCGCATGGCCAGGCTCTGTTCCAGATACACAAGGGCTTTCTCATAGTCTCCCTGGGCATCATAAATCTGACTGATGTTGTTTAAGGTTGTTCCTTCCCCCCTACGGTCGCCAATTTGCTGTCGGATGGCCAGGCTCTGTTCCAGATACGCAAGGGTTTTCTCATAGTCGCCCCGGGCATAAGATAATGTGGCCATATTATTTAAGGTTGTTCCTTCTCCGCTTCGGTCGCCAATTTGCTGTCGCATGGCCAGGCTCTGTTCCAGATACGCAAAGGTTTTCTCATAGTCGCCCCGGGCATAATAAATCTGACTGATGTTGTTTAAGGTTGTTCCTTCTCCGCTTCGGTCGCCAATTTGCTGTCGCATGGCCAGGCTCTGTTGCCAATAGGTGTTAGCATCATCATAATTAGAAAGGTCGAAAAACAACGATCCTAATTGAGAGTAAAGCGCGGCTAGGATTGCCTTGTTCTCTGGTTCGGTCGTCTCAACTTGCCGGAGGAGTCGCTGGATTTCGGCTTGCTTTTCTTCTCTCGTTTGGCCACCTAAAGAAGAAGACGGTTCTAGTTCCTGATTGATGAATTCACCCGTAGAATCAGGTGTTTCCCGATGAAAGTCCAGTTCCAGGGAGCGTAGTGACCACCAATCGGGGACTTTTTTAGGCACTTGTACAAACTCACTTGGTTCTATGAAACAAATCAGGGCTATATCGAGCCGGGCAAAAGCATCCCGGCGCTGATTGAACGCCACACAAATAGACTCGTTGCCTTCTTTGAAAAGCCAGCCAAAATCGGGAATAAGCACTATTCCTGGTTTTAATGTCAGTAACTCGTCGTTGATGTGGCGATAATCTTTCTCGGCTAAGCGAAGTTCGACAGGAGTCCGCTCTGGAAATGTAGCCCGGAGCCAATCAGCAATGTCTTTGTACAGACTGTAGCGATTATGGCCAATCAGAATAAACCGGAACGTTGGCTGCCGTAATGCATTCTTTAGTTGCTGTAGTTCGTCGTCGAATTGCGGTTCCATCAGGCTTCTCCAACAACCCGGTGCTGGTATAATCTGGATACTTCCAATAAAGGGTTAACCCGCTTGTACGTACCGTCGTTATATTCAAAAATGATTTCTTTTTCCAGTAGATTTTGAATCGAACTATTGAAACCAATTGGGTTTCCGGCGTCGAGGTCGGTTTTGAGTGATTTCAGAATATCAAAATCAGTTGGTTCCAGATAGCGGGCAGTCGCATTGCCGAGCTTATCAATGGCCCGGCGCATATTCTCGTTCGTAATCTGCCCAACCGCCGTATCGGCCTGCCAACCCGCCTGTTCTATAATTCGTAATAATTGCCGTGGCGACCCACCACTGTATCGAATTGCCAAATGAATAGTTTCTAAGGAGTCGAATAACTCGGGTGCTACCCGCTTACAAATAAACTCCTCGAAACGCTCGATCGCTTCCTGAACGGTACTGCCGTCGCGGTCGATAATTTTGATAAACGGGAACGTGATGATCTCGCTGAAATTACGAATATGTTGCTCCTCCTTCATCAACTCAATGGGCAGCGTAAAAATCGTATTCGCTTTTATTTGCCGGATACGATTTGACTCATCCATGATGATGGCCCGGCGCGTTGTGGCACTCATCGTTTTTTCGAGCCCGTCGACAATGAAAAGTACTTCCTGTCCTTTCCCTTCCCGTCTTAGCTGTTCGTTCGTTTGTTCGATAAACGTATTGAATTTGATGGAGAAGTCGGGGAAGCGGTTTTTGATGGTTGTGCGAATAGCCACTGCCCGCTCATAACTGCCGGAAAGGCCAAGTTTGAGTTTGGTGGTTACGCCCAGCAACTTACCCAGCAGACCAGCCACCGAGAACGGGTTTTCATTACCGACTTCCAGTTCGGCGCTGCCTTCGGCTTTCAGACTACGATTGATTTCCTTTACCCGTTCCTGAAACCATTCGTTCATGCTGTCAAGAATATCGTCACTTATGCTTAAATCAACCTCGGCTGCTTTCTGAAGTAATTTTTCCAGTTGGAAAACCAGAATGTCCATGTACTGAACATTATCCATGTCGAGTTCTTCATCGACGTTGCAGGTCACGACGAAAAAGCAGCCAGGTGAGTGCAATAGCTGGGCGTATTTGGCTAGTTCAGACGTTTTGCCGGAGCCTCGCATTCCCGCCAGAAATAGCAGTGTTTTATTCGAGCGATTAGGCTGATAGTTGAAACGGTAGTGGCCATCCGGTTTTGTTACATTGAGGATGCGCATAACATCCCGCTCCTGAAAGTCTCCTCTAAGATTTTTGAAATCGACATAGAATTCGTCGTTTGGCGTCACAGGTTCAAACTTATTGACGGCCGCATCAATCTCGTCCATCCGAGTTGCCTTTTTCATGTACTTGTTTTTTTGCAAAAGTAATCAGTTATGGTAGGAGTTTATAACTGGCCTACGAAAGAACAAACTGGTCAGTAATAACTCGCCCATTACCAACCGTTTTTTTAGAGACTGTTCTTTGTACAGTTCATTCAGCTTTTTTGACAGTTCATCCAGCAGGTCATTTCGAGCATGAGCTGTACCGGCTTGTTTTGCCAATTTAATTCACGGTCGAAAAATGAAAGCGATAGTAATTGCCCTTGCTGTTTTGAGCAGCACGCTTGTTCGGGCGCAGTATATGCCCCTTGGCGCGATGACCATGTGGGCCGACGGCTATGTGGTGACGCTGGAAAATGATACCCTGCGGGGTCAGGTGCGGGTTGGGACGATGGTTAACGACTTCCCGGCATCCATTCAGGTTAAAACTGATGACGGAACGAAAACCAAAGTTAAAGGCGAGAGAGTGCGTCTTCTGGCGCAGCGAATCCCTGCCTTTGCGTATGCCACCGGCAGCATTCCCCGCGAGCGGGAGATGATCGTTTTTGAACGCATTCCCAATCCCCGTCGGAATGGCAAACCCATACTGCTGGAACGCCTGACGCCGATTGGTGGGCGAATCGCCCTTTACTTCGATGCATCGGGTTGGAAGAAAACGTCGGAATACACCTTCGGTAACTTTGCGTTTGAGCTAAATCGGCAGGACCTCAGCTACATCGTTCTGAAAAACGGGAGTGAGTCGATGCTTGCCAAGCGTGGCGACATCGAAGCCGTTCATGACCAGCTTTTTGGTGACTGCCCTTCTTTAATTCGTACCTATCCAAACGTTACCCGCCGGGACTGGAGCCGGTTAGGCGATATGGTGCTGGCGTATAATGAGCTTTGCCGGTGATTGACGCGTTGCCAGTTTACCGCGCCACCTCAATCTTGTACTTCTTTCCTTTCATTTTCTCCTGACTGATCTTTGCCAGCAGGGCTTTCACTTTGTCATGCTTCACAGCGGCAAAGGAGATGAAATCCTGCACGTCGATACGGCCCAGGTCGCCTTTTTCAAGGCCGCCCTTCTGGGAGAAAAAGCCGACGATGTCCACCTTGTTGAGCTTGTTCTTCTTACCGCCACTCACGTAAAGCGTAACAAAATCTGGCGGTTGGGGTAAGATCTGCTTTGTGGAAACATGAAATTCCTCAAGCGATGGATCGAGGTAAGTGGGCGGGGTTTCATCGCCAGAAAGAATAACGTAGGCCGTGCCCGACGCGTGCATCCGGGCGGTGCGGCCGTTGCGGTGCGTGAACTCATGCGCCTGCAAGGGCAGGTGGTAATGAATCACGTATTTCATTTCGGGGATGTCGAGCCCACGGGCGGCCAGGTCGGTGGTGACGAGGTAGCGGGTGCTGCCGTTTCGAAACTGGATCAGGGCGCGTTCGCGGTCGGGTTGTTCCATGCCGCCATGATACACGAGCGAATGAATGCCCCGTTCGGCCAGTAGCTCGCGGGTGCGTTCGGCGGCTTCCCGGTGGTTCAGGAAGATCAGCGCCGGTTCGGAGTCGAGGGAACACAAAAGATCAAAAAGGGTGTCGATCTTGTCCTTCGATTGAGAGTAAACAACCTTGGTCGTTAAACCCGTTTCTTCATCGTTCTCCGCCGAAAAGGTCAGTTTGGTTGGCGATTTAAGCCGGATAAAATCGGGAATGCTGATGCCCGATGTGGCCGAAACCAGCACACGTTTCCGCAGGTTACGCAACCCCCGAACGATGAACTCCATCTCATCGTGAAACCCTAATGCCAGCGACTTATCGAACTCGTCCAGCACCAGCGTCTGAATGCCGTCCAGCGAAAACGTTCGGCGGGTGATGTGGTCGGCAATGCGGCCGGGCGTGCCAATGAGCAGGGCAGGGGGATTGCTCAGGTTCTTGATCTCCGTTTCGACGGGGTGCCCGCCATAGCATACGTTGACTTTGAAGCCCGTCGCCATTTTCTTCCAGACCTGTTCGATCTGAATCGCCAGTTCGCGGGAAGGGGCCAGAATCAGGCACTGAACGCTCGTTTTCTGGTCGGATTTGAGCAGATGCAGAACGGGCAACAGAAAACCCACCGTTTTGCCGGAGCCGGTGGGGGCAATTAAAAACGTATCGTTATCCTGCGTAATGGCTTGTCGGGCGGCTTCCTGCATCGGGTTCAACGCCGAAATGCCCAGGTTCGTCAGGATTTGTGTTTGCTGCTCAGGGGTTATCATCCCGTAAAAGTAAACCCTTTTGTAGTACCGACCGTCCCGCTCGGGTGTTTAGTCTGTATTCGACTATTAATCAGCCGACCAGGACGGTCGCAGTGCCGACGCTCGGTACTACAACTCAAACGCCAGCAGCACGTTGCCCGGCAGCTCACCGAACAAGCCATAACCGGAATTGACAAACAACATGCCATCGGCCACAACGGGTGAAGGCCCATCCAGCGAGCCGCCTTTGCCTTTTACACCGTTGACCGTGTCGAACTCACGCGCGGTATCGTAATCCCAGAGAATTTTTCCATCGGTAGTCGAATAAGCCCGTATATACCCGTCCAGGCCCCCGGCAAACACAACGCCAGGAATAACCATTGGCGCGGCTGAGTTAGCTTCGATACACCCTTTTTTGTCGCCACAGGGCGGACTGGCGGCTTTCCAGACTACCTTGCCTGTAGTTACTTCCAGTGCATACAGGCCCGGTGCGGGTTGGTGCTGGGCGTCCGTCTTGCCGAACAGCGCATATTTATTGTCGGCATTGGCAACGTATGCGTATTGCCCGTCGGTGGCCATGCCCCAGTGAATGCCGCCCAGCGCACTACCCAGGCCAACCGATGTTTTCCAGAGCAGTTTGCCATCATCGGGCGATAAGCCATACACCTCAGCCGACTTCTGTCCGACAACCAGCATGTCTTTGCCGTTTGGCTGTTTCACCAGAATGGGCGCCATGCCGAAGTCAAAATCATTGCCCGGTTTATCGGGACAGTTGGGGCCGCCGGGGCAACCCATGTTCCACGCATCATTCTGAGTCGCCTGAAAATTCCAGATGAGCTTGCCCGTTTTCAGGTTCAATGCCTGAATCGCGTCGCTGGTGTTTGTAACGGGATAAGTGTAGTTTTCGCCGGTGCCGATGTAGAGAAGGCCCCGTTTAGTATCGACCGTTGGGCTGCACCAGACAATGCCCCCCGCCGGGCCATAAGCCGGTGCTCCGTTCTTACGTTTACCCGTTTCAGCGGCTTCTTCGGCAATGACCCGATGCCGCCAGATTTCATCACCCGAACGGACGTTCAACGCGACAACTTCACCCGATGACGAACAGCAAGGGTAGTTGGGCAGCAGTACCGACACCACTTCGAGCGACGTAAGCGGCACATACACGATGTTGTCATAGACGACCACCGAGCCCGTGTTCGCCGATTGGGCATGTTGCCCCACCCGCTTCTCCCACAGGAGCTTGCCGGTAGTTACATCGAGGGAGTAAACATTGGTAGCGTTATCGGCAAAAAAAGCCTGCGGGCCACTGGCCTGCTGTACAATGCTGATGGCTCCGCGAATGGCGGCTTTGGCCGTAAATTTCCAGCCGATTTTACCCGACTGCTTGTTTAGACAATAGACATCCCCCAACTGCGAACCTACAATCAGCCAGTTGCCAACAAGAGCGGGTTTACTGCGTACCTGATTGACATCGGGAAAGGCAAACGCCCACTTCAGCTTGAGCGAACCGACGGTAACGGCCGAAATACCCGCCTGTTTGGCCGTGCGAAAGCCAGTTCCTTCGAGGTCGCCACCCCAGCCCGAATGAAGGACAGCCGCTTTTTTTGCGTTGGGAAGGGAGAATGCCGTGTACGCTTCTTTCGGTATGACGGTTTCGGTCAAGGGCTTGTTGGCCAGGTATTGGGCTACCGCTTTCCGCTGCTCATCCGTAAGGTCTTTGGCCTGCACACGCATTTTTCCTGTTTCCAGTGCCGCCAGAATGGCGCGGGGCGGCATGGTACTCAGGATAAAACTTCCCGGAGCTTTAAACGAAGCTTCGGGTTTGTGGCAGTTGTGGCAGGTGGTCATGTAGACCTGCATACCGAGTTTGGCAACAGCCGGGTCTATCGGCTGTGAAAAGCTGATGGTTGTCCGGCAGAAGACCAACATAGAACAGGCAATTCCGGAGAACGTGATGGATGGAGGAAGGTTCATCATGTAGTAGATAAAATTTTTCCCGGCAAATTGGAGCGTATCTAAAAGTAAGGTGTTCCGGAACGAAAGTTCATGAGTTTCGGACGAATGGCTGTTCGGGTTGGATAAACCCCGGCTCTGGTGGGGTAAACGTGATCAGTCTTCAGGTGCCCAATCCGTTTCACTTACTGGAAGCCCGGCTGTGTTCCTGCAGAAGCGCGGTGGGTTGGGGGATAAGCCGTACCTTCGTAGTCTATTTGACTGGTACTGCTATGACTTTCGACGAACTGAATCTAAATAAACCCCTTCTGAACGCACTCCGCGATTTGGGCTATACAACACCCACAACTATTCAGCAAAATGTATTTTCGGTCGTAATGTCGGGGCAGGATGTGTGCGGCATTGCCCAGACCGGAACAGGGAAAACGTTCGCCTACCTGTTGCCTACGCTTCGCCAGATGCAGTTTTCGAAGGACAGACAGCCGCAGTTACTGATCATCGTCCCCACCCGCGAACTCGTGGTGCAGGTGGTCGAAGCTGTGAAGAAACTGACGACCTATATGACTTTAACTGTTGTTGGCGTATATGGTGGTGTCAACATGAAAGCTCAGACTCTTGAGCTTCAGCAGGGGCTGGATGTGCTGGTAGCTACTCCCGGTCGGCTGGCCGATTTCATGCTGGGAGGTATCCTGAAATCGAAAGCAATCAAGAAGCTCGTTATCGACGAATTTGATGAGATGCTCAACCTCGGCTTTCGGGCTCAGTTGAAAGTGGTGCTCGACTTACTGCCTCCCAAACGGCAAAACCTGCTGTTCTCAGCTACGCTGACAGAGGATGTCGATCAGCTCGTGAATGAGTATTTCAATAGTCCGGTGCGTGTGGAAGCGGCTCCCATGGGTACACCGCTGGAAAAAATCGACCAGTCGGGGTATCGGGTGCCTAATTTTTATACCAAGATCAACCTGCTCACGCTACTCCTGAACCGGAATGCGGCCATGACCAAAGTGCTGGTCTTTGTGGCAACCAAGCAACTCGCCGACCAACTGTTCGAGCAACTGGAATCGGGTTTCCCGGATCAGGTGGGGGTTATTCATTCCAACAAAGCGCAGAACAAACGATTCGAGGCCGTCAATAACTTCAAAGCTGGAACTTACCGGATTCTGATTGCGACGGATATCATTGCGCGCGGTATCGACGTGACCGACGTGTCGCATGTGGTCAATTTCGACTTGCCCGAAGTGCCCGAAAACTACATTCACCGTATCGGTCGAACGGGCCGGGCCGATCGGGAAGGGATCGCCATTTCGTTCATTACCGAGAATGCGCGTGAGGAACAGGAAGCCATTGAGCAGTTGATGAATCAACCGATTCCGATGCTTCCTCTGCCCGAAAATCTGGTCGTATCAGACGAGCTAACCGACGATGAGAAGCCGAAGGTGCAGATGAAGTTCATTGACGTCAAGCCACCCAAACGGGAAGATGTTGGCCCCGCTTTTCATGAGAAACTCGCCAAGAACCAGAAGGTGAACGTCCGACGGAATATTGCGGAAGAAAAAATGCTCAAGTACGGCCGACCCATCAAGCGGGTAGGAGGGAAGAAGAAGCGGGATAAATAGGTAAAAGGGGCTGGGAACCTTATAATCAATTTCAAAAAATCATATGCCATTTTCAGAACTCGGTTTATCAAAACCCCTTATCAAAGCCATTGCGGCTCAACACTACCCAAAGCCGTATCCCATTCAGCAGGAGGCTATTCCGGCTATTTTGCAGGGGAAGGATATTTTGGGTATTGCCAAAACGGGTTCGGGGAAAACCGCCAGTTTTGTACTTCCTATTCTGGAACTGTTTCAACGGAAATCTCCAGCCCGGAACCGATATATAAAGTCATTAGTGCTTGTGCCAACGCGTGAACTGGCCGTTCAGGTGGCCGAGGTTTTTCAAACATTTGGCGCTAATCTGCCCCGTAAAGTGAAAACAGTGGCGGTATTTGGGGGCGTATCCATTAATCCGCAGATGATGGCCCTCCGGGATGCCGAAATTGTGGTGGCTACGCCCGGCCGGTTGCTGGACCTCATGGCGTCCAACGCGCTTCAACTGACAGAGGTTGATATTTTGGTGCTGGACGAAGCCGACAAGATGCTCGATCTGGGCTTTGAAGAGGAAATGGAGCGGATCTTCGATCGACTGCCGCGCCACCGGCAAACGATTCTCTTCTCCGCCACACTGGGCGACGCTATTGAGGACATTAACAAAAACCTACTGCGGAATCCGGTCAAAATTGAAGTGGTTGAGGAGGAGCAGAACCTGGACCTGATTAAGCAAACAGCCTATCGTGTCGACGCTGAGCGCAAAGGCCCGCTGCTGCGTTACCTGATCAAGGAAGGAAAAATGAAGCAGGTATTGGTCTTCGTATCATCTACCCGAACGGCCGATAATGTGGTTGTGAAACTCAATAAGAACGGGATTCATGCAGCCGCCATCCACAGCGGCAAAACGCAGGGTGCCCGTACTGATGCGCTCACCAAGTTCAAAGGGGGGCACTTAACCGTTCTTGTGGCTACCGATTTAATTTCCAGAGGTATTGACATTCAGTTGCTGCCGCATGTGATCAATTTTGAGTTGCCGCGTTCGCCCAAAGATTACATTCACCGTATTGGCCGAACGGGTCGTGCCGAAGCCGAAGGGGAAGCCATTTCGCTGATTTGCCCGGAGGATGAACATCACTTCAAGATCATCCAGAAGAAAATGGGCAAACGGGTTGAGATTCGGGAAACAGAGGATTTGAATCTCATGGGGTACTAACCGGATGTATTTGCATATCCGAGTAAACGGGTTTCGCAATAATCTCTATATTTATAGTCATATTTCTATTCCTTTTCCCTAACTGAATAAACTGACTATAAACCATGAACAACCATCCATCGCGCCGTAAGTTTTTGGGCGCTACTGCCGCACTTGTAGCCGGGACGGTAGCGGGTACCAACAAGCTATTTGGTGCCCCGGCCCTGATTCGCTCATTAGGGGATAAGCCGAATTCGTTAATCGACGGGGTGCAGATAGGTGTCATCACCTATTCTTTTCGGGAGATGCCCGATCAGAGTGCCGAAGCTACCTTACAGTATGTCCTGGATTCGGGTGTGAGTGCCATTGAGTTAATGGGTGGCCCCGCCGAGTCGTTTGCCGGTGCCCCGAAAAGTTCGGTCGATATGCGGTCGGTGTTCCCCCTGATGCGGAAGAAGCGGGAAAATCAGCCGCTCACGGAGGATGAGCAGAAAATGCTTACCGAAGCCGAAACCCAAATGAAAGCCTATCGGGCCGAGATGACTAAATGGCGGCTCTCAGTGCCTATGTCGAAGTTTGAGCAGGTGCGTAAGATGTATAACCAGGCGGGAGTGCGTATTTATGGCTTCAAGCCCGACACTTTCGGGATGCAGAGTTCGGACGCGGAAATCGAGTACGGCCTGCGCGCGGCCAAGACGCTGGGAGCCAATCAGGTTACGCTGGAGCATCCGGCTAATGACGCGCATACGTTGAAACTAGGCACAATGGCGCAAAAGCAGGGTATGAAAGTGGGCTACCATGGCCACGAGCAGCAAACGCCTACTTTCTGGGATACGGCGCTGGCGCAATCACCAGCCAATGCAATGAACTTTGATCTGGGGCATTATGTGGCCGCCGGAAACCCTGATCCACTTGTATTGATTAAACAAAAGCATGATCGCATTGCCAGCATGCATATTAAAGACCGCCAAACGGCCGATCACGGCAAAGGTAATCTGGTTTGGGGGCAGGGTGATACGCCTTTGCTTCAGGTGCTGAAGCTGATGCGTGAGCAGAAATATAACTTCCCGGCTACCGTTGAACTGGAATATAAGATTCCGGAAGGGTCAAATTCTGTAGCCGAGGTGAAAAAGTGCGTTAACTTTTGCAGAAACGCGCTCAGCTAGGAAGAGCAAATACATCAGGTTAACAAAGGACGGCTGCGTACTCAATGGGAAATGAGTACGCAGCCTTTTCTTTTATCGTATAGGCAGACTGGAGAAGATACATTTTATATACTTTATGGGGCTTATTTGTGACTTTGTAGATATTATGCGTACTAGTATCATTAGCTAGCAGTACATCCGAAGGAACATATCCTATGAACCCATTTCCCGTTTACACCGCTATTCTACGCCAATGGCTATTGATCATTTCTTTTTTCGGGATACTGCTTAGGTCGGGTTACGGCCAAGTGATTTATAGCAATACATTTACGGGTACTGGAGCCTGTCCCACGCAGGGAAACATTCCAGTCATGTCGTCTAATGCTACAGGAACGGTGTTATCAAGGAGTAGTTCTCTAACATGCGACACTGGCGCAGATGTCTTCAATTCCAGAGGAATCAATAATACTGCAACCGTAAATGATGCTTCTTATATCGAGTTTTCGGTTACGGCTAATACAGGCGCTCAGTTGAACGTGATCTCACTTAGCTTTTTACGGCAGGCCAGTGCTTCAGCACCTAACCAGTTAGACGTGCGCTTTAGTACCAATAATTTTGCGACATCGACGAGTTGGGGAGCTGCTCCGCTTACGCCTATTGTAGGTACTTCTGTTGCTAGTTCTACTATTACCTGGGATTTTCCTAATTTCTCCGTACCTCCTGGTACGACATTGTCGTTTCGATTTTACCCATACGGAACCCAACGAACCGATTTAGGGCCGGGAGCTTCTAATGGTACGATTGGCACCTTCAGACTGGATGATGTGACGCTGAATGGGGCATCGCCTTTACCCGTTAACTTGGTTTCATTTGCTGGTAAAGCCACTAAAAAGGGCGTAACGCTGAACTGGGTGACCGCCTGGGAAGAAGAAAATCGGGGCTTCGAGATTCAGAAAAGCAGCAATGCGAGAAGCTTCGAAACGGTGGGTTCGGTGGAGGGTAAGTTAAACACAAATGTGCAAGCGGTTTATGAGTTCATCGACACCAATGTGATGCCTAGTCAAATTTACTATTACCGGCTTAAGCAAAACGACAGAAGTGGCGCGAGCGATTTGTCGGAAATCATTTCCGTACGGGCAGGTGAGAGTGTGCAGGAAGATAAAGCAGTTATATTCCCTAACCCCAATACTGGCAATTTTACTCTTTTAGGGTTTGGTTCAGAGTCGGTTAGCCTTACGTTGTATGGTCCTTCTGGTGCTGAAATACCAATTGATACCGAAGGAAGTACAGAACGTAAAGCACTTGATATCCGTGCACGTACATTTCTGCCACCGGGTGTTTATTATCTTCACGTAAAGCCAACCGACGCAACGAAGCTGGAAGTACTGAAAGTGCTGATTGAGCCTTAGTCAACATAAGTCCGTTCGAATGAGCTATAAAAAAGCGTGTCGCCCGAAAGTTCAGCAACACGCTTTTTTTGACGAATCAGAGCAAGTCTAGAAATGCTGTTCGTCGGCGCTGGGGCCGTAGCTGCCGGGAATCGGAATATCAAGCAGTCGAAGGCATACGCCCAACTGCGCCCGATGGTGGACAATCTGCGAAAAAGATATACGAACCATTTCGCCCTTTGTCGTTTTACTCAGAACTGTATCGCCGTGACGCAGGGTCCACATTGGCTCCAGTTGCTCGTCCGTTGCCTGACTAAGAGTTGTTTCTCCTGCTGCCAGCGACTGCTCAAAAAGGGTCAATAGTTCCGATGTGTTGTTGATCGTTACGGGCGAATAGGGGCTGGTGGCAAAGTCTAGTTCATCAGTTTGTAGTGTCAGTTCAACCCAGGTTGGCAATTCGGCAATATGGGTTGCCAACTGGCGAATGGTCATACTTTTGAGGTGTGGCTGCCAGTCGTATTTGTCGTCGGGAATGCGCTCAAGCATTTTACGCGTTGTCTGGGCTTCCTGTTGCATTTCCTTGACCAGCATTTGAATCAATGACATAGAGCTATGTGTTTTTGGTTGATGTGTCAAAGGTATTGGCAGTCACTGACAGCCCTATGTCAGGAGTGTTTTGCAGGAACTGTATATAGGTAAATCCGGACGGCTGTCGTCTGCCGTAAGTAAGTCTGTACTAACCGGGCCATTAAACCATATAGCTTCGGAACGATCTGAGGGTAAAACAATCGCTTACGAAGACAAGTTGATTGTGTGCTATGTAACGTAGTAAGTATATCACGCACTAAAAAATGACGCTATGAGAACGATTCAACATACGGCCATTGCTCTGATACTCGTTGGTATCCTTGGCCAATCGATGGAAACGAAAGCACAGGGCCTAGCCCCGCAAACCAAAGGTGCCGCTATTGGCACTGGTGTTGGGGCAGCCGCAGGCGCTATTATCAACAAACGAAATCGCGCCGTAGGCGGTGTTATCGGCGGACTTGCCGGTGGTGCCGGTGGGTATGTAATTGGTAAGAACGGTAAAAAGCGGTGGAGCCCGCAGGCAAAAGGTACGGCGATCGGTGCCGGGGTAGGTGGCGCGGCCGGCGCTGTTATCAATAAACGAAACCGGGTTGTGGGTGGTGTTATTGGTGGCGTCGCGGGTGGAGCCGCCGGGTATGCCATCGGTAAAATTAAAGACAACAAGAATAAAGAAGCGGCTCGTGTCGCTGCCGCTAACCGGGCAGCAGCCGAGGAGCGTGCCGCTGCCGAACGAAGAGCGGCTGACAGAGCGACCGGACATGCCGGAGTCGCCGACAGCAAGCCCATGGTGGCTTCTGCCCCGGCAAAAGGAACGAATCCGAAAGCCGTTCAGCCGGTAGCTATGCTGGCCGCCAATCCAACCACACCAGCGTACATGATGAACGCCAATTTCCTTGAAAACGAAACCTACGGTGACCCTTCCGCCCCTTACGGAACCTCGGAGTACAGGCGCAAAAGCTGGTAATCAATTTATGTTTAGGTTTTAGCTTGTTCCGGTGAGACACTTAACGACGTCTCGCCGGAACGGCAATACCCTGTTTTCTCACCATTTTAAATCATACGTTTATGAAATCTTTTCTTGGAATGCTCATCGCTTCCGTGTTGTTGACGGCTTGTTCACAATCGGGCGATACCGTTAACGTGCAGGATCTTAACCGGCAGTTTATTGACGCCTGGAATAATAAAAACGCGGATAAAATAACGTCACTCATGGCCGATGACGTGGATTTTCTTCAGGGAAATGTCCATTATAAGGGTAAGTCGGAGGTGAGTCAGAAATGGGTTCAGGCTACCTTACCTACGCTGGCGAACCTGAAAACGAACGTGATCAGCTCGGCTTCCGATACGCGCACCGCCTATGAGGCAGGTACCTTCGCCGTCGATGTGCTAACTAACTTGCCTGACCAGCCTCGTGCCTTTGGCGAGGGAAACTTTATGCTCCTCTGGAAAAAAGGAGACGATGGAAACTGGAAGCTCAGCTATGCACAATTAGAGGATTTGCCCGTACAGGCTAAAAATTAAAACTATTACAGGCGTGGATGTGGTTAGGCTGGCGTAGGTCAATGTGAATAAGGCTGTATGTTTGCACCGACACTACCTGACACCTCCATGCCGAGGCTTTTTAATATGTTCATTTTTCGCCTGCTCTGGCAAATCCCAACTGGACTTTTCTTTGTCGTCGTCCTTTTCCTGTTTGTCAACGAATATGCTGCTGCCCGACCTAGTCGGCGCATAAAAAATATCCCTTATGTATCAACGAATGCTTCTGAAACCGATGCAGAGCGGCATTTGCTGGACGTGTACACGCCCCGAAAAACAACATCTGCGGGCAGAATGCCGGTAGTCATGTTCATTCATGGGGGGAGCTGGAATAGCGGCAGCAAAAATCTGTACGCGTTTATAGGGCGTCGACTGGCGAAACAGGGTGTTGTGGCGGTGATTATCAACTACCGGCTCTCGCCCGCTGTGCTGGTACCTGCTATGGCCGACGATTGTGCGGAGGCTGTACGCTGGACTACGCAGCACATCGCCGAATATGGTGGAGACCCTGACCGTATTTTCGTGATGGGCCACTCGGCGGGGGCGGGACTGGCCGCCCTGCTGGCTACCGACAGTCGGTTATTTACCAAGCTGGGTATAGCCAAAAATCCTGTGAAGGGGGCCATTCTAGATGATCCCGCCGGGCTGGATATGTTGGATTACCTCACCAAACTGGAGTATCCGAATGATGAACAATACCTGATTCCTTACGGAAAAGACCCGGCTGTCTGGCGTAGTGTGTCACCCATGTATTTTGTCAGCGATGCTACACCGCCTATGCTACTGTATACTGGCGGTCGTACCTACCCGAGCATTACGAGCAGTTCCCAACGTTTCCTCGAACGCCTGAAAGAACATAACGTAAAACATGACTATGAGGTATTGCCGGGGAAGAAACACGTCGCTATGGTGACGCAGTTGTTCTGGCAGCACAACCTCATTTACCGGGAGTTACTGGCATTTGTAGGCGCTGGTAAATGAATGTATTGCCTAGGTTGCTGTCGTGTCGGGTTTGAGAACCCGACACGACAGCAACCTAGGCAATACACCATATCACTCAAATTGAAAAGCAAAGTAGGTACAGGGTTTGTTACCAGTATTCTGAATCGCGTGAGGCACGTTGGATTCCAGAAAGATAAGGTCGCCGGTGGTGGCTGGATGCAGTTTGCCGTCAATGTTTTCCTGCGCCGAATTTTCGACCATCAATAGAATTTCTGCCGCCCGGTGGGTATGGGGTGGATGGCTCCACAAGCCCTGGTTAAGGGTCGTGACGTGCATCTCGAATCGTTTTGACATGGCCGTAGCCCGGTCGAACATGCGCCGGATGCCGCCTTTATCGTGCGCTTGAAAGGCTACGTCGTTCCAGTCGATCCAGAACGAGCCCCCTGCCTTTTTGCCCCGTTCAGCATCCGCCGGTTCCTTGGCTGCATAGCGCATGACGTAATACGCAGCGGGTGCGTCGCTCCGGTTGTCGAAGCCATGTTCGTCGCCGGGCATCATCAGGGCTATACTTCCAGCGCCGAGGGTCTTTGTCTTCCCCGCAATCGTAACGGTTAGTTTGCCTTCTTTAATAATGATGAGTTCTTCTTCATCGTGTTTGTGCGCTGGATGTGGAGTCTGATGGGGTTGGAGCGTAGTCGCGTGAATTTCGATGTGACTAAAATCGGTTGAGGTACCCTCTAGAATAGCCCGTTGGTCGGAGGCTGTTTTACGGGTTACGGGTGCCTGAGCCCAGACGTAAGTTTTGGAAACAATGGGCTGCGTAGGGTCCGGTTTAATGGATAAACCCAAGGCGATAAGAAAAGTGAAGACTAGTTTCATGAGGTAGACAGGGTTCTGTTTGACAAAGTAGACAACGACTGTAGATTACTCTTGACACCCGGCTGCTCGTTACCCGATAACCTTCCGGCTGCACGGTAGTTATGGTAATTCAACGATATGAAGAAACTATGAATGTGTCACTTCCAACAAAAGCCCTGCTCTGGGGTATTGCCGGTATAGGTGCATGGACGGCCGTTAAAGCGGCTCTGGGCCAGAAACGTAAAATTGACTTTCGTGGAAAAACAGTGCTGATCACCGGTGGTTCCCGTGGCCTCGGTCTCGAACTCGCCCGGCTGCTGGTAAAGGAAGGCGCGAACATCGCCCTGTTGGCCCGCGATGCCGACGAACTCGACCGTGCAAAAGCGGAACTGGAACAATCCGGCGTTTCGGTGTACACGCTGGTGTGCGACGTTACGGATAAAATGCAGATCGAGCATGCGGCTGAAAACGTTAGGCAGGCGCTTGGCCCGGTCGATGTGCTCATCAATAATGCCGGAACTATCATTGTGACACCCTACGAACACGCTACCGAAGATGATTTCCGGCTGGCGATGGATACGCATTTCTGGGCCTCGTTCCACATGATTAATGCCGTACTACCTCAAATGCTGGTGCGGAGTACTACTAACAGCCCCGCAGGCATGGCAGGCCGCATTGTGAACATAACCTCGATTGGCGGAAAGCTGGCCGTTCCTCACCTGCTGCCTTATTCAACGAGTAAGTTTGCCATGGTCGGCTATTCGGAAGGGTTACGGGCGGAGTTGCTCAACAAAGGTATTTACGTGACTACCGTCGTGCCCGGTCTTATGCGTACCGGTAGCCCGCGAAATGCCATTTTTAAAGGACAGAATGAGAAAGAGTATGCAGCCTTCAAGATAAGTGACTCCATGCCATTCTTTACCATTGATTCGACCAACGCGGCTCGTGATATTATTGAGGCCTGCCGGTATGGCGAAGCTGAACGAACCATTACCCTGTCCGCTAAAGTTGGGGCCGTTCTTCAGGGCGTAGCCCCGAATCTGATGGCCGAGACGATGGCAGTTGTCAATACGATGTTGCCCGATCCTGGTGGAATCGGTGAGCAGCGGGCGAAAGGCAAAGAAAGCGAAACGGCCCTTTCTGAGTCCTTTTTAACAACCCTCACCGATCAGGCTGCCGAGCGAAACAACGAGTTCGACCGCTGAGCTATGCGCCCGCTAGAAGTTTTGAGGGCGCGCTGAACAAGATGAGCGATTGGATGTTTAGTACTTACAAAACTGTTAGGAAATGGTCCGGCAGGGTTGTTGACTAATCACTCACTAACGGGCTACGGCCCAAAAACGCTATGAAAAAAGTACTTTTCGCCCTTGCTGCTGTTGCGCTAACCATGACCGCCGTGCAGGCTCAGGACAGTAAGATGAAGAAAAAAGCGGATGTTGTTGAAGCAAAAGCTGAAGTAGCTGGCGATAAAGCCGCTCTGGAAGTGAATAAAGCTGAGCGTAAAGCCGCCAAGATGACTGGTGATAAAGATGCCCTGAAAGCCGCCCGGAAGGATCGGGTGAAAAAGGAAGGCGAACTGATTAAAGACCGCGCCAAGAAAGATGTGAAAGTTGTAAAGGAGAAGATCTAGATTCTCTGGAAATTACCAACACAAAGGCCCGACTTGTAAAAATCGGGCCTTTGTGTTGGTAATTGGTTGCTAATTAAAGTATTAACTAACAGTCAGTAACAATTAACCAATTACAACAGACTGCCTGTATAAGACGATGACTAAGACTCGTCAATCGTCACCTCGAACTTTTTTGCGGCTTTCCTGATCCGATCTTTTATAGTAGCTACTTCATCGGCATCATATTTGGCCGCGTTGTCCTTGTGGTTTATATAACTCCAGGCTGCTCTAACGTGTTCTGGCGTATCTATCGGGTACTTTTTGTTGGTGCGGTCGGCAAAATCAACATCACCATATTTGCGTTCACCTTCATTGGGGTTAACGTCCTCCCGAGGGTCAATTTTTGAATCGGCTGCCATATCTATTGCGGTTTTGTTGGATTAAATTAACCGTTTTTAGAATTGAATGTTTTATTAAAAAACACGTCTCTATTTACCAATATGTCTGTTCTTTTTTCACCGCTTACCATCCGTAGTATCCAGCTCAAAAATCGTATCGTAGTGTCGCCCATGTGTCAGTATTCCAGCGAAGACGGCTTTGCAACGGACTGGCATCTGGTACACTTGGGCAGCCGGGCCGTTGGTGGAGCCGCGCTCATTATTACCGAAGCTGCTGCTATATCGCCGGAAGGGCGCATATCGCCCAATGACCTTGGCATCTGGAAAGATGAACACAGGGACGGCTTAAAGCGAATTACTCAGTTTATTCAGCAGCAGGGATCTGTGGCAGGTATTCAACTGGCTCATGCCGGACGGAAGGCCAGCACGCAGCGGCCCTGGGACGGAGGGAAAGCCATTGCGCATACCGAGGCAACCGGCTGGCAAACGGTGGCTCCCAGCGCCATTCCATTCAGTGAAGGCAGTCCAGAACCGTTAGCATTAACCGATGAAGGCCTCGAAAAGGTACGTGCCGACTTTGCGCTGGCGGCTCAGCGCTCGCTGGAAGCAGGCTTTCAGGTGATCGAAATACACGCGGCTCATGGGTATTTGCTCCACCAGTTTCTGTCGCCGTTGAGTAACCACCGCACCGATGCTTACGGTGGTTCGTTCGAGAATCGCATCCGGTTGTTACTCGAGGTGATTGAACGCGTCCAAGCAGTGTGGCCGTCAACGTTGCCGCTGTTCGTACGTATATCGGCTACGGACTGGACGGAAGGTGGCTGGGCAATTGACGATTCGGTGCGGCTGGCGGGTGTTCTCAAAGGCAAAGGCGTAGACGTAATCGACTGCTCAACGGGAGGCAATGTGGCTCATGCCCGAATACCGCTGAGTCCCGGCTATCAGGTAGCATTTTCTGAGCAGATTAAACAACAGGCAGGCTTGAAAACGGCCGCCGTAGGTTTGATTACGAATGCTGCACAGGCTGAGGCTATCCTGGCGAATGAGCAGGCCGATTTGATTTTGCTGGCGCGTGAATTCTTGCGCGATCCGCATTTCCCGCTTCATGCGGCTAATGAGTTAGGCGAAGATCTACCGTGGCCGGTACAGTACGAACGTGCGAAACCCCGCTGAATGAGCACGGTGGCAAAACATTTTAGGGCTGGAAACAGTAATCTTGCCAGCAGAAGTTAAACTATACATTCACCAGTTAATTAACTAGAAGAAATTATGCGTTGGTTAGGAGGACGTGAAAGTGACAACGTCGACGATCGCCGGGGAAGCGGTGGTGGCGGATTACTCGTAGGTGGTGGCATTGGTTCGGTTGTCATTGCTGTTATTGTCATGTTGCTGGGTGGCGATCCGTCGGAAATTCTGAACCAACGTTCGTCAGAACCCGCTGCATCATCGGCCCCCGCAGGCCCGCAGGCCGACGATGGTGCCGCTTCGTTTACCCGAAAAACACTGGCCAGTACAGAAGATGTCTGGACAAAGATATTTGCCGATCAGGGCGAGCGGTACCCAGCCCCAACCCTGGTTATGTTCCGACAGGTTACCCCGTCGGGATGCGGAACGGCATCGCAGGCATCGGGGCCATTCTACTGCCCGGCCGATCAGAAACTGTATATCGACCTGTCTTTCTACGACGAACTCCGGGAGCGCTTCAATGCGCCGGGTGAGTTTGCCATGGCGTATGTTATTGCTCACGAGGTGGGTCATCACATACAAAAGCAACTGGGTATTATGGATAAAGTAGATGCCCTGCGAAGTCAGTTGAGCGAAAAAGAATACAATAAGGTATCGGTTCGACTCGAATTACAGGCTGACTTTTTTGCCGGTGTCTGGGCCAATCATGCGCAGGGACAAAGTATTTCTATTGACAAGAACGACGTAGAAAGTGCGCTTACCGCAGCCAATGCCATTGGCGACGACCGGATTCAGCAGGAAACGCGTGGAACGGTTGTGCCCGATGCTTTTACGCACGGGACGTCTGCTCAACGGGTATACTGGTTTTCGAAAGGATTAAAAACCGGCGACCTAAAGCAGGGAGACACCTTCAATAGCCGCGAAGATTCAAATCTGTAAAGTAGGCTTAGCTTACTTTTTGAGAAAGCCCGACTTGCGAGAGTCGGGCTTTTTTTATTGAACTGTCCTAAAAATAAGGCACTACTGATTTATCGGTTCATGATAATGCGTACTGCTCCTGATAGTAAGCGTATTAGTACCTGATTTGACCGCGTTTAGATTGCTTATACTGCGTACTTCTCGACATTCGCAGTACCGAAAATAACCACTAACGATCAATCATAACCGGTCATGAAACAGGTACAAACTCTACTCGTCGTCGCTTTTTTAATCCTTTCTTCAGGTTTATTTCAACGCTGTCAGCCCAAAGCCGGTGATCCGGGTCCTAAAGGCGATACGGGCGCAACCGGTCCTGCTGGTCCAGCCGGTCCTGCTGGACCAGCAGGACCGACCGGAACGGCTAACGTACAATATTCGCCCTGGATTTCCACTACGTTTACGGGAAGTGGAAGTTTATTTACAGCTAACATAACGGCAACCCCGATCACACAGGCTGTGCTGGATAAGGCAGATGTTCGGGTATACTGGAACGAAGGTGGCCGTATCCTTAGCCTGCCTTACGCCGAGACATTTGGCAGTACGACCTTTACGGTACATCAACGCATTTATGTGGGACGCATTGAACTTAGGGCATCCTATCCGCTAACTACTCAACAATTCAGGTACGTTATTATTCCGGGTGCCGTGAGTGTAAGCGGACGTGTGGCTGCCATTGATTACAGCGATTATGCGTCTGTTAAAAAGGCTTTTAATATTCCCGACTAACCGAGGATGAGAAGTAACTATTGCTAGTTACAAAATTCGTAAAGTCAGGCTACAAATACCTGACTTTACGAATTTTGTAACTTATAGTTTCTTTTTAGCTTTCTAAATAGATAATTATTTATGTATAAATGAATATGCTTTAAGTATCTTTGCCTCTTTGTTCAGGCACATTATTTGTGTGGTACAGGCGCTTGGCACTCTCTCTACACTTGTCTAGTTAATTAGTATGAAAAACAAAATTTCTATCCTCATCCTATTCTTAAAAATAAGTTTATCAAGTTACGGTCAGCAGATTTACATCAATGAATTGATGGCCTCCAATAGTCGCACACTGGCTGATCACACAGGTGCCTACGAAGACTGGATTGAATTGTACAACCCAACATATGCGCCCGTCGATATTGGGGGTTATTACCTTACCGACAACATTAAGGCTCCTACCAAGTTTAAACTACCCACCGGCTCGCCCCAAACCGTTATTCCAGCTAATGGGTATCTGCTGATCTGGGCTAGTGGCGAGGTCAGCCGTGGCCCTCTGCACGTAAGTTTTAAGCTGGGAGCCGAGGGCGAACAAATCGGTTTGTACCTTCCCGATGGTGTTACGAAGGTCGACACGCTGAGTTTTGGGCCGCAACGTACAGATATATCAAGAGGGCGTCAGCCCGATGGGAGTGCTAACTGGCGTTATTTTCAGGGTACAAACGTAAGCCCCGGAACAACCAACGACGGGAAAACAGGTTACGAAGGGTTTGTGACTACGCCTGTTTTTTCAAGAACTGGCGGTTTCTACAGCACCGACTTTACGCTGTCGATTACATCGGCCGACCCTACTGTTACCATTTATTACACGCTGGATGGGTCGGACCCCGACCCGACGAATCCCAATGCTGTTTCGTTTCCTTATAAAAACAGTTATCCCGATCAAGCCGGTCAGCCTTTTGGGCCTATGTTAGCCGGGTCGTTTAAAACGTATACGTATTCGGGAGACATTCCCATTGCTGATCGAACCAGCAGTGCGAACAGCCTTTCCGTGAAATCGTCTACATTTAATTTTTCTCCCGGCTATTTCCCTACGACACCGGTTTTCAAGGGTACCGTTGTACGGGCAGTTGCGTACAAAGCTAATTCGATTGCCAGCGACATTGTGACGCAAACCTATTTCGTCACTCCGTCAACGAGTCGCTATTCGTTGCCAGTCGTGTCCATCACGTTAAACGAAAAACACCTCTTCGATTACAATACAGGCATATACACAGCTGGTGCCGTATTTGATAATTGGCGGTCAACGTACCCCGGTGGTCCCGCCGAATTTTGTACAGTTTCAAATTATACAATGGAAGGTGACACATGGGAGCGGCCTGGCAACGCAGAGTTTTTCCTGAATAACGCGTCAATCATTAATCAGCCAATCGGGCTACGCATACATGGTGGTTGCTCGCGGGCGTTTCCCCGAAAAAGTTTGCGGCTGTATAGCGACACAGATTTCAATTATCGGTTCTTCTCAAATCGGCCCTCTTCGGTGTTTTATAACCGGTTGCTGCTTCGAAACAGCGGCAATGACTGGGCTTATTCGTTGATGATCGACTCGTATATGCAAACAATGGTGCGCCATTTGAACGTCGAAACCCAATCGAGCCGCCCCAGCGTTTTATTCCTTAATGGTGAATATTGGGGAGTACATATCCTTAATGAACGGTATGATAAGTATTACGTTAACCGGAACTTCGCCGTTGATCCCGACAGTGTGGATATTGTCGATATACGCGACGGCTACTCTGCCGACGAAGGCGATCTGGTTAAGTACAATGAGCTAAAAAGCTACTTCGAACAGAATGCCTCTATCGATTACACATACGCCAAAACACAGATTGATATTGACAATTTAGCTGATTACCAAATCGCCGAAGTGTATTCGGGAAATAGCGACTGGCCGCAGAACAACCAGCTTTCCTGGCGCAAACGAACCAGCCAATATGTGCCGAATGCCCCCCGTGGGCAGGACGGACGCTGGCGATGGATGATCAAGGATATGGACTATGGCCTTGGGTTGGTCAATGACGTTACCAACCCTACGCTTTACCGGGCTACTGACAACAACGAGTTTACCCTGTTTTTCCGGCGGCTGCTCGACATTCCGGAATTTAAAGGCTATTTCATCAACCGCTTCGCCGATCTGCTCAACACTACTTTCCTGCCCTCCCGAACGACTGCTCTGTTAACGTCCTTCAAAGACGAATATCAGCCGAATATGCAGGAGCACTTTAACCGCTGGCCTTCCAGCAATACCTATAGCGAATGGTTAATTAATGTTAGCAGAATAAAAAGCTTTGTCGAGGAACGCCCTGCTTATGTCCGTGAACATATTCGAAACAAATTTGGCTTAACGACCAACCGAAACCTGACGGTTAATGTGTCGAACATGGCTCAGGGATACGTTAAAGTCAATACTATTGATATCCTGCCTATAACCCTGGGAATAGCAGCCAGCCCGTACCCCTGGACTGGTACCTATTTCCAGGGAAATCCCATTCGGGTGGTGGCTAAAGCAAAAACCGGCTTTAAATTTCAAGCCTGGCAGGAGGGAAGCACTGTTGTCTCTACCGATACCGCTTATAGCTACAACCCTACGTCGGACCGTACGTTGGTAGCCGTTTTTGAGCTGGACGATAGCTTCAATTCTAACCCGCCTTCGTTCAACTTGCTTGCCTGTAGCTATAGTTTGGACGGCTGGTCGGCCACGGCTCCGGCCGGAACCTATCCGTCCAACATGCAACTGGTGGTGATGAATCAGGCCGATCCGACCTTAACCGCTACTATTGCCGATACGGTTAAAGGGGCATACAACCTTACCAGCGGTACTCGTATCAATGGGCTGGGCGATGCCGGAATCGCGTTTATTAATACAGGTGGGAGCAATCCCGGTTTTGCCGCCAGTGCCGTAGGAGGTGCCCTACTGGCTTTGCGAACAACGGAACTGACTCAGGCGTCGGTGAAATGGACCGGTGGAACGGTAACGCCCAACCCCCGCCAGTACCGGATTCGATTGCGGTACAGGATCGGCGACAGTGGCTCGTTTAGTGACCTGCTCGATGCGTCCAACAACCCCGTAGAGTATGTTCGCAATGCCAGTGCAGGCCATAGTCAGGTTATTGGCCCGGTAGATTTGCCGGCAACGTTGCTCAACAAGCCGTATATTCAGTTACTCTGGCAGTACTACTGGACGGGCGTGGGTACTTCAGGCGCACGGGATCAACTCCAACTGGATGACATCGTTATTAGTCGGGGTAGTTGCGCGAGCCTGGCGTCGGGTAATTGGAACGCGGTGGCTATCTGGAGTTGTGGCCGGGTACCAACGGTTTGCGATGATGTGTTGATCCGCGCGGGGCATGTTGTTTCAGTAACTATAAGCAATGCAGTAGCGAAACGAGTTCAGTTTGAGACCAATGCCCGTCTTGAATACGCCACACCAACCTCAGCCCTGATGCTGGGTACGCCCTAGGCTACACTACCCTCCTAGGGGCGCTTTGTCCAGACCGATACCACAAAATCAATACGGTTATAAACAGCGAAAAAGAGCCCAGACAAACAGCGATCAGCCCCGGCACTTCCTGAAAAGGAATACCTAAACCCTGATTTGAAAAGACCCGGTATTTTATGAGTTCTTTTCGGAGACTGCTCATATTTTCTACATCGAACGATTCGTTAACGTGGATTTTTCGGCTGTTTCTCTGGCCGTTGATCTGGATAGAGAGGGTTTTCTCATTGTCGCTAATCCGCGTTTGCAGACTCGAAAAGGCTGGCTTCTGGGCCATCGCCAACAAGCTGAGACAAAGCAGCAAGGTGATTAAGATGAATTTCATAATTGACAAATGGCTTAGAAGAGCTTAGTAGTTAGTTGGGTACGTTTGTTATTCCGTTCGTAAACTCTTTACCGGATTCATTAAAGCCGCTTTTATGCTGTGGAAACTGACCGTAACCAGAGCGATAAAAATAGCAGCTAGGCCCACCAGAATGAAAACCCAGACACTTATTTCAATACGATACGAATAGGAGTCCAACCATTTCTGCATGAAAAACCAGGCTGGTGGTGTGGCAATGACGATGGCCAGTACAACCAGCCGTACAAAATCCTGCGACAGGATAAAGACAATATTCGGAATGCTGGCACCCAGCACTTTGCGGACGCCGATCTCTTTGGTACGTTGCTCAATCACCATCAACGCCACGGCAAACAGGCCCAGGCAGGACAAAAGAATAGCAATGCCCGAAGCGAGTGTAAATAATTGCGAGAGCTTTTCTTCATCCTTATACCAGGCATTTGTGTTCTCATCGAGAAAGGAGCCAATGAACTCCGACCGGGGAGCGACCTCTTTCCAGACCGCTTTGAGTTTATCCATAGCCCCTGCCAGACGTTGCGGTGCCACACGAACGAAGATGTAACTGATGGGCTGCGAATGAGCCAGGTACATGGTGATTGGCTTTCGCTCGCTCTTGGACGAGTACAGATGAAAATCAGGGACTAACCCGATGATCTGGTATTTCACCCCTGCGCTGTCGGTCTGGAAGTACCGGCCAACGGGGTTTTTCTCGCCAATCATTTTGGCCATACTTTCAGTAATGACCACCCGGTCCAGCGAATCGGATGGGTAGGCCGGGTTGAACTCGCGGCCCGCCAACAGCTTAATATCAAGAGTCTTGAGGTAGTCGTAATCAATTTGCAGCCAATCGGTTGAGATGTCCCGATCCTTGTAGGTAAAGCCCATGACAGACCTTGATGTACTTCTGTCCTTACCCAGACCCAGATTCACTCCAGTTCCGGTTATTGAAATAATAGTGGGGTCGTTTGCCAGCGTGTTTCGCATTCGTTTGAGCACCTGCTGGCCGTCGGCTTTATTACCCACGGGTATGCTGATCACCTGCTCTTTATGAAAGCCCAGCGGCTGCTGACGCATGTGGCTCACCTGCTGAATGGCAATGATCGTGCAGCAGATTAACAGGGTCGACAGGGCAAACTGTGTAACGATAAGCGAGTTGCGGAGAAAGCCCGGCCGTTTCATCGTGATTTTACCTTTCAGTACGTCGACTGCGTTGAACTTCGTCATTTGCCAGGCCGGGTATCCACCCGCTATGAGCGTGACCAGTGCAAAAACTCCCAGCATGAGGGCAATCTGTTTGGGCTGCCTGATGTATTCCAGCGTTAGCTTGCTTTGAAAAGTAGTATTAAAAGCGGGTAACAACAGGTAAGTAAGTACCAGACCAGCCAAAAAACCGGTAAAGCAAATGAGTGTGGCCTCGCCCCATATCTGGATGAACAGTTGATTTTTGAGCGCCCCGAGCGATTTTCGAACACCTACCTCTTTCGCGCGGGTGAACGACCGCGCAACACTCAGGTTGATGAAGTTGATGCAGGCAATCAGCAGGATAAAAAATCCGATACCCATCAGCGCATACACCAGCGCAATGGGGGTGCCGGTGCCACCGCCCAACTCCCTGTCGAAGTGTATATCGGCCAGCGTTTGTAACCGTACTGCAAACAAATCGCCCCGCTCGTCAGGCTTGGCACCCTTCTTTTTTAAGTTGTCAATGGTGCTCTGGAAGTACTTCGCGGCAAAGGGTTTCAACCGGCTTTCAACGGTTGCCCGGTCGACGTTGGGGGCCAATTTTACAAACGTGATGTGAGACATCGCGTCCCATTTGTCCTTGTCTGTCTGGTAATTACCGGCGTTGGTTATTTGAACAAACGCATCGTATTGAATAGATGAATTGTTCGGGAAGTCCCCCAGAATCCCGGTAACGAGAAATTCTTTCTGACTGCCGTCGGGCCCCAGGAGCAGACGTTTGCCCATTGGATCTTCGGTACCAAATACGGCTTTCGCCATTTGCTGGCTGATAACAATGTTGCTTCGGTCGTTGAGTGCCGTTGCCTTGTTGCCCTGAATCAGCGGAAAGGAAAATAATCGAAGGAAGTCCGGGTCGGTAAACATGATCTGTTTATCGAAGTATTTCCCTTTGTAGGCTACCACATTGCTGCCATTCATCAGACGGGTGGCTGCTTCAATTTCCGGGAAATCGGCTTTCAGGGCCGGGGTAAGGGGCAAGGGAACTGTAGACGAAGCACTTGCCTTATCGGGGTCATTCGAGAACAGATAAACCTGAAAAATACGGTCGCCATCTGCGTGAAAGGAATCGTAACTAAGCTGGAAGTAAGCCGTCAGGAATAAAAACGTACAGACGCAGAAAGCGACCGAAAGGCCAACCACGTTAATAGTTGCGTAGCCTTTGCTTTTCCAGAGGTTACGAAACGCGATTTTAATGTAATTACTCAGCATAGCCGGTTGTAGTAAAGAAGGTTGAGGATACGCACTCGATGCAGCGTTTTTATAGCTGGTTTTTGTATAAACAGGCCCGGTGTTCAGGGGACTTGTGACTCGTCTTTTCAGAAAATAAGGTCGGAAGAACCGGATTACTTCCAGTATATAGAACTGGCGGGCCTTTCGCTCGCCAACCTGCTCAACCTGTTCGGCAAATTGCTCGTGCAGGTCGCCAAGGAGTTCTTCACGCAAATGGGGCGGGCAAAGCCAGGTAAACAAGCGGTCGGCCCAGACGGGTGGGGAGTTTTTCATACGCTACGTTAGAGAAGGAGTAGTCGGAATAGAGTCCCAAAGTTGATTGCGTACATCCCGTATCTCGCTGAGGGTTTGCTTTCCCTGGGCTGTTACTATAAAGAACCGCTTCCGACGTCCGCCACGAGCGGTTGTGGCGCCCCCCAATTCGGATAGTACGAATCCTTTTTCCTCAAGCCGGTACAGCGCAATATGAACGCCACTCAGGCTAATAGTTCGGTTAGTACGTTGCTTCAGTTCGGTCGCAACGGTAACTCCATAGGCCTGCCCTTCCAGTACTGCTACTGTGAGCAGTACCAGCTCTTCAAATTCACCTAAATAGGCTCTTGTCATAATGGGTTGCATTGCCGGAAATCTGGCCGTCTTTATTTCCTTGCTATTTGCTAAACAAATGCCTTGCCAAGTTGAAAAAAGTTCTTTCAACGGGCTTATAGGCTTATTCTTGGTAGATTGATAGGGGGAAAATGTCCAGAAACGGACAGGAAAGTACGTTTCTGGACAGGGCAGCATAACCACAAAAAAGCCCGTGCAGACACGGGCTTTGGTAATTTGATATGGTCGTTATTTACTTCTTCCAGGTGGTCAGAAACTCTTCGAACGCCAGTTTCAGCGCCTGAAGTGCGTCGGCTAATCCACTGGTATCATTCACTTTGAGCTTACCTTCGGCAGTACGGGAAATTTCGGCTACGCGGGCCACGCCAATTGTTCCGGCACTGCCCTTTAGCGTGTGCAGATGACTCTTTACCGTTGGAATATCCCCAAGATCGTAGGCCGAAAGCGCCCCCGTAACCAGATCATTGGCTTCTGTTACGAACTCCTCCATGATGCTGTCAACGAGGTCCTGCCCGCCAATATCCCGAAGCTGCCCGACAATGTCTTCGTCAATAACCGGCAATTTAGGGTCTACCGGCGGGGAGGGAGCCGGTTTCGATGCTTTGGGTGTTTCCGACTGCTGTCGGGCCTGATTAGCGTCGGTCAGTTCCTTCACTTTGGCAATAAGACTCTGGGCACGAATGGGTTTGGCAATGTAATCGTCCAGCCCCTGACTGATAAACCGCTCGCGGTCCTCGCGCATCGAGTAGGCCGTCATGGCAACAATGGTTGGCAGCTTGTTACCAAACTGCTTGCGCAGGTTGCGGGTAGTTTCCACCCCGTCCATATCGGGCATCTGAATATCCATGAAAATAACATCAAAGCCCGGCTGTGCATCTTTTACCCGTTTTTCCACCTCGCCGATGGCTGCCGGTCCGCTGTCGGCCGTTGTGACGACGCAGCCAGCTTTGCGCAGAATTTCGCTGGCAACTTTGCGGTTTACGGCGTTGTCGTCAACCAGCAACACGTTGGGGTGGTAGGTGCTGAAGAAATTGGCAAGGGCTATTTCAGCTACTTCTGTCGTTTGCTGGGTGGGGCTGATGCTGGTTTCCTTTAGCTCGATGGTGAACCAGAAAGTGCTGCCCATGCCTACGGTTGAGTCGACGCCGATGTCACCTTTCATCAGGCTGGCCAGTTCTTTGGAAATGGCGAGGCCCAGGCCCGTGCCGCCAAACGATTTCCGCGATGAAGTGTCGACCTGACTGAACGAATTGAACAGCAGGTTGATGTTTTGCTGCGAAATACCAATCCCCGAATCTTTTACCTCAATGCGTATCCGGTTGAATTTGCCCCGTTTGCTAATCAGGGAAGCCTCCACCCGGATGGAGCCATTTTCCGTAAATTTGATCGCGTTGGAGGTTAAATTCGATAGTACCTGTAGCAGCCGCGTTTGGTCGGCAATAACGAAGGTGGGCAGGTCGGAACCGAGATGATACGTTAGTTCATTGTTCTTCGAATTAGCCTGCTGGCCGAATAGCGCGATAAGTTTCTCGAAAATCTCTTTGAAGGCCACCGGCGCTTCGTGGAGTACCATTTTCCCCGCTTCAATTTTCGACAAGTCCAGAATATCGTTCAGGATATTCAGCAGTGTCTCCGACGAGCGTTTTACCGTTTTGACGTAACTACGTTGCTCTTCGTCCAGTTTGGTGTCGTTGAGCAGATCAATCATGCCGATAACCCCATTCATGGGTGTCCGGATTTCGTGGCTCATGTTAGCCAGAAACTGCTCTTTCACCTTCAATGACCGTTCGGCTTCATTTTTAGCTTTTACCAACTCGGCCGACTGCCGTTTCAGTTCGGTGATGTCGCGGGCCAGTACGGCTACCACGGAGTCACTGCCGGGTCCTTCGTTCAGCATGAGCATGTTGAACATAAACTGCCGCTCGCTACCATCTTTCCGGCGCATACTGGCTTCGAAATTCCGGAGGCTGCGGTTGCGGCCGAGTTTGAACATGGCGTGCCGAATGTCGTTCTCGTCGATGAAAAACCGGGTGATTTCCTGCCCCAGCACTTCGTCCGGCGTATAGCCCATGCGTTTGAATACCGACGGGCTAATCATGGTTATACGCCCTTTACGGTCTACGCGGGCGTATATATCCTGCAAATTCTCGAAAATACCCCGGAATTTCTCTTCACTTTGCCGGGTAGCAATTTCTGCCCGTTTGCGGTTTGTAATGTCGCGGGCGATACCGGAGACTTCGTCAATGACGCCCCCCGCCAGCAAAATCGGGTTGAGGTGAAATTCGAGGTAGGTCTCGCCTTTGGGCGTTTCGAAGAACAGCTCAAAGTTCTGGGCGAAGCCCCGGAATGCCTGCCGGTAGCGGTCTTCCAGATTTTTGCGATTATCCGCTCCAATCATTCGCCAGCCCAGGTCGGGGGCACTAGCCTGAATGGACGGTGATTCATTTAACTGATACTCAATGAGCCGGGCATAGTTTTTATTGAACGACGTCAATTTCAACGCTTTATTAACCGACCAGATCAAATAGGTACTGCTGTCGAAGATGGCATTCAGGCGGGCATTCTGTTTGTCGAGCCGAGCTTCCGACTGTTTTCGGGCAATCGCTAGTGCCACCTGCCCCGATATGAATTCGAGTAATTCGAGATCGCGGGGGCCGTAGGTTTGCGCGTCGTCGTACGATTTCACGCCGATGATGCCCGTGATTTCTTCGCCGATCCGGAGCGGGGCCGTTAGCATAACCTGTGGCTGAAGCTGGCCATACAGGTCCACCTGGTGCTGGTCGGCCAGTTTACGGATATCCTTTTCGTAGAGGAATAAAGGCTTATTGGCCAGAATGGTGTATTCAATCAGGCCATTTCCCAGTTTACGCTTCGTAAACCGCATGTTGCCCCCAAAGTACTCGTCAACGTAGTACGGAAACGACAGGTACGTTTTGCTGGAGTCGTACAAGGCAATGAAAAAGTTACGGGCATCAATGATGTTCCCTAGCTCTTCATGAATTTTGTGATAAAACTCGCCGAGGTTGGGCGTATTGATAGTCCAGTTGGCAATGCTGTAATACAGCTTCTGCGATTTCTCCGCCCGTATTTTGCCTGTCGTATCGTGCAGTATACACCGGAAAGCCGTTGGCCGTCCGTTGTCGAACCGGCAGTTGACGCTTCCCGACAGGAAGAGGGTTTTACCACTTTTTGTCCGAAAGACCGTTTCTACATACGGCAGTTTATCGCCTTCCTGAATTCGTTTGAGTAGCCCGAGGGTGCTGTCGGCATAATCGGGATGAAGAACGTCGCGCAGGTTTAAGGCCGATATTTCGTCAGAATTATAGCCTAGTGCTTCGCGCCAGGCCCGATTCACGAAGATGAACTTACCGTCCAGCGTCAGCAGCTGAATCAGGTCGGACGTATTATCGACCAGGTCCTGTAATTGGGCATTGGTGTTAGACAGGGCAGAGGCAACCCGTCGTTTGTTCGTTACATCTTCACCAATCAGGGTGAATGAGGATACGTGGCCATCCGCACCATTGATTATGAATGAGTTGACTTGTACATTGCGCAAAGCACCTGAACGAGCCAGCAGCGTAATTTCTTTCTGCTCGGGAAAGCCACCTTTAGTGAGGGCGTCTTCAAATTCGGCTTCGAGTTTGGCGCGTTCGGCGGGGGGGATAAAAATGTCGAAAAAATTCTGGCCGATGATGTGCTCCGGTTGCCATGCGGTTACGCGGTAGGTATACGGGTTAGCATAGCTCAGCGTTCCGTCGCGTTCGATGGTTAAGCCAACCAGATTAAGTTGGTCAACCGTTTGGCGAACATCAAAGGCGGGTAGCGCATCGGTTACGGCTACTTCGTTTCGTTCGTGCTGTAGCCGTTGAATTTCGGCTACCAGTTCATCTTTGGTTTTGGCAGACCAGCGCATGGGTACGTCAGTGGGTTGATATGTCGTCAGACTCTTTAAATTTACGAAAAATGTTCATCTTCCTCATTCATGAAAACGAATCCTGATAACGTTTTTCAGCTATACTACTCAGTATTAGTTCCGTAACTGTTGTTCACTTTGTTACATCTCAGCTAGCTATTATGCTAAAACGTTTGAGTTTATTACTGCTCATAGTGGCTTCGGCCGCCTGTGAGCCGTTTGATCTGGCGAAGAAAAATTTCCCGGTCTGTACCAAGCCTTCCGCAGGTATCGGCTACACCTCCGACCGGCTGGATGTTACCTTCTTTCTGGAAAACCCGCAGGGCGATTTTAATGCAGTAGGCTGGGACCCCGGCGACGGAAAGGGTAAAAACCGGGTTGGCACGCGCGTTACCTATAATTATGATAAGGCGGGTACCTACACCATCACGCTGGTTCTGGTCAACTCGTGTGATGATACGTTTACGACCACCAAAAAGATCACCGTCAGCAACTAATTCTTATGCGCTTACTTTTCCCTTTCTTTCTCTGTGTACTTCTGGCCGGTTCAAGTCAGGCACAGGAGCGCGTACGCAATGTCCGGATACGGGTCGTTGATTCGTCCAGAATTGACGTGTTGTACGATATGCTGAATACCCGCTTTGGGGATTCCGTTTTTCTTGACGTGCGCAGCCGTCTGCGGGGTACCTTACGTATAGCCCCCGAATTTGTTCGGGGCGATGTGGGCAGGCAGGTCACTGCGGGGTCCGACCGGCGTATCATTTGGGAGGCTTTGGCCAATGGCTATTCGCTCAATGAAGAAATTCAGGCACGAGTGATGGTAAAAGCAAGGCCTGTTGTGGCGGGAGAGTCAGCCTTCTCCGCTGCTCAGGCCCCTTCGAAGGCACCACCTGCGGCACCGAGAGTAGTAGTAACCACACCTGTACCCGCATCGGCTCGACCCGAAACAGTACCAGGACCCGTACCCGTACCCGCCAGAGCTGCTGTTGTGCCTGCTCCGGTTAACGATACCCCACCTGTTCCGGTAGCCTCCGAACCAGTTTTGCCACAAAAACAGGCTGTGGGCACCAAGCCGTCTGTTTTTGCCGTTGATTCAGTGGAACAGGTAGCGCAACCTTCACCGGCAGTGGTTTCTGCACCTGTAACACCACCCGTCGCCCCCGCCGTCGATTCGCCGAAAAAGCCAGCTCCTCAGCCAAAAGAAACGGAAATCGCAGCAGCACCTTCCAACGATGCCAGGCGTGAGCGAATTTTGTACAATGGACCTGCTTGTGCACTGCTTTCGGCAGTTGCGCCGGGTGTTGGTAATATATTTGTTCAGACGCCTAAAGCCAAAATAGGCCTGCGCCCTTTGGTGACGGTTGGTTTTTATGGTTTACTGATTTACGGGTTCTCGGAGCGAACCAAAGCGCAGGATGTATACCGTGTTTACGAACAGCAGAAAAACAGGGAAGCCGGCGAACCATATTATCAAACGGCCAATGGGCATCATCAGCGGTACTTTCTGGCAACACGCGGTGCGCTGGTTGTGGCCGCTGCTGATGTCGTGCTGACGTTTATTAAGGGGCTGCACAACAGCCAGATACAGAAAGGAACACAACGCTTCAAAAGCCTTACACTACGACCCGGCCTTCAGGTTGGGCAGCCAACGGCAGTAGTGCGGTATTCATTTTAAATAGCCTTTATTTTATTTATGCGCTTAATTTTAATCATTGCCTTTATGGCCCTGCTCTTGACGGACACCTTTGCCCAGTCGGGTCGACGGACTAAAACCGCGATCTTTTCGGCTTCCAGCCAGTGGCAGCAAGTTACACTCAAACCACTACCTCCGATTAAGCCGCCCGAACCGGCCCGAATAGAATCCGTTACACCAGCTCAAGGCTCTTCCACAACAATTGTTGAGCGAACGCAGCCCGCAACCAGCAGAAGCCCGTTAACGATGGGAACGGCGGAATTCCGGCCCGCCTTTACCGGCGATTTTGCGACCAACCGCAACGGCTGGCGAGCGGGTAGTCAGGGTGATTATTACTACCAGATTGGGTTAGGACAGTACAGCATTCGCAAGCGGGTGGCCAGTACGCAGCAGGTACCATTCAGTGTCGTTGAACTGCCCAATGAAATCAACCTGAACGCGGCTGATTTGTACACCATCAAGGTTGATATGCTCGCCGATTCGGGACAAGTACCGGCAGGGGGGCTATTGTTCGGCGTTCGGGACTCACTCAATTATAACGCCTTCTTGTTGAACGCAAAAGGCGAAGTAGCTGTCGTGCGGGTAGCCGATGGCCGAGCATTCAGTGATTATATGCCCGCCGATTTTCTGGCACCTGGGGTATCGGTGGAGAAAAACCGAAACCGGCTCACGATTCAGCGACGGGGTAACGCCCTGCATTTTTACATCAACGCGCAGGAAATCCGCAGCAGTCCTTATCCCGTCAGGCTTCTTGCCGGCAATGGAATTGGCTTTACGTCTTCGGCTTACTGGACCGCATTCCAGAAGCTGACGGTCACGCTAGGGCTGTGATGAATGCTTTTCAGCATACTTGGTGAAGGTGATATCGGCTGCTGAAAATCAATTTTTTACCTGCTCACCCTGGCGGTTAATGGTCATAAGCTGCCCATTCTGAAATACGGCTGCGTTGTTGCCACGGAACGGCGTAACGGCTTCATATTCGGGTTTTATCACCCATTCATCCTGCTCGTTAATAAAGCCCCAGCGGCCCTGACTCCGGGCTCGACGCCAACCCCGTTCATCGATACCAAGCTCTACTTTGTCGTAAGGTTTATCCCCAAAAGCTTCCTTGTATTTTCCCTGCCGGGCGTCGGCGGGCGTCGCTGGCTTTTGTTCAGGTTCCGACGAGGCTACATCTTCCTGGGGTTGTTTCCTGACAGGAGGAGCCGCTTTTTTAGGCTTCTCTACGATGGCGACATCGGGCTTATCCATCATGTCTGGTGGGATATAAGTTTCCTCATCCGGCCTGACTTCTATCGGCTTTTGCGCTTGCTCCTGATTTATACTTCGTTTGCGGTTTTTGCGTTTGCCCGATGAGGATTCTGTGGTTTGCTCGGTTTTGGGTTTCTGCGGCTCTTCTGTCTCCTGCGAATTATTCCGCCGGATATACCAGTAAATGCCGGCAAGTAGTGCCAGCGCAAACAAAACGCCATAGATTCCGCTCCGATCCGGCTCAATAACCACCACCCGAACGGTACTTAACGGATTGTTATTGGCATCAAAAAGTGTGTAGTCCGTCGTTTTCGTCGGTTTTACCCAACCCCGGTTAACGGGCGAAAGGCCCTCGCCCAAATCATCAATCGTAACCGCCAGCAGGTTGTCTACCGACCAGGCCAGTGTAACGGGCTGGCCTTTCCGAACCCGACCCGGCGTGGCCGTAAAAGACCGGACAACGGGGGGGCGTTCGGGTATTCGTTCCGATGCCGTTCTTGAGGCAGGTGCCACCGACGGGGGAGACGTAGAGACTGGCGTTACTACCGGCGGAGCTGGCCGGGTTGCAGCCGGTCGGGTCACGACTGGTTCAGCAACCGGTGGAGCTGGTTTGGCTACCGAAGGGGGGGGTATGGGAGCCGGTTTTGTTACCGCCCGCTCGGCCGTAACGGTTGGCACAGCAGGAGCCGGTTTGGTTACTGCCGGTTCCGGAACAACTGGCCTGACTGGCTCTGGCTTCGTTTCGATGAGTTGCTCAAAAGTGGGCTTAGCAGGCTCGGGAACAGGTACAACAATCGGTTCGGTACGAATTGGCTTCGACGCCACCTCCAGTCGTTGCAACACCGTAGGTATCCACCGATTCTTAACAAAATCGGGCGTCAGCTTTAATGAAGTTGCTGCATTGACAATCTGGTTGAAATCCTGTTCAATATACTGACTTCGCGACGGCAGTGCCAGTCGAGCAATGCGAGCCTGTATATTCTGGAACAGCAGACTGTTGGCAGCAACTTCCTGAGCTATTTCAGTTGCGCGTTTTAGTGCATCCTCCTCTGATAAGCCTGCTTGCTGGGCCTCTCTGAGGTAGCCATTAGTGCGCCAAACGTCAGGGCCGTTGAGCACGATGGCTTCGCGAAGTCGGTCGGTCAGTTCGGTTTCAGTCATTGAAGAAAGGCGGGCTTTATCCTGTAATTTTAGTAAAACACCGAATTTCAATCGAAGGTCACAACATTACGTCGATAATCTACTGAAATTTTACCAAACTGTGATAAAGCCGACTGGCCGAGCAGCAGGGGCGCTTTGGCCGTGCTGACCACATTGGCATTTACATTTTCGAGAACGCGGTTGCCAATCTGTACCGATTTGAGCCGGATGATGGCACCGGGCGATATATCGCCGTTGGCATTCTGAAACCGGGCTTGCCCTACCACATCATCATCTGTTATAGTGCCCTGCTTCATCATAAATTCGGCTTCGGTGGCCGATATGGAAATCAGGCTGGCCCCGGTATCCAGGATGAACTTCATTCGGGTTCCATTCACGGTTACGGGCACAGTATAAACGCCGTTCTCTTTTTTCATCGCCACCTCGGTAGGGCCGCTGCCCATTTTTGTGAGTACGGGTTGCCTGTCGACTGGTGTTTCGGCCGGTGGTTGTTCCGTTTTGGCGGTATTGTTTCGCTTGCTTCGGCGTGGTTGATGACTACCCGACCGCGAGCATCCTGAACAACCAGCCAGATACAGCAGGTTGCCGAGAAGAAGTAAGAGGATGAGTAGTCGTTTCATTGGTTGAGTATTTATTGAAATAGGGGTTTATTCGTATCGGATCAGGGCTTTGGTTTTTACGCGCCAGGCTCCATTCTCTAGTACGGCCTCACCGTCTCGGCGCATGGTAATGCGGGTGTGTGAGGTCATATAACTGTTTTCGCTGTCGCAGGCGGGCTCAATCATGTAGTTTCGATACGTTAAAAAACGCGCCACCCGCCCCGGTTCGGCTTCGAACCGGAAGGTCGCCAGCGATGGGTTATTGACGTCGATGCTGAATCGATAGGCTGATTCGGGTGAGAGCATATCGGCTTTATGCTGACTGTCGAACTGCCCATTTGGGTCGGGCGGAGGAAAGTAAAAGACGGCTGAACGGACCGGGGCGGGAGTAGGTGCCGGACTGGGAGCTGCCACGGGAGCAGGCACCGGTGCCGGGCTGGGTGGCGGTACAGCAACTGGCTGTTTTTGAACAGGCGTAGGCCGGGGCGGGGTCGACTCGACTATCGACTCACTCTGGCGGGCACGAGGAATCACTTTGGGAGCCGAACTGCTATCGGCCGAATCAGACTGTGACTTAAGTTGCCGGATGGCCATCAGGGGGTTGTTTGTGCCTAACTCCGCAGCTATGGCGTCGAAGGCACTGGCCTTTTGCACAAGGTCACCTTGTGGCTTGCGTGGCTCGTTGACCGGTTTGTGGCGGAGACTATCATTTTCTTTACTTAGCTTCTTGTTTTCGCCAATAAGTCTATCAACTTCAGTTTTTGTTCCACGGTATGCCAACAGATACACGGCACCCGCTCCCACGATTAAGCCACCAACCGCGCCAAGAAGCAGCATCCAGAGTTGTTTTTGTTGAGCTTCTTTAGTCTGCCGTTCTAACTGACTTAGCTGAAGGGCGGCCGGGCTTATGTCGGTTTCCTCTTCGTCGGTTGGTTGCGAGGCCGTAGTGGCCTTTTCGGCCGGGGGAGCCGCCTGCGAAACCTCGGCGGGCGGCAGTAGCGCGTCTATTTTAGCCAGCATTCTGGCCTGGATATCCGGGCTTAGGGGCTTTCCGTAATTCTGATCAGTCTTGTATTTGGCGTAGAACATTGCCAACTGCTTACGAATAGCCGCGTTGGCTTCTTCGGGCGGAAGGCTTACAAAACGAGCGGTGTTTTTCAACTCGCTTAGCTCTTGCATCTTGGCACCCACCTGATCCCAGCTACCCACTCCCCGAATAATCTGTTGCGGGTCGCAGCCATCATCGCATGCGAGCAGCTGCGCGTAAATCTCCTGTGCTTTGGGCTGGCTTATCTTCGCGAAGACCGCAATCGCCACATCTTTGGTCAGTGTATCAACAGCCGCCTGATTCGTATTCTGGGCGAAGCTGAGGGAAGCTGATGCGAGTAGAACAACTGTCGTTCGAAACGTACATTGTAATAGGTTCATTGTCGTGCCGAGCTACTGACCCGGTTGTGTAGAATGAATGAGTTGTACAAGACAGAAGGACAACGCCGGACCAACGTGAGCGGTCCGGCGCTGCCAGAATTATGCCAGCGCGTTTGCAAGTTTGTTGATCGCGCCAATGAGCGGGTAGAAAAACAGCGTTTCTTCGATGGGTGCTCCCAGGGCATCCGTCATGCCGCTGTATTCGGCCACTACATCACCCTCTTTACGCTGTATGCCATCCATAAGCGACGTATCCAGATGTGTCCGTAGTTCCTGCTGCGCCACCACCAGCGACCGCGACGATACGTTGAGGTTTCTGACGAAGCTGAATTGCTGGTTGATGGCAAAGAAGAAGTCGATAAACGCGTTGGTTTCCTTAAGCAGCGATTCGACCACTTCCGGTTTCCGCAGGTCAGCATAAGTAAGCGCTGAAAACTCATCGTCGAACGTGGCCGGATACACATAGCTGATCGCTTCCGTATCCACCGGCCGGTTGTTGGTCGGCTGCATCAGAGCACCTTTGCAGGTAACCTCTTTCGGTCCTTTGCGCTCGTAAAACAGCGTTAAACCGCTGGTGTCGTAGGCTTTATCATACACTTTTTCGAAAATCGCCCGCGCCAATTTGCCCAGCATCTGGTCGTCGGCGCTGATAATCGTCAGTACTTTTGAACCCGTACCGCTAAACGTGATAGCTCCCGGCAGACCAATTCCCCGGTGTTTCATGAGCTTGGCGACGTGGTACAACAGGGCTGTGTAGAACAGCACAAACACTACTTTTAGGTCTTCGTCCTTTGCCAGCATGCCATTGAACGACAGCATATTTTTGGCTTTCACATCGTTGCTCTTTTCAATGGAAAACCAGAAGGCCATGATATCTTCCGAGCGGTTGGTATCCAACATACGCCGGTTGTTGTCGCTCAGGTTGCCAAGGCTCTGGCTGTCGAGCAGGGTCTGTATCCGGTCGGCGTATTTTCGGATAAACCCGTTGTGGCTGGCGGCCCCGTATTCACTGAATGCATCGCCATAAATGGCATTGCCCGCAAACCGGAACGAGGTTAGCAACTTAGGTTCGTTTCGCTCATACACCACTACGTCCGACGTGCCACCGCCAATATCGACGTTGATAACGGGCCGGGCCGATGCGCTTAGTGTTGGGTTTTGTTTGTAGTAATAGAACGGTGCTACCGACTCCGACACTTCGCGCAGCCGTCCGGCCGATCCGCCAATGTAGCGGTCATAAAGCTGCTGCCAGTCGGCGCGGAGCTGGCTCACGCGACCTGGTGTCATACTGGCCGGGAAGAACCAGTATACGGTTGTTTGGGCCAGATTGCCGCCTTCCGTCAGAACTTTGTTCTTAATGAGCATCAGCAACTCTTCCAGGAACGCTTCCACACGCCGTTCGGTCTGGTCGCTGGTTTTTGCCCATTTCAGGTTGGTCGTGATGCGGTTGGAACCGGCCGGTTGCCGCTCCACATAGAATGGAATGTTGAAGTCTGCCAGCGCCTGCGTTTGCTGGTTGAAGCTCAGGTTCATGGGCTCGGCAATGGCCGTACGCGTTGGGAAATTGTCGGGTCTGCCAGGACCAATGGTTGGCGGAACAAACTCCAGATCGTACAGCAGAAACAACTCGAACAGGGCCGGGTTGTACTGAGCCGGAGCCACCAGTGTGGCCACCTGCGGAGTTAGTTCGGCAACGTCGAACGGCCGGGGCGAGCTGCCATCCACTTTGTATTCGACGTGGGTGTTGGTCGTGCCAAAATCCACCGAAAACTCAAACTGTTTGCTACCGCCATTGTACTCTTGCCAGCGCGGAATCAGTACGCCGTACATATCGCGGCCATCGCCCCGAATGTGCGTTTGCAGGTAATCGAATTCTTCGCGCAGGACATAATACACACTCGATCCGTCGGTATTTTGCTGCCGAACGGTGCGCTGGTGTTTCGACTCGACCGTCACTTCGGCATTGGTCTGTTGCCGGAAATAGGTCAGGTCGTACTGGTTCTGGCTATCGAAACCGGATTCGATCAATTGAACGCGATAATCGGCGGGTACGATGACTGAACCGGAGCGAACAAAAGGATAAATATTGACCGTGAACGAGTTTTCGACAATGATACCCTCGTTCGTCAGCTCATTGGGGGCATTGGATGTTCCAACAGTTTGACTGTATAAGCGTTCGAAGGTAATGAACTGGTTGCCCGGCTGGTTAGGTGCCGTAACGGGAATGTCGAGGGTAACGTTGATACCGCCAGCCTGTGGGACCATTTTAAGCCGGACGCGGCCGGTTAGCAGATCCTCAACGTCGAAGAAATCGAAGAAGTCTTTCTTAAGCGGTAGCAGAAATCCTTTCTCGATGGCCGACGTTTGCAGGTTACCGTCAAAGAACCGGCTTCGGTCGGTTGGAAAGGGTAACCGGATAAGGTAGGGCTCCAGAAAATCGCTGACCGTTAGCCAGGGGTAATTGCCCGGTTGACCGGGTAAAGGCCGCTGGTTCTCTCGCCACGACTCGCGGGCGTAGTAGGGGACGGGCGTATTGGAGTTCCACTGGGCCTGCGGTACATACGTAAACTGCCGGAAAAAGCGGTTTTGCAGCGCCATAGGGCGCGGCTGACTGGGGTTCAGTCGAGCATATTTGTCTGACTTGATAATGAAGTCGCTGACCTTGTCGATGGCGCGGGCGTCTGATTTCTTCTTGCGCAGCGGGAAGCCCAGCACCTCAACAACATCGCCGGGACCGGTAGTTAGCTCGTCGAAATCCTGATCGAATTGCTCGCGTGTCAACAGCGGCTGACCGTTATGCGATTCGATATGTTCGTAGAACATGGTCGGGTTCTGCTGTTGCAGGAGTGCCCGGCTGCGATTCAGGTAATCGTCCACTTCGCGGAACCGGTCGCGGAAGTTGGGCATGAACAGTTTAATGGCGTACCAGAACTTCTGATACTCGATGTCGCGCTCGTGCAAGGGGCAAACCGATGCGTCGAACAGCCGGTCGTTTCCCATCGTAACATCGACCCAGTTCAGGTCATTACCCGAACTGAAGAACAGTGTTTTGGGCGATGTGCCGCCCACAACCCGCCCCCGATAACTCAGCACAAATAGCCGGTTGATGGCGTTGAAATTGTACTCGGCCGCATCCTGGTCAAGAAAAAGCTTCAACGCATCGCCGAGCCGTTTATGCCCCAGGCTGGTCGACTGCTGCAAGCGGGTGAGGTCCGTGCGGATGTCGAATGGGGTAATGGTAACAAACGTTTTAAGCTTGTCGTAATTGAAAAACAGCTGGCCCACATCCAGGCAATCCGACACAATGCGCTGGTCATTACTGGTGCCGCTGAGGTCGGGTTTGAGCGACAGGTTCAGAAAGGCCGACCGTACCAGGTCCATCCGTGCAAACGGGCTTGGAATGGAGGTTGGCTGCTTTACCGTCTGCCCCCCCTGCGGGTCGCGAATGGCCGCAATCTGGTCGGTGCCGAGGGGCTTGCTGACGTACCAGTGCAGACCGGGAGTAGGGTTATGTAAACTAAATGTTGTTGGCATGTTTCTCTAATAGTCCATCACTTTCGGTAGCCGTTCGCGGACAAACCGCTCAGTACCTTCCGAAAACAACTGAATGAATTTATCCGCTTCCGTACCATAGGCTTTGCCTTCGGCGGTTTTGTTGAGGGTCTGGTCGAGGTCATCGACGATGTCCAGTTTTACATCGGACTCACCGCCAAATATTCCTTTCTTTTTTGGCTCAAATCCCCGGACGGTATGGCCTAGGTTGGCCGCATCGAGCAGGAATGGCTCAAACGACCGCTTGTTTTGCCGCATTTCAGTTAGCCATTGCCGAAAAGCCGAATCAAAGTTTTTAACACTGTTGAAAAAGCCTGAATTCAGGAAGGAAGTAGAAATCTGAGGATTTCCCTTCGACCACTGCACCGTTCCGGCCGCCTGCCGCAGGCGTTGGCTCAGATAGGTGCTGAACAACGCCATTTTAGACAGGGGCAAATTGATCACTTCTTTCGTTGCCCCGGCAAGGTTGCCTAACTGAATACTGATGCCATCCTGCTCAATGCCAAACTCTTTGTATACTGGGTTGGTAGGCCGCCCATTTGCAACCGCCAGACTGCTGTCGTCGGTATTCATGAAATCGACAATGGCCAGTGCAGAGGCCATTTCTACGAAGTGAGCTTCGTTTTTCTGGCCACCCGCACCGGGGTCGTAGGTATACGCTTTTGTCTGATCGTCGCCAATGTAATAAAGCGCGTTGACCGAGGGGTTAACCCCTTTCTGGTAATAGTTCAGCGCGGCTTTGGTTTTGGCAATGAACGAAGCCGGGTCAATGAGTTTATTTTCATTGGTTGTCAGGCTAAAATACGGCATCACTGTTACCGCCCCGATTTTGGCGTTAGTGAGAAATGCCGGATTCGGAATCTGCCCGATGGCCTGCGCACCCCGGATATTCTTGAGAAGGATCGGAAAGCCAGCGGCCCCCGTGCCGCCAAAAATAGAACTGACGATAAATATCCGGTCGTTGGCACCGAAGTTCTCGGCAAAAGCCTGGAACACATCGGAGTAACGGAACTGATTAAGTACCGTGCTGCCAATGTTGGGGTTTCCTACGAAACCAATGTCCATTTTAGTTTCCAGATTCTCTTCCGAAAAGAGCAGACTAGCGAAGGCCTTGCTCGGCCCGTCCAGTCCTTCATAATTGATATAGTCGCGGAATTTCTCCTGCTGAACGCCCTGCAATTCGAAGACGTAGGTATCGGCGATAGTTGCGTTGCCGCCGATGGACCGGTTGAGGGTTTTAATTTCCGTGCCAAAGAAGCCCGACGTGGGTTTCGTCTGTAAACCCGCCCGAATGTTGCCATATTCGCGCAGCAGATCTTTGGTTCTTAGAAGGTCGTCGTTGGTGGCATGGGGGTCCAGCACAATGGGGATAACCTCGTCGGTATTGTTAAGTTTCACGCCCGACGCCAGCAAAAACGTGAGGGCTTTCAGCACCCGCGAGCCGGTTCCGCCAATGGCGAATACAAATAATTTAGCCATAGTTTTTGTTTTGGGCCACAGATCGGACCGCCGAAGCGGATACACGCAGTTGCACAGAGATTTTTTTAGAATAAATAGCGAAGGTTTCTCTATGTAACTCCGCGCTTCTCCGTGTATCCGCTTCAGCGGCCCATGCTGTGGCTAACGTTTTATTTCGATGGCCACAGCATGGGCCGATGTTTCGCGTTTTTGCTGAAATTTTTCAGTACCATAGAGATGATAAAGAAAATAAAGGCCGTTAACAGGGCCATCTCGAAGGCATAACTAAGGAATACGCTGATGCCCTGATCGAATAGCGTACCCTGGTCTGGGTCGGCTTCGTCGCGGGCAATTTCCTGATTGGCTTTCTGATAGCAGGTAATGAGCGTAATGACGAGAAGAATCAGGGCACTAACACCCATCATCAGAAGCCAGCTACCCATGCCGCTAAAACTCACTTTGTTGAATGGCCAGATGTAAAAGGCGAACGCAACCAGAAAAGCAAGGCCAATGGCCGTCCAGGTCAGCGGTGAAAGCAGTTCTTCCTGATAGAGATCTTCGAGCAGGCTGCCGTTAACGAACAGATTGTAAAAATTATAAAGTGATTCTTCCATGGGTCAATGAGTGAATGATTGAATGGGTCAATGAGAGAATAGGTAACGCGTACACTTATTCTCTCATATACCCATTCAATCATTCTAAATTAATTATTAGCGTGAAATATTCGGTTTGGTTGTTAGGGTTGTAGGCGCGCTCTACCCCTTGCAGGAGGTTCTGAATGCCAAAGGTTGAATTGGCATCCGGCGAGGCATCGTTGGTTGTATTGGTGCTGGCAATCCAGCGGGGTGGAAACTGACGAAGTAGCCGAATGGTGGCCGTTCGTTCCCCGCGAGCGGGTTTTTCGGTTGTCAGCAATAATTTATGGGTAGTGCCATTGGCCCCGGAGTAGGCTTGTACCGCCGTAACTTTAAAATTGTCCTTCCCGTCGACGATATACTGGCTGGGGTCTGTCAATAACGACGTGGGCAGGCGCAGCGCCGAGAGGTCGACGGCTATTGGAATCGTCAGACTTTTATCGGTAACATCGGGTTGTATGTTTTCCAGCCCGTGGATGGCTTTGGCGTGACTGCGGACTTCTTCGTCGGAGCGCTTGAACCGACCTTTGCGGGCAGGGTCGTTCACCAGAATGCTGTAAAAAGGAGTAACCGCTTTGGCATCCCGGCCAAAGAACCAGGAATCGGCATAGCCCGGCAACTGGTCGAATCGGCGGATGGTCTGGTACGTCTGATCCTGATACAGCCGTTGCATGGTTTCGTTACGCCCAATCAGGCAGAGGTAATAAGGCCGCTCACCGGTGTATTTTTTCTTCGCATTATTCCAACTGTAGTAAGTGCCATCGAAGTCGGATTTTAGCTTGATAACCAGCATCGAATGCGTACTGGCGTAAGGGTTAAAAACCGTTGTTAGCAGGGAACTGGCCGCGTCGAGTGTTTTCTGGGCGCTCATGCCCGCCAGACTAGGATCGGAATAGATCAGATCCGAAACCAGTATGCTCAGGTCATCACCAGAGGTATTTTGTAGAATGTTGCTGAAAATACCTTCGAAGTCGGTACTGCTGGTCTTGCCTTTGGTTTTCGCTACCGTAAAGATGTCTCTCTGTTTAAAGAACTGAGGCAGTGAAAGGCCTAGGTCGTTGATTTCCGTGTTCACGACGAAGAGCTTGCCCTGTCCGGGGTTCACGGCATCGAACTCGGTCAGCACATCGTTGAGTGTCCGTTTGAAAGCACCGTTTCCGCCGGGAGCGTCGTATGGAAACATGCTGCCGCTGGCTTCAAGGTATACTTTCAGGCGCAGAGGTTTGCTGGCCGATACGGCTCCTGACAGGGATACCGTTGGTGTTTTGCCGTCTTTCGCCAGTTTTCGGTACGTTCGATTGCGTTTGATGTAGGCCATCAGCGCCGATTCGTCAATTTTACCGTCAGGGGTCAGCAGGGCGGCTGTCTTTTTGTCATCGCCAAGCGTCTTGCTTTCCTGCGAAACAAAGACGCGCAGGGCATCGGCTTCGGCCACGTCAATGGTGTTATCATTTTCCAGGGCATCACTGATCTGTTCGTCAAGTTTATCGACGGGACTAGAACAGCCAGCTAGTCCGCCAAGGGACACCACAAGAAGGGACAACAAACAAAAACGGGTATGAATCATGAATAGTCGTACTGTTTAGCAGGCTGCCGGGTAAAGGTCTAACAACACAAAATGGGGCTCTGTAAAAGGCCCAAAATTAGAAATCCTTATTCAGGCTAACCTCTCATTGGCCCAAGTGGCCTTAAAATTTCTTAAATTACTATAGAACGTAACGAAGCTAAGGCCCATTTTATGTCAATCGGTACGGATTAACGATGAACGGACGTTTACCTTTGTAATGATTTTGAATCCAAAAACATGTCGTTTCGTCACCTTGTCCTGAGTTGTTTACTAATTCTTCCGATTCTGCTTCAAAACTGCGCGCAGGTAGCTCAGCCGCCGGGCGGTAAGAAAGATACGCTGGCCCCGAAATTGGTAAGCAGTCTGCCTGCACCCCGCCAATTGAATTATACTGGCAAAACCGTTGAACTGGAGTTCGATGAATACGTCAACAGCGAAAACCTTCAGCAAAAAATAACGATCACGCCACAGGATAGTAATACGTTTATCGTAAAGTCGCTGCCCCTCGGTATTCGGTTGAGCTTCAACAAGCCATTTCTGCCAAATACGACCTACACGATCGACTTTGCCGATGGCATCAAAGATATTACTGAACGAAACATTGCCAAAAATACCAAAGTAGTATTTAGTACCGGGCCTGTTATCGACTCACTTTACCTAACGGGAAATGTGGTCGACGACGAAAGCCGTGAACCATTGTTGGGTTTTGTGGTGGGTCTCTTTGCCTCGACGGATACATTGCCCATCAACCGAAAACGCCCGCAGTACTTTGCCCGGACAGACAGCAGCGGAAATTACCGGATTGAAAACGTAAAAGCCGGACTGTACAAAGTATATGGTTTCGACGATAAAGATCTGAATCTGGTGAACAATACGCCGGGCGAGCGTATCGCTTTTCGGGATAGCATCCTGAACCTGACTCGAAATTATACGGGTATTAATCTGGTAGCCTTTCGAGGCTATGGCAAACCCCGGATCAGTCGGCGGGAGCGCACCGACGAAACGCTCGGGCTGGAACTCAGCAGCGGTATTGCCAGCTACAAAATTCGATACGGCAGACCCGTTTCCACGTCGGCCGTTTCCACGTCGGCCGCATCCACGTCGGCCGCATCTACTACGGTAACGTCCGCACCTGCCACCACAACGCCGGTTGCAGCAACGGCATCGACAGGAAGTTACTCGGGCGATACGCTGATTTCGTTTCTGGAGAATCCAAAAATGATTCGGCTTTTTCGGCCTGCCAACCGGGCGGCTGATGACACCCTGCATCTGACCGTGGTGGCCGAGGATTCGGTGGGAAATGTGACGGAGCTTAGGGAACGGATTTATTTCTCTCCGCTGAAAACGAAAGCTAAAAATCGAAGTCCGCTAACGGTTCAGGTAAGCCCGCCATCGAACGAACCTATTGACAATAATCTGGAGTTTACCTTGACCTTCAGCAAACCAATCTTCACCTTCAAAACCGAGAGGATCATCATCGGCCCCGACAGTACGAAGCCGTTTGTGCTTACTCCCGCCAACCTGACCTGGATGAATAACAAATCCCGGCTGGTTATCAGACAGAAGACCAATCTGAAAGATACGCTGCTGTTTCGACTGCAAAAAGGGGCTTTTATTAGTGTTCAGGGCGACACACTTGCTCGCTATTCGGCCCGCTACACCATTGCTGAAGAAGACAGCTACGGCCTCATTGCGGGGCGAGTAAACCCGGCCACTACGGGAGCTGCCGGGAATAAGTTCATCGTTGAACTGCTGGACGATAAATACAGTGTAGTACGATCTTCTTACGGAACAACGGCCTATAGTTTCGGACGGCTAAAACCTGGATTATACCGGGTTCGCTTGATCATCGACGCCAACGGAAACCGAAAGCGCGATATTGGCAATGTGCAAAAGGGCCTTCAGCCCGAGCGAATTATCTATAACCCCGGAACGGAGGAAAACGGGACAATCCGCGTGAAGCAGAATTTCGAGCTGACGGACATTGATTTTTGAGTGGACCGCCCCCAACCCCCTCCTAAAACAGAAGAGGGTCGGGGGCGGTAAATAATTGACTGAGACATACAAAAAGAAGCTATTCGGAACGGCCAGTTAAATAAGTTGAAAGTCTTAACGCCTATCCGTAAAACCCTTCGTAACGGAGCAACCGAAGCCGAGGCTATACTATGGCAAAACTTGAAAGGTCGACAACTATTAGGCCGAAAATTTAGACGTCAGCATAGCGTTGGATTATTTGTGTTAGATTTTTACTGCCCTTCAGAACGGTTGGCTATCGAACTGGACGGTGAAGTACATAACACAATTGAGAGCCGGATTTACGATGAAGAACGTCAGAAAGCAATTGAGACGCTTGATGTTCGTATAATTCGCTTTCGTAATAATGGGGTCCTGGAAGATTTAAGCTAACTGCTGATAAGCATTAAAGCACACATCAGCAGTTAGCTCATCTTTGGCATAGTCACAGACTATGTCCAGCCTCCAACGCTCCTCCACGCCCTCTAACCAACCCCGTAAACGGTCATTGATCAGGGCCGAATAGAAATTACGTATGTCTGAGCGATCATGCCTTATTTTCAGAAAAGCACTAAAACAATTTGGTAATCGAAAGGGTCGCCAATAATTCGCCCAATGGGACTTACCTTTGTATTGGTCCGCCAACTGGCCCAAAATGCCCGCTTTTGCGGCCTGATACAACATGTACGTTAAACCTAAAAAAGAACTCGGTCAGCACTTTTTAAAAGACCTGAGCATTGCCCAACGCATCGCCGAACTCCTGACCGGTCACGCCGGACCGGATGGCGTGCCGTATACTAAAGTGCTTGAAATTGGTCCGGGTACGGGCGTTCTGACCCAGTTCCTGCTACAGAACTCTCAGTTTGATACGTATGTCATTGAAATTGACCGCGAATCGGTCGAGTACCTGAAGCAGTATGTGCCAGCCCTGGAAGGCCGTATTCTGGCATCCGATTTTCTTAATATCCGACCGGATCTACTGCCGACAAAACAACCTGATAATACGGAGCCTTTTGCTGTTATTGGCAATTTTCCCTATAATATATCAACCCAGATACTCTTTAAAGTGCTGGACATGCGCGACCGGGTTCCTGAGGTTGTAGGCATGTTTCAGCGCGAGGTAGCGCAGCGGGTAGCTTCCGGGCCAGGCAACAAAGACTATGGTATTTTGAGCGTGCTGTTGCAGGCCTGGTATGATATCAAGTACGAGTTCACGGTAGACCCCAGCGTATTCAATCCGCCCCCAAAAGTTTTTTCGGGGGTGATTTCGCTTAAACGTAACGGCGTTACTGACCTTGGTTGCGACGTGAAAAAGTTTACGCAGGTAGTTAAGCACGGGTTCAGTCAGCGTCGAAAAACGCTCCGGAATGCCCTGAAGCCCCTGTCGCCATCTGAAGCTGCCCTTGCCAGCCCGCTCATGGACAAACGGGCTGAACAACTGGGTGTAGCTGAGTTTGTAGCCTTAACTATATTAATGAGCGAAAGAGCGGAAGGATAAAAGAGCGAATATACGCCAGCCGGAATGCCGAATCATCACTCTTTTATTCGTTACAACCGTGACCTTCGAACTTACTAAAGAATACCTCGACCAGATCCAGTCGGCTATCGACGCGGGCGATGATGCTACGTTACGGACGGAGATGGAAGAGCTTTATCCGGCCGATATTTCGGGAATATTGGATGAACTGGAACCGGAATCGGCCCATTATCTGCTCAGTCTGCTCGATAAAACCGTTGGTGCCGAAATCCTCGCCAACCTCGACCAAACCGAGCGAACCAACCTGCTCAAGCTGTTTACGTCGGCCGAGATTGCCCCCTTTATCAACCAGATGGACTCCGACGATGCCGTTGACGTGTTGAATCAACAGCCCATTCAGGTACGTGAAGAGGTAATTGGTTTTCTGGAGGATCGTGAGCAGGCCCGGTTTATTCTGGATTTGCTGCATTACGAAGATGGTGTGGCGGGGAGTCTGATGCAGAAAGAACTCATCCGGATCAACGTAAACCTAACGGTTAATGCCTGCATCGAAGAGATCCGCCAGCAAGCCGAAGACGTAGAAAACGTATATGCGGTCTACGTAGTCGATGATGTGGGTAAATTGCTTGGCCTGGTTTCACTCAAAAAGATTGTCCTGGCCCGCAAAAACGTCAAGATCGCCGATATTTACGACGACGACATTGTGTTTGTCGAAACGTATCGTCCTGTAGCAGAAGTGGCCGAGGTCATGCAGAAGTATGACTTGGATGCTATTCCGGTCGTAAATGTGCAGCAGCGACTACTTGGCCGAATCACCATCGACGATGTAGTAGACGTAATTACCGAACAGGCCGAAGAAGACATTCAGGTTATTTCCGGTTTATCTGGAGAGGTTGAGGAAGACGACAGTGTGTGGGAGCGCTCGAAAGTGCAACTGCCCTGGCTCGTAGCCGGAGCGGTTGGGAGTTTGCTGGCGGCAACGGTCATCAACGGATTTCAGTCGGAACTTGGCAAAATAGCGGCATTAGCGGCCTTCATTCCAATTATTGGGTCGACGGGTGGGAACGTGGGTATTCAGACGTCGTCGCTTATTCTGCAAAGCCTGGCCGACACCTCGGGCTTAAGTGTAAGTCTTGGTAAACGATTGCTGCGGACTCTCCTGGTGGCAGTCATCAACGGACTGGTTGTGGGCCTCATTGCCGGAGCTTACACTTTTATTATTGGGGAGCCCCGCTTATTTTTTGTCGTAGCTACATCGCTGTTGGCGGTCGTTATGCTGGCTTCTTTCATGGGAACCGTAACGCCGTTGTTACTCAGTCGAATAGGTATTAACCCGGCGGTTGCTTCGGGGCCATTTATTACAACGGCCAACGACCTGATCGGTATCGGCGTTTATTTTCTAATTGCTCAATGGTTATTAGCCGAAGTTTAAATAACTTCCCGGTGCTATGACCATTCGTTTTGCTCAGCCTGTCGATGCGTCCGCTATCCTGGCTGTTTATGCGCCCTTCATTACGGGCTCAACCATTACATTCGAGTATGAAGTGCCGCCCGTAGCGGAATTTGCCGGTCGTATTCAGGCGATCCAGCAGCAATTTCCCTATCTGCTTGCCGAAGAGGAGGGGAACGTGCTGGGCTACGCGTATGCGTCCCGGCACCGGGATCGACCTGCCTACCAATGGTCGGTCGAAACATCGGTATATGTGCATCCGGCCGGACATCGGCGAGGGATAGCCCGGCAACTTTACACAAGGCTATTTGACTTATTGGTTCGGCAGGGATATTACAATGCCTACGCGGGCATCACAATTCCTAATCCCCAAAGCGAATCATTTCATCGGTCGATGGGCTTCAACTACATTGGTACCTACGCCAAAATTGGCTACAAAATGGGGACCTGGCATGATGTGTCGTGGTTTCAGCGGGCGCTACAGCCTCATCAGATAAACCCTGTTATACCAACACCCATTTGCCACGTTCAGGACGAATTGAGCGCGGGACAGTAAATTTTGGCGTAATACCCGTTTCCGGTCTATACTACACTTTTATTATGAAAAAGAAGGCTTTACTGATCATCTCATTCCTGTTTTTCTTTATTCTACCCTTTCTGGGAAGTTATCTGAAATGGGGTGGTTTGCCGCCTGGGTATGGGTTGTTTCCGGCGCAAAAAGTAGCTGACGATCCACCGTTCAACCAGACGTATTTTAATGTCTGTTCACTGGTTGCTATTTTTATACTAACCTTTTTACTGCTGCCGCAACTCTTTGGCTTCAAGAAAAAGCCGGATGTGGTGGAGAGTGAAAAAACAGCTGTCGGGTATCCGGTGTGGTTTAAACCGGCGCTCATTGTTGTTATGATCAGCTGGCTACTGATGTGGGGCCGATTTGAGGTGTTAAAGCCCGCCGACAACTTTACATTCGTGCCGCTTTGGTGGGGGTTTATTTTTGTTTTGGACGGCATTGTCTACAAACGGAATAATGGCGTGTCATTGATGTCGGCCAAACCTAATACCGTGAAAATTCTGGCGGTTACGTCGGCCTTTAGCTGGTTCGTTTTTGAATATCAAAACTTTTTTGTGCTCGAAAACTGGTATTACCCAAACAACAACATACTCAGTAATTTCGGCAATATCTCCTGGCAGCTAGTCTCCTACACAACCGTGCTACCCGCCATTTTTGAATGGTACTGGCTGTTGCGTACAGTCAAGTCTATGAAGAACCGGTACTCGTTTGGCCCGGCGATCCGGTTTTCAACCACGGGTCAATACATATGCCTGGTTATAGGTGGTATATCCCTTTTCCTGATGGGGTATTTTCCAAACGAATTATTCTGGATGTTGTGGGTAAGTATGTTGCCAATGCTGGTTCCTGCTATGGCAATTTCTGGTTTTTGGACTCCCTTTACTGAAATCAGTAAGAAAGGTGACTGGTCATTTGTTGTTTTAATTGCAATCAGCACGTTACTGAATGGCTTCTTCTGGGAGTTCTGGAATTTCGGAAGCGAGTGGTTTCATGATGATATGCCTACCAACCCAAACTACTGGAAGTACTCTGTCCCTTATCTGGATAAGTACCATCTGTTTTCTGAAATGCCGATTTTGGGTTACTTCGGTTATCTGTTGTTTGGTAATGCCTGCTGGTTACTATGGGTTATCGTTGCTCGTCTGGTTGGTTTTGACGCATCAGTCGATGCGGGCCAGGTGAGCGAAGAAAAAGTATTACAGGTAAGTTAAATCACCCGAGTTGGTAGAAAGTTTATCCTTTTACTGGTTCTTATGATTTATGGATAAACGAAAGCGAAATTGCCAGGTAACCTTCTGTCTTACCGGCAGAGTACAGACGTTGTCTGTTTTTTGGGAAACTTTTTCGTCGCCATCGTTAACCTGATTTAGGCTGGCGCAACGATCCACCGGACAGGGCTTATTAGGGCATTTTTATGAGGCAGGCCAGCATTGATTTAATTGTATACTGTACTAAGTTACTATTATGAGTTGGATACAATTTTGTGTTGAGTATGAATGCATAATCGACTATTTTTGTAAACAAAGCTCACACTGTGGATTAGGAAAATATGCAAAGACAATTATTTATATTACTATTTGTTACTTTTTTACCAAGCTGTAAACCAACAACAGTAGACACACCGATAGGAGGAAATGGAACCGTAAAGCCTTCTACTGAAACAATTGTCATAATAGGCTCGTCTACGGCAGCCGGCTGGGGCGCTTCGGATTACAAATATTCATGGGCAGGACGGCTTACCCAGCAACTATCAAACAGCCGAGTTGTGAATCTGGCTAAAGGGGGATACACCAGTTACCAGCTTTTGCCAACAAAATCGAGTCACCCTAATAACCGGCCAGATGCAGATACCCTTCGGAACATAAACGCTGCGCTGAAAGAAAAGCCGACTACATTAATCATCAGTAATTCATCAAATGATGCTGTGGCTGGCTACAATGTCGATGAGATCATTGACAATTTTAATATGATCAGGAGCCGAGCTTTGGCCGCTGGGGTAGGTACTGTAATCATTACCACGCCTATTCCCCGTAAGTTCAATGCCGAAGTTACGACCAAATTGCTGCTTCAGAGAGATCTGGTTATGAAAAGTTATGGCTCGTTTGCTGTCAATATATACGACCCTTTAGCCACCTCGGAGAATTTAGTAAAGCCGGAACTCCTTAGTGAAGACGGCATTCACCCTAACGATAAAGGGCATGAGGTAATTTTCAAGATAATTTCAAGCTTCCTGCTTTAAGGGTCAATCAAGCAGATTAGCTGTTGCGTATAGAACAATCGTATTAACTAATACTAGCATATTACCCTATAGCCATTGCTCTCAATGTCGCATCAAATAGTTTATACAACTATTTGTCCCATAATAAGGATGTCTAAAATCATGATGGCAAAAAAAGGAGTGATAAATTCGGTGCGAAATACGATGGTAATTGTTCTAAATTGATTCTATGATACGCGAAGATAACATACCTGGTTATAAAATTAATGAAGTTGTTTATGAAGGAAAACGCGCACTAATTTATCGAGCTGTAAGAAATACAGATAAAAAAAGCGTACTTCTAAAGACGTTGGTAAATCCCTATCCCGGCGCAACCGAAATTGCTTATTTAAAAAAAGAATACGCATTATTAAGTGATATCAATGTACATGGAGTCAGTAAAGTATACGACTTACTAACTCACAAGAACAGGCCGGTTATCGTACTGGACGATTGTAATGGGCAGTCTTTAGCCAGCTATATAAAATCAATCCGGCTAGGCATTGCGGAGTTTCTGGATATTGCTATCCGGATCACCACTATTTTGGGCGATCTGCATGCATTGAATATAGTTCATAAGGATATTAATCCTGAAAATATTGTTATCAATGTTGATACAAAAGAAGTTGTTTTAGTTGATTTCAGGATAGCTACAAAATTATCCTCTGAACGTACATCGGCTCGTAATCCACACGTACTGGAGGGTACTTTACCGTATATATCTCCGGAACAAACGGGCCGAATGAATCGCTCTACAGATTATCGGGCTGATTTTTATTCATTAGGAATAACTTTTTATGAGATGTTGCTTGGCTTTCTGCCTTTTTTCAGCGAAGAGCCAATGGAGTTAATTCACTATCATCTAGCTAAAAATAGTATTCCGCCGGTCGAACTGGATGCGAAAATACCGGGTGTTCTATCCGATATTGTGTTGAAATTAACGGAGAAAAATGCCGAAAATAGGTACCAGAGTGCAAGTGGTCTTAAGTACGATCTTGAGAAGTGTTTACTTTTTCTAAAAAATGAATCAGACATTCCTCATTTTGTAATTGCTGAAAAAGATATTTATTCTAAATTTAATATACCTGAAAAGCTATACGGACGCGATCATGATATTGCGAAATTAATGTATCTCTTCAGAGAGGTTTCTACGGGCGGGTGTAGATTTGCGCTGATCAGTGGAGCGTCTGGCGTTGGGAAAACTGCTTTGGTTAACGAAATTCACAAACCGACTGCGAAGAAAAATGGCTATTTTGTTGCAGGTAAATTTGATCAATTCAAAGTTAACTCCCCCTTTAATGCATTCTCCCTTGCGTTTTGTGAACTTGTAAAAGACCTGGTAAGTGAACCCAGCGATAAGCTGAAAAAGATTAAAGCCGAACTGACTAGTGTGCTGGGGTTGAATGCTCCCGTATTAGTCGACCTGGTGCCTGAGTTTGAGTATATTATAGGTAAACAAGGCCCGGTGCAGCCATTAAATCCGGCCGAGTCTAAAAACCGTTTCTTCTTTACGCTGCGTGAATTTATTCGCGTGTTTGCTACGCAGGAGCACCCATTGACTATTTTTCTGGACGATCTTCAATGGGGCGATGACTCATCATTTCGTCTGATTACTGACCTTATCAGTACAGATATTCCCTATTTATTCATTATTGGTGCCTATCGGGATAATGAGATAGGTCCGGGTCATCCCTTACGGCTCACAATTGATAAGATAAAAAAAACCAAGGAAGTAGATGAATTAATCCTATCTGATTTAGCCGAAGTTCATGTTAATCAGTTAGTGGCTGATACGTTAAAAGTTACTCAGGAAGAAACGAAAGCACTGGCTACAATAATTTACAAACGAACGGTCGGAAACCCATTTTATTTATACGAATTATTTAAAACAACACATTCGCAGGGACTGGTATTTTTTGATCACCTGAGCGGTAAATGGTCCTGGAATATAAAAAAAATAGCAGCGTATAATATATCCAGTAACGTAGTTGACTTTATGGCGGCTAAATTAAACGAGTTGCCTGGAGAATGTCGCGAGTTGTTAGAACTTGCTGCCTGTATTGGAAATACCTTTTCGCTTAGAACGCTTAGCTTACTTAAAAAAAAGAATGCCTTTGATACATCAGTTATTCTGTGGCCTGCACTTGAAGAAGAAATTATTATTCAGACAAGTCAAGCTTACCGCTTAGTCACAGGCGATGATGATTTTGGCGTTTCATACAGGTTTCAGCATGACCGTATTCAGCAAAGTGTTTATCAGAATATAGCCGAAGATACAAAGAAACTGCTGCATCTTACCATCGGTAAACTGCTGTTGGAGACCATGTCTGACTCAGAAAAAAGTGAACTTGTCATAGAGGTAGTCAGGCACTTTAATGAAAGCAGTGATTTGCTCGATGAAGAAGCCGATCGGATTGATCTGGCTCGAATGAATTTACAGGCTGGAAGAAGAGCCCAATCAGCTGTAGCGTACAGTTCGGCCCTCGATTATTTTAAAAAAGGTATTGATTTAATGCCTGATTCGCTTTGGGAATCGTATCATCAGCTAGCCTTTGACTTATATGCCGGATATGCGCAGAATGCGTATCAAACAAACGATTATTTTACTGCTGAGGCATCTATAAATCGTTTACTCGAAAAGGCCCGTACTAAACTGGAAAAGGTTGAGATACTGTCCTTCAGAATACGCCAGTATAATACCGTAGGAAAGTCAGAAGAAGCCATTCGGTCCGGTATAGAAGGGCTTGCCTTGTTAGGATACGATTTGCCTGAAAAACCGGCTGCAGCACTAGTCTTAAAAGAAGTTATTCTTGCTAAATGGCGACTTGGCACGCGAAAACCTATCGCGCTGCTAGATGCGCCCCTCCTGCGTGACCCGGAAAAAAAAGCAGTAGCCCGGTTATTAACCGAAATTGGTCCATCAGCTTTTGTGTTAGGGAATGACAGTTTGTATGGCTTAACGCAGCTTAAAATCGTAAACCTCTCCATGCAATATGGAAACTGTGAGGAATCGGCCTATGCGTATGTCGCGTTTGGCGCTGTTTTGTCGGAAGCGTTTGGAGATCTTAAATCAGCGGAAAGCTTTGGCCAACTTGGCCTGGCTCTTAACGAAAAGCTGGGGGATATTGAGTACCGATGCCGGGTAATAGCTGCCTACGGTGTGTTAACTCATCATTTTAACAATCATTGGAATACAACGGGTGACTTTTTTAAAAGGGGAATAGAAGCCGGGTACCTTTCCGGCGATTTATTTTATTTAGCCTACTGTGCTACGAATTGTACCGTTTGGCAACCGTCTCTTGATCTTCCTTCATCACTGGCCGACCAGAAAAAATATTTTAAGGTTGTTCTTGATACCGATTATACGGACGCAATTGATTCGGCAAACATGAATATGCAATTGACGAAAAACTTCATGGGTTTAACCGAAGGTTTGTTCGTTTTGGATGATGCTGAGTTTGATGAAGTTCGCTGTTTGACGCAGATGACACAACGGAAATATTCGTCTGGCATCGGGATGTATCATATCCATAAGGCCTACATATATTTGTTCTACGGGCAGCATGAAAAGTCTTATGAATCGGTGAAGCAGGCCGATCAATATATTAAATCACTCGTCAGTCTTATTAATTTAACCCGACTTTGTATCGTCTCTTTCTTTGCCTCTTCGGGCTATCTTCTGTTTGGTATTGATCCTCCGAAAGATCAGCTGAAAAAGCGAATGAAAAAGGAGCTTGCCAAAATGAAAAGGTGGGCGGCTTATAACCCAACTAATTTTCTGCATATGCAGCATCTTATGGAAGCTGAGATTGCCAATATTGACGACGATTTTGTAGGTGCAACTAAGCTTTATGAAAAAGCCATACGATTGGCGGGTGAAAATGCCTGGCAGGCCGATGAAGCGTTTGCCAATGAACTAGCCGCAAAATTTTTTAGTCGGCACGGAATCGATACGGCTTCGTCCGGGTATTGGAAAGATGCCTATTATTTGTACAATAAATGGGGAGCCCAGGGCAAAATTAAATTTTTGCGGGAAGACTATCCACAGTTATTCAAGACTGTTAGGAATAGTAACGCTGAGCGTGTTAACGATTTAGGCGGGGGCGAAGAGGGCGAAACCATTTATGCATTAGATGTCGATACAATCGTAAAATCATCGCAGGCTATTTCGGGAGAAATAGAGTTGAAGTCACTTGTTAGCAAAATGATGAACATCATCATGATGAACGCAGGAGCTGAAAATGGAGTGCTTTTATTAAAACAGGATGATCGAATACTTATTCAGGCCTCGGCTTCGGCCGATGAAGTCAAAACGATGCAAAACACGCCCGCTGAAGACAGCAGTCAACTTCCGCAAACAATCATAAACTACGTATCTCATTTGCAGGAGTCGGTGGTCCTTTATGATGCTGCCAATCAGGGTAAGTTCAGAAACGATGATTATATTTTAAGGAACCAGACTAAGTCGATTCTGTGCAGTCCGATTGTTTTTCTGAATAAATTATACGGAATAGTATACCTCGAAAACAATATTTCTGTGGGTGCTTTTACCGAAGAGCGATTGAAAATAGTACGGCTATTGTCATCACAAATGGCCATATCCATTCAAAACGCCATTTTATATTCGAATCTGGAAAATAAAGTGCAGGAACGAACGGTTGAGATACAGGCGCAACGGGATCAGACTCAGCAGGCCCTGACGGAGTTAAAAGCAACGCAGGCCCGCCTGATCCAGAAGGAAAAGATGGCTTCCCTCGGTGAGCTGACCGCAGGCATTGCCCACGAGATACAAAACCCCCTCAACTTCGTAAATAATTTCGCTGAAATAAGTTCTGAGATTGTTGATGACCTAGTGCTGGAACACAGCAAACCAAGTCGAACCCCAAAGCTTGAGTCAGATCTATTAACGTTTCTGAAAGATAATCTTACTAAAATTCACCATCACGGGCAGCGGGTCTCAAATATCGTTAAAGGTATGTTGGAGCATTCCCGCATCGGCAGTGGCGAAATGCAGCCAACTAATCTTGGTGCGTTGGCTGATGAATATATGTATCTGGCTTATAATGGATTAAAGTCGAAGGATAAAACGTTTAGCTGCGAGTTGATCACGTATTATGACCCGGCAGTTTATGCGGTTAATGTCGTGTCGCAGGACATCAGCCGGGTATTTTTAAATCTCTTTAGCAATGCATTCTATGCGGTTCGGGAGCGGAAACAGCAGCAGGGTGATGCTTACCAGCCTTTTGTTCGTGTACATGTCAGGCAGGCGAAGGGCTTTGTTGAAATTCTGATTGCTGATAACGGTTTTGGCATGTCTCAGGCTGTACAGCAAAAGATTTTTCAGCCATTTTTTACAACGAAACCTACGGGTGAAGGAACCGGTCTGGGCCTCTCACTCAGTTACGATATTATAACCAAGGGACATCGTGGGGGGCTATTCGTGCAAAGCTGGGAAGGAGAGGGAACAGAGTTTACAATCCAGTTGCCTACATCCGAGGAGAGCATTGTTTCTTGATTGATAGTATTTTGTGTTATCAATGAATAAGGCCAACCACCTTATTTTTAGCCAACATGTATATCGTGGCTAGTGGCGATTTTTCTAGAGCAAATAGCTTAACTAATTGATGAATTTGACCAAATTAGCCTTTGATAAATAGCTTATTATTTGTTTATTTAGAAAAAAATATCCTCACCAATTGATGAAACAATACTACTACTTAGATAACAACAAACAAGTTGGTCCCTTCACGCTGGAGCAGCTCCGTACGCAACCCCTAACGCCTAACACGCTTGTCTGGACGGAGGGTATGGCCAATTGGGCTAAAGTGGCTGATACGCCTGAAGTGCGTGATTTAATTGGGTTTAGCAGTATACCTCCCATCAACCCCCAGCCGGTTTATGCGCAACCCGGCTTTTCTCAGCCTAATTATGCGTTTGGTAATCCCACTGGATTTATGCCCAAAACATGGCTGACTGAATCAATTTTAGTAACCTTGTTCTGTTGCTTACCGTTAGGCATTGTCGGGATTATTAATGCTTCTCGCGTTGAATCACGTTATCGGGTAGGCGATTTTAACGGAGCGCAACAGGCTTCTCTGGAGGCTGGCCGATGGACCAAGATTGGGTTCTTTGCTGCCTTTATTCTTATTGCGCTTTACTTTCTACTGATTTTCGCCGGTATATTTTCGGGCTTTGGCCGCCGTTATTATTGATACTAATGAAATGGCTGCTCATTCTGGCCGGTGTTGTCCTGGGCGTTGTATACTATCGCTTCGACCCCGGCCAGAATTCTTTTTTTCCGCCTTGCCCTTTTTTGTGGCTCACAGGTTTGCCTTGTCCAGGATGTGGTTCGCAACGTTGTTTGCATCAATTAATGCACGGCCATTGGCAGGAAGCGTTTTTATTGAATCCGCTTTTAGTTTCGCTTTTGCCTTATATTCTGACGGGCCTGGTGCTGGAGAACAGTTCTTTAAGAAATACATACTCGGGCTTTCGGCAAAGGTGGTATGGACTGGCCGCAACTCGCTTTTTCGTCGGTCTAATTGTAGTGTGGTGGATCTGGCGTATATGGGACACGTTAACTTGTTGATTCAATCAGTAATCAACGCTTAACAGTTGAAAAAGGCAGATTTTCTGGAAAGCGACCATAAGCTACAGGTGTCTGCTGGTTTTGGGATTCTTGCCGAACACCTTGCCGAACATAATCGTAAAGTTCTTTAATCGTAACAATGCCATTGCGTGGATTAATATCGGCGTCACCGGTAGCTCCTTTTACCAGGTAATGTGTAAAAAAGCCTTGCTGTAGATTTGATCCTTCCCGCGATGTTTCCTCATTGCGGGAAGATAATAAGACAACTACAGTACTGTTGTCAGTAGATGAGCTTACGGCGGGTGGTCTCGATGGGTACTGGCGGTTACGCATGGTTCCAGCCATACAGGCATCGGCCAACAATAATTTCGTTCGGGCTGCCGATTGCCGAAAGGCCGCTTTTACATCACGGTCGTACAGAGTTACCCGCGCATCCGGCGTATAATCATACGGGAGTAACATGCCGGGTGCTCCATGTCCCGAAAAGTAAAAGATGATTCTGTCGCGCGGAGTGGCCTGTTGAAAGAGTGTCATAGCCCGCATAATATTAGCCCGCGAGGCCCGACTGTTGGTTAGGAGGATAATATTTTCACTGGGAATGCTGCCGCTCATGGGGCTGCGAAGTAGTCGATAAAATAACTCGGCATCATCGTCCGAAAAAGTAAGATCGCCCTTACCCGGCCGCCCCAACTGATAGTCAGAAACGCCTACAATAACGGCATACGTACGTTGAGCCTGTATGGGCAACCAACAGAAACTAAGCAGGGCAGTCAACAAAAAGGGGAAGAACTTCATGGATGGGTTTTAATTTTTGGTGGATTGGGCGGTGCTCAGGGGTATTGTTTCCAATGAACGGTCAATACGCTTACGGGGTGTTTATATTCGATTCTACTTCTTTGCAGAACGGTGTTTTGGGGGAGTGTTAGCTAAAGGAAGCTGCGAAGGAGGGGTTGGCGCTGAAACAACTGACGCTGCCGCCGTAGCGGTAACAAGTGGTTGCAGGGCTGGAATAGTCGGTTTATGCGTTGTTGTTGCTCGTTGGGCGTTACTAATAGTAGTCCAGCCAAAATAACTTGCAGCGAGAAGGAATAAACCAGCTGCGGTCCATAAAAGAAACTGATTTAACAGTCCTGACTTCTTTTGAGGGAGTGGATCTGTTGTTGGGTGACTGGCCTGCTGAGGTACGTAAACTGGGCTTGAATCTGGCAGGCTGGCTGCTGAATTGACGTCGATTGGGTCATAGTCAACGTCAACCAACTTTACAACAGGCTCCTGATTGTCAACCACCAAGATCGCTTCATCCTGTTCGGGCCGTTCATAGGTGGGGAGGGCTGTCCAGCGGGCTGGATCAATACGCCCGATTACCTGATTGATCTGAATCAAATAAGCCGTAAAGTTATCACGGGTTTTTCCATGGATACAGAGTTGACGGATCGTTTCCAACTTTTGGTCATTCGAGGCAGGTTTCAGCAGGGTGTGCTCCAGTAATTCATCCCCGATGCGTTCGAGTATGCCGTCTGAGCAGAGAAAAAAGTAATCACCCGCCCGAATGTCGTTGATGATCTGAACCGAGGCCTGTACTGGTTTTTCGCTTTGAAGGGCACGGGTAATTATATTCCGCTGTGGATGTGTGCTGGCTTGCGCGGGGGTCAGTACCCCTGATCTTACTAGTTCATTGACGTAAGAGTGGTCGTCGGTTCGCCACCTGGTCTGCCCACCCCGAATGAAGTATACCCGACTATCGCCAATATGAGCGACTGTAGCCCCTTCCTCGTGTAAATAAAGCAGCGTAACTGTAGTTCCCATTCCTGTAGCCTGCGGATTTGCATTCAGGTACGTTTCAAACTGCTTTTGAGCGAACTGTACGGCCAGATGGATATAGTCTTCCGTGGCAACGTTTACCGGATTTTCCTTAAAGAACGTGTTAAAAGAAGTAACCGCGAGTTCGCTGGCTACTTCGCCTTTTTCGGCTCCTCCCACACCATCGCATACCAGAAACCACCGTTGGTCTATTGAAGCCTGAGCCGGAACTGGCGGAAACAGCGCATCCTCATTGTTGGCTCGCGAGCCGGGTTCCGTAAAGCCAACCGGTTGGTAAATAGAGATATCCATAAGTCGTTTCTTTAAATGGTATGAATGGGTGGAGTAGCAATAGCATCTAGCGATTGATAAAGTTCATGACCGTACGTTCATAATCCATATCAGCAACCTTTTGGCTAGCCTGTTGTGTTGACTGCGCCGAATAACCCGTTTTAAGTACCAGTTTAGTAATCCCGATCTGGATCGTATCACCATCCTGTAAGTAAATTCGGTCCTGTGCGTGTAAACGAGTCTCTTTACCATTCACATAGGTTCCGTTAAGGCTGTTTTTATAAGCACCTTTGGGCAACGCAACACCGTCCTGCAGAATAAAGTCGAGTACACCCATCTTATTGAGTCGAACGTCGAGAGTACAGTGTGGCCGGCTCATGTACTTATCGCCGGAGGTGATCATATGGTTGGCCGGATTGTCTACCGATTGACGCCCTATGGTATTTGAGCCGATGTGTAAAGTAAACGTTTGTGACTCCGTCAACTCATCTTTCACAATCAGCCAGCCCGGTGTGGCTGGCTGAGGTGGTGCCTGTACCCGCTGGCCCAGGCCGGTAGGGGCGTCGTCATCGGATTGAAAAGCCGTTGGCCGTTCTCCGATGCCAGATGAAGTGACAGGTGGAGGAGGGGGCATTACAGGCAACAGATTAATGTAGCCACAAGGGCATTTGGCACCTTTTGTGAATTTTTCGGGCTCGTTTATCTGCAATCGTTTTCGGCATTGCGGATTGCCACAGGTAATAATGATCGACTGTGTGGGCATAGTTTTGTGAGAAGCCGGGTCAGAATTAACCTACCCAATCGCTGATGTCTGCATTACCGTTGTAATCGAGATTCTGATCATCGTACGCTACTGGGCCTTCATCGGCGTAGGTTATTTCTTCCGTAGCGGCAGGGTGATGGATCTCTTCCAGATTCGTTAATTCATGCGTAGTTGGGTCATACGAACCGTGCGCATCGGCCACATTGTCATTGTCCATATCCACCAGAACTTCATCGGCCATGCCATCATGGTTTACATCGAAATAAGCCACATTGTGGCCATCTACCGATGTCAGGACATAATCGGCCGTTCCCGTTTCCGTATTTATTGTACCTGTGTCGAGTACGTGGACTACATGCTGCGTTGCCGATTGTCCGTTAGTTTGGCCCGCAAGATGACCTTCCGACGAATGATCATCGGCCAGATCGACCGGATGTTGCATGGGCTCAACATGCGTTACCGCGTGGGTGGAAGGGTCGAGGGTTACCTTGGTTTCCAGCACATGATCACCATCGTTATCGACATAAGCGATTTCCAGCTTTCCATCCTGATTGGCGTCGATATACACCACATCGTGACCATCAACCTTGGCAAGCACGTAATCGACATCGCCACTTTCTGTTTGTATCGTACCCTGCTCTATTTTTTCAAAAGAGTGTCTGGTATCGCCTGAATCGGGCGAAGGATCAATCGTATAGGTCGCTGTAGCATCAGTTCCATCTGCGGGGGTGGTGCTTTCAGCGTTTGGCACGTCGGCTGACGGGGAGTCATGCGCCAGCACCGTTTCTGAATGGGGTACATCCGTCATTGAATCGACTTCAGACCCGGCATGGCTCGGCTGGTTCTGATACGACTCGCCATAGACGCTAACCAGAAATTCATCCTTTTGAGGAGCGCTCAGGTGATCCCATTCTTCAACCGTGTACGTATTGTAGGTATCGCCATGCCAAACGAAATGCCCCCCACCTCCGCCATGCTCGGCCCGGGCTTCGGCAAATGCCTCCGCAAAGGTTTGTTCGTGCGGGGCGACCTCATGCGTGGGGTGTTGAGCTTCCGATTGGTCAGGTTTTTCAGGTTCTTCAGGTTTTACAGGTTCTACCTGATTAATAGATGCGTGAGGTTTACCAGGTGGAATAACATCCGGATGGGGTGTTTCTGAGCCATTATTTGTAACGGATTCCTGCCCCCACTGTTGACTGGCCAGAAAAGCGGCTCCGGCCAGGGCTGCCGTTCCGCCCAGGGCAATGGCTGCGGCTTTCGTGCCTCCTCCCGAATTGGTAGCTGGTTTGGGTGGCGGGGGCGGAGAGGCCGGTGGTGGCGGGGGCGTTCCTGAGCTACTATAACCAGAATTGTCGTACGGGTTTGATGTTGGCATGACACGATCAGTTTAGAGATTGGAGAAGGAAAATTAGCGAACAGAATCAGGGGGAATCAACCTGCCCATTTGGCTTTGCAACGCGGGCATTGCTTCTGAAAAACCAGGTCAGTGTAAGGTGTATTCCCAAGAAAACGATTGCAGGCAGGGTTGGGGCAGGTGTAATTTTGCTTAAACTCCTTATCAAGAGCAAGTAGCTTTTCGGTTGGATTGATTGCCTGCGAAGCGACAATTTGTCCGATCGCAGCGCCAAAAACGCCCAGAGTCAATGCCGCTACTGTGCCCGCGCCAAAAGTAACAATGCCCAACAACGGCGCCAGTGCGAAGGTAGCCCGAAGCCACGACTGGTGCCGGGGGCTATTGATCTGGATGGCTTCTCTGGCTTCACTATACACCTGCTGCATGCGCTCCAGCTTCTTAAATTCGGCTTTAAAATCGAGGGGGTCAAGCTTGGTTGGTGGCGGGGGCGGGGGAGTAGCTTGTGGTGGGGGGGGCGGAGTTGTGTGGGCCAGCCGCCGGGCAAGTACCAGCCGCAGGTCGAGCGGTTCTTTGTTGGCCAGTACTACAGCGTCGTTCAGGTCGATGATTTTACGGGCAATACGTTGTCCGTTGACCATTGTGCCAAATGCGGAATCCATATCTTCCAGCAGCAGCACATGATCGGTAATAAACGTGATTCGGGCGTGGGTGCGGCTTACCTCAGGATTGGCGATAACGATATCATTTGTACCTGTCCGACCAATGGTAAGCGCTTGTTTACCTGCTTGTTGCACGGCAGTAGTGGATTAATAACCGGGTTGTCGAATAGTATACTTACAAGCCATACGCAAACGTACAAGTAGCTTTATTATCAAGTGGAGAAACAACTTGACCGCGTATTTAATGAAACTTAAAATAGCAAATAGAGCCTACGGACAGTCAATGACTTAAGTTGGTGTACTCCTGCGGTTAGCTAGCCGTAGCAGCCTAATGGAAGTAGTTTCGATTATCTTGATGGGCCAGGAATAAACCTTGACCTGATGGCTAAACCATGGACCTACTGGCTAAGGGGAACTCTATGGGGCAATAAATGCTGAGCAGGCCTTAACCTATACGAAAAGTTGAATTGAGCCCTTACTCCGACGTGATAACCGTAAACAACGCGTTTGATAATATCAGTTAATGGCATATGTATGTAGTGATAAGGGTGGATAGCAACCCTGCATGTTAACATGAGTAGATACTGCAAGGTAAATGTATTTCGAATTAGTTGAAAATAAGTATCCCTTAACTTTCGTATAATATTGCTAAAATTTTGCTAATTAGAGCCTAATAAGCATTTCGCCGTCGCAATTACCTCATGTCTATCCGCAAACTACTTACGTATAATTTACTGCATGAACTTGGTCAGGGAGGGATGGCAAGCGTATGGTACGCCGAAAATTCAGTTGGCCGCCCATTCGCTATCAAACTTCTGAAGCCTGAATTGATTGCCTACGAATCTTCGGTTTCAGATCGCTTTCGTAACGAAGCGCAGATTATGGTAAAACTTGACCATCCTTATATACGTCGGGTTGAGGATTACTACGAAGAAGGAGATACACTGGCCATTGTTATGGAATACCTGGATGGGCAGGATATGCATCGTTACATACGAAAACAAGGTAGGGTACCGGAAAAACAGGCCGTCGACTTGTTTCTGAAAGTACTGGACGCATTCGGCTACGTTCATAAAAAGGGCTATTTTCATCGGGACGTCAAACCGGCCAATCTTTTCCTGACCGCTGCCGGACAGGTGAAAGTGATGGATTTCGGAATCGCCAAAATTGTTGGCACTGACATGGGGTTGACCCAAATTGATGCCCTGATGGGATCGCCCTTGTACATGAGTCCTGAACAGATTCTGGCCCCGAAAGATGTTGACTATCGAACCGATATTTATTCTCTTGGCGTAACACTCTATACGTTACTAGCAGGCACAAAACCCTACGACGATCAGCAGCAATCCGCATTCGGCATTCAAAGTGCCATTGTTCAGCAGCCTTTACCCAACTTGCCGCATGTCTCGGCGGTGGTAAACGAAGCTATTCAAAAGGCTACCGAAAAAAAGCCCACCGATCGTTTTCAGACCTGTGAAGCCTTTGCGGAAGCATTAACCGCTAGTTCGTCTATTCCGGAAGATGCCACCGAATTGAACCAACCGGTCCGGTATAGCGAAACGCAGGCGGCTGCCTTAACAGAAGAGGCCACACAACTGCGGCAACCGGTTCAGTATGTTAGCCCGAAACCAGCTATTCCAGTTACCAGAGTTGCCCCCTCAAAACCTGAGCCTGTTGTTGAACCTGCCCAATCAGCGGGGCAGGTGCCGGTTACTGCTATGCCTGCAACGACGGCCTCCCCATCTCGGTTGGGCTGGGTAATAGGAGTCGTGCTGGGGGTAGCCGTTCTGGCCGGAGGAGCGTATGCATTACTAGGTCGGCAAGCGAAAGAACCATCGGCTAACCCAACCGCTAAAGTGAGGGAAACCACTGACGAGACACCGATAAAAAAGCCTGCTTCTGATCCGGAGCAGGTCAATGGAATCAGGCAGGGTATTGCCGATTATCAGCAGGAGAAATATAGTTCCGCTCTGGCACAGTTCAGCCGGTATCAGGATACGCCAGCGTTTCTGTCAAACCCGGAGGCCATGACTGACTTAGGGGTTATTTACTACTTTGGCGGGAGCAATACCGACGCCATTCAACCGGATTTGGTGAAAGCGAAGGAGTGGTTCCAGAAAGGGGCCAATGGCAACAGTGCCAAAGCCTATTATTACCTTGGCCTGCTAGCCGATGGTGTTGACTTCAAAAATGTTAACCGGGCAAGGGGCCTGACGAACGAAGCTGTCGCTTTGTATCAAAAAGGAGCAGATGGGGGAGATTCATTTGCGCAAGTTACGCTGGGTGAGCTGTACTTGGCAGGTAATCGGCTGGTTACTAAACAGGATGCATGTGCCGTGCTTAACTACCTGAAGCAGGCCGCAACCGACTCGGCCAATAAAGAAGCTCAATCAGTTCTTGACGATTTCAAACGGAAAGGCTTTTGCCATTAATCGTAAACCCGTTTTTATAACCACTGCCACGTATGCTTCCCAAACTTGAGCACTTTCCCGTCAACTGGGTTGATGGAATGAAAATTGCCCGCCGACACTTCTCCGAGTTCGAGCATTTTGTAAATGATCACCTTCGGGACTCAACCGCTGTGGGCCTTAATGCCTTTAACTATGGGTTGCTTCCGTCCAATGCGCCCGCGTTTAATCTTCAGGTTGTACCGGAGTCGAATCAGAATGTACGGGTTCAGCTTTTCAATTGCCGGGCCATTACGGGTGCCGGATGCCGGATTGAAATTATCAATGACCAGTTAACGGTATCGACCAACCTGAATGAGTTGCGTGAGAAATACAACCTCCCGCGCGAAAAGGAGCTGGATTTCCTGGTTGTTCTGTCCGTCAATCTGTTCAATCGTAAGCCCTACGGTCAGCCATCGCCGGAAGAGTATATGGCACGGCCCCCCTTTACCTTACCAACGTATCAATTAAGTATTGAACCCAGTCACCTATTCACCAGCCGACCGGATATCGACGGCCAAGTCCCGTTTATGTCGGATGACTTTGAGTCGACGAGGTTGATTGTTGGCCGACTCCGTAGCCAGGCCGATCGGATCAGTAAAGACGAAACGTATATACCGGCCTGTGCAGCCGTTAACAGCCATATCAAGTTAGCTGAATGGGCTGGCGAAATGGCAAAACTACTCGCCGAAACTCAGCGGGATGCCCTCGAAGTGGTTAGACTAGTCTGTAAAAAGCGTGGTTCCGATGAAGTGAAGCAGGATACAATTCCACTGGCCGAGCTGATTCGGGATTGGGCTGAGCAACTAGCCGATCATCTGGATGAGCCCATCAACCAGCTGCGGTTTACGGGCCGTCAATTGCCGCCAATTTATGCTATTGAAGCCATCACGCTGGCAACACGGCGGTTGCGTACAACAAACTCGTGCCTTAATCATCCCGATGCGCGGTACGGTGCTACCCAGATGGGTGAAGAGAAAGTACTGAGCTACTTCAATGACTGGACAAGCATCGCACCCAGTGTCTTGCGAAATGCCTTAACCACCGTGATCGACTACCCCTATACGCATTTCGACGTACAGCCTCAATTGATGGCCATTCGTGAGTGCTGGATACATATTTATCGAATCGTTCACCAGTTGACGGAGCTTGATTACATTGGTCAGGGTACGGATGACTGGGAAATCCGTCGAAGGTCTGTCGTGACAAATCGGCAGAATATCCCCCGAGAAAGTGCTTCATCCGCTACTACCGATGTTTTTGATTACAAGCTTACCCGCCCCCGGCAATAAACTACCTTTAACCACTAACCCAATTTCACATCATGCAAGCTGTAAACAGTGCCGAACGCAGTACTTCCATCATTACCTTCATTGCGGTATACGTTCTTCTCCTGATCATTCCACTTTATGCCGGTTATATGCTGGGAAACCAGGGTAAAGGAACGGCGGTCGGCGATGGCGGCCCGGAGCAGAAAACACTGTCCGAGTCGTTGATCAATGTCCAGAGTTACATTGATATTATGAAAAAACGGGATGAGGCCCAGGCTACTGGCCTTGGAACGGCTACTTTATGGGAAGGATGGGTTGCCGATGCAAAAAAGGAAAAAGACGACTTTGATAAGGCAATCAAGCAGTTAACAGATAGTCAGTTTACCGGCACCCGAAAGGATATTAAGAATAGTGCAGTCATTTATCTGACGCGCCTGTCTGTAGAGCGGGCCGCCCGTATCCGACTTGAAGAAAATTTGCATGGCGTGCGTACGGAAACCAGCGAGTTACAACGGCTCAAGGCAGAAAATGAGTCGCTTCGAAGCGCCAAAGAAGGACTTGAGAATACGGTACGAACCAAAGATCAACTGATTACCAGCCTGCAGAAGTCATCGGGAGGAGGTGGCGGAAGCCAGAACAACGAAGCCGTTGCCAATTTAAAGTGGGAGTTATTGTTTTGTGATGCCAACTCCCAAAAAGCACAGGCTGATATTCTGACGCCCTGCAATCAGACACCCAGACGTAAACAGCTTTACAGCGTTGCCAAAGTAAACTTCAAGAAAATTACCACGGGCAACTTATCGAGCTATACCCTGAAGAAATTGGCGGAGGATAAAGTGAGAGAAATTGACCAGTTGTTGGTGAAATTATAATTCAGATATAAGCGGCAAAGCCAAGTATACTGGTGGGGGTATCGTCGTACAGGTACTTGTTTCGTTCGTCTGGCAGTAGGTGAGTGACCACCGTTACCTCCGCCGGGATAAAATACCCCACCAGTAAATCCAGTAGTTTACTGCCATCCTGCCCGGGCAAGAAATAGATGAGCTGATCCGTCGACAGGGGACCTAAACTAAGCTGAAGGGCAGGCATAGTGTCCTGGTAATAACCGCCCAGCGAAAAATTACCCAACGACAAACGCCCCAATTCGTCAGGCTCGGGGCCAATCCACCGCGATGTTTCCTGGGAGGCATCGCGGTTTTCGTCAATTGGGCAATTTATTGGGGGAATGGTTTCCAGGTTCACCGGCACGCCAAGCAGTAACCGAAAGGCCTGGGCAACAAGCTCCGTATCGCCCACAATCCGATGTACGATGGGGAGCAGGTGTAACAAGTTGGCTACTTGCCGTATGTTCAGTAAATGGAACGGCAGCTGCCAGAAGTCGCGCAGCGTTTCGCCCTTGTCGTTCTGGCGCAGATTCTCTTCGGTAAGCAGGTATTTACGCTCCTCCAATTCCAGAAGTAACCGCTGGTGATAGAATTCCTGTTCGATGGGTTGAAAAAATCGCCGGGCTGCCTGCTCCCTGCGAAATTGCTCCGCTATTTCGATTGCCCAATCGGATTGATCACGGTCACGCGTTTTGTTGACGGGCTGGTGAAACAGGCCTTCGGGTAAGTAATCGTACAAGCTGTCGCGATGCACAACCAGATTTAAAAAGACCTGCTGCCGCTCCAGCTCTTCATAGTCCCAGTCGGGCTTGGGTAGGCCACTTTCGTTAGCCGAAGCGTGGCCGATTTTCACCCGCTCTTTTAGCTTATCCAGGCAGCGGGCATCCCCAATAAGTATCCGCTCAGGGTCCAGGTCCACATCGTTGCGGTAATCGCGCTCAAACAGACTCCACGAATGGATTAATACGTCGCGCAGGGGATCTAAACCCTGGTGAGCCAATTCGGCCAGAATTACCTCCAGCCGCAGATCAACGGGCGATTCACCAATCGCTCTGCTTTGGTTAAGGCCAATAACTTCCTGCTGGTAGTGGAGCAACGGCCCGTATTGGTTGAAGTCGTCCATGGTCAATAGTTACGGTTTTCTGATTTGTACCCGGTAAGGAAGGTTCATGGCTGATTGCCCCGTGAGGTAATGCCGACAGCGTTCGCACTCAGATGCCCACTCCTCGTCACTCAGTCGATCCGGCTGCTGGGGCGTTATGACTACATCGAGGCAACGTACGTACCCCGCCCCTTCAATCAACCCCTCCGCGAAGCCTTTCTGCACCGTCACGTGTACGGTTGAATCGACAAGACGTCCCCCAAAAAAGGTCTGGCAGGCCGCTCGAATATCTTCCATTGTCACGAGTCGATGGCGGGTGAGCAGGGTTTGCCGGAGAATCAGTTCTTTCTCCGCCACGTCGGGCTTGTTTCGCCCACCAACGGTATCGGTCAGGAGCTGTATGTTCGTTTCTGTTAAGCCAAAGGTCTCTGTGTACAGGTTTATCTTCGCACCTGCCCGGATGCCGTTGCCTTCGGCACCGTTGGTACTCCAGAACTGAATACAGACATTTACCGTCGAGTTTGGCTGTCGGGGCTTAATAAAAATGTACGGATAACCCACCTTGAAGCCCTGCGATGCTTCTCGTTCCAGTTTAACTTTGAGTTCGTTGACATTGCGGTTCAGGCTTTCGATGATTTCCATGAACACACCCGAGCCTAACGCCGAAAAGGCGCGGCTTTCCTCGCGCAGCAGCTGCTGTACATAATGCAGAATTTCGCGCGCATCCCGAACATCGAAACGGCCAACGCCCTGTGGTCGCCACATGAACGAGTTTTCGGCCATTTCATCGGCATTCCGGAGCGGAGAGGAACGATACAGGTCATTGCCATCGGTATAAAACACACGCCGAATACATAAAAACTCTTCGGGCGAAATGAGCGGGAACACATTGATGGTTTGCTGGAGATTTTGCTGTTCATCCCGCAGCCGCCGGTTCATGATTGGGAAGCAGTTGACCCGTACGTCCATTTTGACAATGGCGGCCGGTGGAAAATCTCCGCGCAAACGGAGTTCGACCCAAACCAGCTTTTCATTAAAATGCCGCTGTACGATGCTGTCCGACACGGTAAACCCTTCCGGATACGCCTTCGGGCTGTAGTCGAAGGTGGTTTTATCGGGTAGATCGCCCAGGGTCACAAAGGCCTGGTTATAGTAGCTCAGCACATCGGTCTCCAGTTGTTTAAGCGCATCGAGTTGTTGGATGAGCTGCTGGTTGGGCATTTCATAACCGGCCAATTCAGAATCTGATGGTGGTGTAGGGGAGTGTAAGCCCGTTTTGACCGGCAGGGGCTGGCCGTTTAACCACCAGCTTGTCTGATTCGTATCCTGTAGTTTGCGGTAATAGCTGGCCTTTACGGCATCCGGTTCATTTTCCCAGTCAACATAAAAGGACAGGCCGGCCAGCGACTTAACCTCCTTGTCGACGGCCAGTCCAATCCAAACGGATCGGTAGGGCGTGAAAGGCATAAATTGCGGCCGGGGTTGTATGGGCAACCGGTCGCGACCACGAAGCTGGCAAAGGCTCTGATCGCTCAGTACGTAACGGACTTCGGCGTCGATGAGCCGGGTCGTGCTGGCGGGCGAAAATAGTACGTCCTGATTCCATTCGTTGGTACTTCGGTTGAACTGCCGGTGAAAAAACTGCGCCGTCTGGGGTAAATCGACGATTGGGTTTTCGGGACGGCAGTTCAGAATGGCGTGTGCCGGACGGGGAAGGTCAATCACTTCCGGACACATGACACTGGCCAGCCGGTCTACAATCCGGTGCCGGGTGGCTTCGATGACCTTGGCCGTATTTTCAAACTCAAACGCGCAGGCATCCAGCAGGTAGCCAACCAGTGGGTCGGCGGTATCGACATCCCGAACGCGCATTTGCCAGATGGAAGCGGCCCGCTCCGTCATGCGCTTGCGGACTTCATCCCTTGTGAAATTGGAAGTATCTAATAAGCTCATAGTCAGCGAAGGTGTTCAGCAATGAATGGGGCAATGATAATATCCCGTTGAAACGTAAATCCCTGGCGGTTCAGCCCCCGAATGTAGCCCGTTACGGTAATGGTAAGCCGCCGGTGGGCATCGGTGAAGCCATCCCGATTCAGTTTTACGGCTATTTTAATTGATTCGAGCCGCTTTTCGTAACTCCTGACGCTGTCCTCGATCATATCCTTGATACTGCTCTCCCAACGGGTTTCGTTAACTTCACTGCCTGCATTCAGGTCATACTCCCAGATGGCGCTGCCGAACGCATCGTCGAACCGAACTTCGCGAAAGGGAGTCGTCAGAATGAGATAGATATGATTCCAGAGGGAGTCTTCGAGCGAGCACATCAGCTCGCGGGTAGCGGTGGTATCCTGTTTATTCTGGCCACCACTGGTAATCAGGTCTAAGCGGAGCGGCAGGCGGTAGTAATAGTCGGGCATTTTTGGGCGGATGAGAGGGTACTTGACGATCGGGAGAGAATGACTCACGATTCTGGCATCATTCTTCGAAAACCAAGTGGGTAAACCAGTAATTTATCAGGCTTAACGTATCGCCATATTGATTTCCGGGCGCAAAATGGTTTCTGGCTAATGAAGAGATAAAGACTGCATTTTTTTCTTCAAATGTTGGCTGGCGCTTTTCGGTAAAAACAATACTTCTTATTAGGAAAAGCTGCTCTTGTATTGTCTTGAATAAATTGATGCTCAAGTTCCTGGCGATGCGTTCTGCGGTGCCATCCAAGGCAAATTGAATGAGTTGTTCATATTTATCCTGTTCTTTGAATCTCATGGGAAGGCTTTTTTACTTTTCAAACGAATAGTCCTGACTTCGGGGGATGTAAATCTGATTAGCTCCGCCATCGGTTGGTTGAACAATGCCTGGTATGCTGAAATCGTCGGGAATTGCTTGTGCCGTACTTTCAAGCCCGATGTTCTCAACACCATCCGGTTGTTTTAGTACCCCTGTCTGTTTGTCTAACCGCATGTTGATTTGCCCATTGGCATCTTCATAATAGTCAGCAATACCCAGTTCAGATGGCGTTGCCTTGGTGTCGCGGGTAAAGTATTCTCCTCGATCTATAATTTTACCATCTTCAGTTCGTACGTACCGGTTCAGTTTCTGATCAGAGCCTATCTTCACTACTTTCACGCGTTTACTGTAATCAATGCCTCTGATATGGCTATCTATATCTGCGTCGCTCATACCCGGGTTATGTTGCTTGTAGAAATCTCTGGCTCGTTTTTCCCGCAGCTCATAAACTCGCTGAAGTCGTTGCTCTCTCAGAGTTGCTTTCGACCCCACCCCCGATTTCGCTAGTCCACCAATAGGCTCTGTAGCTTTACTGCCACCCGGTAAACTTTTGCCTAACCCGGCTTTGCCAGCTGCCTTTCCGCTAAGCATGCCTCCACCCATAACGGCCAAGTCATTAACCAAACTACCTGATTCAAAGCCCGCTTGTTCGGCCACCCATCCTGCCCCCATTCCCCATCCTGCGCCACTCGCGGTTCCGGCAGTTGTCCAGGCTACCGCCCCAAATAGGCTCATACCGGCTGTCCGTAAAGCACCAACGCCACTTAAAAAGCCAATTGCCGTTAAGCTCAAGCTTAACCAGGCGGGCACTTCTGAATCAATTTCTAAGTAGGTTACAGTACCTCCTCCAATATCTACACTACTGCAGCCATGGCCAACTTTTGCCCCACACGTTAACTTATCTCCTATTCGGGCTGCCGCAAGGCCCCCAATAAACACACTGCTACTGCCCTGAGCAATTAGTGAGCCCGGATGAGGAAAGCCAATGCCTGCACAAGCGGCAGGAGTAGTCACTACAGCCGCTGGCAGGTATTCGATCAGGACGGTTGGTACACCCAATAGAATTGGGCCGCGATCAATACCGGGAATAAAATGGCGGCCTACAAGCTCACCGATACCTCCCCCGGCCGAAATACCCGCACCTACCGTTGCCGCTACAACTAAAGCTCCGCCACCAGTCCCTACAATGATGACAGCAGCAGCAGCGCCAATAACAACGCCAGCAATGAGTCCAATCATAGCACCACCGTGTTTTACCTGATGGGTTTGATGTGCAGCTTCCGGCATGGCTATTGGTCGAACGTATAGGAGCGAATGGTTCGTGCAAAAAGTAATTCCAGGTCCGGATGGAATAAATCTTCCGGAATGCTCATGGTTATGCTGTAGCCTTTCAGCAGGCGCTGCGATTGTTTTGTCGCGAATAAAGCCTGGAAATGGTGCATAACGCCATTTGGAGAGTTCCATGTATATTCCAGCACATAGCACGGTAATGTACTCATGATAACCGTAGCTAACTCCTTTACTAAACTAAAACCAGGTAACTCTTTGGGTAAACGTTGCAAAGCCATATCACGATAGCCAGCACCATCGGCTACCCGGTCCAGCTGTTCAGACGTAATTACGATTGTGTAACCCGCCTTACCCGGTTGTTCAGAAGAAAAGATATGTAATGTTTGATCGTGCCAGTCATCAGGAATATCAATAACTGCATCGTTCGTACGGTAGCGCATAACTAGTTGGGGTAAGCGTAAACTCAAAAATAGACGTTTTAAATTGAGTAATTCCTGTAATAGTCTTTTCGGTAAATATTCGCCGGGTCTTCTATGTTATTCATTGGTTTTCATTTAGTTTTGGAAAAATCCATCCATAACCGGCCGTCGGCAATGAATCCTTATTTTAACCCTCAGAATGAAGCGCGTACAATGGCTGGTCAGGTCGTTGGGCAGGCCAGAAGTAATCTTTCTCGTAATGTTCCGGTTCGAAATACCATCCTCTATATGCTGGTAGTTTTTTTTGTGTTCTGTGGCGTTGGGTACCTTGGGTATCTTACTGCAACAACCCTATTCGCATCGTCCGGTAACGCAGCGCTCTGGACGTACACCCTAATTCTGGGCGTAGTACTCTTGCTGGGCGTACTCCATGCCAATGCGTTGCGCTGGGCAATGCCCTGGATTGCTCCCGACAATTATCTGCTCGGTACACTCATGACGCTGCTCATGGGTATTTTTGGAGGCCTGGCTCTGTTTCTGGTGTCCTTTTCTCCAAACATGTTCGGTTGGGGAAGTGGCACCCTCGACGAAGCGTTCAAAATCCACGTGCGTCCGCTGGTCACTACGGTACCGGCCTTTTTAATCGCCTATTTTGTTCAGTGGGCGTTTGACGCCTTTAATCGTATTCCACCCAAGATTTACAAGGTTTGGAAGTACGATCCGTTAATGCCCCGGCCCCGGCTTTCAGAAAGCGACCTGAAACGGCTTACCGACATCGTTTTTGTTGTCGACATTCGTCTGGGCGAGCGCAATATTTATGATATCGTTTCGGATATTCCCGACAAATTAAGCATTGGACAGGCCTTTCAGCTCGCTGTCGATGAGCACAATCGGGATGAACCCAAACGCCAGATTGAGGTACGTGACCCGTATAATCCAGACCCGGTTACCAACCTGTACGAATGGCATTTTTACGTTCAGCGCCCGTGGTGGCGAGGGAATCTGTACATCGATCCGGAACGCAACTGCCCCGAGAACTACGTAATCAACGGGCATCGGATTATAATCCGCCGTCTGACTCCGGGACAATGAAGCAGAGCAGGTCAGCGAGTGTATTCCATTCGCTGACCTGTTTTTTTATTGCTTATCGCTCCAGTTGTTGTCATGCAAGGCACCACCGATGCTGATCTTCTCCGCCGACATTTTCAGCTTCATTGTCATGGAAGGCAGGTCTGGGGTCTGGATGTTTTGTACTTTGTCGAACCGTTCGGAGTAGCCAATGCAGCGGGCATTGTTGAATTCAACCCGTTTAACACTTTGCTGACGGTCATCGAAAAATTCAAGTCCGCCATCTCCTTCTTTAAATGGATCGGTAATCCACTCGGCCAAGGGGGTTGTGTCTTTATTGGCGGCAATCTCAACCGTAATAATTCCGCCCTGTGTAATACCGGCGGGGCGACCTTTCTGGTCAACCGAGCGATGTAGTTCGTAGGAACAGGATTGTACCTCTACCGGAGAAAATCCAGTAGCCCAAAATTTAGCAGCGACTGCGGAAGCTGACTGAGCCATAGTAATGGATGTGTTTAGTGAACAGTTATAGGTAAAACAGAAATAAAAGTGCGGGTTATGAATTGAGTTTAATCTTGGGCGCTTTCACATCAACCACTCGTCCACCATCAACATGGACAGTAGTTGCCTGTATATTGGCGTCCTGCCCAGCCTCAATAGTAACTTCTTGCTGCGACGACGAGGAAGTATTTTCGGCTATCGCTTTAATGTCTTCCTCGACCGTTATGGTCAAATTCTTAGCGGTCATCTCAATGCTTTCCTCGGCCGTCATTTTGATGTCTTTGGCTTCCAGTTGAATCAGACCCTCGGTTTTGAGCGTGATGGTGCCATCATCTTTAAACGAGAAGTGCATACTCGTTCCCTTCTTATTGGCGTTGGTGATAAAGATTTCCTGTTCGCCCTTTTTGTCTTTAAAGACAATTTTGTTACCCCCTTTAGTCCGGATCACTTTCTGGAGGTTATCATCGAACCAGTAATCATTGGCCGGAGATTTATGGTATAAACTGCCCACTACGACCGGAAAATCGACATGGTTGGCTTCGTAACTGATTAACACCTGGTCGTTGGTTTCCGGAACAAACAGCATACCCCTCGACGACCCGGTATAAGGGAAGGTAACACGCATCCACGACGATTTACCCTGCATCTGGTTGGGCCAGTGAAACTGAACCCGCACCCGGCCTAATTTGAGCGGGTCTTCGTTCTTGATAACCGTTGCAATTTCGGGCAGGGCAATGGGCATGCGTACGGTTGGGTTGCGGGGTGGGTAGTCGGCTGCGGAGGGAATTGCTTCGAAGTTATTCTCATAATTCCCGATGTTATCCACCGTGTGCGAGATGTGCGTAATTCGGTATTGACCGGCATTCTCGCGTTTGTACTGCCCCGGTTTAACCAGCTTCTGCGCCGTTACGTCTACGATAACCCCCACATTGAGATTCGGATTTTCGCCAACGCCCTGAAATCGAACCAGGTCGGCCGCATTGGTTGCGTTAACCGTCTGTACGGTTTCATCGAGCTCACTCTGGAACTGGATATTCCGTAAGGGCCATAGCTGCGCCGACCGGCCAAATAATCCCTGCGATTGCTGGTAGGCAAAGCTGCCCAGGTTGCCTAACCCAACGGGCGTCCCTTTGCTGACGTATTCTTCGTGTTTGGTCGAATTGTAATGATACATACCAAACAGGTTGGGCTTTAAGCCAATGGCGATGTCGAACGTTTGAATCCCATCAACCACAAACGATTCTACCTGTGTGGGGGCTTTTCCAACCACCAACTGCGTGCCATTGTAGTAAAACCACTCGCCGTATTCGGCCGCCAGCCGGTTCAGAAAATCAAAATTGCTTTCGTCATATTGAGCTTTATAGTCGATGCTGTTTGCGTACACTGGCGCCACCGATCGCGGGAGCAGATTCTGCGGATAATCGCGCAGGACTCCATTCATGATTTGGGTTAGCGTCTGGCCAACGAAAGCACGTCGCTGAACGCCGTCTTCAGCCAGAAAAGTTGGGCTGTAGCCTTTAATGATGAAGGAATTGACCAGTTCGCTGTTATTCTGTAAAATCAGCTCCGTAACAACGCCGTTGAACTGGAAACTGGAGGTGACATTTTTGAATAAAGGCTTAAAGGAAATGGAAATAGGTTTGCCGCACACATCCTGATGAGCCGATTTGAAAAAGAAATCCTCTTTGTTCTCCAGCGCTTCGAAGGGCACAACAATGGCAAAGGTGTGATGCGTAAACAGCGATTGGTTAATCTGTAAACTCGTGAAATGGGTAATGCGTTTCTGACCGACAATAACGTTTACTTCAACTTGCTGTGCCATCTGCGAATAAAGACGAGTTAAGACTACCGGTTACCAAATTTCCAGTCGAGCCATTGATTATCATGAAGCGTATCGCCCAAGAGCGTTACCTGAGCCGCTGTAATACCCAGATCGAAGCGGTAAACAACCGCTTCGCCATCGTGGGGAGTGAAAATCTCGCGGTAGGAAACGCAGTACCCTTGCGTAAACGTGATGGTCTTAAACGTTTTTCCAACCAGATCTTTAAACACAATTGAGCCGTCATGTGCCTTGAATGGGTCGATGGCCCAATGCGTGAGTGACTGGTAGTTGGCTCCCATAATGGCTATACGTAACAGCCCGCTTCGTACGCCAGCCGTTGGCCGACCCCGCTGGTCGGTCATTTGCGATAATTGATAATCGCAGGTCAGCACCCGGAAACTGGCACCAGCATCGGGCAATATAAATTCAGCTGAGAAAGAAGCTGCCATTCGGGAGCGTGGATAGGTTGAAACTGGCTGAAAAACGGGTTGGCGGTTTGTCTATTCTGTTGCGGGCCACCGATTATCTAGTTCGATGCCCCCGATATTTATTTTTTCCGGAGAAATCGTAATGATTGTTACCATCTGACTACTGTTGGTTGTACCATCAAATCGTTCGTGTAAATCAATGCAGTAGGCGTTCAGGAAGTTGATTTCTTTTAACGTTTGCCGGGCAACCATGTTCATGAATACGATTGAGCCCTCCATTCGTTTGGATGGATCGGCCATCCATTCGGCCACTACATAATCGTTCGTTGAGTTGAACTCGACGGTAATTTTGCCGCCCCGCGTTAAGGATGCGGGGCGGCCTAGTGTGTCAGTAGCCTGGTTTATATCCAGGTAAACGTAGTTAAGTTGGGTCGAAAACCGACCAACATGAAGGTATGCAACGAACGAAGCCATTAAGAATCCCTGCGTTGATCAATGGAACCTTCGAATGAGTTTCGCCGGGCAGTGTTCGGATTGAGGCCTTGCTCGCCATGCAGGTTAATGATAAACGTTTTGGCCGGGAAGAAAGGCGTAATATTGATATCGAGAACAATGCGGGATGGATCGGCCGGGTCTTTATCGAACTTAGGCGTATCGAACCGGTCGATTACACGGCCAGGGCCGGTAATGCTATCCAGAAAGCGGATAATCTCTTTTTTGATTTGCTGTTCTACGGTACTGCTCCAGTTCTCTCCCGCCCGTTTGTTAAGAAAGTGCATAAGCACTTTCATGATCCAGTCGAAAACACGAACAACCGAATAGGTTTTCAACCCCACGTTTGAGCCATTGTAGAGTGTTCGAGCCGAAAAGGGGATGACTTTGCCGAAGGCTTTTGTCATCGGAATAAGGCCTAAGTTCTCTAGTTCACCCACTTCTGTTTTTAATAAATCGAGCCGGACTCCGTTGGTCTGTTCGAGCGCCCCGTACTGAAGCCCCATAGAAGACTGAGAGATCAGGTTCATGTAAACTTTGCCCGCAAGTGCAGCCGAAGGGGCAACATACAAATCTTCCTCTTCTTCCAGTTCGGTGTACTTGCCCCGGCCGACCAAATAGTTCGCCGTCATGAGTACGTTGGCATACTTGCCTTCGTCAGATGCTATTTCATCCGTCAAAAATGAATCCCGGATCATCTCCAGCGACTGTTCGTCTACGAAGTCGGTAATAAGCATCAGCTTATGATTATTGGCAATGGTAGCCCAGGTATCCACGGCTACTTTGCTGCCCAGATAGCCTGGTACGACCAGTAACGAGTAACTGTCTGTCAGGTCGAACTGGTTATAAACCTGATGGATGGATTTCTTAATATACTCCAGGGTTTCTCCCTCATAGTCTGTATGCTCGGGGTTGAGCTGTTCGAGTGGTGCATCTACGAAGTGGACATTTCGAACTTTGAGGCCACTGGTTTCGGCGTTAATAAAGAACGAAGCCACCCCTCGGTACGTACTTTCGAGTTCGCGGGTTTCCTGAGTTACTTCATAAAGATTAGTTTTCAGCAGGGCTTCCAGGCTTTTCTGAAGATTATCTGCCTTGCTGGTAATCTGTTCTGTAGAGGTCGTATCATCGCTGAGTAAATCACGCCAGATCTCCAGCCGATTCATCAGTTTCTTACGATCTGCTTTTCGGGCTTCATTCGGGTCGTTCAGCCAGAGTGTACGTTTGTTGCCTCGGTCAGGGTTAAGATTCTCCGTTCCGGGAATAACGGTTTCAAGTAATTTGAAATCACCCAGCCGTAGTTTTTTTAGCTGGGCAACCTGTTGTTCAAGAGAAGGGGAAGCCTGTTCATTTTCGCGAACGGGCTGGCTGGTGTTTTCACTTTTTTGCGCTTCCATACAGGGGGTGGCTAAGACGGTTTAGGGAGAGTGTTAGCGTGAAGTCGATGCCGCTAATTCGTCGATCATTTGCTCGATCATACCGCGCAGAAGGCTTCTGGATTCTGGATTTTGAAGCGCTTTTTGCAGCATTTTATTAGAACGGAGATTCATGTTTATCTTTTTTAAGTCCTGTATTTTTCCCGCCTGAGCCTGCAATAGTTTGCTTTGTCCGATCAATCCCTGTTGGGTAAAATCTCCCATCCGTCGAAAATGAAATTCTTCTTCCTGCGTATTCTCATCTTCCTGGGTCAGGGATATATTTTTTTTGGGTTTAAAATAATCCATGACTTCATCAACAGATTTCAAACCCTCTACTTTAGTAGGCTCTGGTACTCCATCGTCGTGCGTAGTTAACTTAGTGACATATAGAGTTTGATTCTGATTGAGTGGCAATAAGCTGGGAGGGACTTCTTTTACGCCAGCCCAGGCTCCAGGCATATTCAGTGTTGGATTCATAAATGAAAGAATTTTCAGTGTTATTAAGGATGATTAAAGTAACTTGAAATTATGCTTTTGCACAAACTTTATTTAAAAAAAGGCAAAAATAAAGTTAAACTTATACGACAGACAAGATATCGAAATAGACTTGCTTGATAAGCACATATCAGGTACATTATCTTGACAATAGTAAGGAGTTAAAGCTTTGTAAAGCAAGTAATTAACTTTAATTTCCTGCTTTGTTAATTACCTTTGAAAATCTAATTAGCGGCTTTTTTGTGCGTGAGCTAAATAGTTCTTTGTCGTAAGCAAGAGACGAACTGATTTGGGATTTAGCATTTGGTAAATTTTGAGTCAGTTCGTCTGTCAGATATCAATAACTATGCGTATATTTTTTTTCGTCGAGAACAAAAATGAAACGCTAATTATTTTTAACTGCATCCGTTCATTTTTTTAATTAAAAGCTCTGTAATTAAGCCTTACATAAACCAAACTATTTACTCGATACAATTGATCATTTCCTTTGTCTGTTGTTCTCGTTCCTTCTGTCAGATAATACCTGTTTCTGAACGTATAGCTCCGGTTTGAAAATCCCGTTAATGTACCTATTCTATTTATGCCTTTGTAAATAGAGACTTCTTTTCGTTTAAATTCAATTCCATTTGTTATAGGAAAATATTGCCCTAAATGGGAGGAGTTACCGTCCAGACTAATTCTTTTTCATCATTCACACTCACGGTTACCACCTGATCTTTACCCAACTCTCCGGCGATGATCATCCGGGAAATTGGTCGGCGAAGCTGGCTGCGTATAACACCTTTAAGCGGACGGGCTCCGTACCGGGGTGAAAAACCAGTTAATGCCAAATACTCACGGGTTTCGGGCGTCAGCATAAGGGTGATATTTTGCTTTGCCAGTAGCTTTTCCAATGCCCGAAGGTGAATGTTGAAAATCATGACTGCGTTTTGTTCGCTGATGGGGGCAAAGGGTATGGTTCCGCCCAACTCGTTAATGCGACCTAAAAATTCGGGACGGAAGTGGCCGCTCATAATCTCGGTCAGGTCATTGGACGCCGGAATTTTGCCTTCACCAAACGCCCGACCAATAAACTCACTGCCGATATTCGAGGTAAACAGAATAACCGCATTAGAGAAATCCCCTTCCTTATCGAGACGGTCATGGAGTTTGCCTTCATCCAGAATTTTAAGGAAAAGATCGAACACCGAAGGGTGGGCTTTTTCAATTTCATCGAACAGCACCACAGAATACGGCTTCTCGCGAATTTTGTTCACCAGTAACCCTCCCTGTTCATACCCTACATAGCCCGGCGGTGCACCGTAGAGCAGAGCTACAGAATGTTCTTCCTTAAACTCCGACATATCGAACCGGATTAGAAACGATTCGTTATTAAACAGAAAATCGGCCAGGGATTTCGCCAGTTCTGTTTTCCCCGTTCCGGTTGGGCCAAGTAGAAAAAACGCACCAACAGGCTGTTTCCCTTCAGACAAGCCCGATCGTGCTACTAGGATTGAAGCCGAAAGAGCCTCAATGGCATGATCCTGCCCCACCACCCGTTTTCGCAGAACAGCGTCCATCTGCATCAGTTTATCCCGCTCGCTCGATTGCAGTTTGCCTAAAGGAATACCCGTTTTGGCCGATACCATAGCCGCTACATCCTGCGGGGTGAGGATTTCTTTTTTGATGTCGGCCAAAGGACGAAGCTTTTCCAGACGGTCGTGCAGGTAGTTGTGCAAAACGGACGTGACGTCGATGGTTTCCGGCTGGGTGTCATCGTCGAGCTGATGCCGCAGAATAGGACTGATGCGGTGCTGAAACTGTTGAATCAGCCAACGGTAGGCTGATAACTGGGTTGTGTCGGGTTGTCCGGTTAGCTTATCGGGTAGGCCGTTGAGCTCTTCCTGTAGGGCCAATAGTTCAATAGGGCCTGTTTCGCTGGTAATACAAATGGCCGCCATAGTGCGGTCCAGCAGGTCGATGGCGGCATCGGGCAAGCGCCGGTCTTTGATATAACGACTAGCCAGGCGAACCGCTTCTTCGGCAACGGCAGGCTCTGTTTTGAGGTTGTGATACTGTTCATACCGTGGCAGCAGGCTTTCCACCATTCGGATAGCGGTAGGGATATCCGGCTCCGGAATAATGAGTTTTTCAAACCTGCGGCCAAAGGCTTCATCTTTCTCGATATACTGTCTGAATTCATCCAGCGTTGTTGCACCAATTACCGTCAGTTCTCCCCGGGCTAATTCCGGTTTCAGGAGCTGAGCCACGCCCGTACCAATCGAACCATTTGGATTAAGAAGCACGTGAATCTCATCGATAAACAAAATAGCTTTATCAAGTTGCTTTACCTCCCGGATAATGCTTTTAATTCGATCTTCAACTTCGCCTTTATAGGCCGCACCGGCCACCAGGGCACCGAGGTCCAGCTCGAAAAGTTTTGTGTTTTTCAGCCGACCAGGCACTTTACCCGCTATGATTGCCTGAGCGAACCCTTCGATCAGTGCTGTTTTGCCAACACCCGGCTCGCCTACCAACAATACATTTGGCTTGGTTCGTCGCACCAGAATCTCAAGCATAAGTCTCAGTTCCTGGTCGCGCCCAACAATGGGGTCCAGTTTACCGTCACGAGCTAATTCTGTTTTGTCGACACAGTACTTATATAATGATGGCTGACCTGCGCCAGCGGCCTGAGCTGGGGCGGGTGTTTCTGTTGAACCAGAAGCCGTAGCTGGCCTTAGGGCTGTTTGTACAGACTGCTCATCCAGAGCCGCATCCAGCAGTTCCTTTTGGGTTAGAGGCAGTGATTTGAGCTGACCAGCCGTAAACGCAACCTCTGCCTTGAGCGAGGCCGCCAGCAGATGGATTGGCTCTATGGAGAGAGAGGAAAGCTGAAGCGCGATCAGTTCCGCCAGTTTAACCAGCTCCTGTACCTGTAAATCGCCGGCCGGACTTTCTGCTATTTTATCGGACTTGGGTAGACCCTCAAGTTGGTATTCGGCCCAGTCGCGCAGGAAATGGATGTCTTTCCCGAGTACGACAAGCCAGGTTGCCAGTCCTACATCATTATGAAAGAGACCCAGCAGCAGGTGGGCCGGTGCAAAGGCAGGATGCTTATTTTCCTTCGCTAAAGCCTGGGCAATCTGAATAGCTCGTTTCGACGTTTCCGAAAGGGTCATTGGGTGGATAATTAAAGGCTTGTGTGGCGTCAGCCTGGTATCAGAACGACTGAGAAATTAATGATTACGTACATTAGACAGTCGTATCAGGACTACTGGTAATGTAGCCGGTAACTTATTACTCAGCTAATGAGATGCTAGTAAACTGCCTAAAATGACTAGGCAACCTCGAAGGAAGGAATAATAGAGGAATAGATCGATTGTTATTCATGTGTGGATTTAGAAAATATGCCGTTTAATATATTTACTACTGTAGAATTTTGTTCATCACAAAATTTCTTCGGGAAATTATGTGATTTAAGTAGTATTACCAAAATATACCTTGTTATTTTTACGGCTACTGCTTGGTAAGTTAACGTCATCTACACTACCCTTATATGAGAAATCTTTCCTGCTGTTTAGCTACCCTTCTTGTTAGTCTGGGGAGTCTACTCCCTTCTTTAGCGCAGACTGAAGTGCCAATTCTTAAAACTGAGTCTGCTTACGTTGTCGAGTTCAAACCTCCCCGCCTGAAAATCCGCGTTAACATCGAAAGCGATTATAAGGATTATTACTCATTTATTGATTATACGGACAGTACGCTTGTATTTATGGGCAAAAGCGAACGACGACAGTACGAAAACAGGAAGCAGAAGGCAGAAAAGGAACATCAGAAGTTTGAGGAAAAGAAAGCCAAAGCGCTGGCCAATAACAAAACATTTAAAGATCAGGAGCCAGCTCCGTTCGATAAATCTCCATATCTGAAGAATAAAGAGTTACTACGGCCTGGCCTGGAGGTTGAAATCGCTTTTCACGAGTATCGTTACAGTAAAAAGTTTGCCATGCAGGAAGTTATCATCCTGACAGACTTAACCGGTAGTGGTACCGTTGCGGGTACATATGAGCAGTTGGATGGCGATGTCGCCACGGTAGATGGCCAGGCGGTTAAGATTAAGACAGGGGCTAAACTGGTTGGAGAGAAAGGCTATAAAGGTCGTCTGTTCAGCAGTTTCAAGGAGATGGAAAAGGGGATGGAGCTGAAGCTCAAAGGGCAACGGCAAACAGATGGCATACTTCTCGTAGAATCCGGTACGGTAGTGCCCGATGAGTTTACGGAAACGGATCATAAACTACTGACCACGCTTAAAGCAACAAAGAAAATGTCGCTGGATGGTAGTGAAGTCGCCTTTGGTAACGCCAAGTTCAATCTGCTGCGGGATGAGCCGATTAATGCCTACATATCCCGCGTTGGCCGAAAACTTATTCCTGACCACATTAAGAAGCTGCCAAAAGATCACCCGGCTTATGTGAACTTCAACTTTTTTGTCGTCATCGATACCACCTTCAATGCCTGTGCTTATCCGGACGGGTCAGTATTTGTGCATACTCAATTACTAAACGAGATCGAAAATGAAGCACAACTAGCTGCCGTTTTAGGGCATGAAATCGCACACGTTACCTATCGCCATAGTCGTCAGGAGTATGAACAAAGCCAGGCCATCTCGGTGGGAAAAGTGGCGGTTTCTACAGCGCTGGTATCGGCTTATGGGTTGGAGGCAAGCGAGTTGTCGAATGCGATTGCTGCATTTGGCGGGGCTGCCTTATCGAGTAGCTACAGCCGAAAATTAGAAAATCAGGCCGACCGTATTGGGCTCAACTACATTTACGAAGCGGGTTATGACCCACGAGAAGCGCCTAAGCTCTGGGAGCGCCTGTTTCACCGAACCCCCGATGTGCCAACCAAATCATTTGGCGAGCGCATGTTGAGTCAGGCGGGTGCTCTGGCGGCTCTCTCGCAACAGGGTACAACGCCCAGTACTGCCCAGGTAAAGGATCTGGCTATGGCGGCCTTAAAAAGTAATGCCATTTCATCGATTTACGCATCGCACCCTTCGGCAGGTAAGCGCTTTAAAACCTTGAACAGCCTGATCATTCAAAATTACCAGGAAGCCGATCTGGATAATTTAAGTAAAGGTGAAACGGAGTATAAGTTGATCCAGAAGCGCCTTCGACGCCTGGTGAAAGGCTTACCCGCTACCGATGAAAGCGATGAAGTAGCTTCACCCGTCAACAGTCTCAAACCGGCGACGGTTACCAAACCGAAACCCCGTAACCTGAAGCCGCAGCCAGTTAAAAAGAAATCCTAGCCGGCTATAAGCCACTGTCCGCACCACCTACATGAAACAGATACTTGCTTTCTTACTTATCCTGACTACGCTGAATGGCTACTCGCAGCAGATTCATCTTTTCTTCCTGGCGGATAAAGCAGACCAGCGCGGAAGTAAAGATCGTCTGGAGATGGAAAACTTCTGGCGGTACGTCGGCCCTTACCTCGATTATCCGGTAGCCACGCACACGGCCTTCACGCATCAGGAGCTTCTGGCCACGTTGACCTCTACCCGAATTGTTGCCGCTAAAGATATTATCGTCTTCTATTTTTCAGGCCGGGGCGAAGCCGCCAGCGACCGTGTCTGGCCAATCATGAAGTTGAAAGATGGCGATGAGACACCCATGCGTGACGTGATGGAAATCTTAAGGCCTAAAAAAGCGCACCTTACTCTGGTTGTTGCCGACTGTGATAACCAGCCCGAACCGGTTTATGTAACCCGGCTTATACCCCGGCCTCACCCGCCCGCCCTGCGTGAAAGCAGCCAGAAGCTGTTTCTTGGAAAAGCAGAGTGCAAAAAGATGTTCATCAAGATTGCGTCGGCATCCGTGGGACAACGAGCCCTACGTGATAAGAATGGTAACTCAGTTTTTTTAGGGGCTTTTCTTGCCGCCATGAAAGAGCAGATGACCGAAGGCGATCCACGCTGGGGGCTGAACCGCCCGCTAAATACTGTAAAAAGTAGCCTTGTCGAAAAGATGCAGGAACAGTCAAACGGGTTACAACGCCCTCGTTTTACGGTCGATTGCCCCGCCGGGATTGATGACGACGAGGAGGAAACAGAGCCGAAATAAATTTATGCGATTATACCAAAAGGCTTTCTTCGCTTTGTTTCCATTTGCCGTTGCGCCGGTTCAGGGGCAAAATCTATACGTGTTTTCGGTTATCGAAACCACTGATTCCCGGCGCCCCGATCGAAGGCTCGACGCTCACTCGTTTCATAAGCTGACGGATGATATTGCCCGGTATGGAAATTACACCCAGCATCGGTATGAGTTTAGCGATAGTGCCGTTTTTACTCCGCAAATGCTGCGACAAACGCTGAGTAAATTCAAGCCGCAGTCGGCTGAGAATGACATGGTATGGTTGCACTATGCGGGTCGTGGGTACAGCGACGGACCTAAAGCCTGGCCTACACTCCAGCTGAACGGTGGCGACATACCCTTACGTGAACTGCTGGCCCTACTGCGCGCCAAACCTGTACGGACATTACTGGTGACCGTTGACTGTGGAAATCGGCCACGCCAAAAGATCGCATTACTTACTGATAGCAGTTCCGCAAACAAACCTGCTGCCCGCAGTACGGAAGTTGGGGCTTTAACGGCACAGGTCACCCGGTTGGCGCAGACAGACATACCGGATATGGCCATTGTTGACGCCTATAAGCGGCTGTTCAAAGCAGAAAAAGTGCAACAAATTATTGTCATGGCGTCTGCCGGTCTCAATGAGCGGGCCTATAGCGATCCGCAGCAGGGCTCAGTCTGGTTAACTGCGTTCACGAACACGATTGCCGAAGCGGTTCGTGAACAGGCTACCGTAACCACCTGGAAGCAGATTCAGGATACCGTTGTCCGGTTAACGCAAAAGCGCACCCGTAATCGTCAGACTCCTTTGTTCAACCGTCAAACCATCACCTGCTGTGAAACAGAAGTCTCTTATTAAAAAGATCGCTCGTCTGTCAGGTTATCAGGCGGTGGGGCTTATCATCTTCCTGTTTAGTTTTCAGCCTGCTTTGTATGCCCAGAATTTTCATCTGCTGGTGTTTGCCGATACAGATGACCCCGGCTTGTCGGCTCCCAACCTGATGAACATTTCCTTCCTGACTGAAATGTCGGAGACAGTCTGCCAGGCAACCGGCCTGAAAAACCGAATGGCAGTCTATAAAGGCAGCGATTTTCTGGCAACGCGCTGCGATCAGGTGCTAACTGCGCTTCGTCCTGAACCGAATGATGTTGTTTTCTTCTATTTCATGGGCCATGGCTGGAACAATTCTGAGACAGAAGAGCCCATGCTGTTATTTAAAGCTGCGGGACAAAATCCCGGCCCGGCCAATTCCCGGAACCTGAAAGCTGTATTTGAGCAACTACGCCGGAAAGGCAATCGCCTGACCCTGGCTTTTGGTGAGTCCTGCAACAGTGCCATCAATGACCGCTCGCGGGCTAAACCAGGTTCGGTACATGTCATGAATGTGTCGGTCAACAATCCTGAACAGCTAAAAAAACTGTTTCTCGAAAGCCGGATGTCCATTCTCCTGCACACGTGCAAACGGAATCAAAAATCGAACAGCAGCGAAGATGGGGGCTGGTTCTTTACCTCCTTCATGGAGCAATTTAAGCAGGTCGTTGCCAGACCCAGCCGACAGCCCGCTCAGTGGGAGTCTTTGCTACAGGCCTCGACGAAGGCCACTGTCGATTTCGCCCGTGAACAAGGGGCTGTTCAGGAACCGGTTTTTCACATACTTTCAGCCGGAACAGCCAGTGCGCCTACAGCCGTTAAGCCAAGTCGGCCTATGCCCGGTTCTGTAGCAGCAACTACTGCTTCAGGCACTTCCGCAGCGCCAGCTTCCGACAGAGACAATACAACTGGTGTTGTTGATCCGGCTAATGCGAGCGAATTGGGGAACACCTGTGCCATAAACCGTACGGCGTATAATGCCATGCGTAGTCACTTGTCTTTTCTGGAGAACTTCCGGAGTCGGGTAATGACGATGGATAGGGAGGCTGCTGCTGAAGAGTTTCGTAAGTACTACTCCACCGATCGAAAGGAGTTTTTTCACAATGCGCCCCAAAAATTGAACGTCGTTAATCTGGTTGCTTCGGAGGTAAAGTGGTTTACGGAGCGAAGTGATGAGACGGCTGAATTGCTGGATGATGTCGCCTACTATGTGAATGATGCTCAGTTCAAAACAACGGCCTACAGTCAACTTGCTATACCCATCGATAACCTTCGGAATACAGTTGAACGCGTTAAAGACCTGATCCGGCGCTGCAAAGAGTAAATGATCTCTTTGGAGCCAGCTCATGCCCACGCGCAAAGGGAAGCGTATTAAGGCCGGGCGATTCCAGCGGTAACGGAAATAAATCGGGAAAATAAGTAAGCCGTTACCAGACTTTTCGGTCAATCGCGTTTAGAAATGGTTAAGCCTAACCCATCAGCTACGTCCTTCTGCCCCCTATACATTTATTGATTCAGGTAGTTGCGTTTCGGATCAATAGCCCTATTTCCTCGTAGCTATAGGTGTACTTGAAGTTGGGGCCTGCGTTTTGGTGGGTCCGCCCCGATAAAGCCGCAAAGTCCACTACACCCCATTTGGTGCCGTCCGGTTTTACGTCGAAGCGTTTAGGCAGGTAAGCAGGGGAGCCATCCTGAAAGAAAATCAAGGCATTGGCCGCCGTGTTGATGCTATACACCTGCCGGGCAATCTGCACGGTGAGGTGTTCGTTGGCCGGTACCTGATCCACCTTTTTGACATCGCGGGGGATGGGCTTCAAAATGTAGGTTCCCTGTTCGCCCGGATGGGTGAGTCGTAAGCTGTTCTTTTCCAGCATCAGGCTTTCCTTTTCCTGCACTCCCGAGATGGAAATTCGTTTTCGATTTTCCATAAACAGCTCGGCAACGGTCTCGCTTTTCTGGGGCAGCTCGTAGGGTAGGACAGGGCTGACTTTGCGCCCATTAAATACTGTGCGCAAACAGAGGGGGCTGTAGTTGTTAAAACCTTCTGCCAGCGTAACGGGGTAATTTTTTATAACGGGTAAACTCATAAGTCAGCTGCCGGACGTAATGTGATGGCACCGATGGTATCGTATTGAGCGGTGGCCAGCAGCAGACCAAAGCTGTCGGCCTCATCTACCCGAAGCTGAATACTCTGTAACCGTCGATTCTCTCCTTCGCTCAGCATATTGAAAAAGAATGGGAACAGCTCATCACTCCGGTATTCCGATTGGGTTTATGCGGATCGGCAAGCCAACGCTCATCGTAGCGGAAAAGATAGTATCGGCGGCTTTCCTCGATGAGGTGGCCTGCTAGTTCGCCGTTTCGATAGACTGCTGCCTGACGCATGGTGTTACGGATTCGGTTGCTTAATGACCAGTGTCAATTCCATACCCAACACATCCGCCAATTCACCCAGTGTCTCGAGGGTTGGGTTGCCCTTTCCGGATTCGATCTCTTTAATGGTACGCAGGCTCACTCCCGAAATTTCAGCCAGATACTCCTGGGTAATGTGAAGGACGTTGCGACGGTTTTTGATACTGCTCAAAAGAGACGCATAGTGCATTGTTCTGCCCTTTTTTAGTAGAAGTAAGGAAAATATAGGCTAAAAAGATAACGATAGTGCAAAATAATGCACATACTGCTATTTTCTTTAGCTTGTTGTGAGGTGGTCAGGAGGTATACACCCTATTTTCCGATACAGAACTTACTGAAAATAGACGCCAGCAAATCGTCTGTCGTGATTTCTCCCGTCAACTCGCCCAAATGCTGCAGGGCTACGCGTAAATCCATGGCCAGCCAGTCGGGGGTGACGCCAGTGTCGAGGCCGTGGATGGCGCGGGCGAGGGCGTCGTCGGTGCCGGTGAGGTGGTTGTAATGGCGGGCGTTGGTGACTACGGCGCTACCCGTTTGTACGGCGGCATCGGTGCGGACACGAGACGAAAGAGCCGCTTTCAACTCGGCTAAATGCGTTTGCTTAGCCGCCGAAATCCAGACAACGGGTTCGCCCAGCATCGTTTCCAGCGACTCGCGGGTAACGTCGGTAATTGCGTCGAGTTTGTTGCCGACAAGCAGATACGGTTTGCCGGATGCCCGCACTTCGTCGACTGCCGTTAGCAAGTCGTCGGATGTTACATTTTTGGCGTCGAAGAGATAAACGACCAGGGCAGCATCGCGCATTTTTTGCTGAGTACGCTCAATGCCAATGGCTTCAATGCGGTCTGTGGCCTGCCGTAACCCGGCGGTGTCGATCAATCGAAAGCGAATACCATCGATAAAAAGCTCATCCTCAATCACATCGCGGGTGGTGCCGGGGATATCCGAAACGATGGCTTTTTCTTCGTTCAGCAGCGCGTTGAGCAGCGTCGATTTGCCCGCGTTGGGCTTGCCGACAATAACCGTCGGTACACCGTTTTTGATGGCGTTTCCGGTAGAAAAGGAGTCGATCAACGGGTGAAGCACCCGGCGGATATCGAGCATAAGCTGCCGCAGCCGGTCGCGGTGGGCAAACTCGACGTCTTCTTCACCGAAGTCGAGCTCCAGTTCAACTAGGGCCACAAAGTCGATCAGCTGCTGGCGAAGGTCTTTGAGTTGTCGGGAGAATCCCCCACGCAGTTGATTCAGGGCGGCCCGGTGGCTGGCGTCGGAGTCGGACGCAATCAGGTCGGCAACGGCTTCGGCCTGTACGAGGTCGAACTGACCGTTCAGAAACGCCCGTTGCGTGAACTCACCTGGTTGGGCCAGCCGAACACCTTCCTGTATGAGCCGACGCAGTATTTGCTGGATAATAAACTCGGAACCATGGCACGAAATCTCGACCACATCTTCTTTCGTAAAGGATTTTGGCGCCCGGAAAACGGTTGCCAGCACTTCGTCGATGATGCTGCCATCTTCATTCCGGAGAGTGCCGAAATGGGCGGTATGGCTGGACTGTTGCGTTAGGTCTTTTCCCCGAAAAAATCGGTTGGTGAGTTCTATAGCGCCTTCGCCCGATACGCGGACCACGGCAATGGCTCCGATGCCGGGTGCCGTAGCAAGAGCAGCAATGGGTTCTAATTGATACAAGTCTGTAGATTGTTATGAACGTCAGAAATCTTTACTGAACTGTATGAACTACAGACTCAATAACTGACGCTGGAAAATAGGCAGGCGATTTAATAACCCGGCCAGCCGCTTCTCAACGGGAACGTTTGGAATGCCCAGCCAGTCGGCGTATTCGTCGCCCATGAAGAAACGCATTTCACCGGCTGCGAGGTTCCGAATCGTTTCGGGGCCTATCGTTCCCTGTCGTGCTGGTGCTGCAAACTGGGCCGGGCCACCAGGTGTAAGCTGGCTGGACGATGCCGCTGCGGCTATCGCATTCAACAGCGAACGAGTTAACCCGACGCCGGCTTCGGATGGGGCAAATTGCCTGCGGGCAATGGCCGTACCAAGGTTATAGGCTTCGCGCATGTTCGTCGGAATAAGTGCTTCGGTAACGCCGTTGAGGTAGCCAATCACGTTGATATGATGCAGGTAATCCTCTTCTTCCTGCTCGGTCATGCTGACTTTCGCTTTTCGTAATCCCTGCAACACAATATAGGAAAACGACAGACTGGTACCGGCCATGTCTTCCTGATTGACGGGGTAGCCCCAGTCCATATTCCACCGACCGGAGTGTAGCGAAAACCAGCGGGCCCCGGCATGAATCAACCGGATTTTCTGAGTACGGCGAATGGCTGTTCCCCCGTTTGGGTTGGTTGTTTGCCCATTAAACGGCCACTCTCTGGCATTGTTGACCGCAAAAACCCACTCGCCGGTTTCCTGTAATCGGCGGGCAGTGTCGTTTTTGATGCGTTCGGTAAGCCACAGGACCTGCGCTCCATTAGCACCCAGGTAGGAATAGGGGAGGGAGAAAAAGCCGAGTGTCAGACCAATTTGCTGGGCGTGTTTCTTGAAAAAGGCCATACCCCGTTTCATCCGGTCGGGTTCTGCCCAGTCGGGTAAGTTGTTGTATTCAGCAAAGAAGGTCTGGATGGCAGGGGGCTGTTTCTCGGTCGAGAAATCGCTGGTATCGGCCAGCCACTGCATCAGCGAACGCAAGCCCGACGGGCCACTTGCCTCAACGACAGCCGCAATGGCCGAATCGGCGGGAGCATCGCCCTGCTGTCGGAACGTATCTAGGAGGGTATTCGAAAACGGGCGGGAGGGCTTTATCGCGGTCAGCATCGTGTATGTAAGAATCTACCGGAGTAACGATGCGTAGATGGAATTGGTTTGTCAGGCTGTAACAGGCCCTGGCTGTTGGCATTATCGTAACAGACGGGGCCTGTTACAGCCTGATCTGCAAGCCGTCGTAGCCTAGCCGGATGTTGTCTGGCAGTTCTTTTTCAACTTCCCGGTGTAAGCCAAGTTTATGGCTGATATGAATGAAGTAGGTCCTGTCGGCATTAACGCGTTTGGCAAGGGCAACGGCCTCGTCGAGCGTAAAGTGTGAAATGTGGGGTTTTACCTGAAGCGCATCGAGTACCAGGACCTTGGTGCCATAAACTTTTTCCAGTTCCTCATCGGAAATATAATTCAGATCGGTGAGATAGGTGAAATCACCAATTCGGAAGCCATAAACAGGTAGTTTATGGTGCATTACCTCAATGGGCGTGAAGCGAACGCCCAGCACGTCGAAGGGTTCGTTGGTCAGATTATGCAGTTGAACGTGGGGTGTTCCGGGGTATTTATTCTCGGCGAAAACGTACGCAAACTCACGCTGCAACTGCGCCAGTACGGTAGGACGTCCATACACGGGAATATCTTTTCCCGACCTAAAGTTATACGCCCGAATTTCGTCGAGCCCTGCCGTATGGTCTTTGTGTTCGTGGGTGAACAGAACGGCGTCGAGTTTTTGCAGGTTGAGCCGAAGGACCTGTTGCCGGAAATCGGGACCGGTATCGATAACGAAACTACGACCGTCTACGTCAATGTGAACGGAGGTACGGAGTCGTTTGTCCCGAAAGTCAACCGAACGGCACACTTCGCAGGTACAGCCAATAAGCGGCACCCCCGACGATGTTCCCGTACCGAGTAGGGTAATGACCATAGGTATTAGGTATTAGGAGTGGGGAGTGAGGAGTGAGGAGGGCTGGCGCGTCAGCAGTATACATGCGCCAGCCCTTCTCACTCCTCACTCCTCGTTCCTAACTCCTACTTTTATTTATCCGTCAGTTGATTTACTACTTCAACCAGGCGGTCGAAGTTGAGGGGTTTCACCAGTACATCGTTGAAACCGGCGGTTTTGAATTCTTCTTCGGTGTAATTTTTGGCGTTGCCGGTGATGGCTACAATAGGCACTGCGGCTTTTTCTTTTTCGGGAAGTGCCCGAACGCGCCGAACGCATTCCATACCATCCATCAGCGGCATGTTAATGTCCAGGAGAAGGATACTGAAATCTTCTTTCTCCAGAATTTGCAGCACTTGCTCACCGTTTTTTACGGCTGTGATATCGTAGTTCTGGAATTCAAGAATTTTGCGGGCCAGATTCTGGATAACAGAGCTATCTTCGGCAATCAGGACGCGTTTGGAAGCTGACATATGGCTTGAGGTATCGTGTTTTGTTTTACTGTGGTGAAATTATAGAGTTAAATCGGCAAACGCAAAAAGGGTTTACTCTCAAAACAGAATAAGAATCCTTTTCCCGTTCACGCTATACCTCCTTTTCCATAACGATGAACGCAAGCGGTTGTTTGGGTATACCGAAACGCGGGTCGTCGGGAAATGGCTGGGTTTCGCCGGTTGATCGGTAACCGCGCCGTTCGTACCAGGCAATTAGCTCGTGCCGCTGGGTGATGACCGTCATGGTCACGGCCCGGCATTTTTTTGCGATGGCTACGTTCTCTGCGGCCGTTAGCAAGTGCTTGCCAATACCGCCAGCCTGGGCCTCGGGCGAAACGGTAAGCATCCCCAGATACAGGTCGTCGCCTTTCTGCTCCAGGTAAACGCATCCCAGCAACCGGTCGGCCTGTTCGTATTTTAAAATCTGCGCGTTCGGGTTGCCTAAAATAGCCCGTAAAGACTCTTCGCTGGTGCGGATACCGTCGAGCAGGTCGGCCTCGGTGGTCCACCCTTTGCGCGAACTGTCGCCCCGGTAAGCACTATTGACCAGACGGTCCAGCGCCGGAATGTCCTGCTCCGTAGCGGTTGATGTAGTGAAAGCTGTCATGCAAAACTAGTTGGTCACTTCCCGGAAATCCAGTTGCTGGATCAGAGCGGGGTTTTCGGGGGTAAGGGTGAAAAATACGTCGATGCTGGCCTTTTCGCCCTCCATTACGAAATGGCCGCGCAACTGATTTTCGGGGATCAACTCGCCAATGCGTTTGATCGCACCGGCCTTGGCGTAAAGGTCCTGTACGGTTTTCCTGCGAATGGCGACCGAATTATCCGGGAAGAAGTTCTCCGCAAAAATGCCGCTTCGTTCCGCATTCGTCCAGTCGGGCAGGAGCTTTACCAGTTCGGCTTTTCGCTGGGCCAGAATGGGAGAAACGGGTAGCTGGCGAGGTTGTAATTTGGCCAGCGCAACCAGCGTATCGAGCACGGCAATGTTAACCCCACCCAATCCGGCATAAGTTACGTTGCCGTAGGAAATAACGCCAATGCCGTACTCTGGCAAAATGCGCCACTGGCTGCCAAAACCGGGCAATCCGCCACTGTGGCCCACACCAACCAGACCAGCACAGTTCTTATTCCAGCCCAGTCCGTAGCCATACCCACTCGTTACGGGACATACTTGCCCCGCCGGGTTTTTTGCCTGAGCAGCCAGACCCGAAAACGTCCAGGGTTGCTGCATTTCCCGAATGGAACTGCGTTTGACAGGCCCATTGTCGACATCATTCCGGGGTGGCCAGGCGGCTTCGTGAACGGCTACGTACTTGCTGAAATCCTCGATAGACGTAATCAGGCCTCCCATGGCTCCGTGCGACCCGTCGTGCAGCAGGGGTTCTTCGAGCCACTTGCCCGCTCCCGAACCATCTTCCTGCCAGCGATACCCAAGCGCGAGCCTGTTAGCCGGAACTTTGGTGTATTCCCATTGGGTATCGTTCATGCCCAGCGGTTTCAGAATGTTTTCGGTGATGTACTGTTGATAGGGTTTGCCGGACACCGTTGAGATAATGCGACCCAGCATGGCAAAGGCGAGGTTGCTGTATTCATAAGCAAAACTGGGTACGTTGGCGTTCGAGATGCCGCCTTTGATGAGCTTCGTCAGGTCGTCGTCGGTATCGGCTAGCTGACGGTCGCCCCAGGGGTTGTCTTCGGGAAAACCAGCGGAGTGTGTCAGGAGGTTACGAACCAGAATTTTAGGGGCGTCGGCGGTGAGGTATTTGTGCGACTTTAGTTCGGGGATGTAGTTTTCGGCGGGATCGTCGAGCCGGAGTTTGCCTTCGTCGCGGAGTTTCAGGACCGCCATCGAGGTCAGGCTTTTGGTCATCGACGCAATTCGAAACAGCGATTTAGGCGTTGCCGCTATCTTTTTGTCGACGTTGGTGTAGCCCAGCCCGCCGGAGTAAACCAGTTTACCGTCGAGTACAATCCCGAAAGCCATGCCCGGAATGTGCCGTTTTTCGGCAATATCGCGGAAGAGTTTTTCGACGATGGGGAAGGCCGGTTCCAGTTTTTTGAGTCGGTCGGCATCCGTAAAAACAGGGGGCTGATAAGTGGAAACATGCGCAACGGTACGACCCAATGGCGCTTGCTGAGCCAATGCCGACGAGGCTGCCAGCAGTAAAGCAGGGAGAAGGTATTTCATGAGGTAATTTGAGGCTGTATCGCGATGGTTTAGTGTTGGGGATTCGGCGGGTCAAACGCCCGCTAACTTACTAAATAACCGCTATTCTGCCTCATTTCATCGCCTTTATCCAGTCCCGCAGGAGGGCAATGCTTTCGGAATGAGTCGTTTTTCGACCGAGTTCGGGCATCATTTCGCCGGGGTCGGTTGAAGCAAGTCGGTAAATCAGGATGGATTCATCCGGTTTGCCGGGAACAATATCATACGGGTGCCCACCCGAGCCACGACCGGCGGCAACGGGTGTCTTTAAAATGCCCAGGGCGGTGGGGTCCGTTTCGGACAGGCTCAGATTCAGGCCCGAGGTCATGGCCGGGCCTTTGGGGTTATGGCAGTGGGCGCAGTTAATATCGAGCCAGATTCGTGCCCGGTCGTTTAGGGAGCCCGTTTTTGGGTCGTTCCAGACGGGGGCTTTGGGGCAGTTGGCCAACGACGGTAATCCGGTGAGCATTCCCGATTTCTGCCAGTGGGTAAGCTGGTTTTCTGCGCCGGTTGCGCCATAAGCCAGATCGCCGTTAAGCTGCCGGATCGACGGACCAATGGGCGTCATGACTTCGTTTCGGTTATGGCAGCCTTTGCATTGGTTCAGATTCGGAATAGTATACGGGTGCTGACGGGTTTGTCCACCAGCGTCTATATAACTAACGGTTTTAGTATCACCGGCTACTTCCAGAAAAGCATCGGTCTGCTCATCATTCCAGATGTAGTCCAAGGCTTTCCAGCCGTTTGCCTGATGAACCAGCAACCGGGTTTCCATCAGCCGTCGTCCTTTGGCCGGGTTTCGAAAATCGAGTGGGTAATAGAACGTCTTAATGAGTGTGGTGCCCTCCGGGAAGTTCAGTACGCTGGAGTCATTGTACGTTACCGACCGACCGGCAGGCAGTTTGACGAACCGCAACTTTTCGGCATAATCCGAAAACAAGGGCGTATTAAGCGAATAGGGGACAACCCCCGGTGCTGGTTTCTGCGCAGCCGGATTACCGGTAAAAAAGCCGTAGTCGGATAGTTTTTCGGGGATCGCATCCGACCGCCAGCTGGCCAGCGTGAGCCAGCCGACCAACAGTAAAAGCGACCAGATGATGTAAGTTCGCATACGGTTAACGGCCGTTACCAGCGGTTGTCTTCAGGGGAGCTAGCTGGCAATCGAAAGGTGCCGGGCTAAAGGAAACGTTTTTGAATTCACGCCCGGCGTCGAGGTTGACCAGGCTCTGGTTTTTATTGTTACGAATGCAAATGCGTTTGTCGGTCAGTTGTTTTCCGTCTTTGTCGAAGGTGGCGGGGTCAGCAATGCCGTCGTACAAAATGTGCGGCACTTGCTGACCTGCCTTCAGGATGGCATCGAATATTTTGCCGTAGCGGCCCCGCGAACTGGCCGGGCCGGGATTACGCTCGTAGACGTTATCGTGAATGGAAATGGCCGTCGAAAACGGGTAATAGCCTTTGTCGGTGATGGGTCGTTCGGTAATGAGGTAACTGATAATGCCGGTGCCGATAGTCTGATTACGGAGAAAGCGGTTGTTGAATACCTCTACGTTGTTGGCGGCCAGAATCAGCAGCCCAGTACCGTCCGATACACTGGCAACGATATTGCCTTCCGGGGCAAAATTCGGGAAGTTATTGTCGTGGATATAGTTGTTGAACACCCGCACATTACCGCCCTGTTTCTGAACCAGATCGGGCAGGTCGAACACCAGAATTCCGCCCGTATTTTCGTAGGATTCGTTATCGAAAACGTCGGCATTGCGGGAGTTTTCAATCTCGATACCCGCTACGTTATGGTAGGCTTTGCTGTTTTTGACGACAATGCCGCGTGACTGCCCAACGTAAATACCGGCGTCGGAAGCACCAATGGCGGTGCAACCGTCGATGAGCACATTGTCGCACTGCACCGGATACAGACCGTAGCCGCCATTTTCGGCTTTGGGTGGGCCGGTCCATTCTACTTTTACGTTTCGGAATGTGATGCCTTTCACGTTCATGGTCTTAATGCCATCGCCTTTCGAATCCTGAATGGTCAGGTTTTCGATCACTATATTTTCGGCATTGGACACCCGTAGACCTTCCGCACCGTCCGTCTGCCCTTTGAAACTAAGTATCGTTTTATCGACCCCTTTTCCCCGAATCACAATGCGTTTTTTGTCTTCCAGAGACAGGCTTCCTGTGAAGGTGAACGTACCGGCGTCGAGGTCGATCGTGCTGCCATCTTCGGCCATGATGAGCCGGGTCTGGTAGCGCTTCTGTACATCGGTTTGTGCCCATGCAGAATACGTTAACAGACAGGTAGCCAGGAGTAGAGAAAGTTTCATAAGGATAGGGATTTGGGTAAGGCTAGCCGTAAATATACTGCAAACGCTTACGTGAAAGTCGTTTTTTCATTTGCCGTGTAAACAGAAAGGCTATGCTCATTCCATTTACTAATACTTCATTACCAGATATGATTTACCTCCAGGGGGGGGCGGACTTACCTTTGTATCGCTTGCTGACCTGATTTTACTGAAAGATACTGGTCTTCAGGATGGTTCTGCCACTAGACAACACACAACCAAGACGAACGAAGACGGTAAGTCGGATTCGTTCACAACCCAACATGATAACAACCGATATGTGCATAATAGGCGCGGGGCCGGTGGGCCTGTTCGCCGTTTTTGAAGCTGGTTTATTAAAAATGCGCTGCCACCTGATCGATGCGTTGCCGCAAGTGGGCGGGCAGCTTTCGGAGATTTACCCGCAGAAGCCGATCTACGATATTCCGGGCTATCCGGCGGTGAATGCCCAAACGCTGGTCGATAACCTGATGGAGCAAATTGCGCCTTTCAATCCGGGGTTTACCCTGGGTGAGCGTGTCGATGGGCTGGAAAAACAACCCGATGGCTCCTACATCGTGACCACAAATGAGGGCACTGCTGTCCATTGCCAGGTGGTTGTCATTGCCGGTGGGCTTGGCTGTTTTGAGCCGCGTAAGCCGGAAATTGTGAATCTGGAGCGGTTTGAAGGGAAGGGCGTTGCGTATATGGTCAAGAATCCCGAGCAACTGCGCGACCGCCGGGTGGTGCTGGCCGGTGGGGGAGACTCTGCCCTCGACTGGACGGTTTTTCTGGCCAACATAGCCCGCGAAGTAACGCTGGTTCACCGAAGCGACACCTTTCGGGGGGCACCCGATTCGGCCGAGAAGGTGTTTCATTTAGCGAATCAGGGTAAGATCAATCTGGTGCTGCAATCGAACATTACCAGTATCAACGGAAATGGTCATTTGCAGGAGGTGAGCATTACGGCGAAAGATAAATCCGTAAAAACTATTGAAGCGGACCACCTGATTCCGCTCTTCGGCCTGACGCCCAAGCTCGGGCCCATTGCCGATTGGGGACTTACCATCGACAAAGCCGCCATCAGCGTTAACACGACAGATTACTCGACCGGTGTCGACCGTATTTACGCCATCGGTGATATTAATACGTATCCGGGCAAGTTAAAGCTGATTTTGTGCGGTTTTCACGAAGCCGCACTCATGTGCCAGAGTGCTTTCCGTCACGTACACCCCGACCAGAAGCTGAGTTTCAAATACACCACCGTAAACGGTGTTCCCACATTTTAATTGGCAAATGGCTGGTGCGAGTGTTGACCGCACCGGCGGCCCCGTGGCGTCAGCCATCTACCAACGTATAACCATGATCAATTTCACTATAGAAGATCGCAAGGGCGAGCGGCAGGACCTCGAAATTCCCGAAGGTATTAACCTGAGCCTGATGGAGGTGCTGAAAGCTTCCGATTACAAGATTCTGGCTACGTGCGGGGGCATGGCCCTCTGCGCAACCTGCCACGTTCAGGTACTAAATGGATTCGATGACCTGCCAGCCGCCCAGGATGCCGAACTCGACATGCTCGACACGTTACCCGACGCTGATTTCGATAGCCGACTGGCCTGCCAGATTCGGGTGAACGAAGCGATAGAAGGGGCTGTATTCCGAATCAAAAGCGATGAGCCCGACTGAAAATATAATAGTCCTGTAACAAGCCCGGTCGTCGCCTTGGCGTCAGGTTGAAGAAACTGACGCCAAGGCGACTTAGCTGACAGTAGCCCGTTTATAACGATCACTGTCGTTAATCCAGCCGGTATAACGCCAGTTCTTCCTTAAAGTTAGCCATGTTAATCTTCAGGTCGACAACGGTGCCTTGCGCAATATCATACACCCAGCCGTGAATACGGGGATAATCGCCCTTAGCTCTGGCCTTTTGTACGTACGACAGCTTCATGATGTTCAGGCATTGTTCCTGCACGTTTAATTCCACCAGCCGACGGAAGCGGGCTGCTTCATCGGGCAGGGCATCTAACTCCTGTCGATGCAGGCGATAGACATCGTCGATATTACGAATCCAGCTATTGAGCGCGCCCAAGTCTTTGTTGTCCAGAGCAGCCCTAACACCTCCGCAACCATAGTGGCCGCATATAATGATATGTTGCACCTGTAGATGCTGTACGGCATACTGTACCACCGAGTAAACGTTGGTATCGTTGTTCGGAACTAGGTTGGCAATGTTGCGGTGAACGAATACTTCACCGGGCTTGACACCCATGAAGTCTTCGGGTTGTACACGACTGTCAGAACACCCAATGTAGAGGAATTCCGGTTGCTGGCCGTCGGCCATGCGGTTGAAATAATCCGGGTCCAGTGCTAATTGGTCAGTAACCCACTGACGATTGTGGGCGAATACGCTTTCGTATAAATTCATAACGTCTCAAATTTTGTATTCAACTAATACACTTACCCGGATGTTTGGAGCCGATACCAATAAGTTGTCGAATCGTAAATTGAAAACAGATGCTAGCGGTAGTCTACTGGTATAATAAGGATGATTGGTAGAATTTTATTCTGACAGACGGGTAAAATAGGGAATAAACAGCTTATTTGAGTTTGTTTCACAAACAAGCTAACCAAGGTCTTTATCTTTTATAGCGCTCATGAAAAAATTTACGTGGCTATGCCTGCTGTTGGGGTTTTACCAGTTCGCTCAGGCGCAAACGTTCTCCCTTGAATCCATTAAAAGCTACCCTTTCCCGACGGAGTTGACCAGCGCAGCCCGGGGGTCGCGAATTGCATGGGCATTTGCGGAGCAGGGTAAACGCAACGTATATGTAGCGGAAGGACCAGATTTTGCTCCTCGAAAACTCACAAATTATACGGATGATGACGGGCAGGAGCTAACCAGTTTATCTATTTCCGATGATGGGAAATGGGTCGTTTATGTGCGTGGGGGCGACCACGGTTCCAACTGGGATGATGAACTACCGGTCAATACACTATCGTCGCCCACAGCTCCCAAAGTGCAGATCTGGACGGTGCCTTTCGCGGGTGGCGAACCCAAAGCTATTGCAGAAGGCGATGCGCCGGTTATCTCGCCGTCAAATAATCCAAACACGCCAGCCCGGATTGCCTTTATCAAAGGGGGACAGGTCTGGGTTTCGCCCGTAGATGGGTCCACTCCGGCAAAAGCGCTGTTTAACGCGCGGGGCACGAACAGCTCCCTCCAATGGTCGCCGGACGGGTCGAAACTGGCGTTTGTCTGCGACCGAAAAGATCACGCGTTTGTGGGCGTATTTACCAACGAAACTACGCCCATTACCTGGATTGCCCCATCGTTCTCCCAGGATGATTCACCCCGCTGGTCGCCGGATGGCAAGCGGCTGGTGTTTGTCCGTACTCCCGGCTCCGGCGGTGCACCCGACTCTATCCTGACCCGCAAACACCGTCCCTGGTCAATCTGGAACGCCGATGTGGCGTCGGGCACGGCTTCGCAAATCTGGCAGGCTCCCAAAACGCTGGCCGGTTCGCAACCCACTACGCACGGTGGATTCAACCTGCACTGGGCCGCTAGCGACCGGATTGTTTTCTTATCCTATCAGGATGGCTGGCCCCATTTGTATTCCATCGCGTCGTCGGGGGGCGCTCCGTTGCTGCTGACGCCCGCGCCCTTTATGGCCGAACACATTACGCTGACTCACGACCGTAAGTGGCTTCTGTTCAGTGGGAATACCGGCCCCGATAAGCTGGATATCGACCGTCGGCACGTAGTCCGGGTTCCTGTCGACAAAGCCGCCATGGAGGTGCTCACCCCGGGAGCCGGTCTGGAATGGACACCGGTGGTTACGGGCGATGGCGCTACAATAGCCATGATCAGCGCTACTGCCCAGCGCCCGCCACTGCCAACCGTTATGCCCTTCACGAAGGGCACGTCCAGGGTGCTGGCGCAGAATCTGGTGCCCGCCACTTTTCCACAAAACCAGTTGGTTACGCCTAAACAGGTAGTCTTTAAGGCACCGGACGGCATGACCGTACATGGGCAATTATTTGAACCTGCGGGTGGTGGAGCAGGCAAGAAACCCACCCTGATCTACGTACACGGAGGCCCGCCCCGCCAGATGCTGCTGGGCTGGAATTACTCGGATTATTACGCTAATTCGTATGCCCTCAACCAATACTTGGCCAGTCAGGGATTTATGGTTTTGTCTGTGAACTACCGGCTGGGCATTGGCTACGGCTACGATTTCCATCAACCAGCCAATGGCGGTGCCAATGGGGCATCGGAATACCAGGACATTCGGGCGGCAGCCGTCTGGCTTGCCGAGCAACCTCAGGTCGACGCCACTAAAATCGGTATTTACGGCGGTTCGTATGGCGGTTATCTCACAGCACTGGCCCTAGCCCGCGATTCTAAACTTTTTGCGGCTGGCGTCGATATTCACGGGGTTCACGACTGGAGCCAGCAACGCAGCGGCAGCGGTCAGACCGACCGGTTCGAGAAAATTCCTGATGCCGAAAAAGCCGCTAGAGTAGTGTGGGAATCGTCGCCTGTGTCGTCTGTAAGCAGTTGGACATCACCCGTCTTGATTATTCACGGCGACGACGACCGCAATGTTCGGTTCAACCAGAGTACCGATCTGGTTCGGCGTCTCGACAAACAGGGCGTTCCGATGGAAACACTGGTCATTGTCGACGATACGCACCACTGGATGAAACACAGCAACGCCATCAAAATGAGTGCCGCCACCGCCGACTATTTCAAGCGAAAATTAATGAAACCCCGGCAATAAGTCCAGCTCTGTACACTGGGTCGTTCCGGTCAATAGCGACGCAGCGACTCATCTCTTTTCCTTAACCAAAGATAATCAGTTAGTCGTTCAACCCTATAAAGTCCCTGAGACTTTATAGGGTTGTTGTTGATACCGGTGTCTGTGGGCTTACTTACGAGTACGGTGGTAGTATACGTACGAAACGATCAATACCATCAGACAAACAAACGGCAGACTTGCCTGAGCGGGGCCATCGACTACCAAGTTGGCGATAATGGCTGAAATCATCGAAATACCGAATCCTACATACGCCCACTCTTTAATTCGGGCCGGTATCATGGGTAGTACCAGAAGAATACCCCCAAGGATTTTTCCAAGGCTAAGTTCCACCCTGAAATAATCGGGAAAGCCAAGATGCCGGGTGCCTTCGATAGCTAAAGGCGTGTTGAAACCCAGGGCACCTACAGAATCGAAGAGAACAATCAGCAAGGTAGCTGTCCAATAAATAATCCGGTCTTTTTTAGTGCTTTTACGAATTGCCAGTGTGTTCATTTTATGTAGTTATTTATACGGTTTACGAATGCACGTTGGCTCGATTAACCTGATAATAAAGCCCAACTACGATGGAATAGGACGATTTCGCTTTCCTGAGCGTCTGTCTGATTCGCCCGGTCACATCTTTAAAGAGTGCTTTTCCGGTGCCCAGAACAATGGGTTCGAGTTTGATCCGGTTGGCAAAATCGGCCAGCTCCGGGGGATTGACGAGTTGTTGGTGATGGTCGGCCAGAAGCCCGCGAAGCCTGCTAGAGGACACGGCCAACCAGGATTGTATCGACTGTTGTCGGCAAATCCGGAACCAGGTAGCGACCCACTTCATCATCATCCATTGTCATCCGGTCCTGCTCTCCGTTGAGACCGCAGACGAAGCCGTCGAGTGAGACATGGGTAAATAAAATCTATTGATTATCATCGTTTATACTATTCAGTTTAACGCCCTGCCGGGACAGTCGGCACTACTCCTAAACCGTTTTTGTACAGACAAATGTAAGGCGGTAAGTTGGGCTTTTCCGGTGGTAAATCCGTCAAAATAAGGGTTGATTACGACAGCGGTTTTCGTTATTTTTAAGCTATGAAACACATATCCATTCTTGTACCGAAAGGGGCTATTTTAGGTAGTCTGGAAGGCACACGACAGCTATTTACCGAGGTAAATCAATTTTGTAAAATGCGGGGTGAAAAACCGTTATTTTCAGTCCAGTTAGTTGGTCTTTCGCGAAAGACGCCTGTGAGTGGGGGCTTGTTTACCGTCCATGCCGATTCGCTGATCGGGGACATAAAAAAAACAGATTTAATTATCATTCCCGCCTTGGATGGTGAACTGGAAAATGCCATTGAAAAAAACAGAGATTTTATTCCCTGGATACTTAAACAGCGCAGCAATGGTGCCGAAGTCGCCAGCCTTTGTCTGGGAGCGTTTCTACTGGCGTCAACGGGCCTGGTAAACGGCCGAAAATGCGCTACGCACTGGCTGGCAGCCAATCAGTTCCGGCAGTTGTTTCCCGAAGTCGACTTGGTGCCGGAGAAGATCATCACCGACGAACAGGGCATTTATTCAAGTGGCGGGGCATTCTCGTACCTGAACCTGATTTTGCACCTGATCGGGAAATACGCCGGTCGGGAAATTGCTGTTCTTGCGGCTAAAGTTTTTGCGATTGAAATCCAGCGGGATAATCAATTGTCGTTCACTATTTTTCAGGGACAGAAAGAGCACGAAGACGAGCCAATCCGGAAAGCGCAGGAGTTCATCGAACAGAATTTTCAGGAACGTATTTCGGTCGACGAACTCGCGTCAAAATTTGCCTTGGGCCGGCGAAATATGGAGCGCAGGTTTAAGAAAGCCACCGCCAATTCAGTCAATGAGTACATGCAGCGAGTGAAAATCGAAGCGGCTAAAAAAAGCCTGGAAAACAGCCGCAAAACGGTGAACGAAATTATGTACGACGTTGGCTATTCGGACACCAAAGCATTTCGGACAATTTTCAAACGAATTACCGGATTATCGCCGGTCGATTATCGGAATAAATACAATAAAGAGTTAGTGGATGCGTAGTACCGAGCGTTCCGGTTGGGCAGGAAATCTGTTACGAATTGCCCAACCGGGACGACCTACAAAATGGTTCACTGCTTGAACTGCGCCAGCAGGTATTCGTAAAAGTATCCGACATTGACATCCGTTGCGAAGCGTATTGTATACCCGTTTGCGTCCGGATACGTTTGGCCGGCATTGGGCGGACGCGTGCTGACATTGGCTTTAGCCGTCTCTATCGTGAACTGTTCCGGCATGGCGAGGTAGCTGGTGGCCAGAATATCCCACATGAAATAAGTGTAGTGATAACTCGGGATGGTATCCAGTGTCAGCGCCCAGAACTGACCCGTGAGGTTGGATAATTTATGGTCAATTTGACTGGCCAGCGTAGACAGGAACTTCTTTGTCACGGGAACATAGTTCGTGACATCGAGTGGAATCAGCGTAAGTGGCAACTCGTACGAGAACAGCCTTTGCGAACTGACCGGATCCCAGAATACATTCCATTCGGCGGTGCCGTCGTGCTGAAATGTCTGAACATTTCCGGTTGTCCGAAAGGCCCCACCCATCCATACGATCTCTGCAATAGCAGCTTTTAATTCAGGAGCTTTTTCCAGCGCCATAACCAGATTGGAACAGGGACCGGTCATCAAAACCGTAACCTTTTCGGTTGCCGTGGAAAGCTGCCTGATAATCAGATCCGGCGCACTCAAATACCCATAGGGATCGGGCGATTTTGGTAGATTGATAAGCAGCGGAAGGGCGTTAATGATCTCGGGACGTGCCCGCCATTCACTCGGAAACGCATTGATACCATAGTAATCGCCCCGGCCCAGTGGAATCTGCTCCCGGTCCATCAACTGGAGTAATTTATACGCTGATTCGAGAGCGGGTTCAATGTAACAATCGGCGGGTGTTACGGTGATGCCGATGAGTTCGACATCCGGCATGGTCAGGACGAGTAATTGCGATAACAGGTCGTCAATAGCCCCATCGTGATCCATTAAAAGGGGTTTAGGCATGTAGAGAACAGTTTTTGGAGTAGCGTATGGTTTACTTTTTAGCCTCACCGTGTTTCTTCAGCAGTTGTAAGGTATGAGCCAACGATTGGGTGTCGGTCCATTCCTGGTGGCCAGGTACAACAATCCGGGCCGATTTGAACTGGATCATCAGGTTCTGGATCGAGTTGCCCCATTCGTTCAGGTTAGCGTCAGTTAGGTTTCCCATGCCAAAGGCGGCCACACTTTTCACGAGGCATCCGCCGTATAAAATCTTCTGATTAGGTAACCACACCACAATGTTGTCGGGGGTGTGCCCCTGCCCCGGAAAGTAGCAGCGGATCGGTTCGTTGCCGATTGAAAAGGTCGTATCGTTCGGCAAAACTGCCTCCGGGGATTCAAACCCGAGTTTTATCGATTTCTGAGCGGTGAGGGGTGTACTTACCACCCGAACACCCGCCTTACGAAGTTCACTGATACCGCCCACCCGATCTTCGTGGGCATGGGTGACAATGCACAAACGAACTGGCTGGTGAAGATTGTTGCTGACCCATCGGAGTAGCTCGCGGGTGTTGTCTGTATTGGTGTCAGTATCCCAGCCGGTGTCGACCAGCACAATGCCATCTTCCGTTTTAATAATCAGCCCGTTGGATGGGAAAGGCGTTCCGCCGTACATGCCGTAGGTGGTATGAACAAACACCTGTTTGTTGAGTGGCGTCACTACAAGCTCCGGCCGTTGAGCCGACTGTGCCTGTAGAGACACGATGAGTCTTAAGAAAAATAAAAGGGTAAGTAGGATACGCATATGGTTACAGATTGACGATTTAGAACCACCCCCAACCCCTTCCTAAATAGGAGGGAGCTAAGACGATTCGGTTATATGGTTCCAGCTGTTAGTAAGCCCCTACTCGTTCGGTAATTTGTGTTTGTATACGGACCAGTCAGCAACTAATTTATTGACAACCGTGCTGCCTGCCTGATACGCAGCTTCGAGGGCCGGGATGTACGCCGTGTACCGCTCACCAACTTCCTTGCCGCCATTGGTCAGGTTTTGCGCAGCCGTTACGCCAGACGGCTGCATGGTATAATTGCTGGCGGTTCGGAGCACCATGTACCGATTGATGTCGGCTTTTCCGGCATTGGTCAGCCACTGCAATGATTGCCCGGTTCCCGTGTCTTCCATGGCCGAGGTAACGAAGTTTCCTTTGCCTTTTGTCCAGTAGTTCACCCAATCATTGGCCCAGTCGTTGAGGTATTTACCGTGCCAGAACGTCATGGCGGCAATATGGTCGCCCATCATAACGCGGGGTGGTTTCCGTGCTTCGGGAAAGTCGCGGTAAACGGCGCGCATTTTTTGAAGCGTTTCGGAATCGGCCAATTTTATAGTTTTGGTCTGGTCGAACGCCCAGTTGGCCAGACCCGGATTGAGGTGAATGGCCACTGTGAAATCGTTATCCTGAACGGGTTGCTCATAGGGCTTGGCCCGGCGTAACGGCAGGTAACCCGTCGACCAATCCTTAGGCATTTCTCGCGGGTCGATTTCATGCGCTAAGTCACCATCGACCAGCCATTCTGCCCAGACTGCCGAGCCCGCGCTGCCATCCTGCGGGTCGATGCCGGCAATGCCCGCCACGAGCCAGTAGGCATGAGACAGGTCGAAACGAGGGTCCATGCCCAGCGCCATGATGGAAGCCGCCGAACGAGCCGTTCCCATGCCCGTGCAAATGCCCAACACCTGCTTCTCGGGGTTGTAGCGCAGATTTCGATAGCCCTGGGGAAACGGTATCGTTTGGGATAGTGGTAACCGTTCAACCCAGTATTGAAACTCGCCTGGCCGGTCGCCGGTGTCGGCGCCAATCTCAAACATGGTCACAATAACGACCTTTACCGGAATAGGGGTGCTTGCCTGACCGTGCATGCGCAGACTAACCAAAAGTAGCCAGCCAAATAGGGGTAGTTTTTTTATCAGATACATTGTGCTGCAAAATAGGCCCTAATTCTACTGGTCACTATTGCTGTGTGTCAATTTCTTAAAAACGGTGGGGTCAGCTAACGGAAAATAACAAATTTTATCACAGAAAACGGTTTGAATGCAGATGGTGCGCATTTACCAGAAAGACGTGTCATAAATTCGTTAGAGAGATAGATTCATTTGCTTCTGTCTGGATAGACGGGGTGAAAAATCGCAACGTCAGGTTTATTTCGAGAACTTTTGATCACATTATTCATGCAGCCATCTTTACTTCGTCTAAAGCAACTTGTTGAGGCAATTCATCCGCTTTCGGAACAGGAATGGAAAGCGTTCTCCGGCATTTGGCACCCTTATTCCGCGAAGCGAAAGGAAATTCTAACGGTCGCCAATCAGCAGGAAAACCATTTGTATTTTGTGGTGGAAGGCGTACAACACGTCTATTACTTCGATGACCAAAATCGAGAAGCAACGCTAGTTTTTTCCTATCCCTCTTCATTTGGTGGGGTGGTCGATTCGTTCATGCTGCGCCAAGTTTCGCAGTACTACTACGAAACACTGACCGCATCTTCTTTTCTACGGGCTTCCTACCCCGACCTGGAAGCGGTCATGCGACGTAATCGTGGAGTAGAAACCATGGTTCGGCTGGGTATTACTGGGGCCTTGAGTGGCGTGCTGGAACGGTTAGTGGAACTTCAATGCTATTCTTCCGCCGATAAATTCAGGAAACTGCTTCAGCGCAGTCCGCATATATTACAGCTTGTTCCCCATAAATACCTAGCCAGATATATTGGCGTTGATCCGACCAATTTCAGTAAGTTCATTAACTCCATAAAGGCATGAAATCTTGGTAAATACCAACAATGGGTTGATTATGGATGCTCAACTTTGCTCCGTAATCAACGATCAAGACTATGCAAACGCAACTGGTTATCAAACGTACCGCTCAGGGATTTATCCTTGTATCGGCTCTGGCACTGCTGTCTGTCAGCCTCATGGCTTTTTGCGATCCGCAATCGGTGATGGATTTGGTTCAGGTACAACTTAACAACACAGATCCCTTCAGCTCAATTCGGGGTGTCTACGGTGGGGTGGGGCTTACTTTATGTATCACGCTGCTTTATCTAATGGTCCAGGATGTAGAGAAGGGCCTTCTTTTTCTAAGTTTGCTATGGGGCTTGTATGCCCTGTCACGAGTTATGACGGTATTAGTAGAAGGACCTCTGGGGGCGTTTGGGCGGCAATGGTTATTTATTGAGACCCTTCTCTTCATCATTGCTTTAACCCTAGTATGGGTGAGTAAACAAGTAAGGGTTTTACCAATAAAATTACTACCATGAAGTCCGTTAATAAATCGGTCTTGCTGATTGCATTGGGTCACCAGATAGAGGGGCATATTCAGCAGGCCGTCGTTCACTTTCAAAACATGGACGAGGTTACCCTATGCCAGCCCTCACCAAGTGGTGGTTGGAGTATCGCCCAATGTTTGGACCATCTTAATAGCTATGGACGTTATTATTTGCCCCGTTTAAACCAGGGGCTGGCTAGTCGACAGCATAAACCCACAACAGATCGGCTTGAAAGTTCATGGTTAGGGGCCTTCTTAGTCAGATTGATGGACCCTAAAACAGGCACGAAGAAGTTCAGAGCCGTTAAACGGCATCAGCCCGCCAATGACTTGCCTGCTCACCAGATAGTGGCTGAATTTATTGAGCAGCAGGAGCAACTGCTGGATGTGCTGAAACAAGTAGAAAATGCAAATGTCGACGGTATTCAAATCGCATTGTCAATAGCTTCGTGGCTGCACTTGCCGATAGGGAATGTACTGCAATTTCTGGTTATTCATACCGAACGGCATATAAGACAGGCTAATCGAAATTTACCTTCTGTATGACCTGCCCCTGAAGGTAAACACTTACTAAGAAGCCAGTATTCAGTGAAACCCTCACTTTTTACCGGAAAATCGTCTATTTATACCGTTTTGACCAAGGTTACAGGCTGTAGGTTTGTTCATCGACCCATGGCATGAATGGGTTAGCTACGTAGCATAAAAACGGAATGCATCCACTGGAGACGGTTCTTTTGCTGTTGATTTTTGTTATTGGACTGGCAGTCATCGCCCGTCGGCTTAACCTGGCCTTTCCAATATTGCTGACCATTGGTGGACTTTTGATCAGCTTTTTCCCCGGATTACCAAACATAGACCTGGATTCGTCGGTTGTGCTGGTGGTTTTTTTACCACCTCTTCTTTACAGTGCGGCCTGGTATACGAATTGGAGCGACTTTCGTCGGAATCTGGAGCCTGTTGTTGTCCTCGCCCTGGGATTGGTGCTGGTGACCAGTCTTGGCATTGCCTACGTTGCCAGCCAGTTTATTCCGGGCTTTACGCTGGCAACGGGTTTGTTGCTCGGTGCCGTCGTCTCACCTTCCGATGCCGTGGCGGCAACGGCTGTGATGAAGACGCTGTCGGTACCCCGGAAAATTGCGATTATCCTGGAAGGAGAAAGCCTGGTGAATGATGCCACGGCTTTGGTAATCTTTCAGTTAGCCTTAGTTGCTGTTGGTACGGGCCACGTTTCGTTGGCGGGTTCGCTGCTTGATTTCGTATGGCTGGCCGGTGGGGGTGTTGCTGTTGGATTAGCCGTGGGCTACCTCTCGTTTTGGCTGCATAAATACGCCCGCCTGGAACCGGCACTGGAAACGGTGCTGACATTTGTAACTGCCTATTCGGCTTATCTGGCTGCCGAACACCTTGCTTTGAGTGGTGTGCTGAGTGTGGTGTCGGCGGGGCTGGTTGTAGGTCACAAACAGTCAAGAGTACATAGTCCAACGACGCGAATGCAGGCGGTGGCAGTCTGGGATTTTGTGGTTGTGCTGCTGAACGGGCTGATCTTTATCCTGATCGGCTTGCAGCTGCCCGATATTGTGGCCGACATTCAGGGGCAGTCTCTGGAACAGCTGATCGGGATCGGCCTACTCATCAGTTTAACGGCAGTTGTGATTCGGTTTGTGTACATCTTTCTGGCTGATACCGTTTCGAGTCAGGTGCGCAGAGTGATGCATAGCCCTCCGCTTTTCCCTTCCCATAAGCACACAACATTGCTGGCTTATATCAGCATGCGGGGCATTGTTTCGCTGGCCGCGGCCTTGTCGATTCCGGAACGGCTCGCCAACGGCATCCCCTTTGCCGAACGTAATCTGATTGTGTTTATTACGTTTTGCGTCATTCTGTTCACCCTGGTGGGGCAAGGGATTTTTCTGCCAGCGTTTATTCGAATCTTGCACTTCGGTCAGCCAACTACCGATTATCTTTCCAAGAGAGAAGTGCGTCAACGGCTGTCGAAGCAGGCGCTAACTGCTATTCAGGGAGTGGTCGACCGGGAGGGGCTTACCGGAGAGGTTGTCCAGAAAATCGTTGATCGGCACCGGGCACAGGTCAATGAATTTGAACAGGGCGACGCCGTAGCGGTCATGTCTCAGCATCAACTCCGTCAGAAATTGCTATTGTCGGGCATTCAGGCGCAACGGACGGCATTGCTGGAGCTGCGAGATACACAGCAGATCGACGTCGACTTGTTTCATGAACTGGAAAACGAACTGGATCGGGAAGAAATACAGCAGCAGAAAGTGGATGAGTAAAATCATGCTTACTTTATCGCCAGCCTTCACCAGTTTATACGCCTGTTGCACTCGCGCCCGGCTCATCAGCGCATCAAAACGCTGCCATCCAGCTTATACAGACTCGCCATATAGCCATCTTTGCCCGGCTCGATTTGTTGAACTATGCCTGTTCTGGAATAAGGCTTAGGATTGGCACAGGAGGTGAAGACCGTTAGTGTGACCAGCGTTGTCAGACATGGGAAACGAATGATAGACAATGGTCTGTAATACATACGTAGGTATTTTGCTCATAAAAAGGGCTTAACGTTGCTTCGATAAGCTGAGGTGTAAATTCTGCAAATCCACGTAAAAAAGGCGGACTTCTGCCTGAAGCTGGTTCAGCATTTCGGCCCGTGTCAACAGATTATCGCTCCTGTATTCGCCTTCGGGCCCGAAATAGAGCTGTTCATCCAACGTCGAGGCTCCTGCTAAACTATAGTTTAGCCAGCGCTGTCGAGTATTAAAACTGATTGAATGCTGACTACCATAGCTCAATGAGTGCTCTGTTAGCATTCGCCAGATAAACGGCGGGTGAAACGTTGACTGTTGAGGCTGGTCCCAGATGTCGGTGAGTAAATAGCGTTCATCCACCAGATGAATGGTCCGCTTTGAGGAAACCGCAGCTTTACCGGCCAGAAAAGCACTCGCCACACCGCCACCGATGCTTACCGTTTTGCTGGGTGTGTCAGCTTGGATAAACGCGGTTACTACAGTTGTCAGGGCACCCACCACCACCGAAAGAATGGTTAGCTGCTGGATGCGTTTGCCATCAAGTTGTTGCAGGTAGGTTGCCAGTCGGTTCGCCCGCTCAGCCTCACAATCGAGTTCGCCTGCAATACCCGATACCTGCATGGAAGCCAGCCAAAGTCGGTCATTAATTTGTTGCCGGTTAGCAGAACGTTCCTGATCACTACTTGCCGAACGAGCTTTCTTTAGCCTGATAAAGTCCTGAAGCAAAGGCAAAATGCCCGCAGCATTGGCCACGAGCAGATCATGGATTGAAAAGCGATTGGTCAGGCTCGTGTCAGTCTGTAAAATGGACTGAGTATTCGGAATGGGCAAGTAGCTCGAATCATAATCCAGCCTAACCGTTGGCTGACAATATTTTTTTTGATGACTCAGGCTGGTTATAGTCGTTTTTTGAGAGTGGCATGATGCCAGCAGCAGGCCGATAAGCAGGAGAATAGTCGAGCGCATGGTTTCCAGACAATTGCCGGGACAAACCTAGGCCTAGGCAACGTGATGGCAGCGGTATAAATCGGCGGTCTTGCAGTAAAAGAGTAGGTAATACAGCGTCTCAACCATGCTCGCCCCGGATCAATTCAAAGAATAGCCGGGCGGCTGGCTCAATAAGGATATCGTTGAAATCGTAGTCGTCGTTATGCAGGGCGGGAGAGTCTTCGCCGTTGCCAATGCCAAACATAGCTCCTTTAAGTCGTTGGGTAAAGAGTCCGAAATCTTCACCCCATTTAAAAGGAGCTGCATTTTCGACATACGGATAGCCCAGCTTCAGCGAACTTTGCTTAATCTGCTCGACGGCATCTTTATCGTTTTCATTGGCGTAGAACGCTTCGGTATAAGCGGTCTCGACGGCAATTCCACTCTCCGCCGATAAGTTCGCGACAAGTTTCAGGAGTTGAGCCGTCAGCGCTTCCATTCGTTTGGCATTCCGGGTCCGAAGCGTCAGATGAACCTCACCATACCCAGCCGATATGCCGTAAGACGTCTCACCCATCGTGGTAAACACCGGTGTGATTAAGGCAAAATCTTCTGACTGCGGGTCAAGATGCTGAATCTGTTTCGTTTGTAAAATAAAATCGGCCATCACATAAGCTGGATTAAGACCCTTTTCGGGTTCGGCCGAATGCGAAACTTTGCCAGTAAACGATACGATCAGGCTAAGTACCGACGAGGTAAACGAACCCGGTCGGCAAACAATAACGCCCTGTTTGTAGCCGGGTAGATTATGCAGCGCGAAAGCCCGGTCGGGTCGAATATTGGCGAAGGCCGGGTCGTTGAGGACGGCTTCGGCCCCTTTACCATTTTCTTCAGCAGGTTGAAAAATCAGGTACACTCGACCACGGGTAACGGGCTTTTCGGCTAATAAAGCCGCCAGTCTGGCCAGGATAGCGGTATGGCCATCGTGCCCGCATTTGTGCGAAACCCCGTCAATGCGCGATTTATGACCAAACGTGTTGACTTCCTGAATGGGCAGGGCATCAATGTCGGCCCGGATCAACGTAACCGGCTCGGCCAAATCCTGCCCGTATTGAAGCAGCAATCCTGTTTGGGCTACCTCTGTGATACGCGTTGGATTGAACTGGCTGACAAAATTCTTTATCCGTTTTCGGGTTTCTACTTCCTGCCCCGACACTTCGGGAAATTGGTGAAGCTCGTGCCGGAATTGGGTGAAAATATCGGGTTGCTCTGAGGTCATGTCTATTGGCTGACGATGCTATTTACATGCTGAGCCATTCCCGAAACGTAGCTGGTCGGTGGCCTATACAACTATAATATGCTGCTAAGATGCCATTAATAATCAGGCAAATTGAGACAGTGGCAAACTGACCCCGGCCGCTTTTCATGGGAATAAGCATGGCGAACATAACAAACCAAACAATCACCATTAGGGTACTCACAACTATTTTTTTGATTTTCACCATAAGAATGATTGGTTGACCGTGGGTGCTGGTACGGACCGGCCCGTGCCAGCACCCACGGTCAGCTACCGGCTTCCCGAATACTTGGCGGGTTCGCTGTTTTTTGGTGTGCTTTTCTGGATGAACTTGCGGAGGTGTTCGTTACTGGTGGCGAGGTCTTCTTTACGGAGGTACATCATGTGCCCGCTCCGGTAGCCTTCCCAATCCATCCGGTCTTTCAGCTTGCCGCTGGCGTCCATTTGCCACATATTGTATTTGGCGTTGAAATAATCGCAGGCTCCATCGTAGTAACCCGACTGAACCAGTAAATGCAGGTACGGATTCTGTGCCATGGCTTGTCGCAGATTTTCGCCGGTTTTGTTATTGCTGTTGTCCCAGGGGAAGGTAGGTCCAAACATGTAATATTTGAGATCGGTCTTGTAGTTCAGCTCATCGCGCATGAACATGTTGATGGCGGGTGTAAACGAGTGCAGCCAGGAGGTCAGCTCAGAGTTATAATCGGGCGCAATACCAGCGTCTTTGCTGTCCATACCCAGATATCGGGAATCCAGCCGTCCGACCGTCTGGCTCTTGTCGCGCAGTAGCTCTTTCCAGAAGAAATTGGTGGGCACGTCCAGATTCTGCTGCATGACCGCCGTTTCCGATAAGCCGGAGTACCGCGCTACTTTAGCCGCTATCTCTTTTCGTTTCTGATCGCTGATGGAGCCACCCAGTGCCAGCGCGGGCAGGTATTCCTGAATGGTAAATTTCTCGACTTCGGGTAAAATTTCGGTCAGATCTTTCTTCTGCAAATCGGCGGGGAGTGCCTTATGATACCAGGCCGTAGCCGTAAAATAAGGCAGTTTCAATACCCCTTTTGCGGGGCCATCCCGCTCAATACCCAGATCGGTTGGCGATACGAGAATTACGCCGTTGAGGTACATCCAGTGGGCATTCTGTAATTCCAGCGCCAAACCCGACACGCGCGTGGTGCCGTAACTTTCGCCAATCAGGTACTTCGGCGATGCCCAGCGGTTGTAGCGACTGACGAAGGTGTTGATCCAGTCGGCCAGGTATTTAATGTCGGCGTTGACGCCGAAAAACAACTTGGCTGCTGGAACGTCTTTGTTGACCGGACGCGAGAAACCGGTATTAACGGGGTCCACGTAAACAATGTCGGCAACGTCCAGAATCGAGTTCGGATTGTCTTTGATTCCGTACGGCTGAATGGGGTAACCTTCGTCGTCAATTTTCAGGATGCGGGGGCCGGTATAGCCAATCATCATCCAGACGGATGCCGTACCGGGGCCACCGTTAAAGGAAATCACCAGCGGACGAGCCGCTCGGTCGGCTACGTCGGAGCGCTCGAAGTACGTAAAAAAGACCCCGGCAACGGGTTTACCTTCTTCGTCCCAAACGGGAATGGTACCCACAGTGGCTTTGTACGGCACGCGCTGACCTTTGATCGTGACCTGCCCATTGGTTACTACCTGCGAGTCAATGTTGAGGCTTCGGCTGAGCGAGGCCGGTTTGTCTTCTTTAGGTTGTGCTTTGTCGGTGGTGGGTTTCTGTGCGTAACTGCCGATCAGTGTTTGGCAGCAGATAAGCAGTAAAAGGGAAATCTGTTTCATGGATGTAGGGATGAGTGTGCTGTATAAAAACGTCGTCCGGGCGTTTATTTTTCGACCGAAGATAGTGAGAATAACAGAATAGTATTCCGTATTTTGGCCCGGTACCTGACTAAACTATACATGAAACAGCTCTTCATCTTTTTACTGCTCGCCGGTTACGGCGTGTCGGCCCAGTCACTGTCGAAACCCGAAGCGAGTGTTATTGCCACCGTTAAAAAGCAGCTGTCGGAAACGGAGGCCTTCCTCGAAAAGGTCGTCAACATCAACAGCGGTACGCTAAATAAAGAAGGTGTCCGGACGGTAGGCAAGCTCATGGCCGACGAACTGGATAAGCTTGGCTTTAAAACGGAGTGGGTTACTCTGCCCGATTCACTCAACCGGGCCGGGCATCTGGTAGCCACAAGGCAGGGTAAGAAAGGCAAAAAACTGTTCCTGATCGGGCACCTGGACACCGTCTTCGAAAAGAGTCTGCCGATGGAACCGTTTACCCGAATCAACGACTCGACAGCCTCCGGACAGGGTGTCAATGACATGAAAGGGGGCGATGTGCTGATCATCGCAGCCCTAAAAGCCTTACATACTCAAAAACTGCTCGACGATACCTCCATTACCGTTTACTTTACGGGCGATGAAGAGAGTGGGGGAGGGGCCGGCAGTCGCACCGATTTCATCGAACGGGCGCGAAAATGCGACATCGCACTGGCTTTCGAAACTGCGCAGGGGCTGAACAGCGTAACAACCGGACGCCGGGGTGCCAGCGGCTGGACGCTGAATGTGAAAGCCCGCACCGGTCACTCATCCCGGGTTTTCAGCGAAATGGGCTACGGGGCTATTTATGAAGCCGTTCGGATTCTGAATGAGTTTCGGCGCACGTTGGGGCAGGAACAGTACCTTACGTTCAACCCTGGCCTGATTGTGGGTGGCTCTGAAGTGCATTACGACGACAAGACCGCTAAAGCCGAAACCATCGGCAAAACCAACATTGTGGCTGGAACGGCTTTGGTACAAGGCGACCTGCGTTTCCTGACAGAAAGCCAGAAAGAGAACGCCCGCGCCAAAATGCGCGAAATTGTCGATAAAAGCTTACCCCAGACAAAAGCCACGATCTCGTTCTCCGACGGTATCCCGTCTATGGAGCCAACCACTGCCAACGACGATCTGCGGAAGCAACTGGACAAGCTCAGCCGGGATATGGGACTAGGACCGGTAAGCGCCTTCGACCCCGGCGCACGCGGGGCTGGCGACGTGTCGTTCGTAGCTCAGTACATGCCCTGCCTGGATGGCCTGGGCGCATCGGGCAAAGGGGCGCACAGTATCGAAGAAACGATGAACCTTAAAGAATACCCGTCGCTAATTCAACGCACGGCTTTGTTCATTTATCGGCTAACGCGCTAGGGGCTTAGTTGTCTGATGCATAGTTAGTTTGGTGGTGTGAGAGTGGATGTGTTCTTTTGTTGATAATGCATGTGTTTAAAGGGGCTGCTGGGCCAAAGGTGGTTAATAAGATGGATAACAAAGTTCCGCGTTGTTGCGTACAATAGTATATTGGGTGGCCCGCCCATGATGTGAGTTCAAGGCGGGTCACCTGTGACAGTGTTCACGTCTCGTCAGGACAACTTGGGCGTACAGGGGCGGGTCTAGGCTTAGAAGGCAAGCGTCGTAAAAAACGGTTTTAATTTAAGAATGATAAGGTTTTTACTTGATTTTCAAACCACCGATATTATTATAATTACGGATAATTCAATTCAAAAAGCGGATTTCTCCTATGTAGCCAATTTCCTCGAAATCAAGAAAAATGAGAATACTGGGTATGAATTATCAGTAAAGGCTATTTTTAGAGATTTGCTGAATTATTGGAAGGCTCTTGTGGAGGAAGATTCGAGCGAGTTATTTTTAATATATGACTTATCTGATCAATACATTTCAGCTTTTCACTTGGAAAAGTTTAAGTTTAAGGGTCGACAGTATTTGAAGATTACGAAAGAATACACTCAAGACCTGTCTGGTTGGACAGTAACAAAAAATACAAGTCTCTCAGACTTAAAAAGTAAAAATTGGGAGGTTGACAACGATTTCTCTATGCAAGTTAATCGCGAAATTATTTTACGGGGTATTAGATGGAGCTTAGAAAACTTACGAATCAATACTAATCTCGTTAACCTGTAAAGAAAAAAAGGCAGCTTCCCGTCAACAGAAAGCCCATCCCGAAGGAGATTTTGCAGTCTAATATGATGAGTGTGTAAAGATGTAAGCTCTTGTTTTAAGGGGGGGCTCACTATCAATACTCATAGTCGTTGGGTAAACTAGCAAAAGCCGAAAACAACGTAGTGAATTAGCATCGGCCGACACGAGATACGACTCGCATGAACACTTTGGGCTTCCATTTCCGGGTCTCCACTAACAGCACAAACACCCCGGTCAGATGGTTTAGGTTCGTTAATTAATTCCGGTCGACACAGGAATGGACCCGATTGAGTATCTCAATAAAAAGGTTTGCCAGCTTTCGTCTGACAAGCCACGCTACTTAATAGGCCAACCAAATAAGCCTGCCAATTCCCCTATTTCTGCTCAATTAAATGCATCTGGTCGGCTTTCCCTTTAAGTAGATAACCGCTTGGCGTTTTTATAAGGTAATACTTTATTGGATCACGCTCAATTAGTTGTGTCTTTCCGTCTGCTTCCAGTGAAATTGGGCTGGGTTGCAACCAGAGTGAGTCTCCTGTAAATCGCCAACTAAGCGGACTGTCTTTAATAATAGTATTACCTCTTTGGGTTCGGAATGTAGCGCGACCTTCCTTGTGAAAGAGGAAAAAAAGGTGCAAATCTTTTCCGGCCTCACTAGTATCTCCTTCCTCGCCCATAAGAAATACCTTATTGGTGAGGTCGATTGCGTTTACTTTGGTTGCCAATTTTGTGTTGGCTACTTTTTGTGCTGATGCCAGAAAGGGGGCAGAAAGTAGCACAACTAACAGGTAAATAGTTTTATCGGCAGACATAGAACTGAGTTGTTGGCAAAGACAAAACCGCGTTTGGTTTGAAGTTTGTATTCAATACTAAGCATAATGTTACCTAAAATCTTAATTAAGTCGTTAGGAAAGTGGATTTATTGCGCCCTCATCGCTTCGCGTAGGGCATCCCGTCTGTTGGCCCGAACCAACTCCGAACTGATCAAGTAGACTGGTCACCCGACGGTCAGTCGGTCGTTGTTTCTTTAGAAATACCCTGACAGGGCCAAGTAGGACCCCAACTGCTGCGCGACTGTTTTACGATAGGGTAATAATAATGAATTACTACTGTGTGTTTGCTGAAGAGTAGTGGCTGTAGCACCGATTATAACCGCTCCGTCAACCCAGCCGTCACTTCTTATTCTTAATGGCGTTTTGCCAGACCGGTACGAAGTCATAAGTGGGATAAAACTCGGTGTTGTAGGCACCCCAGGCTCCATTCTCGATGGTCAGGTTGAGGGTCCTCAGATCTTTGGCAGGAATGCGGACGGTGACCACCTGCCCGATGCCCATCATGACGTACCACGAAATCACACGGGCTTCTTTGGGCGGAAACATCTCCAGAAACTTGTTCTGATTCTGTATTTCCTGAATCTGCTTCAGGCTTTTGTCCTGCTGATGCTTTAGGAAGATCGTTATCATAATGCTGTCCGACGACGTTTGAGCACGTTGAGGGGTCTGAGCTTGAGAAAAGCGCCAGCCGAAGAAGGCGATACTGAACAGGAGGATGCGTTTAACCATGACGTTCGTTGAATTGGGGTTGATTGTACCTGTAAGTTAGCTTGCTTTAAGTGCTGTAAAGGGTAGCGAAACACCGACTATTGAACTTTCTGGAACAAAAGATGAAAGAATTCTGGAAAGCTGTCCGGATTCCGTTTAAGTGGTTATTTTTACCCACGTACCTTGTCCTTCATTTTTGTGCTTTCTATGGAAAAACGATTACTTTGGTTTGTTCCCCTTCTCCTGATCGCAGGCATTTACCTGTATCCTGTTCCTGAAAAAGATGCCCTTACTTTATACACCGGAATCGATAAAGCTCCCATCGATGGTCTGGCGGCTTTTCGAAAGCTGCCCACGTCAACCATAAACACCCAGGGTTACGACTGGACCTATGCTGTGTTAGGGAAAGGACCCGAAACAATCCTTTTTTTGCACGGTATGACGGGTGGCTACGACTTCTGGTGGCAGCAGATGAACGAATTTAGCCCCACCTATCGCGTCATCAGTGTTACCTATCCACCCATTGATAACCTCGTTACCCTGGGTAAAGGTATTATCGACATTCTTGATAAAGAGAATGTCGATTCGACAATTGTGGTGGGGAGTTCGCTGGGTGGTTACCTTACACAGTATTTGGCCACAGCCTATCCGCAACGGGTTACGAAGGCGGTTTTTGGGAATACCTTTCCAAAGAACGATCTGCTGGAAGAAAAAAATAAGGGGAAGGTAGCCGTAGCGGCCTGGTTACCCGAATGGCTTGTAATGGGTGGGTTGCGGCAAAATTTGACGGATGTGGTTATTCCTGCATCAGAGAACAATCCGCTCGTCGGGGCGCAGCTGCTCGAAAACACGTATGGGCGGATGTCGAAGGGGCAGTTTCTGGCTCGCTATCATTGCGTGGTGGATAAGTTTAAGCCAATCGACGGAAATCAAACCAAAATTCCGTTGCTTATTCTGGAGTCGGACAACGACCCGCTCGTGCCCGCCGAACTGCGAACGCAATTGAAACAATATTACAAGGCGGCACGGGTGCACACTTTTCACGAAAAGGGACATTTTCCTTACCTCAACGCAAAAGATGAGTACAACACAATTTTGCGGGATTTTCTGTCGAAATAAAGAGCCTATTTAATTTATTACAACCTATAAATCATTCTCTACTATGAAGTATTTATTCCTTTGCCTCTTGGCGGTCAGTGTAAGTTTTTCGGTGTCCGGTCAGCACAAACAGATCGTAAAAGCGCGGGTTGCGCCCGCAACGCCTTATCCCTTTAGCCCGGGGGTGATAAGCAATGGATTTCTGTTCGTATCGGGTCAGGTAGGAACAGATCCGCAAACCGGTAAACTGGTAGAGGGCGGTGTTGAAGCAGAAACGGTGCAGACTATCAAGAACATCAAGACCATTCTGGAAGATGCCGGGGCGTCTCTCGATGACGTGGTCAACGTGACAGTTTATCTGAGCAACATGGACGATTTTCCAAAGATGAATGCCATTTACAAGCAGTATTTCAAAGAAGGATCGTACCCTGCCCGAGCTACTATTGGGGCAGCCAAACTGGTTTTCGGGTCCAGTGTCGAGATGACCATGACAGCCGCCATGCCTCAGAAAAAGAAGTAATCTGTTGCCGAGGTGACCTGCATAATGTTTAAAATTAGAGTATTAAACTATTCAGCTGGTGGTGTCGGGTTGAAGAACCCGACACCAAACAACAACCTCTGGTTTTTCACTATACGTACTTCACCACTCCACATACCTTACCAAATCACAACGACCCGCGCCGGATCATATAAAACGGATTTTTGACTTTAATCCGCTTGTTGTCGAGTAAGAGGGAGGCTGCAGTGTAGCCCATTGCTTCGAAGTCGGTGGTGATGACTGTGATGTTCAGCAACTCTTTAAGCGTTGTTTCATTGAAGGAAATAATGCCAATTTCCTGACCGAGTTCGTAGTTGGACTGGCGGACTTTCTTTACTAACTCCGATAGGTCCGTTTCTTCCACAACTACATAGGCTGTTCCCGGCTGAATGGTTTCATCGATGGCGTTCTCCTTGATGCTGAACTCCTTTTCGTAATTGATGCAGAACGAACGGAACCCATGCGCTATTTCGGAAGGGTAATTGCCATCGCTGGGCAGTGTGAGTACCATTCGGCTGTATTTTTTCAGCAAATCCTGCGCGTTTTCCAGTGCTTCGCAGATGTCTTTGTCGAAGTTCTGGTAAACACTAAGGGGAGAACTTCCTAATTCCGAAACGTCCTTGTCGAGCAATACCAATTCATTGGCGGGTATGGATTCGAGAACGTCCAGATAATTGGCTTTATCCAACTCTTGGGTGAAGTGCGGCATAACAACATAATAGTTGTATTTACCTAAATTCTTCTCAATTATCTCTTGGAAATGACGCGCGTTGTAATGGTGAATCTGAAGATCAACCGTTGCTTTGTCGCCGAGTGCTTTTAGGAAAGCGTAATAGATTATTTTCTTGTACGAGCTAAGCTTATTAAAGACCAGCAGAATCTTAAGTTTGGTAGTCGACTGACTCTGCACATAATAACCCTTTCCCTGCACCGACGTGATGTAGCCACGCTCCCGGAGTTCTCGGTACGCTTTCTCAACGGTATCGCGGGCCAGATAATATTCAACGCTCAATTCACTGATCGAGGGCAACTGCTCATTGTTTTTCAGAACACCCCGCTCAATATCTGTGATAACAGAGTGGACAATCTGCTTGTACTTAGGCGTTTTATCTTTTGGGTTGAACTGAAGCTTGTAAACCGGAGAAAAGGTGCTGCAATAGACATCAACAAAGCTTCCGTACGGTTGACGACGACCCTGATTCTGCGTAACCATTTTATCAACCATGCTAATACTGTTTTATGTATTTTTCGGAGAGAAGGTATGCCTCTACCTCTAATACATTTACTTCTGTGGTCTATAAGTTTCAAAATTAAACTAGAAATAAAGAAATAAATCGCTCACTATTTTTATGCAAACGTTGCCGAAAGTTATTATAAAGGGTATTTAAGCAATAAATTATTGTAAATAATGAAGTGAATAAGTATTCTTTTTTTGTAGAAAAGAATAATAGGCGGGGGTTTGTGTTAAGCTGAGAAATTATACTTATCCAAGAAATAGAAATCAAATGAGCCATCATCTTCACCGGTATTCTTTATTCTACAATTGATTACTGGTAGATGCGCTGATTATTCGCCTTTATGTGATAAGTACGGTTTAAACAAATCTCTTACGCTCCTCCCTTGCTTTTACGCGTTGGCTACTCAACTATGCATCGAACGTCTACACACCTTATTGTTCTCTTCTTCTTTTTGTTGCCAATTCTGTCTGTTGCCCAGGCTGTTGATAACCAACGCCAGGCCTGGGTGCGAGGTACCGTTATTGACGAAAAGAAAGCGCCCATTCCCTTTACAACCGTTGCTTTGCATCGATTGGCAGACTCCGTACTGGTGAAGGGAGTAGTGGCCGATGAAGCCGGTATGTTTGCGCTGCAAATCAAACCGGGAAACTATTTTTTGAAAGTGAGTGCCGTATCTTTTCAGGAGAAGATTAGTCCGGGGTTTGCGCTAGGTGATCAGGATAAGCAACTAGGCACTGTGACCCTGACGGCAACGGCAAAACGACTGGATGAGGTGGTGGTAATGGGCGAGAAGAGCCAGATGGAACTAGCCCTCGACAAACGGATTTTCAACGTCGGTAAAGATCTGGCAAACGCCGGTGGAACCGCATCGGATATTCTGAAAAACATACCCTCGGTGGCCGTTGATGGAGAGGGTAATGTAAGCCTTCGTGGCAGCAACAGCGTTCGTATTCTAATTGATGGTAAACCCTCCGGTCTGGTAAGTTTCAAAGGCGGTAGCGGGCTTCAGCAATTGCAGGGCAGCATTATTGAGCGGGTTGAGGTCATTACGAATCCATCAGCTCGTTACGAAGCCGAGGGAATGGGAGGTATCATCAACATCGTGCTCAAGAAAGAGCGGAAAGAAGGTATCAACGGTTCGTTCGACGTAATTACGGGCTATCCGAGCAATTTCGGAGCTGCCGCCAACGTCAACTACCGACGTAAGAACCTGAATTTTTTCGTCAATTACACGGCTTCATTCCGGAATACGCCCGGCCGCAGTTCGCTGTATCAGGAAGTGTACGATAGTGCTTCAACTTTTGTCTATCGGCAAAATTCGACCAATAACCTTAAAGGCCAGAATAACAATGCCCGTGCTGGGATCGACTATTATTTCAGTCCAAAGAGTATCCTTACGGGGTCATATACTTGGCGACTCAGCAAGGGCAAGCGCTTCGCAGACATTCAGTACTTGGACTATCTGCCCAACTCAAACCATACCGTTCAGGCAATTACGAACCGAACGCAGGATGAAACCGAGACAGAGCCAAACTCGGAGTATGTAGTGAGTTATAAGAAAACGTTTGCCCGGCAGGGACATGAACTTACCGCCGACATTCGCTACCTCGATAACTGGGAAAAATCGGACCAGTTCTTTACCCAGAAAACGCTCCAGCCAGATGGGAAACCCTCGGCCATACCGGATGTGCTCCAGCGTTCGATTAATGACGAAACTGAGAAACAACTGCTGATTCAGGTCGATTATGTGCAGCCGTTCGCCAAAGATGGTAAACTGGAAGGCGGGATGCGCCTAAGCTCGCGGGATATGACCAATGATTACACCGTTACGCAGCAGACTCTGGGTGGACCCTGGACACCCTTGCCGGGCCTGACCAATGATTTCCTGTACGTTGAAAAGATCAATGCACTCTACGGAATTGTGGGCAACAAGATTCGTAAATTTTCGTACCAAATGGGGATTCGGGCGGAGTGGACCGACGTGACAACCACCCTCAAGCAAACCAACGACGTGAATCCGCGCAGCTACGCCAACCTCTTCCCGAGCGTGCACGCTACCTACGATCTGCCCCACCAGCATGCTTTACAAGTCAGTTACAGCCGACGGGTGCGCAGGCCGCAGTACAACGATTTGAGCCCGTTTATGACCTTCAGCGATAACCGTAACTTCTTCAGCGGGAATCCCGATCTGAATCCCGAATTCACGAATGCGTTCGAGATTGGCCACATCAAGTATGTCGAAAAAGGGTCGATGAGTTCATCGATTTATTACCGGCACACAACGGGTAAAATCATTCGGATTCGGCGGGTTAGTGAGCAAGGGAATTCCACCACCCGCCCCGAAAATCTTGCTACTGAGGACTCGTACGGCGCAGAATTTACGGGCTCTTATGCGCTCTATAAATGGTGGAAGCTGGACGGAAGCGTCAACTTTTTTCGGGCTATTACGAATGGCGGAAATCTGGACGCGAGTTACCAGAGCGATACGTACAGTTGGTTTACCCGGTTGTCGTCTCGTTTCACCGTGATGAGAAACACGGATATTCAACTGCGGGGCAACTATGAGGCACCACAGAAGACGCCCCAGGGGAGCCGAAAAGCCATCGCCACGCTGGATCTGTCGTTCAGCAAAGACATTCTTAACAGTAACGGAACGCTGGTATTCAACGTGATCGATGTGTTCAACTCACGCCGGTATCGCTCCATTACTGAAGGGGCCAACTTCTACACAGAAAGTAGCTCACAGGGGCGCTTGCGTCAATTTAACCTGACATTGAATTACCGGCTGCATCAGGCCAAAAAGAAGATGAAAGAGCCCGGCGAAGGAGAGTTCTAAGGTCCGTCCGTAACGCTGTTTCCGGGTGCGGCTATGAACCTGTTTGCGGTTTGGCGAGTTGTCATTCTCGCGTAAGTTTAACCGCCGGTCGGGAATGGTACTGACTAACTAATCGACATCAACTTGACAGATACACACCACCAAATTAAAGCAGGGCTTTGGGCGTTATGCCAGAACTACGTTCAAAAACGTATCGACACCGCCCGGCAGGCTATGGAAGCCGCTCAGGAAGCCGCTAATTCAGAATCAAAAAGCAGTGCGGGAGATAAGTACGAGACGGGTCGGGCAATGGCTCAACTCGAGAGAGATCGACACGCGCAACTACTGGCCGAAGCCGTAAAGATTGAGCAGGAGTTGATGCAACTGGCTATCGAAAAAATCTATGAAAAAGTGCAGCCTGGTAGCGTAGCCGTCACTAACCGGGGTCTGTTTTTTATCAGTATAGGTGCCGGAAAGATTACTCTTGATGGAGTAGATTACTTTGCTGTATCGTCGGCATCACCCATTGGGTCACTGCTGGCAGGACATAAAGTAGGCGATGCCGTCACGTTTAATAAGATGGCCTATCAGATACAGGAGGTTTTCTAAAGAGTTCTGAGACAAACTATTTTTTTGCAGGATTAGCAGGATTGATGTCGCCCAATCCTGCTAATCCTGTCAAACGATCAAAACACGCGCTCGCCACTAATCCAGGTCTGCTTTACTTTGGTAGCCCGAAGCTCGGGAGCGGGGGCAGTCATGATGTCGCGGTCGAGAATCACAAAGTCGGCTTGCTTACCAGGTGCAATACTGCCGCGCAGATGGTCTTCGAAACAGGCATAAGCTGCCCAGCGCGTCATAGCCAGCAATGCGGACTTCCGGTCAACGGCGTTTTCCATCTGATATCCCCCCTTCGGGAAGTTTTTCGCATCCTGACGGGCTACCGCCGAGTGAAAGCCGAACAAGGGGTTCACTGCTTCTACCGGGAAATCGCTGCCAAATGCAATCAGGTTGTTCTGCTTCATCAAGTCCTTGAACGCATAGGCACCTTTCACCCGGATAGGTCCCAGCCGCTCGGTAGCCCAGTACATATCAGAAGTGGCGTGCGTTGGCTGAACGGATGGGATGATCGAGTACCGCCCAAACTTCCAGAAATCATCGGCCGATACAACCTGAGCGTGTTCAATGCGCCAGCGTCGGTCGTTTTTGCCTTTCAGCAATTTACCGTACAGATCAAGCATAAGGTGGTTTGCCGAATCGCCAATGCAGTGCGTGTTGGCCTGGAATTTTGAGTCGTACAGTAGTTTCGTGACCCGTTCCAGTTCAGATGGACCAAGGAGCAGAAAGCCGCCGGTTTCGGGCCGGTCGCTGTACGGTTTCCGGAGGCAGGCCCCCCGCGAACCCAATGCGCCATCGGCATAGAGTTTAAATGAACGAACTGTCAGCCGGTCGGTTTGGAATGGGCCGCGTTTCAGGAAATAATTCAGGTTTGGCTCGCCAAGGCTAACCATCGCGTAATCCCGAATTTTCAGTTTATTTGATTTGTGGAGGCTGTCGATCAGGTTGATTTCGTCGGGGCTAATACCCGCGTCGGAGATACTGGTCAGGCCCAGCGACACGCAAACTTTTTCAGCAGCCAGTAACATGTTCGCTTTATCGGAGAGATCGGGCTGGGGAATTACCCGCTTGATAAGCTGCATGGCATTGTCGACTAAAATACCGGTTGGCTGTCCATTGGCAAGAATAATTTCGCCACCCGGCAGTTTCGAGCCCGCCGTTACCTGAGCCAGCCGGAGCGCCTTTGAATTGACAAACAGGGCATGGCCATCCACCCGCATCAGCGCTACCGGAACATCGGGAAAGGCCGCGTCCAACTTTTCTTTGGTTGGAAACGTTTTTTCGGGCCAGTCATTCTGATCCCAGCCCCGGCCGGTAAGCCAAAGGGCATCGGGGTGCTGTTTGCGGAATACTTTCAGCCGTTCGAGCAGTTCATCATACGACTCAGCGCCTACCAGATCGGCCTGGCTAAGTACTTGGCCCAGCCCCAGAAAGTGAGCATGTGGGTCATAGAAACCTGGATACACAGGCTGGCCGCCGAGGTCGGCGGTACTATCGGCTTCATACTCGTTTTTCAGGGTAGTTGCCGGGCCAACGGCTATAAATTTACCGTCTTTAACCACAAAGGCATCGGCAACGGAGAAGCTGGAATCGGCGGTATAAATGTGGGCATTGGTAACGAGCAGATCGGCTTTTTTTCTGGACGAACAGCCGGAGATCAGGGTAAGTAGTACGGGAATGAGCAGTACGAGTCGGTTCATAATGGACGGTTTGGAAAACTGCAAGTTAGGAGAAAGTTAATAAGCCAACCAGCTAATCGCAGATTCTCGTAATTTTGTCCTAACAGTCCTAGATAACCTTAATTCAATGAAGCTCAGTAGCTGGATATTTTTTACCTGTATCTCCTTTTCTGCCCTCGCTCAACAAACTCCAAATGCCATACAACGTGCTCAGCAACGAACGTTCACGGTAGCCACAATTCCGCAACCTGGCGAAGTGCTGACACTGCAACAGGCTATTGCTCAGTCCATTGAGAAGAACTATCAGATTCAAATCAATCGCTCTCAAGAGGACATTGCCCGAAACAACTTTACTAAGGGTAATGCTGGCTATCTGCCCGTGTTGACGTTTAACGGTACTTCAAACGGTGGGATACAGAATTTTCGTCAGACCTTCATTGATAACATTCGTCCCCCTCAGGAAGCACGCGGCATCTTTAACCGGACCTCTAATTTGGGTGTCAACTTAAATTATACCGTTTTTAATGGCTATGCCCGCTCAACTTTATACAATCAATTAGCCCAATTAGTAAAAATCGGGACGGTGAACACGCGGGCCAACGTTGAAGCTACTGTTGCCAGCATCGCCACCAGCTATTACGACGTTGTGCGGCAGTTGCAGCGTCTGATTGCCTTTAGTCAGGCACTCGACATCTCGCGTGAACGGCTCGAACTGGCCCGTGCCAACTACGAAGTTGGCACGCGCTCGAAAGTTGATTTTCTGAGTGCTCAGGTCGACTACAATACCGATAGTGCTGCGCTTATTTCGCAGGAACAGGCACTTCGTAACGCCAAGACCTTACTGAATTCGCAACTCATCCGAGACCCACAAGCCGAGTTTGCCGTACGGGATACGATCATTGTTCGGCCAACGCTCCAGTTGGAGTCTCTTCAGCAATCGCTGAGCACCAACAACCCGCTTCTGGCAGCCGCCGTACTGAACCGGACAATTGCAGATCTGAATGTTCGACTAGCCAATGCTGCCCAATTACCGCTGGTGTCGGCTACGACGGGCTACAATTACCAGTTTCAGGACAACCAGGGCGGTTTTGGGGTAGCAACCGGCCGTACCGGGGCACTGACCTACAACATAACGGCAACGATTCCCATTTTCAATGGCTACAATCTGAAACGGCAGATTCAGAACGCCAGAGTAAACACCCTGATCGCACAAAATCAGGAAAGTAATCAACGGCTTCAGCTGCAGCTGGCATTGGTGCAGACCTATCAGGCTTATCAGACGAGCATTCGTCTGCTAACCCTTGAAGTGCAGAACAACCAGCTGGCTAACCAGAACGTCGATATTGCGTATGATCGTTACCGGATCGGGAACTCCACATTTGTTGAGTTTCGCGATGTGCAGCGTAATGCCATTGATGCCCAGACGCGTTTGATCGAGGCCGAATTCAACGCGAAAGCCGCCGAGATCGAACTGCTTCGCCTGAGCAGCACCATCACCCAGGAGTTAGGGCAGTAAGAGCCGATGGCAAACAGTTATCGCTGAATGTGGGTTACCAACTCAGCGCAGGATAGTACCTGTTTGCCACTCTTCTCTTATACTCAACCATGTCAGAACCTGTTCAGCCCTTCGACTGGGGGCGAATGTTTATCCACGATCTTCCGTGGACGTATCTCGGCGAAGTAGCCTTCCGGACAGCTTTCATGTTCATTATCCTGTTAACTGCCCTTACTGTATCAGGGAAACGGGAAGTACGACAGCTGTCAATTTACGAACTCGTTCTGGTTATCGGACTGGGTTCCGCAGCGGGCGATCCCATGTTTTATGATGATGTTCCAATGGCTTCGGCCGTTGTTGTTTTCATCGTCATGATGAGTTGTTATAAACTCGCGACATACATCAGCGACCGCAACAAGACTGTTCGCAAGGTACTTGAAGGCAAAGCCGTCTATGTTGTTGAAAACGGCTGTATTTTTACCGAAAATTTTGACCGGGAAGATTTAAGCCTGGAGGAACTGTTCTCCGACTTACGCGTTGCGGGCGTTGAACATCTGGGGCAGGTACGTGTCGCTATTCTGGAGCATAACGGTCAGCTAAGTGTTTTTCAGTTTGAGCCCGATGAGGTCAAAGCTGGACTTCCCATTTTGCCCAACGAACTGAAAAAGGACATCGAGCAAATTGAGGAGCCGGGTAAGTATGCCTGTTGCAACTGCGGATATGTGGAGTCGTTTACCGCAACTGTCGGTCTGCAAAACTGCCGCCGATGCAATCAGACAAAGTGGGTAAAAGCGGTACAGTAAATTGGACTAGGCTACTAGCTTCTTCGCTGCCGGGGTCTTCACGACTGTTTTAATCTCATCTTTCAGAAATTTCAACAACAACTTTTCGATACCGTCCAGTCCGTAAGGGCTGGTTTGCTTGAAGCGAGCTTTTTGCTTGATGTAGGGGTTCAGGTCCTGGCATTCATAAGCCTCCAGAATCTGCGGATGGACATAATGCTTTCGGCAAACGGTGCGGGTGTTTCCTAACTTATGGGAGACCTCATCCAGCACTGTATTCACATTTTTCTTCAGTTCTTTCTCCGTTTCGCAAGGTTCCAGTTCGGCCAGAAGCCGCAGAGCGTTCACGGTACCGGCCCAGGTCCGGAAATCTTTGGCCGAAAAATCTTCGCCCATGGTTCCGTGCAGATAGGCATTGACCATACCCGAGTCGATAGGGTGGCGGTCGCCGTTTTCATCGAAATACTGAAACAGTTCTTTACCGGGAATGTCGCGACAGGCCTTTACCAGACGGGAGAGTCGACGGTCGTGAAGGGTAATATCGTGATAAACGCCTTTTTTACCTTTAAAGCTGAACCGGACCTCGGTACCTTCCATTTTTACGTGCCTGTCTTTCAGCGTCGTCAGGCCATAAGAGCCATATTCTTTCTCATAAGCCGCGTTGCCAACCCGGATCAGGGTTTGTTCCATAACACTCAGCGCAATAGCAATGACTTTCTCACGGGTTAATTCGCTTGTTTTTAAGTCTTTGGCTAACCGTTCGCGCAGCAGGGGGAGGGCTTCGCCAAAAGCAACCATCCGAAAAAACTTCGTCTGGCTTCGAATGGCGTTCCATTTCGGGTGATAGCGGTATTGTTTGCGGTTTTTGGTGTCGATCCCCGTGGCCTGTAAGTGCCCGTTTACTTTGGAACTTATCCAGACATTTTCCCAGGCAGGTGGCAGGATGAGACTACGAATACGGGTCAGAATCTCGGGCGCGTCTACTTCATTGCCCTTGTGGTCGAAGTACCTGAATTCGTCACCAATGCGCTGGCGTTTGATCCCTGGCATCGTATCGCTCATGTAAACCAGTCGGGCGGCCCGGGCTGCTTCGGCAGGGTCGTGTGTTAATTCAAGTAAGTCCACGTTCGTTGAGTATTGAGAAATTTAGTCAAAGAGTAACTGCTTTGCGAAGGCATTGGTTACCTGTTTGACAAACTTTTTAAACGAACGGATGGGCTACGATTACCGGGTACCGGTGCGCCAATCGGAAGCTTTCCCGAAAAACCAGAGAGCTAAGGTGGTGGCGTAGTGATAAAAATCCGTTGGATGAATCAGACTGTTGAACGAGTCGGCTTTGGTGGCTAACCCCATCATCATGGCGGCCATGACAACCCAAAGGCCCCGTTTATTTCGCTGGAGTAACGAAAAAACGGCAAGCAGCATCAATATCAAAATTCCCATTGACGGTACAATGGGCGTGAAAACGCGCACCTCCGGCAAAAGAAGAGAAATAAAAAGAAACAGGCCAAACAGAACCGTCGTCACGAAGGAAATCAGGGTGAGTGTCCGCTGGTTCAGCAGCGCATAAACTGCCGTTACCACGCATACAACCCCCAGTGTATCAGAGAGGACGATCATGGACCGGTGAAGCGGTTCCAGCGATTTATTACCAGCGAAAAGGGCCACTCCAATAAGGGCCGCTACTGACGTTGTCAACAAAAAGAACCCCCATAAAAGTCGGTTGAAGAGGGAAATGCGTCCAAAAAAGTGCCAGAACACCCCGACGCCCGCCCCGGCTAAAATGGAGCCGGAAAGGATGTGCGAAAAAATCATCACGTAATTTACGAAGTTTCGGCTACTTTTGCCCAACTTTTTAAAAGATACAGGCCTACTCAACGAAAGAAGAAAGAAGGTGACCGTTTTCTGAATCTCTGCTGCTTTCGTTGTTTGTTTCTGTACATAATTAACCGTATCGCCAACGATTTACAAACCGTCATGAGTGTTTTAGTTAACAAAGACTCCAAAGTTATCGTCCAGGGCTTTACTGGCTCGGAAGGCAGTTTTCATGCCCAGCAGATGATCGAATACGGCACCAACGTCGTTGGGGGCGTAACGCCTGGCAAAGGTGGTCAAACCCACCTCGACCGGCCCGTATTTAACACCGTTCAGCAAGCTGTTGACCAAGCCGGGGCCAATGTCTCTATTATCTTTGTTCCGCCCGCTTTTGCCGCCGACGCAATCATGGAAGCGGCTGAAGCCGGTATCAAAGTTATTATTTGCATAACCGAAGGTATTCCGACGGAAGATATGGTAGCCGTAAAAAACTACCTTTCCGACAAAGATGTTCGCCTGATTGGTCCCAACTGCCCTGGTGTAATGACCGCCGAAGAGTGCAAAGTAGGCATCATGCCAGGTTTCATCTTTACCAAAGGAACCATCGGTATTGTATCTAAGTCAGGGACATTGACTTATGAAGCCGTTGACCAACTCACAAAAGCGGGTTTGGGCCAGTCGACAGCCATTGGTATCGGGGGAGATCCGATCATTGGTACTACAACCAAAGAGGCCGTTGAGCTACTCATGAACGATCCGGATACGGAAGCGATTGTGATGATTGGTGAAATTGGTGGAGGTATGGAAGCCGAAGCCGCCCGCTGGATCAAAGCCGATGGAAACCGCAAACCCGTCGTTGGATTCATTGCCGGTCAAACCGCGCCGAAAGGTCGCCGGATGGGCCACGCCGGGGCTATCGTCGGCGGTGCAGATGATACTGCAGCGGCCAAAATGGCTATCATGCGTGAATGTGGTATTCACGTCGTCGAATCTCCAGCGCTTATTGGCGATACTATGCTAAAGGCATTAGGAAAATAAATTAAGTAACGAGTGAAAGAGCGAAAGAACGAGAGAGTGAAAAAGTATATGCCAAGTTGGGTACATATCCATCCGATGCCACTTTTTCACTCTCTCGTTCTTTCGCTCTTTTTCGTTTTGTCCGTTACGGCTCAACCTCGCATCACAGGTATTGGGCCCAGCGGCCGCTATTACCCTATCCATGATTTTCGGGATGACTTTCTGGTCTACGATGAGGGAGCCAGAGCCTACATTCCCTACGTAACGGAACAGCATACCGATGAAACAGCCTTAAGCGCATACATCGACCTCGAAAGCAACCGGCACTATAGTTTGCTGATCTCCACCCGACGGGATGGTTACCTTTTTATCAACGCGGCACTCAAACGTAAACTCCGCGCCAATGAATGGCAGGTGTTAAACATTGACAGTTTGTTCCGAGTCTATCGTCAGCCCGAGATATTCCTTACGATCTACGGGGCTCCCGGTCTTACTGATAAGCAGCTTTATATCGGCTATCCAAAATCGGCTACCCAGAAGCAGGTTGTTCTAAGCGACGATAATCTGAGTATCCGGCCTCGTCCACGAACGCTTTACGATAATTTTTTAAGCCTGGGGCTGGTGTTTTTGCTGGCAACCCACGCGTTCCTGTTTACATTTTATCAGCGAGCTTTTCAACGGTACTACAGCCTTGGCGATCTACTGTCGCTTCGTGCGCAGGAAGAGTCTTTTTTAATAAACAGGCCTTTGAGTAGTACCAACCTGCTGTTTACGCTGAACCTCAGCTTTGTTATTGCTTATCTGATTGTCTTTGTCCAAAGCCGTAACCTTGATGTATTCGATTCCAGGTCCTTGTTGCTTGGTAATCAGCAGTTTGGTTGGCTGGCTGGTGAGTACTTCCTGGTGAGCGGGCTGGTGTTTGTGAGTTTAATCAGTAAATATTTTCTTCTGGAGGTAATTGGAGGTTTATACAAATTGCAGGACATTATCTATGTGCACTATTTTAAAGTACTTCAATCATCTCTTCTGTTCTTCACTACCTGTGCGCTTGTTTTAACGATCATTGCCTATAATGTGCATATGATAACGTTAGAGCCTAATATGCTTCTATTACCACTGGTTGGTTTCTATATAGCCCGATTAATGTTACTGTACTTCGCCATACGGAGTCTGGAGCCTATCAAGAATCTTTATTTATTTTCATACCTTTGCATCGTTGAATTGATTCCGCTGATCATTGGTTTGCGTTTCGCACTTTGATGGTCAACGGGGCAGTGATAAGTTAGCCTTTCTCAATAGCAAGTGCTTAGTCAAGTACTTATAATTGATAATCAGCTGTTGAACCGAGTAGAGATTCAATGAACGAAACAAGCATGCAATCCACAGAAAACCGGCTCACGAAAGTAAACCGGCTGTTAGTGACCCAATCCCGACCCGCCGACGAAAAATCTCCTTATTTTGATTTGGTTAGCAAGTATAATCTTCAGATTGACTTTCGCCCGTTCATTCAGATACAGGGAGAATCATTCAAGGATTTTCGGCGTCAGAAAATAAATATCCTGGCACACACGGCTATCATTTTTACCAGTCGGAATGCCATTGATCATTTTTTTCGGATTTGCCAGGAAGGTCGAATTGAGGTGCCAGCTGATATGAAGTACTTTTGTATTTCGGAGCAGACAGCTAATTATCTTCAGAAGTACATTGTTATCCGGAAGCGCAAAATCTTCAACGGAACAAAAACAGCAACCGAGCTTTTCGATTTGATCAAAAAGCACAAGAGCGAGAAGTTTTTGTTCCCCTGTTCCAACATTCGCCGGAATGACATTCCGGAGTTTATGGATACCAGCGGCCTTCACTTCACCGAGGCAGTTATGTACGATACGGTACCTACCGATCTATCAGATCTTGACATTGAAAGTTATGATATCATAGCTTTTTTCAGTCCTTCGGGCGTTAGCTCGTTAATGAGCAATTTCCCCAACTTTAATCAGAACGGGACCCGGCTCGCGGCTTTCGGCCCTACAACGGCCAGAGCCATTGTAGAAGCGGGTTTAACACTCGATATTGAAGCCCCCTTGCCCAATGCACCGTCTATGACGGGTGCGCTGGACCTGTACTTAAAAAAGGCTAACAATTTATAAACGATAGCCGTTATCAATAGGCTAGATGCCGGAATCGAGCGCTTCACCTCATTTCCGGCATTTAGCTTTTATTTTGGGGTCAATAATTTGAATAATTTGGTGTTGCGGGCGTTTACTTGTAAACTGTGGTATTGTTTATAAGAACGTTGCTCCAGTTATCAACAGCTGTTCTGAATTCTGGTAGGTCGTATGATTCGCACATTCTACGTTTTTGCTTTTTTACTACTGACGATTGCAACGCAAAACGCCTTTGCTCAGGGGGATCCGCAACTCAGCCTGTACATGTACAATCCGCTCTATTATAACCCGGCAGCAGCTGGGTCGGAGGGCGTATCACGAATGCAAATCACGCATAGAACACAGTATTCCGGGTATCAGACAATGGGTACTGGCGATGGAAGCGCTGCTCAAAGCACACAGGTTCTGTCATTTAATATGCCACTGGCTAAAATCAAAAGCGGGATTGGAATTTATGCTATGAACGATAAATACGGACCGTCGATAAATCAGTCGGTACAGGTTTCGTATGCTTATCGGATGACTTTGAAAAACGGAACGCTCGCTTTAGGCGTACAGGCAGGCATGTTTAATCGGGGATTTGATTTCGATCAGTTTCGCCCCGGCGATCCCGGCGATCCATTATTGACAACTGGTCGTATCAATCAATTTAAGCCTGACATTGGCGCTGGCATTTATTATAACACAACGGATTACTGGCTGGGAGTAAGTATGACGCACTTAAACGGTGCCACTTACAGTTACCTCGCCGACCGTTCTACGGATGTGGCTAACAGAAAGGCTTACCTGACCGCAGGATATAGGCTTGGTATCGGATACAACATTGACGTTCAGCCGTCCGTTTTAGTGCAGTACAGCACAGACGAAGGTATCAAAGGTTCAACCGCTACTGTCAACTTGGTAGCTACCTACGACAATCGTATATGGGGCGGAGTAGGCTATCGACTGAAAGACGCGGTTATGGTTACTGCCGGTATTAACCTGATGCGTAATAACGCACTGCGTCTGGGATACGCCCTGGATATAACAGCAGGAGGTACACAGGTAAAGAGTCCGACATCGCACGAAATCTTGTTGTCGTATGCGTTGCCTGCCCCCGATGTTCGCCGGAAGCCAATCATCAGAACACCACGTTTCAGGTACTGATGGCTCATGAAATACATAAATCAGCACAGAATTTAAACAAAATTGCTTTTTTGGCAATATTCTTGTTAGGCTGTTTGCAGCGGAGGCCTTATTTTTGAGGAAGTGGAGTTTAGAAAGAGTACACGTATAATGCCATAAACAAACGTATGTTCGTAAATAGGTTGTAGGAAAATACGCTGAACCTGAATTTAACATACAATAACCAAACAGATTTTCGTTTTTAGTCTGGTCTCGCACAAGAAGAAGGTAAAAGTTCGATAACGATGAAGTATAACTGGTTAACAGTCAACGCAACCCGGGTAGTGACGGTCGCAGCAGTAGTACTGCTTTTGCAAGGTTGTGGGTTTCTGAAGTCAAAATTTGGCGGTAAAGGCGGTAATGGTGGTGAAGTAGGCGTTACGAATGGTGAGATTACCGCTACCGGACGTAAAGGCTGGAAACAACCAACTCCCTTTGGCATGGTACTGGTACCGTCAGGTTCATTTATTATGGGACAGGCTGACGAAGATGTAGCCGCTACCCAGATCAATATGAACCGGCAGGTAACGATTAGCTCGTTCTACATGGACGATGCTGAAATTTCCAACCATGAGTATCGTCAGTATGTAAATGCCTTGCTCGCCGACTCCGTATCGACGTTGGGAGAGGAGGAAATTATGTCTAAGTACTATCCTGATACAACTGTCTGGAAAAACGACTTTACTTACCATAATGGTGATCCTATGCTGGAACACTACTATGCTCACCCTGCCTTTGATACATATCCGGTTGTTGGTGTAAGTTGGGTGGCTGCTAAACATTTTTGTAAGTGGCGTACCAATACGCTCGACGATTTCCGTACGAAAGATGGCGGTTACCGGTCGTTTGGTTTCCGTCTTCCTTCTGAAGCAGAATGGGAGTGGGCAGCACGAGGTGGTAAAAACGGAGCTAAATATCCCTGGGGTAACCCATACGTTGCCAATGGTAAAGGATGTTACCTGGCAAACTTTAAGCCCCAGCGTGGTAACTTCGATGCAGATGGTTACCCGTATACAGCTCCGGCAACGGCTTATAACCCCAACGATTATGGTCTGTATAATATGGCTGGCAACGTAGCGGAGTGGTGCCGGGATGCATACGCCGATAACACCAATGCCATCGTGTGGGATATGAACCCAGATAATCAAAATGCAGATGAGCCTCGCAAAGTGGTTCGGGGCGGGTCCTGGAAAGATATTGCATATTACCTCGAAACGGGTACACGTTATTACGAATATGAAAATGAGAAGCGTTCATACATTGGCTTCCGTTGTGTAATGGATAATCTGGAAGGTCGGACTGCGTCGGGTCGTGTTGGAGGGGGGAAGAGCAAGAGTAAAAGCGCCAGTACCAAGAAAGCATCAGCCAAAAAGGCATAATTTAAATTCAGAAATGCCTGTAAGGGCAATAAAGTAGTACCCGCACACAGTTAATTACCTATTCCAACCAACAATAGCTTATCATGGCAGCAGCAAAGTCCTCAAGTTTCTTTTGGGATCGTTTAGTACCAACTATTTATAGTGCCGGAGCCGCCGTCGTAATTGCCGGAGCCTGGGCTAAGATTACACACAATGAACAATTCGGCTGGCTTTTAACAGCCGGCTTATTAACAGAAGTTGTCATTTTTGCCTTATACGCTGTTCAAAGTTTTACCATGCCCGCTGCAACGGACGATGGCTATGCCTGGGAACGGGTTTACCCTGAATTGGCAGACGATTATAAAGGAGAAGCCCGCAAACCGACTCCGCAGGCGAATGGCCTGACTGGAAACCTAGATCAAATGTTGGCACAGGCCAAAGTTACTCCTGATGTCTTCGAGCGTTTGGGCTCCGGCTTCCGCAACCTGAATGAAACAGTAACGAAACTTACCGACCTGACCGATGCTACGGTAGCTACCAACGATTACGCACGTAATGTGAAATCGGCGGCAAGTTCGATCAGCGAAATGAATAAATCCTATGGTACGGCCATCACCGCCATGAACTCAATGGCCGATGCAACAACCGATGCCAAAGATTACCGTGATCAGTTTCAAAAAGTTACCAAGAACATGGGTGCTTTGAATGCTGTGTATGAACTGGAATTGCAAGACACAAACAAGCATCTGAAAGCCATGAATGCATTCTATGGTAGCCTGACGGCCGCAATGGAAAACATGAGTGATGCCAGCCGCGATACCCAGCAGTTTAAAAACGAACTGGCTAAACTGACTGGTAATTTAGCTTCCCTTAACAACGTATATGGTAGTATGTTGACTGCCATGCGGGGTAACGGAAAATAAGTAATTCAATAGTGTACCTGTGTCAGTTATGGAGCTAAGCTCTGTAACTGACATGGTAAACACGCCACTCTCATAACATAACCGCTAAGGCGGCCTTTCCACAACTTTTATTATCACTACCATAGTTTATGGCAGGCACAAAAGAGACACCCCGTCAGAAGATGATCGGGATGATGTATCTGGTTTTGACCGCATTACTGGCTCTGCAAGTCACGTCGGCCATTCTGGAGAAATTCGTTTTAATTAACAACAGTCTGGAACAATCGATTGGGGCCGTTAGCAAGGTAAACCAGTCGACGTTTGATAACATCCGGGGAACAGTTGAGAAGTCCGGTAACCGGGCGGCTGATTTAGCCATTGTTAAACAGGCCGATGAAGTTCGAAAACTGTCGGCTGAAGTAAGTGGTGAACTTGACAAGCTAAAGGAACAAATTGTTGAATCAAGCGGTGGCCGGGATGAATCCGGGAATATCAAAAACCTAAGCGAAGAAGAATCTGTAGCTCAACTCATGATCGGTACAAACCGCAATGGGGCTGCGTTTAAGTTGAAAGATCAGCTTAACAAGTATGTTGAAGAGCTTTCCAGACTTTCTGGTAACAAGTATGGCCCAATGGCGCTGGATGGTAAAGACGATCCTATCGCCAGCCTTTCGCCTGATCAGAAGCGCAAAGATTTTGCCGAACTAAACTTCGCTCAAACGCCGGTGCCCGCAGCATTGGCTGTGTTGAGCCAGAAGCAGGCAGATGTTCGTCGACTTGAAGGTGAAGTACTGGATGTACTTGCAAGTAAAGTAGGTGCTCAGGATGTTAAGTTCGACAAGATCATTGCCATGCTCAGCATGGATTCGAAAGTGGTCGTTGCCGGTACGAAGTTTAAAGGACAAATGTTTCTAGCGGCATCTTCATCTGGTATTCAGCCCCGGATGAGCCTGAACGGAGCAGCTGTTCGTATGCAGGATGGTCAGGGAATCATTGAGTTTACGGCTCAAGGTGGGGCTTATGACAAAAATGGTCTTGCCCGTCGTACACTCACCGGTTCCATTGCTTATCAGACAGCAGCGGGTTTAAAAACCGTACCTCTCACAGCTGAATATTTTGTAGCAAAACCATCATATCAGATTGAGACGGGTACAATGCCTCCTCTGTATCTGGGCTGTGCTAACAAACTGAGTATTCAAAGCCCTCAATTGGGTGCTTTATGGAATCCAAGCTTCTCGGCCGATGGGGCTGCCGTCGTTCAATCAGGTGAAAAGGGTAAAATTACCATTGTACCGAGTTCAGCTAACGTATCGCTTAACATCAGCAACTCGGGTAGCTTACTGGGCACGGAACGATTCCGCGTCAATAAAGTACCTCGCCCAACGATTGAAGTTTTCGTAGGTGGTACTCGTGCTAGTGATCCTCGTGGTGTTCCTGTTTCTTCGGCGCGTAGCGTACGGATTCAGGCAGTTTCCGATCCAAGCTTTGCTGCTTACTCGCCAGATGATGCCAAATTCCGCACAACCGGAGCAACTGTATCGCTGGTGCGAGGCACCAAGCGCGTAACATTTGTTACTGTAGGCGCTGGTGGTGGATCAATTGGTACGCTGGCTGCTGAAGCACAACCCGGCGACCGTCTTGTTATCCAGATTGAAGGCGTACAGCGGCAGAATTTCAGAGGTGAAGTTAGTGATGTGCCAATGGGTAGCTTACTTCAGCAGGTTTCGCTGTATTAACGCACTAAAGCGGTTTGCTGACCGTTAACATACTGAATTGACAACAAATAGTAGCCATGACACAATTTAGAACGATAGGATATGCTGGTGTGCTGGCCGTAGCTACGCTGGCGCTGGCAGGAGGGGAGGCCCTGGCTCAGGAAAAAGCAAGTAACGGTACAAACGCGCTATCGGTTCGTGCTATAAATGAGAACGACATTATGATGAAGAAGACCCTTTGGCGTCGTATCGACCTGAAGGAGAAGCAGAATCAATCGATGTTCTCAAAGAACAACGAAATTTCGAAATACCTGATTGATGCCGTCAAAGCTGGTTTGATCGATGCTTACGCGAATGATTCGTGCACGACAAAAATCTCGATTGAGAAATTTCATGAAAACATGTTGATCCCGAACACGGGAGGAGGCTTATCTGCTGAAGAAAAAGCCGCTGGTTTTACCGAAGATGGTAAGGCAGCCGGTGCTAACGACGGTTGGGATGCGCCCGCAAAGGATAAAAAGAAACCAGCTGATGATGGCTGGGGAACCCCTAAAAAAGCAGCAGAGCCCGCCGTTGCGGATGATGGTTGGGGAGCGCCCAAAAAGAAAACTGCAGTAGCCAAAAACGCAAAAGGTAAAAAAGGTAAAGGCAAAGTAGCGGCTCCCGTTGTAGAACCTAAGAAGGATTCGGTTGTTGTAGCGGCTGCCCCCACTCTTTCGGGAGACGAGTATTTTCCGAAAGAACTGAACATACTTGAAGTGAGAGAGGATTGGGTTTTTGACCGGAAACGTTCGCGCTTGTATTATGACGTTCAAACGGTAACGCTTTTACTGCCTGCTGATAAAAACCAGGCCGGTTATGAAAAGCCAATTGCTACGTTCAAATATAAAGACCTCGACAAGCTGTTCCGCAGCGACCCGAAGAAGTTTATCTGGTATAATCCGCAAAACCAGGCTCAGCACAAAAACCTGGCCGATGCCTTCGATCTTCGTCTGTTCTATGGCCGGATCACGAAAGTAGCTAACCCAGGAGATACGGATCTGGTAGGTATGTACGGTGACCGAGAAGGCCTACTGAAATCATACCAGACTGAATACGAACTAATGGAAACAGAGCATAGCCTCTGGGAATATTAAAAAAAGAGCGGCTCAACGGCCGCTCTTTTTTGTGGTTTGAAGCGGCCGGGAAGCCGCTTTACTTATTGTTCAATAGTGTCGAAGTACTGCTTAAGTTTAACGGCACGGTCTTTCCCCACAACTTCAGCCACCTCATCAAAGCTGGCCTCCCGAATTTTGGTGACGCCTTTGAAATGCTTCAAAAGCTTGGCCGCAGTTTTCTTGCCGACACCTTCTACATTCTCCAGCTCGCTGATCAGGCTGTTGCGGCTGCGTTTATCCCGATGATAGGTAATAGCAAACCGGTGAGCCTCATCGCGTATGCGCTGGATAAGCTTGAGTGACTCGGACTTTTTATCGATGTACAGCGGTAAGTTGTCTTCCGGGAAATAAATCTCTTCAAGTCGTTTGGCAATACCGATGATCGGTACTTTACCGTATAAATCGAGGTCTTTCAGGGCATCGCAGGCGGCACTAAGCTGCCCTTTGCCACCGTCAATGACTATCAAGTCTGGCAGGCCGGTATCTTCCGTTAAAACGCGTGTATATCGTCGCGTAACGACTTCATACATACTTGCGAAGTCGTTCGGTCCTATAACCGTTTTAATAGAAAAATGGCGATATTCTTTATTTGCGGGTTTTCCGCCGATAAAGCATACCATTGCCGATACAGGATTTGTGCCCTGAATATTTGAGTTGTCAAAGCATTCAATACGGTTCGGCAATGTTTTTAATTGCAAATCCTGCTTTAACCGAATCAACACACGATCCTTTTTACTAGCGTTGGCCGTTGCTTCGGCGGCGGCCCGCTCTTGTCGCTCGCGCCGGAAGTAGAGTACGTTTTTAAGCGACATGTCCAGCAGTTTCTTTTTGTCGCCAATCTGCGGAACGGTTACTTCAGCTTTCAGGTCAATATCAAGCGGGATGTTTGATATGATTTCTTTCGCCTGGCTACCGTACTGATCCCGGAACTCAATAATCATCATAGCCATTAAATCCTGATCCGTTTCGTCGAGCTTTTTCTTGATTTCTACGGTGTGCGTCTGAACGATAGTTCCGTTAACCACTTTCATGAAGTTGATGTACGCCGAAACCTCATCTGAGGCAATGGAGAACACATCCGCATCGGCAATTTTCGGATTAACAACGGTCGATTTACTTTGAAACCGCTGTAGCACATCCATTTTCTCTTTATACTTCTGTGCCTGCTCAAACGCCAATTCATTAGCTGCTTCAACCATCTGGTTCTTAAAATACTCCTGAGCAGGCTTTAGGTTGCCTTTCAAGATATGATGAACCTGCTCAATATCTGAATTGTAGTCTTCTTCAGCCTGTTTGCCTTCGCATGGGCCTTTGCAATTGCCTATGTGGTATTCCAGACAAACCTTATACTTCCCGGCTTCGATGTTCTCGGGGGCGAGGTTGTAATTACACGTTCGGATCGTAAACAGCTGGCTAAACATATCCAGCACCGTGTACATAGGCTTTAAGTTCGCAAAAGGGCCATAAAAAGTGCCAAGTTTACGGTCGATTCGCCGGGTCGTTACAACCCGTGGAAAGTGTTCATTTGTGACACATACAAATGGATAAGTCTTATCGTCGCGCAGTAAAATGTTAAACTTGGGCTGATACCGCTTGATTAGCTGATTCTCGAGCAGCAATGCGTCAAACTCTGTGTTAACGATGGTAAACTCAATCTTTCGAATCTGGCTTACCAGCCGCAGGGTTTTTCGATCGTGCCCTTTTGAATTGGTAAAATAACTGCTGACCCGATTCTTCAGGTCTTTGGCTTTACCCACATAGATTACCTCGCCCGTTGCGTCAAAATACCGGTAGACGCCCGGTTCGTGTGGTACTTTGGCTAACTCTTGCTTGTAATCAAATTCAGGCATACCGTGGTGCCAACCATCTGGGTCGGCAGGTTATTGTATTTATTGGGACGAGCAATCGGAACGTAGCCTAAACACCCGTTAGGACGTACTACAAAACAAGCGACAAGGCCTAAAGGTTGCCTGTTTTAACCGACTAAAAAAGGCCAGCAAATGCTGGCCTGACTTATTTTATTGAAGTATTTCATCTTCATCTTCCGGCACTACCTTAGGCGGGGTATATCGCTGAGAAGAATCTATATGATAACCACCACAATCAATCTTGAAGTTGTTCGGTTTCCGGAAGGGTTCAGGGCGGTATTGAGTTAGGGTTGGGTCTTTGTAAATCTTCTGCATATACATAGCCCAGGCAGGCATAGCCTGTCGGCCACCCTGACCTAACTCAATGGTTCTAAAGTGAATTGGACGGTCGTCGCCACCTACCCAAAGACCTGAAACAAGGTGCTGGGTCATACCCATAAACCAAGCGTCGGAGTAGTTAGAAGTCGTTCCGGTTTTAGCTGCAATTTCGTTGCCTCCGTCCAGCAATTTGTATTGTGTCCGTAACCGTTGAGCTGTGCCGTTAGGGTCTTCGACGGCCCCGCGCATCAGATGGAGCATTTCGTAAGCTCGTTGAGCACTAATGACCTGTTTGGCATCGGGGGTGAAATTTTTCAGCACATTACCATTTTTGTCCGTAATACGAATAAGCATCATTGGCCGAACGCGTGTGCCTCCATTGGCAAATGCGCAGTAGGCCGCTACCATCTCATAAACGGATACATCACTCGTTCCTAAACAAAGGGTAGGGTCTTCACGCAGGTCTTTGCTTTCGATCCCCATGTCATGGGCGTATTTAACAACGGCAGCCGACCGCGTTTTCTTAATCAGTTGAGCACTTACTGTGTTGATTGACTGCCCAAGGGCTTCCCGTAGTGACAAACTCTGACCACTATAACGGCCAGTTGAGTTCTTAGGCATCCACGGCGGTCCATTGTTGTTGTCTTCGCCATGCGCAAATACTGTAGGCTGGTCAACGATATGGCTACAGGGTGTAACAAATCCCTGATCCATGGCCGTCAGATAAACAAACGGTTTGAAGGTAGATCCCGGCTGGCGTCGGCTCTGACGCACGTGGTCAAATTTCATGTATTTAAAATTGATACCACCTACCCAGGCTTTGACGTAACCATAGCGAGGGTCCATCGACATAAATCCGGTGTTGAGCAGCCGCTTGTAGTACCGGATTGAATCGAGCGGACTCATGGTCGTATCTTTGTCGTTGCGCTGGTTTCCATATACGAAAACCTTCATTTTAATGGGCTTGCGCATCTCGGCCCAGATGGCTTTCTCATCGTCGCCAAAAGCGGCCTTCAGTTGTTTATACCGGGTTGTGCGTCGGGCTACGGATTCAATGAAGCCCGGAATTTCGACGTACTTTTTGGTTCTTGGGTCTTTTTGTACCCAGGGGTTTCGACCGCGCCAGTGCTCATAGAACTTTTTCTGCTGGTCGCGCATGTTCGCCATCACGGCTTCCTCGGCATAAGCCTGCATTCGGGAGTCGATGGTCGTATAGATTTTCAGCCCGCTCGTGTACAGGTCCAGTTCGGCACCGGGATTCTCTTCATTGTATTGCCGAATCCAGCGCTTGATATCATCGCGGATAACCGACCTGAAGTAAGCGGCCATCCCTGTATTCTGATTCTCGACGCTGAAGTCAAGTTTCAGGGGCTTGTTCTTATAGGCAATGAACTGGTCTTCGGTCAGAAATTTGTACTTTTTCATCTGACTCAACACCACATTCCGGCGTTCCCGAGTCCGCTCTTCGAATAAGCGCGGGTTGTAGAACGTTGGGTTTTTAAGCATACCTACCAGCAGGGCTGCCTCCTCTACCGTCAGATTCCAAGGTTCTTTACTAAAATACGTTTTAGCTGCAGTTTTAATGCCATAGGTATTATTGCCGAACGATACGGTATTGAGGTACATCATCATGACCTCCTGCTTCGTATAATTCCGCTCCAGACGAACGGCCAGAATCCACTCTTTCGTTTTTGCGATGATCAGGCTGATAATAGGGATATGGCCTAATGCACCACGTAATTCTTCCCGGCGGGTATCAAACAGGTTTTTCGCTGTTTGCTGAGTGAGTGTGCTGCCCCCTCCGGAACTTGACGCATTCTTGAACGTAAGAAAACCACCTACTGCCCTGAACAAAGACCTGGGATCAATACCAGAGTGTTTAATAAAGCGGGCATCTTCCGTAGCCAGCAGGGCTGAAGTTACATTGGGCGATACCTGCGATATCTCGATGGGCGTTCTGTTTTCGACGTAGTATTTGCCAAGCAATTGATTGTCGGCAGTATATACTTCGGAGGCCTCTTCACTTTTAGGGTTTTCCAGCGCTTTCAGACTAGGCATACCCCCGAAGAGCCACAGAAAGTTATAGCTGACAGCAACAATATATAAGACCAGCAGAACGATGCCCAGCAGTGAGTATCGCCAGAGGTTTCGGATTATCTTCCGGTAGGGACCAGGAGCAAGATCAAACATGTAATAGGTGTTAGTGTTTAATGGTGTTGATCATTATGGAAAAGGACACTTTGTCAGCGTGACCGGCCGAAAATGCCTTACTTTTTTACTGTTGCCGAGTTGGCCGCAGTCTGCATATCTTTCACATGAGGGACTAACTGGCTGGCTGGATAATCACGAATAAACTCAGCTAATGCCTGCTTATAAGTATCCAGTGGCTTCACCTTACCAACCAATATAACCCGCAGCAGGGCTAATTTGTCTTCTAACTGACTACCAGCGAAACCAGGCATAGCCGCATCGGCACGAGCAAGCGCTTCGGCGTTGTTATTTGCTTTATACAGGTCATAAATAGTTGTGTAGGTTTTTTGAGCCTGTGCTTCCGAATCCGTCGTCTGAGCTACTAATTTCCCCGTCAAACGGGCGTATGAAGTATTGGGGTACTCGGCCAGCAGTTTTTCCTTCCAAGTCGATGCTTTGCCAATCTGCTCGTTTGATAGGTACAGTAAATAATATACTTCAGGTTTTTGAAGTGTGTTCGGGTACCGTATTAAAAGCTTTTCGAATGTTGGAATGGCATTGGCAGGCTGATTGAAGTCAAATTTATACAGCTTGCCCAATCGGTAAAGCGCATTCTCAATGCGTTGGTTGGCGGCAGTCTGGGCTTCTTTTGTAAAGGGAATAGTAGCCATCATGGCCTCTTTTTGCCCTTTTCGGCTGGTATTGGGACCCGCCAAGTTAACCGGTACGCCACTTACCGTAGCAGGTTGCAAAGTTGGGTCAGGATTAATTGAATTAGCCGGAGATGCACCGGAAAGGGGGCTGTTTGCGGCAGCAATGGCACCGGATGCTTCCTTATTGCTTCGTCGCCAGTTATCTTCTAGGGGGCGGTTACCCCATCGAACAGAAAACTCCTGACGTCCCTGACTCAGGGCGACGGGATTATACAATATCCAGCGTTCGGCAGGGGGCAAATTTGAATTTGTTGCGCCGGGTACGGCACTTATGTTACCCGACGTAGCCTTCTCGATAATCTGTTGGGCGAGGGCCGCCTGCGCCTTATCCTCTTTTTCGCGCTGTGAAATAGTTTTCTCAAGCACATTGTCGAGTGCAGCCGGGTCCATTCGGGCTAGGTTCAGTAAACTATCGTCGGTGCGGATGGTCGTTTGATATTGAACAAACTCATCGAGCGTTTTTTTACGGTTCTGCAAAGCAGCGTAATCAGCCGATTGTTTAGGAATCAAGGCCAGTGCGCTGTCATAATAGACTTTCGCATGTTCGTAATCGGCTTTCTTCTCAAAATACAGCTTTCCTATTTCCAGATATGTATAAGGAACCTGAGTTGTATTGCCGCCCGCTGCCTGAATTGACCGGCTATAATAGGCAATGGCTTTATCAATCCGACCACTTCGAGCTTCGAGAAGCCCCATGGTAAAATATATTTTGTCTTTCAGGTCGGCGTTTTTTCGGTCACTGAGCATCTGCTCGAACGTCTCTGCCGATTGAGCCATGCGCTTCTGGTCGCCGGTGAGGCCGTTGCTTTGAATGGCGAACAGATTGGCGTAAAACGATTGGTCGTAGGTTGGTTGTGAGGCTAGTACCTTTTTGTAATGCTCGACGGCTTTCGCTGGCTGGCCAACTAGATCATACAACTGACCGGCTATCAGGTGAAGCCGGGCCGTCGACTCTCCTTTTTTTAGAACCGGAAAGGTAGCGTCCAGAATACCGGCGGCCGTGAGGTACTCACCCTGACGTTCATGCAGATACGCTTTAGTGAGGTAGAAATCACGGGTGTTGTTCTTGTTGAGAGGTTGGTTGCGAAGATACTCAGCTACGTTCAAGGCATTGGTGTAATCACTTGCTTCAACATACGCCCGCATTAAACCAACCAGCGCTGTATGTTTGTCGTTCTCGTTGGTTCCCTTTGTGTTAACGTACTTGAATACCTCGATTGCGTTAGGTAAATCCTGCTTGATCAATCGGGCGCGGCCAATGAGAATGTACGCGTTGTCGAGCCATTTGCTGTTCTGGTGGCGTTCGGGAATTATAGATGCTTTCTTGATGGCGTCGTCCAGTTGCGGCTTTAGGGGCTGAGCAAGCATGGAATCGACCGGCAGCAGAATAGGCAGCAGTTGATTATAGTTTTCCTGGCGGGTTTTAAACAGTATTTGTTCTGCCTGATTGATCTGATCGCGGGCAATCACGTAGGCATTAAAATGGGCCGTCAGATTATGATACCCTTTGCTTACTGGTTTGGTGCTGTACTGAGAGCACGATACCAGACCACCGGTCAATGACGTAAAGACCGTAAGGAATAAAACTAGTTGGATACCTGAATAACGGGACATTCGAAAAATAACACGTGGTCACTCGTACTAAAACGTTTCAGGACGGTTTGGTAATATGGAACCTTAGCCCAAATTAACGAATTTTGCACGGCATATAACATCAAACGCCCTAATTCTATGGAAAACGACCCGGACCAACCTGAACAGAGCAACCCGGATAAGCCGGTTCGGGGCGATCAGCCAATTAAAAACGTAACTGAGAAGACAACCTCATTTGTACAATTTAGTGGCATTGCCTTTCAAATGCTGGGGACTATTGGATTGGGTGTTTGGATAGGCATGAAGCTCGATGCCTGGCAGAATAATCATCGGCCTGTCTGGACAATCATACTATCGCTGACGGCCATTGGTGCCTCACTCTATCTGTTTATCCGGCAATTGACAAAAAGATAATCTAGAACGTTTGCTTTGAACTGACTTCAACTGACAGGCTGGATGCCCATCATGATCAAAATAATTTTATTTACGGCGTTTTTCGCAATTGCATTTTTCGTAGCCGAACGATATTCTGTCACCCTCTGGCTTCACCCAAACTGGAAGATTTTACTGATTTTCTTTTTGTGTGTGTCATTCCTGACAAACCGGCTGGTAGAGTCTGGTTTACAGGATAATCAGGAGCGGTTCATCCCTCTTTATATGGCAGCTACCGTAGCCCGTCTTATCCTCGGACTAGCCTTTATTGGTTTCTTTCTATTCCGCCATATCGACCAGCGCCGAACCTTCGTTTTGGACTTTCTTGTACTATATATATGTTACACAGGCTTTGAGATTTGGACGATGACTCGTAACTTGCGACGCGATTCGTAAAAACGATTTGTCACATCATATGATGCGTTCGGCTATTAATAGAATTTTGTTAGCAACGGCTCTCATTCTGAGTTCGTTAGTAGGTGCCCAGGCACAAGAGCATGCCCACGAGGGTGAAGCGCATGCCAATCATGAAGGTGAGGCAAAAGCCACCAATGGAAAATTTGATGTCGGTGGAATGATTATGCACCACATTAAAGATGATCACGGTTGGGAGTTTGCCCACGGTGTTACGCTACCATTACCCGTTATTCTATATTCTAAAGATCGTGGATTGGAAGTCTTCTCTTCGTCAAACTTAGCCCACGAAGCTACTTACAATGGCTACAAGAATGTACACGGCAAAATTCACCGGGTCAATGAAGCGGGCGAGGTTGATCATGAAGCGAAAGTTTATAACTTCTCGATCACCAAAAACGTAGCGTCGCTGTTATTGAGCGCTGTCATTCTGTTGCTGGTGTTTTCGGCGGTTAGCCGGGGCTATGCGAAAAACAAAGGCAAAGCACCCAGCGGAATCCAGTCGCTTCTGGAGCCGATCATCCTGTTTGTTCGGGACGAAATTGCCAAACCAAGCATTGGACCTAAATACACCAAGTATCTGCCTTATCTGCTTACCCTGTTTTTCTTTATACTGGTTAACAACCTTTTAGGACTGTTACCGGGTGCGGCTAACCTGACGGGCAATATCACCGTAACGCTGGTGCTGGCCGTTATTACCTTCCTGATCGTTACGTTCAGCGGGAATAAGCATTACTGGCTGCACATTCTAAAGCCAACGGGTGTTCCGGTTGCTTTGTTACCCATCATGATTCCGGTTGAAATTGTAGGTGTGTTCATGAAGCCGCTGTCGCTCATGATTCGACTATTCGCTAACATCACCGCTGGTCACATTATCATTCTGAGCTTGCTCGGTCTCATTTTCATGGCCAACAACATGGGTGGTATGGGAACAAGCGTGGCGATCAGCCCGGTTGTGTTGTTCTTTACCTTGTTTTTGAACCTGATCGAATTGCTGGTAGCGTTCCTTCAGGCGTTTATCTTCACCCTGCTAACGGCGATGTACATCGGCAGTGCGGTTGAAGATCATCACGATGCCGACCACGGCATTGGTTACGAAGGCACGCCTTCTGAATTAGGTTAATTATTGGCTATCTCCCGGCTGGTTTGGGGAGTAGTATTGTCTGGCAATCTTTTGTTTCACTAATAAATACGTTTGAAGTTTATGTTCGCAATGTTGTTTGCTCTGCTGTTGGAAGCTACTGGTAGTGTTTCGGTTATGGGTGCTGCTATCGGCGCTGGTTTAGCCGCTATCGGTGCTGGTCTTGGTATCGGTAAAATTGGTGGTAGTGCTATGGAAGGTATTGCCCGTCAGCCAGAAGCGGCTGGTCGTATCCAAACTGCCATGCTGATCATCGCGGCTCTGATCGAGGCCGTAGCTCTGTTTGCAGCTGTTATTTGTCTGCTCGTCGCTACTGCCTAAGCCAGCGCGACGTAGCCGTCAACTGAGTTTGAGCAGGCTGGTTGCATTAGGCACCGGCATCCCTGCTCGCCCAATTTAAGAGAAACGTCCGCCCGTTTGGGTTTGCCGATGGGCGGACGTCCTCTAACAAAAGATTGAGTTGAATTCCGCTGTACGATTGACGAATTCCGATTTGTGGACGTACCAATAAACTTATACATCAAAACTCGAAATCAGCCGCTCGCGCGGTCGTAAATCCATGGATTTGCTCACACCCGATCTTGGTTTATTATTCTGGCAGGTAGTGGTTTTCCTCGGCCTGTTTCTTATCCTTCGTGCCTTCGCTTGGAAACCTATTACCGAGAGCCTGAACGAACGGGAAAACAACATTCAAAGTGCGCTTGATCTGGCCGAAAAAACCCGGCTCGAAATGACCGCGCTAAAAGCCGACAACGAAAAATTACTGGCTCAGGCTCGTTCGGAACGTGAAGCTATCCTGCGCGGTGCCAAAGAAACTGCCGATAAAATGATGGCCGAAACACGTGAGAAAGCCTCGGCAGAAGGTCAGCGCATTCTGGAGCAGGCTCGTGAGTCGATGCAGAACGAACGCCTTGCACTGGTTGCCCAGATGAAAAAAGAAGTTGTTACACTTTCGCTTGACATTGCTGAGAAAGTACTTCGTAAGGAGCTTAGCGACAAAGCATCTCAGGAGAAGTTGGTAACTGATCTGGTCTCTAATTCACGCTTAAACTAATTCGATTATGGCAGTCGCTACTGTTGCCTCTCGCTACGCCAAATCGCTGTTAGATCTGGCGCAGGAGCAAGGCCTGACCGAGACGATGTATAAGGACATGCAGTTGTTCAAAAACACAGTTGACCAAAGTCGTCCGCTGATGTTAATGTTAAAGAACCCTATCGTCCGCGCAGAAAAGAAAAGTGCCGTCATTAAAGCCGCCTTTGCTAATCGGGTTAATCCAATGACGATGGCTTTCTTCGAAATCATCGGAAAAAAGAACCGCGAGGGGATTATGGACGCCATTGCAGAGCAGTTTATTAGTCAGTACGATCAACTGAAAGGCGTTGGCCGGGCTACTGTTATTACCACTGTTCCGCTAACAGCTGCCCAGCGTGACACATTCAAGGCAATGGTCACGAAGGCAACGGGAAGCAACTCTGTTGAGCTGGAAGAAAAAATCGATTCGAAATTAATTGGTGGATATGTTCTGCGTTTAGGCGACCGTCAGGTTGACGGCTCAATCCGTAGTCAATTAAACGACATTCGGCTGAAGTTCCTGAATTAGTCATTCTGCCGGGGAGACCCGCACGCACCGGTTTACTAATACTTGCGGAGATACATTCGCACTACTTTAGAATAAAGCCGCTTCTCATATCGAGAAGCGGCTTTACTCATTACCACCATTTTTCGTAGCCTACGCTGGGTTTCCAGGTAGATTTTGGCTCGAAATGCTGCCATAACAGAGCCCCTACATTGCGTAAAAGTACAAAGCCTTCATTGGTTCGCTCCCAACTCTCGTCCTGCTGATTCTTTGTCATAACGCAATATACATAATCGCCATGGGGTGCGTGCACAAGCACAACTTCTGAGCGTGACTGGTTGACGGCTCCATTTTTACAGGCCGTTTTTACATCCGGCGGCACCTGCGACAGCCCGTCGTTATCCCAATACTGACGACCGAGATTCCGGTACATTTCCTCGCTGGCATCCGGGCTGACGGCGCGACCCTGGCGAATATAGGTCATCAGGTCAGCCATTTCACGGGGGGTAGTCTGTCCCCAACCGTAACGGGTCCGGTCGGCTTCACGGCCCGGTGTTCGTGAGTTAACGCGTGTCTGGTGAAAACCGTTATTCTCCAGCCAGGTGTTAATTGCTGTGCCTCCGCCTGCCAGTGCCTGACACCATAAACTAGCAGTATTGTCGCTGACGGTTTCCATGAGCATGACAACCTCACCCAATGGAATTTTAGCCCCGTCTTTAAGTGAACCGACAATGCCATCGTCATAGTGAAGGGAGTCTTTATAGGTCAGGGTTTGTCCATAGGTCAAATCGCCTTTATGAATTTTATCAAAAAGACCGCATTGAATTGGTATTTTAATCGTGCTAGCGGTTGGGAATAGGGTGTCGGCGTTAATAGCTACCGTTTTCCCCGTCTTTAAATTGTGAACATAAACGCCAACATCTCCTCGAAAGCCCTTTAACGCAGCCTGAAGATTGCGTTCCAGAATGGCATCTCGTCTTTGGGACGATTGACCATTTGTTACAAGTGAATGAATGGCAAAGAGAAGGCAAAAAGCTAATAAGCGCATCAGGATTGTATAGGTTTAACTAATTTAACATGCGTTCGGATGAATGCTTCGCGCTCGTAAAACCGGATGGTATCGACGCGTTTCTGGTTGGTCGTTACCTCAAGATTGACGAAATTTTCTTCAATGGCAAGCGCTGTCAGGGCTGCTACCAACTGCTGGCCAACACGCTGGTTGCGGAACTCAGGACGGACAAACAATTCCTGTATTTCGCCAACCTTGCCAGTGTGGTGAAGTAGATACTGAACATGGCAACTAATAAAGCCGATCACTTCTCCCTGCCTTTCGGCGACCAGATAATGTACAAGTGGACTAACTGTATTATGATGGAAAATTGCGGTGAAAGCCCTGGGGTCGAGTATTGTCTCCTCCAGTGTACATAGAAAATCGTACACAGCAGACTCGTCAGTTTGCGTAGCTGGCCGGACGGTAAGGTCGCTTGGGAAAGTAGATTGAGTAGGCACGATGATTTATAGCAATGTAGACTATCAGGCTACATAACGTTCTCAAGTTCGTCATTTTTCGCCTTGCATCTTACCCTGTTATGCATAAAATCGTCGTGTTAGCTTTGCTGGGATCGCTAATGGCCTGCTCGGGTCGTAAAACGGAAACCAGCGAAGCGCAAACCAACAATACAACTTTGGATACTTCACCCGACTCATCCGCCTTTGCCAAAGACCGGCAGTTTCTGCAACGTCATCACCCAGATTTAGTCGAACTGAAAAATGAAGACGCCTGTGCACTTATCTGTCCGGCCTATCAGGGTCGAGTTATGACGAGCAGTGCCGACGGGAAGTCGAGTTATGGCTGGATCAATTATGACTTGATCCAGTCGGGTAAACTGCTTCCGCATATGAATGCGTTTGGCGGAGAAGATCGATTTTGGCTTGGACCCGAAGGGGGGCAGTTTGCGCTGTACTTTAAGCCGGGAGACCCTTTTGACGCGATACATTGGCAAACGCCCGCAGCCATTGATTCAGAGCCTTTTATTCGTGCAGAAAGCAGTGCTTCGTCGGTTCGCTTCACGCGTGATGTAGCATTGACAAACTACGCCGGAACCCAGTTTAACCTGGGTATCGAACGTACCGTTCGATTGCTGACCAAAGCTGAAATTAATGCTCAGCTTGGTTTGGAAACCAGCTCGTTAAAGGTGGTCGGTATTGAATCGGATAATAAGATCACCAATAAAGGCAAACAAGCCTGGACAACGCAAACGGGAATGCCGTCAATCTGGATTCTGGGGATGATGAATGCGTCTCCGAAAGCCACGATCATAGTTCCATTCCGGCCGGGGGCGGGGCAGCCCGTCAATGATTCGTATTTCGGTAAAGTGCCCGCCAACCGGCTACGAATTGGTAAAACAGCTGCCTTGTTTACGGCTGATGCCAACTACCGAAGTAAAATTGGGGTTTCGCCGACGCGGGCTACAAAATGGATTGGCAGTTATGATCCGGCTAACCAAACGTTAACGCTTGTTACGTACGACTTTGACCCCGTAATCAAACGGTATGTTAATTCGGCCTGGGAGCTGCAGAAAGAGCCGTTCTCCGGAGATGTAGTCAACGCCTACAATGATGGACCGATGAAACCAGGTCAGTCTCAAATGGGGCAGTTTTATGAGTTGGAGTCGTCCTCACCAGCCGCTCAGCTAAGCCCCGGAGGCACGCAACAACATCGACACGTAACCTTTCATATACAGGGACCGGAACAACGACTAAACAACTTGGCCAATCAACTATTGCAGATAAACCTGTCTGAGATGTAATTGGCTAATAAGGATGGATAGGTGGCTTTACTTAGTGCAAAGTATACGGGAAACAATTACCTATACTAAAAGGCTTGTAGCGCATCAGATTCAAAAACGGTTTTACCCGTTAGCCCCTGCTGCGCGGTTGTGAGCATGGCATTGGCGACTTTGCTAGCCTCAACAGCTCTGTATTTGGGCGGAATTAAGGGTTTTAATAAGCGCATGGTCCCTTCTGCCAGTCGTTCGCCGAGCCGGTTTTCACCCTGTTCGGCGCGGTTGCCCAATAAGAGCGAGGGGCGGTAGATAAGTAGCGTCGGGTAGTTCATCGCAGTCAAGTCGCGCTCAACTTCGCCTTTGACTCGATTGTAAAAGAACGATGATTCGGTATCCGCTCCCATTGACGTAACGATGGCAAACTGCTTGGCTCCGTTGGTAAGCCCCATTTGAGCAACCGTCAGAGGATATTGGTAGTCTACTTTTTGAAAGGCTTCTTTTGACCCTGCTTTTTTCATGGTTGTACCCAAACAGCAAAATATATCGTCGGCTTGTATGATTAATCCATTCGGGTGGTCAAATTCGAACGAAATTTCCTGTAAGTGAGGGTGCTGCCAGGTCAATGGTTTGCGCACCAGCACTTTAACCATCGAATAAGCTGGTGAGTTGACAAGCTGATGCGTTAGCAAGTTACCGATTAGGCCGGTAGCCCCTAAAACAAGCGCTGTTTTTTGAGCGGGTAAGGTCATAGGTTAAGGGAGAGGTTTTGCTAAATTAGTCACTGTAAGGATAAAGGGATATACTGCTGTTTGAAATCTTTTCTATGCGCACAATTACTTTTAGATTAATTGGGTTGTTTTTGCTACCTGTAGTAACATTACTTGTTGCGTTCCAAACATATAATGACGAGTTTATTAAACGTTTACTCGACCAGTTTCGTCTTTATAACCAGCAGCGACCTACGGAGAAAGTATACATTCATACCGATCGGGACGCCTACCTTACGGGCGAAACGATCTGGCTGAAAGGCTATCTTGTAAATGGAAGTTCGCACGAAGCCGATACACTCAGCCGGGTGCTGTACGTCGATCTGGTAGACCCCATGGCCAGACGTGTTCGTTTACGGACTCAGCTCCGGGCCACAAGCAGCTATGCGCCTGGTCAGCTGACGTTGCCTGATTCATTAGCAGCCGGAAGCTATCAACTCCGCGCCTACACCAATTTCATGCGGAACTATCCGGAGGCTTACTTTTTCACCAAAACGCTAACCATTCTTCGTCCCGATACGGGTGCCGAAAAGAACACAGGTACTCAAGCCAGCAATCGTCCTGATATACAGTTTCTACCCGAGGGCGGGCAGTTACTTACGGGTTTGGTCGGTCGGGTAGCGTTTAAAGCCGTCAATTTGTCGGGAATGGGGATAGACGTAAAGGGCTTCGTGCTGAATACACGCAAGGATACCGTTACCGGCTTTTCCAGTTCGCATCTGGGTATGGGCTTCTTCATGCTTAAACCCGAACCCGCTCAGACCTACACGGCTTATGTACCGCTTCTGGATGGAACGTTAGCTGCTTATCCACTCCCTGCGGTCCAGCAGGAGGGTGTAAGTATGCAAGTCGAAAATCTGACGAATAAAGACAATGTGCTGGTGTATGTCATGCACAATAAAACTGGCATCGATACTACCGCCCGAATAACGCTGGTGGCGCAGACAAGAGGGCAGATTTATCAGACGGCCCGGATTCCATTTGTCAAAAAGCTGGCTATGGTGCGTCTGCCACGCGCTCAGTTTCCAGAAGGCATTTCCCAACTGACGATCTTTGACGAAACCAATAAGCCCGTTTGTGAGCGACTTATATTTATTCACCGGGCCGAACAGATCAACGTCTCTCTGGAGGCTGATAAACCTGCCTATCGGAATCGTGAGCAGGTTAATCTAACTGTGACGACGACCGACGCAAACGGCAAACCACAGGCTGCTAATTTGTCGTTGGCTGTTGTCGATGCGCAACTCGCGCCCGAAGTAGATACTAACGGGTCCACCATCCGGTCGCATCTGCTGCTGGCGTCTGATATAGCTGGCACGATCGAACAACCCGAATATTATTTTAAGTCTGCCAATCCGGACCGGTGGCTGAAACTGGACATACTGATGATGACCCAGGGATGGCGACGATTTGCCTGGGCCGATGTGCTGTCGGGAAGCGTACTGCCGAACAAATATCCACTGGAAGGGGGCTTGTCGCTGACAGGACGGGTTGTTCGGCCTAATCAGAAAGATATTGGCGGAAAAGTTAAGCTTACGTTTATGCTGGCTAAACGGGACAGTACACGTGATATCCTCATTGGCGACACCGATGAGGCTGGCAATTATGCCGCTTATGACCTTGATTTTACGGATACTACAACTGTTATGATCCAGGGCCTGAAAGGGAGTGCAAACCGAAATATGGTTATTACCCTCGACCAGCTTCTGGTGCCACCAGTAACCATTCTCAAAGTCCCGTACAATCCGCTCGAATTTAGGCGTGATGAACTGGCCAACTTTATCCGACGAACCAAGGAATATCAGGAAATTGAGCGGCAGATCCGGCGCAACGGCGAAGTATTGTTGAATACGGTGACTGTAAAAGCAAAAAAGTATAGGGAGCAGGATTCCAGAGTTATTTATGGTACGCCGGATGCCAGTGTCAAATTCGATCAGGTGAATACCTCCGGACGGTTAACGTTTCTGGATGTTATTCAGGGGCAAATTGCGGGCGTGCAGGTAACCGGTAACGGGTTGAGCGCCCGGGTGCAAATTCGGGGAGCTGCCAATTTTAATGGGCCGATAGAACCGTTGTTCGTGCTCGACGGTATGCCGATGGACTTGCAGGGGGTTATGGGGGTATCCGTGCAGGACATTGACCGGGTTGATGTCCTGAAAGGAGCGTCGGCCGCTATTTATGGGTCGCGGGCTGGGGGTGGCGTTATTTCAATCCTCACCAAACGAGGTAAGCCCGACTACGATTTTTCGAAAGATGTAACGCCGGGTACGCTCATTGCCAAACTACCCGGCTATGCACCCCTGAAAGAATTTTATGCTCCCCGTTATGATGTTAAAAAGCCAGAACACGTTCGCCCGGATTACCGGACAACGCTGTTCTGGGCACCCATGATCCAGACTGATCAAGACGGGAAAGCCACCGTTTCATTCTTTACGTCTGATGCTAAAACCAATCTTCGGATTCGGGCGGAAGGCCTTACCCGATCAGGAATGCCAGGCGTAGGTGATGCGCGAGTACGGGTGGAGTAAAGCCCGCTCCTAACGCACAAAAGGGTAGGTTAGGAGCGGTCAAAAAGTCAGTGCTGGGTAAATTTTTGCCGAAAATCAGTATACTGGCAGGTCTAGGAAAGAGGGAGTTGAATAATAAACTCAGTGGCCCCATCCGCTTCGGTTTTCACCTCAAGTCCGCCGTTATGGCCTTTGGTAATGATGTCATAGCTAAGCGACAGGCCGAGACCAGTTCCCTCTCCGGTGGGTTTTGTCGTGAAAAAGGGCTGGAATATTTTGGCTTTAATTGAATCCGGTATCCCAATTCCGTTGTCGAGTACCCGAATTTCAACTTGATTATCGGTTAATGCGGTACTTGCCATAACGGTAGGTTGGTAGGAGAGGTCTGCTTTTTTCTTTTTTTCCCGTACGGCGTAAAACGCGTTGTTTAATAGGTTTAGCAATACACGGCCGATCTCCTGAGGAATAATATTGAATTTGACCAGCTTTGGGTCGAGGCTGGTTACTAGCTTGCACGTAAACTCGTTATCCTTAGCTCGTGAACCATGGTATGCCAATTTCACGTACTCATCAACTAACGCATTGAGGTCGGTGGGCCTCCGTTCGCCAGAACTTAATCGAGAGTGTTCGAGCATACCTTTTACAATGCGGCTGGCCCGGTTACCGTGTGTACTGATTTTTTCCAGGTTCTGCGAAAGTATTTCGGCCAGATCAAGTACACTTTTTTCGTTACCCGCCCTGACTTCCTGCTTTAACTCGCTCATAAACTCGATGGATAATTCCGAAAAGTTTTTTACGAAGTTGAGCGGGTTTTGAATTTCGTGAGCAATACCAGCCGTCAGCTCGCCAAGCGACGCCAATTTCTCCTTCTGAATTAACTGCATCTGTGTCGACTTGAGTTCTGTGAGAGAAATCTGTAATGCTTCTTTTTGCTCTCTTAGTTCTGTGGTTCTTTCCTTGACCCGCTGCTCTAACTGATCATTTTGCTCTATGAGTAATTTCTTTTGTTGCTCATGCAGCAATTCCACTTCTCTATGGTGTTGAATTTTTTTTCGTTGCGACGTTATAAAGGATATGAGGAAGCCGCTGAACAGTAAAACCATTGCTGAGATGCCGACGATGATACGGGATTCAATAGACAGGTCGAATTGGTACATAAATTGCTTTGGTTATGGATAGGCAAAGAATGATATAGGCTAGGTTATGTATACTCCACATTTTTTCGGCAAGGCTGAGATTTTCCTGAATTAACGGAACATAAAACAAAAAGATAAAAAAGTTAATGACCACATATATACTAAGTCCCGTGACTATCCAAAAGGGCTGATCATTCCAAAAACTTTCTATATTATCCCGCAGTTTAGACAAGTAGTACAGCAAACAGTAGATAAGTAAAAAATAAGCTTCAATAGTAAATAAATTTCCACTTAAGTGATTTTGGTCTAAATAATCTTCCAGGAATATATAGTTTACGATAATAAATAGCAGGTATAAAAAAGGAATCAATCGTCTTAATCGTAAAAAATAAGATTGCCTGATCAATGAGAAAAAATAAGTAAAACAAACAAAGCGAAATATTGAGTGAATAACATATAAGATCAGATTACTCTGCAACCAATCGGGTAAGTATCGTTTAAAGTCACCTATTAAGTCACCCGATAAATTTAGCGCCAACGCCACCCAGAGATAAATCGAAATAGCCTTGAAATAATCGGGTTGCCGATTATGAATATAATAAGTAATAAGGGGAAAAAATAAGGCCCATACTTCCGACCAGTCAAGAACTACCTGTAACATTACGTCTTTGTGTGTTTAAACATATTTATTTCATATCATTTAAAGGGCTACCGGATCGGTGAAGCTAATCAAATATACAATTTCCGTAAAGAAGGTGGTGAAGTCTCAGTAGAGTATTACTAGTTGTCAATAGATAATTTACTCTATAGGTATTATCTGGAAGATAAGTGAGTTTACTTCCCCTATAGCGAGGCAATATTCTGATAATCAATGCTTATTTTGTGTATTTTAGGGCAATTACTTGCCTTTTAGAAGGTTATTTAACTAACTATTTTTATTTTTAGCGCTCACCTTAATCCCATCAGAATGACGCAATTTACACCTGTCAGAGTTCTCGCCTTCTGTCTGCTTTTTTCTTTCATGTTTGTCGCCTGTCAATCGGGGCAAACGTCAGCAGATAAAGCAGATTCTTCCGGAATTTCTTCTATGACTCAAAATGAAGGGGCCAGTAACTTAATTCCAGTCGTTTATCTGGATTCTTTAGTTGTTTCTGCCAAAGTGTTTGAGGACGCTAAGGGTAAGAGCTTTATTTTTGACTATTTTTTTGGTGATTCTACCGTAAGTCTAAATGGGTGGATTACCCAAAAGACAAAGTCAGATTCTATTTATTACAGCCCTAACCCTGATGTAAAATTACAGCCAAAAGGAAAAACAAACGTATCAATCGGGGCTAATACGTACGTTGGTAATCAACTTCTTTCAAAAGAAGCGGTAAAAAAAATAGTAGCTAAAATAAAATCAGATAGTTTAAAGAGGCAGGCTAATCTGCTTTTTATACCAAACCGAGATCATGCTACTAACCGAATCCAGTATAAAGTATTTATTCAGTTTATTAATAAGAACGAATCAGATCTCGATACCAACCTATACTCAGATTCGGAATTTTCTACAAACCCGTCTCCTCCTCACGGCTATAATTAATAAGTTGCAAGGAAATGTTTAGGCTTTTTAAAAACGGGTTCGAATTGCCATAAGACAGTAAAAAAGCAGCAGGACTTTCAAGCGAAAGTCCTGCTGCTTTTTTACTCGTTTAGTAGTTCAGCAAAAATGCTTAATCCTTATACAGCACCCAGGATTTTCATGTTGATCGGGTCCCAGCTAATTGCTTTCTTCTGCGCAAAGCTCATATTGCCACACTGCGTTGGTCCGCAGGCACGCAACCCGAACGTTGCATCCTCAATGTTGGGTGTTTTTGACCGAACGGAGCTGAAGAAATTGACAAAGTGCTCGTAGCGGTCGCCCTTGTAATCTTTGGGGAACGAATACTTAAACTCTTTGGGCCCTTCCAACTCGGGGCGGGACGGATAAAGTTTGTTATACTCCTGAATATACAACTCCTTCTGGTCCTTCGGGAAGTTGTCAATCGACATGCCCGGTGCCTTCGGAAACTTGTTTCGATGAACGGTCAAGGAGTCGAAGCCCAGGGATAAGTCGCCTTCCGTACCTACCAACCGAACGAGGTAATTGCCTCCTCCGCCATCAACGAAGTTTGAGCGGGTAGTCAGGTTAAATTCGGGGTGTTCGGCAGTTTTGCCATAATCATAGATACTCAGCTGAATATCCGGTACATCGCGTCCATCTTTCCAATAGCGCGTACCGCCACTCGAATAGACTTTGTTTGGTCCTTTTGAGCCCGTAATACAGTGCAGTGAGGTAAGCAGGTGAACATACAGGTCGCCCGCAATACCGGTGCCGTAGTCCTGATAATTGCGCCATCGGAAAAAACGGAGTGGGTCCCAGGGGCGTTTGGGTGCGCTGCCCAGATACGTGTCCCAGTCAACTGTTTGGGGCGATGCATCAGGCGGAATCGAATACTGCCAGGCGCCCATAGCGCTGTGGCGGTCGTAGATGGCTTCGGCAAAGACAAGTTCGCCAATATCACCGGCTTTCAGAAGTTCACGGGCTTTAGCAATGAGCAGCGAACTGGCAAACTGGCTACCTACCTGAAAAACTTTACCGGTTTCTTTAGATACTTTGATCAGCGCATGGCCGTCCTCTACCTTCTGCACCATTGGCTTCTCGCAATAGACGTGCTTGCCTTTGCGCATGGCATCCGACGATATTTTTTCGTGCCAGTGATCGGTTGTTGCGTTGATAACCGCATCAATATCCTTGCGTTCTAGAATTTCCCGGTAGTCTTTGGTTACCGGCAGGCTGTCGCCCCACAATTCTTTTGCCCGGCGCAACCGGCCGTCGTATAGGTCGCAGGCCGCAACCATCTCCACTCCATCGACCATAAGCGCCGTTTGGGTGTCGCCGATACCCATGCCACCCGTGCCAATAAGGGCAATGCGCACTTTGTCGTTAGCGGCTGTACTGGAGTGGCTTCGTACCAGATTTAAATACTGCGGAGTGCCCGTACGGGCGGTGGTTTCTGCCAATGCGGCAGGGGCAGCCGCGGCAGCAGTGCCGGCAAGGCCAAGGGTCTTCAAAAACGAACGCCGGGATTTATTTTCCTGGTCGGTTGATGAAGCCACTCGTTTTTTATCGTTCATAACAAAAACAGATTGGGAGTAAAAACCCACTTGAATGTAAGCGAAGTTGTAAGTATAATTAAAAAGAAAACTTAATCCACTTTCTCATCTTGCTACCTGCTAAAAATCGTCGTAGCATTAAGGCTTATTCCTAAAAACGTATGAACCTAAACTCTATTCTACTCGTCGGCTTATTGGGCGTTACATTTTGTCCGCTTATGGCTCAGCCGACGCCTTTTCCCACAATTGGCCAGATTGTGCGGGTCGACCCGCGTCTGGATAAGCTGATTTCCGCGGAGGCCAAAGTTGAGGTGCTGGCCAATGGTTTCGTCTGGACCGAAGGGCCCATTTGGGTCAAAGACCAGGGCTTTCTGCTCTTTTCTGACGTTCCGCAAAACACAATTTTTAAATGGACGGAAAAAGACGGTGTCACGCCGTTTCTGAAGCCGTCCGGCTATACGGGTGTGGGACCCTACAGTGATGAACCCGGTTCCAATGGGCTAACCATCGACCGGCAGGGGCGGCTCATTGCCTGCGAGCACGGCGACCGGCGTGTAACGGCTATGCCGCTAAACGGCACCGGCGGTAAACGAACGCTGGCCGATAACGTTAACGGCAAACGATTCAATAGTCCGAACGATGTAGTGGCGCATTCCAATGGAAGCTATTATTTTACTGATCCACCGTATGGAATGCCTAAAAAAGAAAAAGACCCGGGAAAAGAAACGGATGGGTGGGGCGTGTACCGGATTGCCCCCGAACGGGCTGGGGTGCCCGGTACGGTGTCGATAGTCGTAAGCGACCTTACCCGCCCGAACGGTATAGCGCTGTCGCCCGACGAGAAAACCCTTTACGTGGCGCAGTCCGACCCACTTCGCCCCCTTGTCATGGCCTACCCCCTGCAAGCCGATGGTTCGGTGGGGAAAGGACGGGAGGTTTTTGGTGCTGCGGGCATGAAAAAACTAGGTTTGGAGGGCGGCTTCGATGGAATGAAAGTAGACCGTGCCGGTAACTTATGGGTTACGGGCGGGGGCGGAGTGCTGGTTCTTTCGGCAACGGGCGAAACACTGGGTTTTATAAAAATCGGGGTAGCTACGGCAAACTGTGCCTGGGGAGATGATGGGTCGACATTGTATATCACTTCCGACATGTATCTCTGCCGACTGCGGACTATGGCTAAAGGATGGTGATTTTTTAGGATAAAGTAGGAATGATGAATGACGGGTCCTGATTACGAGTGAGAAGCAAATTAAACAAGCTGATTATTCGTACTTCTTCACTTATCATTCATCATTATTTAAACTAACTTTGTAGAGAGTACATAGCTTGATTGAAAGGAAAATATTCTCATGTTAGAGAATCGAAAGTGGGTCATCATTGGTATTTTTTGCCTGGTTGGATTAACGTATCTGACCCGATTGTTTTATCTACAGGTGCTGGACGACACCTATTCGCTGGGAGCGTCGAAGAACTCCATCAAGCGAGTGGTCGAAATACCCTATCGCGGGCAGATTTACGACCGAAACAACCAGCTTATCGTTTATAATACCCCTGTTTACGATCTATACGTGACGCCAAAGCAGGTTCGGATTCCTGATACATCGGCCTTCTGCCGGATGATGAACATCAGCGTTTCGGACTTTGACAGCATCATGGGGCTGGCGAGTAACTACTCGCGCGTAAAACCCTCCCTTTTTCTGCGACAGCTTTCCAAAGAGGATTTTGCCCGAATACAGGATGCCCTGGTCGATTATCGGGGCTTCGAGCCGGTCATAAGTTCCATGCGTACGTATCCGGCACATACCTTGTCGAACGCACTGGGCTATGTCAGTGAAATCAGTAAAAAGCAGCTTGACAGCCAGGATATTCTCTATTACCGACAGGGAGATTACATTGGCCATAATGGACTGGAGGAACAGTACGAAGAGCAGTTGCGGGGTAGGCGGGGCGTTAAGTTTATGATGCAGAATGTGCATGGCGTGAACAAAGGCTCCTGGAAGAATGGAGCCTATGATACGCTGGCCGTTGCCGGACAAAATCTGATCACCGGTATCGATGTAGACGTGCAGAAGTACGCCGATAGCCTGATGCAGAACAAAGTAGGCGCGGTGTTGGCCGTTGAACCCGCAACCGGCGAAATTCTGGTGTCGGTTTCTGCGCCAACTTATGATCCCAATCTGTTATCGAGTCGTTTCTTTTCGAAGAACTACCGGGCATTACTCCGAAACCCTTACAAGCCCCTTATCAACCGACCGGTGATGTCGAGCTATCGTCCCGGTTCAACATTCAAGTTAATTCAGGCGTTAATTGCTCAGCAGCAGGGGTCTCTTCTCCCAACTACCGTTTATGGGCATGCGGGTTCGCCCATGCGTTGTCACTGCCGGGGTGGAAACAACCTGCGTGGGGCCGTTCAGAACTCATGCAACCCGTATTTCTATTTTGTATTCCGCAAGTTTCTCTATTTCAACGGAGAGCATAACACCTTTAAGGCGTCGGCTATTGGTCTCAAACAATGGCATGACATGGCAGAGAAATTCGGGATTGGTAGTAAGCTTGGCGTCGATCTGCCATCGGAAAAGAAAGGAAATCTGCCAACGCCGGAGTATTACGATAAAGCATACGGTGGAACATTGCGCTGGAAGTTTTCAAATGTTTACTCGCTCAGCATTGGCGAAGGGGAATTGTTGATCAGCCCGTTGAAGCTGGTCAATTTGGCGGCAACCATCGCCAATCGGGGTTGGTTTATTACTCCGCATTACATCAAAGGCTTCGGTAAATCAGGCGCTGGTCTCCCTGCCGAATACCTCGAACGGCACGAAACCGGTATTGATTACAAGTATTACCTGCCTGTCATTGACGGTATGCGGGGAGCCGTGGCACATGGTACCGTAACGCCCCTGGCAAACATCGCGGGCATCGATCTGTGTGGTAAGACGGGTACATCGCAGAACAATAAATTCGGGCATAAATTCGACCACTCCATCTTCATCGGGTTTGCGCCCATGAACAACCCTAAAATTGCGGTAGCGGTTTTTGTGGAGAATGCCGGCTGGGGCGGTAAGGCGGCCGCTTCGGTGGCCGCTCTGGTGGCCGAACGCTACCTGAAGCGGAAGACAGAAGCTAAAAAACTCGAGGAGCAGGTTTTGGCTTCTAACTATATGCCACCCATTAGTGGACTGCCCGGCTATAAAAAGCCGGTACCCGTATCGCCCAGGAAGGATACCGCCCAGCATAAACCAGCACCGGCGCCTAAACCCCTGATGACCGACACAAAAGCGAAGCCGGTCGTAGCTGCTTTTATACGCGGAAACTAAGAAAATGTATGCTATAGGATGGATGGTGTATGCCGGTTCGGTATTATTCTGCATCCTGTATCATACATTATACATATTACATCTTATAGCTTAACATTGCTTTGGCCCGTAACAACGACCCATTTTCACAAAACATTGACTGGCTCACGCTCCTGCTCTATTTCGGCTGCGTAGCAATGGGCTGGCTCAATGTCTATGCCGCCGTTTATAGTCCCGAAGATCATACCAGCCTGTTCGATATGTCGACCAATGCCGGGAAGCAGATGATGTGGATTGGCACCACAGTAATTCTGATTATTTGTATTCTGGTTGTCAATCACACGTTTTTCGACACCTTTGCCTTTGTCTTTTATGGCTTCATGATTCTGGTGTTAATTCTGGTTTTATTTGCCGGAACGAACATCAACGGGTCGAGATCGTGGTTTAAGTTTGGCTCGGTCTCCATTCAGCCGGCCGAATTCGCAAAGGTCGCCACAGCACTAGCGCTGGCCAAATACCTGGATGTGCCCGGAACTAACCTGACCAAGCAAAAGGACCTGATGTACATCGGAGGCATTATTGTCCTTCCCTGTCTGTTAATTCTAGCTTCCAACGAAACCGGGTCTACCCTTGTTTTTGCGTCGTTTACAATTATGCTGTATCGGGAGGGGCTGCCAAGCTGGATTCCGGCAGTGGGTATAACGGCGGCTGCGCTGTTTGTGCTGGCACTAATTTTTCCCAAGCTGTATATTTTTATTGGTATCGGTGCCCTGCTGGGGCTGGTTATTCTGCTAATGCCTCGTTACAACCGCACAGTGGCCAATTTACTGGCAATTGGTCTGGTAGGGATTGTGATGATTGGCTATGTGACCGGGGTCGATTTCTTCGTCAATAACGTTCTGCAAAAACACCAGCGCAATCGGATAAAAGTACTTGTCGACCCCAAAATCGATCCGCTTGGCGTAGGCTGGAACGTAACGCAGGCTAAAATTGCTATCGGTTCCGGCCGACTTCAGGGCAAGGGTTTCCTGGAAGGCACACAAACTAAGTTTGACTTCGTGCCCGAACAAAGCACCGATTTTATCTTTTGCACGATCGGCGAAGAGCACGGCTTTATTGGCGGTCTGGTCGTTATTGCCTTATTCATCGGGTTGGTATCACGGATCGTTATTCTGGCCGAAAAACAGCGAACAAAATTTGCCAGGGTGTATGGCTATTGTGTCGCCGGGATCATATTCTTTCACGTCATGGTAAATATCGGCATGACGATTGGCTTGATGCCCGTGATCGGCATTCCCCTTCCATTTTTCAGTTACGGAGGCTCTTCGCTCTGGTCGTTTTCTATTCTGTTATTTATTTTTCTAAAGCTCGACTCCCGCAGAACGGCACTAACGAGACGGTAATTGGTGGATGATTATTGGTTAGTCAAATAACCAATGGCTTATTCTGGGTGATCGTGGCCCGCCAATGGCTGTTTGCGGTAAGCCTTTGCCGCCAATTCTTTATACATTATCTTTGAGCAGTGCCAAAATCTGTCTCTCTTTCATGAGTTACATCCTTCGTGGCTTTGTAGCTGTCCATATGTTGCGATCAATCAAATCGCGGTTGAGTAACGGAACCTGCGGCTTTCTGCTTTCGGTGCTGCTGCTGCTGCTGGCTGGCTGTCAGTCGGCAATAAAGAGCAAAACATACCGGATTGGCTTCTCGCAATGCACAGGGGGCGACGAATGGCGAAAAACGATGCTGCACGATATGAAACGGGAGTTGACGTTTCATCCCAATTATACCCTCCTCTACGAAGATGCCGAAAACAGCACGGCCCGCCAAATTAGTCAGATTCAAACGCTGGTCGATCAGGGAATTGACCTGCTGATTATTTCTCCCAACGAAACGGCTCCGTTTACCAAAGTTATCGAAGCTGTTTTCCGGAAGGGTATTCCTGTCATTCTGCTCGACCGTAAAATCGAAACGGAGTTCTACAACGCTTATATCGGTGGCGATAACGTCGAAATTGGCCGGTTAGCGGGCGTTTTCATTGGCAATCATCTGAAGGGGAAAGGACGGATTGTCGAAATTTGGGGGTTGCCCAGCTCATCGCCCGCTCAGGAACGGCACCGGGGACTTCTGGAGGAGTTAAGGAAGTACCCCGGTATTCAGGTGCTTAAAGAACTGAATGGACAGTGGGAGCGCGACACTGTAGGCCGGGTAGTGGCTGCGGAATTGAACACCCTGAAGGATGTCGATCTGGTATTTGCCCATAACGATGTGATGGCCCTTGGCGCGTATGCCGTCTGTAAGCAGAAGGGTATTGAAAAAAAACTCGATTTTGTTGGAATCGACGCCTTGCCGGGTCCTAACGCGGGCATGCAGGCGGTTACGGATGGTATTCTGAAAGCCAGCTTTTTGTACCCGACGGGTGGAGAGGAAGCCATTGAGACAGCTACGCGGATTCTGGCCGGGAAATCGGTGAAACGGGAGCAGATACTCAATTCCATTCAGATAGATGGGTCGAATATTCGGGCATTGAAGACACAGAGTGACAAACTACTAGCGCAACAGGCCGATATCGAAAAGCAAAGCCAGCGCATCGACGCATTAACGCAAACCTACGCGTCCCAGAAAAATACTTTATACATCACGCTGGCCAGTCTGTTCGTCGTGATGCTGCTGGGAGCCTGGGCTTTGTATCTTTTCCGGTCGAAGCAAACAGCTTACCGGACGCTTGAAAGACAAAATGAAGAAATACGGGAACAGAAAGATAAAATAGAAGCTGTGTCGCAGCAGGCACGGCTGGCAACGGAAGAAAAACTTCGGTTTTATTCCTACATATCTCATGAATTCAATACCCCCTTAAGCTTGATTCTGACGCCGACGGAGGATCTGCTGACCAAGAAGACCGTCAGTTCCCATGACCTGAAAAGTAACCTGGCACTCATCCAGAAAAACGCCTATCGGCTGCTGCGGCTGATCGATCAGATGCTTGACCTGCGCAAAACAGATGCCGGTAAACAACGCCTTCGCACGGTTGAACAGGACTTGGTTGCCTTTATTCAGGACATTGTTCAGGATTTCAAACGCAAGGCGGAAAAACAGCGGATCGACCTTCAATTTATGCCGTCGAAATCCAGTTTGCTGGTCTGGTTCGACAACGAGAAGCTGGATAAAGTGATTGTGAACCTGCTCTCCAACGCATTCAAATACACACCGAAAGGGGGCCTGATTCATATTCGGCTCGACGTGCGCGATAATCAGGTATGGATTCAGGTAGAAGATAATGGCGAGGGTATGACGCCCGATGAACAGGCGCACGCCTTCGACTTGTTCTTCAGCGGTACCCGACCGTTCAATCTCTCGAAAGGATTGGGGCTGGCGTTGTCGATGGAATTTATCCAATTGCATCAGGGTGAAGTCAGTGTGAAGTCCGAAAAGGATAAAGGCACAACGTTTACCATTCTGCTGCCCCTGGGCAGGGACCATCTGGCCGAAGAGGAAATGGATCAGTCGGGGTCTCGAAATACACTCAGGGAGGGAGCGTTCGTTTCTCCGCGCCTGCTGGTTGATGTGGAAGAGGAAGAGAGTACGATCCCTACGGATTTCACACAAAAACGGTCGGGTACCCTGCTGGTCGTTGAGGACAATGACGACATACGGACGTTTCTGACTACTCGATTGGGTCATGAGTTCGAGATTATTGCCGAGAGTACCGGCGAAAAAGGCTGGGAACGCGCCATTGACGTGATTCCCGATCTGATCATCAGCGATATCATGTTGCCGGGCATGGATGGAATGCAGCTGACCCAGCGCGTAAAAGCCGATCTGCGTACGTCACACATTCCGGTGGTACTGCTAACGGCCAAAGGGCAGATGGAGCAACGCATTGAAGGCACCCGCGCCGGAGCCGACGCTTACATCACCAAGCCGTTCAACACTACGTACCTACTCGAAGTGCTGCGTACCACGCTCGCCAATCGGGAGAAGTGGCAACGCCGGTACGCGTCCGACTTCCTGTCGCAGGCAGGGGCGGGTAATCGGCAGGATAAGAAATTCCTGAACGAGTTAACCGGGCTAATCGAGCAAAACCTAACTGATCCTGACTTTGGCGTCGAAAAGCTGAGCCGCGATATGGGCTTGTCACGGGTGCAGCTTTACCGAAAGGTGCAGGCGCTGCTGGATATGAATGTAATTGATTACGTGGCCGAGATACGTCTGAAAAAAGCTCGGCGTCTCCTGACTGAAAGTACCAAAACAATGGCCGAAATTGCCTACGAAACCGGCTTTAGCTCACCGGCATATTTTACCACCTTTTTTAAGCAGCACACGCAAAAAACCCCTTCGGAATACCGAAAATCACCGGCAAGTGCATGAGGATTAGCCTGGCAATAATGGAGTTTTAGATTGGGTGAGTAAGTAAGTTATTATGCCAGTAATAAATGGCTGGTAGAAAAGACGCAATGGAGTTATAATAACGAATTTTTATGTGAGATTACCGATAGGTTAACATAACATTTAATTATACAATGGTGCTAAATGTAAACTATATGACTTTGACCAAATGGATACCTAGCTTATTTTTGGTTTGCATGGGTTGTGCAAAGCCGTTTACATTAACCGCTTCACTAAACAACTCACCTTGGTTTGGCACAGGAGATATTACCGAAATTCACACGCCAGAAAATCAAACCTGCTCAATTGATCGATTTAGCCTAACAATTCGAACCGATCTTCCTTTTGATCAAGCAGCTCGGAAATCCATTCAAAAAGTAACAGGCTGCATTGATAAATGCACGCCTACTCAATGGTTAGGTATCTATCAAATACCCTTGACAAGAGGTACATACGACTTGGCTCTACCTGATACTTGCTTACCGACTAAGGTTGCGAAGTCATCTCAATCGTTCACCGTAGGCAGGGCTTCCTTACAATTGATGAATCCCGAAACGGGAAGCTCACAAATGACCTACCAATTTTCAGATAAGGATAAGGGGCATATAAAAATAACTAAATTGGATCGAGCCACGGGACAAATAAGGGGTAGATTTGAGCTAACATTAAGTGGCACAAACGGTCAAACTGCTCACTTCACAAGAGGGAAGTTTAGGGGTAAAATAATGCACCAATAGAGTGCTAGGTTTTCATATCGGCACTTATACAACAAATGGAAATGGTAAGACTCTTCTATATTTTAGTATTTATATTGCTGTTGTTATCTTTTCCAATAGTTTGGATAAATATTTATCCTCATATACCATTTCTCAGGTTTTCGAATGAAGTATTAAATATCACTCTGCTAGTGTTTGCACTATTTTTGTCTGGTCCACTACTAATTTTATATAGTTTACTTGTTCACCTGTTTGTTAGTATAAAATGGAGCAAGTTGCTTTCATATATATCACTATTTATCGGTTTGCCTTGGGTTTTATATTTGGTGTATTTTCGTATCTCTAACCCACACATGATCTAATTGCTATTTAGCTTTTTACAATTCCGACACAGGCATTATCCTAAAATAATTTCTTTACATAATTCCTAGTTATGCAACGTGTCCAGAAAAAGTACAAACTTGCTCTACTACGGGTAGTTGTACTATTTTCCGATACGTTGTCCTTATGCTATCCGTTTTTTATAGATACCAGTTTTACTAATTACGTGGGTCATTCCAAAACACCACAAGCAGGGGATGAATTTTTATAGGACGGCATTCGGTAAACCAGCGGCTGACTCAATAGCAAACGCCCCATACAATCCATGATGGCTTATTGAGAGTGATGCCGGAACAGAATTGCCAACCGTTAATAGGGGGGCTCCGATACTGTCTTTCGAAATAAGAATCTCCCGTTCCGGGGTATCGAACAACCGGGCGCAGTGCTGCCTGATCTGCTTCCGAATCTGATACGTGTGAAAATCGGTCGTCTCAAAGGGAACGATGACCTGCGTGTAGCTAGGCATCGCATTGGCCGAAAACGCTACGGTGCTGATATGCCGGGGCGTACTAACTGACTTTGTTTGATGAGTTCCGTGGTAAAACACGAAGCCTTCCGCAGCTCCAACCGTCGATGTTGTAAGATGACAAACAATTTTCGAAGGAGCAAAAGCGCGGTTGTATGTGCGCCGAACAGCTCGTTTATAGGCGCTTTCTTTCATGCTCCATAGCAGCCAGACCATCTGGTCGGGGTCGATGGCTGCCTCTATCAGCTGTTGCTCGTGGGGAGTAAAGATTTTGTCGAGATAGCCCCTTCGGCGCCAGTTGCTGTCGCGTTTTGCCTGGGCTAAATCGACAATATCGTTCCCAATCATGCTTTTTCGGCCAGCTTCCGAGTGATAACATCCATGGATGAACCTACCGTTAGCATCCGCTCCATGGCTTCGTTATCAATCACGATGTCGAATTCTTCCTCAACATCCAGCGCAATATCGACCAGATTGGCTGAGTTGATTTTAAGATCGTTGATGAAATCGGTGCTTTCGGTAACGTGCTCGAATGCCTGTTCGTCCTGAACGTATGGTTTTACAATTTTTTTTAGCGTGGTAATTAACTCGTCTTTAGTTTGCATACGGCTGTTTACTGATAAAACGTCTTTAAAATAACACAAGCATTCACATCGCCGAACCCGAAGTTGGCCTTCGCAAGTACGGTACTATTTTGTTTAATTACCCGCTGTGGGATTCGTTCTGGCGCGATCAGGGCCGAAATTTCTGGATGAAGGTCTTCGCAGTTGATGGATGGGTAAACGAATCCGTTGTGTAACTCCAGCACGGACGCCACACACTCGATACTCCCGGCGGCACTCAAGCAATGCCCCACCATCGACTTCAGTGAGTTGATGTATGGAAAATCTGCGCCCCGCCGACCAAGGGCCTCGCACCAGGCGGTCACTTCGGCGGAATCTTTTATGGTGGCCGTCAAATGCCCATCAATAATGTCAATGTCGTCGGGCTGAATACCTGCAAGTTTAATGGCTTGCTGAATACAGCGTTTCACGGCATGAGCGTTGGGAGCCGTCATGGACCCACCGCCCCGCTGCCCGCCCGAATTTTGATGCCCGCCCAGCATCTCGGCGTAAATGGTGGCCTTCCGCTCCAGCGCCGACTCCAGCGACTCCAGCACCAACGCACCGGCCCCGCTGCCCGGTACAAATCCGCTTGCTGTGGCGCTCAAAGGCCTCGACGCCCGTTCGGGGTCGTTGTTGAACTGATAAGGCATCACGCGCATAGCATCGAAACCACCCCAGATGTAGGGGCCGTGGTCACTGCAACTACCCGCCAGCACCCGTTTCGCCTGTCCGTTGGCAATACGTTCATATCCCAGCAACAGGGCTTCCGTACCCGTGGCACAAGCCGATGAGTTGGCCGAAAGCTGATTACCACAGCCAATTATACCACCGAGAAAGGCACTTACACCACTGGTCATCGTCTGGATAACAACCGTACTGCCTAACCGCCTGACCTGACCCTCATCGACTTTATAAATAGATTCCCTGAACTTATCAACGCCCAGCATGCCCGTTCCAAAAACGATACCACTGTCCCAGTCCGGCTCATCGGTGGCAACGGGTAATCCAGCGTTTTGCCAGGCTTCCATGCCAGCGATTACGCCATAGACGATACCGCTACTGTTGAGTTGACGGAGTTGCAACTCGCTGAAATACTGGTTTTTGATTGAGTCCGTAACGGGCGGGATGCCGCCAATCTGACACGAGAATTTCAATTCGGCCAGATCTGGCTGAAACACAATACCGCTTCGACCGGCCTGAATAGCTTCCAGGAACGACGGGATGCCTACCGCATTGGGTGCTGTAACACCCAGACCCGTAATGACAACTCTGTTACGCATAGGTAGTGGGTTTCATCATGCCCGAAATACTGCCCCGGCAAACCAGTTCGTGCCGGCTGTTCAGCATTTCAACGTTACAGGATAACTTATGAAATCGAAAATACTCTTTCGTTGAACGCACGGTTACCGTTTCTCCGGGGAAAACCGGCTTATAGAAGTCGATTTGCGTGCGGGTCATGGCAATGGCCAGATCGTCGGTCAGGGCATCGGTCAGCAGAAAAATACCCAGGCAGACAACCCCAATCTGGGCCATCACTTCCGTCAGAATAACCCCCGGCGTTACGGGCGTCTGTTTGAAATGGCCGGTATAGAAAAACGAATCTACCGGAAACGTGTAGCGGCCTTCGACCCCATTCTCATCGACATGGTTCAGCGTGTCGACAAACAGAAATGGGTGGCTGTAGGGGAGCTTTTCGAGTATGGATGTAAATGTCTGCAAGCTTGTCCGATTATTGAAGATGTTCGCCACCATTGACCGGAATGACGGCCCCGTTGATCCAGGCCGCTTCATCTTTGCACAGTAAATAAACCACATTGGCCACATCTTCGGGCATGGTCAGCCGTGAGAATGGATTCCGTTCCAGACTATGCAATCGAAGGGAATCGGCACCCGGAATCAGGCGCAACGAGGCCGTATCCGTAACGCCCGCCATGATGCAGTTGGCCCGTATGCCAAAGGGGGCCATTTCCAGCGCAATACTTCGGGAAATAGCTTCCAGCGCAGCTTTGGCGGCCGAAACAGCGGCATAGTTTCGCCAGGCTTTCTGGCTTCCCTCGCTGGTAAAGCTAAGGACGCGAGCATCGGCGGCAAACAGGCCCGCGTCAAGCAACGCTTTTGTCCAGTCGTACAAACTAATGGCCATGGCGTCGATGGTTAGTTGAAAATCATCGTGCTGAAGTGGGCGCTGGCTGTTGGTAATCATCGGTTTCAAATTGCCTTTGGCAAGGCTATGTACAAGCGTCCGGACTTTGCCCATAGCGCCCAGAGCTTCGGTTAAGTTCAAAATAACTTCCGCCCGTTTTTCCGGATTAGTTGCGTCGACATTATATTGCTTAAGTAAAACGCCTTCGGCTTCCAGTTGAGCAAACTCCCGGTCAACATTGGGAAGATCAACTTTTCGGGTGCGGTGGAGAATGCACAGATTCAGGCCGTGTTTCGCCAGCATTTTAGCCGTGGCTAACCCCAATCCTGAACTCCCGCCCAGAATAACCGCCCAATAATTGCTGCCTTTGAACTCGTTTACCACTGTAACAAAACGCGTTGGGCTGTAAAGCCGGGACCGAAACTTAACATAAGGCCATAGTCACCTTCGTTGAGGGGCTTGTCCATGAATCGTTCCAGTACATACAGTACCGTGGCGCTCGACATGTTGCCATATAGCCGAAGGACTTCTTTTGTATCGTCGATATTTTTGCCCAGCTTCCCGAACAGTTCCTGTACGACCTCCACAATTTTGCGCCCTCCGGGGTGGAAAATCAGGTGCGAAATATCGTCGATGACCAACCCGTTTTTTTTCAGGAAGGGGTGGATGATGGCTGGGAAATGTTCGGCAATGTTGTCCGTAACGGCTTTGTCCAGCACCATTTGCAGGCCGCTGTTTGTAAGGTTGAAGCCCATCATATGGGTGGCGTCGTAAAAATGGTACATCTCTTCCGATACCACTTCCGGGCCTTTGTCGTCCTCGTGCGATGAAAGCAATACGCAGGCTGCCCCATCGCCGAAAATAGCTGCACTAACGATGTTGGCCATCGAGAAATCGTTCAGCTGGAATGTGGCCGTTGGTGATTCTACAGCCAGCAGAGCCGCGCGTTTGCCGGGGTTTGCTTTTAGGAAGTTTTTGGCGTAAATAATACCTGACACTCCCGCTACACAGCCCATTTCCGTGACTGGTAACCGCACCACATCCTGCTTCATCTGCATACTGTTGATCAGGTAGGCGTCCAGCGACGGAATCATGATACCCGTGCAGCTCACTGTAATCAGGTAGTCGATATCAGTGGTTTGCCAGTTGACTTTAGCCAGGGCTTTTGTCAGCACATCTTCACCCAGCTTAATGCATTCCCGGCTGTAAATGGCGTTCTTATCTTCGAACGATGTCATTGAAAATACCTCCGTTGGGCTCATGACGGAGTAACGCCGGTCGACGGCGGCATTTTCAAAGATCTTTTTTACTTTTCGTTGAAAGCGGCTTTCCTGGCCGTCTAGCCAGGTATCCAGAAACGGTAAAATGTCATTCGTATCCCGCCAATTGGCTGGTAAGGATTTTGCAACTGCCGCAATTTTTACACTCATAGGGTTTCAATAATCCATTGGTAGCGAAAAGCCCATCGCCAGTTGATATGATAGCTTTTTAACCGTAATTGTTTCGAGAAAGCCACTAACTCCTGCTTTTTAAATCCACGGAGTATGGAAGTAAGGCCATCCTCGCGTGACAGTTTGTTGAGCCGGAAAACAAAACAAACGAGCTGGAACAGCCGATAAGCCAGTGCCGATCGCTGTAAGTCGTTGATAACAACCCCAAGTTTCGCTTTTTGCGCTAATAAACCCATTAAATACATAATTTCCTGATCGCTAAAATGATGCAGCGTCAGCGTACATAACGCAAGATCATACTCCACTGACGCAAAACTCCCATCGAATATATTTTGCGTGGTATACTGGATTGTCGGGTAAGCCGTTGAACTGGCTTTGGCGTGGTTAACGGTGTAGGCGTTGGCATCAATGCCCGTAACGATAACGTTGAGCCCTTCCTGTTTAGCAAAGTCAACGACAGCCCGGCACATATCGCCATTGCCGCACCCAATATCGACTATCGAGAAAACACGGTCTTTAGGCTGACTTTTAAGGAGTTTCCTGATGCCGTCGATCGTGACCCGGTTGCCGCCCAGCCATTGATTGATAATGGCAATTTTATCCAGGGCATCACGCAGTTCGTCGCCCTCTAACGAGAAATCATCCAGATATTCTTCTTTGGTGGTACGCTGCGTAGTACTTAAAAACATGCGGTTCGCTTTAGGGGTTGGGTTGTAGTACCGAATGTAAACGAATTAGACCAGTAAGGGTTTGCCGTGGGTTTGCTTAATGATAATGGGTAAAATGCCGGGCGTCCGTTGTACGCTTTTCAACAATACACCGGTGATGCCCGGATACGCTAATACCGTTTGGGCAATACGACCGGTAAGCAGTCGGGTTTTAAATTCGGACGACCACTGATGGGTATAGTGCTTTTCCAGCGCCGTTCGATTTGCTAGTTTACCACTAAAATACGCGATGACCAACTCGGACACCAGTTTGGCGCTGTGAATGGCCATAGCCATGCCGTTTCCGCAGAGCGGGTGAATGAGTCCGGCGGTGTCGCCACACATTAATATGTGGTTTTCGACGGGGCTTTTTCGGTCGAATGAAATTTGGCTGATCGTTAACGGCTTCGCAAAAACGGGGGTAGCACGGGCGAAAAAATCGTTCAGAAACGGGTTTTTTGCCAGCACCTGCTGCTGAAAACTCTCAATGTTTCTGAATGCCTTGAAACTGCGGTAATTGGTGAGGTAGCAGGCGTTGACGATTCCATTTTCGACCTGAGATAGTCCGCAGTAGCCGCCATCGAAATTATGCAGGGCCACCAAGTCATTCGGGAAATCGGCCTGATAGTGCGCCTTTACGCCCAGCCAGCCCGACTCCCGGCTGGCAAACGGTCTGTTGAGCCGCTTGTCTAGCTGAGATCGCTTGCCATACGCGCCCAGAACTATTTTAGCCGTGTACGTTTGGTCCGTAGCCGTGGTTACCGTAAAGACATCGTTCGCAAATTGAATATCCGTGACATCGGCTTGCCGAAGGGCTACGCCCACTGATTTAGCTTTACGGGCCAAAAAATGGTCGAGTGTGTACCGGCTCACGCCAAAGCCGCCCAGGGGCAGTTTGCTTTCCACCGTTTTACCGGCAGCCGTGCTGAGCAGGAAGCGGCTAATTCGGGCGGGGGCCAGCTCGTCGATGGAAACGCCCAGGTAATGCAAGTAGGGGAGTACTTCGTTCGAGATGTATTCTCCGCAAACTTTGTGCTGCGGGTAACTATGTTTCTCCAGCAGGAGAACCTGCATACCAGCCCGTGCCAGATGAATTCCAGCTGTTAATCCCGCCAGACCGCCCCCAACGATAACTACATCGGCATTATATGTCATTCGGACTGGCGTCATGGCTGATAAAACGAGCGAGTTAACCATTAGGTTTTAATTTTCAGCGATGAGGGCTGTGTTGGCGAAGTAACTACTTTTTTTACGAATAAGTATATGAATCAAAATCATAATTTAGAGTATCAAAACCCAAATACAGCTTTGTTTGTTATTGGTTAATGCTTTGGTAATCAATTGTTTATTTTCTGGTGTTAATTTGAAAGGATTTGATCAATTACCGAAAGTGACTCGCGGAGCATTCGCCTAAATTTGACAGGAAGCTATTCGTAAACCGTGGGCTTTCCAGTCGGTATGAGTCAAAAACAACGCATCTTTTTCTGGTCGATTACTGCCGCCCTGGGTGGTTTTCTTTTTGGCTTCGATACGGCCGTTATTTCCGGCGTGGAGCAGTCCCTGCAAACGCTATGGCACCTTAACGTGTGGGAGCACGGATTAACGGTTTCTATTGCGCTGATCGGTACCGTAGTGGGCTCTATGCTGGGAGGTATTCCAACGCAGCAACTGGGCCGTAAAAAAACGCTTTTCTGGATTGCGGTTCTGTATTTACTAACGTCCGTTGGTACGGCGATGGCTACTAACTGGCCTGTTTTTCTGGTCTTTCGTTTTCTGGGCGGCCTGGGCGTAGGAGCATCGTCGGTGGCGGCACCTATGTACATTACAGAGATTTCGCCCGCCAAGTCGCGCGGTAAACTGGTGGGGATGTTCCAGTTCAATGTGGTGCTTGGTATCCTGATTGCCTACCTCTCCAACTTTCTTTTACAGGGACTCGGCGACGATTCGTGGCGCTGGATGCTGGGCGTACAGGCACTGCCTTCGCTGATCTTTCTGATTGCCGTTCTCAACATTCCGGAAAGCCCCCGCTGGTTATTACTGGCAAAAGGCCGGGTAGAAGAAGCCCGCGATGTGTTGAACATGATTGACCCGGAAACAGCCGAAGAAACCCTGCTGGCGCTACAGGCTAATGCAGAGCATCAGAATAAGAATGCCCGGTTGTTTTCCGGTCAGTACAAGACCCCCGTTATGCTGGCCGTTTTGTTTGCCGTGTTCAACCAGGTGTCGGGTATCAATGCCATCATCTACTATGCTCCCCGGATTTTTGAAATGACGGGCCTGGGTAAAAGTTCGGCCCTCTTGTCATCGGCAGGCATCGGTTTGGTGAACCTGATTTTCACGATGATCTCCATGAACCTTATTGACCGTTTCGGCCGACGAACGCTGATGAAGATCGGGTCGGTAGGGCTGATTGTTACCCTGGCTTTGGTAGCGCGGGCGTTCTACGTCGAAGAGTTCAGTGGTATGACGGTGCCGCTGCTGCTGTTCGGCTACATTGCGTTCTTCGGTTTCTCGCAGGGGGCGGTCATCTGGGTATTCATTTCTGAAATATTCCCCAACGAAGTCCGTTCGGGTGGTCAGGCACTGGGCAGTTTTACTCACTGGTTCATGGCTGCCATCATCACCTTCTCGTTCCCCTATCTGGCTGAACATTTTGGCGGTGGAAACACTTTTCTGTTCTTTACCATCATGATGGTGCTCCAACTCCTGTTTGTGGTGCGGCTCATGCCCGAAACAAAGGGTACCAGTCTTGAAAAAATTGAAAAAACATTCGTTGTTCATTAATCCTACTCATCATGAATCCAACAATAACCTGTTTCGGCGAAATTCTTTGGGATGTGTTACCCACCAGTAAACAGCCCGGCGGAGCGCCCATGAACGTGGCCGCCGACCTGCGAAACTTCGGAGTTGATTCTCAACTGATCAGTCGCGTTGGAAGCGATGAGCTGGGTAGCGAACTGCTGGACTTTCTGCGGCAGAAAGGGCTCCCGCTCGACTTGGTACAGGTTGGCCAGTCGCACCTGACGGGTGTAGCCAAAGCGAATATTTCGGACCTCAACGAGGTAACCTACAAGATCGTCCAGCCGGTTGCCTGGGATTATATCCAGCTGGAGCCTAACCTGGTTGAGGCTGTTCGAAACAGTGATTTGTTCGTATACGGAAGCCTGGCCGCCCGTAGCCCGCAAACGTACCAGACACTGCTGGCGTTGCTGGAGGTGGCACCTAGAAAGGCGTTTGATGTTAACCTGCGGGCTCCTCATTACACCCGCGACATTGTGGAAGAGCTGCTGGAGAAAGCCGATATTGTTAAACTCAATGAACACGAACTGGTCGAACTCTCCAGCTGGTACGGCGACGAGAACGACCTGCACCGGGCCATGTATCAACTCCGGGCCCAGTATAAGCTCGAAAAGCTCATTGTCACCTTGGGCGAACATGGAGCCGTGCTGCTGGACAGAGCCGGTATGCACAGCCAGGTTGGGTTTCCGGTCGAAGTAGCCGATACGATCGGTAGCGGAGATGCCTTTCTGGCGGCTTTTCTCTATAAAACGCTGCAGGGAGAAACGCCCCGGAAAACACTCGAATTTGCCTGTGCTACGGGTGCGTATGTGGCCGGTCAGCGGGGAGCCACACCTTCGTTCACGGAGGAAGTCATTAAAAATCAGTACCTGATCTCGACTACGGTTTGACTAGCCATCTGCCGTTGCGTACCCACCCTGGCCCGTCGTGTCAGAAGCTATCTGTTTAAGTAGTATAGAGGCCGGGCAAAATTTGCAAGTAAATTATAGAGGCCACTTCATTGAGACTCTATTCTAGGTTGGTAGTGCAGTTTATTGAGGGGGGCGGCTTTTTTCAGAGTAGACTCCCCTCTATATCTTTCTTACCTTCACTCATCTGATCTATTCCCGATGTACAAAACACTCCTGAACGCTGTCTTCCTGACTTTACTAACCTACTGTTCTTTCGGGCAGGTAACCAAACCCGAAACGTACCGCCCTCAGTACCATTTTTCGCCCAAAGCCCACTGGATGAACGACCCCAATGGGATGGTCTACTGGAAGGGTACCTATCATCTGTTTTTTCAGTATTACCCAAATGGCACCACCTGGGGGCCAATGCACTGGGGACATGCCACCAGCAAAGACATGGTTCGCTGGCAGGAACAGCCCATCGCGTTGTACCCGGATAGCCTGGGCTGGATTTTCTCGGGCAGTGCGGTCGTTGATATCAACAATACCAGTGGTTTCGGTAAGGATGGAAAAACGCCTATGGTAGCGATTTTTACGCACCATAATGATAAGCTGGAGAAGCAGAAATCAGATAAATTTCAGTACCAGAGTCTGGCCTATAGTCTCGATGAAGGCAAAACCTGGACCAAATATGCCGGAAACCCAGTACTGCCAAACCCCGGTATCGTTGATTTTCGTGATCCGAAAGTGCGGTGGAACGAACAGGCTAAGAAGTGGATCATGACCTTGGCTACCAAAGATCGGATTACATTCTACTCCTCGCCAAACCTGAAAAATTGGACAAAAGAAAGTGAGTTCGGCAGCGACCTGGGCGCACACGGGGGCGTTTGGGAGTGCCCGGATTTGTTTCCGTTGGATTACAATGGTAAAAAAGCCTGGGTACTGCTGGTGAGTATCAATCCTGGTGGCCCAAACGGTGGTTCGGCTACCCAGTATTTTGTGGGTGATTTTAACGGGAAAACCTTTACGCCTTCTTCCAGGGCCACAAAATGGATGGATTACGGGACCGATAATTATGCCGGTGTGACCTTCGCCAATACGGGTAACCAGACAATCCTGATGGGCTGGATGAGCAACTGGCAATACGCCAACGTCGTACCTACCGATCCCTGGCGCAGCGCCAACACGGTTCCCCGCACATTGGGCCTGAAAGAAGTAAACCGCGAGCTTTTCCTGACCTCAACCCCCGTTAAGGAACTGGATGGCCTGAAAGGCGAGACGGTTTCGCTAAAGAATCTGACCGTAAAAGAGGAGTATGACCTGACGGCCAAAACAAAAAATGAGACCAGTCTATTCAGACTTGACCTGACTACCCAGCCGACAGCTGATTTCTCGATCGTGCTGGCCAACGAACAGGGGAATGAGCTTGTTGTCGGGTACGACAAAGCGGCCAATGCGTATTACGTGGACCGCAGTCGTTCGGGTAAGGTCGATTTCGAGAAAGGGTTTGGTAAGCGGCATACGGCTCCCCGTTTGTCGACAGATGGTAAGATGTCGCTCAGTTTGCTGGTCGATGTAGCCTCTGTCGAGTTGTTTGCCGATAATGGCCTTACCGTGATGACCGACATATTTTTTCCGGACAAGCCGATGAATAAACTGTCGATCAAGTCGACTACCGGTATTTCGATTTCCAGTCTGACCTACACAAAAATGGTATCTGCCGGGCAGAGTGGACTTTAAATAAAGATAAAACCTATGATAAATGTGGAGTAATACCAGCTTGTGAAAATGGGCCGGTTGTAATGAAAAACGGTATCGAGTCATCTCGATACCGTTTTTGGTTTACCTAGGCTGTAAGTCTGGTTAATTGGTCGGTTTTTAGCTGATAAGTTATTGTTTGATTGGCTAAACGCAGGGCTTGTGCTATCCGGATTATCTGGTCACCGAGTTTACCCTGCTCTTCTATCTGAGCCCGGTTGTATTCGTACTGACGTTGTGGCTCCCAGTAAAAAAGCTCTGTTTTTGCATCGTAGATGCCAATAGGGGCATGTCCTTCCAGCGAAAATAAATGGTCGAGGACTGAGACGGCTTCCGAATTTGTTCGACAGGAAATATGGTAGTACTGCTTTTTAAGCATATAGACTACAGAATACCGGTTCATACAATTTAAGATTAAGTTACGGAGGGTACTTTTATGAAAATCCTGATTCCTATCAACGAGTAAGGGACTAATGTTACCAGTAGTTGAAAGTCAAACAAATTTATATTTTTAATTTAATGTAAACATAAAATTTACATTAAAATTTATAATTAAACTTAATGCTTGTTTGATATCTCCAATTGAGCTTCCAGAGTAGATAGATTTTGGGCGTACTAACCAAAAAAATAGGCCCCTGTTCGCTGATTATCGGCAAACTTCTGGTTGTGGTTTGTGTTCATGGACAAAAGTAGAGACCTGAATTATGGATTATCGGCAGTTAGGCGCATCGGGATTGACTGTTCCGGTGCTGAGTTTTGGCACAGCTACCTTCGGGGGCGGAAACGATTTTTTTAAAGCCTGGGGAAGTACGCAGACCGACGAAGCGGCCCGTCTCGTTAATCTTTGTCTGGATGCCGGGGTCAATCTGTTCGACACGGCGGATGTCTATTCGGACGGGCTATCGGAAGAAATTCTGGGTAAAGCCTTGCAGGGGCTTCGGGACAAGGTTTTGATTTCAACCAAAGCCACCTTTACGTTTGGCGAAGGACCCAACAACCAGGGCTCATCGCGGTTCCACTTGATAAGGCAGTGCGAAAGCAGCCTTAAACGGCTTAAAACCGATTACATTGATATTTACCACATGCACGGTTTTGACGGGGTAACGCCAGTGGAAGAAACCCTGCGAGCCCTCGACGATCTGGTTCAGAGTGGTAAAATACGGTACATCGCCTGTTCAAATTTTTCGGGCTGGCATTTGATGAAGTCGCTGGCCATTTCCGAGAAATATGGCTGGAATCGGTACGTCGGTCATCAGGTATACTATTCGCTGGTGAACCGGGAATATGAGTGGGAACTGATGCCGCTGGGCATCGACCAGAAAGTTGGCGGCATTATCTGGAGTCCGTTGGCGGCTGGCCGACTGGGTGGCAAGTATCGCCGAAATCAGCCTATCCCGCCCGATAGCCGCGTGGCCCAGGGAGGAAGTCCCGTACCGGCCTTTGCCATTTCCGACGAGGTTTTTTACAACATTATCGATGTGCTGGACGAACTGGCCGAAGAAACCGGCAAAACGGTGGCTCAGATTTCGCTCAACTGGCTATTGCAGCGCCCAACTGTATCGACGCTCGTCATCGGCGCACGGAATGAAGAGCAGTTGAAACAGAACCTGGCCGCCGTTGGCTGGAATCTCACCACAGAGCAGGTAAAACGCTTGGACGCAGCCAGCGAGGTGCCAACTATTTACCCATATTGGCATCAGCGGCAAAATTTGACGTTGAACCCCCTGCCAAAATTTTACTAAGAATTGTGTTTTTTTGTAGCCGGAGCAATTTTTCGGCTACAAAAAAACACAATTCTACCTGCCAACCTTCTTTCCATGATACAATTCAAACGCCTGGATCATGTCTTACTCTGCATTCCGGAAGGAGCAACGGCCCGTGCCCGACAGTTTTATGGTCAGGTGTTAGGCCTTGTTGAGATACCGGGTAACCATCCTGCCGGAGCTATCTGGTTTCAGGTTGCCGATATTCAGTTGCACCTTCGGGAGGAGGCTGGCGGCAATTACTCCAAGCGGCACCCGGCATTTGAAGTCGCTAATCTGGACGAATCCCGGGAAGCCCTGAACGCTCAGGGCATTGACATCGAATATTCTTCCGAAATAGACGGTCGGCAACGGTTCTTCTTCCGCGACCCGTTCGACAATCGAATTGAGTTGCTTCAGTTTTTAGCGTAGTACTGTAACGATGGTCCAGCGACGGTCTCGATCGGTACTACGCGAATCCAATGGATTAGTTCTAAATTAGCGGGCTTTGTTTGGCTTTAGCAACTTTCGTATTTACTTGCCGTTAATGGATTGACACGGGTGTCTTATGAAATCAATTGTCGCACTACTTTTGGCTGGTCTGATGTTGGGAAGCAGTTTGCTGCCCGGCTTTGGCATTGACCAGTCGGCCAAGTGGGTCGAGTTGATGCAGCATTACAAACACCACCGGCAAACGGACGCCCAACTGAGTTTTATGGATTTTCTGGGGATGCACTATGGAGCCAATTCGGAGCACCAGAAGCATCCTAACCACAGTCACCACAACCTGCCCACAGTAGGTCATGCTGTGCCCGTTTTTTCCTCGACCGCCGTCCGGCTGCATTTCGCGTCGGTTGTAGGGGCTATTCTTTCCCATAAAGCCGATTTTTTCAGTAAGGCCGACCTCTATTCTTTCCTGGCCGTTTTTTCGCTAATCAACCCGCCCCGAGCGTAGTACCAAGTTGTTGTAAGCCTCATTGTGCCCGTTCAGTGGCATAGTCTACCCCCTTTCGGGGTTTCTCTTTCCTGTCTTTTATTATTTCTATAATCAGTTGGTTTTGGTGGTTGTCAGACCACCTGGCCGTAGTTATCCAGCAGATAGCTACGGCTGTCCGTTGATTCTGCTGCTCTCCCATGTTAAACGCAATCATCCAATTCTCCATTCGCAACAAGCTGATCATTGGTCTGTTCACCTTTGCCTTAGTGCTCTGGGGCGGCTGGTCGGCTACGCAGTTGCCGATTGATGCCGTTCCCGATATTACCAACAATCAGGTGCAGGTTATTACCAGCAGCCCATCGCTGGCAGCCGAAGACATTGAGCGTCTGGTTACCTTCCCCGTTGAAGTAAGCCTGTCGAATATCCCGGATCTGGTCGAAATTCGCTCGTTTTCGCGCTTTGGCCTTTCCATCGTCACCGTTGTATTTACCGATGCAACCGATGTGTACTGGGCCAGACAACAAATTGCCGAGCGGCTCCAGAACGTAGTTGGCCAGATTCCGCCCGGCGTCGGTACGCCCGTAATGGCTCCCGTGACGACGGGGCTGGGTGAAATTTTCCAGTATACCGTCATCCCTAAAAAAGGCTACGAGTCGAAGTATTCGCTGACTGATCTACGTACTATACAGGACTGGACCATCCGGCGTGGGTTATTGGGAACGCCCGGCGTGGCCGATGTCAGCGGGTTTGGGGGGCTGATGAAGCAATATGAAATTGCTGTTGACCCCGACCGGCTTCGGAGTATGGGCATCACCATCACCGAAATTTTCACCGCCCTTCAGCAGAACAACCAGAATACCGGGGGCGCGTATATTGACAAACAACCCAATGCCTTTTTTATTCGCTCGGATGGCCTGATCAATTCGAGGGATGATATTGCCGATATCGTTATTCACCTGAATGACCAGGGATTACCGGTGCGCGTACGGGATGTGGCGCAGGTAAATATGGGTTCGGCCGTGCGGTATGGGGCCTTAACCCGCAATGGAGAGGGGGAATCGGTAGGAGCCATTGTGATGATGATCAAAGGAGAAAATTCATCAGCGGTCATCAAACGGGTAAAAACGAAAATTGCCGAGATTCAGAAAACACTCCCGGAAGGTGTTCAGATCGTGCCATTCCTGGATCGTACAAAAATGGTGAACAGCGCCATTGGTACGGTTGAACGGAACCTGTTGGAAGGAGCCGCTATCGTCATTTTTGTGCTGGTCTTGCTGCTGGGTAATTTCCGTGCGGGCTTTGTGGTGGCATCGGTCATTCCATTGGCCCTGCTGTTTGCCATTGCCATGATGAACCTATTTGGGGTATCGGGTAACCTGATGAGTCTGGGCGCTATTGACTTCGGCCTTATTGTAGATGGGGCCGTCATTATCGTTGAGGCTACGCTCCATCACATCATGTTACGTAACCGGGATAAAACCCTTACGCAAAGCGAAATGGATGAAGAAGTGTTTCTGTCGGCGGCTCGGATCCGTTCATCGGCGGCTTTCGGCGAAATTATTATCCTGATCGTTTATCTGCCCATTCTGGCTCTCTCGGGCATTGAGGGAAAGATGTTCCGGCCAATGGCCCTTACGGTGGCTTTCGCTATTCTGGGCGCATTTATCCTGTCGATCACATACGTTCCCATGATTTCGGCGCTGATGCTGAGCAAGAAAATCGTGCATAAAGAGACGTTGTCGGATCGGCTTATGAAACGCATTTACCGGGTTTATGAACCGCTACTGCTGCGGGCTCTCAAACATCGACTGCTTATCTTGACCGGTGCCGTCTCGCTGCTGGCGGTTACCGTATTTCTGTTTGGCCGGATGGGCGGAGAGTTCATCCCGCAACTGGATGAGGGCGATTTTGCCGTCGATACCCGAACATTAACGGGCAGTTCGCTTTCCGAAACGGTGGATGCCACTCTGAAAGCCGAACGGATTCTGCTCAAACAGTTCCCGGAAGTAGAGCAGGTCGTTGCCAAGATCGGGTCCGGCGAAATTCCGACAGATCCAATGGCCATCGAAGCCGCAGACCAGATGGTGATTTTAAAACCAAAAGACGAATGGACATCGGCCACGACCCGCGATGAATTGGCCACGAAAATGGCTGAAGCGTTGTCCGTTATTCCCGGTGTAACCTTTGGCTTTCAGCAGCCGGTGCAGATGCGATTCAATGAGTTGATGACCGGCGCCCGGCAGGACGTAGCCCTCAAAATCTACGGAGATGACCTGACTCAGCTCGCCAAATTGGCCGATCAGGTAGGCCGGGTCGTTCGGACCATCGGCGGGGCGCAGGATTTGTATGTGGAGCAGGTTGGCGGGCTTTCCCAGATTCTGATCAAGCTCGACCGGGCGCAGATCGCCAAATTTGGCCTGAACGTGTCGGATGTGAACCGGGTGATCAATACCGCCTTTGCCGGTCAGTCGGCGGGGTTGGTTTTTGAAGGAGAGAAACGGTTCGATCTGGTGGTTCGACTGGCCGCCGAGAAGCGGCAGCGCATTGAGGACATTCAGAACATGTACATTTCTGTACCCACGGGGCAAGCGGGTTCGGGTGGGCAGATTCCGTTGAGCCAGGTGGCTTCGGTCACGATGGAGCAGGCCCCTAACCAGATTCAGCGCGATAATACCCACCGACGGATTACACTGGGTTTCAACGTGCGGGGGCGCGATGTGGAAAGTATAGTGGCTGAACTACAGCAAAAAGTAGGACAGCAGATCAAATTTCCGCCCGGCTATTACATAACCTATGGCGGGCAGTTTCAGAATTTGGTCGATGCCAAGAAAAGACTGACGATCGCTGTTCCCTTGGCACTGGGGCTGATTTTTGCCCTTCTCTTTTTTACGTTCAACTCCGTTCGGCAGAGCTTACTGATCTTCATGGCCATCCCAATGGCGGCCATTGGCGGGGTCTTCGCCCTGTTGCTCCGCGACATGCCGTTCAGTATTTCGGCGGGGGTGGGTTTCATTGCGCTGTTCGGGGTATCTGTGCTAAACGGTATTGTGCTGATTGCCGAGTTCAACCGACTCCGTCATGAGGATGGATTGACAGACATGATCGAAATTATCCGGCAGGGAACCGAAGTACGGTTGCGCCCCGTCATCATGACCGCCCTGGTTGCGTCATTCGGCTTTATTCCGATGGCCATTTCTAATTCGGCAGGGGCAGAAGTACAGAAACCACTAGCCACAGTTGTGATTGGGGGACTGCTCACCGCAACGCTGTTAACACTCATTGTATTACCTATACTCTATTCGCTTATGGAAAAGAAAGCTGTTGAAAACGAAGCGGATGCGGCCCGAAAGTCGACTACGGTGGCTACTATAATCCTGCTTACACTCCTGGCTATGGGCAGTAACATACAGGCGCAGGGCACACAAATGCAGGTTGTTACGCTGGAACAGGCCCTTCAGCAGGCTGGAACACGCAACGCACAGGTGCAGATTGCCGGGCTGGGTGTTAGTCAGCAGCAGGCGCTCCGCCGAACGGCCTATGATGCCGGGCGACTGTCGGCCACGGCTATGCTGGGCCAGTACAACAGCCGCCGGTTCGATAACAACCTGAGCGTTACGCAAACGATTCCCAACCCAACGCTTATGCGCCGACTGGCTACGCTGAACGATGAAACCGTCGCTAGTCGGGAGGTCGGCGTGTTGGTAACCCGGAATGATGTTCAGTATCAGGTGAAGTCGGCCTATTATAACCTGGTGTATTTACAGCAGAAAGGTCGGCTGTTCCGGCAGCAGGATACGCTGTTATCTGAATTTGTTCAGGCCGCCAACCTTCGGTTCAAGACGGGTGAGACGGGCAGTCTGGAAAAAGCAACCGCCGAAAGTCAGCTGGCCGACCAGCGCGTACGGCTGGCGCAGAATGAAGCTAATCGGATTGGCGTACGGACGCGCTTGCAAACGCTGCTCTACAGTTTAGCGCCCGTCGATGTGCCCGAACAGGCGTTGACCAAACTACCACTGCTCATTCCCACCGACACAGCTAGTCTGAATCGGAATCCGCTGCTTCGGCAGTTAAGTCAGCAGATCCGCGTAGCCCAGCAAACCCGGTTGGTGGAGCAAGCCCGGCTCAAGCCTGATTTTGTGGTGGGGTTGTTCTCGCAAACGCTGATTGGTAATCAACTGATTGATGGGCAGGAGTTGTACTTCGGATCAGGTTACCGCTTCAATGGCGGGCAGCTCGGCATTTCGGTGCCGCTGCTGGGGCAGGCGCAGAAAGCCCGGATCAATGCTGCCCGTATTGGGGAGCAACTGGCGCAGACGGAGTTGCAGCAGCAGCAGTTTGCTCTGAGTCAGCAGATGACGCAGGCCGTGCGGCAGTTTGAGCAATACCGCGACGCGCTGACCTATTATGAGCAGAATGGATTGGCACAGGCAACCCTCATTCAAACCAATGCCAGACGCGAATTTAGTAGTGGCGATATTGGCTATGTCGAATTTTCGCTGGCGCTCCAGCAGGCCCTGACGATCCGTTCCAATTATGTCGATCTGCTCAACGACTACAATCAATCGGTCCTTTACATCAATTATGTACTGGGCAACCCCTAAACCCACCGTATTTCACAAGATTTATATGCATCCGTTCATAAACTTGCGTTACTCCCTTCAGGTAGCTCTTTTGGTCGCCACTGTTCTGTTTGGGGCCGCTGCCTGCCAGTCCGGTAATTCGTCGGAAGAAAACAAATCTACCCCTAACCTTAACGAGCAGGCGTCGGCCAAAGATACAAGCGAGAAAGAAGCCCCCGGTGGACCAGTGATGGTGGAATTGAGCCAGGCACAGTACGACATGGCAGCTATCCAGCTGGGGCAACCGACTCTCCGGCCATTGAGTACCACTTTAAAAGTAAATGGATCACTCGATGTGCCCGCGCAGAATTTGGTGTCAGTATCCGTGCCGGTGGGTGGGTATATCCGCCAGATTCAGCTTGAGCCGGGTATGCGTATCCGCAAGGGCCAGACGCTTGTGGTACTCGAAAATCCGGAATACGTTCAGCTGCAGCAGGACTACCTCGATACCAAAGCCAAGCTGGAGTATGCCGATCTGGAGTTTGCCCGTCAGCAGGAACTGAGCCGGGATAATGTCAATGCGCTGAAAGTTTTCCAGCAGGTTCGGGCCAACCGGCAAAGTTTACAGGCGCAACTGGCGGGCATGGCGCAACGGCTGGCTATTCTCCGCATAAATCCAGCCACCCTGACGCCCGAACGAATGGTTCGAACCATTACCGTGCCATCGCCTGTGTCGGGTTATGTTACGGATGTGCCTACCAACAACGGCCGGTTCGTGAATCCATCCGATGTGCTGGTGCAGATTACGAACATAGACCACCTGCATGTACGCCTGAGTGTTTTCGAGAAAGATATCAGTCGTATTCATTCGGGGCAAAAGGTCCGTTTTGGCATGGGGGGCGACGCCACGCTGGAACATCAGGGAACGATTTTTCTGATCGGTAAATCTATTGCGGCTGATCGCACCATTTCGGTACTGGCTCACCCGGAGGGCGATGCCAGCCACTATATTCCGGGCGGATATATTACGGCGCAGGTCGATGTGAAAACCCAGCCTTTGACCGCTTTGCCCGAAACGGCTGTCATTGGTTTTGGGGGCAAATCGTACGTTTACGTGCTCGACCGGAAGGATACCAAAGCTGCTATGTATCATTTCAGACAAGTGGAAATTAAAACGGGCGTACATGAAAACGGCTACGTGGCCGTTACGTTGCCCGGTGATGTAGACCCGATAAAGACGCCAATTGTCATTAACGGCGGGTATGGCCTATTGTCCAAGCTGAATAACAGCGAAGAAGAGTAGCCTTTTATGTGGTGTCAGTTTTGAGAAACTGACACCACATAAAAGGCAATTATCCGTCAATCAACTTATAAAAACTATCCCGATAGGTATCGCCAATGGGAATGACTGCTTTTTGAATGAAAATGCGGTTTCGTTCGATGGATTCAATGCGATTGAGGGCAACGATGTAGGATTTGTGGACGCGGGCAAACTGATTGACCGGGAGTTTTTCGTCCAGGCTTTTCATCGTTTGCAGGGTCAGAATCCGCTCCGTTGGGGTGTAAATGGACACATAGTCCTTCAAGCCTTCGCAATATAAAATCTCACTCAGGTCAACCCGTTGCAAGCGGTATTCGGTCTTGACGAAAATGAAATCTTTCGTAGTAGCTTCTGGCGGTATCGCTGTGAATACGCTATCATGTACGGCAGCCGCCGGGGTTAGGTCGGTCTTTTCAGCCTTAACGGGTGGAAATAATTTTTGAACGGCTTTATAAAACCGCTCGAACGAAATCGGTTTGAGCAGGTAATCGACAACATTATGCTCGTAGCCCTCCAGTGCGTACGTGGAGTAAGCCGTTGTTAGAATTACCCGGCACCTGCTCTCGCCGACTGCCCGCTCCACCAACTTCAAAAACTGCATACCGGTGAGCTCCGGCATTTGAATATCCAGAAACACTAGGTCGACTGTTCCCCGTTGCACCTGCGTAAGAGCGTCGATGGGGCTGGTCGTAGCACCCACCAGTTCCAGAAAAGGTACTTTTTGAATGTAGTCGCTCAGAATAGCGTGGGCGAGGGGTTCGTCGTCAACAATGAGACAGCGCATAAACGATGTTTGAAAATCAACTTATAAACTCAATTCCAGCGAACAGGCGTAGCTATCGGCCTCATCCGTAATATGCAACGTATGTTGGTTAGGGTAGAGCAGTTCCAGCCGTCGTCTCACATTCGTCAGGCCAATTCCACCCACGGCATCCGTTTGCCGACTTGTCTTTTTATTGAGTGTATCGAACCGCAATCTACCCTTCTGAACGCTCAAATCCAGAACGAGCGGGTGATTGGGGTCGGTTAGATCGCCATGCTTAAACGCATTTTCAACGAACGATACCAGCAAGAGTGGCTCAATACGGTACAGATCCGTATTGCCTTCAATACTAAACTGCACATTGGCATCGACTACGCGCAGCTTTTCGAGTTCGACATAATTTTTAAGGTAGTTGATCTCGTTCGACAGCAATACGCGACCACTTTCTTCCGTACGGTTATTGCTGTCGTAAAGCATATAGCGCATCAGTTCCGACAGTTTCAGAATCGCACCCGGTGCGGCATCGGATTTAGTGTAGGCCAGCGAGTAAATATTGTTCAGCGTATTGAACAGGAAGTGCGGATTTACCTGCGATTTCAGGAACGCCAGCTCGGCCATGTTTCGCTCCCCAACGAGTTCGGTACGTTCCTGCTGATGCACAAGCCAGTCTTCGATGATTTTAAAGGCCAGGCCCAACCCAATGGCCGGGAAGGCAAAGTAAAGATTATCCTTGGCGTAATAGAGCAAGGTCGTGTCCGGATCGTAGTTGGTGAAGCCAAATACGTACCAGAAAAAGACTTGCTCCAGTAGATAACGGAGTACAATAAAAACGCCCAACGCCCCGACTGAACCAACCAGCGCCCATAGTATTTTTTGACGGGTAAGGTAGCGGTTAAGCACAAAAGCGTGTTCGAACCAAACGGTAAACCAGAACGTAACGCTGATCGAAATCTCCAATGGCTCGAACACATACGCATTCTTTTTAGGCTCGTAGGCATTCATAAGGATCATAGTACCACACAGCAGCAAGTAGAGCAGGTTACGAACGCGGGTACGATTGTTCAGGAAAGCGGGTACGCGAATTGCCATAAGTCCAGGAGTTTTACCGACGTACGAAATACGTCAGTGAGGCAGTTTGTCGCAAACGGGATCGACAAACGCCCATTTTTAACCGATCAACGACCGTTGGAATAGCTGAAGGGCGTTGGTCGATTGAAGAGGCTGGTTGCCGACATGATAATGAGGTTGGTCGAAAACAGGTGAACGGGCTATTTCGAAGGCCCCATCTTTGGTTCATCAATTCACAAACACAATCACGACGACCATGAAATTTTCTGTTACGCTCCTGCTGATCGCCATGTCAATTCTGGCAAAAGCTCAATCAAAAATGGTCCAACCCCTTGAAATCCTGTTCATTGCTGCTTCGCACGACTACGGTACGAAAAGCATCGAGGACTTTTCGTACCCGATCAATAAAGCACTTGCGTTCAAACCGGATGCCGTTTTCGGCGAAAATCTTTCACCTGAAGATTACGATGCCCTGGATCGCCACTGGAATAAAGAAGCCATTGATAAACGGCTAGCGTACCTCACAAAAGTAGGGTACAAGCTGCCTAAAAATCCAAAGGCGTTCATTGCGCGGCAGTATAAGCTTTTGCAGACGTACCCATACTATCACCAGGAGCGGATGAAACTGGCCCATGCCTTATTCCTGACGCACGATTTTGGCAATGCGTCTTACCAGTTTTATCTGCTCGACAAACTGCGACCTGCCTTTGGCAACGAAGAAATTGCCGCCTTTACCCGGATACTTGGCCCGGTCGATTCGCTTAAAAATCTGGGTTTCCGTCGCACGAACGAATACTACAACATCTTTCATCCAATTGCACAAACGCTGAAGTTCGAGAAAATCATGCCGATGGATTGCCAGAAATACAATACGCCCTGGAGCGAGGCATGGGGTAAAACGGATTCCCTTTACAAGCAATTTGAAACAGCCATTGAAGCCGATACCAACTCGGCTGATTACCGGAAGTATGCCGCTTTACTAAACGAGAGTAATGCCCTGCAACGGCAGATGAATGCGGCTGTCAGAGCGGGCAAAGGAACGGCGTTTTTTAACACGGCCGAATGGGATAAGCTGACCGACTTTGGTAATTTTTATGGCAACCACTATCTGTTTGGCCTGAAAGGGTTTCCGGAAAACGGAGTACGTGACATGCTCAATTACTGGACCCTCCGCAATGAAGGTATGTGTCAGAATCTGGTAAGCCGGGCAAGAAATGCGGGTGCTAAACGGGTTGTTGTTGGGGTTGGCGCTTCGCACCGGGAACTGATGGTGAAACTACTAAAGGCTATGCCTGGCGTGACGGTTTACACATTAAATGAGTATGGTAATTAATTTTTTTATACCTATAAAGATCTGATTTTTAGAAAGTTGTGGATTATTTTAAAGTGAGTTGGTGATTTTTTTTGTCCGCCATGCAACCTGCATCCGGTGTTCTTACATCTTCCTGCCAAATGCCAAAAAGAATACAACCTGAAAAAGAAACAACTCAATTATTCCTAAACCTTTAATCTTGACTACAACCATGAAAACGTTCAAACACCTCCTCACAACCACCTTAATCGCTGCTTCGACCGCTGTATTTGCTCAAAATACGACCGTTATTATCAAAACTGATTCCAGCGTTTCGACAACCCGCTACCACAAATCGGTTAACCGCGTCACATCTGATTTTAGCCTGTATGTTGGGCTGAATAACTTCGGCGGATCGATGCCGGCGGGTTATGATTTCCGACCCCTTGGTTCGCGCTTCGTGGCACTGGCCTGGCAAAAACGAATTCCACTTTCCGTGAAAGGTGCCACTAAGCTCCGGCTCGTGACCGGCCCCGAAGTAGCCTGGAACAACTTCATGTTCGAGCGGTCGGCCGATGCGGGTAGAAACATCCTTGTGGAACGAAACAATCAATTGAGCATCGAGCAGTCGGATGTCGATCTACGCAAGTCAAAACTGGTCATTGCCCAACTCAATTTGCCCGTTATGTTCAACCTGTCGTTCCGTTCGGGGCTAACGCTGGGGCTGGGTGCCTACGCCGGTATTCGGCTGGATAGTTACACGAAAGTGAAGCCCGTTGGTGGCTCTGCGGTTCGGGATCATGGCTCCTACAATCTGAATACCGTTCGCTGGGGGCTGACATCGGAGCTGGGTTTCCGGGGCAGTGCCAAATTGTTCTTCCGTTACGAACCTAATAGCCCCTTTAAGGCAGGGCAGGGACCGGACGCTAGTGTGTGGGCGGTAGGTGTAAAATTGTAAACTATTGAAGTACAGTGAGTCAGGTTGCCTACTAACTCACTGTACTTTTGTATTAGTAGTAGGTACGTCGCCCGTAAAGTGTTTCGCTTGTGTGTAAAGTGGTATACCAAGCAAAAGCCATTGTAGCGTGCCGGACGAATTGTACCGAAGATGCCGGTCAGCCCCCACCGTAACGGATGTGTAGATCGATGTCCAGCTGATTCCCGACATAAAGCCCGTTAGATTGACATAACTGCTAAGCTGAGCGGTGGCTGAATCCGATTGGTTGACAATTACCCTCTGAGTCAATTTAGAGAAGCCAAAGTCGGCCAGTTGAACAGAGTACGAATGGAATCCGTCGTCCTGAATGAGTGAACTGGATATGGTCGTTTGGAAGGCAGCGGGATTGGCTCCGGCAGATTGCTTTTTTCCTGAAGACTGACACATTGCTGCTGTTAATAAAAGAAGAATGCCGGTTGCCAGACTTCCATACCGTTCGGAATAGATACGAAAGTTACGCCATGAAATGACGAACACAGTAATTGCCAGGCCGAGGTTTAATAACCCCCAAACTATTGTGAGAGCCGCCATGAAAGGGTGGTTTGGATGTGCTTAAAAGTAGATAAAAAAGTTAAACGTGAATGCAACATTCCGTTTTTGACTGTGTCTTTCTCTCGAATTCCCTTCTAAAAATACCCCCTCCCCATTAAAATCCGCTTATCCTGCCGTTCAGACCGCTTGTGTAAGAACAGGTACTTTGCGATGCATACTACCTACCTTTGCCATGTACTTCTGAATGACATAAAGCAACCTTCCGAAAAAAGTCCAAGATCATGAAAACGATTTTACCAATATTCCTTTTAAGCCTATTTGCTCTATCAACATCATTTGGGCAAGTATTAACACGGGGAACAGTAACCGGCCAAGTGGGTACTGTAGCGGGTAAACCACTTGAGTTTACCACTATGATGCTCCTGAAAGCAAAAGACTCTACGCTGGTAAAAGGGGCCATCAGCGATGCCGAAGGAAAATATGCCTTTGAAAACGTTGGTGCCGGAAACTACCGGGTGGCTGCCCAGCAGATCGGTTATAGCAAAACGTATAGCGCACTGTTCTCTATAAATGAAGCAAATCCGGCCGTCGAACTGCCCGCTCTGACTTTGGTCGATGAAACCAAAAGCCTGACCGAAGTGAAGGTCGTGGCGACGAAACCCTTCATCGAGCAGCAGGTTGACCGGACGGTTATGAATGTAGAAAACAGCATTGTGTCTAGCGGCAATACGGCACTGGAAGTCTTGGAAAAAGCACCCGGCGTCACAATCGACCGGCAGAACGACCAGATTCAGCTGAAGGGTAAAGCCGGGGTGATCGTTTACATCGACGGCAAACAGACCTACCTCTCGCAGCAGGAAGTATCGAACCTGTTGAAAAATACCCCCAGTGACAATATTGCATCAATTGAGATTATTACCAATCCTGGCTCCAAGTATGATGCTGCGGGTAATTCGGGGATCATCAACATTAAGATGAAGAAGAATAAGAATTTCGGTACCAATGGTACGTTTATCGTCGGTACGGGCTACGGCTGGGTAAAAAATTTGCAGGGTGCCCGCGACGATCTGCCGAAATTCAACTCGTCCCTGAACCTCAATCACCGCGAGGGAAAATTGAATGTATTTGGCAACTACAGCTACGTGAACCGGGAAAGTGCCCAAACCAACGAAATCAACCGGGCTATTCCGTACAACGGTAAGATCACGTATTTCGATCAGTATTCCTTCCGGCCAAATCAGTTTACGGGTCATTCGTACAAAGCCGGGCTGGACTATTACATCAATAAGAAGAGTACGGTGGGTGTGTTGTTCAACGGTTTCTCGAACGACTGGCGGTCGGGTGGGCAGAATAATACACTGATCAGCGACGAAAATCGCCGATTGACCAGCCGCCCCACGACCAAGACAGACGCCCGTCAGTTCATGTCGAACGTGACCGGCAACGTCAACTATAAGTACGATTTCGATGGCAAAGGCCGCGAGTGGACCGTCGATGCCGACTACGTTCATTATGGTGGAAAAAATAATAACAACCTGAGCACAGTCTACTACAACGCGGATAATTCGCTGACCCGCCCCAACCAGGATGTACGCAATAACATGCCATCTGAGATCAACATCATGGCCTTCAAAACCGATTACGTACATCCGTTGAAGAACGGTAGCAAAGTGGAAGCCGGTTTAAAAAGCAGTTTTGTCGATGCAGACAACAACACCATCTACGATACACTGCAGCAGGAAACAAAACAGTGGCTGTTCGATGCCAGTCGGTCCAATCAGTTCAAATACAACGAAAATATCAACGCGGCTTACGTTAATTACGCCGGTAAATTCGGTAAGCTAAAGGTACAGACAGGACTTCGCGCGGAGCATACCCACTCAACGGGCACGTCGGTAACGCTCAACCAGACGGTGGATCGCAACTATTTGAACCTGTTTCCAACGGTGTTTCTGTCTCGTCAACTGGATACGAACAACGTGCTGAACATGTCGTACAGCCGCCGGATCGACCGGCCCGATTACCAGAACCTGAATCCATTTGTGTTCTATCTGGACCCCTACACCTATCAGCAGGGTAATCCGTTTCTGCGGCCACAGTACACCAATTCGGTTGAGTTGACGCACGTGTACAAAGGAGCTATTTCAACGACACTCGGTTTCAGCCGCACCACAGATTTTATCAACCAGGAAACACCCCGCCAGATTGCTGCTCAGAACATCACCTACGTAACACCCGAAAACTTGGGTCACCTGGACAATCTGAACCTGAATGTCAGTTTCCCGGTGTCGGTTGCCAAATGGTGGCGGATGCAGAATAACGTGAATACGTACTATCAGAACTACCAGACTTTCTATTCGGGAACACCGTATCAGGTGAAGCTAGTGGCTTTCAATCTGTACACATCAAACAACTTTACCTTGAGCAAAACCCTGTCGGCCGAAGTGTCGGGCTGGTTCAATTCAGCATCACAGTACGGGTTCTACCGGGCTCAGCCAATGGGCGGGTTTAGCATTGGGGTTCAGAAAAAAGTGATGGAAGGCAAAGGAAATATCAAGCTGAACGTTAACGACCCTTTCTGGCTGAATCAGTTCCGGGGACGGGCAATGGTTCAGGATATTGACTTCCGGGTTGGGTCGCGCTGGGAGAGTCGCCAGATCAGACTGACGTTTACCTACCGCTTTGGTAACCAGAACGTAAAAGGAGCCCGTGACCGGAATTCAGCCACATCAGCCGAACAAAACCGGGTTAAAGCAGGTAACTAGAAGATAGATAATAAATAATAATGAAGCTGGCGCGGATACATACATTGTACATTATCCATCATTCATTATACACAACAACGGACTTAGTTTAGGTTAAGAAAATGGGAAACCCGCTCTCGTATTTGAGGAGCGGGTTTTTTGTGTTCTGACTTTTTTAATTCACAGGCCTAAGAGACTCAATTCATCATTTGAGACGGCTCAAATCTTTTTTGGGGCGAAGCAGGGGGTACCAATCGGCCACCTTTGGGTCATCAATCACAAAACGACTCAACCCAATGGTACGCTACTGTATACTCATTCTTCTTTTACTCGCAGGCCGAATAATCACAGGACAATCGTTGTCCGGCTCCGTACTTGACGCTTCCCGCCAGCCCGCTCCTTTCGCCGTTGTTAAACTGCTCAAGGCTGCTGATTCGACACTCGTGAAGGGAACGATTACGACCGAAGTCGGGCAGTATTTCTTCGCAAACATTGTTGATGGAAACTACTATGTGCAGGCATCGAGTGTGGGAATGGCGAGCGCTATGAGTCCAGTTGTAACGGTTAAAAGCGGCATGCCGGTGAGCGTTTCCTCACTGCAACTTTTGGCGATTGAGCAAACGCTCACCAGCGTGGTGGTGCGAGCCAAACGGGCCCTTGTTGAACAGCAAGTTGACAAGACCGTGATGAACGTGGCGGCAGATGCTACGGCGCAGGGCAAGACGGCCTATGAACTACTCCAGCAGGCACCGGGCGTCGTTATTGACCCGAATGATAACATACGAATGGCAGGCAAGCAGGGTGTCAACGTTTTTATCGATGGTAAACCGACAAACCTGTCGGTCAGCGATCTCGCCAATCTGCTCCGGGCAACACCTGCTTCAAGCATTGATAAAGTAGAGTTAATTACCAATCCCCCCGCCCGATTCGATGCCCAGGGGGGCGCCGGTATCATTAACATCCGGTTCCGGCGCGACAAAAGTCTTGGACTGAATGGAAATGCATCGGCTGGTTATGGCCAGAGTGACCACCATCGGGCCAATGCCGCTGTCGACCTAAACTACCGTACCAAAGGGCTGAACCTGTTTAGTAACGTAGCGGTAAGCGATAATTATCAGATTACCAATGTACGGCTCGACAGGCAAACGGGAGGGAGGCAATTCCTCCAGCGGGGCTACGACACCGATGGCACCCGAGCTGTAGTTTATAAAGCCGGTGTCGACTTCATCATCGACAGCCACCAGGCTGTACCCAGGCACACAATCGGGCTGATCGTGTCGGGGAATGTGTCAGGCAACCGGTTTGGTACGTTCACCACCACCCAACTGATCAATAGCCGAAATGGACTGGATTCGAGTATCGTGAACCGGGCAACGAACGGAACGTCGGCTCAGCCCGCCCGAAACAATCGGACCAACGCGTCCCTGAATTACCGCTATGCCGATACGCTGGGACTGGAACTGAACCTCGATGCCGATCTGACCTACTTCCAGAATACATCGCCCAACCTGATCACAAGTGATTACTACAACGCCGATGGCCAATCTCTTTTTCAACGCCAGCGCCGGTTCGATGCCAGCACAAACATCAAAATTAGTACGTTGAAAGGTGATTTTGTGAAGGAATGGAAAGAGCGCCATCTTAAACTCGAAACGGGTTTGAAACATACGGATGTCTCGACCGATAACGACTTGCTGGCGTTCACTGGGTCAGCGCCTGAACAGGTTGATGTGAACCGGACCAATCGGTTCACCTACCGGGAAATCGTGAATGCCGCTTATGCATCGCTGAATCGTTCAGTGGGCAAATGGTCGATGCAGGGCGGGCTGCGCGTCGAGCATTCCAATGTGAACGGCCGGTCGACCGATTTGCTTCAGCAAACGATTCAACGACCCGATACAACCTACCTGAACCTCTTCCCAACGGCGTTTGTGCAGTACCGTGCTACCGACAACAGTCAGTTCGGTGTCAATTACGGACGGCGCATCGGTCGGCCCAGTTATCAGGACATGAACCCCTTTATTTACCAGGTCGACCCTTATACCAGCCAGCGAGGGAACCCTTATTTACGTCCCACGTACACCCATACCCTGGAGGCCAGTTATACCTACAAATGGGCGTCGACAGTAAAGCTGGCCTATAGTCATACCAATGATTTTACGACGGATATTATCCGGCAGGAGGGACTGAACGCTTACCAGACGGTTGCCAATGTGGGCCAGGTCGACGCACTGAACCTATCGGTCAGTACACCGTATCAGTTCACGAAATGGTGGAGTACCTATGCCTATGCCGGAGCCACCTGGAACCGGTTTCGGGGGAGCCTGTCACCATCGGAACGTTTCGACCAGCGGACATTTGCCTTCGAAGGCTATATGCAGCACTCTTTTACGATCTCGAAAGTGTGGTCGGCACAGGCGTCGGGGTTCTGGAGTGCTCCTACGCAGCAAACGATCTACCGCATTGGCGATCTGGGCGCGTTGAACCTGAGTGTGCAGAAGAAAGTCATGCAGGAGCGTGGCAAGGTCACCTTCGGCGTCGATGACGTGCTAAACACCATGCGCTGGAGACAGTCCGCTGATTTTCAGACCCAGCAGTTTGCCATTGATCGTAAATGGGAGAGCCGCCGTATCACCATTCGGTTCAGCTATCAATTTGGCAGTAAAGACATCAAGGCTGCCCGCGATCGGGAGACGAACAGTGATGCGGGTCGAATCAAAGTAAAAGGAAATTTATAACCCATTTGTACCGCCAACAGGAGACAAACACTAGCGCTTCCAGGCGCGGACAAACCGTTTTAACACCCACTAATCAAATGAAAGCGACTCTATTCCTTATTGTGAGCTTACTCCTTTCGAGCGTTATCTCAACCAGTTCAGCGCAAAACCCGGCAATGGCAGAACCGGTTGCTCGTGTGGCGTTCACTCTCCGAAACAACCTGGGCTATCACCGCATGTTCCGGGCAGAAGGGCCGGGTATGGCCTATGGGTTTACCATGAACCGAAACGAATCGACACCCAAGAACTGGCCGGTGGGCGGTAAGCTTTATTTCAGCACAGATGGAGAAACTACGGAGGGGTTAATTTTTACAGTGACAGCTGCCGATGCCGGTAAAACCCTCCTGACAGCCCCCAAAGCGACGACTTATGCCACTGTACCCACAGTTATGGTTCGTTTCCGAAATAACAGTTTGATTCCCCGTAAGGTGATGCTCATTTCCTATAAACCTGATGAAGCAGGCAACGGCACACAAGGAATTATGCTCTTGCCCTACAGCAGTACGACCCAGACGTTTCCTGTTGGGACTAAAGTCTATTTTGCTGACAGCGAACAGGTAGACATCGTGATGAGTGGAAAGAGAATTGACGAAGACACGCCCTTTTTAACCGTTCGCAAAGAGAATAAAGGTAAAACATTCAATATTTTTCGGTAACAAAACAGGCTGTATCTTTCCCGTAAATGGTTTTTTAGATGACGTTTGACTTCAACACGTATTCGTCACCCCTGTTATTTGGCTTTGTGCAGGGCTGGATTTATGCTATCTTATTGTGGGTGAGGGCTCGGCGTGAAGAACGACTGTCGGACTGGTTGCTGGGCTGGGTACTGGTGGGGCAGAGCTTCAATATATGGGAGTATATGCTGGGCTTCGGCGGCATCGAAATTCTCTGGCGCGAACTGGAGTTTTTTCCCCGATCACTCGGCTATCTGTTTCCGGCATTGTGCTATTTCTACCTCAAAAGTCAGGTGAATGCCGATTTCCGGTTCTCCCGGCGCGACATCTGGCATGCCGTTCCATTTCTGGTTCAGGTTACCTATCACCTCAGCGTTTTTTCGATGGGCCATGATTTTGTCGAGCGGTGGAAAACAACGGTACAATACCCATATCACCTGGAGGATGCTGAGTTTTTCGTGGGTGTTGGCCTGGATGTATACTACCTGATTTTGTCCCTGCGCTTGTACCGGCATTACCGGGCCTGGATAAAAACGCAGTTTTCGGAGACAGAAACCATTAGTTTTCGATGGTTCCGAAACTTTCTTGTCGCCCTCACAGCCACGATGTTGTTCAGTCTGTTAATGACGCTGATAAGTGCGACGTTCAATCTTGATTTCTGGCAAAACTGGTGGGACAAACTGGCGGGTGTCGTCCTGATTTATTACGTGAGTATTCATGGCTACGCACAGGCACAGCCCGGTAGGCGGCTAACGTTTTATCCGGTGTCGGCAGATGAGCCGTCTGCGCTGACTGAATTGTTGCCTGACAGAGACAATGTCATGCAACGGGAACCGGTGCTGGTAAATCAAACCGTACATGATCAACTTGTAAAAACGTCCACGGGTCTGACAACGGATTTGATGCCGTGGCGTGATACCTTACTGGAATACATGGAAAACGAACGCCCTTATTTGGACCCTGACCTGTCTCTAACCGATCTGGCCCGCCGACTTAAGACCAACGCGTCCGTATTATCGCAGGTCATTAATGCCGGAATGGGCAAAAATTTCAATGATTTTGTAAACCAGTACCGGGTGGATGATTTCAAACGACAGGCGCTCGATCCGGCGAACAGGCATCTGAGCTTGCTGGGGATAGCGCTCGAAAGCGGCTTCAATTCGAAAGCTACGTTCAATCGGGCCTTCAGGAAATTAAGCGGTCAGTCGCCGAGGGAGTTCGTTGAGTCAGTGGAACGATAGTGCGGTCTATCTGTCCTTGATAACAGGACGCTGCACGAACCCATCTTTCCATTTCTGGGCGATGGCAATGGCCGTTTCGAGCATTTCAGGTTTCCAGTTTTCGATTTCCCAATCTGAATTCGCCAGACTCGATGCGCTCAGAAACAGTTGAGCCTGAGCACAATCGGTAGCCGTTTCCAGAATGGTCGACAGTTCATTCTGTTGTTGGTAAAGTACTGAATTCTCCGTTGGCGTTTTAGGAATGCTTACTGGAGACAAAGGCAGGAAAGCGTTGGTTGCCAACAGGCTATCTACCCGGTTGGCTCCTTCGACGATGTGGTCCATGGTATAGAAATCTTCCTGAAAAAGATGCCGACTTGCATCGGTAGTGAGCCCGGTGCCAAGCTGCTCAAGCACCACATACTTCAGGTTGGGGCATTGGCCGATAACCTGCTCCAGCGCATGGAAAACCGCTGCCGGTACAGAGTCGTCGTGCGTGTCCCGCCGGATCTGTTTCGTCGGGTTTACGACCGACGGCACCCAGCTTCCACCCGAGATGTGGATTTCGCGAACCCGGTCGAGCGGGTAGAGCGTCTGTAAGTCAGTGATGTCGATAGCAAAGTTCTGACTTTGGCAATACAGGTTGTGTAAATCCAGAATAATGAATCCGTTGATTGGTTCGAGTAGTTGATCCAGAAAGTTGCCCTGCCGCTTTACGTCGTCGAGCGAATAGGCGACTGCCAGATTTTCCAGGCCGACCGGGCAGTTCCCCGCATCCTGGAGCCGGAGCAGCCGGTCGCGGCCTATGGCCAGTGTGGACGCTGTAAACGGAATACTGACGGGTGCTCCCTTGTGAAAGTCCTCACCCGTCATAAACCCGAAATGCTCCGTCAGGTGGTCGAAGGTGAAGTCGGCCGAGATAGCTTTCAACTGGTTCAACCACTGTTGCTGGTCGGGCGTCCATTTGCCGGAGAAAAGGGAAAAGAAAACCCCGTGCCCAATCAGCCGACCTTCCTGGCTGTAGGCCCGGAGTAATTCAGCAAACCATTCGGGCATCTCGCCCAAGGCAAACAGGGTATCGAACGACCATTCAATGGCCTGAACTTTTTCGGACTCAAAAAGCGGCAGCGACGCCTGTAAACTGTTGGTATCCAGGTTGCAGGCAATGGAAGAGTATACCCTGGCCATATGGAAATCAATTACACAGGAGGTTCATTTGGTACATTAACCCAGGCCACAGCCGGGGCAGTCATACGGCACTTTTTTCTGCTGCTCGCCATTGGGCGCTTTGGGATCGACGACTGTGCCTTTGGCGCAGGAACTGAGCGTGGTAACCGTTACCGCAACGGCGATAGCCTGGAGAAGGGATTTAGAAAGTTTCATGGCGCTGTTTTTAACGAGAAATCGGACGATATGGAATCTGATCTATTTGTCGATTGGGTAGACCACTGTCACCTGAAAAAGGTTGGAATCAGGGTGCTGATTTTTTGTACAGGTATCCTGTCTATCTAATTTCCTGAGATCAACAGTAATTACCGTATCTCGGATATTCGCAACGCTATATATGGTTTTAGCGGAAGCCGGACTTTTTTAAGCGTTTTGTCATACAGCCGGTAGTCGTTTTCGCTGGCTGTTTCAAAAACCTGCGGGTCTGCTTGAATGGTCATGTCCCAGGTGTCGATGACCTCGACCTTAAATCGCTGGCCAGCCGTTACTTTCTGAAACGAGCTGTTTTTGGCCGGGAGGTTGAAGAGCCAGCTATCACTCGTTTGTTTGCCGAAATAAATCAGATACTGGCCCTCCCCGGCACTAGCCGTTACATTGTCCCGGCTAACGTCCGAAAGGCTGATTGGATTGGGAAAGGCTTCAACGATTTGTCGGAGAAAGGCAATCCGTTTCCAGCTTGTCCCTTTAAAATTTCCGCCTTTGGCCCAGAAAATTGTGTCCGTCGGAGCCGCCATATAACACTCGCCGTGGGTAACGTACGTACCGCCAAGCACTCCGTTCCAGACGAGATAGGTCATTTCTTCGGGACTGTACCGGCCCCAGCGGGATTTTAGATTGCCTTCGTAACCTACCTCATCGGCAATAACAGGCTTTTGGTATATATGTCTGAGCATGGCGGCCGCATTTGGCGATTGAACCGGTGTTTCGTCCTGTATGCTCACGTGCGTGAACTCGGGTTTCCGGTAGTCGTAATAAGTGGCTGTAGCGCCGTGGATGGAGCAGAGGTGCTTATACGGGTCGTTTTGTGCGACGGTTTTGGCCAGAAGGTCCCAATCGCCAACGGTTTTACTTTTCACATAATCCCACTCATTCGCCAGCGACCACCATACGTTTTTATAGGAGGACAGCCGGGCTAGTAAGTACTTCAGGTAGCGGATGTTTACTTCGTTCGGCATGGCGTCGAAGCCCCAGCGTCCTTTGTCGTATGGATGAAACAGAATCAGATCGGCTTCAATGCCCAGCTTATTCAGGTCGTCGACCCGTTTTTCAAGGTGCTGAAAAAAAGCCGGGTTGAACTTGTCGAAGTTCCAGACGGTATACGATTTTCCGTCCGCATCTTTTTTCTGTTCCTTTATTTCAAAGGGAAACAGGTCGGGCGCTTCTTTGACTAACTCATAGTTCTTCGGAAAAACGCACATACGCAGTTTGTTAAAGCCGGACTTTTTTAAGGTGTTGATCGTAATTTCCTGCGTTTCCTGGCCCATGTGCGTCCAGGCATAGGCGGTTGTTCCAAACGGGTAATAGTTTGTCCCGTCAGCGTATTTGAAGGCATAGGTATCGCTGACCCGAACCGGTCCGGCGTTGCCTCTGGCGGCTGCTACGCATGTAAATTCTCCCTTTTGATTGTTGAGCCGGGCTACATTACTACTGATTTTATACCGCCATTTGCCCGTTTTCTGTGGCATGAAGCGAATTCTGAATGTATCCTTCCCATCATAAAATCCCGCTACGGAATAGGTTGTATCTCCATTTGACAATTCAGCCGTTAAGGTCACTTCGGTAAACGGGTTTGCCGTCGTTTTGGCCGTGAATGTTTTTTCAAAACGTCCCCATTGCTCAACCTCCTGTGCAAGGAGTGATTTTGAAAAAAGTAGACCGAGTATAAGTAGAGATAATAGTTTGTATTGCATCGTTCTTAACTGCTGGGAAAAGTAAGTAAGCATCAACTGCCAAAGAGAGTCCAATGCTTCACGTGAGTAGTGTGAAGTAAGTACAGATAGGTGTCGATATACCCACTAATAGGCCCGTTTTGCGTATAATTCCATTCTCAGGCCAACCAAGATATGCTCAATTGCAGAAAGGTCCGGGTGCTCAGGTAGGAGGCTTGCCTGAGCAGCGACATCAATCTGGTGTAACTTTTCTTCGGCTTGAGCCAGCAACTCATCGTAGTCGAAGGTGCCGGAGCGAATGGAGAGTAACTCCTCCCGATTTGGCCGACGAACAATCACTTGACCCGTTTGCAGTATTTCGAGCGCCATATCCAGCAGTCGAAACGTATGCATCATATTCTTGGTATCGTAATTTTTGCCATGCTCAACCGTATTTTCGTACCGTGCTGTATTGCGTTTATCAACCCAGTCCCAGTACTCCCGGTAATCTTTGCAGTAACTCGAATAGCCATCATGGTTGACGTATAGAAGGGCGATGGATTCTTGATCTACGGGAACGCTGCTGAGCGAAACGGCGGTGGCGTCTTCATGAGAAATCAGGCCCTGAAAGCCCAGAGAAGCCGTTTCGTCGTAGTATAACGCATACATATCGCGGGCGTGGGGAACACTGACAAGGCCACACTGTTCGGCTCTCCGATTATGCGCCGACAGCCAGTCGGGTACCGGAATGGATTTTTGTCCGACTACGACGTAACAGAAATGGAGTAATGATTTGCGCTCTTTAGGAAGCGGGTTCACAATCTTTTTGTTGAGGCCTCGCGCTTTCTTGATCTGACTGGCCGCGTAACCGGCAAAAGTATCCCGACAGCGCTTTGACAGGAAGTCACTTACCTGCAACCGATCAAACAAAGGGTTTTTCTGGAGAACACAGTCGGCAGGTGCACAGAGTAATTCCAGAATATTTGGGTTGTTTTTGGCGAGCAGTTCGACAAACCGGCGCAGTTCGTAGAAGATAACATCGTTTTTCGCATCGTTCACCTGCTCTACATAGCGGAGTCCGTACAGATCGGCCTGTGGCAGAATAAAAACACCCCGGATGTCAGTATCGGAGGAAGGTAAATCCGTTCCATACGCCCGGCTGCCGCTGATGCACTCGAATAAGATTAATTGGTTGTCGCGTAGGTCCTGAATGGTCATGGTACTGGAACGTGAGGGTTCAACATTCGGTAACCCCTAAAAAAAGATAAGGTTCCCCGATCTGTAGCGGAGAACCTTATACTGACTATTCCTAAACCCTTAACCTTTTCTACATGAAAAACTAACTTTTACTCTTTTCTGTTCCAAATCCCCGATTAATTCAGGATTTGATGTAGCTTACTGAATGTCAGCTGCTTCGGCAGCGGTCTGATTAACATTCCAGAGATAATTGATCATCCGGGTAGTGTAATCAGCCTGATTCATCCAATGGCTGGCGTTTGCATTTTTCTGCTTGACCAGCGTATTCTGTAACTGAGTAGCAGCTTCGTTGAACTTGGTACGTTCGGCAGGACTGAGAGCCAGCACAGCCGAAGGACTTTGGTTATACAACGAGACAACACTCATAAAGTTTTGCCAATTGGTAGTCTGCGCAAACTTAACAACGTTTTGTCCGATATAAGCAGCGAACTGCTTTTGCGAACCGTTGACAAGCATAGCACTTGCCGGCTTGGTGGCTGCCGGGCTATCATCAGTGTTGGTGGTGGTAGCCGCGTCTGCCTGAGTACTCACTAACCCTAATCCAAGAATGAGTGATGCAAAGATAACACGCGTTTTCATTGTTTTGTTCTATTTTGTTTTCAATCAGATAACACACAAATGTCTATAGAAAGTTTGAAATGGCAAATGCCTGTAGCGTCCCCTTCAAAATTTTCTTCCGAATATAATGTGGTTTATGATGAAAAATGGTCAATATAGAGACAAAAATTCAAGCGAAATGAAATATTATTCTAATATTACGCTTAGTTCCTATGAATTTATATTTTTCCGGAAAAGTGCAATTTTCTTTAAAAAGTTATATCATTGGTTGTAATTATTCATGGCCATTTGTATGCCCATAGTACAAAAACTGAGGGCTGCATTACCGGCCCGGTCCAAATAGTCCGGTAATTGAATCAGTTCGTCCTCCGGAAACTGCCCCAGCACAAAATCGACCTGCCTTCCTTTCGAGAAATTATTGCCGATGCCAACCCGGAGCCGGGCGTATTCCTGCGTGCCTAAAACTTCATCGATGTGTTTTAAGCCGTTATGGCCGCCGGGCGAACCTTTGGGCTTTAGCCGAAGCTTGCCAAAGGGTAAATCTTTATCGTCGGTGATAATCAGGATGTTTTCAATGGGAATAGTTTCCTGCTTCATGTAGTAGGAAACTGCCTTGCCGCTCAAATTCATGTAAGTAGTTGGCTTTACAAAAAATAGCTGTTTGCCTTTATGCTGCCATTTGGCCGTATAGGCCAGGCGGGTCATAGAGAAGCTGAAGTCATTCTGAGCGGCCAGCCGGTCGAGAACCATAAAGCCCGCATTGTGGCGGGTCAGTGCATATTCAGGGCCGATGTTGCCCAGACCAACGAGTAGGAATTTCATAGACAATGAATGTAAACGGGCAAAATTAACACGATTAAACAGGACTGCATCCAACGGTCGTAAACTATACAGGTCATTAGCCTCAAATTGGAGAAATCAATTCATTGTTTAAGCACCGGGTGATAATACGGCTGCCTCACTAAACGTCTGGATAAACTGCTCGGCTACATTTATGTGCGGGTAAACCGCTAAATGAATGACTTACTGCTATTTTTACCGCATGAATCAACAGCGTCTAATACTGTCCAGTCCACTGCTCGAAATTGTTGTGAGTCGACTGGCACAGCAACTCATTGAGAATTATCAGGATTTCGCGGATACCGTTATTCTCGGTATGCAGCCGAGGGGGATTTATTTTGCCGAACGCGTAGCCCACGAACTGAATCGTACACTTGGGTATGATGTTCCGCTGGGGTACCTGGACGCGACATTCTATCGGGATGATTTCCGACGGCGCGATACGCCCCTGCGGGCCAATACTACAAACGTGCCTTTTATTATCGAGAATAAACGCGTTATTCTTATCGACGACGTGCTGGCAACCGGCCGAATGGTGCGAGCCGCCCTCGACGCGATGACCGCCTTTGGCCGACCCCGTAAAGTAGAACTTCTGGTACTAATTGATCGTCGGTATAACCGCGACCTGCCTATAAAGCCCGATTATACCGGCAAACGGGTAAATACGCTGGAGTCACAGCAGGTTTTGGTTGAATGGACCGAGCAGGGAGCCGAAGCCGATCGTATCTGGTTAGTAGGTTAATCTGCTTGTTTGGTAGATAAAATATAAGTACGTAAAATTACTTACACATGACGAATAATAAATAAATCAGCTTTTGTAACAGTTGATACAGGATATTTGACACTTTGGCGCCTTTTTATAACGGCTAAGCTGAGATCGCCACATATAAACGTTTGTATTTGTGCTATCTTCGCTTGGTAAACAGGGCAACAAAGACTACAGAACGCTTGAAAACACTTTTACATTCTCTATCATTTATTCTGTTACTATTACTTAGTGGGCTCATTACTCAAACTAAAGCCCAGACAGTTTATACCGTTACTGGTCTGGTTACCGATGCCCATACGGGAGACCCAATCCCCTTTGCCAGTGTAGCACTGGTAGGACGCCGGAGTGGGACCCTTACCGATGAAAAAGGCCGTTTCTCGCTGGTCGTAAAGATTTTGTCCGATTCGCTGGCTGTGAGTTCAATGGGGTACAAACCCCTGCGTCGGGCTATTGATCCGGAACGCGTATCGCAGGCGGTCGATTTTAAGCTCGAGTCAGGTGGGAATTCCCTGCAGGAAGTGACGGTTAAAGCGGGCGAAAACCCGGCTTGGCGCGTGCTGCGGCAGCTTCGGAAAAACCGCTCGATAAACGACCGCAAACGGCTGGCTGCCTACGAATACGACAGTTATGTAAAGACCGAGATTGCATTGAGCCATGTTACTGATCGCATGCGAAAGAACCCGCTTATCAAACGGATTAACGAAGCGATGAGCAAGCACGACTCCATTGTCGATAACGAAGGTCACCGTGTACTGCCACTGCTGGCTTCGGAGTCCGTATCCCGATACTATTATAAAGCCAATCCCGAGCGTAAACGCGAAGACATTCGTAAAACCCGCATAAAAGGGGTAGCCGTAGACGATGCCGGGCTGAGCTCGCAGCTGCTGGGTGGTACGAACCTGGTCAGTCAGAATTTCTACGATAACTACATTCCGATTCTGGGTAAAGATTTTGCCTCACCCGTAGGCGATAACTGGAAAAACTGGTACGAGTTTTTCCTGGCCGACACCACTCAGATTGGCGATCATATCTGCTACGAAATTCAGTTTGATCCCAAACGGCCCGAAGATCTCGCTTTCACGGGTAAAGCCTGGATCGATACCACCTCCTTTGCCTTGTGCCAGATCGAAACCCGGATTGGTAAGGGAGCCAACCTGAACTACGTACGCGACCTGACCATTGAACAGGAGTTGGAAAGTACAACCGATTCATCAGCTGGCGCATCGGGCACGGCGGGCTGGCTACCAGTAAGTATTCACCTCAATGCCGACCTGACGGGTGTGGGTAAGCAATCCCTTGGTTTGCGGGCGAAGGTTACCCTCCGAAACAGTAACATTCTCGTCAACAGGACTCACCCAACGCTGTTCTACGAGCAGCCAATTGAGCCAAGCGACACTGTAGCCACCAGCAACGAAGCTTACTGGCATACGGTTCAGAGTACGCTTGCCGGGGCCGATTCATTGAATAAAGACGATCAGAAAACCCGGCAGGTCATTGAGAAACTGCGGGCCGTTCCGGCTGTAAAAATGGCCGAAGCTGTTGGGCAGGTTGCCGTTACCGGATTTTATAAAGTGGGCGGTTTCGACCTTGGCCCTTACCCGTATTTGTTTGCCGTTAATAGTGTGGAAGGCTTACGAACACGAATCGGATTCCGTACTAATGAGCAATTTAGTCGAAACTGGATTTTGAGAGGGTACCTGGTCTACGGAACGTTGGATAATCGGTTTAAATACAGTGGAGAAATAAGTTACCTGTTTTCACGGCAGCACTGGACTGTTGCAGGCGTGCGGATGGCGGATGATCTGGAGCGGCTTGGATTGACGCCCGAATTAATCGGCGGTAATCGGATTTTTTATGCTCTCAGCCGATTTGGTCGCTACCGGGGAGGCTATCGCAGCCAACAAAAAGAAGTTTACTTTAAGACAGAACCTGTTAAAGGTATCCTGCTGACGGCTACCCTAGGGACCCGAACGTTCGACCCAGTGTTCCCATTTCACTACCGCGTTCAGCCTGATTTGGGCGATCAGTCAGCGTTGCAATCAGATATATTCGATGCCTATTGGTCAATTGAAGCCCGGCTGGCCCGGAAAGAGAAGTACCTGATGGATGGCAATGAACGAATTACCTTGGGCACAAAACGGGCTCCGGTGCTCACTATTCGCTATACACACGGCTCTCAGGCATTGGGTGGGCAGTACAATTACGATCGGTTTAACTTACGGGCGCAGCAAACGTTTCGTCTCGGCCCCCTCGGTCGGATGACGTATCTGCTATCGGCGGGTTTTACGCCTTCAACGCTGCCCGCTCCGATGTTGTTCCCGCACATTGGCAATCCAACGCCCCTGCTGACCACCAATACCTTTAACCGAATGCAGTTTTACGAATTTGTAAGTGACCGTTTCGTTGCGGTACACGTCCAGCACCGCTTTGAAGGACTGCTCTTTAATCGGATTCCCGGAATTCGTAAATTGAACTGGCGCTTAATTGCCAACGTCGATGCTCTGTGGGGAGGGCAACGGAAGGCCAATCGGGATGTTGAGTCGTTTAAACTGTTACCCGGTGGAACAAGACCTATTTACTTCGGAAGCCTAGATGGAAACAAACCTTATATGGAAGTGGGTTACGGCATCGACAATATTTTCAAGATTATCCGAATCCAGGCTATCCATAGGCTTAATTACCTGAATGATAGTCCCAATGGGTTACCGCTGAACTCTTTTGCCTTAAAAGCGTCCGCTTCAATTAGTTTTTAGCCCGCCTACGTAATCATTTATGGGCGTAGCGGGTTAGTATAAACAAACTAAATTGGCTGGAAATGTCTCTTGTTGCGCCGGTTACCGTTCATAAAATCCTAGGCGAAAGTCTTTCGGAAGCGCCTGATCTGCTCGCTGTTGAAGAGCCGCTGGAAATACGCCTTGGCTTTGGCCCTGCTTCCAATCGGGAGCAACGCTCCATATCGGTCACCATGCGAACACCCGGCCACGATGAAGAGTTGGCGATGGGGTTCTTATTTACCGAAGGCATTGTTCAACGTTCAGCCGATATTGTCTCCTGCCGACATTGTGTTCAGGATGCCGAGAAGGAAGGTAATGTGATGAGGGTAGAGCTACACCCCGATGTTATTGTCGACTGGGCGCGGCTGGAACGAAACACATTTACCTCGTCAAGTTGCGGGTTGTGTGGGAAAGCCACCATCGAAGCGGTTATGGCCCTCACGCCGGGTCCGCTATTGAGCGATTTCTCGGTTGAGCCTGCCATTCTTCATGCGTTACCGGATCAGGTTCGTCAGATACAACGGGCGTTTGCCTATACCGGAGGTATTCATGCTGCCGCCCTGTTCGATGCGGACGGTAAACTGTTACTCGTCCGGGAGGACATTGGTCGCCATAATGCGCTGGACAAACTTATTGGAGCCGCTTTCTGGCAAAACTGGCTTCCTCTGGCCCAATACGGCGTTTTTTTGAGTGGCCGCATTGGGGTCGAACTAGTTCAGAAAAGTTGGCTGGCTGGTGTTCCCCTGCTGGCTGCCGTAGGCGCTCCGTCGAGCCTCGCGGTTCAGATGGCGAAAGAGGCCCATATGACAATGGCCGGATTTGTTCGCGATAACCGCTTTAATATTTACAGCCAACCCAAACGAGTGCTGGTGAATCAGTTGGTCTGATGGAGCTTTGTCTAGCCCTTTAAAGCAAATGTTTATAGCACCGACGCCGGAACAAGCATAGTCAGGGCACCTGGTTTAATAGTTGCGCTAAGGCTCGTGATCCGCCCTCGATATTCGCCGTCTATCTGAAAATACGCCTTCCGGTGGGTTTCAATCGTGACCGATGTAGCTGGGTAAATTTCTATATTCTTGGGGTTAAACGGCTGATAGCGCCAGAAAAGCTTGATGATTTCCCAGAACGACAGTCGACGGAAGATAACGACTTCGAACTGGCCGTCGAAGGGAGTACCATCTGGGTTAATAACCGCACCTGTGCCGTACATGCGGGCATTGGCCAGTACAATCATGAAGGCAGCCCGCTGCACGCATTCATCACCAATTGTAACGGCTACGCGGAGTAAGCGCCGTTTCTGAAGCACATTGACCACACTGCGGAGATAGCCAAGTTTGCCCCGCAGGTTGTTTTTTTCGTAATGCTGAACCAACTGGGCGTTCATACCAATATCGCTCAGATGTAAACAAACGTCGTTATCGTTAACGGCTATGATGTCGGTGGCTCTCTCGATTCCATTGACCAGCACATCCAGACTACCCTCAACATCGGGCGGAATGCCCAGTTCGCGCGCCATTCCGTTAGCTGAACCGGCGGGCAGAACACCCAGAGGAATACCGCTGTTAAGCAGGGCTGTTGCCACAATCTTGATGGTTCCGTCGCCACCCACGGCTACCACGCGGTCGGGTTTATGGATTTCGAGTTGCTGCCGAATCTGTTCATCATCTGTTTTCCCATTAAGATGAAATAAGTGAACAGTATGGGGTTTATCGGCAAAGTATGACTGGATACCTTCTTCCCAGGCAGTTTTTTCTTCCCCGCCCGAAACGGGGTTTATGGCGAATAAAAAGGTCAACTTCTGCGTAGATTATGTGTTATAAGATGGCGAGTATCGACTGAACGTATGAAAGCTGTGCAACCCACTCACCCTGATAAACAAAAAATAACCCTGAAGGGTAAGATAAAACGTTATTTCTTAACATTACTGCGGCTGACCGACCAGCCCACAGTGAAGATTTATCGTGGTTTTGGTAATGATAAACAGCTGACTATTTACGGCCATGTGTTCAGAAGGAGCCCGATACCTCGGAAAAAATACCGCGATATTGACTTGGTTAACCTGCTGGCAGTCATTCGCTTATTTCTGGTGAAGCCGTATCCGCGAACAATGGTACGTATCCGCTTCAGTGAACAGCTAGTTACTGTCATGACCGACGACGATGGTTGTTTTCAGGTCGAGCTTCCCATAATACATCCATTGACGCCTGGCTGGCACCCGGTTCGGGCGCAGCTCATTTCGCAAACTATAGACCCGGAACAAATACTGGCAGAAGGCGAAGGCCAGGTATTGATTCCGCACCCGGCTCAATTCATTTGTATCTCGGATATTGACGATACATTTCTGGTTTCGCACTCGGCCACGATTGCCAAGCGTCTGCTGGTCTTATTGACTGAAAACGCGCACAGCCGAATGCCGTTCGAAGGCGTCGTTGCGCACTATAAGCTGCTTGCCGAAGCCAATAGTGGGTTGAAGGCTACAAATCCGTTTTTCTATGTGTCGAGCAGCGAGTGGAATTTATACGATTATATTCTGGAATTCTCGACAAAAAACGAGTTGCCAAACGGTGTGTATCGCCTGAGTCAGCTCAAGCGTCTGTCGCAGGTACTAAAAACGGGGAAAGGCAAGCACCATACTAAATTCGACCGGATTGAGCAGATTATCAACACTTACCCGAATCAGCAGTTTATCCTGCTCGGCGACGATTCGCAGCAGGACCCAATCATATATGAGTCGGTTGTCCGGCACTTTCCCCGCCAGATTCGTTGCGTGTACATCCGTCAAATTCATGCCGAACATAAAGTCCGCACCAAGCAGTTGATGGCCAGTATAGAAGCCAACGGAGTAGCCAGCTGTTACTTCGCGCACAGTGCAGACGCCCGGCAGCATTCGATAGCTATTGGCCTCATTCCTGAGTAAAGAGACACGGTCAGCCCAGCACTAGAATCCATGCTGCGGTTGCCAAACCGTGCAGCTATCCGTTGCCGACTGCGTTTTAATAAATGCGTAATAGATAGACCGCTTGAGTTCGCCCTGGCAGTTGGTCGCTACTGTTACGATCAGTCGCTGGCTGTTAGTCGCCAGACTGTCGGGTATTATCAGCTCGTTGGCGGTGTTTATCTTTATTTTTAAATCCTGGGGCGTAAAGCCGAGGATTTGCGCCGTATCCTTAAGCGCATATACACTCCATTCGAAACTTGAGGGAGAGGTACCGTATTCACTAGCCGTCAGTGCCAGACCGTTACCTTTATAACATCGTTGATCCACACTTATTTTTTGGGGAGATCGACAGGGGCTGGTATTATCCTGAGAAGCGCAGCTACTTACGCAAATCAGGCTGAATGCTACTAGGGTTTTCATAACGAAGATGTTGAGTTGTAGTTGAACATACTCTTACTACTTAAATAGAGCAGAAAAGTTGGTAGTCCTGAAGAAGTGTGAAAGAATTTGTCTGGAGAGGGGGTATACGCAGTTCGGCAAATAAGGCAAAGGCTTTGTTTGCGGGTTCGTCCTGCTCTACGACTAACCGGCAAACCCCATCTAAACTACCGCAAAGCTATGCCTGCACAAATCTTCTTTTCTGAGAATGAGCATTTAAGTAAGGCGATCAAAGAACGGACTAACCTTCTGAAGCTGTCGCCCGAAAAACTTTACCCCTGGTGGCGCCGACCCTGTAAGGTGAGACTTCTGTTGCTTACCGATGGTACTCTCAACTTTGGCCTGGGCGATTTCGGCCTGTCTACTTTTGTTTCTATTCTGTCCAATGACGGTCGCAGTTACGTCGATTTCGAAATCACGATTGCTCACCGGGGCCTTGCTGTTGGCAATCCGGGGGTGCCGGTTTCCCGAAGCATCCCGAATTTTCGCTTTACCGACGGTTCTCATTTCTCCGACACGATGTACGATCAGGTCTGGCTGTTCGGCTTCGACGCATCGCCCGTAGGCCTCTCCGACGCTGAACTGGTGCTTCTAAGTACATTTATGAATAACGGCGGGGGCGTATTTGCCACCGGCGACCACGGAGAACTGGGCCGAGCTCTGGGTGGGTCTGTTTCGCGGGTACGCAAGATGCGGCTCTGGACCAACGCCAGTGGCAATGTAGGGATGCAGGACCCCAACCGAAACGATACGAACCGAATTGGGCATGACTCGGGTTCACAATTTGACGACCAATCGGATGACGTTCCTCAGGAAATACAGCCTCGTTTGTACTCTAGTTCACTGGGCGGTTTTCTACGCGAAACCTACCCGCATCCTATTTTGTGCAGCCCGCTGGGCCGTATCAAGGTGCTGCCCGATCACCCTCACGAAGGACAATGCGTAGAGCCGACAGACCTCACCGGCAATTACGAAAAAGATGGAACCCCCGAGTTTCCGATGGGGATAACCCCCGAAATTATTGCCTATTCAACGGTACTAGCCGGTAACACAGCAGGCACCAAGCTGGCAACGCAGGCGCAAACCTTCGGTGCCATCTGTGCCTACGACGGCCATAAAGCCAACATCGGGCGGATAGTGACCGATTCGACCTGGCATCACTTCGTGAATATTAACCTGATTGGCGAAGCCTCCGAACCTGATACAAACGTAAAGGGACTGGGCTTTATGGCATCTGCCACGGGACAACAACACCTGGCCCAGATTAAACACTACTACATCAACACGGCGGTATGGCTTTCACGAACTACTAACCACACCTGTTTCCGGTCGCGCTTACTTTGGCAGTTGGTAGTTGAACACCGTATTCTGGAGGCCACCATGGACAATCCGGCTCTGCGGTTCGAGCGAATTACGCCGTCTCTGCTATACAGCATTGGCACTCATGCCACTGATGTGCTGGGGAAAAAAGCAAGTCAGTGCCGACGGTTGATCTTACTGATTGACATTGTGCGGCCTATTTTGCCTGAATTTGTCCAACTGATTGACCCGTGGCTAAACAATCGAAAACAGGAGCCGAATCCACCCATTCCGTGGTTTGACTTTAATCCGTTGCTGGCCATGGCGTTGGGTGGCGGACTGTTGACCCTGCGGGATAAGTTCGTCAATAACAACCTGGACGATCCCAACCGGATTGAGGCTAAAGAAATTATGGCAGTGTTTCAGGAGGGAGCTAAACGAGGTGTTGAAGTGGCTTTGAAGGAACTGAATACGGATCTCCGTAAGTTTAGCTCCATCCGTTAAGAAGCTGGCTAAGATAGGGTAAGATAGCCCTGTCTTTTGATTGACCAATAACCTAACCCTCCGCATAGCTGCTGTTTTCGGTTATGCGGAGGGTTTTGCTGTTTACCGGGCTAGATACCCGCCATCGACCGGATAATACGAACCCGTAACGAACGATGCTTTATCGGAACTGAGCCAGACAACCAGCTCAGCCACTTCCTCTGATTTACCCAAACGGCCAATGGGGTGAAGTCCAATTAACTGCTGTTTGACGTCGTCCGATAGCACCGATAGCAGGGGAGTATCAATATAACCCGGCCCGACGGCATTGATGCGAATGCCCTGGGGTGCGTATTCAATAGCCGCCGTTTTAGTGAGGCCCACCATGCCATGTTTGGCGGTTACGTAGCCCGGCGAACCGGGCGTACCAACCTGCCCTAAAATAGAAGCCATGTTCACAATGGTGCCTTCACCTTGCTTCAGCATTTGCTCTAACTCGTATTTCATGCAGAAGAATACGCTGTTGAGGTTCACATTGATTATACGGTGCCAGCCCTCGAGACTATAATCGGCAGTCATATTCAACTCGCCCCCAATCCCGGCATTATTGCAGGCAATATTGAGGGCGCCAAAGACAGTAACAGTTTCCTGTACCAGTTTCTGGCACTGAAGCGGGTCGCTAACATCGCTTTTATAAAAACGGGCATTTACACCGGCAGTTGTTAGTTGCTCAGCTACTTGCTTGCCCTGCACCTCATCAATGTCAGAGATCATCACATTTGCCCCGCGCAGCCCGTAGAGTTCTGCTACTGCTTTACCAATGCCGGAAGCGGCTCCGGTTATCAGAGCCGTTTTCCCGAGTAAGTCTTTATCCATAGCCAAGTCATTAAGAGAAATAAGTGTACGCGTCGTTTTGGTTGATTAGTTGGACTATTTCACTAATTAGGCCGGTCGACGGGCCGAAATAAGCAGATATATGCCGGATGCTTTATGACTATAACTAACTATAGATTTGATAAAAATCAGGAAACGCACCCCTGGCCGTAGCCTATGATAAATAGATACCCTGAAACACTCTTTAATGCTCTACCTTTGTCCCTTATTTAACCTGGAAATAAAAATATAGACTAGGTATAAAATTAGACGCTATTCATTTACATAAGTTGGAAAAGCGGATAAGATTGGTTTCCATATTATGGAAAAATGTTCCGTTATATGGAAACTAAAAAAGATTAAATGTTGATTTTGGCCTGATAATCAGTATACATGTTTGTTGGCATAGTTTTGGGTTTCGCGTGCTTTTACGAATTATCTATGGAAACCAGACGATCTTTGTCAATATTTATTCTGGATGATAATCCCTTTTGTGGAACTATTACCGAACAACATATTCGTAATCTTGACTACACTGATGTTGACTTATTTACAGACGCAGAAACCTGTTTAAAGCAGCTTGGCAGGAGACCGGATATTATCTTCCTGGATTACCCGTCAAAATCCCCGGATGGCTTGGATATCGTTCGCAAAGTGGGTCGCATCAATCCGGATATTTACATAGTCGTTCTTACTGATCAGGAGAACAGAGAGGCTACCGCACACTCGCGTAAATATGGAGCGTTCGATTATATAGTCAGAGGTCATGATGACCTGAATAAAATACACACTGTGCTGAAAAAAATTGAGGAGGTCATGACGCTTCTGGAGTTACGACCACCTGGCAGCCCAACTCCCCAGAAGTTATAAATACAGCTATTGAATTACACATGGCCTTTGTATGATAAAAGACAATGATACCCTCTTTTGTCATACAAAGGCCATATTTGTATACTAAATATCTAGGAATAATGGCAAATTAACCTTATTCCTGAAAAATTCTAATAAAAAGCAGAAATACTGATAGTTGAGTATTTACTTTTGTAAAATATTATAAACTATATTTGCATATAATAGCTCATACGTTAATAATAGGCAACTTTCCATAATGTGGAAAATTATTCCAAATGATAGACTTATCTAGTAGACTATTGTAGTCAACAGCTTGATAATTAGGGTATTTGCCCACTGGCATAGTATTAGATCAATTAGTTAGTATAAAATAAATACACATGGAAAATAACAAATCCTTATCCATTTTTATTCTTGACGACGATGCATTTTGTGGCAGTCTTTATGAACAGCATGTCCGCAACCTTGGCTTTACCAATGTGAAATTCTTTATGGATGGGCAGGAATGCTTGAACAGTCTGACTGAACAGCCTGACGTTATCTTCCTGGACTATCACATGGAGCCCCTCAACGGCCTTGATGTTTTACGGAAAATAAAGCGCTTCAACCCCAACATTTATCTGGTTGTTGTTTCCAGCCAGGAAGATGTACAGGTCGCGGTCAATTCCCTGAAATATGGTGCCTTCGATTATATTATCAAAGGGCGCAATGAGTTCGAGCGTATAGGCTCAGTATTGAGAAAAGTTCAGGAGGTGATAGAGCTTCTTAAGCAGCATCCGCAGGGCAAATGGAAAAAATTGCGGAACATGCTCGGCATTGAACCAAAGCAGTAAAGAAACCTTAAGTCTAATTTACAGACTACACAACTGGTTATAAACACCATTGAGTTGATTTAGGCTGGTATACCACTGCTAACGCTTATTTATATGAATCTGCCCGCTGCTTATACAACTGATATTGACCGACTCCGTCGAGGCCTGCATACGATTGGTATTCCGGTGGTTACGGCATCTTCGCCTGAATTTACTTATCCGATAGACAGTTACCTGTACCGAAATACTGATGGTAGTATCCGCTGGTTATGGCCGGTAGAGGCTACAGAGCCGGACTTCTTACGGTTTTATCAGGTTGATAACCGACGAGCGCAACTGTTTGTGTGGACGGTCAGGCTGTTGTTTCGTATGGGGTTAGGCCGGCTGGTGGCTCACGACCGGCTGACGCTCTACACATCCGAAAGCGGAAACCAGCTGGTACGGCAAAGTCATATAAAACGCTGGGCTTTATCGACCGGTGCGCCCGGGCCCAATCGCAAAATAGTTATCTGGCACTGCATGCGTTCGGGAAAACGCTATCTAACCAAAATTGCCGTAGGACCGGCTGCACTAACCGGCTTACGACAGGAAGCGCGGGCGCTGCGCCATCTTCAGCAGGCTCCTTTTTTGCAGGTTAACACCCCCAAACTAACGGCGTATTCGCTGCGATTTATTGCAACCGGGTTTCTGATTCAGGAAGATATGGGGGTAACCTGTACGCCACAAACGAATCAGCTGGCTCAGTTACCCGAACGTGTTTTGCCGGAATTGTTTAGCCGAAACTGGCATACGCAACCGTTACATCAGACCGGCTTCTGGCAGCAGGCTCACCAAAACCTGGCAGCGCTAAAGGCGGCTAACGATCCACGGATACCAACCGGTTTACTTGACAAACTGAACTTGTTGATGCGGTCGCTTAATGATCAGATCGCCGTACCGATTGCTGCTGCCCATGGCAATTTTACTCCCTGGACTGTGTTATTGACGAACCGGCAGGTGAGTATCGTGGATTGGGAACGCTACGCAGACGAGTTGCCGGGGCTCTATGATCTCTTTCACTTTCTATACCAGTCTGCAACACGGATTGGCAATCAGGACTATAGCACAACCCGGCGCCTGATCGACGATACGCTGAACCGTCCGGAATGGAAGCTGTTTCGGGAAACCTATGAGCTGGACACGGCTTTGGCCGAAATATTATACCTGATTCAGGCCATTACCGCTACGCTGCTGGAGTACACGCAACAAACGAACTGGTCGGAGCCGATTAACGGGCAATTGGCGACTTGGAGCGATGCTCTAACACATTGGCTAAACCGGCAGGATAGTATCTCTGACCATCAGCTGCTGTTTTATGACGTAGCATTCTGGCTGCATCAACAACCTAGTAAAGAATTGACTGCCACAAGTTACTCTGGTTTGGTACCTGATGCATTGAAGTTGTGTTTATCTCAGTCAGCCGCTCTTCAATTGACACATTATCTCCGACATCATTCGCTGATGTCTGAATTCGTTGCCAAACCAAATGAAGGAGTAAATCAGCTCCGTATTCGTTGCCTTGATAACTCAAGCCTCCGCATCGATTTGAATTGTCGCGTTAAATCTGGTAAACTGAGCGTATGGAAGTTGTCCGGAAGTCGGCTGGGCGCTATTCTCATGAGCCTACGGTACTCAACGCCTAAGTCAGTTAAGCGTACGTTCACCTATTTTATCGCCTGAACGGGGTAAAGACCATTAGTGATTAATTGTTACTACTAGCTTATAGTATCCTTGTGGGACTCAAACGGATTCTGTAGTGGGGTGCTCGTTTTAGTAACTCAGCAAAAGCCAGTCTGTATGCATACGATGTATGAGGTAGGTCGTAACCGATATATTAACCTTATCAGTATAAGTACCGTATCATTCATTCCGTAGCTGACGGGTCGTTTTGCTATCCGATCTGTAACAGCGCCCATACCAGCTCATTTGGCAGCGGCTCAATTTTATACCCAACGGGCTGACCCAGTAATCCTAATTCAACAAAACAGATACACCATTTGGTAAAAAGGCCATGTAGGGGTAACCCACAAAAGCTATGAAATCGAAGCGAATAATTGCCGTTCATCTACTTAATGACTTCAGTGGTAGCCCCCTCGTTTTTCGGCAGGCCCTGGAAGCACTTGAAGAGGCAAATCTTGATGTTGTTTTGTTTACCGCTACGCCTAGTGGGCGTGGTTTTTTGAGCGATCTACCTGGAGTGGCAACCCAGGCTATTGCCTACAAATGGCATCCGGCCAAGCTGGTCACCCTGTACTATTACCTCAATATTCAGCTCCGGCTGTTTTTCAGACTTTTGTTTTTTCTACGGTCGACCGATGAGGTCTATATCAACACCTTGCTTCCTTTTGGCGCGGCACTGGCCGGTTGGCTGCGTAGTTGTCGGGTAGTTTATCACGTACATGAAGTTAGCTTAAAGCCCTGGCTGTTAAAGGCCTGGCTTCGGCTTATTGCAAACGTTACGGCTCAGGAGGTCTTGTTCGTGTCGAAATATACTCAGCAGCAGACCGGATTAACGCGCCCCGTTTGCCGGCAAGTATACAATGCCTTACGAGACTCCTTTACAGAACAGGCCAGCCAACTCGCCGAAGCCAATACCGCTTTTCCCTTTACGGCGCTGATGCTCTGCTCCAACAAGGCTTACAAGGGTATTTATGAGTTTGTGACCTACGCCCGTCAGTTATCGCATATTCGGTTTATACTCGTCCTGAATGCAAAAAATGAGGAGGTTACTGCATTTACAGAACAGGTAAGCCCTCCGGCTAACTGTTTGGTTTATCCCGCACAGGCCGATACAATTCCGTTTTACGAACAGGCGCATGTAGTGCTTAATTTGTCCCGGCCCGATGCCTGGGTCGAAACATTTGGCATGACAGCGCTCGAAGCTATGGCATGCGGACGCCCGATTATTGTTCCGCCGGTGGGGGGGATCTGTGAACTGATAGAAGACTCGAAAGAAGGCTTTACCGTTGATGCCCGCCAGACAGAGGAGGTTGTTCAGCGTCTTCAATTGTTGTCGTCAGATATGAACCTGTATCTGAAAATGGCTCAGGCCGCTCGTCGGCGCTCCGCATTCTTTTCGGCACGCCGATTTCGTGAGCAGATAACCAGCGTTTTTCTGCCGGAACAGGTCAGCAGTCGATCAGTGTATTCTGTGGAAAAAGTGTCCAGAATCGAGAATGAATAAGTGTTAGTTTAAATATAAGTAATTGATTTTTAGCTGTTTGCTGGTTTGGCACGGCTTAGGATAATAGAAAATTAATAAATAATAAAAGCATGAGTAAGACCAACGTAGCAATTATTGGAACTGTAGGTATCCCGGCCAAATATGGCGGTTTCGAAACCCTGGCCGAGCATTTGGTGGATCACCTGGGTAACGAAACAAACATAACGGTCTACTGTACGACCAAGAAGTACGGTCAGTCTGAACGACCGGCGACGTATAAAGGGGCACGGTTGGTATACCTGCCGTTTGATGCCAACGGTATTCAGAGTATCATTTATGACTGCTTCAGTATTTTACATGCATTATTTTATGCCGACGTAATGCTCATTCTGGGTGTTAGCGGGGGCTTTATGGTGCCCTTTGTCCGGTGGTTTACAAAGAAAAAAATTATTATCTCGATTGACGGTATTGAGTGGAAACGGAACAAATGGAGCAAACTTGCCCGATGGTACCTGTGGGCGGCCGAATGGGTGGCTGTACGTTATTCACACGCGGATATTTCGGATAATGAGTCGATTCAGAATTACACCGCTATTCGCTATAAGACGCTGAGCCACATTATTGAGTATGGCGCCGACCACACCATCGCGGTTAGTCCAACGCCTGACGACCGCGAAAAGTATCCATTTCTGGCTGCGCCCTACGCATTTACCGTTTGCCGGATCGAGCCGGAAAACAATATTCACCTGATATTGGAAGCTTTTGCCCAATTACCGAAGCATACGCTGGTTATGGTGGGAAACTGGACAAACAGTGAGTACGGAGCCAGTCTGCGCGAACAACATAAAAAGGATACGAATATTCACTTGCTCGACCCTATTTACGACCAGCGTCAGCTTGATCTGCTGCGCAGCAATTGCCTGATTTATGTTCATGGACACAGTGCCGGTGGAACAAATCCATCCCTGGTAGAAGCCATGTACCTCGGGTTACCGGTTATTGCGTTCGATGTAGCCTACAACCGGTCGACTACGGAAAACAAGGCCCTGTTTTTCAGAACATCGGCCGAATTGACCAAGCATATTCAGAACACGTCAATCAGTGAACTGAAGAACCGAGCCGACATCATGAAGACCATTGCCTATCGCCGGTATACCTGGACGGTGATTGCCCAGAAATACGCCTACCTGATTCGTCTTGTACAGCAGGTATCTACCAAAAAAGAACTTAACTCCCTGGCCGGTACACGCCTGTCTTCCGATTGGTTGCTGGAATCGGAACTGGCTCACTTAGAGAGACCATCTTACTTTTACGAATAAATTATACGTATCGATAGAATTTAGTCTATATAAAAAACATCATGATACAAGATCTTCTTACAACGAACAGCCTTATTCTTGGCTTCCTGATTGCCCTGGTAAGTTGCTGGGTGCTTTTACCCTTTCTCATTAAGTTGAGCCCCAAAATCGGGCTTGTTGATAAACCCAACTTCCGGAAGGTACACCAGAAGCTGATTCCGGCCATTGGCGGACTGACGATCGCGCTGGCCGTTACGTTTACGGCACTGGTATATGCCCCGTTGCGCAATTTACTGACCGCAAACCTGCCGCTTACTATTGCCCTGGCAACCCTTACGATAACCGGCGTGCTTGACGACCGACTGAACCTGCCGGCCATACTTCGCCTGGGAATTCAGTTAGGCTGTGCCTTCCTGATCGCCAAATATGGCATTCGCCTGACATCGCTTCATGGGGTGTTCGGTATAATGGAACTGTCCATGTTTTTTCAATATGCCATCACCATGTTTGTGCTGACCGTTATGGCAAACGCCTTCAATTTGATCGATGGTGTTGATGGTCTCGCGGGAAGTCTGGCATTTAGCAACAGTGTTGTGTTCAGTGTTTTAGCTATTGTGGTAGGTCAGCAGGAATGGCTGGCACTGCTGCTGCCCGTAGCTGGTGCCTTGCTGGCATTCCTGAGGTATAACTGGCGCCCCGCCAAATTATTCATGGGCGATGGTGGCTCGGTAGTACTTGGCTTTCTCACGGCTGCTTTAGGCATTATATTCATTGAAGGCTCTTATCAGCAGACAGTCGATTATGGTCCTTACGCCATTATTTTAACCACTGCCAGCTGCATGATTCCGTTAATTGACGCACTTCGCGTAGCCATTAATCGGATGCGAAAAGGGAAATCACCATTTGCCGCCGACAAAAATCACATGCACCACTGGTTCCTGAAACACCGCTTTGTTCACTCGGAGATTACCCTGCGTATCGTTAAAATGCATGCCGCCCTGACGGTTATGTCTATTTTGGCGTCATTTGTGTTCAGCGTTACAACAATAATTTTCCTTCAGATTTTTGCCGTTATTATTTATACCTGGTTGATTCAGTTCAGTCATGCCTTCCTCAAAAACGTCAGGCTGGTGAAAGCACTTGAAACAAAATTTGTTCCCTAAGCTTTTAGTAACCCAAACGTCACAAGGAACGTAGACAAATTCATTAATCAAGGTAAGTTTTTGTTTGCTAATTTCACTTTTGAATAAATTAGGGAATAAATTGTCTTAGTCGCTCAGAGCCAGAGCGATAACTTGTATTATGAATGAGTCTGATATCTACCGTATTTTTATTGTTGAAGATGATCCATGGTATGGTGAAGTACTGAAATATCACCTGTCCTTGAACCCTAATTACGAACTTCACCGGTTTACGACCGGTGAAGATTGTCTTAAACATATCAGTGTGTGTCAGCCCCACCTGATTACACTTGATTATTCATTACCCGATACCAACGGGGCTGAGCTATTTCGGCGTATTCAGGAGCGATTGCCTGATACGCCGGTTATTGTTATCAGTGGCCAGAAAGATGTTGAAACGGCTGTAGGATTACTACAGGCGGGGGTTTACAATTATTTTGTGAAGGATGATCGGACAAAGGATCTCCTGTGGAATGCAATCCTTAAAATCCGGGAAAATCAAAGCCTTAAGCAGGAAGTAGATCAGCTCCGCGAAGAATTAGGTCAGAAATACGACTTCAATTCAATCATTAAAGGAAGCAGTCAGGCAATAGGCAAGGTTTTTACCCTTGTCGAAAAAGCTGTTCGGACAAACATCAACGTGTCGATCACTGGTGAAACTGGTACCGGAAAAGAACTGGTCGCCAAGGCAATACACTACCACTCTGACCGTCGTAAAAAGCCATTCGTTGCCGTCAATATGGCTGCCATCCCGAAAGAGCTGGCTGAAAGTGAATTGTTCGGGCATGAAAAAGGATCGTTTACCGGTGCGATAAACAAAAAAATCGGACGTTTTGAAGAAGCCAATAAAGGCACTTTATTTCTCGATGAGATTGCGGAGCTGGATTTAACATTACAAAGCAAATTACTGCGGGTTTTGCAGGAACGTGAGCTTACCCGAGTGGGAGGCAGCGAAAAAATCATGCTGGATATCCGGCTGGTAATTGCGTCGCACAAAGACTTGCTGGAGGAGGTCAGGCAGGGGCGCTTTCGGGAGGATCTGTACTACCGGATTATGGGATTACCCATTGCACTGCCCCCGCTTCGTGAACGCTCTACAGACATAATGTTGCTGGCGAGACACTTCCTGGATGAATTTTGTAAGGATAATCGCCTGGGTACAATGACTATTTTACCCGCAACTACCGAAAAGTTAATGCGGTACAACTTTCCCGGTAACGTGCGCGAGTTAAAGTCCATTATTCAACTGGCTGCCGTAATGAGTGATGGTGTCGAAATCAGACCCGACGACCTGTTGTTTACGTCTCTTTCCGGAACTAACGAAAGTATGGCCGAAGAAATGACACTTCGCGATTACACGATTCAGATTATTAAGTCTTACCTGAAAAAGTACGATAACAACGTGCTCCTTGTGGCTGATAAACTGGATATAGGAAAATCGACTATTTACAAGATGATCCAGAACGATGAGCTTTCTCTATCCTGAGTTTGAGTGAACCAGAAATCCAACATGAAAAGAGAGACAACCCCTCTGCCCGTACATGAGCCGTTATCAACCGATTTGCTGCACCAGGAAAACGAGCGGCTCCGGGCTGAAACGAAGCAGCTGAAGGATATAATACGCCAGCAGCAGGCAGAGTTAAGACGTGTTGAACAACGCTGGAAATTTGCACTGGAAGGCTTTGGCGATGCCGTTTGGGAACTCAATCTTCAAACCAGAGAAATTATTCGCTCGGTCCGGTACCGCGAAATCCTGGGTTACACGTTGGAGGAATTTCCGGATGTTGTCGAGGTCTGGATGGATAAACTGCATCCTCAGGACCGGCAAAACTTAACCGATCCGGATATGAGTTTGTATTTGTCCGGTGCCCGGAAAAACCATATAACCGAATACCGCCTTCTGGCTAAAGATGGTACGTATAAACATTTTCTGGACAAAGGTCGGGTGTTTAGTTATTCGGAAGACGGCAAGCCACTGCTCATGATTGGCACCAGTACCGATATTACCCACCAGAAAAATATTGAAGATGCCTTACGAACCAGCGCACATCGACTATCAAACCTCATTGCCGATTTTCAGGAAGGTATCTTGCTGGAAGATGAAAACAGAGCTATTGTACTGGTCAATCAGCAGTTTTGTAATATGTTTTCTGTGCCACTGAAACCCGACGAGTTAGTTGGCGTCGATTGCTCGGGCATGGCTGAGCAAAGCAAAGGTTTCTTTAAAGAACAGGATGCGTTCGTAACCCGGGTTAATCAATTGCTACAGGAACAGAAACTGGTGATTGGCGAGGAAATTTCCCTGGCAGATGGGCGTACTTTTGAGCGTGACTATATCCCCATCTTTATCGATGGCGTTTATGCCGGGCATCTGTGGAAATACACCGACATTACAAAACGAAAACACGCCGAGGATGCTGCATTTTACCTCAACGAGAAATATCAGCGTATCATCGAGAACATGAACCTGGGCCTCATTGAGGTCGATTCAGAGGAGCGTATCGTTTATACGAACCAGAGTTTTTGTGCCATGAGCGGCTATGAACCGGATGAGCTGATTGGGCAGGTTGCTACAGATATCCTGCTAAAAGGCCAGAACATTCAATTCATGAAGGAGAAGAATGAAAGCAGGCTCAAAGGTAATGTCGATGCGTATGAAGTATCTATTAAAAATAAGCGTGGCGACGCTATGTGGTGGTTGGTAAGTGGAGCCCCCTTATACTCCCAATCAGGACAGGTCATTGGCTCTACTGGTATCCATCTGGATATTACCAAGCAGAAACAACTTGAATCGGAACTGCGGGTTGCTAAGCAGGAAGCGGAACATTCGGCCCGGGTCAAAGAACTTTTTCTGGCCAATATGAGCCATGAAATTCGTACGCCCATGAATGCTATTCTTAACCTGGGGCAGCAGATCACAAAGACGAGCCTGACAGAGCACCAGCAGTTTTTTATCGGCATGATCAATACGGCGGCCAGTAATCTGTTGGTCATTATTAACGATATACTGGATTTTTCAAAAATCGAAGCGGGTGAGCTTTCTCTGGAGCACATCAATTTCGATTTGGCCGATCTTATTGAGCAGGCTGTGCTGGTGATGACACATGATGCTGAAAAGAAAGGGTTGGTAATTTCTACAGAAGTTAGTCCTGGTCTGCCGCCGACACTTCTGGGAGATCCTTTCCGCATAAACCAGATTCTATTAAACCTGATCGGCAATTCGGTTAAGTTTACAAACGCGGGTAGTGTGCATATTCAGTGTGATTCTAAGAAGGTGGCTGGAAATCAGCTAATTGCCTTGTCTGTAGCTGATACCGGAATTGGGATCGCCCCTGAGTTCCTGAGCAATTTATTTACGAAATTTACCCAGGAAGATGGTAGTATTGGGCGTCGGTATGGTGGGTCGGGGCTTGGTATGAGTATTACCAAGCAATTGGTTGATCTGATGGGTGGTACCATTGATGTTAAAAGCGAAAAAAATAAAGGAACTACAGTAACTGTAAAGCTATCACTGCCCATAGGGAAGAACGAGAACGACGTGAATCAGAAACAAACTACTCCCAATGAAGACCTCTTGCAGACGAAACGTATTTTGCTGGTAGAGGACAATGCCATGAACCGACTGGTGGTTACAACCATTCTTAAACCGTATGGGATCACTATTGTTGAAGAAACAAATGGCTACAACGCCGTAGAAAGGCTCCGAAAAGAAACGTTCGATATCGTGTTAATGGATGTACAAATGCCGGTTATGGATGGGCTGGAAGCCACCCGCATTACACGTGAGGAGATCAGTAAATCACTTCCTATTATTGCATTGACGGCCAGCGTCATACGGAGTGAGAAAGAAGAGTGTTTTAACGTAGGTATGAATGACTTCCTGGCAAAGCCATTTGAAGGAAAAGAATTGGTTAACATGCTCATGAAGTGGCTCACTGGCACTGTCGAGGTTGCTGAGCCGGAAATCAAAGAAGCGGATGGGTCGCTCTACAACTTGTCCCGCTTAGAAATGATCAGCCGGGGTAGTCAGGAGTTTATCCAAAAAATGATTCAGCTATTCTGTACGGAAGCACCGGATGTGGCAACTCAGATAAAAGCAGCTTATGAAGCCGACGATTTTGCTAAAGTGAAGTACCTGGCCCACCGGATAAAGCCTACCATTGATACCATGGACATTACATCGCAGATCGACGCTATCCGTAAAATAGAGGAGCTGGCGATTATTGGAGAGAACTCCAGCGACTTTAAATCGCTCGTTGATGATTTTGAAAAGACAATCCACCAGGTAACCGGGCACATGCAACAAACCTACGGAACTGGAAGTAATTAAAGTTATCAACTATTCAGTGATTTGTTGTTGATGTTAGTCGGTTGAGCAACAACCAAAAATTGGTCAATACATAAAAAGCGGTCAATCTTTCTCGAAAAGTTGGCCGCTTTTAAACTTTATAGGCCCCGGTTTAGTTAGTATATTGTGCACAATCTAATTGTAGGCAATGAAAAAGCTACTCCTTGATAATCAGCTCTGCTTTCCCCTGTATGCACTCTCGCGCCAGGTAACGGCGCTATATCGCCCCTTGCTTGAACGATTGGAACTGACGTATCCTCAATACCTGGTTATGCTGCTGCTGTGGGAAACAGACAATCGATTTGTAGGCGAAATAGGCGATCGTTTGCTGTTGGATTCAGGTACGCTTACCCCTTTGTTAAAACGACTTGAACAGAAACAACTGGTTACCAGAAAACGTAACCCGGCCGACGAACGTCAGGTTACCATTCAACTTACCGAAGCTGGACAGGCTTTGAAAAATCAAGCCGTCGATATTCCGACCCAATTACAGGAAGGTCTAAATCTGGACGATAAACAGATAATTAATCTGCGTATTCAGCTAGTAACATTATTAAATCAACTTACAAAAACAGACACAGTAAACTAGTTAACCAATTATGATTCAGCCATTATATACAGCCCACGCTACCGCCACCGGCGGCCGTGATGGCCATGTGACTTCATCCGACAAGGTTTTAGATCTGGATGTGCGGGTTCCCCGCGAAATGGGGGGTGCCGGGGGGGCTTTTACCAATCCCGAACAACTTTTTGCCGCTGGCTATGCAGCTTGTTTCGATAGTGCTCTAAATCTGGTTACTCGAATGAGTAAAGTCAAAACGGGCACAACAACCGTAACCGCCGATGTAAGCATTGGTAAACTCGCGGACGGTGGCTTTGGACTGGCCGTTACACTCGATGTCAATGTGCCGGGTGTTGAACAGAACGTTGCTGAAGAACTGGTCGCAAAAGCACACCAGGTATGTCCTTACTCGAACGCAACACGCGGCAATATTGATGTGACCCTAACGGTTACGAATCACGAAAGCAGCGTACAGGCATGAGTATTCAGCAGATCGTATTAGTATCGCGTCCCAAGGGGATGCCCGATGCCGACACATTTCGTATTGACGATGCCAGCTTACCCGAGTTGCAGGCTGGAGATGTACGGATTGAACCCACTTATTTCTCGGTAGATCCATACATGCGGGGCCGGATGAACGATGCTAAATCGTATATACCTCCCTTTCAGGTTGGACAGCCGTTAACGGGTGGAGCTGTGGGTAAGGTATTGGAGAGCAAAGCCGATGGTTTCGCCGTTGGTAATCTGGTGACGGGCAATCTGCCTTGGGCCACGCAGGCCGTTGTTGCTGCCAACGGTCTTAAGAAGATAGATGCCAGTCTGGCCCCGGCCAGTTACTATCTGGGTATTCTCGGTATGCCGGGTCTGACCGCCTATTTTGGCCTGCTGGATATTGGCAATCCTCAGCCCGGCGAAACGGTAGTGGTATCGGGCGCGGCCGGTGCCGTCGGAATCATTGTGGGGCAGATTGCCAAGATCAAGGGATGCCGGGTGGTTGGCATTGCCGGTTCCGATGATAAAGTAGCTTTGCTGAAAGAAGAGTTCGGATTTGACGAGGTAGTCAATTATAAAACAGCTACCAACCTAACTGAAGCTATCGCCGATGCCTGCCCAAACGGAGTCGATGTGTACTTCGATAACGTTGGGGGAGAGGTTTCCGACGCCGTTATCAACAATATTAATTTTCATGCCCGCATTCCCCTGTGTGGTCAGATCGCGTTGTATAACACGACCGAGGTACCCATGGGACCCCGTATTCAGCCCATGCTGCTGACCCGCAGTGTGCTGATGAAAGGCTTTATTGTCGGTAATTACCAAGCCCGTTTTGGCGAAGGGGTCAAGCAACTGGCGGCTTGGGTAAACGAAGGGAAACTTCGGTATACCGAAACGACGCTTAAAGGGTTTGATAAATTACCAGAAGCCATGTTAGGCCTGTTTTCCGGCCAGAACACGGGTAAAATGATTGTGGAAGTTTAATCATCGACACAGAACTGGTAAATACAGAGAAGGCCAGACATTTAATGTCTGGCCTTCTCTGTATTTACCAGTTCTGTGTTTACTTCGTCGCTACGTAAAAGAAGTCCAGGCTACCGGCCGGGTTATTACTAACTAGGTAATCTGAATAATTGATTTCGGCGGCAATACCGTCTGCCTGTAGGAGTCGGTTTCGGTTCAAGCGATTCATCAGGTCATAAGGAACCTGTAACAGTCGGCGGGGAAGCCGGTATTGCAGATTGAAAATATCGAAGCGGGTCAGCCTTTTAACCGATTCTTTGTTCTGCTCATAATACGTCATCACTTTCTCATTGCCGTGAATACCCCTCGTTTCTACGTTAGGGAAATACTTGCCCATCAGCGATTTCAGGCCATCGGCATAATACTCCCGAACGTGCCAGGGGTTGCGTGTCAGCGAAAACGTCTTATTAACGGTCGTTAGCAACAGCTTCCCGCCGGGTTTCAACACACGGTGCGCTTCTTTGATAAACAGATCATCGTTTTCGATATGCTCAATCACCTGAAACGTAACGATATAATCGAACGTATTGTCCGGTAAACCGCCAAGAGGTGGAATATTGGCAGCGATGAATGTTGAATTGGGATACCCAACACTCAACGACGAAATTAACTCCTCGTTCTTATCAATTCCGGTGTAATGTTCGGCTGCTTTGGTGAGCAGCTCCAGCCCTCGGCCCCAGCCGCAACCAATTTCGAGTACCCGTCCGCTTACCATAGCAGCTGCTTCGACATAAGGGAATAACAGTCGTTGGTGAACAGGGTTGTCCGATGCGATTTCGGCGGAAGTAATTTCGGTCGTCTTATACATGCGTTTGCAATTCAATTGGCAAAATTACTCTTTTGCATAAGTAAAGAAAAATGGATGCAGCCGGTAACCCAAAAGATGTCTTTTTTTCGTTATTAATGCACCATCTTAAAGTGAACAATTAAACCTATACAGTTTCTGAGCCTTTATAGGTTTACAGGGTCATAGATTTTACATCATTCTTTATGCGTATTCTATCTGCTTTCTTTTTCATTTGTTTTCTGACGGCCTGTTCGACCAATAAAAAAACGCAGCAGGACCGGGCTAATGCAGCCTACGATGCCCGTACCGAAGCGCAGCGGAATCAGAATCGGCCCGCCACCCGCCCCGCCGAAGCGCCCCGTACCGATTCCCAGCGATCAGAATCTCCGCGTACCGATTCCCGTTCGTCAACGGCGCAGACCCCCGCTCCAGTTAAAGTTATGACGGATGGGCCAGCTTTGGGAACCACCCCGTCGGTATCCGGTAAAGCGGCCGGTGAGTGGATGGTAACGTCCATTAAAGGGAAGTTTCTGGCTATTGACAGCAACAGTGTTCGTGTGTACATGGACATTACGGCTAAATCTCCGGCGGGCGAGGTTGTACTAAAGCCTGCTGATTTTGTTGAGCATTTTCTGATGGCCTACGTCATGTACCCCGATTATAATAACCGGGAGCGACTTGGGTATGGAACTGTTCCGCTTACCACGGAAAACGTAGGGCAAGAGGGTGATCATTTAACCCTCAGATTCGATGTAAAACGCCCCAAAGACGCACCCTCCTCTGTCCTGCTATCTGAATTTACCGAGAGTAGCTCTGGAACCAAAGCCCGCAATGACCTGACCTTACGCTTTAAAGGGGCAAAGCTGAGCGACCGGTATTCGCTGTTCGATAAAACGGGAACGCGTCCTCAACTGCGTAATTATGTGAACATTGGCGATACGGTTATTATCCGCGATGTAAACGGATCGAACAAACAGCTGTTGGGCTATCGATACCGGCACGATTTTGAAGCGGCCTCATCACCCATGAATACGTCGGCCCGGCCCGCAGCCAAATCGCTGACTGAAGATTCTACCCTGAGCATTACAACCAATAAACCATTTATCATTCCGCGCGAAGGGCTGTACTATTTTGTGGAAGATACCGCCGACGTAGCCGGTATTGGCTTGGTAGCGGCTGATAAGCGATTCCCCAAGCTGACCCGCCCCGAGAAACTGATTAAGCCAGTGCTGTACATGAGTACCAGTTCTGAAATCAGTGAACTGAATCAGGCGCAGGACACGAAAAAGGCCTTCGACCGTTACTGGCTGAGTCTGATGTCGGGGAACGAAGAAGTAGCCCGCAAAACCTTGAAAGCCTATTTCGACCGTGTAGAAGAAGCAAACCGCTTATTTACGTCCTACAAGGAGGGCTGGAAGACCGATAAAGGTATGATTTACATCGTACTTGGCGCTCCGGACCGGGTGCAAAGGAACCGCGAGCGCGAAGTGTGGGTTTATAATCGCCGGGCCAATGTCTCGGAGGTTAACTTTACCTTTACAAAAAAACCGAATCAATTTGTCGAGGATCATTACGAACTGGTGCGCTTCATTGAGTATCAGCCGGTTTGGTACCCGATTGTCGAAGCATGGAGAACCGGCGCAATCCGCGAGTAAATCGCCCCAATTATAAGCCACGCCCAGGAGGGTCAAAACCACAGTACCAGCCTCAGCCCGATGAGATGGTGTTTGGTATTCAGTCCGTTATCGAGACGTTGAAATCCGATCAGCAGATTGATAAACTCTACATGGAGAAGGGATTGAGCAATCCCGATATTCAAAATCTGGCTTTTCAGAAGCGGGTTACCATCCAGCGCGTTCCCGTTGAGCGTCTCGACCGGTTTACCCGAAAGAACCATCAGGGTGTAGTTTGTCTGATTGCCCAGGTGCAATACGTTAAACTATCGAATGTAATAGCCGATGTATTTGAGCGGGGCGAGGTTCCTTTCTTTCTATTGCTGGACCGTATTACCGATGTCCGTAATTTCGGTGCTATCGCCCGCACGGCGGAGTGTACTGGTATTCAGTGCATTGTTATTCCGGGACGGGGTGCAGCAGCTATTAACTCCGATGCCATGAAAACATCGTCTGGAGCGTTGAACCACATTTCCGTTTGCCGGGAACCTGATCTGACTGAAACCGTAAAATATTTACAAGAGTCGGGTATCACGGTGGTGGCTTGTACTGAAAAATCGGCCCGCGACCTTTACGAACGGACCACTGATCTAACAGGTCCCATGGCGATCATCATGGGTTCAGAAGAGGACGGTATATCGCCCGAACTGCTTCGTATGGTGGACACCCATGTTAAGATTCCGCTTTTGGGAGCCGTTGGTTCATTGAACGTGTCGGTAGCAACCGGCGTGATTCTATACGAAGCCGTCCGACAGCGGAGTTTGCCTGTGAGTTCAGTTCAGTAACCTCCCGACTCTCCTCTTTATTCACGTATAAAAATCACCAGACTAAGTCTGGTGATTTTTTTTGTCCCTACTCCACGAAGCTGCTAAAATAAAGATCACGTCATGTAACCTGACTGGGTTTCTGGGTCTATTAATTAGGCGTTGTCATAAGCCATAGACAGAACAGCAGACCAGGTCATAACTCATTTGCCTACATCCGACTAATTCCACCCAAATCGTAACTAAACCAATGAGCGCGAACCGTTTTCTGCCTACGTACGATACCCGTGTAGTATTGATAGCTCTGTTCTTGTATGCACCATTCCTCCAGGCGCAGACCTTTACCGGGCAACCGAAGCTGACGCCGTTACCCGCTGGTTTTGAGGCTATGGTTTACCCATCAACTACCCAGCCATCGACCGTCAGAGTCGTTTTTAATAATCCCACGGGTGGGTCGGTTCGAGTACAAATAGAAAATACCGAAGGTCAGATTTTTTATGATGCCTACGAAACAGTTAGGCAATACCGACGACGGTTCGATCTGGCTATCTTACCCGCAGGCAACTATACAATTGTACTGAGCAAGCAGAATAGCCGTTACGCACAGGCATTTGTTATTGATCCACCGGCCAAACCTCAAAGCCAGGTTACGCTCATCGGCTCTTACGCCAAGAAAGCATCCGGGAAAAAGATAGTTGTCAGCGACTACTGATCTTCGTTCATGTTTAGGTAGCCCTTAAAAGAAAAACACCGGACTGATAAGTCCGGTGTTTTTCTTTTAAGCTTTCTTGCTTTTGGATTTCGCTTTGGTAGCACCGCCCTTCTTGGCAGGGCTATCATCCAGAGAATTAATCCAGACCGCCAGTTTCATCGCATCTTCTTTGGGCACTTGCTTCATCGCAGCCATTGGCGGATAACCCGGCCAGTGAGATGGAATTGGATTATAGATCAGGTTAACAATTTCCTCGTTTGAATACTTCTTTTTGGCTACATCGGCATACGCTGGACCTACTAACCGTTGATTTGGACGGTGGCAGGCTATGCACGTATATTTCGTCATCAGGGTATTCATTTCTGCAGGAATATCGGATGGCGCCTGAGCCTTAACGTCGATGGAAGCTACGGCAAGCGAAGCCGAAGCGATGAGAATACCAAGTATTTTTTTCATGAGAATCGGGTAAACGGTAAATAAACAAACAGATTGAGTGAGGGCAACAAGTCAACCGCGCAAAAATAGATGGTTTGGGGTCATAACCCAATTTTAGCAACGGTTTTTCCTATTAAACCACTGTTTAGACAGTTGTTCTTAAAAAACGTTTAAAATTGCTGAAAAGAAATTTATATGCAACCCATCGACCGCTTCTCGGGTCATGCCGATCTATACGCTCAATACCGTATCGACTACCCCGCCGACTTATATGATTTTATCCTAAAAGACTGCCCTGGTCGGCAGCGCGCTTGGGATTGCGCCACCGGAAACGGTCAGATTGCCGGTGCATTGGCCGAATTGTTTGATCAGGTCGACGCTACGGATATCAGCGAAACCCAGCTTATTCTGGCCGTAAAAAAGCCGAATATACAGTATCAGACGAGTTTAGCCGAACAAACGCCTTTTGCGGATAACTCTTTTGACCTGGTTACCGTCGGTCAGGCCATACACTGGTTCGATGTAAAGGCCTTTCACCAGGAAGTCCGAAGAGTTGCTAAGCCCAATGCCGTTATTGCCGAATGGGGCTACGGATTAGTACAACTCGGTTCTGATCTCGACCCAATCATGCTTGATTTTTACCGGAACCGAATCGGACCTTACTGGGACCCCCAACGGACACACATCGACAACCGGTATGCAGCCTTGCCGTTTCCGTTTTCGAACATCCAATACGCTACCTTCACGGCACGTCGCAACTGGTCGCTGGACCGATTCATGAACTACCTCCGCACCTGGTCGGCGGTGCGGCAATACATTCACGAAAATGAAGAAGACCCTATTATCGGGCTGGGAGATGATTTACGTCCGGCCTGGGGTGATGGTGAGCGCGATGTAGCTTTCCCGATCTTTCTTCGACTGGGAGTGGTTTCATAACTCCCAGATTACCCGCACAACTTTGCCCCGTACACCAATAGTCTGGAAAAATTCCAGCCAGTGCAGCTGCTGCGGGCCGAGGTGGTCGGTAGGCGATTTAACTTCCACAAAGCTATAGCCGCCCTGGTCGTTCCAAATCAGTAAGTCGGGGAAGCCGCGGGTATGCTCACGGACATTGCGGGCCATTTCGAGCAGTATCAGCCTCAGTTGCTCAATATCCAGTAACTCGATCATCTGCTGAACAAGCCCTAACAACTCATCCGACCAGTCGACCAGCACATTCGTAATGCCATATTTGGCGTTGAACATCCGGCCTACATGCCGTCGCCAGTCGTCTTTCGTATCGAGTTCGGTTAGTCGCTTTTTTAGCAAGTCTTCGCGTTTCAGGTAGAAATCGGGTAGATAAAAATCGGACGGAGCCCGTTGCAGCGGGTGGTGAATAGCCGACACGTTGGCGTCGTAGATAATGTCCCAGAATACCAGTCCGAACAAACCACGCCAGGGATAATTTTCTGTGAAAGCCGCGTCGAAATCATTTTCTAAATAATAATTCATCACGCCCGCTTCGACATGATGACGGTAAGCTGCCGGGATATTGACACTTTCGGCATCGGACAAAAAACGCGTCGTGGCTTTGCGCGTCCGTTTTTTCTCGCTCAACCCCAGGATCTTCTCCCGAAAATCGGTAGCAAAGTAACGTTCTTCAGCGTTTAATGGGCTGACGGCTATTTCATCACAGAGAGCCAGCGCTTCCTCAACGGAGCCGTTTTTGAAAAGTAGTCGAACCCGCCGTTCCCGCGCCGGAACCCGGTCTGAGAGTTCATAGACGGCTAGTGCCTGATCGGGAAGTTTTTGCCGTTCCAAAAATGCCCCCACGCGGCAAACCAGTTTCTGATAACCCGGAATGGCAATTTCTGTTAGCTCGGGGCGTGTTTCGTTCCAGTTCAAAAACCAGTTGTAAATATCATCGGCGGGAGTTTCAGCTTCTTTGAGGTCGTAAAACTCTTCGTTCGTGAGCGAAATCAGCAGTTTATCCTCCACTTCTTTACGGGTGCGGAAGCGGGCCGTTAGCTTGCTTTCGTCGTATTGCTCGAAATTGACCATGCCAAGGTCGCGCACCACAAATTCGGTCATGTTGCTGCCTCGGTTGCCGAAAAAGAGGTACTTCACCATCATGCCTTCGGCTTCGAAGTTCATCTTCACCACCGTCTCATGCGTAGTCAGGCTGGTAACAACTTCGGCGAAATCAAGCTCGTGAAGCGCGTAGCGGACAACACTTTCCTTTTTCTCTTTTGCTAAGGGCCGACTCTCTTCCGGTTCTAGAGGAAGCAGGTTGAGGAGTTCTGGCTTGGTGAAAACGCTCAGAGCGGCTTCGCCCATAATTTCATGGTGAGCCGACAGCCGTTCAACAAATCCGGCTTCTATCAATGCATTTACACTAGCCGGTAGGTCAGTTATTTCGTTATACTGTAGTTTATTGGTACGAAAAAAGAGTCCTTTACGGTTACTGAACCGCACATACAGGCACTGGGCGTCGAGGGGTAAGGCCTCGAACTGATGAATAAAATCCCATTCGGAATCGCTTAACAGATTGCCGTACAGCCGTTTAACAAAGTCCAGCACGTAGCGGAAATTGTCGAGGTAGTAACGGGGAGTAAGGGGTGTCTTTTGTCGTCCAACCATGCTGTAAAGCGGGTGAAAACCGCATTTGTATAACAAAAAAACAATCATTTATGTCCCCGGACGATGTGCTGAACGTACTGAGCAAACAAGGGCTTATACTACCCAGGCAGCAGACCGAAATAGCTGAATTAGAGCGTAAAAAACCTTTTTCGCTACATTGGGAGCTCCGCTCGATGCTTTATATCGGGATTCTGTTACTTAGCCTGGGGTTGGGATTGCTGGTCTATGATAACTTCGATCAGATCGGACAGGGGGCTTTGCTGACGGCTATCGCGGCTGCCTGTACCGGAAGCTTTTATTTCGCCTGGCGCAATCGACCGGTTTGGACGCTGATTCAGGCAAAAAGCAGGTCGACTTTTGGCGATTACGCCTTAATTCTGGCCTGTCTGCTCTTCCTGACGCTGGAAGGCTACGCGCAATATGCGTACGAAGTGTTTGGCTCGCGTTACGGATTGGTTACCCTGCTGCCGGCCGCTTTGTTTTTGCCAATTGCTTATCGGTTCGATCATCGGGGCGTGTTAGGTATGGCATTGACGGCCTTGATCTCGTGGGTAGGGGTAACCGTCCGGCCGCTCCAGCTTTATTTTAAAACCAACTTTTTCGATCAGGATACGGTTATTTCTGCCATTTCGCTGTCCCTTGTGCTAATTGGTGTCGCGTTCGTTCTGGAGAATCGGCGTATCAAACCCCATTTTACCTACACGTACCTGACCATAGCTGGTAATCTGCTGATGGTAGCACTGCTGGGTGGATTATTCAACTTCGATGAAGCGCGATTGTGGTTTGCCTTGGGACTTGGCATCGCCTGCTTCGCTTTTGACCGGTACACGCGGCAGCAGCGTCAATCGACGGCTGCGTCGGAGGGGTCGTTTCTGTTCCTGCTGATGAGTAGTGTGTATGGGTACATCGGGGTAACCTACCTGTTTTTTCATTACCTAAAACCATCCAGCGACGATACCTATTACTGGTACTTTATCGTAACCGGCATTGCGTTTGTCTATTACCTCATGAGCCAGTTACCCAAAGGCAATCGAACGAATGAAAGCATATAACGAACAGTGGATTTATAACCGAGACCTGCTCATACAGTCGGAGCGGTGGCATCGACAGGGGCTGTTGTCCGACGAGCAAATGGAGGCCATACGCAAAGCTTACCCCGTGGAGTTTCGCCGGACAAACGGGTTCATCGAAATTGGTCTGTTCCTGTTTACGACCGTGGCCATACTGGCGTGTTACCTACTGCCCGCCAGTATTTTCTCCGGTATGCTGGACAATCCAACAGTCTATGGTGTATTCAATATTGCCTTTGGTATCGGTGTAGGAATAGTGGGCTGGTTTCTGATAAACCGTCGGCTGCTGTACCGGAATGGCATCGACAATGCTTTTGTTGTGACATTGACGGGCTTTCTGGCGTTTGGCTTTAATCAGTTTCTGCCGAATGGACTATCGGTATCCACGCATTGCCTGTTCACGTTGCCGCTATTGCTGCTGGTACTATGGTATTACGGCGACACACTGATCGCTTTCTTTTCGCTGGCGGCTTTTTACACCGCTATCTTCGATAGTTTACTGAAGGTAAGCGGGGGGCGAGATGTACTTCCCTTCGTTATGATGGGCGTTTCGCTGTTACTGTACATCGGGGTTAGGCAGGTCATTAACCGAACCAGCAATCCAACTTACTACGCCGATCCGCTTAATCTGGTGCAATGGCTGTCGCTGATTGTTCTGGCTGCCAGCGGTAACTATTTCATGGTGCGCGAACTGAACGGACTTCTACTTGAATCGAGTTCGGGCCGATCTGCACTGACGGAAGCTCCTCAAATTGGGTTGCCCGTTCTCTTCTGGATACTGACCTTTGCTATTCCGGGCCTCTATCTGTGGCAGGGCCTGACGAAGCATAACCGGATGCTTATCATCCTGGGTACGCTGGGCCTTATCGCTGCGTTCATGACGGTACATGACTATACGGCGCTGGTACCGCTCAATGTTGCCCTCACTGTAGGTGGGTTGGGGCTGATCGGTCTTGCAGTAGCTGGAATTCGGTATTTATCCAGCCCTAAACACGGCTTCACCGATGCCCCTGACGATGATTCGCCAAACGAATTATTTATCAACGTGGCTACTATTGCCGTCGCTCATGCTACCAGTACTATACCCAACGGGCCAAAAGACGACCTTCAGTTTGGCAAAGGTGATTTTGGCGGAGCTGGGAGTGAAGGGAAGTATTGATGTGTATGGAATTGAACATGGTTATGTATAAACGGATGAAAAAGCTATGCGGACAAATATTGATATTAATGATGAAAAGATTTGGTGATCTTTGGAAATGAGCCATCTAAAGACAAAGAAAGCCTTTGCTGAACTAGCTCTTCAACAGTATATTGAGTGGCATACAACCCTTCGAATCGCGGTTTGATAGGAACAACCATAAACTTACCGCTCGCGTCTGCTAAAAAACCGCTAAGTTTGGCCTCGAAAACCAACGACCATACGCAGTCGCATGAAAACCGTAGATACCTACAATTTTGCCGGTAAGAAAGCCCTCGTTCGGGTGGACTTCAACGTGCCACTCGACAAAGAGTACAATATTACGGATGATACCCGCATCAAGGCAACCATCCCAACCGTTCTGAAGATCGTGAACGACGGCGGTTCAGCCATCCTGATGTCGCACCTCGGCCGCCCCAAAGGTGGTCCCGAAGAAAAATATTCGCTCAAGCACATACTGCCTGCCCTGAAAGAAGCTTTTGGCCGCGACGTGAAATTCGCGGACGATTGCATAGGTCAGTCGGCAACGGACTTAGCTGCCAGTCTGCAACCCGGCGAAATCCTGCTGCTTGAAAACCTGCGGTTCTATAAAGAGGAAGAGAAAGGGGATGTAGCGTTCGCCGAAAAGCTTGCCAAGCTGGGTAATGTCTGGGTTAACGACGCCTTTGGAACGGCTCACCGTGCTCACGCGTCGACGGCCGTTATGGGCCAGTTTTTTGAAGACCGCGTGGCGGGTTACGTGATGAATGCTGAGCTAGCTAACGCCAAGAAGATTCTGGAAGAGGCAGAGCGGCCATTCACCGCCATTATGGGTGGAGCTAAAATCTCTGATAAAATTCTGATCATCGAGAAACTACTCGACACGGTTGATAACCTGATCATCGGCGGTGGTATGACCTATACCTTCACCAAAGCGCAGGGCGGCAACATTGGAAAATCGCTGCTCGAAGCCGATAAGCAGGAACTGGCTCTTGAACTGCTGAAAAAAGCCGAAGCTAAAGGCGTGAAGATTTATATGCCCGTCGACAACCTCTGCGCCGACGATTTTTCGAATGATGCCAACCGTCAGATCGTACCAACCGGTCAGATTCCTGATGGCTGGGAAGGACTAGACATTGGTCCAAAAACCATTGAACTGTTTAAAGAGGTTGTTCTTAAGTCGAAAACCATTCTCTGGAATGGCCCGATGGGCGTATTTGAATTCGAGAATTTTGCCAAAGGCACGAATGCCATTGCCGAAGCCGTGGTGAAAGCTACTGAAGAAAACGGTGCTTTCTCGCTCATTGGTGGTGGCGACTCGGCGTCGGCAGTCAATCAGGCTGGCTACGGCGATCGTGTTAGTTACGTGTCTACCGGTGGTGGAGCCTTGCTGGAATACATGGAAGGTAAAGTACTGCCCGGTGTAGCTGCGCTGGAATAATTAATTAGACATACAGCCAAAAACAAACGCCATTTCTTGGAGATATGGCGTTGTTTTTTCATCCTACAACCCATTTAAACCCGCCCTTGCTTTATTGTCGACGCTATTTTTGTACTCGTGGCGTTTGAAACTGAGGGCTTTTTGGAAAAACGACCGTGCACGAGCGCGGTCGTTTTTTTGCTGATAAATATATCCTAATTGAAGGGCCGCTGTGGCACCGAAAGAAAGCTGGATCGGTTCACTCAGCGCTAGCGCGCGCGTTAGCCAGGGTATAGCTGCATCGGGGTTATCCCGGCGTTGGAAAATACGGCCCATACGGTACGTATATTCTGCTTTTTCGGCTGTTGTTGAGAAACTGCCTTCAGTGTAAGGACGCAGGTAAGCCAGCGCACTATCCGTGAAACCACCATCGGAAGCTAGCCGCGCCCGCATCAGTACTTTCTGGTTGGCTGAGATGCCTTTGCCTAAATACGACTCGGCAAATTTCTGCGCGGCCTTATCTGACTCCACCGTTGTTCGGCCAGTAGTAATTACTTTCTGTAGGAAGGGACGTGACTCAGCATCGGGTTTGTTCGCCAGCCAGCGGCATAGAAAGAGTTTATAGTAGGAGTCTTTCAGAAAATTACGGCCTTTATAGGTGGCCAGAAACTGCTGAAAATGGGTTGTTGCTGTGTTGTATTCACCCTTTTGCAGGTAAATGTCGCCCAGAATGTTTTCAACAACGGGTAAGGGTAGATAATTTTTACCACTCGGGCGGGTAGATAGGTATGTAAGCGCCTGTTCACCGTGGCCGTTCTTTTGTTCAATAGTTGCCCCAAAGAAATGCAGCAGCAGGTTATCGGGATGGGCGCTGACCAACTGCTGTAAGCTTTGACCGTCCGCGTCGGAAAACGTCAGCACATAGGCCCGTACCATCAGGTCAATCAGCCGGGCTTCGAGGCCGAAGATTGGGTCTTGCCGGGCGCGTTGAAGTTCCTGTTGCCCCTGCTGAATGTTTCCGTGTAAACCCAGTAGGTTTGCCACCCAGCTGTAACTATCTGGCACAGAGCCAATCATGACATGAAGTGTTCCCAGCGATTTATAAGTAGGGACAAAGGCTGGAAATCGTCTCTGGTTCTCTGCCAGTAGTTTATAAGCCCGAATGACATCCCAACTCGCGCTCATCTCCTTTCCGAATTTCAATTTAGTAAACGCCCAGTGGAGCCGCACCTCAGCCAGAAGCACCCGTTTCCAGGGGGATGCGTCATCGAGTTTTTTAAGGGCATCGAGCCGCTCCTCCTCCCGGTCACTGATTGAGGCAAAGAGCCGGTCGTCGTCGGAGGTAACGAGCAGAAGCATATCGGCGTAATCATCAACGAAAATGCGTACACCATTCTGTGCTGACTCTGCCGTTAGTATATGTTGAGTGGGTTGTACCGCTAGTTTTTGAAGTTCGCTATAGGCCCGTTGCAGACCCGGTGTCCAGACAAAATCCTGCGCCATAGCCACAAACGGATTGAGCAGGACAAACAATGCTGCAACAACTATAAAGCGGCATATAAACGTGGGCATGGTTGATGCAGGTTGATGGCCGAAACACTTGAACAGGTACGACAGCAACATAACGGCTAGTGTGCGGTACTACTATAAAAAAAGGTCGCCTAAAGACGACCTTTTTTTATAGTATTCGGGAAGGCCTACCGGCCACGGCCCGTTGGTGCTGGTTCGGGAACACCTTCTACATCGGCAAAAATCCGTCCGCAGTGTTCGCAAACGATGATTTTCTTTTTGTCTTTGATGTCAGCCTGGCGCTGGGGCGGAACTACGTTAAAGCAGCCTCCGCAGGCTCCCCGCTTCACCATCACAACGGCCAGACCATTGAGGGCGTTACCGCGAATCTTCTTGTAGGAGTTCAACAAGCGGGCTTCGATAGTTGTTGCCTGCTCATCCCGCTGTTTGATGAGTTCCTTTTCTTCTTCCTGGCTTTCCGACGTAATCTGATCGAGTTCCTGCTTTTTGGCTTTCAGGTCTTCTTTCCGTTCGTTCAGGGCCGCTGTTGTCGTTTTGATCTCCTCTTCCTTGCCTCGTACCCGGAATTGAGCTTCGTTGGCACGTTTTTCGACCAATTCAATCTCAAGTGACTGTAACTCGATTTCTTTCGAAATGGCGTCAAACTCGCGGTTGTTGCGAACGTTCATCTGCTGATCCTTGTATTTGGTGATCAGCTTTTCAGCGTCCTTTTTGGCCACGCGATTGCGCTCAATTTCTTCCTCCAGCGTTTTGATTTCGGCCTGGAATTTCCCAATCCGGGTTTCAAAACCTGCTATATCGTCTTCAAGGTCACGAACTTCTTCGGGCAGACCACCGCGAATTTTAATGAGTTCGTCTAGTTGAGAATCCAGGGATTGCAGTTTGAGAAGAGCGTCTAGTTTTTGCGCAATCGTCAGTTCCATTCGGAATGTAGTTAGTGCTATATGAAGTACCGAACCGGATTCGTATCCGTTTCTGATAAAATTACCGCAAAAGTAGTGAATTTTTTTGCCAAATGCCCGCAAATCAAGTCTTTCGTATAGACTTCACTTTCGTAATGCCCAATATCGCAGATGCTTATGCGTTCTTCGGCATCAAAGAATTCGTGATACTTGTAATCCGCCGTCACAAACACATCAGCTCCCGCCCGGATGGCGTCGGGGAGTAAAAAGCTGCCAACACCCCCGCAAACGGCGATTCGGCTAATCGGTCGGTCGGGGAGGGCCGTGTACCGGATCAGGTTCAGACTCATGTGTTCTTTTAAATAAGACAGCCAGGCCGTTCCTGTCAGGGGCTCCGGCAAATCGCCCACGGCTCCTGAACCGACCTCCTGATGCTGGTTATCCAACGGCGTTAGGTAATAAGCCACTTCGTCATAGCGATGTGCCTGCCGGAGGGCGGTTAATAACTGTCCCTGCTGATGGGTCGGGATGATAACTTCAATCCGATTCTCGGGCTCTTCATGGTACTCGCCAATCTCACCAATGACGGGCTGGGCGTTCTCGCCCGGCTGGAACGTACCGGTACCGCTAACCCGGAAACTGCAATTTTTGTAGTCACCGATCTGTCCTGCTCCGGCCGCATAGAGTGCGTCCAGTACCCGCTGGGTGTCGTTTATAGGGACGAATGTAACCAGCTTGCTCAGAACCTGGGTTTTAGGTGCTAGAATCTGTACGTTCGTCAGTTTTAATTTCTCCGCGATTTTAAAGTTAACGCCCCCCGCCACGTTATCCAGATTGGTGTGAGCTGCATAAATGGCTATGTCATTCCTGATGGCTTTGATAACGGTACGCTCTACATACGTTTTTCCGTTCAGCTTTTTCAAGCCCTTAAATACAACGGGATGATGCGCCACAATGACGTTGCACCCTTTGGCAATGGCTTCGTCGACAACCGCTTCAGTTACATCGAGCGTTACCAGCGCGCCTTTAATATCGGTGGTTGGGTCGCCTACAAGCAGCCCCACGTTGTCGTACGATTCCTGATAGGCAAGGGGGGCCAGAGCTTCAATATGGGCCGCGAGCTGACGGATTTGTGGCATAATGTCGACGAATACGGGTTTATTGGTGGTCTGTTAGCGCGCAAATTACGGAATCTATGGGCGGGATAACATCCTACCCGTCGCGGATAAAACGACAAAAGCCCCGGATATTGGTATATGCCGGGGCTTCGATTAAAAAGAGGAAAGAAAGAAAAGTAGACCGCGGTTGATTAAATCTGATGCTGAGTTGCTGGTTAAAGATCAATCTGGGCCAGACCGACAGAGTTTTTGTTATTGGCATGCTTCACTTCGTAAGCAACCAGGAGTTGATTGTCGATAACCAGGCCGCTGGCGTTGGTTCCATTGAGGGCGTTCTTCACCAGCTGCGTGGTGGGCGTCTGGTCTGTTTTAATGTTTTTGAAGGCAATTACGGAGCTTATGCCGGCTTCCGATGTTTGATTTTGTTCCCACAGTAATACGGATGATTTTGGGGCTGCCACCAGATAGGCATTTTTAGCTGTTGGATCGTCCAGAACAAATAACCGTTTGCCCTGCTGATTTACCACGCGGATGCCCGGCGACTCCTGCGTACCCGAAAACCACGCAATCAGATTCGTCCCCGCGCTGGCGCTGGAGGTGGGACCCGAGTGAGGGCAGCCGTTGATCTGCCAGTTGTCTTTGAACAGGATTTCTGATTTGGTGAACGAGGCTCCATTGTCCTTCGAACTCATTTTGGCAATGTCGCGGATGTTGTCCTGGTTGTCCCGGTAATACAGGTTCAGCGTGCCCGAATTGTCGACCAGTAGACTGATGTTGCAACAGTCGCAAACGAACGGATCAATAATGCGTTCGCTGCTAAACTGGTTGCCTGTGGAGCTAACAAACCGCATGTCGCGCTGGTGTTGCTTTCCTTCGATGTCGTTCAGATAAGCCACGCCGATTTCTCCGTTTGGCAGCACCGTCGCGTCGAAAAATCCACGGACGATATTAGGCGTTTTATCGGCGTGTACGGGCGCTGGCTGACTCCATGTTTTTCCCTGATCGTTCGAATAAGTATAGACAATCTGTAAATCGCTGGGACGGCCACCGCCCCGTTGAGCACTTTTGGCCGGTGCTTCCTGATGAACAGCACCGTGGTCATGTCCGGCCGGAGCCGCTTCGTGGTTAGCATGAGCAGATTCCGCTTTTGGGGCCTGTGCCGTTGGCTGAGGAGCCCCTGTTCCGGGACCGCGCAAGGTAAAAACAGCAACGGGTGTACCGTCTTTTTTGAAAAGCAGTTTAGGTCGCATCAACCGGGAGTTTCCAATACCAGCCGACGAAAAGATGAGTTTCTTATCGCCGAAAGTTTTGCCCTTGTCGGCCGACTCGGCCCAGTATAAATGGATAATACCATCCTGGTCTTTTTCCGTCCACGACAGTGCGATAGCACCTTTGGGTGTTTTGGTTAGCGTTGGAACCGCATATGCCCGGGTTGTATCGCTGAACTTTCCGTTATCGGTAGCGTAGCCAGTCAGGCCTAAGGTGAGAAGTGCGCCGAAGCAGACGATTTTTTTTACCAGCTTATTCATAATCAAGTTTGGGTTACTGTCAGGTTCTAAAAACGATAGGAGAGGGTGCTAATAAACTGCCGGGGAGGAATCGGCATAATGCTATACCGGTCGTGAATCAGGTAGTTCAGTTCATTGGTGATGTTCGAAACTTTAGCCAGTAGCGATACCTTCCGATATGTGTACCCGGCCGACAGGTCGAATGTGGCAAAACCGGTAAGGGGAATCAGGCGGCTGAACTCCGGCGTTTGGCCAAAGGTATTGTTATTGCCGCCGTAGCGGGCACCGGTATAAAAAGCTGAAACTCCCAGTTTAAGTCCACGTAAGGGCGACCGGTCAACGGTATAAAACAAGGTGAAATTGGCTGTATGAGCCGGATTGTTCGTCAGGCGTTCCCCCTCAAGATAAGCTCCCTTTACCTGCGTTGTTTTCGTATACCGCATGTAGTTATAACCATAACCGCTAATGAAATAAAAGTTTTTGGATAGGTTACCAGTCAGGTCTACCTCCAGCCCATCGCTGGTTGTCTGGCCCGTAAACTCTTTCACGTTCGAGTCGGTATTAGGTGATCCATCCAGTCTGAACGGGGCCATCAGGGCCAGATTGCTATTGACGATATGATACACACCGAAATTGGCCGTGATGCGACCATCCAGAAATTCGTTTTTAACCCCTGCTTCGTACTGATCGACAATCGATGGTTTTAGTAATTGTCCGTTGATGTCGACACCGGTATTGATGGTAAAGTTGCTGGCGTAACTGCCGAAGAACGAAGTCCCCTGGGTTGGTTGATAAATCAGCGCCACCTTTGGCGAGAAGGCCGCATCCGTCCTGGTTTCAACAGAGCCCCGCTTTTCGATCTGGGTTGTTAAGTCGAGAAGGGTAGTCTGAACCGTTTTCTGTTGTGACCAGCGCAGACCAGCCAGTACTTTAAGTTTGTCGGTCAGGCTTATGAGGTCCTGGGCGTAAAAACCAAGGCGGGTGGATGGGGAAGTCGTGCGAATAGTGGCGGTAGCCGTCGGAATGTCGGAACGAGTTTCGAATTTCGTCGGGTCCAATATATTGATTCTGTCGTAGGTGGTTACTGTAACGCCATTGCTAGTGATGGAAAACGCGTTACTCTCACTAACAATACCCACCAGATCAGAACCCACCAGCAACTGGTGACCAATGACTCCCGTATTGAATCGACCGTTGAGGTTTACCTGGCCGGTGTAGTTGTTTTCGGCAGTTTTAGTGCGGCTCAGCGCCCGGTTCCAATCACCGTTGGTAGCAACATTGTTGTTGGGAACCCCGGCACCGTAGGCCGATACGCTAGTGCCCTGAGCTGCGGCAATGAAATTTAATTTCCAGTTATTAGTAAATGAATGATCGAGGTTCAGCGAACCACTGGTCTGTTCAACATTATTGTAGGCCCAGTTTGTATTGATAAACCGCGACCGGGGTACATCTGGTATGATGGCGTCCTGGTTGGCATTCAGGGAACCAATGCCATTGTCGGGTGTCAGGTTCGATTTCAGGTAGTCGCCCTGTAGTAGAATGGTTGTCTTCTGGCCGAGTTTATACAATAGCGAAGGGTTGATATAAACGCGGTCGGTTTTTACTACATCCCGGTAGCTTTTGGCATTTTCGACAGTGCCGATCACCCGGAACGCTAGGTTTTTTGCCAGAGGGCCGTACACATCGACTACCGGCTTTAGCAGCCCAAAGCTGCCTGCACGCATCGACACCTCACCACCAAATTCGAACTTCGGTTTTTTGGTCACCATGTTCACGATCAGCCCGCCCGACACATTGCCGTACAATAGAGACGAACTACCTTTCAGTACTTCTACCGATTCCAGCGTACTGGCTTCGGGAAAGCCCATCGTGTTGGTAATGACGCCATTTTTAAAAATACTTCCACCAGCACCGGCAATACCAATGCTGTAACCGCGGGCCGAAAATGTTTCGGCCACACCACCCCGCTGCTGCGTTAACGAAACACCGCTCACGTTTTTCAGTGCATCGCCCAGACGGGAGATTTGTTGATTTTCGATAACAACGCTGCTGACAACACCCGTCATTTGAGGTAAGTCGAGTGGGGCAATACTGGCTTTGCCGACTGTAACGGCCCTATTGGCGCCTACAACCTCAACTTCGCTCAACTGGGCCGTGTTTTCTGCCAGAACGAAGTCAATGGTTTCTGTTTGGCCAGATCGAACATGCACTATTTTCTCCTGAGACTGTAAGCCAACAGATGTTACCCGCAATGTATATACCCCCTGGCTGATGCCTTTCAGCAGAAAAGAGCCGTCTTCAGTAGTAAGTGTTCCTTTACGGATTTCTTTTAAACCAATGTTAACAAAGGATGCTGAGTTGCCGTCTCGGGTGGTAATAACTCCTTTGATAATTCCCTGACTTTGTGCTTCTGCTGGCAATGTCAACAACGTGAGCAGAGTACTTACATAGAAAAGGAGCGTATAGTGTATTCTCATTTATTTAGAATTATTATAAGTAATGGCAAAGCTAAATGTTGCTCTACTGAATGCAAAGTTTATTTAGAATAATTCTTAATTATTATGGAAATGCACTACTGTTTCCTAGAATGGTTCAATTGATGATCTGGCTTAGAAATTGATTAAGTGTCGAGAACTATAGTAAAGGACAGACTCGGCGACATCTGTCTGTTCATAGTCGCCTGTATAGGTTATACTCTTATTTTTCAATGTTTCAGGTCGTCTTTCGCAACGAAGTGGCTAGTTTTTAATCACTCAGGTGCCCGAACAGGTGCTGATCTCAGGCTTGGAAATTCCGGCCGTTAGTGCTTGTCTACTTTAAGAATCGCAGTCAAGCGTTTCCCGTATGATAAATTACCGCCGGGTTAATGTATACAAAACTACACGGCCACTATAAATTCTATACTTTTGCTTAAACTTATAAGTAGTCTTTAAAGTATTATTAGTAGAGTCAACTTCCATAATTGATGGAATGGACATTCACCACAGTGCTGGTTAACTGATAATGGCTTACAACAACCAGGCACTTTAGAGAAGTGGCTTATATAAAACACAGTATAGTATTAACCTCTTGGAACCATGAAGACACACCTACAGGGAGATGCGTTTGTCGTTATCGATGACGCAATTTTGGATCAACAAGTGATTCAGATCAAGGTCAAAAAAGACTGGCGGACGATTGAGCCATACATGACTGGTTTAGACAGAAACAGTTTGAAGTCCGTTGTTTATGGCTTTTGTCGGGATGTAGTTCCTTCTCTTTCGTACCCTAGTAGATGGAAGTGTTTTGATCTTGATGACATTGACGCTGTTGAGGTAACAAACTATTCCTTTGATCCTCATATAGATTACGAAGGAGAGAATGATTGTATGCTGACGGTATACCGAAAATTAAAGCCAGCGTGGACGTCTGAAGAATCAGTCCATTTATGTATCGCCGGATGAGTCAGGGGATCATGCGGGCCTCCGTATTTAAAAATCATCCGGCTCGTTAATGACGAGCCGGTGAAAACCTTCCTCTTTTTGTCCAGATACTATGTACGAGTTATGACTGGATCTGGATTGGTATAACTAAATTTTTGCTATCTTTATATTTCATGTAAAATATATAAATAGCAAAAGTAAAATACAATGAATGAGGTAAATTTGACGGGTTCAAAGGCGATAATTCGATTCATGCTCTATACAGATGTGAATCGCAGACGAGCGGCAAAAGTAGGCAATGATATAGAAGTAGACCTTAAACTAGCGCTTGGGAGTGTGTATGATTATGGCACGAAACATGAGTTACTATTTGAGGAAATAGACACTGAACCGTGTCAATACATTGTAGCTATGCTGCCCTATTACCGGCAGATTCCTCACCCTTACAAAACAGATGGTCTTATACCTGTACGACTTGTGTATTTAACAACCATTGCGCTTTGGCCATTCTTCGAGCCAATTGATGGCAAAACGCTGAACAGAGCCATGCTTCCCGAATAATTAGCCGCAAGGGTTCGTCTTATAATCTAGAATTAACGTAGGCTTTTAGTCAGTGTCTTACCTTTAAGCAGACAATTAGGTTACTAACATCATGTGTATCAGTCAAACGCCAGTTTCTGTGAGACTGGCGTTTTTATTAACCTACAAGTTTTCGATAAAGGATTAAGTAGATCGATTCTGTTGAATTGATAACCGAACTTATGCCCTATACTTATATAATAGCCCAAGCCAAGACGCCGAGGAAAGTAACTGTTAAACTCATAAAGAGAGTGATGACGTCAAGACAGGCGGGAATGGATTCTTCACGTTGCTGCTCGGTCATGTCAGGATGAAACTCGACAAACTGATCAACAAGTTGTCGAACAACACTCTTGCGTAAAATTTCGTATGTAATCATATTGATTAGTAGTTAGCGTTTTGCGTTTGCATCTACACACCGAGCTTGACTTTCTTTGTATGATACTATTTTTTCGGGAAAAAGTCAATTCTTTTTACATAACGTAAAGAAACCACCAATGGTTATGATACACCAATAATAAATTAATAAAAAGATGATACGGGGCTAATAGTAAGGGCTGGGGTTTATCTTCAGAAGTGTATTATCGAGCCGACAATACCTGAACCGGCTATTCTGTACCGATCTATTCAACCTACTGGTTTTCGGGTTCGACTAAATGATCTTGTTAGCTTTCGAGCGACGATACGTCCCACTCAGCATAATAGCCGCCCATTTCGATTAATGTATATAAAGTGGCTCGTAACAGGGATGTCATTGGTCCATCATTCATCAAAATGAGCTTACGATTGCCCTCTTGGTAAATACTAAAAATATCTTCTTGATTTAAGGGGTTGATCAATAGCCATTTGTCTGCTAGGTATATTGGTTCTATACCGGTACGAAGACTTACCCGTTGAAGTATTTCTTCCATTGAAGGTAGTGGATTGTCAAAGTGTACTTCTCGACTAAAAACCATTATTTCAAGTTGTATTAAGGCGATATGCTAACAAAAGTCAGCATGTAAGAGATTTCGTGGTATATTCGCTTTATCAAAGGGGATTTAACGATTCCCTTATGGTGTGGATAGAAGCGGAAAGCAGGCTGACAATGTTGGTCTGCTTTTTTTTATCCAATAATGTTAACGAATACAAACGGCTCCAATTCATAAGTAACTAGTGGTTTCTACTTACTGTTTTCCTGTATTAGTTAATAGTAACATGTATTCTCCCTACCAAGGCAGTCTTTTCTCATTTCTCCAATTAATTTTTGACCAATCACAGTGCAATACAGCACTGTTTTTGAGTTAGTCAGTAAAGTAGTAGGCAGGCCAGCATTAAGAAGTGATAGTCTACTGGCGGGACTGGTATCCGTTGCGGGCACACTCTTTTATTAGGTTTAATACGTAGAATAAATATTTTTTGTTGCTCTTGTATCAACCTATTTTCATGATACAAAGGCCTTTTCTTCGTTTATCCGGGGTTCTCCAGGTATTGGCCGTTAAGTCTTGGCCTAAAATACGCCGTACGATCAGTGAGTCAAAAGTCTATACTTATCAACAATAGGTTAACAGCTGCTTAAGTATATATGCCTGTGTCTTAGCTCCAAAACCGCTTTGGTTGTAAAAGTAATCTACAGTTTTCTTGAGTATAACTTAATGTAGAAAATAGTCGGATTAAATTTCCATTATGATTTCAACAGGTGCTTGAAAAGAGGTGATGTACCAATTTGTGTTATGGACGGTTAGCCCGGTGTCAAGGAGAAATCGTTCAGTTTTGCGGACAAATCATTAGCACCAAAATAAATTTTCGGTTAAGTAAAGATTGCCTCTTACAGGTTACGATCAGGCGAGCGCCTGAACCCACTGGTGATGACTACAGTTGGGGCAGACATCGGCGGTTTGATCAAGAGGTTTCTGTAGATAGCCGCATCGGAAGCAGACGCACTCATGGGGCGCTTTGGGCTGCTGGTTAGCAAAGTCATCATCCCAGACTGGAATAAGGGAAAGCCCGGGTCTGGGTTTAGGGTCTTTAATAAGAGTAAAAGCACCGTTGGCTTCCATATAGAGTCGTTTAACCTGCCCCAGATGAATGATACCGCCCGACCGGAGTTGAGCGAAAAGTAACTCGCGTGTGACCCGCGACTCGCTCAGGCTGGCAAGTTGGATAACCGAATTCTCGACAAGTGTGCTGCTGATTCCCTGAGTAAGGCCTTCAAATTTCTCGTTTTTGGCCGCCCAGTAAGAAATAAACCGCTGGGTAAACACCACCACCAGTGCAATAACCACAACAGGTAATAAGCCGCGTTGGGCATCCAGGATTGGAATACCCACCGCAGCCGCCAACGAAACCATAGCCGCCATTTCATTCCGACTAAGTCGGGAAGCCATTCGTCGGCCCATCAGACGCATGGACACAACCAGAATCAGGTAAACTGCAGCCGCCCGAATGAGAATTTCGATGTAAAACGTTCCCGGAACTTCACCAACGAGAATCCTAAGCCAGTCGGATAGAAAGATATCTTCTTTTTTCATGGGGTATTAGCGCACCGCAGCTATCCAGTGATTGGCCTGACAAACCGGGCAGGAGTTGGGTTGAGGTTGTGCGGGAGCAGTATTGCCGCAGTTGGTGCATGCAAGCGTCTCCGTTTTCTCGTGAATAGACTGAATTTCATTGTCTGAGGGTTCCAATACGGATAGCCCCGGCTTTCCCGGTTCGTCCCGGTAAATGCTGAACATGCCGTACGCTTCCAGATACAGCCGTTTCACCATACCTAGATTATAGACGTTCTCGCTCCGGAGAGCAGCAAAAATCTGCTGGTGCGACATGCGGTTCGATACCATCTGTTCCAGTTGAAAAACGCCGTCTTTTACCAGCACCGTCGCGGTTCCCTGAACAATCTTTTCCGTTTTACTGCTTTTACCACCCAGCCAGTTCGTACCTCGCTGAAAGATGAGCGCACAAAGCAGAGCCAACACCCCCAACAGTAAGCCCCGGTCGGGTAGTTGCATGGCCGGGGCAATAATGGCTCCCATGGTGAGCATAACAGCCAACTCCAGATTGGTGAGCTGTCCGTTCATTCGCTTTCCCAAAAGGCGCATTACAATCAGCAAAATAAGGTAGATCAGTGATGTTCGAATAAACACCTCCAGCAAAAACTCAGCCGGGGCATCGCCGAACAGAATCCGTTGCCAATCGTCTAAATGGATAGCCTCTTTCTTCATATGTATTTAACTTTTCGTTCAATCGAAAGGATAAACTTTTTCCGAAGAATCTGACTTTTCTTATGGTACCTATTGAATAAATACAAAAAATCGGCCATGAAATAGGAGAAATGTGAGGATAGCTAACAGGATGGTTCGTTGGGGAGTTATCCTTACAGAAAGCCATTACTACTCACTCATGAAACAACTTTTGATTCTACTGAGCTTCGGTATCCTTTTGTCCTGCGAATCAAAGTCTTCTGAATCAAAAGAAGATAAAGCCCCGCCGGTAGCGGTACCAACCGATTTTATTGAGGAATTATGGTATAAGAACAGCCTTATCTACAATGTCGATGTGGAAGTGTTCAAGGATTCGGATGGGAACGGATACGGCGATTTTAAAGGCCTAACGCAGGAACTCGATTACCTGAAAGGGTTGGGCGTGCAAACCATATGGCTGGCGCCCTTTCAGCCCACCCCTAACAAAGACGATGGGTACGATGTTTCGGATTTCTACGGTATCGACACGCACCTGGGCACAACGCAGGATTTTGATGCGTGTGTACGACAAGCTAATCTGCGGGGTATTCGGGTAATTATGGACTTGGTTACAAACCACACGTCCGATCAGCATCCTTGGTTTAAGCAGGCCCGACAGCGGAAAGATTCACCCTACCGGTCGTGGTACGTATGGTCGAAAGAGCGACCCGAAAAGTGGGATTCCGGCATGGTGTTCCCCGGTGTGCAGAAAGCCGTCTGGACGTTCGACAAACAGGCAGGCGAATATTATTACCACCGCTTTTATGACTTTCAGCCCGACCTAAATATGCAGAACCCGGCTGTGGTACAGGAAATGCGGAAAATCATCAGGTATTGGCTCGATAAAGGCATTGCGGGTTTTCGGGTAGATGCCGTTCCGTTTTTGATTGAGGTGGCAAACCCTGGCTTCGACCCCGACAAGCCCCAGCACCAGTTCGACATGATCACCCAGATGCATCAGTACGTACAGTGGCATAAACGAGATGCCATTTTGCTGGGTGAAGCAAACGTTGATCCAAAAGAGCAGGAGCCCTATTTTGGTAAAGAAGGACAGGGAATCCAAACCATGTTTAACTTTTTCGCCAACCATCACTTATTCTATGCCCTGGCAACGTCGGATACGAAGTCGCTGAAGAAGGCGTTGATCGATACTAAAAATATACCCACAACGTCGCAGTGGGCGCATTTCCTCCGAAACCACGACGAAATTGATCTCGGCAGGCTCAGCGATGAGGAACGGAAGAAGGTTTACGCCAAATTCGGACCTGACGCCAACATGCAGCTTTATGACCGGGGCATTCGTCGACGGCTGGCCCCCATGCTGGCTGATCCGCGTCTGGTCGAACTGGCCTATAGCGTATTATTTTCGCTGCCTGGCATGCCGGTTATCCGATACGGCGAGGAAATCGGTATGGGCGATGACCTGCGGCTGAACGAGCGGCTTTCCATCCGGACACCCATGCAATGGTCGACCGGTACGAATGCGGGTTTTTCGCAGGGCACCAAACTGGTACGGCCCGTTATCAGCGATGGGCCATATCGCTACAGCCTTGTCAACGTGGCTGCTCAGAAGGCCGATTCGGCATCGCTCCTCAACCGGGTAACCCGCTTCGCCCGTTTGCGCAGAGAGTGCCCTGAAATAGGCTGGGGAACCTGGGAACTCCTCGACACGGGTTCCGAAAACGTGCTGGCTATCCGGTATGACTGGCAGGGACGTTCGCTGCTGATGGTTCACAACTTCAGCGCCGAACCGAAATCCTGTACGCTAAAGCCATCCCAAAAGACCAAAGGATTTGCCCGTAACCTGTTAAGTAATAAAGCTGAACAGCTGGATCGGCAGGGGAGCATTACCATTCCGTTGGCGGGCTATGGGTATAGCTGGTACCGACTGACTGACTAACTAACAAAATTTCGTTGCGGGCTTACGTTCACCCGGACGGGCTACCATTATTTCTGCTATGCACCAACTCAACGTAACTAGACGATCACTGGGTATTCGCTTTCCCGACAAATCCGACGCCCAGGTGACAATTTGGGCGCCCAAAGCGACGCAGATAGCCCTTAACATACACGAAAGTCAGGCAGTGCTGCCCCTGCAAAAGGATGAACTGGGCTACTGGCATCTAACCACCGACCAAATCAAACCCGGCGATCAGTACACATTTGTGCTTAATGGCAATGAGGAGTACCCCGACCCTGCGTCGCTTTCCCAGCCTCAGGGGGTAGAGGGGCCTTCGCGGGCGGTCGATACAGCTGCGTATTATTGGGAAGACCAGAGCTGGATAAACCCGTCGCTGGATAGCTACCTGATCTATGAAATTCATACCGGCTCCTTTACCGATGCCGGTACGTTTAAAGCTCTGGAAGCCAAACTGGATTACCTGAAAGCACTGGGCGTAACGGCCATTGAGATCATGCCCGTATCGCAGTTTCCGGATTCGCGAAATTGGGGTTACGATGGTGTGTACTCCTTTGCCGTGCAACATTCGTACGGAGGGGTCCAGGGATTGCAACATCTGGTGAATACCTGTCATTATAAAGGACTGGCAGTCGTGCTGGATGTCGTCTATAATCACTTCGGGCCGGAGGGCAACCACATGGAAAATTTTGGCCCCTACCTGACGGACAAATACCGTACGCCCTGGGGAAGAGGCATCAACCTGGACGACAACTGGTGTGATGGTGTCCGACGGCACTTCATTGAAAATGCTCTGATGTGGTTCCGGGATTTTCATATCGACGCCCTGCGGCTCGATGCCGTTCATGCGCTCATGGATTTCGGTCCTGTTCACCTATTGCAGGAACTTCGGCAAAAAGTCAATGAACTGATGCAGGCAACCGGACGTCAACATTATCTTTTTGTCGAATGCGACCTGAACGACCCGCGTTACATTAAACCACTGTCCGAACAGGGCTATGGCATGGATGCCCAGTGGATCGATGAGTTTCATCATGCCCTTCGGGTAGCCGTTGGTGAAGATAAAACCGACTATTATGCCGATTTTGACGGCCTCAATCACTTGGCCAAATCCTACAAGGATGCATTTGTGTACGACGGCCAGTTTTCCGTTGTTCGGCAGAAGCTGTTCGGGCAGAAAGTTCATGGTAATGCCGGCCAGCAGTTTATCGTCTTCTCGCAAAACCACGATCAGATCGGGAACCGGAAACAGGGCGAGCGGTCGAGCCAGTTGTATAGTTACGAAATGCTCAAGCTGATGGCTGGTGCCGTGCTGGTCAGTCCGTTTATTCCGTTGCTGTTTATGGGCGAGGAGTGGGGCGAAACAAATCCGTTCTTTTACTTCGTTAACCACACCGAACCCGAGCTGGCCGAAGCCGTACGGCAGGGCCGAAAAGAAGAATTCGCTACGGATGATGACGATGACGACGTGCCGGACCCCCAAACGAAAGAAACGTTCGAGCAGACAAAATTACAATGGCAGCTGCCTGCCCAGGAGCCACACCGGACGCTACTTCGCTATTACCAGACGCTGATTGCGTTGCGCCATCAGCTACCGGCCCTCTACCACCTCGACCGGGATCAACTCGACGTCGTTGCCGATACGGATAAAGAGCTTTTGACCGTACGTCGCTGGTATGAGGATCAGCATGTGCTGTGTCTGATGAACTTCTCCAAACAACCGCAGTCAACAACCCTTTCTGTATCAGGTGAGGACATATGTTGGGAAAAACTGCTGGATTCTGCCGATGCGCAATGGCAACCAAATGTGCCATCGGCCAGCAGTAAATGCCCAGTTTTAATAAAGAATGGAGATGCCATTCTGCTACAACCCGAATCATTTATTCTTTACGCTCAACATCATGAAAAATCCCGTTTCCACCTACCGGATCCAATTCCACAAAGACTTTACGTTCCGTGACTTTGAGCGAATAATTCCCTATCTGGACCAATTGGGTGTACGCACTTTATACGCGTCGCCCATTTTTGAAGCCGTACCCGGCAGTGCCCACGGCTATGATTCCGTGAACCCGCAACGGATTAACCCCGAAATTGGTACCGAGGCCGAACTTCACACCATTAGTCGGCAGCTGAGCCAGCGCGGTATGAACTGGATACAGGACATTGTGCCCAATCACATGGCCTTTGATCCGCATAACTTATGGCTGATGGATGTGCTCGAAAAAGGCCAGCTATCACCCTACGCTTCCTTTTTTGATATCAACTGGCAAAGCCCGGTCCATCAGGGCCGACTCATGGTGCCGTTCCTGGGCGACCCGCTGCCTGACGTGTTGGACCGGGAGGAGCTTACCGTAGACTATCAGGATGGAAAGTTTGTTGTTCGGTATTTTGACACCACCTATCCGCTCCATTTGCGTTCCTATAAATCTATTTTACAACCTGTCGATGCCGCCATTCCGGTTGCGGTGCAGGCATTACTGGAGCAGCTAAGCCTTCTTGAGCAGTTCACGGATACGGATGCTTATGCCCATTTATCGGATAACTGTCAACAGACGCTTGCTGGATTGATGTCGAAGGCGGAAGTAGAAACGTATGTCCGATCTTGCTTAAAAACGGTCAACTCGAGTCCTTTGCTTGTCAAACAAATTGTCGATCAGCAAGACTACCGGCTGTGCTTTCACGGCGAAACCGATCAGCAGATCAACTACCGGCGGTTCTTTACCGTCAATTCGCTCATATGCCTTAACATCCAGGACCCGGTAGTCTTCGATGCCGTGCACCAGCTTCCCAAAACCCTGCTCGAAGCCGGCGTTTTTCATGGGTTGCGGGTCGATCATATCGACGGACTTCAGGACCCAAACCGCTACCTCCAGCGACTGCGCCAACTGGCCGGACCCGAGGCTTACATCGTCGTCGAGAAGATTCTCCAGAATAAGGAAGATTTGCCCGATGACTGGCCGATACAGGGGGCTACGGGCTATGCCTACCTCTCGATGGTCAACAATCTCTTCACCCGAACAGAAAGTGAAGCCAGCTTCACCCGCTTCTACCATGCCCTGTTGGGCGAGAAAATGGCCGTTCGGGCGG
>NZ_JAPLET010000003.1 GCF_026391055.1 Spirosoma sp. | reverse complement strand
GGCAAGCTTACTATCAACATAGCCATCGGCTCATTAAAGGAGAAGAAGCCGATAAACAAGTACTGGATCTGATCGAAGGTGTTCGAAAAGATCACCCTCGCATGGGAGGTAAGAAACTATACTGGCTCCTTAAAGAAGAACTGGGACAACGGGGAATAAAAATGGGTCGGGACGCCTTGTTCGACTTAATGGCAGCTAACCATCTGTTAATTAGAAAGCGAAGGCGGAAGGTGATCACCACCTTTTCCCGGCATCGGTTTCGTAAATACCCGAACCTGATCAAGGACCTGTTCGTTTTACGGCCCAATCAGGTTTGGGTGGCCGACATTACGTATTGGTTGACAGAGGCCGGCTATCTGTACATTTCATTGATTACTGACGCCTATTCGCACCGGATCGTGGGCTTTGCGGTAGCGGAAAATCTGGAAGCCGTCCATTCTCGACGAGCCCTGGAGATGGCCCTCAAACAAATTACCAAACGAATGGGACCGCACTTGATTCATCATAGCGACCGGGGTATTCAGTACTGTTGTGATGAATATACCAGGGTACTGGATGCATATCACATACGGATCAGCATGACGGAGAACTCCGACCCCTTAGAGAACTCGGTGGCCGAGCGGGTCAATGGTATCCTGAAAGAAGAGTATCTAAGTCATCAACCGGTTCGTTCGCTGGAGGAAGCCTACACCTTGCTAGAGAAAGGGGTGTTTCTGTACAACTACAAGCGGCCTCACCTAAGTTGTGACATGCTCAGTCCGGTAGCGGCTCATGGGAGCTATGGGCCGTTAGAACGGCGCTGGAAAAATTACTATAAGCTGTCCGAATCAGGGGTCAAGAAATAGCTTAACTTCGGACTACCAGTAAAATGGTCAATGTATGATCGGACTAACTCAAAACGGTCAACTTTTTTTAGGACGGTACAACCTCATAATCGTTCATTTAAAGGCATAGAATATCCTTTTAATGAACCCTGCATCTGCCTAATAACCAGTAAGTTGTATGTGCTTTGACTCCGTCTTCAAAAACGTTCACGAAAACCCTTCGCCGAATGAACGCGTATCCTGACTTGAGTAAATAATCACCCCTTTGTTTCTAAGGCCTGAAAACGTCCACGAAAGGGGGCGAATAAAAGAGAAAAGGTGACCGCTGTGAGATGGACTTGTTGTTTTGATCGATTAGAAGGCATCCAATGGCTGGTTATGGCCCAACTATAAGCGTATGGTTTAGTTTGTTAAAACCAGTCTGCTCCTCCCAAAGTCCAATATTAGCCAGTCGGATACTGTAGTCTGGATTCTGAGCCAGTGAGGAGTAGCCGTCAGGTAAATTCAGCAAGAGCTCATACCGACCCGCTTTTACCACGGCCGGCAGCTGAAGCACATGGCGCAGTTGATGACTGCCAGATGATAAGTGACGCGTGTCCGATTCCAGGGTAATGCGGTGAAGGGCCCCGGTCGCCACATTTCGCAGGACAAGTTGAAGGGGCCTTGGGTTGTAAAGAGCTGAATAGCCTACATTGGCCAGCGCCAGTTCAACCCGCAACGGCTGCCCTGCCTTGATGTGCTTAGGGATACTAGCCGATCGTAACACGAACCGGTAGCCAAGTCGGCGACGGATGTTATCCATGCATCCCTGTGTTTGCCAGTCATTATTCACCTCATTGTTATAACTGGCATTCAGGTAACTGTAGTGCATCAGGGCCATCTCCTGCTCGGCCCGCCCCACCGGAGCGCAGTCGTTCTGCGGACTGAAGGCATCATCGCAGGTTTCACCCCCTACCGCCGTGTAGCGACTGTCCTGCGCCATATATCGGCGGAGCGGAACCGTGGCCGGGCCTCGTTTAGCCGACGAGTGGCCCACATCATAAAAGGTGCCGTAATCATCCGCGCTGGCCAAGAAGCAATCGTTGTGAAACCCGATCCGGGCGAGATCGGAACCTCGGTATCCATCCCCCGGCTTCATAGCGGCTGATGTAACGGGTGCTTTGGGGCCGTAGACGAACCGTTGCTTGATCTGCGGGGTACGTACTTGCACCATCCGATCTTTGGGAAGGGCGTTTAACAGAGCAGCCAGCACCTGATTGCGATCCTGCCAGCTACTGTCAGGTACTACACCAAGACCGTTGGTAGATGCATCGCCAAAATAATCGGTAAAATAATTCTCACCCCAAATGCCGATAAATCCCAGTTGCAATACGGCAATCACATCGGCATGCTGCTGAAGCAAGGGGCTTAACTGATTAATGTGAGTCAGCACGATGGCCTTGGGAGCGTCGCCGTAGGGCGGACATATTTTATATTGATCCGGACAGGTACCCGTCGTAGCTTGTTCCGTATAAGCGAACCGGAGAATAAGCTTGATGCCCGCCTGTCTGGCGATACTAAAGTCCTGGCCTATCTTTTTGAGGAAGTCCTCGCTTATGGGGCTGTTCTTGAATGTGTCCAGCCGATAACTTCGATACACCAAGGAACAATGAATGGCATAGCTGGCCTTGGCCACGCGCTGGGCTTGGGTACGGTAGGTGATCAACTTAGCAGCATCGAGAGGCACGAAGCGAGTCGAGGAGGTGCTGATGGGGATGTAAAAGCCCCGTTCTGGGTTGGGAAAATCCTGCTGGCTTTCCGCATACGTGAGGTGACGGTTCTGCGCCTGGAGCGTTGCCTGACCAATTAAGAAAGTTAGAAGTGCTCCCAGCAACAGGTGTGTCGAGTAAATCATGGGAAAAAAAATGACAGGGTATGCCCTAAAGATAAGCAAAAGTATAGGCGTGCCCGGCAACCCGTTGCCGGTGAAATTTATCCGAGTGCTTGCGGTTGGATCGTCGGCTAAAGCAGCATCTTAACAAACGCACGATTCGATCAGCCATTTGTTAGCGATCTCCTAAAGGAATTGGTTGCACTGAAGAACGCTGACCTTTACCTTGTGGGACTTTCCTTTTGATAGCTTATGGACCGCTTCATCAACTTATTGCTGCTAACCGGCCTGTTTCTATCGACGAGCCTATTCACCCTTACGTTTGGTTGGAACCGAGCCACGCACATGGTGACCGGTGCAATCGCCTACCGCGAGTTACAAACGACTTCACCTCAAGTAGCCGATCGGGTTGTGGCCATCCTGCGTCAGCATCCGGAGTATCAACAACGATGGGCTGGGAAGCTGAACGACCCATCACTATCAACCGATGATCAAAACCAGTACCTGTTCATGCTGGCCGCTCGCTGGCCGGACGATGTGCGCGGTAACCAATATGATCATCCTACCTGGCACTGCGTCAACTACATCTACACGCCCGAGCAGGGTGTAGCCCGTACTGATACCGTACTATCGACCGACGAAAATATCCTGCAAGCCTATGAGCAGAACCGGCAGATCCTGCGCAGCAACGCGCCCGATAGTGCCAAAGCGATTGCCCTTTGCTGGCTGTTTCACCTGACGGGCGACGTGCACCAACCACTCCATACGAGTGCGCTGGTCGACCGGCAGTTTCCCAAAGGTGATCGGGGTGGCAACCTGTTTAAGATCAAAGTAATGATGAGCAGCCAGACGATCAATCTGCACTCGTTCTGGGACGGGATGCTGCTGGGAGCCGATGATTTCCAGTCGGCCCGTAACCTGGCCGTTCAGATCCGGCAAGCCGAAGCGCGGAATCAGTTGCCGCAGCTGGGTACGAGGAGCGTTACCGACTGGGCGAAAGAGAGTTTTCAACTGGCACAGGATAACGCCTACCGGAATAACACGCTTCAATCGGGTACCGATCAGGAGGGGACTGTTTTACCGGCTGATTATGTGGCCACCGTAAAACCCATTGCCCAGCGTCAGGTAGCGCTGGCTGGTTACTGGCTGGCTGATGAACTTGTTGCGGATTTAGGCTAATAAGCGTATGGCGGCTCGTCGATTGCTGTTGGTTCTATTCGTAACGCTTTCTGGCTGGTCGTCGGTCGACGCACAGACCGTTACGGGCCGCTACCCACACAAAGCCAAACGTCCGGCTCCGCGTGTCACGGTGGCTTACGTGTTTATTTGCGAGAGCCGTAGCGCGTATGCATACCATAGTGGCATGTGTCGTGGACTGGCCCGATGTACACATGAGGTTAGCCAGATGTCGATGACGCAGGCTCGAAGTACATGCTATGTGCCCCGTAAGATCTGCTATTAGGTCTGTTGAGACAGAGCACAAAAAAGCCCCGATAGTTGTACTACCGGGGCTTGACAAGCTTAATGATTACTAAACGCCGATTAAGGCCCATTTATTGTGCAGTCTGAAACAGTATGAACTCTATTTTGCACTTTATTTTAACCAGACTAGTTGCGCTGTTTCTTATCGTCTCCATCAGTTAACGGGTCTTCTTCGCCTAACATACCTTTCATGGCTTGTTCGCCATATTCACGTTGCAAGCTGCCTAGTTCTTTATCCGAGCAAGCATCACTATGATCCGTATTGCGGACGGTACCGGGCTCCAGCTTATGTTTTTTTTCGAGATTGCCGACCTGAATATCAGAGCGGTCTTTGCGTGTTTTGCTCATGACGGGTTGCTGAGTTAAATTGGCTCTATCACTTCTTTTATAAACCGATTACAACCTGTTTATTTATGAATTCGGGCAAATCCTACGTATTATCGATAAAGATGACCAGTTCATCATACCGGGAAACCACCTTCAACTTATAAAGTGGGTGCGTTTGCCGTTTCGCACAAAATCCGTCAATTAATCTAAAAAGTCTCCTCGTCTCAAGGAGGAGGGTTTTTGCGAGACAGTAATTTTTTCTAATATCTGTTAAATGTAATCCGTTGCATACGGCCACATAATGAGACGACAAGTTTTGCTACCTGTCAGGTAGACAGTAATCGGTGCACCGACCCGGTACGCCCCCTCGCCACTCCGGTCTTGTTAATCGCATACGGGTGGTCGTGGGCCAATTCAACTTTGCCACTCTTTAATTTCGGCCAGCGTTCCGGTGAACGCAGCGGGAAGTTCGCTCATGGGATTACCGGTTTTCCAATCTCGATTCTTAATTTTGCCCCGAATAGCTTCGCCCATCCCGAGCGCCATATCTAAAGTTAGATCGCAGAAGATCAGGCCAGGATACTGACGGGTCTGTAGCACAACGATGGAGTTGGAGGTCCACTCAATCGAATCCGCACTCCAGACTTGCTTTCCCATGTTGAAGAGTTGGACATTATCAGACACGCGATAAATAGCGGGTTCAAATACCCAATGGCTCATGGCCATCTCCAGCAGGCTGATTCGAACCTGATAAATGCCGTCAGGTGAAAATTGATCGTTCATTACTTTAGTGATGAATCATGGAAAAAGTACGTCAAGCCCAGCCAACAGGGGCCATGACCGGTGCTACTCATAAAAAGGGCCGTTGCCCAGCGTTATAGCTATTTATCGAAAAAGGCCATAATTAGCACATAGGGCTATGTTTTTTTACAAAATCCGGCTTAATCATTTAAAAGGTTGTTATCTGAACGCTACTTGTCTCATGGAGGAGCGTTTTACGATACATTTGCTTTTTACTATCTGTCAAACACAACCAGTCACATACGTTTTGGCTCGTTCTGAATCAGGTGGTCATCCCACTGACTGTGTGAAAAATACCCTCATGAGTTGAGCCAGGTAGTCTCGCCTGATGGGTAAAGGGAAGTACAGCTAACTAGGGAAGATCAACACCCCCCGCGCCGGGCCGGCACCGGTGCAGGCGCTTCAGCGTAGAATAGAATCCCTTCCGGAAGCCATGCTGACGCAGGGCCAGTTCAGCGTAGCGCGAACAGGAGGGTTCATAAACGCAGCCCAGCCCTATACTAGAGGCTAGTTTGGTACGATACCACTTGAGTGCCCGCACGATTAGGCGCAGCCACAGGGGTTTAGCCGGAAGAGGGAGTTCATCGACCAGGGTGTCAGTAGGCGTTGTGCCGGTCAGGGAGCGCAGGACACTGACCTGTTGTTTTTCGTCTATAATCAGTTTCGCCTGTACGCCATTAATGGTCACCAAGCGGGTTCCGTGTGGAGTCATTGCGCGTATGGTTTGTGGATACTGCTGTAAAAAGGCAATTAGTCCAGTCATCTACAAGAGGGGCACACCGTTATTTCGTCAGCGGTAGCTATTCAAACCCGTGAGCCCTTGTCGTTACCCGCTTTCACCCAACGTTGACGACTCATTTGGCCCGTCCCTGACATTCCGTATGGTATAGCTAAAAGCGGATCGTCAGAACGGATTTAACCCATCAGCCCCTCGCTTCAAAATCGATCACCATAGGGGTCTTTTCTAATAGCGGACAGCGACAATTCTCTCCTCAACGGGTGCGGGTCAAGCAGGGGACGCCAATCTTAAGCGAACCGTGAACACGGTGCCTTCCCCTTCGGTGCTGGCTACCTCAATCTGACTTTGTTGCAGGGTCATATACTCCTGACAGATGCTTAACCCTAGACCCGTCCCCGTAATGCCCCCTGTATTACTGGCTCGGAAGAATTTACCAAATAAGTAAGGCAAATCAGCGGAGGGAATACCGATGCCCTGATCCCGGACCAACACCCGTACCTGAGCCCACTCAAAGACGATTAGTAGCTGTGGGTTGCTCGAGGAAAACTTAAAGGCGTTCGAAAGCAGATTGGCCAGCACATGGCTCAACATCGTTTTATCCGCCCACACGGGGACCGGCTCTCCCTGCAGGACTAGCTCGACGTGACGCCCGTCTTCCCGATTCTTAAACAAGCTCACCACTTCTTCGCTCAACTTAATCAGATCGGTGGCCACTAGCTCGACCCGTTGTTGACCGGCTTCAATCTTACTCAAGGTGAGTGTATCATTGATTAACTCCGTTAAGATTATCCCATGCTGGTTAATTGTGGCGAGCTGCTTTTGGATTTTTGACGTCAGACCATTACCCGCATCGGCATGAAGATACCGCTGGATGAGACTGGCACTCAGTTTGATGGCCGTTAAGGGCGTCCGGAACTGATGGGAGGCCGTCGCAATGAACTGGGACTTCAAGCCATTAAATGACCGTTCAGCCGCCAGGGACTCTTCCAGCCGCCGTTCGTTTTCTAGGACCGCCGTTATATCGGTAGCCATGCCCATTCGCCGGGTGAGTTGGCCGGCTTCGTTTTTTTGGGTGAAAATGCGCGTACTTAGCCAGCGAAGCGTACCATCGGGGTGGTGTACCCGGAAGCGAAAAGCAGGGCGGGGCTGCTGGCTCATAAACGCTTCCAGCACCAGCGGTCGATCTTCTTCAACGATCGCCTGGGTAAAGGCCAGCGGCTGGGCATAAACCGTTTTCAGGCTGATGCCGGTATAGCGTTCAAAGCTGGGGTTCATGTACAAAAACGTTGGGCTGTGCACGTCCCGTACCCAAAAGATTTCATCCACATTTTCAGCAATCGCCCGAAAGCGTTGTTCGCTGTCAAGAAGAGCCTGCTGGGCCTGCTTAGCTTCGGTTCGATCCAGTAAGGTCCCCGTCAGGCCCACGAACCGCTGCTGGTCATCGAGCGTACTGGTCATCAATACTTCGAGCCAGCGGTAGCCACCGGCTCGATGGCGAAAGCGAATCAACAGGGTGCCATCCGGTGGCCAGCTACCCACCTGAATCTGCTCCAACAGTTGCTGAATAGCTGAGCGGTCTTCATCCAGCACGGCATTCACCAGAAAGTCCCCCAGGGAGGCCTCCACTGCAAAGCCGGTGAGCTTCTCCCAGCCAGGGTTTAAGTAGGTCCACCGCCCGTGAGAATCGGTTTGAAAGACCAAGACTTTCAGGCGCTCAACCAGGGAGCGGTAGCGTTGCTGGCTGCTTTGCAGGCGTTGTTCGACCCTTTTCCGACGGTTGAACTCCCGGTCAACCAGCCAGTAAGACCACCCGCCGTTGATCAGGGCCAGCACCAGCAACAACCAAATCAACCGACTGGTGGCCGCATAATCGGCCCGTAGCTCCTGCTGACGAGTACGCAAGAGTCTCTGTTCCACCTGGATGAGGGTAGCTATGTGCTGGCGGATTTTATCCATGCGCTGTTTGCCAATCGGCAATAAGGCTTTGGCCGAGCCATCGAGCCATCTGAGCTCGAAAAGGATGGCCATCTTCTCGCTGACTACCTGCTGGAGCTGTTGTATTTTTCGTTGTTGGCCGGGGTTATCGGCTACTAATCGGGTCAAGGTCTTCAGCTGGGCCGCAATCTGGGGAAGGGCCTGAGAATACGGTTGGAGGAAGGTCGCATCCCCCGTCGCTACGTAACCCCGAGTGCCGGTTTCGGCGTCTACTATCTTAGCTTCCAGCGCCTTGAGTTGATCAATGACTTGGTCGGCATGGTTCACCCATTGCTGGTCTTTTTGCTGTCGGTACAGCAGCGTCTCTAACAAGCCAAGGCCCCCTAGCAGTAACGAAGCCGCCCCCAGGAAGGCAAGGTTAATTAGCCGCCGTTTCGTAAACAAGTATAGGTTTGGGAACATGTACAGACATAAAAAGTAACAACTAGTATAGTAAGTAGCTAAACTATGTATTGTTACTTTATATTAAAAGGCCTATGATGCTTCTTTTTTGATTACTTGAGGGGACCGGCGAACTAGGGTTGCAAATGGAGATGACAGGATGAACAGAAAGTGTATTTCCATTTTTAAAGCTGTTCACTTAAACGTTTCTCTAAAGGGTTACATATTGATGCGTACTATAAAAGCTCTTTCGTCTCAGAGGGGAGCAATTTATGAGACTCAATGGTTCGTCCATAAGTAGGCAGCCATGTCAAGTCCAGGGTATAATTACAGGACAAAGTTCTTTATCCGAGCGGGTATTCTAATCAACTAATTATGCGTTACGCGCTCTTCATCAGCTGGATAGCTATCGCCTGCCTGCTAGGATCGACCCGACTGACTCAGGCACAAACGACCGCCACACTGACCGGCTCCGTAACGGAGGCTGCCACAGGAAAACCCTTGCCTTTTGCCAGTGTCTACGTCAATGGATCAACGCGCGGGGCCGTCACCGATGAAAAGGGCTATTATACATTGGCGGGTGTGCCCTTAGGTACGGTCGAAATAGCCGCTTCGTTTGTCGGCTATCAGCCAGCTACCCAGACCATCCGATTCGATAATACCATACCCCAGAAGGCGAATTTTAGTCTCAAACCGAGCGAACAAACCCTCGATGCTGTGACTGTTCGAGGCAATCCCAAGCAATGGGAGCGGCACATGCGGCAGTTTAAAAAGCAACTCTTTGGCGAACCCTTTGGCAGCCAGTGCGTGCTGGTTAACAGTGAAGTGCTCAACTTTAAAGAAGATAAAGAGCATCTGTATGCAACAGCTAATGAACCATTAGTTATTGACAATCAGGCGCTGGGCTACCGAATAATCTATGCACTACAACATTTCGATGCGGCTGCGTCAGGCGATGTGTACTCGGCGGGAACGGCTCGTTTCGAAGAACTAAAACCGGAGAACGAACGGCAGGTCAGCCGGTTTCAGCGGAACCGACTGATGGCTTACAAAGGGTCGATCCGGCACTTGATGGCGAGTTTAATCAATAATACGTTCGAGCAGTCCGGCTTTATGGTCTATCAGGAAGATGTTACCAAGATGATATCCCTGGAGAGTCGAACCCTTACGTTGGCCGCTGCCAGTAATGACCTCAAACGGCTGATTCCCATTAAAACGTCAACGGCCATTCTACCCGGTCGATTAGCGACCGAACGCCGCCTCGTTTCGCCCATGAAACTGATTGTATTCTATACGAATGCGACCTCGAATTTCTCCCCTTATCCCGATGCTCGGTATGCCTATACCGAGATGAGGCTCCCTCGTGGTCAGCTGCAAATGACAGTCGATGGGGTGATTACGATGCCGGAAGGGATGGAAGCGAAAGGCTCGATGGGTAATGACCGACTTTCGACGATGTTGCCCGCCGATTGGAAACCCGAAGGGACTGAGAAAGAGGCACTTGCCAACAGCCAGACAATTACCCATGGAAAACTCCTAGCCTCCGACGCCCGTCTGGAACGGATTACAGCCACTTTTAAAGAACGATTCAAGTTGTTGGCTCCCACCCTGTTTGGGCACATCGATAAATCCTTCTACGCCACCGGCGAAATGTTCAGCTAGGCCGACTCTTTCTTGATAAACAAGGCCATTTTGATCTGGAAGCAGAATCAATGGATAGCAAGTCTCGCAATCCAAATGTGTTCTATGAAGTGCTTGCTCAGCAGTTTGATCAGTACCAGACGGTATTTGCTCAAAGTAAAGAGTATCAGATTCTGGCGGCTCTATTAGCCTCTTTCAATCGAAGCGTTGGGTCATCGACGGGCTTGACTGGTTTGGACGTGCTCACCCGGAATAACCTGATTAGTCGTACAAAGAAGTATTGTACGACTTTGTATGGTTGTCAGACCAGTACGTTGAATAGTGAGACACTACAAGTCAATGAGGCTGGTTTTCCCCTTCGCCCAGTTGCTCCGGTAGGGGTTATGGGTCGGTTTACTTATACAATTACTTACCAGTAGCGGCGCCTACCTGACTACTGTTGGGATAGCTGATTTTAAGAGGAGTGCCAGGCAGAGGCTTTACCGATATAGGCGTTGTTCATACAGGGTTAGAGTTACTTTTGGCTCAGGCAGTCATAAACAATTCGTAAAAGCGATAGCCGTTGCATATTAGTTTGCAACGGCTATCGCTTTATTTATTTCATAAATCGCTCGTACACAAGACTACTGAGACTACAGGCGTCTGCTTTCTGATTGGATCGTTTTGTAAGAAGATCAGGTTTTCCTACCCGTCCAGCGTAATTGGAGGCATATGGTCCGTTCGCCCTCTTCATAAGGCAGCTAACTTTCTCTAAAATTGTATAGATTATATTTAGATATTATAGATGTTTATGATGTATTTTACCTCCAGGTAAGTACACTGGCAAAAGTCAGATTATATGTATACTTTTTTATGCAAAGAGAGAATGAATCGGTTGAACCAGGGGATGACAAGCCAGCTTACACTTATTTCTTTTAGGAAGTGCTCAGCCGCGCTCAACAACGCCCGGCTAGTCACGGACAGCCTCGGGGAAGAGCGCTACTTGTCTGGTTAACGACCAACCCTCCAGCCACCCTTGCGAAATGATTGCTTCCCGACGATCCGGCATCACCCGGTCATGAAATTCTACATACTGATGGTGGTAGTCGCTCCTAATTCAGTCAAATGACTGGCGTTAAACCCAGTTAATAAAAGGGGCCGTATCGGCTGCCCGCAGGTTATAGCCAGACCTGCGGGGCCAGTCGAGCCTCGCGATTTTATGATCGATCATTCAGACGAAGCGGCCCGCATCTCGGCCCTGCGCCAGTACCAGATAGCAACCATTTTACCCGACGAAGCCATTGATCGCGTTACCCGATTGGCTTCTCTTTTCTGTGAAACACCGGTCTCGCTGGTGGTGGATGGGAACCACCGGTGGTACTCCGCCAATACCGGTATGCCGGGCTTCGAGACACCCAGACTGGTGGAATTTTGTCAGTATGTCGTGGCAAACGGGGCTTCCCTGGAAGTACCCGATACCACACTGGATGTGCGCTTTCAATACCACGCCCTGGTCACGACGGCCCCGGCCATTCGCTTTTATGCAGGCTTTCCCCTGATCAACCCCGAGGGCGTCGTGCTGGGTACGCTCTGCGTCATGGATCAGAAACCCCGCCAGTTAAGTCCTCTCCAGCACAACGCCCTCCAGGACCTCAGCCAAACGGTCATGGACCTGATTGACCTGATTGACCTGATTGCCCAACGACGACTCCCGCCGCAATGGCAATCGGTTGACCAACTCACTACGCTGGACAATGACCTGATGGTCGTCGCCAGCCGGAACGGCTACTTCAGGACGGTTAACCCGGCTTTTGAGCGCCTGCTGGGCTGGACGACCGACGAACTGCGTCAAGCCGAATGGTATAGCTGGATCCACCCCGAAGACCGGGACGGCACCCGGCAACTGGTGGAGGCCTTACGGAAGGATTCGGTGGAGCTAACGAACCGGTTCCGCGGTAGCGACGGCACCTACCGGCTCCTGCACTGGGTGATAAGCCCTAAGCCGGGCACCGATACCTGGTTTGCCCTCATCGGAGAAGTGACTCCTCAAATTCAACGGGAAAAAGCTCACCGACAAGACCGTCAGTTGTTGGCGCAAACCACCCTGGAACCGGGGCGGGTAGCTGAGCGCCCAGGGAAGCTTCAGCAGCTCCTGGCCCTGCAACGGGCTATCTTTACCCACGGCGGACTGGCCATTATCGTTACGGACCCCACCGGACTGATTCAGCGGGTCAACCCGGCGGTAGAAAATTGGACAGGGTATCGTCAGGATGAGCTCGTGGGGCAGAGCCGTCACCGGTTGCTGGATCCGATGGACCAGCAGCCGATGGCGGCGCAACTCGGGACGGCCCTAGGCGAGGCTTCCCTAACCGACTTCGAGTGGATGCGGCACTACCTGCAAGGGCACCGGGTGTTACAGGGCAAAACCGCCCTGCTTTCGAAGGCCGGCCAGCAGCGCCCCGTTTTGGCTACCATCACGGGGCTTTACGCTGCTGATCAAACCCTATTGGGGTATGTGGACCTAGCGGTCGATATCTCCTCGTTGAAGGAGGTTGAAAGTGCGCTGCGGGCCAGTGAAGAACGGTTCCAGGAAATAGCTGACTACGTCGGGGAAATCTTCTGGGTTCGGGATGTGCAAAGCCAGCGGTTCATATATGTCAACCCGGCTTACGAGACGATGAGCGGGCTTAGCCGCGCCGATCTGTATACTGACCCACGGGACTTTCTACGGTTTGTGGTGGCCGAAGACCACCCCCGGTTACTGGCCGCTCTCCAGGATCCCCAGCCGGACACTCAGCTGCAGTTTCGGGTTCACCACCGGAATGGGCAGGTGCACTGGTTGCAGGCCCGCATGGTGGAGGTTCTTGACGAGTCAGGCACCTTGATTCGCCGGATTGGGGTGGCCAGGGACATCACGGCGGCCAGGGAGAACGAGCAGCTCCTGGAGGAGCTGTTGCAAAAAGAACGGCGCTTGACCGACCATCAGGCTCACTTCATTACCACGGCTTCCCACATGTTCCGTACCCCGCTAACGGCCATGAGTACCAGCATTCAGTTAGCCCAACTGTATCTGGATCGGCTCCCGGATTCGGGTGTCCGGGCGTGCATCGATAAGCACCTGAAGACAATTACCCGTAATATCGATGCACTGGAGGGGCTACTCCGGGATACGTTATCCCTTGAGTCAGTACAACCCGACAAATTGCTAATCAGTATGACCGCCGTCGATTTAGTAGGTCTGAGCGAGTCATTGATCGAGGTTCACGCAGCGTCTGCTGCTCGCCAGGCGCATAGGGTGGACCTACACGTAATAGGACGGCCGGTGCCGGTAGCCGGGGATGAGCGCCTGTTAACGCTGGTGGTATGCCATTTGCTGCGAAACGCCTACACGTATTCGGACGGCTCGCCCCGCTTGCAGCTCAGCTACGGAGTGAGCGCTGTGGTCGTTGCGGTTAGTGATGAGGGGATTGGGATCCCCTTGGAGGAGCAGCCCTACATTTTCGATCGTTTTTATCGAGCCCGGAACGCGGGTGATTTTCAAGGGCTGGGGCTGGGACTGGCTATTTGTCAGGAACAGCTCAGGGTGTTGGGAAGTGAGCTATGGGTAGAAAGTACCGAAGGGGTGGGCACCACCTTGAGTTTTCAGCTCGGCTATGCCGAAAACCAAGCGGGGTCTACTTAAACGCCTATTTTTCTTTTTCCGGAAGTCAGCCAGCGCGTTAAGGCTTATTTGGAGCCAGGAGGCTTGGAGACGTAAGTCACCTTTTGTAGGTAACAGATTCAGGCGGGTTGGACAATTTTAGCCGTTGACACGAGCACAATCCGCTCTCAACGGAGTGAGGGCCAGTAAGCAGATAGAAAAGAAGCGTATTATGAGACGTATAGTTTAACATCTGTCCAACGCGATCACTAACCAACGCAAACCAAATTTATAGTTTTATTTACCTTGCCATATAACATCCAGTAACCAGGTATGACCGGTGATCAACGGCCCGCTAACTCAACTAGGCCACTCAACGAATCGCTCGATATTGACTTAGCCCTGCAGGCAGCGGGTCTCGGCGTTTGGGAAATGAATCCGATCACCAAGCAAGTACGCTGGGATGAGCGGTGCCGTCAGCTTTTTGGCATCCACAGCCATCCGGTTGTCTTCCAGGATACACTGGCTTTTATCCACCCCGAGGATGTCGATCGGGTCAATCTAGCGGTGCAATGGGCTCTGAATCCGGCGTCCGATGGAAACTATCAACTAACCTACCGCACCCTAGGGGAGGATGGCCGCGTCCGCTGGATTCAGTCAACGGGGCGACGGTACCTGGATCAGACGGGCCAGCCCATTCGCTTTGCGGGCGTTGCCCAGGAGGTAACTGAGCAGGCAGAGACCCGGCAACGGGAAGCCGCGGTTCATCAACTGGCCCAGCGCCAGCAGCGGATCTATGAAGCCATTACGGCCAGTACGCCCGATTTGATGTATGTCTTCGACTTTACCTATCGCTTCACCTACGCCAACCAGGCACTCTTGGCCATGTGGGGCAAAACCTGGGAGGAATCCATCGGGAAAACCTTACTGGAAAACGGATATGAGCCCTGGCACGCCCGGATGCACGAGCAAGAAATCGACCGGGTGGTGGTCACCAAACAACCGATCCGGGGCGAGGTATCCTTCCCGCACGCGACGCTGGGTAGCCGTATCTATGACTACGTATTTGCGCCGGTACTCAACGACCAGGGTGAAGTGGAGGCCGTAGCCGGTACCACCCGGGACATCACCGACCTTAAGCGGGCCCAGGAAATCAAAGAAGAAGCGCAACGTCAGTTGCTAGCCTTGTTTGAGCAGTCGCCGGTGGGCTTAGCTACCTACAGTGCGGATGAGGCCTTGGTGATTCAGTGGGCGAATGCATTTTTCGGGGAATTGGTCGCCCGCCCCCCCAGGCTATTACCGGCAAACCCTTGCTGGAAGCCTTGCCTGAACTCAAAGGGCAGGGGTTTGATCAACTCCTGAAGAACGTCATTGCCACGGGCATCCCCTTTAATGCCCCTGAGGTAGCCGTCGAAATCCGCCGCGATGACCACCTGAGCACCATCTATGTCGATCTGACCTACCAGCCCCAAAAAGGGGCTCAGGGAGAAGTGAGCGGCATTCTGGTGGTGGCCACGGATGTGACCCAATAGGTACTCACTCGGAAAAAGATTGAAGAAAGCGAAAGTAAGCTACGCGCTATTCTGGCCACGGCGCCAGCGGGTATCGCGCTGTTTGTGGGACGGGATCTGGTGATTGACAACCCCAATCAGACCTTCATCGATATTGTGGGCAAAGGAGAAGCCATTGTAGGGCTGCCGCTACGGGAGGCCATGCCCGAACTGATCAGTGAAGGGCAACCCTTTCTTCAGATTCTGGACGATGTCTTTACCACGGGTGAACCCTTCGTATCGCCCGGTTCCCTGGTTAAGATTGTCCAGAACGGCGTACTTCAGGAGAAGTATTATAACATGTCCTATTCTCCGATACGGAATGGAGCTGGCGAGATCTATGCCATACTGGATGTCGCCATCGATGTGACCCCCCAAGTCAACACCCAGCAGGCCCTGGCTCAAAGCGAGACACACCTGGAACTCTTACGGGACATGGTGCCCGCCATGATTTTTTATCTCGATGCGCAGCAGCGGTATCAGTCCTACAATAAAGTATTCCGGGACTGGTTTGGGGTGTCGGGCGGGGAAGCCCTTGGCAAAACGGTTCGGGAGTTTCTGGGCGAGGCCGCTTACCGGCAAACCGAATCTCACCTGGACAGGGCCTATGCCGGTCAGCCTGAGCAGTATGAGCTGCTGGCCCCCTCTCGCATGCAGGAAAACCGCTGGCTGAGTATCGTCTATACACCCCATACGGATGAGGCCGGTCAAGTAATTGGCATCATTGTGCTGGCGACGGATATTACCGCGACCAAACAGGTTGAACAGCAGCTACGCCTGAGCGAAGAACGTTACCGGCTGTTATCAGCCGACTTAGAGCAACTGGTCCAGCAGCGAACCCAAGAGCTGGCAACGGCGAATGAAGAGCTGGCCGCCAGTAATGAAGAGCTGTAAGAAGCCAATAGCCAGTTAGTTCGTTCCAATGAGAATCTGCAAACCTTTGCCTACGTGGCGTCCCACGATTTGCAGGAGCCCCTGCGCAAGATCCGGCAGTTCGGGGACTTACTCAAGGCCCGTCAGTGCTCCTTCGCAGGAGACGAAGTAGTCAACATTGAGCGGATGCAGTTAGCCGCCAGTCGTATGTCGACGTTAATTCGGGACTTATTAAACTTTTCCCGGATTTCCACCCAGCGTGATCGTGATGAGCCCGTACCCCTCAATGGCATTGTGGATCAAGTACTGACGATCTTTGAGCTGGTCACTGCCGAAACCAAAGCGGACATCCAGGTAAAGCCCTTACCGACCGTACTGGGGGATGCCTCCCAACTCGTTCAGTTGTTCCAGAATCTGGTGAGCAATGCGCTCAAATTTCACCGACCATCGGTGGCTCCCCTCATCCATATACAGGCTCAATCCATACCCGCCCATGAGCTGCCCCCGGGCGTTAAGCCTGCCCGATTGGTTAAGACCTACTATCGGATTGATGTGGCTGATACTGGGGTGGGCTTTAATGAAAAATATCTGGACCGCATCTTTCAGGTTTTCCAGCGGCTGCATGGCAAGCATGAGTTTGCCGGAACCGGTATTGGCTTAGCCATTAGTGAGCGGGTTGTCACTAACCACGGTGGCGCCATCACCGCCCGCAGTCAACCTGGACAGGGTTCCACCTTCAGCGTATACCTTCCTGCTTAGCACGCTTTGGGTTTCCCGTTGCTATGCATGCGCTATACAGTAAATAGCTCCAATGGATACGTATGTTTGACACAACCTTGACTGACTTTTCGCCGTTTCTCCAAACGCCCTATTTTATGAACAGATTCCTTTTTCACGTCTTGTGCTGAAGTTAATTAAGAGAAAGGTGCATAAACAGCTCAACATTATTTTCATAGACCCCATTGTATCACTCGGCACGTGCCGAGTGATACAATGGGGTCTATATTTGCCCAACGCGTCAACATTGGCTATAAGGAGCATCATCGTTCAGGCCATCGTGACCAATATGCCTGAAATAGGTTTTACCGCCAACTCAATGTAACCCTTCTTACTAGGGTTGCTTGATCCTGTCGGGGGTGGGCAAAAGGGCGGTTTTGATCTTGACGATCTATGGCTGTATAACGAATATGTGGACAGATGCCAGTTTCGGCGCAGTACGCTTCTGGGCTGCGGGCGAACTAGGGGTCAAGTGGCTAATTCAGAAAAGGGCAGCCGGTATGAAACCGACCATTAGCTAGAAGTAAACAGCTTGGTTAAGCACAGGAAACAGCTAACAAGTAATCCATTTTTGAGTTAACTTCTAGTCTAACCAATGTCAACTTATGAAGAATCTATCGATAACCATTCTCGTTGCCGGGACTGTATTGGGCCTGCTTTTGTTTTTTACTGTCAATCAAGCCGATAAAAACCTGAGAAAATCGCTCAACGCTGGATAGTTCTCGGCAAGTGAGACAATTCGTCACTTCGCTGAAGCGAAGTGAAACGTAACATCAATAGAACCTTTAAAGAGAATAGATTTTTGGCCAGAGAGTGCTTCTTAAAATATCTCCCAACCAAACGACACAGGAACCCGGACGTTCGCATGATGCTATACAGGCAGATAAATGGTAAAGGTGGCTCCCTGACCGGGTTGGCTGCGAGCTGTAATGGCGCCCCCATGATTGGTGACGACTTTCTCACAGATGGCCAGCCCTATCCCCGTTCCCCCATATTCACGCTTGCCATGCAGCCGCTGGAAAACCTGAAAGATGCGGTCGAGGTACTTCTCCTCGAATCCAATGCCGTTATCGACTACATCGATCCGGTGATAAGCGATGCTGCTCCGGCCTACTCGGATGCCTTCGGGCAGGTGATCACTCGACACCCAGCCAGCCTGAACGGCAATCCGTGGGATGACCCCAGGCTGACGAAACTTAAGCGCATTGGCCAGTAGGTTCTGAAAAAGTTGCTCCAGTTGCGAGCCATCCCCCGGCACGGTTGGCAAGGTATCGATCGTCAACTGAGCCCCCGTTTCCTGCAGCGTCAGCTCCAGGGTAGACAAGACCTGCCCGACCACCTCCGCCAGGGAGACCAACCGGTTGGGTTCTCGCCGAGTGGAAAGGCGTGAGAAGTCCAACAGGTCTTTGATGAGGGTCGACATGCGCTGAGCCGCCGATTGCATCCGTTCGACATAAGCCCGCTCGTTGCCCACCGAATCGGCATAGTGAGTCATCAACAGATCCCCGAACTGACGAATCTTGCGCAGGGGCTCCTGCAAGTCGTGAGAAGCTACGTAGGCAAACTGCTGAAGATTTTCGTTGGAGCGCTTAAGCAGCAAGTTGGCTTCTTTCAGCTCATCATTGATGCTGGCGTACTCCTGGTTGCTGGCGTCCAGCCCTTCATTGGCGGTGGCTAGCTCTTGGGTTCGTTGTTCGACCAACTGCTCCAGGTCAGCCGTCAGCCTTCGATAGCGATCCTGACTGTCGGCCAGCGCCCGCTGAGCCAGCAACTGCTGGGTGATTTCCAAACTAAAGTCAACGATACTCACCGTGCCGTCGGGCTCCTCAACCGGCTCAAAACTGGCATAGAAGTAAGCGGTTTCGTCTTGGTCGTTGCGTCGTAAGGTGATGGGAATTTGCGACGCTTCAAAGCGTTTGCGGGTCTGGCGAACCCGATCGAAGATCTCTTTGAGTCCTTGTTGAGCCAATTCGGGCAGCGCTTCCAGGAGAGGCTTTCCCTGAATCTGGTCAAGGGTTCGTCCCGCCATCTGAGCAATGCGGTCATTGGCCCATTCGAACACATGGTCGTCCCCCCGCAGCAGCCCCAGACCAATCGGGGCATGATTGAATATCGTCTCCAGACGAGCCTGACTGGTCTTTAAGGCTTCGTTTTCGAGTTGAAACCGCTCTTCACTTTCCTGCAAGATGCGCGTTTTCTGGCGTAATTCTAACAGTCGCATCACTTGCCGGGAAAGAATTTGCAGGTTGGCTAGTTGATCGCCCGTTAGTTGGCGGGTTTGCTCATCAAGCACGCAGAGCGACCCCAGGGCAAACCCCTGGGCATCGAGCAGGGGTACCCCCGCGTAAAACACAATATGGGGATCACCCTTCACCAGCGGGTTATCGGCAAAACGTTGATCGGTGCGGGCATCGGCTACGATCAGGGGCTGATAGGGAGTAAGAATAGCGTGCGCGCAAAAGGAGTGCTCCCGAGGGGTTTGGCGGAGGGAGAGTCCTCGGTTGGACTTAAACCACTGGCGCGCTTCATCCACCAGGCTAATGAGAGCAATGGGGGTCTGGCAGATTTGGGCTGCCAGTTGGGTGATGTCGTCATAATCAGCTTCGGGCAACGAGTCCAGGATGTCGTAGCTGGTTAAGGCAAGCAGTCGGTTGGTCTCCTCAGGTGATAAAGGAGGTTCATGCATCGATTCGCGGGTCATTAAACATACCCTATCATTACTCAAAAGATGGCAAATTGTTTCCCCTTTCAGCTAGGCAAGCAGGGCATTAACTAGCTGACTCGGGTTGCTAAGAGCTTGTTATCAGCATCAGTGGCTGACGAACTTAGCCTCAACTTGAGGAGGGTATTTTGAGATTGAGTGAATTGATCATTTTCTTTGGCATCACTTAAAATCATCACATTATGTAGCTATTTTCATTATAGTCGGGCCTGGTTGGCTGCGGCAGGGCGTCCCCCTTTTCCACCAGTGAACATTTATAAACCGCTCCTATCCTCACGGCCTGACCAGTTGGTCTACCTCATGTTTTCCGATTTGGCTTTCACGGGTAAGGGCGAAACGACCAGCGAGAGTAAACCAACCCTTGTAATTTCTTTGGTGTTCTTCGGTAAGTAGCCAACCAAAGATGACTCACTCGAAACAAGGATCGGTCGATTCCGTCAACACTAACGCCCAGTCACTCAAACAAGAGCCTTTTGATTGGCTAAAGATTGAACGCTTCTTTCGTTTGACTGACCTTACGGGTGCGTATCAGGTTATTTCGGATCGAACCTTTCAGGATCTGGATTTAGACGAGGTGTTCATGTTTATTGACCGCACCCGTTCCAGGATTGGTCAACAGTTTCTCTATTATACCCTGCGAACGATTCCCAACCACCCAATTACGGCTCAACAACTCGAAAAAACCATTGCCCATATTCGGGAAGATGTCACCCTAAAAGAAACGATTGAACGGGAACTAGCCCCCTTAAATTCAACCAATAGCTATTCCATTGCCTCGCTGTTTTTACGGGAGCCTATCCAAAAGCCTGGTTGGTTCTGGGCTATTAAGAGCTTATCGGTAGTGAGTCTGTTAATCGGGCTGGTAGGCATCGCCTTTCACCAGGCTTGGCTTTTACTACTACCTCTTCTGACCATTAATTACCTCATTCACTACTGGAATAAAAATAACCTATATGCCTACGCCGGTTCGATTCCGCAATTAACCCGAATGAACCAGGCAGCTAAGGTAATCCATCAACATCAACGGATGAGGGAAGTCATGCCCGAGGTTGGCCAAGCCATTAAGGCGATTGATCAGCTCGGTCCCCAAACCTCATTTTTTAAAATAGAGGCCAAACTGCAAAGTGAAATTGGTCTGATCGCCGATTACTTCCTGGAACTCCTCAAAGCTTTATTCTTGCTTGAACCCCTCATCTTCTATCAGGTACTTCAACAAATTGCTTTAAAGCGAGCCCAAATCCAGTCGGTTTATCAATACGTCGGCTTGATCGATGTGGCCCTCTCACTTCATGATCTTCGGCAAGAACTTCCTTATTACTGCCAACCGACGTTGACCCCCGATCTAAAACAGCTCACCTTTCAAGACGCTTATCATCCCCTTATTGACCAGGCCGTCGCCAATTCAATTCATCTGGCAGGCCAATCGGCCTTGCTAACCGGATCGAATATGTCTGGCAAAACTACATTCGTTCGTACGGTGGGGATCAATGCGCTACTCGCCCAGACCCTCAATACGTGTTTTGCCCGGTACTGGCAGATGCCTCTACTTAACATTCATTCGGCCATCCGAATCAGCGATGATTTGCTGAGCGCTAAAAGTTATTATTTTGAAGAAGTACTTACGCTCAAAACGTTACTCGAAGCGAGCCAAAGCGCGGGCCATCATCTCTTCTTATTGGATGAACTGTTTAAAGGCACCAATACAGTCGAGCGAATTGCCGCTAGTAAAGCGGTGCTGAGCTACTTAAATCAGCCCACTACGTTTGTGTTTGTAGCGACGCATGATCTTGAATTAGCTCAGTTATTAACGGGGGCTTTCGAACTGTATCATTTTACGGAGGTGGTCCAGCGTGATACGATTCTGTTCGACTATAAGCTCAAACCAGGCATTTTAACCGGTACCAATGCGATTCGCATCCTGGAATTGAATCAATACCCCCTGGCGGTCACCCAGGAAGCCACTCGATTGGCTCAGCACTTCTACCAGATCAAGACGAAGCCCGATGTGAACTGAAGGGCCGTTGAACGGACACTCACCGGCTAACCAGTGCCGGTCATTGAACCAAGCGCATACGACGCTTCATTGGCTCGATCTATGAAAAAAATCATTATTACCGTCACCCTACTAGTTGGCTTGACAGCCAGCTATTTTCTGCTGCTGAGGCCCCATAGTTCATTGCCTGAGCACCTATTATCTAAGCTGCCAGCTAAGTATGGTCGAATCGCGGCTTCAAAAAGCTCCTCGTATTTAATTACCGATGTGTCCGTGATTCCCATGAGCAGGGACACCATTTTAGCGCACCAGAATGTGCTCATCAAGCGGGGACATATCCACCAGATCACTCCCTTGTTAGATCGAATCGATACATCCACTCATCCGGTTCGGATCAACGGGCAAGGCCAATATCTCATTCCTGGCCTAAATGATATGCACGTATATATCAACGACGAAAATAATCTATTACTTTTTGTGGCTAACGGCGTCACTACGGTCCGCAATATGGCGGGTGCCCCTTTTGATCTGATCCTTCGACAACAAAGTAGGGATGGGCAAATCCTAAGCCCTACGCTTTACACGGCGAGTCCTATTCTGGAAGGATCTGATAATGTCTGGAAATTCAGTGTGGTACTAAAAAACAAACAGGAGGCCCGCCAAGCCGTTCTGACCTATAAACAAGCTGGTTATGATTTTATAAAAGTCTATCATACGCTACCAGCGGATGTATACAGAGAAATTTTACGGGTGAGCGATTCGCTGGCGGTTCCGGTCGTGGGTCACATTCCCTTCCAGTTGGACCTACCACAAACATTAGCCTTATCTCAATACTCCCTGGAACATGTTGATCTGAGGCCTATTTCGCCCCAGATCCCCCTTTTTAAAAAATTAGCGATGGTTGGTCAATCCAAAAAATAGCTCTGTCCGACCTTGCTGGTGTATAAAAGCATGCAAAAGCATCCCAATGATCCCTCGATACCAATGGCCTATGAAGAGTATGTATACCCGCAGACCCGTATCTTTTGGCAACAACGACTTCATTATTATAGCTTAGACCATTACCGCTTGCAAAAAGATATGGCCAAGCTCATCTTTAAAAGCGGAGGTCGCTTTCTAACAGGAACCGATTGCTTAAATACGTATGTGCTGGCGGGTTTTAGTCTGCACGAAGAGCTTCAGGAACTCGTCAATGCCGGTCTGCCACCCTATGAGGTGCTGAAAGCGAGTACCGTGAACGCAGCCGAATGTCTAAAGCGCCAGGATGAGGTAGGTACCATTGAACCGGGAAAAATAGCTGACCTGGTCCTCTTAGGGGGTAATCCTGTAGCCGATATTACCAACACGAAGCGCATTCGGGGTGTCATGGTATAAGGGAAGTGGTTCGCGGCTGAGGAATTACATTACATGTTGGAAGATGTAAAGAAGATTTATAAGAAGTAGATACACATGCTACGGATAGAAGTTGACAATTATTAAAACACGCTGTTTCATTAAACGCCCCACTTTGGAAGCAGATCATGATACCTTGTCGTCTCTGAAGGTTGCTTATTCAAGAATAATTACTCGTCTCAAGGATGAGCGTTTTCGAGAGACACTCAACTTTTATTTCTGTTCAATTTATCCGCCGCACCCAAAAACTAAACAAAATTAAACCTTCGATGAATGAACGGTTGTCCGTGACCAATCGTCAAAATCAGACGATGATTTCTAAGCCTGAAATCGTTGACCAAAAGCCTTATTTTTCCTTGATTATTATTGCAAAAAACATTATTAGCGGAAATTATGCCCAATTAATAAGGGGGTTGAGAGGTTATTTCGATTTCTTATCTCTTTATCACCTTATTTTCAATCGAGGTGATAAACTCTTTTCGGTACGTGTCGCCAATCGGTATTTCCTGGAGCTTTCCTTGTCTACGAATACTGATCGTTTCTCTGTTAATCACCTCTGCTTTGCTGATGGGAATAATGAATGATTTGTGAACTCGGATAAACTGATTTTTAGGAAGGCGGGCTTCAATGTCACTTATTGGCAAAGCGCTGTAATACCGGTTTGTTTCGGTACAGAACCAGATACCATTCCGCTCGCTCTCAACCCAGCATAAATCATTAAAATCAACCCGCTGGAAATTTCCGTCAACCCGTACAAACGTATATTTGTCTGTTGCTTTTGTATCGCCTTTTGTCTGAATACTCAGCATCTGTTTCACTCGGTGAATGGCCATTGTGAACCGTTCGAACCGAATAGGCTTTTCAAGGAAATCGACGGCATTATACTCGTAACTCGGAGACGCGTACTTAGGATATGCTGTGGTAAATATATAGTTCTGGGAGTCACCCAGTATTCGGATTACATCCAGGCCATCGAGCGCAAAATTGGGCATTTCCATATCCAGGAAAATGACATCCACTTTTTCATGCTCCAGATATAGAAGGGCTTCGTTTGGATTGGTGAAATAAGCCTTTAAGATTAATGTAGGCACTTTTTCAATGTATTTGCGTAACTGATTCACACAAATTTCCTCATCATCGAGGATTAAACACGTTAAAGCCATTAGCTATAAATAGTTAGGTTACAGGAGAAGGTGTCTTCCGTCTCATTGATCTCGAATGTATAGTTCTCATACGCACGCTCAAGCCGACGACGCGTATTTGTGAGACCGATATGATTACTCTCGATCCGCTTCTTCTTATTTTTTAAGTTAGTTGTAAAAAACGCTATTCGATCCTCATTTGCCTGGATATCAATAACCAGGGGATAGCTCGGATCAGTCATATTGCCATGCTTAAAGGCGTTCTCTAACAGGCCAATAAACAGAAAAGGAAGAATATTCAGTTGCTCAATATCACCTGTAACATCAAATTTTATACAGAGTGAATAGCGAACCTGGTGCAGGCTGATAAACTGCTTCATATAATCAATTTCCTCAAAAAGCCGGGCTGTGTTAAAATCCTCCCGCATGCTATACCGCATGATGGCTGACAGTTTGATAATAGATTCAGCCAGTTCAGGGTCCACCTCCTGTGACCGGATATAAAAATAATTTAAGGTATTATAGAGGAAGTGTGGATTTACTTGTGCTTTCAGCGCCTTTAATTCAGCGCTAAGCGTTTCCTGCTGTTGCAACAGACGTCGTTCTTCGGCCTCTTTAGTGGCTTCGATGGCGCCTTTTATATCATCTGTTACTTCAGGAATTACCTTGAAAAGGTCAAGAGCAATGCCCGCAAAAAAATAGGCTGTAGCTGTGGCAACCACGATAAAAATAAACCAGGTGTTGAAATAGCGCGATGCCTGTGGTGGATTAAGACGGTTCGCCTTTAAAACGGCTTGCCGATCTAACGCCCACGCCTGTTGCCTGGTTAAGGCCTTCTCATAACGCGTCGACTCGGCTGGGGTCAGATAGTTGAACTGATACGAATAACTCAATTGCCCAAACGTCACATAAGCCAAAATTACAATGACAACGCCCGACCAAATCAGCATGACGGTTCGACCCAGTAGCATGGCTGCCAAAACAATAAGCGAATGAGCCAGGGCAAAATCGGTCAACAGCGAATCCGTAGAGGGGTTGCCAACACCGGTCATATTGGCTAAACTCATGAACATGACCGACACAACACTTATCCAGCGTAAAACCTTCTCAGCTTGAGAGCCGCGCTTAAGTTTTGAGGTGTCTATCCGTTTACCAAAAAAAGTGATCTGATTTCCCGTCAACGAGACGAAGGCATAAACTCCCGAAATCAAGTTGGCAAACCAAACAAACCCATAAACGAACCAAAGTCGGTTGTCAGGAACATAGAAGCCGGTGGCCATTTTTTCGCCGACCAGAAAGACAGGTGTCAATGTCAGGTAGGTGATGTTAATCACATATAGTAATCGACGCTGTACATTAGAAAAGGGCTGGGATAGCTGTTGTTGGGAGCGTTCAAGTAACTGTTTTAACTGCGTTTCGGCTTGATTCATTGGACAGCGGCCAGCCGCTATTATTTAGTTGGAGGAGGTAATGGGTAATGAGTGCTTGGCGAAATCGGCGTGGTTTATGAATAGTCAAAACTAGAAACGTAAGCTGGCGATCTGCCTAAGTCAATGCTTGAAGGCAGGTCAACGGCTTTAACCATAACATGCGTTGTAACCCCTGGCTGAAACTGGCTGAGACGGCCCATCTGTCGGCTGTTCAGTTGGTTAATCAGTGGATCTTTTTCGTCAATCTGCCACATAGCGGTATGGACATTGAAATGGGACAATACACTTTCCAGCAAAATGGGTAACAGATCTGTTCGTCCGTCCTCAAAAAAAACACCTTCCAGAGCCACAAACGACTGCCTCGACGGGTTGAAGAACCGCCGGAGGCCTGGCACAAAGGGGGCTATATACCGGATAAATGGCCCCAGCTTACCAGGGATATGGATCAGTTTCCACACGATTGGATTGGCCTGAATCCCAGCCACGATGCGGCCATTTTCTTTTAGGGTAAAGTAGTGGTTTCGGTAATTAATGTTCAAAAAATTTCTGAAACCGTAGGTTGCATATTGCCTTCGGATTGCATTCAGAATGCTGTCGGCATCCGCCACTGAAACCACGTTAAAACGCTCATCGATATGGGGGGAGAATCGCCTGAACATGAATGTTTTAAGTCGAGCCACCGACGCAAAATTTTCCCGAAGCGAAGCCGCTATGGAGCGAGTATTCTTACTTTCGATGTATGAGTAAAATAGGAGAGGACCTGAAACGTTTTGGCTGATGTAATTAACCGCAGTCGTTTTAAGTAGTTGTCCGTATCCGTTGCCTTGAGCATCGTCACGCACGGCCAGGTAACGACCGTAATAGCTATTGACCGTGGCACACGGGAAATCAATTGGCCGCTGGTCCAGGCAATATAATCCTATTAACTCTGTCTGGTCGTAAAGATGAAAGAAATTAGGCTGGTGGAGTTGCTTTAGCTTAATTTCCTGACCCAGTTGACGGTAGCGAATACCTTCGGTGCCGTAGGTCGTCTGTTGAAGTAGCGCAGCAGCCTGTGGGTCAGCGTTAGTTGATACACACAGGGATAAAGAGTCACGTTGGAACAGGATATTCTGTCCTAAGAATGCAAAATGATCTGACTTCACAATGAATTACTCGATTGAACAATTAGATATACAAAACAAGTAGAGTAATTGATTCGTTTCGCAGTGGTCCTTTTGTCAACCGGGGAATAGGTAATACGGGTTTGTCCTGACAAATACCCTGTTTGTCCTCAAATCCGGCCGGATTAGCCCGGTAGCCGATAAATAAATTTATTTGTTTGTAAACTTGTGATGCAATTGTAGCAAATGTGCCGTATAAGAATGTTGAAAATCGAGCTACCCTTGCTGTGAAAAGTATGTTATCTGGATCAACCTATTTATTTAGAGTAGACTCTTTGCATCAATTATCGTGTGATCTGGCCGAGCCCAATTTTGTGCCGACCATTGCGCAGAAACTAATTTTTGAGCAGGCACTGCGACTTTTAGATCTGGAGTTAAGTTTTCAGGCTGCTGAACATCCTGATGTCAGCGAAACACTAAACCACTGGTTAGACCTACCAGGGTAGTTACGCTACCGTCCTCTTTAGTTAAACCTCGATATTGGGCAACTGTGAAGGGAACGATGTAGGGTACAACGTTATCATTTTTCTGTCTTGATTATCAGATCAATCGGGCATCTGCTGGAAATACGTTTTTCGGGTCTTTTTCTTGGTATAAAACTGGGTAGTTTCCATTGTTTCATGGCGCAGATGCTGCTGCACATGTTCTAAACTAACACCTTCTTCTAGTAAGAGTTGGCCTACCGTATGCCGTAAACTGTGGGCAGACATACCTGTTCGTTTCAGGCCATGTTTTTTCAATTGCTTATCGACTATATATCGTATTTGATACGTCTTTAGATTATCAAATAGATACTCCCCACGTTGGCCGTAGGGAAGGGGCCACCGGCCTGTTTCTTCCAGATAAGTTTGTATAACCGTACGACATCCGGCGAAAAATTTAATGGCTTTTTTTGTGCTTTTCCCTTTTCCCAGCACCAGTAACTGATGCTTTTCGAAGTCTAAATCACCCAACTTTAGCCGGGTTACTTCAACGGTTCGTAACCCCTCCAGTCCCAATAAAACAAGCACAGATCTATCCCGTGCCGTCTCAATATCTCCTAAGACCTGTTGCCGTTCCTGGGATTCCAAACTGTCTTTATAAAAGGTTCGCTCGATAGCCAATCCCCTTACGTCTCCAATGTCTCGCAATGCATTGAGTTGATCTTCGACCAACTTGATATCCTCGCGTTTTCGGATACACCAGGCTGCTAACTGCTTAATGGCCGACAGATATAGGTTTATGGTAAACGCAGAGTATTGGTTATCTTTCAGCTGCTGCACAAAATCAGAAACTGTCAATCCACTGAATGAGGCCGGTTGACCCTGCGCAAGCTGCTGATCAACATAAATGAAGAAGGCATTTAGTGCTTTGGTGTAGGTTTCCTTGGAGCGGTCACCCCGCAAATTTTTTGCTTCGCGAATAAATCGCAAGATCAGTTCATTAGCGGCTGGCGGTATTTTAGTGGTCTTTGGGTCGGCTACGACCGCTGGACTACCAATGGTCTGATAGAATAGTAAAAATTTACGGATCGGCGATACCCGGTTAGGGGGTAACTCTGTGGTAAATCGGGTAAAGCTTAATCCATCTATTCCAAAACCTTGCTTAAGACAAAACGCTACATAAGCCCTGGCATGTCGGGGATAATTGCTTGCTTTGGGCAGGTCGGCCGCAAAATAACGAATCAGTTGACTAACGGTATATCGGGTGATTGTCTTGCCGAGGGTCTGGTTGCTTCTCTGGTTTTGGGAATGCTGTAGCGAGATGGATGTATCAGCCATAAAGAGAGAATCTACTTGGAACTTAAAATTGGTGAAATCTTGGTTATTCACCAAATCTCGCAAACTATAATTTATAAGACGGTGAAATAGACTGATTTTGTTCGAGTGTCTTGTGACTACCCAACTTACCGCTTTAACAACTTGATCGTATACAAATGAGTTTTTCCGTCAAAGGGGGAGTTGTACTCCGTTCGTTGCCACACCATAGTCTGAGGACTTTGTTCCGTCACGGTGTAGGACAGCGCATCGTAATTACCCTCTACGCGTAGTTGCCGACCGGTTGTACGCCAGTTCGCTGAGGTAAACCCGAAAAGGCTGTTTAACCTGTTCTGGCAATCGGCTGAGGTTGTAAGCTGTAAGGCGCCGTCAGCTGCAAATTTATACCGAGTCGGCCCGACACAATCTTTGCCAATGTTTTGCTGATATAGCTGGAGAACATCTGTGGTTGTCCCATAGGTAGGAGAGGTAACCGCAGGATCAGCCGTAATTGTGGTAATCTGCCAGCTACCGACTATCTGTGCAGAGTCGATTGCTGGCCCGGCATTCTCTTTTGAACAACCGGCTATTAGAAGCAAACACATCAGCGTGCTGGCTCTTGGTAGTGTCAATCGTATCATAATCGTTGAGTGCTAAATTCACTTAACTCACTTGGTAGCCGAAGCTTTCGGTTTTTTAAATAAGATGCCGGCGATGTACCTGGTTGGATTCGTCTTTACATCAATGAACCCCTTCTGGATCAACACGTCGAGCCGAATAAATTCTTGTAGCAGATTCTCATTACTAATGATTTCACGTATCTGGGCACTGGTAAATCGGTAATGTTGTAACAGAACTTGGGACGCTTTACTCTGAAGTTCTTCAGTCGGTTGAGCATACACCATGTCCATTTCCTCATTGAAGGCATCAAACGCTTTGTTGTCTTTACGAGACTGCCTCTTTATCGTAAAGATCAGCGTGGTGATAAAGCGGCCTTCTCTCTTTTCGGTAACAAAAACTTCGATATCCGTCTTCTGGTTGATTTCTTCCATCGCCCGAGCCAGTACGGTCTGCTTGAAGTTGGACCAGCGAACGTACTGTTGGGCGTCAAGAATTTCTTTTAGATCTGTAACGCTAACCCGCCAAATACCCGTGTCCAGGAACTTACAGAGCCTGGTATATAGATTCTGAGCATACTGGCTATTGAGAGACAAAGCCGCCTGAAGCTGGAGCTTAGTATACCCCTTACTCAGATCGATCATATAAGGCACTAAGTGCTTATTAACCTCGACCGTTAGTACACCCCTGCTGTAGCGAGCCATCGGGAAAACGACTACTGAAGTAAACTCATGCTGCGCGGGAGAATCAAGGTACAGCTGCCGGGATGTAAGTCGCTGGGCAACCCGCTTGTAAGTCGAGTAATTTACCTCAGAAGACGAATTAGGCAGCTGTAAATCAGTGATGGGAATCTTGAATGCCGGAAATTCACTTGGTAGGGTTTCCACCTCAGCGGGTCTCAAGATCTGGAGCTGCTTAATGTGTCTGAGTATCAGCCAATACACTCGTCTTTCTAGTAAATCGAAATTATTTCGAGACAATAATAGCCGGAGCGGCTCTTGAATATGGACGAGTTCTCCCATGTTATTCCTTGGTAAGTCTAGCTCAAAAATATGAATAATCACTACCAAAGCAATATGTAAAGCACCTATCTTGCTTTACGGTACCGCGTAAACCTACTTTTATATTGCTTTATTTATCTATATGTCTGATTATTAAGATTTTGCGTTTAGTTGGTTTTGCCAGCTGCACTTGTCGAAATTTAACGAATAATATGCTACACATATTGTTATCAGGTACTAAAAATGGCAAGTATATAATTAATTAGAATCCACATTTAAAGCATCATGACTGTATATCTTTCTTGCTTTAAACCTACTTCTATCTTGCTCAAACCTACTCCCATCTTGCTTAAGAGGTCAATTGTGGATACTTCTGTCTTGCCTGAACCTACTTTCATCTTGCTTAAACCTACTTTCATCTTGCCTAAACCGACCTCTATCTTGCCTAAACCTACTTCTATCTTGCTTTGTGCTAATCAAAATCATCGCAACTAGTTGTCCCATAGAGAGCTAACTATATAAAAAAGGGCCTACAAGTATCAAATAATCAAGTTTTCAATTTCAGAACAATTAAAAAAAAACAAGTTGTAATTGATCAAAAGGGGTATTGAGGTAGAAGGTATGCTCATGAGTTTGGGATCAAATTTTTAAATCAAAAATTGAAAAAGTATTCCCTTAAAATTAGTTTTACTCTCAGGGTAAAATAAAGAATCGTTTACCTTTATACTAAAACGACTGCTCACCCACTATGAAGAAAAAGACAAAATTCACCGATAAAGAGTACCAGTACCTACTCACAGGCTTATCCGAGCAAATTACTAAAGTTCCAAAGCTGAAGCCCAACAGAGATGAATGGGACATAGAGGGTAATTGGCAGGAATGTGGGGACATTCACTTTGTCGACAGTAAATACATGGCCGAGTTCGCCACTTGGCGGGACTTTGGATGCAAAACCGTGAAACTGATCAACTATGGCCGACCAGCTGTACGCATGAGTTTCTTTAGTAAGCATAAATATTGGCTCAAAAAGCCTCATGACCTCACCGAAGAAGAACGCGATGAACATATTAATGACTATCTTAATGGCTTGTCATTATCAATTAACCAGCTACAGAATAAGATAGACCACTTACCGCCACTGGCCCAGGCTGAATCTCGTCGCAAAATATATGATGCCCAACAGGAGATAGAAGCCTGGCAGCAGGTTCAGCAACAATCAGCTCAATATGAGTTGGCCGTTTCAACCTACCAACGGGGTTATGCCTATTTGTACATTAGTTACAAATTCCTGTTACCAACTGGTGAGTATGACAATGCTTCAGAGCATTTGCTTCACCATATCCGTGATCGGGTTGGTAATATTACCCAAAGTAAACAGAACGTTATTTTTGTCAACATGACAGAAATAAATCGGGTACATCCGCAGCAGAATAAAGAGATTGAGAATTATCTGAACCGGTTTTCGCTCAAGAGTACATCAGGGCCTAAATGGCTTTACGCTCGGCCACGGCCCGAGTTAGAAAGCCAGGAAACGTTCGGTTTACTAACGCCAACGAGTGATCAGGCCCAGTTAGATTTGTTTGATGAACCTTGACGAGTTTAGTGTGCTGGCAATACTTACCAGTAACATAAAGGGGGTATAAGTGAACATCAAACCGTTTGCGATCCTGAATTAGTTGCTGGCAGTTTAATTTCACAAGTTAGCTCAGTACCAACTGTCCCTGAATTTTGCCATTCTATGGTTGCTTTTATTGAAACACTTATTGCTGTTATTGAAATCGGTACTAATACTTCGATCGTGTACTCTAGGCCACCAACATCAGTAGGACCTACACCAGCTATAATCTTCCAAATAGCTTTATTGGAGAATTTACGAGCAAATTGGTATTGTTCAACCTGCGAACTCGACTGTTCATTTCCAGAAACTAAGCCTTGAGTTTGTTGCTCCGAATAAGTGGTTTCATTTATTGCTGATCCTTTTACAATACCACTAGCCATTTCACCAGACACAATTCGCTTTTCACCAATTACTTTTTGATGGCTTGATTGACTACTAATTGACTTTTTGAGTCCGATTGTAGAGAATCCAGCTTCTGGAACCATACGTTCTATCGTTATACCAGCAGATGGGGTCGTTATTTCAATGGCTACCGATACGGTTTGTAGTAAATCATCGTTGGTCTCTTCTACCAAAGTTTGTAGCTGTAACCGATACTTATGGTAGCCATCAATGCCAAAACCAACTGGTGTTTCGAGGTAACGGACAGGGTTGATGTGTAGATCTATACTACCAGGTTTTATTCGCTTCCGTAGGTTTTCCTCCAGTGTTTGAAGCTGATTCAGCAAATTTCCTTGAATTTCTAGCAGTGATTCATTTCGCTTTCCCCGGCTCAGGAACCATAGGATGGGGCGTCTGAGCGGTGTATGCCGAATTGCTTCCCAGAAAACAGATATACTGAACAAACCCACTATCGTACTGACATATTCAGTGTCACGGTCTGGATTAATCAAGAATGGACGTAGCAAGCCTAAAATAGTCTGTGGACTGGCCATACTATGTTTACTGTTTTTGACGATCTCTATGAGCTGCTCATAAGCATCTACGGAGTTTCTGGGTTGAAAATGAGAAGGTGCGTTGTTCTCTTCAGCCTGTTCTACATTGGTGTCTTTCACTGATCAATCATTAATCGTTGTCATTACTTGCTCCTTACAATCCCTGACTTTCACGCTCGATGAATGCCTGGAGCTGTTCTTTGTCAGGCAGGTTGGTCAAATATTGCGATACGAAGATGTCGTGGGCCAAACCGCTGGTGGTATACTTGACTAAGGCGTTGTTCTTGCTGGCGCAGAGAATCAGTCCCACCGGCGGGTTGTCGTGAGGGGTTGATTCATTGTCGGCATAGTAGTTCAAATACATATTCATCTGGCCGGCATCGGCATGATCGAACTCGCCGATTTTGAGGTCAATAAGCACGTGGCAACGCAGGATTCGATGGTAAAAGACTAAATCGATCCGATAGTGCCGGTTGTCGAAACTGATTCGTTTCTGACGGGCTTCAAAGCAGAACCCACGCCCAAGCTCCAACAGAAAGTCTTGTAAATGGTCGATGATGGCTCCTTCCAGGTCATTTTCGGAGTACTCGGCTTTCTCCTCGAACTGCAGAAACTCCAACAGGTAGGGATTCCGGATGTAGTCGGATATTCCAGCTGGCTGATCGTCTTTAACGCGCGAGATAACCGCCGATTTATCGGTCGACAGGCCAGTTCGTTCCGCCAGAAGGGTGGTAATGGCTCGATTCAACTCGTGTACTTTCCAGGCATTTCTGAGCGCTTCTACTTCATAAAACCGTCGGCGAAGTGGATCATCGACCTTGAGCAACTCGACAAAGTGGGTGAACGTAAGCCGCTCGAACAGGAGCGCGTAGTTAATGTCAGGTACGTTGGCTGGTGGTACGTATCGGCTTAGTGCCTTTTGTTCAATTTGCTCAAAATCAGGTAATTGAAATTTTGCAGTTAAGAACTGCAAAATGTTTGGGTAGGCCAGATAGAAGTTTTTGAACAGGTACAGGTTACGATCGGAAAAGCCGCGTACCTGCTGTTGCTTCATCGCTTGTGCGATCTTCGGTATTGGGTTCTGCCCGTATGTGGCCCGGTCATCGCCGTGCTGTTCGTATTCGACAATATGAAAACCAATGAGCCAGTTACGAAGGGTCATTAACTGGTCGGCCTGGCGAATGGCTTGCTGACTAAGTCGCTGATGCACATTGGCCAACGTGGTAATCAACTCCGTAAATTGCATAGGTAGGAAAGGGGGATAACGATCATCAATATACAGCCAAACAACCGGCCTACCGACAAGATAACCGAAGAAATAGCGCAAAATAGGCTATTTTTGATGATCTTATAAATAGCTGGTCGTAGCCCTTTTTATGCCGAGTTTACATTGGATTGGTAAAGAAAAAGTTATCAATCACCATCACGACGTACCCTACCGCGTACTTGACAAACAATACACCTTTTCGGCTGAGGAGAAACCGATTAATGAACCGGAAATTTTTGGGAAGGAGAATAAAACGCAGCCAGAGAAGCCAACTAATTTAATCATTCACGGCGACAATCTAGAAGCCCTGAAAGCTTTGCTGCCACAGTATGAAGGGAAAGTAAAGTGCATCTACATTGACCCGCCATACAATACAGGAAACGAAAGCTGGGTTTATAACGACAATGTCAATGACCCGAAGTTAAAAAAGTGGCTTGGCCAAGTAGTGGGAAAGGAAAGCGAAGACCTCAGTCGACATGATAAGTGGCTGTGTATGATGTACCCTCGGCTTGTCTTGCTGTATAGATTATTAGCTAATGATGGTAGCGTCTGGATATCAATCGACGATAATGAGTACTCAAACCTTAAGCTTATCTGTGATGAGATATTCGGTGGCAACAACTTTATTTCGAATATAATTTGGCAGAAGAATTATAGCCCTAAAAATTCCGCAAAGCATTTCTCGGTAGATCATGACTCTATTCTGGTATATGGTAAAAATGGTGAGTTGTGGCGACCGAATTTGATGTCGCGAAATGCAGAACAAATCAGTCGTTACAAAAACCCTGATAATGATAATCGAGGACCTTGGAAGCCTGGAGATCTGTCAGCTCGTAATTTTTACAGTTTAGGTACGTATCCTATCAAAACACCAAGTGGACGAATAATTGAAGGGCCACCAAAAGGTAACTACTGGCGATACTCGGAGGAAAAACTATGGGACTTACACAATGACAATCGGATCTGGTGGGGAAAAGATGGAAACGGAGTTCCAGCAATCAAGCGCTTCTTATCAGAAGTTCAGGGTGGAATAGTGCCACAAACACTCTGGTTTTACAACGATGTTGGACATACGCAGGATGCTAAGAAAGAAGTGAATAAGGTATTGCATGATGTAGAGACGTTTGCAACTCCTAAGCCTTCAAAATTGATTGAACGTATTCTGCAATTAGCAGCAGGTGAAAATGATGTTGTTCTTGACTCTTTCGCTGGCTCCGGTACGACTGCTCATGCAGTTTTAAACCTAAACAAACTAGATGGTGGTAGCCGGAAATTCATCTTGGTGGAAATGGAAGACTATGCGGAAACCATTACCGCAGAGCGGGTACGTCGGGTGATGAACGGGTATGCCGACAAAGAAGGCACCGGGGGGAGTTTTGACTACTACATCCTTGGCGAACGGCTCTTTGATGATAGTGGCAATCTGAATCCAGCGGTGCCTACAAATAAGATCCGGCAGTATATCTGGTTTACAGAAACGAAGGGTATATCCCTACCCCTACCCGATGAGCACCAGCCAGAGCCATATCGGTTGGGTGTGCATGAAGGCACCGCATACTACTTCTGCTACAAGGCCGAGGCCACCACAACCCTCGATTACGACCTGCTGGGTAAGTTCCTGACGCGGGCGGAACAATACATCGTCTACGCCGACTCGTGTCTGTTGCCCGACGAGTACCTGCAGCAAAAGCAGATCATTTTCAAGAAAATTCCACGCGATATTACCCGGCTGTAACTGCCCCGCTCAACCAGTGCTATATGGAGCTTAAATCGTACCAACAGGGCGTGATTAACGACCTGAATTTATTTCTGGAACAATTACAACGCACCAATGGCCGGGTACGTGACTCATTCTATGATTTCTGGCTTGATAAAGGCTACAAGCCATTTCCCGGCACCATAGTCGAACCCTACAAAAACAACGTGCAGTCGCCGGGCGGCTATCCCGTGCCGCACGTCTGTATCAAGGTGCCTACAGCGGGGGGCAAAACTTTTATTGCCTGCAATGCGCTGCGCCCAATTTTCGATAAAATCGAGCCAGGGCGCAAGGGCGAAGTAGCGCAACTAGCCAACGTGGTCGTGTGGCTAGTACCGTCCAATGCGATTCTACAGCAAACCATTCAAAACCTGCGCAATCTGGATCACCCCTATCGGCAAAAGATCAACTCGCATTTTCAACACCGGGTCGAAGTGTTCGACAAGCAAGCCCTGTTGAGTGGTGCCGGGTTTAATGCCACGGCCGTGCAGGGGCAGTTGAGCATCATTGTCATGAGTTTCGACTCATTACGGGCCAAGAATAAGGAAGACCGGAAGCTCTTCCAGGAAAACGGCAGTAACCTGAGTTTTGCCCACGCTGAGGCCACCAACGGCCACGTCTTGGAAGGCATCGACGAAACGGCGGTCATTAACGTCATACGGTCATTGCAACCCGTAGTTGTGGTCGATGAAAGTCACAATGCCGAAAGCGACCTGAGCGTAGAGATGCTGCGAAACCTGAACCCAGCCTTCATTCTTGACCTGACGGCCACCCCCCGCAAGAATAGCAACATTATCAGCTTTGTCGACGCCCTGGAGCTGAAGAAGGAAAACATGGTGAAGCTGCCGGTGATTGTGTACAACCAGAAGCGCGAGCGCACCGAGGTAATCAACTCGGCGCTCAGTCTGCAACGCCGGCTCGAACTATTGGCTACCGAAGAGCGCAAACAGGGCGGTCGATACATCCGGCCTATTGTCTTGTTTCAGGCCCAGCCAAAGACAGCGGAGGATAACCATACGTTTGAGAAGATCAAAGAAACGCTGATCAAAGCGGGTATACCCAGTGAACAGATCAAAATCAAAACGGCCAGCACCGACGAGCTGAAGGGTATCAACCTGATGGCATCGGACTGCCAGGTCCGATATATCATCACCGTGAATGCTCTGAAAGAGGGCTGGGACTGCCCATTTGCCTACATCTTGGCTTCGCTGGCCGACCGCTCCTCGGCGGTCGACGTGGAGCAGATTCTAGGGCGGGTGCTGCGGCAACCCCATGTCATGAAGCATAAATCACCGCTGCTGAATCTAAGCTTCGTACTAACGGCTTCGTCTAAGTTTCGAGAAACCCTGCAACACATTGTTAATGGCTTGAACAAGGCCGGTTTTAGCGCCCGCGATTACCGGGTTATCGACGAGAATACAGAACCGGAGAAAGCAAAGCCAACCGGCGATCCACTCGAACTGCTGCTGACTTTTCCGGGAACTACACCAGCAGGAACTGGTACGACCGTACCGACGGAGTCCCCTACCCCAACTGCCGATGATCTTGACCCGGCCAACATTCAATATGTACAGGGCTCGGAGGGCGATACGCCTACAACTGCCGATGTGGTTATTGACGACATTGTTAAAAAGGCACAGGACGAAGCCGACGAATTTGAAAAACGAGTGAAACAAATGGAAGGTGAAACCTCTCCCTTACCGGTTGCCCTGGCTGATCTGGTCGACAAGTACAAAATCAAAGATCAGTTTCAGGCGCTGGCCGCCACCATAAAGCTGCCGCAGTTTTATCAACGGGTAGCTACGGGTCTGTTTGGTGATGAGGAAGTATTGCTGAAGAAAGAAGCCTTGCTAGCCGATTTTAACCTGAGAAAAGCAGACCGCAACATCGACTTTGGCAGCGTCGATTCGGAACTGTATAAAGTTGATCTGGAAGAAGGTAACAAGAATGAGTATACACCCCGCTTCAGTCATATCGATGGATCGATCAAGGATGCGCTGCTGGCCAACATTCTGCCGAATCAAACCCGCGACGGTCAAATCAAGTCGATGACAAGTCAGATGATGCGTCGGCTGGGCAATTTCAAGCCCATTTCTGATAAGGACGTAGAGTGGTACGTGCGTCAGGTACTGGAAGACTTAACGGAGGAACAATTTCAGGATCTGATAGCTCAGGAATACAGCTACACCCAGCGAATTAAAGCCAAGATTGATGCCTTAACAACTACTTACGCCGAGAAGACATTCGGACTCTGGCTGGACCGCGATAAACTGTTTCTACGGCCTTCTTTCCCGTTCCCGTCTACTATTTCACCAACTGAGACGGGTAAGGACCTCATCAAGTCACTTTATGTTCGAGAGGGGAAAATCAATTCGTTCGAGGAGAAAGTGATCGATGCCATCGCTAATCTGGAGAGCGTTGCCTTCTGGACCCGGAATCTGGAACGTGGTCGAGGCTTCTCGATAAACGGCTTCATCAACCATTATCCTGATTTTATTATCGTTACCAAGCGAGGTAAGATCATTGTAGTCGAAACCAAAGGCGATCACTTGGATAATACGGACACGGCCGAGAAGATCCGCCTAGGTAACCTATGGCGAAGCAAAGCAGGCAATGACTACCGGTACTTCATGGTTTTCGAAACGAAGGAGGTTGCAGGTGCTAACACCCTGGCCGATGTGGCAAATACAATCCGGGAGTTGTAGGTCCTACTGCATGCCTATGATCAAAATAGCCTGATACATTAAGCAAGATAAAAGTCGGTTTCTACAGATTTACAGGCTAAAAATGGGTTTTAACGAATTGGGCAGTTGATAACTGCCCAATTCGTTATCGGTAATGATAATGTCAAAATCATGGGCTATCAACCATACAGACCATACAATTCAGCGATTTATGATGCAGTTTGTATTAGCTCGTTGCAAATCAGCCACACTAGTTAAGCACAAAATCAGCGGGCAGTAGGCTGAAAATTTAAATTTAGCAAGATTCCTGGCAGTCTCCAACGGCGAAAACCTACTTCTATCTTGCTTTAAGGAAGACGCTGGTTTCGATATTAACTTCACATACAACATCCTGTGAATCAACTACTGCACGAGCCTAGCCAAATAATGATTGTACCTGGGAGGGAGTTCTAGCCATCAAATAGACAGGCAAAACTACGGAGGCTGACAATCATCAATTATTAGTGATGCTTTATCCAAATCTAAAAGCAAGATAAAAGTAGGTTTTCGCCCAATTCATTGTTCCAGTTGAAGTTAAGACTACCCGATGGGTATTTTTTCGTATAGATTACCCCAGTGTAAACCGTGATGTACTACTTTACCAACACAATGATTAAGCCCTAGAGTGGCGCTCTATTAAAGATGTAGCATACAAATCAGCTTGCTGGGTTAGTTAATGACCAAATCCAGCTCTGTAATGTGGCTTTAAAGAAAGGTGTTTTGTTTCATGAATAGGTAGGGAGTCCTAAAGTACTTAATCTACTTTTTAGGAAAACCGACGTTTGTAATGCTTTAATGCACGTTGACGAATCGGATAACGAAAGGGGGCGAAGGCTCCGACTATATCTTCCTGAAACCTTGCCATACCGCCTGACAAGCGGTATTTTTATAGTGTTACTTCTGCGCGGCACCGACGTGTTACTTCGGGCAAAACCAGGATGCGTCAACGCCGACATATCCCCGCTGACCTGCATACGGTCAGCCCGCCCAACTGTATCCAGCTTAGTCTGTTCGGGCTTGTCTCATCTGCCAATGTGCTGACTTTATCGCAGACCGGGGACGACTTAATACAGCGTCTACCGGGCGATCCTTTGAGCGACAAACCCAATGTCATTTTACCATTTTCGAGTGTAGAGTCGGGGTTAAACAGCCGAAATTACCAACTGTCCGCTGATACGTTCCACACCCGGACGGTAAGCGAACGTATAAAGGCTAACGTTAAAGCCATCCAGTTAGCCAGGCACCTTGCCAAAGAGAGCCGGGAAACTACTGCCAACGAGAAAGATGTATTGGTGCAGTTTTCGGGCTGGGGTGGTTTGGCTTCTGCGTTCGAGGAAGGTAGCCGCTACTTGTCGGTTATTGACGAAGTGCTGACGATGGGGGAACGGCAAGCCGCAGCCGCTTCATGCTTAACGGCTTTTTATACGCCCCCTACCCTTATTACCGCTCTTTGGCAAGCCGTTGACCAATTCGGATTTTCAGGTTGCCGCATTTTGGAGCCAGGCGCAGGTATTGGGCATTTTTTGGGATTTTCGCCCCCTTCGGTAAACGACCGCGCCGAATGGGTTGCCGTGGAGAAAGACCCGATTGCTGGGCTAATTCTGCAACTACTGTATCCAGATGCTACCGTCGAGATTGGCGGGTTTGAGCAAGCTAATCTAACTAACGGCTCGTTTGACCTTGTTATTGGTAACGTACCTTTTGGAGCCTACAGCGTCTATGACCGGCAAAACTCCGATATATCTGCCTACCCAATTCATAACTATTTCATTGGCAAATCGGCGCGATTAGTGAAGCCGGGTGGTTTGTTGGCACTTATTACCTCGTCGGGCACGCTCGATCAGGGCGGGGCTGAGTTCCGGCAATGGTTAACCCGTCAGGCTGAAACAGAATTAGTTGGAGCTATCCGTTTACCATCTTGCGCGTTCGAGAGCCATAGCGGTACGAGCGTAACGACTGACGTACTATTTCTGCAACGGCGGGACGGAGTAAACCGTCAGTTTGCCAGTCATTCATTTGAACGTACCATAAGTATTCGGAGCCGTACCGTAGTGGCGGAAGGAGAGGAAACGACCAGTAATTTGTCTGTAAACGAATACTTCGCCGGGCGGCCAGATTTGATGCTGGGTGAAATGGTTTGGGCCGATGAAGTGGGCAAGGGTGGACTTTACAGAGCAGACCGGCCAACCCTTTACTTGGAACAACCATCTGAGTTGGTGGAACGGTTAGCGTGTGCAATCAACCAATTACCGAGGGGTTTTTTGTCGGCGAATCAGAACGGACAACCAACGGAGAAACCAGCCGAAAATCAACTAGCTGATCTATTTTCAGGTGTTGTACGTATAAAAGGCCGGTCGTACAGTCAGGCAACTATTATCCGGCAATACATTCGGCTCCGCGATACGTTGACGGGCTTGTTAGAGGCCGAACGGGAAGGAAAAGACGATTGGGAGATTGCCGTGTTGCGTACCCACCTCAACACACTATACGATGAGTTTGCCGCCTTCTTTGGTCCGTTAACGGGCAACCGTCATCTGTCATTTTTAGAAACGTTTGATGGTCAATTCAGCCGTGTTCAGGCGTTAGAAGTTCCTGAAAAAGTTAACGGGAAACAGGTTCTACAAAAAGCGACCATTTTCCGGGAGCGGGTAAACGTAGCCCTCTCCTATCCTACTTCGGCTGCGTCAATAACCGATGCGGTGAATCTATCAATGTGGTTTTATGGAAGCTTGACATTACCGGCCATTACCGGTTGGCTTGGGTTGTCAGTTGCTGATGTCACTGAACAGTTGTTAGCCGCCGGTTTGGGATTCATTGACTCTGTAACGGGCAGTCTGATTGACCGGGATGCTTACTTATCCGGTAACATTCGGCAGAAATTAGCCCTAGCCGAAGAGAAAGCCCGTCACGAGCCGATTTATCAGGCCAATGTGTACGCTTTGGAACAGATCGTTCCTCCGACGATTCCGGCCGCGTTAATATCATTTGGTTTAGGGTCGGTGTGGTTGCCGGATGAATTAGTAACCCGATTTATTCAGGAGACCTTACAACTGCCAGCAGTAACGGCTATTTACAACAACCGTAGCCGACAGTACGAGATAGAAACGCCAACCTATTTTTATTCATCGTTGAACCAGTCGTTGGGTACGTCAAACCGAACGGCCCTACAATTGATTGAGTCTGCCTTAAATAGCCGGAGTGTAGTAATTACCAAAACCATTACCCAGGATGGTAAAGAACGTTCCGTTCGCGACGTAGAAGCAACGAGCCAGGCGATTGCCGCGCAGGAACGTTTGAATGAACTGTTCGTTGATTTTGCCCGACAGCATTATGAACCTGTCATTGAAGAGACGTTTAACCGCTTGTATAACACGCATGTTCCCCGGCGTTTTGCCCGGCCATCGTTCAGCCAGTACCCAAAAGCTAACCCCGCCATTTCATTACGTGACCACCAGTTTCGGGCAGTTGAGCGCATCAAGATTCAGGATACGATGTTGGCCCATGCCGTAGGTAGCGGAAAAACCTACACGATGATTACCGGGGCGATGGAGTTGAAACGGCTAGGTATTGCCCGCAAACCTCTGTTAGTCGTGCAGAACTCAACGGTTGACGATGTGGCCCGCAGTTGGCGGCTGTTATACCCGTCGGCGGTTGTGTATGTGCCACAACGGAGCGATTTGGAGGCATCGGGACGCAAACGGTTCCTGCAACGAATTGCGACCAACCACTTCGACGGGATTATTATTCCGCAAAGTTTCCTCAAGCTGATTCCCGACGATCCGGCCAGCGAACAGGCTTTTTTGCAGGAGGAAATAAACCGGGTAGAAGCCGCCGTTGCCGCAGCGTCCCGGCAGACCGAACGCGGCCCGAACAAGAGTAAGAAGTCATTAGTAAAGCGGCTGAATGAATTGCGGTTGCGGTTAGAAGCCCGGAGACTGCGGCAAGCCGACCGAAAAAAAGATAACATCCTGTCGTTTGATGAATTGGGCATCGACGCGCTGTTTCTGGATGAATGCCACAAATACAAGCGGTTAGGCTTTTTTACGTCCCGGCGCGGCATCAAAGGCATTGACCCGGCAGGATCGGAGGATGCATTGAGCGCGATGTTTAAATGCCGCTTGGTGCAGGCCCGGCAAGGGCGGGTTGTACTGGCTACAGGAACACCAATCAGCAACACAATGGCCGAGGCATGGACAATGTTACGTTTTATCGCCCCTGACCGCTTGGATGAAGCACGGATTGCCACGTTTGACCAATTCGCCGGAGCATTCGGACAGCTAATTGCCTCATTCGAGTTAACGACTACCGGCCAGTTTAAAGCTGTTTCAAGGTTTGCCCGGTTTGTCAATGTCCGTCAGTTGTCAGAGTTATACCGTGCTCATGTTGATGTGGTGCTAAATGATGATGTAGTCGAGTTTCAGAGGGACCAAACCTTGCCGACGCTGAAAGACGGTGGATTTACGAAAATAGTACTACAACAGACCGAAAGCGTACAGGCTGAGTTAGACGCGATTCGTGAACGGCTACGGTGGTTTGATGGATTAACAGGCAGTGAGAAGCGGGAGAGCAGCCATTTGCCGTTGGTACTCTTTGGGCAGGCCCGAAAAGCTACGTTAGACATTCGCTTGTTGAACGCCAGCAACGAAGACGAGCCAGGCTCAAAGCTAAACCGAGCCGCAGCGGAGATTCTAAGGCTGTATCAGCTCTCTGATTCATATAAGGGTACTCAGTTGGTTTTTGCCGACGTATACCAGTCACCGGCAAACTTATTTGCTGATGAAGACGAGCGACTATGTGTTGGGGCTCGGTTTAATCTCTTCGACGACCTGAAAATGAAACTCGTTTCCGAAGGTATTCCGGCCTGTGAGGTGGCCGTTTGCCCTGCCGAAGCAGATAAACGAGAAGCTGTTTTTGCCAAAGTCCGAATGGGCGACGTTCGGGTAATGCTGGGTACGTCCGAGCGAATGGGCGTTGGGGTTAACGTGCAAGAACGGCTAGTTGGCTTGCATCACCTGGACGCGCCGAACCGCCCGACCGATTTTGAGCAACGCAATGGGCGTATCATCCGTCAGGGGAACGCACATGCCGCCTGGAATATGCCAATTGAAATTCTTACCTACGGCGTTGATAAAACACTCGATGCGACTGCCTACGGACGATTGGCGATCAAACAAAAGTTCATTAACCAAGTGCTAAAAGGGCATCTGACCGACGATGCCGAACGCGGCCCGGGTATGAATGACATTTCGGCTGATGATGATTTTGCTGCTATGTCGTTCGATCAGATGATGGCAACCCTTTCGGGCAGTCAGTATGCCTTAGCCTATGCCGCTAAACAACTTGATTTGTCTCGATTGCTGACTGCTCGTAAGAACTGGCAACGGGACGTTTTGGATGCTCAGATGCAGGTAGAACGCGCCCGGCGTACGTTGTCGGTGCAGGTGCCTCTACTGCCAACGCTCCAGGCAGAGAGCGCCATACTAAAGACTCGGTTTATTACTGACGGAGAAGAGTACAGAGTAAATGAGGTGATAATTGAGAGCGAAACCCATACCGAAAAGTTTGGTGGACCAGTGCAACAGATGCTGGACAAAATGCGCGGCCAGCTAAAACGTCGGTTGACACCGCAGGCAATCGTTACGGTAAACAGGCTACCTCTGACATTGACCGGCGAGATTCGGCAAGACCCCGTTTCATTTCGGAACGAGTACGTATTTACCTATCAATGGGGAAGCAGTTTGCAGGGCGAAGTAATGAGTGGTCCCGGTTTGTTTCAGTCCTTACGCCAGTCGGTGGCCCATGCTGCCCACTTGCCCGCGCAATGTCAGCAACGAATTGAACGAGCCCGCGCCGACGAAGCAGCTTTTCTGCAAAAGGTTAATGAACCGTTTCGCCACAGCGAAAAATTAGCTCAGTTGGAAACGGAGATTGCCGAGTTACAAGAAGCCATGTTGGCCGAATCAGAGCCAGAAGTCGAAGCGGTATTGGCAGAGTAAGAAAAGAAACACAGTAGGCCGGGGAACACCCGGCATACAAATAAAATTTGCCTTACACGGTTCGTACCACTGCCCTCCCTTCTATTGTCGGTTAGTGAACCATGCGAACTAATTAGTAGCAGGACATCGCCTATGGCGAAAACCTGCTGGCACGCACACTTCCACCTGCCACGATAAAAACACGGCTAAAGCAACCAAAAAACACTGCAAAAGTACTTGACGAAAGGGATCAGGGTTTTAGTGTAAAATACTATAATTCAGTTAAATAGCTTGTAGGGGTGGCGCTGTTTTCGTATCTTTATAGTGTTCCCATTGCGCGGCACCGACGTGTTACATCGGGCTAATCCATGATGTATTCAGTAGCGACATGCCCGATAAGGCGGGGTATTGACAACCGCCTGAATCGCGACCTGATTGCCCAGGCGCGGGAGCAGGGATTTGTGTTCTCTGACCCTTTTGCTGATGCTGATATGTGGCGGGGACTAGAAGCCGCCGACATAGAAAACCCGGCTCACCAATGTGACCCAGACGAAGCGGATTGGCTATTCGGTAAAGCCATCGAAGCCACCTTGTTTTTCCTTTATCAACAAACCCGTCGAGTTGGCGGCCAATACTCTCAGCTATGAACGGCAACTATTCTATTTGCCAACCGAGACAGGCAATGAAACCATGTGTCCAGGCAATTTATAATCAAATTGGTCAGGTTGCTTTCGCTCGAATGAAGGCAACAACGTTGAAGCCAGATAACCGGAAGAATGCGTTGCAATGGAAATTGAAAGGCACCCTATTTACATCGATTCGGGTGGAAGGTCAGCAGAACGGAGTAGGCTATCAGGTTAGCTTTTTCATTATCAACCATCAGCAGTTTACCGAAATAGTCATTGAGCATATACAGGCGCAGGAACTGATTTCTACGATTGAGCGAATAACGGGTTTAGTACTATCGTACACCCCCACCGATTTGGTGAATGATGTTGATGAGAACTTCACACCTAAAATGTAACTCTCAAGCCCATGGAAGCAGCACAAGCAAATTTATGGAATCGACTAACTGCAGACCCTACTTACGTGGCCTTTCACATGGCCCGAATAGCCCCAGTTTTCGCCATTACCCCGGCTGACCTGATATGCCTTGTAGCAGGGAATGAAAAGCTGATTCGTTTGGCCGCTTATCGGGTTGATGCGCAGATCGGACAAGCATGGATTGAGCAGGTTAGTCAGTATACGGGTATAGACAGTGAAACAATCGATCTATACCTGGTCCCCATGATTCAGGGCTATTTTGATACAGTTACCATGAATGATCACTAAAACCATTTAACGCCTATCTACGGACCGGTCTTCCCTTTTGGAGTTAGGCAACCAAAATAATGGTCAACACACAAAACTCCCAGGGGGCAGCCTACTCCGCTCCTACCCCACTCGCCAGAACGCTGGAAGAATTCAGGATTCGGGTTGCAGGTATGAACAAAGACAACCAACTGACCGTGGCAGGTAAAGACCTGGTCAAGGGGTATGAGTGGAAATTTGCTGGTGAAGAGTACTGGCAGGCGTGGCGCTATTTGTTCAACCGTGCCGGGCAACTTGGTTTAACTTACTGCAAACATTTTAAGCGGTTCTATAAACCACTACCCCCAAAACCAGCCATTGGTGACCGAGTGCGGTTAACTAGTACTGGTTCCACCGGCATCGTGACCGGCTATAGTCGTTTCAATGTTATAGTCAATATCGACCAAGAACAACGCGAAGCAGAAGTTAGCGTCGAGTATCTCGAAAAGATATAGGTAGCGAAAAACGCCTGAGCCAGATAGCATCTGACTCAGGCGTTTTAACTTTCTGCGGGCAGCACACGCGTTTCACGGGTCATACCACTCCTTGCGAGCTGCGGAGCCGTATGACCTAATTCTACATCCCGGATAGCCACTGAAGAGTGGCCCTCCGTTCACGATGCACGCTAACACTAAAGCACATACACCTTTTGCCACTGGAGATACAAAGCTTAAAGACGAAAGGGGGCGAAGGCTTTCGCATAAACTTCTGTATGTCAGTTATATATGTTGTAGGGAGGCCAAAAGTGCCGTATCTTTATAGTGTTCTAATTGCGCTGCACCGACGTGTTACATCGGGCGACTATAATGCAAAATGCAAAGGCTTCCGCACAGCGAGGCAATAAGACCGGGGTCGCGTCCGACCTATACGCCCGTGTTACTGACCTCATCGTTTCTGAACTTGAAAAAGGCTTTATCCCCTGGCGTAAACGGTGGGGCATCCTGCAAGATGGCCGGGTCGAAGTTGCTCAAAATTACATCAGCAAACGTCCATATACAGGGATAAACAGCGTACTGCTAGGGTGCGCAACGTATGAACGCCCGTACTTTCTGACGTTTAAGCAAGCTGCTGAATTGGGTGGTACAATCCGTAAAGGTGCGCCGGGTAATCTGGTTGTTTTCTGGAGCGTTCTGGAGAAAGAAAAGGAGGTAACGAATAACAAAGGCGAGACCAAAACCAAAAAGGTGGGCGTCCCGCTCCTTAAGCATTATTTCGTTTTTAACGTGGCCGACGTAGAAGGGGTAACAATTGATTTGCCAGAGTTGAAAATACCCGATGCCCTTGACGAAGTGTATAGCTACAATGCCTGTGATGCCTTATATGCAGGTTATTCAAATGCACCCGAAATCGTGCATGTCGATCCATCCCGTGCCTATTACAGCCCGTTTTTAGATGTCGTCAATATGCCCCGTCCTACAGCTTTCGATTGCCTTGAGGCCTATTACTGCGTATTATTTCATGAACTGATTCACTCAACTGGCCACCGCGATCGCCTGAACCGGGAGGAGTTAGTTCATTCGGATGGTTTCGGAGGGGAGCGTTACGCGAAAGAGGAATTGACGGCTGAAATTGGAGCCTGTTATTTAGCCAGCAGTTGCGGCCTTGACCTGACGGACCACCGGCTTTTGACTAATGCAGCTGCGTACCTGCAAAATTGGTTGTCAGCTTTAAAAGGTGACAAAACGCTTATTTTCCGGGCATCGGGGCAAGCTCAAAAAGCTGTCAATTATGTGATAAATAATGTAACTGAAGAAGTTGAGCAGGAGGTTGTATCGGCCTAACACGAATGTGGCCGGGCGAAAGCCCGGCCATATAATTTCATAAATTAATTGGTACCTCACAGATAAATAATTACGTTAAGATAGGCAAACAAAACACAATCTGAGGCATCTATATGCGGTTTTTCACCCAACGAAAAATAGTTAAACCGTAATTTGTTACTGCTGAAAAGAAGGTATTATGCTGAGCACAGCAGCTATGAAGAATTGAACAGTCATCTCTCAAATAGAGCATATAACTACCACCTAATTTATTTTTTACCAAAAACTGTTAACATTATAGATAGCAACTGGTGTTTTTAAATAATTTTACGAACCTTAAGCGTACTTAAAAACGGTAAAAATGGGTCATAACGTCTCTTTATCTCCAACCTCCTCTTGGCTCACGGCTGATAGTCAGCTGGAAATTATACACTGTCCACGCTGTAAAGAACAAATCTCCATCGAGCGGGTGTCAAGAGGAGCGGTGGTTCGTTCGGTGCTGTTTTTTCTGCCTCTTCGCGCGTACAAATGTCAGCGATGCCGCCGTAAATTCTATCGGCTTAAACGCACTAAATAATTGTGGTGAACAGCCGTTAGAGGCTCGTCATCCAATGGGGTAGAAGCTGGTCGGTTTGTCATTAACCTGACCGTACTGACAGTACTTCGTACGGCTTTAATCTATTTACCTACTACCAACCTACTGCTAATCTTTCTTACTTCCTTTACAAAAAATTTGGGCTGGCCGTTTTTCCTAATCACCCTCTGCAGTATGTCGCTCAGCGTTCAGGCGTCCTGCAGATGAACTCATAACCCAGAAGGATCCGATGACACAAACCCATTACCATATCGTCTACCGTCAAGATAGCCAATATAGGACCCTTCCGATTGAGGATGAGTACGAGGTCCATGACCGAATTTATAATCTATCGACAAAGCCGAGGAGGGACGTGTTAGGCGTGTACGATACGCGGGACCATCAGTTTTACTGGCATATTGAGGAGCCCTGTCGAGAGGAGCATAGAGATAAAGTGGTGATGATTTGCCAGGCATTTGAATCGTTCTAATGGCCGGCTGCTTCCTACAACAGTTTAGCAACCCCCGCCCGGACGTTCACTGGACGTATGCAACTAATTGTATTAGATAGATCGTAAAAAGTAAGTGTCTCGTAAAAACGCTCATATCTTTATGCTGCACCACTTAAAAGTGCATAGAAGCCGAAGGCTCAGTGCGAGGACATGGAATCTATTTTACCCCTTTCTTCTAAGACAGTTGGACATACGATGTGCTTTTTGCCTTTCTTACTAAATTCTCAGACTGCTTTACAGGATGGTAGTTATACAACGTAGCTTACTAAAGTACAACGTAGTCTTATGAAACTACGTGAACATTATTGTACTATTTTACTATGACTTCGTTAGCCATCTGTCGTCTTAAAATAAGTTAACCGACCGACTTGTATCATGAAATCCTTAACTACCGAATGCGTCTTCTTAGTTGATGACGATGAAGACGACCGCTTTTTGGTTGAAGCCAGCTTCAACCAAAAAGCCCGGAGTGTCGGCTGAAAGCCCTTTTTAATGGCGAAGAGCTCCTGCTAGCGCTAGAAACGAGTGTTGCTTTACCCACCTTGATCTTGCTCGATCTTAACATGCCGTTTATGGGTGGTTTTGAGGCCCTTCGTTTGATGCGGCAACAGGCAAGGTATGACGCTGTGCCCGTTGTTATCTTAACAACCTCCGATCAAGCTATTGACCGCCAAGAGGCGATAGCTTTGAAAGCGGACGGCTTTATTACCAAACCCGCTACGGTGGAAGGGTTGAACCAAGTGGTGCTTCACTTGCGCCAGGCGTGGTTAGACGGTAAGTGTGTCAGTGTTCAGAGCTGTAAAAGCTAAGTGAAGTGAATGGCAAAGTACAGCGCCTGGTCATTGATTGAGGTAGCCGGGGGTTGTCCTTTTTAAAGGGGTCGTATGCTACGCATAGTCATTAACAGATATTGAAATAACTGACCAATTAACCCCCGCATCAATGAGCAGATGCATGACTACTTTGCCGTTTCAGGCAGGAGCCCAATCATGATCGTCCTTTGTCTAAAGGAGGAGGGTATTTTAAGACTTCAAGGGTTAGGACGGTTAACGCCAATTACATTCTGTCAAGGTAAAGGTAGCAAGTGCACTAGAATTGATTCAGTCAAGATGAGTAGCCCTTGTGGCGTCAATCAACGTCTAACCATTCATACTGTTCAGCTACCTATAAACCTGTTTCTGTTGGTGCCCAACCAGGAACGGTGTTCCTTTAGGCCAGCTTAATTCTGAGAGATAAGTAGACATGGAGCAGCCTTACCCAATGGATTCCTTGAAAGTAGCCCAATCCGACATGAGCAGCACCTACCGAAATGGGGCAGTGGGTGTGCTGGTATCGGGACTGGTATGGTTGACAGCAGCCCTTGTCAGCTACGGCTTCTCTCCCCGCCAAGCCATCTGGGCTCTACTGGTCGGTGGCGCTTTGATCCACCCTATCAGCACACTGGTCATTCAACTACTTGGTGGGACTACTTCGACCCACAAAGACAACCCGTTGGTTCGTCTGGCCATGGAGGGAACCCTGTTTATGCTGATGAGTATTCCGCTCGCCTATGGCCTTGCCAGTCTGCATCCGAGCTGGTTCTTTCAAGGCATGTTGCTGATCATCGGGGGCCGCTACTTAACTTTTCAGACGCTGTATGGGAACAAACTATATTGGCTATTTGGGGCCGTTTTAGGCGTATCGGGCTATGGGTTATATATTACCAATACCCAGCCGATGGTCACCTTGCTCACCGGCGGAATCATCGAAGTCGGTTTCAGCGTGCTGCTGTTTTATGACTTCTTGACCAAGAAAAAAGCGAGGGCTGCCAGCCTGTCTTCGTTGGACACGTTTATCCCTAAATTACCGTAACGGATGATGCCTGGCCCCGAGCCGGTCCATAAAGTTTAGATACATGAAGATTCGTCCGTCTCGTTAAGAGGAGCGTATTTTGAGATTTTATTCAGTCAGTAACAACGCGTCAAGTTAGCGCAGCACTCCCGCTCCGTAGCATCGCGGACACGAACTGAAAGATTTATAATCCTTACCTAAATAACCGTCAGGCTCCTTGCCGGAACCATGGCACAAATCACAAACTTTTGCTTGGTATTTGTTGCTTTGGCCCGATGACGTACCATCGGCTGCCATCAATCCAAAAAGCATTAATAAGAGCAAGGCACCGGCGGCCTTATCGGTTTTGGACTTTACTTGAGCTTGGCTTGTAGATTGTTTGGGTGTCCGTTCCTGAGTGCTAAATACAAAATACGAATCCAGAGTGCTTGGAGATACGCGGAAGTATTGTGTTTCATTATATACTGAAGCTCCGTCTGAATAGAAAATGTTAGCTTTATTAGTCTTGCGTAATACCTTTTTTAGGTGTTCCTGAAAGGCATCTGAGTTACTGAATTTTAACGCTTTGCCGTTTAAGTCTGTAAAGTAGCTATTTTCAGGAATGAGGTTGAAAAACATCTTATTGTTTCCACTAAATTCATACTGACATGAAATAAATGAATCATCAAACTTAAAACTTAGAAAGTTCTCACTACTAAATTGAGCGGTACTTAAAAAGTAAACCTGAACATCACTTGGATAGACCACTCGCTTGGAACCATAATAATCATCATCTCCCACTTCTATATAGGTAGCTTTAAGAACATTTTCGTTGGTTTTCTGAACATTGACAATTGATTTTTTAGTAGTTGATAGCCAGGTTCCGACTAAACGCTTGTCATACTGATTCGTATTGGTAGAGATAGGAACATCCGTATTCAGGGCGCAATTTTCTAGCAGCTTTACCATTAAGGTAATTAGTAAAAAAGGTGCAATTTTCATACAGTGAGGAGATTATTGGTTTAGAACTTATAAATTGATGGAGACAAATGGTAATGGTTACCATTAGAATATTTTGAATTGGGAATGGCAACTTCAAGCACATGCCTATTTTCAACGTACAACAACTGCCAGCTAATTAACCATTTAGAGTTTGGTTCTTTTGTTCCTAAGCTTAAAAGTACAACCGCCGGTTCATCGATTGACCAAGGGCAAATTCAACTTTAGGTTACTTGTTCGCAATGGGAAAAACACCCGTTTTGAATACTATAAAAATCAGCGTTTTTGCAAGACATATATTTTAATATCTGTCAAACGCCATCAGTCGTATACGGTGAACCGGAGCGGAATAGTTGTTAACAGGTTATCTTAAAAGAAGCAAGGTGAACTGAGATAATCTGTTGGCAGAAAAGCCTTATCTGTTGAATCTAAATAAGGCTTTAACTTGCTGAAAACAATGCAGGTGTAGTCACCCTTTAATCGAGAGGTTTTACGGTTTATGCATAGTTCTTAAATTGATCTTAGAGACCTTTTCACCCGGCACAAATACATACAGCGTCTTATTTGTGCCCTGCTCCGGTATTATTAGTCGAAAGGAAGTGTGAAGAAAAATTCTTCTAAAGAAATCCTCCATATCGGTATTGCGCGCACCAGTCTGGGTATTGACACATTCACATAGCTCAATTGAAGTACCTTGTTCGTCAACGTAGTAGGTCTGATTATACTTTCCTCTATCGAAATATGAAAGGTACTCCGGATAATCCTCCTGAACCTGCTTAAGAATACTTCTCCGAACCCCATCATCCAAAACAGTTGCTTTCCACACACCCTTGTACCGAATGTTACACTCTTCTCGTTTTTCTCCACTCTTTTTGTACTCGGAAATCACATAGGTAAAAGATGCTTCGTTAGGCTGGGAATAGGTCACTGTAATCGTATACTGTTGATTAAAAAGGCCGCTTTCAGCCTGTTTGTATGTCCATGTGCCCAAATGAAGGGATTGGCTAAAGGAAAGCGCTGGCATCACAACCAGTGCGAATAGTGTATTTTTCATAGTATAGTATGTATTTTAATAGTAGACGATTGCTTACAATAGTTGATTGATAAATTTTACTGTAATTCATTGCCGTCGGAAGCAAACCCAGACTGAATGAAATGAAGTGAGGAAGTTGACGATTTTTGTACGATTTGGAACATCAACTCTGTTCCGATTCATCAGCGTATTCGACTAACTATCAAACCGAAAAATCCGTCTTTAACTTCTTCAAGCATCTTATACGGTTTTACTTTGAACTTATAAATACCTGAACTGGCAGGTCGGAATGTACAGGCAGCGATATTCTTATCATCAGGGTCTTTAGCAACTTCGCTGCCATATTCGTTCAGCACATAAAGGTCAATGTCTCTGATGCGGTTATCGTCACCGATGGCTATCACACGATAACGATTGTCAGAGGAAAGGTGTAGACTCTGAGTCGCCGAGCCATCACGTGTTACGTAATCAATCATCACAAAGAGAACCTGGTCCGTATCGTTATTTTCCACAACATTAGTAATTTCATTCACTCTTTCGCGAACCCGTCGGGTGGAAACCTGCGCTTCGGCGACACTAACGTAAAGTATTATTAGAAGAAGTATCAGGATAGGGTTGAATAAACGCATAGCTTTTAGTACCGAAAAAGGTTGGTCGATGAAATAGTTGTTGTGTGGTTAGAATCAATGGCATCGCGAAAAATCCCATTCGCGCGGGTCGATCCAGATAACGTCATTAGTTCGCCAGACGGTTGTACCGGGAAAGTTGAATTTGTTAATCTCAGTGTCACCGTTTCTGAACATGTCGGCAATGCGAATTTTAAACCGGCTATGGTCTTCATTAAGATCTTCCACAAAGGCTCGAAATTTATACTGGGCTTTTTCTTCGTTTGTAAATATCCAGATCGTTGTCGTACTGGTGCCGTCGGCTACCATGCAGATGTTATCACCCCGCACCCATGATCTGGATTCACGAAGCCGCCGTTCGTCCTGGTCTCGTTTCACTATCGCCCGGTTTTCTTCTAATCGTTTTACTTCTTCCAGATTTCCTTTTCGGGCAGCTACTGCGTTACGAAAAACCGGCCGGGCGTTGGGCCAGTCGCGCTGAAACAGTTCGCAATCTTTAATAGTGCCCCGCATAGCTTCGTAATATGCCTGACATTCGGCCCACATCGCCCGTACTTCGTCGATGTGTTCACCAGACGGGTACGTACTGAGGTAGATAGTATGTGCGTCCATGACGCCTTTTAGTACGTTCTGGTAGGCTGCTATCTCGGCGCGTTCGGCAGCTTCGCGTCGTTCGCGCTCGGCCCGCTCCTGCAATTCACGCTCCGTGCGCTCATAGCTGGTTATCTGATTGCGAGGAACAATCAGATAACCAGTTGCCGTATTCTGACTGTATTTTACGTAGTGCTGCCCGGTCTGACTATTATATTTACGCAACCACTCATCGAAGCCGGTTTCGCGAACGGCTTCGGTACGAATCGAAACGTTGCGTTTCGAAGCAGCTATACCAATAGTTAACCCCAGACCCACCGTCCCAACCATACCACCAGAAATCCGTCTTGAACTAACGTCTTTCTGAGTCGAAATTTTACCCGCCTGGGTAGGGGGTGGCGTGGTAAGCAGAAAAATGCTGAGTCCCAGTAATCCGCCTGTGTATAAGGCAGTTGGGAGCGATACCCGCTTTTTTCGCACTTCGTAATACGGTGAAATCCGTTTAGCTGAGTTATGTAACTGAGCCAGTTCAGTGGCCTTTGGTTTCGACGTAGTGCACGAGACCTGCGTGGACAAGATGACGACGCCAACCAGAAGTAGTGATTTGTTTTTCATGGACTGTGGAAAACAGTTAAAACCGACCAGAAACTTACTTTAACGTAATGAGCTGCGCTTGTTAATTTGCTGTGCAAATTTGCCCGGCTGTTTTTTTTGCATCAACCCTATGATAGGGGTGATTTACCGCTGAAAATAGGCCTGGTTATGAGCCACAATCTATACGAAGATGAGTACCTGGGCATTCGGCAGTTTATGGCCCAGATTTTCCCCGAGCCAACTAAACTGCGACTGATGGTACCCGCCGAAGTACAGGCGCAGGAACTGGAGCGGATACGAATTGGCTGCCGGGCTGAGCAGTTTGCCATCGTCACCAATTTGCTTACGCTCTCAGTCGAAAAGGCGTTCGGGTTAGAGGAAATCGGCTTTGCTGATACTACGTTCTCGTTTCGTCAGTATTTACGCTGTATGTCCAATCCTGGGCATTTGCGCAGTAGCATACTTCTATCGAAGCAGATATTTTCCTTGTTGAGCGAACTACCCCAAATGCAGTTTCTGAAACCACGTTTCATTGCTAACATTCCGATGCAGAAGGCAAATGGCGAAATTTTGCTGGTAAAACGTACTCTCTCGCCCTGGCAATACACCAGCACAGGATTAATTACCGAATATTTGTCTGAATTTCAGATTATTAAACCCTACGAAGGCGAACCAATGAGTCCTCGCTTTCTTGATGTTCCCACCCATCTGAAGGCGAACTTTTACAAAGCCGTTTACCAAATTTTTGCTAACCTATCGGCTCAGAAAAATCCGTTTACGCTGCGGGAGTTGGATTTAATGCGGATATATATTTCGCAGCCTGCCCGTAAACGCCCTTCCTCTCAATTCATCGCCGACTATACCAACTTACGTGTACTTACGGTAAAGGAATATAATAAATCAATTCTGGCGAAGGCCAAAGGACTCTATGGGGAAGACCTGCCAGTTGAGACGGCGTTTGACGTAGCTATTTTCCTACATAAGAATGGACTACTTCCCCCACAGAATCCCTGATTTGGATCAATTTTGATTGTGTTCGATCACACAGCTCGCTTAGCCGTCCGCAACGTTCGAAGCGTTGCTAATAGATGTTTTTTTATACCGAGAGAGACGTAATACCAAATTTTTCGGAAGAAGAAATCGACTGACTAATAAATTGGTTGCCCGGAGCGGTAAACTGTTTAATGGACCTGCGTAAATCGCAACCAGTTGATCGGCTTTTGTGGATAGTGTGGTACTAGGTAGAAAACCAATGAATATGTCAATGGGTAGCAGCAAGCGATGGATTTTTCGGATACTCTTCAGGACCGACCCACCTAGTAAGTAACGTTTGCCCATTCGTCGACCAATCCTCCACGAGTCGATCAGCATACCAGCGTAGAATATTGCGGTAAAAATCATGGGTAACTTCGCCTTCCATATACAACTGATTTCGAGCATCTCTTCCTCACGCAGGCCCTTGTCGTTCAAAATAGCGTTGCTCATGGTCGGTGTGAATAGCATTAAATAACGCAGAGGGTTCCATTCCGATACATTGATAACATAACCACCGATAGACCGGGTGCCCCAGAAGAACATGGCAACATAAGCATTGCTCAAATAGTCGCACGATACTTGGATTCCTTTTGATCGTTCGAGAAACTCCCGTTGGTAAATCAGTAATGCAGCATGATCGGTTGGGTTAAGAACTACCCGATAAAAAGGCAAAAATCGGCTGCTTATAAGCAGAGGGACGATGGTTAAGAGCGTAATCATGATTGCATTTGCTTAGGGTTAATGTTTATGTAAGTATATAGTACTAACAATTAACCGACTGATAACCAACCGGAAAGACACTTTGTGTCCGCAATTGCTTTGATGTGTGAAATATATTTTCTTTATTTTTAAAAATCAAATTTTTGCGCAATTTTTATAAAAATTTCACATTTTGTTTCTTATATTTCAATTTTCACATAAAATTAGAAAATACATTTTATTATCAATAAGTCAGATAAATATTGTTTTGATGTTAATTTTACCGTTATTTGACAACTAATCTAATGTGAGATATGGCATTCACAAATGAAGAAAAATTGGCCATCTATCTAAGGCATTACCTTGATAAGTCGCCCATGAAGCAGAAGGATTTCGTGGACAAAGCGAATAAGTTTTCGCTTAAGTCAGATGAAAAAACGAATCAGCTAAGTGGACAGGATGACAAGCCAGTTGAAAAATTAGATCCCGCTGTACTAAATCGTATCCTCAAACACCGTACGAAGGCTCGTCCTGAAACGCTATTGGCCATCTCACGGGTAGTCAATGAGCGAGCAGACGCTTCGATAGATGATTTATGGGCAAAGGTTAACGCCGACGATATTCCGGGCCAGGATGAGTCAGGGCTACTTTTGGCGTCTAGTTTCGCCATTTGGGCGGCTCAACTGCTGGCAGCCATGGGTATCGTCGGTGAAGATGGCCGTTCAAAAGTACCACCCGGCATCAAATTTGCCTTTTCAGCTCGCAATGAGCAACCCCATTGGATTGAAAATTTAACCAGTATTAATACCCTTCGGGAAAGTATATCTGATGTCAATAACGTGTACGTTGCTGAGGATCTTGAGCAGTTGGTTAAGGAGGGTAAGATCGACGGATTTTTCATGTTGCGTGATACGTTCGAGTCTATATTTCGAAACATGCCCGAAGAAGAAAAACCAATTCGCGTATGCCGGATATCCGATGGGTACGGAACGTACTGCTACCTGATTGGAAAGAAAGAAGAGTTTGAAAAATTCGAACCTTTGAAAGAACCGAGTGGGCGAAATAGACCTTACTACCCCGATGCTTACTATTCTGTTGCTCAATTAGATTACCTGAACGACCAGTTTACTAAAAACCATCCGCACATTTACCATTTTAACAATACGACCGTAAATAAGCACCTAGAGGAGTACTTAACGTATCCTAATGTTCGTGATTCATTACAGTTAGGTTACACGACCAAATCGTTTAGCTTAAAGAAGGCAGAGAAATCAGAGAAGGCAGATCATATCGTTTCGCTAGACAGTATGAACGCTTTGCTGAATAGTATGATGGAAACTATTAACAAACCGAAAACTATAATCGCACTAGTAGGATTTGAGCCTATCCTGAACAGCATTTACCATAAATTTCTGGTCTCGCTACCCAAAGATATCCGCGAGCAGGTCAGGCACGAGTATTTAAACCTATCGAGATTAATTAACAAAAAATCAACCTACAACTTGTATTGTACGTCGAAAGCACTTAACGACCCGTATAAACTTGCTAAATTGAACGATTTTGTTTCCTTAATAAAGAAGCAGCAAAGCTTTCACAGCTTGATCAACAGTACAATTACAGAGTTGCTTTACCCACGGAATGATGCTATCAGACGGCCCGAAGAAGATGAATTGAATCATAATCGAATTCTACGCAACGATGCAGACCTCTCATTACGTAATAGTGCCCTGGATTTCATCGACTTGGCCTCACGTTTGTTAGTTGATGCGCTGTGATATACGGGTGATTAGTTCAGCACAACTTTCTTGTGTTTTAGTTTTATCATCTATCTTTTGAACATACGTCGAAATTTTACTTCGTTTGATTAACTATACCCAACATTGAGCAAAGAATAACTAGTAGAATAACATATCTTCAAACGCCCCATTTTTGAAGCAGATATCTGAACGATCCTTCGTACAAGCGGGAGCCAAAACATGAACACTCTTATGTCTCGCTGAGGAGCCTTTTGTGAGATGATGGTTCAGCATCGGCAAACTAGTCTCCGCAGCACATGACTCAGATGAACTAGTTTTACCCGACAAGAAATCGCAGATAATCTGTCAATCGTATATGACTCGGTATCTGCTTAACAACCTGAATAAACCGCTACAGATGAATATACGGATTAACCCCGACGAACTGAACGCGGTGGACCAGTATCTTCACCAGGCCAGCCGTGACCAATTACAACAGCAGCTTCGCTACGCGACGTATTCCAGGCAGGAATTAATCCTTGTTTTTCCCGCCATCCGTAAGCTGCTGGACTTTGGGGCCAGCCAAAACAAAACCTTGCCCCCTCAGGCCATCCGCCACAACTATGCCGCTATGCACCAGGCTGGCCAGGACAACCCCCGCTACACCTTTATGCTCGTGCTGACCCACACCCAGGTTCTGAAAGAGCTGCTGGCCGCCTACAGACTTGCCTGGAGAGCCTCCCGTCGGCAGGCGGCCAATTCCCGTTTCATCGAGCAGAAACAGAAGCGTGACTGGCTATTTTCGCTGGCCATCGCGGACATGAGCGAAGCGCAGTACCGTCAGTTTCGCCAGCTCATTGGCGGTTAAGCGGGCGATTTCAGGCTCGCTGGTCACCCTTGCCGACAGGTTCAGCCTATGGCCCTACCCGCACGCAGGGGCTGAAAAAGCCAGGGGCCTTCCTAAAAAAACAGCCATTAACCAGCGGTTAATGGCTGTAAGCACGCACCGTAACTTAATCTACATACCACAAAGGCCTACACAAATGAGTTAAGTAGGGACTTAACATACCCGGTGAAGGGAGGGTTAAAATGAGCCGATTTACGGAGAAGACTACCTCGCAGCGGCCTGCACTTACTGCAGCTTTGGACTACCTTCTTCTTTAAAAACGCCCCTATCCTTTGACTAAAGAAGTGAGCGTATCCCTACAACTTCTCCAATCGTTTCACACGGGTCCCCTGGAGCTCGAACCCTCAGGGACCCTACCCGGGCGTAGGGACAACGCGCTTGTTGATTCCTATCGATACGTTCTGCCTAAGCTGACCGAAAAGATGATCAACGCTGCCCGATAGATTCACTCCGCCCACTCGCCTGGCGGCTTGTTGCCCTGGATAAAGGGGATAAAACCTCTGTAATCTGATCCGGGCCGTTCAGTCCTAACCGGCTATCGTAGCCGCCACCCGTGCCCCAAGTTCGCATCCAGATTCAAATACACCTTCTCAGGCGGGTTGGTGAGTTTAGGAGCCACGGGGAAAGGTACTCCCTTCTAAAAGGAGAATTCGATACGCTCCCCCGAGAGGGGCTCAAAGTTATCCAGCACAACGTCAGTGGGCAGGGTAGCCAAGTTGACATTCCAGGTAGCCGTTAGCCGCACGAGCTGCTTTGGCGCTGATTTACTAAAATTCAGGGTTAACGCGGTAATGGAGGGGGCTCCCCCATAATAGGGAATCTGCCCCCAACCGTGGCGTACCACGATCCAGCGTAACTATTGCCTTTACCATCGGTAGCCGTAACTACATTTTTAGTGAATACAAATTTGTACCCACTGTAATCGGATGTATTCTCGCTAAATGATCGGTAGTAGGCTTTGACCCGCCAGGTGCCGGATGGCATTACCGGGCCCAGGTCATTGATGGGCGTGGCTGCGGGTGTTAAAACGGGGAGTGCTGTAGGGACTGGGGTGGGCGAAGGAGACGGAGCCGGATTGGGCGACCCTTGACGAGCGCCAATGATCGGATTAACAATTTCCTGTGAGCGGTTGCAGGCGAGCGCTCACAAAGTGAGCAAAGCGGATACGGACACGATAATGAATTTCATCTAGTAATTAGTTAAGGGTTCTCTGGCAAATACGGGTGATGCTTAGTTTGGGTTGCGTGCGGGGCTTTTTTTATTAAGTATTTTTACGCATATTGCCTGTAAGTACATGAAAGGTTATCGGCCAGCTTCCATCAGGCTGCTGATGAACTAGGCCTAAGGCGACTGTAGCCAGGCGTTAAGCGGGGGTGACTGGCAGACGGGTGCCAGTCAAGTAGCCGTTGAGCTGAAGATTTCAGGGCCGTTGACCAGCGGCCCACCGCAGTGGTCGATTTTGTAGCACCCCCGCCGGGAAGCGGTCAACTTAAGGTGAAATCACCCCTTAGCCGAATCCGAAATCTGCTGATCAACCCTGCCGAAATGTCCAAGTAGACATAGACATTACAGCGGCATTGACCAGCGCACAAGTCCTGGGTGTTGATGAAGGCGATGAAACCGATACAACTTGATCAGGGACGTTTAGCCCTTCCCGGCTATGGCACCCCCCAACCGGTGGCCCAAATCCGCTGGCTGGAAGGGCAGGGTAACTATACCCGAATCTATTTGAGCGGGCAAAAGACCCCCTTACTGATTAGCCGGACTCTGAAAGCGTTTGAGGCGCCGCTACCGGAGTTTCTGCGGGCTCGCAAGGGGGCCTTGATCAACCCCGCTTACGTAGAGGCCGTCAGCCGGATTAACGCCAAGCAGATGAGCTTAACCTTGCTTGATGGGCCGCTCATCCGGGTGGCTCGGCGTCGGATCGAGGAGATGGCCACCAAACTGGCCCTTGCTCCTGAGAAGCCGATTTCGGATCGGATGCAGGCCGGTCTAACTCAGGGATACCCTTATCCCGAAAACTTACGCAAAGCCTACTGGTAGGAACCTCAACCCTGGCCCGCCCGGCTACCGTGTCGGTATCCTTTTTCAATTAGACAACGAATAGACATGTACGGGTAGTCCTTGAGGGTTAGTCCAATAAAGGTCTTGTTTAAAAAAGCAGGTGCGTAAACTTCACTTGTCTCAAGCAGGAGCGATTTATGAGAACAGATAATTACAAAAATTGACAACCGCTAAGGGGTCTTACTTAACTGGGCGATCTGGTTGGCCGCGTTCTGGTTCGTTGCATCCAGTTCCAAAGAGCGCTTATAGTTATGAATGGCGTTAGCCTTATCTCCCATCGTCGCATACGCTTCGCCTAAGCTGTCATAGGCGTTCGCGCTTTGCGGATACAACGACACGATCAGGTTAAAGATCGCCAAAGCCTCTGGCCCTTTTGTTTCGCTCAATAAGTAATAGCCCCAACTATTCAGTTGATCCCCCCTCAAGTGGAACGATGCATTTTTCTGCTGCAACATTTTCGCGATGGGGATTGCTTTCGCAAAGCCCTTCTTGAGTAGTTCGGTCCGTAATGTTTTAAGCGAGGGGGAGAGGCCAAAGCCGTTCGCCTTATGCATTTCAGGGTAATAATAGCCAGCAATCTCGTCAATAAACCACTCGGGATTGGCCCCCTGAAGATTAGTCAGTACCACAATCGACAAGTTATCCCTGGGATAGACAAATAACGCCGACCGCCCACCACCCACGGGAGCAACGGCGGGGTGTTCATCTCGGGTGACCGTCGGCCAACCCAGCGCGTACCCATTGGTCAGCTCATTAAAACCACCCACTTGGCCATTGTTCAATCGAGCCGGTGTCCATAGGGCTTCCAGGCTTTCTTTCTTTTTAAGCAGCTTACCGGACTGTAACGCCATTAGCCAATGAGCCATGTCCTGAACTGTGGACAGAATACCCGTGGCCGTTCGGAAGAAGGTGGGAAACTCCGCGAAGCCAACACCAAGCGGGTTTTTCGCATCACGAGCCAGCCATTTACCGTTCACATTTCTTAGTTTAGTATATACCCCCGCACTATTCGGAATGACATCGCCCGAGTCACCAAATCGTGTAAAGTTCATGCCAACTACCTTAAACTGATTGTCGTCAATAAACTGGATGAAGGGTACGCCGCTTACCTGATCAATGATTTTGCCTAAGATAACATAGCCGGTTTGATTGTAGCTAAAGCGATCACCGGAAATGAATTCAAGGGGTAGCGCTTTTACAGCTAGCCAAGCAGCTTGTTCTTGTCCCCCTCCAAGTACGTGTTCATCCTGATCAATAATATTAGGTAAGCCGGATGTATTAGTCAGTAATTGCTGTATCGTTAAGCTTTGCCAAGCCGTTGGTAGGCTATCTATGTACTGCGTGATAGGCGTATCAATTCGTAGTTTTCCTTGTTCAGCTAGCTGCATAATCGCCACGCCAACAAAGGCTTTAGTGATTGAATTGATAGAGAATACACTTTGATTAGTCGTCTTTATGTTATGCTCGATATTGGCCAACCCGTAGGCACTCAATTGATTAATCTGGCCGTTGCGAAGGATGGCGAGTTGAAGTCCAGGAATATGCCTCTCCCGCATTTGTTGGTGGATAAAAACATCAATGCTGTCTTTTCTAGATTGGGCTAATACTTTGAAGAGGACTAAATTTAAGATAACGATAAGCGCAACCCGCACAACCCGCAGGTAATTGGCTGGCACACGAATAAGAAAAAGGGCCATTAGCGTTCTTTATTTAAGGTACTTATCGATCGTAGCATGTGCTTATAGTGATTATGGTCGCATCTCGCCTTTTCGTAGCTTGCCCTGTGATTGAAAGTTTAACCGGTTGGTGCGACCTGATACGCTTGCTGATGTGTAAGTGCCTGGCAACTAGTTCATCTTATCGCCGAAGTAGGAACTGGCATTTAGTCGCTACCCCTTTGCCATTAATGGTGCCTGGATTCCAGCGTGGCATCGAGCTACCCACCCGGGCTGCTTCTTTTTTCAAGGTTGGATCAGCATCATAGGTTGGGACTAATTCGGTGACTTTACCGGTTTCATCAACGGTAGCTGTCAACCAAGTCTTTCGACCTAGTTTAATCGGCGTTTGTGCTTTCTCAATTTGATGGAGAACAAACGCATTTAGCTTGTCTTCCCCGTCTGGGAAAGAAGGCGGAGACTGTGTTTTAATGATAGGTAAAGGGCCATACGTATTATAAGTAATAATGGGTTTACCGCCATTAAGTCCGCTTTGGGCAAGTAAATCTGACCCAAGAGCGGCCAAAAATGTAACACAAAGTAGGAATGACAAGGGTAGATTTGATTGGCTAGTCATGGTTTTTATGGTTCTTTTTTAGGAAGATGCCGCCAGTGATCAGTTGGTTGCCTACCTCGACAAAAGTATTTACTAGCACTTGACCATATTAATCCCGCGTCACGACAAATGTCTGTTTTCGTCTGTCTTATTTAGTTTCGAATTGTGATACGGCTATCGCCAAAGTTACTCTAAGCTCTTCCTCAATGCTTATACTTATACCCTCTTTAGCCGAACTTCAATGTCGGGATTTTGAGCGAGCAGTTCAGCGATAAAGCCTGTTTTGTCCTCTGGAGAGAGGAGCACACTATCGAATCGATTATAGATTAATTCAATTCGATCCAGCGAGAGAGCGGGGGAGCTAATGGGGTTTCGGGTTGCGATGATCTTTTTGATGGATGCAATGGGCATCTCTTTGTGAAAGAAAAAACCGGATTGAATATTAAGGGTGTTTTTGTCCAGTTTATAGCGTGTTGTCCTAAACAAGTGCAGGATCAGTAGTGAAACCACCAGGATAATACCGACTCCTTCCCAAAGCCCTTGGTAGGCCATCAAGCTACCCAAACCAACAAATAAGCCAGCTAAGGGAGTCGCTAGCTCAAGTCCTACTTTAGATTTATAGGTTTTCATCGATTGCTCCTTTTCATCGTTTTGAATAGCACCACAGGAGTAAGATAGGGAAAAAGGCAATAACAACGCAGCTATGAATGAAGTATGGTTAATGATTCGTCTCCTTCGGGAGCGATTTATGTAAGACGGTAAGTTCTTAATATCTGTCCAGTGCAATCTGTCGCCTACGACCTGTTGTATAACTAAAGTGGCTGCGGTCCGCCGCTGCGGTTGCAAAAATCAACAGGCCTGCAGCCAGGTATGCCATTTTTGCCTTGTAAATAGTGATAAATTGGCAACTAAGCTAAGGCCGCTACACTCATTCTAGACTTTTGCAACCGCAGCGGCGGACCGCAGCCACTAACTTTATGTTAAGTGATTTATCTTATTAAAGGACAGCTTGACTAGTATTGAGAAATATTGCTTTCAGACAATTTACTGGATGATTAAACTGTCTAGTTTCTTCATTAGGTTTAGTCGATGATGGCGTAACCCACTTTCTGACGTCTCAGCCCCTCTTTGCTCAAAAACTAACTGTCCATTTTGATTGTAAATTCGGGTGGTTGGTACTGCTTCGAACTTGAACAGATGCTTCAAAAGGGTAGCGGCTTTTCGGTCACTTAGCCGAACACTGCCGTTTTCTATCTGATAAGGAGAGTTGGTGCCAATCAGTACAGGTAGGGCAAGTTGTTTGAGGCCTGAATGCACAAATACTTTTCGGTAGATGTCGGCACTATCAGAGGTAGACGAAAAGCGAATCAGTTCCTGATTCGTATTCAGAGCTAAGGTCAATACAGTCACTCGCTTATCGAGTTTGTAATGCTCATACACACTTTGGAGCTCCGGTAATTCTTTGAGGCAGGGGCCGCAGAAAATTGACCAAATAGTTAAGAGGGTGACTTTATGTCTAGACACCGCCTGTAGATCAATGGTATCCGCTCTGAACAGTTTGGCCTTGAAATTGGGGATTTCTGTTTCTGAGTGGTTTTGGCAACTAAAGAATATCACAAGTGAGAGAACTAGCCAGTATAATCTCCTCATCTAATCTGTTGTACAAGTGAGCATTATGTTAATCCAGCCTATTTAACAGAGGACAAATACAGGTAGTAAATCTGTTCTCCCCCCAATCGGGGAGCGACTTTACCCGACGTAGTTCTGTACTCACCCGTAAACGTAACCTCTTTGCCAACGGTCTGATAACTGGTCGGCAAGTTGCAGGTTAAGCCCGTCCACTGACTATCAATAGTTCCTGGGACATGATAGTTGATCGTGTACACCCCTATATCCTGTCGATACCCAATGATGCCTTTCAGGTTCTTAGCCTGATGACTGACCGGATTATTGTCAAAGCAACCAGAATGAGCCGATGCGGGTACTGGCAACGTGTCTTTTTGACAAGCTACACTCACACCAATCAGTAGCGTACTCAGTAGATAACCAGGCTTCATCGTAGTAAAGTCAATCCATTTCATGACAGATTCCCCCAATCCCTCAAAGGTTGTAATTAAAGCTCTGGAACTGTGTAATCACTTGTATGTTAAATACTACATTCTATAAGACAAAAAAAAGTACTGTCTTACAGATGTAAGACATAAGCAAAAGTCATAATTAGTCTAGGGAAAGAGTGTTTCAAATAACTCCCATTTTGGACGCAGATGCATGAACACTTCGTCGTCTCTGAAGGATGCTAATTCAAGAATGATTACTCGTCTCACTAAGGAGCATTTTACGAGACGAATATTTTTTAATAACCGTCAACTCTAGTCAGTAGCATACGGGGTTGATCTGGCCAGGACTAGTTTACAAAAAAGACTGACTTTGCGCCTGAGAAGGCCGGGTCAGTCTTTTTTGTAGCCTCGGATTTCTCTCTCGTCGTCCGAGATTACCACCTGGCGCTGCGAAGTGCCAGAAACAGGCCCGCCACCACAACGGCGACACCTACACCAATCAGTACGTTGTTTGGGTGCTTCACCTCCACTGGGGCCTCAGTCCGCTCCGGTTGAGCCTGATACGTTCCGTCGGTCACGTCCAGAATCAGTTGTATTGCTTCTTCAGGAACGTCGAGTTGGGGAAAGTGACCCGAGTTGGCGAACCAATGCAGTTGCGCATCGGGGAACAAACTTAGTGCGAGCTTCGACTGACCGGGCAGACAAACCAGGTCCCGGCGTCCCCAACCAATAACTAACGGCTGTTGAATGAGACCCGCCGGGGCACCCTGCTGTTTTTCGCCATGGGCCAGATTGTCCAATAGTTCGTTGAATGCGGGCGTGGGCACAAACGTTCGCAGTTCCTGTAGCGCTACCGGAGCGGGGATTTTCCAGGGAGCCGCCGAAAACTGAGCGAACAGCAAGGTCCGGCCAACGGGGTTGCCGGTCAGCAAAGGCAGTGCGGGTTGTAATGTGCCGACGAGCTGGGCTGATAACCGCACGGAGTGGTAAAAGAACGGAATTTCCCAGCCCTGCCAGAAACCACCCGGGTCGAGCGACACGACGGCCCCCAGCACCCCGCCCCGCCGGGCTAGTTCGATCACTAACCGCGCGCCCATCGAACTGCCGACGGCGTCGATGCCCGTCAGATTATTATTGGCCAGAAAATCGGTCACGGCGTCGGCAAGGGTACGAATGGAGGTCTCGCCCGTCAGGGGCGGTGTGGCTCCGAAGCCGGGTAAATCTACCGCGATAACGTCGCGTTTGGTGGCCAGGCCGTCGATGATCAGATCCCACGACCGGTGGCTGCTACCAATCCCGTGAACTAAGAGTAAGGGTGTGCCGGTGCCTCGCCGGACGTAGTGCATTGTCATGGGTCCTTTCGGTTTAATGGATCGTTTTGTCAGGTGACAGACCCGCTGACTCAACTCCGATCAGGACGCGTTGGTTTTAAAAGTGATTCCGGGTCAGGTTTGATGGGCGGACGATTTTGCAACTCGTCCATGTTTATACGTAGGTCTGAACTGCAAAACGGGCCAATATGAAAATAGGGAGTTAGAAAACTCAATATTCGACACAGCTTAGCTTATTTTGATTGTTTGACCAAGTTATGTGCCTTGAAATAGAACAAAATAAGCTGTATTCAGCGTGTTAATCCAACAGTAAAGTAAAGGACCGTTTTCTTTACTGACTATTAAAACTAGCGATTTGTGATACGGCTATCCCTAAAGTTAATCTAAGCTCTTCTTCAGTGCTTATACTTATACCCTCTTTAGCCGAACTTCAATGTCGGGATTTTGATCGAGCAGTTCAGCAATGAAGTCCATTTTGTCCTCTGGAGAG
>NZ_JAPLET010000008.1 GCF_026391055.1 Spirosoma sp. | reverse complement strand
TTATCCATCTTTTGTCTTGATTGACTCAACGGGAAAAATTGTCTTCAAGGACGAAGGCTTAAATGGTTTTCAACGGTTATCTGAGCACCTCAGCCAGCTTGGTTTTCAAAAGATCAAATGAGTCATCAGATTTGGTAAAGGGATAGGCAGACTATCACAAAATGGATTAATTATTCGTCTCGTTAAATGCCCGAATTACAGATACCCCTTCGTCTCTAATGGGAGCGTTTTCATAAGACATTGGTTTTTACGAGCTGTCCAAATCAATCCGTTCCATACAAGGTGTATGCCCTCCAGAACTGCTTACAAGTGACGATTCTAATAACGTCTGAATGCTAACCCACTTTCGTTTGCAGTAGCCAACCCAGATTGAGGGGCAGGCTCGAGGCAGACAGTTGAGGTTGCTTTACCAGATCCCAGGCTAATTTATAAACTACACATCCCCATAGCCATGCACGGATGAACGCTCTGGGACATCCTTAAAGGACAATAAATGTTTACCCGTTTAGTAGGAGAGCCAAAGCCACAAGTGTTATTTTTGGCTTACCGCTTCCGCTTGGTATTCCCAGCAACCTATGTTTTCATCCCTCTCAATACCCGCCCCTCATCTCCTCCAGGCGCTGTGGGAAAATTCACCCAACGGCCTGATCCTCTATCAAGTTGTTCGCGATAAAAACCAACTACCTATTGATTTTCGGTACGTCTTGATAAACCCCGTTGCAGCGGCCCTATTAGGGGCCACTCCTGAGGAGCTACTGGGCCAAAGCTGTCAGCTCGTTTTCCCCCAGGGAACCGTCCTGCGGGACCACTACTACCAGGTGGCCCTGACAGGTCAGAAACGACAACTGGACTATCAGCTACCCACCGACGGGCGCTGGTTCGAAGTCCTCCTTACCTACCAGAAACCCGACACCCTCCTTTGCTTCCTGTCCGACATTACCGCCCGTCAGCAAGCTCAGTTTAGCCTTCAGGCCGAAAACCGGCGGCTTAATGAAGCCCAGACCATTGGTCAAGTGGGAAGTTTTGAGTGGAACCTGGGCGAATCCGGCGTTAACTGGTCGGACGAGTTGTACCGGATGCATGGCCTGCTTCCCCAATCCATCCCGATTGCCATTGAGCGGGTTGAGGACTTTTTCCACCCCGATGATCGGAACGCCCTCCAGGCGCTTCAGCAGTTGTCGTTTCAGACGCCGGGGCACTATGCCTTAGTTCACCGCAGTCAAGGCGTGGATGGTCGGCTCTTCTGGGTGAATCACCAGTTTGAAAGTCTGGCCAATTCCACGGGCCAGGTGGTTCGGGTGCATGGCACGGTTCAGGACATCACCCAGCAACGGCAGCTCCAACTCGACTTAGCCCAAACGGTCCAATCCCTTCAGGCCGTCCTGGATGCCTCCCCGGCTTCGATTGCCTACCTAATGGCCCGTCGGGATGCCTCAGGCCAGTGTGAGGATCTTGTCATCAGTGTCTGCAACCAAACCTTTGCTGACATGGTGGGCCAGCCCGTAAGTGTGCTAACAGGCCTATCGGCTCAAGGGTTAGATACCCGCTACTGGAGAGGCCATGCCTGGGCGAGCTGGCTAGAGGTGCTGGCAACAGGCCAGCCTCAGTATGCGGAACAGCCTTGGGGAACCGCTGGGCAATGGATTGGCTTAGCGATAACTAAACAACAGGATGGCCTGGTGCTGACGGGCCTGGACATTACGGCCTTCAAGCAAGCTCAGGAGCAACACCAGCAGGCACTTCTGGCTTTACAAGCCTCCACCCTGGACTTGCAGGCACTCGGGCAAGTCCGTGACACCTTGCGCCAGCGGGGGGAACTGCTGCGGATGAGCTCCCATGACCTGCGGAGTTACATTGGGGTCATCGCCTTTTCCGTCTCCTTGCTGGCGCAGGATCAATCGGACTTTGAGCACAACCCCTTGGTATCGATGCTTCAGCGCAATGTCCAACAGGCCACTCACCTGCTGACGGACCTGCTGGATTATGCCCGCCTGGAGGCGGGTCAGGAAGTGCGTCGACTGGCCATGTTCGATGTGGCTCCTTTACTACTGGAGCGGCTATTGAGTGTCCATCCGCTGGGTGAGCAGCAGGGCTTACGGCTGGAACACCAGGGTCCGGCTGAACTCGTCGTGATGGGCGATGCGTTGCAGGTGGGCCGGATGGTTCAAAATCTGCTGCTCAATGCGCTGCAGCACACCCCGACGGGTCGTATTCGTCTGGCGTGGGGTGAAGCTTCAGCCGACCGCTGGTGGTTCTCGGTCGACGATACGGGTCCGGGATTACCAAGCCAGCAGTTGGCGGAGCTAGAGGCGCTTAAGGCATCCAACGAGGGTCTTTTGTCGACTGGAGGGAAGGGGAGCTCTTCGAGTGGCGAAGGCATTGGTCTGCGGATCGTGCGTCAATTAGTCGACCTGTTGGCTGGCCAGTTAAGGGTTGAAAGCCAGCCGGGTCAGGGGACCCGTTTTAGCATCGATCTTCCCCGGCACTACGCTTGATGATGGCGGCGATACTAGTGATAGCCGTGCTCACTGGTTGGGAAAGGCAGGCTTAGGATAAGGTTGATAGATCGTTAATGGCGTGTCCGATAAGTAGGCAAGCTACTAGTCATTAGGACTACAACCAACAAAGGACCGTAAGGCAATCAGCAGCCGATTCCCATCCTGGTCTGCTCCGTCGCTTTGGGACATGGTAAAACTATCCTGTCTTTCAATCTACCATTAATCGCCCAAATGAATGAGCAGATACATGACTACTTTATTGTCTAAGACGAGAGCCTATTTCTGAACGTTTCTTCATCTCACTGGGAGCGAATTGTGAGACTCTGATTTTACTATCTGTCAACTCTAGTTAGTAGCATACGAACGACAGCGGTCTGATCAATTTGCTGTGGGTACTCGTTGGGCAGGCCGGTACACCTTAGGTAAACGCTTGCTCAGACTACTGGCCAGACTGGTTTGATCAGCCACCAGACGAGCGCCTGTCCAGGTGGAGGCAACCACCATGCCGGCAGCAATCAATATGATGTCTTTGATAATGTACTGAGCGGCCAGTGAAGGCGCATACCGTGGGCCGGGGAACAGTTCACCCGGAAAGAAGACCAAAGGAGACATCGCGCCAATCATCTGAGCGGCCATCAGCCACACACCTACCCGAAGGAAGCGTCCACTAATAAAACACACACCAATGATGCATTCCAGTCCAGCCACCAGATCCATGGCGGCGTGACCCGTTACCTGACCCAGCGTTAGCACGACCGTTGTTCGAGTTGCTAAATCCTCGATCGGGCTAATGCCGGGAAAAAACTTAAGAAAACCAAATCCTAAAAAAACGAGCCCTAAACACACCCGTAGAATCGTGATACTGTTAACAACCAACCACCGATTGATGGACGTATCCAGGCGATCAAATTGAGCAAATAGATTGGCTAGCGTTTTCATTATCGTTGCGGTTTAAGTCTACTCTTGTGGGCTCATCTACGACAACCTGTTATAAATAGATTGGTAACGTGATTAAAAAAATAGATGCCGCCCTTAGCTCGACAACCTGTTCCGGCAAGCAATCCTATTCGACACGCCTTGAATAAACTGTTCCAGGCCTCTTGATATAAAACTTAGGTTGTCTGGTAGTGATAAATATCGTTTCTGAACTGCCAACGCAGTGCCTGCATGGCCTTCCGAATTCTGGTTTTGACGGTGCCTAGGGGAAGTTTTAATCGGTCGGCAATTTCCTGGCTGGTGTAATCCTGATAGTACATCAACTCCACCACAGCCTGATACTTCGGCGGTAATTGGCTGATCAGGGATTGGTCGAGTTTACCCGCCAGCAGGGAGGGTCTAACCGATTGCTCCAGTCGGTCATAATGGTAGCTTTGCCCCGCCCTTCTTACTTTTTGAGAACGAAGTTCAGAAAGGGCCACATGCCGGGTAATGGTAATCATCCAGGTAAACAAACGACCCTGCTGGGGATCAAAGTATTGTCGATTTAGCCAGATTTTGATAAACGTTTCCTGGAGCAAATCTTCGGCTCGGGCTGAATCGTGAACCAATCGGAGCAGTACCCCGTAAAGAGCCGGCGAATAGGCCTCATATAGCTCGGAGAAAGATGTGGCCGTAGAAGCCTGTAACGCATTGGTAAAGTGTCGTTCAGTCGGATCGGAAAGGTTCATGCAAGAATGGAGAAGTTAGGGAAGGTGGCTACACAGAAAGAACGGTAACCTACATAAATGGCCTATAAAATCGTGCCACGGTAACTTATCAATTATCAATACTAGAAAACGGTAATATGTTGTAGTTTTTTCTGCTTTTATACAAACTCAATTTCAGTGCGTTGGGACTATTTTCCCCATAATTGTAGCAATTGCAGAACAGCCTCGAACCACTAGTTAGCCTACTGGTGTAGCGTTAACAAGTATAGTAAGGCTATGGGCCATTTGATTAGTCAGCTTGCTAGTCAATCTTGGGGTAGGAATGGATTAGGTTTCCTTTCAATAAAATACTTATCCGATATAAAGAGCGATGCCCGTGCTGACGGTGTAGATGGGCAAACGGCTCTATTCTTGTTGCTAGATTGTCGATTAAAGTTTTAGGCTTATCACCCACTTGGGGCAGCTTAAAACACTGGATTACAAATCTGCATACGAGGCGTTGATCCGTAAGCAAATCTGTAATCCAGTGCCTTTATTTAAAGGCATTTCGTAATTGGGTAGCTGCCAGTTCCTGAGCGGCCTGGGCCTGGGGTACCAGGGTATACATGCCAAAGAATTCATGCGTTACCCCCGTAAAGAGCTGATACGTAACAGGCACGCCTACCGACTGGAGCTTATCCCTTAGTTGCATGCCTTCGCTCTGCAGGGGATCAATCTCCGCCCCAATGATGGTGGTGGGGGGTAAACCACTCAGATTGGCCACATCCACCAGCGAGATCAGCGGACTATCTCCGTCAACGGGCGAGTTGAAATAGTTGGCCACAAAATACTGCACGCCTGCTTTACTCAGGGGCTTGGCATTGGCATATTGCAAATACGACGGGGTATTCAGGTCGTTGTTGGCCACGGGGAACACCGATAAGATATGAACCGGCAGCCCAATGTTTTGATCGCGGGCCATCATGCTCACCGTAATGGCCATATTCCCACCCGCACTTTCACCGGCTACCGCTACTTTGGCGGGATTACCATTGAGGCTGGCCGCATTTTGCTTCACCCACTTGTAGGCCGCAAAGGCATCTTCGTGCGCGGTTGGAAATTTGTTCTCGGGCGCCAGTCGATAATCGACCGACACGACAATGGCCCCCGTCTCTTCGGCGAGTGCCAGGGTGGAGTATTCATATACTTCGGGACTGGCAATCACCCAGCCACCTCCATGATAGTAGACGATAACGGGTAGTGTTCCCGATACATGGTTGGGTTTATAAACGACAATTCGAATGGGTGTGCCACCCGCGCCCGGAATCATTTGCTGACTCACCGTTACATTGGCCGTTGGGCGAGGGATTTTATTTTTGTCGAGTAGCGAATTGACGGCATCTTTGAAGGAGGGTTGCTGGCGGGCCTGTTGAGGGGTTAACTGCTCGATGGGGGTGGGCGCCAGCCGACCTAGTTCTTCAATAACGGCCTGCATCTGGGGGCTAATCGTTGGGCCCCAGTCGGGCTTGGGGCCAGTCGGTTGGATGGTTTGACCGGGTTGCGGAATGCGGTGATCCTGGCAAGCGGTGAAGGCCAGCATCACTATACAAGCCAACAGGAGCGGTAAACAGCGTCGTTGAGCGAAGAACTTATTTTTCATGAACGTTGATTGATTTGTTAGGTAAACCAGCGGGTGAACTAAGGGTTATTCTTTATTTATTCAGGGGCTATATTGAGTGCGTTCCAAGCGGGCGGTCAACTCCATCATCGTTGGCGTACTTTTGGATTTGCCCGACCTTTAGGGCCGTTGCCAAGAGCAATTCAAACAAAAGCAGGCCCACAAGCCGTTGCCAAGCGAATTGGCAACGGCTTGTGGGCCTGCTTTTGTTTCCCCTTTTATTGAGTGGACGAATGAAGCGTTGTAACTTTACGCTTGGTTTGAAACTAGTCACGGAAGCGAACGCGATGCCATTGTCCGGTGCAGCCTACAAAAACTTTTATGGATCATTTTTCAATCGTCTACCGTGATAGGTCCTATACCGTTGTGGATCAACCGCCAAAGCGGGGTGATTTATTTTACCACAAGCTTCTCAAACAAGTGGATCGAGTAACCGACATAACCCCAAACGGTAGATTTGTAACGGGCACTAAACTGGGAGTTTGTCGAATGACTAACTGCCTTTTAGCTCGTGCGATTCCCTAACTATTGGTTGAAACAAGAGGGAGAAGCGAGCACTTGATAAGCCGTCAGGCCATGTTAAGAAAAGAGTGTAGCTGGCCCAGGCTATCAACTTCTGATTAGCTAGGTTCAGCTTACGTGATGACACAAGAACTTAATTTGACAAAAAGGAGACGTAAAGGGCTTGCCTGCTTAGGCGAGTCCTTTTTTTGGGGGGTAGTCTACCAAGGTTATATGGCGTGAGTCCTTTCGAGGTATCCTCATTTTTGATCGGCTTGGGTTATACTTCGGATAGCGTGTACTAATGTTTTCATTGGCGATTATAAAGACTAGTCCTTAAGTCCTTTACAAAAATCTGGCCATTCCCTACCTAAGTGCCTCGATCCCGATGTGGTCGTTGTTGAATAGAATGAACGAACGGTAGTTTATACCTTTTGCCGACAAGCCTATCTTGCTGAAGTGACAACGTAACAAATGACGTCCTAATTAATGAACAAATACATTTTGCTCCATTCGTCTCACTGAGGAGGATTTTATGAAACGCTGTAGCCGTAAATCTCAGCTACAATACGCTAACCGCTACAAACAAAAAATGGCAGTAGCCCACGCCACTGCCGTTCCCTTAAATCTGTTCCACTTACAATAACTCACCCATCCCGAACACCGTCAAGCCTTGGGCAAATTGGTCGGCTACGGCTTGGTTGGCGGCTTCAATGTATTGGCCGGTGATGGGGTCGACCACGGTGCGTAAGGGCCGGGTGCCTTTCGGCGTGCCGATCAGTTTGACAATCGCATCGGCAACAGCCTGCGGGTTGGGCTGTTTAGCCTGCATTTCGCCGCCCAAGGCGGCTAGCATTTTGTTGGGTATATCGGCAATGGCGCCGTACCCTTCAAATACTCCCTGATCAGAGGCGGGGTTGTCCTTTTGCTGCATTTCGGTCGGGAAAGCGCCCGGCTCCACTAGGGCCACGTCAATGCCTAAACGCTTTACCTCGTAATGCAGGCCCTCGCTTAGGCCTTCCAGCGCAAATTTGGAGGCGGCGTAAATGGTAGCAAACGGGAACGATACCCGCCCAAAGCCGCTGGTCACGTTAATGATCAGTCCGTCGGCCTGTCGGCGCATGGCGGGGAGCACCTGCTTGATCAGTCGCCAGGGGGCATACACGTTGATATCAAACGTGGTGTGCACATCGGCGGTGGTAAAGCTTTCGGCCACGCCACTCATGCTGTAACCGGCGTTGTTGACCAGTACATCAATAGCGCCTTCTTTGGTCAAAATGGTGTCAACGGCCAGCTTCACGCTCTGCTCGTCGGTCAGGGTAACGTCCAAAACAGTCACGTTCGCTACGGCCCCAAGGGCCTGGGCTTTATCGGCATTACGGCCCTGGGTATCGCGCATCGTGGCATATACCTGATGCCCTAAGGCGGCCACGCTGTGGGCGGTAAGCCAGCCAAAACCACTATTTGTTCCGGTTATCAATACGATCTTTTTACTCATCTTTTTTACGTTTAAATCAATGAGCAAAGGTTGAAAATGGCAACAAGAAACCATTTATCATTTGGTAAAAAGCGTCGTTATCGGATATTACGGCGTATACGGCTCAGCGATTGTTGAGTGATGCCCAGGTAGGAGGCCACGTACGAAAGCGGGATGCGGTTGATCAGGCTAGGGAAGGCCTCAATGAAGGAAAGATAACGCGTGGTGGCGTCTTCTGAAACCAGCGGACTGCGCCGTTCCATGGCCAGGGTAAGGCACTTTTTTATCATGTTGGCCTTCATCATTTCCCAGCCCACAATGGTGTTGGCTATCTGGTCCCAGTTCTTTTTAGTGAAAACCAGCACCTTGCAGTCGGTCACAGCCTGTACATATTCAGAGGCCACCATCTCCGATTCAAACTTTTGATTATCGACGACAAAATTGCCTTCGTCCACAAAATAATTGGTGATTTCTTGGCCCCTGTTGTTATAATAGCAAAAGCGAAACACGCCTTCCACCACGAACGCCACATACCGGGGGACCTTCCCGGCTTCCGACAGGTAGTCGTCTTTTTTAAATTCGAGCAGTTCAACCTTGCTCAACAAAAACTCGATCTGCTGATTGTTGAGGTTACCAAATTGCAGGATAAGATTTGTAAGTGCTTCCATCACTTAAAGGTAGAACACAGTGCGGGGCATCGATTTATCATATGGTAAAAAATGAGGCAAGCAGGACACAAGCTATGTATTTCGGTGTAATTGACCACGTAGGCTATAAACTGTAGTTGACAATTATTAAAACAAGGCGTCCAATTAAACGCCCCATTTTGGAAGCAGATCATGATACCTTGTCGTCACTGGCGGGTGCTTACTCAAGAACGATTACTCGTCTCAAGGAGGAGCGATTTGTGAGACATATAGAATTTATCAGATGACAAACTCAGTTGGGCGCACGCGACTCTTTAGCGAGTGTAACATCTGGTTACTCAGTTAAGCTGAATACGTTTAGCACTTTTTTACGTTAAATCGTTGATACCGAATGCCCACCGCTAACATTTAGGGCGTTGGATGGTTAGATCTACGATTCACTAAACACTTTTCACTCATGGGTAATCTCTTATACACGATCGCCGTCGTGCTCATTATTATCTGGCTACTTGGTTTTTTAGGCGTATTGGGCGCTGGCATCGCGGGGTCTGGCTTAATTCATATTTTACTCGTCATTGCCGTGATTGCTATTATCTTTCGATTAATTCAAGGGCGCAGCGTGTAATCGTTCCAATAGCTGCTTGACAAAACATAAATCCGCCACCTGACCCAATGGGGTAGGTGGCGGATTTGCTAGAATCCAAAGGCTGCTGATCGGGTTCAAAAAATCATACTATTAGTGGTTCGATAAGACACTGATTTTTAGTATCTGTCCTACCGCACGGCTTCGGCGGTCCGACGGCGAACCGGCCATCAGCCGCATACGGTTTCTTTCCGACAGACATTGTTTGTCTAGTAACAAAAAAGGGCTCGTCTAAACAGACAAACCCTTTTCGATCACTTTGTCAAATTAAGGCCTTACCCTGCGATTGGACACTTAGTTGAAGGCCTTGCGCAACTGGGTGGCCGCCAGTTCCTGGGCGGCCTGTGCCTGGGGCACAATCGCATACATCCCAAAGAATTCATGGGTCACCCCCGTAAAGAGCTGATACGTGACGGGCACACCCACCGATTGGAGTTTATCCCGTAGCTGCATCCCCTCACTCTGCAAGGGATCGATTTCCGCCCCAATAATGGTGGTGGGGGGTAAACCACTCAGATTGGCCACATCCACCAGCGAGATCAGCGGACTATCCCCATCAGCGGGCGAGTTAAAATAATTGGCCACAAAATACTGCACGCCCGCTTTACTCAGGGGCTTGGCCTGGGCATAT
>NZ_JAPLET010000015.1 GCF_026391055.1 Spirosoma sp. | reverse complement strand
TGAGATTCCCAAGGTGCATGAGATACTGGTGCCGCTGGTGTCGGTGGTGCCGTTGCAGTTGCTATCCTATTACATTGCTGTGATGCGGGGCCGCAATGTGGACCAGCCCCGAAACCTGGCCAAGTCCGTAACGGTGGAATAAGCATACGATACACTAACCAAAAAGACCCCGCAACGGGGTCTTTTTGGTTAGTGTATTTACGTTATTTGGAGATAACTATGTTTTATTCACATCTTTCAGCTCTACAACTCAATTCAATGTTAACAGCGTCATCGACCATTAGTCAAAATACCATGAAGAAAACAGCTTTACTTCTCGGGTTCATTCTTTTTACCATTGCAACAGCCAGTGCTCAGACGTTCAGGGGGCTCGACAAAACTCCGATGGACATGGCGTATTATCCGGACGACTATGCACATGACCGCAAGTTTGCTCCCGCCAAAATTGGCACCGACAAGGCAATGGTCCGCATCACCTACAATCGCCCCTTTAAGAACGGCCGTGAGGTTTTCGGGAAGCTTGTGCCCTATGGCAAGGTATGGCGGGCCGGTGCCAATGAAGCGCCCGAAATCAAGTTTTATCAGGATGTTACGATCGGCGGTAAAAAAATACCGGCCGGAAGCTATGCTTTGTTAACCATTCCTAATGAAAACGAATGGATAATCATTCTCAGCTCCGACGTTGACCAATGGGGCGCTTATAGCTACAATGAAAAGCTCGATGTTGCTCGGGTAAATGTGCCGGTACAAAAGGCCGAAACCCCATTAGAAAACTTCTCTATTCAATTTGCCAAGAAAGACGCTAAGAACGCTGTTATGTACATGGGTTGGGACACAACGGTCGTGGCCGTTCCTATTGGCTTATAAGGGCCTAAAATAAACGAAAACAGGGTGTACTGACGTAAGTTAGTGCACCCTGTTTTCGTTTATTTTAGTAGTTAACTATAATCGCTGATTCGGGTAATCTTTCCATTTTGTATTTCAAACAAACTTACCCCGCGTAAGCTCAACTGATCAGCTGCCTTCAGGCCGTTTGGTAAATCCTGTGCCAGCGTAGCCTGATAATCGATTTCAACAGCGGCAGCATTAGTGCCCACCAAAAGGAAGCGAATAGTCTGCTTACGTTCTGAAAAATAAGTCACAGACTGAATGGCTATCTGTTCGAATTCCGATTTGGACGTAGTCTTTGTGATACCTAATGTATTAGACACATTCTCAAAGACGATGTGGTCGTCCAGAAGAGCCAGCATTGCCGGTATATCTTTAGCATTATAGGCCTCAATGTAAGCCTGAATGAGGTGTTTCATAATTTTATTTTGTGGCAACATACCAACCCATAAACGGCTTTACGGTGCCGCAGGCTGGTCCCCCGTCCCTGCCTGTTCCCGGCACTTTTGTTTCCAGAATCGAAGCAGGATTACTAACCGACTCGTCAATCATTTCTGGTGTTATTTCTCGCAAAGGCACCTTCAATCGTCGGCGCCAGACAGTGTCCAACTGCCCCGCACTCGCACCAATGTCAATATAAATAAACCGATTCGAAGGTGTTCCCTGAACGACAATTCCAGCAAAATCAGGCTGACTATCAAGCCTATGCTTTACAGTAACGGTACACTCAAATAATAAATCCTGGTTAGTAGATCTTTGTTTCTGAAGGATATGATAATCCGTTCCACTACCCTTCTGAAGAGCAAAATCAACGCCTACGGGTGGGCTCTCTAAAATTATGCGTAGAGTTAATTCCAGCTTCATTTAGCAGATTAATTTATAGTGCAAACCGTGGACTACGGGCCACTAATCGTTCACGCGTTTGTACTTCTCGATGATGATATGGTCGATACCCAGCTTTTCTACTTTCTCCACACCTTTCTGAACCAGCGTATCCCCCTCGATTTTTATAACGAACGAAAACTTGTTGTTTTCCCACGCTTTGTCAGTAAAGTACTCCAGATTTTCGGTGTACACACTATCGGCCAGGGTGTATTTACCGCCACCCGCCCTGAACCGCGTTGCCGACGAATCGTTCTTCGACACCGCATGATTGAGGAAAGCGAAGTGCGTGGCGTTAATGATTTTGATCATCTTATGCATCGGGTCGAAGGTCGAAACCGTCGAATCTTTCTCCGTAGACGTTGCCGATACCAATTCCCAGGTACCAATCAATGGTGGGGTAGCTGGTGTGTTGCTGCAGCTAAAAAAGGCTGAACTGAATGGCAACCAGAGTAGTAAAGTCTTGTAGTTCATGGGCTGGAAATGAAAGGTCAATTTCAATTATCTACACTTAAGCCATACTATACTCAAAGGCAATTTCTGAAAATTAAATACCACTAAATAAATACAATAGACTTTAAAGGTATATTTAATATACATTTAAATATCATTTATGTTAACTTGTAATCTATAACAGTAAGATCAAGTTTGTTTTCAGTAACAAAGCAGTAGTCAAATCTATCTTCATCCACATCGTACTTATAAGCTGCCCATAGTTGGTGTATTCTTATGGGAGATGACTTGCTTTAAAGTTATGGAAAAACCGTTACGGATTGCGTATTTAGTTTTTGCGCATAAAAACCCTCTTCAGTTTGGTCGATTACTTAAGCGATTGTATTACCCGGAATGCATGTTCTACGTACATGTTGATGCCAAAGCACCTTTAACCGGATTTTGGTCGGCCGCTAGTCAAGTGCCCGCAAACGCCATCCAATGGCTACCTAAACGAAAAACTGTTTCCTGGGGAAATTTCTCCTTATCAGAGGCTTATCTGCGTGGGTTTGAAGCCATATTAAAACAGCGTCACCAACCCGACTTTATTATCACCATTAGCGGTCAGGATTATCCAATTGTACCTAATGACGTATTACAGAACTGGCTCAGCGAGCACATCGACGAGACAATACTCGATCATGCGTTAGTTACCGAAGACAGCCCGCACATACTGGAACGTGTGGAACAATATTATTTATCAATCAAACCGCATCGTACCATTATCTACCCGCATCCGGCACCTACAGACTTTCGTAAAAAGCTTTTCAACTCGGTACTTCGCTTCTCCGACCTATTCAGCCTTCCGAGAAAGTTGCCCATGCAGCACCAGCTTTATTTCGGCAGTAATTGGTTTCAGTTGAAGCCACTTACTGCCCGCTACCTGGTCGACTTTGCCAAAGCCAACCCATCCTACGTTAATTTCGCTCGTACTACATTTGTGCCGGAGGAGTTCTTTTTCCAAACCATTTTGTTGAATGCCCCAGACAAAATCAGAAATACGATCTATAATCACCGAATGACTTTCATGCAATGGGATCGGGGTCCTGACAGTTATTTTACGCCTATCTCCGTCAGTGAATTACCCGATATGGTCAACTCCGATAAGTTTTTTGCCCGTAAGTTCGACGAAGCCTGTGATAGCGAAGTACTTGATGCCCTAGATCAGCATTTAATAACGACAGTACCTTCTCTATAAACGATCCGACATTGTTTTGGGCGAGAGGCTATCCGGCCGATTCACAGCGGAAAGGCATAAGCGTATCTGATTCCCAGTCTCCACATGTGTTTACTTTTCTCCCGGATAGTACGTCTTCTCCACGTGCTTCTGTATGTCTTCGGGGTAGAAGAGTACGTCTTTGAACTTGCCTTCGCAGTAGAGCGGGGCCTGATCGGTGAAGTGTTTAGTACCGGGCTGGCTGCTTTGGCCACCTGTTACGACCGAGCGGGCTTTCACCTTCTTGCCAAATTCCACCACCGCTACGAAACTGTTGCCCACGCTGCCATACCGCTTTTTGGTACCGGGGTAGGTTTTGGCCGCAAAAGCCGCCAGCGACCCCCAGGCCGAAGACGTGAAGCCAACGGGAATGCTGGCCTTCTGGTCGTCATATGTTTCTTGTGTTTTGCCAGTTAGTCGCTGATACCGGTTGATGTCGCCCCAAGGCATTTTCCAGGTGCCAAAGTCGCGGGTGAGGTCAGAGAGGACATCGGTCAGGGCTTTTACTTTCTCCTGCGGTGAGGTGCTGCTAATAGTATATGCTGTGAGCGACAGGTTATCGAATCGCTGGTCGCCAGCCGCGCGGCTCCGGGCCAGCTTCTGAATTTTCTCGCCCCAGAAGATGGCCAGCGTCTGCCCTATCGATGCTTTCCCGTACGACTTATCCCAAGTCTTCAGCACGTCGATGGCTTCAGCCAGGTCTTTTGACTGGTTGCCAGCAGCGGCCGAAACGGTTTGGTAAGCGGCCAGCAAGGGAGGCAGTAGTTCATCGAACGCAGCCAGATGCGGGTCGTTGGCAGCGGCAATCAGGGTATCGAGAGTGAAAACCTTCTTCTGACTCAGGACACGAGCGGCATTGATACCCCTGTAGTTCTGGGCATCGGGAGCCATATAGGTGGGGTATTTGCCCTTATCGGGGCTACTACTGCCGGAAACTGTAAAGGGCGTGGCGTTGCAGTTTTGAATCCAGCCGCTGGCCGGGTTGCGGACCTGTACAATCTCATCGACTGCATGCAGGCCTTTCCAGTCCGTTTCGGGGTTGCTGCCATCTACGGGTTCTTCCCAATCAAATTTGGGGTCACGTTTAGGCATAAAATTACCGTGCCAATAGGCGATTGTCCCGTTTTTATCGGCAAAGATGGTATTGTTCGACGCGTTGCCGTTGAGTTTCATTACCTCTTTGAAACTATCGTACCCGGTGGCTTTCGTACGCAAATACGACTGCGACAGTGCGTTGAGGGGTGTGTTCATCATGTCGATGGCAATCCATTTTCCGCCTTGCTCTCCGGCAATGGGGCCGTGCTGAGTAAAGTACATGGTAAAATCTTTGTACTGCAGCCCAACATCCGTTTTATATGGAATCCGTACGTTCTGGGTACGAACCGGCTTCAGATCCTTGCCATGTTTATAATACAGCGTGTTGCCTTTTTTCTCGATGGTTTCGAGGTATTCATCCATCGAATCGGCATAGCTGGTCGTGTGCATCCAGCCGCAGTTTTCGTTGAATCCCTGATAGATAAAAAACTGCCCCCAAGTCACGGCTCCGTACGCATTCAGTTTTTCCTGACTAACCATGTGTACCTCTGAGCGAAAGTAGAAAGATGTATGCGGATTGATCAGCAGCAGGGCATTTTTGGTGGCACTTTTGGCGGGCGCAATGGCAAAGCCGTTCGAGCCGATGGATTCGCGTTCGTAATGGTCGGTATAATCAATGTATGACGTTGACTTACGTTGCTCGTAAAACGCTTTGAGCCGCTCGGTCGATACTACACTGATATTCCCGCCAATGCTGCCTTCACTAAACATGAGCGGCATCCAGGGCTGGAAACGCTTCAGAAGCCGGGGCTTCACCTCGGGGTGCGTGTAGAGGTAGTAATTGGTGCCATCGGCAAAAGCGTCCAGCAGGCTTTTCATCCAGAGTGGGCTCTTCTTATAAATGGCAATAGCCTGCGTCGTGTCAAGAAACAACCGCGCCCGCAAGTCGTGGTAAATCGCCGATTCGCCCTCTACTTCGGCCAACCGCCCGGTGGAGGTGATGTAATTTTCCTCGACCCGCCCGAAATCATCTTCGCACTGGGTATAGAGTAGCCCGAACACCACATCAGCATCCGTTTTTCCGTAGATGTGCGGAACGCCCCAGGTATCGCGGGTGATGGTCACCTGTTTGGCCTTTTGCTGCCAGCGGGCAATTTCAGCTTTGGAGAACGATTGCGCTTGGAGGGAATACCCAGTCAGGCAGATAAGCAGACTAGCCAAGAAGCTGATTGACGGTAACGGTGGTCGACTCATGAATTCAGAATTGGTAATGCGTGATTGAATTAAAATCAAGTTGTGGTTATATACAACTTGACTTAACACTACTGCCCGATGGCCCCAAACCGTTTGGGAGGCATCCGATGGTGGGTTGCCTGTTCGTAGGCGTAGGTAAGTCGAATGAGGGTTGGCTCATCGAAGATGCGGCCCAGAAACTGGATACCGGCCGGTAAATCGCCCGTAGTGTAACCCATAGGAACGGTAAAGGCCGGCTGACCGGTAGCGGGGGCCACCAACTGGCTGTTATCACCTTTGTAGCCCTTTGCATCGCCAACCAGCGCGGGCGGGTAATTCCAGGTCGGGTACACTAGCGCATCGACTTTAAGGCGGTTCATTTCCGCTTCGACACCCTTCCGGTAGGCAATGCGCAAGGGATCGGTAAAGGGATCGCCACAGGGAATTTCCGGGTGACGGGCACGACCCGAGTGCGTTTGCTGATACGTCAGCCGGTCGCGTACAATGTCCGAGTAACCGCCGATCCGGATAATATCCTCCAAGGTTTTGAGCGTATCGCGCTTCACGAAGGTTTGCAGGTAGTTTTCAATATCGGCTCTGAACTCGGCGCACGACTGGTTGGCCCGCAGTGAATCGAAGTCAGGGATGACTACGTCGATAATTTCGGCACCCGCCCGGGCCATGTCCGCCAGCGCTTTATCGAAGAGCTGTTTGATTTCCGGATGAACGTTCTTGTCGCTTAGTTGACGCATAACACCTATGCGGGCGCCTTTCAGGCCTTCTTTCCGCAAGAACTGGGTGTACGTCTTCGGCACTTTCCCCTGACTGTTTTTGGTAATCGGGTCGTTGGAATCGTACCCATACGTAGCGTCCAGCAGCCGAACGGCATCCTCCACCGTCCGGCACATGGGTCCGCCCACATCATTGCGGCTGTAGAGGGGAATAATGCCGTACCGACTCACCAGCCCCAGCGACGTGCGTAACCCCACCAGCGCATTGTGCGACGATGGCCCCCGAATGGAATTGCCCGTATCGGACCCCAGACCAACAACACCAAAGTTAGCGGCTACGGCTGCCGCTGTCCCTCCGCTCGACCCAGCCGGAACATAAGCCAGGTTATATGGATTCAACGTTTCGCCCAGTATAGAACTCTGCGAATGCATGGGCGTAAAAGCCCACTCGGCCATATTCGATTTTGCGAGAATGATTGCTCCCGCTTCGCGTAGCTTCTTTACCTGATAAGCGTCCTCGGTCGGCAAAAAGCCTTTCAGCGCAATGGAGCCACCCGTTGTTTGCAGCCCTTTTGTGTTGTAGTTATCTTTAACAATAACCGGTATGCCATGTAGCGGTCGCATTTTTCCGGTCTTCTTAAACTCCGCATCCAGCGCACGCGCTGTAGTTATGGCGTCCGGGTTGATGATAATGATGGAGTTGAGTTTAGTGGACTGGTCATAGGTCTTAATACGCTCCACATAAGCGTTGACCAGTTGCTCACCTGTTAGCGAACCGGCCCGGTAAGCCCGGTGAATATCGCTGATGGTGATTTCGAGCAGGTCAACAGGTACGCTTTGCTTCGCGGACGGTTTGGGTTGAGACTGAGCGAAGAACTGGGGAGCCAAAACCAGCAGAATGAGAAAGGAACAGACTTGTAAAAATTGGATAAGACAGATTCGTTGTGGCATACAGGTTGTCGAAGCGTGTAATCGTAGGGTAAAAATAAACTTTCCTGCTTGTATTAAGCCAACTCAGTCTACTTTTCAACAGATTTGTTTTGGCCACAGTGAGATTGGCAAAATTTATGATGATGTACGAAGCCCTCGTCATCGAGCTGCAATTACCATTTCCCAACCGTCTTGGCCGGAAAGCCGAAGGCGTTAATTTACACTCGCTGACAGCAGTTTTTTGCCGGGTGACCTGGCCGGTCAAAAGCAGTAACAGACGGCAGAACTAACCTGAATTATGTTTATGTTACTCCTTTTTAGTCAGCGGTTTATTGTGTATATTTACCTCCCCAATTACCAACAAACAACCATACTAATGAGCCGGATTCTGGACTAAAAACCGCCATCCGGCAACTCAATCCGAATGAAGAAAGGACGCTCAAATCCGAATCAGCTCCAGATTGATTTTCTGGCAGCTTTTCGCCAAATGCTCATCAGTCTTGGCAACTCCGAAAACCTCCCTGTCAACGAGAGTCTGTTCTTGCGGATGACGGATCAGTGGGAGAATACGCGTGCCATGCCGGCCGATCTACTTTTTACAAAAAGCCCCATCGAAGCTATCGTTTTCCGGCTTCAGAAGATAGATACCGATACCGAAGCCAACCAACTGCGTTTTCCAAACGAGCTTATCGCCGGGGAGATCCGCGGGGAGAGGGGACTAACCGGCTTTTCAGCCAAATTTCGGGAACAGGGGTGGATTATTTTGCCCGCTGAGCTATCAGCCATGTACAAAAATCTGTTCCTGAATATCCTGGCCGCTTCTATCGGACTCGAACACCTCCATCCGGTTCGTAAAGACTTACTGGTTGAAGCCGAGCGTGTAGCGCTGGCCGCTCTCCTGCCCGAGAGCGAAGTGCGCAAATTTTTCGGCCTGCGTTTGTCCCGTTTTCCGGACAGCTTCCGTAGCGAAGTATCCAATTACTTTAACCTGCCGTTCGATTATGTCCTGAAACGGGCGAATCATCTGGGTATGGTGTCGGAACAGGTAATTGAAGAAGCGCGTGCCGCTACGCAGCCATTGCGCTCAGCCGTACTACGCCGTCCACAAAGCAGCCGCGCGGCTTAGGACACACTTTTTGATAACACTTTTGGTCGGTTCAATACATACAGTATTGAACCGACTTTTTTTATACCGACTATTTCTTCAATATAACTATTGGACTAATTCATTTAGCACTATCGCTCTGGCAGCATTATCTATCAATCAATTACAATATACCCTATTCCCTATAGACTTGTACTAATCAAATAAGGCATTCAATTAAATACAAACAGTGTTCCATCAATTTTGCTCCTTTTCAAGATACTATTGACTCCTATCAAGATAATAAACCAAATCTGTCGATTTTAGGTAAAGCTATTTGGAAGTCATAAAAACAAGGTGCTGTTTTGCATAACCTATTAATTCAATAGACTATAAGTACTAATAGTCTATCTACAACCGGGAGAATAGGGAGTATGCACAAACAACCCCATTTCATACATAAACCTGTTCAGTAACAGGCAACAAATCATTCTGAAACACCATCAACTTCAACCAGCGCCTAACGTGTTTCAGGATGATTAACCGCAAGCAGTATCAAACACTATTGAGAATGAAACGAATTTTAGCTTCCACTTTTTTGATCGGGGTTTTCTTTCTCCCCTTACTTTTATCCGCTCAGAATGCCCCTGTCATCAATGCGACGATAACTGGAAAAGTAATTGACGCCCGCACCGAAAAAAGCCTGATTGGCGCAACGGTGGTCATTAAAGGAACAACAAACGGAGGAGCCACTAACCAAAATGGCCAATTTACGCTGCTTACCGGCCAGAGACTGCCCTTTGTTGTGACCGTCTCTTACTTAGGATATCAGACACAGGACGTCGTCTTAAGCAGCGATAACGTCGAAATCAAGCTCGAAGAAGGGGCCAATCAACTAGCCGATGTAGTGATTACTTCCCGGCGTCGTCAGGAGTCGGCGCAGGACGTGCCCATTCCAATTACGGTCGTTAGTGGCGTACGCGCCGAAGATGCCGGTGCCTTTAACGTAAACCGATTGAAAGAGCTGGTACCAAGTGTGCAGCTTTACTCATCAAATGCCCGGAATACAACCTTGAACATCCGTGGGTTGGGGTCGAGTTTTGGGCTTACCAACGATGGTATTGATCCGGGCGTTGGCTTCTATGTAGATGGTGTGTATTATGCCCGGCCAGCCGCGACCTCGCTTGATTTTATCGATATAGATCAGGTTGAAGTGCTTCGTGGGCCGCAGGGAACATTATTTGGTAAGAACACGACTGCCGGTGCCTTCAACATCACGACCCGAGCCCCGAGTTTTCAGCCGGGTGCCAGCTTTGAAGTGAGCTATGGTAACCTCAACTACATTCAGGCCAAAGCATCCTTGACCGGCCCCATCAGCAAAAAACTAGCCGTCAGGGCTTCTTTTTCGGGTACCCAGCGCGATGGAACCATTTATAACATCACAACGCTGAAACCAACCAACACGTTGAATAACCTGGGCTACCGGGCGCAGTTGCTGTATACGCCATCGGATAAAGTCAAGATTACCCTGGCCGGCGACAACTCCCGCCAACGTCCCGACGGTTATGCCACTGTTGTAGCCGGGGTTGTCACAACAAAGCGGGCTGCTTACCGGCAGTTCAATAATATCATTGCCGACTTAGGCTATAAATTACCCAGCACCAACCCATTCGACCGCGTTACGGATACGGATACGCCCTGGCGTTCCAACAACGATTTCGGTGGTGCTTCGGTAAATGTAGACGCTAAAATCGGGAGTGGTACCCTGACCGCGACAACGGCTTACCGGTATTGGGTGTGGGACCCTTCTAACGACCGGGACTTTACCGGCCTACCAGTGCTGACCAAGTCGCAGGGTAACTCCCGGCACGCCCAATGGACGCAGGAAATTCGGTACGCCGGTCAGTTTTCGTCAAAACTTAGTGGTGTTTTCGGTGTCTTCTTCATTGATCAGGACCTGAAATCAGATCCGGTGCAGACAGAAGAATCCGGTTCAGCGCAATGGCGGTTCTCGCAAAGTTCGACCAGCGCCCTTTGGAAAACCCCTGGTTTGTTCGATGGCTTCGGTACCAAAACTACCTCGCGGCTCAAGACAATCGGCGCGGCCGTATTTGGCCAGGTCGATTGGGCTATTACCGACAAATGGCACTTGCTACCAGGACTGCGCTTCAACTACGATAAGAAAGACGTTGACTATAAACGCGAAACGTACGGTGGCCTGCAAACTACCGACCCCGCTTTGATTGCTCTCAAAAACGCTATCTACACCAATCAGGCATTCGCTTTTGGCGTTGAGGACAACAACTTCTCAGGTCAGCTGACGCTCGCTTACCGATCCAGCAAGCGATTTAACGCTTACGCTACTTATGCAAACAGCTATAAGCCGGTTGGCGTAAATCTGGGCGGGTTACCAACGGCAAACGGGGCAGTTCTGATTGATTTAGCAAAAGTAAAGCCGGAGTATGTGACCCACTACGAACTGGGTGTAAAAACCAAACCGACACCCAGTTCAACCTTTAATGTGACGGTTTACAATACCGAGATCAAAGACTATCAGACGCAGGTTCAAACGGCCGAAGTTGGCGTAAACCGGGGGTATCTTGCCAATGCCGAGAAAGTTCGGGTGCAGGGTGTCGAAGTTGATGGAAATATTCGGCTCAATAATTGCTTCTCCCTGAACGGAGCGGTCTCCTACACCGATGGCAAATACGTGTCGTTCAAGAACGCTCCCGTCCCGCTGGAAGAAACAGGTGGTGAGTCAGCGTTCAAGGATATTTCGGGGGGAGTACTTCCGGGCATCTCCAAGTGGTCGGGCTCGCTGGGTGGAGAGGTATCCGGTAATGGTAAGTTGTTAAATCAGGATGGCCGGTTCTTTCTGGCCGTCGATGGGTATTATCGTTCCTCTTTCTCATCGAGCGCATCGCCCTCTGCTTTCCTGAATATCGACGGTTACACGTTGCTCAATGCCCGAGTTGGCTTTCGTGCCTCCAATGGTATATCGATTCTGCTGTGGTCTCGTAATTTGACGAACAAAAATTATTTTGAACAACTGTTGCCAGCGGCCGGTAATGCCGGTCAATATGCTGCTGTGCTGGGCGATCCAAGAACCTACGGTACTACGTTACGGTATACCTTTTAACAGTAAAATTCAGGCCAACGGCATTTATAAACTGGTATGCCTACTGCCCGATGCATCGCTTGATCAGTGCCAGATTATAAGTTATTAAGTTAATAAAAGCTGTGTACGCTAATTTTACTTAGCGTACACAGCTTTTGCTTTTTTTTAGTATTTGTATCCAACTTTTGACAAAGACTCACCTATGAGACACCTCTTTTTACTTTCATTTTTATGGCTACTTGGCCCTGTTTCATCCTGGGCCCAAACAAATCTGGCAGGTCTTGTCACCGACGAAAAAAACCAGCCTCTGGCGGGCGTAACAATTATTATCCGGGGCACCAATACTGGCACTATTACACAAGCAAATGGACAGTTCTCGCTTCAAACCAACGAATCACTCCCACTAACATTAACAGCTTCCTTCATCGGCTACAAACGTCAGGATGTGGTTGTACGAGGCAACAATTTTCGAACTATTTCTATTCGTCTTAGTGAAGAAGCAATCTTGACGGATGAGGTAGTTGTATCGGCAAGCCGCGTACCGGAAGATATTCAGAAAGCGGCCGTAACCGTTGAGAAGCTAGGCGCAAGACAGTTTCAGCAGTCACCGGCAACAAGTCCGTTCGATGCACTGCAAAATGTAAAAGGCGTCGATTTGCTTACCCAAAGTCTAACCTTCAAGTCCGTTAACCTGCGGGGCTTTGGAGCCAATAACAACAACCGTTTTCTGCAATTAACCGATGGGATGGATAACCGCTCGCCGGGCCTTGGTTTTGGCTTTGGTAACGTAGCCGGCGTTTCTGATCTGGATGTGGAGAGTATCGAATTAATACCCGGTGCGTCATCGGCCTTATACGGACCTGATGCTCTTCAGGGATTAATGCTGACAACCAGCAAAAACCCCTTTACCTATCAGGGTCTGAGTGTTCAGTTAAAAGTAGGAGCTAATAACTTCGGCAAAGGAAGTTTCGGGCCAAAAGGCTACGGTGACATTGCCGTCCGGTACGCGAAACAACTGGGTGCCCGGTTTGCCGTAAAAGTTAATTTCCAACGGCTAAGTGGTACGGATTTTATTGCCGATGACTACAGCGACCGATCTACCCGCGCCCGTGCCAATTTCTTCATGACTGATCCATCACGGGGTGGTCTGGCTACAGGCATTGGGTTTGTTCCCAACAACAATCCGAATACGAATTTCCAATACGACGGAGTCAACATATACGGTGATGACATCAATGCTGGCGGAGCTTACAGCTTTCCGGCTAATTATGCGAACGTATTACTTCAAAACAAACTGGTAACGCGCACCGGCTACACGGAACTGGATGTGCTGGGCAATAATGGCAAGGTCTTTAACAACCGGGCCAACGTATCCCTGCATTACAAACTGCCCGGTAATATGGAAGCCTCGCTGGGCTGGTATTATGGTAACGGCAACTTTATTCGTACAGCAGGTTTTCGGGAGTATTTCCCGGATTATCAGCGTCACCAGTTCAAAGCTGAAGTACGGGGTGATAACTTTTTTGTACGGGCCTATACAACTCAGCAACAGGCCGAAGGCTGGAACATTGGCCAGACAGCTACCGCAATCAACAACAGCTGGAAATCGCTGGGACAGTGGGCCGCTGAATTCGGCCAGGCTTATGTAGAGAATAAAGTCAGTGTAGGCGAAGCCCGTAATACAGCCGACAGGGGTCGTTATTTACCCGGCTCCGACCGATTTAATCTTGTTCGGGATGCATTTGCCAATACGTACAACACCGATACCGTACCTGGCTACAAAGGTGCACGAGGAACCCGTTTTCGCGATAATTCCGCTATGTGGCACTATGAAGGCATGTATAATCTGACAAAAGCCCTGAATAACGTAGCCGAAGTAATTGCAGGCGGCAGCATCCGTCACTACGGACTGAATACAGGCGGTACTGCCGTTACGTTAAAAGCCGATGGTTCGGAATACACCATTAACGAATACGGAGCGTATGTTCAGGCGGCTAAAGAGTTAAAAGTTGGTACCCGGGTAACCGTTAAACCAACCGTCGCCATTCGATACGATAAGAACCAGTACTTTAAAGGTGGATTCACTCCTCGGGCCGCTGCCGTAGTTAGCGTTGGAGCGCATAACTTCCGGGGCTCCTGGCAATCTGCTTTCCGAAACCCATCACCCGGACAGTTATTTGCCGTGCCGGCCGCCGGTCGAGGGGGCGATGTGGGCGGTGCTCAACTGGCAGCCGAGTCGGCAGGACTATTTACAAACCCGGCTTATCTGGATAGCGATGTTAAGGATTACACGGCCGGGCGGCTTTCCGAAGCGCAGTTACGGACTCGCACCTACAACCCGGCCAACTTCACTACGGAGAAGATAAAGACTTGGGAGGTAGGCTATAAAACGCTGATCCAAAACAGACTTTATGTTGACGCCTTCTACTTTCACAGCAAATACACAGATTTCATTGCCGCACAGAGCTTTTACCAACCTTCCAACGGGCAAATTTCTGACTTCGCGTCGAATGCCTATCGGACTCTGCAAATCAACTTCAATAACTTCAACGAGATTTTTGTGAATGGCTGGGGAATCGGCTCAGAGTACGGGCTGGGGCGAGGCTTTACGATCAGTGGAAACTACGCATACCAGGTTGGTACAGTTACGCTGCGGGATGCCCAAGGTAACGTAATTAACGATAATGCAGGGAATCCAATCGTAAAACGCAAGATGAGCAACCCAGAGGTATCACAGAAGGGGCGAAACTTCTTTATCTCACCAGAAAACCGGTATAACCTTACGCTGAGCAACTCACGCCTGACAGACCGGCTGGGAGCCACTGTTACTTACCGTTGGACAGACAGAATGTGGGTTGAGCAGGGTACAACAGCCGGCGACATCTGGCTTCCCTCCTGGACAAGTTTAGACGCACAGATTTCGTACAAAGTGCCAACGTTTAAATCGGTCGTAAAGCTGGGTGGAACAAATATTCTAAATCAATACTATGCCCAGGGGTATGGGCTGGCCCGTATCGGCGGTTTGTATTATGTGAGTATCACGTTCGATGAGTTGATGCGGTAATATAATACCGACCGAGACGGTCGGTATTACACAAAAAGCCCCGACCAGCAATGGTCGGGGCTTTTTGCATTTACTATTTCAAAACGGTTAAACCGTAGCTTTCTTTTTGCTGCGGGCGTACTGTTCGCGCGATTCAGTAATCGTTTCCAGTTCCTCTTTCGAACCGACAATCGCACTCTGGTAGCGACGAAGGCCTGTACCGGCAGGAATCAGGTGACCAACGATTACGTTCTCTTTCAAACCATCAAGTACGTCACGCTTACCACGAATCGAGGCTTCGCTCAATACTTTCGTCGTTTCCTGGAAGGAAGCGGCCGAGATGAAGCTATCCGTACCTAACGACGACTGGGTGATACCCATCAGCGTTGGCTGCGAAACGGCAGCCATGGCGTCACGAACGGTCACAAGTGCCTGGTCACGACGTTTCAGGCTGGAGTTCTCATCCCGAAGCTGACGGCTTGTCAGAATCTGGCCGGGTTTAACGTTTGGTGAATCACCAGCGTCCATAACCACTTTAGCGTCGAGCACCTTGTCGTTTTCCTCACGGAATGCCCACTTGTCAACAACCTGACCTTCGAGGAAGTTGGTATCGCCCGAGTCGATGATCTCAACTTTCTGCATCATCTGCCGAACAATGGCTTCGATGTGCTTATCGTTGATCTTCACGCCTTGCAGACGATATACTTCCTGAATTTCATTCACCAGATACTCCTGAACGGCCGTCGGACCTTTGATGGCCAGAATGTCACTCGGCGTAATGGCACCGTCAGACAGCGGAGCACCAGCCCGTACAAAGTCATTGTCCTGTACAAGGATGAACTTCGACAGCGGGACGAGGTACTTCTTCTTTGTTCCGTCTCTCGACTCAATGAAGATTTCGCGGTTACCGCGCTTGATGGCACCGTACGTTACAACGCCATCAATCTCACTCACCACAGCTGGGTTCGACGGGTTACGAGCTTCGAACAATTCCGTTACCCGTGGCAGACCACCCGTAATGTCGCGGGTTTTACCAACGTTACGCGGAATTTTCGCCAATGGCTGACCAGCTTTAATTTTCTGGCCTTCCTTCACCACCAGGCGTGAGCCAACTGGTAAGTTGTAGCTCTTCTGCAACGGACCACCATCGTTGTCGGGCAAGTGCAACGTTAACGTCGTGGTGCCTTGTACAATAATGGCTGGATTCTTCGCTTTATCGCGGCTTTCGATGATTACTTTCTCCTGGAAGCCAGTCTGTTCATCGAACTCCTCGCGGTACGTAATACCATCTTCAATCGCGTCGAAGTTCAGCGTACCGGTCAATTCAGACAGGATAACGGCGTTATATGGGTCCCAGGCGCAAATATCGTCGCCCTTCTTCACCATGTCGCCATCTTTTACCCGCAGGAAGGCACCATAAGGTACGTTATTGCTGATGAGTACGACGCTCCGATCGCTTGGGTTCACAATCCGAACTTCGCCCGAACGGCCCATTACGATCGTTTGTGCATTGCCTTCATTGTCTTCCGACTGAACCGTCCGCATTTCTTCGAACTCGATCAGACCATCGAATTTAGCTTTGATAGACGCATCAACCGCAATGTTCGATGCCGTACCACCTACGTGGAACGTACGAAGGGTTAACTGCGTACCCGGCTCACCGATTGACTGCGAGGCAATAACACCTACAGCTTCACCGATGTCGACCATGCGGCCCGATGCCAGGTTGCGACCATAACACTTGGCGCAAACACCCTGACGCGATTCGCAGGTCAGTACCGAACGAATTTCGACTGTTTCAATGCTTGTCTCGTCAATCTGAGCAGCTACTTCTTCAGTGATCAACTCACCGGAAGCAAGGATCAGTAATGGTCTACCATCCTCACCCTTCAGCAGCGGATCATAAATATCGTGAACCGTAGTACGGCCCAGGATACGCTCTGACAGAGGCTCAACGATATCTTCGTTATCTTTCAAAGCCGACACCTGTAGGCCGCGAAGCGTACCACAGTCGTCTTCACTGATAATAACATCCTGCGCTACGTCGTGCAGACGACGGGTCAGGTAACCGGCATCAGCCGTTTTCAGAGCCGTATCGGCCAGACCTTTACGAGCACCGTGGGTTGAGATAAAGTACTCCAGTACGTCGAGACCTTCTTTGAAGTTCGACAGAATCGGGTTTTCGATGATCTCGCCAACTGACCCCTGCAGGTTTTTCTGCGGCTTGGCCATCAGACCCCGCATACCACCCAACTGACGAATCTGCTCACGCGAACCACGGGCTCCCGAGTGCATCATCATGTAGATCGAGTTGAATCCGCCCTGATCGGCTTCGAGTTGCTTCATAAGCGTCTCGGTCAAACGAGAGTTCACACGCGTCCAGATATCGATAACCTGGTTGTAGCGTTCGTTCTCCGTAATCAGACCCATCAGGTAGTTATCCCAAACAGCCTGTACTTCAGCTTTCGCTTCTTCAACAAGGCCTTGTTTGGCTTCCGGGATCATAACGTCACTCAGACCGATTGACAGACCACCCCGGAAGGCCATCTGGAAACCAAGTTCTTTGATTTCGTCAAGGAACTGAGCCGTGCGCGCACCACCCGAAATTTTGAAGATGAGTGCAATGATCTGCTGAAGCTTTTTCTTAGTCAGCAGTTCATTAATATAACCCACTTCTTCCGGAACAGCCTGGTTGAACAACAACCGACCCGCCACCGTGTCGATAACTTTATAAACCAGCTCCCCATTTTCGTCCCGGACTTTCACCCGGCACTTGATGTTGGCGTGCTTAGAAATTTTACCTTCGTTAATACCGATCACCACTTCTTCTGTACCGTAGAAGGTCATGCCTTCACCCGAAATTGGGTACTCGGGAGTGCTCTTACGACCTTTTGTCACGTAGTACAGCCCAAGTACCATGTCCTGCGATGGCACCGTGATTGGCGCACCGTTGGCAGGGTTCAGGATGTTATGCGACGCCAGCATCAGCAGTGACGCTTCAAGAACAGCTTCCTGGCCCAGTGGCACGTGAACGGCCATCTGGTCACCGTCAAAGTCAGCGTTGAAGGCGGTACAAACAAGTGGGTGTAGCTGAATAGCTTTACCCTCGATCAGTTTCGGCTGGAACGCCTGGATACCCAAACGGTGAAGCGTTGGAGCCCGGTTCAGTAGAACAGGGTGACCTTTCAATACGTTTTCCAAAATATCCCATATAACAGGATCTTTCCGGTCAACGATTTTCTTAGCCGATTTCACCGTTTTAACGATACCCCGCTCAATCAGTTTGCGGATAACAAACGGCTTGAACAACTCGGCAGCCATGTCTTTCGGCAGACCACACTCATGGAGCTTCAGTTCAGGACCAACCACAATAACCGAACGACCTGAATAGTCGACACGCTTACCGAGCAGGTTTTGACGGAAACGACCTTGCTTGCCCTTCAGCATGTCGGACAGCGACTTCAGAGCACGATTACCTTCCGAACGAACGGCGTTCACTTTCCGTGAGTTGTCGAACAGCGAATCGACGGCTTCCTGCAACATCCGCTTTTCGTTACGGAGAATTACTTCGGGAGCCTTGATTTCGATAAGACGCTTCAAACGGTTATTCCGAATGATAACCCGACGGTACAGGTCATTCAAATCGGACGTAGCGAAACGACCACCATCCAGGGGGACGAGCGGGCGCAACTCGGGTGGAATAACCGGTACCATTTTGATCACCATCCACTCAGGGCGGTTCTCGATACGGCCGTTGGCTTCCCGGAACGCTTCAACGACTTTAAGACGTTTCAGCGCTTCTGCTTTCCGTTGCTGTGAGGTATCCGTTGCAGCAGCGTGACGAAGCGAATAAGACAGTTCGTCCAGCTCAACCCGCGACAACAACATCTCCAGCGCTTCAGCCCCCATCTTGGCGATGAATTTATTCGGGTCTTTGTCGTCAAGATGCTGGTTGGTACCAGGCAGTTTGTCAATAATATCCAGGTACTCGTCTTCCGTCAGAAAGTCGAGCTGGTTGATACCATCTTCTGCTTTTACGCCGGGCTGTACAACAACATAGCGTTCGTAGTAGATGACCTGATCAAGTTTTTTGGTCGAAAGGCCCAGCAGATAACCAATTTTGTTTGGCAGGCTGCGGAAATACCAGATGTGCGCAACAGGCACCACCAGTTCGATGTGGCCCATACGCTCCCGGCGTACTTTCTTCTCGGTTACTTCAACACCACAACGATCGCAGATAATGCCTTTATAGCGAATCCGCTTGTACTTACCGCAGTGACATTCCCAGTCCTTAACGGGCCCGAAAATGCGCTCGCAGAACAAGCCGCCCATTTCGGGTTTGTAGGTCCGGTAGTTGATCGTCTCCGGCTGTGTTACCTCGCCGTAGGAACTCTCCAAAATAGACTCCGGCGATGCCAGACTGATCGTCACGCTGGCAAAGTCGCTGTTGAGCTTTTTGTTCTTTTTGAACGACATTGGTTGGAGATTATAGGTTAAAACGAGAAGTGAGGAGTTAGGAGTGAGAAGCGAGAAGTTGTTGCTGATGCATTACTTCTCACTTCTCCCTCCTCGCTCCTAACTCCTATTATTCAAGTGTAATTTCAAGTGCAAGACCGCGCAACTCGTGAACGAGTACGTTGAATGACTCCGGAATGTTCGGCTTCGGCAGGTTTTCACCTTTTACGATAGCCTCGTATGCCTTCGCACGACCAACCACGTCATCCGATTTTACGGTCAGGATTTCCTGCAGGATGTTCGAGGCACCGAAAGCTTCCAGTGCCCATACTTCCATCTCACCGAAACGCTGACCACCAAACTGCGCTTTACCACCCAGCGGCTGCTGTGTAATGAGCGAGTAGGGTCCGATCGAACGGGCGTGCATCTTATCGTCGACCAAGTGGCCGAGTTTAAGCATGTAGATGATACCCACAGTTACCGGCTGGTCAAAACGGTCACCCGTCAGTCCGTTATAGAGGTATGTACGGCCAAATGAAGGCAAACCGGCTTCATTCAACTCGTCAGCTACTTGTTGCTCCGTTGCGCCATCGAAAATTGGCGTTGCATACTTCCGATCCAGTTTCTGACCTGCCCAGGCAAGTACAGTTTCGTAGATCTGGCCGAGGTTCATCCGGGAAGGTACACCAAGCGGGTTCAGTACGATGTCAACTTTCGTTCCGTCTTCCAGGAATGGCATGTCTTCGTCGCGCACGATCCGGGCTACAACCCCTTTGTTACCGTGACGGCCGGCCATTTTATCCCCTACTTTCAACTTCCGCTTCTTGGCGATATAAACTTTGGCCAGCTTCACGATACCAGCGGGTAATTCGTCACCCACTTCGAGGGTAAACCGTTCACGCTTGAACCGACCCGTGATTTCGCTACGACGGTTGTTGTAGCTCTTCACCAGTTCGACAACCATCAGGTTCACCTTCTCATCGTCCGTCCAACCTTCAAGGTTCATGTCCGACAACAGGTTGGCTTCTTCCGGCACAGCGTAGCTGCTCTCATCGCGGTAGGCATTGCGATCCGGGAAGAGGTTTTCCGTAATATTCTTACGGCTAAACTTCACACCCTTGCTTACAATTTCATCGCCAAACTTATGTTTGACACCCGCGCTTGTTTTACCATCCAGTAAAGCGACCAACTTCTCAATCATACGAGCGCGGAAGTCATTCAACTCACGGCCGTATTTCTTCATCAGTGCTTTTACCTCGTCTTTGTGCTTACCCCGGTCTTCTTTGGCCGGACGAGCAAACAACTTGGTATCGATAACAACCCCTTTGAGGGATGGTGGCGCTTTTTTGGAAGCATCTTTCACATCACCGGCTTTATCACCGAAAATGGCACGGAGAAGTTTTTCTTCCGGTGTCGGATCGCTTTCGCCTTTCGGTGTAATCTTACCGATCAGGATATCGCCTTCCTTCACTTCCGTACCCACGCGAACGATACCGTTCTCATCGAGGTTACGAACCGTTTCTTCGCTTACGTTCGGAATTTCGGAGGTTAATTCCTCTTCACCACGCTTGGTGTCGCGCACTTCAAGTTCAAACTCTTCAATGTGGATCGACGTGAAGATATCTTCACGCACAACGCGCTCCGAAATCACGATAGCATCCTCAAAGTTATATCCCTGCCAGGGCATGAACGCTACTTTCATGTTCCGGCCCAGAGCCAGTTCGCCCGCCTGCGTGGCATAGCCTTCGCACAATACATCACCTTTCTTCACCCGCTGCCCTTTCAGTACAGTTGGTTTAATGTTGATGCAAGTATCCTGGTTAGTCCGACGGAACTTGATGAGGTTGTACGTTTTCCGATCTTCATCGAACGTAACCGCCATCTGGTCTTCGTCGAGGTTGTACTTAACGATGATTTTAGTTGAGTCAACGAACTCAATAACACCATCGGCTTCGGCAATAACCAGCGTCCGTGAGTCAACAGCAACACGGCCTTCCAGACCTGTACCCACAATCGGGGCTTCCGGACGGAGCAGCGGTACCGCTTGACGTTGCATGTTCGAACCCATCAGGGCACGGTTAGCATCGTCATGCTCAAGGAACGGGATCATGGAAGCAGCTACCGATACAATCTGGTTCGGAGCAATATCCATGAAGGTTACGTTGGCAGGCTCAGCCATTGGGAAGTCACCTTCAAAACGTGCTTTCAGGCGATCTACCTGGAAGTTACCTTTCTTGTCGATGCCTGCATTAGCCTGCGCAATGTAATGCGTATCTTCTTCTTCAGCCGTCAAATACATGACCGGCTTATCCATCGATACCTTTCCGTTTTCAATAATTCGATACGGTGTCTCAATGAAGCCCATGCTGTTAATTTTAGCATAGACGCAAAGCGACGAGATCAAACCGATGTTTGGACCTTCCGGCGTTTCGATGGTACACAAACGACCGTAGTGCGTGTAGTGTACGTCACGAACTTCGAAACCAGCCCGTTCCCGCGATAGACCACCAGGTCCGAGTGCCGACATACGACGCTTGTGCGTCACTTCGGCCAGCGGGTTAGTCTGGTCCATAAACTGCGACAGCTGGTTGGTACCGAAGAACGAGTTAATGACCGACGAAAGTGTCCGGGCATTGATCAGGTCAACAGGTTTGAAATCCTCATTGTCCCGTACGTTCATCCGTTCTTTGATCGTCCGGGCCATACGAGCCAGACCGACACCGAACTGTGCATATAATTGCTCCCCTACCGTCCGAACACGTCGGTTGCTGAGGTGGTCAATGTCATCGACAACGGCTTTCGAGTTAATCAGACCAATTAGGTACTTCACAATAGACACAATGTCTTCTGTGGTCAGTACTTTCATATCCGACGAAATGTCAAGACCGAGTTTTTTATTGATCCGGTAACGGCCTACATCACCAAGATCATACCGCTTATCCGAGAAGAACAAGCTTTGAATGATCTCCCGAGCGGTTTGCTCGTCAGGTGCGTCAGCGTTCCGGAGCTGCCGGTAGATTTGCTCCACAGCCTCTTTTTCAGAGTTTGAGCTATCTTTCTGCAGCGTGTTGTAAATGATGTTGTAATCGGCCATGTTCATGTCTTCCTTATGTAGGATGACTGATTTCTGACCTGATTCCGTAATTACATCAATATCATCTGCCGAGATGGCCGAGTCACGCTCCAGGAGCACCTCGTTCCGGCTGATTGATACTACTTCGCCCGTATCCTCATCCACAAAGTCTTCCGTCCACGTGCGCAGTACCCGAGCCGCTAACCGACGACCAATAGCCTTTTTCAGGTTGGCAGGCGTTGCTGGTACTTCTTCTGATAAACCGAACAGATCAAGAATGTCTTTATCTGAACCGAAGCCAATAGCACGTAGCAAGGTAGTAACCGGAAATTTCTTCTTCCGGTCGATGTACGCGTACATGACATTGTTAACGTCGGTCGAGAATTCAATCCATGAGCCTTTGAATGGAATGATCCGCGCTGAATACAGCTTGGTACCATTCGTGTGTTTACTCATCGAAAAGAACACCCCTGGCGAACGGTGTAATTGAGAAACAATCACACGTTCAGCTCCGTTAATGACAAACGAGCCTTTCTCGGTCATATACGGAATGTTCCCTAAGAACACCTCCTGCTCAATAGTCTCAAAGTCCTCGTTATCGGGGTCATTGTTTGTCAGACGCAGTTTGGCTTTCAAAGGCACCGAATACGTCAAACCCCGGTCGATAGACTCGTCAACCGAGTATTTCGGGGGATCAACCAGATAGTCGATGAACTCCAGTTTGAAATTTTCACGGGAGTCTGAAATGGGGAAATTTTCCTGGAATACCTTGAACAAGCCTTCCTCCGACCGTTGGTTGGAGGGTGTATCAAGCTGGAAAAAATCTTTGAAGGATTTTACTTGAATATCCAGAAAATCTGGATACCCAATCACTGGCTGAATCGTCGCAAAATTTTTGCGTGTACTGATTTTCGCGTTTGTCGCCAAGATTGTGCTTCGTTTAGTTGCGTAACCGATTCTCAATGAGTGCGTTGCGAAGATTTGCCACGGCACTCGGACTAAGCGGCTATTCAGGCTCCGGGTGTCACCCGACCCAAGGAGCGTAAATAGACAACATAAGGCAATAAAAATAAGTTTGTCTTTTGCAAGAGCTTAGACAAAAAGTCTCCAAACAGGAAAAGACCAGACGTTGGTCTGGCCTCTCCTGCCTGGAGCGATATGCGAAAGAGCTATCTGCTTACTTAACTTCTACTTCAGCACCAGCTTCTTCGAGTTGCTTACGCAGTGCGTCAGCCTCGTCTTTGCTTACACCTTCTTTAACTGGCTTCGGCGCAGTGTCAACCAATTCCTTGGCTTCTTTCAGGCCCAGACCGGTCAGGTCTTTCACCAATTTAACTACAGCCAGTTTAGCAGCACCAGCCGACTTCAGAACAACGTCGAACGAAGTCTTCTCAGCAGCAGCTGGAGCAGCATCACCTGCACCTGCACCGCCACCAGCTACCATTACGGGAGCGGCTGCAGCCGGTTCGATACCATACTCATCCTTCAGGATCGTAGCCAGTTCGTTAACTTCTTTAACTGTCAGGCTTACAAGCTGCTCCGCGAACGCTTTCAAATCTGCCATTGTCGTATTTCTTTTATTTGATTGTGATACAAAAGTGAAAAAATAATGTCGGAAAAATTAAGCTGCTTCCTCGCGCTCCGACAGCGTTTTGAGGATACCGGCCAATTTGTTGCCACCACCTTGCAACGCCGAGATGACGTTTTTGGCAGGCGATTGCAGCAGACCGATGATTTCGCCAACCAGCTCTTCTTTGCTCTTCAGTGCGATGAGCGTGTCGAGTTGATCAGCACCAATAAACAGGCTATAATCAATAGAAGCAGCCTTCAATTGCAGCTTGTCGTTCGTTCTACGGAACTCCTTGATAAGCTTAGCCGGTGCTTTGCCGTTATCAGCGTGAAACATCACTGCTGACTGGCCGTGCAGCACCGTATCGTTGAACGGTGTATAATCCGTATCGAGGGTCTCGAGTGCTTTTTTGATGAAGCTGTTCTTCACCACTCTGTACTCAATACCCCGCTCAAAACACATCCGACGGAGGTTGTTTGTTTCAGCAACCGTCATGCCATTGGCTTCCGTGATGTAGAAGAAGGGAGTCGACTGGAACTTTCCAGTTAATTCCTCAATAATTGCTCCTTTGTCCTCGCGCTTCATGGCTTAAATTCCGGCTACTGTGCCTTTATCAATCGTTACTCCCGGACTCATCGTGCTCGACAGGTTGATCGTCTTTACGTATGTTCCTTTGGCCGACGAAGGCTTCAGACGCATCAGCGTAGCAATGATTTCCTGCGCGTTTTCGGCCAGTTTTTCTGGCGTAAACGATACTTTACCAATACTGGTGTGAATGATACCGGTCTTGTCAACTTTAAAGTCGATTTTACCAGCCTTCACCTCACGAACGGCTTTAGCTACATCGGGAGTTACCGTACCCGATTTCGGGTTTGGCATCAGCCCGCGTGGTCCAAGCACTTTACCCAGACGACCAACTTTGGCCATAACGTTCGGCATCGTGATAATCACGTCGATGTCCGTCCAGCCTTGTTCGATTTTCTGAATATAGTCATCCAGGCCCACGAAATCAGCACCAGCTTCTTTCGCTTCGTTTTCCTTGTCCGGGGTGCAAAGCACCAGAACGCGAACCGTCTTACCCGTACCATGTGGCAATGTGGCAACACCACGAACCATCTGGTCGGCTTTACGCGGGTCAACGCCCAACCGAACGTCAATATCCACAGAAGCATCAAACTTCGTGTACGAGATCTCCTTCAGAATCTCAGCAGCCTGTTGGAGCGAGTATTCTTTAGCAGCATCGTATTTCGATTGAGCTTCTTTTTGTTTTTTCGTTAACTTAGCCATGTCTGTGTTTGCTTCGGCAAGTCTATTAGTTCTCGAAGGGCGCTGTGCCCGTCACCGTGATTCCCATGCTGCGGGCCGTACCGGCCACCTGCTTCATTGCAGACTCTACTGTAAAGGCGTTCAAATCGGGCATCTTCGTTTCCGCGATCGTCCGAATTTGGTCCCATGTCACAGAGCCCACTTTGTTGCGGTTTGGTTGAGCAGAGCCGCCTTTCAGCTTAGCTGCTTCCAACAGCAGAATCGGTGCCGGTGGAGTTTTGATGACGAAATCAAAGGATTTATCCTTGTAATACGTGATCAAGACTGGCAGCACCGTACCCATTTTATCCTGCGTCCGGCCGTTGAATTGCTTGCAGAATTCCATGATATTTAAACCCTTGGAACCCAGTGCCGGACCGATCGGAGGTGAGGGATTGGCTTGCCCACCTTTGACTTGCAGCTTTACGTAGCCACCTACTTCTTTTGCCATTGTGGTAATTGAGTTACGATCTACAACTTACGTTGCCTGGGAGTTAGTCACATAACCGATCCAGGTTCCTTCATTATAAACCAACTTGTTTTGATCGTTTGTCCTCTGAGGGAAGCATAGGACGCCCGATCATGGAATCTGACGACTAATCAGAGTTCCTTTTCTACTTGCGCGTAACTGAGTTCTACCGGTGTGTTCCGGCCAAATATCTTAACAACGACGTTCACTTTCTTCCGGTCGTCGAATACTTCTTCTACTGTGCCAATGAAGCCACCAAATGGACCATCAACCACTTTAACGGACTCTCCCTTGATGTAAGCAACGGTTGGAGCAGCTACTTCCTGCGCTTCTTCGTCAACTTTACCCAGGATGCGGTTCACTTCGGCCTGCCGTAGTGGAACAGGCACTTTCGAGGTTGTCCCAACCTGCGAATTGCCTAGAAAGCCTAATACGCCCGGCATATTGAGAATCATATCGAGTGCCCGGTTATTACCCAGATCAGCCGAAATAAGGATGTATCCAGGAAAAAAAGATTTCTCCCGAACGCGTTTCTTACCGTTACGCATTTCGTACACCTTTTCCGCCGGAATAAGAACCTGCGGAATTACTTCGTCCAATTTTTGCCGGATGATTTCGTTATCAAGGTAGGATTTGATTTTCTTCTCCTGCCCCGATACCGCCCGTATGACGTACCACTGTATGCCGCTCATTTTTTTGCCATTTGTTGCCAAGTGTCGTCAAACCTTGTTAGGCACAGTCATGAAGTGCTTTTACAACTCATGACCATTTCTTGACTACCTATGACACGTTTTTAGAATGACTGATAGAATGCGTTCAGTCCGTTCTCAAATACTAAATCTATCAGACCAACCAATAGCGCAAAAATCAGCGATGCTACCAGTACCAGCGTTGAACTGGATTGCAGATCGCTGAATTTGGGCCAAGTCACGTTGTGCTGAACTTCCTCCCAGGAGGCTTTCAGAAACGAAATAAACTTGTCCATGTTAATGTAAGGGATTGGCACGGGTGGAGAGATTCGAACTCCCATCAACGGTTTTGGAGACCGCTATTCTACCCTTGAACTACACCCGTTTGTTACTTGTCCATTCGGCGTGCCCCGAATTGGACTGCAAAAGTACGAATTTATATCAAAAAAACAAGTGCATCTCTGGTAAGAAATGCACTTGTTTTCAATTATTTACCTTAGTCGAGGATTTCCGTTACCTGACCAGCACCTACGGTACGGCCACCTTCGCGAATAGCGAAACGAAGACCTTTTTCCATAGCGATTTTGTTGATCAGACTTACTTCGATGGTGATGTTATCACCTGGCATTACCATCTCAACGTTTGCAGGCAGGGTAATTTCGCCTGTTACGTCTGTGGTACGGAAATAGAACTGCGGACGGTATTTGTTGAAGAATGGGGTGTGACGACCACCTTCTTCTTTCGACAGAACGTAAACCTCAGCCTTGAACTTCAAGTGTGGGGTTACCGAACCTGGCTTACAAATAACCATACCACGACGGATATCGGTTTTTTCAATACCACGGAGCAGAAGACCTACGTTGTCACCGGCTTCACCACGGTCCAGAATTTTCCGGAACATTTCAACACCCGTTACAACTGATTTCAGGTTTTCAGCACCCATACCCAGGATCTCAACTTGTTCGCCCGAGTTGATGATACCCCGTTCGATACGACCGGTAGCAACTGTACCACGACCTGTGATCGAGAATACGTCCTCTACGGGCATAAGGAATGGAAGATCGGTCATACGAGGAGGCAGGGGAATGAAATCATCCACACTCTGCATCAGCTCTTCAATGGTTTTAACCCACTGTGCATCACCATTCAGACCACCAAGAGCCGAACCTTGAATAACTGGGATGTTGTCACCGTCGAAGTTGTAGAAGCTCAACAATTCGCGAATTTCCATTTCAACGAGTTCGAGCAGCTCTGGATCGTCCACCATGTCCACTTTGTTCATGAACACAACGAGCTGAGGAACACCTACCTGACGAGCAAGCAGGATGTGCTCACGCGTTTGTGGCATTGGTCCATCCGTTGCAGCTACCACGAGGATAGCACCGTCCATCTGCGCAGCACCAGTTACCATGTTTTTCACATAGTCGGCGTGACCTGGGCAGTCAACGTGTGCGTAGTGGCGGTTTGCCGTTGAATACTCAACGTGCGATGTATTGATGGTGATACCACGCTCTTTTTCTTCCGGAGCGTTGTCAATCGAGGAGAAGTCCCGAATTGCGGCCAGACCCTTTTCGGCCAGCACTTTCGTAATGGCAGCCGTCAGCGTCGTTTTACCGTGGTCAACGTGACCAATCGTACCGATGTTTACGTGCGGTTTCGAGCGGTCAAAATTCTCTTTTGCCATGTTTTTAAAACGCTATTGTGAACTGTTTTTGTTATTGGATGAACTCGCTGAACGTCAATTAAGCCGGACGAGATCACCCCAATTGAGGTCTGACGCCGTTTTGGCTTAAAACTCAAAAAGACTTCACGAAGAAGCCTTGAGCCGTTACGGGGACTTGAACCCCGGACCTCTTCCTTACCAAGGAAGTGCTCTACCGCTGAGCTATAACGGCTTGTTTCTAACAGTGTAATCAGCAAAGTAAAACGGACTGTATCACGCGTGATCCTGACCCATTCATAGCTTGTTGAAGGCTATTACTTTACTAATTGAGCGGAAGACGGGTCTCGAACCCGCAACCTATAGCTTGGAAGGCTATCGCTCTACCAATTGAGCTACTTCCGCAAACTTAGTGTCTGGTTAATAGTAGAGCAGTAACTGGTACAACTTATCACTAATTAACTACTCACTAAATGGTGGGGAGTGGAGGATTCGAACCTCCGAAGGCGTACGCCAGCAGATTTACAGTCTGATCCATTTGGCCACTCTGGAAACTCCCCAAAAAGCACTGTTAAAGAACATTTTCCGCCCCGTTTCCGGTTTGGAGTTGCAAAATTACACGATTTTACGGTGTTGTCAACAGATGCGTCAAAAATAATTTACAGAACCATAAATATTATTGAACAAGTTGAGTCAACAAGGTCCCATCAGGATAACGAATATCTGTGATGCGCCATCGACCCCCTATCTGATGCATGTCCGCTCTAATTTCCTCAGGTTTAGCCTTATTCTCAAATGTTACATAGACAATAGCTCGTGTTCCACCAACAACAGCAGGCAATACCCACGTCTTTTTTATAGCCTCATCGGGTGCATTATATAGACCGTTTATTTTTTTTCTATTTAGCTTACCTGTTGTTTTCTGAGCGTCGTTCCAGATGAGTTCTGCCGTTGATTTTGTAAAAAACTGTTCGATGAGCGCCCGATCTTTTGTTTCACGCAGAGGGTTTTCTTTTTTGTTATGCTCGAAATACAGAGCTCTCACCAGACGGTCGGCCGCAGAGCGGGGTGTATCAGGTCCGGGACGTTTCGATAGGGCAGTTGCGCTATCGTCTACGGCCGTTGTACTCGGTGTGTTCGCTTCCTGTTTCGGTTTGGTTTGACAGGAAAGCATAAGTATCAGGGCAGCAAGTATAAGTTGTGGCAATTTCATGACAGGAAATGTCTGGTTTAGGTGCTTAAGCTTTTAACCGGAGAAATCTACGCAAATAAAGCCCTCATTGGTATAGTGGCTTCGAGACCTCACCGAACGATTTGCTCCTATTTACAAATAATAGACCGCGCCTGATAAAGCTGGCGCGGTCTTCTTTATTCTGCAAGTCAATTCTACCAGACCTTAATCCGGTCTTCCGGTTTCTTATACATCTTGTCGCCCGGCTTCACATTAAACGCTTCGTACCATGCATTAATGTTTGCCAGAGGTCCGTTGCAACGGTAGACTCCCGGCGCATGGGGATCGGTCATGATCAACTGTGCCTGCGTTTCGGGTAGAACATTGATCCGCCATACCTGTGCCCACGACAGAAAAAAACGCTGATCGGGTGTGAAGCCATCAATCATGCTCTTTTTACCGCTCGACTTTCCCTGTGCCGTCTTCTTAAAAGCATCATAGGCAATGGCCAGCCCGCCCAGATCGGCCAGATTTTCGCCAAGGGTCAACTGACCGTTTACTTTGATTGAGTCCAATACCTTGAAGCCAAAGAACTGTTCCTTTACCTGATCGGCCCGTTTCTTAAAGTTATCAGCATCGGTTTTGGTCCACCAGTCACGCAGAGTTCCGTCGGCATCGTACTGACGGCCTGAGTCGTCGAATCCATGCGTCATTTCGTGGCCGATCACCGCTCCGATACCACCATAATTAATGGCATCGTCGGCATCAAAATCAAAGAAAGGAAACTGTAGGATAGCCGCCGGGAACGCTATTTCATTATTGACGGGATTATAGTAGGCGTTTACCGTTGGCGGGGTCATCCCCCACTCCGTTTTATCGACAGGCTTACCCAGACGGTTAACCATGTAGTTGTACGACCATTTGCTGGCCGACTTTACATTACCGTAGTAATCGTTACGGGTAATGGTAACGCCATCGTAGTTCTTCCATTTATCGGGATAACCAATCTTACGCTTGAAAGAAACTAACTTTGTGAGCGCTTTTTTCTTGGTATCCTCACTCATCCAGTCGAGATTTTTGATGTGCTCTTTGTAGGAATCTTCGAGATTACCGACCAATGTTAGCATGCGCTGTTTGGCTTCCGGTTTAAAGTAACGCTGCACATAAAGCTGCCCAAGCAAATCGCCCAGTGAATTGTCAATGAGCCCACTCACACGCTGCCAGCGCGGTGTCTGCTCTTTCTGACCGGTCAGCACTTTCGAGAAGGCGAAGTTTTGTTTTACAAACGCATCGCTCAGGAAGGGAGCGGCCCCTTTCAAAATGTTCCAGCGCATGTACGTCCGCAGGTCTTCAATGGGCGTAGCAGCTACCAGACTATCCAGCGAGCGGAAGAAAGCGGGGCTTTGTACCAGAACAGTATCCTGCCCTTTCGCGCCGAACTTAGTCAACTGATCAGTCCAGTTGATACCAGGCGTAAGTTTATTGAAGTCGGCGATGGTCAGTTTGTTATACGTCTTGTACGGATCGCGCATCTCCACACGGGGCATCTGGGCTTTGGCTAGGGCCGTTTCTACCCGCATAACCACATCGGCATCCTGCGAAGCTTGGGTTGGCTCCTCACCAATCAGGCCAAACATTTTGGTCAGGTTGTCCCGGTATGCATCCCGGATCTTTACACTGCGGGCATCATTTTTCAGATAATAATCGCGGTCGGGCAACGTGGTTCCACCCTGACTAAACTGCGGCAGGTACTTGGAAACATTTTTACGATCCTGGCTGACGAAAAAACCAAATAACATGCCGTTGCTCTGTGTCCGCTGATAAGCCAGCTCGTCTAGGAAAGCCGCTTTGTTATTGACTTTTTCGATACGCGCCAGTTCCGGTTTGATGGGATCAAACCCACGCTTCTCGATCGTCAGGCTGTCCATTCCACTCATGTAGTAGTCGCCTACCATCTGATACAGCCGACCTTTTGTCGTAGTCTTGGCAGCCTCTTCAAGCAGGGTTTTCATGGCATCCAGACTCTTATCCCGAAGTTCATTGAAACTGCCCCACGAGGTTTTGGAAGCCGGAATAGCATTTTGACGAAGCCAGTTACCGTTGGCATACTGATAGAAGTTATCGCCGGGCTTCACCGATAAATCCATGTTTTGCGGATCAATAAATTTTCGGGGCCCCGCAGCCATGAAGGCAATAGCCAGGGCACCTGTCACTATAAAACTTACTCGTTTTGTCATTGTATCGACAGTTGAGGTTGATGAAAGGATACAAATTTAACTAAAAATAGGAACGCGGGTTGAACAGGTGTAACGGATAAAAGCAGATAAATCCGCTCTGATCCGCTACACCTGTTCAACCCGCGTTCCTATCAGGTATTTGCTTATTTGCCTGCTGTCAGTGACGATTGATATTCTTTGTATGACCCTGTTTTGTATTGATCGAATGGTTCTTTCTGATGGTAGTTCTTCCCGAAATAGGTAATGATCTGGTGGAACGTTCTTGGCTCCAAGTAACCGGCGATGGGCTGAATCAGATTAAATTTCTCATCCAGAAAGACCGTCGTTGGGTAACTCATCTGATTTTTCAGCAAGGCAGCGGCCAGTTCATGAACACCCCGGCTCCCACCACTGATGTACTTAAAGGTTTGCTTTCCCAGGGTTACATCGCCAGTTTGCTCAGCGTTGAACCGAACAGCGTAGTAATTCTCGTTTACATAATCGACAATAGCGGGTTTCGAGAAAGTTTCCCGATCCATCACTTTGCACCAGCCGCACCAATCGGTGTACACGTCTACGACAAATTTTTTCGGCTTCTTTTGCGTCAGAGCATAAGCTTCCTGAATAGTCAGCCAGTTGATGTGCCTGGCTTCGGCAGGAGGTTTGACTATGGCTGGCTCAATAGGCAAATTGGTCCGAAATGCGCTGATCGTGAGCAAAACAAAAGCTGCGAAAAAGAGAAGCAGACGATTCATTGGGGCTATTGTTAGTTTAGTAAATAACGAACGGGGATTCATAAAATTAGCAACAGGGAGCCATTTTAATGTCAAGTCCGGCAAAGGTTTTCAGAACGACTCGGGCAACCATAAAATGCCGTCCGGTTAACCCATTTTTACGGCCCGGATAACATCCCGTTTGTGTAAAGGCCCGGAATGTTTTTCCACGCTAAGCCCGGCAGATCGCATATTGCGCTGCACGTAACTCCGCGAACAGTAGGTCGTTAACATACCACCCGGCAGCAATAAATGGGCCATTTTTTCGAAGATTTCCGGTTCCCAGAGTTCGGGTTGGGCCGTTGGTGCAAACGCATCAAAGTAGATGACATGAAACCGCTCAGGTAGAACCATATCCTGTACGTTACCTTCATATTTCGTTAGCGTAAAGCTGGAGTTTATATCAACGGGCTCGTTCCAGGGCGATTCATGAAGTTGGGGTAGGTAATCGGTACCAAAAAATGCATCATAATTAAGCTGACGGGCGTCTTCTAAAGCCATTGGATAGGCGTCGATAGCGGAGTAAAACACACGCCTTTGGTGCACCTGGGCTTCACGAGCCGTCAATAAGGCATTCAAACCTGTGCCGAAGCCCATTTCGAAAATACGCAGATCGGTGTCAGGAAATTTGTCGAAGGCTGGCAGCAAACCTAGCTCGATGTAAACACGTTGCGACTCCTGATAGGCACCATGAATGGAGTGGTATGGCTTATCGAGTGCCTGATTAACGGCGGTGTGCGACCCATCGGCGGTTACCATCAGGCGAATATCTGCTTTCATTATCTGTCGTTTTTGGCCTATTTTTGCGTCTAGTTCAGTAATGACTATTGGAAGATAGCTGTCAGCAACGCGATCAGGCATTCCCCGCACTTCGAGAGCATCAACCAATTTTCACTGACTCGTATCCATTATTCATTCAAATCAACAATGATTCAACGCGTTCAAACGATATTTTTGTTTCTTATTGTCGTTGCCATGGGCATCGCACTCAGTAATCCAATCTGGGAAAAAATAGGTACTCAATCACTCGAAACAGCAAAACTAACGGCTTTACAGTATAGTCAGCAGAAAGCAGTTGCGCCACAGGCGGGCGTTCCAGCTCAATCAGTTCCTGTTACTTTCGAAGTGTCCGTCTGGTATTTAGGCCTATTGCTGGGTTTGGTAGCCCTATCTTCTCTGTATGCTATTTTTCAGTTTAAAAATCGGCTTACTCAAACGGCCCTATGTGCAGTGAACGCCCTAATGCTGACCGCCATCATGGGTATTATACTCTACCGGACGTTATACGCTGGGAAGGAATTCGGCAATCCTGCCGATCAGGGAACGTTCCTCATTGGCTTTTACGCCATTGTGGGTGCCCTGCTTTTCAATGCACTCGCTAACCGATTCATCCGTCGAGACGAAAAGCTGGTACGAGGATCAGACCGTTTGCGATAGCGATACAGCTTCAACAAATAACTACAATAGCCCGTCAATACCACAGAAAGTATTGACGGGCTATCCTTTTATAAGCATATCTACTGCCTATACCCGCTTTTGCCGTAACTTGGCCCTGCATTACAACCTCACGTCAACATGTACAAAAAGGTACTTCCATTTCTTTATCTATTTCTTACCATCTCTTTCCTGCTCAAGGCGCAGCCAACGAGTACGACTGGTGCATCAGCAAACATCGCCACCTTTACCAATGGCATGGAGCGCAACCCCGGTTTCATGACCTATTACTGGGATGCGAAAAAAGGTAAAATCTGGCTCGAAATTTCCTCATTCGACACCGAATTTCTGTACTATCCAACGCTGGCGCAGGGCGTTGGGTCCAATGATATCGGCCTCGATCGGGGCCGGTTAGGCCAGGAACACGTTGTAAAATTTCAGCGGACAGGTCCTAAAGTACTGCTCATCGAACCCAATTATGCGTATCGTGCTATTACAAACGATCAACTCGAACGCCGGGCGGTCGAAGAATCGTTCGCTAAATCTGTTCATGCGGGTTTCGATATCGTGGCCGAAGAAAACGGTAAAGTCCTGGTCGACCTGACGCCCTTCCTGATACAGGATGCCGTAGGAGCCGTGCAGGCCATTGCCCGCACAAAACAGGGTGTGTTTCGGTTCGACCCGGCCCGCAGCTCGATGTACCTCCCCCGTACGAAAGCTTTCCCACAAAATACCGAGTTTGAAACCATTATTACCCTCACCGGCGATAATCCGGGGGCTTATCTACGCGAAGTGGTGCCAACGCCCTCGGCCGTGACCATGCACCAGCACCATTCCTTTGTGCAGCTTCCCGATGCCAACTATAAACCCCGGCTGTTCGACCCGCGCATTGGCTACGGCGGCATCGAGTATTTTGATTATGCCACGCCCGTGAGCCAGCCAATCATGAAGCGGTACATTTCCCGGCACCGGCTGGAGAAAAAAGACCCGTCGGCGGCCGTTAGCGAAGCCATAAAGCCTATTGTGTATTACCTGGACCCCGGCACGCCGGAACCCATTCGTTCGGCACTGATGGAAGGTACGGCCTGGTGGAATCAGGCGTTTGAAGCGGCTGGTTATAAAGATGCGTTTCAGGTGAAGCTGCTACCCGCCGATGCCGACCCCATGGATGTTCGGTACAATCTGGTGCAGTGGGTTCACCGTTCTACGCGGGGCTGGTCGTATGGCGGCAGCATCATAGATCCCCGTACCGGCGAAATCATCAAAGGAAAAGTTACGCTGGGCTCGTTACGGGTTCGGCAGGATTACCTGATCGCGCAGGGTCTGGTGGGTGATTTTGCCAGCGCGGCCAGTCCAACGTCGGACCCAATGTTGCAGATGTCGCTCGACAGGCTCCGGCAGTTGGCTGCACATGAAGTAGGCCATACGCTCGGCTTGCCACACAATTACATCGCCAGTACCCAGAACCGGGCATCGGTGATGGATTACCCAACGATGGTCGCCAAAATTAAAGGAGCCAGCATTGACCTGTCGGATGCGTACGCCAAAGGGATCGGCGACTACGACAAGTGGAGCATCCGCTACGGTTATGAGCAGTTTTCGGCCGGAACAGATGAAAAACAGGCATTGGAAAAAGTAGTGGCCGACATGCATAAAGCGGGGCTAACCTTCCTGACCGATCAGGATGCCCGGCCCGAAGGCTCGTCGCACCCCGGTACACACCTCTGGGATAACGGCGCCAATGCCGTCGATGAACTGAAGCGGGTATCCGATGTTCGTCGGATAGCACTGGCGAATTTCTCCGAGAAGAAAATCCCGGTTGGCACCCCCATGGCGACTTTGGAAGAAGTATTCGTTCCCATGTACATGTTCCACCGGTATCAGGTGGAGTCAGCGGCTAAGGTTGTAGGCGGACAAACCTATACCAATGCGCTGCGGGGCGATGGACAGCCGGTACTTTCAGCCGTTCCGGCAGCCGAGCAGAAACGGGCGATCGATGCACTGATGGCCACTATCGACCCGGCTTTTCTGGCCGTACCGGCACCGGTGTTAGCCATGATTCCCCCTCGCCCTTTCCGGTACGACCCGAATCCGCGTGAAGTTTTCAAACGTCGGACCGGCATTACGTTCGACCCGATGGGACCACCCGAAGCTGCGGCTGGCATGACCCTTCGGATGTTATTAAACCCCGAACGCTGCGCCCGGTTAGCCAGCCAGCAGTCAATTGTCAATGGTACGTTACCAAGCCTCGATCAGGTCATCGATCAGTTGATCACAACAACTTACCGTAGTTCTGCTTCCTACCGCCAGACGCTTAAAGACTTTACCTATACCGGTGCCATCCGTCGGATGCTCCAGCGGAAAGTACTGGAAAGTTTGATGCAGTTAGCCGTGGATAAAGACCTGGACGGCGCCGTACGGGCATCAGCCCATGAGGGAATCATGCGTATAAAAAGCCAATACGCAGGAAAACCATCCATCAATTTACCCGCCCGAAGCTCCTTGTCAACAGAAGCCTCACCGGGTGCTACCGGCGACTATTTATACTGGCTAATAGCCCAGTACGAAACAAACCCATCCTCCATTCCGGTAGCCGCAACACCCGCTCCGCCAGACGGCGCTCCTATCGATCCAGGCCAGGAATGGCTCGCGCCCGAATGCGACTGGAAGTAGTCGGTAAAGAAAAAGACAGTTTAGTATAATTTAAAGAAAGGCTATAACCTTCAGACGAAGGTTATAGCCTTTCGGCGTTTATAAACAGCCGTTTAGGTGATTTTAAAAAAAATTGATTTTCACGAAACAAATAAAATCTATCTTTGTTAGAAAATTTGAAAGACGTTAGAAAATGAGCGTTACTGACCGCCGTATCCGGCAGAAAGCCGAGATTCGCCAGCGAATATTAGATGCCGCCCGCCAAATTGCCCGCGAGAAGGACTGGAATGCCGTCACGATCCGAAGCATAGCTGACGCCATAGACTACACGCCCCCGATCGTATACGAGCATTTCGAAAATAAAGAAGATGTACTGCTCAACATTGTTAAGGAGGGACATCTCGAAAACCGTCGGGTGTTCGATGCTATTCTGGATATGGACTTAAACCCGGAAGAGAAAATTGTCCGGCTGTCGATGCGTCAGTGGGCGTTTGCCCATGAGCAGCCCGAAGTGTACCGGCTGATGCATAACCCCGAACGCATGGAGCAGCAGCGGGAGATGGTTCGTGAAGGCATGGAAGAAGCCAAAGAGAAAATCGAAAGCCTTTTCAGAGCCGTTAGCCAAGATACAGAGATCATCGGCGAAGTCATCTTCAGCTGGTTCTGCCTAATGCAGGGATACATCAACCTGATCACCAGCATTCAGCCGCAGCAGGGAGCCAAACTTCTTGAAGATGTACACGACCCGAAAATGGTAGCCCTCTTTAAACAACCAGACCAGTTATTTGAACGCGCTATCCGCCGATTTATCCGAAGCTTATAATTCCATTTTTCACTAGATATAGATTCCCAAACAGAATGAAAGGCATGAAGCAAACTACCCTGATGCTGCTGATGCTGAGCGCACTGGCTACGTGGGCCAACGCACAGACGGCACCCCCGGGAGGGTTTACGCTCGCTCAGTGCGTTGAGTACGCACGGGCTAATAACCCGAATATTAAAATAGCGCGGGTCAATGAGCAAATATCGCTGGCCCAGACACAGCAGGTTATCGGGCGAAATCTCCCACAGGTGGGGATATCCGGATCCGTACTCGACAACGTTAAAATTCCGGTGCAGCTGCTACCCGGCGAGTTTTTTGGTCAACCCGGCACCTTCTTACCCGTTCAATTCGGTACCCAGTATAGCTCCACGCTAACCGGGCGAGTAGACCAGAAGCTCTTCGACCCTTCTTTTGGACTGGCCCTGAAAGCGGCTAAAATTTCGACCCAGGTACAGGCACAGGCTACGCTACAGGCAGAACAAACCCAGGCTTATAACATCGCCAATGCCTATTACCAAACCCTTGTCATTGATTTACAGAAACGCCTGACCATTCGCAACCTGAACTCGTCGGATACGCTGTTGCAGCAGGAACAGGTTCGGTTAAAGAATGGTACAACCCGCGAGATTGACTTTGGGCGTATCCAACTGAATCGCAACAATTTACAGTCGCAGTTGGAGCAGTCGAACCGCAGTTACGAGCAGGCTATCAACCAACTGAAGTACCAGATGGGAATGCCCCTCAGCGAAACGCTAACCCTTCAGCCACTGGAGATTGAAAAGGAGTTACAGGTGAATGAGTTGCCCGCAGCCGACAGTCGTTTTTTCGAGAACCGGCCCGATTTCCGGCAGTTGGTTTTGAACACCCAGTTGCAGGACCTTAACAGGCAATCGAACAACCGGGGGTATTTTCCGTCACTGGGACTATATGGCACTTATGCCACCAACGCCCAGCGACAAACGTTCAGCTTTTTCGATGGAAGTCTGCCCTGGTTCAAAAGCTCGACTATTGGTCTGACGCTCAACTGGACGCCCTTCGATGGCAACCAACGTAAATATCGGGATCGGGAAAATCGGCTGAACCTGGAAACGCTGCGGCTCCAGCAGCTTCTGGCGCGCGAGTCGGCTCAGTTGAGTTTGAGTAACGCACAGGTCAGCTACCAAAATTTGGTCATCGACATCCAGCGCGAACGCGATAACATCGAACTAGCGCGCAAAATCCTGTCCGTTACTGAACTTGAGTACAAGGAAGGCATTGCGACATCCGTCACACTGATTGACGCTAAAGATGCTCTGACTACGGCTCAGAACAATTTGGCTAATAGACTCATTAGTCTGTATCAGGCACGTTTAGATTACGAAAATTCACAGGGAACTATTCTTCAATACGTCACTCAAAAATAAAACCAGTTACCATGAAACGACTATTAATTATTGGAGCGGTAGCTGCCCTGATTGCGCTGATTGCTTTCCGATTGATCAACAACAAAAAAGATATTGACGCGGCAAAAACGTCGTCCGTTCAGTTTCAGACAACGCCCGTTGTCGATGTGACGCCCGTTTCCTTTGAGCGCCTGGACCAGAGTCTGTCGCTGTTGGGAACCGTAGCCGCTCAGAACGAAGGCGATATCATTGCCGAGACACGGGGGAAACTCCAAAACTTTAAGCTGGTACTGGGCACCTATGTCAAAAAAGGCCAGCAGGTGGGTTACGTGCAGGATGACGTTCAGGGCATTGTGGTTCAGAACAACCAGACGGCCGTAGAAAATGCCAAACGCGAAATGGAACGTTACGAGCGTTTGCTTAAGGGCGGAGCTGTCACCCAGGAAACCTACCAGAAATACAAAGACCAGTACGCTACGGCCTTGCTGAACGAAAAACAGCAGCAACGGGTATTGGGCAACGGTGCGGTGGTGGCCCCCATCAGCGGCTATGTGTACGACAAGAAAGTGGAGAATGGCGAATATGTTGCCGTGGGTGCGGTGCTGGCATCGGTCATCAACCTTCAGGACTTGAAACTGGTTGTCAATGTACCGGAGCAGGCCGTTTACCAGCTTAAACTCGGCGACAAAGCCCGCATTACGGCTCAGGCTTTTCCGGGCGTGACTTTCTCCGGAACGGTGCATTACATCAGCCCGAAAGGCGATGCCCTGCATAATTACCCGGTTGAACTTTACCTGACGAATAACAACAAAAACCAGCTTAAAGCGGGAACACTGGCCAACGCCAGCTTCACCTTCAAACAGGGAATTGCCGGTTTGTTCATCCCGCGCCGGGCACTGGTTGGCGGTGCCGATAGTGCCAGCGTGTATGTGGTGCAGAATAACGTAGCCCGATTGCGTAAAATCCGGCTTGGCTACGATAACGGCGACCAGTATCAGGTGCTGGAAGGGCTGAAGCAGGGGGAACCCGTGGTAATCAATGGCCAGCTGAATTTGAGTAACGGTGCTAAAGTAACGGTCAGCTCAGGGGCTGCCGGGGCGAGTAAATCAGACACATCCGTAGCGGTCAATCCGTAAACCCTAAAACGAACTAGTACATGTCAGTAACTGAAATAGCCATAAAACGCCCAACGCTGGTTGTCGTGGCTTTTACGGTCCTGGGTCTGTTAGGCATTATATCCTATAAAAGCCTCAACTATACCCTTCTGCCTAAATTCGACGCGGCCGTTGTAACCGTCATTACGACCTATCCTGGTGCAGCCGCCGGTGAGGTAGAGAACTCGGTAACCCGTAAACTCGAAGATGCGGTATCGTCGCTTGAAAACCTGAAAAACATTAGCTCAACCAGTCAGGAAGGACTTTCTGTTATTCAGATTGAGCTGAGCGCCAGTGCCGATCCAAACCAGGCTTTGCAGGATGCCCAGCGAAAAGTCAACGCCGTGTTGTCGCAGCTACCGGATGAAGTAGAGTCGCCAACGCTGCAAAAATTCTCAACAGACGACGTTCCCGTTATTCGGATGGGAGTTCGGGCCAATCTGGAAGCGACCAAGCTCTATGACTTGGTCGATGATCAGATCCGGACGCAGCTGACGAAGGTCGACGGCGTTGGTCAGGTGACCTTAACGGGTGGACGCGAGCGCGAAATCCGGATCAGTGTTGATCCTAACAAGTTGAAACTGTATAACCTTTCGCTGGCGCAGGTAACGCAGGCGGTCAACTCGGCCAACCTCGACTACCCAACCGGTCGCATAGAGACGGATCAGGCGCAATACGCGATTCGGCTGGCCGGTAAGTTTACGGACATCAACCAGATACGGAATGCGGCTCTTATAACATCGACGAACGGCACGCAGGTGGCATTACAAGATGTAGCCACGGTGATTGACGGCGTTTCGGACGCCACAACAATCAACCGCATCAACGGGCGCGAATCCATCGGTATCTCTATCCAGAAACAAACCGACGCCAACGCAGTGGCCATTAGCCAGCAGGTACGGGGTATTCTGGGTAGCATCGAGAAAAAGTACGCTAACATCGGCCTTAAGTTCGAAGTCACCAGCGACTCATCGACCTATACGCTGGCATCGGCCGACGGGGTTATTTTCGACCTTGAGTTTGCCGTTGTGCTCGTAGCGCTGGTGATGCTGCTATTCCTGCACAGTATCCGGAACGCCTTTATTGTGATGGTATCGGTACCAGCGTCGATTATTTCGGTGTTTGTGCCGATGTATCTGCTGGGCTTTACCCTCAACCTGATGACGCTCATGGCGCTGTCGCTGGTAGTTGGTATTCTGGTCGATGACTCCATTGTGGTTCTGGAAAACATTTACCGCCACCTCGAAATGGGCAAAGACCGGCGAACGGCCTCGCTCGACGGACGGAATGAAATTGGCTTTACGGCCCTCGCTATTACAATGGTTGACGTAGTGGTGTTCCTGCCGCTCGTTTTCGTACAGGGACTGATTGCGAACATCATCCGGGAGTTCTCGCTGGTCGTCGTTTTCTCCACGCTGATGTCGCTGGTCGTATCGTTCACCATTACGCCCCTGCTGGCTTCGCGATTCGCTAAAGAAACGGACCTCAGCGGTCGTAGTCCCGGTAAGCGGTTCCTGGCCTGGTTCGAGCGGCAATTTGACTCACTCAAGCACGGCTACGCCCGACTGCTAGTCTGGGGCCTGGGTCATAAGCGCTGGGTGTATCTTACGGCCATTACGTTGCTGATCGGCTCATTCGGTCTCGTAGGCGGTGGTTTTATTGGTACTACCTTCTTCCCACAGAGTGATCAGGGCGAATTTATCGTACAGATCGAGGGAGAACCGTTCAACAGTCTGGCCGAAACGAACCGCATCTGTCAGGTTATCGAGAGGCAGCTGATGCAGAACAAACTGGTTACGAAAGTCAACAGCAACGTTGGGTATTCCAGCTCGGCTTCGGGTGGTGGTCTGGGATCGACGCCTTATCATAAAGCCGAGATTACGGTTACCATCGTGCCAAAAGGAGAGCGGGCGATTTCTATCGAACAGTTTGCCGCTCAGACGAAAGCCCAGATCATGAAAACGCCCGGCCTGAACGTGAAATCGGCACCGGTGGGCATTACGGGTGGTGCCAACGCAGCCCCGATTCAGATTCTGTTGTTAGGCAACTCACAACAGGATCTACAACAGGCAGCCGCTGTTGTGAAGCAGGTGGTGAAATCGGTGAGCGGCACAACTGACGTTGAGCTTGCCGTCGATGACCCAAAGCCCGAACTTAAAGTGAATCTGGACCGTCGCCAAATGGCGCAGTACGGTGTTTCGGTGGCCAATGTGGGGGCTACGCTCCAAACGGCCTTCTCGGGAAATACAGACAGTAAGTACCGGGTTGGCAGCCGCGACTATGACATACGGGTCGAACTCAACAAGTTCAACCGCCAGAGCAAGGATGATGTCGGTAACCTGACCGTGCCGGATGGACAGGGCAAATTGATCGAAATCCGTCAGATTGCTGATCTTGAATTGGGTACGGGAGCCACACAGTTGACCCGCTACAACCGGGTAGGCTCGTTGTTTGTCAATGCCAACGTGGTTGGCCGCCCAACGGGTACCGTGGGTACAGAAATTGACAACATACTCAAGACCAAGCAACTACCGGGTGGCGTAACCTACCAGCTCAAAGGTGATTTGGAGCGGCAGTCGGATGCATTCAGCAGCCTGGGTATTGCCCTGGGTCTGGCGATCACGTTCGTGTATCTGCTGATGGTAGCCCTGTATAACTCGTATTTCCGGCCGTTCGTTGTCCTGTTCTCCATTCCAATGGCCATTATCGGGGCCTTCCTCGCCCTGGCGCTGGCCGAGCAGGCCATCTCCTTCTTCGTTATGCTGGGGATGATCATGCTGATTGGTCTGGTAGCCAAGAACGCGATTCTGCTGGTCGACTTTGCCAACCAGCAGAAGGAAGAAGGCAAAAGTACCGTCGATGCCCTCGTAGAAGCAGGTCGCGAACGAATTCGCCCCATTTTGATGACAACCATTGCGATGGCCATTGGTCTGTTACCGATGGCGCTGGCAACGGGCGACGGTTCAGAATCGAAGAATGGTCTGGCCTGGGTAATCATCGGTGGTCTGATCAGCTCCCTGTTGCTGACGCTGGTTCTGGTGCCAACAGTTTATCTGACGTTTGAGAATGCTTTTAACGGTATGCGTCGGCTCTATGGCCGGATAACGGGTAAAAAAGACAAGCCGGTATCGGCAAAACACGCTGAAGTATAATGTAAGTAATGAACTGGAAGAGCCGCCTGTGTTATAAGCAGGCGGCTCTTTTTTTGCCAATTTCTAAGCGTTTTCAGGCAGATTAGCTACCCCTACCCTAAGTTTAATTACAATTTAACTGCTACACGCCTTCTGTTCCGGGTAACGGCGATAGCTTTGTTTATTACCATAGTTACCGATACATGAATACATCTATGAAACCTGTTTGGGTAAGTGCGTTGCTGTTGTCAAGTCAGTTAGCCTTTGCTCAGCAGTCCACCACCTTGCCCGCCGACACAACGAAGAAGCCAACACCATCAATCATCGTCTCTGAAAAAGCCAATCAGGCACCCGCCCCAAAGCCGGCAGCAGAGAAGAACGAGTTGAAGTACAACCTGAACGAATCGGGCTCTCATTTTTTTAAAGCGACGTTTTTAAACCAGACCTGGCTTCAGTTCAACCAAAGCAACCCCGGCTCAACGGTAATTGGCGTACCTAAAGACAACACCCTGTCTATTGGCCTTCGTCGCACCCGGATGCAATTATTCGGCCAGATCAGCGACCACGTCTTTCTGTACCTCCAGTTCGGAATGAACAATTTCAACTACCTGAATGGCGGCTTTAACCAGACCGGCTCATCGAACCGGAAAATTCAGGCTTTCTTCCACGATGCCGTGAGTGAATACGTGGTCTGGAAAAATAAAGATTACCTGAAAATTGGGGGTGGATTAACGATTGTCAACGGACTATCCCGCTTTTCATCCCCCAGTGTGAGCAGTATCATGACCATGGACGTACCCGTGTTTGCGCAGGCTACCGTCGACCAGACGGATGAGTTTTCCCGAAAGCTAAGTCTTTACGCCCGTGGTCAGGTTGGTCATCTCGACTACCGGGTTGTCATGAGCGATCCGTTTCCTATTCAGACAAACGGTGCTGCCCTGCCGACCTACGGCCCCAATTCTATTTTTGCGCTAAAAGGGCATAACAAGCAGTTTCAGGGCCTGTTCATGTGGCAGTTCCTCGACAAGGAGACGAATCAGGTTCCGGGCTATATTACGGGCACTTACCTCGGTGCCCGACGCATACTTAACCTCGAGGCCGGTTTCATTACCCAGAAAAAAGCAATGGTTCATCTGGCAGCACCGGGCGATACGGTTTATGAGAACATGAACTTATGGTCGGTAGCCGCGTACATGGACAGGCCGCTGAACAAAGCGAAAGGAACGGCCATCAACGCATACCTTGGCTATTTCCATACCGATTACGGCAATAATTACCTGCGTTTCAACGGAGCACTTAACCCCGCCAGCGACATTGCAGCGGCCCAGCGCCCCGGTGGCTTAGGCAACACCCAGGGCAATACGTTTCCAATGTTCGGCACGGGCAGTGTGGTATACGGCCAAGTCGGCTATCTGATGAGACGAGATTTATTCGGCGCGGGCAACGGCACGCTGATGCCTTATGTACAGGCTCAGCTAGCCAACTACCAGCGCGTTACCAATACGCTCGGCGTGTATAACGTCGGCCTGAACTACCTCATTAAAGGCCATAACGGCAAGTTCACGCTCGACTACCAGAACCGACCTTATTATGAACCCTCTTCATCTACGTCGCCACTCTCAGCCGGTGGCCGACGCGGACAATTGACGCTGCAATACCAGATTTTCATTTAATTGGCTATTGAATATCAGGCTGGCGGCTTTGTGACGGCAAGACCTAAAGTAAAAATTCCCCGCCGATGTTCTGGCGGGGGATTTTTACTTCATCGGCGATCAAGCTAATTTTTAAAATCCTTATCGTAAGGTAACTGCCGTGAAGCCTTACGCATTATTGTTGTAATGATGGTACCGGTATTGCTGCCAAACCCACGCGAAAGCGTTTTGTCGTATTTCCAAAGCAGTTCACCTGTTTTCCCATCGTTGATACTGATGGTTGCTTTTCCCGTATTTGTTGGGCCGCCATAACCAATGGTAAGCGCCATAGCCACAGCTGCCCCATTTGACATAGGTTGGGTGCTTTCGAACGTACCCGAAACGATGGCGTCAACGTTTAGTATCTTGGCTAATTCTTCAGCCGTAAATCCTGACAAGGTTTCGTAGGTAACAGCATTCCGTTCCAGTAAAGCATTGGTTCGTGCGGGGTCCTGCACATCAATGTTGAGGTCGTTACTTTCTTTTCGCTTTAAAAAGTATGAATGAACCGCGCTTTGTACGCCTAGTCCTTCGCGCTTTTCAAGCGCAGCGACACCTGCTGGTCCCCCGTTTTTTTCGACCTCTTTAGGTCGCAGTTGAAGGGCTGTTTTGAAAGGCAGAATCGCTAGCACTTTATGATCTTTGGCCAGCGTGCTGAAATTTGAATTGGTGTAGATTTCGCGGGTTTGGGCTATGCTGGCCACAGTTGTCCCTAGAATAAAAGCGGTTGTAATAAGGTATTTCATGAGGAAGAATTTTTTGAAAACCGATGCATAGTTAAATGTAACCGGTCCGTAAGACCATCGGTATTCTCATGAAAAGCCATTTTCGTGTGTTGAATCGCTAAAAAACAAAAACCGATCGTTCTGACCGGTTTTTGTTTTTTAGCGATGAAGGCGGGCTATCGACTACACACCAATGTTCAGCGTGCTCAGTACACCATGCATGTTCCGAACGACTAGCGCCATTCTATTCAAGTACTTGCTATTGGCTTTTGAATGGAACAATAAAATTCATGATTTTATTTTTGTCTTCGGCAAGCAGCGTGAACGTGCTGTCATTAAACCGAACAACTCGAAACGCGCTACTTTCGAAATTGCGAATTTTAGCTTCAACAAAGAGTTGACTCCCTTCCTCATAAACACGCAATATCCGTATATCAGTCTTAATATATTCAAGAGAATACTCCGCCTTATAAATAGCCATTCCCTTAAGCAAAACGATCTGCTTATCAGACACAAGAAAGTCAGCACCTGATAATCTGTCAATTAACTCCTGCTTTTTTAGCAGATTATTGGAGTAGGCAACGCCACTATATATTGTTTCAGCAGCTTTTGCTGACTGGAAGTACCCGCCATAACGATTGCCCTCTGTTTTCTGATAAGCCATGTAGATTAAGTTAGCTCCACGCATGACAGCTTCCATTTTCAGTTTATTCAATGCCCGTTCTTTTACTCGATCAACATTTGAATAAGCAGTACCACCACGAGAGGAAGAGCTGACTTCACCTATTTTATAAAGCCCTTTCAGTTCGCCCTCGACCTGTGTGATAGTCACCTTACCATAATCTTCGATACCGTCAATTTCTATTAAGGGCGACGATTCAGAAAAAACCTGTGTTCGCCCAGAGCGGAAGACCACTTTTTGTATTGTATTTTTATAAAGAGAATTTACTATTGTCTCGTTGGGATAAGTAAATTGAATAGCATCTGGAGTGACTTCCTTAACAGAACAGGCAATTTTTTCTTTATTCGTGTAGATAGTGTCGAGTTGGCCTTTTGCAAGACTAGCATGAAGACTAATATAAATGAATAATAAGTACCGCATATTAAAACGTTTAAGTGTGTGGCTACAATTAATCTTGACCGTAAAGAAGGCTAATAACGCGTAATAAGCAATATTGATGACCTAACTTGTCATAAAAAAGCGCTTTGCACAAATTTATGCAAAGCGCTTTTTTATGACAAGTAGTTACCGACTACACCCCAATATTCAGCGTGCTTAGTACGCCATTCATGTTCCGAACGGCGTCGGCCGATTTGTTGAAGGCGGCCTGCTCTTCGTCGGTTAGTTTGTAATCGATGATTTCTTCCCAACCATTACGGCCCAATACAACCGGAACGCCAAGGCAGATATCCGACTGTCCGTATTCGCCTTCCAGCAAAACGCAGGAGGGAATGATCCGCTTCTGGTCGCGCACGATGGCTTCCACCATATAAGCGCCAGCGGCACCCGGCGCGTACCAGGCCGATGTACCGATCAGGCCGGTCAGTGTGGCACCGCCTACCATCGTATCAGCAGCTACTTTCTTCAGCGTATCCTCATCCAGGAACTGGCTTACCGGCACACCGGCTTTCGTAGCCAGACGTGTCAGCGGGATCATGGTCGTGTCGCCGTGACCACCGATAACCGATGCCTGTAAATCGTTGGGCGAGCACTCCAGTGCCAGCGACAGGTACGTTTTGAAACGAGCCGAATCCAGCGCACCACCCAAACCAATAACCCGGTTCTTTGGCAAACCTGATGCTTTCAGCGCCAGGTAGGTCATCGTATCCATTGGGTTGGAGATGATAATGAAAATTGCATCGGGCGAGTATTTCAAAATGTTTTCGGTAACGCCTTTTACAATACCTGCGTTGATACCGATCAGATCTTCACGGGTCATGCCGGGCTTACGGGGCAAACCTGAGGTGATCACGACAACATCGGAACCGGCCGTTTTCTCATAATCATTGGTAGAGCCCGTCAGCTTTATATCGCAGTCGAGCAAGGTTGACGCCTGAAGCATATCCAGCGACTTACCTTCACTGATACCTTCTTTAATATCTAATAAAACGACTTCATGGGCGAGTTCCCGGCGGGCGATGTTATCGGCGCAGGTGGCTCCAACGGCCCCGGCGCCTACTACGGTAACTTTCATACAGTATTCGGAATTAAAGGGTTAACAAACGTTCGCAAAAGTACGTCTCACCATCAAGACAAACCACAATGCACCAATTAAAACTTATAGTCCGTTCCAACGTTTATTAATTATTCAGTGAATTATTTTTGTTAAACATTCACTATAATTTGCGTTGTCGGTTAGCTGCTGACACGAACCACACGAATAACAATGGCAAACAAAAGTCTTATTTCGAGGATTTTAACCTCTATTTTCTTTAAACGCGCTAACGTCGGCGCTGTTCGCTATGCCCGTAACTCCCGGAGTCTATATCAGTTAATCCGGGATGCACTGAACAAGAGCGGTGGCTTGTCGGGCAGCAACATAGCTGTCTTTCGTGAGCAACTGGGTATTGTAACACGTCTGCTGAAAGCTTATGCCTCGGGTGAGTATCGCCAGTTGCCCTGGAAGACCCTCATCCGCGTTATTGCCGTACTTATTTATTTTGTGTCGCCCATCGACATTCTTCCCGACTTCCTGCCAATTGTGGGGTTAACGGACGATATAGCCCTGATGCTCTGGCTGTTCAGCGGCATAAAAGATGATATTGAGAAGTTCCGCCAGTGGGAACAAACGACGGCCGCTACGGGAGAAATGACGACCCAGCCGGTCAAAACTATTAAGATTGGGTGAGTAAAACGGGGCAAATTTTCCGTTTAAGGTTTACAATAGCGTTGTTCTCATTTAATACCGGGAACATTGTTCAGGTAAATATCCGGCAACCGGATGCAACTTTAAACAGTAATTACAAAACCAAACGGAGGATTGCTGCGTAAGTTTCACTGAGTTTTAATAGATTGTACGAGAGAGTTTTGTTAATTTTGCATACATTCAAATCCCAGGTAACATGATTTCGGCAAACATTTTGGCATTTATGGGTTTGGGCGGTCAGGAAATGATTTTTATCTTCCTGGCATTGCTCCTGTTGTTTGGCGCTAAAAAGATTCCCGAACTCGCACGGGGACTTGGTAAAGGCATCAAAGAATTCAAAGACGCTACCAAAGACGTTCGCGAAAATATCGAAGAAGGTCTGAAAGAGTCGGAGAAATAATCCGCTTCATTTATAGACAGACAATTAAGCTGCCCCAAACCGGAGCCGCTTGGTTGTCTGTTTCTGCTTTATAGGGTTTTCAAGTCATATCCTCTGTTTTGACACTATACCGTAACTTCTCCACTGTTCAGGCCGACCTTCATAACGGCTCCCTTACCTGCCAGCAACTGGTAGAGCAGTACCTCGTCCGTATCGACGAGAATAGTCATCTCAATGTATTCACCGAAGTATATGCCAGCGAAGCCCGTCAACAGGCCGAAGCTGTAGATCAGAAACTAGCCGCCGGAACAGCCGGTCGGTTAGCCGGTATGGTCATTGGCATAAAAGATGTACTGAGTTATACTGGCCACGGTGTCCGGGCTGGCAGCAAAATTCTGGAAAATTTCACGGCTCAGTTTACGGCCACGGCTGTTCAGCGCCTGCTTGATGAAGATGTCATTATCATTGGCCGGCAAAACTGCGATGAGTTTGCGATGGGCTCATCAAATGAAAATTCCTCGTTTGGCCCTGTTCTTAATGCTGCCGATACCAGCCGCGTACCGGGCGGGTCGAGTGGCGGATCGGCGGTAGCGGTTCAGGCGGGACTTTGTCTGGCCAGCATTGGTTCCGATACTGGCGGCTCGGTTCGTCAGCCGGCCGCATTTTGTGGGGTTGTGGGCCTTAAACCAACCTATGGCCGCATTAGCCGGTGGGGCCTGATCGCCTATGCCTCCTCTTTCGATTGCATCGGCCCGATTGCCAATACCGTTGAGGATGCGGCTCTTTTGCTCGAAATCATGGCCGGTCCCGATGCGTTCGACAGCACCGTTTCGAGCCAGCCCGTTTCGGCTTACTCACGGGCAACCCTGCCAGATCGACCGCTCCGTATCGCTTATCTGCGCGATGGCATCGAAAGCTCGGGCGTCGATCAATCCATTCGGGAAGCGACCCGGACCAAGATTGATGCACTTCGGCAGGCCGGTCATACGGTAGAACCCGTTGATATATCGCTTATTAAATACCTGCTGCCGACGTATTATATCTTAACTACGGCCGAAGCCTCTTCCAACCTATCCCGCTTTGATGGCGTGCGGTATGGTTACAGAAGTCTATCCAACGACACACCAGCTTTGGACCTTTTGTCGTTGTACAAAAAAAGCCGCACTGAAGGATTCGGCGCTGAAGTTCGTAAACGCATTCTGCTGGGCACATTTGCGTTAAGTGCCAGCTATTATGATGCGTACTACACCAAAGCCCAGCAGGTTCGCCGACTAATTCGTCAGGAAACCGAACAGCTTTTTGAGCAATACGATTTTTTACTATCGCCCACCACACCGACACCCGCCTTTCGATTAGGCGAAAAGACTGGCGGAAGCGCCAACGATGACCCACTGCAAATGTACCTCGCCGATATTTTTACGGTGCAGGCTAATGTAATTGGTTACCCGGCCATATCTATTCCAGCCGGAGCAGATGCCAACGGGTTACCAATTGGGATACAACTGATGGCTCCACCTTTTGCAGAGGAAGCTTTAGTAGCTCTGGCAAAAAGTATGTAACACGGCTGGAAAGACGCTTTAATTGCTCAAAGCAAGTTTCCGGCAGGACGGAAGACCGTCTGCATTAAAAACGTAACTGAACGAAACCTATATGAACTACCTGAACCGTAGCCTGCTGATATTTGGGCTGATGAGTATGGTGCTGGTTGGCCTGACTACAGGCACCCAAGCCAAAACTCCGATTCAACTGGACAGTACAATCGTCAAGAAAGACACTATTGCCCTGGTACCAACGGTGCCCGACAGTTTGTTACGTGAGCGACTGGCCAAGTTGCAAAAGTCCATTCCATTGAATTATCACAAGGCTGTACAGGCTTATGTGGACTATTTCACGTTCCGTAAAGCCAGCACTACCAAGACAATGCTGGAGCGAATGCCGCTTTTTTTCCCGCTCTATGAGCGCATGCTGGCTCAATATGGTCTTCCGGATGAACTGAAATACTTATCCATTGTCGAGTCGGCTCTGAATCCGCGGGCCATTTCGAGGGCTGGTGCCGGAGGTCTGTGGCAGATCATGCCCGGCACCGGCCGCGATCTACGCCTGTATCAGGATGATTATGTAGATGAGCGGATGGATCCCGTTAAAGCAACCGAGGCTGCCTGTAAATACCTGCGCGATCTATACAATATCTTTGGCGACTGGGAACTGGCGATGGCCGGTTATAACTGTGGTCCTGGTGCCGTTAAACGCGCCATGCGCCGGTCGGGAGGAGATTCGTTTTACACCATTTACGATGCACTGCCGAAAGAGACCCGCGGATATGTACCGCAATTCGTGGCGTTTACCTATTTGATGAACCACGCTAACGATCACGGTATTGTGGCTGAGAATTACGAGTATCCCATTCCCCACGATACCATTCAGGTGAGCGGTTACTTCAACCTCGAAACCTTTGCCAAACACAGCACTATGCCGCTGGCCGATCTGCAAAAGATGAATCCGGCCATCACAACGACCATTTTACCTGACTATACAAACCGATACCCGCTGCGAGTACCACGGGAGCAGTACAGCTATTTCACCAGCCGCAGACGTGCTATTCTGGATTCCGCAAGCCGACGTCCAAATGTCATGGAACACATCCTGCTGGCAAGTGCTGAAGACGTTCGGTATGGCACCGATTCAATGGGTGCCTGGAAGGAACTAAGCAGAAACCCACTGGCGCGAATACGCCTGGAAGAAACGCTGACAGAAGAGATGCTGGCAGAGCGGGGAAAAGCGGGCGCGAAACTTGCCAATGCAGAATCGGCCGACGAACCCGAAGAAGACATCGAAACGGTGGTGTTGCGTAAGCCCCAAAAGCAAACCTACGTCGTTAGAAAAGGCGATAACTTATTGCAAATTGCCAACCGGTACAACGTTGAACCTTACGATCTTAAACGCTGGAACCATTTACGGTCTACGAGTATCCGGCGTGGGCAGAAACTGGTTATCCTGAAAGAGGTTGCCGAAACCCGTGCTGAGCGCCTGGCCGATCAGGGAACAGCCAAAAGCCGCAAAAAAGCCGAAGTATTGGCGAAGTCGAAGCATTACAAACCCCGCTACCATCGGGTACAAAGTGGCGATACCCTCTGGAACATCGTTCAGCGGTACGATCTGACTATCGACCAGCTTAAGCGAATGAACCACATTCGAAGCAATTCATTACGCCCCGGCCAGAAACTCATTGTGGGTTAAGTAAGCTCACTCCAACCGAACTAACCCACGACCTTTTACCCAAAAGTCGTGGGTTTTTCGTATCTTTACTCTACGATAACTACCTTAAAAACAAGCTTTTCCAGCTCACGAATGATCGCTTACCTAGACGGAACTCTGTCCTATAAAGAAGCTACCCATGCCATTATTGACGTCCATGGCATCGGCTATTTAGTACATATATCACTCCAGACATACACAGTGTTACCCGGTGGTGGCGACCGGATTAAACTCTTCATTCATCACCTTTTCCGTGAAGATTCACAATCCTTATATGGCTTCGCGAATGCGGATGAGAAAAGCTTATTCCTTGACCTGATCGGTGTGTCGGGCGTTGGCCCGAATACGGCGCTGGGTATGCTGTCGGCTATGCAGCCGGGCGATTTACGACTGGCGATTCTGGGCGAAAATGTCCGAGCGGTACAAGCCATCAAGGGCATTGGTGCTAAAACAGCCCAGCGTATTATTCTGGAACTGCGCGATAAGATGAAACGGGCAGGCGTGGTACCCGATGGGCCATCGTATCGCCAGCAACCGGCGGCTAACCCCATTCGGGAAGAATCGCTGGCGGCTTTGGTAGCCCTTGGTTTCCCCAAGCCAACCGCCGAAAAGAGTGTAGACGATGCCCTGCGAGCCGATCCAACGCTCAGCGTTGAAGATGTAATCCGGCGGGCATTGCGACAGCCTTAAACGTCTAGGTATAAGTAACATAAAAAGCGGAGGACGGCATTGCTGCTTTCCTCCGCTTTACTGTGTAAGTGAATGGGTAAATGAGTTTTGTACTTTCCGATAAAAGGGCCTTAGTTTACACCGGCAGCCTGCTTCTGCTTTTCTTTTGCAACAGCTTTCAATTCCTTGGCCTCTCCTTTTATTACTTTCTTCTCGGCTTTCTCCATTTTTCTATCCGCTTTGGCCATCCGGGTTTTAGGGTCCGAAATCCCTTTGACTTCCAGCCCTTTATGGGTCCGGGCTTCCATCTTGTATTCTTGTGCTTTAGCCACTTTCTTCTCAGCCTTCATCTCTTTCTTAGCAGCTTTTCCCTCCTGAACGGCCTGGGCATTGGTGGGTTGAGCTATTGCCAGCAGGGCGCAGGCAGCGGCAGCGATGATCAATTTTTTCATAACGTTTACAGTTTGTGTAGTAAGAAAACGAACCAAAAAGCAGTTCTGTAATGTCAAACCAGCACTGTATAAATATGTTCATCAGCAGAATAAATAAGTATTTATCCTACAAAAACTATAGAAATTAAGTATAAATTAATAAGTACTTGACAAACAGAACATAATCGACAAATAGTAGCAATTAAAAAAGCCCGGCTATTCAATAGCCGGGCTTTTCATTTTAATCCTATCTTAATTTAGAGGGCTCCCTTTCAAATTTGTTTCGAGGTAGGTTGTGTATTGCTGATAGAGCAACAATTGTGTACCCGAACTATAGGCAACCCCATGCGCACCGGGCGGATAAATGCGCAGGTCGGCATCCTTGCCAGCGTCCTCGAGGGCGTTCATTAGCTGGAACGTATTTCGAACGTGAACATTTTCGTCCATTGTCGAATGGGCAATGAACATTTTCCCGGCTAGGTTTTTAGCGTAAGACGTCACGGCACTGACTTTGTACTTTTCTTCATTTTCGGGAATCAGGCCCATATACCGCTCGGTATAAATGGAATCGTACAGACGCCAGTCGGTAACGGGGGCGCCAACCAGCGATACTTTAAAGACGCCGGGGTGGGTCAGCATCGTGTAGCTGCTCATGTATCCACCGTAGCTATGCCCACGAATGGCCATCCGGTTTCCATCTACCCACGATTGTTTGGCCAGATACGCGGCTGCTTCGGCGAAGTCAAGGCTCTCGTATTTACCTAGTTTTTCGTAAACGACTTTCTCAAATTCGCGGCCATAGCCCCCGCTGCCCCGGTTATTGACCCCCACAACAATGTAGCCCGTTTGAGCCAGCCACTGGTGCCAACCTGTTGTAGAAAACTCATTGTACACCGACTGCGCTCCCGGTCCACCGTAAATATCCATTACTACCGGATACTTTTTGTTAGGATCAAAGTCTGCTGGTTTGATGATCGAGATGTCAATCTGCTGCCCATCGGTGGTGGTAAAATGAGTCAACTCCTTGGGCGAATAGCCATGACTGGCCACATAATCTGACACCTTTTTGTTCGTTTCAAGCGCTTTGATCAACTGGCCTTTTACATCCCGCAGTTCGACCTGTGTAGGCGTTGATATATTCGAATACCGATCAATGAAATACTGACCGTTGGGCGAGAAGTTGACCGCGTGCTTACCCGGTACAGTTGTCAGCCGACGCTTGTTCTTGCCATCGACGTCGACGACAAACAACTGCCGCTCCAGGGGCGATGCCTCGGTTGAGGTGAAATAAACTTTCTTTGTTTTGGGATCGATGTGATGAACATAGCTCACCTCCCACTTGCCGCTGGTTACGGCATTGAGCAATTTGCCGGTATAATCGTAGCGATACAGATGTGCGAATCCATCCCGATCCGATACCCAGTAGAACTCCTGCACACCCGCCGGGAAATAGATCAGGTGATTGATCCCAGCAAAAAAGTCGAACACATCGACCCAGGTGGTCGACTTTTCTTCCATGATCTGCCGGGCTTCTCCTGTGCGGGCGTTTGTCATGAACAGCCGCAGGTGGTTCTGCTTCCGGTTCAGGTGCATCAGCGCCAGTTGGCCCTCCTGCGACGTCCAGTAGATGCGGGGGATATAGCCATCTCCTAAATCTACCTTCATCCACTGTTTTGCTTTATTGGCGATTTCAATGACACCAATCCGAACGGCTGGATTTTTGTCGCCTACGCGCGGGTAGGGCAATGAATCGAACTTTTCGTCAAAGCCTTTGTAATCAGTCAGTTTGTAGATAGGAACTTCCCGCTCGTCGGACTGCCAGAAGGCAATAAACTTGCTGTCCGGCGACCAGTCCCAGGCCTGCGCGAGGCCAAACTCTTCTTCGTAGGCCCAACCGAAGCGTCCGTTGTAGAAAGCGGCTTTGGCATCGTCGGTAAGCTGGGTCTCTTTTTGGGTGGCAAAATCGAAAACAAACAGGTTACCGCCCCGCTCGTAGCCCACTTTACTACCATCGGGAGCCAACTCGGCGGTTTGGGCGTCTTTGGCCACGAGCTTCAGGCTCTTGTCGGCTACGGCATATACGTAATAATCCGAAATACCCGACCGCCGGTAAACGGGCCGAAAGTTCGACTGAAACAGAATGTTCTTTGAATCCTTTGACCATTGAAATGAGCCGTAGGTAAAGGCTTTATCGGTGCCGGGAAACTTGAGCTGGCTCCCGTCAAAAACCACTTCTTCCTTCTGGTCTTTTGGGGAGAGCGTCTTTATAGTGCTTTGTCCGTCAATAAAGGAAAACTTGCTACCGCCTTCAATCCAGTTAACGGAGCGCGGCCCCGACGAGCCATTGAGCTGTCCTCCCGAAAAAATAGCCTGCTGAAGATTAGAATACGGCTGTTTGGCAGACTGTGCCGTTGCCAGATGGGTAAGCAGGATGGTTGCCCCAAGCAACCATCCGGATAGTTTGCGATTACTCATGAAGTATATAGAACTTATCAAAGAGTCAAAGCTACTAAAATTTAGGATTTGATGCTGATGCGACCGCTGCTCCTCAAAAGACATCTTGCGAACTCGTTTTGTGAGTATATTTCGATTTACAAAATACCAGTTTATTCATTTACCAATTTATTCTCCTATGACAAACAAGTACTTTCTTGTTGGCCGACACATGCATTGCTTATGGATGCTGGGGCTAACCTTGCTGCTTTGTACGAATGTTTTTGCGCAGAGCACTCGATACACATTGAAAGGACGGGTTACCGATCCTGAAAAACTGGCTATTCCTGGCACGACGGTTGTCCTTGTTGGCACTACAGTTGGTACGACCACCGATGCTGAAGGCAACTACACGCTTCCGGTTACTCTCAAGGCTGGTCCGATCATCCTTGCCTTTACGTCGATCGGTTATGAAACCCTGCGCCAGAATGTTACATTGGGCAATGCCGATGAAGTAACCGTGAACGCGCAACTTGTGGCGGCTGCAACAAACCTCGACGAAGTGGTGGTTACAGGCTCCACGCTGTCGGCTCCCAAACGCGAGTTAGGCAATGCCATCAGCACCATTAAAGCAGCTGATTTAACCCAGAGCGGCTCGGGTAACCTGATCAATTCCTTACAGGGTAAAGTGCCGGGCGCACAGATCACGCAGAACTCCGGCGATCCAGCGGGGGGTATCAGCATCCGTCTGCGCGGTATCAAATCACTGGTCGGCTCATCGGACCCACTCTACGTTGTAGACGGGGTGATTGTGAGTAACGCCAGCACCAACGTATCGCAACTGGCACTATCCAATGATGTGGGCAACGCCAACGTTGGCCAGAACCGACTGTCGGATATTAACCCGGACGACATTGCGACCATCAACGTCGTGAACGGCGCGGCTGCGGCTGCTCAATATGGTTCACGGGCGGCCAATGGTGTGGTGATCATTACCACTAAGCGCGGCCAGAGTGGCAAGGCGCAGGTTAGCTTTACCACGTCGTTCAACATCAACGAACTGCGGAAAGGGGTTCCCGTGAATACCTATGGCAAGCAGTTTGGGTTTGCGTCGCTTCGGCTGTATCCCATCGGAGTTATTTCGGCGGCTCAGATAGCAGCTAATCCGGGGACAACCACAACCAGTATTTACCGCGACGGAACCAATAACCTACTGGCGACCAACCTCGTCGATGTTCAGCGGTATAACTATTTCGACCAGATTTTCCGGACGGGCTACGGCACCGACAATAATCTGTCGATCTCGGGCGGACGCGACAACACGCAGTATTATGTGTCGTTTGGCTACCTCAAAAATCAGGGCATTATCAAGGACACGGATTTTACCCGGTATAACCTCCGCGCTCGTGTCGATCAGCGACTGGCTAACTGGGCCAAGATTTCGGTGGGTATCAGCTATTCGAATAGCCTCTCTAACGAGAAGGCCAACGGTAACGTATTCTACAGCCCCATCAACTCGGTCAACATCACCAACAACATCTACGACATCACAAAGCGCGATGCCGCCGGTAACTTACAGGCTGTTGAACCAACGCGCGTAAACCCACTCTCGACCATCGAAGATATGAAGTTTTCGCAGTCGGTGAGCCGGACAATCAATAGCCTTCAGCTGAACCTGACGCCATTGAAAGGTCTGACCATCGACTACATCGTGGGTGTCGATGCCTATTCGCAGTTCGGAAAAAACTACATCCGGCCTTATCCGTATCAGGCGGTTTCGGGTCTGCCAGCGGCCCGCTATCCGTTTGGATTTGCGGCCACGGCGACCAACCAGGTACTGCAATTCAATAACGACCTGAACGCTCAGTACGAAAACCAGTTCAGCGAGAAGTTCAAACTGAACGCGGCCATCGGCTATAGCTACCAGTATTATCAGGCCGATTACTCGGTTAATAGCGGCCAGAACCTGTCGCCGTTTATCGAAACGGTCAGCGGAGCAAGCAACACCACTTACGCTGTCCGATACGATCTGGACCGCTTTAGCCTGAGTGGTTTGTTTGCACAGGCTACGCTCGGCTATAAAAATCTGGCCTTTGTTACGGGTGCCGTCCGTCGCGACCAGTCGTCGAAATTCTCACCAACGCAGACCAACCAATATTATCCTAAAGTGAGCGGCTCGTTCATCGTGTCGGATCTTGATTTCTGGAAAAATCTGTCGTTCAGCAATGCCTTCAACAGCCTGAAACTACGGGCTAGCTACGGCGAAGCCGGTAACCTGTCGGGTATTGGTTCGTATGCCCGTTTTTACCAGTTCAGCCCGGTGGGTTTCCTGGGTAAGAACACGGTGGTACCCGGTACGCAGCTCGCCAACCCCGATGTGCAGCCCGAACGCATGGCCGAACTGGAAGGTGGTGTCGACCTGTCATTCCTGAATGGCCGGATTGGTCTGGGCGTAACGGCTTACAACCAGAAAATCACCAACCTGGTCGTGAACCGGACACTGGCCCCCACCACGGGCGGTACCAGCATCGTGAACAACGTGGGTTCGATGGAGAACAAAGGGTTTGAAATTGTGCTGGACGCGACACCCATCAAAACAAAAGACCTGAACTGGGATGTGACCTTTATTTACAACCACAACCGGAACAAAGTTCTTGATCTGGGTGGTCTGCCCATCATCAACCCCGATGCCTCCTCGGCGTCCGGAACACCTGTTAACCTGATCGTTGGCCAACCGGTGGGTGTTTTCTACGGTACGGGCTATGCCCGCAACCCGGACGGCTCGTTGCTGTTGTCGCCCTCGGGATTCCCACAGTCAGAACGGGCTTCGTCGCAGGCGAATGGTGCCGTTGATTACGTACCTGCCCGTAATTTGGATGGATCGTTCGATGTTACCAAGCCATTAGCCAACGTGATTATCGGCAACCCGAACCCAAAATGGACGGGCTCCTTCAGCACCAATCTGTCGTATAAAAAACTGAATTTGCACGTACTGCTGGATATGGTTCAGGGTGTCGATGTGTTCAACGCCGACAAACGGACCCGGCAGGGTGTAGGTCTGGGCGACTTTGCCGAACAGGAGCTGCGGGGAACGCTGAAGCGGGGTTATATCTTCGGTATTTACAACACGCAGGAGTTCCGGGTCGATCCGGGTTCGTACACCAAACTGCGCGAAGTATCGCTCAGCTATACGCTGCCAACCCTTATCAAGTCGATCAGCCGGTTAACGGTATCAGCGGTAGGCCGCAACCTGTATTCGTGGGATAAATACACGGGCTTCGATCCGGAAACCAACGCGGGTGGCAACAACGACCTGTTACGCGGCATCGACTTCGGAAACGTTCCTATTCCACGTACCTACCAGCTTAAACTATCAGCGACATTTTAATTTAGTTGATGAGTCAGTGAGTGTAATTAATGCCGTCTGTCAGTAACTGATATGTCTTACACGTATTCCTCGCCGACTGATCGCTTATCATTTATAACTATGAAAAAAATAGTCATTCCCATTCTTCTCACGGGCCTTCTGCTGACGCAGGCTGCCTGTAATAAGGAGTACCTGAACCCCAGTACCATCAGCCAGTCGCAGGCGGTTAGCTCGCCGGATGGTCTGATGACCCTCGCCAACGGGCTGCAGTACCGTTATACCACCGGGGGCGCGTTGAGTGTACTGTATGCCAGCACCGCAGGAGCGGGCCTAACTACCCGTGAACAAGCAGTCCTAAACGTGGGTAACCTCGACGAAGCCAACCTTGCGACCGGTGCCGGTAACGTGAGTAACATTAACAGTGTGGTGCGGAATCTGTGGACGCAGAGCCATCTGGTACGGTCCAATGCCGAACTGATTCTGGCTAATACGGGCGTTGTGTCCGATGCCGGTACAAAGAGCGGCATTATCGGTTATGCGTCAATTTTCCGAGCGTTGTCATTAGGGACACTCGGTATGTTTTTCGAGCAGTCGCCGGTTACAACGGGTACGAACGTGCCGTTTGTAACTCGGGCGCAGGTGTTCAAGGAAGCTATTTCAACCCTCGAAACAGCCGCAACACAACTGCCCAGCGCACCCGTTTCCGCTGACTTTACGGGTAAGATCGTAACGGGTATAGACATTCCAAACACGATTCAGGCCCTGATTGCACGGTATGCGCTGTTTTCCGGCGATTACGATAAGGCGCTGGCGGCTGCCGCTAAGGTGGATCTAACCAAAAGATCGGTCTTTAACTTTGACGACAACACCCGCAACCCGCTGTTCGAATATACCTTCGGAAACCTGAACGTGTTTCAGCCAACCAATGCCAATCTGGGTCTGCCAGCGACACTGGCTCCCGATGCAGCCGATAAGCGAATTGCGTTCCTGACAAAGCCGAGCACCAACACGGCTGTAGCGCCGGTAATTGCCACTGCGTTTTATACCGCCAACAATGCGGCCGTTCCCGTTTATCTGCCGGGTGAAATCCTGTTGATTCAGGCGGAAGCCTACGCTCGTAAAGGTGATCTGGTCAATGCCGTAGCGTCCTTGAACAAGGTACTGACAAAAACAGCGACTCAGGATGCATTTGGTTTGGGCGCGGCCTTGCCCGCTTATGCAGGTGCGCAAACGGCCGATGCCATTCTGGCAGAGATTTACCGAAATCGCCAGATTGAATTAGCCTATCAGGGTTTCCGACTGGAAGACAGCCGCCGGTTTAATCGGCCGGGGCCAGGAGCAACGGGTGCCGAGCGCAACCGAAACTTTTTCCCCTACCCGCTGACGGAGCGTAATAACAACACCAATACACCCGGCGATCCGGCGATTTAACCTAAAAGGAGTAAAGGGAAGAGAGGGATGTTGAAGAAGTCCCTTTCATCCCTTTGCTCCTTTTTTATAACTTAACCGGCAATCCCGTTCGTGTCGATTCGTAGATAGCCTGAAAAAGAGCGACTACGTTACGGCCTTCTTCGCCCGTTACAGCGGGGGCACGACCTTCCTGGATGGCGTCGCAGAACTCGGCGATTTGCAGACCGAAGTAGTAGACAGTAGCGTCGATGGTGTTGAAGAAGGCGGTATCTTCTTCGATAAACTTAGCTAATTGGGTTTCTTCGCCGGGCACCGTCCAGAGGTCATTGACCGGCGGGTCGGTAATGCTCGACATACCGGCAATAAACAGGGCTCCACCATCGGTCTGAACACCTACCGATGCACCATTCTGGCCGTGTACGTGTACTTTCCCGAAAATTCCCGGCTTCTGCGAGTTACTGACGATGATGTTGCCCAGTCCACCATTCTTAAATTTGACAATGGCCAGTGCCGTATCATCGACCTCAATATAGGGGTGGTTAAGGTTACGCCAGACACCAAAGACTTCGTCGACTTCGCCCATGTACCAGAGCAGTAAATCCAGTTGGTGGGGCGACTGGTTGACTAGTACTCCTCCCCCTTCGTCGGCCCAGGTGCCGCGCCAGGCGTCACTCTTGTAGTAGTTTTCATCCCGCCAGCCGAGCATCTGAACCGTGCCGAGTACCGGCTTTCCTATTTTTCCTGAATCGATCGCTTCCCGAATACGCTGGCTGGGGGCATAAAACCGCCGTTGGCTGATAACGCCCAGGTGCCGGTTGTTGCGTTTGGCGGCTTCCAGCATTGCATCGCAATCTTCGAGCGACGATGCCAGCGGTTTCTCCACCAGTACGTGCGAACCGGCATTCAAGGCCGCTACCGTTGGCTCCCGGTGGCCGGGGTGGGTGGTGCAGACCAGACAAAGGTCGACGTTCTCCCGGTCGACCATGTCGTAGACATCGCTATAGGCACGAATGCCGTACTGATTAGCGAAGTCTTCCGCTTTCTGATAGGTTCGACCGTAAACGGCGACCAGTTCGGCGTTAGGTATTTCCAGAGCGGCTTTGGCGTGCAGATGCGCCACTTTGCCGGGGCCAATAATGGCAATGCGTATGGGTTCAGGCATAGTTTTAAAACGTCTTCCAACGAAATGCGTTTTTGGTAGGTCTCCTACTCAAACGAAAATTTAATTATATGAAACATAGGCGGTAAGCGCACTGTTAACAGCGATCATTTCCGGTTCATGCCAGAAAACACACCAGACAGCCCGCCCGATTTGCTGTACAATCAGTAGCACCTCATCCAAACTTGTAAACGGGATAGCAACGTTTGGCAGACCCCAGATACCGCTGCCTATTACACAAGGAAATATCGACCGGACGGGCAGCCCGAAATTTATACCCCCTCTTCTTTTTTGTGACAACTAAACTGGAGACTATCCTTCAGCTAACCGATACTGTCCTCGAATTGAGTAATGGATATTCCGTAAGGCAATATGAAGCGGCTAATTGATTTCCTACGGTTTCAGCACCACCTTTATCAAGCCTTTCTCTTTGTTGTAAAGTCGTTTGAACCAGTCGGCCCCTTCCTCCAGCGGCACTTCGGCGCTTAGAATAGCTTCGACATTAACGCGTCCGGACGAGATCAAGGCCAGGGCCGCTTCGTATTCGCCGTTGATGGCGCAGGAACCCTGAAGCCGCAGCTGCCGGGTTACAATGGCCTGTAAGGGCATCTCAACGGTTGGTGCCAGATTCCCGACCAGCGTTACTGTGGCTCCTTTCCGAACGCAGTCGATAGCGGTTTTGACGGTTGGACCGGCCCCTACAACTTCAAAGGAAACGTCGGCTCCACGTCCGTGCGTCAGGTCCTGCACCTGTTTGGCCACGTCGCCACTTTTCGCGTTAATAATGTGGGTTGCTCCGAGTTTTTGAGCTAATGCGAGTCGATCATCGTCCAGGTCGATAGCGATGATGGTACCGCAGCCCGCCAGTTTCAGCACCTGAATAACGAACAGGCCAATCATACCCGACCCGACAACCACAGCCGAATCATTGACCTGAATGGGCGTCAGGTTAACGGCATGCAATGCCACGGCTACCGGCTCGACCAGCGCAGCCTGGGTGAAACTAACATTATCGGGAACGGCATACAAAATATGCTGGGGTATGGCCACGTACTCGGCAAAGGCACCATTTCGTTTGAAATCGGGTGTCGATACGCCTACGACTTCGCGGCCATCGCTCAGGTTGTATTGTCCCCGGCGGCTGTACCAGTCGTCGAGTACGTACACCGTCGAGTCAAAGGTGACGCGGTCGCCGGTAGCCCAGTTTTTTACCTCGCTGCCTACTTCGGCAATAATGCCGCTGGCTTCGTGTCCCATCACAATGGGCGGAATACGTCGGCCACTGCTGCCATCCATACCGTGTACGTCGGAGCCGCAAATACCCACGGCCTGCACGCGCACCAGCACCTCGTTGGGACGGATAGAAGGCTTGGGCACATCCTGTAAATCAAACTGATTGTATTCTGTAAGAACGAGTGCTTTCATAGTAGTAGAGCGGGTGATCGGCTGTTGCCATGGAAACCCGCATTTGGTACATAAACTGGTTTTGCCAGTTATAAAAAGCGGGCTCCCGCCCGCTATACTTACTGTTTTTGATAAATCTTCACAAAGGCATCGGCGGGGATCTGCTCAACCTCGCCCTGCTGTAAGTGGGGGTTAAGTTCGTAGGTAACGACCTCGTCGATAAAGTCGGGCAATTCGCCGAACAGTTTGCCGGCGGCTGCCGATGTGTATTTTTTTTTGACCCGAACCAAACGCAGGTCGGGGTCTTTGCCCCAGGCAGCGTTGTCTCCTAACACTAACTGAATTTTGGCCCAGTCGTTGAAGAAATACTCCTGCAACAGCGGAATAATGCGATCGCGAAAGGCCGTACAAAGGTCAGCATACGTTTCGATACTGGTCAGGTAGGCGTGTCCAATCTGGTGGTCGCGGTCGAGCAGATACTCGATGCGTTCGTTTATTGTTCGTAGTAATTGGGCCAGATCGACACCGTCAACAACACCCAAAACGCTGGGGTCGGGCACCACCTCCCGAAATGAAAACCGACGGCGCAGGGCAATATCAAGCAGCGCAATCGACTTGTCGGTGGTGTTCATAGTGGCCACCACGAACAGGTTCGACGGTACGCCAAACCGTTCTTGTGAGTACGGCAACGTCAGCCAGAGTTCATTTTCGGCGCCCAGCCGTTTGTCGGTTTCGAGCAGGGTGATCAAATCGCCGAACACGCTGGCGACATTGGCCCGGTTGATCTCATCAATGAGCAAATAATGCGGAGGAGCTTTTTTTAGCTTCTGCTGGCGGGTCTCTGCCGAATCGTTCAGGCAGTCGGCCAGCGTAGCATACCCGGCCTGTTGAATGGCCGACATACAGGCTTTATAAAAAATACCCTTCCGAATCCGGTAGCTGATCTGCCCGTTGATCACCTCCGGGCGAATGCCCTCCACAAACTCTTCATAGCTATAGGCCGGGTGGAAGGTAATGAGGCTGGCACGGTCGCTTGTTTCGCGCAGATAGGGCTGCAACGCAAAGGTTTTGCCCGTTCCCGGCGGTCCATACAGGATGAGGTTGTGGGGCTGGTTGTTTAGCTCCGGTTCGGTTTCGTATTCGGCTTCCGGCTCTTCGGCAGTGTAGTCGTTCAGTCGTCGGTCGCCAAGGGTAGGGTCGTCGGCGAGCCGGATTACTTCGCTCAGGAAGGCTTCATCTTCAGCGGCCCGGTACACATCGGCATTATGGCGGGCGGAGTGCGGCCCTCGTTTACTCGTCTCAACCAGTTCGAGCAGGCAGTCTTCCCAGCAGGTACGCAAAACGGGCTGATAGAGCAGATGTACGTTCGACTGCCCGATGATAGCCGCTACATAATCGGACTTTTCGGTGATTGGCTCAAAGACTAGTTCCTCAAGAATGGACAGCCGTTCCTGGCAGGATTTCTTGACAGTAAGGTGATACTCTACCTCACTGCGACGCTGGCGCTGGATGCGCAGGGCCTGAAAATAATTGATGTGGGCTGTAATAGCGGCTTTTTCCTGCCGCACTACGAAAGCCAGCCGGGCGTCGCCGTTGGGCAGATTGACGATGTCGATCAGTTCCTTTAACAACCCAAAAAATCGCCGGACAGCTTCGGGGTGACCAATGTCACGGATGCGTTCAATGAGAGGTTGCTGCTGGGTATCGGTCAACACAGGAAAGAGGAATTGGCGTTTACGAAGCTACGAAATTTTCAGTGGTTTACGGCTTTCGTCTCGTTGTAGCCGATGTGGTTGTTGAGGTAATCCACTGTAAGACGGCCCTTTTGAAAGGGTGCGTTACTGATTACGCCATCACAAATAATGCCCAACGACCCATGCTCAACGGGCGACAAATAGGTGGATTTCCGACTGAATGATTGGCCGTTTATCTGAAACGTAAAGTTCTTCACATAACGAAACAAGCCTATTTTCATTTTACCAATTCCAAAGGCTGCCCCTGGCCTTTTCTTTGTTTTATATACGCCAAGCTTAGCGGCCCCTTTTTCCCGCAGATCAACATTATTACACCCGGAGTCAAAATACATATTCAGCAGATTACCCGATTCGGAACGAACGACCAGTACAGGATGCCCTATACCAAACAGATTCTTTTCGGCCGTCGTATCTAAAACGGGTCGACGAATCATGAGTGTCCAGGTACTAAAATCTGCTGTATAAGTAAGGTTTTTGAGAATATCCCAACCCAGAAGACCATCCGCATGCATCGTTTTGAAAACGTTATCTTTCGCCGTGTAGATTACAGGTACATGTGTTAACCGAACATTGCCAAATGACAGGGAATCTAGCAGGCCAACAGGTGCTTTAACCTGTGTGCCAACCGAGTTTAAAACGTTTATGTCCGCTAAAGGCTTTAGTCCTAACTTTTGACTAAGCGACTGAGAAATAACAGAAAAATTAGCACCCGAATCAAGCACAAGTCGTACAGGCTTTCCATTAAGGAGGACGGTGGCGACGACATAGCTATGCTTCCGAATCGTGACGGGAATCAGTAAACTATCGGTAGAAAAACTGATTTGCATGGCCGGATATGCAGCTAATGCCTTAGCCAATTCATAAAGTTCTGGCTTCTCTTTAATCTGATCTGCAAATCTCACATACTCACTATATTTACCCTGGTAGAAGTAAAGTTCGCTCAGCAAGTGAAAACGGGCGGGAGCGCTCAATGGGGAGGCAGTCTGCAAAGCTACTTTCTTCATCAATGCCTCGGCCTTATCAAACCGATGGTAGAGGCTATGCTCAAGCGCGTTGATGCAATCGCGGGAAATAGAATCTAACGATGTGTAATCAATGGCCTTGAACTCAAAGTTTTCCAGAGCCGTTGTCGGGTCTTTGTAAGAAGTAGTCTGTTGCGAAAAAACAGAAACGGAAGTCAGCAGGAAGCACATCAGATATAGGCAGAATCGCATAGAGGGTGGTTACGGCTAGAGCAGATTTACAGTGAGACGATTGAACGCTTCTACGTCACCTCGTTGTCAAGGCAGCTTAGCGTAGTACCGACTACACCAGTCCATAGCTGGCGCGAGCATTGGCACTTTAGCTGGCGCGAGCATTAGCTCGTGCTTTTTGATAAAGTCAGTATTTACTAACGCAAGCGAACCGGAACGCCGGACCGGCTTGCTAAATAAACAGGCACGGGCAAATGCCCGCGCCAGCCACTCATATCTCTACGCCAGATAACTACCGATACTCACCACACCGGCGAACACGCCCGAGGCCGTTACTCATGAACAATATAATCGTTATTAGTCAACTCAATAAAGGTATGCACAAGGAACAACCCATCAAGGGTAGCCCTATTACCTCGAAATAAATCCAGTAATTGGCGATTTTTTATGTTACCAGTAGTCAACAGCAATAATCTGGGAGGCTGGCCGAACAGAAGATAACTATCCCTAAAATCGGAATCTTTTGTAATGACAATTCGATTTTCACGAGTGGCTAGTTGGCGAATAATAGTATCACTTGTCTCGTCTTTATCCGGCAATTCATCCGTATGGATTACATCATATCCTTTTGCGCTCAGTATCTCAGCCAGCAAATAAGGTAATTGAGCATCAACCAGATATTTCATACGACTACCTGATGAATACTTTTCACCCGGGTAAGTCGACTGGCAAAGGCCAGACAAGCCCGAATATCATCTTCTTCCAAAGCAGGATAATCGGCCAGTATCTCCTCGTGAGTCATTCCGGCCGACAGAAGATCAAGGATCAACTCAACCGGGTACCGACGATTGCGGATTGTTGGCTTACCGTGACAAATGTCGGGATTTAACGTGATTCGTTGAAGCAACGCATTTTCCATACCGTTCTTTTTCCTACCAAGATAACAATTCTTACGCCAGATAACTACCGATACTCACCACATCGGCGAACACGCCCGAAGCCGTTACCTCTGCTCCTGCGCCGGGGCCTTTGATTACTAAGGGGCGGTCTTTATAACGCTCCGTCGTGAACGAAACGATATTGTCCGCACCGGTTAGCTGATAGAACGGATGCTCCACACCGACCGGCCGCAAACCAATCGTGGCTTTGTTGTTCTCGAAGCTGGCGACAAACCGTAGCTTTTCGCCCTTCGTTTCGGCTTCGGCAAGCAGGTTTTCGAAGTAGTCGTTGTTGCGCTCCAGTTCCTCAAAGAAGGCCGGAATGGTGGGCGCAGCCAGACAGGATTCGGGCAGCAGGGTGTCGATGGTGACGTCTTCCGGCTCCAGTGGGAAACCCGCTTCACGCGCCAGAATCAGGATTTTCCGGGCTACGTCAAGGCCGCTCAGGTCGTCGCGCGGGTCGGGTTCGGTGTAGCCTTTCTCTTTGGCTTCGCGAACCACGTCGGCAAAGGAAATGCCGGGGCGGAAGGTATTGAAGATGAACGATAACGTACCGGACAAAATCGCTTCGATCTTCAGGAAACGGTCGCCCGCCGTCATCAGCCCCTGAACGGTGTTGATGATCGGCAAACCAGCGCCCACGTTGGTTTCGTATAGAAACTTGACACCCCGGTTCAGGGCTGTCCGCTGCAACCGGCGGTACTCGCTGTACGAGCCCGAGTTCGCCACTTTGTTCGGCGTTACGACCGAGATGTTGGCGTCCAGCAGCGACTCGTAAAACTGCACAATGTCTTTGTCGGAGGTGCAGTCGATGAAGACCGAGTTGGGCAGGTTATAATCTTTGATCTTCTCGACAAAAGCCGGTAAGGATGTGGTTACACCATCGGTCAGCAGCCGTTCGCGCCAGCCGTCCAGCGATATACCTCGTGTGTCGAGCACCATCTTTTTGGTGTTGGTCATGCCCACCACGCACACCTTCAGCAGCTTTTCCGAACGCAGATATTCCGACTGGTTATAAATCTGCTGCAGCAGCGTTTTGCCGATCAGACCCGTACCCACCAGATACAGGTTCAGCACGCGGGCTTCGGACTGAAAGAAGATGTTATGCAGCGAGTTGAGCGCCTTGGAGAGGTTATTCTTGTTGATAACCACCGAGATATTGATCTCCGACGACCCCTGCGCGACCGCCACAATGTTGACCCCGTTTTTGCCAAGTACCGAAAACAGCTTCCCGGCAATACCGGAGCTTTTCTTCATGCCCTCCCCCACCGTGGCAATAACCGACAGATCACGCTCGATGGCGATGCTGTCGATGTGCCCGTGGGCAATTTCGGTGGCAAACTCTTCATCCAGAATGTTCTTGACATTTTCGGCACCGCGCGGGTCGATGGCGAAACAGATGGAGTGCTCCGACGACGCCTGCGAGATCAGAATAACGCTGATCTTGTGAGCCGCCAGCACACCAAATAACTTGGCTGATACCCCCGCAACGCCGATCATTCCGGAGCCCTGCACGTTCACCAGCGCAATGTCGTCGATGCTCGAAATACCCGTGATGGTGTACTGCCGACGTTCGGCGGTGCGGCTCACCACGGTACCGGCATGGGTTGGGTTGAAGGTGTTGAGCACCCGAACCGGAATATTGCGGGCAAAAGCCGGTTGCAAACTTGGCGGGTAGATCACCTTGGCACCAAAGTGCGATAGTTCCATCGCTTCGGCGTAGGTAATAGTTGGGATATTGAAGGCATTCGGCACCTTGCGCGGGTCGGCAGTCATCATACCGTCAACATCGGTCCAGATATCAATTACCTCCGCGTTCAGGGCTGCACCCAGAATCGACGCCGTATAATCGGACCCGCCCCGACCCAAAGTTGTGGTTTCGTTTTTCTCGGTTGAACCGATAAAGCCCGTCACCAGTTGCAGGTCCGACGTTTTGGCAAAATGCTCCTGAACAAGCTGGTTCGTCAGGGTATAATTCACCTCGGCCTGTCCGAATTGGGCATCGGTCTTAATAATTTTGCGGGCATCGCAGAACTGGGCCGGAATGCCCCGGCTTTTTACACATTCGGTAATGATCGTTGTAGACAGCCGCTCGCCGAAACTGGTAATGAGGTCATGCGTACGCAGCGAAAGCTCACGAATGAGCGACACGCCCCGCAGCAGATCCTCCAGCTCGTTGATGATTCCGCGAACGTGCGCAAATACTTTGCTCTGTTCTTTAATGGGAATCAGGGCTTTTATGACGTTAAAATGGCGGTCTTCAATCCGGCGAACCAGTTCCATATAATCCGTCTCACCGGTTGTGGCCATCCGCCCAATCTCGATAAGCTGGTTGGTGATGCCCCCCATCGCCGAAAATACGACCGCTATCTGGTCGCCGTTCTGCCGATGGTTTTCAATGATCTGGATAACTTGTTTGATACTGTCTACGGACCCAACCGAGGTACCGCCAAATTTAAGAACCTGCATTTGTACTGGTGAATGAGTGAAAGAGCGAATGACCGGGCTGGCGTTCCGGCGAAAGAGCGGCTCATTAATAAAGGTGACTACTTTATTTACGAAACTTAATCAGGAAGCCGTTGATGATGGTGGTATTGTAAAGCAAAGATAATACGGTGCGCTCATTTCCGGGCTTCTACCAACAGAAAAGGCACCCCGCAAGGAGTGCCTTCCCAACACAAAACATCTTTCTGCAATTACGATGCAGTACTAAACGACTTGTTTTCGTTAATCGTCAGTAACCCCAACCCGATAGTCAGGGCATCTTCGGCCAGCGCAACGACCGGATCGGGCAGGTCTTTTTCGTGCGTCAGCCAGTGGCGCAGATGAAAAAAGGCAAACGAACCAACAGCCGCGCCCACAACGCCTAAAATAGCGCCATACGCTACCGGTTGCCCGTCGGCCTCGGCCAGAGCCGCGCCCGACGCAGCCCCGGAGATTAACCGAACAGGCAACTGAGCCGCCGAAATACGGTCGGGGGCGTTCGGAACTTTGTCGCCAATCAACTCCCCACCTGCCAGCAAAGCCAGCGTCGTTGCAGTTTTGGGCGAGGTCAGGAAACTAAACGTTGAATCCGACAAGGGATTGGGAGTTTCGTGAGACAGTTTATGGCTCACAAAAGCAGGTGCCGACATAGCCCGCATACCGGCTACGATGCCTATCTGAAAGGCACTCAAATAAGTTTGATTCATGGTCATTTGTCGTTGAGTATAGGAGTCAGAACTCGAATACCCGGCCTTTGTTTGTAAGGTTACTTTTTACGACAACTACCCTTGAATGTGTAGGTCCACATACCCGCACAAAACTACCCGTATAGTAAATATCTTAACCCACCAGCACGAGTTCATAGTCCTAATCAGCAATATAGCAGGTTGAAAAAGCCGCGTGTTATGCCTTGAAAACAAAGCATAAGACAGGCATCGGAAAAACTTTACCTTGACAAAAAAACACTTTACCTACTCATCTTGTTGATCTGCCAACTTACTTGTAAGAATTGCATAGCAGCCTGATTATCTTCTGTTTAGCAAAAATTAAGTGTATGAGCAGCTACAGATATGTCGGCAAATTGGGTGGTCAAGTCAGTTGATTTTCTCAGAGTACGGGAATTTAGCTGATTAAGAACGGTGCGTCTTTTTTTGAAGGAGACGAAATCCAACAGAGCCAGGACACCGTAAATGTTTTCGAACCGTCTGATAAGCCTGCGGTTATGTTGTTACTACACTTAATTTATTACGTTATGAATAAGCAACAGAATGAAACTGGCCTGACTATGTTGCCCGGCCAGTTGGAGCCGGTACGAGTAGGTCGCCGGTTGTTTCTTCGCTACGCGGGTGCTTTTGCCGCAGGGGGCGCTATCCTGGCTTCCTGCAAAGAGGGTGAAGAAAACCCGACCACAGTAATGGCCCCCGTCGACCTCGGTACGGGTGACGTTGGCATCCTGAACTATGCCTTTGCTCTTGAGCAGCTCGAAGCCGCTTTTTACACGCAGGTTGTCGCTAAACCTTATACCGGCATGACCGATGCCGAAAAAGCCATTCTGACGGATATTCGCGACCACGAAATCATTCACCGCGAATTTTTCAAAGCGGCAATCCCGGCCGCCAGCCGCATTGGCGATCTGGTACCCAATTTCAGCAGCATCAACTTCAGCGACCGGGCCAGCGTGCTTGGCACTGCCAAAGCGTTCGAGGATTTGGGCGTAGCCGCTTACAATGGGGCTGGGACATTAATTACAGACGTGAATTACCTGGCACTGGCGGGTAAGATTGTATCGGTAGAAGCTCGTCATGCAGCAGCCATCCGCGACCTGCTGAACCCAAAATCGGCTGATTTTGCCGGCGACGATGTGGTAGCGCCTACTACCGGTCTGGATGCGGCCACCCCGCCTTCTGCGGTGTTGCCAACTGCCCAGAAGTATGTACGAACACCGATCACAGCCACCAATCTACCCAAGTAAACCACACGCAACGCTATGAACTTATTCAATTTAATAGCCGATATCGAAAAAGCAGACCCCGAAGTTAGCGAGCGTTTCAACTTCTACTCGCGCCGGAATCTGCTCAAATTTGGTTCAAATCTGCTGGCTGCCGGTATTCCAACGGTGGTGGCTGGTAGTCTGAACCAGGCTTTTGCCCAGACTACAAGTGCCCCTTCGCAGGCCGCTATTGACACGGCGAATTTCGCCCTCACGCTTGAGTATCTGGAAGATGAGTTTTACCGCACCGGCCTGGCTACGGCGGGACTTGTTCCAGCCAGCGATCTGGCCGTTATCAACCAGATCAGCAAACACGAAACGGCACACGTTAATCTGCTGAAGACCACTTTGGGCGCGGCTGCCATTGCCAAGCCAACGTTCAAGTTTCCGGCCGGTACGTTCTCGACCTACGCCACATTTCTGGCTACGGCACGGGCACTGGAAGACACGGGCGTTCAGGCTTACAAAGGACAGGTAGGAACACTGGTCAACGACAAGCTCATTTTACAGACTGCTCTGCAAATCCATTCGGTAGAAGCGCGCCATGCTTCGGAGGTTCGCCGGATGATGGGCATGAAAGGCTGGGTTTCCGACCCAACCCAAACGACGTTTACGCAGGCAGGTGTGAGCCTGAAAACGCTGCCGAACGTGACTGGCATAACTGACGACAATTTCCGCGGTGCTTTCGATGAGCCTCTGACCAAACAGCAGGTCATGGCCATTGCCGCATCGTTCTTATAAAAAAACATTAAGTATAGGGAGGCCGGGAAACCGGCGAGGGTGGCGAAAGGTATCGGAGGTTTTCTCTGATACCTTTTTTTTGTCCTTTTTCATCCGTCCGTTTTTTCGTTGCTTGCAGATAAATTCGCCCCTGATGGCGACCTCTGTATGAAATTCGTTCGTGTTTTCCTGAAAGTCCTGTTGGGACTTGTTGTATTTATCCTTCTCTTTCTGGCCGTAAGTCTGGCCCCGGTCGATGAGACGCCGTACCAGCAAATGCCTTATTACACCCAGACAAAAGAACGTCTGGCTAAGCTTCCGGCCATTCCAGCGGCCACCACACCGCTGCGGGCCGGTTGGGCCAAGTCCAGCATTACGCCCCCCTACGCCACGCCTACCGGTGGTTACGGTGCCCGGCGCGGTAAGCATTGGCACATTATTGCCGATTCTATTTTTGCCCGCGCCATCGTGCTTGATAATGGCGGTACGAAAGCCGCACTCATTGGTCTGGACTTGCTCATTACACCCCCTACCGTAGTTGAAGCGCTCAAAAAACGACTCCCCGAAGTGGGATTGCAGTGGGAGAATATCTATGCAGGGGCTATTCACTCGCACAACAGCATCGGCGGTTGGGCACCGGGTATTGTTGGTCAGCTCATAGCGGGCGGGTATGATGAGAAACTGGTCGTTCGTATTACCGATGGAATCATAAATGCCATCCGGGCGGCCCAGCAGAATATGGCTCCTGTACAAGTTGGCTTTGGGCAGGTTGATGCCAGCGACCATATTTATAACCGCATTGGGTTCTCCGGCCCCACCGGACCGCTCGACGGCATGGTGCGCCTGCTGAAACTGAAGAAAGAAACCGGCGAATCGGCCCTGCTGTGCACCTTTTCCGGTCATGCGACCCTCTACGAAGATGCTATGTGGAATTACCTCAGCCGCGATTACCCCGGTTCGCTGGTCGACCGCCTGGAGAAGAAATCGGCCGACTTCGCCGTGTTCATGGCGGGGGCGGTGGGCAGTACCGGCCCGCAGGCGCGTGGTAAAACTGACTTTCAGGAAATTCGCAACTATGCCGGTGACCTGGCTTTGCGCATCGAACGAACCGTTCCGCAAATCCAGACTAAAGCCGATAGTACGCTGGGGATTCTGACGCTGCCGCTCGGTTTGCGCGAACCGCACCCCCGCGTTATTGGCAACTGGCGGGTGCGGCCGTGGCTGTTCTACGCCGTTTACGGCGATTACCCATCCGACCTGAAAGCCCTGCGCATTGGTCAGACGGTTCTGCTGGGCACCCCCTGCGATTACTCCGGCGAATTTGTGGCCGATTTCAAACCGCTGGCTGCGCAAAAAGGCGTTAACCTCATGATTACCAGCTTCGATGGCGGCTACATTGGTTACGTAACCCCCGACAAATACTACAACCGGACCACGTACGAAACCCGCGACATGAACTGGTTCGGTCCGTATAACGGGGCGTATTTTGAGGAAATGATGATGGGGTTGTTGAAAAGAATATAGATAGACTTTATGACCTGTCAGCCTAATACCTCAACACTATGACCTTTCGTTTAACCTTTTTCATCGTTCTCTTTCTCAGTTTTTTCTCCGGCCATGTCTACGATGAACCTTCCGCCGTTATCCGCATCAACTTGCTCGGCTACCGACCCGATAGCCCGAAGGTTGCCGTTTGGGGAAGCCTGATCGACAGACAGATTGAGAGGTTCGAACTGGTCGATGAACAGACGAACGGGGTGCATCAACAACTACCGGCCGGGCGGGCGTTTGGCGGATATGGGCCGTTTAAACAATCATATCGGCTCGACTTTTCGGCGATTCAGAAACCCGGTCGGTATTACCTGCGCACAGCCGACGGTGCTCGATCGCCGGGGTTTCGGATTGGCGACGATGTATATGCGGGTGCGGCCGATTTTTGCCTGCGCTACATGCGCCAGCAACGAAGCGGCTTCAATCCCTTTCTGAAAGACTCCTGCCATACGCATGATGGTTATGCTATGTACGGCCCCATGCCGGACAGCACGCATATCGACGCGTCGGGCGGCTGGCACGATGCGTCGGATTACCTGCAATACGTAACTACCTCGGCCAACGCCACTTATCACCTGCTGGCCGCCCTGCGCGACTTTCCAACTGCCTTTGGCGACCAGCATCAGCTAAATGGGTTGGCGGGTGCCAATGGCCTGCCCGATGTGCTGGACGAAGCCCGCTGGGGACTCGACTGGCTCCTGAAAATGCACCCCACCGACACGTGGCTCTTCAACCAGCTCGGCGACGACCGCGACCATTCGAGTATGCGAATCCCAAAACTCGACAGCATGTATGGCAAAGGGGCTGAGCGGCCCGTATATTTTGCAACGGGCCAGCCGCAGGGGCTGTTTAAGTACAAGAATCGGGCAACAGGCGTGGCCTCTACAGCGGGCAAAGTGAGCAGCGCGCTGGCATTGGGCTATCAGCTGACGCGAAAAAATGACCCCGCCTATGCCGGTAAACTCTGGCAACGGGCGCAGTCGGCGTATAAACTTGGGCTCGAAAAACCAGGCAATTGCCAGACCGCGCCGGGCCGGGCACCTTATTTCTACGAAGAAGACAACTACGCCGACGATATGGAACTGGCCACCGTGGAGCAACTTAACGCCATGGGGGCTACTGGAACACGGGCGGCCAAATTACAAACTACAGCACTGGACTTTGCCCGAATGGAACCCGTTACGCCATGGATTCTGAACGACACCGCCCGGCATTATCAGTGGTATCCGTTTGTGAACGTCGGCCATGCGGAGCTGGCGAAACGGCTACCGGCCCACGATCGAAAAACCGTTACCAATTACTACAAAGCCGGTATTGAGGTAATTTGGAAACGCGCCAGTCAGAACGCGTTTTACCGGGGTGTACCCTTTACGTGGTGCAGCAATAACCTCACAACGTCCTTCGCCACGCAGTGCTTCTGGTACCGGCAGCTCACCGGCGATACGCAGTTTGCCGCGCTGGAACAAGCCAATTTCGACTGGCTGTTTGGCTGTAATCCATGGGGCACGAGTTTCGTTTACGGCCTTCCCACCAACGCCGATACCCCCTCGGACCCGCATTCGTCTTTTACGCATTTGAAAAATTACCCCATCGACGGCGGGCTGGTGGATGGCCCCGTACGGGGTAGTATTTACAGCCGACTGATCGGGATTACCCTGCACGAACCCGACGAGTACGCTTCTTTCCAAAGCAACGTAGCTGTATACCACGACGATTATGGCGATTACAGTACGAACGAACCTACCATGGATGGCACGGCCTCGCTCGTGTACCTGCTGGCCGCCAAGCATGCCGAGAAAGTTCAACCCGCGAAGGCAACTACGTCCCAAAAACGTCAGAAACCGGCAAAAACGCTAAAACTATCGACCAAAGCCGACCTGAAATCAACCTATTTCAAAGGGGCAAAAATCAGGGGTGACACCAGTGCCCGCCGACTGGCGCTGGTGTTTACCGGCGATGAGTTTGCCGATGGCGGCTCCACCATAGCCCGAACCCTGCGAAAGCACCAGGTTCGGGCTTCGTTTTTTCTGACGGGTCGGTTTTTACGGAACCCCGCTTTTACCCCGCTCCTAAAACAGCTTCAACGGGACGGCCACTACCTCGGTCCCCACTCCGACCAGCACCTGCTCTACTGCGACTGGACAAAGCGGGATAGCCTGCTCGTGACCCGGCAGCAGTTTGTGAATGACTTACGGGCTAATTACGCGGGGTTAGCTCATTTTAAAGCCCCTCAAAAAACCACTAAACTGTTTCTGCCGCCCTACGAGTGGTACAACGACAGCATTGCCGCGTGGGCCAGAGCAGAAGGCGTTCAACTTATCAACTATACACCCGGCACACTCAGCCACGCGGATTACACCACCCCCCAGGATAAGAACTACCGCAGCAGTGCCACCATACTGCAATCCATATACACCTATGAGCAGAAAAAACCCACTGGCCTGAACGGTTTTATTCTGCTGATGCACATTGGCGTAGCCCCAAATCGAACGGATAAACTGTACGATCATCTAGATGAATTAATCGCTGAACTTCGGCAGAAAGGATACGCCTTTTTGCGGGTCGATGCGTTGTAAAAAGAACCTAAAACCTTACGCATGAAAGTGTGTTGATATAGATACTGACGACCGGAACTTCGGCCAATGTCGGCTTACTCAACTAATGAACTTTTACCATGCGTACATTCCTGTTTCTTCTGGCGGTTAGTCTGTCTGGCTCCGCCTGCTTCGCCCAGAGCGATTCATTGAAAAAAGTAGAGCAAACCCCTGTTCAGCAAAGTCCGTCACCAAAACAGGTAGCCATTCCGGGCGTTGATACACCCCTGTCGGGTGGTGGCATGACCGCCCAGACGCCCAACAACCCCATTCCGCCCGTTCAGGACAACAAGAAACGTAAAACCCTGCCTCCCAGCGACCCACGGGCGTTTGGTGTATCGGTACCTATTGGAAAAACAAAAAAAGATACCTTGTAAGCCTTACGGATGGCCCAACGCATTTAAGCCTGTCACTCTATTTTAACTATAAGACTGATGGGCTCTGCTTTGTTTTTGGCCAGACAATGCGGTTACTTTGTGTCAACGTTCTTTGTTTTCCGTCAAACAAGCTAATGGTTTTCCTGAGAGGTTCAGGAAATGAAAAAGGAATCGTGTGAGAATCACGAGCAGACGTTGCTACTGTCAGTGACTATTAAAAAAGGGTTTGCCCTCGATGTCCATTGTCCTTCAGCGGTTCGCCCACTCCGGCGAACCGGTTGCGATAGGATGAGAAGGACGGCAAATACCGTCACAAGCCAGGAGACTTGCCTTTAGCTTTGCTGATTACGCCCACACGCGATTGGGTTTTATCACGATTGACTGCTTCATTCCGGCTTCTCCCCGAGGCTGGGTGTGGTATGTCGTGTTGTGTAAATTCTGGATCATGTGGTGGGCGTATGGAGTTCGGCATCGAACGCGATCAACCATTTAATCCGTTTACAACATGATCGCACACAACCTCGGCTATCCACGAATCGGTAGCCACCGCGAACTCAAACGGGCCTGTGAACAATTCTGGGCTCACAAAATCACCCCACAGCAGCTTCAGGAAGCAGGCCTTCAACTACGGCAGGCTAACTGGCTGACCCAGCAACAGGCTGGCATTGCACTCGTCCCCTGCAATGACTTTTCGTTCTACGATCAGGTACTCGACATGTCGCTGACAGTCGGGGCAATACCAAAGCGGTTCAAACCCCTGCTCGATGAATCAGCGCCAAACCCGTTGGCTCTCTATTTTGCCATGGCTCGCGGCTATCAACAGGATGGGCTGGACCTGAAGGCGATGGAGATGACCAAGTGGTTCGATACCAATTACCACTACATCGTTCCTGAGTTTTCGGCAGATCAGTCGTTTTCGTTGCTTTCCGACAAAATCTTCACCGAGTTCGACGAAGCCAAAGAAACGCTGGGTACGCTGCCTAAACCGGTTTTGCTGGGTCCGGTATCCTACCTTCTTTTGGGAAAGGAAAAAGAATCGGGCTTCGACCGACTGACGTTGCTCGACCGCTTGCTGCCGGTTTATGAACAGATACTTGGCCGGTTACAGCAGCAGGGTGCCGAATGGATTCAACTCGATGAACCCTGCCTTTCACTGGATTTGACGGTCCATCAGCAGGAAGCGATAACCTCCGTTTACGGGCAGCTGCGCCAGCAGTTCCCTGATCTCAAACTACTACTTGCGACTTATTTCGAGTGCTACGGAGCCAACCTGAATCTGGCCATTCAGTTGCCCGTCGATGCACTTCACCTCGATCTGGTCCGTTGCCCAAACCAGTTAGCCGACATCCTGACTACTGACTTTGTCAAGCGCCCCACCCTATTGTCGCTGGGTGTGGTGGACGGCCGAAACATATGGATCAACGATCTGGAAAAATCCCTGGCTGTGATTGGGCAAGCCACAGCAGCGCTGGGTGCTGACCGAATCCTGATTGCGCCCTCCTGCTCCCTGCTGCACGTTCCCTGCGACTTGTCGACCGAAACGACTGAAGCAGGATTACCTCTCGAACTCAATCAATGGCTGGCTTTCGCCCGCCAGAAACTCGACGAAGTAGTCACCCTCGCCACGCTCAGCCAGGAACCCGGCAATCCACAGGCGATTGCTTTGCTGGCAGCTAACCGGGCCGCCTTACAAGTCCGGCGGGCATCGGACCAGATTAATCGACCGGCGGTACAGCAGCGGCTGCATCAGCTAAGCGAGCAGGACACCCGACGAACGAGTGACTTTTCACAGCGTCAGGCCGTACAGCATGACCGGCTCAGATTGCCCCTTTTCCCGACGACTACAATTGGTTCGTTCCCCCAAACAGATGCCGTGCGGGCCAATCGGGCGAAATTTAAGAAAGGAGAAAAGACGCTGGCCGAGTACGAAGCCTTCATCCGGTCGGAGACGGAGCAGGCCATCCGCTGGCAGGAAGACGTTGGCCTGGATGTACTGGTACATGGGGAGTTCGAGCGCAACGACATGGTAGAATATTTCGGTGAGTTGCTCGACGGGATCGCCTTCAGCAAAAACGGCTGGGTGCAGAGTTATGGGTCGCGTTGCGTTAAACCGCCCATCATTTTCGGCGATGTTCACCGGCCCGAACCCATGACCGTGCGTTGGGCTCAACTGGCCCAGTCACTGACTGACAAGCCCGTTAAAGGTATGCTCACCGGTCCTGTTACTATTCTGCAATGGTCATTCGTCCGGGACGACCAACCCCGGCGCGACACCTGTCTGCAACTGGCGCTGGCCATTCATGATGAAGTTGTGGATCTCGAAGCGGCCGGCATCGGCATTATCCAGATCGACGAGCCCGCCCTGCGGGAAGGATTACCGCTACGCCGTGAAAACTGGGATACTTACTTAAACTGGGCGGTTATGGCGTTTCGGGTGGCGGCATCGGGCGTACAGGACCACACCCAGATCCATACCCACATGTGTTACGCGGAGTTCAACGACATCATTGGCACCATTGCCGACCTGGACGCCGATGTCATTACCATTGAGACCTCCCGCTCGCAGATGGAGCTTCTGGATGCATTCGCCCGTTTTGCGTATCCGAACGAAATAGGGCCGGGGGTGTATGATATTCACAGCCCACGTGTACCAACTGTAGCCGAGATGGTTGAACTCCTTCAGAAGGCAACTCAGGTATTGCCCGCCCGGAACTTGTGGGTGAATCCCGATTGCGGTCTAAAAACACGCCGATGGCCGGAAACGACCGAAGCGCTGAAAAACATGGTACAAGCGGCCCAAACCGCCCGTGAGACCGTACTGGAAGCGGTATAAGTGCACAGGTCTTCGACTGATTCCGGGTCGAAGACCTACTTTATTTTCCCATTAAAGCCCAATTATTATGTCTATTGACTATACACGTTCGCAGGCTGAACGAATTTTAGCGGCCGAAACCCGAATCTTCAAAGCTGTTTTTCCCGGCACGACCAATCATTACGATACACTGTTTGGGGGTACGGCCCTGCAACTGATGGATGAGGTAGCCTTTATCACCGCAACCCGTTTTTCCCGCAAACGCATGGTTACGGTATCATCCGACAAGATCAATTTCACCAAATCCATTCCGGCCGGAACCATTATCGAGCTGGTTGGCCGGGTAGAACACGTTGGCAACACCAGTATTCGGATCGCCGTCGAGATTTACGTAGAAGAAATGTATTCGATGGAGCGGCACCAAGCTATTCACGGTACGTTTACGTTCGTGGCACTGGATGAAAACAAGAAACCAATCCGGATTTTATAAACTTCCGCTAATCAGAACGAATGAATTATAAAGCTATAACTACCTTAAAAAAAGCCGATACGGAAGGGCGCATACCTCATCATACACTGGATCAATATGTTCGTAATGAGTTAGCCCAGCAGCTGATTAAGGCCCTGAAGCCCACCCTTGCCATTGATCGCCCTACCCCCGAAACAGCCTCGTCCGGTTTGGAAACCCCATTGATGGTTGATTTTACGACCGAACTGTTCATTCTTAAACCCGACCAGTGGCAGCAAGTAAGAAACTCCCTCAATGCATCGGCCAACACCCTCCCGCCTGATCAGCAGCGTCTTATCCGACAACTAATTGATGAGATTGAAACGACTCATGCAGGTCTGCCGCCCTTCGTGTAAGTATAAACCAGCCCCTTGGGTCACGAAACGGTTACCCGGTCCACGCAAATAGCTGGCCAGGGTCTGGCGTTGGGCAGTCCGGTGCACCGTCGTTAACTCGTTGGCTTATCGGGCAGGGGGGCGGATGCGTGGAATTCGGCGTAGATTCGGTGCATATAATCGTCAAGCAGGGTTCGAATGTGGCTTCGATCGTCGGATTGGGCGATGAGGCCGACGTGATATTCGCGGCTGATACGCCAGCAAACCTCCGGGTCGCTAAATACCGACAGGTCGGGCCATTGCTGCCGGGCGAGGGAAATGATCAATCCGGCATGGCGACCCGTATCGGTGGGCGGAATGTAATGTTCTTTATTGGCCATGGCCGTTTCGAGTTTAGCCCATTCCCGCCATAGGTTCACGCCCGAAGCAGCTTCTACCATCTCGGCAATATGAGCGCCACCCACGCGCGAGGCCGTCTCCAGAAAATACAGTTCCCCGTCATGATCGCCCCGGATGTATTCGGAGTGCGAAGCACTATACCGCATCCCGAAAGCCGAAAGCACCTGGTCGTTAATCTGCCGCAGTGCGTCGGTTTCGGGGGTATCGAGGGGTAGTGTTACCGTTCGAAAAATGCCGCCCCCATGCGACACCTCCATCGGCGTCGCCAGGTATTGGCTGACCCGTGTAAACACCGCTTTGCCATCTACCGATAAGGAGTCGACGTGGTAGACGGTTCCCGGCTTAAACTCTTCAATCAGGTAATTATGCCGGTTTTCACCCAGCAAATGAATAGCCGACCAGGCTTCGTCCAGCGAATGCACTTTTCGAATACCCGTGGCCGACGCTTCCGAACGGGGTTTTATGAGCCAGGGTGCTTCGGTGGTCTGGAGGAACGCCGTTACGGTTTCGTCGTGGAAAAGGGAGCAGAAGGTAGGCACGCGGATACCGGCGGCAAAGGCGCGCGTGCGCATGGCCAGCTTATCCCGAAAATAGCGCGCAGTCGTCTGGCCCATCCCGTCGATGCGGAAGGTTTCGCGGATAAGGGCTCCTTTCTCTACATCGAAGTCATCCAGGGCCACCACCCGGTCGATTCGTCGGGAGCGCATCGCATGAGCCAGTCCCATAATCATCTGGTCCAGTACGTCGGGCGCGTTGCTGGGTGATGGCAGGAAAAAGAATTCATCGATGGACTCACGGGGCCATGCTTCATTGGCAAGTTTCTGGTCAGTTAACAGGTAAACCGTATTTCCTGACTCTTTACAGGCCTTCATGAAATCCTGTCCTTTGAAGAACGTGGCGATGCACAGAAAAGAAAGTTGACTCATACGCTCGATTGTTCAGGTTTAGTTTTACCTCTGTAACGCTTTCAAAAAACCTTACAGGGCTATTGTTCCGGATGGCCGGACGAAATAGTAAACTGTGTTTGGCGAAAAAAGATACGGCCAAATAGCCAGACAACGAATTTTCTTACTCCTTTTTGGCAAGAATCAGCTGTAAATACGCGATTAACAGTCGGATACCAAAACCAGTCGCGTTCTTTTGCGATCCAAACTCCGAATCGGCAAACGCCATGCCGGCAATGTCCAGGTGCGCCCAGGCCGGGTGTTTCTCCGAAAATACCTCCAGAAACTTGGCCGCGCTAATGGCGCCGGCGAATGGCTTACCGCTGTAATTTTTGACATCGGCCACATCCGATTTTATGTCTTCGGTATACGCATCCCAAACCGGCAGCCGCCAAAGTCGCTCTCCCGTCTGGTTGGCAGCCTGCGTGAGTGTAGCAGCTAATTCATCATTGGGTGTAAACAGCCCGGCCGCATGGTAGCCCAGCGTGGCAATAACACTGCCCGTCAGGGTAGCCAGGTCAATCAGCACATCGGGCTGGTAGTTGCGGACCATATAGCCCAGCCCATCGGCCAGAATAACGCGGCCTTCGGCATCGGTATCAATGATTTCGATGGTCTTGCCCGAATAGGCCGTCACCACATCGCCGGGTTTGGTGGAGCGGCCATCGGTCGAGTTTTCGGTAGACGGGACAATGCCGATCACGTGAATGGGCAGTTTCAGCTTAGCGGCCACCTCCACCGTACCCAGCACAGCCGCAGCCCCACCCATATCGCTTTTCATAAGGTGCATATTAGACGACGTCTTGATGGATACTCCGCCCGTATCGAAGGTAACACCCTTGCCCACCAGCCCAACTTTCCGGGGGTTTTCGACCCCTTCCGGCTTATATTCAGCGATGATCAGCACCGGCGGCACATCACTCCCCTGGCTCACGCTGAGCAGCGCCCCCAGTTTCTGCCGCTCGAGTTCGGCTTTATCGAGCACCGTTACGCTGTACGCGAACTGATTGCCAGACGCAGCGGCCCAATCGGCCAGCGTTTGCGGTTTTTTGTAGTTGGCGGGGGCATTCATCAAATCCAGCATTTGCAGCTGGGTGTGGGCAATGGCCTCCGCACGGGTCAGGGCTTCCTGCGCGGCTGTGTGCTGGTCGGGGTTTACCTGAAGCGACAATATTCCTGCGTCGGTATAAAAAACCGGTGTTTCGGGTTTGTCGGTCTGGTACAGTTTCAGGTCATACCCACCCCCGCGAACGCCCAGCACAACACCGGCGACTACGTTTCCATCGAAGGAAGTGAGGTCGATGGCCAGCATTGCCGAAAGTTTCCTTTTCTGGTCGAAGAAAAATTTGCGGAATGTACGCAGCCAGTCCATTTCCTGCGGGTCGTTTCCCAACCCTAACAGGTATATCTTTTGCCCATTCTGGCTATACACGGTCAGCACTTCTTTGGCTTCCGCTTTAAAGTCGCGTTGCAGCACCTCAGTCGATAAGCCCAGCGTTGGGGCAAGGCGCGCTAGTTGGTCGGCCAGCGAATCGGATTGCAGAACAGGAACAATCAAATCACCGGAGGCCGGTGACGGTGTCGTTAAAATGATGTTCATAATTACTCAATGAGTTACATAGGTTCTAGCTGTTAGAACCCCTTTCCTACTACTTGCCCTATCTGCATACCCTCAGTTAACAAAGTTATTTCTTCTTAATCTGTATTAGCAGGGATCAAGCTTTACACGAACGACTCAATCAAAATACATCAGAGCCCTTGCTCTTAAAAACATAGAGTTTTCCTGTATTTATGTCAAAGGCCGAAAACTGCGACTCTTTTGCCGTTGAGATAAATAACTTGAAATAGCCTTTATGATTTCCAAGCCCTGAGTTTGCATGGCAAGAACAGCTACTCTGCATAACTAATGCTAATTCTCTAACTGCTCCTAAGCTGTCAGCATATACATAATCATTTTGAGTTGCCTCTGCCAACAAAGTTGGTAGCTGATCCTTTTGTATTTCGAATTCGCCACACATTATCCCTCCTCCCCATAAAATAGAATTACCATTCATGAATTTGAGGGATTTAGCTGTGTTGTTAATGCGCAAACCACTGATTCGTTCGGCCCACTCAATTGACGAAAGAGGTTTTAAAAGATGATACAATGTTAGTCCAGCAGCAACTATACTTGCTAAGATTAGTCTCTTCTTACTGGTCATGGATACATAACTTTGAATAACCTCGCCGTATCGGCCGTATCTTCTTTATAACTTCAGTTAATGATACGGCATTCCAGGCATAATCTCAATAAAAAAGCCATTCTACCGCCTTTGGGAACTCCCGGCTCCAGTGCGCTTCCTGGTGAGTACCAGTGGGATCGACCGATATGCGGATGTCGATCGAATGCCCGCCGTAATGCTGACGGACCAGTGATTCGTTGAAGCGCTGTATATTAGGCACCATGTAGGCCGACTCCTGTTCGCCACCATAGGCGTAGATCTTCATGGGTACGGGCGCTTGAAAGCGAATAGCGTCGAAATAGATTTTGGGCGAAATCCAGAGCGAAGGCGAGAAAACCATCAGTCGGCCAAACACATCGGGGTGCAGCAAGCCCGCGTAAATGCTGATCAAACCACCCAGCGAACTACCGCCAACGCCGGTATGGGCCGCATCGGACAAGGTTCGAAACCGCTTGTCGACGAGAGGTTTTATGGTTTGCAGAATAAAATCCAGGTAATATTTACCCCGCCCCTGACCGGCGCGAGTGCGGGTAAAGGTGAACTCCCGGATACGCTCATCATTGGCATGATCAATAGAAACCAGGATTACCTCGTGGCGATTCCGGCCAGCCAGCAGGGCCATTTTCTGATCGACTTCCCAGCTGCCGAAGCCCGCGCCACCACCAAACAGATTCTGGCCGTCGTGTAAATACAGGACGGGATACTGTTTGTCTGAAGTCCCGTAATCGTGCGGAAGCAGCACATGAACCCGGCGGGTGGCCCCCAGCTGAGGAGATTCGAAGGTATCGCCCAACAACTCTATTTTCGGCAGGAAGTCCGGATTGAACGGCATACCAAACCACCGCCAGTGGGGTACATAATCCTGCTTTACCGATTCGGCAGCAGCTACCCTCCGATTCAGGACGCCCTCGCCCGAAGCGCCCAGTTCCACATGGTCCCAGCCCCCCCGCGTGTATTTATATTCCAGTATATCAGGCAGATCAACGCCCTCCGGAAACTCGTACATAAATTGACCCGGCGCTATAGACTGCATCTGAAAGCGATCCAGATCGGGATACCAGTCACAAAAATTGCCCGACACAAATACCGGACGGTCATCTGTGCTATGCGTACGCAATTCTAAACGTAGTGATGAAGACATACGCTTAGAATCGGATACAGCCCCGGGTTGGTTCAGTACGTTCCGGGAAAGTTAGGGTACAGGAAAGCGGTCAGGCAAATGCCCATGTATCGGCCAATCCTTTTACTACCGAAACGAGTTGGTTGTAATTGGCGGGCTTGGTCATAAACTGGTTAGCTCCCAAGGCCAGACTTCGCTGCCGATCGGTGTTGTCCGATGAGGTAGAAAACATCACAACAGGCAAATGGGCGAATGTGGGTGTGCTGCGAAGTTGCGTCAATGTGTCGAAGCCGTTCTGCCGGTTCATATTTATATCCAGCAAAATCAACTGGGGCAGGCGCTCACAGCTGGCTAGCTCGGGTATGAGTTGATCCCCATCAGTCAGCGTAATTACGCTGACGGGGCGTTCGGCATCTTCAAAAGCAGAGCTAATAAACAGGCGGTCGTCCTCATCATCGTCAACGACCCAAACGGCGGGAGCATCTGCATAGCCCGAACCTAAAGGCGAATGGAAAGCCATCGCAAAAAAAATTAAAGTAAAGCGTTGGATGGTTACGTTCGTTGAGTAGACGATACCGACTGATTACGGTATACGGACCATAGCTTTTCTTCAGCTATGACTTTTGTGCAGGTTACCTTTTTTTACTTATACTGGCAAACCTATGATAATAACAGTTCAAATATAGTATTGTGAAAAATAAAACACTACAAAATAAACTTTTTAATTAACTAAATCTTGTCTGATTTTACCAGAAAACTATACTTTTAACTAGGTTCTTATCATCATGTATGCAAATAACTGCCGCTAAGGTAGATGCTTATTTTAAATAATTCCAAATAGTAGCCTGTAATTAGTCTAAATAATATATCTTTGTGGCCAGATTCTTCACTAGCTAACCATTACATGTTAAAGCCTCGTTTACTCACTCACGTTGTGCCGGTTTTATTTTTAGCCGTCAGTTTGTCGGCTTGTACCGATAAAGAAAACCCTACAACCGTTACGCCCCAGCTCCGCAAAACAGTTGATTACGGGAAACTGACAGATACCACTACCTACGCTACATTTTTTGTGGATAACGATGGAGCTAAAACCGTCGATCTAACTACGGGTGCAACCCGCCTGCTGATGTTCCGGGCCATAAATACCTATAACGGTACGGCGGTAGGTACGGGAGCAACATTGGATGCCAACGTATTGAAGAATATGTTCTCAAACACTGGCAGCCCCTTTTCGGGTACGGCCAATGCAGGCTTGAATACCTCGGGAATCCAACTCCGCAATGTAACGGCTTCGTCCTTATCCGCAACGGATGCCGAGAAAGAGCGGGCAACGATCGAAGCGGGTTTCCCTAAAATTGCCACCGCCAGCCAATCCGTTTCGGCGGTAGCGTCGGAAGGGAAAGCGGGTAAGTTAGGTACTTATCTGGTTGACGAACAGGGAATCGAATGGGGACAGATCATACAGAAAGGGCTGATTGGCGCGTTTCAAGTCGATTATATCGGCAATGTACTCCTGAGCGACAAAAACTTGTCGCTGGATAACACCACGCTGGTCGCCGGAAAAAAATACACGCAGCTTGAGCAAAACTGGGATGAAATATACGGCATTCTGACGGCTAACCCGGTATATGGTGGTAAAGCGACAGCTACCTCATCGGGAGAGAGTTTTATTGGCTCTTACCTGTGGGAGTACAATAAAGAAGACTTTCCGAAAATTCACGCAGCCTTGCTGAAAGGCCGGGCGGCTATTGTCAACAACGATACCAAAACGCTGAAAGATCAGGCTACTTTCATTCATCTGGCCATGGAAAAGGCCATTGCAAACGCAGCCCTAGGGTATCTGGGTAAATGGAAAACCGCCGGAACCAACACAGCCGCTGCGGCCCACGCCATTGGCGAAGGGCTCGGCTTCATCTACTCCCTTCGGTATGCCAAACTGAACAAGGCCGATGCTGCTTTCTCAGACGCTATACTGGCGGGACTGATCTCCGCACCCAATGGGTTCTGGGGTCTGACGAATGCCAAAATTGATGCGGCTTCTTCGGCAATCAAAGCAAAATTCAATATCCCTGTCTAGACAATAAACTACATCTTTTTTCTTCATACAGAGCCGTGTCAGCTACACGGCTCTGTCTCCGTTTTAACTCATGATTACTAGTAAGTGGAAACAAATCGGGTTTATCTGCGCATTCGTTAGCGCACTGTGGGCTTGTTCGGGTAGTAGTTCGGACACACCAACGCCCACCACGCCCACAGATCAGGCAGGCAGCGACCGGAAAGCCATGCTGACCAACCTGGCCGATAATATCATTGTGCCCAGCTACACAAACTTCAAGACAAAATTTGATGCAATGCTGGCCAAGTCGGACGCGTTTGCCGCCAAACCGGACAATGCGTCGCTTACGGCGTTGCGGCAGGCCTGGGCCGACGCCTATACCGAATGGCAGAAAGTTGAACTATTCGATGTAGGTCCGGCGGAGCAGAACACGCTTCGTAACTTTTTCAACATCTACCCGGCCAACGTGACCGGTATCGAAGAGTATATTTCAGCGGGTTCGGGAACGTTCGATGTGCCGCTATCTTATCCCAAACAAGGCTTTCCGGCCCTGGATTACCTCATCAACGGCCTCGGCACGACAGACGATGCTATTGTTGCCCGGTACACAACGGCCGCCGATGCCGCCAAACGAATTGCTTACCTGAAGCGGCTGACGGGCCAGATGAACACCCAGTTCGTAACCGTATACACCGCCTGGACAACGGGTGGCTATCGGGATACGTTTATCAACTGCACCGCCCTGAACGCAGGCTGCTCGACATCCAAACTCGTAAACGGATATGTGCTGAATTATGAGCGATATATCCGTTCCGGGAAACTGGGCATTCCGTCGGGTGCCATGACCAACGGCACGGTAGCGCCCGATAAGGTTGAAGCGTATTACAAGAAAGACCTGTCGCTGACACTGGCCAAAACGGCTCATCAGGCTTCGGTTGACTTTTTCAACGGAAAAAGCGTAAAAACGGGTCAAGAAGGCCCGGGTCTGAAAACCTACCTCAATTCACTCGGCGCGAAAGACAGTAGCACGGGCACGTCGCTGGTCGACATTATCAACAAGCAGTTTGACGCCGTCAATCAGCAGCTTAATACACTGAAGCCTAATCTGGCCGACGAAATCAAGACCAACGAGGCCGCCGTTGTTCTGGCTTATACACAGATGCAAAAGGCCGTTCGTATGCTCAAAGTCGACATGACAACCGCCATGAGCATCACCATCACGTATACCGATAATGACGGGGACTAACCAAGGATACTGTCCATACCAACTATGCAGCAGTATTTTCGTAAAACCACCCCGGCGGCTCCATTGGCCGTTTTCAGGCTTCTGTTTGGACTAATGCTCTTCGGGAGCATTGTCCGTTTCTGGAGTAAGGGGTGGATCGCGGAATTATACATTCAGCCGCGCTTCTTTTTTCCGTTTTATGGCTTCGAGTTTGTGAAGCCGCTGGGGCCATATACCTACATCCTTTTTGCCGTTTGCGGCCTTTCGGCCTTGCTGGTAGCGGTTGGCTTGTTTTACAGACTGGCCAGTGTGTGCCTGTTCTTCAGTTTCACTTACATCGAACTGATGGACAAAAGCACCTATCTCAACCACTACTATTTCACAAGTCTGGTTTGTCTGTTACTTCTGTTTCTGCCCGCCCACGCGTATTTCTCGGTGGATGCCTACCGCCGACCCCGCTTACGGGCCGGACACATTCCCGCCTGGAGCCTCGACTCGCTCAAACTGCTGGTGGCGCTACTCTACTTTTTTGCCGGGATTGCCAAGCTCAACAGCGACTGGCTGCTGAATGGTCTGCCCCTGCGCATCTGGTTACCCGCTCATAATGACATTCCCCTGATCGGGGTTCTGTTCAATTACCCCTGGGTATCCCTTGTCTTTAGCTGGTTCGGCTGCCTATATGATCTGAGTATCCCGTTTCTACTCTGGAATGGCAGAACCCGACCCTGGGCCTATATGGCCGTTGTGGTGTTTCATGGCTTAACGGCCTTGCTGTTCCCCATCGGTATGTTTCCGTACATTATGATTGTGACGGCGTTAATCTTCTTTCCGGCTACTGTTCATCTGGCGTTCCTCCGGGCTATCAGCCGGGTCCTGTCCATACCAACGACCTTCCTGATCTGCCAGCGAACGTATATGTACTCACCCATAGCCACCGCAGCCATTCGGGTGACGTTTGCGTTTTTCTTTCTGTTTCAACTTCTTTTTCCCTTTCGCTACCTCCTGTATCCGGGTGAGTTGTTCTGGACGGAGCAGGGCTACCGCTTTTCGTGGCGGGTTATGCTGATGGAAAAAGCAGGCTACGCTCAGTTTACGGTGAAAGATCATCTGGGGCACCGGACAATTGTGAACAACACCGAATTCCTGACGCCCCTGCAGGAGAAAATGATGGCTACTCAGCCCGATATGCTGCTGCAATACGCACATCTGTTGCGCGACTATTATTCAACCCATGGTTTTAAGCAACCGGCCGTCTATGTAGACTCCTACGTAGCCCTCAATGGTCGCCTTGGAAAACCCCTGGTCGACCCGAATACCAACCTGGCCGACCAGCAGGACTCATTTACCCACAAAGAGTGGATCACTTCGTTCAATGACAACATCTACGGTTTTTAAATTTGCGGGCTTCGCACTCCTTCTTCTTTGTTCAACGGCTACCCTCGCCCAGTATCAGCTTTCGGGTACGGTACAATCCCGGCAGGACAGTTCAGCGGTGAAAAGCTGTATTATCTACCTGAATAATGGCAATCGAACGACCCAAACGGATAGCCTGGGTCAGTTTACCTTTTCTAATCTGCCAAACGGCACCTACATACTGAATACCAGCAGCCCCGATTTCAAGGCCGCTACACAGACCGTAGGCCTCTCCGGGCGCAGTCAGTCGGTGCGTATTTACCTGGCTAGTCGGCTCGAAACGCTGAACGAGGTAACCGTGACCGATAAGCAGTCCGATTTCGGTTTCACCCGTATGCGGGGGGTTGAAGGCATGGGCATTTACGAAGGCAAGAAATCCGAAGTGATTATTCCGGAGCAGCTGGTTGCTAATTTATCGACCAACAACGCCCGGCAGATCTACGCACGGGTGGCGGGGCTTAACATCTGGGAGAACGAAGGTGCCGGTCTGCAACTCAGCATTGGCGGGCGTGGCCTCGACCCCAACCGAAGCTCCAATTTCAACGTAAGGCAGAATGGCTACGACATTAGTGCCGACGCGCTGGGCTATCCCGAAAGTTATTATACGCCCCCCATCGAAGCCGTTGGCCGGATTCAGATTGTGCGGGGAGCCGCTTCGCTCCAGTACGGTACGCAATTTGGCGGGCTGCTCAACTTTGTCATGCGAAAGCCCGTTGCCGACCGTAAGTTCGAGTTGGTGGCCCGGCAAACCGTAGGTTCTTTCGGGTTTTACAACGCCTTTACCAGCGCCAGCGGCACAGTGGGGAAGCTGAGCTACTATACATTTTTTCAGTACAAGAAAGGCGATGGCTGGCGACCTAACTCTCACTTCACCAACTACACGGCCTTCGCCGACATCGACTACCGGTTTTCGGAGACTACGTCGGTGGGGTTCGACATTACCCAGATGAGCTACCTGGCCCAGCAACCGGGTGGCCTGACCGACGCCATGTTTCGGGAAGATCCCCGGCAAAGCAACCGCGAGCGCAACTGGTTCAAGGTAAACTGGACGATGCCCGCCCTGCATTTCGACCATAAGTTCAACGCCAACAACGAAGTCAATGTGCGGGTGTTTGGGTTGTATGCCTATCGGTATTCGCTGGGGTTCCGGCCAAACCGCGTGGCCAGCATCGATGACAACAGCGAACGGGATCTGATAAAAGGTGATTTTCAGAATTACGGGGCCGAAGCGCGGTACTTAAAACGGTACCAGCTCGTCAAACAACAGGCCGTTCTGCTGGTGGGAACGCGCTATTACCACGGCTACAACCACAGCATACAAGGGCTGGGCAGCACAGGTAAGGATGCCAACTTTAGCTTTACGGATACGGAACAGGGCATTGCGTCCGATTATCAGTTTCCTAACCGAAACGTGTCTCTGTTTGCCGAAAACATCCTGTATGTAGGGGATAAACTATCCATTACCCCCGGCGTCCGCTTCGAGTATATTCACACAACGGCCGATGGTTTTTATGGCACCGTTACCCGCGACCTGGCGGGCAACATCATCAACGCCACCCGCACCAATGAAATCCGGACCAACGGCCGTCAATTTCTGCTGGGTGGTCTGGGCATCAGTTATAAACCCACCACGCAGCTCGACATATACGGCAATATCTCCCAGAATTATCGCTCCATCACCTTCAGCGATATGCGGATTGCCAACCCATCGTCTGTGATAGACCCGAATTTGCAGGACGAAAAAGGGTACTCTATTGACCTGGGCATTCGCAGCACGCAAACCACGCTATACAACTTCGATGTCAGCGCATTCTACCTGAATTACAACAACCGCATCGGTGAGGTGCAGTTCTACGATGCCAACGACCGGGTTCTCCGCCGACGGGGCAACATCGGACAGGCCGTTATCATGGGTCTGGAATCCTATGCCGAAGCTGATTTCTTACGGATAGCCAACCCGGCCAATACGAACCTGAGTGGCGTATTGTTTGCCAATGTCGCCCTGATCCATTCGACCTATAAAGCCAGCGAGATTGCGGGAGTCGTTGGTAATCAGGTTGAGTTTGTACCGAATGTAAACCTGAAAAGTGGCGTGCGAATCGGCTACAAAAACCTGAAAGCTTCGTTTCAGTACACCTATCTGTCAGACCAGTTTTCCGACGCCACAAACTCTCGCGAAGGGGGCGTTTCGGCCGTAATCGGGCTTATTCCAGCCTACTCAATCATGGACGCCAGCCTGTCGTACCAGTTCAGCCGGTTCAGGTTGGAAGGCAGTTTGAACAACCTCACGAATCGGGCGTATTTCACCCGTCGGGCCACGGGCTACCCCGGACCCGGCATCCTGCCCTCCGATGGACGCGGCTTGTACATGACCTTACAGGTGAAAATTTAGACCGAACCCGGCTCATAACGACGACAGTGACCGCACTACGATAACCGGCTTTCGGCTACCGGTGGTTTGTTCATAGGCAAGCAGTAGTCCGTTTTTCGTGGCCAGCGCAACCGGATAAGCGGCATCGGCGGTTTCGTCGGTTATATATCTGGTCGGGCTGATGATGCCGTTCTGAACGGTACGCATACCGATTCGCTGGACAAAGGAGCCCATTTCTCCGGAGCCATCCTTCGAAACGGCCTCATCCCAGACCCATATCAGCTGGTTATTGACCGCAACTACCTGCGGGTGTTTCGCCCGGTTCGAGGGTACGCTCGACACCAGTTTATCCGAACCAAGTGCCGCCAACCGTAGTCCAACGGCCTCTTCCTTACCCGAAAACCAGGTCATCAGCAGCTCACTGCCCAGCTGAGTTACGGAAGGCCCCGCATGCGGACAGGCGTTTACCTGCCAGTTGTCGGCATACACACGTTGCGGTTTACTAAACGTTTTACCGCCGTCGGCCGAAACCGCCGTACTGATGTCGCGCGATGCGGGTTCGTCTTTTTTGTTAGACGGGATCAGATCGCGGTAGGTCAGGTGAATGGTTTTTTTGGCGTCGACAAACACATTTGTCCGGCAGCACTGGCAGGCATTATCATCGACCAGCACCGCCGGGCCGAATCCTTTTCCTTGTGTTGTCTGGGCAAACACCACCGGTCGCCCCTCCTTGCCGGGGAGTTTCTCATCTAAATACACAACCCCGATTTCGCCGTTGGGCAATCGGGCAATGTCGCCGTAGGAATGACTCGTACCGGGTTTTATTGCCTGATAAACAGGAGCGGGATCGGTCCAGTGCTGGCCATTGTCTACGGACATAGTGTACAACAGATCACCGGCAAAGCGTGATTCGGGGGTTGGGTTGGGCACTTCGTAAACGGCAATGATCGTCCCGTCGGCTTTTACAGCAATTTTGGGCATTCCTTCGGCATGGCTGGAGATCCCGGCGGGGGCGTTCACCCTTATTTTCTCGCCAAACGTTTGCCCATTGGCCGCTACGGCGAAATAAAACGCTGTTTCTTTCTCACTGACTTTTTCCACCCAGCTCAGCAGCGGCTTACCGGCGGCATCGGTCGTAAGGCGGGGAACGGCCCCGGAGAACTGGGGATTTGAAACGGGCGTTTCGGTGGTCGACAGACTGACGAGAAGTAAAATCAGGATTGACGTTAATTGTGCCATTTTGATAGTTTTTACTAGGTAGAGACGCGAAGGCCGGGCCGCCGGTGCGGTCGCGTCTCTACACAGGTTGAAAATTCATTTACCGGAAAACGTATATTGAACCCCAATCACCACCGTGCGCGGGGCAGCTGGCGTGTAGGTGGTGCGGTCGGTGGCGTTGTTGCCCCGGGTGGCATTGGTGGCGAAGAGCGCATTGGTTACATTCATCACGTTCGTAAATACCTCAATGCCTTTCCACTCGTAACCCGCCCGGACATTGGCAAAATCATAGCCGCCATACCGGACGGTGTTGATCTGGTTCTGATACCAGCCCGCCACATGCTGCCACTCTACCGACGTTCGGAAATTTTTCAGCCAGGCCGGATAGTAGCTGACTTCCGTATTCCAGAGGGTGCGTGGGGCCGAAGGCATGTCTTTGCCATTCACATTTCGTATGGCATCGGATATGCGCTGGCTAAGTGTAAACTCCACAAACTGATGCACGGCATGAGTGCCCCCAAACCGAAAAAACACCTGCTTCGACGGTCGGTAGGTAATGCCCAGCTCAACGCCCCGGTGCAGCGTTTTTCCCGCTGACTGGTAATCAGTCGAGTTGTCGGGCTGGCGAATGTTCAGCAGTTCGTTGGTACCGTTCATCTGGTAAAACGCCCCGTCGATATAGAGCTTATGGTTCAGCAGTGAAGCCCAGCCGCCTATTTCCATGTTCGTAAACCGGGCAGGCTGCAGGTTGTAGTAGAATAGCTCGCCGGTAGCGGCTGGCGTCGTTCGCTTGAGAAAAATAGACGTAAGTGCCGGGGGCGAAAACCCTTTCGATACATTAGCATACAAACCTTTGCTCTTGCCCAGATCATAGGTCATGCCTAGTTTGGGCGTTAGCTGGCTGTAGTCTTTACTGCCCGAACTCCCGTCCAGCGCGTTGACATAATCAAAGGCCATCCGGTCGTAACGCAGGCCTACAGAGAGCCGCAGGTTGGGTACCGGTTCAAGATCATACTGCCCATAAGCTGCTACGTTATGGATATGCGCCGAGTAGTTGGCCAGTTGGTTATCGGGCCGCTCCCGGACCTGGGTATACTTTATCACCGACTTTTTATCGGCCCGCAGTTCGGCGGTCAGGTCCGTCTGATACGCGTAATACGAATTGGGCGACAGGTCGAGCGTGGTACCCAAAATGATTTTACTGTTCAGGAAACTCAGCTTCTGTGTATGCTGAGCAATGAAGCCGTAACTGCTGAAGTCGTTGCTGTTGATCTGCCCCGTTGCCGTTGGCGAACCGGTTGTCCAGCGAATTGAATAAGCCGGATTCTGCCCAACGCTGTTGTTGCGGGCAAAGCCCGTTACGAACGACTCCGAGCCGTTTTTCCAGGTGTGTTCGAGCGTCAGGCGGCTGCGGAACGAAACCGTTTTTCGGTACGTAAAATCGGTCGTGCTCACGTATTGCCGGGCAAAAAACGCCGTACTGTCTACACTACCGCTCGTTTGCGAGTTGTAATCGTTGTACGAAATGGTGCCCGTCAGGCGGGTATTCGATGAAAAAGCGTATTCGAGTCGGGTAAAATAAGACGATTTGTCGTAGTTGGAGCTGGCCAGCCAGGAATCGCGCTGCCGCGAAAGCAGTCCGCCAACGTAAATCCCGAACTTACCCTGCCGGGCACCCGCCCCAACCTGTATCCGCTGATACCCCCACTGGTCGACCTGAATACCTGCGCGGGCGGTTGGCACGGCCGTTGGACGCTGAGTAATAAAGTTCACCGCCCCGCCCACGGCTTCCGGGCCATAGATAGACGACACCGGCCCTTTCACCACTTCGATGGAGCTTACTGTAAACTGATTCATTTCCAGCAACGCGTTGTGATTAAACACGCCCATTGGCCGAATGGGTACGCCGTCTTCCAGATACAGAAAATAAGCATTGGTGGTCATGGGCTGGCGAATAGCCATCATGTGCTGTTCATTATTCAAGTTGACCATTAGTACCCCCGGCGTTTTGTTAATGACTTCGTAGATGCTCGTGGGTTTGGTTTCGTTAATGAGTCGGGCCGACAGTTTCGAGATTGCGATGGGCGTTTCGGTGCGCAGGGCGGCTTCCCGATTTCCAGTTACCACAACGGTTTGCAGGTCTTCGACGGCGGGTTCGAGGGCGATGCGGACGGGTTGGCCTGGTACAAGAACCACCTCCTGCCGACGGTACCCAACCGCCGAAATCGTAACGCGGGTAGGGTTCGTAACCAGCGAGAATCGCCCGGAGGCATCGGTTACCACGCCTTTTCCGGCAGTAAAAACCAGCGTTACGCCGGGTAATGGTTCTTTGGTCTGGGCATCGAAAACAAGTCCATAGGTACTAAGCTGCGCCAACGCACAGACTGACGTCATGGCCCATACGAGAGAGGCCATGAACAGTTTATAGATGTTCATTATGAATAGTCAGGTCAGAAAATGTGAAGAATACGCACACCCTGCGCCACGTATGAAAGTGGTGCGGGCAAGGTGTTTCAACAGCTTAGAACAGCTGTTGAAATTATCCATTCAGGAGCCGCAGAGATTGCAGCCTCAGGCCTGAGGAGGGTGAAAAAGCTTCTGAACAGGAGCTGTGTAAGCCGAAGAATGGTAAGCCGAAAAGGCAACTGACACCAGCAAAGGGTAGTAGCGGTCGAAGTTAAACAATAGGTTATCCTGGCAGAATAGTTGAATAACGGGCGTGTTGTTTACCCGTTCGGTGGTTTCCTTGTCCTGCCGGTCCTGCTGGGCTTTTAACTGTTTCGCTAAATAACACTGACCATCGCAATGGAGTTGCGGCTTATCCCGGTTTTCGCAAAGGACACGGGCAATGTATGCTTTGTTGACATTGTAATACGCAATGGTTCCCCACTGGCTGACGGTTGGTAGCAGCGTAGCGAGCAGGAGAATATAAATGAGCGCGTTTTTCATGTCCCGCACAAAAGTAGAACAGGATTGGCATGCCTTGTTCATTTTTGGCGAGAAAGTTTTTACCAAACTAGTAGGTTAACGGTCGGCGGGCAACTCATCCAGTTGCACTTCTTTCTCGAAGGCGATGAAATTGACGATTTCTTTTTGATGATTTGTAATTGGGCGAATCACAACGTTACACCAGTAAGCCGTTTGATCTTTCCTATAATTCAGCAGCAATTCGCTCACCGTCCGTTTTTTCTGAATGGCCTTCCGCATACGTTGTCGAGCCAACAACGACGTTCCTTCACCCTGTAAAAAATTAGGACGACGTCCCAACGCTTCTGTGTTGGTGTACCCGGTCATCTTTTCGAACAGCGGATTCACATATTGTATAATCTGTTCGGCGTCTGTAACGACAATCGCCCATTCGTCGCTTAGTAGATCATGGCGAATAGGGGCCGTCAATAGCCAGTTCTGCTTTTTTGCCAACAGTTGCCACCCAGTATGACCCGTTTCGAGTGCCGGTCGTTGTCGGAACTCCCAGCCTGCTAACAAAGGCGTTAGTAAAGACTGCCGATAATGTGCAGCGAGTTGTTCGTCGTAAGGTCCGCAAAAGTCCATAATGGTAGGTAAAATAATTCCTCCGCATCTACTTGGCAGAGTGCAATTGGTAATCATACAGACTTTATAACTAATTCGTGCCCTTTCCGGACCAATCCACATCCTTTTTTTTACCTGTTACTTATTATAAGGTGATAATTTACATCAGCTTTTCGTATATATACATTTTTTAACATGTATACTTTCAAGACTTTTAACAGTTCGCTGTAACCCATCAGAAGGACCACTCAGGATAATCAGCGTAACCACCTCACCCATAAATCAGTTGTTCTTTACAGACCAACAAACTACTCTGGGCCGACCACTAACGAATGGCACACGAACATAATCATGAAGACCACGCAGGACACCACCACGGTCCTGCCGTTTTAACGTCTGTCAATCGGGCTCTGATCATCGGAGCCGTTTTAAACACGCTGTATGTGGTGGTTGAATTTGGCATGGGGTTTTATTACAACTCGCTGGGCCTGATTGCAGATGCCGGACACAACCTCAGCGACATTGCCGGGCTACTGCTTTCACTACTGGCGTTTCGGCTGGCCCGCATTCGTCAGACGCCGAGTTTCACCTACGGCTATCGAAAGAGTACGGTGCTGGCATCTCTTACCAACGCGGTTATTCTGCTGATCACGATTGGGGCTATTTTATGGGAAAGCATTCAGCGTTTTCAACACCCCGAACCGGTGGCGGGTGGTCCTGTAGCGTGGGTTGCGGGGTTTGGCATACTGGTGAATGCAGCATCAGCACTACTTTTTTTCCGGGATAAAGACCACGACCTGAACATCAAAGGAGCGTACCTTCACCTGGCGGCCGATGCGCTGGTATCGCTTGGCGTCGTTGTGGCGGGTATTGTTATCAGTTATACCGGCTGGGTCTGGCTCGACCCCTTTATCGGGCTGGTTGTGGCCGCCGTAATTCTTGGTTCTACCTGGCGCCTGCTGAACGATAGTTTACGGCTATCGATGGACGGCGTCCCAACGGATATTAACCTCAACGACGTACTCGCTGACCTTCGGGCCGTAACGGGCGTGCGCGATGTGCATCATGTACATATATGGGCCATGAGCACAACCGAAAACGCCCTCACGGCCCACCTGGTTATTCAGCCTGGTCTCTCCGACTTGCAGATCGATGCGCTTAAACACGACGCACGCCACCGGCTCGAACACCGAAAAATCAACCACGCTACGCTGGAAACCGAAACGAAAACAAAGGACGAACACCAGACAGAGGTGTGTTAAGAGAAGACGGTTATCAATCAGCTAAACGGGTTGTGTACTGGTGGTTTCCGGTAGCCGATATCAACGCCCCGTTGACGAAAGAGAACGGGATTCCGTACTTTCTTTCGTCAACGCAGAGTGATCATTATTAGGCTATAGAATGTTTTCTATCGACGCTTCAGCAAGGTATAAGCGCCCGCCGTTACCAGTCCTCCCACCAGATACCAGCCAATGGTCATAGCGGCAGTTGCCGGAGTACGGCTGCTGGGAGCGGTGCCCAAGCCCATCGGTCCGGGTAATGCCACTGCTCCGACGCCAGCTGCCAGCCCCAGCACAGCACCCGTCAAAACGGCATTTTCAGGTTTAGCCAGTCCGATAAGGCTGTAATAAAGCGTGTTCGAAACCACGTCGCCACCCAGTGCCCAGTCGTGGAGTTCATCATCGGCAGGCGGCTCTTCATCAACACTTGCCATTACTTTTTTTATAGCCCGCATCCCCAAAATATCCGCTCTAGGTGCTTCGGGGATGAACTGGCGGGCCGTTTCGTGAAGGGCCGTCAGGGCGCAGGCACCCGCCAGGCCACTGCCCAGCGATTGCAGGAGAGTCTTGTTTATATCAGTCATAGGTGCTTAACTTGTGAGCCTGTACAAATGTTAAATTTCGGCACTACACCTAATAACATCGTGCGTTTTCTGACCCTATTCCTTCTGTCAATCAGCTCGTTAGTCGCTAGCTATGCGCCTAGTCTGGCCCAGCAAAAGACTAACCGGACCTACTGCAATCCGATGGACATTAGCTATCGGTATAATTTCGAACAGTTGAACGAGAAAATCTCGTACCGGTCCGGGGCCGACCCGGTCATCATTAACCATAAGAAAGAATACTACCTTTTTGTCACGATTCAGGGCGGCTGGTGGCATTCGAAAGATATGGTCAACTGGAACTACGTTGTCCCCGACAAATGGCCGATGGAAGACATGTGCGCCCCGGCAGCCCTGTCGGTTCGCGACACGCTCTACCTATTCCAGTCGACGTTTGAGCAACGCCCTATTTTTTACTCGACCGAACCCGATAAAGGGAAACTGAAATTCTTCAACCGCTGGCTACCCCGTTTACCCAAAGACATTGGCCCCTGGGACCCGGCCCTGTTTCACGACGACGATACCGACAAATGGTACATGTACTGGGGTTCCTCGAACGTATACCCGCTTTTCGGTGCTGAGCTGGACAAGAGCCGAAACCTGACCTATGCGGGCAATAACCCGGCAGCCTCGTACAAAGCTATGTTCTGGCTCGACCCATACAAGCACGGTTGGGAGCGCTTCGGCCCAAACCACTCCGACCCCTTCAAACCATTTACAGAAGGAGCCTGGATGACCAAACACAACGGCAAATACTACCTGCAATACGGTGCGCCTGGTACCGAATACAACGTGTACGGCAATGGGACATACGTGGGTAAAGACCCGCTCGGGCCGTTTGAATATGCACCTTATAATCCGGTTGCCTACAAGCCAGGAGGATTCGCTACGGGCTGTGGGCATGGCAACACCTTCCAGGATAATTTTGGCAACTACTGGAATACGGGCACCACCTGGATTGGCTACAACTGGGGGATGGAGCGCCGGATTGTGATGAACCCCGCCGGTTTCGATAAAGACGACCAGATGTTCGCCAATACACGTTTCGGTGATTTTCCGCACTACCTACCCGACAAAACCGTTTCGAGCCAGAATGGAATGAACACCGACGCGCTGTTTACGGGCTGGATGCTCCTCTCTTACCGCAAACCGGCCGTAGCTTCGTCGACACTCAGAGCCGCACCAACGGACACGCTGTCGGCGGACAGAACCACCGACGAAAACCCGCGCACGTTCTGGGTAGCCGGTCAGAACAAGCCCGGCGAAACGCTCACCCTCGACCTGGGCGCAGAACGGGATGTGCGGGCCGTACAGGTGGATTACATCGACTACAAACAAACCATTTACGACTCCGATTCGACGGTGTACACGCAGTTCAAAATCCTGACATCTACGGATAATAAAAAATGGACTGTGGTGGCTGACCTGACCAAAGAACCTAAACGCGACCGGGCGTGCGCGTATGTTGAACTGCAAAAGCCAGCCCGTGCCCGCTATGTCCGTTACGAGCACGTATATGTAGCCGGTTCGCATCTGGCCATCAATGCATTTCGGGTATTTGGTAACGGCCTGGGTAAGGTTCCCGCTACTCCCGCGACGCTCACGGCCAAACGTCAGAAAGACCAGCGTAATGCCGACCTCTCGTGGAGCAAAGTTCCGGGCGCAGTGGGTTACAACATCCGCTGGGGTATTGCGCCCGACAAGCTTTACCAGAATTATCAGTTCTGGAACGACGAGCCCAACACCTTCGAACTTCGTGCCCTGAACGTCGGCGTACCGTATTACTTCGCTATCGAAGCTTTTGACGAAAACGGCGTATCAGTCCTAAGCAAGGTGATTGACGACGGATTTCGTAATCCTTAATCTGTATCCCGAAATCCGTAATCTGCATCCCGAAATCCGTAATCCCATCCCGTATCCCGTAAGCTGCGCATACGGCTATCCACAGTCAACACCTTCGGCGTTGTGGACGACTGCCTCTCTCAACGCCGAAGGTGTTGACTGTGGATAACCATATGCGTAACTTACGGGTGCAGCACACAGGCGTAGCCTACGGGCACAGCTCGGCCCCCTTACAACATGTATCCAGTTCCGCCAAAAAAGTTGACAGTAGGAATTCCTGTACCTATTTTGCAGGCTATGAGCTACCGCCAGATATTATACCAAATTGTATTCTGCACAAAATACAGGAACCCGGTCATCACGGATATACATTGCGAGGAGTTGTATAAATATATTTGGGGAGTTATAAAAAATAAAAAATGTACACTGTTTAGGATCAACGGCATAGAAGACCATATTCACATCCTGAGTGATTTGCATCCTTCTGTAGCGTTAGCTGATTTTGTTAAAGAAATCAAAGTAGCCAGCTCGTTATGGATGAAAGCCAGTGGGCTATTCCCTGATTTTGAGGGATGGGCCGAAGGATATGGGGCTTTCACATACTCGATCAAAGAACGTGACCGTGTCATCAACTACATAAAAAAACAGAAAGAGCACCACAGAAACATAACGTTCAACGATGAATATAAGAACCTGCTGGACGAACACGGCGTAGCGTACGACGAAAACCATCTATTCCCCTAACAACGCCGAAGGTGTTGACTGTGGATAACCGTATGTGCAACATACGGACAGGTACAGCTCACGGACAGGCATAGCTCACGGACAGGTACAGCTCACGGACAGATGTAGCCTACACGGACAGATGTAGCCTACACAGACACAACCCACACAACTTCCTTCACTATGACCACCACCTTCCGAAACGACCAGCCCGACCTCGCCCTTGCTATCCTCCGTGAAGTGGGCCAATGGCTCGCCGACAATGACCGCGAACTCTGGCAAGTCAGTACCCTCACCGCCGAAAATCTGCTCGACAAATACACAACCGGCAACCTGTATGTCATGTATGCCGACCGCAAAGAAGGCACCGGCCCCGAACCGGCTGCGGTCTTTATCCTGCAATGGATAGATCCGCTCTACTGGCCCGATGTACCACCCAATACTTCGGGTTTCATACACAAACTGGCCATTCGCCGACCGTTCAACGGGCAAAATCTCTTTGCGGCTATTATCGACTTCAGCCGTGCCGAGTGCCTGAAACGCGGCATCAACACCCTGCAACTCGAAACCGATGCCACACGCCCTAAACTGATGCAGTTTTACGAACGCTACGGCTTTCAGCCAACGTATCAGCGCGCAATGCACGAGTTTGGCCAGTCGTTTACCTGTCAGTTTTACGTCATGACGTTTTAAGTCGATGTGCGCACTAGCTCCCTACAAACTGCCTCTGGCTTTCCGCAACTGCAACTGACCTAGCAGGGCATCGTATACCGAGCGGAGGTAGTTCGTCTCGGCCTGTTGCAAGCTGTATTCACTGTTTCGGAAGTCGGCCATCAACAGCGTACCGGCATCAAAACGAACCCGGTCAACGGCGAGTATACGCTGCGCCTGTACGATGTTCTTCCGGGTTTGGACGAGGTTCTCCCGGGCTTGATCGAGGGTATTCTTAGCCGAACGCGTTTCGTACTCGAAGTCGTTTTTGAGTTGTAAAATGGTATTCTGGTTCACTTGAGCACGACGTACGTAGTCCTGCCGATTAAGCCGCGCCTGTCGCCCGTCGAAAATCGGGATGTTGACCTGAACCCCCACATAGTTGTAGCGATACCAGGTATCGGCTTGAAAGGGATTAAAGACATCGGCCAGTTGCTGTGCAAAATAAGCCCCATAGGCCGACACTACCGGCGCGAGTCGGGCCTGCTCGCGTTGCTGATTCAGCTCATTGAGCTGGCGGCTCAGTTCTTCCTGTTTCAGTTCCACCCGGCTCCCGGTTGCTTCCTCCTGAAACTGGGTAAACAAAGCTTCCAGCGAATCGGCAGGTTCAACGGTCTGGGTCGTGTTGATCCGATAACGGAGGTTATCCAGACTGAGCGAATAGTCGCGCTGGTCGTTGCGGTAGGTAAGCTCGGCATTGCTCAGATCAAGCGCGAACCGGTCGAAATCCGTTTGCAGGAGTGTTCCGGCCCGAAGGCGGGTTTGCGCCTGTTCCAGATAGCCCTGCGCCCGCATCCGGGCCCGCTCCGACAACCGAATTTTCTCGCGGTTGAATACGGCCTGATAGTAGGCTTCCGTTACCTGCTGCCGTATGTCGATGGCGGTTTTCTCCAGCGTCGTCTGCTGAGTCGTTACATTGACCTGATTTATACGGCGGTCGATGGGCGATTGGGCGTCGTAGATTTTCTGTTCGGCCTGCACATTCAATACGTTGGCGATTGGCGTCCCGAAGCGGAGCACAACATCCTGCCCGTTAGCAAAGGGTGCATTTTTTATGACGCTCTGCTGAATTTGCGTGTTCCACCGAAAATCAGCTGTGGCTTTCAGTTGCGGTTGCCAGCGGGCGCGTCGGCGGGCTTCGTCACTCTGCGCGATCTGCGTTTGTAACTGACCATTCAGCAACTCCAGCCGGTTGGCCTGTGCCTGCTTAAGGGCCTGATCCAGCGTAAGCGTAAAGGGTTGTGCCTTCCCATTGAGCGAAAAAATGAGTGTAAAGAAGACTATAGCGGATAGCGACTTCATGCTGATTAAATAAAGTAAAAGTAATAGACACCTGTCCTGAGCAAGCCAGGCCCACATTCACTCGTTTATCACCGCCTGAATACCGACGCGGGCTCCAGCGATGTGATACGCCGAATCGCAAACAGACTGCCGCCCAGCGCAATGAAAAGGGTAACGCTGATAAAGCCCACTTCGAGCCAGACAGAAAAGCTGAAGTTGGAACCGATTGACAATAGCAGTAAACGAAACCCCTCGACAAACAACCGCCCGATCCCGTAGCCAATAACCGCCAGTATTATGGCCTGAAGCAGAATAAGTCGGGCGATGTAGCGGTTCGTTGCCCCGATGGCTTTCAGGGTACCGTAATCCTGTATGCGCTCGTTGGCCGCCGAATACAACGTAAGACCGATAATGACAAACCCGGCGATGATAGCAAACACAATCAGGAAGCCGAAGGTGGCGGCAAAACCACCCGACACAACGGCCCGTGTAAATGTGCTTTCCGCGAAGGCTTCGCCCGTCCAGGCCCGGATGCCCGGAATGGCTGCGTTGATACGGTTTACCAGTTGTACCTTATCGACATTGGGCTGTGCCTCCACCAGAAAGAAGCTGACCTTGTCGGACGAAAAGCCTGTCAGGCTACGGGCGCGTTCGATGGTAGTAAACGCATAGTCGATGCCCAGTCCCTGCGTACCGCGGGTCTGTCCGGCTTTGTATACCCGTTCGCCGTTCAGTTCGAAAGCCTCCCCTACTTTCACGTCTTTAAGGTTCTCCGAAAAAACGTCCATAAACAAAGCGCCTTCGGTCAGTAGCAGGCTGGGCGAGGTTTCCGGTTCGACATTCCACATCCCGGCATAGGCGGGTGCCTGCACACCGATGAGCGAAAGACCGGCGGTTTTCCCATTGAGCCGCTTTACAGAACCCGCCGATATAACCACTTCATGTACCTGCTTTACCCCGGCAATACTGGCAATCTCCCGCCCGATCCGCACATCCAGCGGAACAGTCTTATTGGCATCGGTGGTACTTTCATCGACAATCCAGATGTATTGGCGGTTGCTGTTGACTACGTTGATAATGGAGTTAGTCAGAAACAGAAACACGCCCGTTTGCTGGCCAACCAGAAACACCGACAGGGTAATGCCAACCATCGTTCCAATCGACTTGGCTCTGTCATATTTCAGAAAGCTGAATGCCGTTTGAAGCATAATTAGTTAACATTAATGAGGCATTCTACCCGTGCTCCAATGATTACTTTACCGGGATCATCCAGCCGGACCCGTACTTCGCGAACGCGCCGGTCTTCGAGGTTCGACGCGTTATCGGAAAAGAGCGATTTCTTACGCAGATAAGGTGACGCCAGTACGACGGTACCGGTCGTCAGGCGGTCGCTGCTCCCCTGCTGGCGGATATATGCCTTCTGGCCAACTTTTACCTTTAGCGCAAACAGTTCGTCGATTTCCGTTACCGCTACCAGTGGACCAGCGGGAGCAAAATCGCCAATGGACTGGTTACTGCTCAGGTACTGCCCAATTTTAGCATCCAGACTCAACAAGGTACCATCGGCGGGTGCCTTTACCGTTTTCAGCCCCGCTACTGTACTGGCATACTCGCTATCGGCCCGCAGCTCGGTAATGCGCCCCTGCGCTTGTTTCACCTGTGCTTCCGACGCCCGAATCTGCTGTTGCAGGTTTTGTACATCGTAGCGTGAATCATCGAGTTCTTTTCGGGTGAGGGCATTACCGGCAAACAGTGTTTCGTTCCGTTTCAAGTCGGCTTCGGCCTTCTGGAGCTGCACCCGAAGCGTCTGTACATTTTGCCGGGCCGTTTCAATAGCGTCCTGCTGCGTCTTCATTTTAACGGTCGCCTGCTGAAGCTGGGCCGATTCCACGGCGTTATCCATCGTCAGGAGCACCTGTCCTTTTTTGACCTGCTGCCCAATGTCGACGTTCACTGTTTTAACAAGCCCATCGGTTTCGGCGGCCAGCTTGCTGATGCGGGCGGCTGGCTCGATTACAGCCACACCCAGCACTTCGGCAATTTGCCGGGCCGTTTGCGCCGTTCGAACTGAGTCCTGCTGGGCCTCGGCTTTCTGCTTTTTATCTCCGCAGGAAAACAGCGAAAGGCTGGCCGTCAGGATGCAAAAGATCATTGAACAGGCTTTTTTGCGCTTTGCGTTTACACAGCTGGCGGTAGGTTTACGTAGTGTATTATTCATGGTTATACGTCATTGAATTCACTTGTTTCCTTAACAAATCCGTTGTCGACCTCCACAATCCGATGAGCATACGATTTCAGGCGCGGGTCGTGGGTAACAACGGCTACCGATTTACCACCATCGGCCAGCGCCCGTAATTCGCGCATGACGATAGCCAGCGAGTCTTTGTCGAGCGAGGCCGTAGGTTCATCGCACAAGACCAGCTTGGGGTTAGTCACTAGCGCGCGGGCAATAGCAATGCGTTGCTGCTGCCCGCCCGAGAGTTGTTTAGGCAGATTTTTTCGGCGGTCGATCATCCCGACCGTTTTGAGCGCCTGTTCGGTACGGTCGCGAGCTTCGGCCTTATTGACACCCTGAAGCTGAAGCGGCATCAGCACGTTTTCTTCAGCGGTGAGCGGAGCCAGCAAGTTGAAATTCTGAAAAACAAACCCGATAGTATTCAGCCGAAGAGCTGCCAGCGCTTTCTCACTGAGCTTATTGATATGCTGCCCATCGACCCATAGATTGCCGTAACTGGGGTAGATAACACACCCCAGCATCGACAATAGAGTGGTTTTACCCGAACCTGATGGCCCAATGATGAGCATCAGTTCACCTTCGCTTAATTGGAGCGTCGTTGGTTGCAGGGCGACAATCGTCTGATCGCCGGTCTTGTATTCTTTGCCCACTTCTTTTAGTTCTGCTATCATCCGTTTGTAGTAGCCAGTAGTCGCTTGTCCATATGTGCATTGCGTCTTTACCATGAGCCCGTGAGCAAGGCAAGAAACAACATATATTATATAACCGTAGTTATCTCACATCATAAATGCAATAATACTACGCATTCGTAATAAATTATTCTTTTAGTTTAAAAAATTTTATTTTCGTAGCGATTTCGTAAGACAAGTACGTTGTTTGTTACGAAAGCGTAGTGTTATGGATAAAGGAGAGCAAAACGTTATTGAGTTGGTTAATCGATGGGCCGCTTATAGTGCCGTTACGCCAGATGCCACGCTGGCGGGTTTCTGTCTGCATTTCCTAACCAATCAACTGCATGAATCGGCAACAAACGGGGCCATTCCTACCGTCGATGACGACAAGATTCACAACGACCAATGGAAAGAGAGCCTCAGCGACACGGTACACCAGCCGATGATTTCTATTCGGCCCGAAGCCCGGTTGGCGGCATTGGTCGGCAGGCTGTCGAAATATGCTTATTTCTACTCTAAAAAGGCCATGCAGTCGCTGGATGTCAAAGGCATGGACGACCCAGTTTATCTACTTGTCGTATTACAGATGGGTACGCCTAAAAAGAGTGAAGTGATCTATGAAATGATGGCGGAATTCGCGTCGGGGACCGATATTATCAACCGGCACATCCGAATGGAATACCTCGAAGAGTTTCCCGACGAACAGGATCGCCGGTCCAAACGTCTGCGTTTAACACCAAAAGGGCTGGCGACTATTCAGGAGTGTTTCCCAATCATGAATCAGGTAGCCGACGTCGCTTTCGGTTCATTGACAGACGGCGAGAAGGCCATTCTGGTACAGATTCTTGATAAACTCGACCGCTACCATACCGACCATTACAAACAAAGTCGGAATAGTGAATTCAACGAGGTATATGAACGCATGGTAGGGTAACTTTGCACCCTACCGAACCCCTTTTTTGTGGCCAACCGTCAACTGTTTCATATTTACGCCATCATTTTCATTGATGTCATTGTCGGCTCGGCGGTCGGCCCAATTTTGCCGGAGTTTGTAAAAGGGCTGGAACGCCCCCAATTATGGCTGGCCGTTGGTACAGCGCTGTTTCTGGGTATGCAGTTGTTCTCGGCCCCGCTGTTAGGAAAGCTCTCTGATGGTTACGGCCGTCGCCCCATTTTTATCATTTCGGCCATTGGCACCTTCCTCGCCGACTGCCTGCTGCTTCCCGTTCGGGTGGGGTATTACTTTGCGAATCGGGTGAGCGATGGCACGACGAATGGCATGTACGCCACGGTCCGCTCGGCAATTACGGATATTTCGCCCAAAGAAAGTCTGTTTAAAAACCTCGGCATTGAAGGTGCAATCATCTCGCTCGGGTTCGTCATTGGTCCGGCGGTATCGGGCCTGTTGCTGACGACCTTCGATGTGGTTCAGGGCGATCAGGCACGGGTGGTCGCGATCATGGCCGTTACCTTATCGAGTGTGAACATGATTCTAAGCTGGACACTGCGCGAAACCCATCCCAATCCGCCAGGTATTACAACAGCAGCCCTGAAAACGGAACTGGCCAACTCACTCGACGTACATACTCTGTGGACAAGGCTGCTAGCCAAAGATCGGCAATACAAAGGCCTGAAGATATTGGTTATGATGCAACTGGCGCTTACGCTCAGCACCGGCTACTATTTTTACTTCGTCACCTTCGCCAGCTTCGGGGCGTTGCAGATGGACGCCAAAGCTATTTCTTATTTCTTCATGTATTTCGGAGGACTAAGCGTTGTCATCAGCTATGTCTTTTACGCCTACATTGCCGATCGAATTAACCAGCGACGGGGCATTTTCTGGCTTGCTCTTTTGGGTGCACCAGTGCTGGGCAGTTATGGACTAGTGGGAACGTCAGTTTTGTGGCTGTACATCCTGGTTACAGTCGACTGTCTGACGCTGTCGCTCATTCAGGGCCTGATTGAAGGACTGATGGCCCAACTAACATCAGACGAAGACCGGGGCGAAATCTTCGGGATCAACCAGGCCTTACAGGGCGTAGCCAGCTTTGTGACAACCGTGATATTTGGGATTCTATCGTTGATTGATCTGCGATTACCCTTCGCTTGGTTTGGTACTTGTCTGGCCGTAGTGGCGTGGTTGGCGTGGAAGCGTAAAGCTTAATCGGTTGCGCTGGCGCGCGCATACGCTCGTGCCTCTTTATGAAGTCAGTATTTACTGACGAAAGCAAACCGGGACGCCGGACCGGCTTCCCAGATGAAATGGCATGAGTAAATACTCACTCCAGCGTCCTCTTTTTCATATGCGCCATTATCTATTTTTAATACTCTTTCTATTGACAGGCTGCCACTCAGACCCTCAACCAGAACCCATACAATATAGTGTGCCAACTGAGGTGGAGCCGTATATCCAGTCGTTTCGGAAAGAAGCGAAAAAGCGAAACAGTCAGGTTTCGACCGACAATCTGATTGTTACATTCGGGTCAGCCGTGAGCGAAGATATATGCGGGGAGTGTTTGCTCGACAATGGCAAAACACCCCGTATTACGCTAAATAGCGACGCTTTTTGCTGGCAGCAAGCCAGTCAGCAGGCGCGGGAATGCCTGGTGTTTCATGAACTTGGCCATTGCCTGCTGAAGCGGGCGCATAAAACAGACAAATACCCGAATGGAGCGTATGTCAGTTTGATGAACCCCAACGATGTGGCGATCTATGCGGCCTGCCTATATCCGATTGGTGGCGATGAATGTAATAAACGCCCAAGACGAGATTATTACATCGACGAGCTTTTCGATGCAAATACACCTACGCCTGTCTGGGGAAAATAAGTAGAAAGGACAAAACAGCGCTACTGCACGCGAATATGATGTATACCCACCACCGGTCGTCCATCGGCCGTGATGCCCTGTACGACTACCCGCAACGTTCGCACAACGTCTGATAGCGGGAACACCAGTTGGCTATGGCCCTGACTGTCGGTTTGCATGATGGGCTTCCAGTACAACACGTCCCGTCGGTCGATACGCTCCGAAGACTCCGTCTGCCCTTCGCCGGGCCGATCTGCCGAAGCGGTTTCATAGTGGGGCACGTAAAACTCCCGCTGAACGGATGGGAAACCAATAACCTGTATCTGTTTTATACCCGCTTTTTCATCATCAGCGGTCGACTGCCCCGGCCGGAAACGCCTGGAGTAAAACGCAATGACCCCATTGCCGCCCCGAACGCCATAAATACCCGCCGTGCCCCCGTTTTTCAGCACTTCGATCCGCTCAATATCGGCCGGATTAAAGGAGAGCAAAGCGGTACCATCAGCATCATCAATGGGCATGCCATCCATCAGAAATAATGGCTGTGTACTACTCTTAAGACTGCCAATTCCCCGAATAATGACCTGATAAGACCCCACCAGCGATGTCGTTGACTGGGCTACGGTAACTCCGGCGACCCGCCCTCGTATCATTTCGTACAAATTGAAAAAACGGGGTGACTTATCATCGAAGAGTAGTACCGCATCGGCTTCTTTGTGCAGACTGGACCGTTGAATATCCTCCGGACGATCATCGGTTCGTCGGCCTCGAACGGTCACTTCTTTCAGTAGTTTCACTCGTTTATCCCGGTAAAACTCTGCGTCTCCTTCCTGACGGGTGCGAGCTGCATCCAGTTGCGCCCGCAGAGCCGACCAATTCGGCAGTACCCGCGCGGTATCCGGCAGCCAGCTGGTTTGCGGCCCTTCCAGCACCAGATGGACGTCTTTACCCGGAATATTTTTTAACTGACGATCGGTAATCTGGGCTACCAGCTTAAGCGTATCGGCAATGGAAAAACCCGCAAGCCGAAACCGGCCCCACTCGTCGGCACCCGCCGACCGCACAAATGCCTGCCCGGCAGCAGTAGAGGCCAAAATGACCTGTGCGCCCGCCATCGGTTGGTTTTTGGTGTTGAGTAGCCGCCCCATCACCGAAACGCCCCCGAGTAATTCGGTGGAGGGAGTACCGCTTACCCGTCGCCAGCCCTGCGTCAATAACAGGTCATCGACCGCCCGGCGGGTTGCAGGTGAGTTATCGGTAACGTACCAATTAGGTTGTTCAACATGTCCGCGTAGTTCGCCGGTGAGCAATAAGTGCGTACGAATGGTGGCTTCTGCGGTATCGTCAGGCACCTGCCCAATATCGGTGATGGAAGCCGACAACCCTGCTACGGCGGGTAAACCATCATCATTCAGGTTAACACTCATGATTACCTTCTCACGGGGCTGATAGCGCGTTTTGTTCACCCCCACAATTACTTTTATGGGCGGTACCCGTTCGGGCAAAAAGACCAGCCGTTCGGCTTGTGGGCGGGCGGTAGCATCGTAAAGGGTAATCTGGTTGAGCCCCGACGGCAGCGACGCACTCGGCAGATTTACCCGCGCCACGCCATTGTCGAGCAAAATCTTTCGTTGCTCCACCAGTCGGCCCTGTTGCTGAATCAGCACATACACCGAGTCTTTCGCCGGGCGGCTGGTACCCAGTATTGTAAGCGCCAGCCGACTGGTATCGCTAACTACATCGGCCGCCAGCATGAATCCTTCCGGCTCGGCTGAGGGCAGCGGAGTCAACTGCTGGTAGCCATTGTGCTGCACTTCAGCGTAATATTTACGGCCGTTCTGGGGCGTCAACACGACACTACCCATCCCGAGCGCACTGGTTACAAACCGGGCGACTTCCATGCCCTGCTCGTTTACAATCCGACCCGTTACAGCTAACCCATGCCCGTTTGGCTGAACGATCTTGATGCCTAGCCGGGCAGGCAACCCCACCAACCATCGACCGCCTTCGGGCAAAAGCTGAACGTCCATTGACTTTTGCAACGTATCGGTAGCAACGGATTTGCGCGTCAGGCCCGTTCCCTGAAGAATATTATACACCGCAATAGACCGATCAAAAGCAGGTCGGTGCTGGCCGTCGTCTTCATCCGTATAGGCCCTCAACCGGTACGTTCCCGAAGCCAACGTGTCTGACAACCGGAAGTTTCCAATTGCCCGACCGTCCTCCACCTTTAGCCATTGATGTTGAATAAGTTTGCCCGAGGCCGTCAGCAGATCAGTATGAATAGCTGTTTCACCAAGTGGTCGGCGGTTCGTAGTGGCATCGAGCAGGTACGCACTTAGCCAGACGCGGTCGCCGGTAGCGTAAAGAGGCTTATCGGTATGCAGAAACAAAACTGGCGCCAGTGCCTGAAACCGCTCGTTAAAGGCCCTTGCAATCCGGTTCATGCGGGCGTCGGGCGGCATCAGCTTTCCCTGAGTAGCAACGGGGGCGTTGATCTTCGTAGATTCGGCATCGGCCGGATTAGGAGTCCAGTCGGCGGGCAGCATGGTCGATACGCGGTCGTCGGCCAGCGACCCCTGAATTTCAGCGCCGAAGGGCAGCGTAACCGTTCCATCCACCGTCATTTCGAGTTGTCCGGCAGGTAGCACAATTTGTGTGTAGGCATAACGGGCATCGAAATACGGTGAATAGTTGGACTGGGCATTGGTGTAAAACACCACCAGGGGCTGGGCCGATACCAGCCGTCGCTCGTTTGGCAATCGCCCCGGCTGAATCATTTCTTTTATGCGTAATGGCTTGAGACGGCCATTCACCGAACCGAATAATGTAGTTCGATTATCTCTATTTTTTGCAATTGGCACGACCAGATCTTCCTGATAGACCAGGAAGCCCTCCTTCTCGTACGTGCTGTCGATCAAACTGGCCATCAAATGCCGGGTCGATCCTTGATAAGCCCGCATTCGGTTACGCCGGAATCGGTTAGCCTGCCGTTCATCCGTCGGCTTGATCTCTTCAAACCGGGTAGCTCCGGCATAATATACCTTTTTTGATGTTCCGTCGAAGTGCAGCAGGTCGTACCAGATTTTATACCCCAGCGCCTGGTTCTCAATAACGAGTGGCTCGCTGGCGGTGGCTTTCAGATGGCTGTCTTCTTCGTGAAAGCTCAGTGCATCGACATTTAAAATCTGGCATTGGCCACCAAAAGGTTCGCCCAGTAGCTGCCGTTTGAATTGCCTCAGATGCTGCTGCCATTTTTTAGGATTTCCCCGAACGGTAACGGTGGCCAGCGTTTGATCGCTGGGTTTAAGCCGGAAGCTAACTCTATTATCGGGGTTATTATCCAGCCGAAATATGCGTTTGCTCGGCTGATAGCCAATGAAGGAGGCCACTACCTCAACCGTTCCAAGTGGCACGCCCTTTAGTGAATAATACCCCTGCTCGTTAGTGGTCGTACCGCGGGTGCTGCCGTTAAGATAAACGTTGGCAAACGGCATTGGTTTACCCGTGGTGGCATCCGACACATAGCCCGTGAGCGTGGTGGTTTGCCCATACGTGATCGTGGTCAGCCAGGTTAGCAGACAGGTAGTCAACCAGGTAATGGAAAGCTGACGATTCATGTATGTTGAGGGGTTGATATTTTGTGTGCAGAAGGCACAATTTAAGTGATTTTACTCACTGAATCAACCGTTTATCTCTTCCAGCTTTTCGCCCGAAAACGCTATGGGTCGCTCGGCGAAGAGCACTTTGGTAGCGGCCCAGGTTGTGCGAAATAGGTCACTTCGGCGATAAGCCTCCAGCGCGTCGGCCGATTCCCAAAGGCTGTAGGTCATACGCACGTTTGGCTGATCGGAATCGCGTAGGAGTTCGAGGTGATGATTACCGGAAAAAGCCCGAATGTGGTGCTTTGATCGGTCAAAAATGGCATGAAAATCGTCCAGTTTATCCTCCTGAAACGTCATGCGAACGATACGAACGAGCATATTTTTTGTAGTTAGACGAATAGAATAGGTTCTGTCAGCCATGTTTTTTATGAACCACAGAAACACAAAGAACACAAAGTCTTCCGTATACAGTCGGATAGCGACACAGGTACCCCCTCTTAATAATCCTTTTGCTCTGTGTTCTTTGCGTCTCTGTAATTCAATATCTTTATAAACTACAGAGACACAAAGACTTTCTGTAAATAGGTGTAGTGAACAGACAAGCCTAATTCTAAAAGCATCCCATCCAAAAGCTGAAAAAAATATTCTTTTTTGGTTAGACAAACGTAACCACTACGAACGAAGCACCCTATAAATCGCTAAGCAGTAAGATTATAGGTGCCAGTATTGACGTACACCGGGAGTTAGGCTCTGGCTTACTCGAAAGTGTGTATGGAGAATACCTCTCATTTTATTCGAACTGAAAAGTCTCGGCCTGTACGTTGAGCGACAGGTCGAATTACCCGTGATTTACAAGGGCCATATTTTGAACAAAACATTCGCTATGGGCATTGTGATTTATGAAGCAATCATCATAGAACTGCAAGCCGTTCAGGAACGGATGCCAATCCATCACATTCAACTCCTTACTTACCTCCGAATGGCTCGAGTAAAATTAGGGTTGCTTATTAACTTTAACGCTGATTTACTGTGCAATGGCATTCACAGGAAAATCAACGGTAACTTATATTCATAAAAACTAATTAACGACAGCGGTAAAAGGACACCGGAAACGCCTTGCTTGTAAAGTGCCCTGATGAACCGCTCTAAATTCAACAAATTTTAACCCTTGTTATGAAGTATCGTACATTTGGCCGGACAGGCTGGAACATCTCTGAAATTGGCTATGGCATGTGGGGCCTGGCTGGCTGGACCGGGTCCGATAAAGCTGAAGTTTTGCGCGCCCTCCAGCGCTCCGTTGAACTGGGATGTAATTTTTTTGATACCGCCTGGGCCTATGCCGATGGTGTCAGTGAAGAAATTCTCAACCAACTATTGAAGAACAACTCCGACAAGCGACTATACGGAGCCACCAAAATTCCACCCAAAAACCGGCAGTGGCCATCGAAAGCAGGCGCTAAGCTGAAAGACGTTTTTCCGGCCGATTACATCGTTGAATACACCGAAAAAAGCCTGAAGAACCTCGGTGTGGATACCATCGACCTGCAACAGTTTCACGTCTGGGAAGACAGCTGGGCCGATCAGGATGAATGGAAAGAAGCCATCATGAAGCTGAGTGAACAGGGTAAAGTACGGGCGTGGGGCCTGTCGGTGAATCGCTGGGAGCCGGATAACAGCCTCAATACCATCCGCACGGGGTTAATCGACGCTGTACAGGTTATTTACAACATCTTCGACCAGAACCCCGAAGACAACCTGTTTCCGCTCTGTCGTGAGATGAACGTGGGCATCATTGCCCGTGTCCCCTTCGATGAAGGTACGTTAACGGGCACCTTCACGAAAGAGACGACCTTCCCGGCAAACGACTGGCGGTCAACGTATTTCGTACCCGAAAACCTGAATAGCAGTGTTGACCATGCCGATGCGCTGAAGCCGCTCCTTTCAGGCGGTATGACCATGCCCGAAATGGCCCTTCGCTTCATTCTGAGCAACCCGGATGTACACACGACCATTCCGGGAATGCGCCAGATTCGCAATGTAGAAGCCAATACCGCCGTGAGCGACAAAGGTCCCCTAGCGCCCGAGTTGTTACAGGAATTGAAAGGCCACCGCTGGGACCGTACGCCAACCGAGTGGAGTCAGTAAACTTGTACCAGACAGCCTGTCTCCGGCCACCCGGCCCGCTGTCTGTCGGCAACATACAGACAGCGGGCCGGGTGGCCGGAGACAGGCTGTCTGATACAATCCTATGAAAATACTCCTGATTGAAGACGAACCCGCTTTACAAACCGCGGTACAGCACTATCTGGAAAGTGAGGGCTATGCCGTTACTACAGCTACCACATTTGCCGAAGCGGCTGAAAAAATAAATGATTATGACTACGATTGCGTAGTGGTCGACCTGATGCTGCCCGACGGCAATGGCCTCGATTTGGTCAGGGCACTTAAAAAGCGGCAGTCGACGGCAGGCATTATTGTCGTAACGGCTAAAGACGCACTGGCTGATAAACTTACCGGTCTGGATGCCGGAGCCGACGACTACCTGACAAAGCCTTTTCACCTGCCCGAACTCAACGCCAGGTTGCGGTCGGTGCTGCGCCGACGCTTGTTTAATGGGCAGGCCCAACTAACAGCCGGGTCGCTCACTCTCTGGCCCGACCAGCAACGGGTGACAATTGAGGAGAGCGATATTAAACTGACGGGTAAAGAATACGAACTGCTCCTGTTTTTAGTTACCAATGCCAATCGGCTACTGTCGAAATCAGCCATCGCGGAGCATGTCTGGGGCGATGCCATGGATGCCGCCGACTCGCACGAGTTCCTGTATACGCACGTCAAAAACCTGCGCCGTAAGCTCATAACGGCGGGGTGCCCGGATTATATCCAGACCCGATACGGAGCCGGTTACGTCTTTTCGACCCGACTGCCATGAGCCTTCTCAGCCAGACAGCACGCTATTTACTCAGCACAGCTTTCGCAATTGCGCTGGTAGGCTCTGTAGGCTTTTATACACTTATCCACAGAACAATCCGGTATGAAGTCGATGAAATTCTGATGGCACAAGTCAACCAGACGGCCCAAAAGCTGCGTTATCAGCCACTTTCGATCCTAACCGACTGGGACAACAACCCGCGCATCGAGCGGGTGAATACATCCATGAGGCCCACCTTCACCGACATAACCGTACCTGACTCGCTGAATCATAATGAACCAATTCCGATTCGGCAACTTCAACAAACGGTACTCATACAGGGACGGCTGTATCTGATCACCATTCAGCAGCCGTACTATGAATTCAATGAGCTGTCGCGCGAAATCTCGGTGGGGGTTATCGTTGGCTTTTTGCTGCTCATGGGTTTATCTGTCGCGATTGGTGTTGGCTTATCAAGTCGTTTGTGGCATCCTTTTTACGCCACCATCAGCCAACTTAGCACCGTCCGGCTCGATACGGGCAGCGAACCGGTATATCCAGAAAGCAACATCCGGGAGTTCAGTCTCCTTAATCGTTCGCTAAGGGAACTGACGCAGAAATTACGACGCCAGTTTTCTCTACAAAAACAATTCGCCGAGAATGCCTCGCACGAATTACAAACCCCGTTGGCGGTTGCATCGGCCGAGCTGGATTTCCTACTTCAGTCCGACCACCTCACGGAAAATGACTACGCCCATCTACAACGCGCCACCGACGCGCTGGAACGGCTGAGCCAGCTCAATCGTTCATTACTGTTACTCACGCAGGTAGAAAACAACCAGTTTGCCAACGACGAATCTGTTGACATGAGCGAGTTACTGACACAATGTGCGGATGAATACGAGCCTTTTTTTCAACACCGGCACTTGGTGGTTAAACGAGCTATCGCCCCCCAAGTCATTCTGCGTATGAACCGGCAACTAGCGCGTGTCCTACTCACAAATCTTCTGAAGAACGCAGTTCGGCATAGCGGTGGCGGAGATGAAAAACAAGAAAGTTCTATCCGTTTAGCCTTAACGACCAATGCGTTAACCATCACAAATACAGGCGAGCCACTACCCTTTCCCGAGCATCAGCTCTTCAATCGGTTCGTCAAAAACCCAGCCCGGCCCGACTCGATGGGATTGGGGCTGGCACTTGTCAAGCAAATCTGCGAGCGCTATGCCCTGCCTTTAACTTACGTGTACGATAGAGAAAGATGGGAGCACTCTTTTCGCATAGAATTTCCGACCTGATAAGCTTTCTTCAAATTCTCTTCATAATTCCCGCCGAAACTTGCTGTCAAATTCACAGCTTCACAGCAATGAAACACCTCTTCTTTATTGGACTGCTTCTTTTTAGCGCGTTTTCTTCATTCGGTCAAGCTAATCTCCTGATTCGGGTTGAAGATAGCCTGACTCATGCCCCCGTTATTGCGGCAACCGTCCGTACGCCTTCAAAACCCGTAGTCGGCAACGTCACCGATGTGAATGGCCTGACCAGACTCACCAACGTGCCCACTACCGTTAAAACCCTGACGGTTAGCGCCGTTGGTTACAAAACCGAGTCATTTCCGATAACTACTACCGCCGACACTCTTGTTTTTCGGCTTCATAGTCAGGATGAATCACTCGATGAAGTGACCGTAACCGCTACCCGAACCAACTCCCGAATCGACGATTTACCCATTAAGGTAGAAGTGCTCGGTCAGGAGGATATGGACGAGGAAAGCGCGGTCGTTCCGGGTAACGTGAGCAGCATTCTAGGCGATATTTCCATTATTCACATTCAGCGAACATCGGCGGTCAACGGCAATCAGGCTATCCGAATGCAGGGGCTTGATCCTAAATACACGCAGATTCTGCGCGACGGATTACCACTCTATGAAGGATTTTCGGGCAATCTCGGCGTCTTGCAAATTCCGCCCCTGGATTTAAAACAGGTGGAGATTATTAAAGGCTCCGTGTCGACGCTGTATGGTGGCGGAGCTATTGGTGGCATGATCAACATCGTGTCGAAATCACCCACCTCCCACAAACCCACGTTTACGGCTCTGATCAATCGGTCAGGCCTGAAAGAAAGTAACAGCAACGCCTATTATTCGCAGCGTTACGGAAAAACCGGACTGACGTTATTTGCGGGCTATACCAACCAGCAAGCCGTCGATGTAACGGGCGATGGCTATACGGACAGCCCACAAATCAAGCAGGTCAATTTCCATCCGAAGTTCTTCTACAACCCTACCGATCATACGCGGTTGAACATCGGGTATTCGTTCACCGACGAACACCGCGAGGGGGGGTATCTGGCCGCGCTGGAAGGCACTCAGCCCAATGCCTACCGCAACATCACCGACCTGCAACGGCATACGGTCGATTTCGACGCCAGCCACAATACGTCAGAAACCAACGCTATTACCCTAAAAGGGGCGCTGAGTACATTCCACCGGCAAAACACCGATTACCAGAAACTTTCCGACGGAAAGCAGTCTTCACTCTATCTGGAAGGGAACAATCTGAAACGATTTGGCAAACACCAGCTCATCGTTGGTGCGAACCTAACCGTTGAAGCTTTCCGTAAGAACCCTGACAGCACCCGATTGGTCGATTATACATACCAAACCCTGGGCGGGTTTGTGCAGGACGACTGGCAGGTGGGCTCAACAGTAGCGGTGCAGGCGGGTCTTCGGCTGGATCACCACAATACCTTCGGCAATTTCCTGCTGCCCCGCCTTTCGGTTAAGCTGAAACCTTCCGAGCCGTGGACCGTTCGGCTGAGCGTGGGAACGGGCTACAAGACGCCAAACTTATTTGTGAATCAAACACCCGGCGCGTTGAATGTCAGTCTGATTTTCCCACGCTTGCTTCCCATTGATGTGGCGAATGTAAAGGCTGAAAAATCGGTGGGTGCCAATATGGATATTGCGTACTTAAAAACCTTCGAAAGTGGCTTATCGGTGCAGGTCGACCAGGCCTTTTATTATACGTATGTCAACTCGCCGGTGGTATCGGCTTTCGCGAGCACGTCGAATAACCTGGGCGCTTACACACAGTTGATCAACGCACCATACAACCTGCTCAGCGTAGGTACAGATACGTATGTTCGGCTGGAGTACAAGGATTATGAACTCTATCTAGGTTACAACCACACCTTATCCCGGCGCGACGGACCATCCAGTCCGGGACCAGTTGACGATACATATCTGCCGCTAGCTCCACAGGACAAATTTTCGACCACGGTTGCCTGGGAGCCGGAGCATTTTCGGTTCGGCATAGAAGCGGCTTACGTGGGTTCGCAATACCTTTACAACAACCAGAAAGTAGCGAATTACTGGTTCTTTGCGGGAGCCGCTGAATACCATTACAACGATCACTGGCGGCTCGTTCTGAACGCAGAGAACCTCTTCAATATCAAACAGGCCAATTACGAAACCGTTGTTAGCGGTCCCGTTACGCAACCCACGTTCCGGCCGGTATGGGCACCACTCGAAGGGCGAATCGTAAATCTGGCATTGAAGTTTACATTGTAACCGGCAGGCTGGCGCGGGTATTTACCCATGCCAGCCTGCCTACTTCATTCAACCACCAAAACCGAATGCAACGCCAGCTCTGGCACGGTTACGGTGGCAACACCTCTGTCATAGCGAACGGGCAAAACCCTGTTTTCGGGTTGCTGAACGATGCGCCGGGGTTTCTTATCCAGACGAAGCCGAACGGTGAGGTTAGTCAGGGGTGGCACTTCGTCGTACGTAAAAACCTGCGGATTGGCGTGATGACCGCCGGTATTGATCAGGTTCACCGCCAGCCGGTCGCGTTGCCGGTTCAGGACAACGTGTACCAGATGAGAGCCGTTTACCTCAACCACCGGATTGGGGAGTAATGGCCGAGTGAGTGACGCGATAAAATCACGCAGTTTAGCGGATTGATGCTTTTCGTAATCCCGGCTCAGGTCGGCGTAGACAGCCGTCAGTTTTCCTTCACCAAACTGCGTTTCTGTAGCGATAACTCCAGATATCGGGCCACCCGCTTCCGATTGAAGGAAGTTCCCGATGGTCTTTGTGGCCGGGCTGGTAATGCGCACGGGCAGAAACGGGCCGGTCAGCACAATCGACGCGCCGTTGTTCAACACCCATTTCGGACCAGCCGAACTCTCTTCCATTGGCCCAACGCCCAGCTCATGGGCAAACGACCGGGTTGTTTTGGCACCGATCAGCAACAGATGACCACCCTGACGGGCGTAGTTGAGTAGTTCACGCCGGAACGCCGGGTCGAGCGAATCCTGCTGCGATACCACAATGATGGGATATTGACTTAATCGCCCGCGCAGATGGTGCTCGGCCAGTACCTCAACGGGCAGCTGAGCATCCAGCAGTGCGGTCAGCACTCCGCTAATTCGGTGCGTTTGCCCATTCCCGAACAGCGACTGGTTAAACGCCCGAACGGTCGTGTTGGTATACAGCATGGCAATCTGCGGTATGGGCGTACTGCCCTCGCAAAAGGGTTGCCTTGCCCGTACAAACCGGCTTAGCGCAGCCATAGCCGGCAGTTCGCGCCGGGGCAGGGCCGCATCCCGGCTTTGCTGGTAATAGGCCTGAAATCCACCGCCGAGTGCAATGATTTCGGCCGCTTCCTGCATCAGATGTACCGCCGACTTCTGATCGCCCTGCCGCTGTACCGGGTTGAATTCGTACCAGAAGCTCCACGACATCAGATCCCAGGGCTTTTGATAAAGCTGGCCCTGTGCGGCCATAACGCGCCCTTCCAGCGCGGCCGAATTTACACTGTTACTTGGCGTCAGATCGCCTGACAGATAATCAACAGTTGTTGTGATGGGTTCGGGCATCATAGACGAATAGGCCCAGTTCGACGCTATCCGAAACGTGGGTTGGTGACGATGAACCGCATCGACATACTGCCCTATGTACCGGACGAACGACCGCCGGGCAAACTCGTTGAATGCTCCATAGCCAGCGTCTTTCGTCGACCGTGGCACCGTTTGAACCCCCGTTTCGGCCCGGAATTTCGCCAGAGCGGCTGGTGAATAATCCAGCACCGTTGCCCAGCACTCTCCATCGACCCATACGCCATCGGCACCATAATCGGCCAGTTCGTTGAGTTGCGGAATCAACAGCGAGTCGATATAGGGGCCGTGAACAGATGTTTTTGACATATTCATGGAGCCATCGGCTTTCACGGCCGCCCAGCCGGGGTGTTTGGCCAGTACAGCATCGTCGTATACCCCCGAGTAATGTAAGTATAACCCAATGCCATGCTTTCGTGTAACGGCCCGGTAGAATGCCAGAGGGTCTTTAACAATATGTGGCGCTACGGTCGCATTGGCCACCTTTGAAGGGTAACTCGACACGCCGGGATGTCCTTTGCAGTCGATCTGAATAAAATCGGGTTTAACGGCCGTCAATAGTGAATCAAGTCCACGTTCCGACAGGTTTCGTCCAATTAGCGAGTCATTGCTACCGGCATGAAAATCGAAGTGAAGCCCAAAATACCGTTTTGAAGCAGGCTGTTTACGTGCCCTGACAGGCGATTGTGCACTTAAGTGGACCTGGAGAAGCGAAAGAACGACGATAAACAAGGTAACCTTCATTTTTTGTGCTCATTTGATATAAATCAAGGAAGGACACCCTTGGAAAAGCTTACTGCTTTAGCGGATATCGCGCCATAGTACGGGGCACATAACAAGCTGGAGCATGACGAATGCGGACTTTTTGCAGGATGCACCTTGCCGTTTAAAACCCGCCCACACGCTTAATATCAATTTATGAAAAATACCTACTTAATTTGCAATTTATACTCAATTAATAACCAACAAATACACGAGAGTTCAGAAAAAATTAATACTCCGCCGGTCTTACGGACCAGGAATCGAAATCGGCCTACCTACTACCTTCTACTTAGCGAACCCAGCGTCACTAATTTAACCATAACGATTCATTTCAATTGAATGCAATCTACCTCCTTTAAAACAAACGCTGCCTCTACACCCCAACTGTTAACCGTCAATAAGTCACTAGGTATTGGTCTGTATGCACTACTTACCTGCTTATACGGCCTTTTCTTCGTAAAGAATTTTTCGGGACCGCTGGCTGAAGTACTCCCCGGCGATACAGATCAATGGGAGTATATGGGGTATTATGTGCTGGAGAATCTAACGTTTACACCCCTGCCCCACTTAAATCTGGTCGGTGATCAAACCTTTTTTCCGTACGGCACCAATCATGCATTTCAGGGGTGGGCGCTGGAGTCAAACATGTGGTACGGGATATGTTATTCGCTCTTCGGCATGGGCCCCTGGCTAAACATCTATTACTTGTTAAGCCTATTGATATCCAGTGCAGGCACCTACCTTTTACTACAGGCCGATTATGGCAAACGCCGTGCCTGGCTGGCCGGGCTTCTGGTCTCTTTCCTTAACTTCTATGCGCTCAACAAATACCCGGGGCACTTTGCCTATAGTACCATTCACTGGATGGTGTTAAGCGTGCTGACCGACTTTCTGCTTGTTCGGCGGGTGGTTTTAACGCAGGCTGTATCGCTGAGACTGGTCTTATTAAAAGTGTTGCTGCTAACCCTTTGCCTGGGGCTGGATGTGGGTTATATTCTTGGCTATGCACTTAGCTCGTTTACGTTAAGCGCCTTATTCATCACGGCCCTGCTCAGCTATCGAACGTTCAGTAAGTCGTCCGGACCGTCGCCCTATATTTACCTGCGTACTATCGTGCGCACCTGGCCCGGCCAATGGCGTCCGGTTGAATCGGTCAGCCTAGTGCTGGTGATTGTTGCCCTGGTTTTTTTTTACGTTCCCATACTGATCGGCGTGATTCAGAATGCCAATGCATTTGTGTTCGTCGATCGGTTCGCGGGCGGGCATGGCTGGATGCACCCTCTTCGCCTGTTAATACCCTACCTTCCCGGTTTCAATGCGCTCGACGCTGTATGGACTATCCGGCTGCGTGATATGGCCGAAGGCTATGGTGGCGGGAGTCCAGGCTGGCTGGTTCTCGGCCTGGCTGCTGCCGGTTTCTGGTACACCCCAAAATCCGTTCGGCTGGCGTACGTCCCCTTAGCTATTTTCTTTGTCCTGCACGTTTTTTACCATCCTATTCACGTACCAACGTTACGGATTTTTCCCTGGTGCCAGTTTAACCGTCATGCATCGAGGGTAACCCTCGTCTATCCGGTCATTGCCGCTGTACTTGCCATGCACATACCCACAAACGTGCCACGCTTCCTGTGGCTGCCCCTGCTGCTCATTGGCACGCTGGAAAGTAGTGTGGTATACCAATTCAGGTATGACTGGAAGCCCTATTATTTCCCGGCCTCGTTCGAATCATATATGAACCGAATCCGTCAGCAACCCGGCGAAGCGATCCTGGACTGGCCATTTTGCGTGATTGGTGGTAATGGCATGGGGGGCGAAACCGGTCTATGTCCGCTTTACGAGCGCAACAATTTACTATATACACTCAAGCGATTCCACGGTAAGAAAACCATCGGGCAGTATTTTGGTCGACTGCACGAAAGTCAGCTACAATCATTCATCAAAGCGGGCTGGCCCCGGCTTCTGGAACCTGCCAACAAGCCTGATTTCATGAAAGCTCACCACCTGACAACCTGTTTCACCGCCCAACAGTGGGCTTTTTTCGACCGTTTTTACGAACTCAATGATTTCGCAGGCATAAATTTGTGTACCGATTTGCTCCCCAAAGCCTGCGTACAGGCCTTCTACGCCCGTTATGGGCAACCCGTAGCCACCACCGAAGTATCTGGCTCGGGGCATCTTGCGTTCATTCCCAAATCGGCCCTTGCCCGAACTAAAGTTAATCCACGTCTGGGGAAGCAGGTTCGTTTTCCCTGTGGATGTGCTATCCACTGATTATTCTAGTCCAACGCATACGTTCAGTGTAGGAACTATTATAATCTTGGCCATCCTTTGGACAAATTCATCGTAAGATAAATCTATCTCAAGATATTTTTATCTTACGATGAATTTGTCTTATATTTGATTAGAAATAGGTAAAGCCTTATGAGTCCTTATGTACTTTCCCCAACCGTCGGCACGATTCCACCTGACAAAATAGTTGGCCGTGATAAAGAACTAAAACAATTAGGCACACTACTTATAGCCCAAAGCGTAACCATAGAAGAGTTTCGGCGTATGGGCAAAACGTTGCTGGTTCAGAAACTGGAATACCTCAGTGTAGCAAATGATGATCCTAACAAGGTGATTTATTTCATGCTTCAAGGGGTGAAAGACGTTACTGAATTAACGGATGTTTTACTGGATACGCTACGCAAAAAAGAAAGATTAGGCATACTTAAGGTTGGATGGCATGGTATAAAAAATCTTTACAATACGTTTAAGCCCGCTGAGGTAAAAATTCAGGAAGTCACGTTTAAGCTTCCCGAATTTAAAACCAAATGGAAAGATGCATTAACTGCTTGTATCAAAGATTTAGCAGCTCGTACCCGAAAAGATGGTGAAATACTGACATTAGTACTTGATGAGTTTCCCGTAATGCTCTGGGATTGGCTGGAAAATGGCAAATCACAGGATGCCATCGAACTCCTGGACTTATTCCGGAATTTGCGCATTGACTTGAAAGAGCAGGGACATATCCGATTTGTAGTTTGTGGCTCGGTTGGTATGCAGGTTGTTCTGGATCGGCTACGTCGGAAGCATAACTATACAGGCGAGCCGTTTAACGATACAAAATCGTTTCGGTTAGACCCCATGAATGACGCAGACGCGTTATTTTTATGTCAATGCCTGGCCTTATCTGGGTTTACATACCCAAGTGATGCTACTGAACTCTATCAGCGCATTCACCGATTCGCCGAAAACTTACCCTTTTATATCAACACAATTTTCCAGCTTATTCAGTCGCACCATAACGGTGAGATAAGCGACAGTACGATTAATAAAGCTCAGGAGAGCCTACTGAACGACCCGGACGAAGCAAAGGTGTTTAACCAATTATACCAGCGAATTGGCATTTATTACGAGTCTCAAAAAGCTGAACGGATGATTGCGATATTAAATCAGTTAGCGCATCAGGCTGACTTTACATCCGAAAACGACCTGCAACAGCATATAGCAACAGACAACAAAGCACAACTCCTGGATGCTTTGGAAACACTATGGAAAGAACAATATCTGATTCGAAAAATTGAGAACGGGGCAAGACACTACCAATTCAAATATAACCTCATTAAACAGTGGTGGAAACTCAACAAAGCATAGGAAACAAAGGCATCAGTACATTTCTGAGTTTTGGCGCTAAAAACGTTAAGCCCGACATTCTGGAAAAAATGCTGATAGGCCGCCAGAAGACGGTAAGTTTACTGGAGCAGTATGTACGGGAAATTGCACAAAACGGCGTAAACCATCAGGTGTTCATTATAGGACCTCGCGGTGCAGGCAAAACGCACATGCTTCGGGTCTTGTATTACCGGGTAAATGATCTTGTGCAATCACGGGCCATTGTTGTCTCTTACTTTGCCGAGGAAGAATATGGTATTTCTGGCTATCTCGACTTCCTGATTCGCGTCATCAACGCGTTTATGCGCTGGTATGATGCAGACCGGGCAACGTTGGAAACCCAACTGAACATCCTGCGCGAGACCCCCGAAAGCCGCCAGGAGTATGTAGCCGAAACCATTATCAGCGACTATGTTGGCGACAAGCCTCTACTGATTTTAAGCGAAAATTTTGACTCCATCCTGGAAGCGTTAAATAAAGAGGGACAATCGAAACTACGGGCCTGGCTTTACAGGCATAACCGAATCAGCATTATAGCAACCTCTCAGGCTACCAGCCCTGACCTGGGCCGCGAAGACCGTCCATTTTACGGTTTCTTCTCCACAATCACGCTTAAAAAACTTACCTATGAGGAGTCGCTGGAGTTATTAAGAAGCCTTGCTCAGATTGAGAATAATGCGACCATGATTGAGCATCTGGCCGGAAAAGGACAGGCGCAAGTGCGGGCAATTCATGAGTTAGTAAAAGGAAACCACCGGCTTCTGGTTACGTTCTATGAGTTTTTAAAAGCGGATAGCTTAGCCGACCTCTCCGTAATTTTTATGAAAACCATGAACGATCTCAAGCCCTATTACGAGACGTTCATCCGGTTTTTACCCGCCCAGCAGCAGAAAATCCTATACTATCTGGCACTGGCAAAAATCCCGCAAAAAGGCACCGACATCGGCAAAAACTGCTTCATCGCCACCACATCCCTCACCAAGCAACTCAGTGAACTCCAACGCCAACACCTAATTGACGCCCTACCCGACCCGACGGACAAACGCAACAAACTCTACGATGTATCGGAGCCGCTGTTACGTATTGCCATCGAGATTGGTGAACAGCGTGAAGGTGTTACCGCCTTGTTTATTGATTTTCTGGCACTGTATTATTCTCATGATGAGATTAAAAGTCAAAAATTCCGCTTTGAAAGTCTATATCAAACCGAAGTCGAACCGCTGAAAAAGCAGAAATTATATTATGAGATAGAGGCTCGTGAGCGGGCCTTGAAGGTGCAGGAGGAGTTGGGGAGTGTTCATAAGGATATATCGATAAAAATTCAGGAGCAAATTGAATTTGGTAACAATCACATCAAACAAGGTAATTATATTTTAGCTATTGAAGCTTTTCAAAACGCAATTCAGATGAAATCTAACTCTGAAATAGCTTGGAATGGATTAGGCTACGCATATGCTAAATGCAATGAATATACTCAAGCTATTGAAGCTTACTTACATGCAATTCGAATAAAGCCAGATTTTGAATGGGCTTGGTATTTTTTAGGTAATGCATACTTTGATCAAGACGATTATGATGAAGCCATCAAGGTTTACTCACAGGCAATTCAGATAAAGCCAGACTTCGTGTGGACTTGGTATAATCTGGGAAGTGCCTATGGAAAGCAAGACCAGTACGAACAAGCTGTTTATGCTTTTCAAAAGTCTATCGACCTTAAACCGAGCGACTCAGCTTGGTATAACTTAGGAGTTAGCTATAGTAATTTGGGTGAGGATTTTGAGGCAATTATAGCTTATCAGAAAGCCATTGAGTTAAAGCCAGACAAATACGAGGCTTGGTACAATTTAGGAATCTCATACTATAAGCAAGCCCAGTATGAGCAAGCTATTACTGCTTACAAAAAAACAATTGAAATAAAGCCAAACAACGATGCCGCATGGTGCAACTTAGGCGTTACTTACGATGATATGGGCAATCACGGCCAAGCGATAGTTGCCTATCAGCAAGCACTTAAAATCAATGCATTAGATGATGCGGCATGGTATAATTTAGGGAATACATTTACCCAACAGGGTGACTATAAGCAGGCGGTTAACTGTTATTTAAAGGCAATTTCCGTAAAGCCAGATAAACACACAGCTTGGAATAATTTAGGGAGCACTTATGTAAAATTAGGAGCTTACATTGAAGCCATTAAAGCCTACGAAAAAGCTATCAATATAGAAACGATAGATAATGATGCTACTAAAAACTTAGGAGAAACAGTCATAAGTTACCTCCAAACTCAAACCGCCACCGAACCCGAACTCATCGACCTAGAAACCTGGCTACAAGGACGCGCTGGATTTGAGATTATTTCGACCTACGTCAGTACCTATCGCCGGGTGGTGTTTGGCAAGGAAGAAAAAGCCCTTTACGAACTACCAAAAGAGCAGCGCGAATTTTTTGAGCGGGAAATCTTAAAAAGGCAAGCCCAATAATGCAAAAAAGGGAGGAGTGCGATGAAGTTCCCCTTCGTCCCACACCTCCCCTTTTCTCCCTCAAATCAATACTCCTGCACCAGCGGGTGCACCATGAACTCGTCGATCACAACGTGGGCGGGACGGCTCACGATGAAGAGCATCGACTCGGCCATGTCTTCGCTTTGCAGCCAGCCTTTCGATGTTTCGTGACCGTGGCCTTTCTCGTGAAAATGCGAGTCGACAAGGCCCGAGTACACGCCCGTCACTTTGATGCCGAACGAGCGCACTTCTTTGCGAAGCGCACCCATAAAGGCTTCCTGCGCGTATTTGCTGGCGGTATACAGCGAGCCACCGGCAAAAGTACGCTTGGCGACGTCCGAGGCTACGACAACAATATGGCCTGATCCCTGTGCTTTCAACGTGGGCAAGGCGGCTTTGGTTAGTACAAACGTACCTTTTACGTTGGTAGCCATGAGGGCATCCCATTCCTCGACGGTAATTTCATCGACGTTTTTGAAAACGCCGTAGCCCGCATTATTGATCACGACGTCGATCCGACCAAACTGATCCAGCGCCGTTTTTACCACAGCTGCCATATCGGATTCGCTGGCTACGTCACCAGCAACGGCAACGACTTTACCCCGGACGTGCCCCTCGGCGGCATCTTTTTCGAGTTGCTTCAGGTCATCGGCACTACGAGCGGTAACCACCACATTCGCACCATGTTGAGCCAGCAGCAAGGCCGTTGCCCGACCAATACCGCGCGACGCCCCCGAAATAATAATGGTTTTATTTTCTATAGTCATCGTAATTCTGTTGAGCCATTTTGGCGAATACCTGCAAAGGTCGCAAAGGTTCGATCAAAGTTCGCAAAGAAGTTTTCCCGGTGCGACATTTACACCCTATTCCAAACAACACCTTCATGCACGAATCACTCACCGACAAGCTTAACCAACTGGAGCAGAAATTTGCCGCTATGGGGCAGGACATGACGTCTTACCTCGAGGGACTGCTCCAGGCCGATTACCTGACTTACTGGGATTACATTCACCTCGAAACCCTGCTGTCGCTCCAAAACCCGAAAACAGCCTATCCCGATGAGCTGATCTTCGTGACCTATCACCAGATTACGGAGCTGTACTTTAAACTGATTCTGCACGAAATTGACCAGATTTCCCATGCCGAACCGCTTACTGACGCCTTCTTTCTGGCGCGGATGCAGCGTATTAACCGGTATTTTGCCTTGCTGGAAGAGTCATTCAGCGTGATGATCATGGGCATGGAACGCGAGCAGTTTCTTAAATTCCGGATGGCGCTGTTGCCGTCGAGCGGCTTTCAGTCGGTGCAGTTTCGGCAAATTGAAATCGTATCGACCGATTTTCGAAGCCTGCTAACCGGCGCTCCATCGGAACCGGCCTATAGCCCAGGCCTATACGAATTTATTTACTGGAAGCAGGGCGTTACCGAACTCGCCACCCGAAAAAAAACGCTGACCCTCCGCCAGTTCGATCATCATTACCGGGCGCAGCTTGTCCGCTTAGCCGAAGAGTACGAAGCCAAAAATCTGTATCAACGCTACCGGTCCCTGGCTGCTGCAGGTGAAAGCAGCGCTGAACTGGCAGCGGCTCTGCGCGAGTACGACTGGCGGGTCAACGTTCGCTGGAAACTGGCGCATCTGCGGTCGGCGGTGCAGTATCTGCATAAGGAGCCGCAGGATATTCAGGCAACGGGTGGCACCAACTGGCAATCATATCTGCCGCCCCAGAAGCAACTGATCATCTTTTTCCCGGACTTATGGACCGATGCGGAACGGGCATCCTGGGGGCAAACGCTTTCAGTACCCGGCTCAAACTAAGCAGACAACGCATTTCTTACATTTTCCCCAGCGGCCACAAACTCAATTGGCCGCTTTTTTTTAGGGAAATCTAAATCCAGATGAGGCTGTTGCGTGTATATTTGATCGAAAGTTTGACACCCTGATTAACACCCCGTCAGCACAGAGATGATCGAGTGGCTCCATGCTCATCGGTTTCGCGTAGCCCGTTTGCTATTTGGTCTGTTCCTGACCATATGGCTCAACGGCGTGGTGTTTCGCCATGCGCACCGGTTGTCTGATGGTCGGCTGATTGTCCACGCTCACCCTTACTGGCCGTTCGGCAAAGGGCCGATTTTACCGAATACGCACACGGCCCAGGAGATTTTACTGCTCGACCTGGCCGCTCATCTGCCCGTTGTTGTCAGTGCTTTTTTTGCGTTTCTCTTTCTACTGCGCAGCCAGCAACAATCTGTTTTCTGGGATCGATTTCAGACATTTCGTTCTAGCCTTCGTTTCTTCTGCTTCTCCCACCGGGGCCCTCCCATCGTTTGGTAACTTCCTGATTAGCATACATCGATTTTCCTGTCGGTGATTTTTGCTGTATTCCATTGGAGTACTCAACCAAACGCAACACCCTGAATGAAATCATTTTTAGTACTGATTAGCCTTGCGCTAACCGGCAAACTGGCGTATACACAACCCGCGCCAAACCGAGTTATTCGTGGCTCGGTAACCGACGCCGACAGCCGAAAACCTGTTCCCTTCGGCACCATCAATCTGATTGGGCAAAACAAAGGCGCTATCACCGACGCTCGTGGGCAATATTCGTTGTCCATCAAAGCCGATTCAATGGTGCGCAACCTGATTATTTCCTGCGTCGGCTTCAAATCCGATACGGTACAGATCAGCCCTGGCACCGACGTATATGACGTAACGCTACTACCCATCGTTAACGCCCTGAATGAAGTGGTGGTAACGGGCGTAACGCGGGGAACGCTCATGAAACAGAACCCGGTGGCTATTCTGGCCATCTCGCGACGCGCCATTGAGAGTACAACCAGCAGCAACATCATCGACGTACTGGTGAAAAACGCGCCCGGACTAACAGCCGTGAAAACCGGCCCCAATATTTCCAAACCCTTCATTCGAGGATTGGGCTACAACCGCGTACTGACGCTCTACGATGGAGTTCGGCAGGAGGGCCAGCAATGGGGAGATGAGCACGGCGTTGAAGTTGACAATTACCACATCGACCGGGCCGAGGTCATCAAAGGCCCGGCCAGCCTGATGTACGGTTCCGACGCCCTGGCGGGTGTTGTGAGCATGATGCCGATCTATCCAAAAGACACCGAAGGCAAGCTGAAAGTAGGTGTCGTGACCGAATACCAGTCGAACAACCGGCTCCTGGGCGAATCAATCAGTCTGGCCTCCGGTGGGTCGCGCTGGGCCTGGAATATGCGCGGGTCCATACGGGCGGCTACTAACTACCAGAATAAAGTTGACGGCCGGGTGTACAACACCGGCTTTTCGGAACGAACGCTCACCACCATGCTGGGCTATTCGGGCCACCAGGGCTATTCGCGTTTCGGGGCTTCGCTCTACGACAATTTGCAGGGTATTCCCGACGGAAGCCGCGACTCGCTGAGCCGCCAGTTCACCCGTCAGGTGTTCGAATCGGACCTGGACAACATCAAGAACCGACCCATCGTGCCTGCCAGCGAGTTATCGTCCTATCGGCTTAGCCCGTTGATTCAGCATATTCAGCATTACCGGCTGCACACGAATAATCATTACCAGATCGGCAATGGCGAACTGGACGTATTGCTGGCGTTTCAGCAGAATGTTCGGCGGGAGTTCAACCATCCCACTCAACCCAACCAGCCGGGGTTGTACGTCCGCCTAAACACCCTGAACTATGGCGTACGGTACAACCTGCCGAACGTAGGGCGACTGGCAACAACAGTGGGCGTAAACGGGATGGCTCAATCCAACAAGAATAAGAACGGTACGGCCTTCCCAATTCCGGACTATAAACTCTTCGATGTCGGCACGTTCGTCTTTCTGAAATACCAGGCTGACAAACTCACCCTGAGCGGTGGCCTTCGCTACGACAACCGCCACCTGACCGGCGATGATTTTTACGTAGGCGTCGACCCAAAAACCGGCTTCGACAAACGCGCTTTTTTACCAGATACTGCCGGAGCCACCCTTCAATTTCCCAGCTTGAAACAGTCGTTCACGGGTATTTCCATGAGTATGGGGGTGACCTATGAGTTCTCGGAGAGACTGGCGCTGAAAGCAAATATTGCCCGTGGATACCGCGCGCCGAGCATTACGGAAATTGCCTCCAACGGTCTTGATCCCGGTGCGCGTATCGTATACATCGGCAACCGAAATTTCAATCCGGAATTCAGCTTACAGCAGGACATTGGCCTCACCGCTACCTTCCCCGACATCAATTTCGGCGTCAGCGTATTCAACAACTTTATCCAGAATTACATATCCCTGACGCAATTGGTCGATGCGCAGGGCGAGCCGGTGGTGATTGTTCCGGGCAACAAAACGTACCAGTACCAGCAGTCATCGGCCCAATTGTATGGTCTGGAAACGCAGGTAAGTCTGCACCCTACAACGTGGCGGGGCTTTAGCTTTGATAACAGCCTGGCAGTAGTGTATGGCTATAACCGGGGAAGCCGATATACGGATGCGGGCGTCAACGGCGAGTACCTGCCGTTTATTCCACCCCTGCGCGTGACCACTGGCATTAGCCAGACGCTCCCGCTGAAACGCAGGTGGTTGTCAGACCTTACCCTGAAAGCGGATGTTGAACACAACGCCCGGCAGGACCGTTTCCTTGGGCTGAACGATACAGAAACGGCTACGGCTGGCTTCACCCTAGTCAATGCCGGTGCTGATGCGCAGCTACATGTCAGCAAAGACAAACCCGCGTTGCACGTCATATTCCAGGTCAATAACCTGTTCGATGTGGCGTATCAGTCGAACCTTAGCCGGTTAAAGTACTTCGAGTATTTCAACCAATCGCCCAACGGACATCTGGGCATGTACGGCATGGGCCGGAATATTTGCCTAAAACTGGTGGTGCCGTTCAATTAAAATGTCTTTAGATAAACATACCAGCACAAAAAAACTCAACTCCCCCCGTTAAGGTAGTAAGTTGAGTTTTTTTATGCTGTTCAGATACGATAAAGTCCGGAGCAGCGTCGTCGTTTGGCAAAAAGCCAGCGCTTTAGATTGTCCGCAGCAGCAAGCCCGGCCTTAGGTTAATTACTGATTACAGACGCTAACGTTGTCCTTCAAAACGTACATCAGGGTTCGGTCAGAATCGGCTGGTCCGGAGTTAAAGCTTTCGGAGAAAGTCCCTTCGTAGTAAACAATTGCGTTGTAGTTCGTATTAGGTTTCAGCCCTGTCAGCGTTCCTTTCCCATCGACAAACGTTACACCTGCCTTATCGGTCGAATTGCTCCCTGCTTCCTGGTAGTATACAGTTGTGGTTGGATACACTTCAATGTTCTTTCCATTTTCACAAACGGCCTTTACCGTAAAGTGGGCGTTGATTCTATCGGTAGGCGGTGTAATAATAATGGAGCTGACAGCACTGGCTCCACCACTACAGGCATTTGTAAACTGTCCTGAACGACCAATTATAGTACCACTCAACGGGTCCAGAATAGCCACCTCATAGCGCTGACTGTTATCGAGTGTCAGCGCAAACTGATCGCCCAACAAAGAACCTGTCCGCTCAAGAACCAGTGCATGGTCCTGATTAGCACCATCGTAGACAATCAATTCAGCTATATATGAATAATTGGCCGGAAGATTAGCAATCTTAAATACTTGACTACAGCCATCGGCAGGGCGTTCGGTTGTCAGGGCATAGCCGGATAGATGCGTGATCGGGACATCGGCAACCAGTGAACTTCCTTGCTGACGAACACTTGCATTACGCTCATACGTCCAGTCGCCAGTATTTTCGTTGTAGCTATACACCTCCAGCTCATCACCGCTTTTTAGCGCCTGTTTGGTTTGCGGGTTATAAACGCCCGAAGGTATACCCATCTGCACAGTTACCGGCTGGCTAAAGGTCGATACGACCTGTCCGCTGCTGTTTCTGATCTCGATAAATACGAAACTTACCGGGGCAAATCGGCCGATAACATTACTGGCTCCCTGTGCATTTTTAACGACGGGTGCCGATAAACCGCCCGGAAAGGTTTGTAAAGCATCCTGACTTTGACCAGAGTAAGCCACTACAGAAGCTGTAATGCTTCCTTTCACTGGCTGGCCTTTATCATCTTTCATTACTGTGTTTGCCGACAGCGAAACACTCATTGGCAGGGTCGATGCTGTTGCAGCTGCTGGAACAGTTACCTCGATAAGCTTATTGGTCGTTAACGCTCCTGATGTTGAAGCGGTGGCGGTGGCAGTCTGGGCGGCTACGCCCGCTGGCGTTGCATTGAGCTTCACCAGCCGAATGGTAAACGGATTGTTCAGCGATTTAGTAAGTGTCAGGTTGATGCTGGAGGCTACATAACCATCGGCATTTACAACCACCCGTAGTTCGGCCGGAGCGGACACAGTCGGCTCTGCTCCTTTCAACCCGATAAACAAGTCCCCTTTCGGGGCCGTATAAACAGTCTGCGCTTTACCGGCAAAGGTGATTGTACGACCAGCATCCTTGCCCAGAATAGCCACTTTAATCGGAATTTGCAGCGGCTCGTTCGTTTTCGCATCCAGCACTAGCCCCTGTACCTGCGTTTTGGCGGGCTGGTAGTTCAGCTTATAGACAATCCCATCAAATGGTTTGACATTGCCAATATCTTTTATGGCCTGGCAGCCCATAACCATACCCAGGATGGCCAGAAGCAGCAAATTCCTGGAGAAAACGTGTGCAGACTGATGCATAACTTTTTTCATGGTATTCTTTTGAAGACTGATGATGTAAAATGTGTTTACAGCTTGTAGGAAAGGCCCAGATTCACAACAGGATAGTATTTTAGTGGCTCAAGATTTTTTTGAATCACCGCTCCCTGGTCGGACGAGGGTTCGAGCATGCCGGTCGTTCTGAATGTTACCTGGGGCGATTGCTGATAAAAGAACCCGATATCGACCATGAATTTCAGTCGTTTGCGTGTGTAGGGATTGCCAAAACCCAGGCCAACATAAGGCGCCACCTTATTGAAATCTGCTTTACCATCCAGCGTGCCAACCTCATCGATCGTGAAGACGGTATCGTTGAACTTTACGTCTTTCGTTGGTTTTCCAAAAAAAGTAACCGTGTTAATATTGTAATAGGCCCCGCCTGTTATCCGGAATCCCGACCGTTTAAACGGATACAGATCAACCATCAAATCGGCGTTCTTCAGCTTAACACTATAGTCGAAACCAATTTGTATGTCGTCCGTGTCTTTCCCGCTTTTCAACGTACCGTCGTAATTAAACAGATTTGCCCCAACCCGAACGGCGACTGATCGATTGATTGAATAACCCACAGCAACTCCTCCTCCCGTAGACCCTGCCGAGAACATTAAGGCAAAACCAGGTCTATAAGGTGGTAAGGGGCGAGTCGCCTGGGTAGCACCAGCGAGGGAACCATTCTGGGCTGTGGCAACAACTGGCAATGCCAGCAGTAACATGTATAAGAGGTGTTTCATAAAAAGAATTGGATTGATTAGCTAAGCGTTTAGTTATAGGGTGCTGTATAGTTGAGTACATAGCTGTCAGTTACTCATCATATCAATCATACCTATATAGCTAATAGATTTATAAAAAATGGAAGCGGGAATGAATTATGCTGAAATTGGTCTGTGAATAAGTACAAATCCCCTGTTAGTAGGTTGTTATTATAGATATAAAAATATGTGTATTTGTTTTGTTACGTATACTATTAGTTAACTTTTTTATTTATCGGTAAACAAATTTTAGTAACTAATGAGATTTTAGTCCAAGCAGATAAATGCCATATAGATTCATACAGCTGGAAACAGAGACTGCAAAATCGTCAACTTTTAAGCTTTACTTCTTGAAATACCGGATCATTTCTCCGAATCCTAAACCCATGCTCAATCCCATGACGGCCTGGGTTAAGCGTTTTGTTTTTGTTGTGATGGTTTTTGCGTCTTCGATCCAGTTGCTGAAATACACCTGATGGCCTCTGGCTAATGTCTGAAAGAACGCCTTTGCAGCCGGGTCGTCGTCCAGGCAGGCCAGCAGATCGGCGGAGAGGGGCATGGGCGAGTCGTCGACGGCCAGCGTTACGCGAACCGTTGCACCCGCTTCTTTGCGAATACCCCGGCGCATGGTGGCGTTGATGGGCATGATGAACCCGCCCTCACGGTCGCCTGATTTTCCCATGGGCAGCAGCGCAACCAGGGCAATAGCGTACTTGTCCAGACTTCCCTTGACACGGAAGGACGTTTTTTGGCCGGGCTTGAGAGTTTCCGTAACATCGAGCGGGATGTCGATGTAGGTCCATCCGGTTTTCTCGCCTTTCTCGTCAAACTTTTGAAGGATGGTAGTGAATGTGTGCATGGTCAAATATAGCACGCTGATTGTACAGATTAAACGGACTTCATCGATCTAAATCCTTAGTAATCCGCTTAATCTGTATGATCCGCGTGCCATTTATTTTATAAAGAATAGCGGCTCAGCGTGGCCTCCAGCGATGCCTTGATTTCCTGCACCAGACTGGCGGGCTCCAGCACCGTTAAGTGTTCACCGTAGCTACGCAGGTGCATGAGCAGATCTCGGTTGGGAGCCAAACGCAACCGCACAACACATTCGGTTTCGGTATCGCTCAGGACTTCCTGCGTCTGGTGAATCGGTTTGGCTTTCACGTATTGACCGAACAAAGGCGAAAACGACAGCACAATGTTCTCGACCGGGCCGTGGCTGTCGGTGATGCCGTAGATGTGTTCGAACAGGTCGCTCACGTTGGCGAGAATGGCTGGGGGCACATCGCAGGGATCGTCCAGCAGCTCGAGTTCGCTCATGCGGTCGAGGGCGAAGGTTTTCTCGCCACCGCTCACGGCATCATACCCAATCACATACCAGCTGTCGGCCACTTCGCGCAGCAGGATCGGGTGAAGGATACGTAACTTAGGGCGTTCGGCCGGAATAACCGATGCGCTGGTGGCTTTGCTTTTGCGGGGTGTCTTTTTATTCGTGGCCTGCACCACATCCTCGTATTTCAGATAACGAAACGCTACCTGTCGGCTCTGGTTCACAGCCCGAATCAGGATCGGTACAAACTGACGGTTTCCGCCCAGAATCTTCTCTTCGACATACACAATCCGACGCGATGCCGCCGGGCCACCCCGGTCGTCGCTTCGTACCTCGTGGATAATGTCCAGACTCTGCCGCACTTTTTGTAGGGCATTGGTCAATTCATCGGCAACGGTGGCCCCCTGCGTAGCCGCCAATACTTCGCGGGCGTAGTCGAGCGCTTCCATGTCCTCGGGGGCCAGCATCAGATTCAGCAGCCGAAACTGCGGATTGCTGTAATAATAGCCGTTCGCGCGTTTGTCGTATTCGATGGGTGCATCGTGGTCTTCGCGCATCCGCTGAATGTCTTTTTCGAGCGACGAAATGGACCGGATGCCGCACTTATCCTGGCACAGTTCAAACAGCCGTTGTTTGGAATACCGGCGGGGGTATCGGCTGATGATCTCATCAATGAGCCGGTAGCGCTGAAAAGCGGAGCGGGTTATAGGCATGGGAATATTTTTTCAACACAGTGAAGACGGAGGCTCACACAAGTACACGCAGAAAATACCTTTGTACCCTCTGTGCGAATCTCCGTGTGCCCCATGTTTAGATGAGCAAAGTAGAGGAAAATATTTTTCAAATAAAAAGAAGACCGTAAATAGATTACGTTTTGATGGATATAGTTTTGAACCGGACAATACATAGACTATATCATGACTCATACACAGCGTCCCGACTCAAACACCCCGGCTTACACGCCCCGCCCGTCGCTCTCGACCCGGCAATTAGTTGACCTCGAACTGGGTCTGTTTCTGCTTCAGCAGGTACAGCCCTCCGCTTCGCCAACGGAGCTACCGGCCCTGCTCCGGCATGATGACACCCGCTGGCCCAGCCTGTCGCCCAAGCAAAAGAAATACCTCAACCGGGGACGACTTTTATTGTCTCACTTCGCCAATAGTCTACACTGGGAAGCCCTTTTAGATGCCTATGCCGCTGCGCCGACCCATCGTCTGGCCTTCGACCTCAGCCGCGATTACAGTCATTTCTCCGAAAAGACCGTGGGTTTCTCGCGGAATCGGCTCGGCGTTTTACGCAAAATGCTGGCTTAAACTCAACCCTAACCCTTCATTCAGGGTCTGATCCGGTACCGTCTGGGTCTGTTAACCCTCCCTGACTACTTTTCACGATGACCATGCTAAATCAGTTGTTACAACGGGTGTGGGGGCAGTCTGCACCAGCCGCTCTCCTGCAAACCTCCCGCCCTATGCCCTCTACGGCCGAACCCGTTTTGGCTTCGCAGCCAATCCGGCACCTGCGTACCATAAAACTCATGATGGTAACGGCCGAGAACAACAACAAATACTATGAAATGCGGGAGAAGGAAAATGGCACCTTCGAAGCCCACTATGGCCGCGTAGGTGGTTTCCGAAGTAAATCGGTTCATCCAATGGCGCAGTGGGAACGGAAAGTCCGCGAGAAAAAATCGAAGGGCTACACCGACCAAACCCACCTCTTTGCCACCACCCGGCTCGAAACGGATGCCAGCACCATTGCCAATCCGGAGGTCCGGAGTCTGATGGCACGGCTTCTGGATTTAGCGAAACAGTCTATTTTCCAGAACTATGTCGTTACGGCTCAGGAGGTAACCCGCAAACAGGTTGAAAACGCCCAGCAACTGCTCGACGAACTGGCCGACCTACTGGCGGTCAATATGGATACGGCGGCCTACAACGTCAAATTGCTTGAGCTATTCAGGGTTATACCCCGTCGGATGAGTAAAGTAGGGGAGCATCTGGCCGGGGCATCGCCCCAGTCGGCCGAAGAGCTACAACCCCTCCGCGACCACCTCGCCGAAGAGCAGTCTACCCTCGATGTAATGCGCGGTCAGGTTGAGCTGGCCCCCGAAGAAACCTCCGCTGACCAGCCCCAGCCAACACTGCTGGACAGTCTGAACCTGGCCATCGAGCCGGTAACCGATGCGCATGTCATCAAGCTGATCAAGCGTATGATGGGCACCGACGTTTTCAAGTTTGAAGCCGCCTTCAGCGTCCGCCACGCGGCTACCGATGCCGCTTTCGACGCCTATGTGCGTCAACAGACGAATCGGAAAACCATGGCACTCTGGCACGGAAGCCGCAGCGAGAACTGGCTGTCTATTCTGAAAACGGGGCTGTTGCTGCGTCCGGCCAATGCCGTCATTACGGGCAAGATGTTTGGCTACGGCATCTACTTCGCCGACCAGTTCAGCAAATCGATCAACTACACCTCGCTGAACGGCTCGGTATGGGCCAACGGTCGGCAGTCAGAAGGGTATCTGGCTATTTATGAAGTACATGTCGGTGAGCAGCTGGAGCTGACGAAACACGAACCCAGCCACATGCAACTGGATGGCAACGCCCTGAAGCAACTCGGCCCGCAGTATGATTCCGTATTTGCCAAACAGGGGGTCAGCCTGCAGAAGAACGAATTCATTGTGTACAACCCGGCGCAGTGTACGGTTCGGTACATTGTCAAAATCAAGGGGTAAGATGGAATTACAACGCAAAAAACTAGACCCGCTGGTCGTGCGGTTCACCGCCACCTCGCTTATTCTGGCCGAAGGCAGTACGACTACTCTGGCCGTGAAGAATGCCCTGCGCCGACGTGGCTACGAAGCCCGCCAGGCCGACGTATCACAATGGCTGTTCGTCATCAGTTTGTGGGAGAACTGGACCATCGACGACAATGGCACGTATCGGATATTTCGTTTTCCCAGAGCCGCCTTTTCGATGCAGTGATGCGACTCGCTATCGTCCTTTTTCTGGCAGATGCAGGCAGGCGAACTATTCGGACCTGCCTGCATCTGTTTTTGTTTTTTGTGAAAGTAGGAGCGAAAGTGAAGCCCGGAAATAATTTGAAATATTTTTGAGAAAAAGAGAACAACGTAAAAAGGTTACGTTCTTGTAGTAGTAAATTTGATTCAACAACAGGAACAGTAAACAACTACTACGACAATGAACACTCTTCTCTCCGCCCCCCGTGTTACCCGCCCGGCCCTTGCCAGTCTTCTTCACTGGCAGGAGCCGCTGGCAACCCGGCTGCGCTTTCGGCATGCGCTACCCGGCATGGTAGCCAACCGACTGCTCAATGTGGAGCTGGGACTTTATTTACTGGCCGAGCTGGTGCCGCTGGCTCCACCCCAGGTCCTCCCCGACCTGCTGACGGGTCACGGCGCTGTTTACCGGAACCGGCCTATCTGGTCGCCCCGGCAGCACCGGGCGTTGAGCCAGGCGCGTATCCTGCTGGCCCCCTACATGGACCGCACCGCCTGGTACAACGCGCTGGCCAAATACGCCACCCTGCCCTCCGAGTTAAAAGCCTACAATTCGCAAGGCACCCTCCGCACCGACGTAAGCGGCTATTTGCTGCGGGAGCGGCTGGGCATGTTTGCCAAGGCGGTGGCATAGAGAGAAGAGAACTGTGTAAAAAAGGAGTTAGCGGGCGTTAAGGCGTCCGCTTTTTTTGTGGGTTGTAGCTGAACATACCTTACCTATGCTATTCTGGACGATAAAGCCCTTCCAGTCAACGCAACCAGCTATAATGTCAAAACGCTATCTTAGCGAATCGAACGGATATCAAGATGAAAATTGTGACTAAACCCAGCAAAGCTTCTTCAGATAAAACACCCAAATCAAATTTAAAAGCGGCTTTGGGTAAGTATAGGAGCATTATTATAGAGAAGAATGGTTGTTGGCATGAAGACTTGAGGAAGACTATTTCTGATTGATGAAGTATTAGCTGGATGTCTAGATCTTAATCGAATATTTTAAGCTAGTTGCTAACATTTGAATTATAGTGTATCGATTTAACTAGACACTTAAACACTTTGCCTAATAAATAAGTATCCGTGTTGGGTACATGCTAGTATAATACACACGATAATCTTTGTTATTTTGCGTAATTTACAGGATAATGCAACAGATAGATTACATTAAGGAAATAGCAAAGTATGGCTTGGAGAACGACCAAGAGAAGCTTCTATTTACCCTTAATGAACTGATTGAGCACTCGAAGCAAACAAAGAAAGTCAATTTTGCCCTCCAGCTTCAATCGATTTTAAAGGATGCTATTCGCTTGCAACAGACGAATGGAATTGTCAAGCTAGGGTCTCCCAAACATATATTAAGAGAAGAAGACCGCGAGGTGAGCGATTTTATACTCGAAAAGCTCACGTCTGATTATCGGTTCTCTAATCTAGTCTGTTCAGAAACCGTCCAGTCAGAGTTAGCTTATTTTATCGAGGAACATCGTTCAATCGATCTGCTCCGTCAATATGCTTTACCTGTATCAAACAAGGTATTATTCTACGGCCCATCTGGATGCGGCAAGACATTAGCAGCCTATGTACTGGCGGGAGAGTTAGAGAAAATGATGATTGTCATCAACTTGGGAGCCATTGTGTCCTCGAAGTTGGGAGAGACGAGTAAAAACCTAGCTAAAATATTCCGGCGGGCAGCTACTGAGGATTGCATCGTATTCATGGACGAGTTCGATACCCTCGGTAAGGTAAGAGATTATAGTCAGGACCACGGAGAGATGAAGCGAGTTGTTAATACAATCCTACAACTCTTTGATTACCTACCTCAGAGTAGTATCGTTATTGCCGCTACGAATCAGAAAGATATGATAGATGACGCACTGTTGCGTCGCTTTGATTTATCCTTAAAATTGGAATTACCTGACGAAGAGCACATTAATGAACTCATTGGCAAAACACTTGCTACCTCAACTTTTACTTTCGACAATCAAACCAAAGCACAGAAAGTAATTAAAGAGTCATTAGGACTATCTTATTACACCATTCAGAAAACGCTATTGACTGCTATAAAACGAAGCTTGTTCTCGAAACATGATAAACATCATAAAGCCCAGAAAATACAAACATCTGTATGGGCTGATCTTATAAACCAAGAGCGTAGGACTTTATTAGGAGCATCTTAATTATTCAGCATCAGCTTCCGCTTCCAAATCTGCATCCAAATCAATCAAGGTGCTCAAATTATTGACTAATCGAAGTCCTTCATAAAGCGAGTCAATATATTCCCCTCTAGCTGGTCGCTCATGTACCCGAATAACTATTGTGAACTTGTTTTCCTGAGCATATTCTGCTTTCTGAGCTTCAGTTAATAGTTTACTAAATTGAGATGACAAAGCTATAACAAATGTGTTTTGCTCATCAATCAGTTCCTTTTTACCAACTACAAAGGTAGTTTTTTGTGTATTACAAAGTAGTTTACCACGATAATAAGGGTCTTGCGACCAACCAGACCTTAGCCGATGGCCTTTACTAACACGTTCTTTGCTTTCTGTATCGTATTGGTCATCTAGCTTCCCTGAAGATATCTGTTCCAACTCAGCATTTCTAAAAACGCCAAATCCAATATGTATAGGACAATATGTGCTCTGACTATGCTGAATGGGTTTAAACTTAAAGCATAGGCTTACCTGAAATTCAAGTAAGCCTGTAGCTTTCTTTGAAACTAATAAGTAGTCGGGTAATTTCAAGGAGTATGTTTGAATCTGGCCCGGCAGAATGCCATCTTCTAGAATAATTGTTGCTGTATGATCAGTGGATTTGAGGCAAATTGATTCAGATGGAATACCTTTTCCTAGAACGTTATTTAGAACCTGTTTTGAAACAGGAGCAAAAGTATCATCTAGCTTTGGTAAAGTTGCTGAGTTGATAATTATAGCCTTAACTGTCTGCATGGACAGATTCGGGTACTCCCCCAAAATTCGTGCGGCCAAATTAGCCACGAAAGGAGCGGCATAGCTAGTCCCAGTTTCCCGGACAAAGTATTGCCCAACTTTTGGCGTGAGAACACTGATACCTGTTCTACTTTTATCGCCAGTGATCTCGTGATCACCACCATAATATAGTATGTCAGGTTTAACTAGCTGTTTGTTAGCTTGATTTTGGGTCAGCATAGCGGAGTCCAAATTGATATGAAATTTGGATGAGTAGATAGCAGGAGCCGCTTTATCATTAGCAATTCCCGCAACAAATAGGTTAGCCTCCAGATTGTCGGCTATAGCACCTATTGTTAGATTATTCATACTCTCAGCTGGACTATGAATATTATTATCCGCGTCTGAGAAATGCTTTGGATAAGGCAGCATTTTTCCTGATGCATCGATCATATCCCGACGCATATTTCCGGAAGCTATGCAAATTAAAATGTCTAATTCATAAGTAAGCAAATCTAACTCATATGCTAAAGCTGAAACGGATTCATTATCATCTTTGATATTTTCGGATATCGTCAATACAAAAATCCGTACTCCTAACTGCTGATTTGCCCTACGAACTGCTTGACAAATTGCGTTATCCGAAACACGAGGATTACGAGGGCTTAAAGCTTTTATTGATAGTAATCGAGCATCTGCTTGTATTTGTCCACTGATGCGCGAATGTAACTTATGACCAAAAGCTGCTATACCTGCAACGCCGGTTCCGTGCCCCCACGTACTGTCCCAATTATCGACTCGGGCGTTTGTTCGAGTCAGATCGTATGGATCATTTTCTCTTGGATTCACAATCAATTCAGCCAAAGGCGTTTGATCACTAATACCTGTATCAATGATCCCAATTATGGGAATTTCACTGTCTGGCAAAACTGGTTGGAACCCAAAACTTCGTGATGCGATCCCGTAACGATCTGGTGAAATTACCCCAAACGCATTAGGACGCACAGACGTTACAACATCAAAATTATTGACTATTTCTATTAGTTCGGCAGATGTAACATCCCATAATTGAATGGTACTATTGCTAGTTATAAACTCATAAAGAATCTCATTTGACTCTAGGTAATTAGACAATACGCCATTAATTACCTCACGATTTGAAGCAATATCTGACTGATTATCAACCAAATTCAGTATAACAGCAGAAGGTACGCTAATTGTGGGCAGAATATCAGTTGAAGTTAATAGCTCAAATTCCTTTATAAATAGCAAATCGCTGTTGTATGGCCGTTGATCTTTCTCATGCTGCTCTGCATTGATAAAGTTCAAAATTTCATTGTGGAAATTTTGAAAGCGCTCTTCGTAGGCAATCGCAAATAATATTCGTTGATTGAATTCATCAGATAAAACTGGAACTAACCCAAAATTTGTTCGGTAACGTGATTCAAATTTGGCATTGTCGAACACGCTAAAGAAGCGAATCCGAATATAGTCTATATGGGAGGGGACGGGTAATGTACGGCTTTCTACCCGACGAGCACGATCAAGATTGAACTTCGCCAAAGACGCACTAAAGTCCTGCTGCATTGGTGCATAGTTTGGAGCAGTATTGTCTTTAGGCTTTTCGCCGGGAGCACGATTGGGTTGGATAAATTTACCAACTTGGGGAGGATTAGTATAAATTAAGTGTGGATACATTACCTTGATTAACGTCTGAACTCATGGCAATTAACAAAAAATAATCCTTTATTTATATTTGGCAACTTGACAATTATTGTCACAGTCTAAAGCATGCTCCGGGGAATTCTGCAAATGCTTAACAACACTAATCGCGTGAACTCAGTCTTTTACTATAGCGTCCTGCAATATCGGTACGCCCAGTCGCTGGGTGAGGTACTGAATATTGGCGTGTTTCTACTGTTCACTGAGCAACGCACCGCCGTTTTTCTCCACCCCGAGCGGTTAGGACGTATTCGAAAGCTGTATCCTAAATTCTCTGAAAAGGTCATCCGGTCCTATTTCAAGGGTATCGTCGCCCGTACCAATCAACTAACCAAACAGCCGGAGGTCTTTGCTGATTACGAAGCGCATCCACGTCAATTGATTGACAACGAAATTCTGATTCGGGATAGCAGTGCGCTACAGTTTAGTGAGGTGAAGACATCGGTTCTCTACACAGATGATTTGTCGGCGATAAGCGATCAATTCTATAAGCTGTATCTTTCCTTTTATGACGAAGACCAGTATCAGTCACGTCATGACGAAACCTACTTACTAAAAGAATACAAACAACTACTTCGCCAGCGGCTGGACGGTCTGTTGTCTCGCGAGGCTTTTGAACAGCCAATTACCGTTAAGCCGGAAGGAACAAGCTTTGCGTATCAGTTCCCCTTTGCCTGGCAAAATGGTAGTTATAATCTGGTGAAGCCCGTTAGTTTCGACCTGAAGTTAGAGCAGTCGATCAACGAAAAAGCAACGCTTAACGTAGGGCAATTTACAGTCCTTAATGATTATGCAGAGCAACGCAATGCCCGCTTCGATGTGCTGGTCGCCCGTCCGAAAGACCGAAAACTGTACAAGCCTTACGACCAGGCTATTCATTTACTGGCCAATCAGCCCCGCGTGAACATCGTTGAGGAAGAGAAGCTGGACGACTATTCTCAGAAAACGGCTGAAGCCTTGCGGTAGATATTTAACCTCACGCAAACATATCCGCCACTACAAACTGCAACTCGGGCACGACGGGAGCCGCCGAAATGATATCTTGCCCTTTGTAGGTCTTTGACTCGTCGGGGGAGGTGTAAGCGAAGATCTTTTGTCGTTTGGGCGCAATGTACCAGACCAACTGCGCTCCACCGTCGAAATAGTCCTGTAGCTTATCCAGAACATCATCGTACGATTCCGAGTCAGATAATAGCTCGATTGCGAAACGTGTATTAACCCGTTCTCCCCGGCGAATAGCTTCTTTTTGTTCCGTATCGATATATGTGAGATCAGGTATTCGCTTCCGGTTTTGGTCTACATAGGAGTCCATTTCAGGCAGCAGTTCATTGCCTTGGCGGAATGATTCTGTTTGAACAAATAAGCGAATGAGAAAGCTGGCAATAAATAGTTCGTCTTGTTTCATGGCGGGTTTAGGAATGATACGCCCATGCACAAACTCATAACTTCCTTCGTGCGGGTAGTGACGTTCCCACTGCTCAAACTCACCTACAGTTTGCAGATTTGTTGGTAAGGCTGGTATTGCTGGCGTTGCGATCATAACGGGTCATTCGCTTAGTTAGTCAAATTTACAAAATAGGCGGCACTAAGTCCACATCGTATATCTCTCGCTACCCACTACCCTCATCACGGCTTTAACTGAAGGCTGGCATACATCATGTCGAGCAGGCCGTTGACGATCGCATTTTCGGCAAAACCCGGTTTGAGCCTCGACGAAACGACTTCGAAGGTGTAGGTGCCAAACGCAGCATCGTGGGGAATGTAGCCCGAGCGGGCATAGCCGTTGGTCAGGGTAGTCATCAGGGTGTTGGCAAAGGGCGATTCTTTTTTTAGCCGGGTCGAAATGGGGTTGAACACTTCGCCGTTGACAGCCGTCAGGGCAATATCGCCCAAGCGGATTAACCCAAGCCGAAGGGGAATCGAGTCGGCATCGGCATAGGTACCGGCGTAACCCGCCCGACCCTCGTCCAGCCGCTTGCGTCCGGGGCAGGTGATGATGCGTTGATCGGCCTGAATAATCGGGTTGCTTACCTTCCGTTTGGTGCCCCGCATCACGTGCAGCACCTCTTCGCCCAGCAGTTGTCCCATCGACAGCAGCATCTGCTTTTGCTGCTCCATTAACTTGATCACTTTCGGGTCTTTCCGATCCAGCCCTTCGCCACCGGGAGGCATTTTATTGCTGATGTCGATTCCCCGTTTGGCATACTCCTTAACGCGAATCTCGCGCAAATCGTAGGTTTGCTGATAGTAAATGGGGTTCTGATCCCCACAAGCACCGGTCGACCAGAGGACCACGGCTTCATTGTCGAAGTTGTTTTCCAGATACCGGGAAGTGGCTCCGGGCACATCCCCGCTGATCTGATCGAACATACCGGAAATAACCCCGTGCATGGCATAGTTGTAATAGACGGCAATGGGTTTGCCGTCCAGCGATTCAAACGTGACTACGGCTACCGTTTTGTCGGATGGCCCATCGTAGTTCGGGCCTTCCCACCACCGGCGGGTTTCGGGGTCAATGATATTGCGGTTCACGTTGATGTACGACACCCCTTCGCCGTAGCCAACTCGGGCGGGCTGTAACTTATCTTTCGCCAGTTTGACGGCACTCGCAATTTTAGACTCAAAGGCGTCACCACTAATCCCGAACGGCACACTATGCGTATGGGTGGCGGTCAGCAGGATGTTTCGGGTAGGGATGCCCGCTGTGGCCGTGATTTTAGCGAGAATACGATCCGCCATTTCGTCGTTGATGCCCCCAATATCGACCGAAACGAGCGCTACGGTCGTCGTGCCATTGTTGACGACAACCGCCCTAGAGTATATGTTGTCGTTGATACCGAAATACGGCTTTTTGAGTTCGTTCGTGGCAGGGGTTATGTCCATTTTGGCCGCCCCTACCGAAAGCGACGCTGGTGGAGTCGATTGGGCCACAACCACGTTCACAGCGTTGGTTAGCGCCATAAGCAACAGGCTTATCGTAACTAGTAGCCGTTTTTTCATGTGCTTAATCAGGAAGGTTAGAAACAGGGTTGCAAATAGTAGCGTAACGTAAAGATACACCTGATAGGCAAAGCTTACTACGAGCTGGTTGCTACCCATCGCTTTACCCACTCCTTCCTAGCCGTTTCGGTTGAGTATGTGCTGATAAACGTCAGTATTTCCTCAAAACACCAGACTAAACGTGCTGCCCTCGCCCGGTACGGATTCGGCGGTGAGCTGGCCGTTGTGGAGCTGCATGATCTGGCGCGATAGACTTAGGCCAATGCCCGAACCCGTTTTTTTGGTCGTGTAGAAGGGAATGAAGATCTGCTCCAGGGCTTCGGGTTCGATCCCGGCCCCATTATCGGTAACGCGGATGACAACGCGCGTCCCCAGAGCTTCCGCTTCGATGTGGATAGCTGGAATGGGCGTTTTACCCAAGCTTTCGACGGCATTTTTTATCAGGTTAAGCAGTACCATTTCGATCTGAGCGGCATCGGCCCGGATGGCCAGTTCCGGCGATGATATTGAGATCGCCACCTGATGTTTTTGTGCATCGGCCTGAACCAGATGGGCTACGTTTCGCACCAGTTGCTCCACCGATACATCGGCGAAAACCGGCTGTGGGATGGTCGTGAAGTGCCGGTAGGCATCCACAAACTGCATAATCCCCGCGCCCCGCTGTTCAATCGTCGTGAGGGCATCGCGCAGGTCGTTTACGGATTCGGCGACAAAGGCCGATTCAGCCGGAGAGGACTTCCCGGTATATTCCGGCAACGAGAGCGGCACCAGATCCGTTTCGACAATGTCGCGCATAGTGCCCGCCAGCGACACAATGGGCGTGATGGAATTCATGATCTCGTGCCGCAGTACCTTCGTCAGGTTTTGCCAGGCTTCGAGTTCGCGCTGCTGCAACTCCGAGCGGATGTTCTGCATGGACGCCACCGTGACCAGCCGCCCCCGCAAACGGACCGCTGTACAACGAACCGACAGTTCGCCATCCGTACCGGTCTGGTACGACACGGGCGTTGAGGAAGCGGTAGATGCCCGGAGCATATCGGCCAGATCAGGATGGGTTGCCTTGAGGTCGTTGAGCGTGCGAAGCCGGTAGATGCCCAACAGCCGCAGGGCCGTTTGGTTCACCAGTTCCACCTGACCGGTCGCGTCGAAAGTGAGCAGGCCGACGCTCACATGCTGCACGATGGTATTGACGTAATGGAGGTTGGCCTCTTTCTCAGCCCGCGCCTGACGGAATGCGTCCAGCACTTCGTTGAACTGGTCGTTCAATTCGTGGAAAGACGGGCCCAGATTGCTGTCGGCGCGAAAGGCCACGGCGAAATCGGAGTAGCGCACCGACTCCAGGAAACGCGTCAGCTTACGATTCACGCTCGTTACGTACCGGTACAGATTGAACGACAGAACGATGTGCCCGATGAAGAAAGGAAAGAGCAGCAGACCGTTGGCCTGCTCAAGATAGAAATAGGTGATCGCCCCGGTAAGGCCAACGATGCCGACGATGCGCCAGCCTATACCGAGAGCGAATTGATTCATATTACCCGGCTATCCAGCTAAATGGATACTCAAGCGTAGGTACTTTGGTCCGCTCGGCAATCCGGCGAAGGCGGCCCGGTAAGGCCATCACATAATCGCGGGCACGCTGACCGGCATCGTTGAGATCGGTGATGGCATCAATCTTCCAGTCGACCAGCAGCGATTCGGCGATTTCGATGTAATCGTAGGTAGTGTAAACGCCCAGACGTTGAGCCGCATCCGAAAAATGGCTGAAAGTATCCCCAATTTTCACCCCACTTTCGCGCAGAAAATGGGCAGGCATCACAATTTTCTTGCGCATCATATCTTCAAAAGCCAGCATCATTTCGGATGGGTCGACTTCAAATATCTGACGGACAAAATCTTTATACGCTTTGGCATGACGCATCTCATCGGACGCGATGACTCCGCAAATTTTGGAAAGCTGGTTGCACCCGGCCTGTTTAGCCAGTGTGGCTGTTCGGCGGTGCGACACGTTGGTGGCTAACTCCTGAAAAGAAGTGTAAACAAAATTCCGGTAGGGGTCTTTACCGGTTCCAATATCGAAACCATCAGCAATCAGGTACTGGGTCGATACTTCCATAGCCCGCATATCGACCCGACCCGACAGGTACAGAAACTTGTTCAGCAGGTCACCGTGGCGGTTTTCCTCGGCCGTCCAGCTACGAATCCAGCGTGTCCAGCCGGTTGTGCTGCCCTGCTCAATACCTTCCATATCCATCAGCCACGATTCATACGTTGGCAACGCTTCTTCGGTAATTGTATCGCCAACCAGCACGGCTACGTAGTCGTAGGACAGTTCGCGGGTGCTTTCGCGGAGTAACTTAACTTCGTCCAAAAATGATTCTCGCGTCGAATCGGGTAACAAATCAGCAGGTTGCCAATTCGTCTCGATAGGTTTAAGGAATTCATCCACCGATGCATCGATTTTCTCACCGACGAATCGCATTACGTCCAAACGTGTGCCAGATATTATCATGTATAAGTAACAAAGAAAGGGGTCGATATATCCCAGTGTCTGGCAAAGTTCGGGGAAAAGAACCGATGTTTTTGATTCGTATTCGTTTTTCTTCCGCACTATAAACGACTCCTTGTTAATTTTGGGCTATACTAGCTGCTTCGCTGACGCCTGTAGGCCCTATGAAAAAAGTTTTAGACTACGTATTGAGCTGCGTTTACCTACTCTATTTTGGACTGGTACTGTGCATATTTCATCTTGCCCAGGCTACTGCCTTTAACCTGTTTGGCCGTCCGGCGCATAAAAAAACGGTAGACTGGATGAACGCCTGCATCGCTTATGGCTGGTACCTGACCGGTAGCACGATCCGCTTTCGCCCCCTCACAACCCTTCCCACCGACCGACCGATTATTTTCGTTGCCAACCACCAGAGTATGTTCGACATCTCGCCCATCATTTGGTTTCTGCGTCGTCATACGCCTACGTTTGTTTCTAAGATCGAACTAGCTCACGGCATTCCCGGCGTTTCGTACAACCTCCGCAAAAGTGGTGCGGCCCTTATTGACCGCAAAGACCCCAAACAGGCTATTGTAGAAATTGCCCGGCTGGGTAAACTCATTCAGCAGCAAAACATTTCTGCCGTGATTTATCCGGAGGGAACACGGTCTGCATCGGGGCAAATGCGCCCGTTTGTAACGGGTGGGGTGGCGACTTTACTTAAACGAGCTCCATCCGCACTGGTGGTGCCCATCACCATTCGGGGAACGGGTCATTTTAACCCGAAAGGTCTGTTTCCACTCCGGTCGTTTTCAAAAATGTCGTGGACTGCATTACCCGGCATCGAACCCGCTGGCCGCACACCCGACGAGGTGGTAAAGCTGGCGCAGGAAGCGATTGCGGAGGAGTTAAGCAAGACCGCTTAACTTACTGCATAATTATTTATAGCGATTAATCAGGAGAAAGTACATTTACAAAAATAACCACCTGTTTAACTCCCGACAAACGCCCTTAAGTAGTACAAACTTAAAGCCCAAATTTCTCCAGCCGCCTGTATAAAGCCTGCCGCGATACGCCCAACTCCCGCGCTACATCGGTTATACTGCCCCGATGCTTTTGCATCGCCTGTTGGATTAACTGGCGCTCCATATCTTCCAGTTGCAGGGTTTCATTGACGGGAGAAGCCGCATTACCATCTTTTCGGAACACGAAATTTCCCGGTTCCAGCAGCGTACCTGACGTCAGTTCCGGCCGTGCTAAAATAACGGCCCGCTCGACGGCATGCTGTAACTCCCGCACATTGCCCGGCCAGCGGTATTGTTTCATTTCGGCCAGCAACGCCGGACTTAATCCCGACACAGACCGGTTATATTGTTTCGCATATTTCTTCAGGAAAAATTCGGCCAGTGGCCCAATATCGGAAGGGCGCTCACGCAGGGGTGGCAGGTTAAGCTCAATAGTATTGATCCGATAGAGTAGATCCTGCCGGAAACCACGCTCGGCCACCCGCTCATTCAGGTCAGCATTAGTAGCGCAAATCAGCCGCACGTCGATAGCGCGTGCCTTGTTGGAGCCAACGCGCGTTACCTGCCGCTGCTGCAGCACCGTTAGAAGCCGGGCCTGCTGCGAAGGAGTCAGGTTCCCAATTTCGTCCAGAAAAATGGTGCCGCCGTTGGCTTCTTCAAACCGACCCGCGCGGTCGTCGCGGGCATCGGTGAAGGCCCCTTTCACATGGCCAAACAACTCACTCTCAAACAAGCTCTCCGTCAAAGCGCCTACATCGACGCTGATGAAAGGCTTGTCTTTCCGATGCGAGTTTTCATGAATAGCCCGCGCAACAAGGTCTTTACCGGTCCCATTCTCGCCCAAAATGAGCACGTTGGCATCCGTGGGCGCGACCTGTTCAACTGTTTCCAGGATAGGGCGCATGGCGTTGCCAATGATGGATGTGCTACCCGAGCTTCCTTTTTTGCGGTTGCTCTTCGGAGCATCGTCCCGCTCCTCTACTTCTTCCTTTTTTCCGTTTACGGCTCCGCGGATCGTATCCAGAAATTTGTCATTTTGCCAGGGTTTCAGCACAAAATCGACGGCTCCGGCCTTGATCGCCCGCACCGCCATTTCCACATCGCCATAAGCTGTAAAAAGCACCACCCGCGCCTTGGGGTCGATATCCAGAATACGGTCGAGCCAGGCGAATCCTTCACGACCACTGCTGACATCGCGCTGGAAATTCATGTCGAGCACGATAGCGTCGTAGCGGTTATTATTGAGGAGAAAAGGTAGTTTTTCAGGATTTTTCTCGATGTCGACCGCGCCCACGTGTCGTTTCAGCAACAGTCGGGCTGCGAGTAGTACATCGGGATCATCGTCGACGAGTAAGAGTTTGGCATCTTGCATATCCCAAAGATAGAAGTAGGAAGGATTTGTTGCACCCGGATACTGATTCAACAACGAATTACGGTTTTCTTACGTACTTTGACCCGTTAAAAGTCGTTGAGCGGTCATTAATTCGCATTGATGGTCATTATGTAGTATCAACCCCTGTAGTTGTTGCTGAAGCCTACATCCCCGGAACGACCACCTGACCTGCCGTCGACTACTCCGTATTACTGATGACTACGAATTCCTCCTCTATTGACGACCGCTGGTTTTATGCCCTTGTCGCGGTGGGTGTCCTGTTAAACGCAACCGGTTTGTTTCCGCCTATTATGGAGCTCGATGGGGCGCTTTACGCCTGTATAGCAAAACAAATGGCGCAAACCAACGACTTCGTGAATCTTTATGCGGTAGGCAGCGACTGGCTCGATAAGCCACACTTCCCTTTCTGGGTAATTGCACTGAGTTACAAAATTTTTGGCATCAATACGTTTGGCTACAAATTTCCGGCCCTGCTGTTTTTCCTTGGCAGTGTAGTATATACCTATAAATTTGCCCGGCTGACGTACCCCAAAGTCGTTGCTCAGCTTGCCGCGCTGGTTTTACTGACAGCTTTTCACGGAGTATTGTCCAACAGTGATGTACGGGCCGAGCCCTACCTGATGCCGCTGATCATTGGGGCTGTTTACCATTTTTATCGGGTGTTTCTGGGTGCTAGCGATCACAGCAATGCCACCTCTCAACGATATGGTGTTGCTAAGGGCTGGCTTCACCTCGTTATCGGCGCTCTCCTGACAGGTTGCGCCCTGATGACCAAAGGTGTTTTTGTGCTTATCCCGATCGGTGGCGGCTTAGTCATTCACTGGCTGTTAACGGGCCAGTGGCGGGAGTTGCTTAAGCCTCGCTGGTACATGGCCGTAATCCTGTCGTTTGCGTTTACCCTGCCCGAAATCTACTGTCTCTACCAACAGTTCGACGCACATCCCGAAAAGATCGTTTTCGGACGAACAGGCGTATCGGGCGTCCGGTTTTTCTTCTGGGACAGCCAGTTCGGGCGGTTCTTCAATACTGGGCCTATTAAAGGTGAAGGTGATAAATTTTTCTTCGTCCATACGCTGCTTTGGGCTTTTTTGCCCTGGTCACTGCCGCTCTACGTTGGTATCGGAAAGATGATCCGGGATATAGTCAAACGCCGAACGGCCTCTGCTCCGGCGAATTCAACCGAATATATTTCGCTAGGTTCGGGCGTATTAACCTTTCTTTTGTTCTCGCTTTCGGGCTTTCAATTGCCCCATTACATGAACATTGTGTTTCCGTTCTTCGCCGTGCTGACCGCACAGTTTCTGGTTGGCCTCGCCCCTGCTACGCTCCGTAAGTGGACCATTGGACAAACAGCTATTGGCCTGGCAATTGTAGGGCTATCCATTACTCTATTGCTATTCGTTCAGCCCGAAAATGTGGTAGGCGCGGTGGTCTTAGTTATCGTTATAACCCTGGCGATTTTTACACTCTTCCGGCAAAACACACTTTTATCACTGTTGGGACGAATGGTGGGGGCGATCCTGATTCTGGCCGGCACACTAAACCTTTTTTTATACCCGACGTTTCTGCGGTATCAGGCCGGTATGGCAGGGGCTCAGTACGTCAACGGCGATGCCAAACTCACCAAACGGCCAACTGTCCTGTACGAACCCGGCACGGGTGTGGGCGGGGGCAGTTTCTGGTCGTACGAGTTTTATGTACGCTCCCCTATCGTTTACGCCCGTTCCGATTCGGCCCTCAAGGTTCAGCTACAGTCAGGCTCACGGCAGGTATTCACCACCGGCGAGTATGCCGACTCGCTGGCGTCGCGCGGTTTCCAGGTAAAGCATTTAGCCATATTTCCGTATTACCACGTGAGCCAGCTGACGTATGAGTTTCTGAATCCCGCCACCCGCTCGCAAACCTTGGAGCCCTATGTATTGGTCGAGATGTCGTCAGTGCGTAAATAGGTCCATAAAAACGGACAATTTCCGTCCGAAAGCGGACACGGCATAAACGGGTTACTCAGCTAAGCGATTGATTATCAGAGAAGACATTTGGTTGGCATGACTATTGGCATTAGGCATAGCAGCGAATGAGCTTCGGGCCTGAGTGCGCCCCTACTCTCTTTCACTTGTTCGCTTATTAAAAGCAATGGATCGCGTACTACCTAAACGATTTTGGACAACCCAGCGCCTGGCTCTTTTTGGGGGAGGGACACTGGTTATAGGCTTACTGGCTTACACACTTTTCTTCGCCGACCGCCGATCGAAACTGAATGTCGAAAAAGACAAGATTACTGTTTCGCCCGTTTCTACGGGTCCTTTTGAAGACTTCATCGCCGTAACGGGTGTCGTACAACCCTTGAAAACCATCCGACTCGACGCTATCGAAGGCGGTTATGTAACGCAAAAGCTGGTTGAAGGCGGCAGCACGGTAAAACAGGGCGATGTGCTGCTGAAACTGGAAAACCAAAGTCTGAAACTGAGCTTCTTACAATCGGAAACTGAAGCCAACCGGCTCGTAAATGACCTGCAAAACACCCGCCAGCGGCTTCAGGTTGAGCGGTTCACTCTTCGAAAAACGCTGGCCGATCTGGATGCGCAAATCGATCAGGCCAAAGACTCTTACGACCGGCAGGCCAAATTGTATAAAGACAAAGTTGTTTCGGAAGAGGATTACCTAAAGGCCAAACGTGCCTACGAACGGCTGGCCGGCCAGCGGGTCATTGAGATCGAAACACAGAAATATCAGGAAGATAACGCCAAGTTCCAGATCAAACAATTGGAAGGCACTTTGCAACGTACGCAGAAAAATGTGGCTCTTTGGCAGCAGACACTCGATAATCTGGTTGTGAAAGCGCCCGTTTCAGGCCAGTTGTCCAGCATCGACGTAGAAGTTGGTTCGAACATCAACCGGGGCCAGAACATCGGGCAGATTGATGACCTGAATGGTTTCAAAATGCGCGTTGGGGTCGATGAGCATTACATCAGCCGGGTATTCGCCGGCTTGAAAGGATCATTTGAGTTCAACGGCAAAATGCACGAACTTACCATTAACCGGGTGTATCCGGAGGTAAAAAGCGGACGTTTTGAGGTCGACATGATTTTCCCGAAGGGTGCCCCGGAAGGTATCAAACGTGGTCAGTCGTCGCCCATTCAACTGGAGTTGGGCAAAGCGGCCAAAGCCACGCTCATTCCCGTAGGCGGCTTCTTCTCTGATACAGGCGGCAACTGGGTGTATGTTGTGGATAAATCGGGCAAGCGGGCCGTAAAACGGCAGATTACGCTGGGCCGTAAAAACCCCGAGTTCTACGAAGTGCTCGACGGCCTCCAACCCGGCGAACAGGTTATTACGAGTAGCTACGAGAATTTTGGCGATAACGAAGTATTAGAGTTCTAACATATCTGAACCGGGATTTTAATGAAATTAAACGGATTAACAGGATTGATCGCAAAGGAAACTGGTTGCATCAGATAATCTTGAGATATCCTTTCAATCTTGTTAAAATCCCGGTTCAGGCAACCTTTTCACTATGATCCAGACAATTAACCTTCAAAAACTCTTTTCGACAGAAGAAGTCGAAACCACCGCCCTCAATGGCATCAACATGGATGTTAAGGACGGCGAGTTCGTCGCCATCATGGGCCCGTCGGGCTGCGGCAAGTCTACGCTGCTCAACATCCTGGGCCTGCTGGATAACCCCAGTGAAGGCGAATACAATTTCTACGGAACGGAGGTCGCCAAAATGACCGAACGCCAGCGGGCACAACTTCGCAAAGGCTCCATCGGGTTCGTGTTTCAGAGCTTTAACCTGATCGACGAACTGACCGTGTATGAAAACGTCGAATTGCCCCTGCTGTACCTGAAAACACCCCCTGATGAGCGGAAAAAGCGCGTGGAAGAAGCATTGGAGCGGATGAGCATCATGCACCGGCGGAATCACTTCCCGCAGCAGCTTTCAGGCGGTCAGCAGCAACGGACGGCCATTGCACGGGCGGTTGTCGCCAAACCCAAGCTGATCCTGGCCGATGAACCGACGGGTAACCTCGACTCCAAAAACGGTGAGGAAGTAATGAAGCTTCTGGGCGAACTGAACGACGAAGGCACCACGATCATCATGGTAACGCACTCACCCTACGACGCCGGTTTTGCGCATCGTATCGTGAATTTGTTCGATGGCAAAGTGGTCACGGAAAATTTCCACGTATAATTGATAATGGAGAAAAGGGAGGAAGGAGAAAAGGTATTACTAACGCCACCTCCGCTCCCTTACCTCCCTCCTACCTTTTCTCCTTTCCTCCTCTCAACCCATGTTCCGTAACTACGTCAAAATAGCGTTTCGGAGTTTGATGAAGAACAAACTCTTCTCGTCCATTAACGTCTTCGGGTTGGCGCTAGGCATGTCGTGCAGTCTGCTCATTGGCCTTTGGGTAAAAGACGAGCTAAGCTACGACCGCTTTCTGCCTGATGCGGAGAGCATTCATTATGTGCGGGTCAATTTTCCCTACAACGGCGAAACGGTTACGAACACCGTCACCCCCGGCCCTTTGCAGGAAGCCATCGCCAAAGACGTACCGGAGGTAGCCGCCGTAACTAAAATTAACTTCGGCAACGAGGTGCTCATGAAAGTTGGCGAGATAACCGCCAAAGAAAAAGGGCACTACGCTTCCGCCGATTTTTTCGGCGTCTTCGATCTGCCTGCCGTGTATGGAAATCCTAAAACCGCGCTGGCGCAACCCAACCAGATCGTCATTACCAGAAAAGTAGCGGAGAAATTCTTTCCAAATGGCTTAGCCGTTGGCAAAACACTGCAACTCGACAACAACAAATTTTATGTTGTCGGCGCGGTACTGGAAAATTTGCCGACCAACTCGTCTCTGCAATTCGACTGGCTGGTGAACTGGAAAGTCTATGAGGAGGGCTGGATGAAAACCTGGGGCAACAACTCGTTTCAAACGTTTGTCCGGCTGAAGCCCAGGACTACGCTGGCCCAGACAGAGGTGGCCATGGCCGATATCTACCCCCGTTTTGCCGGTAAAAACTTCGAAACGGGCCGTCCTGTCCTGCAACCCATCACCGACTTGCACCTGCATTCCGACTACAAAAACGGCAAATCGGTAGGCGGACGCATTGAATACGTGCGGATTTTCTCAATCGTCGCGCTGTTCATGTTGCTCATTGCCTGTATTAACTTTATGAACCTCGCCACGGCTCAGTCGGCCATGCGGGCGAAGGAAGTGGGCGTCCGGAAAGTGGTTGGGGCTTTGCGCTCGTCGCTGATTGGGCAGTTCCTGAGCGAGTCGATGATCACCAGCGGGCTGGCTGTTGTGCTGGCGCTGGGTCTTGTCTGGTATGTGTTACCCACCTTCAACGCGACGTTCGAAAAACAACTTACCCTTGACCTCACTGAACCGACATTATGGCTTGCCATCGGTGGTCTGGTACTGCTTACAGGCTTCCTCTCTGGTAGTTATCCTGCCCTCTTTCTATCCTCACTTCAGCCGATCAAAATACTGAAAGGAAGCGGTCCGGCGCTCCGGCTACAAACCAGTAGTGTCCGGTCTTTTCTTAGCCCGGCTCTGTTTCGGCGGGCGCTGGTTGTGTTTCAGTTTTCGCTGTCGATTTTCCTGATTGTCGGCATGCTGGCCATTGGCCGCCAGATGAACTACATGCGTACCAAGAACCTGGGCCTCGATCGTGAAAATGTCGTTTACATTCCATTGGAAGGCGAAATAGCGCAACCCAAAAAGGTGGAGGCTTTCCGGCAGGAGGTGATGCGGCAACCGGCCATTGCATCGGCCACAACGGCCATGTCGCTCCCGGTGAATGTGCAAAGCACCTCCGGCGATCTGAACTGGCCCGGCAAAGACCCCAACCTGCAAACCAACGTATCGTGTATGTTTGTGGGTGGCGATTTCACCAAGACCATGAACATCAAACTGGTCGATGGCCGTGACTTCCGCACCGACAGCCCCGCCGATTCGACCAACTACCTTATCAACGAAGCTGCCGCCAAGCTCATGGGTATGAAAGACCCGGTTGGAAAAGATGTGCAGTTCTGGCCGGGGAAAGGGAAGGTCATTGGGTTGATGAAAGATTTTCACCTCAACTCGCTCCATCAGACTATCACACCTTTAATTCTTTGCTTCGATAGCCGGAACACAAGTTATCTGCTTGTAAAAACCCGCGCTGGTCAGGCACCAACCGCCATCGCCGATCTCGAAAAGCTAGCAAAGCAATTCAACCCGAATTACCCGTTTACCTATCATTTTCTGGATGAAGAGTTCGAAAGTCTGTATCGGTCTGAGCAGCAGGTGAACACGCTGGTCAATTACTTCGGCTTTCTGGCGATTCTGATTTCCTGTCTGGGTCTGTTTGCGCTGGCCGCTTTCACGGCGGAGCAGCGCACAAAAGAAATTGGTGTTCGGAAAGTGCTCGGCGCGTCCGTCACAAACATCGTTGGCTTGCTCTCCAAAGATTTCCTGAAACTGGTGATGATTGCGCTGATCCTGTCTACGCCCCTGGCGTGGTGGTCCCTGAGCAAGTGGCTCGAAACCTTTGCCTATCGGGAAAACCTGAGTTGGTGGATTTTTGGTGTGGCGGGTGTATTAGCCGTTGCCATTGCCTTTTTAACAGTTAGCTATCAAAGCATCAAAGCCGCGATGATGAACCCGGTCAAATCGTTGCGGTCGGAGTGATGTACACATGTACCCACGGGCCGGGGCCGCGTTCGGCTTCAGCCCGTGTTTTTATCGTGACTGTATACGTATAAAACACGGACTAAAGTCCGTGGGTACGTCTTATAGAAAGCTATTCAAATCCAGGTTAAGAATCTCAGAGAATGACGACTCGGTTGTCAGGCCACCATCGCCAAAGCGGTATCGAAGCCATTTACAGGTATGGTAATTATAAATGAAGCCTTCACGAATGCCGTAAATGCCATCATCAATGAGTTCAATCACTTTTCTGAGGTCGCCTTTTAAACCGGCGGTCTTACAGATTTCAATAATGATCGGCGTTTCGCTGGACTCGTTATCAACTAAAGACAAATCTGGAACAAGGCTGGCCTTCGCATCGTCGAGCATCGTTTCGGGCAAGGGTTCAAGGTGAATCGCCTTTTCCCGATAATAAAGAACGCCTAGGCCGACAGTTAACTTAGCGATAATCCGCTGATGATCGGCGGGAGCCCAGACGCCTAGATCTTCGCCGACAACGGAAGGACCGCCTGCAGAAGGGAAGTACATAATTTATTGTTTTTAACAAACTTAACGAAAAGAAGGATGTTCCGCAATTACCTGAAAGTCGCCCTGCGTACGCTCTGGAAACACCGCACGCATACGCTCATCAACGTTGTGGGGCTGTCTGTGGCGTTTGGTACCTGCGTGCTTCTGTTTTTGACGGCCACGTTTGAACTTTCCTACGATACCTTCCATACCGACGTCGATCGCATCTTCCGACTAAACTTCCTGTCGACCAACCGCGACGGAACGACGGATAGAGGGAGCACCATGCCGTACCCAATTTCCCCCGCCCTTAAAGCCGAATTTCCGGAGATCGAAGGGGCTACGCGCTGGTTCGACCGGAGTGCGAGTGTCCGGCGCAATAACCAGACCTACACCAAGGATGTCCGCATGGCCGATGCTGATTTTCTTCACATGTTTTCCTTCCCGCTCAAAAAAGGAAACCCCGAAACGGTCATGAGCGGCCTGAGCGACATCGTCATCAGCGAACGTATGGCGAACGATATTTTTGGGAAAGAAGACCCCGTCGGCAAACCGCTCCAGCTCCGTATGAACGGCGCCTGGCAGGCATTTACCGTGACCGGTGTGGTAAGTAATCCTCCAAAAAAATCAACCTTCGATTTCGATGCAATCATCCGCAGCGACAATGCGGGCGATTATCAGGAGTTTAAAAGCCGCTGGGACCATGGCAACCATGATGTATATGTACAGGTGAAAGCCGGTACCGACGCGCAAACCCTGCAACGCCGGACACAGGCTTTCATGGATAAATACTTCGCTAAGGATATCAAAGAGCGGCAGGAACAGGGGTATCCAAAAAATGAACTGGGATTTCAGCGAAGTCTGCTATTGCAACCCATGCGGGATGTGCATTTCGATACGGGAACAACCTACAGTGGCGGTATTAGTCGGACTTACGTCTACACGTTATTGCTCATCGGGCTGTTCATTCTCGCCATTGCCTGCATCAACTTTATTAACCTGACCATCGCCCAATCGCTCTCACGGGCGCGGGAAGTGGGCGTTCGTAAATCGCTGGGCGCCCAGCGGGCACAGTTGTTCGGCCAGATCTGGGGTGAAACACTGCTGTTATGTTTCGGTGCATTGATCATTGGCCTGGGGCTGGCGTATGCCGTGCTACCCACCTTCAATCGCCTGTTCCGAAGCTACCTGACACTGGACAACTTCCTGACACCAACCGTATTGCTGGTAACGGCGCTGTGTTTCCTGCTCATCACACTCATAGCGGGCGGCTATCCATCCTGGTTCGTGACGCGCTTCAATGCCGTGGAGGTACTGAAAGGCCGGGTGAAGGTGAGCAAGCCGGGCGTACTTCGCAATTCACTCATCATCACTCAGTTTACCATAGCCTGTCTGCTTATCGTCTGCACCATAATAGTCCGACAGCAGATCACTTATTTGCAGCAGCGACCTATGGGCATGGACAAAGAGCAGGTTATCAGCGTGCCGGTGGGTGGCGAACTGAACGGCAACGTAGCCCTGAAAGCCATGCGCGACCGGCTGGCCAACCAACCCAACATCAGCGCCGTATCCGGTTCGGGCGTGAACATCGGCGCGGGGCTGGACGGCAGTTCATCACGGATGATGTTTGGCTTTCAATACGGCAAACGGGACGTCACCTGCGACTGGCTGCGCATCGACACGGACTACCTGAAAACAATGGGCATCAAGCTCCTGAAAGGCCGCGACTTTAGCCAGGCCTTCAGTACAGACTCCAGCTCGGCGGTGCTGATTACCCAGAGTATGGCGAAGGCACTGGGCGAGGCAAATCCCATCGGCAAATTCATTAAGCCCGACAATAAATCGTACCAGATTGTAGGTGTCGTGTCTGATTTCAACCTGTACTCACTGCATGAGGAAGCCAAACCCATTACCCTGCAAATGGAGTCGAGTGCGCCAATTCAGTACATTCTTGTCCGGGTAAATCCGCAGAACCTGACGGGTGCGATGGAAACCATCAAGAGCGCCTGGAAGAGTATTGCGCCAAAACAGGAGTTTATCGGGTCGTTTCTGGATGAGAACACCGAACGCTGGTATCGGAAAGAGCAACGGTTATCGACCATCTTTTCGACCGCTGCGGGCATTGCCATTTTACTATCATGCATGGGTCTGTTCTCCATTGCTCTGCTTACCATCGAACAACGCACCAAAGAGATTGGCGTCCGGAAAGTACTGGGTGCCAGCGTCGCGAGCATCGTTACCCTCCTAACCAAAGACTTCCTGAAACTGGTATTTGCCGCCATCCTGATTGCCTCTCCGCTAGCCTGGTGGGCGATGGACAACTGGCTTCAGGATTTCGCCTATAAAATTGATATTGCCTGGTGGGTCTTCGCGGTAGCGGGTTTGCTGGCGGTTGTTATTGCGCTATTGACGGTAAGCTATCAGAGTGTAAAAGCCGCGTTGATGAATCCGGTGAAATCGTTAAAAACAGAATGACGAGGTAGAGACAACGCAGGCGTTGTCTCTACGGCAAATCCCTCTCCTATGCTGCGTAACTACCTCAAAATCGCCCTTCGTAATCTGGCGAAACACAAGGCCAACACCGCTATCAATCTGGCGGGGTTGGCTATTGGCATGGCGAGCTGCCTGCTCATTGTGCTGTATGTTACGGACGAGCTGAGTTACGACCGGCATTGGGCCAGTGGGGAACGCATCTACCGCATGGCGCTGGAACGACGGTATCCGGGTCGTAGTACGAAATACGCGATTATACCCTCCTCATACGCCCAGTCGGTGAAGAAGGAGATTCCTGAGATCGAACAGACGACGCGGGTCTTTACTTTCGGCAATAACAATGATCCCGTTCTGCTTAAAATCGACGGACGGACGGTTGAAGAACGGGGTGCCCTGGGCGTAGATTCAACGTTCTTTCAGGTGTTTCAAATGCCCTTTATCCGCGGCCAGGCCGACAAAGCCCTTACCCGTCCGAATACGGTTGTTCTGACCCAACGCACGGCTAGCCGCCTGTATGGCACGACCAATCCAATCGGCAAAATCCTGGAGATCGTGCAGGGACCGAAGCTGGAGATAACGGGCGTTTGTGCTGACCCTGTTGAGAACGCCCATTTTACCTTCAATTTTTTGGTATCGGCGCGCGGTCCGGAAGCCGAGCCACCCAACCATATCAGCTTCTCGGCCCATACCTACCTCCTGCTGAAGCCAAACACCAGCCCCGAAACGGTTGAAGGGAAGCTGCCCGCTGTTGTCGAAAAATACGCTGCCGGGGAAGTGGAGCGCACGTTCGGCGTCTCGTTCCGGGATTACCTCAAAGCCGGAAACGGGTATTTTTATTTCCTACAGCCGCTTCAACGCATTCACCTCGACTCGCACCTCGAAGCCGAACACGAGCCCAACGGCAGCCGGTCGCTGGTGTCGATTTTCTCGATCATTGCCGCGTTTGTCCTGCTCATTGCCTGCATCAACTTCATGAACCTGGCTACGGCCCGTTCGTCGGAGCGGGCGCGGGAGGTGGGTATTCGCAAATCGCTGGGGTCAACGACGGGGCAAATAGCGGCTCAGTTTCTGACAGAATCAGTGCTCTTAAGCCTGTTTAGCTTGGTTATAGCCGTTTTACTGGTGGCTATTTTACTGTCTCCGTTTAATACGCTGGCCGGAAAATCCTTAACGCTGTTTACCCTGGTTCGCTGGGAAACGCTGCCCTTGTTATTGGGTGGTGCCGTGGCCGTTGGGCTATTGGCAGGTAGCTATCCGGCGGGTGTACTGTCGGCTTTCGAGCCAATCAAGGTGCTGAAAGGGAAGTTTTCTTCGACGCGCCAGGGACATGTCTTACGCAACGGACTGGTGGTGTTTCAGTTTGCGGTCTCCGTCCTGCTTATTGTGAGCACCATTATTGTGTTCAGTCAACTGGACTTCATTCAGCGGAAAGAACTGGGTTTCTCGAAAGAGTCGGTCATTAAAATCAGAGGAGCCAATTCATTGGACAAGAATACCGAATCCTTCAAGCAGGAAGTGGCTAAACTGGCGGGTGTCAGCCATGTCGGCGCTACCAGCAGTGCCCCCGGTGAAGAAGGATTCTTCGGGATTACGTTTCGGAAAAATGGCGAGAATGAATCCGTAACCGGCAAAGGCTGTGTCGTCGACGACCAGTACCTGCAAACGCTGCGCATGAACATGCTGGCCGGACGACCGTTCACCCGGCAGTTCGATGATTCGCTGTCCGTGATTTTAAATGAAGAAGCCGTGAAGCAGGTCGGGCTGACAGACCCCATTGGCAAACAAATCACCAGTCCCGACAACTTTGCCCAGCGCGGTGGTCCGCCCGTTACCTACACGGTGGTGGGCATCGTCCGTAACTTTCATTTTGGCTCCCTGCATCAGCGCATCAGCCCGCTGTTCGTGCTGAATGACCGGCTTTTTGGCCGAAGAAACAATGAATTTGTCGTTCGGGTACAGGCCGATGCGCCGGGTAGTGTTGTTAGCCAGATCGAAGGCGTCTGGAAGCGGTATCTCCCCGACCAGCCGTTTCATTATTCATACCTCGATGCCGATTGGGGGGCGTTGTACCAATCCGAACAGGTGGCGCAGCGGATTTTCGGCGTCTTTGCCATGCTGGCCATTTTCATCGCCTGTATGGGGCTGCTGGGTTTAGCCATGTATGTGATTCGGCTGCGCACCAAAGAAATCGGGATACGGAAAGTGCTCGGCGCGTCGACACCGGGGCTTGTCGCGCTGCTTTCCAAAGACTTCCTGAAGCTGGTGCTGGTAGCCATTGTGATTGCCTCGCCCATCGCCTGGTATGTAATGGACCGCTGGTTGCAGGACTTCGCCTACCGCATCGACATCGAATGGTGGGTCTTTGCGGTAGCGGGTTTGCTGGCCATCGGCATTGCCCTGCTAACGGTGAGTTTTCAAAGTGTGCGGGCTGCATTGATGAATCCGGTGAGGTCGCTGCGGTCGGAATGATCACGAATACGTAGAGACAGGGCATGCCCTGTCTCTACAACAGAACACCAACAACCCATGCTAACTAACTATCTCCGAATTGCGATTCGAAACCTGTGGAGGAACAAGGTGTTCTCCGGTATCAACATTGTCGGGCTGGCGGTGGGGCTGGCTTCGTGCCTGCTGCTGTTCATGTACATTACGCATGAACTGAGCTACGACGATTTCCAGAAGAAAGCCGACCGCGTCGTGCGCGTCACGATGGAGTACAGCATGGAAGGCCGAGTCGCCAAAATACCCCAGACAGGTACCAAAGTCGTGAAGGAATTTGGGCGGCAGTTTCCGGAAATAGAATCGGGCGTCCGGCTCATTAACCGGGATGGAGTGGTCAATACCGGCGACCGTCAGTTCAGCGAAAAGCGGATCGTTTTCGCCGATTCTGCTTTGTTTACGCTGTTTTCGTTTCCGCTTCTGCAAGGCAATCCACGAACCGCGCTGGCTGGCCCCAACCTGGTTGTGCTGTCAGAAAGTACGGCCCGGAAATACTTTGGCGACGAGAACCCGGTTGGCAAAACGATCCGCATCAATACGGGCGGGTCGTTTCGGGATTATGCCGTTACGGGGGTGGTGAAAGACAGCCCGGCCAATTCGCAGATTAAATACGACCTGCTGACGTCTTTCCTGACATTACCCGCGGCCCAAACCGAAGAGTGGTTTTCATCCAACTACGCCACCTATTTGCTGCTCCGTAAACCCGAAGATATGGGTTCACTACAGGCCAAAATTCCGGGATTTATGAAAACCCAATTCGGCAAGGAGGAAATGTCGGCGGGGAGCTACCTGACGTATAATCTGGAGCCGCTTCGTCGGGTGCATTTGCACTCCGAGGTAGAGGGCAGTTTCGAACCGAATGGCGACCTGACCTACATCTACATTTTCGGGTCCATAGCCCTGCTGATTTTATTGATCGCCTGCGTTAACTACGTCAACCTGGCTACCTCGCGGGCGGTAGAGCGGGCGCAGGAAGTGGGCGTTCGGAAAGTGATGGGTGCCCTGCGCGGGCAACTGTTCGGACAGTTCATCGGCGAATCGGTGATCGTTACGTCCCTCGCCCTGGTGCTGGCTCTGCTGCTGGCGGCTCTGGCGTTACCGGTATTCAACGAACTGTCTGACCGGCAGTTTACCATTAGCAGTTGGTTCGAGCTTCGCAATATCCTGCTATTGCTGGGCATTGGATTGATCGTTAGCCTGATAGCAGGCAGTTACCCTGCGTTGGTACTGGCGCGGTTTGAGCCGGTGCGCGTCCTGAAAGGGCATTTGAAAACTGCCGGCGCCGGTCAGTTTCGCCGGGCGTTAATTGTCTTTCAGTTTGCCATTACCGCCTTCCTCATCATCAGCACCTTACTGGTTCGCAACCAGCTCGCCTTTGTGCAGCAAAAGAAATTAGGCTACAGCAAAGATCATGTGCTGATGCTCCCCGTCGATAAACAGGTCAACGAGAAGATAGCCGCCATAAAAAGTGAGTTTCGGCAAAATGCAGACATACAGCAGGTGTCGCTGGCGTCTGATTCGCCGGTGTTTGTTGAAGGTGGATATGGGATGCGCAGTGCCAACATGGCGGCCGATCAGCGAAAGATGGTAACCGGACTGACCATCGACGAAGATTATGTACCTACCATGAGTCTGCAACTGATTGCGGGCAGTAATATAAATGCCGCCGATATGGACCGTATTTCGCGCACGGATAATGACAGTCTCACCCGAAGCCGGTTTATTCTCAACGAGGCCGCGGTAAAAGAGCTGGGCTGGACACCGCAACAGGCCATTGGCCAGCGACTGGACGTGAGCGGGCGGCTTGGTGTGATCAAGGGCGTTGTCGCCGACTTTCACTTTGCGTCGATGAAGCAAAAGATTGGTCCACTGGCGCTTTTCCCGCAGAATGGTGGTGAGGTTCTGTTGGTCAAACTATCGGGAAGTCAGTTACCCAACACGCTCCGGTTCCTGGAAAGCAAATGGCGGACGCTCATCCCCGACCGGCCGTTTTCCTACGCGTTCATGGACGAAGAGTTCAACAAGCTGTACGCAGCCGAAACCCGAACCGGCAGCATTTTCAGCGTTTTCGCGTTCCTGTCCATCTTCCTGGCCTGCCTGGGTCTGTTCGGCTTATCGGCCTACACGACGGCACAGCGCACCAAAGAGATCGGCGTTCGCAAAGTGCTGGGCGCGAGTGTCTTCAGCATTGTGGGCTTGCTCTCCAAAGACTTCCTGAAACTCGTTGGGGTAGCGCTGCTGGTAGCCTCCCCCATCGCCTGGTATGCCATGGACAAGTGGCTGAACGACTTTGCCTATAAGATTACTATCGAGTGGTGGGTCTTCGCGCTGGCGGGTTTGCTGGCCGTGGGCATTGCCTTGCTGACGGTAAGTTTCCAGAGCGTGCGGGCTGCGCTGATGAATCCGGTGAAATCATTAAAAATGGAATGACGAGGTAGAGACAACCCATGCGTTGTCTCTACGGCAAATACCAACCCCTATGCTTACAAACTACCTCAAAATCGCCTGGCGGAACCTGCGCAAACAGCAGGGATTCGCGTTTATCAACATCTTCGGGCTGGCCGTTGGGCTGGCCTGCTGCCTGCTTATCCTGCTGTATGTGCTGGACGAGCTGAGCTTTGATCGCTACAACGCCAACGCCGACCGCATTTATCGGGTGCAGTCCGATATAAAGTTCGGGGGCAACGACATGCACTTCGCCACAACACCCGACCCGTTAGGTCCCACCCTGAAAAAAGACTACCCGCAGGTAGAACAGTTTGTCAGGCTGCACCAGCGTGGAAACTGGCTGGTTAAGAAAGCGGGGGAAACAACCAACCTTCGGGAGAGCGACATTATGTTTGCTGATTCTACAGTATTCGATGTGTTTACCCTGCCCTTCGTGGCGGGCGATCCCAAACGGGCACTGACGGAGCCGAACACGGTAGTGATCAGCGAGTCGGCGGCAAAACGACACTTTGGCAACCAGAACGCACTGGGACAGACGCTGATCTTCGCCAATAAGGAGAACTACAAAGTGACGGGCATTATGCGCGACATGCCCCGGAACGCCCATTTTCGCACCGACTTCTTCGTGACCATGCTCAGCGACAATTACCCCTGGGGACAGTGGCTCAGCAACAATCATCATACGTATATCCGGCTAAAAGCAGAACGGTCCGGCGCTCCGGCAGACCCGACCGTTTTTGCGCAGAACTTCGACGCGGTTATCGAGAAATACGTGGGGCCGCAATTGCTCCAAATGGCGGGTACGACGCTGGAGCAGTTTCGGAAAGCCAACAATAAGATGAACTTCTGGCTCATTCCCCTCACCGACATTCATCTGCATTCCAAACAACAAGTCGAGCTGGCCCCTAACGGTGACATTCAGTATGTCTACATTTTCTCGGCGGTAGCGCTGTTCATTTTGATTATCGCCTGTATCAACTTCATGAATCTGGCGACGGCCCGCTCCTCGAACCGGGCCAAAGAGGTTGGCGTCCGCAAAGTAATGGGCTCGGAACGGCAGCAACTGGTGGGCCAGTTCATGACCGAATCGGTATTGACAACGGTACTGGCGATGGTGCTGGCCATCGTAATCGTGGCCGTTGCATTGCCGGGCTTTAACAGCATTGCGGCTAAAGAAATCAGCCTGTCTCAGTTAATCTCGCCGGTGCTCTTACCAATTCTCATTGCCCTGCCGATTGTCGTTGGCTTGCTGGCGGGCAGTTACCCGGCCTTTTTCCTGTCTTCCTTCCAGCCCATTTCGGTATTGAAAGGCCGGGTAAACATGAGTTTTCGCAGTGTCAGTTTACGAAGTGGACTGGTTGTGTTTCAGTTCATGATGTCGGTCGTGCTCATTGTTGGGACTATCATCGTGTACCGACAACTCACCTATATTCAAACAACCAGCGTAGGCTTTAACCGCGACCACGTCCTGACCATCAACGACCTGTATTCGGTAGGCAAACAGGCCGAAACCTTCAAGCAGGAGGTGCTGCGCCTGCCGGGTGTGGTGAGCGGCAGCCTCTCCGGTTACCTGCCCACCCCCTCCGACCGAAATGACAACGCGTTCTTTCCGGAGGGCCAGGTAAACATGAACAAGGGGGTAAGCATGCAAAACTGGGGCGTCGATTATGACTACGTGAAAACGCTCGGTATTCAGGTGGTAGCGGGCCGAAATTTCTCTCAAGGTTTCGGTTCCGATTCTACGGGTATACTCCTGAACGAAGCCGCCGTCAAAATTCTGGGGTTCAAAGACCCAATAGGCAAACGTGTCTGGCGCTTCGATGACGCCGAAGGGAAAACCCGCAAAACGTACACCGTCCTAGGTGTGGTGAAGAACTTTCACTTCGAATCGCTCCGGCGCGATATCGGGGCGCTGTCGCTGGTGCTGGATGCCAACTCGGGGGCGGCATCCTTCCGGGTGAGCAGCACGAACCTGCCCGTACTGATGCAGCAGATTGAAGCGAAATGGAAGCAACTGGCTCCCGGCCAGCCGTTCACCTATAAATTCATGGACGATAGTTTCGACGAGATGTACCGCGCCGAACAGCGCATCGGCACCATCGCCCTGACCTTTGCGGCTCTAGCCATCCTGATTGCCTGTCTGGGACTATTCGGACTGGCGGCTTTCATGGCGGAGCAGCGGACCAAAGAGATCGGCGTTCGAAAAGTACTGGGCGCGAGTGTCCCCAGCCTCATCGGCCTGCTCTCCAAAGATTTCCTGAAGCTGGTCCTAATCGCCATTGTCATTGCTTCCCCACTCGCCTGGTGGGCCATGAATAACTGGCTCGCCGACTTCGCCTACAAAATCGACATCGAATGGTGGATGTTTGCCCTGGCGGGTCTACTAGCCGTAGGCATTGCTTTGCTGACGGTCAGTTTCCAGAGTGTGAAAGCGGCACTGATGAACCCGGTGAAGAGTTTGCGGAGCGAGTAGTGCCGACCGTCCCGGTCGGATGTGATTCGATGGCGCAAGGCCGGGCCACGTTGGCTCTAGCCTTGCGCCATCAGCGCTATTTCGTAGATTACACATGTTTATTGAGGTCAAGGCGGCATTGCATCTAACTACCCAATATTTTTGATGGGACTAATTAAAGAACATAAGCATATAGATTTATCAACAAAATCGGAGCCCTGGACAGAGCAGGAATTGGCCGACTTTAGAAAAATTATGCAAGCCATTAAAACCAAAAATGCCAAAGGCAAAGCGCGGGCTGTTCGATCAAAAAATAAGGCTAAAGCTGCCTAATTGAATTAATATATCATCAACACTACAAGCCTTCTAGAACTTAGCAAAGAAATCGGCGTTCGCAAAGTACTGGGGCGAGTGTCCCCAGCCTCATCGGCCTGCTCTCCAAAGACTTCCTGAAGCTGGTCCTGATTGCCATTGTCATTGCCTCGCCCCTGGCCTGGTGGGCCATGAACCAGTGGCTCGCCGACTTCGCCTACAAGATCGACATCGAATGGTGGATGTTCGCCCTGGCGGGTTTACTGGCGGTAGGCATTGCTCTGTTGACCGTGAGTTTCCAGAGTGTGAAAGCCGTCCTGACGAACCCGGTCAAATCATTACGATCGGAGTGATTGTTAGTGAATAATGAAAAATGTAGACTAAAAAATGAATAATTTCCCGTAAACATTTTTTAGTCTACGTTTTTCATTATCCACCCATGCTGCCAAACTACCTTAAAATTGCCTGGCGGACCATTCGCCAACAGCGGCTGTACAGCTTGCTAAACATTACCGGACTGGCGCTGGGGCTGGCGGCCTGCGCCCTACTCATTCAATACGTTCGCTTTGAACAGAGCTATGATCGGGTTGCATCTGCACCGGTCGAGGGCGACGACAAACCCATTTATCGGGTAGAAAGCCTGTTTTATGGGGCGGACCACAAGAGCGAACACTGGGCAACCAGCACGAACGGATGCGCCCCGGCTATGAAAGCGAATTTCCCGGAAGTAGAGAGCTTCACGCGCATCGTCTGGCGAAACTCGGAACGGGTGGTGCGCTACGAAAACCAGAAGTTCCGTGAAGCGCACGTCTGCCTTGTCGACTCGAACTTCTTTACGTTTTTCGACTATCCGGTGGTGCAAGGCGACCGCCGTACATTTTTGAACGAACCTAACTCGGTTGTCCTGTCCGAATCGGCCGCTCATAAATACTTTGGTTTGCAGAACCCACTGGGCAAAACGCTGGAAATTAGTACCCGTGCGCAGAAACTGACCTGTCAGGTTACGGGCGTATTCGCCGATCTACCCGTCAACTCGACCATGCAGTTCAGCATGCTGATTTCTGGTCGAACGGCTGCGCCCCGTGTCTGGCATCTCTGGTATCAGCATTCGAGTTATACGTTCGTCCAGCTCAAACCGCGTACCGACCCCGGCAAGGTTGAAGCCAAATTCCCCGCCTTTGCCGAGCAGTACAAGACCGAGCAGGCGATGCGGGATGTCAGTTGGGGCATCCGGTTAGTGCCCCTGCACGACCTGCACCTTAACCCCGCCACCCCAAACGAAATTGAAGTGAAAGGCAACCGGACGGCGGTCGATTTCCTGTCGGTAATTGCCCTCGTAATTCTGCTGATCAGTTGGGTCAACTACAGCAACCTGACCACGGCACAGGTGATGTACCGGGCCAAGGAAGCGGGTGTCCGGCGCATGATCGGCTCCTCGCGACGGATGCTGTTGTATCAGTTTGTGATCGAATCCCAGCTGCTGCATACCATTGCGCTGATGCTGGCCGTACCTATTGTGTGGCTGGCTACCCAATTGCTTCCCGATTCCCTCCACCTGTCTGCTGCACAAGGCGTTTGGACCGACCCACTTGTGGTTGGCGGATTCCTGCTGCTTTGGGGGTTGGGCATTGTACTTACGGGCCTGTATCCCGCCTTTGTGCTACTGCGGGCCTCCCCGGTCTCGGTGCTGAAAGGACAATTCCGATTCTCTAAAACCGAACGCTCTTTTCGGCAATCGCTGGTGGTGGTTCAGTTTATCATTTCGGTGATCCTGATTGTCAGCACACTGGTGGTGTATCGGCAAACGGCCTACATGATGGCCCAGCAGCCGGGTGTCCTCACCGATCAGATCGTCGTGCTCAAATCGCCCGTAAACACGCCCGACTATGCCAGCAAAGTTGAGTTATTGAAAAAGCGAATCAACGCCCTGGCGGGTGTATCGGCCGTGACGGGTTCGGGGGCTGTGCCGGGAAAAGAAGTGGGGCAATTCCTGGCCAATCGCCGGTTCGAAGCCCGCGAGGCCGACAACCAGCTGGTCGAAATGCTGAAAGTCGATTTTGATTTCATTCCCACCTATGGCCTGCGCCTGTTGGCAGGACGCAATTTTGACCGCAATCGTCCCGCCGACTCTACCGCCTTGGTACTCAACCAATCGGCGGTGAAGCAGTTCGGCTTTACCTCACCCGAACAGGCAATTGGACAAAAAATAGCACTGGAAACAACACCAAAACAAGCCAGTGAAATTATTGGCGTGGTGCAGGATTATCACCAACAGTCGCTGCATCAGCCGTTTACACCCATTATGCTGTTCATGGACCCGGCCTTCAGCTGGATTCCAACGGCCTATTATTCCATCAAATTCCGAACAGACAAACCACAGCAGTTGCTCGGCCAGGTGGAGGGAATCTGGGGGGCGCTGTTCCCGGAATCGTCGCTGGACTATTTCTTTCTGGATGAATTCTACAGCAGGCAATACCAGTCGGATCGGCAATACGGCCTGTTATTTACCCTCTTTGCTGGTCTCGCCATCTTCATTGCCTGTCTGGGTTTGTTTGGACTGGCAACCTTCAGCGCCCAGCAACGCACCAAGGAAATCGGCGTTCGGAAAGTGCTGGGCGCAACCGTCGCCAGTATCGTGGCCCTTCTCGCCAAAGATTTCCTCAAACTGGTGGTCATCGCCATTGTGCTGGCCGTCCCCCTGGCCTGGTGGGCCATGAACAAATGGCTCGCCGACTTCGCCTACAAGATTGACATCAGTTGGTGGGTTTTCGCCCTGGCAGGTTTATTGGCCGTCGGCATTGCCCTACTGACGGTGAGTTTCCAGAGTGTGCGGGCCGCGTTGATGAACCCGGTGAAGAGTTTGCGGAGTGAGTAATGAGATGTGATCAAACTGGGGCGAATCAGGTATTTTATGTAAATTAGCTTCGTGAAAATAAGTAAGCCAGTAGGTCTTGAATTTGTCATAGACAAGTTGACCAACTCAATTCAAAACACAATATCAGGTGATAGCTTTGATACAGAAGTTTTGCGTTTGACAAAGACTGATCTAAAGCATGTGACAAAAAAGAACGGCTGGAGTTTTAGTTGGAGATCAGAGTTTAATGACAATACAAAGGAAGTTTTCAAATTGACAATCGTAAACAATCCTGGTATCATCCAAGGTTTGTTAAGTTTGACGCTGGAGCCTGATTATGTATATATGCACCTACTGGAAAATTCACCGTTTAATATAGGTCAAAACAAGCTTTATGAGGGTGTAGCAGGTAATCTAGTGGCTCATGCCTGTAAAGTTTCCTTCCAGCAGGGATTTGACGGATTTGTGGCTTTCACCGCTAAGACGAAGCTTATAGAGCATTATGAGAAAACGTTAGGTGCTTACACATTAGGCGGTCCTAGAATGATTATTCCAACTCAATCAGCACAAATTCTCATTAATAAATATTTTAAATCTTAGCCTATATGGGATACATAAAAGAACCTAAAGGCATTGACTTCGTAATCAAAAGCGAGCCATTAACAGACAAGGCTCGGCAGGAAATCAGTGAATTTATTCGTAATTACAAGAGCAAGGCAGCTCCTAAGAAAGCAAAAGCAAGCACAGCGGCAAAGCAGCCGAAACCTATTCACACTTAGTCTTTCAGTTGGTGGGCCACGAACTAGCAGCTCGCCAATTAGCTTATAAAATTAACATCTTATTGTTTATGTTAACTATAGCAGGTTGTCACCTCAATTGTTCAATTACGCCAATTATTAATTCGGCTTTTTCATGAACTTGAAATTTGATGTATCTTTTTCAACTGGATACACAAGTAGTTCTCAAATAGCAAGAGTCCTTACAGAATCATGGGTTAAACAAAATGCTTTTTGTCCGTCATGCGGAAACGATGAGTTGAACCAATTTAATAACAATAGCCCAGTGGCCGATTTTTTATGCACTACTTGTAAATCAGAGTACGAATTAAAAAGCAAGAAAGATTCATTCTCTAAAAGAATTGTTGATGGAGCTTACAGTACGATGATTGAAAGAATTAACTCAGAAAACAATCCCCATTTCTTTTTTCTAAATTACTCAAGCAAAACATTTGAAGTGTCCAATTTCTTAGTTATACCAAAACATTATTTCATTGATAATATAATTGAAAAAAGAAAACCTTTAAGTTTAACAGCAAGAAGATCAGGCTGGATTGGCTGTAATATTTTACTACACAGCATCCCAAATTCAGGCAAAATCTTCTTTATTAAAAATGGCGAACTAATAAATAAGAAAATAGTTATTGAAACTTGGTCTAAAACATCATTTCTAGCAAATCAAAAAAAGGAAAGTCGTGGTTGGACAATTGAGGTATTAAAAATTATTGACAAAATTCCGTCAAAGGAATTCAATCTTGCAGACATTTATATGCTTGAAGATAGCTTTAAAGAGAAGTTTCCAAATAATAATTTCATTAAAGATAAAATTCGTCAACAGCTACAGGTACTTCGTGACAAAGGATTATTACAATTTAAAGGTAATGGACGTTATAAAAAATTAAGCGATTAATATTTCATCTTTCCAAAATTCAGCAACTCTACCATCATTAAATTCTACGCCGATCATTGGGTCATCAGGATAAGTCTGACCACAGCCACAGTCGTATTCAAAAAACACGATTACACCTTCTTTCCCAATAAACTCTACATCGAATGTATCATCTTTCGATGGATTATCGAGAATAATGACTTTAGTATCAATTTTATAGGGAGCACCTTCAATGTCGTACCTCCTATATTGAGGTTTCAAAATATAGTGAGTAATATATAGATCTAACATTTTTGTATTCATATACTCAAACTTGTTAAAATTTTATCATCCTAAAGTAAAGCATTTCAAGAAATAAATAATATTTTCGGTACGTAATATAAACAAAAAAGTAAGAGTCAGCCCAAAGACTACAACAAATTAATAATCGAGTAGAATATAACCTATCTTTACTATAATGTTCCAGATATATTCTAACCAAGATATACATATTTCTCCTGACAAAAATTTTAAACTTTTTAGACAATAGGTGCCATTACATTAAACCTCGATTGTAATGAGTTAATCACTAAAAAGACCGACGATTTTAAAGGAATCAATAGACTTTGTAAGCCGCAATACCAGTCTCTATACATTAACCAAGTAGAAGCAAGCCTTATTACAGAGACGGCCTTTAAAACCGCCCCTTAACAACTTTTAACACCTTCATAACCAACCCTTCACGCATCTTACTACTCTCCGTAAGAAACGTGAAGTATGCTCGCTAACTACCTCAAAATCGCGCGTCGTCATCTTTGGACGAACAAACTCTATACCAGTCTGAATGCCGGGGGCCTGGCCGTTGGGCTGACGGCTTGCCTGCTCATGGTGCTGTATGTGAAGCACGAATTCACTTATGACCGCTTTCATACCAAAGCCGACCGGATTGTTCGGGTCACGGTGAACCTGACCACCCCCGAGGCCCCTATAGCCGTAGCCTCCTCCTCGATCCTGTTGGCCAGCGCCCTGAAACGGGATTTCCCGGAAGTCGAAACAGCCGCCCGGTTCGAGCCGATGTCGGCCACCATCAAGTATGGAACCGATTTGCAAAATGAACCCGATGTGTACTTTGCCGAGCCGGATGTTTTCCAGGTGTTCACCTATCCCTTCGTCGAGGGGGATGCGAGACGGGCGTTGACCGAGCCAAACACCGCCGTCGTTACCGAAAGTTTTGCCCGGAAATTCGCCGGACGGACAAGCGTGCTGGGCGAGACATTCCTGTGTAACAAAAAACTGTACCGTATTACGGGCGTCATGGCCGACCTGCCGTCCAACGCCGATATGAAAATCAGCGCGTTGCTGGCCAAAGATTACTCGACCTACACCGACTGGCTGGTCGATGATTTTCCGGTGTACACGTTCGTTCTGTTCCGGCAAACACCCGATCTGCAAGCCTTCGAAAAGAAGCTGGCCTTGCTCAGCAAAACCTACATACAGCCAGAATTGAAGAAAGTGGGTGCCGTGGGTTATGCCGTGGTGTTCCAGACCGAGTTGCTGAAGGACGTCCACTTTAGTCAGGGAAAAATGGCCGACATGCCGAAGGGCAATAAGCAATACGGCTATCTCTTCCTGTTTTTGGCGGGTTTCGTGCTGGTGATCGCCTTGCTGAACTACATCAACCTGCTGACGGCCCGCGCCACCGGGCGGGCAAAGGAAGTGGGCATCCGAAAAGCCAGCGGAGCATTACGGCAGCAGTTGATCGGCCAGTTTTTGCTGGAGTCGCTGTTGTTGAGTGGACTGGCGGTCGTGCTGGCAATCGTCCTGCTGGCCTTCAGCATTCCCTTTTTCAACGACCTATTGCAAATTCAACTCGATATAACCTGGCCCGATGGTTTACTGATGGCGGGCCTTGCCCTGGGAAGTACCGCTTTGTTGGGTGGGCTTTATCCTGCTTTTGTTCTATCCGGCTTCAACCCGGTGGCGGTGTTACGGAAACAGTCGGGTGGGTTGGGGCGCGGTTTCGGGCTTCGGCAAACGATAACGGTATTTCAGTTTGTGCTGGCGGTGGGCATGATCATCGGGGTGCTGGTGGCCCATAGTCAGATGAACTACATGCAGCGTGTCGACCTGGGCTTTACGAAAGAGCAGGTGCTCACCGTTCACCTCCCCGACGATTCGCTGGCCCGAACCCAGGGCTACGCCCTCGCTCATGACCTGCGGCAACGCACCGAAATTCAGGACGCATCGCTGGGGTCGGGGATCAAGCCCGATGCCATACTCGTCAAGGCAACGACTATTTTTCAATCGGCGGGTAAAAAACGGGAAGTCATGGGCAATTACTTATCTATTGATGAGCGCTTTCTACCGTTGCTGAACCTGAAACTGGCCAGCGGCCGGAACCTGTCGGCGGGCTCGGAAACCGATAAGAACGGGGGCTTTCTGGTCAACGAAGCCTTTGTTAAACAGGCGGGCTGGAAACAGGCCCTTGGCCAGCCGATGGAAGGTTTTATGCACAAAGGCAAGGTCGTTGGCGTGATCCGGAACTTCAATTACCACTCCCTGCACACGGCCATCGAGCCGGTTGTGCTGGTGTTCAACACATCGCCACCCGCCAACCTGACGCTAAAAATGAAACCCGAACACCTGCCATTGGTACAGGCGGCCTGGAAGCAGCACTACCCGAACTACCCCTTCGACTACACCTTTCTGGACGAGGCCTTCGAGGCACAATACCGAAAAGACAAGCTCATGATTTCCCTTTTCAACGGGTTTTCGCTGCTTACCCTACTGGTTTCCTGTCTGGGCCTGTTCGGTCTGGCAACCTATTCGGCCGAGCAGCGCACGAAAGAAATCGGCGTTCGGAAAGTGCTGGGCGCAAGTGTTCTCAGCATCGTGACGCTTCTATCGAAAGATGTATTGAAGCTTGTGCTGATCGCTATCATCATTGCCTCTCCATTGGCCTGGTACGCCATAAACAAATGGCTCGCCGACTTTGCCTACAAAATTGACATCGAATGGTGGATGTTCGTCCTGGCGGGTGTGCTGGCTGTGGGCATCGCGCTATTGACAGTGAGTTTCCGGAGTGTGAAAGCCGCGCTGATGAACCCGGTGAAATCGTTGCGGTCCGAATAAAGAGGATGCCCCCGTAGAGACAACGCCTGCGTTGTCTCTACGGGGGCATAAGGTTCTGCCCATCCTGACCTCATCTTTCCTTCCGGATGGGCAAATATACCCGAAAGGTACTGCCCTGGCCGGGCTGGCTGCTGGCGGTAATGGCTCCGTTGTGCCGCTCAGCGATCTTGTAGCAAATGGCCAGTCCAATACCCGACCCGCTGTACTGACTTCGGCCGTGTAGCCGCTGGAAAACCTGGAAGATGCGATCCAGGTACTTTTCATCGAAGCCAATCCCATTGTCGGTTACCGAAATTTCAGCGAGCCAGGCTTCCGTCACTCTATTCTTTTCCAGTTTGGCCGACATCAACTTCACCGATACGTCGGAGTGCTTAACCAGTCGGCTGCTCACGGTGATGTTGGGTGTAACCTCTTTCGGGCAGAATTTGATGGCGTTGGATAATAAGTTCTGGAACAGCTGCCGCATTTGCAGCCGATCGGCCATGAGAATTGGCAACTCGCCAAGGTGGATTTCGGCGTTACTCTGCTGGATGGTCATCCAGAGCTCATGTTCCTGTAGTTCTCCAATCAACCGGGTTAGGTTGACCGGCTCGAACGAGTCCTGCCGTGTGTCGACCTGCGAGTAGGCCAGCAAATCCTGAATAAGCAGACGCATCCGGTTGGCCGATGTATTGATTCGCTTCACAATATCGGTAGCCGGTGCATCGAACTGTCCGGCATACTGGGTCGTCAGAATGTCAGCAAACGATATTATTTTGCGAAGGGGTTCCTGCAAATCATGCGAGGAAACAAACGCAAACGACTGCAGATTTTCATTGGACCGTTTGAGTTCGAGGTTTGCCAATTCCAGTTTCTGCCGGTATTCACGCATAGGGGTGATATCCTGTACGGTAAGCACAACACCATCGCCAAAACGGGCCAGGGAGAAGTCATACCAACGATCGTCCCAAGGAACTTCCAAGCGGGCAGGGTTACCTGTTTCGATGACCTGCTTACACTGCGCAAACAAGGGAGTATCGAGCGAGCCGGGAATGTACTTGGAGACGCGCCGAAACTGGACCTTATCGATTGGATTTTTCACCAGTTTGGCAGCCATCTGATTCAGCCTGACCATGCGCAGGTCAACAATTTGGCCAGCCTCATTCCGGATACTTTCGTTCAGGACAATGGCGGCAGGCGTCATATTCATAACCTGCTCAAGTAAGCTGGCGTACTGCTGCTGAGCCAGTTCGGCCTCCTTAAGCGCGGTCACATCCGTATACGTGTAGAGCAGATAGCCGTCTACGCAATTAAATGAGCCATCGAACCAGCCTTTTATACCATAAGCCTCGTAGGGAAAGGTCAGGCGCTGTGGCTGACCACTCTCCACCACCTCGGCGTACCGACGGAACAGGTCCGAACTCTGCCATCCGGGAAACAGGCTGCTTACCAGCGCATCGGTCATCTCGGCAACCGTCCAGCCCGTTGTTCGGGCGTTGTACTCATTTGTCAGCACATACCGAAAGTCGACGATCGTGCCTGACTCATCACGTTCGGGCCGGGCCAGCACCAGTCCGGCCTGGGAGTTGTCAACAACCTGCTGGAGAATCAGACCCTGTTTTACCTTTTCCCGTTCGGCTTGCCGCAAACTGCTTGTATCGAGTATATTCAGAACGAATCCATCGTCCCAGGGCTGCACCGAAAACTCAAACCAGCCGTCAAGGCCACCATTACTAAAGTGCTGTTCAAATTGATCGGGCTGGCCACTTTCGACCACCCGTACATAGCGATCAAACACGCCTGACGGTTTCAGGCTGGGCATATCTTCAAGCAGGGTTGCTTTAATTGGCTCGTTCGGCGCATGACGATGCAAATGGGAGGCCGTCGCATTCCGGAATACCGGCTGAAAGTCAACAATTGTACCCGCCGAATCACGAATGGATTTGCAGGCCGAAATGCCTATCTGCGACGTATTCTGAATGCTGTTCAGTAACTCGGCCTGTTGGCGGGCCTGCAGCTCATCCTCTTTCTGCTTCGTGATGTCGGTGTACGAAACGACGATGCCATCACCAAAGGGCGACCCCAGGCAGAGGCTCCAGTCGTCGAACCCATCATAGTGGTAGTTTACTTCGAATTTTTGTGGCTGCCGGGTTTCGATAACCTCGACCCAGCGGTGAAACACGCCCGATTCAACCATGCCCGGATAGATTTCCGTCAGGCGTTTACCCAGAAAAAAGGATTCGGGCTTACCTGCCAATCGCAATCGTTCCTGATTAATGAGGGTATAGCGCAGGTCGACGATTTTGCCGTCGGCATCCCGCACGGCTTCCAGAACCGTGATGGACGTTAACGCCGTATCCAGAATGGTTTTGTACAGTTCGGCTTGCTGCTGATACTTCTGCTCGGCCAGTCGGGTAGCTGTCAGGTCAAAACTCATGCTGATCACCCCATCGTTATGCCGGATGTATTTGGCATCGATCCAGATCTGGCCACCATCCCCTTTGTAATAGATTTCCTGCTGCTGGGTCTCGCCCGTTTCTACCACAGTCACCAAACGGTCGAACACGCCCGACGACAGCAGGCTGGGAAACAGGGGCAGCATGCGCTTGTCAATTACCTGATGCTCAAGCACCCTCATCTGGTCCAGGCTGGCCTGATTGGCCATCCGGCAGATAAAATCCTCAATTTTACCTTCAGCATCGCGAACGACCTCCATCCACTGCATACTACAGGGCGATTCGTGAAAGAGCTTCCGGAGCAAGTCGGTCTGTTGTTCCGGCACCTGTTCCGTTTGGGCAGGAAGTACGATTTCGCCGTAATTAACCAACACACCATCTTCCAGTTTAGTCACCAGCATATCGTACACCTGCACTGACTGATTGCTTTGCCGACTGTATTCCATCTCGAACCGAACAGCCCGCCCACTCTCTACCACCACGCTGAATTGCTGAAGTAAGAACTGCCGGTCGGCCACCGTAAATAGTTGACTGATCGAACGCCCGGTCAGTTCCCGCTGCGGATACCCCCACATCTCCAGCGTAGATGAGTTGAGCATAACCAGACTAAAATCCGTGATTTTCCCATCGGCGTTTCGCTGGGCATGATACAGTACCGTACTGCTAAGGTGAGAGCTTAAATCCGGACTAGGCAGTGCACGGGCGAAGGCAGAGACTGGTATCATAACACTAGGGCAAGATCGTCTGTTACGGGGGCAGGCTCAACTCTATTTTAGTGGCCTTACTATAAACAAATGTAACTAATTATAATCCACTTTTTGAATGGACTAGCGAGCCTTATCTACTCTGCATTAGCTTTTTGTTCGGGAGCATTAACGTTTAATTTAGAAGAATTATACAAGCAAAATGCATTAACACTGCTCCATTGATTTGTTTCCGTCTTATTTTTCTGTCTGCCGCTACCGCCCAAAGAATAAAGTTGAACAATAGTATTATTTTTTAGTATTATTGTTCAGGCACATTACTTACCGGTTCCTTAGTTTTTCTGAAAATCAGCAAGTAATGTACTCTATTTACTCATCGCGTTATCCAAAACTAAATCATGAGCATTACGTTAGCACAAGCCGAAACAGCCGTACAGGCAGCCAAAGTTAAAGCGACAGAACTAGGAACCCTGATGAACATTGCCATCGTCGATGCAGGGGCTAACCTCACAGCCTTTGCCCACATGGATGGTGCCTGGCTGGGTTCGATTGATATTTCGCAGAAGAAAGCCAGAACCGCCCGGTATTTCGATATGCCAACGGGCGAAATTGGCAAACTATCGCAGCCGGGTGGTTCACTCTACAACATAGAACACTCCAACGGCGGGCTTATTACCTTTCCCGGTGGCATACCGATCAAAAATGCAGACGGTGACATCATTGGTGCCATTGGTGTATCCGGTAGCACCGTCGAGAATGATCATATCGTTGCCCAGGCGGGCGTTGATGCGCTTGGTTAAGTCAGTAAGTTGGTAAGTGGCTGACACGTTAGTACGTTCTTACGTGGGAAACTTACTAACTCCTAATGCCTAACTCCTAACTCCTACTTCTATGTGTCAAAATCATGGTGTCGCGTATATCAAACCCGGTGTAGTTGAAGTACAATCCATTGACTATCCGAAGCTGGCCCTGGGCGACCGAAAATGTCACCATGGGGTTATTCTGCAAATCGTTTCGACCAATATCTGCGGCAGCGACCAGCACATGGTTCGGGGTCGGACAACGGCACCCGCCGGTCTGGTGCTGGGACACGAAATAACGGGATTGGTTATCGAAGCCGGTCGCGATGTGGAGTTTATCAAAGAAGGCGACCTGGTGTCGGTTCCGTTTAATATTGCCTGCGGGCGTTGTCGCAACTGCAAAGTAGGCCAAACGGGCATATGCCTGAATGTGAACCCCGCCCGCCCCGGTGCGGCTTACGGTTACGTCGACATGGGCGGCTGGGTTGGCGGGCAGGCCGAATACGTGATGGTGCCCTACGCCGACTTTAACTTGCTGAAGTTTCCGGATAAGGATCAGGCAATGGCCAAAATCCGCGACCTGACGCTCCTCTCCGACATTTTTCCAACGGGCTACCACGGGGCCGTTATGGCCGGTGTGGGGCCGGGGTCGATTGTGTACGTTGCGGGTGCCGGACCCGTTGGGCTGGCCTGTGCCGCTTCCTGCCATTTGCTCGGAGCCGCCGTCGTTATTGTTGGCGACATGATTCCCGAGCGGCTTGAACAAGCCAAAAGCTTCGGTTGTGAAACGATCGACCTCCGCAACGAAGCCTCGCTGTCCGACCAGATTGCCGCAATCATCGGCGTGCCCGAAGTAGATTCGGCTGTCGACTGTGTAGGCTTTGAAGCACGTGGCCACGGCGCCGATGCCGCCACTGAGCAACCGGCCACCGTGCTGAATGCCGCCATGACCATTACCCGGGCGGGCGGGGCCATCGGTATTCCCGGCCTTTATGTAACGGGCGACCCCGGTGCCTCGACAGAAGCCGCCAAAGAAGGTAATCTTAACATTCGTATCGGACTGGGCTGGGCAAAATCGCACTCATTCTACACGGGCCAGTGTCCGGTTATGAAATACCACCGGCAACTGATGAATGCCATTCTTTACGATAAAATACAGATTGCCAAAGCCGTCAATGTAGAAGTGATCAGTCTGGACAAAGCCCCAAAAGGCTACCAGGATTTCGACAAAGGAGCCGCCAAAAAATTCGTGATCGATCCCCACGGAATGATTCCCAATTAAGACAGGAGACTGCAACCGGTATGCAGCATGCCGGGCATTCAGATAAGCGCAAACGAGTACGTGTCCGCAGGTAGGTGATCTCATCTATCTGCGGACTTTTTTGTGCCGTGTCGTCATATTTTTTCAGCAAAGCGGCACAAATGCCAACTCAATCCGGCGCTTGTCCGAAATATGAGTGTGTTTGTCCGAAATGTGAGCGCCCCTGCTGACTCAATGCCCCAACTTTGCTACCGTCAATGACACACAGGCATACCGAGTAACGTATACCACACCACACCACACCAGAAACCATTACGCTTTACCCACACTATACTGTCTCTTTTTAATCGTCATACCTGGGTCGGGCACCCGGCTCAGGTATAGCTTATTACTGACTATCCCCAAAACCATAAAAGCTTTATCCAACTATCATGATGTGATGAAAGACCATTGCGGTGCAATGGTCGCCTGTTCGGGCCAGGGCGGAGGTGTAGTAACCTCCTGCCCGGCACGAGCCTCTACAATCTGCCCGTCAACAACCCCTTCAGCGTAACGGCAATACTCCCGTTGCGGGACTCCGCAAGTCGTTGAGCGGTTAGACTACCTCGAAAACAGTTACTCGTCCATTCACGCTTAACTGAAGCAGCCCCGTTAACAGCCTCCTAACTCACCCATAAACTTGTCATGAACACGCTCCTAACCTGGTACCGCCATACAGTATGGATGGGTATTGTTCTGAACCTGGGTTTGCTCCTGCAAAACGGCCCACCGACTGATAAACAAGTGAGCGTGCAGCGTGTCGAAAAAGACCTGTTGACCATCAATGACGAAGCAGAACACACGCTGCCGGTGGAGTTGGCCGAACGGCGGATCAGCTACAGATCGGTAGCACCTACCTGTACGTTCTATCATGACGGAGCCTTTAAAGGAAGGAACCTGAGCACCAACAGGCCTAAGATGCTCATGTACAATCCGACGCAGACGCCGGGTATCGAAACCTCTCAATGGTTTTCATACGACTATGCCGCCAGCAAACGCTCCGGCTCCGATACGCTCATGCGGTACATCGATCAGTTACCCGATAGGTCGTCGACCGGGCATATGGTCTACAAACACCTCACCATTCCTTTCGCCAAAACAGCGCGGCTGAAACAGCAACAGACTTACGCCTGGCAGAAGTAGTCTGAATTCATACTATGAGTCATCGCGCCTTTTAGTCTGTTCTGCTTCTGAAACCCGGAGTCACCTTACTAATGAGCTGATCGGCATAGTCTGTGACTATGTTCAACGCCTTTTATGATAAGCAGTTAACTGCCCGGCATACCTGATTGGTATGCCGGGCAGTTCCTTTTCTGAATCCCTTTAGTTCAGGAGAATGCCTGTACTATTTATGCCCGTACAACCATTCGGAGCCGTCACCTTAAAATTAGTATACGTTGAACTTTAGATTAAAACATCATTGTTACATATTCATTCAACATTTTCCTATAAATAAACCAGTTAACAGCGATTGGCCCACTACAACACTTTGCTGGTTTCTTTTTTGCTAAGGCTAACGTCTGATTATCCACAAAAACGATATAAAGTTTCACCAAAAGCACCTTATCCGGAATTGGTTTTCAACTTCATCAGAACAGTTATCCGCTCCTAACGCCAATCAGGTTCTCCATGATCGCCTTCAATAGGGAAAAGGCTATCTGCTCCCCAATACATACCCAAAACCAGTACCCACTAATCGGGACGTTGCAGGCAGGTGGTGTTCGACCGATCAACGTGCCTCGTTTCTGGATATTGGTTGTCGGATGATGGATAATGCCTACATTTAGGTGCCTATACGCACCTCGTTCTCTGGCGGATGGTAGTGCTCTTTGAATTGAGAATCCTCTTTACTAAACATCAACCCATGCTAAAGATTTTAGTTGTCGATGACGAACTGGACATCAAGCCCTTGTATGAACAACGGTTTGCCCGTGAAATCTTGAGTCAGCAGGTAGACATTCATTTTGCCCATTCGGGCGAAGAAGCGCTGGGGGGACTAGCGGACTCAGAAGTCGGGCTGATTCTATCCGATATCAATATGCCTGGCATGAATGGACTGGAACTGCTTCGCCGGGTTCGGCAGAAGTACCCCAAACAACCACCAGCCATTATGATGGTGACGGCCTATGGCGATGATGAAAACTACCGACAGGCCATGCATGCCGGTGCCGATGATTTTTTAACCAAACCACTGGATTTCAAACTACTGAAAACTAAACTCAAAGACCTGACGGCGCATGGGCACCAAAATACTGGTCATTGATGATGAACCCGATATTGAACCACTGCTTCTACAGCGGTTTTGGCTTACCATACGAGAAGGTATCTATCAGTTCAGGTTCGCCAGAGGAGGCTATGAAGCCATCTCATTAATAGAGGCCGAACCAGACTACGATGTATTACTGGTCGATATCAACATGCGCGACATGGACGGGCTAACCCTGCTCAGCTATCTGCCCGATCTGTTGCCCAATGGCCGGGCCGTGATGGTATCGGCCTATGGCGATATGGATAATATCCGAACGGCCATGAATAGGGGCGCATTTGACTTCGTTTGTAAACCAATCAACTTTAAAGATCTGGAGCTGACCGTCGAGAAAACCGCCCGGCACGTTCACCAGTTGCGTGAGTCGGCCCGAACAAAACTGGCGGCCGATCTGAAAACCCATTTCTTCGACAACATAACGCATGAGTTCCGAACGCCGTTAACCCTTATTCTGGCTCCCGTCGAACGGTTGCTGCGCCAATGGAGCGAGCACCAGGGTACCCAGCGGGACTTAATAGCCATTGACCGAAACGCCCGTCAATTACTCCGGCTGATCAACCAGCTTCTAGACCTGGCCAAACTGGAGGTAGGCCACCTTCAGGTAAACCCGCAGCCGGGTTATCTAAGCGAATTTATTGACCAGTTGGTGCAGGCCTTTGTACCCATAGCCGAACAACGCGGGATTACCCTCACTTACCAGACCGATGTATCGGGAATGTGGCTGTTCGACGCCGAAAAAGTTGGTCAGATCGGCTACAATCTGCTGGCAAACGCCATTAAGTTCACTACCAGGTCCGCTACACAAAAAACTGGTTCCACACACGTCACTGTCCGGTTGGAGAACGGTTCGCCCATTCGGCTCTCTGTTTCGGATACGGGCATTGGTATTCCGACGGCTAATTTACCCCATATCTTCGACCGTTTTTATCAGGTCAACTCACTGGTACGACCACTGGAACCCGGCACGGGCATAGGCCTGTCGATGGTTAAGGAACTAACGGTACTGATGGGCGGTACGGTGTCGGTCAGCAGCAGCACAGGTACCCCCACGACACCGTCGGGCAGTACCTTCGTTGTCGATTTACCAATAAGTCCTTTATCAACCGAAGAGAGTGTTGTCGACGACAGTTTCTCCCTACGGGACTGGTTTCCGCTGCGGGCAACTGAGCCCGATACCGAATGGGGGTCTGTGACTCCTCCAGAGGATGCTCCGCTTGTTGTAGTTGTTGAGGATAATGATGAACTCCGCACATTTCTGGCCGAAGAACTGACAAACCACTATCGGGTACTGACGGCCGCTTCGGGCGAACGGGGCTGGACAATGATCCAGACCGAATTACCCGACGTCGTTATATCCGATGTAATGATGCCGGGTATGGACGGGTATGCTCTAACGCAATGTATCAAAACCACACCGGCCACCGATCATATTGCGGTTATTTTGCTCACCGCCAAAGCAGCCAGTGACAGTCGGCTGGCCGGTCTCCAGCAGGGTGCCGACGACTATCTGACCAAACCTTTTGTTATCGAAGAACTGGTGTTGCGGCTTCGAAACCTGCTGGCTCGTCAGCAACGGTTACGTACGCTTTATCAGCAGCAACTAGCCCGCCCTGAACTGCCCCAACCTATAGAAACCGTTCAGGACGGATGGTTAAGAACCTTATTCACGGTGCTGGATGAACACCTCGACGACTCTTCATTTACCGTGGAGCGGCTGGCCGAATGTATGGCATTGAGCAGCAAAACGCTGCTCCGCAAAGTGCAGTCGCTCACGCAACTGTCGACCAACGACCTGATCCGGCGGTACCGTTTACGCAAAGCCGTCGACCTGCTCCGGGCCGGGCACGGTGTATCCGAGACAGCTTATATGGTTGGGTTCGATACGCCCTCGTATTTCGGCCAGTGTTTCAAGGAGATTTATCAGGTTACGCCTAAAGATTTCGCCATCTCAGCAAAAGCGTAATACGTTTCCCGGCGCTTTCATAACCGATACTAGTTTCGCAAAAAACCACCAGTGGTTTGGTTAACAGGGGTAAATCGTTATCCGACTAAACCCTGTTACCCAAACCACTGGTGGCTACCATCATGGCGTCCCCCTGAGACTATCGCACAACTTGACTTACTTTTTAATAAACCGGCCTTTTAGCAATTTAAGGTCGGGTGTAACAACCTGATATACGTAAATCCCCGTTGGTAACGTCCCTGTCTCCACCCGAACTTCATTAACGGGAGTAGCCGGTATTATATGGTTAACCCGCTGACCATCTATTGAATAAATACTCACTTCCGATATGGCCAGATCCGAATTTGTCAGGCGGAGGAATATTTCATCTACACAAGGCGAGGGCAATGAGGAAATCTCCCGCACCGTCGTTTCCAGTCCGGCGGTCAGCCCCGACAGTTCGACGCCTTCGCGGGCACCAGCTACCGGCTGAAACTCGTAGGCCCCAATATCTATAGCTTTTCCCTTTGGTCGACCATTACCGGCAAGGTCGGTAGTCATGGTACAGTACGTGTTCAGGATTCCTTTATCGACCAGTGGAGAGCCTTTTTGCGGCCGGTAGTTTGCATCAACGGTGCTGGTTGTTAAGGCTGTACTTAGCGAAGAGCCATAATAATTGGCCGACTGCGTTATCTGATAACCTGTTATCAGCTTGACTAACTTGCCCGTTCCTGCCTGAATTACTGCGTTGTTGGTCATGGTGGTCTGATCCAGCTTGTTATAGAAACATAACCCATCCAGCACCGAGTTAACAAAGGTATTATTGGTAACGATCAACGGATTACCACTGGGTGTTCCGGCCCGGTTGTCGCAGAACAAACCGTATCCGCCTACATCCGTTACCAGATTGTTGTAGATCATATTCTTACCGGAGTGACCAACGAATATGATCCCATTTCCACCCACATACCGCACGGTGTTATTATATAGTCGGCCCGCAGAGCCCCCCGATGCCTGAATACCGTTGTTCTGGTACTGCTGAAACGGAGAAATACCGGCATGGTTGATTACATTATTATATACCTGGTAATCCGGAGCACAGGCATACTGTATGCCTTCGGCACCGGTGCGCTCGACCAGGTTGTTGTAAATGGCCAGGCCATAAATGTTGTGCGGATAAACCACTTTGCTCACGCCATCGCAGGTCTTGGTGATGCCGCTATTCCAGAACGAATTGCCAATGTACATCCCCTCACCGTAGGTATCGTGTACGTAGTTGTCGTGTACTTTGATATTGTACATCGAAAAATTGCCCCGCCAGGTGGCCGGATCGCAGGTCGGGTCCATCTTGATCATGATGCCGGCAAAACCGGTGCCCGAGACCTCGACCCGCTCAATCTCGAAGTCGGAGCTAAAGCCCGTCACGTTGACGCCCGATGCTCCGCTGGGAGTCTTGGTGAGCTTGATGCCATACTTAAATCGACTGTCGCCCGAGCCGGTAAGCTTGACGTACTTACTGTCATAAAACTGGATACCATTGGTGCCGGTCTCAGTACCGATCGTAACGAGCCCACCGCAGTTAACAATTTTTATAGGCTGGGTAGCAGAACCAACAATATTTTTGAAGTACAGATACGGATAATTACCCGCTGCTACACAAATTGTCTGGCCAGGTTTGTAACCTAGCGCCTTACCATCATACATGGCTGCTTTTGAGATGGTAACATTACAATTACACGTTTGAGCTACCACCGAATGGCTGGTAAAGATCAGATAGATAACCGCCAGCAGAGATACACCATGAACACAGAACTTTCTTACCTTACCAATACATTTAGTTAACGTATTTAATAAACAGTTAACTCTAGATGAATCATTATACATGTTAAGCATATTATAAGTACATATTACGGTTTAAATGCATATATATGGTAATAATTTTATTAATACAAACGCTAGCAAATTAAATATATAGGATATAAATAGTTATCATTTTTATATATATTAGTAACAAATCAATATAAATCATATAGTATACTTATCTAAGCACAAAGACAAATTTTCAATAGAACGATGTTCTGTCATTTAATAGCAAAATTTACTAGATGGTCTGCTTTTTTGATCGCATTACTACCAAATAGCTCGTATTCAGTCACATTCGAACAAAGACAGTCTTGCCAGCTAGGTGGGTGTCATAGGTAATCTGACGGTAAATCTGACGCCTGCAACTTGTATGGATTTATATATCTGGCAGATTTTGACAGCTCTATCGGTTTTAAGGGATAGCTTTCTTAGGTAGTCAGGAAAAGCTTAACATATTTTAACACCCTGCTAATCAAGCTGTAGTGCGAACAAAACCGATTCCTGAATACCTTCACGGCCGTAAACGTAAACACGTTGCCCGCTGACGTTCTGGAACCCTAAACCGCTCGACTTATGCTGCATAATTATCTAAAAATCGCCTTTCGCAACCTGACCCGCAGGCGGTTCTACGCGCTCGTTACTCTGCTCGGGCTTACGGTGGGCATTACGTTCCTGTTGCTAATTGGCAGCTACATTCAGGGCGAACTGGCCGTTAATAAAACCCTCCGACATGCCGACCGGCAGTACCTGGTGCAAAGCCGCTGGAAAGTGCCCGACATGGGTATGGATATTACGACGCTGGCACCCCTGGGCCCTACGCTTAAGCAGCGCTATCCCGGTTTGGTTGCCAACTATTACCGTTTTTATGGTGTCTCAGCCAACATCTCGACAGGCGAAAATCATTTTCGGGAGACAATCCAGATCGGCGACTCTACCCTGCTGACCATGTTTGGTTTTCCGCTGTCCTTTGGCGATCCAAAAACGGCCCTGCTGGCTCCTAACTCAATGGTCATTACAGGAGCAATGGCCCAAAAGCTTTTTGGCAAAACGGATGTTCTCCGCCAGCAGCTGACCGTGCAGACACCCGTGGGGGGTAAGCAGGTGTTCACCATAACGGGTGTTTTGGAGCCACTACCAACCAACAGTGTGACGCAGTTGCTTCAGTTGCCCGATCAAATTTTCATATCGCTGCGCAACGTCAGTTACTTTACAAGCGAAGCGGGTATGCGCTCCTGGCAGAATCAGTACATCCCAACCTATCTGGAACTACAGCCGGGCGTCACGCCGGATCAGCTAACAAAACCCCTTGCTCATGTACTGACAACGGATGCACCAACGGGCTTTAGAGAAAATCTCAGCCTCGATCTCAGTCCTCTGGAAACATTTTATACAAAAGCGGGGAATGGCCTGGTCGAAAAAATGATCTTGACCTTGCTCATCATCGCCGTATTTATTCTGCTGATGGCCGTGGTCAATTTTGTAAATATCACCATTGGTATGTCGGCAACACGACTGCGGGAAATTGGCGTCCGGAAGGTACTGGGTGGCCTGAAACAGCAGGTGATTGCCCAGTTTCTGGCCGAAGCATTACTGTTGACCACAGGGGCTACCCTACTGGCGTTGGGGGGGTACGAACTATTTCGGCCTACGTTTGCTACGCTGCTGGACAAGCCAATACCGTCTCTGTTAAGCTGGTCGCCCTATGCTTTTCTGAGCCTTATGGTTCTTGTAGTGATTATCGGTTTGCTGGCCGGTAGCTATCCTGCCTTTGTGCTGTCGGGGTTGCCGTCTGTTGAGTCACTTAAAGGAAAATTACTTGCATCGGTGCAAAGAGGTATCGGATTGCGCCGGGCATTGGTTGTCTTTCAGTTTACGGTGGCCATTCTGGTTTTTGTTGGAGCGGTCGTCATTAGTCGACAGGTCTCTTTTTTCTTCAACAAAGATTTAGGTTATCAGAAAGAGCAGATACTAACCGTATCGTCGGTCCCCCGCGACTGGTCCCCGGCGGGTGTACAACGTATGATAGGGATACGCAATCAACTGGCCCGTATTCCGGGGGTTCGGGATGTAAGTTTTTCATTTGAAGTACCGGACGGTAGAAGCAGCGGCAGCAGCCAGCTATTTCCTCAGGGCCGCGACAGTACGGATGCAATAACGGCCGATGTGCTGACAACCGACGAACGGTTTGCTCAAACCTATGGGCTAACGATGCGGGAGGGAGCTTTTTTCGGTCCTACTGATGCGGATTCGTTACGCGCTGTACTGAATGAATCGGCCACAAAGGCACTTGGCTGGACCGATCCGGCAAAAGCGATAGACCAACTGGTTCGATTTCAGGGCAGCAACCGGATTTACCGGGTGAGCGGCATTGTAAAAGACTTTCATTTCGGGTCTCTGCACCAAGCCATTAAGCCACTTATTTTCCTGAACGTTCGGAGCAACACAATATACCGCAACTTCTCGTTCAAACTAGCGGCCGGTCCATCTGCTGCGGGACTGAACAGTCGTTTGCCCGAAACCATAACGGCCATTAACCACGAATGGGCACGCCTGTTCCCCGATGCCCCTTTCGAGTACTCGTTCATGGACGATACCCTTCAGAAGCTCTACAAAACCGAGATTCAATTGCAAAAGGCATCGCGCCTGGCAACCACGCTGGCTCTGATCATCGTTTTGCTGGGCGTGTTGGGACTGGTGTCACTGAACGTGACCCGCAGGACAAAAGAGATTGGCATTCGTAAAGTGCTGGGCTCTTCGACGTTCGGCATCGTCAATCTGTTCATGAAAGAATTTGTCCTGATTCTGGTGATGGCCAACATCATCGCCTGGCCTGTAGCTTATTATCTGCTGAGCGGCTGGCTCACGCACTTTGCCTATCGAACGAACTTATCGTGGTGGCCTTTTATGCTGGTAGCGGGCTGCCTGGCCCTATTAACCGGATTGATCGTGAGTGCGCAAACGATTAAAGCGGCCTTGGCGAACCCGGTAAAAAGTTTACGAACTGAGTAGAGACGCGATCCTTCGCATCTCCTACGCGTCAGCAATATGTTGCGATAGCAATCCCTTACATAAGCAATCCTTCACACCTAATGGTATAACTATTTATTGCTGACGCATAGGAGCCGCAAGGGATTGTGGCTCTACAACGAAATACCTATGCTCTACTCCTACCTCAAAATCGCCCTTCGGAACCTGCGTTCGCAACGCAGTTATACGATTTTAAACATCGTTGGCCTGTCGATTGGCATGGCCGGAGCCCTCCTAATTTTTCTGTTTCTCCGCCACCATATCGGCATTGACCGGCACCACGCCAAACTCGACCGTATCTTCCGCATTAACACCGATCTGCACCTTGATGACGGCTCGGTTGAGTACAACCCGGAGTCGCCCCTGCCTTTGGCAGAAGCCCTGCGCAAAAACTACCCGCAGGTAGAACAGGCGGCTTTTCTGATGATGAACCGTGAGCTAACCGTTAGCGTCAAACAACCGAATACGACACAATCGGCACCGCTACGCTTTCGGGAACACAAAGGCACGGGACTGGTAGAGCCCGAATGGTTCGATATATTGGATTATACCTGGCTACAAGGCAACCCCAAAACAGCCCTCCGCACCCCCAACAGTGCCGTGCTGACCGAAACCTGGGCAAAAAAATACTTCGGCAGCGCCAACCCAATCGGGCAAACGCTAACCCTCGACAACAAGACTGACGTGACGATTACGGGCGTTCTGGCCGACCCGCCACCCATGACCGATACCAATCTGGGGCTGTTCATCTCTATGACTACCCTGAAGCAATTTGACCCCCAGCATGAAGTCAATAATTGGTGGTTCCTCAACAGCACCAACCGGGTTTACGCAACCCTGAAAAACCCACAAGCGGCTACAAGCCTAGAACAATCGTTTCCCGCATTGGCTAAGAAGCATTATGGAGTCGATGCGAAGGTATTTCAGTTCAATGCCCAACCCCTGTGGGACATCCACACCGATGTAAAGCGGGGCGGTGAAACGATCCGGGCTTCGCTGATCTGGTCGCTGGGTGTCATTGGCGTGTTGCTGATTGTAGCGGCCTGTATCAACTTCATCAATCTGGCTACGGCCCAGGCACTTCGTCGTGGCAAAGAAGTGGGGGTTCGAAAAACGCTGGGCAGTTCGCGAAGGCAGTTGATTGGTCAGTTTTTGCTGGAAACAAGCCTGATCGTTTTTGCCGCTGCCGCGCTGGCCCTGCTGCTGGTTGCCCTGCTGCTCCCCCTCTTCTCGGACTGGGTTCAACTAACTTTATCCTTTCGGCCTGACGGCCCTACGATGCTGTTCATCGGGTCACTGCTGGTAAGTATCATCCTGATTGCCGGTGGTTATCCGGCTGCTATACTGTCGAGGATATCGCCCTGGACAGCGCTGAAAGGAAAACTTACCGGTGTCTCAGAGCGCGGTTTTACGGTTCGGCGGGTGCTGGTTGTGAGTCAGTTTGTTGTTTGTCAGGCATTGATAATAGGGTCGCTGGTCGTGGCGAATCAGATTCGATACATACAACGGGCCGATCTGGGGTTTCGGAAAGACAACATCGTGGTGGTTACGATGCCCGTCAACCAGCAGGCGCGTCTGGACGCGTTCAAACAAAAACTCTCTCAGTATACCGATATACAGTCGGTCAGCTTCAGTCACCGCCCACCGGCCAGCGATCAGATGTACGGCGGCTCTATTAAGTTCAATGGCAGTAACGACTGGTCGGCATTCCCTGTTCGGGAACGGATGGCCGATGCCGATTATGTGCGCACTTACGGCCTGACGCTGGTTGCCGGACGCAACATTGTACAGAGCGATACCATCCGCGAATACCTCGTCAATGAATCTCTCGCTCATCAGCTTGGCTTCCGTAATGCACAGCAGATCGTGGGCAAAAAACTACAGTACTATCACTCGCCGGTGCCTCTGCCCATCGTGGGCGTCGTAAAGGATTTTCACCAGAAATCGCTTCGTGAAGCGATAGGCCCCTGTCTGATTGCCTGCAAAGCCGATTGGTACGCCCGAGCGGGCATCCGTATGTCGGGGCAAACCCCGGCGCAAACGCTTGAGCGCATTCGGCAAGCGTGGCAACAGGTATACCCTGACGAAGTGTTCGAATACCAGTTTCTGGACGATCAGGTCGCTAAATTTTACGAAACTGAAAACCTGATCGCCCGACTCATCAACGCCTTCACGGGCATTGCTATCCTGATCTGCTGCCTGGGACTGTATGGATTGGTACTGCACATTGTGGGACAACGCACTAAAGAAATTGGCATTCGGAAAGTACTGGGGGCCAGTGTCGCCAGTATTGTAGCGCTGCTTACGGCCGAGTTTTTGAAACTGGTGGCGGTGGCCATTGTCATTGCCAGCCCGCTGGCGTGGTGGGTCATGACGAAATGGCTGCAGGACTTCGCCTACAAAACCGACATCGGGTGGTGGGTCTTTGTGCTGGCGGGGCTACTGGCCGTGAGTATAGCGCTCCTGACCGTCAGTTTCCAGAGTATAAAAGCGGCTTTGGTGAATCCGGTGAAGAGTTTGCAGTCGGAATAGAAACGACGACATAGTAGAGACAACGCATGCGTTGTCTCTACGTCACAAAATCAAAATTGTTTCAGATAGCTGATCTTGGCGATGGCGTGGTCTTCGGTCTGGGTTTTCTGCTGTAAATTCTGAAAACCCCGGTGGTTGAACACTAAATAGATGTAGGATAGCGGCTGGTACTCCCACGAGAACCGGATATTGTAGTTCTGCGACTGATTTTCTGAATTTCGCTGATAAAAACCGATCAGTTGAAGCCGAGGGTTAAGCGCAAACCGCCCTTCGATGGCATACAGATCGACGGTTGCGTTGGTTTTATCGGCCCCCACCTCAACGAAGCGGTTCCGGTTAAAGCGCCCCGACAGCGAGAAATGCGGGATGGGCGCAAACTGCAGCGTCCAGTCACCCGAGTTGAGCTTCCCACCAAAGTACGTTCCCCAGTTATAGATTGTCTGGACATTCAGAATGCGCGACGGGTCGGTGCTGGCGTAGATCTGATGACGCACATAGTTGAACTGCCCCGTTTGGATTTTGACGCCCAGCGGTTCAAATACCTCGGTAAGCTGCTGATAGGTGGGCGTGATGCTATAGCCGAAATAGGCCCCACTCTGTAGATTCAACCAGACCGGGTAAACCGTCCAGGTGCGCTCGATGAGTTTGCCAGTGGAAGCCTGGTGGTAAAACTCCGGAAAAACACTCGGCTCCCACGCCCGCAGCCACTTCTTGAACGGCAACCGTTGACCTCGATACCACCAGAAGATGCCGGGCGTGGTGGCAATGACGTCATTGCGCGAAACAAAGCCCAATTCAGGGTCGTAATCCTTCGTGACAATGGACTGCGTCCACCAGACTTTGAACTGGTTGCTCACATAGAAATACTGCGCATAAGCCGAAAAACCCTGTTTTCCCGTTCGGGACGAGGTCGAATAAGACGCCAGCGTGTTGAGCGAGTGCGATTCGCCCAGCCGGAAGAAGCCGTCTATCGTACTGACAATATTTGAGCCATCGGGCCGATCTTTCACCGTCAGCAGCCCCCCGATATGGTGCTGTTTTCCGAAATTCTCTGAAAACCGCCCGACAAAGAAGTTGGTGGCGGGCGTATCGCCAACGCCCCGCTGCCGCATCAGAATAGCCCCGATATTTCGTTTTAAGGATCTGTACACGAACCGTCCACCCACATCGATTGGGATGGGATTTCCGCTATCATCCAGACCAATCCGTCGGCTGAAGAACGGCTGAATGCGCATGTTGCCCCCTGACTCATCCAAATTCCGGCTGATACCGACCCCAAAAAGAGACGCATTTTCCAGAAAGAACTGCCGGCGTTCGGGAAAAAACACCGAAAACCGGCTTACGTTGTTCACCTGCCGGTCGGCATCGGCCTGAGCAAAATCGGTATTGGCAGTAAGGTCCAGTACGGAATTGGGATTAATGGCCCATTTGAGTTCGCCCCCGAATTTAACTTTTGTTTCTTCAGGTTTTACGGACGCATCGAAGCCGGTATAGCGGTCGTAGGACGTCAGCACATACGGCTGAATACGGATGTTAGGCTTAGGCGGTGGCGGCTGCAGGTTGGCCAAAATACCGGCATAATCCATCCTGAACGACGAAAACGAGCGTGGGTATGGCGAAAACGCGGAGATTTCGTTCGTTAGCCGGCGGTTGCGGTATATATTGAATCCCCAATGCTGAATGGCTTCGGTCGTTTACGGGTAACGCAATGTTTGCCACGGAATGGCTATTTCGGCCACCCAGCCCGAATCACTGCGGGCCGTACGCACCCGCCACAGGCCATCCCAGTCAAAGTCGTAATAAATATCATCGAATGACAGGAAATCGCGCTGAACGCCATAGGGGTTCGTGGCAAAGGCCATGGCATTACGCCGGTCATTGAACCCGTCGAACGACAGGTTGACCAGATCATGCTGCATGTAGTTGAAATCGCGCTTGAAATCGGTAGCCCGGATGGCCTTTTTGCCCAGCGAATCCCGCAGCACAATGCCCAAATAAAGAAACTGTTTGTTGTACAGAACCCGCACATCTGTTTGATGGTTGGGATTTTTCCCCTGATAGGGTTCAATCTGGATAAAGCCCGGAGACGGTTTCGTTTTCTTCCATTCAGGATCGTTCAGCAGCCCTTCAACCTTCAGAGACGATGTAATTTGCACCGCTTCAATTACCCGCCGGATCGAATCGGGCTTGAAAATAGTCGCATCCTGGGCAAACGAACGAAGGGAGATCAACAATAATAGCGTAGAGAGTCTTTTCATTCACAGAAGTTTATGGATACAAAAATCTGCAAAATGCTTAATTGTACAGCTGTCAGAACCAGGATTTATGGGATTTAAACGTTTTACCTGATTATAGCCACTCGATCAATCTAACTATTTCCAGTTTCAGCCAGCGTCAATTAGGTAAATCATTTGACTCCCATAAATCTCGGTTCTGACTGTCCGCAACTGTACGCCCTCCGTCCGTTTGCGGACATTCCTGCCTAAACCATTATGACTATTCAACTAATAACCAATATCTTAACAAATTGGTACGGCATTTGGCATAGGGTACGGCGTACCCTGCTCAACTCTGCCTGATTATGCTGCGAAACTATTTCCTTATCGCCTTTCGCAATTTGCGGAAACACAAATCATTCAGTTTTATCAACATTACGGGTGTTGCTGTAGGGCTGGCGTGTTTCCTGCTCATTGCGCTCTATGTCCAGGATGAACTGAGCTACGACCGTTACAACACCCATGCCGACCGGACGTATCGCCTTACGCGCACATTCTTGTCGTCGGAAGGCACGGCTTCGCTTCGGCTGGCGCAGGCGGCACCACCCTTCGGCCCACTCATCAAGCAGGACTTCCCCGAAGCCGAACAAGTCGTGCGAACGATTGACAACGGAGGGCTGGTAAAATACGGTGAACACTCGTTCAATGAGGAAGATATGTTCTTCGCCGAAGCCAATCTGTTCAAGGTGTTCGATTTTGACGTCACCAGTGGCAATCCTGAACATGCCTTAGTCAATCCGTTTTCGATTATGTTCTCCCGGCCAATGGCGGAGAAGTACTTCGGCCGGGATAATCCGGTGGGAAAAACCGTTCGGCTGAATGACCAGTTCGACCTGACCGTTACGGGCGTTTTTGAGCCCTTGCCTGCTCAGTCGCATTTCCACCCCAGCTTTCTGGTATCATTTTCTACGTTCAACGATAACCGCGTTTATGGTGCCGAACAGCTTCGGACCAGTTGGAGCAACAACTCATTTAATACATATGTACTCTTAAAGCCCAATGGTAATCCACAACGGATGGAAGCCGGGTTCCCGGCGTTTCAGGACAAATATGTTCCGGCCGAAGAAGGCCGCAAGGCCTCCGCTTTTTCGGTACTGAACCTACAAAAACTCACGGATATTCACCTGAAGTCGCATACCGATTCGGAGATAGAACCAACTGGCGACATGAGTTATATCTATCTGTTTTCGGCCATTGGTTTATTCATTCTGCTCATTGCCTGCATCAATTACATGAATCTGGCAACAGCCCGGTCGGCAGGGCGGGCCAAAGAGGTTGGGATGCGCAAGGTTGTAGGGGCTTTGCGTTCCCAGCTCATTGGGCAGTTTTTAAGCGAATCCATTCTCCTTGTAACGTTTGCCTTAGGCATTGCCATCCTGTTATTGGTCCTGTGCCTCCCGGCCCTGAACGCTTTCACCCAGAAACAACTGTCGTTTCAGCAACTGCTCGACCCTGTCTTTTTAAGTATCCTCGTTGGCATTACCTTACTCACCGGCCTGGTAGCGGGTAGTTACCCCGCGTTTTTCCTCACTTCCTTCCGACCACTGGGCGTGCTGAAAGGACAGATTGCCTCGACCATGCGGACGGGCAAACTGCGGCAGGTGCTGGTTGTTACGCAGTTCACTATTGCCATCGCGCTCATTATCAGCACAGTGGTGGTTTATAACCAGATGAAATACATTCAGAATTACCGGCTCGGCTACGCCAAAGATCAGGTGCTGCTCTTGTCCGACATTGGTGATTCGACAACGAATTACGAAACGCTCAAACAGCAGCTCATTCGAACGGGTGCCGTACGCGATATGGGCCGTTCGTCGCGTGTACCGTCGGGGCGGCTGCTCGATTCGTACGGCGGCATGGCCATGAAAGGCGACAGTATGGCTCCCGTTAAAATTAACCTGCGAGGATTACGCGTCGATTACGATTTCATTCCGGCCTACCAGATCGGCATGGCCGCCGGACGCAATTTCTCCCGCGACTACTCCACCGATACATCAATGGTGGTGCTGAACGAAACGGCCGCGCGGCAACTGGGCTGGACACCCGAACAGGCGATTGGCAAGCCGTTTCAGTATGGCCCTGCGAAAGGCCAAATCATTGGCGTCACGAAAGATTACCACTTCGAATCCCTGCATCAGCAGGTGGCCGCACTGGCCATGATTCTGACGCCCCGTCAGCTTAACTGGATTTCCATACCACTCAAAGGGAATGTTACGGCGAGTATTCAGCAGGTCGAATCGGTGTGGAAGCAATACTTCCCGCAACGCCCATTCGACTACCAGTTTCTGGACAGCCGCTTTGACCGGCTTTATGCCCGCGAGCAAACGCAACAAACGCTGTTTAGCATCTTTGCGGGGGTGGCTATCTTGATTTCCTGTCTGGGTTTGTTTGGTCTGTCGATGTTCATGGCCGAACAGCGCACCAAAGAGATCGGTATTCGCAAAGTGCTGGGCGCGTCGGAAGCGAGCCTGGTAGCCCTGTTCTCTCAGGACTTTATGAAACTGGTACTGGTAGCGCTGGTCATTGCCTCGCCCGTCGCCTGGTACGCCATGCACACCTGGCTCAGCGACTTCGCCTACCGTACCGACATTCACTGGTGGATATTCCTGCTTGCCGGTGGCCTGACGATATTGATTGCCTTATTGACGGTAAGTTTTCAAAGCGTAAAAGCCGCCTTGATGAACCCGGTCAAATCGTTACGGTCGGAATAGGGCGTCAACGCGCGCCTAGAGACAACGTATGCGTTGTCTCTACAACCACCTGGATGGTTTTTAACGCTAACACAACCGATACAGCCCTTAACACCCGACCGGACGGTCGGTACTACGATGCTCACAAACTACATCAAAATAGCCTGGCGGAATCTGGTCCGCAACAAAGCCTTCTCGGCGATCAATATTGTGGGATTGGCGATTGGCCTGGCGACGTGCCTCCTCATCAGCTTGTTCGTACTCGATGAGCTGAGCTACGACCGCTTCAACGAAAAGGCCGACCGGATTGTGCGGGTCGTTTTCCGGGGATCGTCGGCGGGCGGCAAGATGAACGAAGCGCACGTGATGCCCCCCACCGCTCAGACCCTTAAGGCCGATTACCCCGAAGTGCTGGATGCCACCCGGCTCCGTATGGCGGGGGCGCCGGTCATATCCGTAAACAACAGGACGTTCCGGGATGCCGCTACGGTCTTTGTCGATTCCAACTTCTTTCAGGTGTTCACGCTGCCCCTTCGGCAAGGCGATGCCCGAACGGCGTTGACCCGACCCAACACCGCCGTCATCACGCAGACGCTGGCCCGCAACTACTTCGGCAACCAGAATCCCATTGGCAAGATCATTACCATGAAGAGCTGGAAGGCTACCTACCAGGTAACGGGCGTGATCGACCAGATTCCCACCAACTCGCATTTTCATGCCGACCTGTTGCTGTCGATGGCCAGCCTCCCGGAAGCCAAAGGGGACTCGTGGATGACCTCGGAGTTTTTCACCTATCTGGTCTTGCCCGAAGGCTACGACTACAAACAGCTCCAAGCCAAACTGCCGCAGGTTGTCGAAAAATACATGGGACCGCAACTGCAAAAAGCCATGGGCATGACGCTGAGCCAGTTCCGGCAGAAAGGCAACGACATTGGTCTGTATCTCCAACCCCTCACCGACATTCACCTTCATTCCGATTTCGCCTACGACCTGACCCCAAGCGGGAATATCCAGTACGTCTACATTTCCGGGGCTATTGCGCTGTTCACCCTGCTCATTGCGTGTATTAACTTCATGAACCTGAGCACGGCCGGAGCGTCTAAGCGGGCCAAAGAGGTGGGTATTCGAAAAGTACTGGGTTCAGTAAAACAGGCTCTGACAACCCAGTTTCTGGTCGAATCTCTGCTCCTGACCGCCGTTGCGCTGCTGCTGGCTATTGGTCTGGTGTATCTGGCGCTCCCGGCGTTCAATGAACTGGCCGAAAAAAATCTGACGTTGAACTTCATGGCATCACCCTGGCTGGTGCCGGGCCTGTTGCTCTTTGGCCTGGCGGTGGGTCTGCTGGCGGGGAGCTATCCGGCGTTCTTTCTCTCGTCGTTCAAGCCCATATCGGTACTCAAAGGCACCCGGTTTACGGGTGGTCGCAACAGTATCAGTTTACGAAGCGGGCTGGTGGTGGTTCAGTTTTTCATTTCCATCACGCTCATAGTCAGCACAACGGTGGTATATCGGCAACTAGGCTATATCCAGAACAAAAAACTTGGCTACGACAAAGAGCAGGTGCTGGTATTGCCCGAAACCTGGCTGCTGGGCAAGAACGAAGAGGCCTTCCGAAATCAGCTCATGCAGGACTCGCGGGTAGTGAACGTCAGCACGTCGGGCTACCTGCCCGCCGGCCCCGGCAACAACAATAATTTCTTTGTTTACCCGGAATCCAATCGCAACGGCGACCCGGTCCCCCAGATCGTCAAAACGCTCCGCTACGATGTCGACTATAACTACATTCCAACACTGGGCATACAACTGGCGGCCGGGCGAAACTTCTCGAAAACATACGGCACCGATTCGACGGGGATCATTCTGAACGAAACGGCGGCCCGCACTCTGGGCTGGGCAAAAAATGCGCTGGGCCGCAGCCTGAGCCGGGCCAACCAGAATGGCAAAGTCATGACCTACCGGGTGATTGGTGTGGTGAAAGACTTCCACTTCAAATCCCTGCACGAGCCAATTACGCCCCTGGTAATGGTGCTGGGCAGCAGCTCCGGAACGGTCATTGCCAAGATAAAAACCAAAGACATTTCCGGTTTACTGGCCTCTCTGAAAACCCAGTGGAATCAGTTCACCACCGATGCGCCGTTCAATTATGCTTTTCTGGACGAGCGTTTCAACGCCACCTACCGCGCCGAGCAGAAGACCGGCCTTATCCTCGGTATCTTTGCGGGGCTGACCATTTTTGTCGCCTGTCTGGGTCTGTTTGGGCTGGCGACGTTCACGGCGGAGCAGCGTACCAAAGAGATTGGCGTGCGGAAGGTGCTCGGCGCATCGGTAGTCGGCATTGTGTCGTTGCTGTCGAAAGATTTCCTGAAACTCGTCGGTATTGCCCTGCTGCTGGCGGTGCCCGTATCTTGGTGGGTCATGACTAAATGGCTTCAGGATTTTGCCTATAAAATCGACATCGACTGGTGGGTCTTTGCCCTGGCGGGCGTGCTGGCGGTTTTTATCACGCTGCTAACCGTCAGTTACCAGAGCGTGAAAGCCGCGCTGATAAACCCGGTGAAATCGTTGAAATCGGAATAGGGACGCCGATGTAGAGACAACGCATGCGTTGTCTCTACCACCCACAAAAACTATGATAAAAAATTATATCACCACCGCTCTGCGTGTTTTAAAACGCAACTGGAATTACACGGTTATTAACGTGGTAGGGCTAACGTTCGGACTGGCGTGCTGTCTTGTCCTGTTTCTGGCCATCCGCTACGAACTGAGTTACGACCGGCACCACGCCAACGCCGAACGGACCTACCGGATCATCACCTACAACCAGAACTCGGGTGGCGACGGGCGCAACACGGGCGCCCCTTTACCGGTACTAGCCGCCCTGCGAGCCGACTTCCCCGAGCTGGCGCATCAGGTCACGATGGCCTATGAACTATACGGCGGGCTCGTACGTGTGCAGGATCGGCAGGGCAACAAGTTTCAGGAGAAAGAAGGTGTTATCGCCTTCGTCGAGCCTGAGTACTTTCGGGTTTTCGACTACCAGTGGGTAAGCGGCAGTCCGAAAACGGCGGTCAATAACCCACAAACGGCGGTGCTGTCAGAGAAAATGGCGCACCGGTATTTTGGCAATGCTAACCCTGTGGGCAAGACCATCCGTGTAGACAACAAGATGGATTTTGTGGTGACGGGCCTCGTGAAAGACCCGCCGGTTACGAGCAGCGTGCCATTTGAGGTGCTGCTATCGTTTGCCTCTCTGAAACAATACGGCCCCACTACCGACTGGAATGACTGGCAATCTAACTACAGTGGTGCACAGATATACATGACGTTGCCGGAACAGGTCGCGTCGGCTCAGATGGAGAAGCGGTTTGTTCCGTTCACCCACAAATACATGAAGCCGGAGCAGGTGAAAGACCTTCAGTACGAGTTGCAACCTCTCACCAACATTCACTTCGACACCCGCACGGGCAACTCGGCGGGCCGAACGGTGAGCAAACAGATGATCTGGGCGATGGGCCTGATCGGGCTGTTCGTTCTGATAACGGCCTGTGTTAACTTCATCAATCTGGCCACGGCCCAGGCCATTCGTCGGGCCAAAGAGGTGGGCGTCCGGAAAGTGCTTGGCAGTTCGCGGACGCAGCTGGTCCGGCAGTTTCTAAGCGAAACGGGTTTGCTGACGAGTCTGGCCATTATACTGGCCTTTTTGGTTGCGGATTTGTCTATACCTTATGTGTCGGAGCTGCTCGACATCAACGCAAAGTCATTAACCCTATTCGACCCCGGCGTCGTTTTGTTCGTGCTCATACTGGCGTTATTGACAACGGTGCTGGCTGGGTTCTATCCAGCGCTAGTGCTGTCGGGCTACCAGCCAGTGCTGGCCTTACGCGGCAAGATGCGCATGGCGGGTAGCAGCCAGCTCACCCTACGCCGGGGCCTGATCATATTTCAGTTTGCCATTTCGCAGATGCTCGTGATCGGCACTATCATCGCTTACAACCAGATGAAGTACGTCCGCACGGCCGATCTGGGCTACAATAAAGACGCCGTACTGACGGTAAACATCCCCGACCGGAAGCCGGGCCAGCTGGAAGCCCTGCGCGCTAAACTGGTTGGGTTGCCCAACGTAAAATCACTGAGCTACGGCATCTCCATTCCGTCGTCGGATGGCAACTGGTGGAGCGGCTTTCGCTACGAAAACGCCGATAAGGACGCCGATTTCAGCATCGTGATGCGCTTTGCGGATACATCGTACATCAACACCTATGGTCTGAAACTCATTGCCGGGCGCATGTACCAACCCGCCGACACTGCTCGGGATCTGGTTGTAAACGAGTCGTTTGTCAAGAAAATAGGGCTGCTCGACCCAAAACAAATTCTTGGTAAACGCATCAGGATTGGAGCTAATAGTCCTCAAAAGGAGATCGTAGGGGTTGTCCGCGACTTCAACACCTTCTCGCTGCATCAGGAAACTAACGCCTGTGTACTCACCAACCGCCGGGATGCTTATCATTCACTCGGCATCAAACTCTCGACGGGGCAGGGCAGCACCGAAGCCATTCATAACCTGATTGGCGAGGTAGAAACCGCCTGGAATGCCACCTTCCCGGACTTTGTCTTCAAGTATGAATTTTTGGACCAAGCCCTCAACAGCTTTTACAAGAGCGAAGAGCGCATGTATGCCCTGTTCCGGCTGCTGGCGAGTATCGCCATTTTTATCGGCTGTCTGGGGCTCTATGGCGTGGTAGCGTTCATGGCCGAAGCCCGCACCAAAGAAGTGGGTATTCGCAAAGTACTGGGGGCATCGGTGGGCAACATTGTGAGCCTGTTTTCGGCTGACTTTGTCCGACTGGTGTTCATCGCGCTGGTCATTGCCTCGCCGGTAGCCTGGTATGTCATGGGCAAATGGCTCGCCGATTTCCCGTATAAAATCGACATCGAATGGTGGATGTTCGCCCTGGCGGGTATGCTGGCCACCGTCATCGCGCTATTAACCATCAGTTTCCAGAGTATAAAAGCCGCCCTGATGAACCCCGTGAAATCGTTGCGGTCGGAATGATTGTAGAGACAGGGCATGTCCTGTCTCTACCTACCGCCCCGCGCCCAAACCCCTCTGCCCCATGCTACGAAACTATCTCAAAATCGCTTTCCGCAACCTGACCCGAAACAAGGCGTTTTCGGTCATTAACCTGCTCGGCCTGTCGACGGGCATCACCGTATGTCTGATGATTTTCCTGTTTATCAGCAATGAGTTCAGCGTCGATAATTTCCACAAAAATGGAAAAAGCATCTACCGCGTAATGCGGGGTATGGATCACGAAGGCAAAGAGGTAGGAGTCTCCTATTTGTCGGGGCCATATGCACCGGCCTTGCTGACCGATTTTAAAGGGCAAATCACCCAGGCGGTGCGGGTAAACCCGACCGATGCGCTGGTCAGTGTGCAGAACAAGTCGTTCCATGAGCGCAAGATCATCGATGTCGACCCTAACTTTTTTACGCTCTTCTCTTTCCCGCTGCTGAAAGGTGATCCGGCAACCGCATTGACAGAGCCCGCTAGCGTTGTACTCACCGAATCGACGGCCCAAAAGTATTTCGGCAGCACCGACAAGGCAATGGGCCAGGTCATCAAAGTCAACAAAGACCTGCCGCTTAAAGTCACCGGTATTGCCCAGGATGTGCCCGCCAATTCGCACCTGGATTTCGACCTGGTAATACCGCTGGAAAACTATAAGGACCGGAGCTGGATGAACGTCTGGATCAACAACGGCTTGTATACCTATGTGCAGCTGGCGCCAACGGTTAGCAAAGAACAGGTCGAGCGCAATTTCCCGCGCTTCATGGACAAGCACATGGGACAGATCATGAAGCAGGCAGGCTATCATTTCAAACTGTCGCTCACCCCCATGGAGTCTATTTACTTTGAACAGTCGGCCTTCGACAGTGTGAAGCACGGCGATAAAAAGGTCGTTTATATCTTCCTGTCGATTGCCATCCTCATTCTGCTGGTGGCCTGCATCAACTTCATGAACCTGAGCACGGTGCGGGCGGTGGAGCGATCGAAAGAGATTGGCGTCCGGAAAGTGCTGGGTGCCTATAAAGCGCACCTGGTGTGGCAGTTCATTGGCGAGTCGCTGCTGCTGGCCACGTTCTCAAGCCTGATTGCACTGGGACTGCTGGCCCTGGCTTTTCCCTTCTACAAAGAGTTGCTGGGCTATCCCCTGAATCTGGCCGTTTATGCCGGGCCGATCGCACTGTTCCTCATCGCCATCATCGCGCTGGTAGGTTTCCTGTCGGGGAGCTATCCGGCCTTTGTGCTGGCGGCCTTTTCGCCCATCCAGGCGTTGAAGGGCAGGTTACGGATGGGTAAAGGCGGCACGTCACTGAGGCAGGTACTGGTGGTGGTGCAATTCAGCATTTCGATACTGCTCATGCTCGGAACAGCCATCGGTACCCAGCAAATGAGCTACCTTAAAAACAAGCAGCTTGGCTACCAAAAAGAGCAAACCCTCGTCGTCCCCATCGACAATGATGACATCTATATGTTCTTCCTGAGGCATAAACAGGAACTGCTGGCGCAGAGCCGGGTGGAGGCCGTTTCGATGATGTCGGGTGAGCCGGGTGGTTTTTTCGATGGGCTTATGTTCGATGTTGAAGCCCATCCAAACCGGTGGAAATCCCGAACGGAGTTTGCTGATTTCGACTATGTAAAAACATTAGGATTGAAAGTCATTGCAGGCCGGGATTTCTCGCCCCAATATCCTTCCGACACCACTCGTGCGGCTCTGATCAACCGGACGGCAGCGGCCCGACTGGGCTGGACACCCAAAGAGGCCATTGGTAAATGGCTGAAAAACACCTTGCGGGACAGCACGAACCGCACGATCATTGGCGTCGTCGAGGATTTCAATTTCCTTTCTCTGAAAGAAGGCATTGAGCCGCTGGTGATTTCCCCCGCCGATGACCGTCGGGCGGCCCTGATCAGACTTAGCCCCGGCAACCTGTCCGCCACGGTCGAAACCATCCAGCAGTTGTACGCCCAAACACGCCCGGCCTATCCGTTTGAATACCACTTTTTGGACCAGAAGTTCGACCAGATGTACCAGGCCGACCTGCGCCAGCAAACCATCCTGGGCGTTTTTGCCGGCTTAGCCATCTTTATCGCTTGTTTGGGTTTGTTCGGGCTGGCCTCTTTTTCGGCCCAGCAGCGGACCAAAGAAATTGGCGTCCGTAAAGTGTTGGGGGCATCGGTCGGCAGTATCGTCAGTCTGCTTTCCGGCGATTTTCTGAAGCCCGTAGGCATTGCCATTTTGATCGCCAGCCCAATTGCGTGGTATGCAATGAATGAATGGCTGCAAAATTTTGCGTACCGCGTCGACCTCTCATGGTGGGTCTTCGCCCTGGTCGGGTTGCTGGCGGTGGGTATTGCCTTATTGACGGTCAGTTTTCAAAGCATCAAAGCCGCATTGATGAATCCAGTCAAATCGTTACGGTCCGAATAGGTACGCCGACGCACGTAGAGACAGGGCATGCCCTGTCTCTACCTACCCCCACGCACCAACCCCTCTGCCCTATGCTCACAAACTATCTTAAAATCGCCTGGCGCAACCTCTATAAGAACCGGACGTACGGTCTCATAAATGTAGCGGGGCTGGCGCTTGGTATGGGGTGCGCGCTGCTGCTCTTTGCGCTGATCCGCTCCCACTATCAGACCGACCAGCATCACCGTAATTACGACCGGATTTACCAGTTTACGTCCCGATTTAGGTCGACTGAGGGCGATTTCAACATCCGGGGCGTGCCCTACGCATTTGGCAGGGCACTCCGCACCGACCATCCTAATCTGGAGCAAGTGGCCATGGTCGATGAATGGTATGCTCCGATGTTGTCCATACCGGTAGCCAACAAAGCGGACAAAAAAATCAAGGACGGCCAGCACATGGGCGCATTTGCCGAACCGGCCTTTTTTCGCATCTTCGACTATACGTGGCTGTCTGGTGGCCCCGAGGCCCTTCAGCAGCCCGGCACTATCGTGATGAGCCGTGAGATGGCGATCAGGTGCTTCGGCACGGCAACCGGCGTAATCGGTAAAACCGTTCGGCTCAATGCCCGCACACCGGCCCGCGTGGTGGGCGTCTTTGCCGATTATCAGGACAACACCGACCTGGCCTATTCGGTTGTTGCTTCGTGGGCATCGCTGACCCAGCAGCGGGGCAGCCGTCCCGAAGACGACCGATTCGACAACACCAACGGCAGTACCCACTGTTACGCGCTGTTCGGCAACCGGTTTACGCCCACCGACTGGAATCAGGAATTGCCTTCGTTCGTCAAAAAATACAACCCGGAGCAAGCCAAAGGCACCTCCTATCCGGCGGTTGCTTTCAGTGCCATGCACCTCTCGCCCGAATATGGTGGCGTGAGCCGGGGGCTGCTACTGTCGTTGCTGACCATCGGACTTCTGTTGATTGGCACGGCGAGTATAAACTTTGTTAACCTCGCCACGGCGCAGGCCCTCAACCGGGCACGGGAAGTGGGCGTCCGGAAAGTGCTGGGCAGTACTCAAAGCCAGCTTTTCTGGCAGTTCATGGGCGAAACGGCGGTTATTGTTATCGTCGCAACGGGGCTGGCCCTGGGCCTGTTTCAGTACGGGCAAACCCTGGTCCATCAGTATATGCACGGCCCCTTCCGGTTTACGTTCTACTTTTCGCCGTCGGTGCTGGTGGGTCTGCCCCTGCTGGTTCTGAGTGTTATCGGCCTATCAGGTTTATACCCGGCGCTGGTGATGGCGGGTTTCCGCCCGGTAGTTGCGTTGGCAGGACGGTTCACCAAACAGCAGGCGGGTGGTTTCTCGGTAAGGCGGGGGCTGGTGGTCGCTCAGTTTGCCATTTCGCAGTTGCTCATCATCGGCCTCGTCGTGATCACGAATCAGCTGACCTATGTGCAGCAGAAAGACCTGGGCTTCCGTAAGGACGCTGTCCTGACCGTGCGCTTGCCCGATGTACCCGCGCAGGACCGCAGCAAGCTGAATGCGTTTCGCCACCGGGCTATGGCCTTACCGGATGTAGCCGGGTTCAGCTATTCGATGGGTGGTGCTCCGCAATCGGGCTGGATTAGTCAAACGATCGTTTGGTTCGACAACCGACCAAACAAAGAGCCTTATGCTCCGCAGCAGACGTGGGTCGATGCGGATTATGTCGGCCTGTACGGCCTTAAACTGGTTGCCGGACGTAACCTGCACCCCTCCGACACGGCCCGCGAAACGCTCATCAACGAAACGTTCATGCACCGACTGGGTATCCGTCAACCGGAAAAGGCGTTGGGTAAATTTATCCGTAAAGGCGGCATGGGTCCCCTGGAAATTGTGGGCATCCTGAAAGATTACAATCAGTCGGACCTTAAAGAAAGCATTACGCCCCTGTTCATGACGACCCTGGCTGAGGGCTACGGCTCGGCGAATATTCAGCTGCGCTCAGCCAACTTCGCTCAGACCTTGAAGCAGTTGGAAAGCGCCTATAATCAGATATATACCGATAGTTTTTTCGAACCGGCATTCGTTGATGAGCAGATTGGTTCAGCTTACCAGCGTGAGCAGACGATGAGTTTGCTAATCAACGTCTTCGCAGGAGTAGCTCTCTTCATTGGTGGCATGGGATTATATGGCCTGGTGCTGTTCATGGTTGCTCAAAAGACCAAAGAAGTGGGCATCCGGAAAGTGCTTGGAGCCAGCAGTGGCAGCATTCTATGGCTGTTCAGCCGGGAGTTTGTCCGGTTGCTCGTAGTAGCCTTTGTCGTAGCAACCCCGGTAGCCTGGTGGGTGATGGACGGCTGGTTACAGAGTTTTCAGTACCGGATTTCGCTTAGCCCCGTCATCTTCCTGATCGCCCTGCTGGCAACTCTGGTCGTAGCCTTACTAACAGTCGGTTTCCAAAGCATCAAAGCCGCATTGATGAACCCAGTCAAATCGTTACGGTCAGAATAGGTACGCCGACGCACGTAGAGACAGGGCATGCCCTGTCTCTACAATCGCCCGGATGGTTTTAACGACAATATGGCACATAACACCCGACCGAGACGGTCGGTACTACCATGCTCACAAACTACATCAAAATCGCACTGCGAATCGTCAGGAAAGATTCCACCTTCACGCTCATCAACGTGGCGGGGCTAGCTACCGGTTTGGCGGTGGCACTGCTCATTATCCAATACGTGCGGTTCGAGTTGAGTTATGAGAAGGCCTACCCGCAGGCGGATCGGTTGGTGCGGCTCACCATCGACTATCTGAACGGAGGGGCGGTGAATTCCCAGGACGCCGAAACCTACCCGCCCATTGGTGCCAAAGCCAAACGGGAAATGAAAGAGGTCGTTAGCTATACCCGCGCCTATCCTTTAGGAAGACCCAACGTGACGGTTCAGATAGGGGAGCAGTATTTCCTGCTCACTAACGTTTACGCGGTCGATTCATCTTTTTTCTCCATGTTCAGCTACCCGCTCCTGCGGGGAAGCCGTAGCGGCCTTTTTACCCGGCCACGGCAAGCTGTGCTGACCGAAGCAATGGCGATGACCTACTTCAATACGCTCGATGTGGTGGGCAAAACTCTGAAAATTCCGAAGTCGGAAGGCAGCGTTCTGATCGAAATAGCGGGCGTTATACCAAACAGCCTGGCCAGTACGCACCTAAAATTCGATATGCTTCTCTCCTATCCGACGATGCTGTCGGACTTTGGCGAACGGGAAGACAACTGGAACAACAATAACACGTATACGTATGTGCAACTGGCCGACAATAGCCCGTACGAAGGATTCACTAAATCACTGGCGGCCTTTAGCGACCGACTCGCCAGCGAAAGGAAGATAACCAACGAGCAGGTAATCGCTCAGAGGATCGGTGACATCCACTTGTATTCCCACAAGAACTTTGAAACAGAACCGAATGGTGAAGCGCGGTCTGTGTATTTTCTGCTGGGCGTCGCGTTTCTGGTGCTCCTGAGCGCTTTTGTTAACTATGTGAATCTGACCACTGCCAAAGCCCTCGACCGGGCGCGGGAAATTGGGATGAGAAAGGTCGTCGGCTCGACGCAGCGCCAGATACGAACCCAGATTTTCACCGAAACGATTCTGGTCAATCTCGTTGCCGGGGCACTGGCGGTAGGATTAGTCGTGGCTCTTCGTCCGGTATTTGTGGAAGTGGCGGGCCTGCCCAAAGGTTTCTCGGTGTTTGACGACCTCTTTTTCTGGGAGAGTGTAGGCGCGTTTTTACTACTTAGTATTGTTCTATCGGGATTTTACCCGGCCTTTATCCTGTCGTCGTTCGATCCGATCACAGTTCTCAAGGGCAGCTTTTCGCACTCGACCAAAGGCGTATGGCTGCGCAAGTCGCTTGTGATTAGCCAGTTTGCTATTACTCTGATTCTGCTGGTGCAAACGTTCGCCGTGTACCAACAGGTCAATTTTCTGCGAGAGCAAAACCTGGGCGTGAACCTCGACCACACCCTCGTGGTGAAAGCCCCCGTAGGAAAAAACGCCCGGCAAGATTATGGCCGGTTTCGGCAAATGCTGCTCGATCAGGCGCAGGTAAAGGCCGTCTCCCTTTCGGGCACGGTGCCGGGCCTGGGTTCGGCTCAGATGGGGACAACAACGGGAATCAATCTGTCGAACGCCGTCAAAAAAACGTACTACAACTTTTACCTGACCCGCATCGACACGTCGTTCATCGACCTGATGGGCCTCAAATTGCTGGCGGGCAAAAACTTCGACGCCACGACCCGGCCGGGCTTTGCCGACACAACCGACCGGCAACTGATTGTCAACGAAGAAGCGATCCGGCTCTGGGAAATACCTACGCCCGGCGAAGCAATCGGCAAGCGGGTAGACCTCTGGGGACATAAGGCGACGATTCGGGGGGTTATCAAAAACTATCATTACGAATCGCCCAAGGCAGCTCATATTCCGATCCTCCATATGTATTCGCCCGATTTTACCTCGTTCGCCAGTGTGAAGTTTGCCGGGGGCCATAGCCGGGGGCCATCCAGCCGGGGGCCATCCAGCCGGGGGCCATCCAGCCGGGGGCCATCCAGCCGGGGGCCATCCAGCCGGGGGCCATCCAGCCGGGGGCCATCCAGCCGGGGGCCATCCAGCCGGGGGCAACACCAAAGAGCAACTCACTACGCTAAAGCGGATTTACGAGGCCAATTTCCCCTATTCGCCGTTCAGCTATTTCTTTATGGACACTGAATATGACAAGCAGTACAAGGCTGACGACCGCTTCCAGCAGGTGTTTGGTGCCCTGACGGGCTTCGCCATTCTAATATCCTGCCTGGGCTTGTTCGGTCTGGCTACGTTTACCGTTTCCAAACGAACGAAGGAGATTGGCATTCGCAAAGTGATTGGGGCCAGTACGACCAACCTGATGCTGTTGCTCTCGAAAGAATTTATCCGAACCGTCCTGATTGCCATACTAATCGGCCTGCCGGTCACCTACTTTTTAGTCAAAAACTGGCTGGCCAATTACGCGACCCGTATCGAACTGAGCTGGTGGCTTTTCGCTGCCCCCGCCCTATTAATTCTGATTTTGGTCCTTATATCCATTAGCAGCAAAACCATTGCAACCGCCCTGATGAACCCGGTGAAATCGTTGCGGTCAGAATAGGAACGCCGACGCACGTAGAGACAGGGCATGCCCTGTCTCTACAATCAACCGGATGGTTTTAACGACAACACGGCACATAACACCCGACCGTCCCGGTCGGTACTACTTATGTTAAAAAACTATATCACCACCGCCCTGCGCGCTTTGAAGCGCAACTGGAGTTACTCCACCATCAATGTACTGGGCCTGACGCTGGGTCTGGCCTGCTGTCTGCTGCTTTTTGTGGCCGTCCGCTACGAACTCAGCTTCGATAAACACAACGCCAACGCCGACCGGATTTACCGCATGCTTGGCGCGAACAAAACGGACCCCAACGGCAAGCTGAATACGGGCATCACGTTCCCGGCACTGGCTGCGCTTCGGAACGACTTCCCGGAGCTGAAACACCAGCTTACATTAGTTACCCGGATAAAATCGGCAGTGGTTGCCGTACCGGGCAAGGCCAATGCCGATACCAAACGTTTTCAGGAAACGGACGGCGTAATCGCTTTTGCCGAACCGGAGTATTTTACCCTCTTCGATTATACCTGGAGAAAAGGCAGTCCGCAAACGGCGCTCTCCAACCCAAACACGGTGGTTCTTTCGGAGCGCATGGCGCATAAGTACTTCGGCGATACCAACCCGATGGGCAAAACCATTCGGATGGAAAACCGGATGGACTTTGTCGTAACGGGCATTATCGAGGACCCGCTTCCTACGAGCAGCATGCCGTTCGATGTGTTCCTGTCGCACGCGTCCGTACTGGCGTATGGCAGCACCTCGCCCCCCGACGACTGGAAGTCATCCTATGGCGGAGCCCAGATTTATATGATGCTGCCCCCAACCGCCCCCGGAGCAGAAACACCGGCGGCCCGGATGGAACGGCAGTTGGTGGGCTTCGTCAATAAATACCACGACCCCGAGGATGCCAAAACACTGGCCTATATTCTACAACCGTTGACCAGCATCCATTTTGCGACCAACATATCGAATTATGCCCAACGGAGCATCAGCATTGAAATGATCTGGGCGATGGTGCTCATTGGCCTCTTCATTCTGGGAACGGCCTGCGTCAACTTCATCAATCTGGCGACGGCGCAAGCCATTCGCCGGTCGAGGGAAGTGGGCGTTCGGAAAGTGCTGGGCAGTACGCGCGGCCAACTGGTGCGGCAGTTTTTGGGCGAAACCAGTGTGTTGACGGGTATGGCAGTTGTACTGGCGCTGCTGGTCGCTCAGGTTTCGTTGCCCTATGTGGGCGACCTGCTCAACATAAAGCCGGGAGCGGTAGCCCTCTTCAGCCCGATTGTGCTCGGGTTCTTACTGGCATTGGGTATACTGACCACCATACTGGCTGGCTTTTATCCGGCGCTGGTGCTGTCAGGCTATCAGCCTATTCTGGCCCTTAAGGGTAAGATGCAGTCGGCGGGCGCGACTAGTCAGTTGTCCCTCCGGCGGGGGCTGATCGTGGGGCAGTTTGCTATCTCCCAGCTGCTGATCATCGGCACCATCATCGCCTATAATCAAATGAGCTTCTTTCGCTCGGCCGATCTGGGCTACAATAAAGACGCCGTTCTGACGCTGCCACTACCCGACAATGATCCGGGGCCAATTGCCAATTTACGAGCTAAGCTCATCGGTCTGCCGGGTATTCAGTCGATTAGCTTTGGCATGACCAGCCCTTCTTCGACCAGCAACTGGACCACGGGGTTTCGATACGGCAACGACGACAAAGACCCCGGCTACGGCGTTCTGATGCGCCCCGGCGACACCGCCTATGTGCGTACCTATGGCCTGAAACTCATTGCCGGGCGCATGTACCAACCTGCCGACTCCATTCGTGAACTAGTGATCAACGAGACGTTCATGAAGCGGCTGGGCTTTCAGAAGCCTGAGCAGGTACTTGGGAAGCTGATGACTGTGGCGGGCGAGAACGTAAAGAAACCTATTGTGGGCGTAGTGAAAGATTTCAACATGTTTTCGCTGCGGGAACGCGTCGAGCCAAGCGTATTGACCACCCAGCGGGGCAACTACCGAACCATCGCCATCAAACTATCGACCCGGCAGGGCGGCACCGAGGGCATCAGCCAACTCATGAAACAGGTTGAAACGGCCTGGACAGCCACTTTCCCGGAGTTTGTCTTCAGCTATGAATTTCTGGACGAAACCCTCGCCAATTTCTACAAGAGTGAAGAACAGATGTACTCCTTGTTCCGTCTGCTGGCAGGCATTGCGTTGTTCATCGGTTGTCTGGGCCTTTACGGCGTGGTGGCGTTCATGGCCGAAAGCCGGACTAAAGAGGTGGGTGTGCGGAAAGTACTGGGAGCCACAACGGCCCATATTTTCGGCTTATTCTCCCTTGATTTTGTCCGACTGGTACTGATTGCGTTGGTGGTCAGTTCGCCGGTGGCCTGGTACATTATGGATAAATGGCTGCAGAAATTCATCTACAAGATCGACATCGAATGGTGGATGTTCGCCCTGGCGGGATTGCTGGCGATGAGTATTGCCTTGCTGACAATCAGTTTCCAGAGTATTAAAGCGGCATTGATGAATCCGGTCAAATCGTTACGGTCAGAATAGGTATGCCAACGTAGAGGCAACGCATGCGTTGTCTCTACACACCACCCAAGCCCCTTGCCCTATGCTCACAAACTACCTCAAAATTGCCTGGCGGAATCTGGTTCGCAACTGGTCGCTCAGCACGATCAATATCATTGGCCTGAGTACGGGACTGGCGGCTGTTATGTTCATCATGCTGTTTGTGCAGGACGAATTCTCGTTCGACCGGTTTCACCAGCAGGGCGACCAACTGTACCGGGTGGTGCTGAAAACGACGAACCCGGCCGGTGCTGAAACCTCGACTGGTGCAACGGGTCTGCCACAAGGGCCAGCGTTTAAGGCCGACCTGCCGGAAGTGGCCGACTTTTGCCGTATGCAGGGTTATGAGATGCTGTTTCGCCACAAAGACGAGGGTATTTACCAGGAGGTGATGTACGTAGACCCGTCCTTTTTTCGATTATTCAGTTTTGAGTTATTAGCAGGAGCGGATGCCCGAACGTTGCTTAGTAACCCCGGCGATGTGGTAGTCACGGACGAGATAGCTCGCAAGTATTTCGGTACGACCGACGTTCTGAACCGGTTCATGACCATCGACGCGGGCGGCAGTTTCGAGAACTACCGCATTACGGGCGTTGTGAAAGTGCCCCCCATGAATTCGAGCATCCGCTTCGATGTGCTGCGTCCGTTTGTGGCATCGCTGCCGCCAGACCGCAAAGACTGGAATGAGAACGATTGGTCGGATGGCTTCCTGAATACATTCGTACTATTGCGTGCCGACCGGAACGGCGTTTCGGCCAATCGGGCTACGGTTGAAGGTAAAATGGCCGATGTGTTTAAACGTCGCGCTAGTGAGCAACTGGCAAAGCTCAAAAGCGAGTACGGCCCCTTTAGCTCGACCTATCACCTGCAACCGTTCACGGACATGCACCTCAACAATCGCTACGAGTTGAGCAATGGGCTAATGCAGGGTTCCTCGTCGGTGTATTCCTATGTGCTGAGTGGAATTGCCGGACTGATTTTGCTGCTGGCCTGTATTAACTTCATCAACCTGACGCTAGCCCGGTCGCTACGCCGGACAAAAGAGATCGGCATCAGAAAGGCAACGGGCAGCACCCGCGCTCAACTCGTTGGGCAGTTTGTGGGCGAAACGTTCCTGCTCACACTGTTGGCGTTTGCCCCCGCCCTGCTTCTGGTGTATGTCCTGCTTCCCCAGTTCTCGACTCTGGCCAACAAGGCATTACAGCTTAGTTTTCTGCTAAATCCGCAAACCCTTGGCCTGTTTAGCAGCCTTATTATACTGGTTACGCTACTGGCTGGTTTTTACCCGGCACTGGTGCTGTCGGGCTTCAACCCAACGCAAGTTTTGTATGGGAGGGTACAACTAGCCGGGCGTAACCGGGTTGGCAAATCGCTGTTGATTGTCCAGTTCGTGATCGCTATTGTGTTGCTGATCGGGACGGCGGTTCTGCGTGGGCAGTTCAACTATATTCAGACGGCTGATGTAGGCTTTGAACGTGCCAACCGGGTTCGGGTTTACGTCCCCTGGGGTCGTGAGCAACAGGGCGAACTCGTGAAACAGGTCCTACGGGGTAAACCCGGCGTCGAGGCTGTGGCCCGAAAATCGGGCGGGCATCGAGCCGGCACGTTTTACATACAGAACAAACCCCTCAAGTCGGCCAGTGAGTATATTGATGATCAATATCTGCCCTTCGTGAATGTGCCGATTCTGGCCGGGAGAGGCCTAAGCCACACCAACACGGCTGACAGCATCTCGAATATTCTGGTCAACGAAACCTTCGTTAAGCAATTTCTTTCGGCTGATCGACCCGCTCTGGGGCAAGTCGTGCAACGCGAAGAAAACAACATTCGACACGACCTTACCGTAGTGGGCGTGGTGCGCGACTATCAGTACCGGTCCCTCCGCGACAAGCCCGAGCCCGTCCTGCTGCAACTGGGCAAGCCCGAACAGATGAACCAGTTGTACGTTAAACTCGATCCGAACCAGACAACGGCCGGGCTGCAAACTATCGAGAGCACATTCCGAAAACTGATTCCGTACCAGCCGTTCAGCTACCATTTTATGGAAGACGACCGACTGGAAAGCTACGCCGACGATGCCCGCTGGAAGGAACTGGTTACCGATGCCGCCCTGCTGGCGGTACTGATTGCGGGCCTGGGTCTGTTTGGTCTGGTATCGCTCATGATCGAACAGCGCACGAAGGAAATCGGCATCCGCAAAGTACTGGGTGCCAGCACGCTGGAGGTGGCCCGGCTACTATCCCTCAACTTCCTGAAGCTGGTCCTGATTGCCTTCCTGATCGCTACGCCCATCGGCTGGTACGCGGCCCGAAACTGGCTCGATACGTTCGTATACCGAATGGAATTGACCGGCTGGCTCTTTGGTCTGGTTGGCCTCTCGGTGCTGGGCGTCGCCTTGCTCACCGTCAGTTTCCAGAGTGTGAAAGCGGCCCTGATGAATCCGGTGAAGTCGCTAAGGAGTGAGTAAGTGAGCGGTAGATACGTCTACAGAACAACTATTGACAAGTCACGGCAAAGGAAAGCACTCCTTCGGCAGACAGCTTTCCCCTTTGTGTAGAGCTATCGTTGAGATACATGATCTGATTGACATTCCTAGTCTCTCCCAAGTTGGACGTTGTTAGCGATAATGCCTATATTTCCAGACCTTCTCCTAAACCTGCTTGCTATGAATCGCAAAATTTTGATCGTTACCGGTGATGGTGGCGAAAGTTACGAAACCCTCTATGCTGTTCACCGTTTTCAGGAAGAGGGCGATTTAGCCCTCATTGCCGCTCCCAGCAAACGGCGGCTCAACCTGGTTATGCACGATTTTGAACTGGGCTGGGATACCTACATCGAGCGGCCCGGCTATTGTCTGGCCTCAGACCTGACCATACAGGATGTTATCGTCGAGGAGTACGATGCCATTTTATTGCTGGGTGGCCGTGCCCCCGAATACCTGCGCAATCATGCTGCTCTGCTGGATGTCGTACGCGAATTTGACCGGCAGGGTAAATGGGTCTTTGCCATCTGCCACGGGATTCAGATTCTGGTCACGGCGGGGTTAGCCGCCAACCGAACGCTAACGGCTTATGAACACGTACGTACCGAAATTGAGATGGGCGGTGGAACGTATTCTACCCAACAAGCCGTACGCGACGGAAACATGGTTACGGGCCAGACCTGGCAATCCCACCCCGACTTTTATCGGGAGGTATTTGCCTGCCTCAACGAAGTGCATCAGGTGGAAAGATAAAGAAAAACTGCGCCCGCTCCATTGAGCTATGTTCCCCTCAATGGCGGCCCCCTCCGGGATCAGCGGCTGTTCCAGTTGCTGATCCCGGCAATAGGTAAACTCAACTTCCGACGAATTAATTTTCCTCCACTCGACGCAACGTACTAAAGAAATTAGTGTCTGTTAGGTAGTTGGCTCATTTCCGACAAATCCCTTAAACCCGACGACGCACATGAAAACTTTGGTAACGGCATTACTTGCCCTGTCGACCTCGCTGGTTATGGCCCAGCACAATAACTCCATCAGTCAAAGCATCAAAGACGACGGAAAGACGTTGTCGATCCGCATCAACGGCACCGTCGATGACAAACCAATCGACTACGACCGCACGTTCGATGTATCCGGCTTGAACAAAGACGAGCGGAATGCGCTACGGGAACACATTCTGGATTCCCTGCACATCAGTATGCCCGAGCCGCCCAGGATACGAACGGCACGGGTTCCCCGTGCGCCGATGGCACCCCGCGCTCCACTAGCGCCAACTTCGCCACGGCTTCATTCTCCCAGAGAACCCGGTGAGTCGGTAGCTGTCATTACCAGCAACGGCCAGACCATATCCGTGTCCGGGAACGACAACCAGGTGGTCGTTGTGGATGGTAAAGAGCCTTACACCAAGGAAGTCAGCTATAACAAGGAATCAGGGAAGCTGCACCTGCGCTACCGGTTTAAAAAAGACGAGGACGACTTCATCTATGAACGTACCATCGACGCGCCAAACAAATCCCAGCAGGAACGCCAGCGGATCATCGACGACATTGAAAAGACTATAGGCGTCCCTAAAGTCAGTCGATAACGCATAACGCCTTTCCGTACTGCCCGCTCCACCGACCAAACCAACTAGCTGTTCACTAACCAACTTCCCAAACCGGGCAGTCCGCTGCATCGGCGGCCGGTACCACAACTATGCTCCTTAACTACTTAAAAATCGCCTGGCGGAACCTCCGGAAAGATAAATTCTACAGCCTGATCAACATTCTGGGCCTAACCATTGGCGTTACCTGCGGGTTGCTGTTGTTGCTTTACGTTACGGATGAACTGAGCTACGACCGTTATCATGCCAATGCCTCCCAGATTTACCGCGTGGTGTCGCACATTACCGAGCCGGACAAGATCAACCGCTGGAGCAGTACCCAACCGCCGTTAGTCAAAACGTTGAAAGAAGATTACCCTTTCATCAAAAATTACGTTCGGTTTTTTCCTTACGGTCGGGTCATGTTCCGGCAGGGTGAGAAACGATTTTATGAGGACGATATCTATGCAGCCGACTCCACCGTGTTTGATGTGTTCAGTTATAAATTCATTGAGGGCGATGCCAGAACGGCACTGGATCAGCCGGGTAGCGTTGTACTGACCCAAAAGGCTGCCCAAAAATTCTTTGGCTCCCGAACGGCACTGGGGCAGTCGCTCCAAACGAACGACACAACCTTTTATAAAGTGACGGGCGTGCTGGAAGATGTGCCGAAGAACTCCCACTTTACGTTCAACGCCCTGCTGTCTACCGGTCAGAATGAGCGGAGCCAGGCCACCAACTGGGGTGGTTTTTACATACTGAGTTACCTGGTACTGCCCGAAAACTTCGACACCAAAATTCTCGAAAGCAAGTTTCCGCAGGTGTACGACAAATACATAGGGCCGATTTTCAAGCGGATGGGTATTAAGGTCAGTTACGAGCTTCAGCCGCTGACAAGCATCCACCTTTACTCGAACCTCGAAGGCGAATCCAACGGAAACATTGGTTACGTGTACACCTTCAGTGCGGTGGCGTTTTTCATGCTCCTGCTGGCCAGTATCAACTACATGAATCTGGCCACGGCCCGCTCGGCCAAACGCGCAAAGGAGGTAGGGCTGCGAAAGGTGATGGGCTCGGTTAGAAGTCGGCTGATGGCGCAGTTCCTGACCGAATCGGTGCTGATGACGGTGCTGGCTCTGGGAGCAAGTTTACTTCTGGTTCTCGTTTTGCTGCCTTTTTTTAACTCTGTTTCAGGAAAAGATATCCAGTACCGGGAATTGCTGCGCCCTGACTTTTTGCTTACCGGCCTGGCCATCGTAGTCTTCACCGGTTTCATCAGTGGCAGCTATCCGGCCTTCTATCTATCGGCCTTCGAGCCAGCCGCCGTGCTTAAGGGGTCGTTCAACGCCAAAGGCGGGAGCTTTTTCCGGAAAGCATTGGTGGTATCTCAGTTTGCCATCTCGCTGGTCATGCTGATCTGCACTTGGGTAGTATACAAGCAGCTTAACTTCATGCGCAACCACGATCTGGGCTACGACCAGGAACAGGTACTGACTATCGACTATCAGGACAGGCAACCAAGAGGTAGTTTCAACGCCTTGAAAAATACCTTACTCGCCAATCCGAACATTCGGGAGGTAGCCACCGCATCGGCCGCGACCAGCAACATCGGTGGCCGGGTCATCTTCACCGTCGAGTCCAATACAGGATTGAAGGAAATGGGGTTCAAACCCATGCGCGTCGATTTTACGTACCTGAAAACGATGGGCATGAAGGTGCTGAAGGGCCGTGATTTCTCCGAAAAGATTCCGTCCGATACCCTCAACTCAGTTATTATCAATCAGGCTGTGGTAGAGCGGATGGGCTGGAAAGAGCCTCTGGGCAAAAAGTTTATGCTGGGAGGCTTCCCTCAGGCCGGTCAGCCCGCTCCCCCAACGGCGCAGGTCATTGGTGTTGTGAAGGATTTTCATCAGCAGTCCCTTTACAGTCCCATAGAACCTCTGGTCATGTTGTGTAACCCGGCAAACGGCGTTGTTCATATCAAGATACAGGCGAAAAATGCGGATAAAACGATCGCTTTTATCGGGCAGAAATGGCGCGAAACCTACCCCGACCGTCTGTTTGAATACCGCTTCCTCGATCAGGATTTTGAATCGGCTTACCAGGCTGACGAACTCCGTGGCCGTATTTTCACCACGTTCTCGGCCCTGACCATCCTCATTGCCTGCCTGGGTCTGTTCGGTCTGGCGACTTTCACCACGGAGCAGCGAGTAAAAGAGATCGGCGTTCGCAAAGTACTGGGCGCGTCGGTATCGAGCGTAGTCGTGCTGCTATCTAAAGACTTTACCAAACTGGTATTGTTCTCCTTCCCCATCGCCATCCCGATTGCCTGGTACTCAATGTACAAATGGCTGCAAAACTTCCCCTACAAGACCGACATCGGTGTGTGGATTTTTGTTCTGGCGTGCCTGCTCACCCTGCTCATTTGCTGGCTAACGGTGATCTATCAAAGCATAAAAGCCGCCCTGACAAATCCGGTGAAGTCGTTGCGGTCTGAATGATGTACCTATAGAGCCGCAATCCCTTGCGGCTCTACACTACATGTCCGCAACTGAACACAATCCTGTCCAGTTTCGGACATGCGGCTTTTATACGTAAATCAACACCCTGACAAATAAGCGATTATCTTTATGGTACAACTTTTGGCATATACCTGGTATCTAGTTTAACCGAGACTATTCCTGCCTGTATATGCTACGCAACTACCTTAAAATCGCTTTCCGAAACCTCTGGAAAAACCGGCTGTTCAGCGCGTTGAATATCGTAGGTATGGGTGTGGGTATTGCCGCCGTTGGCCTGATGGTGCTGTATGTATGGCATGAACTGAGCTACGACCGTTTTCACACGAAAGCCAACCGGATTTTCCGGGTCGTTCAGTATGCACAATGGGCGGGTGGCAATCTGAAACTGGCACCAACATCGGCTCCTTTTGCCGATGCCCTGAAAAAAGACTATCCCGAGATCGAGAAAACGGTCCGCCTGAATCCGGAAGGGGGCGGATTGATTGCGTATAAAGACAAGAAAATCGAAGCCAACGACATCATGTTCGCCGATCAATCGGTGTTCGATGTGTTCACACTTCCGTTTCTGTACGGCAATCCGGCAGCGGCACTAACGCAACCCCAGCGCATCGTGCTGACCAAAAGCCTGGCCGAAAAACTGTTCGGCGATCCGGCCAGAGCCATTGGTCAGGTAGTTGAATTCAGCAATAATTTTCCGAATACGGTAGCGGGCGTCATCGCCGATGTACCGACTAATTCACATGTGCACTTCAGTGCGTTGCGCTCGTTGCCCGCCAACTACACCAACGGCTGGCAGAATTCCGATCTGTATACCTACGTGTTGCTCAACAAAGCCGCCGATGCCAAATCCCTGGAAGCCAAATTAACCGGCTTCTTTCCCAAATACCTGAAAAAGGAAATGGGCGCTGATGTGACGTACCGCATGGAACTTCAGCCGCTGCCCTCCATTCACCTGCACTCGCATCTGGACTACGAAGCCGGTGCTAACGGCAACAGCCAGACCGTTTACATTTTCGCGCTCGTAGCCGCGCTGATTTTACTCATCGCGGGCATCAACTACGTGAATCTGTATACCGTCCGGTCCATGAGCCGTTTGCGCGAAGTGGGCGTTCGGAAAGCGATTGGCTCTGTTCGCAGTCAACTGGTGGGGCAATTTATTACGGAGTCGATGCTGATGGCACTGCTGGCCAGTGTGGTTGGGGTGCTACTCGCCAATATGGCCTTGCCGCTGTTTAATGAACTGGCTGACAAGTCGTTATCCCTAACGACCTATGGTCCCTGGCTGATGCTGGGCATTGTGGCGCTGTTTGCCATGTTGCTGGGTGCTGGCAGCGGCCTTTATCCAGCCCTGTTTCTGTCTGGTTTCCGAACGGTCGTCGCCCTGAAAGGGCAAACGAGCAGTAAGGTTGGCGGCATCGGATTCAGGAAGGCACTGGTCGTTTTTCAGTTTGTAGCCGCCGTAGGTTTAATTGCCTGTTCGTGGGTTATTTACCGGCAAATGGGCTACGTGCTGCACAAAGACCTGGGATTTAACAAAGATCAGGTGCTGACGTTCCACATAGAAAGCGAAGCTCCCCGCAAACAGATTCAGTCGCTGAAAGAAGAACTACGAAAAAGCCCGCTCATCGAAGCCGTATCGGCGGCAAGTAACCCCATTGGCAACAACAATATCGGCACGAAGGGAATGATTTTCGAGCAGAATGGCGTCATGCCTACCGGTACGCAGGTCGTTCAAAAATTCGCCGTCGATGCCGATTACCTGAACACGCTACAGATCAAGCTGCTGGAAGGTCGCAACTTCTCGACCTCGTCGCCCGGCGATTTAACGGGCGCCGTACTGGTCAACGAAGCGCTGGTGAAGCAAATGGGCTGGCAGTCTGCGATTGGCAAACGGGTCAGGTCGTATGTTAGTATGGACAAGGCCGTCGACGCCCAGGTCGTTGGGGTTGTCAAGGACTTTCATACGTATTCGCTTCAGCACAAAATCGAACCGCTGGTACTACAGATTCCGGCACCCGAAGATCAGGACAATCTGTATATCCGCATCCAGTCTGGCAAGGCAGAAGCGGCACTGGCGTACATCAAAACGGTTTACCAGCAATTTGACCCGACGGCCAGCCCTGGCTTTCATTTTCTGGATGAGAACTTCTCCCGTCAGTACAAAGCCGAACAGAAGCAGGGGCAGTTATTGCTCACCTTCACCATCATGGCGGTATTGATCGCCTGTCTGGGGTTGTTTGGTCTGGCAGCCCTGGCTGCAGAAGCCCGTACCAAAGAGATTGGTGTTCGGAAAGTGCTGGGGGCTTCGGTCGTCAGTATCGTTACGCTACTCTCAAAGGATTTCCTGAAACTGGTGCTGATTTCCATCGTCATTGCCACACCCCTGGCCTGGTACGCTATGAATGCGTGGTTGCAGAGTTTCGCCTACAAGATCGACATCGACGGGTGGGTGTTTTTACTATCGGGCGTCCTCGCCATTAGCATTGCTCTGCTGACAGTTGGTTATCAAAGCGTCAAAGCCGCCCTGACGAATCCGGTGAAATCGTTACGGTCGGAATAAGTGGGCGGGGTGGGTGTAGAGACAACGCATGCGTTGTCTCTACAATTGAATTTACCCCACTAACATTGAACCGTCACACGCAGGAACGTGGCCGGAATAGAGGTGGTGTTGGTATCGGCACTTTTATTCTGGCTGTTGAACAGAGCATCCAACGCCTGGTCCAGTTCTAGTGACTTGCCGTTCCTTTCGGCGGCCTCGAACGCGTTCATGGTAGGCCCGTAATAGTTTTTAAAGGTGTTAAAGAACTCGGAGGGTGAGTAGGACGCCTTGAACGTGAACGTATCGCGAAGAAACGTTATGTTTTCCTTGGCGATACCGGCTTTTTCAAAACGCTCCGTAACGTGGCTCTCAATGCCCCACAGCATAGGACTCAGGAAACCCTCCGGCGGTGGCGGTGTATAGGCCGAACTAATCTTCAATACCTGAGCAACCAGCGTAGGATCGCCCGGAATCCAGTTTCCCATAACGATTCGTCCGCCCGGACGCGTAACCCGAACCATTTCCTTTGCGACATCAAAAGGCTTCGGCGCGAACATAGCCCCAAAGATGCTCACCACCAGATCGAACGACTGATCGTTCAGGTCGGACAAGTCGCATGCGTCACCTTCCTGAAACGTGCAGTTTGTCAGTCTTTCGGCGCTGGCTCGCTTGTTGCCCGCGTCAACGAGGTTTCTGGCTATATCGACGCCTAGCACCGTAGCGCCAAGTTTTGCTTCGGGTAGGGCCGTAGTACCATCGCCACAACCAAGGTCAAGGATGGTCATGTCTTTAGTAACCCCCAGTTGGGCAACGAGTGCCGTACCGCTTTCGCGCATGGTTGCGGCAATTCGGGTGAAGTCCCCTTTTTCCCACATTGCCTGATTCGGATTCATCATTTCCCCTGGTTAAGATTAATTAAGTGAAAACGTATACCCGAGTTCCTGCACCCTTACCAAAGGGTTGTTCTGCTGCGTTCTCAGCGATCGTATAGCGGGAACTGTTTTCCAAAGGTATCCTAGCCTTTTCGCTGAACTCATTTAATTTGAGTAACCGGCTCATAATCAATAGCGTCAACTTACTTGCCGATTCCATCCGGCTGATAGTCGGTACCGCTTCATTAGCGGACAGTTCCTGTCCATTTGCGGACATTAACTAGTCACCAATATCCCTTAATTGACTGGAATTGACTATTTTAAGATGTGGCACAAGAGTTGAACAGTATCTATCGATCGCACCGGTATATATTCGTTTACGTGTCACCTGCCTATGTTTCTTAACTACCTAACAATTGCTCTGCGTACGCTTCGAAAAAACCGGGCGTTCTCGCTCATCAACATGGCCGGGCTTGCACTTGGCATTGCCACGTTTGCGTTTATTCTGGAATACGTCGCCTACGAGCGCTCCGTGAATACATTTCATAAAAACCTGCCGACGCTCTACCGAATGCTCACGCAAACAAAAGAAGGCGACATTTGGTCGGATATGGCTCCGGCAATAGGCCCACTTACTAAACGGGAATTTCCGGAAGTAAAAGAGTTCTGCCGCATTGGCGAACACTCGGCCAATGGAATCGTGAGTTTTTCGGATGGCAAGTCGGAGAAATCGCCCCAGTCGTTCCGTGAAAGCAGGCTGGCCTATGCCGATGCCAACTTTTTCACTCTCTTTACCTTTCCGATCGTGCAGGGCGATGCCTCTGCCGCGCTGGTACAGCCTAATACAGTTGCCCTCTCGGCCTCGCAGGCCCGGAAATATTTCGGTACCAAACAGCCACTTGGACAGCAGTTTATGCTGAATAACCAATTCGGAAAAACGATGTACACGGTCACGGCGGTGTATGCCGACATGCCTCAAAACTCAGACCTGATTTTCGATGCGGTGTTTGCGCTTCAAACACTGGCTAACCCAGCCAACCTCAATGGCAACGACTGGGCACGGCTCGATGGTTTTGATGGTAATTATCTGACTACGTTTCTGAAATTAACCGGCGAAGCCCAAGCCGAAACCGTCGAGGTATTGGCCGCTAAACTCAATGTGTACAACAAAAAAGTACAGCCCGAAAGCGAAACCGTGTTTATGCTGCAACCCGCCACTAACCTGCACCTGGCAGCCTCCCTGAGCGACCGCTTCCAAACCAGCGGCAGCCTTGGGTTCATGTATCTGCTGAGCGGTATTGCCGGACTGATTCTGCTGATCGCCTGGTTCAACTACATCAATCTCTCGACCGCTGGTGCTCTCAAACGGGCTAAAGAAGTGGGCGTTCGGAAAGTAATCGGTGCAGGTCCGAAGCAGTTGATCGGGCAGTTTCTGGGTGAATCATTGCTGCTGAATATCATTGGTTTCGGGCTGGCGGTTACGCTGGTTCTTTCGTTGCAGCGCGCGTTCAACGAGTTTGTTGGCCGGGATCTTTCGCTGGCGGTGCTGAACACCGATGGCGTCTGGATAGCCGGACTGGCTCTGCTCATTGTGGGTGCGCTGGCCTCCGGCGGCTACGTAGCCTTTGCCCTGACATCCTTTAAACCCATACAGACGCTCAAGGGCGCTTATCAGGCGGGCAAGGGCGGCTGGCTGCGAAAAACGCTGGTGGTGGCTCAATTTAGCGCGTCGGTGGCTCTCGTTATTGCCACCATTGTGCTGTACCGGCAGTTACAGTATATGCAGGACAAAGAGCTGGGCATGAAGCTAACGCAACGAGTCGTGATTAAAAGGCCTGAAATTGGCGAAGGCCCATTTGCGCCCCGTGCCGTTCTGCTGGAAAACCAGCTGATGCAACTCCCTTACGTAAAAAACCTAAGCCAAACGGGCATTGTACCGGGGAATTTCTACAACTTCTCGGCGGTGGGTATTACGAAACAAAACCCACGACCCGGCGATGAAAAGAAATCGTTCTCAATGGGAATCATCGACGACCGGTTTTTAAAAACATACGAAATTGGTCTGGCAGCCGGTCGCAACTTTACCGTCCGCGAAGCCGAATTAGGCTGGGAGAAAAGCGCCAAACTGATGATCAACGAAACGGCCGCCCGCCAGTTGGGCTTTGCTTCCAGCGCCGACGCGCCCGGCAAATTCATCAACTGGGGCCAGCTTTACGAAATTGTGGGCGTTGTCAAAGACTACAATCACCAGGGCTTACAACGCGCCATCGACCCGGTTATTTTTATGCCCCGCCGGTCGCTCAGCGATATGACCATTCAGCTCACCACCGTCGGGCACATAGCCGATAAACTCGCCGAGCTGGAACGCCTGTACAAAGCCAGTTTTCCGGGCAACCCGTTCGAATTTTACTTTGCCGATGAGAACTACAATAAGCAGTACCAGTCCGAACAGCAATACGGACAGGTGTTTACAATAGCATCGGCCCTGGCCATTTTCATTGCCTGTCTGGGGCTGTTCGGGCTGGCTACGTTCATGACGGAACAGCGCACCAAAGAGATTGGCGTTCGGAAAGTGCTGGGAGCTTCGGTCACTAGTATCGTTACGCTGCTCTCGAAAGATTTCCTGAAACTGGTGCTGATCTCCATCGTCATTGCCTCACCTTTGGCCTGGTATGGCATGAACCAGTGGCTGCAAAATTTTGAATATAAAGTTGGCATCAACTGGTGGGTCTTCGCGCTGGCGGGATTTCTGGCCATTGGCATTGCGTTGCTGACAGTGAGTTTCCAAAGCGTAAAAGCCGCCCTGATGAACCCGGTAAAATCACTGCGATCGGATTAGAATGAATCCTGTCCGCTGTCGTACAGAATTTGTCCGATAGCGGACATAACACAGACACACCAACCAATAAATAGTTAATAACCAGACAAATACATAGCTGGCATGATGATGGATAGAGCAGATATACTTACCTAATCTTCTCTCTTTTTTGCCGATTTTATGAAAACGCTACTTATCCTGTTACTGCTTACGGTTGGTTTCAGCGCGTTAGCACAACGGTCGTCCAGCAAATACGTTACGACCGATGGTCGGCAGCTTCGCATTCGCGTCGACATTGAACAGACTGAGCGCTCCATTCATTACCGTCGGTCATTCGATGTAACGAATATGGACGACAAAGCGGTGAAAGCGCTCGAAAATCACATCATCGACTCCCTCGACCGGGCTTCTTCGGATGGCTCGCTAACGGTAGCAGCGGAACCAAGTCGCAGTAGCTGGCACCGGAAAAAAGAGGAAGAATCTATCGTTTATACGTCCGATCCCAACGTTCAGTCGGTTCGTCTGGAAGCCCACGCATCGTCGTCACTGTCGCCGAGTGATGTAGCGCCGTCATCGGTACTGGTTAAAGAAGACAAAGAAAACGGGCGGCTCTGGATGCAGTACACGTTTCAAAAAGATGGCGAAGAGCTGGTGATCGAGCGGACGGCAAATGTGGTTGGCAAAAGCGAGCGCGAGAAACAGGCCATCATCAGAGATACTGAACGTAGTTTTGGTATTAAAACGGGCAATCAGTAAGCGAGCCTCCACTATCCCATTGATTTCTTTTCACAATACCTTCCTTTTTTGCACAGGCCGCCCGTGGGCGGCCTTTTTGCTGGTGGTCACCAGCAACATTTTTTTTACTTTCTCTGTAACCTTCCCGAATTCACGCGGTTTCCAGTCCAAAATCCACCAGACACACTCTTTCAACGGTTGAACGCTCTAACAGATAACGCGCTCATGCTGCAGGTAAAAGCAGGCAATATGGATACGATGGGCCTGCTCTTCGAGCGGTATCATCGGCCTCTGTTCGGCTTCCTGTTTCACATGACGGGCCAGCGGGAAGCCAGCGAAGATATGCTTCAGAACGTGTTTTACCGGATGCTCAAGTACCGCCACACCTTCACTGGCGAGGGCGAGTTCCGAAGCTGGATGTACCATCTGGCGCGGAATGTACTAGTGGATCATAGCAAACAAAACAAGCGGTCGGCGCATCAGTACGACCTTGCCGAATTAGCCGACCGGATTGGCGGTGGACCAGCCGCCGATGAGCGACTTCTGAAACAACAGGAAACGGATACACTTCATCATGCTATGGCGAAGTTAAGTGCCGAACATCGGGAAGTGCTGGTATTGAGCCGCTTTCAGGAGCTGAAATACGATGAGATTGCCCAAGTGCTGAACACAACGGAGGGTGCGGTGAAAGTACGCGTGCACCGCGCCATGAACGAATTAAAGAAAATTTACCAGATGAATAACCATGAACGGACAGCCTCTAAACTGTGAACAGACCAGCGAGCAGCTAACCGACTGGTTAAGCAATCAGTTGCCTGATACGGAACGGTCTAGCCTGGAAAATCACTTGGCCCAGTGCCCGACCTGCCGGGCCGAAGCAGAATCCAGCCGCCAGCTTTGGCAACTAATGGGCAACTTGCCCACACCAGAGCCCAGCGAAACAGCCCGCGTGCGGTTTCACGCTATGCTCAATACGTATAAGGATACCGTACAGACGCAGAACGAAGGTGTATTTGAGGGACTGCTGACGAAACTACGGTCACTCTGGACGCCAAAACCCGCTTTTCAACTGGCTTATAGCGTTATTCTATTGAGTATTGGCATAGCGGCCGGATACTTGTTTCATAACCCCGGCACAACGACCGTGGCCCTCCAGCAGCAGCAGATCGATACGCTCTCGAATCAGGTGCAGGACATGCGCCAGATGATGATGCTCTCACTATTGGAAAATCCATCGGCTTCGGAACGGCTCCGGGCAGTGAGTTATACCGAAGAGATTAACAGCGTAGATGATAAAGTTGTTGAGGCTCTATTGACAACCCTTAACAACGACGACAACGTCAATGTGCGGCTGGTTACACTGGAAGCGCTGGCTAAACTAGCCGATAAGGCAGCGGTACGCGAAGGGCTGGTCCAGTCGATCACCCGGCAGGAGTCACCACTGGTGCAGTCGGCACTGGCCGATGTGATGGTGAAGCTGCAGGAGAAACGATCGATCAAACCCCTCAAACAGTTGCTTCACGACGATAACCTGAACCACTTGGTCAAGGGTAAAATCGCACAAAGCATTAAAGACTTATCATGAACCGAAGAGCGAAAGAGCCTCAGCTACCCAACCTCGTTTCTGATCTCTTTCACTCTTCGGTTCTTTCACTCTTTCACCTTTTCGCTATATGAAACGATTACTAATCCCCGCATTGGCGGGGCTGGTGCTCTCTTGTGCCCAATCGCCAGCCACCGCTCAGGAATTTAAAGAGCACATCAGTAAAGAATTTACGGTGCCGAAAGCCGCCGGCACTGTACTGGCCATCTACAACGTCAACGGCTTTATTAAAGTCGAAGGGTATTCGGGCGACAAGGTGGTGCTGGAAATCGACAAGTCCATTGCGGCCAAAAGCAACCAGGGTCTGGAGTTTGGCAAAAAGGAATTTCAGCTCAGGCTGGAACAGCAGGGCGATAGCGTCATCGCTTACATCGCTGCCCCTTTCGATTCGCGACCCCGACACAACTGGAACCGAGACAATGATCGAAACAGGGATAACGACTATGATTTCACCCTCAACTTCACCGTGAGAGTCCCTAACCGGATGAATCTGGTTGTGTCGACCGTCAATCGGGGCAACGTGTCGGTGAAAGATGTAGACGGTACGCTAAAGGCACGTAATGTGAACGGGGCTATTAGCCTGACGAACGTGAAAGGCACTACCGACGCCCACACCATCAATGGTAACCTGGACGTCGATTATGTAGCCAACCCGCCCGAAAACTCGTCGTATTATACGCTCAATGGCGATATCAACGTGAGTTACCCGGCCAGCCTATCGGCTGATCTGCAATTCAAAACTTTCCAGGGCAAGTTCTTCACCGACTTCCCCAACGCCGAAGTATTGCCGGTACAGGCGACAAAAACAACCCAGCAAACTGGCACAGGTACCGTCTACAAGATCAACAAAAACACCGCCATTCGCATCGGAAAAGGCGGTAAGACCTTCAAGTTTGAAACATTTAACGGAAGCATTTACATTAAAAAACAATCCTGATGAACGCACATACATCCACCACTGCACTGGCTGCTGATTTAAAATGGATAATGAATAATGAACAATTATCAATGACAAATCGGGGTCCCGCCAGAGCATTATCCATTATCCATTGTTCATTATTCATTTTGTTTCTGAGTCTCGCTCAGCCATCAATCGCTCAAAATGATGTAAAAGAGCAGTTGGTTGTTCCTTTGAGTGATCCTGGCAAACCCGGTTCGCTCAAAGTAGGCCTGATCAATGGCTCCATTCGTGTCATTGGCTACAGCGGTAAAGATGTCGTGATCGACATTACCAGCAGCTCAAAACGTGGACGACGCGACGACGATGATCGCCCGGATCAGTCCTCAAACGGCATGAAACGCATTGTTACGGGAATGTCGCTTGATATCAGTGCCGAAGAGAAAAACAATACGGTGAACGTTCACGCCAACACCATAAAGCAAACCGTCGATCTGACGATTAAAGTACCGCAGCGCTTTTCGCTCAAGGTCAGTACAATAAATAATGGCACAATCGAGGTAGAGAACGTAAGCGGAACGCTGGAAGCGACGAATGTAAACGGGTACATTCACCTGACCAATGTTGCGGGATCGGCGGTAGCCAATACGGTAAATGGCAACCTGATCGCTACTTTCAAATCTATTGATTCGGATACGCCAATGGCCTTTTCGACACTGAACGGTAATGTCGACGTAACCTTTCCGGCCAGCGTGAAAGCGAACAGCAAACTCAAATCCGACCGGGGTGATATTTACAGCGACTTTGATATCGACGTCGATAAAAACCAGCCCAAGGTAAGCCGTACCAATCAGTCAGGAATGTATCAGGTGAAAATAGAAGATTGGGTGTACGGCAAGATCAACGGGGGTGGCCCAGAAGTCATGATGAAGAACATGAACGGAAATATCTATATCCGCAAGGCGAAGTAATCAGCATGGCTATGAATCCATTTAGGCTGACTACCTGCTTGTTAGTATTAGTAGTCACGTTTACGTTCAGCTTTGGGCAGAGCCGCCCTGCACCAGTTGCGTCCTTTGTGGCCACGCAAAAATCGGCAGATGCGCTCGACAAATTTTTGCGTGGTCAGATGAGCCAGCTTGGCATTCCGGGCATGCAGGTGGCTGTTGTACAGCGTGGGCATCTGGTGTTCAGCCAATCCTATGGATTTGCGAACTTACAGGATTCAGTCCCAGTAACCAACAAAAGCGTTTTCGCCATTAATTCCTGCACAAAAGCGTTTACAGGTGTGGCCATTATGCAATTGGTTGAAGCGGGCAAAGTCGATCTCTCAGCTCCAATTTCCCGATACGTGGATGGCCTTCCTGCCGACTGGCAGCCAGTAACGATAACCCAGTTACTTACCCACGTTTCGGGCATACCCGATATTCTGCGCGTATTTAGTCCATTCACCCATGGCCTGGCGGCTTTGGGTACCGAAGCAGCTGCCTGGGAGAAAGTAAAGGCCATGCCTATGGAGTTCCGGACCGGCGAACAGTTTAGCTACAATCAAACCAATTATGTGTTGTTGGGGCTGGTCATTGATAAGTTTAGCGGGAAACCATTTGCTCAGGTATTCAGCGAGCAGCAGTTTCAACCAGCCGGTATGTCCAGTACGCTCTTTGGCGATTCCCGCGACATCATTCCTCATTTTGCCCCGACCTACACGTTTAAAAATAGCTACGATGGCAAAAAGCTGAATGCAGCCAGATTGACGGGTACCTATACTGAATTTCCGGGCTTTCAGCGAACAGGGTCGGGCCTGAACAGCACCGCCGAAGACATGGCCAGTTGGATTATTGCATTACAGCAGGGTAAACTGTTAAAGACGAAAGTGGCTCTCAACACGCTTTGGTCGCCCGGTTTGTATAGCAACGGTTTACCCACACAATGGGCGCTGGGTTGGGGACTGACTAAATTCCGGCCCAAACACAAGGCCGTGGGTATGTCAGGGGGCGCTCGTTCCGCCTTTCTGGTCTATCCCGACGATGATCTGGCCGTTATTGTATTGACCAATTTGGGAGGAAGCTCTCCGGAGAATTTTCTTGAAGAAATTGCGGGGTATTATAATCCAGACATTCCGGCATCGGACCCGATAACCAGCCTTCGGCTACAGCTGCAAAAACGCGGTTTTGAGCAAGCCATTCCGGTGGCGAATGAATTGCAAAAGCGTAACCTTAAGCCGAACGAAGGTGAACTGAACGATTGGGCCTACCGCCTGATGAGCAGCGGTCAGACGAGAGAAGCCTTTGAGCTTTTCAAACTCAATGTGAACCTCTATCCCGAAAGCTGGAACGTCTACGACAGTCTGGCCGAAAGCTACGAGCGGCTGGGCAATTCGGAGCTGGCGGTCAAAAATTACACGCGCTCGCTGGCCTTGAACCCCAATAATAAAAATGCGGCCGGGCATTTGAATCGGTTGGCACAGAAACATAACTAATCGCCACAACCTACACCCTTTGTTTTTATATCCGACGTACTCTCAATGATGAACATACGCTTCTTTTTCGCTTGCTGCTTACTGACGTTACCCGGTGCCAAGGTTTTCAGCCAACGTAATTCACCCACCGTCAGCAACCAGCCCGCAACCATTATTCAGCAACTGGGAACGGCCTTCGTCCAGGAAAAGTCGCACGTGGGCCTGTCCATCGGGATTATCCGGAACGGGAAGACATCGTTCTATAATTTCGGTACGACGGAGAAAGGCAAACATGAGTTACCCACGCAACAGACCATTTATGAAATCGGGTCGATCAGCAAGACGTTTGGGGGTCTGCTGCTGGCGCGGGCCGTTGTCGACAAGCGCGTCCGGCTCGAAGACGACATCCGCCAATACCTCGACGGCGACTACCCGAACCTCGCTTTCAAGGGCCAGCCTATTCGGCTGGTGAACCTGACCAACTGGACGTCGGAGCTACCGGATAACTTCCCGGATAAACCCGACGCCTATAAGCAGGCGAACCCCGACTCCATTCCGTTCCTGATTGTGAACAGATTACAGAACTACACGCGGCAGGACTTTTTCAATGACCTGCACAACGTTACCCTCCAGGCAGCACCCGGCCAGAATCCCCGTCACTCCAACGTAGCGGCCCAATTGCTGGGGTATATTCTGGAAAAAATCTACCAGAAACCTTTTGAAGAGTTGATCGCCACCCAGATTGAGCAGCCCCTCGCCATGCGGAGCACCTTTGGTTCGCCACAACCAGCGGATCTGTTCGCAATAGGCTACAGTGGAAATGGCGTCCAGATGCCCGCGTTTACGCTGAAAGCCATGCAGGCAGCCGGTGGCCTTCGCTACAGTGCAGCCGATTTACTGAAGTATGCCGCTTATCAGCTGGAAGAGCGAGACCCGGCCGTAAAAATAAGCCATCAACCTACGTGGGGCAGCCCCGACAGTCAGGCGTTTGGCCTAAACTGGTTTCTGCACAAAACCATCGCCAGCAAGCGACGGATCGAACACTCGGGCGGTACGTTCGGCTTCGCCAGTTATTGCGACCTGTATCCTGATCAAAAAACGGCCCTTGTTTTGTTCGCCAACAACTCCGATCAATCAACGCAGGGACAACTCGGCGAACTATCCAGTAAAATCATGGATGCGTTGTTCGGTAAGCCAGCTGCCCTGACGGCCCTCAACGCCGAGCTAGAAAAACAGGGTTTTGCCCAGGCTCTTGCCGTTGTGAAGGCCGTCAGAAAAAAACACCCGGAGTTATTTCTGAGCGAAGAGTACGTAAACATCTGGGGCTATACGCTGGCCGGTCAGGGAAAACTAAACGAAGCACTGGAGATTTTCAAGCTGAACGTCAGTCTTTATCCAAAGGGATACAACACCTACGACAGCTTAGCCGAAACCTATGATCGACTTGGAAATAAGGTGTTAGCCATCAAAAATTATAGGCAATCGCTGGCGCTGAACCCAGGGAATACGAACGCGATCGAGTATTTAAAAAAGGCTGGAGAATAAGGCGAGGTTCAGTCCGTGCGACCCGTTTTGGTGGTGTTGTGATGTCAATTCCTCAAAACTGACCTGCGAAGTTTCTCAAAACCTCGTTCGGCAGATAGTCTATCAGTAGGTTTTAAGAAACTGACACCACGAAACTATCAATCTAGCTGTTTGCGACAGTCACTGACGCAACCTGTTTGCTCAAACGTGCATCTATTGACAAAACTCAAACCAGACGACGGCCCATGAATGCCTGGCTTATCTCCACCCTTTTGCTTTTCCCAACGGCCCTTGTTTACCCAAAACAGTCGCCGGTGCTGCCTACGCTGTTGAGAAAGGCCCCGACGGATAATCCGCTGAAGCAACCCGTCGACGTTGTGGTTGAGCAGGCTGCTCAGCACTTTATGGCAGCACCGCAGTCGGTCGGGTTATCTATTGGCATTCTTAAAGATGGGCAAACGTTCGTCTACAACTACGGCACGGTCGATAGAGACCAGCAACAACTCCCGAACAGCCAGACAATTTACCCACTTGCGTCCATCACCAAGACGTTTACGGGGGCGTTGCTGGCCCAGGCGGTGGTGGAGGGAAAAGTAAAATTAGGAGACGATATCCGTATGTACCTGGCCGGCCGCTACCCAAATCTGGCCTATCAGGGGCAACCAATTCGGCTCGTTCACCTCATCAATCACCGGTCGGGACTGCCGTTTCTGTTACCAGACCGGCCGGAAGCGTTTGTGAACACCAGCGTGCCTTCATCAGCCATTGCAGCCGAACTTCTGCGAGACTACACCCAGGCCAACTTTTACGCCGACCTCCATAGGGTTACCCTCAACAACACGCCCGGTTCGACCTTCAGGTACTCCAACGCAGGTGCGCAGTTGCTGGGTTATATTTTAGAAAAGGTGTACGACAGACCGTTCGAGGAGCTTGTCCGGCTGAAACTGACCCAGCCGCTGGCGATGATTGACACAAAAATCACATTGACGGCTACCGATCAGCATCGTTTCGTGAAAGGGTACAATTGCGATGGTGTTCAGATGCCGGACAGCCCCGACCAGCTTCAGGGGGCAAGTGCCCTGAAATCGACCGTAGCCGATATGCTGAACTACATTCAATGGAATGTTGCCGAACAGGCAGACGCGGCTCGACTGGCTCATCAGCTAACGTGGGGAAACGAAAACGGGTATTCGGCAGGATTAAACTGGCAGATGATTCAACTAGCGGGACAACGGGTGATCTGGCAGGATGGTAACCTACCCGGTTTCAGCAGCCTCTGCGTCAATTACCCCGAGTTGAATATGGGTATCATTGTGCTATCCAATGAATGTGACCGCCGAACAGCCTCCCGAATTACAACCCTCGTAAACCACATCATGAAAACGCTGGACGAACGGGCGATTAAGCTGCCTAATTGATGGATCTTTTACCGTTCTGGTGGATGGTTTATCACACTATAAATTCGCCTGTCCGTTCCTGAACGTGCATTGTCCGATACCGGACAATGCACGTTCAGGAACATCCTTCAATCAACTGACTAGCAATCGATTATACTTAATGGTACAACATTTGGGCGGTTCTATAAACACGCAATCCCTTGCGTGTTTATAGAACCGCCCATGCTGCAAAATTACCTTAAAACTGCCATTCGGAATTTATGGAAACATAAGCTGTTTTCATTCATCAACGTCTTTGGCCTGGCATCGGGCATGCTGGTCAGTTTGCTGGCGATGATCGACATCAAAGGGGCGTTCGACTACGACTCGTTTCACCCCAACCGCGACCGAACGTATCGTATCATTACTGATGCAACGACTCAAACCAATGATATACTGAGCTTTGCCACGACTCCCCTGCCTGTGGCCGATGCACTGGTGAGGAATTACCCTTTTGTGGAGGCTGCCACCCGCGTTATACGTAGCCACGGCGAGGTAACGGCCAACGGCAAGCAGTTACCCGTGGTATTTAGTACAGTTGACCCAGGTTTTTTCCTAATTTTCGGTTTTAAGCTTGCCGTTGGCCAGGCGGCCCTGGCTCCTCAAACCGTTGTGCTTACTCAGCAAACGGCCCAGCGATTCTTTGGTACGAGCAATCCCATTGGCAAAATCATGGAGCACTCGGAGTTTGGTGCTCTCACCATAACGGGTGTTTTTGCCCAAAACCCAGCCAAATCTCATCTCGACTTCGACATGGTCGTGTCAATGGCGACCTTGTCCAGCCCGGCCTGGCGACAGGCACTGGTCGATTGGAAGCAGTACGCCAATGGCTACACGCGCACCTATACGTATGTATTGCTAAAGCCCGGCACGCGGGCCGAAACGCTTAACAGTGTGCTACCGGGATTAGCCAGCCGATCCACGAAGGGACTACGATTGGCAACTGAAAAAGGGTACACGTTCCGTAGTCAGGCCCTAACGCAGCTTTCGCCCCCGCGTGAGGATCTGATAAACTCAACCTACGAACCTACAGCCGGGAAGTTGGAGACCGAGTTAGGGGTAGGGCTGCTCACCTTGTTGCTGGCCGTATTCAATTACATCAATCTCACCCTGGCGCGATCACTGAGTCGTGCCCGTGAGGTAGGGATTCGAAAAGTATCCGGGGCGCTACGCTGGCAGTTAATGGGGCAGTTCATGGCAGAATCCGTAATTTTATCGCTACTAGGTTTAGGGTTGGCCTATGGTATGCTCCAGTTTGTAAAACCCATGCCGTTTGTGCAGCAGTGGTTAATAGGCGGGGTGGAGTGGGAAAATAACAGTACCGTATGGCTAGTCTTCGCTTCGTTTAGTATTGTAACGGGTTTACTGGCCGGACTACTGCCCGCGCGGGTACTATCAGGGTTTGAACCAGCACAGGTACTCCGCAGCCAGACGGGTCTGCGCGTGTTTCGGGGCCTCAGCCTTCGCAAATCGTTGATTGTGGCTCAGTTCTCAATCTCCCTGTTGGCCATGATTGTTCTGCTGGCTCTGGCCCGGCAACAGCACTACATGAGTACAGCCAACTATGGATTTCAGCGCGAGGGCGTACTCTCTATTCCCCTCAATGGCCTTCCATCCGGGCAACTGACCGACGAGATCAATAAGCTGGCAGGTGTAAACCGGGTAGCTGCCACGTCGGCTCTGTTTGGCAGTTATGGCGGTAGCCAGCAGATGGTTCGGCGGCAGCGGACCGGGGGCGATTCATCGGCAGCAGACGTTTTTTCCGCCAACGTCAACTTAGTGCCCACAGTAGGCCTAACCCTTCTGGCGGGCCAAAATCTGCCGGTATCCGTGGCCGATTCTGCCGGTCGGTTCGTCCTGATCAACGAAGAAGCGGTGCGCGTCTTTAAACTGGGCGAACCGGCGGCCGCCGTTGGACAAACCCTCTGGCTGAACGATGGCACCGACGTTCGGGTATTGGGGGTATTGAAAGACTTCAATGCTGCGTCGATGGCTATAAAAATCAGGCCATTGATGGTACGATACCAACCTGCCGGTTTTCGGTATCTTAACGTGAGCATTACGGGTGGCAACCCCGAAGCTGTCCGGGCTGACATTGCCCGCATCTGGAAACGGTTGAATCCTTACGAACCCTTCACCGGCGTTTGGTATGAAGATTTTCTGAACAATCGACATAGCAGTGCCGACGATCTGAACTTTATGGGCCTTCTCCTCGCATTAGCCATGTCGATTGCCTGCCTGGGTTTACTGGGGATGGTGACCTACACCACAGCCCTGCGCACCAAAGAGGTGGGCGTTCGTAAAGTGATGGGTGCCAATGTTGGTCAGGTGGTCTGGCTGCTGTCATGGGATTTCCTGAAGCTTTTGCTTATTGCCGGGGCCATTGCTCTTCCCCTGGGCTATCTGGCGGGCAGCTTTCTCCTGATGACGTTTGCGTATCACATTACGGTGGGTATTGGGCTATTAAGTGTTTGCTTCGGCACGATGCTCCTGCTGGGTGGCCTCACCATTGGCTGGCGAACGTACCGTACGGCACTGACCAACCCGGTGAATAGTCTTCGAAATGAATAAAATTAATAGCTATATCCTTTCCCTAAAACTATGTCGTACATCGCTATACCCATCTCTTCGCTGCCCGGTAAGCAGGACATCGAAATCGACGTAACCATCAACGGGCAAAAGCAGGCCCTGCATTATCGGGTCGAGCTGTTCTACTGGGGCGACTGCCGCGTGCCCACTTTCGACCGGGTTGAGTGCATCCGGCAACTGCTGGCCGAGTATGACCGCGACTGGACACTCTACTACATTGGCTCTCCAACCGATGACTTTGTCCCCATCACCTTTGTCAAAAAAGAAGATTTAGCCAAACAGCGAACCCTTCTGCGAGCCTCACTCTAGGCCACTTTCGTAAGCCATTCCTTACATCGCTACCCTTTTTATCGACCGGCCCATGATCGGAAGCTATATCAAAACATCGAGTCGCAACCTAATGCGTAACAAGCTGTTCTCGTCCATCAATATTGTTGGCCTTGCCATTAGCATGTCTGTTGGGCTATTGCTGATCGCGTTCATGCTCGACCTGCATTCGTACGACAGATTCCACCAGAATGGGGAGCGGATCTACCGCATTACCAGCATACAAACCTCCAATCAGGAAGAACGTCAGGCCGGTCAGTCAAATCCAGGCCGCGCTCGGCCCGACCGAACGCGGCCCGACCGAACGCGGCCCGGAGCCAAGTTTGCCACTACTTCGTTAAAGATCGGGAAGCTTATTCGGCAGAAGGTGACCGGCATTGACCGGTACGCAGGTGCGGACGTGACCATTCTACACAACGACTTTTCGCAGGACGCACAGGTTGGCTCTTCCATTATTCCGATCAAGGGTTTCTGGGCGGAGCCGTCTGTATTCAGGATTTTCACGTTTCCGATGTTAGAAGGCAATCCCGAAACAGCGCTGAAAGATCCGTACTCGATCGTTCTTACAGAGACGGCAGCCAAAAAGCTGTTCGGCAATGAATCAGCACTCGGCAAGGCGATCAAATTCGATACGCTCTCGTATCAGGTGACCGGTGTCATGAAGGACGTTCCCTTCTTTTCGCATATTCATTTCGAAGCCCTGGTATCGCTGTCAACGGCCGAGCAGCTCAACCGAAATAACTTCGAGAAATGGGCAAGTATGCCGTCGAACTCCGTATACCTCCTACTGCCCGAGACTGCCAATATAGCATCAATCCAGTCGCAGCTCGACGCCGTTGCCAGGGAGGAAAATCGCGCCGACGAAAACACGAAGACCCAGCTTGAGCTAATGCCTTTATACAGTGTCGTGGTCGGAGAAAGCCTCCGTCAAGCCGAAGGGGGGTCTGGCGTTGGAGGGCCACACATGCCACCGACGGTGCTTTGGATACTCGGCGGGCTTGCCCTCGTTGTGATCCTGTCGGCGTGTTTCAATTATACCAACCTGTCGATGGCACGCGCCATGCGCCGATTCAAGGAAGTAGGGCTTCGCAAAGCGATTGGTGCCGACAAGCGTCAGGTATGGCAGCAGTTTCTGGTTGAAGCCGTCATGATATCCCTGGCGGCCCTCGTTCTTTCCTACTTTATCTTTCTCCTATTGCGGCCGCAGCTGATTAACCTGGCTCCGGAGTTGCAGCGCACAGTGAAGCTCGAACTTAGTCCGGCTATGATCATCGCCTTCGTCGTCTTCTCCGTTACCGTAGGGGTTATTGCCGGCATCATGCCCGCCCTGTTCTTTTCGAGAGTCAGCGCGATCAATGCACTCAGGAACGTGTCCACCCGTAGCCTCGTCGGCGGAATATCACCATCGTTCCTGTCAATAAACGTGTTCAAACACGCAACACTCCGACAGGCTCTGGTGGTCATTCAATACACGCTCACACTGATCTTTATCACAACAACCGCCATTGGCTATGTGCAGTATAAAAATATCCTGAAATTCGACTTGGGATTCAACACCCAGAACATTCTGAATATAAACATGCAGGGTAATAAACCCGATGCATTTCTGAAATACCTTGGCGAGATGCCGGAAGTAACGGCGCTGTCGCGGTCACTGATTATCACCAGCGTCGGCAATGCCTGGGGCGGCTACATGAAATATGTCGATTCGCGCGACTCGGCGCTGGTGCTGACGAACAACGTCGACGAAAACTACCTGGATCTGCATGAATACAAACTCATTGCCGGGGGTAATTTTAAAACAAGGCCCACAACAGCCGAAGCCGCCAGCGAAGTAATCGTTAATCAGCAAGTTTTAAAACGATTTAACATTGCTAACAACGACCCCAAAAAAGCGATCGGGCAGGAGATCACATTCAGCAATTTCAGCGGAACACGCCGGATGACCATTGTGGGGGTTATGAAAGACTTTCACTATGGCAAGATCGACAACCTCGTCGGGCCGGTAGCTTTCATGAGCTGGACACCCGGCGATAGGGCCATTATCAATGCCAAAATACAAAGTACTGATCTGCTGGCATCCATGACCAGGATTGAGTCGGCCTGGAAAAAGATCGACCGTGTTCATCCTTTTCAGGCCAAGTTCTATGATCAGGAAATTCAGGATGCCTACAGTGAATTTTCTGCGATTATCAAGATCATTGGCTTCCTTTCCTTCCTTGCCATTTCGATTGCTTCGATGGGCTTGTTCGGTATGGTGGCCTACTCAACCGAAACCAGACTGAAAGAAATCAGTATCCGCAAGGTAATGGGAGCAAGCTCTGTCAACCTTATCTTCTTGTTGAGCCGTGGTTTCCTCCTGCTACTGTCGATATCGGCCCTTATCGCGCTACCCGTCAGCTATTTGTTCTTTGAAAACGCTGTGCTCACCCATTTCCCGTATCATACCCCCGTGCAGATTGCCGAGTTATTCATGGGCTTGCTGGTGGTATTGCTGATCGCCTTCATTATGATCGGCTCGCAGACGGTGAAGGCCGCGAGGGCAAATCCGGTAGATGTTCTGAAGAGTCAATAGAGTCAACTTATTGGCCGACCCGGCGAAACAACGAGCGTAATGGCAGCTATCGTCCTGAGCTAAAAACAGAGCAATCTTCACCTGAAATAGCCTGATAAATAAGTACTGGCTCAGTTTATTTATCAGGCTTATTTTACACCCAATATATATAAGAAAATTATATATATTTGATCCTATAATTAGCAGTTGAGTCAGCACGGAGTAAACTCCGTACCGGCTCGAAAGACCAGCCAAAACCAACGATCAATTAACTCTTAGCCCTATGTTGCGCAACTACCTCACTATCTCGCTCAGAAATCTATGGCGTAACCGGAAAGTTACGCTGATCAGCACAGTCGGACTTTCCATTGGGCTGGCTTGCGGCCTTGTTATCTTTTTACTGGTCAGCTACATGTTCAGCTTCGACCGCTACCATGCCAAAGCTGACCGAACCTACTGGGTTGTTACGGATATTCGGCAGGAGAATGTTGTGCCAACGGATGCCACACCCCGGCCAATGGGCGATGTGCTTCGGCAGGAACTGCCCTTTGTGGAAACGGCGGCCCGGCTCGAAAACATCTCCAGTCGGGTCATGGCGGTACCCGATGGGAAAGGCGGATTTTCGAAGAAATTTGACGAATCACGTAGCCTTTGTTTCACCGAACCGCAGTTCTTCAGCGTGTTCGATTCGGACTGGTTAAGCGGCAATCCCGCAACCGCTCTGGCAGCCCCAAACACAGTTGTTCTGACGGAACGATACGCCCAAAAATACTTTGGTTCAGCCAATCCCATGGGTAAGGTGCTGCGCTTCGATAACCAGACCGACCTGACCGTTACGGGACTGATCAAAAACCTGCCGTCCAACACCAAGCTCCGTTACGACGCCTTTATTTCCTACGCGACCGTGCCTACTCTTTCGGGCGAAGCAGGCAAACAGGCCATGCAGGACTGGAGCAGGGTATTTACCGTGTGTTTCGTTACCCTCCGCCAGGGGACGCCCGTAGAACGACTACTCGATGCCTTTCCGGTTATCCGGAAAAAGTACCTGACCACGTCCGAAGCTAAAAAACTGGACTTTCATGCCATTCCGCTCCCGGATCTGGAGCATATGCCTCAATACGGCGGCCGATCGCCGGGGCTGATTTTGTACACCCTGATTATTGTCGGGCTGTTTCTGGTGCTGGCGGCCTGTATCAATTTCATCAATATTGCCACTGCTGGTGCTCTGAAACGCGCCAAAGAAGTGGGCGTTCGGAAAGCAGTGGGTAGTTCGCGCGGGCAACTCATCGGGCAATTTATGATTGAAACAACGCTGGTTACGCTGGCGGCTGTTGTACTGTCGATGCTGCTGGCCCACCTCTGTCTGCCCATGCTGAACAACGCCCTGTCTGTTATGAACACCGACATTTCCATTACAAACCTATTCCATTCCGATTCGCTGGTTTGGTTTGTCGCTTTGCTCGTTGGTGTTATTCTATTGGCTGGCTTGTATCCCTCGCTGGTGCTGGCCCGCTTTAATCCGGTAGCAGCCCTGCGCGGGCGACTCACCACGCAACAGATTGGCGGGGTATTCGTTCGGCAGGGGCTGATCGTCACGCAGTTTTTCATCACCCAGCTCTTTATCATTGGCGTGGGCGTCATGATGGCGCAGGTACGGCACATGCAACAGGCCGATCTGGGGTTTCAGAAAGAAGCGATTTTGGCGGTGCCAGTGCCGGTCAGCAATGTCCTGAAGCAGGACGTTGTTCGTGCCCGGATGGCACAGATAGCGGGCGTCGACGCTGTGTCGTTGGGCGCTGACCCGCCTGCAGCCTACCGGCGACTGCCCGTGCCGTTCACCTACGACACCCATACGCAGCCGGAGAAATTCCCCACGGTGGTTAAAGTTGGCGACAAAAACTTCGTGTCGCTGTACGGAATCCGGCTGCTGGCCGGGCGCAACTTCCGAACCAACGATACGACGAGCAATGAAGCCCTCGTGAACGAAACAATGGTAAGAGAATTGGGGCTGCGCTCGGCCCGTGATATACTCGGCAAACGCGTTAACCTGTGGGGTGGCGACAAAACTATCGTGGGCGTGGTGCGTAATTTTCACCTGAGCGATTTACACCAGGGCATTCCGCCCGCCACCATTCTGAACTACTATCGCGAGAACCGAATGGCCTCACTAAAGCTTAATCCAACCGAAATATCGACAACGCTGAAGGCAGTTGAAAGCACCTGGAATGAGCTATTTCCTGAACAGGTATTCAAAGCCAATTTCGTTGACGATCTGCTGGCTAACTTTTACATCACCGAACATATCCTGCTGGGGTTGGCAGAAGTATTTTCACTCATTGCCGTTCTGCTCAGTTGCCTGGGTTTATATGGTCTGGTAACGTTTATGGCCGAAGCGAAGACGAAAGAGATTGGCGTTCGAAAAGTACTGGGTGCCACTCCTGCTCAACTTGTGTGGTTGTTTGGTCGCGAGTTCAGCAGGCTCGTTCTGCTCGGCTTTGCACTGGCGGCCCCGCTGGGCTGGTTTTTGATGAACGGCTGGCTACAGGGGTATGCCTACCGCATTAATTTCAGCGGGTGGCTACTGGCCGGAACCCTCGTTATAGCCAGCCTGATTACTGCCCTGACGGTTGGCTATGAATCGCTGAAAGCCGCCCGCATGAACCCGGCAAAAAGCCTTCGAAACGAGTGATTTGCCGCACATCACTTTCCTGATTATCAGATCAAAACTGATGACTAAACTAGTCATGTTTATTAAAGGAGGGCGCAGAAATGAAAGCCATCAAACTACTCAACGGAATCGTATTTTGCCTTATAGCAGGGCAGCTACTTGCTCAGCAGGGCCTGAAAGGAGAGTATTATGTGGGAACAAATTTCGAGCGAAAAGTTTTTACCCGCATTGATCCCCAGCTTAACTTCAACTGGCGGGGCCGCGGCCCTGGCCCTGGCCTGCCCGAATCGTATTATTCCATCCGGTGGACGGGTAAAGTGCTGGCACCGGTTTCGGGCGAATACAGGTTTTACGCCAAGGTAGACGACGGCATTCGGGTTTGGGTGGGCAACAAAAAGGTGATGGACTCCTGGCAACTCAACGATTCAGAAAGCTTCGGAGGTGGCGTTATTCTGGAAGCCGGGAAATTTTACGATTTACGGGTCGATTTCTTCAACGATATGCTGGAAGGCGAAATTCAGCTCTTCTGGCAACGGCCCGATGCCAGAAAAACACTCAACCCATTTGCGGCCTCCGGCACCCTGATTACAGGGCAGTTTTTGTTTCAGAAGGCCGTTCCTAACCGGGCTACAGAGGTCAACACGCCCGAAAAGCCAGTATCGACAACACCGGCCGTAGCGTCGGTCCCGCCCAAAGCTATTACACCAAAACAGCCTAAGGTTGTGGTTAAAAAGCCAGTTATCAAGCCATCTGCTCCACAGGAAGCTGCCATAATACCAACGGTACCAGCGGCTTTGACAACGGTCATCGCTACGGCCCCTCCCGCTACTAAACCTGAATTCAAAGCGGGTACCACATTGATCCTGCATAACGTACAGTTTGAGCAGAGCAGTTATATTCTGCTGCCCGAATCGTCGGCGGAGCTAGACAAACTCGTGCGGACCATGAACGAAAATCCATTGAGGAGCATCGATGTGGCGGGGCATACCGACAATGTTGGCGACCCGCGCCTTAACCTGGCCTTGTCAGAAAACCGCGTCAGAGTGGTAGCGAGTTACCTGAAACGCCGGGGCATTGCCGACGACCGCATCACGACAATTGGCTACGGCGGCACCCGCCCCATCGGCAACAACAACACCGAAGGGGAACGGGCAAAAAACCGACGCGTCGAAATCACGATCCGGTAATTTATTTGACCCCATGCAACCTTTTCAGATAGACGAACATCTTTACGTTATAAATAGACTAACCATATGAAACGCAACCAGTTTCTACTAACCCTACTTAGTGTAAGCACACTATCGCTGACATCCCTGGCGCAAAATCGTGACAACGACACACCCTACCAGACCAAGACTTTTTCCGGAAACATAAAAGCCGTGCGGGCTGAAACCTCCGGCGGCAGCCTGACCATTGAAGGCGGCACCGATATGAACGCCAAAGTCGAGATGTACGTGCGGGCCAACAACTGGAACGACCGGCTCGACAAAGGTGAAATTGAAGATCGCCTTAAAGATTACGACATTTCCATTGCGCAGGAAGGCAGCACGATTGTGGCAACGGCCAAGCGGCATAGTAATCTTACAAACTGGAAAAACAGCCTGAGCATCAGCTTTAAATTTTACACCCCACGCAAGGTTACCACCGATCTGCGCACGTCGGGCGGCTCTATTCATCTGGCCTCGCTGAGTGGTACGCAGAAGTTCAGAACTAGTGGCGGCAGCCTTCATCTGGATGACGTAGACGGCGATATTAACGGGCAAACATCGGGTGGCTCCATTCACTTCGCTGGTTGCCAGGCTGGCACATCGGGCTACCTCGATCTGCAAACGTCGGGCGGCTCCATCGAAGGCAAATCATCGACAGGCAAAATGCACCTGGTTACGTCGGGGGGCAGCATCCGGCTCACCGACCTGAAAGGCGACATCGATGCCCGCACCAGCGGAGGCAGCATTCAGGGTGAGGGTATCGAAGGCGACATCAAAGCGAGTACATCGGGCGGGGGTGTTCGGCTGGCCAACGTAGCGGGCAGCCTGGACGCCAGTACCAGCGCGGGTAGTGTGGATGTGAGCCTGACGAAAGTGGGCGAGTATGTCCGCCTGAACACCAGCGCGGGCAGCATTCACGTTCGAATGCCCCTCAACAAAGGTATGGACCTGAATCTGCGCGGCAATCGGGTGAGTTTGCCCGACAATCTGTCGCGGTTTGAAGGCAACATCGAGAAAGACCGCGTTCGGGGAAAACTCAACGGAGGAGGCATTCCGGTTGAGATTGCGGCCAGCGCGGGTAGTGTTTCCGTCAATTAGTCAGCACCTTTTCCCGCCATTTTTGTTTAACAGACAAGACCCGCCCACCAAACAGGCGGGTCTTGTTTTAACATGACTACATCCTCTTTCTTCGACCGTCGGCTGTTTTTGAACCTCGGCTTAACCCTGTTGAGCAGTATCGTCATTTTGGTTTGTATCAAGCTAACGGCTTCCATTCATCTCCCCTATTTCGTGGCTACGGCGCTGGCTACCGGGCTCGGCTTTCTGGAATCGCGCAGGGGTTGGTTTCTGGCGGTAGTGCAGGCGGTCCTCATCTGGCTTGGCTACATGCTCATTGTACCGACTCCCGACGGCCCCGCCGACCGGGATATTGAGAATTTCGGACTGTACGGGTCTATGATCCTGACCTTCGTCGGCAGTTTTATTGGCGGGCTGCTGAAGCGGGCGCTGGACCGGGGGTAGTTTATCGGCCTTGTGTCTCTTGTTCTACAGCCTCCGGCCGGTATATGCTGTTTCCTCGGTCTGTGTCCGCACAGAACGCTGGTAAATCAGCCCGATTAACCATCCGGACAGGCGGTCTGTGCGGACACAGACCGAGGATACGAAGCTAATCTCATGTAATGGATGCCTGATTCAGACATCCATTACTCGGTGCGGATACAACGGCAAATGCACTAGAACCGATTGCCTGGGATGACTTGCTCTATAGACCTCATAGCGCTGAAGCATTTTACGTTCACCAGGCGTAACCTCATAGCTAAACCTAAAATTTATTGATCCCTGAATTTTCAGTTCATCCAACGCATCCACACTATTTTTAAACGTGGCCTGCGGAGTTGGTGTAATCAAAACAATTGTGCGCCTGTTTGGCATGAGATACATTAACTGCTGCCTAAGTCCTTTGGACGAATAGTCCGTTTCGGTAAACTCAGCCCCAGAACCGTCTGGTCTGTACGTAAGAAAACCAATTCTATTATTCGCCAGTAAAAATAAAGAGGCATCAGCGTTAGGAGTGTACCAAACACAATTACCGTCGTCAGGTAATTCAACCGGCAACTCATTCGGGTGTTGCACCATCTTTAGCCAGACAAAAAAGACAATCAGCAACAGCGCGATGGACACAAACGGGGTCATGTCAATGCGGATTGGGGTGTAGGATCGGCGTGTTTTCATCGTGGTACTTATGTTTAGCCAATGGATGGCCGGAAGCAACATTTTCCACAAACGCCCGTCGTTTTAGTATCTTTACAGGACGTTTGACGCTTTTCCCGCTATGTTTCGCCTTTCCCAAAATCCTGCTTTTGCCAGCCTGTTGCCTTCGTTCGAAGGTGAACTTTATTTCGATGAGTCACCCGAGCATACCGCCCAGCGGATTCTGTACGCGACCGATGCCTCCGTGTACCAGGAAATGCCGATTGCGGTGGCCCTGCCCAAATCTGTGGCCGATATAAAGAAACTCCTTCGTTTCGCACAGCAGCATAAACTGGGGTTGATTCCAAGGGCGGCCGGTACTTCACTGGCCGGGCAGGTGGTAGGCAGCGGTATTGTTGTCGACATCTCGAAACACTTTGGCAGCATTGTTGGCATCAACGCGGCCGAACGGTGGGTACGGGTCCAGCCGGGCGTTATCCGCGACGATCTCAACGCTTTCCTGAAACCGCACGGGCTGCTTTTCGGCCCTGAAACGTCCACCGCCAGCCGGGCCATGATTGGTGGGATGATCGGCAATAACTCCTGCGGACTGCACTCCATTATCTGGGGCACCACCCGCGACCACCTCCTCGAAGTCAAAGCCGTCCTGAGCGACGGGGCTGAAGTTACCTTCGGCCCGCTCAATCAGGAACAGTTCGACGCCAAATGCCGGGGCGAAAACGTCGTTAGCCCCCTCGAACAGCGCCTGTACGTTCAATTCCGTGATTGGCTATCCAAACCGGATGTGCAAAAACACATCCGCGAAGGTTTCCCCAAGCCCACCGTCAGCCGAAGAAATACGGGCTACGCGCTGGATGCGATGGTTGGCTTTTGGACAGAGGGGTCTTTAAGGAGTGAGGAGCCAGGAGTAAGGAGCGAGGAGCCCTTCTTCAATTTCTCCCACCTCATTGCCGGTTCGGAAGGGACGCTCTGTTTCATTACAGAGGCCAAGCTGAACTTGCTGCCGCTGCCACCTAAAGAATCGGCGCTGGTGTGTGCGCATTTCGATACCATTCGTCAATCGCTGGAAGCCAATCTGGTGGCCCTGGCGCATACCTGTTCGGCGTCGGAACTGGTCGATGATTACATTCTGCAACTCACCAAAACCAACATCGAGCAGACCAAAAACCGGACCTTTGTGCAGGGCGACCCGAAGGCCATTCTGATGGTCGAGTTTTTTGACGACACCGTTATTGGCGTTAGTCAGAAAGCGCAGGATTTTGTCGATGCGCTCCAGGAAAAAGGATTAGGCTACGCATATCCAATCCTGTTCGATACCGAAACGCAAAAGCCCTGGGCATTACGCAAAGCCGGGCTGAGTATCATGTATAACATTCCCGGCGACGATAAACCGGCGAATGTCATTGAAGATACCGCCGTCGATGTCCACGACTTACCGGACTACATCGACGAGTTAGACCGCATGGCCTGGGAAAATCATGGCCTCAAACTCGAATATTCGGCTCATGCCGGGGCGGGCGAAATTCATGTGTTGCCACTCATTAATCTCAAATCATCGGAAGGGCGCGCCAAATTTCGGGCGTTGCTGATGGATACCGCGCAACTGGTCAAAAAATACGGTGGCTCACTGTCCGGCGAGCACGGCGACGGGCGGCTGCGGGGCGAGTGCATCGCGTTTATGCTCGGCCCCGAAAATTTCCAGTTGTGCAAAGACGTCAAAGAACTCTGGGATCCGCACAATACCTTCAACCCCGGCAAGGTCGTCAACACGCCCCCCATGAACGAGTCGTTGCGTTCGGAAGCGGACGTGGTGATTCCGCAACCCAAAACCGTGTTCGACTTCTCGAAAGACGGCGGCTTGCTGGAACTGGCCGAGAAATGCTCCGGCTCCGGCGACTGCCGCAAAACCGAAATCTCCGGCGGCACCATGTGCCCCAGTTACATGGCTACCCGGCGCGAACACGACACCACACGCGCACGAGCCAACATCCTGCGGCACTTTTACAGCAATACCGAAAAAGCCGTTGAGAGCGACTACGAAGCGGTTAAAGACGTACTGGATTTGTGCCTGTCGTGCAAAGCCTGCAAAGCCGAATGCCCATCCAGCGTGGACATGACCCGCATGAAAGCCGAATTTACGCAGCAACACTACCGCGAAAAAGGCATTCCGCTACGAGCGCGCCTAGTGGGTAATTTCACTAAACTTATGTCGCTGGCGAGTATTGCTCCCTGGACGTACAACGCCATCTACAACACCCCGGCGCTCCGGAAGGCAGCCAACCGCGCCATCGGTTTCCACCCCGACCGCACCATGCCCGAACTGGCAAAAACGACCTTGAATAAGTGGATTAAAAGGAGGAGTGAGGAGCCATCCGGCGGCAAACCAGGCGTCAGCAACTCCTCGCTCCTCGCTTCTCACTCCTCACTCCTATTTTTTTGTGACGAATTCACCAATTACAATGATGTTGAGGTTGGTCAGAAAGCGATTTTGCTGATGCAGCGGCTGGGGTATTCAGTTACCATTCCCGAACATGTGGAAAGTGGCCGAACGTATTTGTCGAAGGGGCTGGTGGACGACGCAAAGGCCATTGCCATTCGCAACGTGACCTTGCTCAAAGACCTCGTCACGGATGATAAACCGCTGGTCGGTCTGGAGCCTTCCGCCATTCTGACTTTCCGCGATGAATATCCGGTGCTCGTTCCCGACGAACTTAAAGAAGACGCCGAACGCATCGCAAAAAACGTTTTCCTGTTTGAAGAATGGCTGGCTAGGGAAGCTGATGCCGGACGTATTGACAGAAGCCTGTTCACGACCGATGCCCAACTGGTGAAGGTGCACGGACACTGCCACCAGAAAGCGCTGTCGTCCATGATTCCGGTCAAAAAAGTACTATCGCTGCCTAAGCATTACACGGTGCAATTGATTCCATCGGGCTGCTGTGGCATGGCGGGCTCGTTCGGATACGAGGCCGAACATTATGACTTATCGATGCAGATTGGCGAAATGGTGCTGTTCCCCGCTGTCCGGCAAGCCGAAACGGCCATTATTTCGGCAGCCGGCACCAGTTGCCGACACCAGATCAAAGACGGTACTGGTCGCAAAGCCCAGCATCCCGCCGAGATTTTGTTCGACGCACTAGTGTAGCCTTTACAACTAAACCTTTTGCCTTGCTGGTGGTTCTCCATAGACCTTAAACATTCACATTGTCATGGAAAACAACGCAAATCTCTCCGATGGAGCCAGACAGGCCGACACAGTCTCCAGCGAACACGCTGAAACGATGTTCAGTGCAGATCAGGCCGAAACCAATATGGTGAAGCTGGTAGATGGCAAGCTGGTCGCTATGGGCGATACAGAGGATGATGTCTCTGATGATATGCCCCGTATTCGGCTGGGAAGCGACGAAGAACGGGCCTTAACCGGCGATGATAAAAAGAAATACGAGAACTCGGATGCGGCTCTACGGGCAGGCACAATGTTCGACCCTTCAGTAATGCCGGACGATCCAATTGCCGTTGGCGATATCACGGGCAACCCCGACGCCGGTTCAGCTGTTAATACGGGGCTCCCCTCGGAAGACGAATCGCCCGAAACGAAAACAAATTCATTTAATGGCTGGAATTTCATTGGCGGAAACTATCCTTCTGCCGACATGATTCCGCAAACACCAGGTACACCAGACCCCATGCAGCCAGTACCGGGCATTCCCGAGACGCCACCGGCACCACCGGTTCCTGGTCCTGAAATCCCGGATTTACCCGGTTCACCGAACCCAACCACGCCCGAGATTCAGGAGCCAGACCAGCCTGACCGCTCGCACGAGATCAATGCGGGTTCGTTGAGTACCTTCACTTCGGGTTTGCCCAGTGTAATGCCTCCTGACGACCTAGAAACGAGCGAAACCGTTGCCGGAACAGCGTATCAGGGAGCAGCCGCCGGTCCCGACGATGAGGGAATGGAAGATAAACCCGATACCGGCAATGCCGCCCGTCCGTACGATGTTAACGCGAAAGATACACATGCCAATCAGCCGGGCGAACGCCCCGAGGAAGCGAAGGAAGCCCAAAACCTCCCCCGCGAACTGGCCGATGAGAGCAGTGTGACCGCACAGGATATGATTTCCGGCCCGGACCGCTCCGACCAGAAATCGACGGAAGGGCTGGATCGCAAATACAACGACCCGCAAGCCGCCCGCGACATGGCGAGTTAATTTTCCAATACTATTTGCAGTGAGCGCAAAGGAGGAGCAAGGATCGCAGAGAAAAAGACTTAGCGACCTTTGCTCCTCCTTTGCGCTCTTTGCGGTTTAAACTTACATTTAGCCTAAAATTCCAAACTACATGAAAAAGCTACTTCTTCCCTGCCTTTTGCTCGGCGCCTTTGCGTTTACTGCACCTCCCAAATGGACGGCTCTATTCGACGGTAAAACCATTAAAGGCTGGCATAGCTACCACAAAGATGGCGTAGTTGGCTGGTCTATCGAAGACGGCGCCCTTACACCCGACGGTACCGGTGGCGACCTTGTGACCGACAAAGAATACGAGAACTTTGACCTGGAGTTCGAGTTTAAAATTCCTAAAGGCAGCAACAGTGGTGTTGTTTACAAAATCATCGACAACCCCGATATTAAATCGACTTACATGTCGGGTCCGGAATATCAGGTTATAGACGATAAGGGCTATCTGGATGGCGACGGCAAACCCTACAAGCTGAAAGACACCCAGATGACCGGTGCCAACTACGACATGATTCCCCCTTCGGATTTCAGCGTTGCCAAAGCACCCGGCGAGTGGAACAAAGGCCGCATTGTGGTCAACAAAAATCACGTTGAGCACTTCCTGAACGGCAAAAAGTTGGTCGATTACCAGTATGGCTCTGATGAGTGGAAGGCGCTGGTAGCCAAAAGTAAATTTGCCAGCTGGCCTTATGCAACTCCCCATGCTAAAGGCAAAATAGCCCTGCAAAACCACAGCCCCAAAGAGCGTGTTTGGTACCGGAACATTAAAATTCGGGAATTGTAATATCCCTGAATTCAACTTATGAGGCCCTATTCTATTCATTAGAGTAGGGCCTTTTCTTTACTCACTAACCCATTAAATAGCATCGATCAATAGAAGGTTTCCGACATTCAGGGGCGATCTGCGTCGTTGAAAGCAGTAACCGCTCGTTTCCTCAGGACGTTGGGCATAGTCACAGACTATGCCGATCATCTAGCCAACTAACTCATCAGCGAGATCAGTTCGCCACCAAGATCACTTTGAGCTTCAGCAACCGAACAGACTAAAAGACGCGATGACTCATGTCTCTTTAACTATTAGTCTATTAATTAGCATCCATTTAAGGATTATTGAATTGCCGCGTTTCTTCGCTCTCTTAACGGTCAAGTCTTGAGCCAAAAAGGCCTACCTTTATGATATGATAGCCCCCTCTTCGCTCTATCCGGTTACTCCCCCCTGATTTAAAGCACCTGCTTTTCGTAGCGCATGTGTAATGCTGGCCGATGCTCATCGGTTAGTGGGTCCTTTTTTGTCTATCAGGCTAAATTTCAATGAATCAATACGTGAATTTATTCGACTTCAAACAACGCGTCGACTATAAAAACGAAATACTTTCCGGCTTAACGGTAGCCCTTGCACTCATTCCCGAAGCCGTTGCCTTTGCCCTAATCGCCGGTCTTTCACCCCTGACGGGCTTATATGCTGCGTTTGTAATGGGTCTGGTTACGGCTGTACTGGGTGGACGACCGGGTATGATCTCCGGCGCAACAGGTGCCGTCGCTGTAGTGATCGTCGCGCTCGTTAAGAGTCACGGTGTCGAGTACATCTTTGCAACGGTAGTGCTGGCCGGGCTCATTCAGATACTGGCGGGTGTTTTCCGGCTTGGAAAATTTATTCGACTGGTGCCCCATCCCGTCATGTTCGGGTTTGTTAACGGGCTGGCCATTGTCATTTTCCTGTCGCAGATGGACCAGTTTAAGGTGGCCGATGCGACGGGTACCCTCTACTGGATGACCGGGCCACCCCTCTTCATGTTACTGGGGCTGGTCGCGCTGACGATGCTCATCATCTGGGGCCTGCCGCGACTAACCAAAGCCGTTCCGGCCTCGCTGGTGGCTATTATCACCGTTTCGTTACTAACCATTGGCCTTAACATCGACACCCGTACCGTTGGCGATATCGCGTCAATACAGGGCGGCTTCCCTCCTTTTCACATTCCGGCCGTACCCTTTACGCTCGAAACGCTCTCAATTATTTTCCCCTATGCGCTCATTGTAGCCGGTGTGGGCCTGATCGAAAGCTTGCTGACTCTAAATCTGATCGATGAAATTACCCAGACCCGCGGCCGGGGCAATAAAGAGTGCGTAGCACAGGGATTGGCTAATGTCACGAGCGGCTTTCTGTCGGGTATGGGCGGCTGCGCCATGATTGGCCAGAGCCTGATCAATATCTCGTCCGGTGCACGGGCCCGCCTGTCGGGTATCGTGGCTTCAGTTATGCTGCTGTTCTTTATTATCGTTGGCGCGCCGATCATTGAAAAGCTACCGATGGCAGCACTCACGGGCGTGATGATCATGGTCGCCATCGGCACGTTCGAGTGGGCCAGCTTGAAAACCTTCGGCAAAATGCCCTGGCACGATGTGTTGGTTATGGTACTGGTGGCGGGTATTACGGTGTTATTTCATAACCTGGCGCTGGCCGTACTAATCGGCGTCATCATCTCGGCGCTGGTGTTTGCCTGGGAAAACGCCCGCCGGATCCGAGCCCGGAAATACGTTGATGAGGCAGGGGCAAAACATTACGAATTGTACGGGCCACTGTTCTTCGGCTCCGTGATGGCGTTTCGGGAAAAGTTCGACGTAGCCGGTGATCCAAACGAAGTAATTGTCGACTTCAAAGATAGCCGGGTTGCTGACATGTCGGGCATCGAAGCCTTAAGCAAGCTGACCAGCAGCTACCAGCAGGCGGGCAAAACGATTCACCTCAAACACCTAAGCCCCGATTGCCGACGCTTGCTGGCAAATGCGGAAAAACTTATTGATGTGAATATTCTGGAAGACCCTGACTACAGAGTGCTGGCGGATGACTAAATATTGGTCATCCACCAGTGACAGTTGAGGAAATCCCTTAACGCACGTTTAGCGAAACGTGTCTCCGGCAATAATCAGTAGCCTCGTGCCGTATTATCCGCTCTGGGATCAGATGCGCCTTCGTAGGAGCCGTCGGGGCGCACCAGCACGCAGTCCATACGGCCAAGGGTGTTGCTGAGTTGTTCCAGACTATAGCCACGACTTTTCAACGCTTCGATAGTAGTGCTGGAAAAAGCCCCATTTTCGAAAATCGTTTTGTCGGGCAGCCACTGGTGGTGAAACTTCAGCGCATTGACCGACTGCTGCATGGTCATGCCGTGCTCAATAACGTTCAGAATCGTCTGGTATACCGATGTCATGATCGTTGACCCACCGGGCGTGCCTACCACCATGAACAATTTGCCGTCTTTCTCCAGAATGGTGGGAGTCATGGATGAAAGCATACGCTTATGGGGCGCAATGGCATTTGCCTGGTTGCCAATCAGTCCGTACATGTTTGGCGACCCCGGCTTTATGCTGAAATCGTCCATTTCGTTATTCATGAAGAAGCCGGCACCACCAATCACGACCCGGCTACCGTAGCCACCGTTGAGCGTGGTGGTAATACTCACGGCATTGCCTTCTTTGTCGACCACCGAAAAGTGAGTGGTTTCCAGACTCTCGTAACCTGGAATGGTACCGCCACGCACCGCCCGGCTATCGGTTGCTTTGGCCCAGGAGAAGTCCGTCCAGCGGGTGCGCAGGTACTCAGGGCTCATCAGTTGTGTAGCGGGAACTTTCACAAAATCGGGGTCACCCAGAAACTTGGCCCGGTCGGCATAGACCCGTCGTTCGGCTTCGATCATGACCTGCACGGTGCTGTCCCGATTCCATCCCCATTTACGCAGCGGGTAGGGCTCCGTAAAGCGCATCATCTGCACCAGGGCGATGCCACCACTTGAGGTAGGCGGCATGGTAATAACGTTGTAGTTTTTGTAGGCCGCCAGGATCGGATCGCGCCAGATGGAGTGGTAGTTTTTCAGGTCCTCTTCGGTGATCAGGCCTTTGCCGCTTATCATTTCTTCGGCTAGCAGACGAGCCGTTTCGCCCTCGTAAAAGCCCGCCCGCCCCTGCGCCTGAATGCGCTGGAGGGTTTTGGCCAGATCGGCCTGTATCAGCAAATCGCCCTTATGCCAAGATATAGTATCGGTTGGCGCGGTACTTTTTAGAAAATACGCTTTGCCGGGATTAATCGTGTTCAGGTCCGTTTTAATCCGGTTGAGCCCGAGGGCATCCCGTTCCGTAAGCGGAAAGCCTTTGCTGGCGAGGTCGATGGCAGGCTGTAACACCTGCGCCCAGGTTAACTTTCCAAACCGCTTATGGGCTTCGACCATCCCGTCAACCGAACCGGGTACGCCACTGGCCAGATGCCCGCTGATGCTCAAGCCCGGCCGTACATTGCCCAGCGAGTCGAGGTACATATTCTGGGTAGCCCGTCCGGGGGCTTTTTCCCGGTAATCGAGCGAGTAGGCTTTCCCGGCCTTGTCCCGATACACCATAAAGCCGCCCCCGCCAATATTTCCCGCACCGGGATACACCACCGCCAGCGCAAACTGCACGGCTACGGCCGCATCAACCGCATTACCCCCCCCCTTCAAAATAGCCAGTCCCACCTGCGAAGCCTCCGGGTGAGCCGATGCCACCATGCCATTGCGCCCGATTACACCCACCCGATCCGAGAAAAACGGCTTTACCGTTGGGTCCTCATCGCGGTATTGGTACACACCCTGGCTTTGCTTAACTTTCGTATCGGCGGTTGTGGTTGTGGTCGACTGTGTCTTGCAGGAAGCGACCACCAGGGTAAATCCGAGCAGGTAGTAATAAGGAACGAGACGTATATTCATGGAGATTCTATTGCGGTTGCATCGTGTTGATTTACAAAAATAACGTTATCCCGACGATACCCAAATCCACCACTTATCCGCCCGAAGCTTATACTTGTCCAAAATGGTTTGGGGAAGCAGCGTCATTATCGTACTTTCATAGCTGGAGTTAGAATGGCAAAACATCCGTTCGGTGAAATGGCCGTTCACTCTTTCACTCTTTCGCTCTTTAAATCAGGTGAAGTTCCTTCGTCAGACTTTTGAAAGTTTTCGGTTCGCATGGCAGGCACTGCGGTCGAATCTGCTGCGTACGCTGCTTTCGCTGCTGGGCGTGACCATTGGTATTTTTGCAATCATCGCCGTTTTCACGTTGGTCGATTCGCTGGAAGGAAGCATCCGTACCAGCCTGTCGTTCATTGGCGATAAAGTCGTTTACGTGCAGAAGATGCCCTGGTCTTTTGGCGGAGAGTATCAATGGTGGAAATTCTTTCAGCGGCCTGAGCCGAAGTATTCTGAATATAAATTCCTGAGTGAACGACTGGAAAATGCTAAGGCCGTTGTGGCTATGAGTTTCAGAGGGCGCGTCACGGTTAAGCGGGAGAATAACAGTATGTCATCCCTGATTCAGGGAACAACGCTGGATTATAACATAATCTCAGATGTGCCGATTGAGAACGGCCGTTATTTTACACAGCAGGAAATTGATGTATCCCGCAACGTAGCGATCATTGGCTCCGACGTAGCCGAAAACCTGTTCCCCGGCGAAGACCCCGTTGGCAAAACCTTCAAGATCAGCGGCCTTAATTTTACGGTCATCGGTGTACAACGCAAGAAGGGTGAAAGCCTGCTCAACGTAGGCGGCAACCCCGATATCAAATGTCTGATTCCTTATGGTGCCTTTGCCAAGATGTTCAACTCCATCAACCCTAACCTCACCATCACCGTCAAAGGGTACGACACCGATGAGGGACTTCTCGAACTGGAGAGCGAAATTCGGGGGCTCTTACGTACACGACGCGGTTTGCGACCCGTACAGGACGACAATTTTGCCATCAATCGGCCCGAAGCGGCTGCTCAGGCAATTGGGGGAATTTTTTCGGTTCTGACAGTAGCGGGATGGGTAATCGGCGGTTTTTCTATTCTGATTGGTGGTTTCGGAATTGCCAACATTATGTTCGTCAGCGTAAAAGAGCGCACCAATATTATCGGTATCCAGAAATCGCTGGGGGCCAAGAACTACGTTATTCTGTTTCAATTTCTCTTTGAGGCCGTTCTGCTGAGTCTCGTTGGTGGGCTGACCGGTATCTTTCTTGTGTACTTGCTATCGTTCATGAGTTTAGGTAGCCTGGAGCTGGTTCTTTCGGCGAGTAACATTGCTCTTGGCCTGGGCGTTTCGAGCGCCATCGGAATCATTTCGGGTATCGTTCCGGCGTTCTCGGCCGCCCGTCTTGACCCCGTAATCGCCATCCGGGCAAAATAATTTTACCAGTATATCCGGCTCAGAGAAGTCCGGACCCTTCCCGAATACGTATCTATACCCATAAAAGGCGATGTAGTTCTTTTAATGATTACATCGCCTTTGCTGTTTATTTAAGCACCTGAAAAAGTTTAATTATGGATGATTATGTATCATTTCAAATAAGTAAGAAACTTACTCAGACGTAATACAGTTACCTATACGAAAGCAAGTTTCCAATTTTCTACTTTTTGGCTTATTTAATAGTCTCGTAACGTACGTTTGCCAATAGTTTGCTGATTTCTTCTTATCCTTGTTTTTCTTTTCAGTGCCTTTCTACTCAGCAAACGCTCTCTTCAAGTAACATACTCTTCGTTCTGGTTTCTGTGCTCATCACTCTTTTCAGAAAAATCTATTCAACATTTTTAAGGTAAATCTGAGTTCATCCGCATTTTATAGTATTTATTCACCCGTTGAGACGAGGTTTAGCCGATCGATCCGGGTAGTCAGAATAGAACTCATTACATGGCAGCCTCAACCTGGGTTATCCCTTGTTTCGGTTCAACTAATTGTTAACCACTAATGACAGGAAGTACCCGAACCGAGTTGGCGTTTAAGCCTGATCTACTGTCAATTACCAACTCGCTGGCTATCATATCCGGCAAATGGCGTTTGTATATTATCCTGACCCTGGGCGAGGAAACCCTTCGGTATAGTCAGTTAAGCGACAGAATGCCGGAAATCAGCCAGAAAATATTGGCCAGTGAATTAAAAGCGCTGGTTGCCCTGGGCATCCTGAGTCGGGAAGCCTATGCCGAAATTCCACCGCGTGTAGAATACAGACTCACCGAACGAGGTCGATTAACCCTGCCCATTTTACGGCAGATACAGGAGATCGGCCAAACCCTTAACTAATTCATTGATGTCAGCTTCATTAAAATTCAAAGACAGAACCCGCTCACAATTCTTTTCAACAGTCCGCAAACGAGTCGACGCTTATTTTATCGAAAACGGTGTTTCGTCCAATGCCAATGCGGCTATGTGGCGGAAAGCCAGCTTTTTCCTGATCGGTTACGCAACCCTTTACGGCCTTATCCTGTCGAACCAGTTTGGGTTATGGACCATGTTCGGCATGGCAATTGTGCTGGGCATGTTTGCCGCCTTTATTGGCTTCAATGTCTCGCACGATGGTCTGCACGGGTCGTTTTCGTCGCGCGGCTGGGTGAACCGGCTCATGGGCAACAGTTTTTACTTGCTGGGTGCCAACCCCTATATCTGGAAAATTACGCACAACATCGTTCACCATACGTACACCAACATACCGGGTCACGACGAAGACATCGAACTGGCTCCGGGACTGGTACGGCTGGACCCCCAGGAGGATCTTAAACCCTGGCACCGGTTTCAGCAGTGGTATACCTTTCCGCTGTATGCACTGGCTTCGCTGTCGTGGGTATTTCGCAAAGACTTCGTAAAGTTCTTCAAGAATCAGATCGGGCATCACGATAATTCGTCGCATCCCCGGCAGGAGTATGTGAAGCTGTTTGCGTCCAAGATCATTTATTATTTCTTCTTTCTGATTTTACCCGTTCTTGTTCTTGACCTGACCTGGTGGCAGCTGGCCGTGGGCTTCATCATGATGCACATTGCCGAAGGCCTGGTATTGGGGCTTGTTTTCCAACTGGCGCACGCGGTAGAAGGGACCGATTTCCCCATGCCCGACGAGCGGGGTGACATACAGGAGGCATGGGCCGTTCACCAGATGCGTACGACGGCGAATTTTGCGCCCGATTCGGCAGCTGCTGCGTTCTTCTGCGGTGGCCTGAACCGGCAGATCGAACACCATTTATTCCCGAAAGTCTGTCACATACACTACCCGGCTATTTCTAAAATTGTAAAGGATACCGCCCACGAGTTTGGCTTGCCTTACCTCGAAAACCGCACCTTCGGCTCAGCGCTTTTGTCGCACTTCAGGCTGTTACGGACATTAGGCCGTACCGAGCCCGTCAGGCCGTTGGTCGCTCAGCCTGTGGCGGTAACACAACAGGAACCGGTGCCCTTTCTGTAGAAGGTGCCGGTTCAACAATACGTACGTAACTTCCCTTAACTCTTCCTATCATGGCATCGCAGCAGGATCTTGACTTCACGTACACAACGATTGACAAAGTTTTCCGCCTGAGTATGGGCGAGACCGGCGACTACAGCGGTGCCATGTATAATGGTGATTTCTCCCTGACGCTTGAACAGGCGCAGGAACAGAAGCACAAATTCATTGCGGATAGCCTTAATGTGAAACCCGGCTCCAAAGTGCTGGATATGGGTTGCGGCTGGGGACCGTACCTAACTTATGCTACCAAAAAACGGGGGGCGATCGGTAAAGGTGTTACGCTCTCCAAAGGCCAGGCCGAAGCCTGCCGGGCCAACGGATTAGATGTCGATATTAAAGATTGTCGACAAATTACCCCCGCCGATTACGGCACCTTCGATGCGGTTAGCTGCATTGGCGGAATGGAACATTTCTGTTCCATTGAGCAGTATCTGGCCGGTGATCAGGATAAAGTATACGCCGACTTCTTCAAAAACCTATACGAACTCCTACCCGTAGGGGGCCGGTTTTACATGCAGACGATGGTGTTCGGGAAAAACATGATCCCTTACGAAGAAATCAGCCTCGACGCTCCCAAGGATTCGGATTCGTACATGCTGGCGCTGATGATTGCCCAGTTTCCGGGGTCGTGGCTTCCGTACGGACCGGAGCAGGTGATTCGGAATGCCCAACCGCTGTTTAAACTCATTTCTCAAAGCAGTGGTCGGCTCGACTACATCGAAACCATTGGTCAGTGGCGTAAACGATTCAGGGCCTTTAACCTGACCAAATACGCGCTGTATGCTTCGCTGCTACCAAAATTATTGACCAACAAACCCTTTCAGGATTTGATTGCCGTGTTCCGAAAAAGCCCGAACCGGGTGTGCTTCCAGCGGGAAACGATGGAGCACTACCGATTGGTCTTCGAGAAAGTATAGCGTAGCAAGCATTCACCTCATCATCAGCCATGTCTGTCCGTGTCGCCATTCACCACCATACCCAATATGATTATGACCGGGTCGTTTTTCTGTCGCCCCACCTGATTCGGCTCCGGCCCGTGGCCCATAGCCCGGCCATCATCGAATCGTATACACTGACGATCCAACCCGCTAATCATGTTATTCACTGGCAGCAGGACCCTTTCGGAAATTTTGTCGCCCGCGTGGATTTTTGGGAGTCGATGTCCATGATGTCGGTTGATGTCGACATCATTGCCCGGCTGGAACCAGTAAACCCATTCGACTTTTTCCTGGATACCTATGCCCAGTCGTTTCCGTTTAGCTATGATGCACAGCTCAAAAAGGGGCTTTTGCCATACCTGGATGTTAATGAACCCGGCCCTCAGTTTAGCCAGTGGCTACAGAGCATTGACCGCAGCCCTCAGGGAACGATCGATTTTCTGATAAAGCTTAATCAAAAAGTAGTTCAGGATATTGCCTATACCACTCGCATGGAGCCCGGCGTACAAACGCCCGACGAAACGCTTGAGCTGGCTATTGGCTCCTGCCGCGATTCGGGTTGGCTGCTCGTGCAGGCGCTCCGGCATGTTGGGCTGGCTGCCCGCTTCGTTTCGGGCTATCTGGCACAGGTCTTTACGACAGAAACCCAACAGAACGACCCATCGAAAGAAAACTCACTGGCCTTGCACGCCTGGGCTGAGGTATTCATACCTGGTGCTGGCTGGATTGGCCTCGACCCCACCTCCGGCATGTTAGCCACCGAAGGGCATATCCCCCTAGCCTGTACTCCCGACCCCGACGATGCCGCCCCTGTAACGGGTACTACAGACCTCAACGAAACGACTTTTTCGTACGAGAACACGTTGGAAGTTTTGTAGTCAGGTAAGTTAGTGGCGCAAGCCTATGACGCGTCAGCCACTTATCTGACTACAAAACTTTCATGACTACAAAACTACACCTCAATCTTAAATAGGTGCATGGGCAGTACGTAGGGATCGAGTTCTACGTAGTTGGATTCGCCCTTCCAGGTGTAGTAAGCCTCGGTGAGCAGATCACGAACTTTGTACGACTGATCAGGCCCGATACCCAGTTGCCAGATAGGCACCTGTACCATGCCCGCCCGACGTTGGTACGCATCGGTGTTGACCACAATCAGTAGCCGATTTGTACCCGACACTTTCAGATACGCCATAATAGCGTCGTCATTGACGGAGCAGAACGTGATGTTGTTGGTGGTTTGCAGGGCCGCGTTTTCGCGACGGATACGGTTAACGAGCGTGATCAGATACGTTAGCTTGTTTGTCTTATCCCAGTCCCAGTGGCGTATCTCGTACTTTTCGGAGTTCAGGTATTCTTCTTTGTTCGGGAACGGAATGTGCTCCATCAACTCAAACGACGGCCCATAAATACCGTAGTTGCTCGACAGCGTAGCCGCCATAAAATAGCGAATCAGAAACTGGGGCTCGTGGCCCGACTGTAAGCTGTACGGGTTAATGTCGTGCGTTGTTGGCCAGAAGTTGGGACGAAAATAATGCTTCATTTCGCCCTGCGTTAGTTCGGTCATGTACTCCTCCAGCTCAGCTTTGGTATTCCGCCAAGTGTAGTAGGTGTATGAATGTGCAAACCCACGTTTGGCTAACTCCTGCATGACTCGCGGCTTCGTAAACGCTTCCGACAGGAAAATCATATCCGGAAACTCCTTCTTGACCTCAGCGATAATCCATTCCCAGAAAACGAATGGCTTCGTGTGCGGATTATCGACCCGAATGATGCGCACACCCCACGAACACCACACCAGCAACACACGCTTTAACTCTTCCCAGAGGTTTTGCCAGTCTTCCGTCTCAAAGTAAACGGGGTAAATATCCTGGTATTTTTTGGGCGGATTTTCGGCGTACTGAATGGTGCCATCAGGTCGTTTCTTAAACCATTCGGGGTGTTCTTTCGCCCACGGATGGTCGGGCGAACATTGAATGGCGAGGTCCATAGCGACTTCCATGCCGTAATTTTTGGCGATAGCAATCAGGTGTTTGAAGTCGTCGACCGTGCCCAGTTCGGCGTGAATGGCATCGTGACCGCCTTCTTCAGCGCCAATACCGTAGGGAACGCCCGGCTCGCCGGGCTGGCAGATAACAGAGTTATTTTTACCCTTGCGGTGCGCCGTTCCTATGGGGTGAATAGGCGGCAGGTACAGCACATCGAAACCCATGTTCGAGATGCGCGGCAGCAGGGCCTCTACATCCCTGAACGTGCCATGAAGGGGCACACCACCGGCCAGATCGCGGGAAGCAGACCGTGGAAACAGGCAATACCAGGTGCTGAAACCCGCCCGCGCCCGATCAACTTCAACACCGAGTTCGTGGGCGTAGCGTGTTGGGTACTGGCGCTCGGGATAGCGGTTTGCGTAAAATGTAAACTGATCGCTTTCGGCAACGGACACGGCTTCGTCGTACCGGCTCTCATCGCGAAACAGGGCGGCCAGTTCGCGCAGGGCCCGCACATCGGCCGACTCTTCGACCGGCCCGGCTTGTTTTTTCCCTTTTCCTTTTGCCGGAAGGGTTGCTGGCAGGCCACCCGCCCGCTCAATCATGCCATCGATGTATTTGGCTCCGGCCAGCAATTCGCTTGTAATTCGCTGCCCGTCGGCTACTTTCAGGTGTACTTCGTGCTGCCACGAAGCCGGATGATTAACCCACCCTTCAAAGGTGTATAGGTAACGTCCCTGTTTCTCAACAATAAACGAAGCCCCCCAGCGATCATTCCAGGAAGGAGCCATTGCCAGTTCCGTCCAGGTGGTATCGTCGACGTGCTTATACAGCAGAAGGGCCGTCAGGTAATCGTGCCCATCCGCGAAAATGTCAGCTTCAACCGCGATCACATCGCCAGGAATGGCTTTTATAGGAAATAGCCCACCGTCTAGTTCGGGGCTTACACGTTCGATAACAACGCGGGATTGGCCAAAGTCTGGCTGTCCAGCAAGAGAATTAGGTAGACTCATCACTCAATCGTTTGATTTATTAATCGTAAACGGCTGGGCAATGTTACAAAAAAAGCTGGTTCTACGTCATTTATGTGGTATTGCCCGCAAACCAGCCTCCAACGCACATACCGGCTGAACCCATTGATTGATGGACTGCTAGGCTGTCTGAGCGTCAGTGAGCAGTCAGTAATTGCAGATCTTCTTCTTTAGGCTGAGTCCAGAGTTGGTACTGCAACCGCGCCCACACCAATAGACAACCCACGGCTTTGATATTGTAGGGCTGAAAAAACTGTTTCTGCACTACCTGTGGAAAAATATCCGTTGGCGACAGAGACGTGAAGATGATTACAAGAGCAAGTAAAATTTTATCAAGCCGGGTCGGGTCGGAGAGCGTAAGCCACCAGAGTGCCACGCCCGTTACTGCCATCACGTACGTTGGTGACTCCGCCATTTTATTAAACACAATGATAAAGAGAAAGAAATAGGCAATCATCCGCCGTTGAAACAGGCCGTTCGTCCAAAGACTGAACCGCAGAAACGGCAACAGAAACAGCGTAGCACCAATCATCTCGATAATCCGGTAGTTGGCGTCCGTTTTAGCCATACCGAACCACGACTCGGCAATACCCATAGTCGATACCTGCAAGCCTAATTTACTGACCACAATAACCCGAAACCACTCCTGGTACTCGGCCATGAGATGATCAAAGGGAATGATGGTTGCGGGCGCAATTCCCAGCAGCACGATCCAGCCGATCATGGCTAGAATAAACTGGGGCTTTTTGGGGTAAAACAAAAAGAAGCCCGCAGCTGCCATGCCGTAAAATTTGATGAAGCCGCACAGCACAAAGAAAAAAGCAGCCTGCCAAACCCGCTCGTTCCGCAGAAAATATAGCCCAAGCAGCATAGATCCCACGATGAGGTTATTGCTCTGTAGGTTTTGTGCCGTAATAAGTGCCTCCAGAACAATAATGAGCAGCGCAACCCGCCGTTGCCGGGCCGGGTCTTTTTCATTGGAAAGGTACAGCCACACGCCCAGCAGTAGCACTACGGTATTCAGCAAGTTCCAGAGAACCGTTCCCAGCCAGTCGGGCATGTAATAGAACGGACCCATCAACCAGGCGAAGGTGGGGCTGTATTTATAATTATCGTCGTACAGATCCGGGTGCAGGCCGTATATACTTTTATCCAGCAGAAGGTTGTGAAAAGGCCGTGCAAACATCAGGTAATTGTTGTACTGATGCAGAAACAGACATTGATTAACGGCGGCAAAACAGAAAAGACCTATGTACAATCGCAATAAACGAGGCAGGGTCCAATACTGTAGAAATCGTTGGAGAAGCATATACAGCAAAAATGAGCCCCAAAATTAAGCAGGCTTCGTGAACATAGTAGCTTAAAGGCGCTAAGGAATACTACCCATATTTGCCTAATTGCGGCTTATTATATGAACGCTCCTGCCGAGTATACTAGTAAGGAAAAGCACGACGCATACGGGTAGACAACCATTTTCGTTCTTCAACTCTGTGGACCTAGGCTACTCCTAACGGGCTCCATCAACTTTTGCATTGGCAACGGCCATCTGCCCGATTGTATTACCCAAAGCCATTCCGGCCTCCGTATCGAACCGGGTATACGTACCCGCGTATAGCCCGGATAGAGCGGCTTCCGTTGCTTTTGCGTTCAGATTCGCGGCTTCATCGGGGAAAAGATGAGCCAGTACCGCAGCTGCCGAAGCCGACGCTGCCGCCTGGTCCGATACGTAGGTGGGGGTGTTGGGGATAACCGTCGCCGTTTTAATGGTTGGGTCCAACTGCGCAGGGCGGGGCGTAAAATAGGTATACTTCGTGCGCCAGGCCGCCGTTGTGGCATCCTGGATGGCCCGGTTCAGGAGGGCGTATGTTCGGGCTGTCCGGAGTTCATTCTGACCGTTTTGCCGGACGAGGTCTTCAGCCAGGAAATTCCAGAGCCCGGACAGCGAGTAGGTTCCCGGTCCATTATCCCAGTAGCTGGCAAGGCGCCACTGCTCACGCGTGCGGGCATTGGCAAGATCACGGACCTGGGCCAGTGCGGTCTGCAACTCAGTCGAGGTAGTCGCCGGGGGTGGGCCGGGAATAGCCCGGGCAATTGCGGTTGAGTCGAACCAGGTCTTTACCTGTCCCGCTAGCGGCAGAACCGGAGTACGGGCGGGCAGTTCGAGACTTGTCCACTTACGATCGTAAGGTGCCGAAGCGAGTTTGGTTTGCCAGCTGTTTGTGGGGTCCTGTGCACTACTAAACCGATCGATTTTGGCCCGGTCAAGGACATTGGCCGTCACGGCTGCTGCCAGATCTTCTCCCGCTTTCAGATCCGTAGGTACATTGGCACCGGCCCAGATACGGCTCTGTTTGTGCTCGGTGGCTCTTGCCTTGAGCCAGGCAACTTCGTTCGGAAAGAAAAACGCCAGCACCTGATACGAAGCCTCCGCAATAGCCGCATCTTCCGAAGGGTACGACGGCACGTCCAGCACAGGTATCCGGGCAATAACGCCCTGCTGCTCCAGCGATGGCCGGTTGTACTGGTATTTGGCCCGCCAGGCAACCACCAGCGCATCGTACTGAGCTACACTCAACAAGGCATACACCCGTGCAGCAAACGGCGGACCGGCCATAGGATTGGCCGCAGGCGAGTCGTTAAGCTGACCCGTCAGAATATCGTAGCCGGGCGGGTTATTGTATTTGGCCACCAGTTGCCGGGCGATCTGATTCCAGCGCAGCACTCCCCCGGCAGCCCAAAAGTTAACCGCTGTGTTTTGTTCCGGGGTAGAACTCAGCACCCCATTTTTAACTCCCGTTAGCTCTTGCTGGTACGCAGCCGACATAACGGCGTCTGGCGGAGGTACGGGAATGGCAGCGGCTGATTTCAGTACGATAGGGCTCCATGCCCCGCCGTCGACGTCAGGGGAGCCTGGGGTGATAAACGGCAGAATACCCTCGTCGATAATCGGCTCCTTACAGGCCGATACACACAGGAACAAAGCAATTAAAAGTGTTGACGAAAAGGAAATTTTCATAGATGGGAGTGGTTGGTGGTTATTGGGTTGTACCTACGGGCCGCGTTCGGCTTTACCTTGTAGGTACAACCCAATAACCTAATTATTCGCGGTCCAATGACCAATGACTAAACCGGCATTGATCTGGGTGCTTTTGCCCGTATTGCGCCCGTCGAGGGTGGTGCTGTATCCAGCGGTCAGGCCAAACTGTTTGAGTAGCCGAAGGTAAGCCGTGGCCCCTACCCGCCTAAAGCCAATGGCATTGGTTGGAAAGGGAACGCCGGTACCAATATTTGTGCCTCTGTTATGCGGTGTCTGTTGCTGTCCCCATACATCGATGTTGCAGAATTTGGTTACGAAGCCCCCCCGAACGATGATTTCAGTTACGTCGGGGACATTTACTTTTGAGCTGCTGTTCGGATTAAGCTGATCGGGATCGTAATAATTGACCGGATGGTCGAGCGTTACCTGCCCGTTTCGGATGTAGCCCAGTTGACCGGTCAGGAAAAACGAACGAGCTTTAAAATGAAGCAGTGTACGGCCATCCAGGTTCTTCGACCCGCGTCCGATAGCCACTAGCGCATCGTTGACATACGGCTGAATGGGCATGGAGTAGCCAACAGCAAACTGCCAGGAGAGTTTCGACCGGCCTAGTTTATAATCGTAAGCCTCCCAGCGAAGTGCAGCTGTAACATCCTGAAAACCTTCCTGCTTCGAAAAATAGCCAGCACTGGCCTGTGTACGAACATAAGGGGCGGCCACAATCAGGTCGAGGTCGTAACCCAGGCCATAAGTGCCCACAACAGTCAGGGCTTCAGTCGTAACCGTGCCCAGGTTCGGATTTTTCGTTTCGGTCTTGTTGACGTAATACGTATCGTACGTGGATTGGGAGCCAAATACGGCCAGACTCGCTTTTCGCTGACCACGCATAAATCCATCAATCAACCCCTGCCCCTGCGAAGATATTACCAGCAGAACGAGCAGTACAGTAGCAAAAATTTTGAATCGCATACGTCCATTTTAGGTGGAACAAAAGTACTCGTTCAGACGGAGCATATCCTATCAACGACGGTTTTCCTCGTAAGTGGTCAACCGTACACTAGAAATCAGTTAGAAAAGCTTCGTCAGGGGCGGTATAACCAGAGAGCCGGACGTTCGGCCCGGCTCTCTGCATCAATCTGCATCATCCCGCTTGGTATCGGGATGGAAACTGCGCCACGAATGCCAGAACTCCTGATAGGCTTTCGGCATGGCATCAAGTCGTTTTCCCCGCAGCGGACCTGCCACGCAATGCCCCCGCCAGGTCCAGACCGATTTTGTTTCCTGATCGGTGAGTTGCCGGCTGGCATAGTGAAACGTGAGTGTTTGTGCCCCTACCCGCCGACTCCAGGCTCCGAACGATACACTGTCGGGCGCAATGGTCAGCAGTATGGGTTCGCCCCCTACTACATCGCTCAGCGTACGTTTTTCTACCAGTTTATTCCAGTCGTATGCCTTCGAAAAACCGGCTTTCTCCACACCGATAACCCACGATTTAGGTTGCCACGAAGCCGAATCGCGCCGGGTGAGTTTCCCCTTCGACAGGCCTTTTTCGTAGTTTTTCATGCCGGCAAACTCGTCGGCAAAGGTTGAATCAGCCTGCAATACGCGCGTGTTGGGGTGTTGGGCGGCCCACTCGCCCAGAGTCATGTGCTGCCCTGCCAGTTCAGTCAGGCTGTTTCCTTTTAACGGCCCCAGAATAGCCTCGCCCGTAGCTTGCCGCCACCAGGAACCCGTCCGTTTGTCTTCGAACATGGCGTTGAAATGATCCATACCCACCAGCCTAAACTCATCGGGCCGACCTTTGATGATCGGGCTGAATACGCGCCCTGTCCGGCAAACGGTACAATACGTGATCATAACCGGCTGGCCGCCCACCGTGTCGCGTACCTGATGATGGTAGCCAATGAGTTGAATCGGGTAGGCCGTTGCCTGTCCAATAGCGGTGAACCCCAGCACCAGTTTATTGAGCGGAATTTTGTTCTCACTCATGGAAACGACCCGCTTATTGATAGGTTGCTTAAACATCTGATCGGCCATCATCTCCTGATTCACTTCATAGAACACAACGCCATAAAGCGCTACCAGACCACCCGCCATATAGCGGTGCCACGTCCGCCGGGGTTTTGTAAACACCAGAAACGTCGGGTAGATCAGCAGCAACCACCCAACGACACGTAACCAGCCAATATTCCGGTGTAGCCAGTAGGCGAGTTCAACCCGGCCCAATGACGTGTGGCCCGAGTCGGATTCGCCGAGACCAAGCTGGCTACCGGGGAACGGCATGATAAAATAGACGCTCAACACCTCAAGGGCGATCAGCAGGAAAATAAACACCAGAAAAAACAACAGGGAACGCTTCATCGGCAAGGTTAAGTTGGCGACCCGGCGGTCGGCATGTAATGGTCTTCGTGGGTGTAGCCGTACTCGGCCACTTTCTGCGCCCGGTATTTATACAGAGCAGGGTCTTCGGGTGCCCAGGTGGCCAGACCATCGACATAGCGATTGAACATACAGAAAGCAGCGGCAATCAATACTGTATCGTGGACGTCGTGATCGGTAGCCCCCTCGGCGCGGGCCGCTTCGACCTGCGCCGGAGTCACCGCTTTACCTCCCTGCTGAACGCTTCCGGCAATAGTTAATAACGCCTTCATTTTCGACGAGATAGCGGCTTGCTGATAATCACATTTGACGGAGTTGACCAGCGACCAGTCGTCATCGCCGAGGTGCTGGCTGGCCACCGCGCCGTGTATCGTCTGGCAAAAAAAGCAGTCATTCAGCGACGATACATAGGTAGCAATCAATTCTCGCTCGCCTTCACTCAGGCCCGATTCAAACCGGTGGGCGTTTGATCGCAGTAGCACATTGACCAGGTCATTGAGTGGGCGGGCGGTTTCAGGACTAAACGCCATGGGTCCGCGAATGCCGGGCAATCCGGCGGGTAGTTCGATATGTGGCATTGTATGGGTTATCTGTCAATTGAGTATGTCCTTGTGGATAGATAGCGGAAAGCGTGTGTACAAAAGTACCCCAGCCACTTTGTGGCTGGGGACTAATTACTATACCTATGATAAATGCGTAGCAGGGCTGGCCTGCGGTGTTGGTAATTGATAGCCCATTGTCCCCATCCGCTCGCCCATGGCGTCATACGCAGCCGGGTCGGTGGGGGTCAGGGTAGCGAGTCCATCCACGTATCGATTGTACATGCAGAAGGAAGCCGCAATTAGTACTGTGTCATGAATATCGCCGTCGGTGGCACCTTCTGCCCGGGCTGCTGCAACCAGTTCCTCGGAAACGGTACGTGCATCCGCCCGAACGTGATCGGCAATGATCAGCAAGGCTTTTAGCTTGGCTGAAATTGGCGACGTTTCAGTATCGGCCAGAGTTTGATCGACAAGATCACGCTGGTCGGCGTAGAGGTAACGGGATGCCGCAGCGTGGCTCATCATGCAGAAATCGGTCTGGTTCTGTTTCGACACGAAGGCCGCAATCAGCTCGCGTTCGGCATTGGCCAGGGTGCTGTCGGGTGATCCGGCCCGTAACAGGGCCTGCGCCAGCGCATACAGATGCTGACCCGTATCGGGTCGGTAAATGACAAGGCTCCGAATGCCCGGAACGCCGTCTGGAAGTGGAATATGTGGCATATGTTAAATCGGACCGCCGAAGCGGAGCGATAGAATGAAAAAGTGAAAGAGCGAAACCGAATATTACTCACGTATCCAGATAGCACCAAAGGCGATCAGGAAGGCGGCAGAGAATACAACCAGTGCATTCCCAATACCACCCAAAGCCGTGGTCAGGCTACCCACGAAAAGCACAGCCGTAGCCGTAAACAGTCGCCCGATGTTAAAACAGAAACCCGTTGCCGTTGCCCGTATGAAAGGCGAAAATAACGTAGGTACGTAGCTCGACAGCGACCCCTGGCTAATTCCGAAGAACAAAGACAACAGAGCGACTTCGACATATACGACCGTCGAGAACACATGGTTAGTAAGAAAGAGCAATCCACAGGCCAATATACAACCGGTAAAGGTCAGGAGCAGCGTGGGCCGTGGACCAAGGCGAGCTACCAGAAAGCCCGATGCCACACCGCCCACAATGCCGCCCATTCCCAGAAGCATCATGGTAATGCCGCGTTCGGCCTGGCCGGTCTGGCCTGGGGGCAAAAGTGACTGCACCCAGGTTGGTATCCACGAGAAAATACCCCAAAGACCAATCAGGACGGAGCCAAAAATAATGGCCCCGCTAATCAGGTTGGGCTTATTTTCGGCACTGAACAGATTGGGTTTGTTTTGGGACAATTCGCTTCGCCCCTGTTGCCAGAGAGCTGATTCGGGTAGAAATACCCACACCAGAAATCCGACCGTAAGTGGCAGTATACCGATACAAAAAGCCAGTCGCCAGTCACTGAATCCGCTCACCAGGCCACCCGTCGCCACAATACCCACCGGGAAAGCGGTGGCCAGCACGCCCAACGCAATTGCCCGTGAAGTTACGGGCCAGACCTCCGATAAATAGACGGTCGAGATCAGCAAAATCCCCCCCACACCCGCACCCGTTAAGGCTCGGAACAGAAACAGCAGGTATTCGTTGGGCACGAATACCGTTGCCAGCATAGCGCCACCGCATAACCCCGTTGCCAGCGCCAATCCCCGTACACGCCCCAACCGGTCGGCGAGTGGGCCAAAGAGCAGCCCGCCCGTCATCCATCCATATAAAAAAGCGGCACTCACCCAGGCACCTACTTCCCCGACCTGCTCCGATGAAGCAGATCGACCGAGGAGTTCCGGCAAGGCTATTGGCAAATACGTAGCCATGAGTGTACTGGCCGTTCCCCCGAACAAATAAGCGACCAGACAAAGAGCGAAACTACCCCAGGGCAATTTTATGTGTTGTTGCTGATTAACAGAAATTTGAACCGTTTCCATATGTTCGTTTTTAGTACTGATAATATCTACCGCAACATACCCTGATCGAACGTCAGCGACAGGTAATACAAACCACCCACAGCCGGTGAACCATAAGCCTGCACGATGTACTGGTTAGTCAGGTTCGACGCGCCTATTTTGAGTAACGTCTTATAGGTTGGCAGTTTGAGCGTGACCTGTGCATCGATTAGATGATAGGCCTGAATACCGCCGGGGCGCAGGTCATTGAACGAGCCTACCCAGTCGAATGCATCCTGCCAGTGCCAAGCCACATTGAACCCTACATTCCGCACGATATTCCGATGCCCAACCGTCACATTGGTTTTATATCGGGGGGTGTTGAAAGCCGGAATATTGTTCGGATCAGCATTTTGCAGGTTGAAAGCCGACCAGGTGCCATTGCCCGTTAGGGTATAGCCGCTGGCGCTGGCGTAGTTCAGCCCAAGTGTGGCTCCTTGCGCCGTTACGCGGTCAGGCGCGTTGGTATAGAGTTGAAACGCCTGATAGGCCGAATTTAGAATATCTTGGGCAGCTGCGGGGTTGATGCTGCCATCAGCCGCCAGTACAGGACTGTTGGGCCGAATGACCACCGTGTTCAGAATAAAATTACGGTACGCACCGAAGTAATAATTCGCGTCGAGCGACAGCCGACTCGTCAGCAAGGCTCGGTAGCCAAGCTCGAAACTCTGTACTCGCTCGGGGGCGATGTACGGCACATTCGACTTGATCAGCTTGTTTTTGTTGTTCAGCACCGCCTGCTGGGGACCAACACTGTTGACTTCACCCATAAACCCGTTTACGAAGCCGCCAATACTGGTTGAGTTGAATGAGTTTTCGTATACCTTCATGCCCGCGCTGTTACTCGGCGCACCGCCCAGAATGGTGATAGGGCCAACGTTGAGTTTGATAAACTGGTCGCTGGGAGTTGGATTTCGGTAGCCCGTCTGAAACGAAGCCCGGAAGTGATGCCGGTCGCTGGGTGAGAATACCGCCGACGCACGGGGCGTAAAGTACCCCGCGAAGTTCTGGTTCTTATCGTACCGACCCGATACGGTCAGTTTCAGCTTATCGGCCAGTAACGACTTGCTCAATTGGGCAAATGCACCAACCTCGCTGTACAGAATCCGTCCACCTTTATCGTCGAACAGGGTTCCGTTGGTAAACAGGCTGAACTGCCGGAAATTACCGCCAACCAGCAAATCCGTACCCGATAACCCGGCCGCTTTTAGCGCCGGAGTGAAGTTATACTGCGCATCGGCATGGTACATGTTCGTCTGGCTCAGAATACCTGCTCCAGCCAGTCCCTGAATACCGATGAGCCGCGCCTTTTGCTGTTCATATTCGGCAGAACCGGGCAGCAAACGACCCTGATCGGCAAACGAACGGGCACTGGCATTGTCGCTACCTGTTACGCCCTGAATTTTCCCCTGATAGGCAGCCGTATAACGGTCGAACCAGGTCTGGTCTGCCACGTTCGGGGCCACCACATTTCCGTTGAGGTCGCGCACCCACGTCCGGCCAATCTGCTGGCCCAGCGAACGCGTGTTGTACGAGTCGTGCGAATCTTCCTGGTTCGTGTAGCCGCGCACCATAAAATTGGCTCCCCGCAGTTCAATCCGGTGCTGAAGCAGTGAAAAGCCGTTTACCGAAAATCGATTACTGCCCGTATAATTAGCCGTTCCTTTCGCGTAATTGAACGAGTAAATAGCCTCCAGCTTAGGCGTAATGCGATAATGAACTGCCCCGTTCAGTTTCAGGCTGTAGACGTTGTAGTCGGTCAGATCTTTTTCCAGATAACCCGTGCGGGCTACTTTGCCAATGCCCGTGATGGTGCGGTTCACCTCGTCGCCATAGACATTCAGCCCGTTGTAAGCCGGGTTACTGAGCCCCCGTTTTTCGGGCGATGTGGTGGCATCAACATCCGTATAATCGGTAGCAAACCAGTCGAGACCTTTCATATACGACGCCACCAGTTTTACTGCCAGTCGGTTATTAAAGGCTTTGGCATAACGCAGGCCGTAATCCTGAAAAATAGCCGCCCCTGTGTTGGGATCGTTGATGTGGTTTACCCCAACTTTTGTCTGTACGCTCAATCCCTGGTACGTAAACGGATTTTTGCTGGTCATGAGCAGTGCCCCGTTGAACGCAGCCGGTCCATATAAAGCCGAAGCGGCCCCCGGAACCAACTCAACGCTCTCGGCATCCAGATCGCTCAACCCAAACATATTTCCAACCGAAAAGCCAAACCCGGCCGGTTGATTGTCGACTCCGTCGATAAGTTGAAGAAACCGGCTGTTTCCCGTGCTGGCAAAACCGCGCGTGTTAATCTGCTTATAGGTCAGGCCACTGGTAACCATATCGACCCCTTTCAGGTTGTTGATGCCTTCGTAAAATGTAGCCGAAGGCGTTTCGCGAATGGCTCGTGCGTCCATTTTCTCAACCGTTACGGGAGCAAGCAACAAACTCTCCTCCACCCGCGATGCCGCCACAACCACATCCTGCAAGGCATTCGTGGCTACTTGAAGACCCACCGAAACAGCCTGATCCCCATCGGCCACAGCAACTGTCCGGCTTTGGTAGCCAACCATCGAGATTTTTAGTGTTACACCCCCTCGTTGACTGGTCGTCAGCGAAAAGTGGCCGGCGGCATCGGCAACGGTGCCTATCTGCTGACCTTTAATAACCACACTGGCACCTGCCATTGGCTGGTTATTGTCGGCATCGCGCACCGTACCAAACACCCGACGCGACTGTGCCCAAGCGGTTTCTGGAACTATATATAGCATTGCCAGCAAGGCAATTAATACTCTTATTTTCATAGCTATTTGAGAAAAAAAGCAAATGAGGGGGTAGACCGACCAAAAACGGGTAGTTTTTGGTCGGTGAAAAAAGGCCAGTAAATGCGTGAGTCGTTTTTTTGAGGTTCGCTGGTTGGTGGGTTTGTAAAGCTGACCAACCAGAAAACTGCTTACAAATCAGTTAGTGGGTTTGTACTGGATACCCGCCCGGTGGCCGAACATAGCCCCGGCTGGTGATCCGCTCACCAAGCATCTGGTAGTATGCGGGATCGGCCGGGGCTACTGTTGCCAGCCCATCCACATACTTGTTATACAACGAGAACAGTGCGGTTATCAGCACCGTATCATGAATCTCGCGGTCGGTGGCACCGGCCTCACGAGCGCGGGCAACGGCTTCGGGCGTTACAGCTTTCCCACTTTGTTGGGTGAATGCCGCAATCTGAAGCAGGGCTTTCATCTTCTCGCTGACGGGTGCCGTTTCGATGTCCTGTTTCACGGCACGGGCCGTTACATCGTCGCCCAAAAGTAGGTCGGCGGCTTTGGTATGGGCCGCTTCGCAGAAGTTGGTGCAGTTTCGCGACGACACCAGCGCGGCAATCAGCTCACGCTCCCCCTGCGACAGGGTCGATTCTCCCCGTAGCAAAAGTTGCGTGAGTTCGCGAATGGGCTGAGCCGTATCCAGCCGATTTTCGAGCAATCCCGTAATGCCGGGAAGTTGTTCAGGCAGCGGTATATGTGGCATAGGGTGCGTTATTGATTCTGTTCTACAAACCTGACCCGTCGGCTTTACCCCGCGCTACGGCGTAAGACCCGATGTTTTTGCCACACGTTAACCCTGTAGTGCAATCGAAACGGTAGTGGATCAGTCCATATATCCGCGAGTCAGAAGCCTCCTGCGCTTTCTTCCAGAAATCGTCGGCCTGGTCGGGGAAGATGCTGCCCAACACCACAGCCGCTGCCGCCGAGAAGGTGGAGTGCCCTGAGGTATAGGATGGAAAGTTGGGTAAGCCAACCGACGTTTTCAGTCCGAACTGCTGCGGACGTGGATAGTAATAATACGATTTGGTATCCCAGCAGCAAACGCCCGCATCCATCAGCGCCGTAGCCACCAGCGCGAGTGTCCGGGCCATGCGTACCTCGCTATATTTCGCATCATTGGCCGCATTGGCAGCCGCCCGCATCCAGTGGCCGGGGGGCGTATACGTACCCGCGCCATCGGCCCAATAGTTAGCAATCCGGGCCTGTTCGCGGGTCTGGTTTTTATTGATGGCTTTCAGCTCGTCCAGCGCCGTGGTAAACTCCGGGCTTCCGATGGCGGGTGGCGGACCGGGACGTAGTTTCACTTTCGTAGCGGCATCGAAGTTCCAGTTCATGACCGCACCGTAGTTCGGCAACATGGGCGGACGAGCAGGGGTTTCCTGACTTACCCACACTTCAGTCAACCCCCGGCCTTTGGCAGCTTCGATCATACCGGCCGTCAGCGTCTGGTTATTGGCGGTACTCATGCCATCCGTTTTGGCGCGGGCCATCACCTTCGCAGCTACCTGACTTCCCAGATCGACACCGGCGTTCAGGTCGCTTATGACGTTCATACCGGCCCACAGGCGGCTGTTGCGGTGTTCGGCCAGCTTGGCATCCAGAAACGGCACTTCGCCGGGAAACATCGCTTTCAATACCGTGTAGGAAGCAGCCGCTACCACCGCATCCTCCGACGGATATGAGGGTAAAGCCGAAGCCGGCAGCGCAACCCGTACAGAAGCATCCGCTTTTGAAGGAGCCGACCGCTTGAACTTGTATTTATAGTTCCAGGTCGCTACCAGGGCATCGTACTGAGCTACGCTCAGGTAGGCAAACGCCCGTGCCGTATAGGGCGGGTTAGCGAACGGGAACCTGGGGTCGGCCAGTGGATTGGCGGCATCGGGCACGGGATATTTACCGTCGGGTGTGGAAGCTGGTGGCACGTTATACTTGGCGGCCAGTTCGCGGGCAATTTCACCCCAGCGATACACCGCTCCGGCACCCCAGTACACGACCGCTTCCTGCTGCGCCGTCGTTAAACTCGCCGACTGCGACTTAAGATCGGCCACTTCGGCCAGGTACTCCGCCGAGGTAACGGCCGATGGCGTAGCCACGGTTACGTCGGTGGGGGCAGTGAGCACGTACGTTTTCCAGGTACCAGCCTTCTCATCGACACTGGCGGGAGTATACCCTACTCGTAATGGTTCGGTAATGCTTTTATCGCAGGAAATAATGGCGGACGATACCCCAACCATCACGCAACTGATCAAGAGTAACTGACTATATTTTTTCATAATGCTACGGCTTCTGATTATTTCTTGAAATTGATTTGATACAACAGGCCCAGCATATAGCTAGTACTTTGGCCTACATTCATCCCGTCGACCACGTACCCGATGCGGGCGTTAACCCCGATGTTGTGCGGCTGCACTTTGGCATACCAGCCCACCGATGTGGCCTGCATGTTGTTGGTTGGAAACGGCATGTCGTTCCGGCGAATGTTGTCGCCGTTGAGACATGCCGTACGCTCAGCCCAGAACTCCGTCTGAATGCCCTTCCGCAATATCCCCAGCCGAACGGCCGCATCGTAGGTATTAGGCACCTGTACTTCGTTAGTGTTGTACACCCGATCATTGGCCTGGTAGGCGTCCTGGTCGATACGCGTATTACCGCGCCAGCCATAGCTGCCATGCGCCGTTATGTACAGACCGGTTTTGCGCTCCCGATAATTGAGCAGCAACCGCCCGGTTACAGTTCGACACTGCAAACCAATGGACATCGGTAGGAAGCTCGGCACGTAATTGCCCAATGGGACCGACCCGCCCACAACGGCATTGACCGAAAACCCACCGACCTGAACGGCTTTCACCTTCAGCCAGGCCGACGCATCCTGAATACCCCGCTGCCCCATCAGGTTACCCGCACTGGTACTCGTCCAGACGTACGGCAGACTCAGAATGACATTAACCCGCTTACTAATGCCAATGACGGGCATGAGCATAAAGCTCTGGGTGGTGTGCGTACCGATATTCAGGTTCTCGCGCTTCAGGCTTCCCTCCCAATACTGGTTCCAGGAGCTGTAGCCATACATGCCGGCCACGCAGATTTGCCGTTTGTTCATGTAAATCGCGTCCTGCGGCATCTGCGCCTGAGCCGCAAAAGGCGTTAGTAGCGCGGCAACGATCAGGCATTTTAAAGTTGATTTCATTGATTCGTTTTTTTGATACGATGGAGCTTCTATTGTTTCGGGAGTTATTACCTCCTCAAATCGTCAACCCAACAGTTAGTACTGCGCTTCGACCGTCCGACGACCACACGCCTGGTCCGGGGTAAAAGGTTGGGCGTTTGGTAAAGTATTCCTTGTTCAGCAGGTTGTTGACACTGCCCCGCATGGTGAGTTGGCGGTTGATGTGCCAGGTACCATTCAAGTCCCACAGGCTGTAGGCGGGCACCGGTCCCACGGCGCCATTGGCCGATGGAACCGGCGTATTGAGCGCGTCGGAGAAGGTTTGGCCGACGTAGCTGTATTGCAGCGTTACACTGGCGGTTCCATAGCGGGCCGTTAGTCCGTTGCGGCTGGTCCACCGTGGTGCCGACTCGACCTGATTTCCCTTCACCGTCCGGTTTTCCGTTCCGGCCGCTACCCGACCGTTGAGGTAGCGGGCGTTGTTGAACGCTGTCGACGTAAAGCCGCTGATCAGCACCTTTCCTAGCTGCGTAAGCTGTCCTTCAATGAGCGCTTCGATACCCGTGCTCCGGCTGTCACCGATATTGGTGCGGAAGATGTAATTCGACCCGTCGGTATTGGCCAGCAACAGGGTGCCCAGCCGGTTCCGATATAGCAGATCGAAGACCGTGACGTTCAGGTGTACACCCTGCCATCGACCATCGATGCCGATCTCTGCATTGTAACCGTAAGCATCTTTCAGATTTTTATCGATACGCTCGTAGACCGACGTGGGAATGATGTCTTTGAAAACAACTGGACGATACGCCTGCGACCAGCCTCCGTATACTTTCACGGCATCATTGACGCGGTATTCGCCGTTAACGCCCAGCAGCACAAAGTGGTGACTGATGTCTGTTGGCAGATTCTCCGGCATGTAATACGCGATAGTACCCCGCATTTCCGTTTTGCCGTGTTCCAGCCGCAGTCCCGGCGAAATGGTTAACCGGTTGGTCAGGTTGATCTGATTTTCAACGAAGGCCGCCATATTCCGGGTTCGGTAATGCAGGTCACGTCTGAACGGATTGGTCAGTGTGAGGTCGAAATCAGTGCCGGTCGTACCAACACCCAACTGCTGACGATGCAGATCGTTGTTCATCAGCTGCACGCCAGCCGCCAGCGCCGACCGGACACTGCCAATGGTATACTGATGCAACAGCCGAAGTTCGGACGTATAGCTATTGAAGTGATCGACGTCAACCTGCCGGGCTTTGTACAGACCCGTCACCCGACTAATGGTATCAGGAACGGTCGCAAAGGCATCGAGCTGAACACTGTTTCGGGCACCCAGCACCGCTGAAACCGTCCACGACAATCGTGTATGGTCCGAGAGTGTCCAATCGGCCTTAAGCGACGGGATATAAATATCCGGGTTGAAGTAGTTACGGCTTCGTGTCGACTGGCGCGGGTCCTGGGCAAACATGACATCGGTCAATGGGCCGGGAATCTGGTATGTGTACGTCGACCGGCCAAACTCGGCGGTCAGGCTCACCTTTCGACTTGCCTGAAACTGCAGGCGTCCAAACTGGGCTTCGGCATTGGACTGACTGTTCTGCCGATATCCATCCGAATGCCGCCGGTAATAATAGGCGTAATACGTCCATTTACCCACCTGGCCCCCAATTGCCGAATAGGAACTCCGCATCCCGAATGAACCAACCGAATTGATTGTTTCAAAACCAAACCGGCGCGTGGTATCGGCTCCTTTGGTTACGTAATTGAGCATACCGCCAAACTGCGCCCCGTACTGAAGCGACGCCGTTCCGCGAACGAGTTCAATGCGGTTGATGCTCTCCATTGGGGGCGAGTAGTGACTGGCCGGGTAGCCGTACATATCCGAGTTGGTGATAACCCCATTCTGGCGAATGTTATTTTCCCAGGACCGGTGCGGGTCTAGCCCTCGCGTAGCCATGTTGATCTGATTTCCTGTACCATCCATGTCGTAGACAAACACGCCGGGAATCCGGGCAAAGAGTTGCCGGGGAGTTTTTTCGGCAACGTTCGCATCGATTTCCGCCAGACGTATCACTTCGCTTTTCTTCCCACTCATCAAATACGTACCCCGTATAGTAGGCAGCGATTCCACAACCGTCGTCCGATTTCCTTTCACCGTCACCTGATTCAGCGTTCGGGCGGGCAGAGAATCCGTCGTCTGGGATCGATAGACCATTTTTTGACTGATTAGCTGAGCCGATGCATTGCTAGATAAGCACGCACTCAGCACAGCCAGCCATAGCTGTAATACCTTACTTTTCATAAGCAGATTGCAGGCTGAACGGAGGAAACAAGGTGATAGCCTTTTTCCTCCGTTTTACGCGAAAAGGCAGGAATTAAAACCAGCGTGATACGTTGATAGAGACCAGATAATCGGCGAAGGCGGCATCACCATGTTTCAGCCCCAGCGGATCAAGCCGGTCGGCGTAGCTGGTGATGCGGTTGCGGTACACAGCCACGGGCACCGTAGCAGCTATCGACGTTTTGTGACGCATGTACGACAGACCCGGCTCTACTGATACGATATAACCCGGACGGCGGAAACCCGAGCTACCGCCAAAGGCGTCGATAGCTGGAACACCCTCCACCCGACCACCCAGCATAACGGCCAGACCCGGCACCGCTTTGATCGACTGGCTCAACCCAACGCGGGCGGCAAACTGATCAGCAACGGAGAATGTGCCCGTTACCAGATCGATGGTTGTGGCCGTTGGGTTGCGCACAACACCGTTGGTTTCCCGCGGATTGAACAGGTAGAATCCGTTGGCATAGGCCGTCAGGGTTTTCGTGATGGAGGCATAGCCCTGAAGTTCAACACTAACGCCAACACCCCCATCGCCCAATTGAATTGACTGATCGACAGGCTGATTGATGGTATAATCAACCCCTTCTTTGGTCAGTTTATGGAAGTTGTCCGTTGCTGCGTAATTGCCCGTTGGCAATTTTACGCCCAGGCCTGCCGCCAAATTGACTTTGGGCAGTTTGGCGGGATTCACCAACCAGTAGCTACCCGAAATGCGCAGGTCGCCGATACCTTGTGAACCGGTATGAAAGCGTTTTTGCTGAGGGTTTTGTGCAATAGCGTTGCCGTAATGCTCATAGAGCGATGAGCGGTCATTGTCCTGAAGGGGCAAATTGACCGAAAACGACAACCGCTGGTTGACCATGTAGGTAAGCCCCAGGTCGATCGCATGCGACACGTTGATGACGTTGGTTCCCTGTTCAACGCGTTGTTTCTGTTCTTCATCGCCCACAAAGTGCTTGTAAGAGCGAAAGAAACGGTACCCTGCCGACACCTGCCAATGTCCGTTGCGTTGTTTGAAATAATCGGCAGAACCCGCCGGAGCCGCACAGCTCATGTGCCGAACGGCCACACAACCCTGCGCCGATGCAGATGCGTTAAGAAGTACGATATAGGCAAAAGCCAGAACGATTGTATAAATCGATTTCATGGAAAAAAATGTCTGAGATGGAAAATGAATGAGTTACGGTACGATCCATTCTGACATACATCGATGCAGTAGCCGGTTCGTGCGGTACACAAACAGATACTCTGAATCAACCCATCAGAGGGAATTGAGCCGTACGGTCGCGTGGGGTATCCGCAAACAAGAAGCCCGATAAGGAATGTATCTGGCACAGCCAGCCGCTATCTGAGGCTCGTTAACAGTGCTGGTAAGCATTGAACAATTCCCAATGGCTGTGCAGGAACGCACGGCCAGATAGCCAGCAAAAGCCAGTGTAAATACACTCGAAAACGCGAAAGGAAAGTCACCTCAGACTTCCGGAGGGGGTGAATGAACGGGCAGGGCGCGGGCCGCAATCACAAACAGCGTGTCTGGAATGCGGATAGCTTCGCGCCAGTTGGGCGAGAGAAAATCAAACACAGCCCGTGGATTGGGCGAGTATTCTTTCAACAGAAACTTCAGCAGCTGATTCGCTTTCTTGCTCGAATCGGTAGCACCGCTGATGTGGTCGTTCAGAAACGACAGTAAATCACTTTGCCAGAAGGAGCGGCTTTCCGACTGCAAACCGGAAATATTCAGGGTGTCGCCTTTAATTTCCAGGCTAACCACACTATAATATTGTCCCCGGTAACTGAATCCGTCTGATGTGGTTTGGGTAATCGTACTGGCATCCGGCGAATCCTTCAGCGGAATCTGAAACTCAACAAGGCTATCTACTGACCGATACACCATAAGCCGTTCCGAGAGGTCATGTTCAGCCTGCCACCACATACCGACAAACACCAGCACATAGGCCAGCGTGTGGTAGAGGAATAAGCCAAAAAGACCGATGGAAACTGCTTTCTTCACAACTATAGTCAGTGAAAATTTTCTCAAAAATAATACTAATTCTTAAACAAAAACAACATTCTCTAGTAAGCCAGTATTTTTACTTAATTATCGCTGTACAAATAGCGCGGCATAAGCTTACGAACATGGCTGCCCGTTTTCGAGAATCAGTACGAAAATAGCAAAAACTGTGGTTCACTGCTTTGCAACCTTACCGTTAAGAGGTTGGGCTCGTAGCCTAGATTCACATTGGTGCGTGCAATCAAAAGCTGTAGATTTGTGTTAGTTTGATACTGCATGATTTACGACAACCACAACCGCCCTATTTCCTACCTTCGGCTGGCCGTTACGGACCGCTGCAACCTGCGGTGCTTTTACTGCATGCCTGAAGAAGGAATCAAGTATCTGCCCAAACATCAGGTGCTGACCTACGAAGAAATGGAGCGACTGGTGCGCGTACTAGCCCAACTGGGTGTACAAAAAGTGCGTATTACGGGCGGAGAACCGTTTGTGCGGGCGGGGCTGATGGATTTTCTGCATCGCCTGGCCGAAATTGATGGTCTCAACGATATTTCTTTGACAACCAATGGCGTGCTGACGGCTCCGCACATACCGGCGTTGGCGGCTCTGGGTGTCAAGTCTGTTAATTTGAGCCTCGATACGCTCGACCGGGAGCGATTTCATAAAATCACCCGGCGCGACGAACTGCCCGCCGTACTGAAAACCCTCGATGCGCTGCTGGAAGCGGGGATTCAGACCAAAATCAACGCGGTTGTCATGGATGGGCAGAATACCCAGGATCTGGTGCCGCTAACCGAAATGACCCGCACCATGCCCGTAGATGTGCGGTTTATTGAAGAAATGCCGTTTAACGGCGAGGGGAGCCATTACCCCATTCTGAACTGGACGCACCGGCGTATTATCGACGAAATCCGGGCACACTTCCCCGACCTGCAAAAACTTCCAGACCCGCCGTTTTCGACCTCGGCCAACTACCAAATTCCGGGTCATCAGGGTACTATTGGCGTCATTGCAGCCTTCAGCCGGACATTCTGCGGCACCTGTAACCGCATTCGCATGACGGCCCAGGGTACCCTCAAGACCTGTTTGTACGATAACGGCGTACTGGACGTTCGGGCGTTGCTGCGTGGCGGAGCTTCTGATGATGAACTTACAACCGCTTTTCTGAAAGCTTTTTCTCACCGCCCCGCTAACGGTTTTGAAGCCGAACAGCAACGCGACACGGTCACCGAATCCATGTCGACCATTGGAGGTTGATTCAGGGCATGCTGGCGCGGGCATTGGTCGCATAGGCGCCCCTATCGCATCATGGCCGGAACGCCTTCCAGGTATTTATTAGTGAAAAGCGTATCGACGTCCATGCGCTGGATCAATTCACCATCTTTGTCGGTGAGCAGGTGGTTACGCATCATCCAGTTCGTAAATGATACCCAGACGTTCCGGTGCATGAAGCCCCAATGTCCTTCGCCGTCCAGATAATACCCGGATACCATTTGCTGACTCTGTTCCAGAAAATTACGTTTAGTAAGTGTTGGGTGATTGGCCGTTTTCATTAATAGACGAACAGCTTCGTCCGGATTTTTAATGGCGAACCGGTACCCCGCAGCTGTTGCTTCCAGAAACCGGCGCAACGCATCACCATTGTGCTCTGTCCATTGACTATGGGCCGTCAGAATAGGATTGTATCCGTACGGTATTTCGTATTCGTCGAACAAAAACTGGTTCAGATCGACACCCTGAATATCGGCCTGCACACCCTCCCAGGTCAGCCAACACCAGGCGGCATCCACTTCGCGGGTAAGCAAGGCCCGCCAGATACCCGCCCAGCCCATTTTATGGGATATAAACTGCCCACGGCCGTCGTCATTCTGAATAAGCTGACGAATCATATCATCTTCATAGCGGGCTCCATACGAGCCGTATACTTTACCATCCAGTTCACGGGGCCGACTGATCCCGCTCTCTTTCAGGGTAACGATAGCACTGATATCGCGGGCCAGCACAGCAGCTACGGCGATTAAGGGAACTCCGTTGGTTTGGTAGCTGATTACACTCTCCGAGGGTGTAATGGCCAGTTCGGCCGTACCCTGCGAAACGCGTCGGGCGGGCATTGTGCGGTAGTCGTCCTGATCAGGTGAAATGAGTTCAACATCAAGACCGGCCTGAGCATATGCTCCTTTGGCCAGGGCAACATAAAATCCTGTGTGGTTGGTGTTTGGCGTCCGATCGAGGGCTAAACGGATATGAGTGCTCATACTGTACGATGCAATTACGGCCTCTGGCGAGACAGGTAAACGACTAATTTCAATTCAGGCTGTTCAATTAGCATGCTAATTAACTGGAAACAAAGCGGTTAATCAACCACAACAAAATACTATCTGGTTATCAGTACACCTTACGGCTGCGCCACTACTTAACAATCCTAAAGGGGTAAGGTTTTAATGTATAGAGTTGGGTAGGCAACAAGCAGGAAATATCCAATTAAATACTCCTATTCGGCAAAAAAAGCGCTTCATCCAGCGCTTTTTCGTATTTTCCCTTATCAAAAAGATAGAAATAAAGTGCTTTGTGTACGCCACCAATTTTTCCTCCATCCGGTCGATTCAGCAAAGCGTAGCGCAAAAATTCCTTTATCATCTGAAGGCAGGATCTAACGTAGTGCCGACGAGGACGGCTCGGCGCATTGACGGATGCGCGACAAAAACAATAAAAGCGACCGAAGCCGCTCTTATCATCCCTGATACTCTTCAGCGACCTAGTCGAAGCTTTGAATCATGTTCCTGTACATGGTCGTTGCTTTCCACTGGCCCCCGGCAATAATCCGGCGAACGGTGTAGAGTGGCATGCTGTCGTCCCGCTTATCGGCCAGCGTGAACGCAGCCACATACCCCCGTTTCTGTAGTTCGGGCAGTGCCTGTTTATTCCATAAACCGAACGGATATGCAAAATACTTAATCGGCTTTCCGATGATCGTTTCCAGTTTCGCCTTAGGCTCTTCAAGCTGGATTTTCCAATCGTCGCCCTGGTATTTCTTTACGTTATGGTGATCCCAGGTATGGGCCCCAATGGCGTGTCCGCGATCTGACAAGTCTTTGATCTGGGCTTTGTCCATATACGGCTGTTTCCCATGTCGGCCAATGGCTACGGTCATAATGAAGAACGCGCCTTTAAAACCGTGCTTTTCGAGTTCGGGGGCAGCTACCGTGTACTGGTCGAGGTCGCCATCATCGAAAGTCAGCATGATTGGTTTTGAGGGTAACGGCGCACCGGTTGTCAGATACGCATACAGTTGGTCAGGCAAGATGGTATGGTAACCACTATCGGCCAGCATTTTCATCTGTTCGCGGAAAGCAGCTACCGGTATGATATAGTCTTTAGCCGATTTGGAATCGCTGGCACGCCAATCGCGAATCTGGTGATAGCATAAAACAGGCACCTGTGGCCGGGCCAGAATGGTAGCAGCACCGGCGATTTTATTGGCCGGAATGCTTGATGGATCAGGCGTAGCGGCTACAGGGGCTTCCGCATTTTTGTCAGCTGGTTTTTCGGCCGTTGACGGGTTGCCGGATGTGTTAGCTGCTGAATCGGCGGTGGTTTCGGCTGTTGCCGAACCTTTTGACTGACAACCCGACAGACCGTTGGCAAGCAAAATAGAGAGCCCAAAGGCCGCAGCAAAAGAAAGAGTTTGACGACTGAACATAGTTAATAAATATGGATCAAACATACTGAAAACCGCGTTGCCAGCAACGGAAACTTAGCGAACGAAAAATAATTAATTATATAGGACATATAGAAAATATAATTATAAATGCAGCATTTATCTGGGAATTGGTGCCAAGAACCCACTCCCGATCATCCACGCAACCACCGTTTACTAACTGAGTCATAAAACTTCCCCGGTTTTTAGCAACCCGCCCCCCTTAACTTAGTTAATGGCGCTAGTCTTACGCGTTAACCACATACATTTAGCATATGGTTTATATAGATTGATCACGAATTGCCAATGCATTTCATGAACGGGAAACGGCTCCCCGGATGAAATTCCTGTAAAGGATGAATGAAAACCGATAGTTTCATTTTCACTTAACCAATAGTCTGCCGGTAAGTAGCGAGGGGGTTATCCAACCGTTTGTCTGTAGTACACCGATCGCCTGATGGGTGTTAACGTTAGCTTCGTATTGAGGGGTCGGCCAGGTATTTTCCTCACTGACCAGGGCCTTACGAAGGATAATTTATTCGTACTTCAATAGCTTCTATTTATCTCTCAATCTACCTTTTAAAACATGAAAAAAGTATTACTCACATGGTCTGCGCTGCTGATCATGGCTGCTTCTTACGCTCAATCAAATACGTCCACACTCAGCCAGACCGGCAACGACAACAAGGCCATGCTTACCCAAACGGGAGAAGGGCAGCAGGTAATTGCGGTACAGGAAGGCAATAACAACCAACTGACAACTTCCCAAACCAGCACGTACGCCCAGGAAATAAACATCAGTCAGGTCGGCACAAACAATAAAGCCGTTGCTACTCAGGATGAGGGCCCCGGTCCTGGAACGTTCATTCAGATTTTACAGAATGGCACTAATAATGACGCACTAGCCAATCAGTCGGACTTCCTGACCTATGGCAGCGAAGCGTCAATAAATCAGTCGGGGCAGAATAATAAGGCAACGATCAATCAGCTTACGGCTATTGGGAGTTCGGCGGGTATTGAGCAGACGGGAGTTGGGGCAGGCAACACCGCTACCATTACCCAGACTAACCTGAGCTACCAGGATGCTGCCGAAATTCGTCAGAGTGGGCAGAATCAAACGGCCACTATTTTGCAGAACGGAACTATTTACCTGATTGGTGGCAACGAAGCCTACATTAATCAGACAAGTACGTTTGCCCAGACCGCTCAGATTACTCAGGAAGGAGATCAGAACCTGGCCGAAATCTATCAGGAAAATGGAGCCGGTCCGGGTAATGTGGCCAGTACATTCCAGTCTGGCTATGGCAACGTCAGTTACATTGATCAGTCTAACTTTGCGACAATCAATAGTACGGCGGTCACGTCGCAGGTCGGCCTTTTCAACCAGGCTACTATCGAGCAGTTTGTCTCTATCAACGGACAGGCTGTTATCAACCAAACGGGTGATGAGAACCAGGCTTACATTGGTCAGGGCCAGGCCGGACAAAATCTGAGTTACAATAACAACGCCCAGATTACCCAGTCGGGCGATTTTAACGTTGCGGGCGTCATTCAGACCGGCGAAGGCAACCAGGCTATTTTTCAGCAAACAGGTAGTGGTAACGCCATCCTCAACCTGACATCTACGAATTTTGTCCTTCAGCAGGGGAACAACAACTCCCTGACCGTTACCCAGACCGGCATGGACAATCTGTTGCAGATTCAGCAGACGGGCAACGGCAACATTGGCATCATTAACCAAAACTCAGGCACCGTATTGCCTTAGTGGTATGGCTGGTGGCAGGGCAGATTGATGCATCATCTCCCACCCTGCCGCCAGCCATTATCCCGATCCGTATTTCACTGAAACGACAAAAGGCCGGAACACATCCGGCCTTTTGTATTCGTATCAAACTTACCCGACTTAGGGCGTTACCGTTGGTAATTTTGCCATCAGGTCGGGGTTGCCGTCCGGATCGCCGGATACGGGTCCGCGGGAAACCGGTTTGCCGTAGAGCAGGATACCAGCTACGTGGGGCGTTGCCATTGAGGTGCCACTAATAGTCCGATAACCACCCGAACGCCAGGTCGAAAGCACATCGACGCCCGGTGCGCACCAGTCGATGGGCGGATTGCCGTAGTTGGAGAACGACGCAAATTTATCGTTATAGTCGTGGGCCGAAACCGTATACACGTTGGGGTGTTCCGTACGGCCCGGAGAGGAGTTATTTGCATTCTGCGACTCATTGCCTGCCGCCAGTGCAAACAAGATGCCTTTGCTGGCTGCTCCCTTTACCGCATCGTCAATCGGTGTATAAACGGGTCCGCCCAAACTCATGTTCACCACATCGCCCGGCGCACCCGCCGTGGCAACGTAGTCGATACCGGCAATAACGCCGGAGTAGGAACCACTTCCCGACGCCGACAGTACTTTCACGGCGATTACCTTCACGCCCGGCGCAACCCCTACTACCCCAAAGTTGTTGTCTTTGGCACCAATAGTACCGGCCACGTGCGAGCCATGCCCATTGTCGTCGTCGGCATCGCGACGTGGGTTGTTGAAATTACGGCACAGCGGCAGGTCGACATTCAGGTCGGGATGATCGAAATCGATACCTGTATCCAGAACCCAGGCCTTATGCGGACCCGTATAGGTTCGAACACCACCCACCCGGCTAATTCCCCAGGGTATAGTCTGCGCTCCTACCGTTATGGCAGTACCGGTTGGCACGGCCAGTGAAACGACCTGATCGGGTACGATACTGGCAATGAACGGCAGTCGCTGCAGCCGGGCCAATTCGGCGGCTGTTAGCTCAACGGCAAAGCCCCGGATCGCCGTTGTGTAAACCTCCTGGGTTTTACCGGCAATATCGGCTCCCACCAGTCGGGAAATCAGCCCCTGCATCTGTTGTACCCGGGCATCATACGCTCCGGCATTGTCGGGTAGCGAGCGGGTAATGAGTGGATCGGCTTTAAAGGTAACAATGTACTTCTGCACATCGGCAGTGGCCCGTGCCGACCCTGTCTGACTACCGTAACGAACCACATCATCCGGCTGACGCTGGAACGTATCGGTGGGCTGACAGGCCGCAAGTAACGCCGGAACTAACGCCGACCATAGAACTTTTTTCAGGGAGTGATTGAACATGATGACTGGAAATTAGAAGAGTGAAACAAAGATGAGCGCACAAAAGCATGCTTCGCCAAGTTATACATAAGCTTAAAATAGCACAAGAAGATTATATCCATAGGGTTAAATAATATTCAATGGTATATCCAGACACGTCAGAAAGTATTAAGCAAGGTGTTGTAGAGAAGCTACGGGCAAGGAGCGAGGTAGTACGTCAGATGAACCGTCACAGAGTGTATCTTTACTGTATGATTTACCTGGACAACAACGCCACGACGAAGCTGGACCCGCGTGTGCTGGACACGATGATGCCATTCCTGACCGACAACTTCGCCAATGCTGCAAGCACGCATCCCTTTGGTGTTGGGGCAAGTGAAGCGGTAAAGACGGCCCGCCAGCAGATGGCCGACTTGTTAGGCTGCGAAACCCACGAACTGGTGTTTACCTCAGGGGCTACCGAAGCCATTAATCTGGCCATTAAAGGCGTTGCCGAGAATTATGCCAGCAAAGGCAAACATATTATAACGGTACAGACCGAGCACAAAGCCGTACTCGATGTGTGCACATACCTAGAAAAGCGCGGCTATGAGGTAACTTATCTGCCCGTTCAACCTGATGGCTTATTGAATCTGGACATTGTAAAAGCCGCCCTCCGCCCCGATACGATTTTGGTGTCGGTCATGGCGGTGAATAATGAAACCGGCGTTATTCAGCCCATCGAGCAAATTGCCGAACTCGCCCACGAAGTCGGGGCTCTGTTCATGACCGACGCTACCCAGGCTGTGGGTAAACTGCCGCTGGATGTGGATAAGTCCGATATAGATTTGCTTGCCTTCTCGGGCCACAAGTTTTACGGCCCTAAAGGCGTGGGCGGCCTATTTGTGCGGCAGCGTAGACCGAATAAAGTGAAGCTGGAAGCCCTCCTGCATGGTGGTGGCCACGAACGCGGCTTACGCAGTGGCACGCTCAATGTGCCGGGTATTGTGGGCATTGGCAAAGCCGCCGAACTGGCTAGGCTGGAAATGGCTGGCGCGAAGGAGAAGCGAAGGGTCGCGTCTCTACGAGGGCTGCTCGAAATGTCACTCCTTACTATTCCTGGAACACACATTAATGGCAATCAGGAACATCGACTACACAATACCACGAATATCTATTTTGAAAACTGCGACAGCGACGCGCTCATTATGGGTCTGGAAGGCATTGCCGTTTCCAATGGCTCAGCCTGTACGGCGGCATCCATTGACCCCTCGCACGTGTTGCTGGCTATGGGTCTGACCGAAACCGAAGCCTTTTCCTGCCTGCGGTTCAGCCTGGGGCGCTTCAACACCGAAGCCGATGTGCTAGCGACGGTTAACGCAATCAAGGGGGTTGTGGAGGAATTGCGGGCGTTGGTGTAGGATGATTAATCAAGTAAACTTTCAATCCGATTGAAAATTTACTTGATTAACAGCGACTCAGGCTACGCCTTAAGGCAGTTAATCCTGCAAATTTAAAGTGAGACTTAAAATTTGCAGGGTTAACAAACACCGATAGATCATCGAGTTACTTTTTAAAATGGTTATTAAAAGAGGGGTTCGTTTTTGAATAACAAATCACCAAAGGGGATGAGAATGTTGACAGTAACCGAAGTTGAACACGTAGGCCAACACCGCTTACGACTCAAATTTTCGGATATGACCTCACAAGTTATTGACTTTGGGCCTTTTCTATCAGCCCACTCACATCCGCAGCACGATAAGTACCGTAAACTGGCAAATTTCAAGCGATTTAAGATAGAACGGGGCAACGTAGTCTGGGGAAAAGACTGGGATTTAATTTTCCCCGTTGCGCAGTTGCATCAGGGGTATGTGGGGCCAGCGGTGTATTGATGGCTTCTTCAAAACCGCATCCTGTCCACAACGTAGCCTGAGAATCTGGCATCAACTTCTATTCCTTTAACAAGTCAAACAAACGTGTATTGATAAACAGGGTTTCCTTCCACTTCTGCTCAGAGCGTAGTAAACCTAGTTTTTCAATCGTGCGTAAGTATTTGGATGCGGTTCGTCGGTCAACGGCCAGCCGATCAACAACGTATTCAATCTTGCTGTACGGATAAAGAAATAAGACTTCTACCAACTCCTTACTGTACACATTGGGTGCTTCCCGCCGAATATGCTCTGCCGTCTGCTCAAAAAGAGCTTGAATCTGAAGAATTTGCCCAATGGTTTGCCGGGCTGTTTCTTCAACCGCCTTCAGTATGAATAAAATCCAGTCTGCCCAATTCTGCCGCGTTCGAACCTCCTGTAATAAGCGATAATAGTCAGCCTTATTGTGAATAATGTATCCACTCAGGTAAAGAACCGGCTCGGTGAGCAACTCCTGTAAGATCAAATACAACACATTGATAATTCGGCCTGTTCGACCATTACCGTCATAAAAGGGATGAATACTTTCAAACTGATAATGCTGAACAGCCAACTTGATCAGGGGCGAAACGTCATCCTCCGTGTTTGTATTCAAATAGAGTTCCAGATTATGCATCAATGCCTGAAGCGTATCCGGGTCGTCGGGCGGGGTATAAATAGTTTCCTGCGTTCGGTCGTTCCGCAAAGCTGTTCCCGGCAGCCGCCGGATACCTGCCTGATTGGCTTCGAGTTCCTGCTGAATGGAAACGATTCCGTTTGTACTCAAAAAGCCGCGACTCCGGATAAATCGATAGCCCGTATACAATGCCTGACGATACCGAAGGACTTCTTTTGTGGCATTGTCTGTAGTCGGCTCTTTCGCGGCTAAAGCCTGATAGAGTCGATCACTGGTTGTAATGATATTTTCAATTTCAGAACTGGCTTTCGCTTCCTTGAGCACCAGCGCATCGACCAGTATGGCGGGGTTCGGCAAAAGCCGGGTCATTCCTTTCAACTCAGCCAACGCCCGCATGGCACGGCTTTCCTGCCGAAGAATGAGTACGCTCTCTATCTGCTCACGCAAAGGTGGCAACAAAGGCAACTGATTATAAGGCTGCTCAGGTAGGAAATCTATCATGTACAATAATACGCCTTTTTTGTACATGATGCAGAGGTCGTGTACATTTCGTGTACATGATGATTAAGCATGGCAACGTAGTCTGGGGCCGCGATTGGGATTTGACTTCCCGTGGCGCAGTTGCATCAGGGGTACGTGGGACCAGCAATGTATTGATTTATTCTTCTTCGCCAAAGTCGAATATAAAAGGGTTTATATCTCCCTCTTTCCAATCTCGTGCATTTGCTTGCTCTGCTTCTTTTTTTAAATACTGTTCTGTAGCGTCATATATTATATGATCAAACTGAAGCTGTTGTTCCTGAAAATGCACGATGCCTGATATAACTGTTTGACTATACTTTTCGGCATTATGCATATGATGAATGGATTTTTGGCCTAATACCGTCCAGAAGATACGTAACCCCTGCTCGTTTAACATTTTAAACAAATCGGCTTTACGAATTAATAGGCAAGAATCGCCTTCTTTCTCTACACTCGGATCAAAACAGACAATTTGGTTATCAGCGTTTACAAATGCACCTTCCATATCAGCATACTGCAACTTCATTTTTTCAAAGAGAAAGCCATTAGGCATATGAAAACTTATGGTTTCTTCTTTAGAGGCATCGTATTGTTCTGACCAAATATAACTCTGAGTGGGAACCATTACGGGACCTAAATTTTCAATTCCTGAATTTTGATGACTATATCTAATTGATATTCGTCTCCAAGGCTCTTCAATACTTTCATCCTTCTGAGCTCGTGCCGCCAAGGCTTTATAGGCTGGAGACCAGTAGAACTCACGGCTGAATACTTCACGTCGATCCCAAGATTCTGGCATCCACTTACCAAAGAAATCCTGATTCCCCCCCCATTCAATGAATTCATTATAGCCCTCTTCAGGTACAATATAAGCTCGGATTTGATACCAAAGATTTTTCTTAGATATTTGGTATTCATCCTCATGAGCAAAAGTTGGCTCTTGCCAAGAAGGATGTGACTCAAGTGAAAGCCACTCTTCCCCATCTACTGGATTGATAAAATGTATCAACTTTCTTGGGTCGGGAAAATCATCATGGAAAGCGATCCAATCTTTATGAGGGATTGACCAATCAAAGCTTTGGGCTGGGTTCCACCAACTTGTTTTACCCTTGGCAACAGCAGTTTTTTTGATTAATATGGAAGGGTCTATATCTCTTACAAAAGGGTTCCAAGGACCTTCAAAAGGTTCTTCTTCATGCTCTCCCCAAGAGTCCCGGAGAGTGAAGTTGTCTGACACCCGAGCTAAGAGTTCGTGCATTGCAATCCATTGGTATTTTTTTCCAATACGCTCACTCTGCACATCATGCCGATCCGTTTTGAATCGACCTATGTATTGCTCAAACTCTCCAAGCTTTTCAACATCATAACCGTATTTTTTAAAAATCCATTGAACTGCAAGATTACTAAGTCTATTTACATTTACTTCTTCCCTCCATCCATCAAAATTATTTTCAAAAACATATCTACCAAAATCTCCATATCCTCCGACTCCACGACCGTATTCAGTAGTCATTGATTTTAAAATATTATTTTGCGACCATTGATGTTTTTTAAATTCTGACGATTTATAGTCTAATTTATACTTTTTATCAATTTCTTTATTTGTTGGAAATCGTTTAGGCATTTGACTTTTATAAGGAGGCCTAATTTTTATTAAATCTAATTCCGTAACAAGACCTAAATAAGAAGTATATTCAATCACTTGTCTTGCATAATCCCGAAGTAAAATATGAGGATAAACCTCTTCCTGATTAAATATGCATTGATAAGTATACTCGCTCAATGGCTTCAAGAACTCTTTCTGTTTAGTTCTCAATGTACACCCATATACTACAGCCCATAGACGCTCATATACGTAAGGATCATTTATTTCTTCAAACGCTTGAAGTACTTGAATGAGAATTAAAATCCGATTCTCAAAAAGAGATACTAACGCTTTTGTAGCAGAATCTCGTAAGAGCCGATTGGAACTGGTCAAGAACCAAGCAATGGTTTGTCCCATTAAGCGTGCGGCCTCAGCTTCTATGTTTTGCTTAGATACTACGGACCAAGCCCAATCTATAAGACGTTGTACCGCTGTAGGCTCTTCAGGACTATGGCTATATTTAAAATGAATGTACTTTGACCACCAAGCGTCACGATCCACCATTGTTAATTTCATTAGTGACTGGTGCAAAAAATCGCTATTGAATGGATGGCTTGGTGAAGCCGTGACCAGTAGTAGATTTTGGAATAGACGATTAAACCAATATTCTTGGTCAGTATCTGCAATACTAATAAGATACTTTTTGGTCTCATCAGTAAATGACGTTAGTTTTCGCCAAAGTAAACTTTCGATAAAAGCTCCCGCCACTGAACCAGTATTTGCAAACTGAGGAAGTACTTGATGTAACTCAATACCTATTTTCTCAGGCAACTGAATAGCCATTGCTTCTACTAAGCCTTCGTTTTTATGGATAGCATTATCACCTGAGATTAGTAATTGAAGTTTAGTATCCTGTTCAAAAGATTCTTTTGGCTTCACTTTATTAACGTAATTATCAATTAAATGGGAAACCATGAGATGATCACCAAAACGTTCATAAGTAAAAAATAGTATTTCTTCACCTTTCAATTGTTGAGTTTTTTGATCCCAACGTTGCAGAAAGTTTTTACTTAGGATACCTTCAGAAATTAGGTCTTCTATATACTGTCCACGGCGCGGCTCAGATATGGCTTTAAGTTTTGGGAGATCAATCAACCAGTAAAAAGTTTCTTCAAATGATATGCTGCGAGCTTCTTGCTCTAATAATTTTGCCGCTAATTGGTCAACTATTTTTTGAGTGAGCCTTAAGGATGTTGGATAGTGCAGTTTTTTTGCTAATACTTCATCTATAGCATCAATTAGAAATGTAATTATAGCCGTAATGCCTTCATAACCATCCGGTATGCGATTTAGTCCTTTCTTCTTTAAGCCTTTACAAAACAGGTGTAAAAACAAAGGATTACTAAATTCAGGGTGTAGTAGCGGTATACTCGGTAAGAGTAGACCGTAATATTCAAAGAATCGCTTAGTTGCCTGATATTCAACTGCTTTGAATCCATGATGTACAACTCTAAGTAGGCGATTGTCCTTAGCTATACTTTCTGGCAAAAGAAGCTCTTCATAAGAACTACGCACACTGATTACTAAGCCGAGCCAAGGATAATGAGCAACTTCATGTAAAAAGCCCCTAATTGAATGCTCCCAGATGAATCGGCCTTGACCTTCATTAATTGCATCAATTATGAGCAATACTCGTGAGCCTAATGTTTCTCCATAAGTATTGAGAGTTGCTAAGAATATATCACGGTTGCAGGATAAGTGTAGCAGACGAAGTATTTGTGTCCAAGGCTCATCCGTTGTCGTAAACTGCTGGCCTAACAAAAGCACTGTTGGTAAGTTCTCCTCCTTACGTTTTTGAGCGATATCCGCTAGTAAATGAGATTTACCCATTCCAGCATCACCGGACAATACCATAGCTGGAACATTTGCAGCTTTTACTTCTAACCCATTAATGTAACCTATGTATTCGTATAAATTCCTATTGACTTCACGGCACCTTTCAATATCCCATCCAAAAGCATTTGAGTATTCGCTATCACGCTGACCTGTAGTCTTTTTTTTCTCTACTTCTATTCTGTTCAATTCATAGAACCGACTTATAATTTGATCCACATTAGCTACAAGTTGCTTTAGCATATTTGAAAAGGCGCCCTGATCAACTATTGACAAACGATTTGGACGGTTAGCTTCCTCAAATAGGTTCAGCCGGCTCAAGAGCTCTTTGAATCTATCAACTTGCTCATTAAGGTCTTTATCCTGTACATTTAACTGGTGTATAGCTTTATAAGCTACAGTCTTTAATTGGTTGAATTCTTCAGACCAACGAGTTAAGAAGGAATTATTCCTTGCGAGTCCATTAAATACCTTAACTACGGGTAATTGAAAGTCAACTTCGGGTGTATAGCGGCTACCAAGATTATGAATACCCTCTTCAAGTCGGTGGGTAAACCATTCTTCGGTCAGTTCAGTCTCTTGAAACCAAAAATTAAGTCGTCCAACATTGACGGGACGGCTAAGACGCTCAAACAATTCATAATTACCCCAATAAATAAATTCAACTGTTCGGCCCATCTTCCGGGCGAGTTTTTGCCATTTACCCACCCACTCAATCCACTTATCCATAAACCATCGCTGATTTTCAATCCGAGGATCCTCACGATCAAGTGGAGTACAGATATAGTAGCGAGTTAGTCTAGGATGTTTATCTAAGACTTTCTCAACAGATTCATTCAATTGTTTCCACTGGCCTTTGTCCATTGAGGTAAAAAACTTGGCTTGCCATCCGTATTCGTCACCATTATTCAAAATCCAATATGCTTCTTTACCTCCATCAGGCGCTGCAACTCGAATGAACTGAACACGGTTCTCTATTGGCTCATACTCTGCCAGTTGGCAAACCATTTCTTCAAAAGCTTTTCTCAGATCGCCATCATAAAGGCGAAGTTTCAACCATTCAGTATTCATACTTGCAAATTACATTTTAAATCGCTCCCGCATGTGCCATCGGAAACTCTCCATTTTTGGGTTATGCACGTCACCGAATGGCAATCGCAAGGGTTGGCCATGAAACTGCTTTAGATTGTAAGGGCTGGCCATATTATCAGCTAAGGACGGCGAGACCACTACGCGTAACTGGTCATCTACCCCAATCATACCCCGATCAAAAGCGGTGTGCAGATTGGGGCACAGGGCAATGCCGTTGGTGACTTTATCATCACCCGATACGCTGATGGGTACGATATGACAAGCTTCAATCAATGAAGCCCCATCAACCGAAATGACTTTCATTCCCGAAATCGCGCAGGTAAAATCATATACTTTCGGTACCAGCTTCTTGAACAGGCCACCACGTACAAAACGTATCTCTTCATCGTCTGTGGCGACAAGGGGTGCGTACGGCACTTCTTTTTCGTTCAGCATGTAGGTCTCCAGATCGTACAGGTAGCTACGTCCGGTATCTTTGATGCGGAGAAATTCTGTTTTGGTTTGTGGAAAATAATAGTCGAGAAGGGTGTTTTTCAAATGCAGACGAGCGTAATCATCCAGCAGTAGATTGAACAGATCGTCGGCAAAGTAGCCGAAGTCGAGCCGGTCGCTGAGGGTTTGTACACTTCGGATATAGGCATCGAGCTTCTCCCCGGTTTTTGTCTTCAGAAACCAGAAACCATCGTTTTGCAGGTAATAAAACGGTTGCGTGAAATCGTCTTTATGCGCCGTTTGTACCAGCAGTGAGAAGTTCTCTTTAAAGATCGCTACCAGTTCGGGCGTAATGGTCACCCGGTTTTCGGTGATGAGCCGCTTTTCTACCAGTTCAAGCAACGTGAGCAGGAAAACAGGCTTATGGGGAGCCTTGCCGTATTTGGTGCCCCCTTGTTTAAGCTTCGTAAATTTTCGGGTGTAGATAGCTACCTGTGTCTGATCAAAAAGAGGCATAAGTCAGAGGAAATTGAGCAGGTAAATATAGCATAGCACCAGCCACACACCCGGCTTATAAATTTGCTATCTTTATCAACAGCTGTGTGTAACACCGCCCCAACCCGCTACACCAACAAAATCCCTCACCAACGCGGTATTATTTGGCCTTAACCGCCTTTTGTAAACCGTACTTAGCTATACACAACGGATGAACAGACGGGAAGCATTATCACGGGTTAGCCTCATGCTGGGCGGAACCCTCTCGGCCCCGACATTACTGGCCTTTGACCGCTGGAGCCAGACGAACCCCGAAAGTCGGGAAAACGGCGCGTCCATACTCAATGAAGAGCAACGGGAGATTATGGCGCGGGTAGCCGAACTCATTATACCGAAGACAGATACACCCGGTGCCGTCGATGCCGGTGTTCCGGATTTTATAGAGATTATTCTGCGCGATTGCTATGCCAAACCCGTGCAGGATGTATTTCTGACGGGTCTTGGTGATCTGGCGGGTAAAGGACTCCTGACCGCTTCGCCCGATCAGCAAACAACACTCCTCAAACAAGTGGAAGTACAGGCGCTGGCCAACACCAAAGCCGGTTCGGTGTCGTTCTGGCAATTGATCAAAGAGCTGACGGTTTGGGGGTATTTCACGTCGGAAGCGGGCATCAAGTCATCGTTCGACTACCAGCCGATACCGGGAAAATTCGAGCCCATCAAGATAAAGCCTGGTCAGAAAGATTTTATGTACGGCAACCAGGTTTAATCCTTCACTTCGTCGATCATTTATTCTATGAATCTGAATATAAACGCACAAAAAGCCCAAACCTACGACGCCATCGTGGTGGGTTCCGGTATGACGGGGGGCTGGGCCGCTAAAGAACTAACCGAAAAAGGGCTGAACGTACTCGTGCTGGAACGCGGCTACGAAATCAAACACGTTGAGGACTACAAAACCGCCATGCAGGACCCCTGGGAATTCGAACACCGGGGCAAGATCACGACGGTAGCTGCCGAAGAGCACTACGCCAGCATGTTCTTCTCGGCCAAAGAGGGCAGCCAGCTCAATTTCACCAACGACAAAGAGCATCCGTACATCCAGAAACGGCCCTTCAACTGGATTCGGGGCTACCATACGGGCGGTAAATCCCTGATCTGGGGGAAACATACTTACCGCTGGAATCGGGAAGATTTTCTGGCCAATGCCAAAGAGGGACTCGGCATCGACTGGCCCATTCGCTACGAAGATCTGGTGCCCTGGTATACCTACGTCGAGAAATTCGTGGGCATCAGCGGACAGGCCGAAGGGTTAGCCGTTTTGCCGGACAGCATATTTCAGCCGCCCATGGCGATGACCGCCCCGGAAGTGCATTTTAAAAAATCGGTCGCGCAGAAGCTAAATCGTCCTATAACGATGGGTCGGGTGGCGCACCTCACCAAACCTCAGCCCTGGCATACGGCGGTGGGGCGGGCAAGTTGTCAGTTTCGGAACCGCTGTACGCGGGGCTGTCCGTTCGGGGCTTATTTCAGTTCGCTGGCGGCTACCTTACCAGCCGCCCGAAGCACCAACCGGCTGACGATCCTGCACAACGCCATCGTAAAAGAGATTATCCTGGACGATCACGCCCAGAAGGCCAAAGGCGTACGGGTCATTGACCAGAACACGCTGGAAGTGCGGGACTTCTACGCCAAAGTGATTTTCCTGAATGCGGGAACGATTGGCTCTACGTCGATCCTGATGAACTCGAAATCGGCCCGCTTCCCCAACGGCCTGGGCAACGACAGCGATCAACTGGGCCGCAACCTGATGGACCACCACCTGGCCGTTGGGGCCAGAGCCGATATTGAAGGCTTTGAAGACGACTACTATTTTGGAGCCCGTCCGGGCAGTTTGTACATCCCCCGCTTCCGCAACTGGGGAAACGACAAAAAACGCGACTACCTGCGCGGCTTCGGCTATCAAGGCGGAGCCTCCCGCGCCGACTGGTCGCGGGGGGGTGCGGAGCAGGGTTTCGGTGCCGACTTCAAGAAACGCATGACGCAGCCCGGCCCTTGGAAGATGAGCCTCACCGGCTTCGGCGAGGTACTGCCCGACCCGAACAACCGGTTCTACCTCAGCCCCGACAAAACCGACAAATGGGGCCTGCCGCAGGTTGTGTTCGACGCCGATTTCAACGCCAACGACCGGGCCATGCGGAAAGACATCATGAACGACGGTGCCGAAATGCTGGAAGCCGCCGGTTTCAAGAACGTTACTACTTACGACAATCCGGCGGCACACATGGGGCTGGGTATCCACGAAATGGGCACCGCCCGCATGGGACGCGACCCAAAAACGTCGGTGCTTAACAAATACAACCAGGTACACACCTGCAAGAACGTATTTGTCACGGATGGCTCGGCCATGGCGTCGGCCTCGAACGTAAACCCATCGCTGACCTACATGGCCCTCACCGCCCGAGCCGCCAGCTATGCCGTGGCGCAGCTGAAAGCGAAGAGTTTATGAAGGGGGTCTGTCTGAGCCAAGCTGGAACGGTCCGCCGTAGCGGCTTGGCCCGGACAGACCCCGTTATTATTCTTCAAATTTCGTCAGGCTAATAGTATATCCGTTAGGTTTTGAGAAACCTAACTTATCAGTTTTAAGAAACTGACACTACGACAAGACAGCAGGCCGGGGGCCGGTGCTCTGCTGTCTGATACAAACTTCAACTACATGCCGTCTTCTCTTATTATTGGGGCGGGTATGGCTGGTCTGGCCGCTGCCCGTGCTTTACGTTTACAAGGTTGGGATGTCGTCGTGCTCGATAAAGGTCGGGGTGTGGGTGGTCGACTGGCTACCCGGCGCATCGAACAGGCCCGCGCCGATCATGGTGCGCAGTATTTCTCGGCCACTACAGCCGAATTCCGGAAGGTTGTTCAGGAACTGCTGGCCGACAACGTCATTGCCCAATGGGAACCCGCACAGCCCAGTCCGGCCGACACCGCCACCGACCAGCTACATTACGTGGGTATCGACGGCATGAACGCCGTGGCCAAAGCCCTGAGCCGCAACCTGACCGTACTGACGTCCCAGACGGTCGTATCGTTCCGGGTCGACGGGAGCCAGTGGCTTGTGGAAACAGAGGCCGGAGCGTCTTACCGGGCCGATGCGCTGCTCATCACCGTACCGGCTCCACAGGCATTGGCGCTCGCTGACCGGAGCGGATTTATGCTGTCCACGGCCAACCGGTCGGCGCTCTCGGCCATCAGTTATCAACCCTGCATTGCGGTGATGGCAGCGCTCCACCAACCGGTTTCCATGCCCAACGCCATCCGCTACGAAACCGGCGACATTGCCTGGGTAGCCGACAACTGGCAGAAAGGCATTTCACCCGGCCAGCCCTCCGTCACCCTACACGCCAACGCCGACTTCAGCCGAACGCATTTCGACGATGACCTCAACGCCATTGGCCGACAACTGATCGATCAGCTACCGGACCTGATTCCGGCTGCCAGCATCAGTACCGTTCAGGTACACCGCTGGCGCTACAGCCTGGCCGACCAGCGGCACCCATCCCCGCTTCTGGTGGCAGAAGCCCCACTGCCGCTGTTGTTTGGCGGTGATGGTTTCGGCGAAGGCAATGTAGAAGGGGCATTTACGTCTGGGTTGGCAATGGCAAAAGCTTGTAGCGCGGATCTTTAGTCCGCGTAGCCGTCAGGCTACTAATACGCTCTATCTTAGCCTGACGGCTACGCGGACTAAAGATCCGCGGGTACAGAGGTAAGAGTAGAATACGACCATAATAATCTCTGTTTTTTTGAGAACCCGTCGTGTTCACTCCTGCCTTTACCTCATGGAACGAAGAGAATTTATTAAGACCACCGGCCTGATTGGCGGGGCCTATGCGCTGGCGGGTCAGCCGTTGATGGACAACGCCTTGTCGCCAACGGAAACGCGATGGCTCGACGGGCCAATGCGGTGGGCACAACTGGCCTTTGTGGAGCGCGACCCCGGCCATTACGACCCCGATTTCTGGCTGAGTTACTTTAAACGAATTCATGCTGACGGGGCTTTACTCAGCGCCGGGGGCGTGGTCGCGTTTTACCCGACCAACATCCCGCTGCATCACCGAAGCGATTACCTGGGTAACGCCGATACGCTGGGCTATCTGGTAGAAGGCTGTAAAAAACTGGACATGAAGATCATGCTCCGGACCGATCCCCATGCCGCCCGGCAAAATGTGTACAATGCCCACCCCGACTGGATCGCGGTTAACGTCGATGGCAGCAAACGACGTCACTGGGCCAATCCCGACTTGTGGGTCACCTGTTCACTCGGGCCGTACAACTTCGAGTTTATGCCGCAGGTGAACAAAGAGATTATGGAGCGATTCCAGCCCGAAGGCATTTTTTCGAACCGATGGGCTGGTCACGACATTTGCTACTGCGAGCATTGCACCCGCAACTTCAAAGTGGCATCGGGTCTGGAACTGCCGAAGAAAATAGAGCGGCTGGACCCTACTTACCGAAAATGGTCGGAATGGCGAACCAACCGGTTACGGGAGGTATGGGCCTTGTGGGATGCCGGTATCCGTCAGCAGCGGCCCGCGTCCCGCTTCATTCCCAATGGTTTTCCCGATAAAATTGTCACCGGCAAAGAAGCCGATCTTTTCTTCGCCGACCAGCAGGCCCGGCGCGGACTGATGGCGCCCTGGGCCAATGGCAAAGGCGCTAAAGAACTGCGCTCGACGCTGGGGATGAAGCCCCTGATCGGCATTTTCAGCGTGGGTATTGAAGAGGAATACCGCTGGAAAGACTCCGTTCAGAGCGATGCTGAAATCCGTATCTGGGTGGCCGAAGGAACGGCCAACGGGATGCGGCCGTGCTTCGTCAAGTTCGGGGGCGACATCTACGACAAACGCTGGATGGAGGCCGTGGCTAAGGTATACGAGGGTTATCACAAAAACGAAAAATACCTTCGTAATACGGCGTCGATGGCGCGGGTGGGCGTAGTCTACTCGGAGCAGACCGACCGTAATTACGGTGGCAAACCCTGGCAGCAGAAAAGCAGCGACCACCTCGATGGTATCTACCAGACCCTTGTTGAAAGTAGAATTCCGTTCGATATGGTGAACGACCGGCTGCTTACGCCCGACGACCTGAAGCGGTTCAAGCTGCTGATTCTGCCCAACATTGCCGCCCTTTCCAATAGCCAGTGTACCCAATTACAAGCGTTTGTCAACGCGGGTGGTAGTCTGATGGCGACTTTCGAAACGTCGCTGTATGACGAAGAGGGCAACCCGCGTCCGGACTTCGGTCTGGCGAGTTTGCTGGGGTTGTCGTATGCCGGTAAGGTGGAAGGCCCCATGCGAAACAGCTATCTGCACCTCCGCCACGACGCGAAGAACAGCCAGAGCCAGACCATTCTGAACGGTCTGGACGATACGCCCCGCATCATCAACGCCATTTATAAAGTCGACGTAAAACCCACGGCAACCTTTCCCAGCCCGGTTACGCTCATCCCCACCTATCCTGATTTGCCGATGGAAGACGTATACCCGCGCGTGGCAGAGACCGATACGCGGGAGTTGTACCTGCGGCAGGTGGGTAAAGGACGCGTGGCCTACATCCCCGGCGACCTGGACCGTTCGTTCTGGCAACTGCTCAATGTCGATCACGGGCAATTGTTGAGCAACGTCATTCACTGGACCCTCAATGAAGAGCCCATAGTCGCTGTAACGGGGCCGGGTGTGATAGATGTCAACGTCTGGCAGCAGGCGAATTCCATGACCGTTCATCTGGTCAACCTGACGAATCCGATGATGATGAAAGGGCCATTCCGGGAGTTGATTCCGGTGGATGCGCAGGTATCGGTTCAGGTCCCTAAAGGTGCTACCGTGACGGGCGTGAAGTTGCTCATGAGCGGGCAGAAGCCCAAATTTGAGATCAAAAACGGAAAGGTATCGGTAAGCGTACCGAAGGTTCTCGACCACGAAATTGTAGCGCTGGATTTAGCGTGAGTTACCCCCAACCCCCACCCTTATGATCTGGAAACAAGTTATTGACCCATTCAACAACATTACGTTGTCCGTACTGGTCGCGTTGATTCCCATTCTGTTTATCTTCTGGGCGTTGATCATCCGGAAAATGAAAGGCTATCAGGCTAGCTTGATCGCTACGGCTCTCGCCATGCTCATTGCTACGCTGGTGTATGGTATGCCCGTCGGGCTGGCGCTACTGTCGGCGGCACATGGTGCTCTGTACGGCCTGTTTCCTATCTGCTGGCTGGTAATCATGGCGGTTTTTCTGTTCAATCTCACCGTGAAAAGCGGGCAGTTCGAAATCATCAAACACGTCATGGGGTCCATTACCGCCGACCGACGGCTACAGGGGCTGTTGATTGCCTTTTCCTTCGGTTCGTTTCTGGAAGGCACCGCTGGTTTTGGCGCTCCCGTGGCCATTACGGCGGCTATGCTGGTCGGGTTGGGATTTAACCCGCTCTATGCGTCGGGCATCTGCCTGATCGCCAACACCGCTCCGGTGGCGTTTGGCTCCATCGGCATACCCATTACCGTGGCTTCGCAGGTTTCGGGTATTCCGGAGCTGCCCATTTCGCAGATGGTGGGTCGAACGCTGCCCATCCTCTCCGTCATGCTGCCGTTTTATCTGGTCAGCATCATTGCCGGATTCCGAAAAGCGTCTGAAATATGGCCCGCCGTAGTGGTGTCGGGGGTTTCGTTTGCCTTTCTCCAGTATTTTTCGTCAAACTTCCTCGGCCCCGCCCTGCCCGATGTCATTGCAGGGCTGGGTTCCATTATTTGCCTGATGACGTTTCTGCGCTACTGGAAACCCAAAACCATCTGGCGTTTTGATAACGAACCAGCCGCTACGGTCGATACCAGCATCAGCTATACCGCCGGACAGGTGATTCGGGCATGGTCGCCGTTTATCGTGCTCACGATCATCATCATTTCATGGGGTATGCAACCCATCAAAGACGTACTCAATTCGACGGGTATGTTTCAGTTCGAGTTTCCGGGGTTACACAACGCCATTCTGGGCAGCGATGGCAACCCGATACCAAAGCTTTTCAAAGTCAACTACCTCTCAGCGGCTGGAACGGCTATTTTACTGGCAGCTCTCATCGCTATCCCGCTGGTCGGGCTGACATACAGAACGGGGTTAACCGTTTTCGGGGAGACCATCCGGCAATTGCGGTTCCCCATTTTATCAGTGGCCTCGGTGCTGGCCTTTGCCTATATTTTGAACGATTCCGGTATTACGCTCACGCTGGCGGCCGTTCTGGCGAGTACGGGCATCCTGTTTCCCTTCTTCGCGCCCGTACTTGGCTGGCTGGGGGTATTCATTACGGGTTCCGACACCTCGGCCAACGCCTTGTTCAGCAAACTGCAGTATGCCACGGCGCAGTCCATCGGCGTCGATCCGGTGGTGACGGTAGCGGCCAACGTGTCGGGGGGGGTGGTTGGTAAAATGATTTCGCCCCAATCCATTGCTGTAGCAGCCGCAGCCGGGAATCTGGTCGGCAAAGAGTCGCAGTTGTTCCGGTTCACGGTGAAACACAGCTTTTACATGCTGATCTTCATCAGTTTTCTGACGCTGGCACAGGCCTACGTGCTGAAATGGATGATTCCGGTCTACGAAATGCTCGACGGTAAGAAAGCCGCTGTTCTGCCCGATCTGACGAAAGGGTATCTCTATTTGGGTATATTAGCCGTGGTTTTGGTAGTGATTGGAATGTTTATCAGGGTGATGGCGGGAAAGGAAAAACAGATACCGAAGTTGGTCGATTGACCTTTTTCAGTCCACGGCTAAAGCCTTGGGCTGATACAAAACCCGGTTTGCCCACATACCGTTTATCAACAGGACAAAAGAAACAACCAGAAATGAAGATTGTCGTATTAGATGGCTACACCCTGAATCCGGGCGATTTGTCCTGGGAAGGTGTTGAAAAACTGGCTGAGGTGACGGTATATGACCGGACGCCCACCGATAAAATTGTGGAGCGGGCGCAGGATGCCGACATCATTTTTACCAACAAAACGCCCCTCGACGCGGCCACCCTCGACCAATTGCCCAACCTGAAATTCATCAGCGTACTGGCTACCGGATTCAATATTATCGACACCGCCACGGCTAAAAAGAAGGGGGTTGTCGTGAGCAATGTTCCCGGCTATGGCACGCCCTCCGTTGTTCAACTGACGTTTGCGCTGCTGCTCGAACTGACCCTGCACGTGCAGCGGCACAGCGATTCGGTACGGGATGGCAAGTGGGCGCGGTCGGTGGATTTCTGTTTCTGGGATTACCCGCTCATCGAACTGGCGGGCAAAACGATGGGCATCATTGGCTTCGGGAGTATCGGTGAGAAAGTGGCCGATGTAGCCACGGCCTTTGGCATGAACATCATCGGTTCCAAACGACACCGCACCGATCAGTCGCACCGGCCAAACTTCAAATGGGCGGAGATTCCCGAACTACTGGCGGAGTCGGATGTGGTGAGCATCCACACGCCCTTGGTGCCCGAAACGCAGGGACTTATCAACAAAGAAAACCTGGCCCTGATGAAGTCATCGGCCTTTCTGCTCAACACCTCGCGCGGCCCGATCATCGTGGATCAGGATCTGGCCGATGCGCTCAACAACGGCGTCATTGCCGGTGCAGGAATCGACGTTTTGTCGAAAGAGCCGCCCCTGCCCGACAACCCGCTATTTACGGCCAAAAACTGCCTCATCACCCCGCATATCGCCTGGGCCACCACCGAAGCCCGCGCCCGACTTATGGCCATTACGGTCGAGAATCTGGCCGCGTTTCTGGATGGCAAACCGGTGAATGTGGTGAATTAGAACGTCCGGGCCAAGCCGCTACGGCGGACCGTTCCAGCTTGGCCGTGTTACCTTTATGACAATAGCCAAGCTGGAACGGTTCGCCGTAGCGGCTTGGACCAGACATATATGCTCATCCGCTTATCCTTCCTGCTGCTCCTCATCGCCTTCTCCTTCCCGACGCAGGCGCGTATCATCCGTATCGAGATCAACAGCGTTCAGTCGCCCACGTTTGAGGGAAAAGTGTTCGGGCAGGTGGGGGCTTATGAAAAACTGAGGGGCAAAGCCTATGGCGAACTTGACCCCAACAGCCTGCAGAACGCGCTCATTACGGATATCAGGCTGGCTCCCCGTAATGCAAAAGGTATGGTGGAATATGCAATGGATATTTACATTCTTAAACCCATTAATCTTGCCACCGGCAACCACAAGCTCTTTCTGGAGATCAACAACCGGGGCGGCAAGCTTATTGGCGGGTTCAACAAAAGCAGTGGCGGCAACGACCCCAACACGGCCGCTCAGGCTGGCGAAGGCTTTCTGATGAACAGGGGCTACACGCTGGCCTGGAACGGCTGGGATTGTTCGGCCGCGCCGGTCAATAATAACCTGACGATTACCGTTCCCATCGCCCATAACGCCGATGGCTCGTCCATTACGGGGCCGTCTTACGAATACATCTCGTTCGACAATGCCACTTCCCTGACATATTCGCTCGCTTACCCGACCGCCACGCAGGAGAAAGCAAAGGCAACGCTCACCGTGCGGGATCGGCTGGGCGATACACCTACCACAATTCCGGCTGAGGGTTGGGAGTACACCGGCGATAAAACCATCCGGCTGTTACCAGTCGGAACACCCTTCCGGCAAAGTGCTATTTATGAGTTCAACTACACGGCCAAAGACCCCGTTGTAGCTGGGATTGGCTTTGCCGCCACCCGCGATTTCGTCTCGTTTCTGCGGTACGCCACCGCCGATGATTTCGGCAACCCGAATCCACTGGCGAACGACATCCGGTACACCTTTTCGTACTCACTCTCGCAGCCCGCCCGCTATGTCAATGATTTCCAGACGCTGGGTTTTAATGCCGATGAGCAGAACCGCCGGGTGCTGGACGGTATCGAAAACTGGCTCGGTGGGGCCAGTGGCATTGCCCTCAACTACCGCTTTGCTCAGCCCTCGCGCACAGAAAGAAACCGGCAAAATCACCTGTACCCTGAAGGCCTTTTCCCCTTCGCCTATCCCGTCCTGACCGATCCGCTTACAGGAAAAACTGCCGGTCGGCTAGCCCGCTGCACCGTCAGCAACACCTGCCCGAAAGTATTTGAGATCAACTCCGCCAATGAATACTGGGTAAAAGCCGCGTCGCTGCTGCATACCAATAGTCGGGGCAACGACCTCTCCGACCCGAACAATGTTCGGTTTTATTTGATTTCCGGCGCACAGCACGGAACGGGTAACGAAACGAACCGGGGCACTTGCCAGCAGTTTCAGAACCCCACCAACGGCGAACCAGCTTTGCGGGCACTGTTCATGGCACTCGATGCCTGGGTAACGAAGGGCATTGCTCCTCCTGCTAGTCAGGTGCCGCGGCAGTCCAACAAAACAGCCATTTTGGCCGTGCCGCAACCGGGTTCGCAAACAGGCGTAGTTCCGCAGGCGGCTCTAGGCTGGCCCACTATTCCGGGCGTTACCTACACGGGCCTGATCACCACCCGCTACCTCCTTGATTTCGGTCCTTCACTCGATCAGGGCGTCATTACCCGTTTCCCGACCAGCGTAGCCGACCGGCCTTCGTACGTGAATTTTGTGTCGAAAGTCGATAAAGATGGCAATGAAGTCGCCGGGATTCGCTTGCCTCCGGTTGCGGTACCCATCGCGACGACAACCGGATGGGCGTTACGGCGAACCGATTATGGTGAAAACGACGGCTGCGAAGGGGCTGGCCAATACATTCCGTTTAAAGCTACCAAAGCCGAACGGCTCTCAACGAATGATCCCCGCCTATCCATTCAGGAGCGTTACCAGACGCATGAGGGGTACGTAGACGCCGTTCGAAAATCGGTGCAGCTGCTAATTAAACAGCGATTTTTATTAGCGGAAGATGGCCAAGCTTACATCAAGGCTGCCCAGGAGAAAAAAATGTAGTCCCCGCCGTCGGCACTACATTGCTCCCACTTACTCAATATCCTGACTTTCGATAGCCCATTTCGGTTGCATGTAGTTGTCATCATACCAAGCGATGAATCACAACATGAACAAGCAACTAATTCTTCATACACTGTTACTGATAACCCTGACTGTTACGGCCCAGGCGCAAACCGGGACAACACCCAAAGCAAGCAAACCTAAATCGGCCAGAAGCACCACGCCCGGTAGTGTCGTCATCGACAGTTCAATGAATGTCAGTGCCACCAACGACGGAGCCAGTGGGCAAAGTGGCCGACCGATGGCGGTTCCGTCCAGCACCACAGCGCAGGGGACATCTGTAAAAACGCAGGAACGGGCTACTCGGAAGGTGAAGCGGAGTACGCGGACTAATCAGCGATAAGGGCCACTATCGAAACCAAATCATTTAACCAATAGTGCTTTACCAAAAGGAAGCTGACCGACCGAGTCATTCCAGACCGACATGCCACCGGTCATATTTTTGACATTGGTGAAACCGTTCTCGGTCAGGATGTGGCTGGCTCGCGGACTTCGATGGCTGTGCGAACAATAGACGATGATCTCCTTATTTTTCGCCCCATTCAGCTCGGCCAAACGGCTTTCCAATTCCTGTACCGGAATGTTAATGGCGTTTTTTAACCGACCGAAATGCTCATGCGCCCTTCCTGAAAATTCGTCGGGCGTTCGGACATCCAGCAGAATAACGTTTGGCCGGGCGGCTACCGTTTTGCAAAGTTCGGTAGGGGAAATATTCGTAAAAACGACACTCTTTTTGAGTACCAGTCTCATACCACAATGCGGACAGCTACCGGGTCCATCCAGTACGGCATGGTCGCAGTCAGACCCGCAAGGCAGACAGACATACTGATCGTTTGCCGATTTAGCGCTGGCTTTTTGCGCATAACTGCTCAGCGATGCGCTGGCGAGGAGAAGCAGTAGTAGCAGTCGTAGTTTCATTGGCTGAGGTTTTCCCCAAAAGTACGGCTGACTACCAACGACTTGGTGAAATTGTGATGGGTGGTTGTTGGTAGCTGTTTAGTTGTGCAGAAAGCTTCTGTATGAATTTACTTCCGCAACAGCGTTATCAGGATATTGGCGATATACGCACACTGACCTACCAGAAGAGCGAATACAATCAGGAAGAACCATTCGGCACCCATTAAATCACTATCACTGGCTACAGGCAGTGCCAAGAGCATCAACACGCCAATCGTTGGTAATAGGTGAAACACCGTCAGCGTAACATTTGGCATCTTACCAATTTTCTGAAGCAACCAGTAACCCAGTCCGGCTACCAGCAATAAGGCTGCTCCAGCTAGCGCAACGTGGTTATTGGCAATCACAAAATAGGTATCGTATAAGTGAATATCCACCGTATGCTGACGAAATAAAAACCCCATCAACATAAGCACGGGTACGGCCAGCCAGCTAATCAGGTATGGTTTTCTGAGTGTCATTTCGTTCAAATTCGCATTATAGTTTCCGATACATAATATAGGCGTTCGTATAGCTAAGCTGCGCATGGTTGAACGCATCCGGAATCTCACCAATGATGTCGAAACCGAGTTTTTGCCAGAGCCGGACAGCCCGCTCGTTGCTTTTCACGACGATATTGAACTGCATGGCCCGGTAACCTAACCGCCGGGCTTCCTGAATGGAATACTCGCCCATACGTTGCCCTATCCCCTGCCTTTCATACCCGGCAGAAACCATATACGACGCATTTGCTACGTGCGAGCCGAGGTCGACTTGGTTATCTTTCAGGATAAACGTTCCTGCCACGTTATCCTCAACCGTAGCGACGTAGGTGTATTTATCGTCATGACACCAATAACTCAGCATCTTCTCTCTTGATGAATCCGGGGCAAAACAATAGGTATCGCCCGTGGCAATAACGGGTCTGATAATATGCCAGATCGCGTCCTGATCATCGGCGGTGGCTTTACGAATTTCGGTCATTTCGGTTGTTGTCGTGTCTAGAATACCGATCTTAATTTGCTTTTACCTACTAAGCCATCACTCCAGCCAGATCAGCGGGTTTCGGATAGGCAGGTTGCGCAATACCTCTTCCACTTGTGGGTCATGATCCAACTTTTTCCAAGTGGCCAGCCAGTTGGGTTTATTGAAAGCAGCCGCGCCGAAGACCAGAAACGGCTGTGCAATGGGCCAGTCGTTCCAGTACATGACATCCGGTTTTAACGGCCATTTATGTTTGTCCATCACGTAAGGATACAGGTACAGAATGCCTTTTTCGATACCACGGCCGTCGGGAGTTTGATAAGTCCATAAGTCATGGTCTTTGTCGGAGAGAATCTGGCAGATCATCACCATCGCGTCGAGGTTGAAGATCGAATAGCCGTAGGGTTTTGTCCGGCGTAGCTCCAGCGGAAAGCTGCCGTCGGTGGCCATCTGGTTCGACAGTAAAACCGTTTTATACCGCTCCCGGCAGGCTTCCAGCACAGTCTCATTGCCGGTCAGTCGGGCAAAGGCCGCCACTTGCATGACCCAGCAGGTGCCGTGATTGTTTTTGGCCTCTTTTTCATCCTGACTGTACGAATGTGTGAGGAGCCAGTTCAGGTAGTCCGCGAACCATGCTTTAGCACCGGCCAGCACTCGTTTATCCACCGAATTTGCCTGTTCCATCGCTCGAATGCCCTGCGCCACTTCCATAAAATGGATGGTATCGATAATGCCGATACCTCGCCCGGTGGCGCGTCCTTTAATCGCCTGTGCGTACTGCAACGACGGATTCATACGGGTGGTGCTGTCCACAAACCACGCATTCAGATGCCGGAACGCCTGCCGGACATAAGCTTCGTTACCGGTGAGTTTATAAGCGGATGCCAGTGCGCCCACTACCCGGCTGAACCGGATCATGGCCTGCCGATGCGCAACAAAATTGTCGGGGTTGGTCATTCCATCGCGCTGCACGTACGGCCCCTGCGGATTTAGGGAATCAGGCCACCAGTAATCACCTTCCGAGAAAAAGTCATGGCGGCTCCCCGCCGACCGTGGACTCGTTTGCGCCGTAACGGTAACAGGCGTCTGTTGCATGGCCCAGGCAGCCTGTTTCAGCACCTGCGGGCGTAAGGTTTGTATGACGGCTTTCCGGACTGCGGCTCTATCCGTACGCCCGTTCACCCACCCGGCGAGGGGTAGTAGCAGAATAAACAGACAAACGGAGGCTGTTTTTTTTGTCATCTTGCTGGGTTGGTAGCCCCCGGCCGGGAGTTGGTTGTAAGCCATACCTGTTGCGTAAACGCCCCGTTCACGGCGGCATCCCATACCTCCAGCCGAACCCATTTTTTTCCTTTCAGATTGGTATTAAGCGTGAATGTCCGGTTGCCAAAAGGCCGGGTGTTTGTCAGGTCGATACGCTCGCGGAACACCTGTTTGCCATCGCCGGAGATAATTTCGGCAAAGGTCAGCGGAAACGTCCAGTCGATGTTGACGACAATGCTGGCTTTACCGTCGGGCTTCAAAGTCAGTGAATCGCCGGCCCCTTTTCCGTTTACGGTGAAGGTGGGCAGCAGCACTTCGCCGGTCGAGACAAAGAACTTACCCTGCCGCATAGCGTCCAAAACCGGTTGCCAGCCCTGGTTATAGTCGGGTAGTTTATTTAGTTGCAGGTAGTTCACATTGAGGTGGGCGTACATCTCGTTTTCCGGCTCGATGGTAAATAGATCGGCTTCGGCAATGACGTGTTTTTTGAGCCCCCAGTTGGCCATATCGTCCATCAAATCCAGCACCCGACGGCTCAGCTTCGGCTCCGACAGATCGGCGGGAATGTTTTTCCAGGCTGCGCCAAAGAACCGATCTGATCTATAAAACTCTTCATCTTTGTATTTGTCCGGGAAACCGGTCGATCCTTTGGTACGGGCGTGGGCTGTCCAAGCCAGGCCATTTTCTGCTTCGAGGAGTTTCAGCATGTCGTTCTTATCTGCAATACGGTACACTTTTCCGTATCTCGGGTCGTCCGTTACGAACGGCATATCGGGTTTGCGCGACATGATCCAGTACACCGGCTTCGGGAAGAAATCCAGCCAGTGCCCGCCAAAGAATTCGTTGGGTTCTTCACCGGGCAGCAGCAACAATTTCTTATCCGACCAGCGTTTGCACATGTCGTGCAGCGTTTTCAGCTCCAGCAGCCGTTGCTCGTCGGGTCCTTTAGGGTGCGCCGTGTAGTGGAATTCGGCCAGATGCACTATGTCGACGCCCGAGTTTTTAAAGACCTTTACGAAGTTAGGCACCTCCGGCACCGGCTTTCCGGCCAGTAACACACTCATCACGTATTCATTATGAAAGTGGCTCGACATGGTCTTGTAGCCAGGCAGAGCAGGGTATTTATCCGTATGCGTAAACTTCTTCACCTCATCCAGTGCTTTGTCGGGCGTGTCGGTGCTGAGCAGGCAGAAAAAGTTAAGTCGTTGCTGCGTTTTTGGCGGGGCATTGACCCAGGGCACCCAGCGTTTATCGCCCATGAGATCCTGCCGGATGCCGATGCCAAAATCGGGCACCAGGCTTCGGTAGCCTCGGCCATACCAGGTAAAATCGAGGTTGAAGGCTTCGTCCAGCGGATAGAAATACTGATGGGGAGCCGGAAAAACGGCCAGACTCCCGGTATTCCCCGAACCAATGATTGTCCGGTATTTTACGCCCTGTGCTTTGTTGAGTTGGTTTGGATCAGCCGGTACATGCTGCATGTTACCGTCGGTATCCGACCAGGCGATGGTGTTCCAAACGGGTTGTTTACTCATTAACCCCGCATCGTAGAGAATGGCCGTCGAGTCGACTTCGGTCGCCATTACGGCGGCAATATTAATCAGCGGACTACCAGTATAGGCCGTTATTTCGATAGCGCCGGTAAAGGTGGCCGCCTGCACATCCGACACCCGGATAACGGTTCGGGAACCCTGACTGGTCACGCTGGCCGTTCGTTTGGTGAGTTCGACGGCGTAGGCTTTGTGGGGCAGTTTATTGGTCTTGTCGAAAAAGATATTCCAGCCGTTCTGCGACACCAGATCCCGCTTGCCGACGGTCAGGACAAAGGCAGGGTCGAGAGACTGGGCAATTTCGCGGAATGTTCCTTTCTGTGATAATTGCATGCTGCTGAACAGCGGCTTTCCGTTCGTCAGGTCAATGACCAGCTTTGCCGTTTCCTTCGAACTGGCAGGCCAGCTTATGATGAGCGTATTATCCTGATGGATGGCCGTTGTTCCGTTTGCCTTCTGAAAGCCAGACAGATCGACCGGCACCTGCGCATATATCTGGGGGCTGATTATGAGTAATAGAAGGAGCAGAATTTCTTTCATAAGCGACAATACGGGAAAGGGAGCTGGTAGTATGTAGGTAACAAAACGACAGCGAAAATCTACCCAAAAAGCGTTGTAACACCGACCGTCGGTACTACAACTTAAACTTCCATACACCTATGAAACCAACACGCAGACATTTCTTACGCCAGTCGGCTTTAGCGGCTACGGGAGCCGGGCTCATTAGCTTACCGACAATCGAAGCCATTGCCAATCAACGGAAACAGATTTCGGCCAACGACAAACTTCAGGTTGGCCTGATTGGCTGCAACGGCATGGGCTGGTCGGACTTACGGTCGCATTTGTTGCAGAGCGACGTTCAGTGTGTGGCCCTGGCCGATGTGGACCAAAGTGTGCTCGACAAACGCTCGGCCGATGTGGAAGCGATGCAGCACACCAAACCGCAACTATACAAAGACTATCGCAAACTGCTCGAGAACAAGGACATCGACGCGGTCATCATCGGCACCCCCGACCATTGGCACTGCATGGCCATGATCGACTCGGTTTCGGCAGGAAAGCACGTATACGTAGAAAAACCTTTGGCCAACAGCATTGAAGAGTGTAATCTGATGCTGGCAGCGGCCAAAAAGTATAACAAGATCGTGCAGGTGGGCCAATGGCAGCGCAGCGGCTCGCACTATGAGAAAGCCATTGAGTACATCCGGTCGGGCAAGCTGGGCAACATCCGGCTGGTAAAAGTATGGGCGTATCAGGGCTGGATGAATCCCGTTCCCGTTCGGCCCGACAGTGCGCCCCCGGCGGGCGTCGACTACGCTATGTGGCTGGGTCCGGCCCCCAAACGCCCGTTTAACCCGAACCGGTTTCACTTTAATTTCCGGTGGTTCTGGGATTATGCCGGTGGGCTCATGACCGACTGGGGCGTCCACGAAATCGACATTGCGCTCTATGCCATGAACGCCAAAGCACCCAAATCGGTAATGGCGTCGGGTGGTAAACTCGCCTACCCCGACGATGCCTCGGAAACGCCCGACACTTTACAGGCCGTTTACGAGTACGATGGCTTCAACATGCTTTGGGAACACGCCACGGGCATCGACGGCGGCAACTACGGTCGAACGGAGGGCATCGCCTTTATCGGCAATAACGCCACGCTGGTGCTGAACCGCGATGGCTGGTCCATCCTGCCCGAAACGGAAACCAAAAACGGTATCAAGGTCTATAAAGTGGAAGACATACCGGACCAGACCCGCAACGGCGAATACCTGAACGAGCACACCAAAAACTTTGTGCAGGCAGTGAAAGCCAATGATCCGAAACTGCTCAAGTGCGGCATTGAAACGGGCAGTATTGCCGCCATTAACGCGCACATGGGAAACATAGCCTACAAAACTGGTCGGAAAGTGTACTGGGATGCCGCAGCAAAAGGCTTCAAAAACGACCAGCAGGCCAACGCCCTGATAGCCGCCCATTACCACAACGGCTGGAAGCTGCCCGTCGTGTAACCAACCCCGGACTGACGTCCGGGGATATCCACAGTCAACCCTTTTGGGGGTCACAAAGCATTGATAACAAACAAGTTGATTCGACTTTGCAATCAAAATAACCTAACCCCGAAAGAGTTGACTATGAGTAACCCCGGACGCCAGTCCGGGGATATAACAATACCAACCCTGAAAGGGTTGACTATGGATAACCCCGGAGCCAGTCCGGGGATGCAACAACATCCGGAGATATACACATGGAATACAGAACACTGGGTGAATCAGATTTAAGCATATCGGTTATCACATTTGGCGCCTGGGCCGCCGGGGGCTGGATGTGGGGAGGTACCGAACGAAACGGGGCCATTGAAGCCATTAAAGCTGCTTACGATCTGGGGGTCACCTCCATCGACACGGCACCCGTTTACGGACAGGGCACCAGCGAGGAAATTGTGGGCGAAGCCATTAAAGGTATCCCCCGCGATAAGGTCCAGATTCTCACTAAATACGGCATGCGGTGGGATTTGGCAAAGGGCGACTTCGGTTTTAAAAGTCAGGATAACGACGGCAACCCCATCGATGTCTACAAATATTCGGGAAAGGAAAGTATCATCAAAGAGTGCGAAGACAGTCTCAAACGCCTGGGTACCGATTACATCGACCTATACCAGATGCACTGGCCCGATGTAACGACGCCCATCGAAGAAAGCATGGAAGCGGTACTTCGGCTGATCGAGCAGGGGAAAGTTCGGCAGGCGGGTGTCAGCAACTACAACGTCGAGCAGATGAAACGGGCCGAAACGGTGCTCAAACTGGCATCCAACCAGGTGCCGTTCAGCATGATTAACCAGGGCATTGAAGATGAAGTGGTGTCCTATTGTCTCGAAAACAAGAAAGCGATTCTGGCCTATAGCCCGATGGAACGCGGCCTGCTGACCGGTAAGATCAAGCCCGGCCACCAGTTTGCCCCCGGCGATCACCGGGCAGGCTACCGATTCTTTAAAGAAGAAAACATCAAAAAAACGGATGACCTTCTCCAGAAGATCAAACCACTGGCCGACAGCAAAAATGCCAGCCTGAGCCAGCTGGTCATCCGCTGGACCATTGAGCGTCCGGGTATTACCGTCGCACTGGTGGGCGCCCGAAACGCCGAACAGGCCATTCAGAACGCCAAAGCTATTGACATTCAGCTATCCACGGAGGAGATTGCCTTTATCAACGAGCAGTTGGAAGCGGTAGAGCTGGTGTAATGTCGACCGATTGTAGTACCGACAGTGTCCCGGTTGGGCGTAAAACGGGTTACGTCACACCCAACCGGGACCGTCGGCATTACATTGTTACCCAATTAACCGAAACAGCCGGTTCCAGCGGATTTTATGCCAGATGTCGGCCGGAACCGGGTCGAGCGATATCCAGACGAATACGGCTTTGCCCACAATATGGTCTTCCGGTACGAAGCCCCAATAGCGGGAATCCTCGGAGTTGTGGCGGTTATCGCCCATCATAAAGTAATAATTCTGCTTAAAGGTGTAGGCCGTAATGGGTTGACCGTCTACCCGAATGCCCGTTGGTGTTACATCCACCGTTTTGTTGTCTTCGTAGCGTTTGATGATATCGCCATAAACGGCAATTGTTTGTTGGTTAACGGCAATGGTCATTCCTTTCTTAGGCACGGTGAGTGGCCCAAAATTGTCCTGATTCCAGGTATAGGCCGAACTGCCATAAATACCGGGACCCGTTTGCCCGGCCTGCTCCACCATCGGCTCTACGGATTTCACCCAGTCGAACGACTTGAATTGCTGCATGACTTCGTGCGTCATGTTTACCCGGTAACCCACCTGCACCGACTGTTTGGTCTGCTCATTGTAGGCTTCCAGCGGCTGCCAGTTAATAAAGGGGCCCTCAGACGACTTAAAGTCATTGACAATGTCGTATTTCCGGAAGAATCGATCATCCAGCACTTCGCTGGTTTTAACAAAGTAGGTCGTTTCGGAGCGGGCGGGTGTGGGAAAAGCCTTGCCATTTACATATACCTGCGTCTGTCGGATGGTCAGTACATCGCCCGGAATACCGATACACCGCTTAATGAAATTCGTCTTCAGATCCGTTGGGTAAGCGGGCTCGTTGGCCTTGGGGGGTGGGTAATTAAACACCACCACATCGCCGTTTTTGACGGTTGTGAAGCCTGGCAGCCGGTAGATGGGCAGTTGAATAGCCGTGCTGTACGATGGTATCTCCGTACCCCAGATTTTCTGGTGGGTCAGCGGCACTTGCAAGGGCGTTTTGGGCGTCCGGATGCCGTAATGGAGCTTACTGACAAAAAGAAAATCACCGACCATCAGGCTGTTCTCCATCGATGGCGTCGGTATGGCGTAAGCCTCGAATGTTAGAAAACGAATCAATGTGGCGGCTATGACCGCAAAAAGTACCGAATCGAGCCATTCTCGCAATGCCGATTTTTTCGGTTTGACCGCTTTCCCGCTGGTCTGTGTTCCCTTCTTTTTCATAGTATCCGGAGTAAATAGTAATCGCCGGACGTACGCGGCTGGTGGTCAGTCACGAATGTCCGGCGATTGAAAGATACGCGTCGACGTTGCCGAAGGCGCATTATTTTACAGGGATGGCGCTATGGTTGGGTGAAATGCATTACTTCGTCGGCTTTACCTGCCCAAACCAGACCGCCATTTCGTTCGGCCCCCGGTGCGACCAGGCATAGTACGGAATCAGCGTCAGGCTCTTACCAGCCTCCTGCCCCGACAGCGACACAATACCGCCTAATTTGTCGGGCAGCATCTGGGGTCGGAACGCGGTACCTGCCGGAACCGCCAGCGATAGCGCCTGTCCGCCATTATCGGCTCCTTCGGCGCAGTACACCACCGGACCCCGTTCAATGGCCACCCTGTTTCGGTCGTCGGTCACCTGTTCGTTGGCTTTTACTTCCCTTACGGGCATATCGAGCGTCCATTCGAGCCGGTCGCCGGGCTTCCAGGTGCGGCTAACGCGGGCGTATCCGTTCTCCGTGATATACGGCACCGGTTTCCCATTGACCAGTAAAATAGGTGCTTTAGCCGCTGTATTCACGTAGTCATACAAATATCCCGGCATGGGTTTGCCCGACGCCCAGCCGGGCAAACGCAGTTGCATAGTGAACGTCTGTGCCTGCTTAGGCTGCACCGTTACCGATAATTTTCCATCCCATGGATAATTCGTTTCCTGCCTGATTTGTACCGGTTTTCCGTTTACAGATACCGTCGACTGATTGGTCAGGAACAGGTTGACGAACACATTATTGCCCTTTGTGGCGTATATATAACCGGGCAGCGACGGTAGAAAACGCACGACATTGGTTGGGCAGCAAGAGGTACCAAACCAAGGTGCCCGCGTAGCCGCCTGACCAACGTTGAATTTGCGCTTTCCATCAGAAGCCAGCGGATTTACATAGAAGAATGAGTCGCCTTCGAGCGAAACACCAGCCAGAAATCCGTTGTAAAGAACTCGTTCAAACACATCCATGTACTTGGCTTCGCCCGTCAGCAGGAACATCCGGTGATTCCAGAGCATATTGGCTACAGCCGCGCAGGTTTCAGCATAGGCCACATCGTTGGGCAACTCATAGGCCTCCCCGAAGGCTTCCCCATGTCCACGGGCACCCAGCCCGCCAGTGAGGTACTGTTTGCGCTCAACCACATCGTTCCAAATGGCCAGCAGCGCATCCATATAAGCTTTGTCTTTCTGAATAGCCGCAATGTCGCTCATGGCCGCATACATGTAACCCGCCCGAACCGAATGCCCGACGGCGGTTTTCTGCTGCGTTACGGGCAGATGGTCCTGCAAGTAACTGGCTCCCTGACCGGTTTTGGCGGGGTCGGGGAACAACGGTCGCTTGTCGGCCCGCCCCCGCATGTCGAGCAGAAAACGGGCGAAATCGATGTATCGTTTATCGTTGGTAACGCGGTAAAGTTTTACCAGCCCGATTTCTATTTCCTGATGCCCCGGCACCACAATCAGCTTATCGGGACCGATGGTACGCATCAGGTAATCGGCGTTTTTCAATGCTACATTCAAAAAGGAGCGTTTGCCGGTGGCCTGAAAGTGAGCTACGGCGGCTTCATACATATGCCCAACGTTGTACAATTCGTGACTACCCGCTACGTATGAGAAACGCGTTGGCCCCGCCTGATCATCCTTGATATTGGCACTGTCTTTCAGAATGGTCCGGATGGTGTAGAGATAGCCGTCCGGTTCCTGAGCTGCCGCGAAAAGCGTGATCAGACTATCCAGATAGTGATCCAGTTTGACGTCGTAGTGCGTTTGGAGCGAATATGACGCCCCTTCCACGACCTTGAACACATCGGAATCGTCGTACCGTTTTCCTTTAAACGTGCCTTTGGCCAGTCCACCGGCTACGGCGAAGTTGGCGATGCGTCCCGTCTCTTCGCACTTCCTGAAATCGAAGGGAATGGTGACGGTGCGGTTTGTAGCGAGCCGGGATTGCCAAAAGCCACCATTGATGGCAACGCTCGTAAATGGAACCGGCACAATGGGATAGTCCTGCGCACTGGCAACGGTCGTTAACAGACTTAATACCAGCGCATAAACCGTTCGTTTTGTCATAAGAGATAAGGTAGCGGGCGGGAGAATGCGGCTTACCCGGTCTAGACTTTCATCTTGCGTACTACCCATTAAGGCAGTATGCAAGATGAACAATGTACTACTAAACCAACTAGATCCCAGGCAAATGAAGGTAAACCGACTTGTTAGCCCGATCATAGAGTTGAAGCACTTTTGCGGCAAAACCTACCGTCTTTTTTTGGGGGAATTTCGGAATGTATAGCCCTGATGTACGGACAAACGCATCGCTCACCTACTCGACATCCATAGACCCGTATCAGGGTTACTCAACAAATCATGACATAACCGTGGCACGGGTCTATGAATCTAAACGAATGTCATACAGCAATCATTTCGACATTAATTTTATATACATAAATTCTTAAATTGTTCATTAGTTGCGCTTACTTTTACGTACTTATTAAGTTATCGCTGACGGGTTAAAAATGGAAGCGATGTACATTATAATGTTAACTCACAGCTATTTACGACAGGCTAAACGCCTTGACAGAGCATAATCTTTGACACATGATCGTTGAACACGCATTAAACGACTTCTATCATCAGCATGGCTATGGTGAAGAAGGAGGTATCAACAAAAAATGGGACATGATTAAGTTTGGCTCTATTGCTCTTCCCCTGCCCAACCTCGAATCCCGGCGCAAGAATATTTATCTGCACGACATCAGCCATTTAGTGACAGGATACGATGTGTCCTGGTTAGGCGAAAGTTCGGTGTCAAGCTGGGAGATAGCCACGGGGGGTTGGGGTCGCTTGTATTTTCCCTGGTTGTTAACCTTATGGGCGATGGCTGTAGGTGTCATGCTGTATCCTGGCCAGAGTTACAGGGCTTTTCAAGCTGGTTTGCGGATGAAGAACGCCTTAATAAGTGATTTGACTAAGCAAGAGATGTATCAGTTGAGCCTCGCGGAGCTAAGGGTTCGGCTGCAACGGACAGAAAGCGAGTTTGTAAATCGTAGCTATTACTTATGGGCAAGCCTGAGTTTACTGGTTTGGTGGAGTCCATTCCTGATAGGCTGTATGCTTTATTCGGTATGGTAACCTGGCTGTTCGTGCTTTATGATACAGTGTATAGTCCATAACTTGTAACCTTTCTGTTCGTAAGTGCAACGCTGAAGCCAATTAGCCCGTAGTGTCAATAACACTATACTTACCAAAAAGTATGAGATTTATTTTAGTTACGGCTATTTCCTTGTTTTTGCTATCCATTTTGGCAGGATGCAAAAAGAACGACGATACGATAGTTACCCCAGGTAACCCGACAAGTACCACCACCGTTACGCCAGGCACATCAACGACCACCATATCGGGTACGGTGTCCTCAATCACCAGTTTCCTGTCGGCCACGACAACTGTTTCGAGTAAATCGGGGCTGGCGCAAATAGTTACCCTGTCGGAAGCGTTCAAAGCAACCCTTACCAGTACCCAGTTAGCGGCCGTACAACTGAGTTTTAGCAAAACCGACGCTCAGAAATGGTCAAATCTACCAGCCGGCGACGTACCTCGGGTTGGCATCAATACCGGAAGCCTCACTAGTAGCCAACTGGCAGCCTTTCAGAATTTGATGAGCAGCCTGTTAGCCCTGAATGTGACCGATGAGGGCTATGACGAAATGTTGGGCGATCTGGTCGCCGATGACTATTTGGGAACCATCAACAAGCCAACAACTTTCGGAGCCGGGTATTACTATATCGCGTTTCTGGGTACGCCCAGCACAACGGGTTTGTGGGAGATTCATTTTACGGGCCATCATTACACCCAGCCCTTTGTATTTAATGCCGGGCAGCTTATTGGGGTTACACCCGCTTTCCGGGGCGTAGAGCCCATGGCAGCGGTAACCGCCAACAACCGAAGCTATCAACCCGTTGAACAGGAACGCCAGGTCTTTGCCGCCCTGCTAACAGGCCTCAGCAGCAGCGAACAGGCCACCGCTAAACTCGCTGCCACGTTTTCTGACCTTATTCTGGGGCCGGGTCAGGACGGTAAGTTTCCGGCTACCAAAGTAGGGTTGTCCGTAGGTAGTCTGAGTACCGATAAGCAAAAGCTGGTATTGAATGCCCTCAAGTTATATACCAATGACCTGGAGCCATCGCTGGCGGCTATCGTTCTGGCGAAGTATACGTCGGAATTAGCGAATACCTACGTGGCTTATTCAGGTACGACGGCTGTCAATACCCGAAATGATTACATCCGCATTGATGGACCAAGTGTCTGGATTGAGTTTTCGTACCAGGGCGGGGCGCTCATTCCGTCCAGTCCACACCCGCATTCGGTCTGGCGCGACCACATGGGTGACTATGGCGGCAATTGACCGACCATCTCCTATTGACTTAGCTGGCAGTCTATACTTATTTTAGCTTCTTTACTAGGGCATCCTACGACCGGGTAAACGCTCCTTACGAACGGGTTACTGGTCAACGTCTGACCTTACCTGAAGAGAGTAACGATTCGAGTAAACAAAACCGCCAGTCTTAAACCATAATGAAACAACTTGTACTGCCAATCATTGTATTTGCCGGTTTGGCCTTTGTATTTTCATGGGTAATTAACCAGTACGTCCCTCCCTTTACATGGCTCACCATTGACGGTAAAGAAGTTCTGACGGGTTGCGGTCCGGCACTGTCGGGCTTAGTTTGTTACAGGCTTTTTGGCATCCCTAACACATTCAACCTGTCTTTGGCAGGCAGCAAACCGCTTGTTGTCTTCGGCATCACTTTTTTGAGCTTATTCGTACCTGTTTTACTAAGCAAGCAGCCGACTACGTTAACTTTCGTAGGTCTTATAGCAGCTCAATTCGCGTATACACTGGGGGAGGAGTTTGGCTGGCGGCATTATCTGCAAAACGCCGTGGCCCCTTTCACCAAATGGCAGCAGGCGTTGATCATCGGGACGATATGGTTTTTCTGGCATTATGCCATCTTACCTGACCCGACAACCATGCTAACCGGAAAGCCTGTCCCTTTTTATATTGGCATCCCTCTATTTGTAGGTCTGCTGACGTTGTTCTCAAAATTAGCCAGCGACATAGTCGTACGAACCCAGGCCGTTTTATTACCAACGGTGCTGCACTATATTGGCAAAGTAAGCAATAGCTACACCCTATTGACTATCTATATTCTTGTGTTAGCGACCTACCTGATGTGGCATAAAATTGGGGCTAAGCGATTATCACCAAACAGAACAATGGTATATCGTTATTCTGGAGCACCCTACTAATCAATGGCTGTTCACAAAACTACCTACAGAATTTCCCACCTATAGATTCAATTATTCGCAAATTGGCTAACATCAAAGCATCTTTACTAATAAAGATGTATATTCAGGTTCATTATTTACGCGCGAACCTTGAGCTAACGTAGCTAAGACTAAGCGTTTTATACAGCTTTATTTTGATTGAATAGTTCACATCTCACCTTTATCTCACACATTCATTACATGAAAAAAGCACTTTTATCCACATTCGTAGTTGTATCGGGTTCTATTCTGATGAGTTGTAATGCTACCATGCATACAGTTGGCACAGGTGGTCCAGGCGACTGCAAAAGCCCTGGTCAGTATGATGCCAAGAAAAAACAATGGTATATTTTCTGGGGATTACTGCCATTAAATAATGTTGATTCGAAAGCCTTAGCGGGGGGGTCAAAGAATTACACCATACGAACCACTACCAGTTTCGGAGATGGTCTCATTGCTATTCCCGGCTCGTATCTTCTCGGAATTCGGACTCAAACCATCCGGGTTTCAAAGGGGAAAGAGTAACGAGAAGTTCCACGAGTTGTCTAACCTAGTGAAACCAGCAGGATCGATTGGTCCTGCTGGTTTTTAGAACCATACCTTATAACTTCCCAATTAATACATAACATTCCAAAATCAACTGTAAACCAGTAGATAACCTGCATTTTGGCATTAAAGGTAAAGAATAAGCTAAGCCTGTTAACCCATTCTGTTCCTACTGCCATGACGCTCCAGTCGAACCGCCGTAATTTTATCAAACAAGGTAGCGCGGCTGCCTTAAGTTTAGCCCTGTTTCCCAGCTTTAAACGTAAAGTCGCGCCCAGCGACAAGCTCCGGGTAGCCCATATTGGTGTGAACGGCATGGGCACCAACCACCTCAACTGGTTCGCCAACCTGCCCGAAGTCGATGTAGTGGGCCTCTGCGACCTGGACCAGACCCACCTCGATAAAGCGTTAAACACCTTACAGAAAATCCACCCGGACACAACGGCTAAAACCTATTCCGACTTCCGCTACCTCCTCGACCGCAAAGACATCGACGCCATTACCTGCGCTACCCCCGACCATTGGCATGCGCAGGTAGCCATCATGGCGTTTCAGGCTGGGAAAGATGTATATGGTGAAAAACCACTTTCATACAATGTTCGGGAAGGGCAGCAGATGCTGAAAGCCCAGAAACGCTACGACCGGATTTTTCAGCTCGGTACCCAGATTCACGCGGGCGACAATTACCACCGGGTTGTGGAACTGATTCAGTCGGGGGCCATTGGCAAAGTACATACCGTCCGGCTCTGGAAAACAGGTTTCCCGCCAGTGCTTGGCCCAGCGCAGTACCAAACGCCCCCATCGACGCTCAACTGGGATATGTGGCAGGGGCCGGCCCCGGTTTCATTGTATACGCCCGAGCGTTGCCATTTCACTTACCGCTATTTTCTGGATTACTCGGGCGGGGTGTTTCAGGATTTCTGGTGCCACATTGCCGATGTGGTCTGGTGGGCCATCAACCCGACCGGACTAAAACGGGTGAGCGCTAAAGGCGAAGCCCCGGAGGGGATCGGCGATGCTCCTAAATGGATCGACATCGACTACGAATTTGAGGGCTTGAATCTCCACTGGGCCAGTACCCCACCCAATGTACCCGGTGCCGAAAAACGAGGCATTGGTGCGTATTTCGAAGGCGACAAAGGAACACTTCTCTGCGATTATAACACGCGGGAACTCACCATCAACGGCGTGTTCATGAACGACGTTCCCGAAATCCCCATTACGCTGCAACGGTCGCCGGGGCACCAGCAGAACTTTGTCGATGCGGTTAAATCGCGCCAGCAGCCGGAATCCAGTCTGGCCTACGCCCGCATGATGACCATGCCCATGCACCTCGGCCTGATCTCTTACCGTCTCGGCCAGCCACTGGAATGGAACGCTCACAAAGAGAAGTTCCGCCATAATCCTGAAGCTAATGCCATGTTATCGAGGGAATACCGGAAGGGGTGGGATTTGGTGTAACACACAGCAATATGCTGTTTGTTACACCTATTGCGTCTTATTCTTCAGTACAATTAACGGCAGATGCGTGTCCCAGGTTGGTTTCAGCCCTTCCTGAATCACAAACGTTTTTGAGAAGTTCCCCAGCACAATATCGGCGTCGCCATCCTGGTCAATGTCGTTCACGTCCATGCAAATCCAGCGGCCATAGGCGCTGACGGGAACGGCATGAGGTTGGAATTGAAGGGGCTTCTGCTGCTCGAGATATAGAAACCCTTCGGCCGGGTTATTCTTGAAATCAGCGAAGAAGGCAATGGTGGCGATATCGAGGTCGCCATCCTTATCGAAATCGGTGGCGATGGCTTTGGTGCAGCCATTTATGGGGTAGAAATATGCCTGCTTATAGGCAAAGTTGCCCTGATTCAGGTAAATATACAGCCCGTGGTAGGGCTTCATGATTTTAGAATAATCGCTGTTGTCGCCACAGGTGTACAGAATATCCAGTTTACCATCTTTGTTGAAATCAACCAACTGGAAACTAGTAGAGCCGTAGACCGATGGAAACCGAAGCAGATTTTTCTCTGTAAAGCCTCCTTTTTTGTCGTTCTGAAAAAGCCAGATACCCTCGTCGGCGTGGGCGAACAGCACCATCAGATCGGGCCAGCCGTCGCTATTAAAATCACCCGTAATGGCCTGACTCGCGCCAGGCACTTCTTTAATGGTCATCTTCGTAAACTGGTGATTAGGCTGCTGTTTCAGCCAGTACAGCCCGCCCGTCGTATGTCCGAATCCACAAACGACCCAATCAGTCAGTCCATCTTTGTTGACATCTACGGGCAGCGATTTCAGTGGGCGGGGCAGTTGCATCGCGATGGTCGACAGGTCCGTGCCTTTGGAGGCAGTTAACCCCAGTGAAACCAGCTCTCCTCTGGCAATATCGGCCGCCTGCATGGTGCCCAGCGTCGTAAACAGGCTACGCTCCTGCCCTCGCTCATCGCGAAAAAACTGTGCATCGACAGCCGCCGAGTTAAACTGCCGGAATAGCGTTGGGTTGAGGTGCTTGTCCCAGCGCGTTACGTCACTCCGCAGCGCATCGCTGGTGTAAAGCTGGTGCCCGATGGTATCCATTGCCACCAGCGTCGTCATGGCCGTTTTTGTCGTATCAGGCTGCGGCTTTTCGAGCGAAAACATAGCCCAGTCATCCCTAACGGGCTCTGGCTTATTGGCAGGCTTAAGCGTTTCCGGCGCCAGCGTCTGGTAATACGCGATCAATTTCTGCCAGTTGTCGAACGAAATAGCGGCATTCGGCCCGGCATAATATAATCCATCCGGGTACACTTCCAGCCCCAAGTTCGACGCCATTGCAGGCAATACATGCTTCGTCCAGGTCCCCTTGTCGAGTAGTTGGGGCGCCGGTACGAGGTGGCAATTTCCGCAGTGTTGTTCAGCCAGTCGTTTCCCTTCCGCTACAAGCGGGTCGTTTTCCTGTCCTGACTGACAACTGCCAATAAGTATAGCAAGCGTAGCAACGGCCAGAAACCAATGGTAATAGTGGGAAAGGGAAGTCATTACACGTAGTGCTCACTGTTTGGGCCAATCTCCAGATTGACTCTATCATTAACAAAAGTGGGCCAATCTCCAGATTGGCCCAGACGAAACTTACTGCCGCTCGCCAACCAGATTGAGCATGAAGGCGTATTCCAGCGCTATCTCTTTTAATGCCTGGAATCGGCCCGAGGCACCACCGTGACCCGCTTCCATGTTCGTATGGAGCAGAAGCTGATTATTATCCGTTTTCATGTCACGCAGTTTGGCTACCCATTTGGCGGGTTCCCAATACTGCACCTGCGAATCGTGCAGACCCGTAGTCACAAGCAGGTTCGGGTATGCTTTTTTCTCCACGTTATCGTAGGGCGAGTATGATAGCATGTAGTCGTAATACTCCTTGTTTTTCGGGTTACCCCACTCTTCAAACTCACCCGTGGTGAGCGGAATACTTTCGTCGAGCATGGTCGTCACCACATCCACAAAGGGTACAGCCGCCACCACACCCCGGTACAGTTGCGGAGCCTGGTTAATAACGGCACCCATCAGCAAACCACCCGCGCTGCCGCCCATGGCAAACAGCTTGTCGGCGCTGGTGTATTTGTTCTTGATGAGGTATTCCGACACGTCTACAAAGTCATTGAAGGTGTTTTTCTTCTTGAGCATCTTGCCGTCTTCGTACCAGTGCCGACCCATTTCCTGCCCGCCCCGAATGTGGGCAATGGCGAAGATAAAGCCACGGTCGAGCAGGCTCAGGCGGGTTGAACTAAAGCCGGGATCGGTGGAGTAGCCGTACGAACCGTAGGAGTACTGAAGCAAAGGAGCCGAGCCGTCCTTCTTCGTGCCCTTGCGGTACACCAGCGAAACGGGCACTTTCACGCCATCGCGGGCAGTAGCAAAAAACCGCTCCGATACGTAGTTGTTCTTGTCGAATCCACCCAGTACTTCCTGTTGCTTCTTCAGCGTTTTCTCCTTCGTGTCCATGTTGTAGTCGAAGGTAGAGCTGGGCGTTGTGAGCGACGAATAGCCGTACCGCAGCACATTGGTATTGAAATCGGGGTTGTAACTGATGCCCGCCACGTAGGCCGCTTCGCCGAAATCGAGGTATTCGTCGGCACCCGTTTTCTGATTGATGACCCGGATATTGGTCAGCCCGTCTTTGCGTTCGCCCAATACGAGGTGATTGGCGAAGATGTCCATATTCTCCAGATACACGTCGGCCCGGTGGGGAATCACTTCTTTCCAGGCATTTCGGTCATTGGTTTTACCTTCCGGAACCTCCATCAGGCGGAAGTTCTCGGCTTTCCAGTTCGTGCGGACGTAAAACTTGTCTTTGTAATGAACAATGTCGTACTCGTGCCCTTTCTGTCGGGGCAGGAACGTAACAAACTCACCCAGTGGTTTGCTGGCTTCCAGTAACCGGTATTCGGTGGCGACGCCATTATGATCCGAGCCGATCGTTATGTATTTCTTTGATTTCGACCGGCCCAGCCCCATGTAAAACTGGTTGTCTTTTTCTTCATAGACCAGCACATCGTTTTTTGCATCCGTACCCAGCACATGCCGGTAAACCTGATAACCAAGGAGGGTTTGTGGGTCTTTTTTGATATAGAACAGCGTCTTGTTATCCGTAGCCCAAGCAAAGCTGCCTGCTTCCGTATTGGGAATAGCTTCGGGATACATTTTACCCGTCTTCAGGTTTTTCACCCGCAGGGTATAGAGCCGACGGCTAACGGTGTCTTCGGCAAAAATGGCCAGTTCGTCGTTGTCCGATACTTCAAAACCACCCAGTTGGTAATAGTTATGCCCTTTTGCCATCATGTTTCCATCAAACATGATTTCCTCGGCACCTTGAAGCGAACCTTTTTTACGACAGTAGATCGGGTACTCGCCCCCTGTTATGAAGCGAGTGTAGTAATAATAGTTACCTTCTTTGTAGGGCACCGATTCGTCCTGTTGCTTAATGCGCCCTTTCATCTCCTCAAACAACTTGGTCTGAAGATCTTTGACCGGAGCCAGCACCTGATCGACATAAGCATTTTCCTCGGTCAGATATTTGATCACCTCCGGGTTTTCGCGTTCGTTGAGGTAGTAGTACTTGTCGATCCGTTTATGACCGTTCGTAATCAGTTCTTTGGGTTTGACAGCCGCTCTGGGCGGGGTTATCGGTTGTGCCTGGGTCATGCTATAGAGCGCGAAGGAAAAGATGAACAGTTGACAAGTCCGTTTCATGAGAGGACATTGGTTCAGTTTGTTTCAGAAGAATATTCGTAAAATTACGACTTTTAAGAAGCCCTGAATTACTGAAACCTATAAGGTTTCAAAAACCTTATAGGTTTGCTATGACCGAACTCGTTGTTGCTCATTATACCGAAAATCTGAACTGGCTGCGAAATCTGCCAGTCAGTCTGCAAAAAACGGTGTATACCAAAGGACCAGAGGTACTGGCAGAATTAACCCATATTCTCCTGCCTAACATCGGCCGGGAAGCACATACATACTTGCACCATATTGTGAACCGGTACGATTCTCTGGCCGAGTGGACGGTTTTCTGCCAGGGTAAACCCTTCGACCATGCCTATGATTTCAAGAAGACGCTGCATGGCTTTTCAGCTGATCCTGATGCCATTAGCCAGACGGGATTCAGATGGCTGGGACACCTAATCGATACGGATGATAATCAGGGTAATCGACTCTTCCGGCCGTGGAGCAAAAACGAGGATGGACGCGGACTCGATCTTAAGGGGTTTCACCGCGCCGTATTTGATACCGACGGGCCAGCCCTGTACACCTTCATGCTGGGCGCTCAATTTGCCGTTCATCGAAACATTTTGCGCCAACGGCCTTTATCATTCTACACCCACGCCCTGCACGTATCAACTTCGTTTCCCGACGCAGCACATTGTTTTGAGCGAAGTTGGGACCGTATTCTGGGGGTTGTGGGCATTGATCCCGGCTGGCTGGCTGGCAGACAAACGGTTCAGCTAAAACCAATGAAACATCAGCCTGCCAGCGAGTAAACATCCGTGCCCTGGCTCAGGAAGCAAATTGAATTTTATCAATAAATGATTCATGAAAACTGGCATTTTTAATAAATAATTTAATACGTTGCCAACGTAGGCGAACGCTTTACGAGTCGTTTGTGTCTAATCAGTCAGCATCTCAAATCAGTAGTTATTTTCGTATCTTTATCCAGGAATTCTACCATCCATTTTCTCATGGCCCGCACATTTTACGTGCCTCGTTTTCGGCTCGTGCTGTTCTGTATCGGTACAGCCGGTACGTTAACTGCTTTTCACCCCGACAAACTTTCTTTTCGAAAGGCGTTTGCCCGTATCAACAACGAGGTAAGTGTCCACAGCCGCGCTTATGAAACACTTGCCGACGCATCTCAACGGGTAGGCCACCGCCTGACGGGTAGCCGCAATGGTACACTTGCCGAAGCGTACGCGTTCAATTTACTGTCGTCTTATGGATATAAAGACGTTCGCTACGAGCCATTCGAGGTAGAAGCCTGGATGCGTGATACCGTTACCCTGGCCATTGTCCCTAATAAAAGCGACAATTTTCGGGATGTACCGGTAGTAGCGCTGGCTCACTCGCCCATTGAAGCACACGTAAACGGCGAGATTGTGGACGTGGGCAATGGCCTCGAAGGCGATTTTGAGGCCTTAAAAGATAAATTGAAAGGTAAAGTAGCCTTGGTTAATATTGGTCTGGCAGCTCCAACAAAAGGAGCACGTAACCTCCACCGTTCCGAAAAAACGGCACTGGCCATTCAATATGGAGCCAAGGGCGTTATTATGGTCAACCTCGTTCCGGGTAATGTATTGCTTACAGGTACCGCTTCGGTAACGGGTAAACTGATTCCCATTCCATCGGTATGTATTTCGCTCGAAAGTGGTCAGGCTTTGCGGGCCTGGATGCAGGAAGAGCGCGAAAAACTTCATGCCCAGATCAACATGACCAATACCAGCCGAAAAATACGGGCTCGCAACGTGGTCGCAACGCTGAAAGGGTCTGAGTTTCCCAACGAAAAGATCATCGTGGGCGGCCATCTGGATTCCTGGGATCTGGCCACCGGTGCTATTGACAACGGCATTGGCTCATTTGCCGTCATGGATATTGCCCGCACCTTCAAAGCCTTGAAACTGAAGCCTAAACGAACCATCGAATTTGTCCTCTTTATGGGCGAAGAACAGGGGTTGCTGGGGTCAAGAGCGATGGTCGAAAAGCTAAAAAAAGCGGGCGAACTGGACAATGTCCGGTACATGATGAACCTCGACATGACCAACGACCCATCGGGTCTGAACGCCTTTGGCCGTAGCGATATGGTTCCTTTCTTAAATATGGTGGGCGAAACGATGAAAGAAGTCGAACCAACTTTTGCCAACCAGATGGAAAATCAGGCCGGCCTTCACTCCGACCACCAGCCATTTATGCTGGAGGGCGTTCCGGTGGTGGGCATGAATGGGCACCTCGCCCGGGAAGTGCTTGACTGCTATCACGCCAATTGCGACCGTATGAATCTGGTTGATGCCAGCCAGTTGAAAAATACCGTTCGTTATTCGACCATGCTGCTGTTTGCCCTCGCCGACGCCGACGCCATTCCAACCCAGCGCCAGACCGACAACCAAACCCGCGATTACCTGACGGCGCAGGGCTTGCGTACCCCCCTGCAGATTGCCAACGAATGGCGCTGGAAAGAGTAAACACACCTGGTTTTCGAAAAATTAGCCGCTACCGGCGGAACCCCTGACGAGGATTTTGTTTCTTTGTAGCACGATCGTCTCCTAACCCATCATGGCTAAGAATACCTTCCGGCAACCCGAGCGTATAGCCAAACAGAAACAACGCCGTAAGCTGCGGCTGGCGTCCTGGCTCAATGACTTTATTGGTCTGGACCGCCTGTTTGGGGAAGATAACGCCTGGCCAATTCAGCATATCGACCGTATTCTGTGGGTTACCTTTCTGCTCATCCTGTACATTGGCCTTAATCACAACGCAGAACGACTAGTTCGGCGGACGCAGCGGACCAAAGCGCAGGTCGATGAGTTACGGTCGCAGTTTACCGTTCTTCAGGCCGACTTTAACAAAAGCGGCAAGCAATCTGAAATAAGCAAACGTGTGGCGGCTATGGGCCTCGCCGATAGCCAAACCCCACCTCATAAAATCGTTGTCAAGACCGATGAACATTAAGCAGGACATCATTCAGCGGGCCAATCATGTCTTTTACGTTGTCATTTTTCTGGCAGTCTGCGTAGTGTTTCGGCTCGTGTCGGTGCAGTATTTCAAGAGAGACTTAAAGGGTAGATTCTGGCGGGAGCGTGTAGCGGCAACGCTCATCCAGCGGGATACCATCCGGGCCATGCGCGGGAACATCTACGCCCATGACGGCTATTTATTGGCGACCTCGCTGCCCAGCTACGTCGTTGGCTTAGACCCTACAATGGCCAAGCCCGATTATTTCAACAAGAAAGTAGACTCCCTGGGGCTGCTGCTGTCTCAGCTTTACGGCGACCGCTCGCGGCAGGATTATACGGACATGATTGTTGACGCCCGCAAACGTAAACGCCGGTATGTGTTGCTTAACCGACGGCGGGTTACGTTTCAGGAGCGGCAAAGAATGCTTACCTGGCCCTTTTTCCGATCATCGACTAAGGTGGCCGCCCGGGGTGGTGTGCTTCGCCCTTACTACGAGCGCTACCATCCCTACGGTCAGATGGCCGAACGAACAATTGGTAATCTGGACGCCAAAACGGGCCGGGGTCTTATTGGCCTCGAAGCCAGTTTCCAACCAGCGCTGGCAGGTAAAAATGCCGTTGGTCTGGTTGAAGTACTGTCGGGCGGGATTCGTAAACCCGTCGATGATGGCCCTGAAATGAAGCCCGAACCGGGCATGGATCTGTACACGACCATCGACGTCAACTACCAGGATATGGCCGAGTCGGCGCTCCGCTCGACGCTCGAAAAATACAACGCGGCCAAAGGGTGCGTCATCGTGATGGAAGTAGCCACCGGCGAAATTCGCGCGATGGCTAACCTTTCCCGCGTAAGCAGCCCCACAGGGCCAAACCGGTATGTAGAGAATTTCAACCACGCACTGGCTGGCCGCACTGATCCCGGTTCGACCTTCAAGCTGGCCACCATGATGGCTCTGATGGAAGAAAAAGCCATTTCGCTCAATCAGTTGGTAGCAACGGGCAATGGATCGACGCGCTATAACGGAATCGATATCCGCGATGCCAGCCGAACAGGCAAAGGAACAATTACGGCCCGGGAGGTTTTCGAGAAATCGTCCAATGTGGGCATTCACATGCTGATGCGCAGTTATTTTTATAAGCGCCCCGACTTATACTGCCAGTACCTGCGTAAATTTCACCTGACCCAGCCAACGGGTATTCACATGAAAGGCGAAGCCATTCCCGTTGTGCGCAATCCCGATATGAAAGGCTGGAGCAAAGTATCGCTCACCTCCATGTCGTACGGGTACGAAATGCAAATCACTCCCCTGCAAATGCTGGCCTTTTACAACGCTGTGGCCAACGGCGGGCAATGGGTACGCCCCGTGCTCGTTAAGCAGATTAAACTGGCCGACGAGCTTATTGAGGATAATAAACCGTATGTGGCCCCGGACCCCATCTGTTCGAAAGAAACCGCTCGCAAAGCCCAGGAACTACTGCGGGGCGTGGTGGAACATGGAACGGCCAAACACATCAATAATCCATTTTATGCCATTGCCGGTAAAACCGGAACGGCCCAGAAAGTTATCAACGGCAAGTACCAGGTTGGGCGTTATTACACCTCGTTTATCGGGTATTTTCCGGCCAACAATCCAAAATACAGCATGATTACCGTTGTTGATAATCCGGAAGGCGACAACATTGATATGCTGTACGCTGGTGCCGTAGCGGCCCCGGTGTTCAAGGCAGTAGCCGACCGCATTGTGGCCTACGATTACCAGATGCACGCGCCTATTCGGGTAAGGGCTTCCCGGCCGCAATCAACAACGGATGTCGTGGCCGGTTATGCCGATGATCTGCACGTGATCGGGTCGACACTGAATATGCGGAATGAACCCTCGACCGAAGGCTGGGTGGAGGCTACACCACGCGGAAGCTGGAAAGCCCGCCCCACACGCACTGACCGCGTACCTGATGTGCGCGGCCTGACCCTCCGCGATGCACTTTATTTGCTCGAAAACCGGGGATTCCGGGTTCTGGTCGATGGCCGCGGCAAGGTAAAGGAACAGTCTGTTGAACCGGGAACCGGGATTGAGAAAGCGGCAGGCAAAGTGATTACGCTCACGCTGGGCTAAACAGAATCACAAAAATTAGGTAGTCCCGGCATCAACCCTTTTTTTTGCAGCCGATAAACGAACGTCATGTTCGTTGCCCCACGCATGCAACTAAAAGATATTTTCTATAAAATTCCGCTGCTGGCTACGTCCGGCAGTATGAATACCGAGGTAACAAGCCTGACGATGGACTCGCGCAAAGCCGGTCCGGGCAACCTGTTCATCGCGGTTCGCGGTACCGTTACGGACGGCCATGCGTATATCGAAACGGCCATTCGGCAGGGAGCGACCGCCATCCTGTGCGAAGAGATTCCGACCGAAACCAACCCGGCTGTAGCCTACATCCGGGTCCTGAATTCGGCTCGGACTATGGGGCTGGTGGCCGCTAACTTCTATGGCCAGCCTTCGAAAAAACTCAAACTCGTTGGCGTAACGGGCACCAACGGTAAAACGTCGGTAGCTACGCTGCTCTTCCGACTTTTCCGCGCACTAGGTTACCGCTGTGGACTTCTGTCGACTGTTCAGAATCAGATCGACGACGATGTGATTCCCGCTACTCATACCACCCCCGATGTGATCACGACTAATCAACTGCTCACCAAAATGCTGGCGTACGGCTGTACACATGTGTTTATGGAGGTCAGCTCGCACGCGGTTGTGCAGGAACGGATTGCGGGACTGACGTTCGTGGGCGGAATCTTCACCAACATCACCCATGACCACCTCGATTTTCATGGTACATTCGATAACTACATCCGGGCAAAAAAGGGATTCTTCGACCAACTCCCGGCATTAGCTTTTGCCCTGACCAATGTAGACGACAAGCGTGGGCTTGTCATGCTCCAGAACACAGCCGCCCGCAAGGAGACGTACTCTCTCCAAACACTAGCGTCTTTCAAAGGGAAAATCCTGGCCGACAGCCTGTTCGGACTGAATATGCTCATCGACGAGCACGAGGTATGGTTCAAACTCATCGGACGGTTCAACGCCTACAACCTACTAAGTGTATATGGTACGGCTATTCTGCTGGGCGAAGACCCAACGGAAGTTCTGACAATGCTATCGGGCATTACGCCCCCGCCCGGTCGGTTTGAGCAGGTGGTTTCGGACGATAAGATTGTTGGTATTGTCGACTACGCCCATACGCCCGACGCCCTGCAAAATGTACTGGAAACTATTAACGAACTGCGCAGCACAGATGAACAGGACTACCTACCCCAGATCATTACGGTCGTGGGCTGTGGCGGTAACCGGGACACTTCCAAACGACCCATTATGGCTGATATAGCCTGCCGGTTAAGCAACCGCGTTATCCTGACCTCCGATAATCCCCGGAACGAAGACCCGATGGCTATTCTGGAGCAGATGCAAGCTGGTGTCTCACCGGTCGATTTCAAAAAAACGATCACTATTGAAGACCGGCACGAGGCTATCTGCAAAGCTGTTGAACTGGCCAAACCACACGATATAATCCTGATAGCCGGTAAAGGTCATGAGACCTATCAGGAGATAAAAGGAATCAAATATGATTTCGATGACCGGGTCGTACTGCGCGACGCTTTCGCAGACCGTTGAAATCAGTAACTTTGAACCATATACAATTTTGAGTGAGTGAATGATAGAATGTGTGAATAAAGCTGGACAGTTATTCACACATTCTATCATTCACTTATTCGCTCATTCGCCATTATGCTCTATTACCTCTTCCAGTTTCTTGACGAACGCTATAACTTTCCCGGCGCGGGGGTTTTCCAATACATCTCCTTCCGGGCGCTGGGTGCCGTAATTACGTCGCTTCTGATCGCAGCCATCTTTGGGCGACGCATTATCGACACCCTGCGAAACCTTCAGATTGGCGAGTCGATACGCGATTTGGGGCTGGAAGGACAAATGCAGAAACGAGGAACCCCAACCATGGGCGGGTTTATCATTCTTGCCTCCCTACTGATTCCAGCGCTGCTCTTTGCTAAGCTAACAAATGTATACGTCGTGCTGGCGCTGGTATCTACCGTCTGGACCGGCATGATTGGCTTTCTGGACGACTACATCAAAGTATTCAAGAAAAACAAAGAGGGCCTGGAAGGTAAATTTAAAGTAGTTGGACAGGTGGGGCTAGGCCTTATCGTAGGACTAACACTGTATTTCAACGACTACGTAAAAATCAGAAAGTACGCTCCCCGCCTGTTGAGCACCTCAAATGTGCCAGATGTATATACCGATATCAAATCGACGCTCACCACGGTGCCCTTCGTCAAGAACAACGAGTTCGATTACAGTTCGTTGCTGTTCGGGTTTCTCCCCGACAGTTATACCTGGATAGTATATGTACTGATCTGCATTTTCATCATTACGGCCGTTTCCAACGGGGCCAACATTACCGATGGTATCGACGGCCTGGCGGCTGGTACGTCCGTTATTATCGGCCTAACGATCGGCGTACTGGCCTATCTGTCGGGTAACAAGGTTTTTTCGCAGTACCTGAATATCATGTACATTCCGAACGCCGGGGAGCTGGTAATTTTCTGCGCGGCTTTTGTAGGGGCCTGCGTTGGCTTTCTCTGGTATAACTCTTACCCGGCGCAGGTATTCATGGGCGACACGGGCAGTTTAATGTTAGGGGGTGTCATTGCGGTATTGGCTCTAGCGATTCGTAAAGAGTTAATGATTCCGATTATCTGCGGCATTTTTCTGGCCGAGAATATATCCGTAATTATTCAGGTCAGCTATTTCAAATACACAAAACGAAAGTACGGGGAGGGCAGGCGAGTTTTCCTGATGTCGCCTTTGCACCACCATTTTCAGAAAAAGGGGTATCACGAAGCCAAGATTGTAACCCGCTTCTGGATCGTAGGTATTATACTGGCGGTATTGGCTTTAGCCACGCTGAAGCTGCGGTAGGTATGATTTCTTATTATCCCCTTGTTTTTCAGCCTACTATCTCCTATATTTGCACTCCCGTTTCAGGACGGACCTGTTTTTTAATCAGGTAAGTAATTATAAATCAAACAATTAGTCTCCTTAATAGTGAATACGCTCAGTTACAAAACCATCTCTGCCAACAAAGAAACGGCGCAGAAGGAATGGATTGTGGTTGACGCTCAGGGTGAGGTGCTCGGTCGGCTGGCCAGCAACATCGCACGTCTGATTCGCGGCAAACACAAAACCAACTTCACGCCACACGTTGACTGCGGAGACAACGTGATTGTCATCAATGCCGACAAGGTTCGCCTGACCGGTGCCAAGATGACCGATAAAGTCTACGTCCGCCACACGGGTTATCCCGGTGGTCAACGGTTCGCATCGCCCCGTTTGCTGCTTGAAAAGCATCCAGAGCGTATCATCGAGCACGCCGTAAAAGGTATGTTGCCAAAAAACCGGCTCGGTCGGCGGTTGTATACCAACCTGTACGTTTACGCCGGTGGTCAACACCCGCACGAGGCTCAGCAACCAACCGCAGTTAAATTTTAAGTCATAATGGATCGTATTAATACCATTGGCCGCCGTAAAACTGCCATCTCCCGCATCTATATGTCGGCGGGCAGCGGAGCCATCTCGGTGAACGGAAAAGATTACAAACAATATTTTCCTACCGAAGTCCTGCAAATCATTCTGAACCAACCTTTTGCAACCGTAAACGGTGTTGGTGGTTACGACGTTAAAGTGAACGTTCGCGGTGGTGGTGTGGCTGGACAAGCCGAAGCTACCCGTATGGCTATTGCCCGCGCACTGGTCGAGATGAATGCTGAATTCCGTCCGGCCCTGAAAAAAGAAGGATTCCTGACACGGGATTCGCGTATGGTAGAACGGAAAAAATACGGTCGTCGGAAAGCCCGCCGTCGGTTCCAGTTCTCGAAACGTTAATCATTGGCAATGGGCTTTGGGCCGATGGTATTGGGTTTTACCCCTTGCCCCGTACCCTTCCCCTACGCAAAATTTGTCCAGACTACCCTTAGATGATGCCGACGGGTGGTGCTGCGTATTTTTTAACAACATTCATTTTCAAAGTCTGAAATGGCACAAATTGAATATAAAGACCTCCTCGACGCTGGTGTGCACTTTGGCCACCTTACGCGTAAGTGGGACCCTCGGATGGCTCCGTATATCTTCATGGAGAAAAACGGCATCCACATTATTGACTTAAACAAAACGGTTGCGGCATTAGACGAAGCCTGCAATGCCATCAAAGGAATTGTTCGCTCGGGCCGGAAAGTGATGTTCGTCGCTACGAAGAAACAGGCTCAGGAAATCGTTTCGGAAGAAGCGCGTCGCCTGAAAATGCCTTACGTTACCGATCGCTGGCAGGGCGGTATGCTAACGAACTTCGCTACGATCCGGAAATCGCTGAAGAAAATGCAAACGCTGGACAAAATGCTGAAAGACGAGGAGACCGTTAAAAGCATTGCCAAGCGTGAGCGTTTGACCCGCAGCCGTGATAAAGAAAAACTGGAGCGCGTACTGGGCGGTATTGCCGACCTGACCCGCCTGCCAGCTGCTCTGTTCGTGGTTGACGTAAAACGCGAGCACATTGCCGTTGCCGAAGCACACCGTCTGGGTATCCCCGTATTTGCCATGTGCGATACGAACTCGAACCCCGAAGAGGTAGATTTCGCTATCCCGGCCAATGATGACGCCTATAAGTCAATTTCGCTGATTACGCTTGCCATCGGTAAGGCCATCGAAGAGGGTCTGATGGAGCGGAAACAGGATAAAGACGACCAGCGTGTTCAGGAAGAGGAAGAGGCCAAGCGTTCTGAAGATCTTGCCCAGGCTAAAGCCGAAGGTGAATCGCAGCCCGAGGCTACTGCTGCTCCTGCCGCTGTTGCTGAAGACGAGCAGGAAGCCTAGTAGAGTCAGTAAGTCGGTAAGTTTGTAAGTCAGTAAGTTGACGTGCTGTAGAATTTTTCTATCTGTCTCAACTTGTCAACTTATAAACTTGCTTCCTTAACAACTTTATAACTTCATTAGAAATAGCCCGTAGCCAGCCGCTATGGGCTATTCCATTTCAGGATACAAGTAGTAAGTACCAAACATTTTTTGGCAATTTAAATCGATAATCACCTATTACTATGGCAATTACCGCTGCTGACGTAAACAAACTTCGGCAAGAGACTGGAGCCGGCATGATGGACTGTAAAAAAGCCCTCACCGAAGCCGATGGCGATTTTGAAAAAGCAAAAGAGATTCTGCGCAAGCAGGGTCAGAAAATAGCCGACAAACGGGCTGATAACGCAACCGCCGAAGGTATCGTACTGGCTCACGTTAGCCCGGATGGTACAACAGGTAAAGTAATCGCTCTGGCCTGCGAAACGGAGCCGGTATCGAAAGTTGCCGATTTCCAGAATCTGGCAATGGCCATCATGAGCACCGCTGTTGCTTCGGATGTTACGGACAAAGCAACCTTACTCGCAACGCCACAAGCGGATGGCCGCGCTCTGCAGGATCATATCACTGACCTGATGGGTAAAATCGGTGAGAAAATCGATGTAGCTTCGTTTGAAACGGTATCTGCCGATAAAGTCGTATCGTACATTCACTCGAATGGCAAATTGGGCGTACTGGTAGGTCTGAACAACACCAACGGTACCGACGTAACCGAGGTGGGCAAAGATATCGCCATGCAGATTGCCGCTATGAAACCCGTAGCGCTCGATAAAGATGGTGTTGACGCGACGATCGTTCAGCGGGAAATTGAAATTGGCAAAGAGCAGGCTCGCCAGGAAGGTAAGCCTGAAGCCATGCTCGAAAAAATTGCTATGGGTAAGCTGAACAAATTCTATAAAGACAACACCTTGTTGAACCAGGAGTTTGTGAAAGATACTTCTTTGACGATCAGTCAATTACTTGAAAAAACTAGCAAAGGTCTGACAGTGTCTGCATTTAAGCGGGTAGCTATCGGCTAATTATAACGAGTATACTTCTGTGAAAAATACCCGGCCTCTCAGCCGGGTATTTTTTTGTGGGTCAATTAACAACTAGTCACTTGACTAAAAGCTCACTCAGAATCAATCCTGCATTGCCCATACAGCAGCAGAACGCCTATAGGTAATGTTACTTTTAACCCGGATTTATGTCTCATTAACCACCACTGTACAAAATGGAACATATTTCTGATGAGGAGTTGGTTCGCCTGTATATCACGACACAGCGAAACATCTATTTTGAGCGTCTATATGAGCGATATTCGAATAAGGTATACCGAAAATGTCTGTCATTCACCAAAGACCCGGTTCGGGCAGAAGACCTGACTCACGACGTTTTTTTGAAATTAGTCGTTAAGCTTAGCAGCTTCCGCGAGCAGGCGAAATTTTCAACCTGGCTGTATTCAATAACGTACAACTATTGCACAGACCAGCTAAGAGCCCATAATCTGCGTAAAGAAGTTTACATAGATGATAGCTGGGACCGGCTGGAAGGTAATATGGATGATGGACTGGGCGAAATAGCTGAAATGGAAGCCCAGCAACTGGAAAAGGCTTTGCATCAGCTTCCGCCTGATGAACAAACCATGCTTCTGATGAAGTACCAGGATGATATCAGCATTCGGGAGATTGCCAATTTTATGGGCTTAACCGAAAGTGCGGTGAAAATGCGACTTAAGCGATCGCGGGATAAACTACGTAAATATTACCTCGAAGGGGTTGTATTCTGGCTACTGGTGGCGGCTAAACTGGCGCTTTCCATCCGTTGGCCCTTTCGGCACTGAGCGTTATGGAAACAACAAATCCCTTTAAGGAAATTGAACCAGATGACATCTGCCCACCTCATCTGCAACATGAACTGGTCACTGAAATTGACTTAATTCGAAATGCGATCACAGTTATAGAAATCTACATCGGTGATCTTTTTAGTTTGGCTTCCGTGCTGGCAAACCCACCTAATTAGACACCTAACGATACCACCAACCCGATACCATGAGACAGCTCCCGAACTTGACTGAAATTTTACGTAATACCTTTCAGACACTTATCGATCAGTTTATTGACTTTGTCCCCCGGATTATAGGAGCGCTTGTCATCCTATTAATTGGCGTTGGCGTTGCCAGGCTGGCAGCTTTTGTCGTTCAGCGAGTTTTAGGCCAGGTAGGATTCGATAAAATTGGCGACCGACTCAATCAAATCAGCGTAATTAAGCAGCTTAATACCGAAATCAAGCTAAGCGAAATAATTGCTAAGGTTCTCTATTACTTTATTCTCCTGGTGTTTATCATGGCTGCGACCGAGACGCTGGGCGTAGCGGCTATTACTGAAATGGTATCATCGCTGGTAAACTTCATCCCCAAGCTACTGGCAGCCGCCATTATGCTACAGGTAGGGGTGTTACTGGCCGATACCCTGCGCGGAGCGGTGGTAAACTTATGCCAGTCGTTCAATATTGCCGCCGGGCGTTTACTAAGCATGATTGTTTTTGCATTTTTCCTGATTGTCACTATCATTAGTGCACTGGGCCAGGCAGGCATCAACACCGAGCTACTCGAATCAAGCTTTAATCTCATCATAGGCGGGGTCATTTTCGCCTTTGCCATCGGGTATGGCATTGCCTCGCGCGATATCATGGCGAATGTGCTGTCGTCTTTTTACACAAAAAATAAGTACAAAGAAGGGCAACTGGTCCAGATCGACGATGTAAAAGGGGAAATCTTGAAGATCGATACGCTATCTATAACGCTGCGTACCGGCGATACAACAACCATTGTACCTCTACAGACGCTCCAGTCTAAAAACGTGGAGGTGTTTGATTAAACCGAGTTTGGTTAATGGTTATTCGCTTGATTAGGTTGGATGTATCTACGGGCCTCGTTCGACTGCAATAGTAGCTTTAGGCTAGTAAGTAAATCCAATCACTTAATTCAGTTAATCGTTATTCTTTGTCAATCATTAACTCAATAACTTGTAACTCATACCATCAATGAAGCAAACTTTACTCTGTCTGACTACTTTACTATGGATACATACGACATCAGCGCAGGATTCAAGCCGGGTCACAACAAATTTTAAGGATACAATAGCCGTTAAAATTGATACCTCGTATTGGCAGCGCTCCTTCAGTGGTGGGGTTAATTTCAACCAGGCTTCGTTCAGCAACTGGGCGGGGGGCGGTGTTAACTCAATTGCCATTGGGGGTGTTGTAGCCGCCCGTGCTTTCTACGAAAAAGGGAAAACTTCCTGGGACAACACCGCTGACCTTCAGTTAGGGTATGTTTCGCAGTTAGGCAATACCCGTAAAGCGGCCGATCAGATTATTATCATCTCAGTACTGGGCCATAGAATAGCGCCCAAATGGGATTTGTTTGTTTCCGGAACCTTCAACACATTCTTCACGGCTGGTTACCGTTACGACAAACTCCCTACCGATCAAACCAGCCTGAAGGTATCCAATTTTTTCGCTCCGGCACAGCTGACATTTTCCACAGGGCTGGCCTATAAACCCAACGACTGGTTTGCGTTGCGGATCAGTCCGCTAGCGCCCCGGTTTACCTTTCTGGCCGACCAGAGCGTTCGGGTACGGCAAGATGCTACAACGGGCCTGTATGTCAGAGACCCCACTCAAAAGGCATATGGCGTTGAGCCCGGAAAAAGCAGTCGTACCGAATGGCTGGCTTTCCAGTTACAGGCCGCCCTAAATAAACCACTTAGTGAAAACGTATCGATAAACGTCCGGTATCAACTCTTCACAGAGTATGCGCAGTTAGACAATATCAATCACCGTCTCGACTTGATTCTTACGGCCAAAATAAGTCGTTACCTGAATACAACATTTGGCCTTATTGCGCTCTACAACAAAGATTTTAGCAGTGAACTACAAATTCAGCAAACGCTTGCCATTGGTCTCTCCTATAACCTGAGTTCTTTCCGCAAGAAGTAAAGAGTTGCAAACTGTAGAAGAGCTTACTCAACCCCGTAATCTTAATCTAACTTAATTTTCTACCCTAAACTAAGTTGTTCTTATGTTAAGCGAGTTTCGTACGTTCATTGCACAGGGCAATGTATTGGATTTGGCCGTTGGTGTCATCATTGGCGCTGCTTTCGGCAAAATCGTCAACTCATTTGTAGAAGACATTGTCAATCCAATACTGGGTTTGGTAATGGGTGGCACCGATTTCAGCCAATTAAAAATTGTGCTGAAAGAAGCGGTCGGTGAGGTTCCAGAAGTGGCCATTCGATATGGTAATTTTCTAAACACCTTTATTCAATTTCTGCTCATTGCCTGGGTCATTTTTATGATCGTCAAAGTGGCTAACCGCGCTCGCTTATCCAGCTCTTTAGTCCCCAAAGAATAGCCGTTTAGCTGAAAATTTTGCGTAAAGAGCCTCGACCTATGGCCGGGGCTCTTTTTTTATGCGTTATTTTGCCGGTTGTATTGTTTACTTATGGCAGTTCAAAAAATAGTTATCCTTGGCGGGGGCGAAAGCGGTGTAGGCGCTGCTCTGTTGGCGCAAGCCAAAGGGTTTGCCGTTTTCCTGTCCGATAGAGGCACTCTAAAAGAAAGCTACCGGACTACACTTCAGGCAGCCGGTATTCCTTTCGAAGAAGGCCAGCATACCGAAGCGCAGATTTTAGACGCAACGGAAGTTATAAAAAGCCCCGGTATTCCCTCGACGGTTCCGCTGGTACAAAAACTCATTTCGCAGGGTACGCCCGTTATTTCTGAAATAGAATTCGCAGCCCGCTACACCAAGGCTAGACTCATTGGTATAACCGGCAGTAATGGAAAAACAACGACCACGCTGCTCACCTATCACCTGCTTAAAACCGCTGGGTTCAACGTAGGGCTAGCCGGTAATATCGGTGATAGTTTCGCCGAGCAGGTCATTGCCGACACCTACGATTATTATGTACTGGAACTGAGCAGCTTTCAGCTGGATGATATGTACCGAACGCAGCTCGATGTAATGGTGCTGCTGAACATTACGCCTGATCATCTGGACCGATACAACTATGAGTTTCAAAACTACGTAGCGTCAAAGTTCCGGATCTTACAGAACGCCCGCCCTGCCGATAGTTTCATTTATTTCGCGGAGAGCCAGCCCATTATGAATGAGTTGGCAAAGCGTCAGCCCGATGTACAGAAACTGCCGATTTCCTTACAGTCAACGCCATCACCGGGCGGCTATCTGGCAGACGGTCAGTTAACGGCGAGGACCCAAACCCAATCCTTCGCCATTCAACAAAGCGAAACGCCGTTGCGTGGCCCTCACAACGCACTCAATATGCTGGCAGCTATTCTGGCAGCTCAATCTGTAGGGATACCCCATGAGGCCATTCAGGCGGGGCTAAAAACGTTCCAAAATGCATCCCACCGGCTCGAACCGGCGGGCACCATCAACGGAATACAGTTTATTAACGACTCGAAAGCCACAAACGTCGATTCCGTCTTTTATGCCCTGTCCAGTATGGATGCGCCAACCATCTGGATAGCTGGTGGTCAGGATAAAGGTAATGATTATAGCCAGTTGGATGCCCTGGTGAGCCAGAAGGTAAAAGCATTGATCTGCCTTGGCGTCGATAACCATAAATTAGTCGATTATTTCGGGGGTAAGGTTCCGCTGATTTACGAAACGCAGGACATAACGGATGCCATTGCGAAAGGTCTTGAGTTAGGTCAACCCGGCGATGTCGTTTTGCTATCGCCTGCCTGCGCCAGCTTCGATTTGTTTAAAAATTACGAAGACCGAGGAGATCAATTTAAAGCAGCCGTGCAAAAAATGATGTATGATGTATGATATAGGATGTATGATGGGTATACCTATCATACATCCTATATCATACATCATACATAGTACATCATACATCAAAAAACATGTTCCTTCGCGACTGGATTCGTACACACCTAAAAGGAGATCGCCAGATTTGGTGGATTGTTCTTTATTTGTCCATTATGAGTGTCCTGGTCGTATACAGCGCGACAGGGACGAAGGCCTTTCGTGAGCTCGACGGGAATACCGAAATCTTTCTTCTCAAGCATGGCTCACTCCTCCTTATCGGGCTGGCCTGTACGTATTTCGCCCATAAGATCAATTACGTTTACTACGCCCGGCTGTCGAAATTTGGCTTATGGCTTTCTATTCCGCTCTTACTGTGGGCCTTTTTTAAAGGCTCGACCCTGAACGATGCCTCGCGCTGGGTAACGATCCCGATCATCAACCAAACGTTTCAACCCTCCGATTTAGCCAAGCTGGCACTCATCTCAAACCTGGCGGCCATGCTGGCCAAACGACAGCGCTTCATGAGCGACCCGATCGTTTTGTTTAACCTGATTCTCTGGATTGGCGTCATTTGTTCGCTCATTATCCTGTCCAATACCTCAACAGCACTGCTGTTGGGGGCTACCTGTTTTTTGCTGATGTACATTGGTCGGGTACCGGTTCGCTATCTGGGTTACATGATTGCCGTTTGTGTGGTATTCGGCGGTATAGCTTTAGCAGCCGGACAACGCTTTGGTACGGCCTCCAACCGGGTAAAGAACTTTATGAGCTCAGATACCATCTTTTACCAGGTCGAACAATCCTACATTGCCCTCGCCAATGGCGGTCTAACAGGTCAGGGGCCTGGCAACAGCCATCAGCGAAATACCCTGCCGAATCCATTTTCCGATTTCATCTATGCCATCATCGTCGAAGAGTATGGTTTGTTACTGGGTGGCATTCCGGTCATACTGGCCTATCTTTGGTTTTTGTGGCGAGGCATGAAAACCCTCCAAAAGGCCACCCGCCCTTTTGGAGGACTGTTATCGGCGGGTTTAACGTTTAGCATTGTTTTTCAGGCATTTGCCAGCATATGTGTAGCCATTGGGCTGGCTCCCGTAACCGGGCAACCACTGCCGTTGTTAAGTATGGGCGGTACTTCGCTGATATTTACCGGCCTAGCCATTGGCATTGTATTGAGCGTAAGTCGTGACGAAGCCGACGAGAGCAAAATCTGACTCAACCAGCTTCTAAACCATTATTTGAATGAGAATAATTATCAGCGGTGGCGGTACGGGAGGGCATATATATCCCGCTATTGCTATTGCCAATGAACTCAGGGCTATAGACCCCGCAACGGAGATTCTGTTTGTGGGTGCTGAGGGAAAAATGGAAATGGAAAAGGTGCCCCGCGCCGGTTATACCATCGTAGGCTTACCCGTGGTAGGAATCAAACGTGAACTGACCCTGGCAAATCTGGCCTTTCCATTCAAGCTGGGCCGGAGTTTACTGCGTGCTCAACAAATTGTCCGCGAGTTCAGACCCGATGCCGCCGTGGGTGTAGGAGGTTATGCCAGTGGGCCGCTGCTTTTGGCGGCATCCCTGAAAGGCATACCAACGCTTATTCAGGAGCAAAATTCATATGCCGGTCTGACCAATAAAGTGCTGGCTCGATGGGCAAAGCGTATTTGCGTGGCTTACCCCGGTATGGACGCTTTTTTTGCGGCCGATAAAATTAAGCTGACAGGCAATCCCGTCCGCAGTGATATTCAGTTTGCCAGTCAACAGGTTGAAGCGGGACGAACGCTATTTGGCATTAACAGTAATCACCCGACGCTGCTGATTATCGGCGGTAGCCAGGGGGCACGCACCCTCAACGAAAGCATTGAAGGTGGGCTGAAACGGTTTGTCGACGCGGGCATCCAGATCATCTGGCAAACAGGACCAGCCTTTATTGAGCGGGCCAAAGCAGCCGTAGCGGCAACCGGCACATCGCTTATCAAGGCGTATGACTTTATTTACGACATGGATAAAGCCTATGCCGTTGCCGACTCTGTTGTATCTCGGGCGGGTGCCTTGTCGGTGTCGGAGTTGTGTTTAGTAGGTCGTCCGGCAATTCTGGTGCCCCTGCCTACAGCGGCCGAAGATCACCAGACAAAAAATGCGATGAGCCTGGTCGAGCATAACGCAGCTCTGCTCGTCAACGACCGAACCGCCCGTGAAGAACTGGTTACGGCGGCCCTGAATCTGCTGGCTAACCCTGCTCAGCAGCAACAATTAAGCCAGCAGATAAAAACGCTGGGCAAACCCAATGCCGCCCGCGATATTGCCAATGAAGTAATTAAACTGACAAGGCCGTAACAGGCTCCGGCTGTTACCGTAAAAGCAAATTTTGTGAAAAGTAACGGCCGGAGTCTGTTACAGCCAAAAACCAACAATGACACTAGACCAATTTAAATACATTTATTTCCTCGGAATCGGAGGAATCGGCATGAGTGCCCTGGCCCGCTGGTTTCAGGTCAATGGCTATGCTGTAGCCGGATACGATAAAACGCCCACTGCCCTGACGAATGTGCTTGAGTCGGAAGGGATGATCATTCACTTTTCGGAAGATGTCGATCAGATTCCAGCCGAATTTCGGGCTAACCCAGCCGAAACGCTAGTTATCTACACGCCTGCGGTTCCCAGAACGCACGCAGAATATATATACCTGACTGAGCAGGGCTTTACGCTTCAGAAACGGTCTCAGGTGCTGGGACTACTGGCCGGTCAAATGACTACCATTGGCGTAGCCGGTACGCATGGAAAAACCACGACCTCATCAATGGTGGCGCATATTCTGCGGGATTCGGGGGTTAACTGTGCAGCATTTCTGGGCGGTATCACTACTAATTATGGCACGAACTTCCTGCTCAACGAGCCCGCCAACGACCTCAAATCGGTGGTTTGTGTAGTTGAAGCGGATGAGTTTGACCGTTCCTTCCTGACGCTCTTTCCGAAATACGCCATCGTCACCTCTACAGATGCCGATCACCTGGATATTTACGGGGCGCACGACGCCGTACTCGAATCGTTCGGCAAGTTTGTGAGCCAGATTGAACCCGATGGCGTGTTGTTCATGAAGCAAGGGCTCTCATTGACGGAAAAAACACAGGCAGCGGTTCGACCTTATTCGCTGAAGGAGGGCGACTATCGAAGCCAGAATCTGCGGATCGAGAATGCGTCATTCGTCTTTGATCTGGTTTATCCGGGTGGCGTCATAGCTGATATTCATCTGCTGGTTCCTGGTTTTCACAATGTGGAAAATGCGGTGGCAGCGGGGGCGGTGGCACTGGAAGTTGGCGTATCGCCGGAGGCCATTCGATCGGCGCTAACGAGTTACCGGGGAGTTCGTCGTCGTTTCGAGTACATTTTGAAAACAGATTCGACTGTTTTCATCGACGATTATGCCCACCACCCGGCAGAGGTAGAGGCTTTTTTATCGTCGGTAAAAGCACTTTATCCAGATCGCGACGTAACGGCTATCTTCCAGCCCCACCTCTTCAGCCGAACGCGCGATTTTGCCGACGGTTTTGCGGAGAGTCTTTCTCTAGCAGATCACGTCATTTTATTGGATATTTACCCGGCGCGTGAATTACCGATGGAGGGCGTCACCTCCGATCTGATTTTTCGAAACATACACTCGAAAACGAAAATAAAATGCACCAAAGGCGAATTAACAAACGTTCTGCGGGAAATGAAGCCTTCATTACTTGTCACTATAGGCGCGGGGGATATTGACCAACAGCTGGAAACAATAAAAAACCTCCTAAAAGACCAATAGATAAAAATATCTAAAAAACAACCCAGCTTATTTACAGATGTTTTCTACCTTTAAATCATCCAAAAAGTGGTTACTTTCGGCAGCAGGTATTTTTACCCTGTTCGGACTTATCGCTTTCACGGAAGTTCGGCACGGGCAACAACATGTTAAATCGGTTGTTGTCAGGCTGGATGAGGTTGATGGTCACCGTTTTTTGACACGTCGGGATGTGCTGGGGTATCTTACCAACGAAGGGGCCAACCCGGTAGTTGGGGAAAACTACGACAATGTTGACCTCCGACGGTTGGAGGAAAGGCTGCGTCAACATGGTTTAGTAAAAAGTTGTCAGGTCTCCCGTGACTTAAATGGTGATTTGCTCGTCAGTATAGAGCAACCTCACCCGTTGGCGCGGCTGATGCCGTCAGGTGATGGAATTAGAAGCGTATCGGGGCAGTATGTAAGCGAAGAAGGCCGTTTTTTTCCGATTTCGATGAATTACTCAGCGCGGGTACCGGTTTTAACGGGGAGTTTTTTTGCTCAGAACCGTTCGTTAGCGAACAAACGAAACCAACCGCTGTTGGAATTGTTAAAGCGCATACATGACGACCCATTCTGGCGGGCACAAATTACCGAATTATCGGTAGATGAGCAGGGGGATATAACGATGTGGCCGCAGATAGGTAACCATCGGATTGAGTTTGGTCCGCCTACTGAGTTGGATGCGAAGTTTAAGAAGTTAAAATTAGTGTATACGGACGTTTTGCCGGCTAAAGGCTGGAATCGCTATAGCCGGGTGAGCGTTCAATACCGAAATCAAATAGTTTGCGAATGACATCAACGGGCATGGACGAGAAAATAGTAGTTGGTCTGGACATTGGCAGTACCAAAGTATGTGCCGTAGCTGGCCGATTGATTCGGAATAATAAAGATCAGGAAACACTCGAAGTATTGGGTGTGGGCGAAACAAATTTGACCGATGGTGTAGCGAAAGGTTCTGTCGTTAATGTCAACAATACCGTAAATGCCATCCGACGCGCTGTAGCTGATGCATCGAATCAGTCAAATCTGAACATTCACCTGGTAAACGTCAGTTTCAGCGGTTCTCATGTCACATCGATCAAATCGAGTGGCAGCATTACCCGCTCGTCGTCGGGCGACGAAGTGCAAACAGAAGACATTGACCATCTGCTCAATGACATGTACCGCACGTCCATACCGGCCGACAAGGAAATTATCCATGTACTGCCAATGGATTTTGTGGTTGATAATGAAACCAGTGTAAATCAACCCGTTGGCCGGAACGGCGTCAAACTTGGCGCTGATTTTCAGCTCATTACGGCTCAGGCTAACGCGGCTCGCAATATTCGCAAGTGTATTGTCCGCAATAATCTGGCTCAGGATACTATGATGCTGTCTGCACTAGCATCGGGGCTGGCGGTGTTGACAGATGAAGAAAAATACGCGGGCGTTGCCCTCGTCGATATTGGTGGAGGCACTACTGAAATGGCCATCTATTACCGGAATGTCCTGCGTCATGTAGCCGTTTTCCCCTGGGCTGGCAACAGCCTGACCTCGGATATTCAGGCAGGCTGCAAAATCCTCCCGAATCAGGCCGAACTTCTTAAGAAAAAATTTGGCAGCGCTAACCCGAACGAATATAACCTCAACGAGGTAGTAGCCGTGCCGGGCCTGAGCAATCGTAAGCCGAAAGATGTACTCCTGAAGAACGTAGCTGTTATTATTGAAGACCGGCTTCGTGAAATTGCAGCCCTGGTACAGGCAGAAATTATTCGGTCAGGTTACGACGGTAAGTTACTGGGCGGAATCGTTTTAACAGGTGGTTCTGCACTCATTCCGGGTGTTGAGCTTATTTTTGGGCGGGTAACCGGCGTTGAGGAAGTTCGGGTAGGTTATCCCGAACATTTGGAACCAAATGGTCGCGCCGACCTTGTTGGCGACCCAGCTTATGCAACAGCCGTTGGACTGGTATGGGCAGGGTACAAGACCATTGATAACCGAATCTCGTTTATCAGCGACCCTAACCGGACTTATAAAGAGGAAGATCAGCCAGTTGGCTCTACTCGTCCGGTATACTCACCCGGAAGCAGCGCAACTAAACCGCCGGTGGTTCCTAAACAACCGGAACCGGAGCCGAGGAAAAGCTGGTTTGATAAGCTTAAGGAGGCACTTCAGCCAACGAGAGGCAGCGAGACCGATACCTATTGATGACCGTACCGAACCAGCCTTATGCCGGTTTGATTGCAAGCAGGCACTTTTTACACAGAACAGACACCACAGACAGACACGATGAATAGTCAGGGCTATAGATTCGAACTCCCAGATGACAACCCGATCATAATTAAGGTTGTCGGCGTGGGCGGCATGGGCGGAAATGCCGTCAAGCACATGCACAAACTGAAGATGCAGGATGTGAGTTTTGCGGTATGCAATACTGATCGCCAGGCTCTTATGAGCAATCCTGTACCTACAAAATTACAATTAGGCGATGGTTTGGGAGCAGGTACTGAGGCTAAAGCAGGCGAAGATGCTGCCCGTGCCAGTCTCGAAGAAATTCGAAATCTGCTGGCTCCCCCCACTAAAATGGTCTTCATTACGGCCGGTATGGGTGGCGGTACCGGTACCGGTGCTGCTCCCGTGGTGGCTGAAGTAGCTCGAGAGATGGGCTTGCTGACCGTGGCCGTTGTAACCGCTCCGTACTGGTATGAAGGTACCGACAAAAAAGAACAGGCTCGCGAAGGGATCGAAAAATTAAAGAAAAGCTGCGACACCGTCCTTGTTGTACTGAACGATAAGCTTGCTGAGCTATACAGTGAACTGACTTGGACAGAGGCCTATGCACATGCCGATGATGTACTGGCCAATGCTGTGAAAAGTATTGCTGAAATCATTACGACACAAGGCGATATTAACGCTGACTTTGCCGACGTAAAGAAAGTACTTGAGCAGGCAGGTCAATCAGTTATGGGATCGGCCGAAGTATCGGGTGAAGATCGGGCGCTACGGGCGATCGAAGCGGCCTTAAATTCTCCCCTGCTTAACGACCACGATATCCGCGGAGCAAAACGGATTCTGCTGACTATTTCGTCGAGTAAGGAACATGCAATGCGGCTGAAAGAGCAAATGGCTATTTCAGAACACGTAGCTAAGAAGATTCAGAATGAAGCCAAAATGTTTAAGTTTGGCGCTATTACAGACGATGCCTTGGGCGAAAGTCTGCGGGTTACCATCATTGCCGCTGGCTTTGATGGAACAACCACGTTGATGGAGCAGCTCAAAGACACATCCGTTCAGAACACACCAGTGCTCGTTGAGCCAGATCCAGAACCGGAAATTTTGCCCCAGGAACCCTTTCTACAGCCTGAGCCAGTGAATGAACTGGTATTGGTGGTTGATGATGGTGAAGAAATCGACCCTAACCCAGTTAGTCTGAGTGCTAAAATTGACGACAAGCAAACGCCAACCGGCTACAACGGAACCACGATAATCCGGCCGGAAACACCCGGTATTATTCGCCCGCTTCCGCACGATGATTCGGATGTGTTGCTGCTCGATGATGAAGAACGTCCTAATGATGCTGATATGATTAAGCGAACGGTCGACGCCTTTGTGAAGGGTCAATACCTGGCCGCTGATCTTGACCGGCCTACATTTGAACGAAACAAAACGATGCTTTACTCCTTACCCATGTTATCCGAACAGGAGTTTGTGCGATCGAAGCTGAATGATTAGTTAACCGTTATCTGGTGAAGGATATTTGCACGGCAGAAACTCAACGGAGTTTCTGCCGTTTCATTTACACCTATGGAGTCAACTTCTATCAATGTAAAGGACGCACTTCTCGAGCTGGCCGATCCCGAACGAGCCGTGCTGGTTGCCCGTTTTTTTAAAACCGGACCAGGGCAGTATGGCGAAGGGGATCAATTTATGGGTTTGTCTATGCCACAGCAGCACATTATAGCGAAGCAACACGCCCGTTTGCCTCTTCACGAAACAGAGTTACTGGTACACGATGCTTTTCATGAGTGCCGCATGGTGGGATTACTTATCTGGGTCAACCAAAACCGTAAGGCAGCAGCAGCACAGCAGGAACTCATACTGGAGCGGTATCTGGCTAATCGGTACTACATCAATAATTGGGATCTGGTTGACGCTACCAGCCCTCATATTCTTGGCGCTCATCTGGTAAGAGGAGACCGGTCGATACTATATAACCTCGCGGGTGAAGATCACTTGTGGAGTCAGCGAATAGCCATTGTATCGACTCTGGCTCTTATCCGCCAGAATCAGTTTTCAGATACGTTCGCCGTTGCCGAACAACTTTTATTCCATAAACATGACCTCATTCACAAAGCCATTGGCTGGATGCTCCGGGAGGTAGGGAAGCGCAATCCCGATGCGCTGGAAGAGTTTCTGCATGACCACGTTCGGCAACTTCCCAGAACGGCTCTGCGCTACGCCATCGAACGGTTTCAGCAGGTGCGACGGCGGTATTACCTGGAGCTGTAATCAGTGAAGAAGTCAAGTATAGTCAAGTTGTTTGCAACTCCTGACCATACTTGACTTTACTACTGACTGACAGATGGTTAGCGCATCATTTTATTCAACTTGCCCGACGACTGCATGGTGTTCATCTTCTTCATCATCTTGCGCATCTCGTCGAATTGCTTCAATAGGTTATTAACCTGCGTGATGCTGGTACCGCTACCGGTGGCTATGCGCTTTTTACGGCTGCCATCAATGATGTCGGGACGACTGCGCTCTTTGGGCGTCATAGAACTGATAATCGCTTCAATCGGCTTGAACGAATCGTTATCAATATCCAGATCTTTAATCATTTTACCCATCCCCGGAATCATCCCGAGCAGGTCTTTGACGTTACCCATCTTCTTGATCTGCTGCAACTGCGACAGGAAATCATCGAAGTCGAACTGATTCTTACGCATTTTCGCGTTGATACGCTTGGCTTCGTCTTCGTCGAAAGCCTGTTGCGCGCGCTCAACCAGCGAGATCACGTCGCCCATGCCCAGGATACGGCTGGCCATACGGTCGGGATAGAACACATCGAGTGCTTCCATCTTTTCTCCCGTACTGATAAATTTGATCGGCTTGTTAACGACCGTTTTGATCGATAAAGCCGCTCCACCACGAGCATCGCCGTCCAGTTTTGTTAAGACAACACCGTCGAAATTCAACCGCTCGTTGAATGTCTTCGCCGTGTTGACCGCATCCTGCCCGGTCATCGAATCCACAACAAACAGCGTTTCGGATGGAGCAATGGCACGCTTAAGGGCTTCAATTTCCTGCATCATCGCTTCGTCGACAGCCAAACGGCCGGCGGTGTCAACGATTACGATTTTCTTACCGGTTTTGCGGGCCAGGGCAATAGCATTCTGGGCAATCTGAACAGCGTTCTTGTTTTCCGGCTCGGCGTACACCTCTACCCCAACCTGCTCACCCAGTACTTTCAACTGGTCAATAGCCGCCGGACGATAGATATCGGCAGCTACCAGCAGCACATTACGTCCCTGTTTTTTCAAGTAGGATGCGAGTTTACCCGAGAAAGTTGTTTTACCGGAACCCTGCAAACCAGCAATCAACATAATGGCAGGATCGCCCTTGATGTTAATGCTCTGCGCTTCGCCACCCATCAATTCGGTCAGCTCTTCCTGAACGATCTTGACAAACAGCTGGCCGGGCTCAACCGAAATAAGTACCTTTCGATCAAGGGCCTTATCGCGGATACGATCCGTAATATCTTTGGCTACCTTATAGTTAACATCGGCATCGGTGAGCGCACGACGAACTTCTTTAATCGTCGCAGCAACGTTAATTTCTGTGATGCGGCCCTGTCCCTTTAGGGTTTTGATGGCCTTATTTAGCTTATCCTGAAGATTCTCAAACATAGTCTATGACAAAACAACGATACAAAGATAACAGTTTCTGCCGGGCGTTTTTGCAGAGAAATACTAGTGAACCCCACTTACACGTTATTTTCTGGAAGCCAAATTGTTATAGTGTTCATATAATCATCGAAAAAGCCTATTATTGTATAAGATCGACCTGATTAATGGCCTGGCAAAATAAAAGTTGGTTCATTAACCGATTAAGCATTGAAAAGCTGGCACTATGTTTGATATTCGCTAAATAGGTCAATTTATTTTGAAATCAATCAATCCAATTATATGAAGCAATAATACTATTCTATATATTTGTAATGATTGCTTTATCATTTACAGGGATTACGAATAAGGTTTCATACTAATTCCTAACCTATTGCCTCATGAAAACTTACTTAACGACAACAAAATCAGGCTATTTAGCCATTCTTTTAGTAATAGCCTGTCCGTTTGTCTCATCGCAAAGTGAGGCAATGCCATCTATAAATGCATTCACCGTTGTGTCGACAAAGGCGAATGCACCTTCGATCGATACGCAGACACGGCCTGTTAAGCTGGAAAAAGACGCTGTCCTGGTACGTAATGCCCCGGCCAAAGCAGATCCAGTTGCTCCGGCAGCGGCATCCAAAAAGACTGAAGAGAAAAAGACGATCAGCCGGTGCTGGAAACGTCTGATGAACATGGCTCGCGAAATACGACACGCACATTCAGGCAGCAAGAAATAAATTAAGCTCACTTAATTATAATGCCCCACGGTCTATTCAGGCCGTGGGGCATTTGCGTTTTAACAGCCCCGGCGAAGAAAACCTTAACATAGACCATCTATAGTTAATGGTCCCGTAACATAGGCAACCCTAATTTTGCGCTACTCGAAAAGGAATAGTTTAAGAAAATTTCTACTTAATCTTTAGGTAAACTTCCGACTTACTATTCTTCTGTTTTTTCATGAAACAATGCTAACATGATGAAAAGCTTTTACTACAAAACAATGCTATTGTATATCCAAAAGACGTTACTCTTATCGGTAGCTCTGCTGGCTATGCTCTGTAGCCTGTCGTATGCCCACGGTTTACGTAGGCCGGTTGCCCTAGTCGACCAAACCATCACTGGTACAGTCAGCGACGATAAAGGTGAAGTACTTCCCGGCGTCAGTGTGGTTGTAAAAGGCACACAACGAGGCACTACAACCGATGCCCAGGGACAGTATAAACTCAACGTTCCAGACGGCAAAGCCACGCTGATCTTTTCATTCGTCGGCTACCTGCCGCAGGAAATTCAGGTGGGAAACCAAAGCATCATCAGCGTTACCCTTAAAACCGATTCCAAGTCACTGGAAGAGGTAGTCGTGGTAGGCTACGGCACCCAGAAGAAGGTTAACCTGACCGGAGCCGTAGATCAGGTTACGAGCGAAGTACTCGAAAACCGTTCCCTCCCCAACCTCAGCCAGGGACTTCAGGGTACGATTCCAAACCTGAACCTGGTTATGGGCGATGGCAAACCGACACAGTCGCCAACTTACAACATTCGCGGAACAACCTCCATTGGTCAGGGTGGTAATGCGCTGGTGTTGATCGACGGCGTGGAAGGTGACCCCAGCCGACTAAACCCCAATGATGTAGCCACGGTATCGGTACTTAAAGATGCCGCTTCGGCCGCTATCTACGGCGCACGGGGTGCTTTTGGTGTGGTGCTGATCACAACCAAAAGCCCAACCAAAGATCGGACAAGCATCACGTATTCGGTCAATCATTCCATCAAAAGCCCGACCACCGTTCCCAAGTACGTAACGAACGGCTATCAGTTCGCCAAGATGTTCAACGAGGGCTGGTCGGCTTGGAACGATTATTCGCAGACACCCCAGAACGTCAATAAAACGGTTCGATTTTCGCCCGCTTACCTGACCGAACTGGAGCGCCGTAACAATGACCCGACTCTGCCAAAAACAACAGTCGACCCCACCACAGGCGAGTATGTGTATTACGAAAACATGGATTGGTACGGGGAGCTTTACAAGAAAAACACCAGCGCCACCGAGCATAACCTGTCATTTTCGGGCAGTAGCGGCAAAGCCGACTTCTACGTAACAGGACGGTACTACACTCAGGACGGTATTTTTAAATACAACTCCGACGATTACAAAATCCTGAGTTTGCGCGCCAAAGGGTCTATCCAATTGTATCCTTGGCTGAAGATTGGCAACAACGCCGATTTCTCGTCCATGAAGTATCATAACCCACTCAACGTAGGCGAAGGCGGCAGTATCTGGCGAAACATCTCGGATGAAGGCCACACGGTTGCCCCGATGTTCAACCCCGATGGTACCCTCACTTACTCGGCTGCCTATACCGTTGGTGATTTCTGGTACGGCAAAAATGGTATCGACATGGACCGGCGCGTATTCCGGAATACGGCCGATTTCTCGACGAAGTTCTTCGATGACAAGCTGCGCGTGAACGGTAACTTCACGTTCCAGACGACCGATAATAACGAGTTCCGGACCCGTGTGCCAGTGCCGTACAGCCGCAAACCGGGGGTTATCGAGTACGTAGGCACAAACTACAATGATTTACAGAATCTTTACCGCGAAACGCAGTATCTAGCTACGAACCTCTACGCCGAATACGAACCCCGGTTCAGCCCGAATCATTACCTAAAAGCGCTGGTAGGCTACAACTACGAGCAGTCAAATTTCAAACGGCTCGAACTGGTGCGAAACGGACTGATCTACCCAGATGCCAAAGATATCAATCTCGCGCTGGGCCAATCAATTACGACCAGTGGCGGCTCAGAGAAATGGGCTATTCTGGGCGGTTTCTACCGGTTGAATTATGCCTTTAAAGACCGCTATCTGGTCGAACTGAATGGCCGCTATGATGGCTCATCTAAATTTCCGACCAACCAGCGATACGCCTTTTTCCCATCCGTTTCAGGTGGCTGGCGGGTATCGAATGAATCATTCTGGAAAGTATCGCCCAAAGCCATTACCGATCTGAAAATCCGGGCTTCATATGGTTCACTGGGCAACGGGAGCATTGGCTCGTATGCATTTCAGGAGCAGTTCAATATCTCGCAGTCAGGGCGGGTGCTCAATGGTGTGAAGCCACAGAAAACGGGTCAACCCACCGTTATTCCCGACGGTCTGACCTGGGAAACCTCCACCACCTCCGACCTGGGTATCGACCTGGGCATGCTCAACAACCGCCTGACCTTTACGGGCGATGCATACATCCGCAAAACAATGGGCATGTTCACAACCGGAATGACCTTACCGGCTGTTTTCGGTACCGATGTGCCCAAAGGCAACTATGCCGATCTGACCACAAGAGGCTGGGAAGCCGTGCTGACCTGGCGGGATAAACTGAAAGTGGCCAGCAAGCCCTTCAATTATGAGGTTCGATTAACGATGTCCGACTATCAGGCGACCATCGACAAGTTCAATAACCCGAACCAGCGACTGACGGATTATTACGCGGGTCAGAAAGTGGGTGAAATCTGGGGATTCGAGACCGCGGGATTCTTCACCTCGACGGATGACATAGCTAAATCACCCAAACAAACCCTGTACAAAGCCTCCAACACCGGCCAGTTGCTACCGGGCGATATTAAATTCCGCGATCTCAACGGCGATGGTGTGATCAACAACGGCGACAACACCGTAGGCAACCCCGGCGACCGACGAATCATTGGTAACTCGACTCCACGTTATACGTATGGCGTGATGCTCAATGCCGACTGGAACAACTTCTTCTTTTCGACTTTCTTCCAGGGCGTTGGCCAGCAGGACTGGTGGCCGGGTTCAGAAGCCGGGATTTTCTGGGGGCAGTATAACCGGCCTTATAACAAGCTGCCCGAATGGCAACTGGGCAACATCTGGTCGGAACAAAACCCGGACGCCTATTTACCTCGCTACCGGGGTTACGTAGCCCAGAATGGCTCTGGCGAACTGGCACAGGCCCAGACCAGATACCTGCAAAATGCGGCTTATGTCCGGATGAAGAATATCCAGTTTGGCTATAACCTGCCCCGAACACTCATTCAGAAAGTGGGCATGAGCAGTGCGCGGGTGTTTGTATCGGGTGAAAATCTCCTCTCCTGGTCACCGTTGTACAAAATCACCCGGGATTTAGACATTGAAAATATTGGCCGCTCCGATGCGGTTTTGAACCCACCAACCAGCAGCGACCCCAACAGCAACAACAGTGGCAACGGTAATAACTACCCGATCCTGAAAAGCTTCACGATGGGTTTATCGGCCACATTTTAACCAAAAATCTTGATTAATGATGACTACAAAATATAGCTGGCTTCTCCTGATCGGGCTCTTGGCTGCCGGATGCAGTGAGCTGGAACAGGTTCCTCAATCGACCGCTTCTAAAGACGCCGTATTCAGCAGCACGGGTGGGCTGGATTTATACGCCAATTCGTTTTACGATAACCTGCCTTCCGGCAATGACATTATCCGCAGCGACGAGATGGCGGATTATTCAGCCCGGACCCAAGTGCCCGACTTCCTAAGAGATGGTGCCTATGGCCCACGTCAAAGCACCGGCTGGGATTGGCGGCCCCTGCGGAACATCAACTATTTTATCGCTAACTGTACAAACCCAGCCGTTCCCGCCGAAACCCGACGGCATTATATCGGACTGGCGAGGTTTTTCAGAGCTTGGTTTTACTTCGATAAAGTAAAACGCTTTGGCGATGTGCCCTGGATTGGCAACGCCATGAACGTCGATGATGCATCCTTGTACAATGCCCGTGACCCACGGGCTACGGTCATGGATTCGGTATTGGCCGATCTGGATTATGCTACCCAGAACATCCGCACAACGGGCGACAACACCCGTAGTCTGGTTACCAAGTATGTGGCTTATGGCTTAAAGTCGCGGGTGTGTTTGTTTGAAGGGACGTTCCGGAAGTACCGTACCAGTTACAATCTGGGCAGCACAGCCGAAAAGTGGCTGAACGAATCGGTGAAAGCGTCCGACGTGGTCATGAAAGAAGGCGGGTTTAGCCTCAACGAAACGGGTGGTACGGATAAATCGTACCGGCAGTTATTCACCAACACCACACCGGTTACCAACGAAATCATGCTCTCAGCTGTTTCGGATGCTACGCTGAGCGTGTATAACGACGCCAACTGGTGGTGGACCAGCGCAACTTATGGCTCGCGGGTGAGCCTGATCCGAACCTTTGTCAACACCTACCTGAACATCGACGGAACGCCGTTTACCGATAAAGCGGGCTACCAGACAATGACGTTCATGGACGAAGTAAAAGGCCGCGACAAGCGGTTGCAGCAAACGATTCGGATGGGAAATTACATCCGTACAAACGCCGGGGCAGTTGAAGCCGCACCACCTGTTTTCTCCTATACGTACACGGGCTACATGCCCATCAAATGGTCGCTGGATGACACGTATTACGATGGTGGCACGCGTAACATCAACTCCATATCCATCATGCGGTATGCCGAAATTCTACTGAACTACGCCGAAGCTAAAGCCGAACTCGGTACGCTTACTAACGAAGACTGGGCAAAAACCGTGGGTGCGTTACGGAAACGGGCGGGCATTACGGCGGGATTAACGGTCAAACCGGTGGTGGTCGACGCCTACCTGAAAGCCAATTACTTCCCGGACATTTCGGATGCCGCTCTGTTGGAAGTTCGTCGGGAGCGGGGCATCGAGCTGGTGTTCGAAGGCTTCCGGTTCGCCGACATCATCCGCTGGAATCGCGGACCGCTGATGGAGCAGACCTGGAATGGCTTTTATGTACCAGCCCTCGATAAACCGCTGGATTTGAATGAAGACGGTAAGAACGATGTGGTTTTCTATAAAGTCAAACCCGCTACGCAACTGGCTGGCGTAACCTACATCAACGTGGCCGAAACGGTTAACGGCGTTCCGAATCCGCAGCGGCTCAAAAACGACACCTTTGGGGAGCTAACCTGGCTAAATAACATTCCCAGAAAATGGGATGAAAAGTTCTATCTCTATCCTATACCGGAGAACGACCGGCTGATCAATCCCAAGCTCGGCCAGAACCCCGGTTGGTAGAATATCGGTAGCAAGTTGTTTATAAGGTGGATGATGGGCTGGCACGAGCATTGGCTCGTGCCAGCCCATCATCCAGTAATACTAGTAACAATTTTAAACTCAACCCAAATGCGCGTACTGATTTTTGTTTTATTAAGTAGCCTGCTGCTTACTAAGACCACTTTTGCCCAAAAAGATACACCCATCAACGTGGCGACCTATAATCTCCGCTACAATAACAAAGGCGACGGTATCAATGCCTGGCCAAATCGAAAGGAGAATGTAAAAGCCCTCATCCGGTTCCACGAATTCGACCTGTTCGGTACGCAGGAAGCTCTGCGCGACCAGTTGAACGATGTAGCCGAACTCACTGAATTCGCGTTTCTGGGTGCCGGTCGGGATGATGGTAAAGAAGCTGGCGAACACTCCGCTCTTTTCTACAGAAAAGACCGGTTCAAGCCCTTGCAGTCCGGCAACTTCTGGCTTAGCGAAACACCCGATAAACCCGGTAAGGGCTGGGATGCTACCTGTTGCAACCGAATTTGCTCTTGGGCGAAACTGAACGACCTGAAAACAAAGAAAGACTTCTACTTTTTCAGCGTTCACTTCGATCACCAGGGCGTCGAAGCCCGTCGGCAGTCGGGCAAGCTGATGGTTGAAAAGATAAAGGAGATAGCAAAAAATACGCCCGTTATCCTCGTCGGCGACCTAAACTCAACCCCCGATACGGAGCAGGTGAAAACCATTCAAACTTTACTGAACGACACGCATAATGTAACAAAAATGCCTCCCTACGGTCCGGAAGGCACATTCAATAGTTTCAAGTTCGACGCGCCCATGAACAACCGCATCGACTACATCTTCACCAGCAAGCAATTCGATGTGCTGAAATACGGTGTACTAACCGATGCCAAAGAGCAACGTTACCCATCGGATCACCAGCCAGTGGTGGCGAAGGTTGTGTTGAAATAGGTTATTGATGTATAATACCAACCGGGACGGTCAGTAGCGAACTTCCATGGTATCGGGTTCTCGAACCCGATACCATGGAAACCTCAAAACAATTGCACAACTATTTGATACTGACTTAAAAACTACTCCGACCGCGACGACCCGGCCTTGGCCGCACTCGACTTCTCTTTTTCGACGGCTTTCTTCACCGCTTCACGCTGATCGTCCCGCACCGTGGGGTACTTGATGCCCAACTGCTCCAAATAGGTTTTGTACTTGGCAGGATCATAGTAAAACGGCTCCAGTTTGGGCTTGAACTCGGTCATGATCTTCTTATTGAGGTAGATGGCCGGTTGCTCCTTAGGTGAAATCAGTGGCTCGTATTTGATATCTTTCGTCTGTTCGTCTTTATAATAAGCCCAGGCTTCTTTCAAAACTTCTGGCTTGAGCAGCAGATCCAGCAAGGTCATAGCCTCCGCTTTGGCACCATAAACAATTCCCTTATGGGCGATGGGCGTAGCCATAGAAATGGCATTGGCCCAGTGGTGACCCGGCAGACCCGGAATGTTGCTCGGATAACGCAGTACGATGGTGGGTAATGACCACGAAATGTCGGCGATATCGTCGGAGCCACCGCCCATGGGCGTCATGGCCTGACCACCCATCATGACCACGGGAGCGGAGGAAGTAGGCATACCCATCGAATCCAGTTTCGTAGCCAACCCTTCGGTTTTAGGAGCCTGCAACTCAATTTGGGAAGCGCGAGCCAGCAACTGATCTTCATCCGACCAGGTAGGCAAGCCTACTTTCTTGATGTTGTCGTAAGCCGCAGCAGCGATAACCCGGTTGGTATGCACCGGCCAGGCGGAGCCCAATATTTCGTACGTGAACTTGGTATCGGTCATCAAGGCTGCTCCTTCTGCAATTTTCACACCCGTCTCAAAAAGTTTTTTAATTTTCGGGTAGGTCCGCTCACGGAAGTAATACCAAACGGCGGCTTTGGAAGGCACGACGTTGGGCTGATCGCCACCGTCGGAGATGACGTAGTGGGAACGCTGGGTCAATTCGAGGTGCTCGCGCCGGAAGTTCCAGCCAATGTTCATCAACTCGACGGCATCCAGTGCCGAGCGTCCCCGCCAGGGTGCACCGGCCGCGTGGGCCGCCTGCCCTTCGAAGTTAAAGCGAACCGATACAAGTCCGTTGTTGCCATTATCGCCCCAGGACACACCGAGGTTGTTACCCACGTGGGTGAAGATACAGGCATCCACATCCTTGAAGTAGCCATCCCGAACGTAAAATGCTTTCGTGCCGACGAGTTCTTCGGCAACCCCCGGCCAGAGCATGAGCGTACCGGGAATCTTCTCCCGCTCCATCAGCTTCTTCACCGCCAGAACCGCTACGATGTTGAGGGCCTGACCCGAGTTATGGCCTTCGCCATGCCCCGGTGCGCCTTCTACAATTGGGTCTTTATAGGCAACACCTGGTTTCTGGCTAGCTTTTGGGATGCAGTCAATGTCGGAGCCCACTGCAATCAGGGGCTTTCCCGATCCCCAGGTAGCGATCCACGCCGTGGGAATACCGGAGATACCTTTCTTGACGGTGAAGCCTTCTTTTTCCAGCAGGGTGGTCAGGTACTTAAACGACTCTTCTTCCTGGAAGCCCAGTTCAGCGAAGCTGAAGAGCATGTCATTGATTTGCTGAGCCTGCACGGCGTTGGCTTCTACAGCGGCTACGGCTTCGGCTTTGAGTTTGTCGATTTTATCCCCGCCCTTTGCTGCTTTTTTGCCTTGTCCGAAGACAAAGACCGGCAGCAGAAAAAGAACAAATAGAAGATTTGTACAGTATTTCATAATTATCACAAAATTTTATGAGGTATTGAAGGGTATAATCAGCTAAAAATAAGGAAATACATCTATTTATACGAACGTACATCTTCTAATCTTACGGTTTCCTTCTTATTATAAATGTTCAAAGGTGTTCGGCGGTGATACGCCTAAACGCTGGTGGGATCTTGCTACCCGACACCAGCTACTACGCTAGCGAAAACAACTCCGAACGTAAACCCGAACCTACCGTTCGTGAACTGGCTCGTTTGCAACCGGCTTTTCCTGACTAGTTTTATCAGCACAGACGCCCCAAAGGCAATTACTATCTACACTAATCTATACTTCTTAATGAAATCTGTTCTACTTTCCTGCTTTCCTTTAGTTGCGTTTATGGTGTTCGCCGGTGGTGCTCACCGCTCGCCGGATTACACCACAACCCTTACGGGGCGGTATACCATAACCTATATGAACTGGGATGGCGACATTTTTCATTTGCCGGAGCGTAACTTTTCCGGGTCAATTTGGCTAGGCAAACGGGATGGCACACATCTCGACATGACCTTTTCGGTGAAAGCCATTGGCAAAGGCAAGCGCATTAACGAAACATCGGACCCACAAACGGTAGAAGTAAGGCCAACTACGGGAAAATCATTTTCCCTATATGACAACGGCGTGAAGTTGGGGACTATCTCGCCAACGGCCATCGCAATAAAAACTGCCACGGAGGATGGGAAGGGCTTGGTAATGATTAAAGCTCGGCGGTAAGCAATAAGCCTGGATAAAGGGGCTTGGATTGGAAGCTGACAGTTGATAAAATGAGTATTCTGAAGGTCAAATTTTTCGTTCGACACGTACATTTATAAATCTGGGCAACAAGGTATACGCTTGCTGGCTGACAAAATAATTACTGACTTGATTGAAAACCAGGTATTGATTGTTAAATAAGTTTGACCCGATTAAGCCAAAACTCCATTTGGATTGACTGGGCTCATACCTGACCAGCGCATCGACAAATTGAGTTGCATTGGTACTTGTCTTAAATCGCCAATCATACCACTCAGCCGAAAGTTTAAAAAACCATCCAGCTGAGGGACGTAACGTAAAAACAGCATGAGGTTTGATGAGCGTTGTCTGATAGGCAGGTAACCCTTCAGGTTGCACCGTACTGACGGTAAAATCGGACCGTCGGAAACCTAATTCGGCATTGAATGGATGATCAAAAGACGTAATAAAATAGAGGGTATTATTAATAGATGTAAATTGAGACCGCCGTAGATCTGTACTGTTTATCTGGTAAAATTGTTCACCTCGCGAAGCCTCTCCCTCCCATCTGACTTTTAGTGAAATAGGCGCAATAAGTTTGTCTAATTGCCCAAAAACAAACCATTGACCGAGGGTGCCTTCTATAGGTCTGGTTGTTTGTTGATTAATAGTGTTTGAAATTTGTAAATGGGTGCTGTATGGAGGTTTATTAGACGCCCATGATGCTGTGGTAAAAAAGGAGAGTAGACCAGGCCAATTAACATATTGGTATGATAATGCCAGCCGATTGGATGTAATAACTGGCAGAGCTGGAATAAACCAGCTAAACGTTCGGTAATCAGTCAGAATACTGTTACTAATAAGGTTGTTTATTATTGGCAGCGTATTGTTCCGGCTATACGTAAAACGCATTTTTTGTCTTTTTCCCAAATCATAGCCAACGGTTAAGGATGGGTTTAGCCATAATTTTTTACTTGTCAAGACATCCGTACTGTCATAAACAGATGCCCTTACATGTTGTAAAGCAACATCTGCGGATAAATCCCAACGATCCCACTTTTGAAAGTAATGCCCTTCTGTCGTCAAATACACGCTTTCGTACTGTGTGAAGCTTTTATCTGGCACTATTGGTACGATTGGCTGTTGATCCGGTGTTTGTAACTGCGCCGAAATAGAGGCTGTTTCATTTCTAACGACCAGGCTTGACCCTATCGAGTATTTCCTGGTATCCGATGAGCCTTTCCACCGTAGCCCTGCACTCATTTCAGCGCTGGTACGGGCAATGGCCTGATTATATTGGTTGTAATCCGGCGACACACCAAAGAAAGAATTGTATCGTGCGCTATTGTAGATATTTTGCTGTGGTAATTGGTTATAAATATAATTTAAGTCAACTAGTAAAGCGTTTTTTCCGGGTAGCCTTCGTGTAATACTAAGGTGCTGATTACTTAGCTGAGATTTCTCAACACCCTCATTACTAATTTTCTCTGAGAGAACTTCATTTTTCGAAATTGTATTAAATTTCAGAGAAGCTGATGTTCTTTTTATATCTGACGAAAAAGTGATTAATGTCTTTGCATCTACTTTATAATCCATTCTGATATTCCCGGCCCAAACGATTGGCGTACGAACATTATCTAGTGAGTCGTATACATTAACTGTCTTGTTATCTAACAAATAACTAAACCTATTACTGGCCTGATTATATTGCTTATCATTACTGAAATAATAAAAGCCACGAACTTTTAGATTCTCCGTCAGTTTGCTGCTTACCGTTGCACCAACCAGGTTTACCCGGTTAAAATTATAGCGATTTACGGCTAAATCCGGTACGGTTGTTAGTTGATTATTGACAAGAGGGTTTGTCGAAACCGATTCTATCGAACTTACATTTTGCTGATCTGACTCCAGTTCGTACTGAGCATTGACAATAGGATCTGTACCGATGTTATTTGCATTCCCAATTACACCTATTTTTAATCGTTTAATGATAGAGAATAAGCTTAAATTGACTTCATATCGTTTGGCTGTACCAGTCGCAATACCACCATTTTCGAAGACCTTTGCCTTTATATCATCTTTAATCGTTAAATTAAGTACCAGACGCCCTGATTTCTCAATTCCCTGCAATAAACCGTTTTCCGAATAATTATCAATAGCCTGTACATTTTTCAGAACATCGGCCCCCATATTGCGGGTGATAAGCTGGTATTTTTTACTGAATAAATCCTCGCCTTCAATCAGTACTTTATCAACAATTTTACCGTTTACTTTGATTTTCCCGTCTTCGCTTACTTGTATACCCGGAAGTTTCTTCAATAAATCTTCAACAGAACGTTCCGTTCCATTTGCAAATGCCTTGACAGCGTAGGTTGTTGTATCATTTTCGCTCCGTACTGGAATGATGGCTTTCACAGATACTTCTTTCAGCTCGATTGCTTTCGTCGTTAGACTGAAATTCAGTTGAATGGACAGGGCGTTTTTTTCGGGTGTAATCAGCGTATCAATTGTTTCGAAGCCTAAACCTCGAATACTCAGCTTGTATGAATCTGACAGTGAACTCGTTTTGATCGAGTAATTACCCGCTATGTCTGTAGAGGCAAAGGCGATCAGCGTTGTATCAGGTTTTAGCTGGTAGAGTGTAGCACTAACGGATGGAATAGGTTGGCCCGTAATTTTTTGACTTACATGCCCTTTAATTTGTATGGTTAGCTGCCCAAATGCATAATTATTCAGCAGCAAAAAGCTGAAAAGGAGAATGAACCAGTTACTATAGAGCCTAAGCAAGGTTTATCAGGGATTAGGAGGGACTTCAATACCTTTAACTTCTGTTTTTATTTGTGACCCTTCCATACCCGGTTGCGAACTTGCCATCTTATCGAACCTGCTGTTGTTTTCTTTATGACGCTCCCAAAACGTCTTTTCCGTTAAAATTTTTTTACCGGGCGTACGGGCAGGAACATCGATAATAGTACCTGAAGGTGCCGGCATTCGTAAGGATTCGAATTGAAACGTAACCGCACCTTTGTTATCGTAAGCTTCCAGAATCAGTCCGGGTAACCCATGTAATTTCCAGGGGCCAGTGCTTACGGGTATCTCGGTTGTAAACCAGGCCGTATAAAACCGCCCGCGTGTTGTTGCTTCGGCTTTCTGGCATTTCATCCCCCAATTGTCCGAAACTGATTGATAATTTTCCAGTCGATAGGCGTTAACGTATCGTCGACGTATACAAATTCCATATCGGCCTGTTGATGCGATATAATTCGATTGGTAAGTAAATCTTTGTATACCCAGTATGGGCTTATATTGCTCCTGGATTTGTAAAATACTATCTGTGAAGAATCCATCGGGTTTAATTTTTTAATTACACCCGTTGCAACAGTTACAGATTGATGCTGATTAAATCGTAGTTCAAACGGAATGGCATATCGCTTGGCAGTATCGGCAAAAGCGGTGATTTGCTGATAGGTTAATATGCCTGATGGGGCCTGTCCAAAAATAGATATTGAACAGAGGATATAGAGCTTAACAAGAAGCAATAATCGTTCTCTTTTCATAAATCAAATGATATTTATTTCATATTATATATTCACGTCTAAGCTCGTGTTGTAAAGTATAGATGCTTGTATACATTAAATTCCATAAAAGTTACTAATATAACAAATGTGCGACTGTGTTTTAATTACTAATAACCATCATATTATGTGCATTTGCCACCGTTTTCGTCGCATGATGAACAGGGTAGATGAGTAATCATCAATTTATAAAAGCCTACCCTATGCCAGAACAACCGACAGTGGGCGTATGATAGCCACTGAAGATGATGCAGGCGAATTTGGCCATTCTGGAACCAGGCAAACTCTATGCTAAAGAAGATGGTCGACAGTAGATACAATTGATGGTTAAAAAAACTTGTTACTACCTGAATACGGTTTTTTAATTTGGTAGGCAAGGCCATTCACCAAGCCACTAGATAGGAAGTACCCATGTTTAGGCGAGATTCACTACTTTTGCACCCAAGTTTTCGTATCGTTTTCAATCGTTTATAATCAAGTCAAATGGAAAAAATTAAAGTGGCAAATCCGGTTGTCGAACTGGATGGCGACGAAATGACCCGTATCATCTGGAAATTCATTAAAGACAAGCTGATCCTTCCTTACCTTGACCTTGACATCAAGTACTATGATCTGGGCATCGAGTATCGCGACGAAACCAATGACCAGGTAACGATTGATGCGGCTAATGCCATTAAAGAATACGGTGTCGGTATCAAATGTGCTACCATCACCCCCGACGAAGATCGCGTTAAAGAGTTCAACCTTAAGCAGATGTGGAAATCGCCTAACGGCACGATCCGCAATATTCTGGACGGTACGGTTTTCCGTGAGCCTATCGTGATGAACAATGTACCCCGACTGGTAACCAACTGGAAAGCCCCCATCATTGTGGGTCGTCACGCGTTTGGTGATCAGTACCGCGCCACGGACTTCCTGGTACCGGGCAAGGGTAAACTGACCATGAAATTCGAAGGTGAAGACGGAACGGTGCAAGAATACGAAGTATTCAACTTCCCCGGCGCTGGTGTCGCCATGGGTATGTACAACCTCGACGAGTCGATTCGTGGGTTTGCCAGAGCCTGTTTCAACATGGCCCAGCAGAAAAACTGGCCGTTATACCTCTCGACCAAAAACACGATCCTGAAAAAATACGACGGTCGTTTCAAGGATATTTTCCAGGAAATCTACGACGCTGAGTTTGCCGGTAAAGTGCATTACGAACACCGCCTGATCGACGACATGGTTGCCTCGGCTCTGAAATGGGAAGGTAACTTTGTATGGGCCTGCAAAAACTACGACGGCGACGTTCAGTCGGATACCGTTGCGCAGGGTTTTGGCTCGCTGGGCTTGATGACATCAGTACTGGTTACGCCCGATGGCAAGACGATGGAAGCCGAAGCGGCCCACGGTACCGTTACACGTCACTACCGCGAGTATCAGAAAGGCAACAAAACGTCGACCAACCCAATCGCTTCGATCTACGCCTGGACGCGTGGTCTGGCTTTCCGTGGTCAACTCGACGGCAACCAGCCTCTGATCGACTTCGCTAACGCGCTCGAAGCCGTTTGCGTAGAAACCGTTGAAAGCGGCAAAATGACGAAAGATCTGGCCCTGTCGGCTTATCCCGTCGGCACGAAGCTAACGGCCGGTGAGCACTACATGAACACCGAAGATTTCCTCGACGCGCTGGACACGAATTTACAGGCGAAATTAGCTTAATCCGAACCGCCCGTGCGGTTCAAAGGCGTGCCGCCCCATAGTAGGGCGGCACTTTTTTTACCTTTTGTGTTCAAACCCATAATCGCCATATGAAATCTCTTCTGACCATTGCCTTACTTTCGTTGCTCTCAATCACAACGTACGCTCATACACCAACCGAGGAACCCCCAGTCAAAAAAATGAAAAGCACTTCTGTTCAGCACATCGTGCTGTTTAAGTTCAAGCCGGAAACAACACCGGCTAAGGTGAAAGAGATCGTAGCCGCTTTCGAAGCACTGCCTTCGCAGATCAAAGAAATCAAAGGATTCAAATGGGGAACCAATAACAGCCCCGAAAACCTGAATAAAGGCTTGACGCATGCATTCATCCTGACTTTCGACAGCGAGAAAGACCGGGACGCTTACCTGCCCCATCCTGCCCATAAAGCCTTTGGCGGCATCGTTGGTGCCTGGCTGGCCGATGTTACCGTAGTCGACTTCACCGATCAGGCGAAGTAAGAATATAAAGAACGCTTACCCTACCAGACAGCAAAATGCTGTCTGGTTTTTTTATTTACTCCTAAGGCGCTGTTGGCTGGCCGTACGTTGTCGGAACGAACGAAACGGACTTACGAAACGGCCCACGGTGCATGATTACCCGAAAGAGGTTATCAAAATCGCCGGACTCAATCTTTCCTATCGTCGGTTTGGCACCAAGGCCTCTGGCAATTTCCAGAATCGTGTTACTGTGCCCGACCACCAGCACCGTTTTGCCACGTATCATTTTAACCCGCTCCACGATGGCGTCAGTAGGTTTGGCCGGGTAATCGACAACGGGAACGCCAATACGTTTGGCAAGTGGCTGCGCCGTTTGGCGAGTCCGGTAATAGGGCGTTGAAAAGATCGAGTCGATGTTTTTGTCGGCAAGGGTTTCGGCCAGTGCAGCTGCCCGGGCATAACCAGCCGGTGTCAGATCGGTAGTGTCCGTCTCGTTCATTTTTTCGGCATGACGCACGATGTAAACCGTTGTTGTCGAGCAGGCCGCAGAGACAACGATCAGGAAAATCAAGAAAGCAAAAAAACGCATAGTCTGTTGATTGATAAGTTATACCTGCTGGTTTTAACCCGTATCTAGTTTCAACCTGTATTACGTGGTAAAACTAGGTACAGATTAAAACCAGTAGGTATAAAAACTAGTACAAAAAAGCCCCCGGCACTACCGGGGGCACTTACTGAATGGTCAACGCAGAGTTACTTCTATAACTCCCGAACCCAGATGTTCCGGAAACCAACCGGGTTGCCGTGATCCTGCAACAGAATTGGACCGGCACCGTGTGGCTGCACTTTTGGGTAGCCGATGTACTCGGTGGTACCGCGAATGGCAGCATGGTTCTGTACCAAAATGCCGTTGAGCAATACGGTCACGTAGGCGTAATCGGTCATCATACCGGCTTTATTAAACTTGGGTGCCTGATAGATGACGTCGTAGGTCTGCCACTCGCCGGGCTTACGGCTAGGGTTCGCTAATGGGATAGTCTGCTTATAGATCGAACCAACCATACCATCTACGTAGGTAGGGTTGTTGTAGTTGTCGAGTATCTGCAACTCGTAACGACCCTGTAAGAAGATGCCGCTGTTACCCCGGCCCTGGCTGTTTCCTTCAACTTTTTCGGGTGTTTTGAACTCCAGGTGAAGCTGGAAATCATTGAACTCTTTTTTCGAACGGGCCGAAAAACCCTTGGTCGAATACAAAACACCGTCGGTAACGGGCCACTTCAGCGGACCTTCGTTCGTCTTTTCCCAACTAGCTGGCGAATAGCCTTTTATGGCTACCCACTCGTCGGCGTTTTTACCGTCGAACAGCACAATTGCGTCGGAAGGTGGGGTGATGCCGCTGGTGTTGGCGGTAACCGTACCGGGTGTAACAACGGGAGGAACGGGCTCCCAGATTTCGGTCGATTCGGGAGTTTGCTTGCTGGGCTGAGTTTGGGCCTGAGCCTGATTTGACAGAGCAAGACTAACGATACCAACGCAGACAGCCAGCGATAAATGTACGTTTTTCATGGAAAATGTTTCGGGTTAATGCCTTTGCATAATTAACGTTCAAAGATAGGGTAAATGTCAATTAGCAGTCTTTTACACGGAAAAAATGTAATTTCAACCTTCAAAACTTCTTTTCTCCGTCTCATGGTAACCCCACCTCTTACAGCCCGTTTTACCTGGCTGCTGAGCGCTGGCTGGGCCCTCAGTCTCGGTTTGGCAATGGCCCAACCCGCTCCGGCTCCCGGCATCCCGCTTCCGCTCAATGATTTGAGTGCGTTCACTTCTCCAACGCCCAACTGGCGTATTGTTGGCACCGTTCGCGCCGATCTGAACAAAACCAATACGCTCATTACCGATAAGGGCACCGGTATTCTGGCCAATATTCCACTGGCAAAGATGCCCGATGACCCCAAGGTTCCGTATAAGTACGATCTGGTCACGACCCTGCAACATGGTGATGTAGACCTGGAATTCGATTACATGATGGCGTCGCAGTCCAATTCAGGTGTGTATTTACAGGGGCGCTACGAAATCCAACTGCGCGATAGCTGGGATATTCGTACCCCCAACGTACACGACAATGGTGGCGTTTATGAACGCTGGGATGACAAACGCCCCGAAGGGCAGAAAGGCTACGAAGGGCACGCAGCCCGGCAGAATGCCAGCCGTGCACCTGGCTTGTGGCAGCATATGAAGATTTCGTTTCAGGCCCCTCGCTTTAACGCTAACGGTCAGAAAACCGAAAATGGCCGTGTTATCCGGATTGAGCTGAACGGTGTACCCATTCAGGACGATGTTGAACTGACCGGCCCAACGCGGGGTTCGCTGTTTGCCGACGAAAAAGCCGTTGGTCCTCTTCGCATTCAGGGCGATCATGGCGCAGTGGCCTTCCGGAACATCCGCTATGTATCGTATGACAAACCCCGGCCCGAACTGCTCAACCTGAAATACGCCGTCTACAAAGGCAAGTACGAAAAAGAACCCGATTACGATAAAACAGCGCCGGAATCGGAAGGAGCAACGAAAGTACTGTCGGCATCGGTCAACCGGATTCCCAATGAGTTTCTGATTCGGTACACGGGTACGTTACGCGTGTCAGAACCCGGCGAGTACCGCTTTAACCTGGGCGCTCCGGGGGGCGGTGGCATGTTGAAGATCAATAACCAGGTAGTGGTTGCGCCTGGCGGCTGGAATGGCTCGGGTAAAGCAACACTGCCCAAAGGTGACCTTCCCTTTGAGCTGTTCTACTCCAAATTTGTCGACTGGGCACAGCCTGCTCTCGGCCTTACTGTAGCCGGACCGGGTGTTCGGGAGTTTGTAATCAGCGAAGGCGCGGGTAGCAACGGCGATGAGGTCGACCCGATCATTGTCGATGCCCCCAGCAACACGGTTCTCCGGAGCTTTATGGACATGCCCGGTGAGAAGAACACGCAGGGCCGTACGCTTCGTGTGGTTCATGCCATTTCGGTAGGTAGCCCCGAGCAGGTGCATTATACGTACGATCTGGATAAAGGCGCACTGGTACAGGTTTGGCGCGGCATGTTCCTGGATGCGACACCCATGTGGCACGACCGGGGCGACGGCTCCTCCCGGCCAATGGGTATGGTGCAGCGGCTGGGTGCTCCCATGCTTTTCCTGAGTAAATTGGCTTCACCACAAGCCGCCTGGACGGCCGATACCACCGGCTCCGGCTACCGGCCCAAAGGATATGTACTGGACGAAAGCGACCGGCCAACGTTCCGGTACCAGAGCTACGGCTCGTCAGTCAATGACAAAATCCGGGTGCTGGCCGACGGGAAAGGTGTTCAGCGGGAAGTGACCATCGCCAATCCGGCGGGCGACCTCTACGCCCGGTTGATCAGCGGTGCCAGCATTACACCCATGGAAAACGGTATGTATCTCGTTGACGGGCAGGAGTACCTGCGCATCGACGATGTAGCGGGCGCGAAGCCAACTATACGAGATGCCAACGGCCGGCAGGAGTTGATCGTACCGGTCAAAGGAAAAGTCACTTACTCAATCCTGTTTTAATAGGAATGTCAATCGAACGAATTAGGCAGATAAAATTCGTTCGATCCGCGTTCCCATCCATTATCAGATGAAAAAGCTATTTATATCTTTACTCGCCACGGCTTCCCTCACGGCAGCCATGGCTCAGGAATCGCCGAAGGAAGAGGATTTCTTCAAGATTCTGAAAGTAACCGCTCCGGAAGGAACGCTCCTCGAAGTGGGCGGCCTGACAACGCTACCCGATGGTAGTGTGGGCGTTGCCACGCGTCGGGGTGATGTCTGGATCATTGAAAACCCAACTAGCCGCAAACCTTTTTTCCGCAAGTTTGCGTCGGGCCTGCACGAAATTCTGGGCCTGACTTACAAGGACGGTGCCCTCTTTTGCGCACAGCGCGGGGAGCTGACCAAACTGATCGACTCGGATAAAAACGGGAAGGCCGATATTTTCGAAACGGTTTATGCCTGGCCTTTGTCGGGGCACTACCACGAATACAGCTTCGGACCGAAGATTGCTCCCGACGGTAAGTTTTTCGTAACGGGCAACGTAGCCTTCGGCGACGAAGAGTGGTGGCGGGGCGAAAGCCGTGTCCCCTGGCGTGGCTGGACGATGAAAATCAGCGAAGATGGCACCATGCAGCCCTGGGCAACCGGTATGCGCTCTCCCTGCGGACTGGGCATCTACGAAGGTGAACTTTTCTACAGCGACAATCAGGGCGAATGGATGGGCTCCGGCGGGATTTTCCACGTCAAGAATGGTGCCTTTACGGGTCACCCGGCGGGTTTGCGCTGGACCGGCCTGGCCAACTCACCCGTTAAACTCACCAACGAACAGTTCGTTGCCAAGATCGACGAACGTCGTCGGCGGGATGAAAACGGCCGGGCTATCAAACCCGAAAACGTGGTCAACGAAACGCCGACTCTTTTCTACAATCTGAAAGAAATGTTCCCGAACGTCGACGTTCAGACGCCTGCGGTTTGGCTTCCTCACGGTATTCTGGGTATTTCGAACTCCGAAATCCTGCAAATTCCGGACGGTGCCTTTGGGCCGTTTTCGGGGCAGTTGCTGGTGGGCGACCAGGGCATGAGCAAAATTTCGCGGGTGTTCATGGAAAAAGTGAACGGTGAGTACCAGGGCGGTGCCATCGAATTCCGCAACGGCTTCCGGTCGGGTGTGCTCCGGATGGCGTTTGCCAAAGATGGCTCGCTGTTCGTGGGTGAAACCAACCGGGGCTGGGGTTCGGCTGGTGAAGCGAATGACGGCTTGCAGCGGGTAGCCTGGAACGGTGCCATGCCCTTCGAAATGCGCACCGTGAAAGCCATGCCTGATGGGTTTGAAATCGAGTTCACGAAACCCGTCGACCGCAAATCGGCTGAAGATCTGGCCTCGTACCGGGTCGAAAGCTTCCTCTATAAATATCACGCCGTTTACGGTAGCCCGACCATCAATAAAGAAGCCTTACCGCTCAAAGGTGTAAAGGTATCGGCCGATGGTATGAAAGCGCGTCTGATCGTTAGCGACCTGAAGAAGTTTTACATCCACCAGTTAACGCTGGATGGGGTTCGTGGCGTTGAAGGATCGTATTCACTCGTTCATCCGATTGCCTATTATACGCTGAACAACATCCCAACGGGTGAGAAACTGGCCATGAGCGAGGTAAGCACAAAAAATTCAGCTGCCACACCGGCTACTGCACCCGCAACAACACCAGCCGCAGCAGGCAAGAAAGCTGCCCCCGCTAAAGCTACCACGGGCGCTAAGCCTAAGTTGGTAGGTGGCCAGGCGGTGACAATGGCGAAAGCGCCCACCTACGACGAAGTAAAAGGCTTGCTTACTCGCCACACCTGTTCGGCTTGCCACCAGGCCAACAAACGGCAGGTTGGCCCCGCCTTCGCCGACGTAGCCAAACGCAAGTACACCAACGATCAGATTGTGGAGTTGATCTACAATCCCAAACCCCAGCACTGGCCCGAATACGCTACCGAGATGCCGCCTATGCCACAGGTTCCTAAACCTGACGCGTTGAAAATTGCCGCCTGGATCAACTCACTAGCTCCGGCCAGCGGCAGTGAAGCAGCCAGCGAAAAGCCGTAATAATTTTACTTATAAAACCGACCGTCGACGCATCGACGGTCGGTTTTATAATCCAAGTAAATAACTGAGCCCTAATTGAGGCTGATAAACCCCCATATACGAATACAACCCATCGTCAGCCTTATAGACTTTATCCTGCCAGCTAATGAGTGCATCAAGCTTTAGTGCAGGAGTAATGCCAATAGTAACACCCGCACCAAACGAGCGCGAATAAACTGTTTTGGGGAAACTGGGCGCTAGTAGCGTGACGGTTGTTGTCGAACCATTCGGCTGTGGCAGCAAGATTGTTGCCTGAATCTCTGAACTTCCGCTTTTCCGACTACCTACCTGATAAGCAGCCGTCAGAAAGGGAGAAATACGAGTCCGGGTAAATTGATACCGGACCATAGGACCCACCGCGAGTATATTATCATGAGCACTCCTGATCCACTCCCAACTTTGGGTACTGCTTAATCCGATTAGCAGTTTGTCGGCAACAAAATATCCTCCCTGCGCGTGCGAGATCAGGTAATTCTTCATAAGGTTACCATTTGAGTAACCACCCTGAATCCCCACCAGCCATGTTCCCTGTTGATACGGCTTGGGAATATCGTTATGATCCAGCCGTTGCGCCATAGCACCAACCGACACAGTAAATAGGCATAAGAATAGAGCGTTTTTCATATTGACGTTCGTTTGCCTTGTAACGGACCAGTCACATGAACATCTTATATACTATTTACTATACGGTCTATTCATCGCTGTAACGAAGAAGCTCCTTTCATTTTAGCCCTACTCTGGTGACCAAGCAACCGGCTCAATCGGCGCTGCGGGATGTACCATTCAATCAGGCAAATAATATTTCGTCCACTCATCCATCTGAACAACCGTTCCAGTAGTTTGTATTACATAGTACCATCCCTAGCCTATATCTTTGTTTCACCAATCGGGAATAACCCGACTCGCTTTTAACTCAAAACACTAAAACATAAAAATCATGAAAACGCTCATTAAATCCTTCGCCTTAGCTCTTTCTTTAGCCGTTGTTACATCTGCTGCCACCTTTAGCGAAGCAAAACCCATTGGCCGTCCAGCGCACGTTGCGGCTTATCAGTCGGCCATGTATACTTCGGTAGATGGCAAATTGAATATCGCCCTCGACAAACAAACCGGTGGTGCCGTTGATATTCTCCTGAAAGGTGCAGATGGAAAAGTCCTGTTCACCCAGCGCGTCGGCAAAAACGAAAGCAAGTTCCGGACTCGTCTGAACCTAAGTGAACTGCCCGATGGCGTTTATCAAGTCGAAATCACCAATGGTGTCGAAACGAAGTCACAAAATATTACCATCTCGACTCAACAACCCGAAGCACCTAGCCGCCAGATTGCGGTTAAGTAAACAACAAACCTTCCTCTTGAACTAGAAACCCTCGCCTGTGATGAATAGGCGAGGGTTTATTTTGGTGCCGGGTTATCTACCTGTGGTGGTGGCACTGGACGATCGACATAGTCACAGACTAGGCCCAACGCCCACCACCAAATCAGAAAACGCCCGGCCGTCCCACGAGCAGACGACTGATGGGACGATAGTCCGTAAATTCTATGTGCGGGGCGACATAGCCCGACTTGATGGGCTCTTCCCGTACCAGATCCGTACTCAGGTATTTCTTGTTACTGTCGCAGAGGATGGTCACCACGCGGGCATCAGCCCCCATTTCGTTTTGCAGGTTGATGGCACCAATCAGGTTGGCACCGGACGAAATGCCCACGGCTACGCCAAGCTGCACCGCCAGTTTCTGCGCCACCAGAATAGAGTCGCCGTCATTGGCCTGTACGATGTGGTCCAGCTCGTTAAGTTTCAGAATATCGGGGATAAACTCGTCGAAAAACCCCTGAATCCGGTGCGTTCCGGTTTTGTGTCCTACCGAGAGGGTTGGCGATTCGGCGGGTTCGAGGGGGTGGATGCGGATGTCGGGTTTGCGGGATTTCAGGTAACGCCCCACCCCCATCACGGTTCCGCCGGTGCCTACGCCCGCCACAAAGGCATCGGGCGTAATGTCGACGCTCTGGAGCTGAAGCCAGATTTCCTTACCTGTCGTTAGGCGGTGGGCGTCGGCATTGTATTTATTGGCGAACTGCCGGGGCAGAAAAACAGTTGGATCGCTGGCCGCCAACTCCTCCGACCGGCGAATGGCACCCATAAATCCACCCTCTTCTTTGGTGAACAGCACGATATCGGCCCCCAGGCTCCGGATAATGTCGATCCGCTCCTGGCTGATCCCGGCGGGCATGATAATGGTAACGGGATGTCCCAGCGCCCGGCCTACCGCCGAAAAGGCAATGCCCGAACTGCCGCTGGTGGCTTCCACAATCCGGTCGCCGGGTTTTATATTGCCTTCCCGATACGCCTGATGGAGCACATGCAGTGCCATGCGGTCTTTCATGCTCCCCGTCAGGTTATAATGTTCACACTTGACGTAGAGCGAACGGGGCTGGCCTTTATACGTATAAAATAACTCCAGCATCGGCGTGTTGCCGACGAGGTGCCAGAGGTGTTCAAATTTTTCCTGAATGGCTGGTTTGATCGCCGTTTCGGTCGGTAAAATCATGAGGGTATTAAAAAGAGCTACCCGCCGGGGCGTTAACCAGTGCGGGTAGTATGTGGATGAATGGCAATGAAAAAGTTGTAGCAGGTTTATGGTTTTGCCGCCAGGATTTCTTCCAGCTTTTTCCCCAACGCTTCGCCCCGAACATTTTTTGCAACAATCTTACCATCAGGCCCAATCAGGAAATTTTGCGGAATGGCTCGCACGCCGTACTGCTTGGCTACTTCATTATCCCAGAATTTGAGGTCCGATACCTGCGTCCAGTCCAGCCCATCTTTATGAATGGCTTTCAGCCAGGCATCTTTCGCCGTTGGCCGGTCGAGCGAAACGCCCAGCACGGTAAAGTTTTTGTCTTTGTACTGATGGAAGTTTTTCACCACATTGGGGTTTTCCTGTCGGCAGGGGCCGCACCAGCTTGCCCAGAAATCGACCAGCACGTATTTTCCGTGAAAGCTGCTCAACGACACCGCCCTGCCCGCCGTATCGGCCTGGGTAAATTCGGGAGCCATTGCCCCTACCGAGGTGGCTTTGGCAATGGCGAGGGTTTTAGCATACGCTTTTCCGGTTTCGCTCGTCTTCAGCGACTCCGCTAAGCCATCGAACATCGGGCCTACTTCGGTATAGTCGGGTGCATAATCGTATTGCTGCAAGGTGTTTAGACTCACCACTGAGTTCGGGTTCGCCAGAATGAACTGTCTTTTTACTTTTTTCTGCTCGGCTTCAATCGCTTCGTAGCGTTTGTCCAGACTTTCTTCGAACTCCTTCGATTTGCGCTGTTCCGGGCTGGCAGACCGGTATTCTTTCATTAGCTGCGCCATGTTGGTCGAAGCCGGTTTGAGCAGGGCCGTTAATTTCTGAAGATCGGCGTTGAGGGGCGTACCGCTCACAAGAGCGTTTTCGAGCGAGTCGGGGCTGGCTAGGGTAATGGTACCAGGTTCGAGGTATACGGCCACAGCGGCTATAGGCCGGTTCCGGCTAAAACCGGTGCCGAGCTTATCGACAAAAAGCGTTGCCTGAGTAGGAGTAACGACCTTTCCGCTGAACGCAAAAACTCCGTCCTGAATCTGGGCAGAATCCATTTTGGCCGTCCCGCTCTCCATATAGCGCAGATACGCTTTGGCAGGGGCTTTTACACCGGCAAGTTTCCCATTGAGTGTATAGGTCCCGGTTTGTGCCCAGAGCATCGACGGACTGAGGAGCAGTGCGATCACGAAAAAGCGTTTCATAGTTGCCTGATTTAGTGTAAGGCTTAAAAATAGTGGAAAAAGGGTGGTTTTCAATCAGTACAACCCAATCCCTCAAAACCGGTATACGTTAGTCCGGTTCCCTGCTATATTTTATGGTCCGGTTAGAGTAAGACTTTAGCGGTCTACTCTTATTTCAGGTACTACGTCAGCACGTTTTGGTGCTGGTCAACCCCTTGTTCACGTTAACCCAAAAATGCATGAGACAGCGTAAGGTATTAGCCGCGCTCGGGTATACGATATTCGTGCTGCTTTCCCTCAGTTGCGGATTGTCGGTTGCTCAGACTACTCCTCAACAAACCACAGCATCCCAAACCTCTTCCTTCGAATTGAAGAACGGTGAACGGGTGGTTTTTCTGGGAAATTCACTCTTCGAAAATGACTTTCAGTACGGGTATCTCGAACTGGCGCTAAGCACTCGCTGGCCCGACCGTGACATTACGTTCCGCAACCTCGGCTGGACGGGCGATAACGTCTACGGCATTGCCCGAAGCACCATTACCAATCCGCCTACGGGTTACGATCTGCTGATGGAGAGTCTCACCAAAGCTAAACCCACGCTGGTTTTTCTGGCCTACGGCGGTATCGAAGCGCAGGACGGCGAGGCTGGTCTCGGGTATTTCACGGAGGGACTAACCAAACTCCTCGACAAAATTGACCAGCTTGGTGCGCAAGCCATCCTGCTGTCGCCGATTCCGGTGCTGACCACCGATCTGACCCAAAACGTGGCCAGTCGAAACGCCATGCTCGAAACCTACGCAGCAGCCATGGCCAAACTGGCGTCTCAGCGGGGCAAACGGTACATCGACCTGTTCAACCCAATTCAGGAAATCGGCCGGAAGACAGTCATTACCGATAATGGGATTCACCTCAACGAAACAGGCTATTATTACCTGACCACTACCCTCGAACAGCGGCTGGGGTTGGCACCTCGCTTCACCCCCGTTACGATTACCGCTGGTAAACAAGCCGGGGTAACCACCGGATCGGCTAAACTCCTACCTGCTGCAAAGGGAGAACCCGCCCTCACATTCGCCATCGACGAAACACTTTTGCCGCTCCCCCTCCCCGCCGACGATAAACCTGTTACCAACAACGGGCCATTGCTCAAAATAACGGGCCTGAAAAAGGGCTTCTATACCCTCACGGCGGATACTGAAACGTTGGTAACGGCCTCCGCCAGCGACTGGGCCAACGGCATCGAACTCCGGCAGGGCCGTTTGTTCGAACAGGTCCGGGAGTTGCGCCAGATGATTTTAAAGAAGAACGACCTGTTTTTCTTCCAGTACCGCCCGCTGAACACGACCTATATTCTGGGTTTCCGCTCCTACGAGCAGGGGCGGCATGTGAAAGGGCTCGAAGAACAAAGTATTCTCATCAAGTGGCTGGAGGGGCAGATTGCGGTAAGCCGCAAGCCCGCTGCCAGCGTGTATCAACTTAGCCCGTTAAAGTAGTATGAACGTCATAAAAACCGCCCGGTCTCTGCGCTTTCTCTATATATTCTTCACGGTTTCTGCTGTGCTGCTCATCACGTCGGCGGTCAATCCAGACAACCAAAACGATATTCCAGACCCCGACCCGAAACGTGAACTGGCCTCCTTTAAAGTGGCCGACGGCTTTGAGGTAACGCTCTTTGCTGCCGAACCGCTGGTAGCCAAACCCATTCAGATGAACTGGGACGCCGAAGGACGCTTGTGGGTGGTGAGCAGCACCGCTTATCCGCACCTGAAAACGGGTGAACAGGCCAACGACAAGATCTTTGTCGTGGAAGATACCGATGGCGACGGCAAAGCCGATAAATCAACCATTTTTGCCGAAGGCCTCCTCACCCCCACTGGAATTCTCCCCGGCGATGGCGGTGTGTACGTCGCGAACTCCACCGAGATCCTGCACTTTATGGATACGGACGGCGATGGCAAAGCCGATAAAAAACGTCGGATTCTAAACGGTTTCGGCACCGCCGATACGCACCACCTTATCCATACCTTTCGCTGGGGTCCCGAGGGGCTGTTGTATTTCAACCAGTCCATTTACATCTACAGCCACGTCGAAACGCCCTCGGGCATCAAGCGGCTGGAAGGCGGTGGCGTTTGGCAGTTAAACCCCAAACACCTCGAACTGGACATCTACGCCAAAGGGCTCATCAATCCCTGGGGGTTGCAGTTTGACCGCTGGGGGCAATCCTTCCTGACCGATGGCGCCGGGGGCGAAGGCATCAACTACGCCTTTCCGGGGGCTACGTTTGTAACCTCGCCGGGAGCAGCCCGCATCCTGCGCGGACTAAATCCGGGACAACCGAAACATAGCGGACTGGAAGTGATTTCAGGTCGGCACCTGCCGGAATCCTGGCAGGGCAACGTCATTACCAATGATTTCCGGGCCAACCGCATCAACCGGTTCCGGCTGGAAGAACAGGGCAGCGGATATGCTTCCAAACAGGTTGAGGATTTACTGTGGACCGATAATGTCGCGTTTCGGCCCGTCGATATTTCGGTGGGACCCGATGGCGCCATTTACGTAGCCGACTGGTACAACCCAATTATTCAGCATGGCGAAGTCGATTTTCACGATCCGCGCCGGGATCAGCAGCACGGCCGTATCTGGCGCATTGTGGCGAAGAACCGTCCGCTGGTCAAACGCCCTCCGTTAACAAAAGCGTCGGTCAACGAACTGCTCGACGCGCTGAAACTCCCCGAAGACTGGACCCGTTCGCAGGCAAAACAGATTCTCAAAGCGCGTGGTACCGCCGAAGTCATACCGGCCCTCGAAAAATGGGTGCAGAATCTGGACAAAACAGATACCGAATACGAACACCATCTGCTCGAAGCCCTTTGGACCTACCAAACCCTTGAGGTGGTCAACGAACCGCTGCTGCTGCGTTTGCTGAATGCCCAAAGTCATAAAGCGCGGGCGGCAGCCCTTCGGGCACTGGAACTGTGGCACACGAAAATAGCCAACATGCCCGCGTTGCTCACGAAAGCGGTGGCCGATAAGCATCCGCAGGTACGTATGGAAGCCGTTATTGCGCTGCGAAATATAAAAACGCCCGAAGCCGCCCGAACGGCCCTGTCCGTACTGGATAATCCAATGGACGAATTTCTGGATTATGCCCTCTGGCAAACCGTCCGCGAAGCAGAGCCCCTCTGGGCACCCCGCCTGAAGAAAGATCCCAACTTTCTGGGCGACGCCCGGAAGACTGTTTTTGCGCTGAAATCGGCCAGCAGTCCGGAGGCCGTTACCCAGTTAAGGCAATTATATCAGCAGGGTAAAGTGCCGACCGACTACCAGAAGGACGTGCTCGGGTCGATTGCGAAGTTCGGCAGTGCGGCTGACCTAACCGGTCTGTTCGAAAAAGAGATACAGGTTAAAGGCAGTCCGGCCAGCGAAGTAGCCCTGGTGCTTGGTACACTGGAAGAAGCCGCTAGGCGGGGAGTTAAACCAGCCGGAAACCTGGACCGGATTACAGACTTCGTCGACAGCGACGACGATGCGGTTGCCACCAGTGCGATCCGGCTGATTGGGCTCTGGCAGCTGACCGAACTAAATGGAACACTGGTAACTCTGGCTCAGAAGGGCGACAAAAATCGTCGGCAAGCCGCCCTCGGTGCACTGGCTGTTACGGATAAAAATAACGCCTGGAAATCGCTAACGGGTCTGACAGGCCCCAAAAGCCCGGCCGATCTACGACTGGCCGCAGCCGCTCAGTTGGTGTCCGTCAATGCCCCCGAAGCTGCCCGGATTAGCGCCGACCTGCTACGAACGTTGCCGGAGCAAACTGATGTAGCCGAGCTTATCCAGGCATTTTTGAGCAGCAAGCCGGGCACCAAAGCCTTGTCGGATGAACTGACAGCCCGCAAAATCCCAGAGAAACGCGCCATGATCGGCCGGCAGCTCATGCAGCGTGGCGTACCGTATAACCGGCGCAACGATGCCGATGTCAAACTGCTGGCAAAGGCGTTTGAAGCATCGGGTGGGGTTTTGCCAGCCGAGAAAATGCCGCAGGAATTAACGGCGCAGGAAATCACCAGACTGGCCAGCGTTGTCAGGGAAAGCGCCGACCCGGTGAAGGGAGAAATGATATTCCGAAAAAGCAGCCTGTCGTGCCAGACCTGCCATGCCATTGGCGGTGCCGGGGGACGAATCGGGCCGGATTTGAGCAGTCTGGGCACGAGTTCACCCATCGAAACCATCACCCGGTCGATCCTTTACCCGAACCAGTCCATCAAGGAAGGCTACGAACTACAGCGCATCGCAAAAAAAGACGGTAGTGAACTGATGGGGTATCTAGTCAGCAACGGCACCGCCGAGCTGGTGATCCGCGATGTGTCGGGTCAGGAAGTGTCGGTTCCTAAAAGTCAGGTGAGCGTTATCGAGAAAGTACCGGGTTCGCTAATGCCTGCAGGACTGACGGCCAGTCTGGACAAACAGGAGTTTATTGACTTAGTGGGCTTCCTCTCGAAAATGGGCGAATCGGGCAAATTCCGGGTGCCTACAGAGCGGTTTGTGCGTCGCTGGAACACCGTTTCGACTAGTAAGGACCTTGCCAAAAAACTTCGGGACGAAGGGCTGGGCGCTGTTGTAAAGGAGAATACCAAGCTCGCCCTGCAATCGGCTTACAGTAAAGTGTCCGGCGAGTTGCCGATTGACGAACTGCCCGTTATCACAAATGCGAATAAGCCTTACAGCATCGTCCGGTTCGATCTGGAAGTGGTAAGCAAAGGCAATATCAATCTGGCGCTGAACAACACGGCTGGTATTAGCGCCTGGGTCGATCAGAAACCCGGCAAACTAACCGACCGGGGCCTTTTGGCCGATCTCTCGCAGGGAGTGCACACCATTACGCTGGCCATTGACCGAAGCGTTTATAAAGCCAGTTCGCTCCATGTTCAATTGCTCGACGCGCAGAACGCTCCGGCTCAGACAAGGCTCGTTATGGGTCGTTAGCTTAACGGACAAACGCCATATCTTGAAGATATGGCGTTTGTCCGTTAAGCTAACGACCCATGAAAAAATCCAAAACAGCCAGCCAAAACTAACAAAACTTCTAAGTAGCCATTCAAATACAATTTCTCTTTATTGGTCCTCAAACCGGTATAATCCGACCGTTGGCATCGTTCCCGGCAACGATTGCATAGAAATAATCAAGTAAATAGTTGCAATATTTAACAAATGAGCAGAGATTAATAGAGGAAAGAGAAAGGGGCAGACCGCTATGTGCTATTGCAATTATCAGAAAAGTGCAATTTGCCCCCACCCCTTTCAGCCAAACAGTGTAGTTAGTTTGAGCCTATAATTCTCTCTCAACGCCGTGAATTACAAATCACTTCCAGACGAACTATTGCTGCTGTATCTACGAACTGGAGATGAGAACGCTTTCCGGGAAATCTATCTGCGCTACTGGAAGAAACTCTTCAGCATTGCCCGACATAAAATTCAGGCGCTGGATGCCGTTGAAGAACTTGTTCAAGACATTTTTCTCCGTCTGTGGGAACGCCGGGAGTCGCTGCAAATTGATCAGTTAGATGCGTATCTGTTCACGGCGGTACGTTATGCCTGTATCAATCACATTAAATCTACACTGGTAAAGGAGAAGCACGCCGATTACGCCTACGTCCATTACAACGACGCATCGTACGCCACCGACGAACAACTCGATCTAGATGAGCTAATGGACGCCGTTGAACAGCAACTCAACGACCTCCCCGAAAAGACCCGCCAGATTTTTCGCCTGAATCGACTGGAATACCAATCCGTAAAAGAAATTTCGACTAGCCTGAAAGTCCCCGAACGAACGGTCGAGTATCACATCAGCCAGGCCATCAAATCCCTGCGCGTCTACCTCCGCGATTACCTCCTGACCGGACTGCTGACTATGCTGTTTATGGATATTTGAGGAGCCGGAAGACTCCCCAGCATAGCAGTTAACCCGCCCCGCCCATACCTACAATTGTCCTACCCCAACATCTCCCCTTTCACAACACAACACCGTATAACTTTATAAAGAAAAATTAGCCTCTAAGCCACTAAGCATTTAACTTTTCAAAGAATTAATAAAACCCTTTGCGGTTAAGTGCTCCCTTCACTGACTTAGCTTGTAGAAACCATTACTACAGAGTCATGAGTCGGAAGACGTTCAGGCAACTCCTTGAAAAATACCTCCGGGGAGAATGTACACCCCAGGAGAAGCGATTTGTTGAACACTGGTACGGCCTGCTGGAAACAGAAACCGGCGAATCCGGCGAGGAACTGGACATGGACGAACTCGAAGGGCGTCTCTGGAATCAGATCCAAAAAAAAATGGATACCAGCGAAGACCCTGAACAGGGGCGCATTGTACCCCTGCAACGGGTCCGGTACCGTTGGCTGGGCCTAGCAGCTTCCCTGCTGCTCATTGGCGGCTGGTTTTACCTCAGCCAGCCCATCCGGAATCTGCTGCCCGGTCAGGCACCATCGACCAATGAGCAGACCGGCTGGATCGACCGATCCAATACATCATCGCGGTCTGTAGAAATTCGGATGGAAGATGGCAGCGTTGTTCAGTTGTCGGCCAAAAGCTCCCTTCGGTTTCCCAAACACTTTGCCGCCGATAAACGCACCGTTTACCTGACCGGCGATGCCTTTTTCTCGATTCAGAAGATGCCCTCCCGCCCGTTTTACGTGCATACCGGCGAGGTCGTCACCAAAGTACTCGGCACGAGTTTCTTCGTCCGCACCGAAGCCGAATCGGGGAAAGTACGTGTCGAAGTGGTTACCGGACGCGTTACGGTGTACAAGCAGGAATCGGAAAAACAGACGTCGGCAAACGGCGTTTTCCTGACACCCAATCAGGCCGCCACCTTCTTTGCCGACGAGCAGCACTTTGTAACGGGTCTGGTCGATACGCCTAAAGTCATTCAGCCCACAGGAACCGAAAAAAAGCCCGGCTCGCTGGTGTTCGACGATGCCCCGTTGACGGATGTGCTGGCGCGGCTTGAACAGGCGTATGGAATTGATATTGAGTTAGAAAACGACCAGCAAAAAAGCTGCCCGCTTACGGCCAACCTAACCGATCAGCCGCTATACACACAGCTGGATATTATTTGCGCGGCACTGAAATCAACCTATAAAATTCAGGGAACGACCATCCTGATCAGCGGAAAAAGCTGTACTGAGTAGTTGGTCCGGTCATTACATGTTCATCCACTCTCCTACTTCCATGCCTATGCACTAGCCGTTTTCAGTACCCCGGAATTATAAAAAAAGACGCTGGTCATGCGTCAACATGAACCAGCGTTATTGAATCCTGACGTGCATCGGACCGACTGCGAATCGGACCCCGACAAGCCGGATCGTTTTGCCGATTTCCTATCTAACAAAACCCTTAAAGGTATGAAAAAAAGACTACCTGTGCCTACCGGCGGCTTTCCCGGCTGGCCAGCCGATCTACTTCCCCGATTAATGAATCTTTCGCTTATCCAACTCTTCCTGATGATCGCCTGTACGAGTTTCTCGTTTGCCTTCGATGGCCAGGCGCAGGAATTAATGAACCGTCCCGTAACCCTGCATGTAGAAGGGCAGCGGCTCCGCGTGGTGCTGGCGCAAATCGAACAGCAAACAACGGCCCGCTTCGTCTATAGCTCGAAGTCGATTGGTGTCGACCGCCCGATCACGTTCACCACCCGCGATAAACGGCTGGCCGACGTACTTACCGAACTGCTCCGGCCCCTGAAGCTGAGCTACCGGATGGTGGGCGGTCAGATTGTGCTGGAAAGCGATGCCGACGCACATTCGCTGGTAACGCCCGCGCCTGAAGCCGCCGACCGCGCCCTGTCGGGAACGGTGACCGACGAGAAGAACGCGGCCTTGCCGGGCGTGAGTGTCGTGATCAAAGGCTCGAACCGTGGCTCTACTACGGATGCCAATGGGCAGTTTAAAATCACGGTGCCGGACGGTAACGCCGTTACGCTGACCTTCTCCTTTGTTGGCTACCAGAGCCAGGATGTGGCGGTTGGGAGCAAGACAACGGTCAATGTGTCGATGGTACCCGATGTGAGTTCGCTGGACGAAGTCGTAGTCATCGGCTACGGGGCCGTTCGCAAAAAAGACCTGACCGGCTCGGTGGTGCAGCTCAAAAGTGAGCAACTGAAAGAAGTACCGACCTCCAACGTGCTCGAAGCCGCGCAGGGTAAGATTGCCGGGGCCGACATCACCCGCAGCAGCGGTCAGGCGGGGGCGCGGATCAACATTTCCATCCGGGGGAACCGCTCCATTGGCGGCAACAACTCCCCGCTGATCATTGTGGATGGTATCCAGTACAGCAACCTGGAGGATATCAACGCCAACGACATCGAAACGATGGATGTGCTGAAAGATGCGTCGTCTACGGCTATTTACGGGTCGCGCGGGTCGAACGGGGTTATTCTGATCACGACCAAGAAAGGCAAACTGGGTAAGCCCGATATTTCGTTCAACGCCTATTCCGGGATTTCGCAGGTGACGATGTACCCGAAGGCGATGGATATTATTGGATTCCGGGATTTCAAACGGGAAGCGTGGCGGGCCGCCGGTATCTGGAAAAGCCCCGCCGATGATGCCGCCATTTTCACCAACGTAGCCGAATACGACGCCCTGCAAAAAGGTCTCTGGACCGATTACCAGGATGCCCTGATTCACAACGGACTTCAGCAGAATTACCAGGTGGGTATCCGCTCGGGCACCGACCGGCTGAAATCGTACGTTTCGGTCGACTATTTCAACGAGAAAGGTATCCTGAAGCTGGACGAACTGAGCCGCTATACGGGCCGACTTAATGTTGACTTCACGATTAACGACTGGATGAAAATCGGACTGCAGAGCCAGCTGACGTATTATAACCAGAGCGTGCGTCGGGACCCGCTCAACCAGGCCAACAAGATCAGCCCGCTGGGGTCGCTCTACGACGCCAACGGCAATTTCAATTTTATCATGCTCGACGGACAGACGGCCAATCCCCTATCCGACGAGCAGCCCAATGTGTTCAATAACTCTGTGCTGACCACCCGGGTGCTGACCAATGGGTACCTCGAACTGACGCCGTTCAAAGGGTTCTCGTTCCGAAGTACGCTGGGCGTCAACCTGGCTTCCATACGCGACGGGGCCTATTCATCGCCCAAATCCATCGACCGCTCGCTAACGGGCAAATCGCTGGCAACGTACAACACCAGCAACGGCCGCACCGTGAACTGGGAGAACGTCATGACCTACCAGCGAACCTTCGGCCAGCACGCCCTCACGATGACGGGCATTGCCAGTTACCTGGGCAACACCTCCGACAACTCGGCGGCTTCGGGCGTCAACCAGTTGCTGCCCTCGCAGTTATTTTACTCGCTGGGCAGCGCCACGGAGGAGATCAAGATCAATTCGGCTTTCTCCAAAAATAACCTGGTATCGTTTGCCGCCCGCCTGAACTACGCCTTCCGCGACCGGTATCTGCTCACGCTGACCGCCCGCGAAGATGGTTCGTCGAAGCTCGCGCTGGGTAACAAATGGACGTTCTTCCCGTCGGCGGCTTTTGCGTGGCGGGTTATCGAAGAGAAATTCATGCAGGACATAAAAGGGTTGAGCGACCTCAAAATCCGGGCGAGTTACGGCGTGGCGGGCAACGACCCGTCCGGCCCTTACGCGACCCAGACAACTCTAACCCGGCTGGCCTTTGGGTACGATGACATCTCCGCGCCGGCCTATACTTTCTCCCGAAACGTGGGCAACACCGCCCTCGGCTGGGAATTATCGAACACCAAAAACGTGGGCTTGGATTTCGGCCTGTTCAACGGCCGCGTCAACGCATCGCTCGACTATTACGACACCCGCACCTCCGATCTGCTGCTGGACCGGGGCCTGCCGCCAACGACCGGCGTAACGACGGTGAAGCAGAATATCGGCAAAACCCGAAACCGGGGGCTTGAGCTGTCGCTGGGAAGCACCAACATCCGGACCCAGAACCTGACCTGGAGCAGCAACGTCACCTTCACCAAAAACAAGGAGGAAATTACCGAGCTGGTCACCGGCTCCAACGACATTGGCAACGGCTGGTTCATTGGCTCGCCCATCAGCGTGTATTATGATTACGAGAAATTAGGCATCTGGCAGACGTCGGAAGCCGATCTGGCGGCCAAACTCGCACCCACGCAGCTACCCGGCGAGATCAAAGTGAAAGACCAGAATAACGATGGCAAGATCGACGCCGTCAACGACCGGATCATTCTGGGAACGCCCCGCCCCAAATGGAGTGGCGGCTTCGACAACACCATCAAGTTCAAGGGTTTCGACCTGAATGTATTCCTGTATGCCCGCGTGGGCCAGATGATCAACTCCGACCGGTCGGCGCGGTTCGACCAGCAGGGGGTTGGCAACAGCACGGCGGGGCTGGACTACTGGACGCCCGAGAATCCAACCAATGCCTATCCACGCCCCAACAAGAACGGCGGGCTGAAATACCTCTCGACGCTGGGCTACCAGGATGGCACCTATGCCCGGATTCGGAACATCACGCTGGCCTATAACGTACCGGTCAAAGTACTTCCCAAGGTGGTTCGGGGCGTGCGGGTGTACGTAACGGGTAAGAACCTGGTCACCTTCACGAAGCTGAATTACGACCCCGAGCGGGGTGGTTCGGAGAACTTCCCCATGACCAAACTGTACGTCTTCGGCCTGAACGTCAATTTATAACCCAAAAACTTTAGTCAACATGAACTCATTCCTAATGCGAACGGGGTTATTACTGCTGTCTTTCTGCACGCTCTTCGCGTGTAAAGATGTGCTGGACGAATACAACCCCAGCGGCCTGACCGCAGAGACTGTGTATACCACGCCCGAAGGCTTCGAAACGCTGGTCAATGCCGCCTATACTTATCAGCGGTGGTGGTACGGCAAAGAGGAAGGCTATAACATTGCCGAAACGGGTACCGATATCTGGACGAGTGGTTCAGGCGAGGTCTACCGCGATTTGACCCAGTACCTGAACCTTCAGGGCAGTAATGGTGCACTCAGCAACGAGTGGCGGGAGTTTTATGCCGCCATCAACCTCTGTAACGGGGGCATCAGCCGCATCGGCAACGCGGGTTTGTCGGCTACCCTGCGGCCTGTCCGGGAAGGGGAACTCCGGTTTCTGCGCGCCTTCTACTATTGGCATATCGTTGAAACCTGGGGTGGCGTTCACTTTACCACGCAGGAAACGAACGGCATCATCTCCACGGCCAACCGAACGCCCATAGAGACGTTTTACAACCTGATTTTTGAGGATTTGAAATTTGCCGCTGCCAATCTGCCCGTTACCCAACCCCAATATGGCAGGGTAACCAAAGGAGCCGCGCAGGCGTTTCTGGCCCGTATGTACCTGACGCGGGGCATGAACAAAGAAGCCCTGGAAACGGCACAGGCTGTTTTGACCGGTAACTACGGCTACAAACTGGAAACCAACTACGCCGACCTCTGGAAGATGAGTAACCTCAAAACCAAAGAGGCTATCTACGTTGTGGACTATTCGACCAACCTGGTGCTGAACGACCTGGTTAACTCGACCTTCAACCCATATGGCCATAGTCGGGGCAGCAACAACGCCCACCTGCTGTTCCTGATGAAGTACGACGACCGCCCCGGCATGATCCGGGATATTGCCAATGGACGCCCTTTTAACCGCTACATGCCCACCCGTTTTCTGTTGGACCTGTACAGCGAAAACGACGCCCGCTACGAAGGCTCATTTACCGAGGTGTGGAAGGCCAATGCGACTTCGCGTCCGGCGGGTATGAACCTGGGTGATACGGCGGTGTATTGCACCCGGCTCGAAATACCGGATGCGTTCGAGGCTACGCGCAAGTACCAGATTTACGACCGAAGCAAAATTTACAACGCCAACGGAACGGTGAAAGACAACCTGCGCTACCCGAGTCTGTCGAAGTTTATGGACCCTACCCGCGCCAGTCTGAACGAAGCGCAAAGTGCCCGCGATGTGTTCGTGATCCGGCTCGCCGAGGTATACCTGATTGCCGCCGAAGCGCAAATGAAGCTGGGTAATCTACAGGCTGCCGCCGACTACATCAACGTGCTGCGCACGCGGGCGGCCAAACCCGGCAAAGCGGCCGCCATGCAGATCGACCCGGCTCAGGTAACGCTCGATTTCATTCTGGACGAGCGCGCCCGCGAACTGGCCGGTGAGCAGATTCGCTGGTTCGATCTGAAACGGACGGGTAAGCTGCTGGAACGCATCCGGGCCTATGCACCCGACAATGCCATCAACCTGCAGGACTTCCAGGTATTACGACCCATTCCACAAACCCAGCTGGACGCCGTGACCAACAAAAGCGATTTTACACAAAATCAGGGCTATCAATAGCCAACAGAATCGTCCGGGTCAGGCACTAGTCTGGCCCGAAGTTTTTACATCCAACAGAGCCGTCAGGTTACGCTTGTCGTGCTATCGTGCATCGTGCTGTCAGTTTTGAGAAACTGACAGCACCAAAAAACAACAACATGACCAAACACGCAATCTGCCTCATCGTTATCGGTTCGCTGCTGACCCGCTTTTCGGCAACGGCACAACCTAAACCGACCTATAGCTGGACGAACCTGCCCAAAATTGTTCAGCCGACGTTCCGGCGCGACACGATCAATATCACAACGTTCGGTGCCAAACCCGATGGTGTTTCCCTCAATACACAGGCCATTAATAAGGCGATTTCGACCTGTAGCCAGAAAGGCGGTGGCGTGGTGCTGGTCCCCGCAGGCATCTGGCTCACCGGACCCATTGTTCTGAAAAGCAACGTGAACCTGCACCTCAAAAGGGCCGCTACGCTGCTGTTCACCCCCGACAAGAGCCAGTACGCGCTGGTAGAAGGCGTGTACGAAGGCAAACGCGCGGCCCGCAACCAGTCGCCGGTATCGGGCACGAATCTGGAAAATGTGGGCATTACGGGTCAGGGTATTCTGGACGGGAACGGCGATGTATGGCGGGCGGTGCATAAAAGCCAGCTCACCGAAAGCCAGTGGCAGGAAAAAGTAGAATCGGGCGGGGTTTTGAAAGACGACGGCAAGACCTGGTACCCGAGTGAGCAGTTCAAAAAAGCCAGCACCGAAAACCGGAGTATGCTGTTGGCATCGGGAAAAACGCCCCAGGATTTTGCCGATATGAAAGACTTTTTACGGCCGAATCTGGTGGTACTCACCAACTGCAAGAAAGTACTGCTCGAAGGCGTCACCTTCCAGAATTCGCCCGCCTGGTGCCTGCATCCGCTGATGTGCCAGGACCTGACCCTTCGCAATGTAACCACCAAAAACCCGGAGTACGCGCACAACGGGGATGGTATGGACATCGAATCCTGCAAAAACTTCCTCATCGAAGGCTGTACGCTCGATGTGGGCGACGATGCAATCTGCATCAAATCCGGCAAAGACGAGGAAGGCCGAAAGCGGGGCATGCCCACCGAAAACGGCATTATCCGGAACAACACCGTGTACAACGGTCACGGTGGCTTTGTGGTAGGCAGCGAGATGAGCGGAGGTGCCCGCTACCTGTTCGTTTCCAACTGCACGTTCATGGGCACGGATAAGGGCCTGCGTTTCAAGTCGGTTCGCGGGCGGGGCGGAGTGGTCGAGCACATCTATGCCAAAGATATTTTCATGAAGAACATCGCGCAGGAAGCCATCTTTTTCGACATGTACTACTTCGTCAAATTCGCGACGGACGGGGTGCGCGACGAACGTCCTGTGGTGAATGAAGGTACGCCCGTTTTCCGAAACATGCGCTTCGAAAACATCGTCTGCACCGGTGCGAAGAAAGGCATTTTTGTCCGTGGTCTGCCCGAAATGGCGATTCAACAGATCGCTATGGCCAACATGGTTCTCGAAACGGAGAAAGGCGTCGAACTGGTCGATGCCAGCGGTATCCGGCTCGATAACATAAACCTGCTGTCGACATCGACGAAGCCCGTCATTAGCGTTACGAACAGTAGCAACCTAACGTTCAACAATATTCAGTACCCGGCCAATACCGATGTGTTGTTCTCGATTGACGGTGAACGCAGCCAGGCCATCAGCGTCACCAACACCGACTTATCCAAAGCTCGTACCAAAACCGAATTCACCCACGGAGCCGCCGAAAAGAGCGTGTTGCTGACGTCGACGAAGTAAAAGGATAAGGATCCGCGCTACATTCCCAGCGATGAGCGTAGTTATAAACTACGCTCGGGTGTTATCTGGTCTCTGACCGGTGTACTAAGCAATTCAGTTACGCCGGTCAGAGACCGGATAACGCCACGACATAGTCACAGACTATGCCGAGCGACTAGGGGCACTCAACTTAAAAAAGCACAAAATCTATCAGGGCTCACCTCACACCTTCCAGACCTCTGAAAACAACTCCTATTTACCCCACTGTATCCGTTCGGCAGGAAACGGCTGAATTCGGCAACGTTCCCGATAACGATTGCGTGAATAAATACTTCCGGACACTTCTTTCACAGGAAGAGCCTGTTTAATCTTCGTCAGAGAATACCCCGAACAGCTGGCTGACCGTCAGGCGTATTTCTATAAAAAAGACAATTTTAACGCGGGTAAACGTATCTATCCCACCCCAAACGATACGCCGACAAAGCCCTGACAACATGAAACAAACCGTTTTAAAAATACACCCCGCCGACTCCGTACTCGTTGCCCTCGCCGATCTCGAACCCGGCGACCGGGTATACTGGAACGACTCGACTCTGATCGTGACGGAAGCCGTTCCGGCCAAACACAAACTGGCGATCCGGGCGTTTGCCCCCGGCGATGCCATCACCATGTATGGTGTACTGGTCGGCAAAGCCAAACAGGCCATTCCGGCGGGTGGCCGACTCACCACCTTCAACGTGCTGCACGCGACCGACAGCTACGATCTGGCAGGGGCATCTTACCAGTGGACACCCCCGGCCGTTGACTGCTGGCAAGACAGGACATTTATGGGCTACCACCGGTCGGATGGGCGGGTAGGAACGGCCAACTACTGGCTCGTGGTGCCCCTCGTCTTCTGCGAGAACCGCAATATTCAGGTGCTGGAAGAGGCCCTCGTTCACGACCTGGGCTACGGTCGACGCAATTCCTACCAGCACCAGACGCAGGGGTTGATGGCACTGGTACAGGCCGGTCGAACGGTAGAAGATGTATTACAGGCCGATCTGGAGCAGCCGAACCAGGCGTTCGGGCAGCCGACCCGCCTGTTCCCCAACGTCGACGGAGTGAAATTTCTGGCGCACGAAGGCGGCTGTGGCGGTACGCGTCAGGATGCCCGGGCGCTGTGCGGATTGCTCGCGGGCTACATCACTCACCCGAACGTAGCCGGAGCCACAGTACTGAGTCTGGGTTGCCAGAATGCGCAGGTGGGTATGTTGCAGGAAGAGATTCAAAAGCGAAACCCGCAGTTCGACAAGCCGCTGTTTGTGCTCGAACAGCAAACCATCGGTACCGAAGAAGCCCTGATTAGCCGGGCGTTGCGGCAAACTTTCGCGGGGCTAATGCAGGCCAACGACTGCGTGCGGCAACCGGCACCGCTCAACAAACTAACAATTGGGCTCGAATGCGGGGGTTCGGACGGTTTTTCGGGTATTTCGGCCAACCCCGCCCTGGGGCACACGTCCGATTTGCTGGTGGCCCTCGGCGGCACCGTTATCCTGGCCGAATTCCCCGAACTCTGCGGGGTGGAGCAGGAACTTTGCGACCGGAGTATGGACGCCGAAACGGCGGGGCGATTCAGGTCGTTGATGAGCACGTATGCCCAGCGCGCTAAGGAAGCCGGGTCAGGGTTCGACATGAATCCATCACCGGGCAACATCCGCGACGGGCTCATTACCGATGCCATGAAGTCGGCGGGGGCGGCCCGGAAAGGGGGTACATCGCCCATAGTGGCTGTTCTCGACTACCCCGAACTGGTCACCAAACCGGGGCTGAATCTGCTCTGTACACCCGGCAACGATGTGGAATCGACAACGGCCGAGGTCGCTTCGGGCGCTACCGTCGTGCTGTTCACCACGGGGCTGGGCACCCCGACCGGCAACCCCATTGCGCCCGTTGTAAAAATTGCCAGCAACACCGCCCTGGCCAACCGGATGCCCGACATCATCGACGTCAATACGGGTACCATCATCGACGGCGACGAGACCATCGAACAAGCCGGAGAGCGATTGCTGGAGCAGATTATTCAGGTAGCCAGTGGCACACTCGAGGTAGCGGCCATGCGCCATGGGCAGGACGACTTCATTCCCTGGAAACGGGGCGTTTCACTATAGGAAACTACCTCGATACACAACTTTTCAGTCATCTTATTACCCATGAAAAAATCCTTTTTGACCGACAACTTCCTGCTGCAAACGGAAACGGCCCAAAAACTTTACCACGAGTTTGCCAAACCGATGCCAATTATCGACTACCACTGTCACCTGCCTCCCGACCAGATTGCCAATGACCTGACGTTCGATAACCTGACTCAGCTCTGGCTTTACGGCGACCATTACAAGTGGCGGGCCATGCGGGCCAATGGTGTCGATGAAAGCTATTGCACCGGCAAGCAGGACGACTTCGCCAAATTCCAGAAGTGGGCCGAAACCGTACCTTATACCCTGCGCAACCCGCTTTACCACTGGACGCACCTGGAATTGCAGCGGTATTTTGGCATAACCGAAACCCTCAACGGAAATAGTGCGCGCCGGATTTACGACAGTTGTACCGAGCAGCTCCAGTTACCGGATTTTTCGGTGCGGAACCTGCTCCGCCGGATGAACGTGGAGACCGTTTGCACCACCGACGACCCTGTCGATTCGCTGGAACACCACCAGAAACTGCTCGATGCGGGCTTCGAGATCAGCGTATTGCCCACCTTCCGGCCCGACAAAGCCATGGCGGTCGAAGACGCTGCCGCCTTCAATCAGTATGTTACCCGGCTGGAAGCGGCCAGCAACCGGGAGATCAGAAAGTTCAACGATTTTCTGGATGCGCTGCGCCAGCGGCACGATTACTTTGCGGCTATGGGCTGTAAACTCTCCGACCACGGACTGGAGCAGATTTATGCCGAAGATTACACGGAAGCCGAAATCCACGCTATTTTCGACAAACTACGGCAGGCCGGGCAGGCACTGACGGAGGCCGAAATACTGAAATTCAAATCGGCTATGCTGGTGTATCTGGCTGAGATGGATTGGGAGAAAGGCTGGACCCAGCAGTTTCACCTCGGTGCGCTGCGCAACAACAACTCCCGCATGCTGCGCCAACTCGGCCCCGATACCGGCTGGGACAGCATCGGCGACTTCTCGCAGGCGCGGGCACTGGCTCGCTTCCTCGATCGGCTCGACACAACGGATAAATTAGCCAAAACGATTCTATACAACCTCAACCCCGGCGATAATGAGTTGATGGCGACCATGATCGGTAACTTCAACGACGGGTCCGTAGCGGGTAAAGTACAATTTGGCTCGGGCTGGTGGTTTCTCGATCAGAAAGAGGGTATGGAGCGGCAATTGAATGCGTTGTCCAACATGGGGCTGCTGAGCCGGTTTGTGGGCATGCTCACCGATTCGCGCAGTTTTCTGAGTTACCCGCGCCACGAGTATTTCCGCCGGATTCTCTGCAACCTGTTCGGCAACGACATCGAAAACGGCGAACTACCCGACGACATCGACTGGACGGGCCAGGTGGTTCAGAAGATCTGCTACGGCAACGCAAAATCCTATTTCGGCTTCAGCAGCAAGCCAATGGAGCTGGCGGTTTGATGATCGTGACTGAAACCCTCTCCCCGTTGAGCGTAGTTTATAACTACGTTCGGGTGTTATCCGGTCTCTAACCGGTGTACTAATCAATTCAGTTACACCGGTTAGAGACCGGATAACGCCACGACATAGTCACAGACTATGCCGAGCCGGGCCGCTGCCGTGGGGTGGCTTATAAAACAGCAAGACCTAACATCATTACCAATGATTAAAAACCTTTTATTCCTTTTCGCCACCCTACTCATCAACAGCACCTTTGCCCAAACGACGCCACCGACGTCGGTGACTTATCCGGCTTCATTTACCGTGGCGCAGGATGGCAGTGGGAATTTCAAAACCATTCAGGAAGCAGTCAACTCATTCCGAGACCACTCGCAGGTTCCGGTGACGCTCTATGTCAGGAACGGAGTCTATCTCGAAAAGCTGGTCATCCCCTCCTGGAAGCCAAACATTCACATCATTGGTGAAAGCAAAGAGGGCGTGATCATCACCGGCGATGACTTCTCCGGGAAAGCGTATCCCGGCGGGAAAGACTGGACCGGGAAGGATAAATACAGCACTTATACGACGTACACGGTGCTGGTCGATGCGCCGGAAACGATTCTCGAAAACCTGACCATTCGGAACACCGCTGGCCGGGTGGGTCAGGCGGTGGCGCTGCACGTGGAAGCCGACCGGTTCATTTGCAGGAACTGTAATTTGCTGGGCAATCAGGATACCCTTTTTGCAGCCGCCGAAGGCAGTCGTCAGTATTACGAAAACTGCTACATCGAAGGCACGACCGATTTTATCTTCGGCAAGTCGGTATCCGTATTTCAGTCGTGTACCATCAAAAGCCTGTCCGATTCGTTCATTACGGCTGCAGCCACGCCCGTTTACCAGCGGTACGGATTCATCTTCTTCGATTGCAAACTCACCGCCGATCCGGCCGCCAGGAAAGTATTCCTGGGCCGTCCGTGGCGACCGAATGCCAAAACCATTTTCGTACGGACGCAGATGGACAGCCACATCCTGCCCGCTGGCTGGGATAACTGGAACAATGTCGCCAACGAAAAAACGGTTCTGTACGCTGAATACAACAGTACCGGCCCAGGCAGCAGTCCATCGGCACGGGTTGGCTGGGCGAAGCAGCTTACGGCTAAAGACGTTAAGCAGTTGACACTGGCAACAATCTTCTCCGGCCAATCGGCCTGGTTACCCATCACTCAACACCCTTAATGGTATGAATTGGCGAATTGCCCTTGGTTTGCTGTTTTTAATAATACAGCCAGCCGTTGCCCAACCGACGAAAACGAGCAACCCAAAAGCCATTTCCGGTAATTCTGCGGTCTCCGCCGTCTGGGTGCCTGATTTGGGGAATGGTTCGTATAAAAACCCCGTCCTGAACGCCGATTACTCCGATCCGGATGTGTGCCGGGCGGGCAACGACTTCTACCTGGTTGCTTCCAGTTTCGACGCTATTCCCGGTCTGCCGATTCTGCACTCGACAGATCTGGTCAACTGGTCCCTCATCGGACACGCCCTGAAACGCCAGCCTCCGTTCGACCATTTCGAGAAAACCCAGCATGGCAATGGCGTGTGGGCACCCGCCATCCGCTACCATAATAACGAGTTCTACATCTATTACCCCGACCCCGATTTCGGCATTTACCTCACCAAAGCCACCAACCCGGCCGGTCCCTGGTCGAACCCGGTGCTGGTGGAAGGCGGCAAAGGGTTGATTGACCCCTGCCCGCTCTGGGACGATGACGGGCAGGTTTATCTGGCGCACGGCTGGGCGGGAAGCCGGGCGGGAATCAAGAGTATTCTGACCATCAAGAAGCTCAACGCGGCTGGCTCGAAGGTGATGGACGAAGGCGTTATTGTGTACGACGGTCATGAAACCGACCCCACCATTGAAGGACCGAAACTGTACAAGCGAAACGGCTACTACTACATTTTTGCCCCGGCGGGTGGCGTCTCGACGGGCTGGCAACTGGCGTTACGGTCGAAGAACATTTATGGCCCCTACGAGCGAAAAGTGGTGATGGACCAGGGTAAGAGTTCGATCAACGGGCCGCATCAGGGGGCTTGGGTGACGGTGAACGCAGGCAAGGGCAAAGCCGACGAAGACTGGTTTCTGCATTTTCAGGATAAAGACGCCTACGGCCGGGTAGTACACTTGCAACCCATGAAATGGGTGAACGACTGGCCCGTTATCGGCGTGGATGCCGACGGCGATGGCAAAGGCGAACCCGTTCTGACCTATAAAAAACCAGCCATTTCCGGAAAAGCATCACCGGTAGCCACCCCACCGGAGTCCGACGAGTTCAACAGCCTGACGTTAGGTTTGCAATGGCAATGGCAGGCGAATCCCAAAGGCATCTGGCACACCACCAGCAAGCAGGGCTTTTTGCGGCTTTACTCAGCCAAAGCGCCGGACGATGCCCGCAACCTGTGGGACGTGCCTAACCTGCTGATGCAGAAGTTTCCGGCAGAGACCTTTATGGCCACCACGAAACTGACCTTTACGCCCAACCCAAAGCTGGAAAATGAGAAAACAGGGCTCGTCATAATGGGCATGAGTTATGCCGGCCTGACGCTGAAAAGCACCAAAGATGGTATCCGGCTTGCGTACACCGTTTGTAAAAAAGCCGCCGACGGGAAGCCGGAAGACGAGACAACCATCGCCCGAGTCGCGGCCAGCACGCCAATCTACCTGCGGGTTCAGGTGCTGAAAGGCGCAAAATGCCAGTTTAGCTACAGCCTCGACGGCCAGAATTTCACCAAAACCGGCGCCGAGTTCCAGGCTGAACCCGGTCGCTGGATTGGGGCGAAGATGGGTATCATCTGCACCCGAGCCACCCAGATCAACGACTCAGGCTATGCCGATTTCGACTGGTTTCGGGTGGAGCCGAGTGCGGATTGAGCCTTTCAACAAAGCGAACTTGAGCGTTTCAGCAAAGTGAGCCGATTGGATAACACCGAATTTTGTTGGAAATAAAATCAACGACAATGGAAAAAATTTGGTTTATCACCGGAAGTTCAAGAGGATTAGGCCGTAGCCTTACCGAAGCCGTTCTGGCCAAAGGCGACATGGTAGCCGCCACCGCCCGCAACCCGAGCCAGCTAGCGGATTTAGCGTCCCGCTATCCCGATCAGATTCAACCTATCCAGCTGGATGTAACGGATAAAGTGCAGATTAATGCTGCGGTAGAACAGGCAATAGCCCGGTTCGGGCGTATCGACGTGCTGGTCAACAACGCTGGATTTGGTATAACCGGCGCTGCGGAAGCCTTCACCGACGAACAGGTACGCAGTCAACTGGAAACAAATCTGTATGCGCCCATCGCGGTAACCCGGGCCATATTGCCTCATATGCGTCGGCAACGGGCGGGGCGAATTCTACAAATCAGTTCGATAGGCGGCCGAATCGGCCGAGCGAGCGTTTCCATCTATCAGGCCGCTAAATTTGGGTTGAGCGGCTTTAGTGAGTCCCTCCACGAAGAAGTAGCTCCCCTTGGCATATGGGTCACCAGCGTTGAACCCGGCGGTTTCCGTACCGACTGGGCGGGTGACTCCATGAGCTATGCTCCCTCCGTTGAAGGTTACGAGGCAACAGTAGAAAAGCGGGCCAATTACTTCAAAAGCGGCAGCTTTGTGCCCGTTGGCGATCCTGAAAAAGCGGCCAAGGTCATGGTCGATCTGGTGGACCACCCAGAACCGCCCATCCACCTGATACTCGGTAGCGAAGCGGCCAGTCTGCTTCAGCAGGCCGATGCCACCCGAAAAGTCGAATTTGAAAAATGGCTCCCCGTCACAGTCTCCACCGACCACGATGAATCAGCTAATTTCTTTGAAACAGACCTGGGCAAACTGTTCGCTAAGCACAAGTAAAGCAAATCTCTTTTTAATTTTTGGTTGTTACCTTGTCGTGTGTCGTATAGTCAATTTTGAGAAACTGACCATACGACACACGACAAGAATAAAGCAGTTTTTCCAGAACTGGAAACGGTTTCACCCGGTTCTTTACAACGGCTACAAAAATGCCCGAACGCGACGACAATAAACTTCCTCAAATCCTGTACTCCTGTTATTTCACCCGTAGTCGGGAGGGCGAGCAGTTTGTACCGGAGCATGTGTTTAGCTATCAGATAGCGGGGTCCGTAACCATAAGCGATGTAGAAAACATCTACACATTTAATGAAGGAGATTTCAGAATCAACAAACGAAATCAACTCGTTAGGTTCAGCAAGCAGCCTCCCGAACACGGCGAATACAAGTCGCTGTCGGTTTATCTCGATCAGAATACCCTTCGCCAGTTTAGTCTGGAGTATGGCTACAAGGCAGAGAAGCCGCACGACGGCAGCTCGTCCGTTATCCGTCTACAATCAAACGAACTTCTTACGAGTTATATCGAGTCGCTGAAGCCCTACCATCTGCTTCAGCAGCCGGGCAACGAGAACTTGATTTCCCTGAAATTAAGGGAAGCGATATTCATCCTGCTCAAGTCGAACCCCGACCTGGCTAATGTGCTCTTCGACTTTACCGAACCGGGCAAGATCGACCTGGAAGCGTTTATGAATAAAAACTACCATTTCAACGTAGAGCTGAAACGATTTGCCTACCTCAGCGGCCGGAGTCTGGCTACGTTCAAGCGGGACTTCGAGAAAATATTCCATCGGTCGCCCGCCAACTGGCTCGTTCACCGGCGGCTACAGGAAGCGTACTACCTGATCAAGGAGAAAGGCAAGGCTCCTTCGGATGTGTACCTCGACGTAGGCTTTGAAGACCTGTCGCACTTTTCGTTTGCTTTCAAGAAAACATACGGCGTATCGCCGTCGAAGGTGTAACAAACTCACTTTAACCAACAATGAGTGGTTCTGACCTTCGAGAATTTAGCTACCCGCCAAATTCTTGAAGGTCAGAACCACTCATCTATAGCTGGACCGTCATCGCTACGCCAGTTCCGGCACGGCGACTTCGGGCGAAACGACGATGGACTTAATAATTTGCAGCGGCACATGCACCCAATCGGGGCGATAGTTCAGCTCGTGGTTGAAATCTGAAATAGCCTTTTCAAGCAGGTATGTTTCGAGCATCATTTGCAGGTCGTCGATATCTTTCGGGATAAACGAACTGCCCTGAACCGTTTCCAGATAGGCCTTCATGAAGAAGCTGCTCATGTAATGCGCCCAGAATCCGGCATATGGCAACAACTTCACCGTCTCTTCTTTAGGCACCTGGTTGTTTTCCAGAAAACCCTGATAACCTACGTAATAGAAGGAGCGAATCATGGACGCCACATCGCGCAGGGGTGACCGCTTCAGTCGACGTTCGCTATAACTCCGGCTGGGGTCACCACCAAAATCCTGAATGGCAAGATCCTTACCGGTGAGCAGGATTTTTTCCAGCTGCAAATCACCATGACTCCGAATTTTCGTGGTTTCCAGCTTGTGGTCGTAAATCCGTTTGAGAGTATTTAGTACGTCTTCTTTCCGTTCCAGCATCTGTTCTACCTCCTGCCGTACGCCCTCCGGAAGCCGCTGCACGTTCCGTTTCTGCGTCTGGTAACTTTCCCGCACCAGCGACTGCAAGCCTGAGAAAAGCGACCGCTGGTAGTGCAGGGAGAACTCTTCCGGCGAAAACTCTTTCATATTTTTGCTGGATGCCAGCGCCAGGTGCATTTGCCCGATGCGGGTGCCCAGTAAGCGCGACTGATCAGCCGACCGCTGACCGATCAGCTCTCTTGTCTCGACAGGCAGATCCTCAAACGGGATGGGGTTGCTCAGACTACCGACCGGCACATTCATGGCCGCAGCCAGCTGGGTTTTGTTGCGAGCAAGAATCCGTTCGATGAAATTATTGATCCGCTCCAGCACATACCGTTTTCCATCGCCATGACTGGCTACCAGTTCCTGCATAGTGCCTAGCATAACGGGTTTTTCGGCCGTGCTTAGTTCAATAGACCCGGCAAAGGCAGGCACATAGTCGAAATTGGCCGTTTCAGACAGGAAGCGCGTGAGTTCGGTGTCGGGGTTGACCGACATCTCCACCTGCCGATACAGTTTCAGCAAATAGCACTGGTCATAGCTGATGGATACATAGCCGGGATTGACGGGCATCAGTTTAGGCTTTACCTCACTGTGGGTGCGCACGTACTCGTCGAACTTAGGCGTATGCTGGAACTCCAGATTACGTACCCCACTTTGTTGCGGCCCACTCATATTCTGCAGCAAGGCCAACTGAACATCAGTCAGATAGATACCATCGCAGAGAACGCCAGACACATCGCCAACTTCCATGTTGGCCAGCACGGCCTGCGGGCAATTAGCGATCAGCTTTTCGGCCGATGCTTCTTTAGCAAAGGCAACCACCAGTTGAAACAACTCGGGCAGTCCCCGCTCGTACGACACCTCAAGCAGCAGCACATAGGCTGTGCTATCCGCTAGCGGTAGTATGCCATTCCGCAAAATGGACACCCCGCGCATGGTCTGCTTTTTATCATCGAACCAGTCTACCCGGAGGAGATAGTCCGGCAGCACTTTCGTTTCCAGCATCATGCGCGTGTTCTGGCTCATCAACTCATTCCAGTCGTTGACACGAACGCCGGGCAGCTGGAATACGCGGGCCGCTTCGGAAGCCGCTTTTTCCAGCACAAACCACTGGTAATCGTGCGGAGCCAGGGTAAAGAAATACGTTTCGGTGTTCGAAATGGTCGGAAAGGGATTCTTACTGAACGCTTCTACCGGAACGTAACCCGAAAAACCACTCAGCTCCACCTCCGCCGGTTGCGCGTACTTCGACAGGTTCACCACGATCAGCAGCGTCTGGTCTTCGTAGGTTCGGGTAAAGGCCAGCACTTTCGGGTTTTCGACGTTCAGGAATTTCATGTCGCCCCGCCCAAACGCCTTGTACTGTTTGCGCAGGTTGATCATCCGCTTCATGAACCAAAACAGCGACGAAGTATTACCGCGCTGGTTCTCGACATTCACGGCCTCGTAATGGTATTCCGGGTCGAGAATAGTGGGGAGGTAGAGTTTCTGCGGATTGGTTGTCGAAAACCCTGCGTTGCGGTCCGGCGACCACTGCATGGGTGTCCGCACCCCGTCCCGGTCGCCCAGATACACGTTGTCGCCCATACCGATCTCGTCACCGTAGTAAATTACGGGCGTACCAGGCAGCGAAAACAGCAGACTGTTCAGCAGTTCGATCCGCTTCCGGTTGTTGCCCATGAGCGGTGCCAGCCGGTGGCGGATGCCGAGGTTAATTTTCGCTTTCGGGTCTTTAGCGTACGTCTTGTACATGTAATCCCGCTCTTCGTCGGTCACCATTTCGAGGGTCAGCTCGTCGTGGTTGCGCAGGAAAATAGCCCACTGGCAGCTGTCCGGAATGGCGGGCGTCTGATCGAAAATGTCGGTAATGGGGTACCGGTCTTCCATTTGCAACGACATAAACATACGCGGCATAACCGGAAAATGGTAGTTCATGTGGCACTCGTCGCCATCGCCGAAGTACGACGCCGAATCCTCGGGCCACATATTAGCTTCGGCCAGAAAGACGACGCCCGGGAAATGATCGTCGACATGTTTACGCAGTTTTTTGAGGAAGGCATGTGTTTCGGGCAGGTTTTCGCCGTTGGTTCCTTCCCGCTCAAACAAGTAAGGAACGGCATCGAGCCGAAACCCATCCACGCCCAGTTCGCACCAGTAGTCGATCATTTTGAACACCTCGTCCTGCACCAGCGGATTGTCGTAGTTCAGGTCGGGCTGGTGGTGGAAAAAGCGGTGCCAGTAGTACTGCTGCGCTTCCTGATCCCAGGTCCAGTTGGAGGTTTCGAAGTCCTGAAAAATAATGCGTACATCCTTGAACTGCGTCGGGTCGTCGGTCCAGACATAGTACTCGCGTTCGGGCGAGCCTTTGGGTGCACGTCGGGCACGCTGAAACCACGGGTGCTGGTCGGATGAGTGGTTGATAACCAGCTCAGTAATCACTTTCAGATTACGCTGATGTGCTTCCCGAAGGAGCGTTTTAAACTGCTCGATGGTACCATACGACGGGTTAATGGTGTAATAGTCGGCAATATCGTATCCATCATCGCGCAGGGGCGACGGGTAGAAAGGCAGCAGCCAGATGGCCGTTACCCCCAATTCCTGCAAATAATCCAGCTTTTCGAGTAAGCCCTGAAAATCACCAATGCCATCGCCGTTACCATCACAAAACGCTTTTATGTGCAATTCATAGATGATGGCATCTTTATACCAGCGGAGATTATCCAGTTGTTCTACGCTTTCGTTCATCATACCAGTTGAGTCGATTAAGGCTGTTTGAAACCGTTAGCAGCCGGTCCGTCGGTCTGTTTTTAGGGTTTTAGTTGAAACCTTGCGCGATACAGAAAGTTTAGATTATACCTCGAACTAATGGAGAATGACTTTCAACCGCTTACTTACCTTCTAAGCAGTTTCTAAGATTTGCTTAAGGCTACTCTAATTTGCTGCCACGAACTTTATAGTAAGACACTGCGCGTTCAGTAACGCACCACAACCTGATGAAAACTTCTAAGTCGTCTTATAAACGCCTGCTTATTGTTTCGTACCGATTACCTTTTACCATTCAGCAAACCGACAACGGCCCCGAACTGAAACAGAATTCGGGTGGGCTGGTATCGGCGGTATTGTCCATGGCCGAACAAATGGGGCAGAACCAGGGCGACCAGTCAACAAAAATTCACTGGGTAGGTCATGGCGACTCGTCCATGCAGCAGGAAAATGCACCGGCATTAGAGAACGAAACTTTTGTGGCGCATCCCGTTTTTATGGATGAGGCCATTCATAAAGGGTTTTATGAGGGGTTCAGCAATGACCTCATCTGGCCACTGTTTCACTATTTCCCCTCCTATGCATCCTTTCGGGAAACCGATTTCGATAGTTACCAGCAGGCCAACACCCGCTTTCTGGAAGAGTTGAATGCGCTCATTGAACCGGGTGACCTTATTTGGATTCATGATTTTCAGTTGATGCTGCTACCCGATCTGGTTCGGCAGACAACGCCCGATGCCACGATTGGTTACTTCTTCCATATTCCCTTCCCGACCTACGAAATCGTTAAACTCCTGCCCCGAACCTGGCGGCAGGCGCTGATCAAAGGCATCTTGGGAGCGGATGTAATTGGCTTCCACACCAACGATTACGTACAGCATTTCCTGCAAAGTGTGTCGGAGGTGCTGGCATTGCCCATTATTGAACAACGGATCGTACTGCCCGACCGCTCGGTTATTGTGAACGATTTCCCGATCAGCGTTGACTTCAACAAGTTTAACACCAGCGGGCAGGATACAACGGTGGCGAATACCCGGCAGCACTACCAGAACCTCCTTCGTCAGAACAAAATTATCTTTTCGGTCGACCGGCTCGATTATACCAAAGGCATTACCTACCGCCTGTTGGGTTACGAACGTTTTCTGGATCAAAACCCCGACTGGCACGACAAGGTGACGTTCGTGATTACGGTGGTCCCCTCCCGCGATACCATTCCTCAATACCAGGAAATCAAGCGCGAAATAGAAGAAACCGTTGGCCGGATCAATGGCTTGTTCGGCACGATTGGCTGGCGTCCTATTGTTTATTCGTACAACTCATTGAGTTTTCCGGAGCTGATGGCCCTGTATACGGCTTGTGACATTGCGCTTATTACCCCCCTCCGGGATGGTATGAATCTGGTTTGCAAAGAGTTTGTAGCCAGCCGGTACGACAACAAAGGTGTTCTGATTCTAAGCGAACTGGCGGGAGCTGCACAGGAGTTGCCCGAAGCGCTGATCATTAACCCCACCGATAAGCAGGAAGTTGCCGATGCCATTAGGCAGGGCTTGCTGATGCCCACAGCCGAGCAGGAAGCGCGTTTGATAAAGATGCGAAATCATCTGCAAAACCATAACGTGTTCCGGTGGAGCAGCGACTTCCTCACGGCTTTCGACAACCTTAAAACGACTCAGTCAACTTTGGAAACAGACCTCCCTATCCCATCTTTTATTAACGCATTCAGCGACGCCCAGAAGCGGCTGCTGTTGTTCGATTTCGACGGTACGCTGGCCCCGCTCATCAATGATCCGGCGCAGGCAAAACCATCGGAGGAGATCAAGAAGTCGCTGCATACACTGGCCGAAAACAGCGACCTGGTCGTTATCAGTGGCCGGAATAGAGCCTTTCTGGAGAAAACCTTTGCGGGCAGTCCCGTCCATCTGGTGGCAGAACACGGTGCGTTTCTGAAAAAACCCGATCAGCCCTGGGAACGTCTCGATCTATCGGCCGACGACTGGGTCGACACCGTCCGTTCGACGATGGCGGAGTTTGTTTCCCGTTTTCCCGGCTCGTTCATCGAAGAAAAAGAAACGGCTATTGCGTGGCATTATCGCATGGCCGACGCCGACGATATCGAAGCACAGGCCAACGACATGGCCGGCCAGCTGCGTCGGGCCGATTCGTCTATTCCGCTGACGGTTATTCAGGGTAGTAAAGTGGTGGAAGTGAAGCCCGCCCTGCACAGCAAAGGCACAGTGGCACTCTCTATTTTTGAACAGACACCGTACGATTTCATCGTCAGCATCGGCGATGACACCACTGACGAAGACATGTTCAGGCAGTTGCCAAACTGGGCCTATACCGTGAAAGTAGGGCCGGGAACATCCTTTGCCCGGTATCATCTGGCTCGTCAGCGCGATGTTGAGACGCTGCTTCAGCGCATGAGCGATGTGCTGGTCGAAGCCTGACACCCAACGGTTTTCAGACCCAAAACATCTTTGGATCAGGCCATATCCGCCTAAAATAAGTTAGTAGTGTATAGCAGGACGATTTGCCCTGCCATACGCCTGTACGTTATGAAACTTCTGGTCGTTGAAGATGAGCCGAAAACCCTGCATGCCATTCAGCAGGGGCTGGAAGAGAGCCAGTTTGAGGTCGATATTGCCTATGATGGGCTGCTTGCCAAACGGCTGGCGCTCAAAAATACCTATGCCGCTATTATCACCGACCTCATTTTGCCGGGGCTGAACGGCTACGAACTCTGTCGCCAGCTCCGGGCCGAGGGTGTAAGTACACCCATTCTGATGCTCACGGCTCTGGACGAAACCGAAGACCGTATTATGGGCTTCGACGCCGGTGCCGATCAGTATTTGGCTAAACCCTTTCAGTTTGCTGAATTGCTGGCGCGGGTACGCTCGCTGACCAAACGAGGCACTCAAGTCACGATGACGGCCCAGATGCTCCGGTATGGCGGTATCGAAATCAATCTGGACGCCAAGACGGTCACGCGGGATGGTCAGCCCATTGACCTTACCGCTCGCGAATTTGCGCTGCTGGAGTTTCTAATGCGAAACCAGGGGCGTGTCCTCTCCAAGCCCGCCATTGCCGAGCACGTCTGGGATTTAAACTTCGACACGGGCACCAACGTCGTGGAAGTGTACATCAATTACCTCCGCAAGAAAATTGACAAGGGTTTCGACAAGAAGTTAATCCACACCCATTTCGGGATGGGGTATATGTTTAAGGAGGAGTAAGGAGTAAGGAGTTAGGAGGGCTGACGCGTTTTCTTGCTGACGCCGGTCGGCCGGTGCGGTCAGCCCTCCTAACTCCTCGCTACTAATTCCTACCTACTAAAAAAAAGATATGACTATCCGTAAGCGGCTTACGATACGATTTACCGGACTAGTATCCAGCATTATGCTGCTTGCCTTTGTCAGTATCTATGCCTTTTGCTGGTATTTTGTCTCTTCGGATTTTTACCGGCGACTCGAGCGGAAGGCCACCACAGCGGGCGACATGCTTATTCGGCATCGGCTCGATGCTCAGCTGATCCGACAGCTGGGCCGGATTCGGAAAGACCAGTTACCCGAACAGAAAATTACCATTTTCGATAATAAAGACTCGATTATCTTCATTACCAACGAAGCTCTGTCTCTACAGATCGACAAGGCAACATTAGCCACCATTCGGCAATCGAAAAAGAAAGACTTTCAGCAAAGCGGATATTACGTCTCCGGGATTCGATTTATGACGGCTTCCGGCCAGTATATCGTTATAGCGAGTGCAAAAAACACCTATGGCGATGAATTTCTACGACGTCTTATCTGGTCCCTTTCGAGTCTATTTATGCTGATTGCCGCTATTACGGCCCTTTCGGGCTGGTTTTTCGCGGGCGATGCGCTGCAACCCATGCAACAAATTGACAATACGTTGAGCGCCATCTTTCCCAATAATCGGGATGAACGGCTGGCTGTTACGAAAGACGACGACGAGATTAGTCGGCTGTCGGCAACGATCAACCGGTTGCTGGACCGGGCGGTAGAGTCGTTTCGGCTGCAACGCATGTTTGTTGCCAATGTCTCGCACGAATTGAAAAATCCGCTTACGCAGATCAGTTCGCAATTGGAAGTCAGCTTACTAAATCAGCGGGAGCCGGAAGCTTACCGGCAAACGATCCGTTCCGTGCTCGACGATGTACGCGAACTGGCCGACCTTACCCACGAGCTGCTGCAACTTTCACAGGTAAATCAAGACGATGCCGCCGGTTTATTGACGGATGCAGTACGGCTCGACGAGCTTGTCTGGGATATTCGTGATGAAGTAACGGCGATCAATCCGCGCTATCAGGTAAGCGTCAGTATGGGCACCCTTCCCGACGACCCCGATCAGCTAACAATACATGGCAACCGGACCCTACTCGCTACGGCGCTGAAAAACATAACGGAAAATGCCTGCAAATTTGCTGACGACGGTCGGGCTCAGGTACACGTCAGCAGCAGTCCGAAGGCCCTGAATGTAAGCGTTGAGAATACAGGGCACCCCATTCCGGCTGATGACCTGCCGTACATTTTCGAGCCATTTTATCGAAGTCGACAAACGGCCGATATCCGGGGTTATGGCGTAGGGCTTTCGCTGGTTTCTCGCATTATTCGTCTGCATGGCGGTCAGATAATGGTTCGCTCAGAAAGAGGTCAGCCTACGGTATTCTCTATTGAAATTCCGTATTGATGATGGGTTAGCGGTTATTGATCATTAGAGACTGGTTAAGTGCCTGCCGACCTTACTAACCACTACCGGTAAATTAAGGATTGTATTCTAAGGAGATTCTAAGGAATTTATCAGCGGATATTAAGCTATTCGAAGCAGCTTTGTTTGTGTATAGTATTAAAGGGTCATACCGCACCGAAGCTTAGCGAGTTTATGCCAAAAAGGACCATCTCCCGCCCCAATTCTACGTCTTCGTATCCTGAACTTACGGGCAGGAATACAGCACGAACCAAAGCGGATAAGCTCACAGATCATAAACCCACCCGCAAGCTCGACTGGCTCCTGATCTTTGTGAGTATACTCTTCCTGATCTCCCTGCTGATCGTATGGCTGGTCGATGTGCCAAGCTTACTGCGCTAGTAAGCCTGCTCACTCAATTAACAGTTTGATCCGCTTACTTTTCGTACGCGTCTGAAGCCACTTTTCAATACGCTTCCGTTCAGCCGCCGTATGTCGTCGGGAAAACCGGGCATACACCAGCATAACCGTATCGGGTTTCGTGCTATTGCCGGACATCACCAGCGACCGCGCTGCGGTAAACGTCCGAACATCGGGCATGAGCGTTTTTAGTTCGTCGCGTAAATCAGCTATTGGTAATCTTTCAGACTGTGTCTGGTCAATATACCGACGTAATGAATCGATGGTCTGGTCTTTAACGGCAATCGATGCCTGATTATACCGTACTACCTGATCTGTAACGGAGGTGGTGATGGCATCGACATCGACGGTTGCATCTTTAAAGCTACCCTGCCGCACCACCAGTTTTGCATCGTCCAGCCCGTAAGCAACCATCTTTGAGGTTAACAGATTGATCGAATCTTTGGGCAATGGCTCACCAACCAGCATAAGTTCCAGCCTGCTCTGCTTTCGGTTAAAATGAGCATCGTATTTAATAACCTGTCGAAACTGAAAATTGCACTCGTTGGCGATGAAGCGTTTGGCAGACTGCTCAAAGATCGTTTTCCTTACAATCTGATAGCCGAGGTATGTACTGGGTACGACAACAATTAAAACCGCCACCCAGATCGTATGCCGAACCCGCCGTTCAACTTCCGGCGTCGGGTATTCTTTCTGATGGTAGTCCAGAAACCGAACAATTAGAAATGTTGCCAGACTGATACAAACACTGTTGATCAGAAACAGATAAAAAGCCCCGGCGAAATAATAAATGTTACCGATGGAGAGTCCATAACCCGCCGTACAGATAGGCGGCATCAGCGCTGTGGCAATGGCAACACCCGGTATAACGTTGGTGATCTTCTCGCGCCGTGAACCCGCCACAATACCCGCCAACCCGCCAAAAAAAGCAATGAATGCATCCCAGACGGTGGGCGATGTACGAGCCAGTAATTCGGACTGGGCTATGTGTAAGGGGCTGATCAGGAAATAAACCGTTGAGGTAATCAGGCTGATAACCACTGCAAGACTGAGGTTTTTCAATGATTGCAGAATCATAGCCAGATCATTGATGCCCACCCCCAGCCCAATACCCATAATAGGCCCCATCAACGGCGAAATAAGCATAGCCCCGATGATGACAGCCGTTGAGTTGACATTAAGGCCAATCGACGCAATAAAAATGGCAAAAATGAGTGTCCAGAGGTTTATCCCCCTAAACTCAATACCCCGGCTGATCGACAGGACCACACCGGCCTGGTCGTCTTTATCCTCTTCCAGACTAAACCGTTCGCGCAGGAAAGTGCCAATCTGAGCTATAGTGTCCGGACGTTTGGTACGACGCAGATTAGGGTCATTAACAAGCATAAAAGGTGAGTATAGGTCAGGAAAATGTAACCGGCTATCCGGTTTTCCAGACGAAAATTAATGCAAACTGCCAAATTCCATTCGTTTTAGTGCACTTATTTACTCTGCGTGATAGCCAGGAAACGTACCGGCAGGCTTCAGCTCATGACCTAATGTATGCCAACACGCCCTAAAAGCCTATTAGTCTGAATACCTTCTCTAAGCAAATTTTAAGGTTTCCTTAAGCTGGCTATAACACGGTTACGCCAGCTTTACAGGATCAACGGAATTGGCAAACGTTATTGATAAACAAGGCTATGGCACAACGAAACAACATACTTACCGGCGTACTCGTCGCGCTAACTGCGCTTTTTGTAGCCTTTGGTCTTTACTATTGGCAGCGCACCCAAACACTGATTAAGGAAAACGACCTGAATGAGCAACGAGCCGATTCGCTTTTATCGGCCAAGTTCCGGCTGGAGGGCGACGTACGCAATCTGGATAGACAGCTAGAGACGGCGACCGACGAAAACAGCTGGCTTACTAAACGAATAACGGCTGCGCATGAGCAGGTAGCCGCCCACGACCGGCAATTGAACGGACTCCGGCAGCGTGCTTCCAGCACTGGCAACACGATCCGGCAACTCAATCAGACCGTAAGCACGCTAACCACCCGGCGGGATAGTCTGGAAAATCAAATGGAAGCCGTTCGAGATAAGATAAACTGGCTCACCGATTCCAACAGCCTGTTGCTTAGCCAAAATAAGCAACTACAGCAACAGGTAAGTACCCTCAACGCTTCACTGCTCACAAAAGTATCGGAGTCGGCGGTTACGGGCGATTCATTTCTGGTCGTAGCCACCAAGGCCAACCGGAAGGAAACGGCAAAAGCTAAAAAAGTAAACACGCTGACCATTTCTCTGGGTGTACCCGCCGAATTGCGGCTGGAGGGCGCACAAGATGTGTATCTGAGCCTGACGGATAGCCAGCAGAACGCCGTGCCCGAACCGATGCGTGCCTTAACGGTTTCTCTGGCTGATGTAAACGAAGTGATACCCGTTCATGCCGTACAGAATGTAAACTTTAGCCGCAATCCACAACGGATTTCGTTTAGCCTTAGCCCGGCGAAAACGCTTAAACCCGGTAGCTATCGGGCAGCCGTATTTACCAAAAACGCGTATCTGGGCGCAGTCACCTTCCAGTTTCGGGACAGCTTTCTATTTTTCTAATTATGTACCAAACAGCTTCCATCTGCTTGTGGAAAGTACAACCTAAGCGCACGATGAAATATCACTATCCCTTTTAGCTTATCACTCAAACAGCTAGAGGCTGTTTGGTACATAACCCAATCAACTCAACGACATGGAAACACTAAATTTCAAGACTAACATCAAATCGAGCGACGACGTTGCCGCTGTTACGCTGAACCTCAACGATATTGAGCAGGTCGACGGCTGGAACATCGCTACCGAAGCACCCGACAACCTCCTTACCGTACAAACCACCGACAACCGCATTGCCGATCTGGTTCTGAAAGCGGTTCAAAAAGCGGGCTATCAGGCCACCCTCGCAGAAGATCAATAGCTTACTGTGGCATCAATGCGATTCTAAGGCAATTCTAAGAAATCCTTAAGCCCTTTCTTAGTTCTGGACTGCACCTTGCCTATGCCTTCTTCAGAAGATCAATCATGACAAGGAGGCTAAACCTTAACGCAACATGAGAACGTACATAAAAACCTTACTGCTGTCGGGATTATCCGTAGGGGCTCTGGCGCAAGCCCCCACTCCCGATGCAAACACCCTGATGAACCTTGGCCAGTTTACGGAGGCCAAGCAACTGCTGAACCGAAACGCGCAGCAAAGCCCGTCAATGCAAAGCCTGTTCGACGCGGGCTACGGCTACCTGCGTTCGGGTCAGCCCGATTCGGCCCGTATCTGGTTTACCAAAGGCCTTTCGATGGATGAGAAGCGCACGCCACTCAACGAAACGGGGATGGCCATTAGTTATCTGGTCGAAAACAATGCGGCCAGTGCCGAGCCTAAACTGGCCGAGGTACTTAAAAAGAGTAAAAGCAAAAACGCCGATATTCTGTATCGAATTGGTGAAGCCTATACAGGCTACCTGACCCCCGGTAATGGGTCAATAAAACCCGTTTACGCCAAAGCGGTCAATGCTGCCAAAGCCATTGACTACCTCAACCAGGCCACTGAGCGCGACAAGAAGAACGCAGCCATTCAGCTGGCCCTCGGCGATGCTCATTACCTGAACAAGGATGCGGGTACGGCCGTTACCCGCTACGAAAGTGCACTTGAACTGGGCATGAACCCATCGCGGGTATACCAGCGCATTGGCGACATTTACTGGCAGGGACGCAACCTGAATCTGGCCGTCGAGAATTATAAAAAAGCTATTGAAGCTAACGGTTCGTACGCCCCGGCCTACAACCAGCTGGCCGAACTGTACTTTCTGGTCAACCGATACAAAGAAGCGGCCAGCTACATGGACCAGTACGTTACGGTATCGCACGATGCCCGGCAGGAAACGCTGCTGCGTCAGGCACAATTCCACTTTCTGGCCAACGATTTTCAGCGAGCTGTTACGCTCATCGACAGCAACCGGACAGCCCTGGGCCAGAACCCGATTGTGTACCGCATAAAAGGCTGGGCCTACTCGTCGCTCAAACAGCCCGACAAGGCCATCGAGAATATCAACACGTTCCTGGAAAAAGCGCCGGACAAAGCCATGCCGGACGATTACAAGTACCTTGGCCGGGCCTACATGGCTACCGACAGCGCCAGCGATGACTCCTTAGGAGCAGTGTACCTTGCCAAAGCCGCTCCCTTCGATACTACCGATAATCTGTACAGCGACATCGCCAAGTATTATTACCGGGCCAAAAAACACCCCGAAGCGGTCGCTATTCTGGATTCGGCGGCTAAGCACGGCTTTAAAGCCGATGTACAGGATTTGTTCCGATACGGCATGAGTAACTACACCCTCGGGTTCAAACGCGACAGTTCGGGTAAACTGGAGCGCGACACCCTGCGGTTCGCCCTAGCCGATTCGGCACTGGCACTGGCTCAACAAGGCTCACCCGATTACGCCCCAACGGTACTCTACCGGGCCAAAGCCAATTACTACGCTTACGCCCCCGAAGAAGCGGTGATGAAGGGCAAAGCCAAACCCTACTTTGAGCAGTTTATCAGTATGATCGCCGATAAGGAGGAAGAGCGGAACCGGTACAAGAAGGACCTCGTACTGGCGTTTAAATACCTGATTTCGTACAACGAACTGGTCACGAAAGATGAGACTGCTCGTAATGAGTGGCTTACTAAAGGGCTGGCTCTATTTCCCGAAAATAAGGATTTAGCCAAAATAGCCGGTCCGAACGAAGCTGATAGTCAATAAGCATGGTCTAAAATGGATAAGGGGCCGCTTGATCTTAAACGATCAAGCGGCCCCTTATCCATTTTAGGAGGGTGTAATTAACGCTTATCCCACCACACTTTGCTCAGGTAAGAGTCTCCATTGGAAAATCGGGCTACGGCGGCATCGTAGTTGGTCTTATTGAGCAGAGCCTCTTGGGTCGAATATACCGACCGGCGGGGAATCTGCCCATTAGTCGAACCAGCATTTGGCCCCGGCGTTAGTTTAGGATAGCCCATCCTGCGCCACTCGATAAAGGCTTCGTACGACCGACCGAACAGCTGAATCCATTTCTGCGTCCCGATCTTTTCAAGCTTCTGCTCTTTTGTCAATCCTGCAAACGACAGTTCGGTGTAGGTTGCAGGAATAGCCGTTACGTTATAAGGGGGCATTGCCATAGCCGCTTTGACCCCGTCCTGATAGAATTTCTCCGCCTGATCGGTGGTAGCGCCCCAACCTTCCAGAGCCGCTTCAGACTTATAGAAACTCACATCTGCAAAGGTCATCTGAACACAGGGGATAGCGGGCGAATAGGCCTTATTGAAAAACGTGGTCTGCGAAGCCGTAGAGTAATCGTCTTTGATGATCGTTTTCAGCAACGCGTCCGTGAGGGCTACGCCGATGCCTTTATAAGCGGGCTTCCCGGCTTTTACCGAGTTGACGGTTGGTTGCACCAGCGCGGGCAACCGTGGGTCGCTGGTGGCAACAAGTTGGTTTACAAACGTATCGGCCAGATATTTTAGGTCGGGGCTTCCGGCCAGCCAGTGGTTCAGCACAGGGTGTACGTTGGCATTGGTGGCATCGTTGTACGTTGGAATGGCGGCATTATCGGCGTTCGACTCCAGCAAAGGCTGGCCCATGGCTTCGCTAACGGTTTTCTGGGCCAGCGCGGGGTTAGCGTACCGAATACGCATACCGAGCCGCAACTTCAGTGAATTACCGTATTTCTTCCATTTGGCCACATCGCCTTTGTAATAAAAATCAGCGTTGCCATAGCTTTCATCCCCAACCGTAAGCTTGGCGATGGCTGCATCCAGTTCGGTAATCAGCGATTTGTAAATAGCCTCCTGCGTGTCGAACACCGGCTGGTTGTTCACATTTTCGACTCCCAGCGCACTTTGCGAATAAGGCACATCGCCAAATAAATCCGTCAGGCGCTGCCAGATGGAAATCTCAACGATTCGGGCGATGGCCAGCTTTGTACGGCCTTTCGGGTCATTTTCGAGGCCCTTCAGCAACTGGTTCCTGATCTGGCTGATGTTTCGCAAATACACATAGTGGCTGGCCCACAGATCGGTATCGGCCTGCTGTACGTAGCGAGAACTCGAAATTAGTACACCACCTGCCCACTGCTGCACCCAGGAGCCAAATTGGTTATTAGGGTACTCGAACCCCTCTGAAAAAGCTGCGTCGCGCTGCACTTTAGATAACACCAGACCGGGGTCGATGGTCGTAACCGAAGTAGGTGGGGTATTTATTTTTTCGAAGTCATCCGTACATCCCTGCGCAACCAGCAGGACAACAGCGATATAAATGGGTTTTAGTATCTTTTTCATTGATTCATGAAGATTTGAGTAACGAATTGCATCGACTCGGAGTGATGCTTACAGTTCTACATTCAGGCTAACCCCGAAATACCGCAGCAGCGGCAGTGCCGTCGACTCAAGGCCCAGCGACGAGTTGTTCACGTTAAAAGAGGAGGCTTCCGGTGCAAATCCGTCGGTCTTCCGTTGTAAATAGAACAGGTTCCGGCCATATACCCCGGCCCGGATATTACGGAACGGCGTGCGGCTTACCAGTTTAGCGGGCAAACTGTAATTAAGCGTCATTTCCCGCAGGATGACGTAGCTGGCATCGTTCAGCAGCTCTTCCGACACAACGTTATCTTTGTCCGGTGCCACTACGTTCCAGTAATCCTGCGCCCGTACTGTTTTAGTATTCGCCTGCCCGGTACTGGTCCAGCTTCCATCGGCCGATTTCGAACCGACAACGCCTTCGGCAACGTAACTTCCATCGCGGCCCGGCAGCGTCTTTTTGATCGTGCCGTACACCAGTTCTTCGCGCAAGCTCTGCGAATATACTTTGCCACCCTGGCTAACGTCGATCAGCCCCGACAGAGTGATGCCTTTATATCGGAATACATTGTTGAAACCCCCAATCCACTTCGGTAATGCATTGCCCATTTCGTATAGGATCTTTGCATTTGTTTTGACTGGCAGGCCCGTGGCTGGGTCGATGATCCGATTTCCGGAACCATCCCGAAGCCACTGAAAGCCGTTGCCCAGAATAGTACCAAATGGCTTGCCGGGTGTAGCAATAACCTGCACGCCCCGGTCGCTGCCAAGTATGTATGTCGACACACCTTCGGCCAGCGAGACCACTTCGTTGCGGTTATGGGAGTAGTTCAGCGTAGCATCCCAGGAGAAGCCCGAAGCCAGTTTTACAGGCGTGGCATTAACCGACAGTTCGATGCCGTGGTTACGAATTTCGCCCGCGTTGATCAGCCGGGACGTAAATGTGCTCGACGGAGGCAGCGGTACGTTTAGAATCTGGTTTCGGGTGCTGGCATTGTAATAGGCAACCGTTACCCCCACCCGATTTTTGAACAGCCGTGCTTCCAGCCCAAACTCATTGGACGTGGTCAACTCGTTTTTCAGGTTAGGATCGGGAATGGTCGACGCAAATGAAGCCAGCGGAATGCCGCCCTGTGTGTACTGATCCAGCGAATAATTCCCGTTGAGCTGGTACGGGCTGCCCGAGCTACCCGCCTGTGCCCAGGAAGCTCTTACCTTCAGGAAACTCAGCGTAGGACTCTGCAGCCGCAGCGCATCCGTCAAAATAAGGCTACCGCTGATGGCCGGGTAAAAGAACGAGTTGTTTTTGGGAGACAGCGTCGACGACCAGTCATTCCGGGCCGAAAAATCAATGAAAGCCATTTCCTTATACCCTATCGAACCCGACCCATAGACCGAATTAATGGACGATTCCGTCAGACCAAAAACGTACGAATTCGTTAGCGTATTATTGATAATGAACAGATTAGGGGCAATAAATTCATTTCCGGTATTTCCCGTTGTGCGCGAGTAATAGCGCTGGTGGTTAGCGCCCAGATTGAACGAAAACGAAATATCGTCCGAAACTTTGGGTGTAAGTGACAGCAGAACGTCGCTGTTATCTTCGCGGGTACGGGTCACCTCTTCAGTAATATCCCCGTTTTTGTTGGTTGTCACGTAGGTACCTTTGTCGCGGTAACGAAACCGCTGGTCGGTATAGAAATCCGTACCGGTACGGGCCGTCAGCCGAATCCAGTCGTTGAACTGATAACTCAGTCTGACCAGTCCGATAATTCGCTGCCGTTCATCCGAGTTGCGGGTTCGGGACATTGTCCAGTAGGGGTTCGCCGTTGACGAGTTGGTGGCATAGGTTTTTTCGAGGCCCACGAATGGTGTTGTGCCATAGCCAAGTTGTTTGGAAATATCAGCTGCCGTCCAGGCCGAATTGGCCAGAATATCCATTGGAATGCTTCGGGGCTGGCTGATAAAGATGTAGGCCGGATTATCAGCCGCGTCGGAAACCGTTGGGCGGTTTACGCCCTGCTGAGCAATGTAATTGACCTTCACATCGGCTTCTAACTTGGAGGTAACTTTGGCCACCGTCCGTAAGCTGATGTTATTCCGATTTAGGGTATTGGTGGGTACGTAGCCATTGATATTTGTGTTGGAATACGCCACCCGGTAGTTCACTGCGTCGTTGCCTCCCTCCAGACTCAGGTTGTTGACCATCTGCTTTTCGGTATTGAAAAACTTCTGGAAGGTGTTGGGCTGCGGGGTCAGGTTCAGGAGGTTACCCCATTGGTCTTCATACGCCTGCCCCTCCATACGCGGCCCCCAGCTCGACCGGGTGAATCGGTCGCGACCGCCACTCATTTTGGGAACGCCCTGTATACCAGCGGCCTGAGCAGCGGCCCAGGTATAGATTTTACCATCGTTGCCCCGGAAGTTGGTAAACGTACCATCCAGCCCCTGCCCGTATTCATCCTGAAAATCCGGCAGCACCAGCGCATCCCCGAGTGAGTAGTCGATGCCGTATTTAACTCCGATTCCTTTCCGGTTCTTCCCAGATTTGGTCGTAATCAGCACCACACCATTACTCCCCCGCTGCCCGTATAACGCTGCCGCATTGGGGCCTTTCAGCACAGAAATGGTCTCGATATCTTCGGAGTTGATGTTCGAAATACCGTCCCCATAGTCAATACCGCCCGAACTGCCGGGAGCACGCGGGTTCTGGTTGTCCATCGGGATACCGTCAATGACGTACAGCGGCTGGCTGTTCCCTACAAGCGAATTAGCCCCTCGGATAACAACCCGCGATGAGCCACCGGCACCATTGGCCGAGCGGGTCACCTGCACACCGGCCATTTTCCCGGCTAGGGTTGTAGCTACGTTGGCTTCTTTAGCCGCCGAAATGTCCTGCCCGTTGAGTTCCTGAATAGAATACCCCAATGAACGCTTGTCTCGTTTGATACCCAGTGCGGTAACCACTACTTCGCTCAACACGGCATTATCTTCGGCAAGCGTCACCGACACGTCCGTTCGGCTTCCCACGGCTACTTCCTGCCGGACGAAACCGACGCCCGAAAAAATCAGCGTAGCGGCCGGGTCGGCATTAACGATAAACTTGCCGTTCACATCCGTAACCGTTCCGCGCGTAGTTCCTTTTACCAATACGTTTATGCCCACGAGTGGCTCTTTCTTGGCATCGAGCACGGTCCCCTGAATGGGCGTCTGGGCGCATAGTGAGCTATAAAACAAAAAGGCTATCATGTTCATGAGTAGCCTTTTGCTCAAAAAGAAACGAAAAGTTCTTTTCATATTGTTAACAATTTGATAATGATTTTTTAATACTAAATTAATATTAGCTTGCCCAAAACTAATGATTTGTCTGAGTACTTGATATGGTTAATAGTCTAATTCTTCATAATCAGGCATAAAAAAAGCCCTCGTTAACAGGGCTACTTAAGTTACATTATGATGAATAAACTCAGCGCGTCAGCAAACCGGCATCCAGCACAAACTGCGAACCCGTTACATACCGCGCTTTATCCGATACCAGAAACAGCACCATCGCCGACACATCTTCTGGCTCTACCCAGGGAACAGGCAGCAGGTTTCCAGCCGAGCGTTCGGCAATCTCCTGAGTAGTCGTGCCTTCCAGTTCGGCCAGGCCGTCGTTCATGGGCGTGTTGACACCCGTCGGGTGGATGGAATTGACGCGGATATTATACGGAGCCAGTTCAATGGCCCACGACTTCGTCAGGCCTACCAGCCCCCATTTTGAGGCCGCGTAATGGCTCAACCTATTCATACCCCGCAATCCGGCAATGGACGAGTTATTGAGAATCACCCCGGATTTTTGCGCCATCATGATCGGAATTACCCGTTTGGCTACCAGCCAGGCGCCTTTCAAGTTGATATCGAGCATGGCATCCCACTCCTCTTCGGGTAGTTCGTGTACCAGCCCATACGCGCAGATGCCCGCATTGTTGAAAAGAATATCAATGCGACCCAGTTTCTCCATGGCAGCATGGACGGCGCGTTTGATATCCTCGTCCCGTCGAACGTCGCCCTGAGCCGTCAGGCACGAAACGCCAAAGGTTTCTACCATCTGTTTCAGGGAATCCAGTTCACTCCCGGAGCCAAGGGCATAACCGGGATAAGCCATCGGCTTGGCCAGATCGAAGGCTATGACGTGCACACCTTCCTGAGCCAGCGCCAGCGCGACAGCCCGCCCCTGCCCGTGGGCCGCTCCGGTAATAAATGCTACTTGACCACGCAGATCAGCCATGTATGTTGGTGGGGTTTTCGGGTTGAGTTAAGGGAAGATAGGGATAGAGGTATTCGTCGACGTCAACGTTCAGTGCGTTATTGAACACGTTAGTGGCGATCATCTGCCCGGCAAAGGCTACCAGTACGACGATCTGCTCATCGGTGAATCGGTCGGCAATGGGTGCATACAGCTCGTCCGGGATTTCACCTTTATTCCGGGCGATGGCACTACCAAAATCAATAAGGTTCTGTTCGTCACTGGTCAGTTGGATGGCTTCGGGGCGTTCGCCATTGTCGATGATGATCCGCCGGAAAAACGTTGAACAAACGGGGCAGTCTGACCCCTCCGAAATAGCATGAGCGTACAGGTACGCCAGCCGGTTCCCGACAATCGCTTTCACCTGGTCGTAGAGCGGGTACCACTGCATGTAAATCTGAAAAGACAACAACGACCGCCCCAGCGTAGCTTTCATATTCGTGATGCGGCTACCAGGATGATCTGTTATGTGCGCGTCGAAAGCGGCCTGCACATCGGGCGTCGCTTCGGTTTCGGAGAGGGGCAAAATGCGGGGCATAGGGGTTGCTATTGATTGATCAGGTGGATGCGTTTCAGAAACGAATAAACATAACAACCTGCACAAAAACCGGCCAACGACTCCAGCCCGGCAAACATAACCAGTACACTGGTCGGAATACCTGGGCTGATTTCCAGAAAATACAATGCCAGAATGAGAATAGCGAATGCGAAGCCAACCCCGGCAGCAAACCGCTTCGGAGCTTGGTCGGTTGGGCGAAACGGCAGTTGGGAGACCTGTACAATACCCTCACCAAGTCGACCCAAAGGACTCAATTTACCAAAGTCAAACGCCCGTAGGCCGAAGTCGATCAACAACACAACAGGCAACGGCCAATAGCCCGTAAACAGATACGCTATCCCAATCAGCAAAACCAGAAAAGCGACAACACGTACCTTGTTTTCATTTACCTGAACCCCATCAACAGGACAGTCAACCGATTTATACATAACTATTTAACCATTAATAACATAGAAACTTGCGATCATAGAAGACTCAGCCGTTCGGCCGCCCGAATCAGCACGGCATCGTCTTTGGCAAAGCAGAACCGCAAGAGCTTATAATCGTTCTTCTGGTTATAAAATACCGAAACCGGAATCGACGCCACCCCGATTTCTTTGGTTAGTCGTATGGCCAGGTCATAATCAGGCTCATCGGTAATAGCGGCATACGATACGGCCTGAAAAAAGCTCCCCTCGGCGGGCTTGAACGTAAAGCGCGAACCCTGCAAACCAGCCAGAAACAGATCGCGTTTACGCTGGTAGAAATCGGGCAACTGCCGATAGTGCACCGGCTCCTGCAGGTAGTCGCCCAGAGCGTACTGAATGGGTGTAACGGTGCTGAATGTCAGGTACTGGTGGATTTTCCGAAACTCCGCACTGAGTTCTTTGGGTGCCAGACAATAGCCTATTTTCCAACCCGTAATGTGAAACGTCTTCCCGAAAGATCCCACAACAAAAGTGCGCTCCTGAAGTTCGGGGTGAGTCATAAGCGAGTGGTGCTTCCGCCCATCGAACAGGATGTGCTCGTACACTTCATCGCTCACAATCCAGATGTTGCGGTCGCGAATCAGATCGGCCAGTTGGTTCAGATCATCAGCCGTCCAGACGTAGCCGGTAGGATTATGGGGTGTGTTGACCAGAATCAGTCGGGTTCTGTCCGTGATTTTTTCACGAACCTGCTGCCAGTCGATGGCGTAATCCGGGGGGGTCAATGTCACATAAACAGGCATGCCCCCGTTGAGTTCAATGGCGGGTACGTAGCTATCGTAGGCGGGTTCCAGCACGATCACTTCATCGCCGGGGCGGACAACGGCGGTGACAGCCGCGAAGATGGCTTCGGTAGCACCCGACGTAACCGTCACTTCAGATTCCGGGTCGTAGGAAACGTTGTACTCAGCGAAGGTTTTCTGGGCCAGTGCTTCCCGCAGGGCCGGAACGCCGGTCATGGGAGCGTATTGATTGAACCCACCGCGCAGGTATTTCTCAACCAGCGATACCAGTTCGGGCGAACAGTCGAAGCCGGGAAAGCCCTGCGACAGATTGATAGCCCCCGTCTCGGCCGCCAGCTTCGACATGACTGTAAAAATCGTGGTGCCTACGTTGGGCAGTTTGGAAGTAAGCGCGGCCCTTGTTGTTATCGGTGTACTCATTATACGTTAATTACTACACGAATCAAATTACAGAAGATTGTCTACTTCCGTACTGGCACGGGTAAATACCCACGCCAGCCTAAGTCAGCGGCTCAATGATCGCCGTATCGTTTTTCGCCCGCCGTTACAGCCGCTGTCAGTTTATTCTGCTTCGGCGGAATGGGACAGGTGGCAAACGGGGTAAACGCGCAGGGCGGATTGATGGACTGATTAAAATCAAGAACGACCAGCCCTGTTCCGGCGTTGGAAATAGGCTTGTCGGCGTATAAAAATCGGCCGGCCCCGTAGGTTTCATGTTCGTTTGTTGGATCGCCGAACAGGATAAAGAGCTTGTCTCCCTCTTCAACGGCATCCAGCCGATACGTTTTTCCGGCCCGTTCAAAGACCAGAGTACCCGCCAGCGGCTGCTGCGACGTCAGGCCCAGCACATCAATGATCGGGATGGTCGTGGGTGTCGATGGAGTTTCAAGCCGGGCCTTTACCCGCCAGCTTTCATCGACGGGATAGCGGTTGATGGTCTGAAACTCTTTCAGTTGCGGGCTGTCCAGATCGCGGAGCCGAACACCATATTTAGGTCCCCGCTTGATGATAAACCAGCGCAGGGAGCCATGTGCCAGCACAAGCGGTTTCTGATCGGGAGCAAAAATAACCAGCGGCCCGGTAACGAGCTTGCCATCGGCCAGAACGGCTGCGCCTGCTTTGGGCACAAAGCGCACATGGCCGTTTTCCAGGTAAAGCGCACCCAAATCGGCGGGTGCATCGGCAACCGGAAAATCCAGATCGAAGTCGGTGCCGCGTCCGAGCGAGTTCTTTCCGTTGCTGAGCCAGAACAGTCCGGCCAGATTTAGCCAGCCGGTTTCGCTTTTAAGGGAGTTGATTCGCGTCTGATGCCAGGCATCAATCTGCTCTTTGTAGGACGGGCCTTCAGCATTACGCCAGCCAACGGAGGCCGCCATTGCCAGAAACCATAAGCCGAAAAAACACCGCGAGTAGTTATTTAAAGGTCCGACAGAGTGACTAGTAAACTTCATGATGCACCTGGTTAAGATGATAAACAGCAGAAACAATGGATTCGGCATCGAGCGACCGGTCGAAGTTTTCATCCAGCACATGGTAGGCAATCCGTCGGTCCTGCCCAATTACGTACAACGCCGGTGTAAAGGCGTCTTCCGAGATACCCGAAATACGCTCCCAAACAGGGTGGTCTTCGCTGTAGACCCCGAACCGCCGGGCTACTGTCGATTCGGCATCATACGCCACCCGAAAATCCAGCTCACCTATCTGACGGGCCAATATACTCGGTGATTCGTTTGAAAACACAACCAATTCGGCATCGACGGCCAGCAAAGCCTGATTCAGCCGAACCAGCGACTCCAGGTATGGCCGGGCATAGCGTCCCCAGCAGGGGCAATAAAAGCTGACGACCAGTGGGCGCACGTTTATCAGATCGAGAATAGACGTGGCCGCTTTGGGCAATTTCTGACCGAAGACCGAAGCCCGCCAGTCGTTTGGCGCACCGGTAAGACTGAAAAAGGGGGCCAGATCGCCCGTAAGCAGGGGCTTAACCGAAACCGATTTGTCGCGGGGCAGCGTTGTTACCGAGCGTATATCGCCTAATTCATTTTGAAATTCGAGTGTCATGGGTATTTGCGTTTGCAGGTGAAAGACAAGCTGAATCAACCTCCGTATACCAGTTGAAAATAGCGCTTTTTAACAAGGGAGAAATAAGCCCAGATGGCCAGCCCACCAATGTAGGCCAGGACAATAAACATCGGATAACCCAGCAGGGTATACAGCGCCAGCCACAGCACTGCCACGCGGCCAATTTCGAGGTAGAGTACCCACCGGCGCTGCTCGAGCAATGCCCCACAATTGATAACCGTCAGCAGGATGAACAAGGCGGCAAGCAGCTGAAGGTAGCCGGGAATGCTCTTTTCAACGAGCAGAAACGTGAATAAAATAAGCAGTGTTCCGGCCAATTGCCCCACAACATATCCCCTAAACCGGCGACTTCTGTTATGGGTAGCCGCGCGTCCTGCAGCGTTGGTCGACAAAAACTGCCGCTCCAGTTCGGTACGGATGGCTGGGTCGACAGTATCCGGCCGACCGAATAATACGGACAGCTTTGCCCGCCAGCTCGTTGCCCGCTGTACGGCGACACCCAACTCAAGCCAGCCATGAAAATGCTGCCACAGGAAGCTATGACTGTCGAGTTGTTTTGTCAGGCCATAGACAGGCTCTTCCTCTTCTTCGGCAAAAGTGCCAAACAGTTTATCCCAGATGATAAACATGTCGCCATAGTTCCGGTCGAGGTACTGCGGGTTGCAGGCGTGGTGTACCCGGTGGTGCGAAGGCGTCACGAATACATACTCGAGCCAGCCCAACTTACCAACAGTACGGGTATGAATGAAAAACGGGTATAAACCGTGCACGAGCAATATCCCGGTAATCATCTCCGCCGGGAAACCAACGATCGGCAAAATTGCCCAGAAACCTGTTCGGACTATTGCCTGAAATACCGTAATACGCGCCGAGACAGTATAATTAAAGTCTTCGCTCTGGTGATGCACGACATGAACCGCCCAGAACACGTTGATTTCGTGCGCCAGTCGATGATACCAATACCAGACAAAATCGGTGGCAACCAACAGGCTAACCCACCCCCAAAGATTAGCCTGAATGTCGAACAGGGCATAGTGCCGATGGAGGTAGTCATACACGAAGTAAAAAGCGCCGGTCGTAAAAACATCCAGCAGCCGCTCAGCAATACCCACATTGAGGTTCGCCACCGACCTATTGAACTGGAAATAATCCTTCTGCTGTTTTTTCGCTACAAGGTATTCTACACCTATGCAGAGCAGAAAAAACGGAACAGCTAAAGCAAGCCAGTTGTAGTGCATCGCGTATCGGGTTATTCCTCAAAAGAATTTTTACCGAAGGATTTTAGCCCCTAACCGGTGATAGAACGGCGTTTTGCTGGCGGTATTTTTAGGCTGGTACTCGCCCGTCACCAGTGGGATATACATGACCCGGCGACGGCTGGAGGCCCCTTCGTTTGGCGACTGCTCAACGCGATGCCACAAACTCCCGTTATGGATGGTCAGATCGCCCGCTTCAATATCGAACCCAACTTCGCGCGGGTCGGGGCGGTGGTCGATGAACTGACGTTTACGGAATAGCGTGAGCAGGGTGTTTTGCTTGTGCGTACCCGGCAGTACGCGTAGCCCGCCGTTGCTCATGGGGCAGTCGTCGAGGTGTAACCCCACGTTCAGCATCGGCCGAATCCGCTGCCCCAAAAACAGATCGCGCGGGCTATCGGTATGCCAGCCCATCTTAGAGAAGTTGCTCTCCGGCGTACGAACGTAGTGATTCACAACCAGCCCGTCTTTCTCTTCTTCGCCAATACGACCATCGTATGGCTTTAACAACTGAGTCAGTTCTTTAAGGCGCTCATCCTGTAAAAACTCATGCAGAACCGGACTAAACAGCGAGGCAAACGCAAACCGCTGAACGATAGGCTTTCCGTTTTCATCCCGACCGAATTTTATGGGGATACCGTTGATCTTATCAACTTTTTCGGTAATCCATTCCGCTTCTACCTGCTGCAATTCGTACAGGAAAAGCTGCACAGTGTCGCGGCTTACAAAGTTTTTGATATGGAGGAATCCATTTTTTTCGAAAAAAGCCCGTTCGTCGGCTGTCAATAATTGCGTTGGCTGCGTGGCAATCCGGTTGTTTGATATGGCTACCATAAGAATTAATGTTACTGTCAATTAAGTTAATTACCTTATTTCCTATTTACTATACAGAATAAGTATAGTATTATGGTTAATAAAAATTCATTTATTGGCTGTCAAAAAACTGGGGGCGATTGTCGTCTATTTAAAGCAAGGCAGGCATTTTACAGAAACCTCAACAACAACACATACCCATCGTCATAGTCGCACGAATGGATGATAAATAGGCGTTTTCGCGTAGATAAGCCGGTTGTTGGGCAAATTTCATTGAATAACGAGCGTATTTGGAGGATATATCCCCCTTGTCTGGTAGACAAAGGTGAATATCTATTTTAAGATTTCCAAATTTTATTCAGTGATCAAAATCGTAAAGTAAATGCAGCAAATTATTATCTTTAGAGTTCTGTAATTTAATGAAGATTTTTTTGGATTAATTTAAATAGCAAAACTTAAAACCAATCTAATTTAAAATGGGACACAATTTACGAACGAGGATTAGCGCCTGTCTGCTGGCAGTCTGGGCTACTTTCCTGATAAGCCATACTGCGTTAGCACAGGATCGGCGCATTACAGGTCGGGTCATAGCTGGCAAGGACCAGCAGCCTATTCCAGGCGTAACAATCTTAGTTAGAAATACTCAGTTGGGAACGACGACCGATGCCAACGGCTCGTTCACGCTTAACGTACCAGCCAACTCTACGCTGGTGTTCAGCGCTATTGGTTTCGCTGGGCAGTCACTGGCCATCGGCAACCAAACTCAATTAACAATAACGCTTCAGGAAGCCGAGCAAAATCTGGGCGAAGTGGTTGTAACAGCGCTAGGTATCAAAAAAGAAGCTAAACGGCTGGGCTATGCCACGGCGATCGTCAATCCCGAACAGGTTACCACCAACCGTACGGTCAATTTCATCAATGCCTTACAGGGTAAGATTGCGGGTGTCAACATCAGCAGCCTGGGTACGGGTGCCGCCGGAACGAGTAAGATTCGTATCCGGGGTCAGTCATCCTTCTCAGGACAGAACAGCCCGCTTATTGTTGTGAACGGCGTCCCTATCGACAACACTAACTTTGGCCAGAACAACGGTAATACCGGTGGCGACAACTCCATTGGTAACCGCGACCGGAACTACTCCGACGGTGGTGACGGTCTTTCGTCCATCAACCCGGATGATATTGAGGGAATGACGGTGCTGAAAGGCGGTACGGCTGCGGCTCTGTATGGCTCCCGCGCCAAAGACGGTGCCATTCTGATTACAACCAAAACCAGAGGCACCAGCCAGGGTATCGGTGTAACCTTTAACAGCAACTTCACAAGCGATCACCCGCTGGATTATACCGATTACCAGTACGATTACGGACAGGGGGAATATGGCGTGCGGCCAACAGCGGCCAACCCAACATCGGGCGTATGGAGTTTCGGGGAGAGATTTGCCGGTCAGACACAGGTACTGTTCGGGGGTGTAACGGTGCCCTACGCGCCCGTTCGTAACCGGATCAATACTTTCTACCGGGATGGATCGACCTGGACCAACTCGGTTGCGGTATCGTCGGGCAGTGAGAAAGGCGGGTTCAACCTGTCTATCGCCAACCTGGATAACAAAGGCATCACGCGTAACAACACCTTTAACCGGAAGACGATGAACCTTGGCTTCAGCTACAACCTGTCGCCACGGTTAACCGTTACGGGAACGCTCAACTACTCCAACGAGTACAACAAAAACCCGCCACAGATTGCCCAGCAGGACAACAGTACGCCAACGGTAATTTACACACTGGCCAACTCCATGCCGCTGGATGTACTGGAAGCCAACCAGATCAACCCGGCTACGGGCAACGAGTTTGTATACTCGCGCTTTATGAACCGCACGAATCCATACTTTGTCCTCAACAACAAGTTTGAGAACATTCGCCGGGATCGTCTGTTCGGCAACATTACCGCACGTTATAACGTTGCCGACTGGCTGTATGTGCAAGGCCGGGTTGGACAGGATTACTGGTCACGCGATCAGGATTATAACTTCCCAACGGGGCAGGCCTCTCTGGCAGCGGCACCAGCCGGTTTTGTAAACGGGGCGTATGTACAGGAAGCCCGCCGTTTCCGCGAAATCAACGCCGACTTCCTGATTGGTGCCAATCACAAGTTTGGCGCATTCGGTATTGATCTTACCGTTGGTGGTAACCAGTTGTACCGTCGCAGCGACCTCAACAGTGTGCAGGTAACCGACTTCATTGTGCGGGGCTTATACGTGCCGCAGAACGGACGGGTGAAAGACCCCACCTATGGTCTGAGCGAACGGAAAGTTAATTCGCTATACACAGCAGCCGAATTTTCGTTTAAAGACGTCCTCTTTCTGAACGGTACGCTACGCAACGACTGGTTCTCTACCCTTTCGCCAGCCAACCGCAGCATTCTGTATCCTTCATTAACGGGTAGCTTCGTCTTCTCGCAGGCCTTCAACAACCTGCCTTCCTTTATCAACTTCGGTAAGATCCGGGCTGCTTATGCGGAAGTGGGTAGCGACGGCGACGTAGCGCCCTACTCGAACAACCTATTCTATTCGGTCAATGCCAACCTGTTCCCAAACCCGGCAGGACAGGGGCAGCCGGTGGGTAACATTACGTCCGGTACCGTGCCCAGCGCCACGCTCAAACCCAGCCGTACGGCTGAGACCGAGGTTGGTCTGGAGTTGAAGTTGTTCAACAACCGGGTTGGCCTGGACATGGCCGTTTATCGAAAGATCACCAGCGACCAGATCGTACAGGCCCAGTCGTCCGATGCCTCAGGGTACACCTCGACCCTGATCAACAGTGGACAGAGCCAGAATCAGGGCATTGAAATATTGCTAAACCTCGCACCTATTCGCACTAAGGACTTCTCCTGGGACATAACCCTGAACGGGGCTTATAACAAGACGAAACTACTCCGGCTCCTAACCGACGACGACGGCTCGCCCGAGAGAGATTATAACAAAGACAAACAGGCCGAGCAGATTGTGGTCGGTACGGGTATTTACGTAGGTGATCTTCGGCAGGTGGTTGGCCAGGAACTGGGTCAGTTATACAGTTTCGGCTACCAGCGCGACGCGCAGGGACGTATCATTCACGGGGGCGATGGCTTGCCCGTGCGTACACCGGCTCCCATTTCGTTTGGTTCGGCCTTGCCTAAGTATACGGGTGGTATTACCAACACGTTTAATTATAAAGGCGTCAATCTCTCCGTCCTGATCGACTTTAAGCTTGGCGGCAAAATGATTTCGGGTACCAACCTGAACGCTTTCCGGCACGGATTACAGAAAGAAACACTGGTTGGCCGGGGCGAAACCGATAACAAAATGGTGGGTGTTGGCGTCAACGAGAAAGGTGAAGTAAACGCCGTTCGGGCATTTGTGCAGGATTACTACTCGGTAGGCCGTTCCAAAAGTCTGGGCGAGCAGGTGGTGTATGATGCCGGCCTGTGGAAACTCCGCCAGATCAGCCTTGGTTACGACTTCACCAAGATGCTACCTAAAAGCCTGTTTATTAAAGGAATCCGGGTGAGTGCTGTGGCCAACAACGTGGCCATCATCAAAAAATGGGTACCAAATATCGACCCCGAGCAATTTGGCTTTAGCTCCGATAACCTGATCGGTCTGGAATCGACCGGTTTACCAACAACGCGCAGCATCGGCTTTAACCTGAATGTTAAATTCTAAAAAGCCCTCTACCCCCAAGGGGACACAAACTTTACTACTTTCATGAAAAAGACACTTTTATATATACCCCTGGTTGCCCTGCTTTTTACGACAAGCAGTTGTGATAAAGGGTTCGATGAACTGAACGTAAACCCAACAGCAGCAACGGCGCTTAACCCGCTGTTTACGTTCAATAATGCCATGATCAGCACCTCATTTCCGGGCAGTATACTAACCTTCGAGGAGCCTGTTGTTCAGCAGATGTTCACCCCCAACTCAGGGATCGTTGCCGGGGGCAATTACAACATCGACAACCGGGGGCCTTCGGGCGTTAACGGGGCTATCTGGCGTCAATACTACCAGAACGTTATTCGGTATCTGGTCGACGTGATCAACCAAACCAAAGCTGATCCTAACCGGACCAATCTCTACAACATGGCCCGGATCTGGAAAGCCTATGCGTTCACCGTGCTAACGGATACCTATGGCGATGTTCCTTACACACAGGCGGGCATAGGCTACATTGCAAACAATGTAACACCCAAGTACGATACGCAGGAAAGCATTTATAACGATATTATCAAAGAACTGACGGAAGCATCGACGGCATTAGACGCGTCGAAGCCAACGGAGGCCGGTGAAATCACCTATGGTGGCGACATTACAAAATGGAAACGATTTGGTAATTCACTCCTGCTGCGGGTAGGTATGCGCCTGTCGAAAGTGAACCCAACTCTGGCGCAGTCGACCGTCCAGAAGGCGGTAACTGGTGGCCTCATGCAATCGAACGCCGATAATGCGGTGATCCGGAACAACGCCAACTACACCAATGGCGTGGGGGCTACGCTTAACTCAACCGAAGCAGCCAACTATTACCTGACCAAAACGTTTGTCGACTACCTCAAGTCAACATCCGATCCGCGGCTGACCTCCATCGCAGTGCGCTACGTAGGTGCGAAAAGTGGTCCCGAGCAAACAGCCGCCCGTGCCAGTCGTGAAGTAGCTGCCCAAATAGGCATGCCTCTCGGCTTTGACAATGGCACCATTACAGCCAGAGCTACACAGGACGGTCTGGCCAGCTTTTACGATTACAGCCAGTTAGACCGCACCCGTATGGGCAGCCAGTTTGCCCCCTGCTTCCTGGTTACCTACGCGCAAACGCAACTCCTGCTGGCCGAAGCCGCCCAACGCACCTGGACCACCGGCAATGCCGCCGACTTTTACAACGCCGGGGTTACGGCGCATATGAAACAGTTGGGCGATTATGCCGCTACATCGCTGGTTGCCGATGCCGATATCACGGCTTACCTGGCCAAGAACCCGTACAGCGCGGCCAAAGGGCTGGAACTGATCAACACGCAGTACTGGATAGCTTCTTTCCTGAATGGCCCCGAAGTGTTCGCTAATTTCCGGCGGAGTGGGTTCCCGACCCTGACGCCTAACCCTTATCCAGGCAAGGAGATCAAGGGCAGCTTCATCAATCGGCTATCTTATCCGGATTCCGAAATCGCCGTAAACACTGCCAATCGGCAGGAAGCCGTTACGCGGCAGGGACCGGATGATCTGGACACTCGTGTTTGGTGGGATAAACGGTAAACGATCACCCAATCTAATCTAATTGCATGACAAGGCCCGACTACACGTAGTCGGGCCTTTTTTGTTGTCGTTTCAAACGTCGTCCGGGTGGCTACCGTCTATCGCAGTTGAGTCAAAAAACGCGTAAGTACTTCTTCCGATATGTCGACCTCAATGCGTTTATGCGGATTAGTGAACCCGGCTACAATGGTCACGCCCGATTTGGAAATACCGAGTTGCTTCGCCAGAAATTCGACCAGATAGACGTTGGCTTTTCCATCCTGCGCCGGAGCCCTGATCTTCGCATTAAGCTGCCCGGCGGCATCGTAGAACAGTTGATCAACCTTACTACCGGGCTTCGCTTTCAGGTGAAGTATCATAATTTGTACGGAATGGCCGGGCTATCGGCCGGTACACGCCAATGGTCCGGATCGTCATATTGATACGCTTTATCTACCAGATTCAGCATAAGAGTGGCACTGGTGCTTATGTTTTTTACCCCATGCCAGACCTGAGGAGGAACGGAGATCAACTGCGGACGCAAATCACTGACGAGGAACTCGTTTATCTGCCCGAACGTGGATGAATCCTGACGAGAGTCGTACAAAACGATTTTCATTGTACCCGATGTAACAAACAAACGGTCTGTTGTCGACTCGTGCGCATGCCAGGCGGAGACTCCTCCCGGCTGCATCATTATCTGGAAGACCTGATCGACCGGCGAATCGTCCAGTTGCCAGTCTTTGCGGTAGATCTCGGTTAAATGGCCATTGCTCTTAATGACATTTTTCACCTCTCGCACCTCAACACCCGCAATCAGGGACTGACGGTGCATCATCCAGTCGGCGGTTATACTCTGCTTGTCCTTTTGTAATCCATCGATATACCAATTATTCATTATTGATTGAGGTTAGGAAGTCCGCGCATTCTGCGTAAATAATTAAGCCCCTCTCCTTTACGCCGGTATTGCCACATCAATCGCAATTCAAGGGGAACAAATCCAGCAGCAATTACCTGTTTTTTAAGTATATTTTTTATCCCCTGCCAAATCATTCCAATTCCCTCATAGCGGTTCTCTTTTTCAGAGAACGCCAGAGCTACCCGAGTCATCAGGTCTTCTTTAAAAGCAGGATTGGTACTCAGTTCAGTAAAGTAATAGTCATGCTCCCGCGACTGTCGTTCGCGATAGGAATTTTTACGGGCTCCTGAAGGAATAGCGAGCCATGTTAATTGCCGAATTATTGAAATCGTTTTCCCATGTTGGTTTACCCGCCGAAGCCAGTCGTGCGAGGGTACCAGCCATAACTTTTTATAGGAATACCACTCGCCCACATCATCCACAACCGAGCGATGAAAAACCCAACTGGATGCGGGCACAAAATACACGGGATTATATCGGTTAGCGGGTAGAATACCCGACAGAACGATTTGCTCGTCCGGCATCATAACGGCTCCCAGAGTGAATACAAGATCCGCCTGTTGCGCACGAAGGGCAGCCAGACACACCGCAAGGTGTTCCGGAAACCACATGTCGTCATGATTCAGGAAGGCAATATATGTTCCTCTGGCCTGCCGCAAACCTATATTATTAGGCCCGGACTGCTCCCCAACGTTAGTTTCCAGATTAATAAACTGAATGCGAGAATCGCTAAAAGAGGCCATTACGGCCTCTGTATCGTCAGTACAGTGATCACCAATAACCAGTAACTCCCAATTGGTCTCGGTTTGCCGCAGTACACTTTGAACCGCATAGTGCAGTATATTACTTCGGTTGTAAGTCGCCATAATAATGGTTACAACCGGCGTAAGGCTCATATTACTCATAGAACAGCTTTTTGTGAGTCGTTACTTGTTACTGGTTGATTCGTTAGTAATACTACCCCTGATCGCTCATGACTCAGTAACCAGTAACAATAACCAACAACTAGTTAAGCTGCTCAGCCAAAACGGCGATTCCTTCGGCAAAGCTGTGCGGCTCGTAACCCAGTACCGTACGAGCTTTGTCCAGAATGAAGCCGGTGCGGGGCGGACGACGGGCCACCTGCGTAAAAGTCGACGCATCAGCCTGAGCGATCAGCGATTTGTCGAGACCAAAGTAATCGGCAGTTTGAATGGCCATTTCATAGGGGGTGAGGACCTCTTTGCCCGAGATATTGAAAATACCTTCCGCTTCCTGGTCAGCAATGAGGAAGCATCCCATTGCCAGATCTTCGGCCAGGGTTGGGCTGCGCCATTGATCGGTCACTACCTTTATATTTTTCCCGTCTTCCAGCGACTTTTTAACCCATAGAATAATGTTGCTGCGGCTCATGTCGTGGGCAATACCGTATACCAGCACCGTTCGAGCGATGGCCCAGCGAATGCCCGAGTGCCGCACGACCGATTCGCCCGCCTGCTTGCTCCACCCGTAAAAACTAATAGGGTTTGCTTCGGCATCTTCGTCGTAAGGGCCGGCTGCCCCATCAAAAATGAAGTCGGTCGACACATGAACCAGAAAGGAATTTGTAGCGCGGCAAGCTTCGATAATGTATTCCACAGCGTGTACGTTCTGCGCCCAGCAGGCATCTTTCTGTACTTCGCACTTATCCACATCGGTCATGGCTGCACCGTGGATAACTACGTCCGGGCGCACATCACCAATCACATCCAGCACCTGCTGCCGGTCGGTAATGTCCATTGCCCGATACGTGTACCCATCCGAGAACGGGAGTCGATTCTCACCCCGTGCGGTGGCAATCAGTTCAACATTCGGCTGCTTCGTAAGCAGACCAACCAGTTTTTGGCCCAGTAGCCCATTGGCACCGGTGAGGAGGATTTTTTTCATAAAAGGAGCGAGAAGTGAAGAGCGAGAAGTGAGGAGTTGCTGACGCCAGCAATTTGCCTTGCGTCAGCAACTCCTCACTTCTCGCTCCTCACTCCTACATACTGATAGTGATACTGCTTCGTAATTTTCTTTTTCTTTACCCATTGCCCGGTCATGGACATGCGAACATCTTTTTCCGGACGGTCCATTTCGTTGCGCGGTTGCTTGGCTACGCTGTCGACGATGGCCAGCCCGTCGATGACCTCACCAAATACGGTGTAATTCCCATCCAGATGGGGTGCGCCACCAAGGGTTTTGTAAACCTGTTTCTGTTCATCGGTAGGCACATGTCCTTTCATGGCTTCAACACGCTTCAGCTGCGTCTGCAACCCGGCATCGTCCCAAACGCGGCCCTGCACGATGTAGAACTGGCAGCCACTCGATGCTTTTTCGGGGTTGCCGTCGCGGGCAGCCGCCAAGGCTCCTTTTTTATGAAATAGCGTCGGCACAAACTCCGCCGGGATTTTATAGCCGTTACTACCGTTTCCGAGGGGCTGATCGGCCTGGGCATTCCGCGAGTTTGGGTCGCCCCCCTGAATCATGAACATGGGAATGACCCGGTGAAACAACAGACTATCGTAGAATTTCTGGTCAACTAGCTTAATGAAGTTTTCCTTGTGCTTTGGCGTCTGATCGTACAGCACCAGCCGCATCGTTCCGTACTGTGTATTAAGCGACACGAGGTAATCTTTCTTCTTCCGATTTTGGCCAATTACTAGCGACGGAATCAGGAAAAGTAACAGGAGAAATTTAGGCATACAGGTAGTGGAATCCGGCGACGGGCATCAGTAGCCGATTAAATATTACAGATTGACCCGATTTTCGAAGGCATCTTTTAAGCGCTGGTCGTGCGTAACAACCAGCAAACTGGCCCCGATCTGCTCCGATTGCTGACGCAGCAGTGAAACCACGCGGCTGGTGTTTTCGTCGTCGAGGCTGGAGGTTGGCTCATCGGCCAGAATGACATTGGGCTGGTTCATCACGGCGCGGGCAATGCTTACCCGCTGCTGTTCTCCCTGGCTTAGCTGATTTGTCTTCTTCGACAGATGATCGCCAAAGCCGAGTTGGGCGGCCAACTCCCGGGCGCGGGTTTTGTCCTGCGGTTTGTTAGCCAAGTAATTCGCCATCAGCAGGTTATCCATTACCGACAGAGAGCTGACGAAGTGGGGTTTCTGGTAGACGATGCCTAAGTTCTTGGCCCGGAAAGCCGCGGTTTCAGCCGTATTCAGCTTCGTCAAATCCGTCTGATTGATCAGCACAGACCCACTTTTAGGCGTCAGCAGCAGAGCCAGCAAATGCAGAAACGTAGTTTTGCCGGTACCCGACTGCCCTAAAACCAGCAAGGCCTCACGATCGGCGCAGTGAACGTCGGGAAAGATGAACTGTTTAGTAGGGCCGTAGTCAAACCTAAGTTGATGAGTTGCCAGCATTGGAATAGAGCGAGTACCCACAAAAATAGGTAAAAGTTGTAATTTTGGGTTAAATGAGTTGGTAAGTGGCTGCGCCCAAGTTAGTAAGTCAGTAAGTAGCTGACGCATGTGTTGCTTTCGCGTTAGCCACTTACTGACTTACTAACTGACTTACTGACTTACTTTGAAACGCATAGCCCTGTTTGCTTCCGGTTCCGGCTCCAATGCCGAAAAAATTGCTGAGTATTTTGCGAATAACGCCGAGGTAGCCGTCTCGTTGGTCGTCTCCAACAACCCTAAAGCGGGTGTTATCGAACGCAGTAGGCGTTTGCACATTCCAGTAGTGCTCTTTGACCGGACTACTTTCTACGATACTGACAAAATAACCCAACTCCTTATCAACCAGAATATTGATCTGATCGTACTGGCTGGGTTTATGTGGCTGATGCCGCCCGGTCTGGTGCGGGCGTTTCCGGATAAAATTGTCAATATTCATCCGGCACTATTGCCTAAATTTGGGGGTAAGGGTATGTATGGTCACTTTGTACATGAGGCCGTTGCAGCCGCGGGAGAAACCGAGTCGGGCATTACGATTCACTACGTGAACGAACGATACGACGAAGGGCAGATTATTTTTCAGGCCAGTTGCCCGGTAGTACCAACCGATACGCCGGACGATATTGCCCGGAAGGTCCAGGCGCTGGAGCATACCCATTACCCAGCCGTTGTAGCCGACGTTTTGACATCAATGACCACCCAATCATGAAAAAGCTGGCCTTTGCCCTATGTTTACTTAGCCTGACCGGCTGTTTCAGGCCTGCGGTTTACCTGCAAAACAAGCCCAACTACCCGGTCGATGTGTTTTATGATACGCAACGACCCGAACGCCCGTTTGCGCCACTACAGGACCTGGAAATAAAAGGCGAAGTGCCTCTCGAAGCGCGTCAATCGGGGAACAGGCGAATGCTCAGCCGGGGCAACGACATGCAGCAGAAAGAACTGATGCTGTCCCGCCTGACGCTGCAAGCCAAAAAACTTGGTGCCGATGCGCTGGTTTCGGTACGCTACAGCTATTACACCTCCATGACCGACAACGGCTACGTGATGACGGGGCTGGCCGTAAAGTACAAACAGGAACACGAACAATAACCGCTATAAACAGGGAAGCCCGGCAACGTAATGGACGTGTGCCGGGCTTCCCTGTTTATAGCGAGTTTACTTTACTTCTTCGTAGTCGACATATTCACCACCGGTAAAAGAAGAATCTCCCTTTTTGGGCGCTGTTTTTACCCGTACTTCACCTTCCCGGCTCCTGCCAGACGCTGACGCCTGCTGTTTTTGTTGCTTAACCAACTGTCGGCCAACGAGCAGGTAAAATACAAACCGGCGTACGGGCGGCACAAACAGAATAATGAGGGTGATGATGAACAGATATTTGAATAACATGTCTGGGTGTCTTTATCAATAAATAAACGTTGCGATGACTCGTTTAGTTTTCCGGTGTGATAGGCGGCTATTCGGACGGATGAATTGTTCGTTTTGTCGTCTATGTAAAAAGCTGATTTCGCTAAACTCTACTATTTATCATCCAGGGCGTTCTTACACCTGACAGAATGCAAACACATATAAAGCAAGACGCAACCCTTTGCGTCTCTACTGGCCGTACAATGCTTTTCCGGCGGCTTCGTACTTGTCCCCCGCCGACCATTGCGGGCGCGTAGCCCGGTTCGCGATCAGGCGGGCGGCATAGGCATAGGCCTGGCAAAACCGTTGAAAATAGGCAAAATTCAGCGATTCGGGGTTGTCGATGGCCTGGTGGTAATATTTCTGAATGGCGTCGTCGAACGATTTAAAACCGGGCGAGAACGTCGGTGCAGGAATGCCTTTGGCAGCAAAACTTACGTTGTCCGAGCGGTCGAATAAACCCTGCTCGGGGGCTGGTTCGGCAAATATGCCCAGACCAAACGCTTTAGCCGCTGTCTCGATTTCAGTTTTTGCCCCCGTTCGTTCCAGTCCAATTACCGACACGATGGTGGTATCGTTATACCCAGCGCCGTCGATATTCATGTCGAAAACCGTCTGTTTTAAGGGTACGAGCGGATGGTCGGCATAATACCGGCTACCCAGCAAACCCACTTCTTCGCCCGTTAGCGCAAGCACCAGTACCGACCGTTTTGGCCGTTGCAGCGACAGAGCTTTGGCCGCTTCCAAAATGGCAACCGTGCCCATCCCATTATCCCGCGCACCGTTGAAAATACTGTCGCCCGGCTGGTAGGGCGTTCCACTTGCTTTCCCTACGCCAATATGGTCGAAATGAGCAGATAAAATCACATATTCATCTTTGAGGATTGGGTCGGCACCTTCAATAATACCCGCCACATTCGCCGACAAGGTTGTTACGCGAGCCCGGCCCGATGTACGGATGGTAACAGTCTGACCCGCTTCCTTAAGCTGTTTGTACTGGTTATTGGCATTGTTGATCCACACATGTGTCAACGGCGAACTACTGTTTCCGGTAGTGACAACGCTCATCTGCTCGCGGTTGAAATACTGATTGACAAAGCCCCAGGGAATGGATTCGCTATAGAGTTCGATAAGCGCAGTTGCTCCTTTCTCAGCAGCCAGTTTTCGCTTGGCCGCAGAGGCATTGAATATTTCGCGAGGCCCCTTCGCGTCGGGCGAACCGCCCTGCGCGACAAGAATCCGGCCTTTTACATCGCGTCCTTTGTAGCCATCGTCACCGTCTGTTAAGCCATAGCCTACGTATACAACCTCACCGGATATGTTGGCTGGCCCACTCGCCATCACCACCAGTTCCTTGCCCAGATGAAGGGTATCTTTGCCGATGAGCATAAAGGCCAAGCTGGCCGCTTTGACTTTTTCCAGCGTTATGGTTTGAAAATAGTCGGGCTTATCATCGGTTGTACTGGCAGGTTTTAAACCCAGTTGCCGAAACTGTTCGGCAATGTAGCGAGCTGCCACCCGGTTACCCTGCTCGCCCGTCCGGCGGCCTTCCAGTTCATCGGAGGCCAGAAACCGGATATGCGCTTCCACTTCGGCACGGGACAGGCTAAATTCAGGAAATTTTATCGGTGCGGCAGCTATGGCCGAACGGGAAGCTACTGCTTTGGCAGGGCGATTTTGCGCTTGTAATGACGTTGCAGCCAGAATCAGCGCTGCCAAAAAGCTGAGGATAGATGATGATTGCATGATGATTGAGTTGACGGTGTAAAAGTACAAAAAACCATAACGGCTTTCTGACCTTCCGGCCATCTCAGCGAATTTCAGTAGTTTCGCGGTTCATTTCAGTCCCCTATGCCACCTCGCTTCGCTACGACAAATCCCGAAAAAACGTATCTGTTCATTGCTGCCGGGTTGCTTATGCTGTACGTTTTCCCGTACGTATGGCTCGGCGAAGGTGCTCACCTGACTGTGCATGATAATCTGGACAGCGATTTTCTTTATTTGTACCTCCTCAAGCTCACCAATACCGCGTTCGACTTCAACCTCAGCACGGTTATTCCAAATATGATGAGCAGTGGCCCACATGCCGCTACTGCCTTCGGCGGAATTCCCCGGTCGGCGTTCCGGACGGGGCTTAATCTTGAAGTTCTCTCCTTTTATCTGGCAGCGCCCTACACCGCTCACGTCATCAATTTGGTGGCGGTTCATGGCATTGGCTTTCTGGGCATGTACCTGTTACTCAAAAAGTACGTCTTGCCCGAGTCGCACTGGGCGCTAGCGCGGGTAAGCGTCGCTTTCCTGTTTGCCCTCGTGCCTTGCTATATTGTACATGGGGCATCGGTAACGGGGCAACCGCTGTTGCTGTTTGCATTTTTGAATCTGTTGAACCGCCAGGGTCACTGGAGCAACTGGCTCATTATCGTCCTGTTTCCTTTTTACTCTTTTTTTGTTTGGGCAGGTTTGTTCATCTGCGTTGCGCTCGGGCTTATTGGCCTAGTGGTCATGCTTCGCGACCGGCAGATGAACTGGGACTATTGCAGTGGATTATTCCTGCTTTCGCTCCTTTATCTGGCCAGCGAATGGGAGTTGATCTACGGCTTTGTCAATGAAACGTATATCTCCCACCGGGTTGAGTTCAATTATGGTCGGCTGCGGTCTATGCAGCTAAAAAACAGCTGGCACCGCACCCGGAATTTATTCCTGTGGCCGATGTTTAACACAGGTGCCTTTCTGACACGGGGTATTTTTGCCGTAGCGATAGCGGGAGCGTATCAGGCGTTGCGAAAACGCGATTTCCGGTCGGCGAAGTGGCTGATTGGTTTACCGCTGCTGGCACTGCTCATCTGTCTGATTCACGCTTTTTACCATTACGTGGTCATGTGGCTGGGCGATAGTTCGCTGGGCATGAAGTTCCGGGTGTTTCAGTTCGACCGATTTTATTTTCTGCTGCCAACGCTCTGGTTCATCCTGTTTGCGCTGGCACTGCGCCAGTTTGAGGCTAATGGGCGATGGGTAAAGTTTTTTCTGGTGGCCCAACTCGTAACCATGATCGTGGCCAACAAAGAGTGGAGAATCAACGTGGGCAAAATGACGGGGCACGTTACCGAAGATGAGCATCCCTCGTTCCGGGCTTTCTTCGCCGAAAAACAGTTCGCGCAGTTGCGGAATTACATTGGCAAGCCACAATCCGACTATCGCGTCATTTGCCTTGGTATGCACCCGTCGGTGGCGCAGTTCAACGGATTTTATACGCTGGATAGTTACCAGAATAATTATCCCCTTCCCTACAAACACGCATTCCGAAAGATTATCGCTACAGAATTGGCGAAGGGGACGCCGAATATGCGCGCTTATTACGACGCCTACGCCTGCCGGACTTACCTTTACACGGCTGAGCTGGGCCTGAATTACCTGTTCGGCAAAACGCAGCACCCGCATCTGAAGCATTTACAGATCGATACGGACGCCCTGATGGCCTTAGGTGGTGAGTATGTGATTTCGGCGGTGCCTATTGATAACGCTGCCGAAAATCGACTCCACCTGGAAAGTATCTTCACCAACACGGAGAGCTACTGGAAGGTGTGGTTGTACAAGGTGATGCCGACGGGCGTTGAGCCTCAGGGCATAATGAGCGGTACACCGACCGACGTTACAAAGAAAATCCACGCTCTAAATACGTGAAGAGGGCATCCACGGTATTCATGTGGCTATACGACTGTTTCGGCTCTCAATCCATTGGCATATAGATTCCAACACACGGCTATCTTCATACAGTACACTGTGCATTAAAGGCCGGGCAACCAATGAATCACTGGTGGGTGGCTCCCAAAGCTGTACCCTCCAGGATCCTATTGGCGTAGACTCTGCTGTTACATCCAACAGAATATTTGCCAGCGCTATTTCCCAGCCAAAGGGCAGCAACAGAATAATTAACAAAAGACTTACTGGCCATGCCACAACTGCTCCGGGTAACTGAAAGAAAAATGTCACGCTTTCCTCCCGCCCGGTAAGTAAGCAATAAGCCGATGCTCCAATAAAAAATACCAACACTACTAACAAGTATATACCGGTAGAAAACCAATCGGACTGGCTACCGTATTCCCCATTTAAAATAACGTACAGCAATCCGGAGAAAACGATTATTGAAATTATCAGTGTGGTAACCAACCTTCGCTTCTGTTTAACCAACTTCACGGCAACACGTTCGGTCCACTCGTACAAATCAAATAATGTCGTATACAGACGTACACTCAAATGAGAAACGAACTGAAAAAGACTAAGTGCGCCGGAGGCCTCATCAGCAGGAGAACGCATAATGATAACTTTTTCCGGATCTATGGCTGGCGACGTTAAATCCTTTAATAGCCCATCGGCAAATTTTAGCCACCGCTGAGCTATAAAATACATTGGAAGACCTACAAGTAACGTTGCTAGACCCACTCCTACGGTTGCACGAACTCGGAAAGGAGAAATCCATGATGGTAAAATGCCGAACATAACTCCAGTCACTATAGCCACGACTAATCCGGCAGCTCCAGTAAAGTGCTTTCCCAAATCTCCTCCAAGATTGCGCTTGCGTGCCACAAGAAAAGGCGTTGCCAGGCATACGACTCCCGAAATCTGATCTTCAAGTGGCGTGCCTGAAATGGCATGTAGTGCCACATTTCCGCCATGGCTATGACATACCAGGTAGTGGTGGGCATCTTTATATGTTTCTACCTGGTCCGTAAGATGATCCCTTAAACGCTTCGATGCTTTCTGTCGGGCCGAATGTGTATTACCTCCGCTCCAGGTAAACGGAATAACCTGCGTAGTATCGCCAAAGTGTTTATGCAAAGCCCGGCACATAAGAGAGTCTGCCTGAATCCAGGGAGCGTGCGTTGCGAAGGTTCCATGGACTAATGTAATAACAGTCTGTACATCAGCCATGAGGATAGAATCATCAAGTGTTTCCATGGCTTATGATAGCTGGCACGGTTGGACTATGTTACCATGCAGGCGTTGCAAGTATTTTTAATCCAGAGACTTAAGCGAAAATATATAATTTTGAAGAGAGTTTACTAGCATTCCAGAAAAATGTTTCAGCCGACCAGACATGAGAAGATAAAATACAAAAAACAGGTAGTCATAGCTAGTTTCGCCGGGCCGCCGGATGGGGGAAGACTAAAGCTTTTGGCCGCATAGTTAGCCAGGTAAGTAGATAGAGCAATTTCACTGCCTTATACGAAAACCCATTCCTGGTTTCGGACAAACGTAAGCCGACAACCCTAGCTTTCCAGACCGTATGCCTACCCCCACTTCAGACCGACGAACTTTTCTCAGAACTGCTGCGGCTAGCCTGCCTTTTGCTGCATCAGCCGGAACGGTCTCTGCCCTGAGTGTAAGCAGTGGGGTAGCACATAAAGTGAACCCCATCCGGTTAAGCTGTAACCTGTATTCCTTCAACGAGCCGCTGATGAGTGGACAGATGACGCTCGAACAGGTGCTGATGTTCTGCGCCGATCTGGGTTTCGACGCCGTCGACCCAACGGGATACTATTTTCCAAAGTATCCGGCCTTACCAGACAATAGTTATGTCTATCAGATCAAGCGAAAAGCCTTTCGGCTGGGCCTCGATATCAGCGGAACGGGTGTACGAAATGACTTTACTCTGCCCGATACCACGCGCCTGAATGCAGAAATTGACCTGGTAAAGAAGTGGACAGGGGTAGCCGCCCGACTAGGAGCGCCGGTAATTCGTATCTTTTCGGGGACGGGCAAAGAACTGCCAACGAACTACAATCGAGATGACGTAACTACCCGGGTTGTCGATGCCATTCGGGAATGTACGGATTATGCAGCCAGGCAGGGCGTCATGCTTGTTTTACAGAATCACGCCGATTTTATTCAAACGGCCGATCATGTTCTGGACATTGTACGCCGGGTCAACTCCGAGTGGCTGGCCGTCAACCTCGACATTGGCAGCTTCAAAATTGGTGACCCATACGAGCAGATAGCGCGTGTAGCACCCTATGCCGCCACCTGGCAACTGAAGGAAAATCTGTTTGACGACGGTAAAGAAGAAGCAACCGATCTTAGCAAAATCATGCGTATCGTACACGATTCCGGCTATCGGGGGTACCTCCCCATCGAAACGCTTGGCAAAGGAGATCCGCGCGTCAAAGTGCCGGTGTTCTATGAAAAAGTTAAAAAAGCGCTAGCCACAATAACAGGCTAGGGCGTTTATCATCGGCGTTTGTAATGCTGGCGGGCAAACCGCATAAAGGTATCGGCCAGTCCTTCGCTTACGCCTTGTAGTTGAATGGAATATAAGTCCCGCTGAATGGAGAGATTCTGGACATCCAGAATTTTGAGACTCCCGGCCTGGAGTTCATGCTGCACCGCAAAAACCGATACAAACGCCATGCAACGAGAGCTGCCCAAATACGACTTTATACTTTCGGTATTACCCAGGTGCATGTCTATGGTCAGATCGGTAAGCTTTACGCCCACTCCCCGGAGTGCGTGTTCAACCACCTCCAGCGAACCGGACCCTCTTTCCCGAAGCACAATAGGAATCAGGCGCAGTTCATCCAGCGTAATCTCATCCCGATCGGCCAGGGGGTGATCGGCGCGGCAGATGAGAACTAGCTCGTCTTTGACGAAGGATGTGTACCGAATATCACTATGGTGCGTCCGGCCCTCCACCAGTCCCAGATCAATATCGTTATTCAGCAACAACTGTTCAATCTGCTCAGTATTCCCCGACACCAACGAGATCGCCACATCGGCCGATTGCTCCCGAAAGCGGGCCAGCACCGGCGGAATGACGTACTGCGCCACCGTTGTACTGGCCCCCACCCGCAGCATTCCCCCCGATTCACCTTTGAGGGCGTTCATATCGAACTCCAGTTGGCGGTAGGTAGCCATGATGGTTTCGGCATGGCGGAGCAGCACATTTCCGGCAGCGGTCAGACTAATCTGGTTCCCGCGCCTATCGAAGAGGGCTGTTCCGAACTGGTGTTCCAGTTCCTGAATGTGCTTGGTTACGGCGGGCTGCGTCACATAGAGTTCGGCAGCGGCTTTAGTAAAACTCAGCCGTTTGGCAACGGTATAAAAAACGTTCAGACGAAAGTCGAGCATAAATAAATTACGGGCGTATGATGGCCCAGCCGTCTTGTTGGCGGATAATCAGTTCGCCGTTGGCGGTGGGCACGTAACTGACAAAGGGAAACAGCTCATCGCGGCTGATTTTCCGCATCTTCATCGTGTTTTCGCACATGGCCAGAATAACGCCCTGCTTTTGCAGGTTCTGAATTTCCTTCTCGAAGAGAGGTTTGTCTTTTTTGTACACCGCAAAGGCCCCGCCATACACGACCAGTTCAATATCCAGCTTTCCCTTCAAACGAGGATCGTTCAATGAATTTTGAATGTTGGCCAAGGCGTGGTGAATAATAGACGTGTCGCCCGTGTTTAACTGATAAACAGCCCGATACCGGGATTTGGTGGCTTCGGCCCCGTGAAAGCTGCCATCAGCCGTTTGGGCCATAGCGGGCACCAGCGCACTCAGGAAAGCCAGAACGAACAGGTAGTTGAATTTTTTCATGATTGCTGGTTTTAAGGGGGCTATTTTATTAGGTGTTGATGGGGGTTGGGAGAAGAGAATGTTGGATAGTTGGCAGATGGTCAAACGCCAATCATCCAACATGCTGTAAAGCTACTTTACTTTTCGCGCATCGGCAATGGGCTGAAAGGGGCCGAACTTATGCTGCCGCTCACTGAACCCATCGGCGTAGGGACCAAGCGGAAAATCGACGGGCTTGCTGGCAAGTATGGGCCAGTCTTTCGACTGGTCTTTGTGCGGGCGGGGCATGGCATTCACAAAGGCGGCTACGTCCCAGGCTTCTTCGTCGGTCAGTTGTGGGTTCTCATAATTTGCCCCAAAGGGCATGTTGTTTTTAACATAGCCCGCAAAGCCCGACAAGCGATACAACCCGGCTCCGTCGTTATAGCTGTGTAGTCCCCACATAGGCGGATACACATACTCCGACGCGCCAGCGACTTTCGTTCCTTCGCCATGTTTACCGTGGCAAACCTGACACTTTGCTACATACACCATGCGGCCCTTCGTCGAATCGGCGGCACGGTCGAGGTAAGGTAGTTTGGCAAGGCCAACGCCATCGGGCCGTTTGCCTCTGGGCACATCCGTTCCCAGCCATTGAATATAGGCAACGATGGCTTTCATCTCCCGGCTGGTGCTGTCCGGCGCCTTACCACCCAGACTCCGTTCGAAACAATCCGACACTCGTTTCACAATCGTCTCGACCGAACCGGAACGCTCCCGAAATCTGGGATAGGTCGAGTAGACGGCCGAGTAGTTATTCCCCAGCACTTTCGTACCCGCTGCGAGATGGCAATTCTGGCAGTTCATGCCATTAGACAGGTGCTTCACTGACCCTTTCGGACCGAGGTATTTGGCCGTATGGGCAATCAACTCCCGGCCATAGCGAATTTGCTGTCCCTGTACCCCAGTGGGTATCTGGCTGTCATCGGGAGGATGCCAATAGTCGAGGGGACTTAGTGAAAAGAGACTAACTATAAAACTAAGTTTAGCACAAGTTATAAACCAATTCTTCATCGTTACGGCATATCCACTTTTACCAGGTTATCGTCTGAAACTCGGTCGATCAGTTTGTTGTAGGGGTCGATACCGGCCTTCACAGGTTTGCCTTTTACAGTTACCTCAATCACGTGCTCACCGGGGGATAAACTGCGTTTCTGGAGCAGCAGCGGCACTTTGGTGGTTAAGCCGTCTTTATTCTTGCCATCGTCGGTCAGTACAGCAATATCGGCAATGACGGGGCCTTTTCCTTTACTGATCTCCTTTCCGGCCTTATCGTAGTATTCTGTTGCCGTTTTTACGTGCAGCGTAACGCGGTACTGCCCGTTGCCAATGGATTTGGCTTCGGCTTTGGTGATGCGGTTGTCGTACAGCGTGAGTTTCTCGAAGTTATCCGTCAGCCAGGGTTTGAGCGAATCGGGGGTGGCGGCTTTCAGGAAACCGTACCATTCAAGCGAGGTCGTAAAGGGGGCTTTCTGACGAAAACGGGCCGCTTTCATGTAGTCGTTCATGGCCTTGTTTACCCGGTCTTCGCCAATATAATCCTGCAAGGCGTACATGAGCATCGACCCTTTCCGGTACCAGACGTACGCGCGGGTGTCGTTATCGAGCATGTTGGCTTCGAACTTGTCTTCATTGGCCCGACCGCGCAGGTAGCTGTCCAGACTATACTTCAGGAATTTTGGCATAGCATCGGCCCCGTACCGCTGCTTGAGTACCATCAGCGCCGAGTATTCGGCCATTGTTTCAGAAATCTGGTTGGCTCCGCGTGTCCGGCTGGGCATGATCTGGTGGCCCCACCACTGGTGAGCCACTTCGTGAGCCGTTACGTAGTACGCGTAGTCCGTTTTGTTGGGATCGTGAAAATCACCCACCCAGCCAAACTCTTCCGAATACGGAACTGTAGTAGGAAACGACTGCGCGAAGGAAGCGTAGCGGGGAAACTCCAGCACCCGTAGTACCGGGTATGGGTAGGGCGCAAAGTTTTTGGTGTAGTACGTCAGTGATGCCTTCATACTGGCCATGAACCGGTCTAGATTTTTGTCGTGGCCGGGGTGATGATAGATTTCCAGCGCCACAGTTTGCCCATCGGCCCCGGTCCATTTATCCCGTTTGACGCCGTATTTCGCCGAACACATACTGAAAAAATAGTCTGAGAAACCGGGGAGTTTATACTGGAAGTATTTGCGGGGCTTACCATCCGGCCCAGCCTTCGTCCAGGTTTTCAGCAACTCGCCGGGCATAATCGCTGTTTGGTCGGGTGAGGTCGAGATGGTGCCTTCAAACGTGACCCAGTCGGCATCGTCGGTGAAGAGAAAATCGCGTAGGCCTCGCGGATCGTTCTGCGCGGGTGCTGTCCATTCTTTTATCGGCAGGTTGTATTTTTTGCGGTATTTATCGCTGCTCAACTCGGCATCCTGATTGTAGCCGAAGGCCGGAAATATGCCCACGTTGAAGAACGTACCGTTAGCCACCACATCGCGGCTGTCGCCACCATTGGGAAATCCGAGGTATTCACCCATAACGTCCATATCCAGATGGGCCGTGTCGCCCGGATTCATCCGTTTGGGTAATCGGTAGATGTAGTAGCCCTGTTCGGTATCATTGACGAGCAGACTCGGTGCTTTTCCATCGACTAAAAACCGGGTGAGTTTCCGATGGAAATTATCAGTTGGAATGGTCAGATGCAGGGAATCGATGGGCTGATCGCCTTTGTTAACTATCAGGAATGCACCCGTCGCCACGGCTTTAAACTCGTCGGGGTAAACGTCGACGTTTACTTTGGCGCTGGTAATTTTGGGCTGTAGTACATTCGCGTATTTGTGGTATTTTTTTTCAACTGACGCCTGCTGCTCCCGTTGTTCATCAATGGTATAATAGCGATTTTTCACGCTCACGTTGGTGTAAATCCAGGCACCCATGCTCACGAATGCCAGCAGCAGCACCGCAAACAAGGCTATCGACCCGCGCCCCATGCGTTGCCGGGCCAGTTGCCAGCGCGCCTTGAAACTGGTATCGGCACCCCGATTCCAGAACCACAGGGCCAGCACCAGCAATATTCCCCCAAAGGCATACCAATAAAGCCGGAACGACGCAATACTGGCCAAATAATGCCCAAACCCGTTCATATCCGAAATCTGAACACCACCACCCGAAAACGGAATCGCCAGCTTGTAATTGAAATCGGCAAACTGGGGTACGGCCCAAATCACGATGTAAACTGCCAGCGTAACGATGTGCCCCACAAACTTCTGGTTAACCATCGTGTGCACAAAAAACGCCAGCATGACTAACTGAAAATACTGGGTGAAGGCAATGCCCAGCAGATCGCGGAAATAGAGCGAAAACTCGTAATTGAAGTACCCTTTTACCGTCTGATTCAATACACCCGATACCAGGATAAGTCCGCAGAGCAGCAGGCAGATGTAGATCATCGACAGCAGCTTGGCCCCGTAATTCATCCAGTCGGGTACGGGCAGGGCATCGGCAATGGTATCGTAGTGAACGACCTTATCGCGGTGAACAACTTCGCCCGTGTAGAAGATAATAACAATGAGTACGAAGAAAAAGAAGGTGCCATTGCGGGCTTCGAGCATGGCGTAGGTCGTTGGCAGCGAGGGCGTACCATAGGTTTCAACGCCGAACCAGCCATCCAGGAATAAGAATAGGATAGCCCCGAGCAAAATGGCAATGAAATACGGATCGCGGACAATGTTGGCGAACTCGATACGGGCCTGCCGGAACATCTGCCGGACATACGTACCCGACCGAAAAACGGGCGTAGTTACGGGCAGACTTGCCAGCGATGGAACGCCTTTGCCCACAACATCGTCTTTCTGCGCCTTGCCGAGTTTAACAGCCAGAAAACGGGAAAAGTCGAACCGGAACAGGGTTACTAAAAAGACAAGCAGCGCCACCCCGAACCATATAAGCCGGTTGGTCAGCAAGTCGCCTTCCAGCGGGGCCAACAGTACGTTCTGCTCCACCGGCGACCAGTATTTGGTGGCGGCATCGTAGGCATAGGTACCAAAGGGGTCCATTAAATTAACGAGCTGTTTATTCTCAATATCCTGCGACAGCGTGGAGCCCAGCAGGTAAGCAATAAAGAGAAGAATACTCCCGGCATAAGTGGCAAACACCTGCCGTGAAAAGGCCACAAGTGCAAAGAAAATGCTGCCTACCAGGAACATATTCGGCACAACGAACAGCAGAAACGGATAGGCGTAGTCGCGGAACCGAAGCGGCCCGAAGCGTTCGGTATTGTCGGCCAGATTGAAGATAGGCCCGAGCAACGAACCGATCACGATGCCCAGCATCCCGACGGCCATAATGCCCAGCAACACGACAAACGAACCCAGGTAACGCCCCAGGACGTAACCTTTCTCAGTGATAGGGAAGGTAAAAAAGTAGTTTTTCGTGTTGTGCTCGATGTCACGGTAGACCGGCACGCCCATGACGGCGGAGGCAACCAGCATCCCGATGATGGTCATGACAACCACAAACTGGCTGATGGCGTAGGGTGAGTTGATATTCGTTTTCTCCGACGCCGGTCCGTTGCCGTAGATGACGAAGAGAAATGTAAAGAGGAACAGAATCAGGGCATACAGGTAGGTAGCGGGTCGTTTGAGCCGGTACGCCAGTTCGAATGTAAAGATTTCGGGAAACATGGGGGTTACGAGGAGTTAGGAGTTGTGAGCGAGAAGTGAGGAGATATTCGTGCCACCTAACGCTGGTTGTTCATAGCCGTGTAATAGGCGTTTAACATACGCGCTATCTCTTCCAGATCAGTTTGTAACGCTTCGGTGTTAGCGTACTCCAAGTCATGGGCCAGAATTAGATAACAGAGCGACTCATCCAGGGAGCCCTGCGCTGTATTTAAAAATATGGCCTTGTCCGGTAAGGTTCGCTTACGGTAAGCCTCAGCTATGTTTCCGGAAACCGAAACGGCGCTGCGTTTAAGTTGAGAAGTTAATCCAAACAACTCCTCTTTCGGAAACAGCTTTGTAAGCTTATATATGTCCAGAACAAATCGATGCGACTTTTGCCAGACGACCAGCTCTTTGAAATGCTTCGTTTTTTCCATTTGTTACAAGTTTTGACGGGTGGTCAATCTAATTAGTTACTTATATGTAAGTAATCTGGAGTATCACTCCGCTACTAACTTCCAACGTCTAAACAGTGACCCCTTCCATCTTCTCCGTAATCTTGGCGAAGTACACATCTTCCAGGTCGGGCGTAACGGGGTCGAAGCCGGATAACGGCAAATCACTGTACGCATGGAGCCGGGTTTTGCCGCCTTTGAGCTGGGTTGAAATGATGCGGTGCTGCTGGCGGTACGTTTCTATTTCCGATTTTTCGACGGATATCTGCCAGATTTTCCCCTTAAGATCACTGACCAGATCATTTGGATTCCCGGCGGCAACTACTTCGCCGAGGCAGATGATGGCCATGTCGGAACACAGGTTCGTGACATCTTCTACAATGTGGGTCGACAAGATAACAATGGTATTTTCGCCTATTTCCGACAGCAGGTTGTGGAAGCGGTTTCGCTCGGCGGGGTCGAGTCCGGCGGTAGGTTCATCGACGATTATGAGCTGGGGATTACCGATCAGTGCCTGGGCAATGCCAAACCGCTGTTTCATACCACCCGAAAAGGTGCCGAGGTTCTTCTTGCGAACCTGATACAGGTTCACCTTTTGCAACAGCCCTTCTACAATGGCTTTGCGCTGGCGACTATCGGCGACGCCTTTAAGCGTAGCGATGTGGTCGAGCATAGTCTCCGCCGTAACGCGCGGATACACGCCAAATTCCTGTGGCAGATAGCCCAATACCCGACGCACTGCGTCTTTTTGTGTTAGCACGTTTAAGTCTTCACCACCTATTCCCGTCAGTCGAACAGAGCCGCTATCGGCTTCCTGGAGCGTCGCAATGGTACGCATCAGGCTCGATTTGCCCGCACCGTTTGGACCGAGCAGGCCGAACATACCTTGTGAAATAGTCAGGTTGACGCCTTTCAAGGCCCGGACGCCGTTGGAATAGGTCTTTGTCAGATTTTCTATTTTGAGTTGCATACTGGATACGATTAGGTATTTGGCATAAAGGAATATTCGACAAATAAGTTAAAACTAACTGAAAGCCAAAGCCAAACCTGCGCGGATGGTCATTATTCGGTTCTAAAGGCATAAAAAAAGCTCTACTATGCGTAGAGCTTTTTTCTTTGCAGATAAGCTAGTTGCTAGTTGTACCTACGGGTTTCAACCCGTAAGTACGTATAAATTTATCGACCGATAATCTTGACCAGCGAACCACGGGTTACCCGATCATCGGCTTTAAGCCCATTGAGTACACCTAATTCCTCTACACGACTAGTGGGCGCACCTAAGGCAGTCACTACATCCCGAAATGAACCATCGCGCGGGGCTGTCTTGACAAAAACGCGTTCCGGTTTCCGGTTGAGCTTATCCGAATCGGTGAGGGAACGAAAATTTCCTGCGACCTGCTTGAACGTCCCGAACGAATTGCTGAAATCGGCTCCACTGGACAGACCATGCAGCGCATAAACGGCATTATTATACTGAATCAGCCAGGTACCGATCTGGAGGGCCGTTTTGGGATCCTGCTGTTGCTGCGGCTGGCCCTGCTGCTGTTGTTGCTGCTGTCGTGAAATAAGCACATAGGCCGGGTTACCATTAATAGTTGTTTTACTATTCTCCAGCACGTTGAGGCTCAACTCTTTCACCAGATTCTGGGCGGCTTCATCCAGCGAATTGCCTTTAGCCAACATCAGGATCATGGCTGATTTCCCGTCCTTTGCGGCCATTTGAAACTGGCTCGGCGAGTTTTGCGACTGCCAGCCACTCGGTACCGGAAACTGAAAACGTAATTCAGGATGGTAGAACTGCCCGTTTTCAACAAAGCCCTGCTTCGGGTCTTCGCCATACATGATGCCATCAATAAGCCGCAGATAGCGATCCCGATCTACCTGGTAATTCGCCGGGTTTTTAGCCTGATACTCTTTGGCCAGTTCGTGAACCCGCGTATAGCGATTGCCGGGATCGGGGTGGGTCGACATAAATTGCGGCACGGCCTGCCCCGAACTCTCCGAAATGCGTTTAAGTGTGTTGAAGAAATCGGCCATCTGGTTGGCGTCGTAGCCAATCTTGCTGGAATATTCAACGCCGAGCTTATCGGACTCCGACTCATGGTCGCGGCTGTATTTCAGCGATAATAGGCCCAGCCCTTGCTGGAGGGCTTCCATGTTCTGACCAACAACCTGTGGAGCCAGCACGGCCCCACCAATGAGAGCAATGGTACTAAGTAATTGGCTTTTCTGCGAACGGGCCGCGTGGCGGGCGGTGATGTGGCCAATCTCATGACCTAGCACCCCGGCAAACTCGGCTTCGTTGTTGAAGTGCGCCAGAATACCCCGCGTAAAATAAACATAACCGCCGGGTACGGCAAAGGCATTGACAATAGGAGAATCGACGATGTAGAACTGGTAAGGCAGATCAGGCCGGTGTGATATCTTAGCCATGGCTTTACCCTTCTCGTTCATAAACGCCTGAAGGGTCTTATTTTCATACAACCCCATTGTCGCCACGACTGACGGGTGCGACTCTTTCCCAAGGGCAATTTCCTGCTCGGTCGACATCAGGCTTATTTCGCGCTTTCCCGTAACAGGGTTACGCGCACAACCTGAAACCGCAAGCAGGAAAATAAGAAAGCCAAATCGGCAGGTAAACATAAACTTGTTCATTCGTAGTGTAATTTAGGTGAAGATGGCCTACGCATTCAAATGGTAATCCCATGCGAATTAATAGTATACTTCCCATAAACCACGAACAACGCATACTTTGTTTTAATGTGGCTTTAATGCCCAAGCAGACGCGGGGAAGCGTATGGCTGGCGCGGGCATTTGCCGCACCAGCCATACGCTTCCCCGCGTCTGCTCACTACCCTACACTTTCGGACGTTTGTACAACGGCACCGTGCTACATGGCTCACCGAAGAGCAGGCTCTGGGCAACGGGGCGAAGTACGCGCGTGATCTCGACGTAGGCCGCAGTAGGCACGGGCACTTTAGAACACCCTTTTATGACTACACGGGCATTCTGGTAATCTTCAGGATTGATTTTTGCAATGGCATCGTAATACAGTTTTTCTTCCAGATCGGACAGACTGCCGAAGACGATGGTATTGGCAAATGGCTGCAGCTGAAGGGTCAGCAGCATATAGGCCCAGGTAGGTACGATGGCATCTTCCGTGCAGGTGATGGCCACATTTTTACCCGCATACTGGCTCCAGTCATGCTCTTTCAAAAAAGCCCGAAAGTCTTTCTCTTTCAGAATTAGCCCCATATACAGGTTGTCTTTCAGATCGTAAACAACCCGCTCACCGGGGTGATAGTATTCTTCTAAATCAAGCGTAACAAGGCCGCTATTGGCGACGCGATTAACAATTTCAGCTTCCATAGTTCTACCGATAATACCCCCTAAACAGCCGTTCGCACCCAGCCGTTCCGCGCTACCTACCGTTTGAAAATAACCACCTTAAGACTCGGTTATTTTTGCTACTTTTGTTCTTATATAAACAACACATCCTTTAGACATTTCGTACATGAAATTTATAGTTTCCTCGTCTGTCCTGCTAAAAAATCTGCAGCATATTAACGGCGTCGTGGCAACGAATCCGATTGTCCCTATCCTCGAAAATTTCCTCTTTCGCATCGACGTTGGGGATGGCTTAACGGGGGGTACACTCACCGTAACGGCGTCGGATCTGCAAACCACCATGACAACGCAGATTCCGGTCGAAGCCAGCGAGAGCGGGTCCATTGCCATTCCGGCGAAACTACTGCTGGATACGCTCCGCAGCCTGCCTGAGCAACCCGTTACCGTCAACATCGACACCGACACATTCGGCACCGAAATCCTGACCGACAACGGCCGCTACAAACTCTCCGGCGAAAACCCCATCGACTTCCCAAAACTACCGACGGTGAACAAAAACATGTCGGTCGATATGACGTCGGATGTGTTGCTGAGCGCTATCAATAACACCGTTTTCGCCACCAGCACCGACGACTTGCGTCCGGCCATGACGGGCGTATTGCTGCAACTAAACGACGACAATGCCACGTTCGTAGCCACGGACGGCCACCGGCTCATTCGGTATCGACGGACCGATCTAAATGCATCGGCCAGCACGTCGATCATCATCCCACGCAAGGCCCTGCAACTGCTGAAGGCATCGCTGCCCGAAAACGTGCCGGTTACGGCCGAGTTCAGTCAGGCTAATGCGTCATTCACCTTCGGGCCAACGCAGCTGATCTGCCGCCTGATCGACGAGCGTTTCCCCGACTACGAAAACGCCATTCCGACCAACAACCCCAACGTGATGACCATTGGTCGTACGGATCTGCTCAACTCGCTCAAGCGGATTATGATTTACGCCAACCGCACCACGCACCAGATTCGGCTGTCGTTGAAAACGAATTCGCTAACTATCTCAGCCGAAGACCTCGATTACTCCAACGAAGCCAACGAGAAACTCCTCTGCGATTACGAAGGCGATGCGATGGAAATCGGGTTTAACGCCAAACTGATGGCCGAAGTACTGAGCAACCTGAGCGCCAAGATGATTTCGCTCGAAATGTCGGCACCGAACCGCGCTGGCTTGCTCATCCCCGCCGACAAAGAAGAGGATGAGGACATCCTAATGCTGGTGATGCCCGTAATGCTGAACACATACGCTTAGTTTTTTTAAGGAGCGAGGAGTTAGGAGCGAGGAGTTAGGAGGGCTGAAGCGAAAGCAATACATGCATCAGCCCTCCTAACTCCTCGCTCCTAACTCCTCGCTCCTCCCTTTCTTATGTCCTCCAAACGTACGGCTCCGGCCCTGGTTTTCATCTTCATTACGCTCCTTATTGATGTTACGGGTCTGGGGATTATCATTCCGGTTTTCCCAAAACTGATTGAACAGCTTATTCACGGCAACATTAGTCAGGCGGCAAGCTGGGGCGGCTGGCTGTCCTTTTCGTATGCCGCCATGCAGTTTCTCTTTTCGCCGATTCTGGGCGGGCTGAGTGATCGGTTTGGGCGTCGGCCGGTGTTATTGTTCTCGCTGTTTGGCTTTGGACTCGACTACATTCTTCAGGGTTTTGCACCTACCATCGAATGGCTCTTTGTCGGGCGACTGCTGGCGGGTGTTACCGGAGCTAGTTTCACGACGGCCACGGCCTATATTGCCGACATCAGTACGCCCGAAAAGCGAGCCCAGAACTTCGGACTTATTGGAGCCGCCTTTGGCGTTGGCTTTATCCTTGGCCCGGCAGCGGGGGGCTTTCTGGGTCAATACGGCCCTCGGGTGCCGTTCTTCGTAGCCGCCGGACTGACAATGGTCAACTTCCTCTACGGCTTTTTTATCCTGCCTGAATCACTAGCCCCCGAAAACCGGCGTCCTTTCAACTGGCGACGTGCCAACCCCATTGGCTCGCTTAAGCGGCTTGGCAAATACCCGGTCATTCTCGGTCTGGTGGCCTCCTTGGTGCTGGTATATATTGCCGGATTTGCGGTACAGGGTACTTGGACGTTCTACTCCATGGAGAAATTCAAATGGGACGAAAAAACTGTTGGCCTCTCGCTGGCCGCTATTGGACTCTCCTTTGCCATTGTACAGGGCGGGCTAAGTCGAATCATCATCCCGAAACTGGGGCCGCAGCGCTCGGTTTACGTTGGCTTGTTGTTCAGTGCCATTGGTTTTTTACTATTTGCCATTGCTACCCAAAGCTGGATGATGTTTGCCTTTATGATGGTGTATGCCATGGGTGGTATTGCCGGACCATCCATCCAGGGTATTATCTCGAATCAGGTACCCGCTAATGAGCAGGGTGAATTGCAGGGAGCACTCACCAGCCTGACCAGTACGACCTCTATTTTCGGGCCACTCATTATGACGAATCTGTTCTCGTTTTTCACCTCACCGGCGGCACCGGTCTACCTGCCTGGAGCACCGTTCTATCTGGCTTCAGTGCTGGTCATTATCAGCGCTATCCTGTCGCGACGCGGTCTGAACCGGAGCCTTTCGGCTGATTGATTTACTCTTTCCGGAATTCCATTCCGTCAAAAATCAGTAATTCGATACGGCCCGATGCGCCTACGTTAAACCGCGCTTTCGCTTTGCCGTACCAGGCTTTCTGATAGGGCCCGTAAAATACATCGTACTGCCAGTGTGCCAGGGTGGCGTTCAGTGTATTATCGTTGATGTTCACAACTAACCGATTGCCCGAAACGCTCACATTGGCCTTTCCATAAAGGGGACTGCTGTATTCTCCGGCATACTCGTTCAATGGCAGCATTGGCGTAGTGTTCGGCACCCGTTTGGCATCAGCGTCTGCCTTTGCTTTCCTATCTTGCTGCTTAATTTTCGAATAAAGCGCCTTAACTTCAGCACTCCAGTCGCGGGTGCCGCCCAGCGCAAACCAGTCGAACGCTTTATACATGAGCGCGTGGCGAACTTCGGCATGGTCATAATTTCCGAAGATAAAGACCCCTAGTTTTTCGTCCGGCAACTGCCCGGTTATAGCTGTAAGCCCCGAGAGACTACCCGTATGGAAATTCACTTTCCGGCCCTTGTAGTCATGCTGATACCAGCCAAGGCCATAGGTTCGCCAGTTGGGCTTTAGAAGTTGCATAGTTGGGTATTCGTCTTCCGGAAAAAAGGTTTGGGGCGTAAAAATCTCGGCCCAGGTTTGGGGCTTCAGCAAACGGCCACCATTATACTTACTGCTGTCGAGCATGCAGATGACCCACTTACTGATGTCATCGGCCGACGACCAGACCGCCCCCGCTGAACCCACCTCACTATCGGCCCCATAGTCGATTACCGTAATGGTGTCGTTGATATTATAGTGAGGTTTTGTGACGTTGCTATCCGTTATATAGCCACGCTTGGGAGCCGTGCGGGTCATGCCCAGCGGCAGAAAAATCCGCTCGCTGATGGCTTCGGCCCAGGTTTTCCCTTCGATCCGTTCAATAATGCGGCCAGCGGCCGAGTAGAAGGTATTTTGGTAGGCAAATCCAGCCCGGAAAGGATAGCTCGGCTTCACCAACTCCATCCGCCGGAACATCTCATTGACGGAGATCGTCATGGCTCCCGTCATGAAATCGGTGCTACCAACGCCGGTATCATGAATGAGCAGATCCCGAATTCGCAGCGACTGCGTCACATACGGATCATAGAGTTTGAGTTCGGGCAGGTATCTGGAAACGGGGTCATCCCAGGCAATTTTACCTTCATCGACCAGTATACCCATAAGCGCAACGGTCATGGCCTTGGTCGTCGATGCACAGGCAAACAGCGTTTGGGTATCTACGCGTTCGGGCTTGCCCAGTTCACGCACGCCATACCCTTTCTTGAAAATGACCTTATTGTTTTTGACGACTGTAATGGACAGTCCCGGCACGTGCCAGTCTTTACGGGCAGCTTCTACATAGGCATCAAATGCCTGGATCCGTTGGGAGGAAAGCTGCTTTTGCGCAAAAGCAGTAAACGTGGTACTGGCAAAAATCAGCAGAAGCAGGTTCCTCATGAAAAGCCCGGAATACATTGCGTAGCCAAGACTGCTTTAGTAAACAGACCAGCCTTGACTACGCAATATATTCACAAAGGAAATACGACATTGAACTTAAGGAGCATTGCATCCTCGGTTTTCAGGCCCATCAGCGATGGTCGTTCAATATTGTGGTCGCTCATATTGACGGGAAACTCGCCCGTAAGCGTCATTTTACCGCCCGCGTCTTTACGGGTTGCCAGTAAGGTAGCGGGTTTGGCAACCCCATGAAATGTGAGGGTACCTTTGGCCACTATGGCCCCGTTTTCACCCGGCTTTATGTCGGAACTGACGAAGGTTACATTCGGAAACTTCAACCCATCCAGTACTTCGATAGCGTGCGAATCGCGGTTGTTGTTATCACTATCGAACGAGGCTACTTTCAGGGAGACGGCCACCGTTTCGGGCTGTTTGGTCTCGTCGTTGTAAATAACGGCACAATTAACGTCGTGGCTCACCCCATCCCATTTATGCAACGGGTGTTTAGCCGAGTAGGTTACCGTCGACAGGGCTTTATCTGCCACCAGCTTTCGTTTGGCCATGGGGCTGACAAAGGCACACAGAAGCCCGATAGCCAGCCAGCAGCTATACTTGATTGTGTTGTTCATGATCTTAGAAAGTTAGGGCAAGAACCGAAGCTGCATACGCGCCGAAGGTAGTATAAGCAGCCGCCCGGTGATAGGGTTTGAGCGATGAGTTACCGTCAATCATTTGAGCCAGCACGTTGGTAGCCACCATACCCGTTAGGTGAACGATAGCCAGGTATTTATGCAGTTTAATGGATGTAAACCCTTTACGGGCACCCACAACCGGCGGGGGAGCCGTTAACGAGAGCAACAGCGTAGTGCCGTAGGTAACATTGATAAACGCAGCCGAACGCTCGTGCCACTTTTTTGTGTCGACGTAGTCCTGCCCCTTGGCGTTGTATAGTTTAGCGCCGATAAGGCCCTGTGCAATAAACCCCGCCAGGGTCACGAAACCACCAATCTGGTGCGCTACCAGCATCGTCCGGCGAACTTTCAACTCATGGGCACGACCTTCAGACGTCAGGGGTGCCACGTTCATGGATCGCAGTAACCCTTTTGGCCCCCAGAATGCTCGCTGGGTGAATATCATTTTATGCGGCAATAACTCAGTTTTTGCTTCCGTCGAGTCGCTTAAACCAGCCAGCAAGTCAGCCGCCGAAGCGTCCGTTTGGGGGGCTATCGTTGTATCGCGACGAACAGTTGTCGAATCCTGAGCCCAAAGAGAATTTATTCCCAGCCACATCAGCAAGGCAAAACAAACATATTTCATCCGCTACGATTTATCGGTTAGTAATTAGTCGGCACACCGCATGGCCTGCTTTTCACGAGTTGATATACGCTTATTATCAGGTCACCTAGGCAGTAACGGTGAGCGAATTTCCATCGGCACTCAGGGCTGTTTTATACTGCGTCAGCGGCCGGGATGCCGGACCCACTTCGACGGCACCGGTAGTACTAAATTCGGAGCCATGGTTTGAGCAGAAGAAATCGTTCTGAGCTGACCGATATTGCACGTCGGTACCTTCGTGGGTACACGTTTTAGACAGGGCAACGTACTGTCCGGCGGCTGTTCTTGCCACAATCAGATTACCAACCAGCACATACTGCCCGGCGGTTTTGAGCTTGCTGAAATTTGCATCGGCAAGGCTCAGGGTGAAGTTAATGGCGCCTTTAGATACCTCGGCATTACCCGTTATGCCCGTGCTGGGTAATGGAGTAGTTGAAGGCGTAGGATCATCGCTACCCTTCGATGAGCAGGAGCTCAGGGTGGTTCCCATGCAGTAAAAGGCCATCAGGGCTGCACTACTCATACCCAGACTACGAATAAATTCCCCACGATTCATCTGGTCGGCTGTTGGATTGCTTTTCATTGGTTGTCCTTTTATTTATTTCGTGTAATAACAATAATTACCAGCCACGTCAGGCTTGTTCGTGCGTGTTGTTTTAAAGTTTATAGCGAATCGAGAAAAAAGTACCGGTACTGAGCAGATCAATCTTAAAAAAACCAACCCCTTTCAATGGCATTTTTATGAAAGGTTCTACCTGCCACGACAGGCGTTTTGTTAAGGCCCGCTCGTAGCCAACAGACAGGTTCAACTGGCTAAGGCCATAACCACCGGTGCTGTAGCTAGCTTCTTTTTTCACATTGTAGGTGTGGGGAGGATAGTTAAATGTATAATCCTCTTTTTTGATGTAGTAGCTTGTTACGCCACCGGATACGAACCATCGGCTCGGTGGCAATCCACTGGTCCGCGGACGAAGCGAAAAGTCATAGCGGATATTGATCGGAATGTCGAACATAGTACACTGCCCATCAATACTGAGCGGTTTCACAATGGTTCCTCCATTATTCCAGGTGCCCTGTGGGGCGGTATACTCCGAACCCAGTGCACTATAAATCTTCGTACTCTGAATTATTCCGGCCTGCACACTCCAGCGCGAAGCCAGCCGGTATTCCAGATACACGCCTACGTTGGTACCAGGCCGGGTAAAGTTCTTCAACCCTACCGAACTCAAATCGGGTGCTACGGCAAACCGGATACTCAGACCACGCTGAACCGGCGACGCTGTGTTAACCCGCTGCGCAACCGTATCCGGTTGAGGCTTCTCAACCCAATCTCGACCCGTAAAAGGCAGATTTTTAGGCCATTTGGCGGGCCGGATTGCCAATTCGTTAATAACTGACAATCCGGCTGCCTCTGCCTGAACTCCATTAGGTTGGTTGGTATTTTCAGTTGTGTTGGCACTCGTACCGGTAACTGGTTCCCGATTTCTCCTGAACGGCGGTTTGCCGACTGATGCGCCAGAAACCAACGTCGGATCGTTACTGGCCACAGGCGTTACAGCACGATCTGTACGGCGAACGTTTGTCTGCTTCCGGTTCAGGAGTCGTTCCATTGCTAATGTCCCCGTCCGTTGTCGGGCCATCTTCGTACGCGCTGCTCTGGCCAAGACGCTCTTAGAAGGTACGCCCCGGTCATGTACGTTTGTTGCGCGATCCGTATCGGTTCGATCAAGTTTCAGTCCATACGCAATCTTCTCCTCACCTGTTGCATTCGGTGTCGTTGGCGTTACCTTGTTTACCGTTTCGACTGATGATTTAGTCGGGTTGCGGCTTTCCGGCTGACCATTGGTATCGGCCAAGTCGTTGACTGACTGTTTCGGGCTGGTCGATTGAGGACCTGGCTTTGCTTCCCGTGCCTCAGTCCCATCGGGCGTCGTTTGCGCGGAGTCGTTTTTCAACACGCGTGATTCCACCGCCCGACCCGGCCGTGGCTGCGTTTTATTCGATTCAGGGCCTGCTGCTAATGGCGGTAAGATAACAGCTACTACAGACGATGAGTCATTGTCTTTCGTAACACGACGATAGGTGTACAGGCTTCCTGTAAGCAGGAACAAAAACAGCCCCAAAACCAAACCCCATCGGAGAATATTCTTCCAAAGTGGCGTTTTACCGGGCACCGTCCGATCGTTCGTATCCAGCCGGGACTTCATATCCTGCCAGGCGGTCGGATCAAACGGAGGATCAAACTCTTCAGCCGACTTTCTGAAGAGCCCGTCCAATTGGTCATCGGTTAGCTCTGACATACTCATCGTTGTTTAAGCGTTTTAGCAACACGCGCAGGTTTTCCCGTGCCCGGGCCAGGTTCGACTTCGACGCGCCTACCGAAATGCCGAGTTGCCCGGCTATTTCATCGTGCGTGAATCCATCCATAACATACAAATTAAATACTAGCCGGTAGGCCGGTGACAGCCGCTGAATCAGGCCCATCAAATCTTCGTATGCCAACTGCCCAAAGGCATCAGCCGATTCCGAAGCCACGGTCTGTTCAATGTGTTCTACGTCTTCGTGGTGATGATGACGCACCTCCTGCCGGTAGTGATCTATAGCCGCATTGATTAAAATACGGCGAAGCCATCCTTTAAACGGCTGCGCCGAATCGTACTGATCCAGTCGTGTAAATACTTTCAGAAATCCATCGTTCAGTACTTCCAAAGCTCCCTCACGAGTGGGCGCATAACGTAAACAAATACTCATGGCATACCCATAAAACTGCCGGTACAGCAGTTCCTGACTTCTCCTGTGGTTGCGCAGGCAGCCAGCAAGCAGGTCGTTCAAGGCGGGTATGTTCGGTGCGTTGGACAAAGTAACCTGGTTGTAAATGCCACTTGTGGCGGCTTGTCAGTCAATCAAAATTTCCCCTCTTCAGAAGATACTTATCAATTGGGTGCCACGGGCGAGGTTGTATTTACCACTGGCCACACACCCGGCCTTGGTACGCTTACGCCTAATGTTTTACCTCTGATGCTCTGATCCGGACCAAAATAATAGAGCGGCCACCCTTTGTACGTCAGTTGTGTTTTGCCCACCGCTGTAATGATTTTGAAGTCACTCTTGTCCAAAAGAGACGGTACTTCACCAATCGTCGGCGTTATGAAGATGGGCCAGGTGGCATCGTTACTCAAATCCGCTTTTGTATACTTGTTCACATTGTTCTTATCAAACGCGTAGGCATACAGCGTACGCCCCACACTATCGACTAAAAACAGCGAATTGCCGGTGCCTTCTTTTGTATCAAATGTATAATTTTTGCCGTCGTTACCAACAAGTTGTTTCGAAGCGAGCATAACTGTATAGTTGGTTTTGGCAGCCATCCACACGCTACCCACTTTATCGCCATTGACATCACCCGCTTTGGCGTCGTTTTTGAAGTAATAGAGTGGCCAGCCTTTGAATGTGGTCTGCTTGCTGCCATCGGCCCGCGTAATGACCGCAAAATCCGTTGTCTTCAAACCGGTCCCTAAAGTAAGCGTGGCTGTTTCCTTGTAAAAAATGGGCCAGTTGTCCTTGCAAGTGCCTGTGCAAGTTCCGTCTCCGGCCACATCCCCTGCGTAAAAATAAAGGGTTTTACCACCCTCACCGGTCATGATGTTACCAACAGAGGAAGCTGTAATGGAAACATCTGGCGAAACAATAGCCGGATTATCTCCATTGCAACCAAGCATGGCCACAGCCATCAGGAGCATTGCCAGGAAAGACGGACTGACGTAAACGATTCGTTTCATTTTATCAACTGTGTTTAAAGATGGAAAAAGAACAGTTGAACCGGTTCGTTCGTCAATACGGAAGGGTATCGAAACAGGTTGCGTCGGCGCTTAAAAAAAATCAACTCGCTTCATCGGCACGGCGGTCGGCCCGGATTTCGGGTATAGTATCGGGGTCGATCAGACCGAGCGATGCCGCATGTTCAGCAGCTTCCACCGTATCGGCAACCAGCAGCATGGGCACCTTCTCGGCCTGAGTAGTTCGGATGAGTTCGCGAACCGATTCGTCGCGCTGGTCAGGTGTTACATCGCGAATGTACACCGCCAGTATACGGCCCGGATTTTCACGCACTACCTGCGAATAAATTTCAGGGTCCTGCTGGCCGCTGTCGCCAATGAGTACGAACGGGAGTTGCGGATTTACGTCCAGCACTTTCCGAATCATGGAAAGTTTGTGCGTATGGTGACCCTGAGACGATAACAGCTTGGCGCTGAGGTCGAGGTCGCGCAGTAGAATGGGACCTTTTGGTATGCCCTGAATACGAAAAAAATCGACTAGCAGATCGTACAGATTCCAGGGACTGCTCGATACAAAATAAATGGGATTAAACAGGGTCGTTACCGGACCACTCTGCAAAGCCCGATAAAAAGCCGCGATGCCCGCAAAAGGCAGGCGGGTGTAGGCATTGCCCAGAAACGTAAGTTTGGCCGTCTGGATCAGGTTGGTGGCATCCGTAACGAGCACCGTATCATCAATATCCGAAATAACCCCAAACTGGCTGTAAGGGGGTGAAATCATCAAATGCCCTTCTTTGACCACCGGGCCATGCTCCTCATTGAGTTCAGTTGCCGGTTGCTTAATACCATCCAGCGAGTAACGAACCGGAAACCAGGCCCGCCCGGGTGGCAGATCATTCGGTGGGTTAACCGTCACCTGAAAATAGCCATCGCTGTCTGTTACGGCGGTGTAAGCCTGCCCGAAGGCCTCAATACGAACGGTTACCCCCGGCACTTCGCGACTCCCGAATCGTTGGTAGGTTGCCAGCAGGTTTTGCCAAAAGGTATCCCGGTCGCTGGGGGTGCTCAGGTCTCGCTGGCGTAAAACCCGGCCCGTTAGCCAGACTGCCGTTGGGCTGCCGAAGCCCCGGTAATAGATGATACGATACGGTTTGCTGGCGTCGAGTCGCCCAAAAAGGCGATTCTTCAAGCGGTCGAACTGGGTTTCGGCATCAGCCGTCGTACTCGTTAACAATTCATTCCAGAAAGCCATAAGCAGCTAAAATCAATGGGTTTTCGATGCCGACTACCGTTTTTGGCGAAGATGATCGCCCGATTTTCGGCCATCCGGGGGTTTAGTGATAACTTGCGGGCAATTTACCTGTCAGCACGCAGGTAGACGCAGTTTGTCTTTCCTTCGACTACGCTGTCTGTTGCTGCAGACTACTCATTCTTAAAAACCATGAGCAAACAAATTGTTTATACCGACGAAGCACCAGCTCCTATAGGCCCTTATAGCCAGGCGGTTAAAATTAACGGAACGTTATTCGTTTCAGGTCAGGTTGCCATCGAACTGTCTACCCAGGGCAATATTCAGGCCGAAACCCAAAAGGTGATGGAGAACATCGGGGCTATTCTGAAAGCAGCCGGCATGGATTATCCTAACGTGGTCAAGAGCAGTATTTTCGTGAAAGACATGAACAACTTCGCGGCTATCAATGAGGTGTATGGCCGGTTCTTTACCGAAAATCCGCCCGCCCGCGAAACTGTAGAGGTAGCCCGCCTGCCTAAAGATGTTAACGTAGAAATTTCTGTAATAGCTGTCCAATAGTGAATGGCGAAAGAGTGAAAGAGTGGCTGACGCGTCAGCGATCTTATGCGCCATTCGCTCTTTCACTCTTTCGTTCTTTCACTCTTTACATACTCTCATGTCAAGACCCGTTCGCGTTCGTTTCGCGCCTAGTCCTACCGGCCCGCTGCACATTGGCGGAGTGCGTACTGCGCTGTATAATTATTTATTTGCCCGAAAAATGGGCGGAAAAATGCTCCTGCGTATCGAAGATACCGACCAAAACCGCTTCGTACCGGGTGCCGAAGAGTACATTCAGGAGGCCTTAAAATGGATCGGCATCGAGATTGACGAAGGCCAGGGTCCTGGTGGCCCACATGCACCCTACCGCCAGTCGGAACGAAAAGAAATTTACCAGAAAGAAGCCCAGCGGTTAATCGACGAAGGCAAAGCCTACTATGCCTTCGATACGGCCGAAGAACTGGACGCCATGCGCAAACGGCTCGAAGAAGCCAATGCACCGGCGGCTCAATATAACGCCATTACCCGGATGCAGATGCGCAACTCGCTCACCATGAAGCCCGAAGAGGTGAAGGCACGCATGGACGCGGGCGACCCGTTTGTGATTCGACTGAAAACGCCCCGCAAAGAGGAAGTTCGGCTGAACGACCTGATTCGGGGTTGGGTAAATGTGCATTCGTCGGCCATCGACGACAAAGTGCTGCTGAAGTCAGACGGCTTACCAACTTATCACCTTGCCAACATCGTGGATGATCACCTGATGGAGATTACGCACGTAATCCGGGGTGAAGAGTGGTTGCCCTCCGCCCCCCTACACGTGTTGCTTTACCGCTATTTGGGCTGGGAAGACACCATGCCGCAGTTTGCTCACCTGCCGCTGCTGCTCAAGCCCGAAGGCAATGGCAAACTAAGTAAGCGCGACGCCGACCTCGGTGGTTTCCCGATCTTCCCGCTTCAGTGGACCGATCCGGTTACGGGTGTTACCGCGCGCGGTTTCCGGGAAGATGGCTACCTGCCCGAAGCCACCATTAACTTCCTGGCGCTACTGGGCTGGAACCCCGGCACCGAGCAGGAGTTGTTCACGATGGATGAGTTGATTGCGAGTTTCGACCTCACGCAGGTACACAAAGCTGGTGCCCGTTTCGATATTCAGAAAGCACAGTGGTTTAACCACCAGTACATCCGCCTGCAACCCGATGCAGCCCTGGCCCCCACGGTTCAGCAACAGGCCGAAGCGGATGGCTTTAACTGTTCGCTGGAGAAAGCAGAGAAAATTGCGGCCCTGCTCAAAGGACGCGTCAATTTCGCGCACGAAATCTTCACGGAAGCCGGTACGATTTTCAACGCGCCAACGACCTACGACGAAGCTATTGTAACCGCCAAATGGAACGACGATGCCAAAAAGGCCGTCGCCGTTTTCAGGGATGCGCTGCAAATGTTCAACGGTGCATTTATGGCCGATGAAATTAAGCACACCCTGGGCGATGCCATGCAGCAGGCGGGTATCAAGCAGGGTAAAATCATGCAGGCGATGCGGCTGGCCCTGACGGGTTCCGGCGCTGGACCGGACCTGATGCTGACGATGGAAATCATTGGCAAAGAAGAAACGTTAGCTCGGCTGGAAAAAGCGTTAACTACGCTGGGATAAGACTGATACTGATTGTAAGCTGGCGCAGGCAAATGCCTGCGCCAGCTTACAATCAGTAGAATCCATCTAATTTTAAACTTATACGCCAGACGTAGGTTTCCGTCTTTGAGGCCTTATAGGTTTATACTAAACCGCAAATCTTATGGCAAAGAAAAAAACCAACCCCGACGAGAACGACAAGCCGCGCGTTCATAAAGAACTGGAAGGCTTCGACATTCAGATAAACTCCTTCGGCGAGATCACGACGAGTTTTGATATTGACCGGATCAATCAATTCCTGAACAAAACGGTCGACGATAAAAAGCTTCGTCACCGTACCGACCTGAATCTGAAAGGCGACCCGGATGAGGAAGAAAAAGACGATGCATCGGACGATGATCACCTGTTCGATGAGACGGATAACGATTTACCCGACGACATCAATCAACGCTAAAAAAGCCCGACCTGCCAAAACGCCCGGTCGGGCTTTTTTTGTGCCGTTTATCAGATAATCTACACCTAAACTGCGTGCCATTTATTAGTTTTCGCCCATCATTACTCGTTTAGACTAACCAGAACTCACAATGTACGCTCACGAAATTGATTACAAGATTATTGGCGAAGACATCCAGATCGTTGAAATAGAGCTGGACCCCAACGAAACCGTTATTGCCGAAGCAGGCTCGATGCTTTATATGGAAGATGGCATCACGTTCGAAACCAAAATGGGTGACGGCTCGCAGCCAGACCAGGGTTTTCTGGGTAAACTGCTACAGGCCGGTTCGCGCATGGTTATGGGCGAATCGCTGTTCATGACGCATTTTACCAACCGGGGCGTTGGCAAGCGGAAGGTGGCTTTTTCGGCACCGTACCCCGGCACAATCATGCCGATCAACATGGCGAATGTGTATGGCAATACGCTTATCGTTCAGAAAGACGCTTTTCTGTGTGCGGCTCTCGGTACGAAGCTTAGTATTCACTTCAACCAGAAAATAGGCGCTGGTTTATTTGGTGGTGAAGGGTTCATTCTGGAGAAAGTACAAAGCGACGGGATGGCCTTTATCCATGCCGGCGGTGTGGTCATTGAGCGGACGCTAAACAACGAAACCTTACGCGTAGACACGGGCTGTGTTGTTGGCTTTGAACCAAGCATCAACTTCGACATTCAGCGGGCAGGTGGCCTGCGCAGCATGGTTTTTGGTGGGGAGGGCTTGTTTTTGGCGACCCTTCGCGGCTCCGGTAAAGTTTGGATTCAGTCAATGCCAATTTCTAAACTCGTACAGCGCCTGTCGACCGGAAGCGCCCAGAGCCACAAGGAAGGCGGTTCCGTGCTGGGCCAGTTAGGAAATCTGTTTGAAGGCTGACCGCCGGGCGGCTCCGCAGGATTTTAACAAGATTTAAAGGATTTTCTTGATTGTCGCGAAAGCACTTATGGCAATTCCTTACCAATGGATACCAGTAGTTTTTGGGCTAAACGTCTTATCTTGATTGCCTCTAAACGATAAAAAATAGCGTGCCGTAAGACATTTTTAAAAAAAAAGGTGTTAACCACAAAAATAAGTTTTGGATTTGGGGACGCTTCTGCTGTAATCAGCAAAATCCTTTAAATCTCTTTAAAATCCCGGCCGCATTGGCGGTCCAATCAGATGGAAGTTATTTGCACAAACGACAATTTTCCGGCCCCAGTGTTGGCTTTCTATGCTGAGTTTGGTATACAAACGCCAAAGCGTGACCAGATGTACACAATCCGGCAGGTAAAACGCCATACAACTGGCGATACGGGCGTATTACTGAACGAAATCAAGAACCCCGATGTGCCGGTAAAACACCCGGTTATGGGCGAAGTTTGGTTTGAACCTACCTTCAACATCAACCGGTTTGCTACCCTGATGGGCCAGCCGGTTATGAAGGAAGAACTGGAAGATGTAAATGCTTAATTGATCGTCGTATAGACTTTGCGCATAGCCCGGCACGAAATGGCCGGGCTTTTGCGTTTAGATGTAGCCTGGACGGCCACGTCCGGGTAGCTAAATTCATGACTTTTCAACCCGGACGTGGCCGTCCAGGCTACATCTAAACTGTGATAAAATACGCACTTATTCTGCTGACCGGCCTGGTTTTAGCCGCTTGCGGCAGCGACTCATCCGACAATTACGTGCCTAAGCCGAAGGGCTACCCCCGGTTCGATCTGCCCGCGCCAACCTACAAGCTGATCGACCCGACGCACCCGTATCAGTTCGAGTACAATTCTGTTGCTAAAATCCTGCCCGATACCTTCGCCCGGTCTGAACCACACTGGATTTTTGTTTATTACCCCATGCTCAAGGCCAGCGTTCAGCTGACGTACAAGCCCGTCCTCAACGATATGAAACGTCTTAGGGCTATGCTCGACGACTCTTACAAGCTGGCAGCCCGACATAAAATAAAAGCCTCGGTGTTTGAAGAACGCAAAATCCACCTGAAGTCAGGTCTGGAAGCCAGCGTCATTGATCTGGCCGGCGAGGTACCCAGCCAGGTGCAGTTTATCACGACAGACTCGACCACGCATTTTCTCCGGGGCGCTCTGTACTTTAACACCGCTACCCAAAACGATTCGCTACAACCGGCCATTCAGTACATCCGCAAGGACATTATGCACATGCTGAATACGCTGAAATGGCGTAAGTAGACTGTTTGACCGATACCTGACGCCATCTCTACAACCATTCGTTACCCCAACCCGTTATTCAGAAAACATTATCCTAAAATGAAATTACTCGCCACGTTATTCCTCTGCCTTTCGCTTTCCAGTGCTATCGCTCAAACGAAGAAATCAGCAACGAAAGTAGCCGCCAAACCAGCCGTTGCAGCCACTAAAACGCCCGGACAGCTCATTTATGAACAAAACTGCCTGACCTGTCACCAAGCCAATGGCTCTGGCGTACCGAACCTCAATCCGCCTTTACGCGGGACAGACTGGGTGCTGGGCGATAAAACCCGGTTGATCAATGTACTGCTGAAAGGCTTGCAGGGTCAGGAAATAGAAGGCGATATGTACGACAATGCCATGCCCGCCCACGACTTCCTGAACGACACCCAAATTGCCGATGTACTCACTTACATCCGAAGCAGCTTTGGCAACAAAGCCGAAGCGGTCACTGCCGAGGAAGTGAAGGCCGTACGGGCGGTGAAGTGATCTGTGAACCAAACAGTTTCTAGCTGTTTAAGCGATTGATTGTTAAGAAGTGCCCTTCATCTTACTAATCGCAATAACCTGTTTATAATCCAATTAGCCTTCAGCTCAAACAGATGAAGGCTGTTTGGCACCTAACTACTTACGTCTGAATTATCCCCACCGAAAAACGCTTCGTGATGGGTGCATGGTTAGCCGCCGAGATACCTTCTGACAGGATCTTTCGGGTATCGATCGGGTCGATGATGGCATCAACCCAGAGCCGGGCCGCTGCGTAATAGGGCGAAAGCTGGGCATTGTACTGATCAGTAATTTTGTCCAGTTGTGCCTGTTCTTCTTCGGAGGTCATGGGCTGACCTTTCGCTTTCTGAGTGGCCACCTGAATTTGCAACAAGGTTTTAGCGGCCGAGGCTCCACTCATCACCGCCATCTGCGCCGTGGGCCAGGCGAGCATCAGTCGGGGGTCATAAGCTTTGCCGCACATGGCATAATTACCCGCCCCGTAGCTGTTGCCGATCACCACCGTAAACTTGGGCACAACCGAATTCGCCATCGCGCTGACCATCTTGGCACCGTCTTTAATAATCCCCCCCTGTTCTGCCCGACTTCCGACCATGAAGCCCGACACATCCTGCAAAAACACCAGCGGAATCTGTTTCTGATTGCAGTTCATAATGAACCGGGCGGCTTTGTCGGCGGCATCGCCATAAATAACCCCGCCCATCTGCATCTCCGTTGGCTGTCCCGTCTTCCCTTTAGCCTTCACCACTTTTCGCTGATTGGCCACGATACCCACTGCCCAGCCGTCGATGCGGGCATATCCGCAAATAAGCGATTGCCCATAACCGGGTTTATACGCATCGAAGGCCGAGTTATCCACAAGTCTATCCACAATTTCCTGCATATCGTAGGGTTTTACCCGATCGGCGGGTAGAATTTGGTAGATGTCAGCCGAATTCTTTGCGGGTAACGCAGGTTCAGCCCGGTCGAAGCCGGCAGTTGGGCGCTGCCCCGTTTTATCGAAAATACGCTTGATTGCATCGAGACAACTCTTATCGTCCGGGTATCGGTTGTCAATCACGCCGGAAATATCGGTATGCGTAACAGCCCCGCCCAGCGTTTCGGCATCGACCTCTTCACCAATCGACGCTTTGACCAGATACGGACCCGCCAGAAATATGGACCCGGTCCCTTCCACAATCAGCGCTTCATCGGACATGATGGGCAGGTAAGCTCCCCCGGCTACGCAGCTGCCCATCACAGCCGCCACCTGCAAAACACCCATCGCTGAGAGGTGCGCATTGTTGCGAAACGTCCGCCCAAAGTGTTCTTTATCGGCAAATACCTCGTCCTGCAACGGCAGGTAAACCCCCGCGCTATCGACCAGGTATATAATGGGCAACTGGTTCTCCATCGCAATTTCCTGCGCCCGGAGGTTTTTCTTGGCGGTGATGGGGAACCAGGCACCCGCTTTCACGGTGGCATCGTTCGCCACAATAACACACTGCCGCCCTGATACGTAGCCAATCCCTACGACAACCCCACCCGATGGGCAGCCTCCATGTTCTGCGTACATGCCCTCACCCGTGAAGAGGCCGATTTCGACAAAAGGTTTATCGTCATCAATGAGGTAGTCAATGCGTTCGCGGGCGGTCAGTCTACCCTTTTTGTGCTGGTCATCTATTTTCTTTTGTCCACCACCAAGTTGAGTTTGGGCAGACCGTTGGGCGAGTTCGTCGAGGAGCGTTTGCATGAATGAAGGCGAAGTGTAGCCATGTAGGCAAGTAAAAAACCCTAAAGTAAGTGAGTTGTTGCCATCTCAAAAATGAGCGTATCAAAACCATCTGGCGCAATTCTATTCAGCGCATACACTAACCACTAATCTTATTTGGCTTTTCATCTAATTTTCAGAATTATATAACGAAATGGAAAATGACTGCTGGTTAAATTATAAGCAATCACTATGTTTGATGAAATAACCAAAAACAGCCGTTTGATGAGTTATACGCAGCCGGATACGCTAAAAATCTATTCTTCTATGCATAAGTCTTTCCTTTACTTTTTTCTGACGCTATTTGTTAACCAGCTTGCCATAGGTCAGGCAACAAAAGCACAGGCAACGGTTTCTCTTGAGCCAGCGACTTATGAGGGTTTACGTTGGCGGGAGTTGGGGCCATATCGCGGAGGCCGTTCTTGTACGGTTACCGGCGTACCCAACAACCCCAATCTGTATTACATGGGTACCGTGGGTGGTGGGGTCTGGCGCACAACCGATGGCGGTCAGACCTGGGGAAACCTCACCGATAATTATTTTGGCGGCACCATTGGCGCGGTAGCCGTTGCCGAAAGCGACCCCAACGTCATTTATGTGGGGGAAGGGGAGCAAACCCTACGTAATAACGTAGCTTCGGGTGCCGGTATGTGGCGCTCCACCGATGCGGGCACAAGCTGGAAACGCATCGGCCTGACCGATTCAAAACACATTGCCCGCATTCGGATTCACCCCAAAAACCCGGATGTAGTTTACGTAGCGGCTATGGGCAACCTCTGGAAACCCAACGAGATGAGGGGTATCTTTCGCAGCACCGACGGGGGACAGACCTGGAAAAAAGTGCTGTACATTAATGACCAGGCGGGGGCTGCCGATTTGATGCTCGACCCAAATAACCCCCGCATCATGTATGCCAGCACCTGGAACATGAAACGCAACGGCTACCGCATGGACAGCGGTGGTCCCGACTCCAAACTCTGGAAAAGTACCGACGGGGGCGACACCTGGGAAAACCTATCCGATAAACCGGGGATGCCGTCGGGAATTAACGGCATCATTGGCGTAACCGTTTCGCCGAAAAACTCCAGCCGGGTGTGGGCCATCATCGAGAATAAAGACGCTGGTGGTGTTTACCGCTCCGATAATGCTGGCAAAACCTGGGCCAAAATCAATCAGGATCGTGCATTGCTGCAACGGGCCTGGTACTACTGCCGCATTTACGCCGACTCGCAGAACGAGGACATCGTGTATGTTATGAACGTGAGTTACGGCGTGTCGAAGGATGGCGGTAAAACTTTCGAACTAAAAAATGCGCCCCACGGCGACCACCACGACCTCTGGATCGACCCCAACAACAACAAACGCATGGCCATTGCCGATGATGGGGGCGCTCAGGTTTCGACTGATGGTGGCAACAACTGGACAACCTACCACAACCAGCCAACGGCCCAGTTCTACCGCGTTTCGACCGATAACCATTTCCCTTACCGCATTTATGGTGCCCAGCAGGATAATACCAGCGTCAGGATTTCGCACCGGACGGGAAGCGCATCCGTTACCGAAAAAGATTGGGATGCGCTGGCCATTGGCGAAAGTGCCCACCTGGCTGCCGATCCGCTCAACAGCGAGGTGGTCTTTGGTGGCGACTACAAAGGGTACATGACCATGCAGGATCTGGCTACCGGTCAGGAACGGTCCACCAACATCTACCCCGATCTGCCCGCCGGTTCAGGGGCCGACGCCATGAAATACCGCTTCAATTGGAATTACCCGGTCTTTTTCAGTCCACATAACCCTAAGAAACTCTACGCCGGGTCGAACCACCTGCACGTGAGTTACACGGGTGGCGAAAGCTGGGAAGTGATCAGCCCTGATTTGTCGAGAGGAGAGCCCGAAACCATCAAGTCGTCGGGTGGGCCGATTACGCAGGATAACACCGGAGCCGAGTACTACGCCAACGTGTTTGCCGCCACCGAGTCGCCTTATACCGAAGGTGAAATCTGGACGGGGTCGGACGATGGGCTGGTACATGTGACCACGGATGGTGGCAAGAACTGGAAAAACGTAACTCCGCCTATGTCGCCGAAGTACAACATGATGAACTCAGTGGAAGTCAATCCTTTCGTAAAAGGGGGCGCCTACATCGCGGCTACGTCGTATAAGTTTGGTGATTACACGCCTTACATCTACAAAACGCTGGACTACGGCAAAACCTGGACGGTAATGACCAAAGGCATTCCGAAAGATGAGTTTGTACGCGTCGTTCGGGCTGATCCCAAGCGCAAGGGCCTGCTCTACGCCGGTACCGAGCGGGGCGTGTGGGTGTCGTTCGATGATGGCGAAAGCTGGTCGAAGCTTCAGCTCAACCTACCACCGGTGCCCATTCATGACCTGGCTATCAAGAATGATAACCTCATTGCGGCCACGCACGGCCGTAGTTTCTGGCTGATCGACGACCTTACGCCACTTCACCAGATCAAACCCGATTTGGCGGCTAAAGAGGTTATCCTGTATAAGCCAATGTCCACCTACCGCATGGCCGGTTCTGACAAGCGGGAGGCTGCTTTGGAAGGCGAAAATCACCCCAATGGCGTAATGATTCATTACTTCATCAAAAAAGCCGACCCGGCTGCCGAAGTCAAACTAGACATTCTGGAAAGCAACGGGAATCTCATCCGTTCATTCAGCAGCAAAGCCAAAGAGAAAACCGACCTGCTGAAGGTGAAACCCGGGGGCGACCGTTTCGTGTGGGATATGCGCTATCCGGGCTACAAGACCTTCCCCGGCATGGTGTTCTACGGCTCGCCCAACCTCGGCCCTAAAGCGGTACCGGGCAACTATCAGGTCAGACTAACCGTAAACGGGCAATCCCAGACCCAGCCGTTCGAGATCATCAAAGATCCTCGTTTGAAGACAACGCCGGAGGATTACCAAGCGCAATTCGACTTCCTGATAAAAGTACGCAATAAGGTAACCGAAGCTAACGAAGGCATTGTCAACCTGCGTAAGATAAAAGAGGACCTGACTTACCTGAAAAATAAAATGGGGTCTGATGAGAAAAACAAGGACATCAACGAAGTCATTAAAACGTTTGAGAATGAGCTTAAAACCATCGAGAACGACATTCATCAGACCAAAAACATGAGCGTTCAGGACCCGCTCAACTACGGTATCAAACTCAACAACCGGCTGGCGCACCTCATGAGCGAGCAGGCCCAGGGCGACTTCCGACCAACGAAACAGGGCGAAGAAGTCCGCAGTAAACTAACGCAGGAGGTAGATGCCCAATTGGGGAAACTGAAAATGACAATCGAAACCAACCTAATGCGGATCAATCAGATGGCCAAAGAAAAAGGGGTTGTGCTGGTCAACTAGCCTATGTAAGCGTGCTTTGCTGCATTGCACTGTGGAGTCCGGTTCTTAACCTGACCAGGAAGATTTCTCAAAACCTTCTGTATATATCACAAATCGGTTAAATTTTGAGAAACCTGACCAGTCGGGTTTGAAACCCGGCTCCACAGGATAGAGCCACCAGAATTATGTTAAACTGAGAAAGGACTATAGTATTGGTGACACAACCAATACTATAGTCCTTCTAACTACTTTCTGGACGGAATAGCCAGAGGTGCTTCTGTGTTCAAGTAACGAAGATTCACTTTATAATCTTCACCAGGTATCCCGATTAAGTGTTTTTCGTTGGTAGCAAGGGCTTTCACGGCTACAGTCGCATAAGCACTGGCTCCCGTCTGCTTGTCTTTAACAAAGACAATGTATTCAGCCTCTTGAGCAGGAGCGAGCAAAAACTCAGAGGCCGTGTTTGGCGGAACGACACCAGGTGTATTAAGGCCCCAGGCGTAACTATACTGACCAGATCCACCCGTCACGGTAGCTTGAATAAGCTGTTTACCTGTATTGGCGTCACTACTGATCTGCGTAGTGACCTTAACTTGAGCAAATAGGGTTGTCGAGCTGATCAAGCCCAAAAGCACTAGAAGAGTACGCATCGAATGATTCATAGTGCACCAAGTTTAGAAAAGTATAACAGTGAAAGGGGAATTTTTCTATTATATAATCATTGTGGCTGTTGCCGAAGCAGATCAGTAGATAATAAGACGGTGCTGCACTTTACTTTACCGGGTCGAATCGACCCGACTGGTCACACCCGTCGTGCTAACTGGCGTCGTTTCGGTGGTGGCAGCGGGTTTTTCTTTGCGGCCGAAGATTGAAAAATGAACGTAGCGTTTGGGGTTCTCCCGGAGGTCGGTAAGGAGTTTTTCGAGGCTGGCCGTTGTGGCATTGACGTTGCGGTACAGGGCTTCGTCCGATGCTAGTTTGCCCAGCGACCCCTCGCCTTTGTTTATCGCCCCCAGAATTTTCTGCAAATTGTCGACCGTTTTGTTGACGCTCCCCAGAGTTTGCTTCAGTTGAAGGCCTTGGAGTGAGTCGGCGAACGTATCGGCCTTGGCTAAAATCGGCTTAAGTTGTTTTTCTGTTTCGATCAGCGACGACGATAACTTATTCACATTGGCCAGCGTTGCCTGAAGGCCCGCCCGATTTTCAGAAATCGTCAAACCAAGTGTACCCACAGCGGCATTAGCACTGCGCAGTGTCTGGTTAAGCACAATGCCCGTTTGGTCGAACTGCGCAACGACGCGGTTAAGCTGATAGGTCAGCGAATCAACGTTATTCAGAACGGGCAGGGTTTTTTCCCGAATCAGCGCCGACAGACCCGACTCGTTAGCCGCGATTAACATACCTCCATCGGCAAGCTCCGGCTTGCCATAGTTAATGCCCAGCCGAATAAGTTTCCCACCCAGCAGACCATCGTCGGCCAATACAGCTCGTGTACCCTGTGTAACGACAATCCCTTTTTTAACCTCAAGTGTCACTAACAATTTGTTTTTCTGGTCTTGTAAAATCTCTATATTCTTGACCTGCCCTACCGTTAATCCGTTAATGCTAACCGGGTTAGATGCAACCAGACCATCAATATTACTATAAATAACCTGGTATTTATGCGTAGAGGAGAAGAAATCGGAGCCTTTCAAAAACCTAAATCCAAAGTAGAGCATCATCAGCGAGATGACAGCTAACAACCCTACTCTTACTTCCTTGGAAACTTTCATGTGTGTATAAAGGGGGATGGTCTGTGCTCACGGACCTGTCCGGTTGATTGACCCTATAACCAACTTTGGACTGTGTTTGTCCCGTAAAAACAGGAAAAAGCGCCAAAGGTAAAGGCAAGGGTGGCATGGTGGCTGGCAGTTTGCTTACTCTCCGGCTTCTATTTCCTGTTTGTATTGCAGGAAAGCTTTGTAAATAGCGGTCGATATTTCATCCTGCCCTTCATCCGACCGAAGATAATCTTCTTCAGTCGGGTTCGTCAGATAGCCCGTTTCAATCAGTACACTGGGCATTGTCGCTTTCCAGAGGACGATAAAACCAGCCTGTTTGACTCCGTTGCTTTTCCGATCGGCATTATGGCGAAAACTCCGTTCAATCTTTTCGGCGAAATTGATACTACTTCCCATAAATGCATGTTGGTAATTCGCCAGCATGATGGTAGCCAGTGGTGAGTTAGGATCGAAGCCTTTGTAGGTTTGCTGGTAATTTTTTTCCTGTAAGATAACCGCATTTTCCCGACGCGCCACGTCCAGATTACGCTGGGTTCTGTGCAGCCCAAGGGTATAGGTTTCTGTGCCATATACCTGGCTGCTGGAGGGACTGGCATTGCAGTGAATAGAGATGAACAGGTCGGCCCGGTTACGGTTGGCGATGGCCCCCCGCTCAATCAAATCGACAAAATGATCGGACGACCGGGTATAAATAACCCGAACATTTGGATGCTTATTCTTAATTTTCCGACCTAATTGAAGAATTAGTGACAGGTTGACGGCCTTTTCCTTTACATAACGACCATGCGTACCGGGGTCTTTCCCGCCATGGCCTGCATCGAGCACAACGGTTCGAACCTGGTTTGGGCCGTCGTTGGGGGCGATTTCCAGCTCCTTTGATCCGGCACGACGAGTAGTATCTTGTGTCAAACCAGGCGACAATTCGCCCGATGTGGTAAGAGCCAGCAAGGGCAGGATCAATAAGACCGCTGTTGTCATTATTCCGGGAGATGTTGCCGAAATACGGATACCGGTTGATTTAATAATTTTTAACGACCAAAAACGTTTCAATGCGGTAGCGGAATAACTGTTCGTGAATACCTTTGTAAGCCATAGACTTAACGGCCTTTTGGCAAATATAATTTTTTTAATAATCCTGAAAAAAGCATACTTTATTTTGTGGCCCTCGCTGATACGACCAACATGGATAAAAGCTTCGTGCTTTCTTATCTGTCTACTCTGGACGTTGACCGCGTTGGGGCAGAGCAAAGAAACGCCCCGGCAACCGTCCAAGGGCGGTTTACCCCCCGCTGGAACACCAGCTCAGCGGGTACCTGATGCCACATCCGAAACCGCCAGCGACAGCACCCCCGCTCCCCGTAAACCCGGTGGTCGGGTCGTCACCGGCCCTTCGTCCGGCACGGCAACCCTGCTCAACTCGTCTACCGGTGCCGCAGGAACCAGTCAGGAGAGCGATCTGGAGCGTCAACTTAACAACAGCTATTCAGCCCCCAACCGGCTTGGTACCGATACCAGGCAACTAAGCAAACCTTTGCCCTCGCCTGTTGCCCGCCCGGCCAGTCGGGATTCTGTTCGTTCCCGTCCGACAAAACGGGTAGCTTCAGCTCCGGCTCCGGCCAGACTTACGCCCATTCGACTCGACTCCCTCCGGTACTTACAGCCCAAACCCCTTCGTCTGGTACAAACCAGATCTGGTCTGCTACCTGTTACCGGTATTGCGGCCCGCAAAGGCATTGTTACCGCTAAGCCAACCACTCCACAACCACCTGTCCGTTTATCGGCCCGGAAGCGGGCCCGTGCGGCCAAACTCCGCCAGCAGGAAGCCATTGCCCAGCAAAAAGCGGCAGCAAAACAGGAACCCATTCAGCCCGGACTGGTATCCCCCAATATCGTTCGGCCGGAGAGCCAGACGGCTCTGAGTGCCGTAGCTGCCCAAGCCGACTCGATGCCGATGGCGGTACGCGACTCTATTGCCAACGACTCTCTTCAAAGCTCCGACTCGTTTAAGACAACGGTTAAATACCAAGCGAAAGATTCAACTTTCTATTCAGCCGATGGTCGAACGGTCGAGTTGTTCGGTGAAGCCAGCGTCGTTTATGGTGATATTTCGCTCAAAGCTGACTATATCCGGCTGAATTACCTAACGAATGAGGTCTATGCGATAGGCCGTTATGATTCAACGGCAAAGAAGCTGATTGGCCGTCCCATATTCCAGGATGGCGAAGGCAAATATGACGCCAAAGAAATTCGCTACAATTTCAAATCCCGAAAAGGGCGAATTCAGGGCGTTATTACCCAACAGGGTGAAGGCAACATCCGTGGGCAAACAGTCAAAAAAGATAATGAAGACAACCTGTATATCGGAAGAGCGATTTATACGACCTGTAATCTGGCCACTCCGCACTTTCACATCAATGCCAGTAAGTTAAAGGTAATCCATAACACGCAGGTGGTGGCTGGGCCGTTCAACCTGGTCATCAATCAGATTCCGCTGCCCATTGGGCTACCATTCGGGTTCTTCCCCTTTCCGAAGCGGAAAGAGATTGGCGTATCGGGCATCATTGTGCCGCAATATGGTGAAGAGCCTAACGGGCGGGGTTTTTATCTGCGCGACGGCGGCTATTACTGGGCGGTAAATGAACATCTGGGATTACAGTTTAAAGGACAGATTTACTCGCGGGGTAGCTGGGGACTGGGCCTTTCGTCGGCCTACAACAAACGGTACAGCTATAGCGGAAGTCTGAACCTGCAATTCAACCGCAACCGCTCCGGCGACCGGGTCGATAAGACGCAGACGCCCCGTAACGACTTTTCGTTTACCTGGGCGCACTCGCCGGTGCCGCGCGGACGAGGCAGCTTTTCGGCCAACGTGAACGTGAGCAGCAACAGTTACAACCAGTTCAACTCCTACAGCACCAGCCAGTATATTTCCAACGTGGCGGGTTCGTCGGTGCAGTATAGCCGCAGTTTCGGGCAGTATGCACGGGCGGGAGCCAACTTCCGGGTCAATCAGCAGTTTGGACAGGTAAACCAGAAAACGGGGGTTCGGGAAAACGGAAAAACCGACGTATCATCAGATTTCAACTTCGGTATCAACCAGATCTCGCCTTTTGCCCTGAAAGGCGGCTCCGGACGCTGGTACGAAAGTTTCCGGGTGGGTTTAGATGTGAGCGGGTCGATTACGGTTAACAACACCATCCGTCGGCAAATCGACACCACCGGGCTGGGCTTTCCCGTTATCACAACCATAACTACCGTAAGCACCCTGCAGCGCATTGAAGACAGTATCCGTCGGGCAAACAACATTCGATTCGGCCTTGTCGAATCAGACCCCAACCTGATCGCCTTTAGTATGCAAAATGCCAATCGAATCTGGAACAACCGGGTCGTTCAGGCGCGGTACAGCATCCCGATTTCGCTGCCCAACATCAAGCTGCTGCGATACATTAACCTGACACCCGGCTTTTCTATACAGGGTGATATTTATAGCAAGAAGCTTAACTATGTACCCCAGGAAAAGGGCGTTCGGGTAGATACAACGAAGGGCTTTTTTCCTTCCTATAACTTTTCGGTCAATGCCAGTATGAACACGCGCTTTTACGGTACGTTCTTCATTCGCAGCAAGCGCATTGAGGCCATCCGGCATACGGTGGCACCCTCCATATCGTTCAGCTACGTACCTGACTTCACCAACCCGGCCTTCGGGCAGTTTCAGGTACTCCCGGCCGTGGGCACGCTGGCAGGTTTGCCGGAATACCGTCGGACACTATCCGTATTCCGGGGCCTGGGGGGCAGTGCCGGTAGTGCATCGAGTACGCAATCGGCGTTCATTACGTTTGGTATCGTAAACCAGCTGGAGATGAAAGTCCGTACCCGCAGCGATTCGTCCGGACAGGAATTCAAGAAGATCCCGATTTTCGACAACCTGAGCATAAACGGCAGTTATAATCTGCTGGCTCCCGACTATAAGCTGTCGCCGATTGCGCTGAGCGCCAACACTCAGATATTTAAGAATATCAGCTTCAATTTCTCGTCAACCTTCGACCCGTACGCGTACCGGGCTTATGGTGGAACGGCTCAGTATTACTTCCCGACAACAACCGTAACCCCGCTTTCGTATTCGCCTTCGCTTCTGGCCGTACGCGAATACACGAATCAGGAGTACATACGGGTGCCCAGTGTGTATGCCTTCCAGGCGGGGCAGGGGCTTCTGCGCATGACGAATTTACAGGCGTACATCAGTGCCCGCTTTGCACCAAAACAGGCTGATAAAAAGAAAAGCAGCCCGAATGCTTCCGACGCTACAATGAAGGCAATCAATAACAACCCGGAGCTTTATGTGGACTTCAACATTCCCTGGTCAATGAACGTCAGCTACACTTTCGGCCTGACCAAGTTGACGCCGGTTCAGTCGCAGGTGATTCAGGCGCTCACATTAACGGGCGATCTGAGCCTGACACCCAAATGGAAGATCACGGTCAACACGGGCTATGATTTTGCGTTTAAGAGCCCGACGCTGACAACTATCGGTATCAACCGGGATCTGCACTGCTGGGAAATGGCCTTTAACTGGACACCTTATTCGGGTAATAACTTCCGGTCGGGCAACTACTCGTTCGATTTACGGGCCCGGTCTTCTATTTTGCAGGAACTTAAGCTCAGCCGTCGCCGGAGCTTCTACGACCGGGGCGGGTTTTAATTCACAAATCCGTATCTTGCCTTCCAATTCTCACCAGAAACCATTATGACTGAGCGCGATAAACAACGCCTTGATGAACTGGAAGTGAAAACGGCTTACCTGCTGCAACGGCAGGATGAGCAGGATGCCCGGATGAATCAGATTCTGTCCCGGCTCGCCTATCTGGAAGCGAAACAGTACCGGTTGATGAAAGAACTGGGTATTACACCGGATAAGCTGGACACACAGCAAACGGCTCAGGATGATGCAAAAACCATTAACCTGACCGTTATTCCGGAACAACGCTTAAATTAAACACTGAGAAACCGGCCTTACGACGCCCGCCGAAAGACCATTTCAGCTTCGTTGTTCGTTAAAGTCCCGTATGAAATCCCCTTCGTTGCGCACACTCCTGATTATTGCCGCGTTAATCGCTATCAACGTTCTGTCGGCATTCGTGTTTTTCCGGGTCGATCTAACGCAGGAAAAACGCTACACGCTGTCGGACGCTACGCAAACGCTCCTGGCCGACTTACCCGATGCCATTCATGTTGACGTATATCTAACCGGCGATTTGCCGCCGGGTTTCAAACGACTGGAAAATGCGGTTCGCGAAACCCTGGACGAGTTTTCGGCCCGTGCCGGCAAGACCATTACGTATCGGTTCATTGATCCGGACCTGATCACCAACCCGGAGGAAAAGAATAAACTCATTGATAAACTCCAGCAGCGGGGTTTGCTGCCTACCAACCTATTTGCAAATGAAGCGGGCAAACGCACCGAGAAACTGGTTTTTCCGGGCGCCATCGTCTCTTATAAAGGTCAGGAAACGGCGGCACTTTTTCTGAAAGGCAACAAGACTGCATCGCCCGAAGAACAGCTTAATCAGTCGTACGAAGGCGTCGAATTTCAACTGGCATCGACCATTCGGCGACTAACTCAAACGGCCGAAAACCGCCGACGGGTTGGTTTGCTTTACGACCATACACAGGTGCCTCCCTCCCGCTTCGCCGATTTGCTGGCATCGGTTCAGCAGAACTACGACCTGTTTTTCATCGACATGAGCAAACCCGGTCCCATTACCGGGCTCGACGTCATGCTGGTTCCCAAACCCGATAAACCGTTTACGGAGGAGGAGGTTTTCAAAATTGATCAATATGTGGTGAACGGTGGACGAGCGTTGTTTTTCGTGGACGGGCAGCGCGTTGACAGTGTCAACAATCAAGGCACCTATGCCCAACCCCTTAGCCTCAACCTCGACGATTTATTTTTCCGCTGGGGTGTTCGCATCAATCGGGATGTAGTGAAGGATTATTACTGCGTGCCCATCCCGCTCACTGTGGGTAATCTGGGCGACAAGCCAAATATTCAACTCCTACCCTGGCGTTTTTACCCATTGATCAACAACTTTGGTACCTCCGGAAATCCCATTGTGCGCAACCTCGACGCCGTGCTGGCCCGATTTACCAGCACGCTGGATACCGTTCGGGCTCCCGGCATTCAAAAAACACCCTTGTTGTTGACATCGCCCTACACAAAGGTACTCAAGGCCCCCGCCCTGATCTCATACAACGAAGCCCGACAGCAACCTGATCCAAAGACGTATAATGAAGGTACAAAGCTTATCGGCTGTCTGCTCGAAGGACGTTTTCAGTCGCTGTTTGCCAACCGGATTCTGCCCGGCGATCCCCGCGCCAACGGGTTCAGGCCCGAGGGTGTAGCATCGCGCGTGCTCATTTGTTCGGATGGCGATTTGATTGTAAACGATGTCGATTACAAACGCAATGCGCCCTATCCGCTGGGTTTTGACCGGTTCACCCGCAACACGTTTGGCAACAAAGATTTTGCCCTGAACGCCATCGACTATCTGGTCGACCCGGCGGGCGTGATTGCGGCCCGAGCCCGGACCATCACGCTTCGTCCGTTGGACAAGATAAAAGTCGACGCCAATCGAACGGGCTGGCAGCTTCTCAACCTGCTGGGTCCGCTGGCGTTAGTTGGTGTGGTTGGCCTCATCTGGCAAGCGGTTCGACGCCGGAAGTACGGGAAATAAGCGAAAGGCAGCCCTCTTACTCCACAGCAAACTTCGTCAGCCACTGCGTTACGGTAGCATTCGTCAAGTTAAAGATCAGATTGGGGAACAGACCCAGTACCAGTGCCATCGCTCCCAGCGGAATTAACATCAACTTCTCCCGAAGAGTAAGGTCAGCGATAACAGGGTCGCTGCCGGATTTCGACTCGAAAGGACCAAGCCAGGGCGAACCAAAAAACATTCGCTGGAACGTCCAGAGAAAGTAGGCCGCAGCCAGTAGAATACCCAGCGTAGCCACCGCCGTGAACCAGCCGGGCAGCCACTCCGACTGAAAGCTCCCCATCAGGGTAAATAACTCGCCCACAAAGCCCGAAAAGCCGGGTAACCCCAGCGAACCAAAAAACGCGATGGCTGTGAGGGTAGCATACTGCGGCATTAGTTGCAACAGGCCCCGGTACGACTCGATCCGCCGGTCGTGGGTGCGGTCATATACAACACCCACAATCAGGAAGAGCATGGCCGACAGAATGCCGTGGCTCACCATCTGATAAATAGCGCCATTAACCCCCTCAGCCGTTAACGAGGCAACGCCCAACAACACAAAACCCATGTGCGACACCGACGAATAGGCAATCATTTTCTTGAGGTCAGCCTGGGCCAGCGCAGTGAGACCACCGTACACGATCGACAGCACACCGAGTCCGGCCAATACCTGTGCATATTGGGCGGCTCCGTCGGGAAAGAAATCCCAGGCGATCCGGATAAACCCATAACCACCTATTTTGAGCAGTACACCGGCCAGAATGACCGAAACGGGTGTAGGCGCTTCTACGTGAGCGTCGGGAAGCCAGGTGTGCAGCGGAACGATGGGTAGTTTTATGGCAAAACCAATGAAAATAGCCCAAAAGGCCAGCATCCGCGCCGGAAGGCCCAATACGATTGGCTCGGTAGCGGGATTCAGGAACGTATTGGGCAGGTAATTTCGACCATCAGCCAGATACCGCATATCGAACGTATGCACCACCTGCGATGTATTTAGCTGACCATTCTGGAGAAACGACTGAATACTGCGGATCACCTCATCCGTTACTTCCGATGAATCTGAAATGAGTCCGGCTACTACGGCTGTACTCACCGGGTCCATCACAGACAAATACAGTGCAATCATGACCAGCAAGATCAGGAGTGAGCCGAGCAGTGTGTAAAGAAAGAACTTGATCGACGCATACTCCCGTCGCGGTCCGCCCCACAAGCCGATCAGGAAATACATCGGCAGAAGCATAAACTCAAAAAAGAGGAAGAACAGGAAGAAATCGAGCGCCACGAAGCAACCCATGATGGTACCCGTGAGTAACAGGTAGAGCGAATAGTACGCTTTTTGGCGATGCGTCATGGCCCAGGAGGATACCACTCCGATGAGCATCACCACCGCCGATAACACAACCAGCGGCAGACTAATGCCATCCACACCAACCAGATAGTCGATGGACACCACGCCCAGGTTACCTAACGGCAGCGTGATCCAATCGACCTGTTGAAGAAATTGATACCCGGTTTCGGCTCTGTCAAATCCAGCCCACGCCATACCGGCCAGCACTACTTCGACCAGCGTTATGGCCAGTGCCACCCATCGAAACAGTCCGGTCTGTCGTTCGGGCAGCAGCGCTACCACGAGCGAGCCAATCAAGGGAATAAAAATGAGTAACGAAAGAATCATATAGCTAGCTGGGCCAACGTCCTGTTTGACCCGTGTTTACCAGAGACCAGACAAGAGCCTGCCCCGACATTAAAGCAACCACCAAAGTATTACCAGTAATCCCATAACTGCCGCCGTAATGTACGACTGCACCCGGCCATTCTGCACCGACCTAGCCAACTGACCCAACCGGCCAGCCAGCCAGGCGGCACCATTTACTAAGCCGTCTACGCCCATCCGATCCAGCAAACTTGTCAGATGCGCCAGCACAACGGTAGCTATACCAGCCCCGTTAACAACCCCATCAATCGCACGTTGGTCGGTACGGTTAAGGAATGTTGCCAGGCGAACCGTTGATCGGATAGCAAGTCGGTCATAAAAAAGATCCAGAAAACCATAGTTAACCGAAAGCTGTACATACCCACTATCTGCATTGGGTTCCCGTAATCGAAAACCAGCCCACCCTCCGGCTAAAACCAATGCAATAGAAACGGGGGCCAGCCACCAGACATGAGGTTCATCCGCCAGAGGGAATAGCCGAAAAAACCAGCTCCCTTGACCGGAGAGTGGATTTATGGAAAACCAGACCCATAGTGATAAAGCTGCCAGGATCACGACTGGCCCGCGCATCAGCCAACCAGGTTCGTGAGCCGTTGATAAGGGAATTGTTTCGCTTCGGTACGTGCCAAAGAATATAAGTCGCCATTGCCGGGCCATGTAAAAAGCCGTCAGGCCCGACGAGAGCAAAACGAGTATCGGTACACTTGTGAACAGGCCAGAACCGTGCGTTTCGGCCCAGCCGAATGCCCCGCCCAAAATGGCTTCTTTCGAAAGAAAGCCCGATAAAAAGGGTAACCCGGATAAAGCTGCGGCACAAACTGTATAGGCAATGAATGTTGTGGGCAATACCTTACGTAAACCGCCCATCTGCCGCATGTCCTGGCTGTGTACAGCGTGAATAATAGCCCCGGCACTCAGGAACAGGCCCGCTTTAAAAAAGGCGTGGGTCAGCAGGTGAAACATAGCCCCGGCGACATTCCCCGTTCCCATTCCCACTACCATAAGTCCCAGTTGCGACACGGTTGAGAAGGCAAGGACTTTCTTGATATCTGTTTGAAAAACGGCCGCATAACCTCCCCAAAGCGTAGTTACGGTACCAATAATGGTAATAACAACCAGCGCATCGAGCGATAGCAGCGGGTGAACACGAGCCAGCAGAAAGATACCCGCAGCAACCATCGTGGCCGCGTGAAGCAAGGCCGATACCGGTGTGGGGCCTTCCATGGCATCGGGAAGCCAGGTCAGCAACGGAAACTGTGCTGATTTACCAACACAACCCATGAATAAGCAAAGACCAAGGGCAGTGGGCGCAATACCGTCGGCTCCTTTGCTGGCCAGAGTTGTGAAATCGAGCGTGTCGAAATAATAATAGGTCAAAAAAATACCAATCAGGAAACCAATATCGCCCACACGGTTCATCAGAAACGCTTTCTTAGCCGCCTGAGAAGCCGCCGGGCGCTCGGCATAAAAACCGATCAGCAGGTACGATGCCAGACCTACCAGTTCCCAGAAACCATACATGACCAGCAGGTTTCCGGCCAGAACGATTCCCAGCATGGCACCCACAAATAGCTGTAAATAGGAGAAATAGCGACGCAGCTTCGGCTCATCGTGCAGGTAAGAAATGGAGTAAACTTGTACCAGCAATGCAACAAAATGCACCAGTAGAAGCATTAACGCGGCCAGCGCATCGACCCGAAACGTAATCGGGAAAGAAGCCCCGGACAAAACCACCCAATTGGCTTGTAGAGTAACACCCTGTTCCGGCAGGTCTACGGCCAGCAAAACAGATAACAGCAGGCCCGCCCCTGTCAGTAAAACCGCAATGAGTTGCGCCACCCGGCGACTGGCCATTGTCAATACCAGAAACCCGGCAAAGGGTAACAGAAGTATGCTGGCTGTTAAGAGGTGGGGCAGTTGGAAAGGGTTGGCGGGCATTCGTCGTTCATCAGAATTGGCCGCAAATATCCCGATTCTGCTCTATGGAAACAAACGTCTAGTAATTCGTTTTTAACCAGCCCGTCACACTCAGGCGTTCTCGGGTGGCGGGCAACACCTCGTGTTCGAGCCGTGCGCTCTCAAAACACACCAGCCTACCCCCTAGTGGCGAGATCGTAACCTGGCGTTCGGTATTGTTGTCAGCATCGGGCAGATAGAGCGCCAGTTGCCCGCCATCAGTCTCCTGCCAATCGGTATTGAGGTAACAAATGACGGATAGTTTCCGGCGGGAGTCGCTGCGAAACTGGTCCAGATGACGTTTATAAAACGTACTAGGTGGATAAAGGGCATAATGAAATTCGTAATCCCTCAGGCCAAGGTAGCAGGTTTGATTGACATACTCTACAAACGAACCGACGCGTTTCAGAAAAGTGGTTTCCTCGGCGGTAGCGGTGCCCTCATCCAGCCATAGAATTTCGTCGCCCCGAATGGTCTGTTCGACTTTTACCTGCTGATTGCCGATACCAGCCGCCTTAAATTGCCCCGCTTCACGCCGTTGACGCAGTCGGGAGGCCAGTGTGGTTACTTCATCGGCGCTCAGAAAGTTATCGGTCAGGCCATAGCCTTCGTTTAAGATACCGTCTATAATAGGTTCAAATAGCTCGTTCACTGCTTCAGTTCGTTCAATTCATCCAACTGCGCCGTGCGGAAATGGCGGTAAACCTGCATCACGATGGCCAGCGCAACGGCCGACTCAGCAGCGGCTACAACCATGACGAATAAGCTCAGCATCTGCCCCTGCAAACGGTCGGGGTCATACTGGCTGAACGCAACAAGATTGATATTAACGGCATTCAGCATCAATTCGATACCCATCAGTACCACGATCGCATGGCGTTTTAGCAGCACCACGGCCAGTCCAATGCTGAAAAGGCCAGCGCCTACCAGTAAAAACAAATGGCTATCAACGGGTTGCATGTCGGGACGGTTTTGTGTGTGAAGCGGCCAGGTACGTAGCGCCAACGAGAGCCGCCAGCAATAAAATCCCGGCAATCTCGAAGGGAACAACGTACTCCGTCATGAGCTGTTTTCCAATAACGGTTGTCGTATTTTGCCAGCCAGCGGGCTGATCGAGCAAAGCAAAGTTGGCCCGAGCCAGCAACATCTGTAACGCGGCAAACAAGGCCCCCGCAACCAGCACCGGAATAATCCACCCCACCCCTTTCGCGAAACGGTTGGCCGACACAATGCGGTTAGGTTGCTGGCTGTTCAGATCGGTCGGCGGTTCTGGTTTGTGCGTGAGCATCACCCCGAAAATAACCAGCACCAGAACGCCCCCAACGTAAATCATGATCTGCCCAACGGCCAGAAAATCGGCACCAGCCAGCACAAACAACCCGGCCACGCCGAAGAGGGTAAGCAATAGAAAAAAGGCCGCATAAAGCACGTTACGTGTTAATAAAACAGCCAGGGCACCACCCAACGTTAATGCAGCAAAAAAATAAAAGGCAAGTTGAACCACTGATTTTATTGGTCTGATTGAGTAGGCTTTTCGGAAATATCGTCGTCAGCTTTGGGCTTTGGCTTCATGGTTGGCCGGAAAGCGGCTGGCTTTTGCTTAACGGGTTCGTCGGCCGGTGTCGTCGGTTCTTCCGCCTTTACTCCAGGGGCCGGTATGGGAGCCGGACTTTCCTCAACTGGCGGCTGTGGTACTGCAGCAGGCTTCATGGTTGGTCGAAAAGCCGGTTTCGGTTTCGGCGCTTCTGGCGTTGACGCTGGTTCCGCTTCTACGGGGGTCGGCGGCTTCATCGTTGGCCGGAAGGCTGGTTTCGATTTCGGTGTTTCTGCCGGTGCTGTACCCTCCGGCTGACCTTCAGCCTGCGTCTCGGCAGCTTTGGCAACGGGGGGCTTCATGGTTGGCCGGAAAGCAGGTTTCGGCTTTGGCACTTCTGCCGGTGTCGTAGCTTCTGGCTGAACCTCCGCCTGCGGTTCGGCTGGTTTGGCAACGGGCGGCTTCATCGTCGGTCGGAAACCGGCCGGTTTAGCTGCGGGCTTCGGCGCATCGGGCGCGTCGGAAGGAGCGGGCTTTGATGCGTTCGCATCGTCGGCGGGTACGTCGGTTACGTTTATGGCGGGCTTTTTCGTTGGCCGGAATACGGGATGTTTGGCGGCTTCGAGTCCACCCTGCGCAATTTGCTGCATTTCATCCGGTGTGGCGTCCGTAAGCGGGTGCTCAATGGATGAACCTTCCGAATTAGCCGGTTCTGCAGGTGAAGCAGCTGGCTTAGCGGTTGGCCTGAACACTGGACGTTTGGGTGCGGGAGCACTTGCAACCGGCTCAGCAGCCGGAGCGGTTGCGGCTTTGGCAGCTACCTGAGCAGCTTTCGCTTCTTCCTTTTCCCGCAGAAACTGCTCGTACAATGACCGTTTCTCATCGGCCTCTTCAGGGGTCAGGTTCGAGAAATTATACGTCAGCTTGCCGAGTTCAAATTCACTGTAATCGAATTTCTTGTCCATGGTCAGGCATTCGGTGGGGCATACCACCGTGCACAGGCCGCAATAGCAGCACTTGGCCATGTCGATGTCAAATTTTGCCGCATACAGGCGTATCGGCGACCCGTCAGACGCCCGGCCAACCTCTTCCGTGGCTTTGATGGCATCAATGGTAATGCAGTCAACGGGGCAAACTTTGGCGCATTTATCGCAGACGATGCAATCCTCGATTTCATTCCGAAGCCGGTAGCGGCCATTGTCGGGAATGGGCAGTTGCTCGTATGGATATTGAAGTGTAACCAGCCCGTTTTGCAAGTCGAAGTACGAGTCGCTGGCTATACCCTCGGCCGTTCGGCGTTTGGTTGCGTTGCGAAGATGCCTTAACGTCAGGCTCAGTCCCTTCAGCGTTGTCCGGATACCCGATTGTATGTCCTTGAAGTATGACATTTTAAAAAGTGAAAGAGTAAAAGAGCGAAAGAGTGTAAGATTACTATCGAAGATCACTCCGCTCCGGCGGACCAGTTTCGCTCTTCCACTCTTTCATTCTTTCGCTATATTTTTGGAAACCGCCCAGGCTCGGCCTCGCTCATGATGGCATAAACGGTTTCGATTACATCATCAACATTTGGCTTGGAAAAATAATCTCCGTCGGAGCCATAAGGGGGCCTGTGGGCTTTGGCCGACAAGGTCATCGGGGCCGAATCCAGGTAGCGGTAGGCGTGTTGACTTTCGACAACCTGCTGCATCATATAGGCTGATGCGCCACCCGGTACGTCTTCATCGGCAAACAGGACCCGATTGGTTTTCCGGATTGACTCGACGATCTGGTGGTTAACGTCGAACGGTAATAACGTCTGTACATCAATCACCTCCACACTGATGCCCATAGCGGCCAGTTGTCCGGCGCCTTCCAGCACAATCCGGCACATGGAGCCATAGGTTACCACCGTCACATCGGAGCCGGTCTGCAACACTTCCGGTACGCCCAGCGGCACGCAGAACTCATTCAGGTTAGTAGGTAACTGCTCCTTCAGTCGATAGCCATTCAGGGATTCGATCAGCAACGCGGGGTCATCGCCTTTCATGAGGGTGTTGTAGAAGCCTGCAGCCTGTGTCATGTTACGGGGAACCAGTACATGAAGACCCCGCAGGCTGCTGAGCATCGTACCCATGGGCGAGCCCGAATGCCAGATGCCTTCCAGCCGGTGACCGCGCGTGCGAACAATAAGCGGGGCTTTCTGCCCGCCTTTGGTCCGGTAATGCAGCGTAGCCAGATCGTCCGTCAGGGTAGCCAGCGTGTAGTAAACGTAGTCGAAGTACTGAATTTCAACAATGGGTCGAAGTCCGCGCATAGCCATCCCGATCCCCTGCCCAATGATGGTGGTTTCGCGAATGCCCGTATCCGTAATGCGTATCTCGCCAAACTTTTCCTGCAAGCCTGCAAAACCCTGGTTTACGTCGCCAATGTGGCCAACATCTTCACCCAGCGCTACCACCCGCGGGTCGCGGCTAAACAGGCTATCGAAGTAGTGTTGCAGTAACTGATAGCCGTCGAGTACAGTGCCCTCCTCGTCGTACTGAGCAGGAATCGCCTGTACTAGCATCGGCGAATCGGGCGACTGGCTGTATAAATGCGAGCTAAACCGATCGGCATTTTCGGTATTTGTCCGGTCGAGCCAGGCTTTCAGGCGTTGCCGTCCGGTGCCGGTATCGGTCCGTAACAGCCGGAGTGCTTTCCGAATAGCCGACACCGCATCCCGACGTACGGGTGAGAATGTTTTCCGAAGTTCTTCCCGGATCGCCATCAATTCAGCCGCTTTCGGATGGTGGCGGGCGGTTTGCTGGAGCAGATCGAGGGCTTCCATAAAGTCACCTTTCAGCGATGCCTGATACGCGTCCCATGCCTCAATCCGTGCTTTTTTCGCCGTTTGTTTGGCTTCCGCTTCGATAGCTTCCAGTTCTTCGCTGGTGGCATAGCCATTTTCCAGAATCCAGCGCCGAAACAGCACATTACAATCGTGTTCAGCTTCCCAGGTAAGGCGTTGCTTGGATTTGTAGCGTTCGTGCGAGCCTGACGTCGAGTGGCCCTGTGGCTGAGTAAGCTCTTGCACGTGAACCAGCACGGGAACATGCTCTGTCCGGCAAATATGGGCTGCCTGCTGGTAAGTTTCCAGCAATGCCGGGTAATCCCACCCTTTTACGGTAAATATTTCAATGCCTTTATCATCGCCATCACGCTGGAAACCGGCCAGAGCTTTGGAGATACTTCCTTTCACAGTCTGGTATTCAACCGGTACGGAAATACCGTACCCATCGTCCCACACCGACATCAGCAGCGGTACCTGCAACACACCGGCGGCATTCATGGCTTCCCAAAACATACCCTGCGACGTTGAGGCATCGCCAATGGTGGAGAAAACGATCTCATTACCATTGTGCGAAAAAGTAGTCAGGTCACTCAGTTCGGGGTTGTTGCGAAAAAGTTTGGACGCATACGCCAGCCCAAGCGAACGGGGTACCTGCCCGGCAGTAGGCGCTATATCACAGACAGAATTATATAGTTCGGTTTGATTCCGCCACAGTCCCTGCTCATCGAGCCAGCGAGTGGCGAAGTGCCCATTCATTGACCGTCCGGCGGTATTTGGCTCGGCTTCCAGGTCGGTATGGGCATAGAGTTGTGCAAAAAATTCCGTCCAGCGCAGTTCACCCAAAGCGGCTACGAACGTTTGATCCCGGTAATAACCGGAACGGAAATCTCCCCGATTAAATGCACTGGCCGCGGCTAGCTGCGCCAGTTCTTTACCATCGCCAAATATGCCGAACTTAGCCCTTCCTCCCATTACATCGCGCCGACCCAACAGACTCACCTGTCGGCTTTCGCAAGCCAGTAGGTAATCTGACAGGATTTTTTCACGACTTATAATATCAGTCGAGCGGAGTTGTTCGTTTGCTATCACAACAGAGCTACGGATTGAAATCGTCCAATAATCAATTTATCGATGAAGTAGTTGCCCTGATTTTAGGCCAACCACCAAGTGAAAGTAAAAGTAAGGCAAAACAAGTCAGCTTTCAAAAAAACGATTTTTTGAGTTTATTTGTTGACCGAATGAAACCAACAGCGCGTTTGGCAAACTGTTTGCTACAGTTGCTGATTATAAGGCTTAGTATTTTAAAACCAAACCATAATTCCGTCTAGTCCAATGAAAAAGATTTTTTCACTTTTCGTAGCTTTGTTTGTGTTTGTCGCAGTTAGCTACGCCCAGAAAGGAGTCCTGAAGTTTACGAAAGAAACCCACGATTTTGGTAAAGTGGAGCAGGGCAAACCTGTTACTCACGTATTCGAATTCAAAAATACGGGTACCGATCCAGTCGTTATCAACGATGCTCAGGCTTCCTGCGGTTGCACGAAACCAAGCTTCTCTCGTGAGCCAATCATGCCGGGCAAAACGGGATCTATCTCAGCAACGTACAACGCTGCTGCTGCGGGACCTTTCAACAAATCGGTAACGGTAACCAGCAACGCTGAAGCGGGTCAGGCAGTCCTGTATTTAAAAGGTGAAGTGGTATCGGCAGCCGCAGCCGTTGAAACAGCAGCTACTCCTGCTCCAGCACCGGCGGTTAAAGACAAGAAGAAAAGTACAAAAACTTCACGCTAATCAACTGAAGGGTTAATAGTGTGGTTAAGAAAGGCATTTGGTAGTCTACCGGATGCCTTTTTTTGTGCCCATACATTTCGTTATCATAGCCGGCAACCGATCGGCCGACTCCCCGTCCGTTCTTCCTGCTTCCCTTCTTTACAAGCTGACTATCACCTACATTTGGCTCGTCTAAAGACCCCAAACTGCCTATGACTCCGCCACAACGCCGGTAGGTTCCTCCCCAATTATACCGTACTTTTCTGCTATCTCTTCACCCAGCTATCCTTTTGCCTTTGGGCAGATCGTCGCCTTATCTTACCCTAAAACTATGTTTTTTATCATCCTTGGCATTCTGGTGTTAATCGCCGGATTTGCCATTAATACCCCTGCACTAACTTTTTCACATTATTCCAGACCCGCCAAAGTGATCGGCGTAATCCTGTTGCTGTTCGGGTTGCTTTCGGCCAGTGTTCGTCAGATCGACGCCGGACAGGTAGGCGTCATCTCGCTCTTCGGTAATGTGAGCGACCGGACGCTCAACTCCGGGTTAAACTTTGTCAACCCACTGGCTACTGTGACCGAGTTCGACATAAAGACGCAAAACTACACCATGTCGGCTGCCCACGATGAAGGTCAAAAGTCAGGTGACGATGCCATCCGGGTGTTAACCGCCGATGGACTGGAAGTTGTGATCGACCTAACGGTTTTATATCGGGTTATGTCAGTGGAAGCCCCTAAAATTTACCGGGAAATCGGACCGGATTACATGGATAAGATTGTCCGCCCAATTACCCGTACCCGTATTCGTGATAATGCCGTTTATTATGATGCAGTAGCCTTGTACTCCAGCCGACGCGATGAATTCCAGACACGGATTTACAAGACGATTGAAGCGGATTTCAGAAAGCGGGGATTGTCGCTGGAGCAGTTACTGATCAGAAACATCGACTTGCCGGCCTCCGTTAAAAAAACCATCGAGTCAAAAATTAACGCTGAGCAGGATGCCCAGAAAATGCAGTTCGTTTTGCAAAAAGAACGTCAGGAAGCCGAACGGAAACGGGTCGAAGCGCAGGGTATTGCCGATTATCAAAAAATTCTGTCTACGGGGTTAAGTGATAAACAGTTGCAGTACGAGCAGATTAAAGCTCAACGGGAATTAGCGGCATCGCCGAACGCCAAGATTGTCATTATGGGTGGGCGAGGAAATGTACCGCTGATTCTTAATGAGAAGTAACTAAATAAATTTGTTGAACACAGAGATGGTCCGCCATTGCGGCACAGAGTACACAGAGATTATACTACTAAATTTTAGTCCCTGTGTGCTTTGTGCCGCAATGGCGGACCATCTCTGTGTTTAACAAACCTCTAAAGCTCTACTCTACTTTGCTCCGGTCAGATTCGTTAGCCAGGCTCTGCAGGCTTCCGGCCACATATTCAGGGAGCCGAACTTTGCCGTGCGCATACCAAAGCCGTGCCCACCGGTAGGATACAAATGCATTTCGGCCGGAATACCGCTTTTCAGGCAAGCCAGGTAAAAACTAATGCTGTTTTCGACAGGAACCGCTTTGTCATCTTCGGCATGTACCAGAAACGTGGGGGGCGTTTTGCTGCTCACCTGTAGTTCATTGGAGTAATAAGCGACCAGCTCGGGCGAAGCGGCCAGTTTTCCCAGCAGGTTATTCCGTGATCCGGCATGGGCTTTCTCGCCAAATGTGACGACAGGGTATAACAGAATCGCAAAGTTTGGCTTTGCCTGTTCGCTGGCTTTGGGCCCTTTGTCGTAATGAGTCGCCAGCGTAGACGCCAGATGCCCGCCCGCCGAAAAACCCATAACACCAATCTTGTTCGGGTCAATATTGTACCGCGACGCGCTCTGTCGAATCAGCGTCATGCCCTGCATAGCGTCCAGCAAGGGAACTTCCTGCTGGTTCGTCATAATGGCTGGATTGGGAAGCCGGTATTTCAGTACGAAGGCAGCAACCCCCATTTCATTGAACCATTTCGCAATATCTGACCCTTCATGACTAGCCGCCAGGATTCCGTACCCACCACCGGGACAAATCATAACGGCGGCTCCGGTCGCTTTCTCTTTAGGGGGTAAAAAAACCGTTAGTGTAGGTACCGAAACATTACTGATCCGAAGAATCCCGTTGGCGTCCGTTTCCGACTTTTCTGTTAGCTGAGCACCGGCTATGGCGTTGGGGATTGCGTCGTCGGGCCATAGTTTGACAATATCCTGCGACAGGGCGAGTTGGGGTAACAAAGTGGCAGAAAGCATACAAAGCAATAAGAAACGCATACAATTAGTAGGGCTATTGCCCCGGATTAGACATAAACCGCAAAAAGCCGACCCTCAGGTCGGCTCTACTCATATTTCTACCTCGCTCTCTTCAGACGACACCTTATTATTGGCTCCGCCATGCAGGACGTCGATCAGTTCTTTAACCCGGTATACCGTTGTGTTGTAACGGTTGCCCAGAATAATAATGACGTACTCATCCTTCGGGCTGAACCAGAACATGGTGTTGTAGCCCTTCCACCAGCCCGAATGATAAATATACTCGGGTTGTTTGGTATCGTTTAACATCATCCGGAAGCCGTACCCGTAGTTCTTCGCCCCCTTCCGTTCGAAACTTCTGGGAATAAATGCTTCAGCGAGCATCTTTTTGGGCAACAGGCAATCGGCATTCAGTGCCCGGTACCAGCGGAACAGGTCGCCCGTGGTCGAATAAATGCCTTTATCGCCCACCACATCGTCGTAATAGTCTTTGGGAATACGCCTGTTCCACTGATAACCGGCCGTTCGATGGTGATTAATGGAATCGTTCTTTGTCGTGGCTACAAACGTCTGGTGCATACCCAGCGGCTCGAAGATATTCTTGTGGATAAACGCTTCGTAGCTTTGGCCGGTTACTTTCTCGATAATGGAAGCTAGCACCATATAGTTGGTATTGCTGTAGCTAAACCCGCGCCCCGGAATGTTATACGGCCTGGGGGTTGGTTTAACCGTAGCAAACCAGTGCATAATGGTTGCGTTGGTTGGATAAGGTTTTTCTTTTTTGTAGAAATTCACCTTCATGCTGTCATCGAAGGCGTACTGGTAATTAGGCAAGCCGCTGCGATGGCTCAGTAACTCCCGAACGGTAATACCATGATACGGAAAATCGGGATAAAATTTCTGAATGGTATCCTCAAATGTAAGTTTCCCGGCTTCAATCAGCTTTAGCGTACCGACCGCCGTAAAGGTTTTTGACAGCGATGCCAGCTGAAACTTGGAATCTTCAACCAGGGTATCACGCTGGCTGCGTTCAAAATGACCCAGACCGAAGCAATTCTTGTACAGGACCATTCCCTTCTGCGCCACCAGCACATTGCCGTTCAGGCCACCCCGTACTTTCTGCCGGAAAATCTCGGCAATCTGACGGGATTTTTCATCAGCATTGATTTGCTGCCGAATGGCCGTCTGCTGGGCTTCCGTTAAAACCTGTTCGTCGGCACAGTTCCGCAACGCCCGTGCTGACTGCTTAAGATTCGTTTGATTCTGCCCACAGGACACCCCCAGCCCAACTAAGACAACAAAGCTAAACCAGTTCAAAAGTTTATTTATCCGCACCATCCAAACCCACATGTTTACGCTACTATTACTATAAAAATCAAGTTCCGGCAAAAATAGTCGTTGCCGCAATACCCTTTCCAGCGGCTGGTTAAAATTGCATGAAAGTTCACGTCCGGTCTGTTCGAGTCATAACTACACCCAAACGCTTACTAATAGGCGCTACGTATGGGGATGGGTGCGCGCCGACCTCCACCAAGCAGCCCGGTTTTCCGTAAGGCCACGTAAGTACCCACGCTATTGGGTAATAACCCGCCCGAATCGACCGCAATTGAGCCATTCAGGGTGGTTCCTCCAAATAAACCGATAGGGACTGACGCCGTAAACAATCCTGAAAACTGGGCCGGAATCGTTAAATAAGGAATAGGATAAGAGCCGGCATTACGGCTAAACGATAAACGCGTCGTTATGTCGACTTTATTGAGCACCAGCGCACTCAGGCCAATATGGAAAAGGCTAACCCGGTTGTTGGCAATACCGAACCGGGGCGGTAAGGACGACCGAACTTCGCTTTGCGGGGTAATAAATGGCGTGCCAATCGTTCGACCAAAATAAGTCCAGCCATCGAGGTACTGACTGTTAGAGAAATAATCGTCACGTCCCCGTTTCTGCGGATTATCAAGGATAAACAGATCACCACCCTGGCTGCCGGTAAACATATACTCAACTGTAATCTGCTTCAGAAAAAAAGAAGCCCCGGTTGGTTGATCCCGGTTTCGGATGCGGAGGCCATTCAGGCCATCGTCCAGGTTTGTACCATAGAATAGCGAGCCATCGTCGTACATGAATTGCCGATAGGCAAACAGGTTCCAGTGGTTTAGATTAACCTCAGCCGCAAAGTCAATAGAACCCAGGTGATTACCAATCCGATTTTCTTCGAAATGGCTTATTGTTTGAATAGCCTGATCGCCGGGAAAGGGATTCCGTGTACCCAGCACCACCGCCGGATAGTACTTGATGTTTGAGGGTAGTTTGCCATTGGCCGCCACGGTAGGGTCTATAAATTCGGAGTGACCTGCCCACATGACCTGATGATTGAACCCACCGTAGAAACGAACCCGCCATGACGGCTTTCCTAAACGCCCATAAAATGAAGACTGGTGGAGATACGAATCTTTCACCAGTCGGTCGCCGTTTTCGAACCACCCGTGCGAAAAGGTGCCCATGACAGAGACAACCCCTTTTGTGAACGGAATGGGTGTAAAGACCGGAAGAGCCAGTTGAATTTTAGGAAAAGGCAACGCATTACCCGACCAGATATAGGACCCACTCGTCAGCAGTGTATCTACGAGTCCAATGATTTCTTTGCGACGACCAGCGTAAAGCTCAAACGCACCAACCCGCCCTTTAATATAGGCTTCGGGAAGTAGAAACTGGCTTGTTGACCCTACATTAGCCACAACGCTGACACCATATCCCCAATCGGCTTTCGGGCGATGGCCGGTACTGTCGGCAGAACGATAATCAGCGTGTAGACCCGCATTTAGTCGCAAAGCCGGGCCTGTTAACGGAACCGTACCATATTGATTGGCTCGTAACCAGAAAGGCGTCTGATCGGACGAACCTAGTCCGCCTACTTCGAACTGATACTGATTAACACGTTGTCCATAGACTAACTCGCTACCAAAGCAAATAAAAGCTCCATACGCAATCCATACCAACAAAAATCTCATAAAAAACAGGCCGGTTATACTCCTGGTCGAACAGTAGCCATTACTTGCCACGGCCCTGGGCCATTACCCGAAGCGTTTGGGCAATGATCCACATGTCGAATAAAAAAGAGCGACGTCGGGGATACAGCAGGTCGTACCGCAACCGTTGCACCATTTCATCAATGTTGGCCGCATAGCCATATTTAATCTGCCCGATGGACGTGATTCCCGGCTTTACTTTCAGCAGAGATCGGTACTCGGGAGCGATTTCAACAATCTGGTCAATAAAATACTGGCGTTCCGGACGGGGGCCCACCACAGACATATCTCCAATCAGCACATTGTAAAACTGAGGCATTTCGTCGAGCCGAGTTTTACGCATAAACCGTCCCCAGGGCGTAATCCGGTCATCGAGCAAGCCACCTGACAATACTGGCCCCGACCGTTCAGAATCGACATACATGCTGCGGAATTTATAAATCTTGAAGGGCTTCCCCCCCTGTCCGATGCGCTCCTGTGCGTAAAAGATGGGACCAGATGACGTAAGTTTGGTTATGACTGCCAGAATGATCAACATGGGCATCCCCAATCCCAGCGCAGCCAACGAGAACAGAATATCAAATAACCGTTTGAGCGTGTTTACCTGAAAATCGGCCAGCATCTGTGACGACACATTCAGCACCGGCAGAAAATCGTGGTATTCGACCGATGCACCACGCGCCAGAAACCCCCGGAAGTCAACCAGCAACTTCACCTGATAATCGACTGACTCAGCTTCTTCAACAATCTTTTTCAACCGGCTATTATCAATATATGGCATACAGCAGTACACGCAGTCTATCCCCTCTTGCTGGATATGCGCGGGCAAATCGTCATAATTCCCACTGAGTAAATGTTGATTTTCGGCAGACGGCTCATCGAAATAACCGAGGAAACGAAATCCCATTTCGGGATGAGCCTCATAAAACCGTTGGATCGACACGGCCAACTTACCGTAGCCTACGATCACGTATCGACGATTGTTGTACCCTCGGGCCCGATATTCTTTCAAAAAAACCAGCCCGCCCAGCCGAAAAGCCACCGCCAGACTGGTAAACAGCAGGTAGGTGACCAGTAGGTGTTCACGTGAGAAGTAGAACCCTTTTACGGCTACCCAGTATATGGATATGACAGCTATGTGAATAGCCATCAGAATTAATAATTTTTTTATTAAGTGGTCTGCCTTAAAGAGTTGGCGGGGAAATATGTAAGGTTTAAGCAGTAAAATTTCAACCAACCACACTATGTTAAACACTACCCAAAGCGACGCGTATGGGGGCTCTGCAACCGGTTCGACAGCCTGGAATTTGAGAATGTAGGCCCCGACGAAAGCAGCATTCAGGCTCAGGAAATCAACGATTACATGAAGCGGGAAAAATAGTATGGAATACCGATGCCTCATACTTACTAAATCTACTCTCAATATCTTTTCGCCAACAGGCTCTAGCACTATTTACGCTAAATTAGATCATCTGGTTGACCTGTTAGTACAAATATTATCTTACGGCTCACAAACCGAAGCGCAAATTAAGGCTAAATGCCAGCTTAAAAAAATCCTAACCTGTATTACACACTATTAGCTCAGTGGACCGACTCTCTGGTTTGCCATACCTTACGCAGGCTGATATAGGTGCCAACACTGTTTTGGTACAAGCTTCCGGCGTCGGTTGCAATGCTGGCCGATAGCTGTATTCCTCCCAGAATAGACAAAGGAGCTGCTACACTGGCATAGCCCGAAAACTGGTCGCGTACGGTCTGAAAAGGATTGTTGTAAGTGCCCAGATTCCGGCTGAATGATAGTTTCAACTGATATGATAAAGGCCCGGCCAAGGCCTGCCCGCGTAGCGGTATACTTCCGGCTATGCCCGTGTGAAACACATATACGCGGTTATTTGCCGTAAATGTGCCATTCGGATATTCATCTCTGGGGCCTAACGCGGGGGGGATAAATGGGGTACCTATTGTATGCTGCCGATACGCCCAGCCATCACGAAACTGCTGATGATTGAAATAGTCGTCTTTTCCCCTCCTGTTCGGATCATCAATTATAAATTCCGGTCCGCCCTGGCTGGTCGTATTTAAAAACTCAAACAGAATATCGCGAACAATTGCTTTCGGATCGTTACGACGAATACGCAGACCATTAAGGCCATCTGCAATGTTTATCAGATAAAACAAAGAACCATCCTCGTATATATTTTGACGGTATATATATAGTGTATGGCGTACCAGGTCGAACTCTACGGCCAGATCGATCGATCCGAGATGGTTGCCAACCCGGTTGGTCAAATCAAAATAGTTATACTGGCTCGTATCTGTCTGACGGGGATAGAGGGTCGATACAACATACATGTAATTACGAAAACCGGATGGCAGTTTCCCATCGCTCTGAATCGACGGTGGAATGTTGGCGGGGTCCGCAATTTGCCCGCCCCATACGGCCTGATGATTCAATCCTCCATAAACCCGCACAACATCCTGCGCCCGGCCGAAGCGCAGATACAGCGATTTTTGATGCAGCATGGCATTTTTGATATAGCCGTTGGCATCCATGTAGCCATGCGCGAACGACCCCTGCACCGCCACCCAGCCTTTTGTAAAGCCAATGGGTGTGAAGGTGGGAATTGAAATTTGAATTTTAGGAATGGGCATTGCATTACCCGACCATGCGTAAGAGCCGGTCGATAACGTTGAATCGGCCAGTCCGAACTTTTCACGACGTCGGCCAGCGTACACTTCCCATATACCCCGCCTTACTTTTACATACGCTTCAGGTAGCAACACGTTCCGCTCATACGACAATTGGTTTTGCCGGGCATTGGCAACAACGTTTAATCCATAACCAATGTCATATTTCGAAGTACGCCATTGGCCCGTACTTTGACGCGTTGCATCATACTCGCTATATAAACCCGCCCGAAACGTGGCCGAGGGAGATTGATTAGGAACGATACCATACTGGTTTGCCCGTAACCAGAACGGAGTTTCTGTCGATGAAGAAAGGTAAGTACCAAGTTCCGCAGTATACTGTGTTGGTGTACGGATCGGCTGTGCCCGGATAGAGGAAACAATCGTCAAAAAAAAGAATACGCAAAACAGTCTTGACTTTTCGCAAATAGGCATCGAGCGATTGAAATAAGGTAGAGGAGAATGGCATTATAGGTCATTTTGCACACTTCTTTCTACGGAGTGGTCTTTATATTTGAATGGTATGGAAACACAAAACTAATGAAGCGTACATAAAAAGAGACCCGCTTTTTAATAACGGGTCTCTTTTTGAACGATTTATTAAGTAGAAAACTATTTTTTCACTAGTCTTCCTACCACTTTCTTCTGATTGTGTTCAATGATTGGTACATACATACCAGCCTTCAGGGCTGTGGCGTTCCACTCAATCTGATGCTTACCTGCCGACTGATTTTCATCTTTTAGCAGCTGATTAATAATTTTACCCTGTGCATCTATAATTACGATCGTTACTTTCCCCTCTGCCGGTAAAAAGTAATCAATCATTGTCGACTCATCGAAGGGGTTAGGGTAGGCCTTCAGTTGCAAAGACAATTCGTTACCTCCACTGGCTACCGGCTTAATATCAGCCGTGAATAAGCTACCCTGATTCGCCTGAAAGCCGGGCAGCAGCGTTATTGAGCGACCTGCCTGGTAGGCAACCGTACTGGATTTACCCACTGTGTTAACGGCCACGATCGTTTCGACTGCCTGCTCCAGGTGTTGGCCACCTTTGTTGTAGCTTACCTGAATCCGCAACGATTGAGGCACCGTCTGCGCAAACGTAAGCAAGGATAGACAGCATACCGCTAGTGTTAGTATCGCTTTCATATTACTTACGCGCTTTAGTCTGTAATTTATTAACCCGGTTCTCCAACTGTTTACTTTTCTGTGCTAAAGCCTCATTCTGCTTTTTCAGTTCGATAACGTATAGCGTAAGTTCTTCTACTTTTTCAAGTAGCTTGGCCTGCATTTTGCCAACATCTACACCTTCCTTTACCACTTCTTCGGCGGAGGGAATTCCGGGCAGGTGTTTTTCGCGATTGATGTACATCTCTACATCTTTCAGGCCACGGAGGTAGTATCCTTTCTCAAAGACCCGATCCGACCAGTCATTGGAGCTTTTGACGGCGACTTTCACTTTTTCGGTCAATACACCATCCGCTACATACAGACGATAACCGGCTGGTGTTTGCCCTACCCCCGGCCCGATAACAACACCTCCGGTGTTTGTATTTTGAAGATTCTTTCCATCTGAAGACCATAAAGCGTCGGTTTCAGAAGCCGCTACACGTCCACTACCCGCAGCGGCCGTCGCTATAATTACATCACCAGTTGCATTTACTGTCAGGAATTTACTTGATGTAGCTGTTGTACTAACCGCACTGGTAAGGTTTGTTAAGCGTAGCCCGGATGTACCCGTAGTGCTGGACACGACTTCTAATTTGGCAGCAGGAGCCGATGTGCCGATGCCAACGTTGGCATTACTACCTAATATAAGTGCGTTAGAAACAGATACCTGTGCATTCGCTCCAATAGCACTGGCGTTTGTAAGATTATTTGCACCAGCAGTTACATTTGTTCCGAATCCAATAAACACGTTATAAGATCCGGTTAAGTTATCTACACCTGCATACTGACCGATACTTGTATTTCGATCACCACTAGAGGTCCGTAAACTAGACCCATCACCGATAGCAGTATTACCAATGCCAGTTATTAAACTGCTTCCTGCACCGTTACCCATAAACAGATTGTAGTTACCTGTTTTATTGTTGACACCTGCTTGCTGCCCCAAAAATAGATTTCCTAAGCCTGTAGTATTATTTAGACCTGCTGACAGACCAATAAACACATTATAACCACCAGATTGGTTATTTTTACCAGCCTCTGCCCCCAAGAATGTATTACCTCCTCCTGTATTTATGATACCCGTATTAACTCCTACAAATGTATTCTGCGTCGCTGTAGCATTCGATGACCCTGCAAGTGAACCAACAAATGTATTTCCTGCTCCGGTAGTGTTGCCACCACCCGCATCTGCTCCCATAAAGGTGTTATCGCTTCCTTGCGAATTCGAATAACCAGCACCAGCACCGACAAAAGAGTTATTATTACCTTGGGTATTAAAATAGCCTGATCGTGTACCTATAAACGAGTTATTAAAGCCACTTGAATTAGAATATCCACTTTCAGCTCCCTGAAATGTGTTACCATTTCCAGTCGAATTACTATATCCAGAGCTAAACCCTACAAATGAATTCTTCTGTCCTGATGAGTTTTGATTACCAGCTGAAGCACCTAGAAAGACATTTTGAGTTCCAGCCATATTAAGGGTACCTGTACCCCTACTAATGAACAAGTTACTAGCTCCACTCATATTTAAATTACCTGCTCCTACACCCACAAGTGTATTGTCAGAGCCAGGAGTAGTGGACGACGGCGTCGTAGACACATAATTCATTTGTGCTATTAATGACGTCGACAAAAGCATCCATGTAAGAACAAGTAAAAAATTTCTCATAGTTTTCAAAAATTTGCCCACTCTATATATTCTCTCTGGAAGAAATGAAAATGTAAAAAATAATTAAACACCTACTGTACCCTTTCTGAAAATAACAATAATGATGCCGCATCTAAAATATTATTGCTATGGTTCACCAAGCAGGAACATAGTAACGATGAAACATCAAAATAACTGATTATTAGCCACTTATCTATTATCTGAAAGTTCAATAATACGTATGATAGAATTAGGCTACTGAAGCCATAATAGGAGTAATCCATAAATCTTGACAAACAAAATGAAAATTAATGATTGTTCATACGAGAAGTCAAATAATATGACATAGCAAAAAGTCTATCACTCATAAAGCGATAGTTCTATAGGTCTAAAGAGTGTACAACATGACAGATAGACCTCGTTAGGGCAATTTCGCAAATATCAATTTTTGTAAGCTAAGACAATATCCTGGAAAGAAGTAAAGCTATTTCGGCTACACCAAGAACCAGGATAGATGGTAGCGCTCATACCATTTCGTTTAAAAAGATCAATTACATATGATTCGTCAAATCCCACACATACTTCAGGATCATCTGGATAAGCGATATAACGTCCTTCCGATAAATACTGAATATTATGCGCACTTTCAGGTGATTTCATTAACTCACGCGATTCTTCATTTAGCAGGAAGAAGGTCACTAAGCATCGTCCACCGGGTTTTAGTACCCGTCCAATTTCTGCAACATAATGATCTACTTCCGGCTTTGGCATATGAGTAAAAACAGAAGTTAAAAAGGCGAAGTCAAAATGCCCATCCTTGAATGGAAAAATATATTTTGATGCTTCATAATGCCCTTTAGGGTTGTAGTGGTCATTATGAATATCAGCAAGTTGAAATCTAAAATTTGGAAACCGAGAGGTGATATTTGCTTGACACCATAAAATGCCATCTTCTACTATATCAAAGCCTTCATAAGAACCACCATTTTTAAGATAACCAGTTAGTGGTGCCGCCATTCTTCCGATACCACACCCAATATCCAACACTTGCTCTTCGGGCTTTAACTTTGCTAAATCAACGAATAATTTAAGAAACTCAAGGCCGGTTTGCTTAAAGTCGCCACCACCAATGAAAATTTTTGCCCGGGGAGGAACCAGCGGGTCTCTTAAATTTAGTATATCATCCTTGAAATCTAGTATACTATAATATTTTTTTTGTAAATACTTTAGTGTTGGCTTTAGTGTTTTGTATAAAACAGGGGGCACAGACTTTCTAAACATATAACTCGCGTTTTTGATTTTGTTGGCTGATCAGTCATCCAAATATAAGCCTAATAGAAAGAACTTTACTAGCATGATGGTAACGAGTGATCTGTTGACTCGATCATCACTAATGGTTATGTATGCTCTGCAACGACTGAGTGCTCACCAGCACCTTTTCTCCCCTCAACACACCTTTCACACGCCAACTACCCATTTGACCAGAAACGTTATTAAAAGCATACCCATGCTGATGTAAAACTTTTTTACGTGTATCAATAATTGAATTAGCATCAGCCCAAAGCCCAGTACAGTTCCAAACTTCAATTACATCGCCATTAAGGCTTTGTTCTGGAACAGCACCAGAGCAATTAGTAAACCCATTCTTTGCAAAATAAAGGTTGTCTACCAGATTAGCGAAAAAACCATTTGCTCCTGAGCCAATAATTGTGTTGCCGATAACCTTGATAGCAGACAATCGCTTTGTTTCACCCTGATTTAATTGGTTTTTAGCTCCTAATGAAATAATGCAAATGGCAGCTCTCCCTGTGGAGGCTTGTCCATTGTTTTTATAAGACTTTCCATTAATGATCACTGTTGAACAAGCGTTGGTAATAATATTATTTTGAACTAAGCATCTTTTAGCCGAAGCATTACCACCCGGATACATTTCTTGTGCGTTAAAAATAGACACCCCAGCAATAACAACATTATTAAACTTATTATTTAGAACTGATACATTAACCGATCCAATTGAGCCAAATCCCTGATATGAATTCTGTACTACATTTCCTTTTGCTAATAAGTTAGTGGCTTGTTTGTATCCATATTTAAGAAGTTGCTTCTTTTGTTCGTCAAGTCCATAGTCATGGAAAGACATTGCGTCATCTTTAATATTAATATAAGTATTATATAAGTAATTGACATTTGCAGAGTAATGCGAGTATGTACCGTCTCGAAATGTATGCTCAATCCTTGAATTTCTTATTGTAACTCTGTTACTATTTGTAATAGCAATTCCCATTTCTGGAGAATTTTTTATGTGTATTCCATTCACCGATATGTCTTGGCAATTGTCAAACTGAAAAACATGTTGACTACCATCGCCATTATCGGTTGGCATATTTACATATCCATATTTTCCTCCATAAATGTTAATATTGGTACAATCTTGAAATAAGAAGGTAGCTTTAGTCAGATCACTATTTAAAAAAGTAGCACCTGTTGCTATAAGTTTTTTCTTTTTTACACCACTAATAATTATTTTACTAGATATCTTATAGTATGACTTACCTTTCCGAGCATATATTACTGGTGAACTTGAGTTTAGCGCCTTACTAATTGCTTGGGTATCATCTGTCTTACCATCACCTTTCGCACCAAACTGCTCTAAAAATTTCGGCGCTTCATCCAAGAATTTATTTTTGACTAATTTTCTAGAGTTTTGCGTAAAACTACCTCTAAGTAATATTTCTATTTTCCCACCATTTCCGACTAACACCTTGTTTTTTCTATACGTTTTCATGGCAGGTAAGTCTGCTGACAGCTTTCCATACCCGAAAGTGCTATAAAAACAGGTACACAGTGCAAAAAAATATACCAACTTTTTCATAACATAAGATGCAATACTTAATGAAATATGACATCGTTCACTGAATTAACTATGTCACCCATAATCATTTTACCAAAACTATTATCGCCAGAATGAATTATGCATACTTAATTGGCGCTTTAATAAAGTCGGCAAAAAATTTTCCAATTTACCCAGCTTATATCCAATATATTTTACTACAGTACGAACTACTTGTGCTGGAATAAGTACAGTGTACCCGTGTTGCCTAAGATAGCTCCATTCATCCATCACATATTTGAAACCTTCAGACTCAGCCTGCGAAAACTCTTTGAGTACATCCTTCTGTTCATTATGAAATACCCCTATGTCAAAATATCGTTTAAATTCTTCCCATACTGTGTAATCATGGGAATGGTAAACCTCAGCCTCGGCACAATAAGCCACTGCTTTTCCTCTTAAAATAAAACGAGCAGCAACAGAAACGTCTTCTCCTAAAATTGTATCGGATGGAAATCCCCCAACTAAAGCAAGGTCTGCTTTCCGGTAGGCAGCAAAAGAGTTTGAACATGAACAGGTCTTAATTCCCATTTGTGGAATCAAGGCCTTCGTCTTAATCAAACTATTAGCAGGGTAGTTTATTAATCTGGCAAAGTGGCCAAAAACACCCGTTTTAGAATAAGGCAATTGCCTTCCGTACGCCATTGCAATATCTTCTCTACTATGCAACATGGCAACCAAGCGTTCCAAAGTATAGGGAGAGGTTGGCAATGCATCCTGTGTTAGAAATAGCACAGTTTCATGATTCGCTAACCGTACGCCAAGGTTACGGGTAGAGCCATGATTAAATTCAGACTTTTTTATATTGATAAATGTAAGCTCTTCGAAACTCGACAGCTCTCTAGTCTTATCTGTTGATTCTGAATCGATTACAATTAACTCATGTGACAAAGTTTGCTCTCTCAACTGTTTAAATAGCTGAGGCAAGTAAGACTCTGCATTATAAGTTGGAATGATAACAGATATCATTAATGTAAGTCGTTTATTGGCAAAATTATATCCATAAGCGTTGAATGACACAAATGAACAATGAAACACGGTTTGCAATTTTCACCTTGAGACTGTAGCCATCTTCACCTGTAGGGGAAGCATTGCCGCCATGACGCGTATAATTGATTAATGGCTTGGGGTAAAAATAAGTCCGTCCTTTGACTTCTACAAGTAGACCAATCCACCAATCGTGCATGTGTATTTTCGACGGGAACGGCAATGCATACGATAAAACATCTCGTCTAAAAGCCATACAGCATCCGTTATATGAGTTTTTGTATAAGTTTTTCCAAAAACCAGGCTGGCTTCTTCTATGTTGAAAGAATGATTTATAAATTATATCTCCAAGCGAATTAACCACTCGGCAATCCGAAAGGACAAGATCATAATTTTCCAACAAAATAACCGTATCAGCTACTTTGTTAGGTAACCATTCATCATCTTGATCAGATAAAAAGACAAAATCACCGGATGCCAATCCAAGAGCATTCTCGAAATTTCCAACAGGACCTCTTTGAAAAATATTCTTAACGAGACGTATACGTGAATCGTGTAAGCTATCAATTATTTCGCATGTTGAATCTGTTGAGCTGTCATCCGATATGATGATTTCATCATCAGTATTTAATTGCCTAAGTATAGAATTTAACTGACGTTCAATGAACGAAGCTCCATTATAGACAGCCATGCACACACTGACACGCATATAGACTAAACTTTTATAGTAACACGAGGCAGAACAAACTTTATTCTTTTAGTCTTAAAATAGTATTTCCCAAAATATCCTAGTAGCAAAGGGTATACCAACTGAAAACTTAAGCCAGTAAATCGAATCATATTATCAAAAGTACTAAACAGAGCCATCGTACACAAAATAGCAATCGTTGTGGAAAAATATGGCTTGTTACTTTTAATCAAAAGCGGCACAAAAGCAATTAATGACATTAGCCATGAAAAAATTGTTATGACTCCAATCCATCCCATCCTTCTGAAAGGGTCATAGTATATACTCCCAACCGTTAAAAATTTAGCAATCAAATATTTATCACCTTCAACTCTGTCTGGATCAATAGCTGGATCTACTACACGTTTTGTGACAAAATCAGGTATTAATTCACTTCCTATGAAAGGAATAACATTATATCTTATATGCACAGCATTATTCACAGAATTCTGGAAATTAGCAATTGGTGAAGAAGCGTACAAATAGAACCAAAAGAACTCTCCTGGAATTATACTTTCTCTAAAGCTTTCTTTTGCCTCTGCTATGTCGAATAAATAATCTTCATGATCTTTAAAAGATCTAGCAAATCCAATAAATCCAAACATGTAAAATATAAACACAAGAGATATTACCAAGGCAGAAAAGGCCTTATAACTTATATACCTTTTCTTTTGACAATAAATAACCAAACAAGACATTAAAGTCATTAAGGTAGAACCTCTATTTACAACCAAAACGCTAAGAATAAAAAGTATTAGTAAGTAAATAATAATATCTTTATTTTTGCTACTAACATACTGGTGGTACAAGTAAATTGTATAGAAAGGGGCTACTGTTTGTAAAAATACATGGAATGTAGGAATACCAAAATCATAATGAGAGTAGGCATCGCCTTTAAATATCATAAAAATAGGTATACCTCCATTATATATAAACTCAATAATATAACCCAGAACAATAATGAATGTAAAAAGTGAATTAAAGCGATTAACTTTTATGTCTTTATAAACATACCTTTTTTGAAATAGGTACCCTAGAATTATAGATGTAACAATAGTGATTGCGATAAATAAAAATACAGTTATCCCAATTTCTGGATACAATGTAGACCAACTCCATGTATACACAAACAATACGAGACTAAATCCTATTGAATAGCAATAAAATGGATTACTAATAAATCTAACGCTTATCATCTCTAAATAGATTAAAAATTTTAGTAATCTACTCTACCCATTTTCCCGGATGAAGCATCAATAAAAGCTCTTAAAGTTAACAATACACGCTTCCTTTTATAATCCTCCAACAACAGTGATTTCAAAGTTTCGATTAAATTTAGGTATAAGATTCTTATGCAAAATAACGGATTTACAAAAAAATACTTTTTAGCAATATAAAGTCCATTTCTAACCAAATAATACAACCTTATAGGGCTGTGGGACACAAAATATATATTGTGTCCAAATATTGTACATACTTTATTTACCCCCAATTTATGATTAAGTTTGAGAGTGGATAATTCAAGTATTTCGTAGTTCTGCAGACTAAGCCTTAGGTTATATTCATGGTCTACATGATCGATGAATAAAAGGTTATCAAACGGCCCAACAGCTTTGTACACATTAAGGTTGAGTAGATTTCCTGATGTCATTGTAAAATGAACTTTTTTGTACGGATATATAGCTTCAGGATTGCTGTGTGCTACTGAAACAATCCCAACCTTTCCTGGCTTAGAGTATTGCCGTAAAAAGTTAATCATTACTTTAACCATGTCCCCTGGTGCTTTACTGTCATCGTCCATGGTGAGTAAATGTGTAAATCCATCTTTAATTGCATACTCAGCAGCAACATTTAAAGCATAAGCAACACCTTTGTTACTGCCAACTGCTATATATTTAACTGAATTAATAAGCTTAATATCCTCAATTAACCCAACATCTACCTGATCCGAATTATCAACTACATATAACAATTCTATTTGGTTTATGTAACTATGAATATTATCTAAAATTCCCCTATGACTGTTGTACATCACAACAACACCTGCTACTGAAATATAATTATCGGAGGACTCCATAACATGTAATCAACTATTAGACAGTTACTTGCGAGGGTTAATATATTAAAATGATATACTAAACACGATGCCCATAAAGCAAATACCTAAGTCTTTTTTGTAGATAGTATATCCCTAAACCAATAGTTAGGAAAATATTCGTAAACATACTTTTCAAATAACGCTTCCTGACTTTATTTGTTTCTACCCAAGACAAATATAGCTCGCTACTAGCTCCTCCTGTAGCACAATGCGTGATTACAAATGGAGCATGATAAAACGGTGAATTTCTTAAATAGATGCGAAGATTAAGTTCATAATCTGCTAATATCTTCAATCCAGTGTCATAACGAAACTCACAAAAATTAGATTTATGATAAAAAGCACTCTGATGATGCAATGTGTTTTGCAAAAGTGTTCTTGGTCCTAAAAAACAAGGCATGCGATAATTATTGTCAAATACTACATCGCCAAAAACGACTTTGTACTTGTTATTCAAAAAGGGGCGTACTTTTTCAAAAATATCAGGGTATAGCATATCATCAGCACCCAGAAAAAACAACCACTCTCCCTTTGCATTATTTATACCCTTATTCATTGCGTCATATATACCTGTGTCATCCTCACTAATTAAGACATCTATTTCAGAAATAAAATCATTTATAATTTTCAATGAATCATCTTTACTTAATCCATCAACTATAATTAATTCATAATCATCATAACTCTGTGAAATAATACTATCGAGTGCCGATTTGAGCCATTTATCAGCATTATATACTGGCACAATTACCGATATAGTGGGCTCTGTTCTAGTTTTCTGTTGCCTTGATTGCATTTTAAATATATACTATATCTTTGTACAGCTTAAATCTCAAAATGTAATTCATCAAAATGTTCAACTTCCAAGGCCAGTCAGAGTCTTATAAATCTACTAAGCAACCATTAGTTAGTATAATAAGCGCTGTTTATAATGCTGAAAAATACCTTGAAGAATCCATCTTGAGCATAACGACACAAAGCTACAAGAATTTCGAGTATATAATTATTGACGGCGGTTCAAGCGATAATACTTTAAACATTATTAGAAAATATCAAGATAAAATTACTTACTGGATAAGTGAGCCAGATGGAGGCATCTATGATGCGTGGAACAAAGGCTTAGAAAAATGCAATGGAGAGTGGATAGCATTCATAGGAGCAGATGACTTATTGTACTCAAATAGCCTACAGGTGTACATAGAACATATTATACAGCATCCCCAAAGGTTAGAGCTAGAATTTGTTTCATCTTTAATAGAATTAGTCGATGAAAATTTAGTACCTATTCGTTTAGTGGGCGAATCATGGGAATGGAGTCGATTCAAAAAAAGCATGACCACTTGGCATGTTGGTATGTTCCACTCTAAAAATTTGTTTTTAAAATATGGTGTATTCGACAGTACATACAAGGTTTCAGGCGATTATGAGCTTTTGTTACGTCCTAAGGATAAGCTCATTGCTTCATTTATTAACCAACCTACCGCAAAAATGAGAACTGGAGGTATTAGTAATATTTTACTGCTAAAAGCAAGTACAGAAACTTACAAAGCTAAAGTTAAAAATGGCGTCATATCAACTACAAAAGGTATCTTATTAGCTCTTATTGATAGGCTCCGCTTAACTTACAGAAAATTATTTTGAGGTAACTAAGAATCCTTTTTTAAACCATGATACCAAATTTAAGCTTAAATCAAAAACCCTTCTCTTAAGTGTTTTTGAATAACCTTAATTTAAGATCGATATAAATATTATCTAAGGCTTATTAATAATATTAGACTTTTCCATCAACTGCAGCATAATTTCTGTGCGCTTATGAATTCCAATACTATCAAGATGATAAACAGTATCGAAAAAATATTTATCGTCTAAAACAAAAGTTTCTAGATTACCTAATATAGTACAGTTCAACTCATTGTTATATTGACCAGCCAAATTCTTTAACTTTATCTTGTTTAAATTATATGTTGATCGTTGAAAAGCAGGGTAAGTAAAGTACACCTTAGCTTTTTTTGCTTTAGCCTTTTCTATAAAGTTATTTATTTTCTTAACTCCATTATTATAATTAGTATTAACAAATAAAATGTTACCGCTCGGAACATTAGGTTTCTTCTGATTAAAATGCGTTTTCAAATCGCCGTATTCATTAAATCCTTGTCTATTATAAATTGGATCATCGAACTTATCGATAAGAATATAAAAAGCACTACTAACACATAACTGCAGTTGAGACATCAATATCCTAAATCTATCCAGTAAGGAAAGATTCATTTTCGATATAGCCGTTGGATTGACGATTGCTAACTGGGCAATCAACTTTTTATTCCCCTCTTCTAAGAAATATTCGATCGATAAAATGACTGTATCTCCAGCTTTAATACCATCTATAGCTTCATTTAACATAAAGTCTAAACCTAAGCCAGCATGGAGGCCCATATTCACTATATTTAATTGGGTCTTTTTGTTTAATACTTGGCAATCAAGGCCTAATGCCAAGTTCGATCCGCCAACAAAAATGATTCTTGGAGATGCCGTTTCTTCTAACTTTTTTTCTTTATCTAATGAAGCGGCTACATAACTCGATTCATTGCGTATGAATGGTGATACTAAAAAAATAAATATATATACAGTTATGATTACCAGCGCTAACAAAATACTTGTTGGCTTTACCAGTAGTATGAGTTGTTTCATCAAAATTGAAAATAGATAAACTGCTCTTGTAAGTCAAACGATCCAAACAGTAAGATAAACATAACGAGTACATAATAAATAGAAACCCTTAACATCAGATTCTGCCGTTTTAGCCACATATTAACTGAAATGCGGCTATTTAAACCTTCTATACATAATAAGATAATTAACGCTAAAAAGCCTATTATATAGTCATATTGTGTAGTCCCCAAATTACTAGGCTTTAATTGGCTAAAGCTTGACTGAAGATTTGAGAACAAATGTTCTACAATATAAAATGCGTCTTGGATCGTTTTTGCTCTGAAAAATATCCAAGCAAAACATGTTAAAGTGAATGTACTTATTAGCCCAATAGCCTTCCTATTTTTAGAAAAGAAGTTAGTAGAAAGGTATAATTTATTGAAAAAATTCTTAGTTGAGTTTTCTCCAATTATGTATATTCCATTTAAGCTTCCCCAAATAACATACGTCCAGTTCGCGCCGTGCCACAATCCGCTTATGAGAAAAGTTATAAATAAATTAAAGTACCGTCTTTCAGAAGCTACTCGATTTCCACCCAAAGGAATATACAAATAATCTCGAAACCATGTAGATAAAGAAATATGCCATCTTTTCCAAAATTCTGATATAGATGTTGAAAAGTATGGAGAATTAAAATTCTTCATCAATCTGAATCCAATTACTCTAGCTGTACCCAAAGCAATATCTGAATATCCAGAAAAATCACAGTAAATCTGAAATGAAAATAATAATGTCGAAAAAATAAGCGGCCATCCCTCAAAGTGCCTTGGATCGTTATAAACCTTATCAACAACTACTGCAAACCTATCAGCGATTACAACCTTCTTAAATAATCCCCAAGCTATCAGTTTTAAGCCCTCAGATATGTTCTCAGCTTTGAATGTATGTTTTTCATAAAATTGATGTAATACATTCTGCGGACGTTCAATAGGTCCGGCAACTAATTGTGGGTAAAACATTACATAGAGAGCATAGATACCAAATTTTTTTTCTGCTGGTTGCTTACCCCTGTATATTTCTATTGTGTAGCTCATCGCTTGGAATGTATGAAATGACAAGCCAATAGGAAGGAGTATTTTTAATGCAGGGAAAGGAGTATCGTAATTAAATTGATTAAGAACGGAACTAAGGTTATCATTTAAAAAATTATAATATTTAAATATACATAAAACACTAATATTTGCAAATAAGCTACTTATTAAAAACCATTTCCTCTGTTTACCACTAGCTTTTTCAATTAATAAGCCAGCGAAGTAATCTATGATGATAGTAAAGCCTAGTATTAAGATATAAATTGGCACGAAAGCCATATAAAAGTAACAGCTACCTAACAACAGTAGTATCCACCTGTAGCGATAGGGCAATAAGTAATATATGCAGCTAATGCATACAAAGAATATAGCAAACTGAAGTGAGTTAAAAAGCATTATTAATTAGATTTCATTTTATAAAACAGTCCAACTCACTGATTTTAGTCTAATCTCCTAATTCTCAAATATAGTTATCTAAAATTATTTCATAAATAATTTTAGATAACTATATTTTATATTAAAAAGTCACTATAGCATTCATTTAAATCCAATAAAATTCCCTTTTTAAAGTTTGATCATCAGCTTGCTTACTTCGAAAAGCGTAAATAAATTCATTTAATTAATCCAGGTAACGAAAGTTATTAGAAATATTAAGAAGTGCATCTTCATTTTATCATTTTATGGAATACAGATGCTCATGAAATCACAGCAAAAAAGTTAGGATAAGTTACCACTGTTCAAGCTAGCCATTGCTTCAGTAAACTTACCTAAAGCATTTGTGTTTCTCAATCTTTTTGCCTGTGCTCGACTATTAATCAAATTACTTTCCCTGTATCGTTGATCAAAACAAATTTTATTAACTTTATCTGCAATTTCAGGAATGTTATTCGGAGAGAAAACATAACTTTCATCCCCAATCGTCTCTGGCAATGACGTCACATTGGAACAAACTACTGGAATTCCCATTAAAATACTTTCCATTAATGGGAAGCTACCTGCTTCATATGTAGTGGGCACTACTACGGCTTGTGCTGTATGGTATAATGAGTATAACTCATGTTCATTAACCACTCCTAAAAAATGAACTTGATTTGGTATATTTACTCGTAGAATTTCTTCTTCAATTACTTTGATATAACTGGTTTTATGCCCTGTAAATACAACGTTTAAAGTGATACCGTAATTATCTTTCAGGTAACCTATAGCTCTAATTAGGTTTATGTGATTTTTATGAGGCCAAGTAATAGCTGGATAAAAGATAAATTTATCTGGCAGCTCATAATTATCAAGACTTACTTTATGTTCTGGCAAAAATTTATCGAACCATAAATTTTGCATATCTAACAAGCAAACTAATATACTATTAGCAGGCCGTTGGAAATATTTAATTAAATCTTCCTTTACATGCTCATAACTGACTACTATCAATGAGCTTTCCTCTGCTATAATATTATGCTGTAGGGTTCGCGCTAAGCGTTCTTTTGGCGAGAAGAACTCTGGGAAATGTATCTCTTGAACATCATGTAAAGTAACTATTGTTTTGCGGGTAGTTGATGGCAAATGTTGATAGGGGCAGCAAAGTATGTCTATTTTATACTTTTTACAAAGCTGCTCTGCATGACTAAATACTTTTCTAACCGTGGTAATCTTACCTTTTATTAAAATTTCATTTAACAGCCGCAATGTGTACCAAAGAAGCTTTTCGACCCTTCGTTCCTGTCCAATTTTAGGCGGTATTAATATAAGGTTCGGATACTCCTTTATAAGTGAAATTATGACAGGTTCTTGCGAATTGTGTAGTACAAAATACTCATTTTTTTTATCCTGAGATAATATTTTTAATAATGCACAAGCATACTGCAAAACCCCTCCATTCTTTTGGGTTATATCTGGCAAATAATATAAAATCCTCATTGCAATTTACATTGATACTTGTAAAAGGTCCCAGCTTCGGCAATCCGAACAAAATTATAGCGTTCGTATAGTTTTATTGCTTTAAGGTTAGTCCTATCTACAGTTAATACAATCGACTGTTCTTTTTTGCTGATAGCATAGCTGATGAGATAATCCATCATTTTTTTACCTAGCCCGAGCCCTTGAGCTTTCTCGGCAACAGCAATGCCTAGCCACAAGCTTTCTCCTTCCCGGTCTAAGTGCCCATAAGCAACCGGCTTACCTGTCTCATCTGTTAGTATAACGGCCAATACATGTTTCAGAACTGTTTCGACGGGCCTCTTATCGAAGTACCGGAAAGTTGCAACGCCGTTTCCCAGCTCACGCAGAAAATCATTAACCAGGTTAATATTTTCTGCGTGTATATGGTGGTATTTATACATTTCCAAAGAATGATTTCACGCTGTCAACAACATGTTCGACATCTTCTTTGGATAAGCCGGGATAACTTGGCAGATTCATGCCACGCCATCCTAAGTCCTCTGCTGTTTTAAAGCGTGCAAATTTTTGCGAATACATAGGCATAGTATGCACCGGGTAAAACAAAGGCCGCGTTTCAATGCCTTTCTTTGCCAGATGATCACGTAATGGATCACGGTCTTTTGCAGAAGCGACCAGTACAGAGCACATCCAGTAAGAATGATACACATCACCAACAGGCTCATGAAACGTTAGACCGGTTCCTTCAAATCCTTCTTTATACCAGGTAGCTATCTGTTTCTTTTGATTCAAAAAGACATCAATATTTTCCAGTTGAGCAAGCCCAATTGCTGCACAAATATTTGTCATTCTGTAATTATAGCCGACAACATCATGCCAGTACTGACGGTGTTTCGCTAATCCCTGTCCTTTAAAATGAACACAACGATCATATAGTGTTTCGTCATTCATTACAACCATACCCCCCTCTCCCGTAGTAATGGTTTTGTTACCGTAGAAGCTAAACGTAGCAATATCGCCAAAACTACCGGTATGCTGCCCTTTATATAAACTTCCGAATGATTCGGCACAGTCTTCCACAACGAACAGATCATGCTCTTTGGCAATCGGCATAATACGATCCATATCACATGGATGGCCATATAGATGAACGCATAAAACAGCTTTTGTTCTCTTCGTGATTTTACGTTCAAGATCAGCAGGGTCCATCTGCCAGCTATCGGCCAGAGAATCAATAAATACTGGAGTAGCTCCTGTGTAGGTAATTGCATTGACAGAAGCGATATAGGTTAATGTTGGCACAATAACTTCGTCGCCTTCACCAATGCCCAGGGCTAGTAAGGCTAAATGTATAGCTACCGTTCCGTTGCAGACTGCTGCGGCATGATTTACCCCTAAGTACTTTGCAACACCTTCTTCAAACAGATCAATATATTTTCCCTTTGAGGATATCCAGGACGAGTCAAGACAGTCTAGCACATATTTTTTCTCATTACCAATTAATGACGGCTGGTAGACTGGCAACTGCTTTAAAACTTGAACAGAGTTTTCCATATTTATTGATAATTAATTATACCGTATGATGTAAAATGAACGGTGAAAATCAAACGATGGCCATAACTTAGCTTTTATTAGCTCATCGTTTACTTATCCCAAATTCCAGTTGCTTTGCCAGTAGATAGCTTCCATGCTTGCAATCCTCCAATTACGGAGCCAATCAACAAAGAAAAGCTGGTAGCGATAATAACCCCAGAGCTTCCTAATCCAAGCGTTTTACCAAAAAAGATGGATAGAGGTATATTGATCAACGCAGCTATAGCAGATAAGTAAAGTTGGAGTTTAACTTTCCCAAGACCGTTTATTATTGTGACTGTCACACTATTCCAGCAACTGATTATCACAAAAATTCCCATACACACACTTAATGTAAAGGATATGTTTACCCTATCTCCTATCCAAATTGAATAAATTGACTTTGATACTGTTATCATTAATATAACAACAATAACTAAGCCTACCCATAACTTTTGCAAATACCTATAAGTCTGTTTTATCCAATTCAAATCACTTTTGGCGTAGGCTTCAGTAAAAGCAGACCAGTAGGGCGTAATGACAATAGCAAATACAGTATTGATGGAATTAAAGTAGCGAAAGGCCACATTGTATGTCGTTACCTCAGCAGGTCCAAATAGTTGAGTAATGATCAGGTTATCTGTATAGAACAGCACGACAACCGCCATTTGGATAAAGAAAAACTTATAGCCAAGCGATAGTAAACTTTTGGCATACTGAAAATCGGCCAGTTTGAGAGAAGGCCGATACATATTCAATTTATTCCTGTAAAGAACAAACCCACTGATTAGTAGAACAACTATCGGACTGAGTACAGTTACCGCACCTAGATAAAACAGATTAGCATTGCTGAATTTAGTTAATAGATACGTCCCAACCAGAATTACAATATTCGAAAGCAGATTAATAAAGCCCGCTAGACCTGAATCCTGAATGGCGAAGAGCACATACGACAAAATATCCAGCAGCATTTTAACCGCCATGGATACAGCCGTCATTAAAATGATTAGCTGAAGCTGTTCATTATCAATACTTGTATTCAGCAGCTTTTGCCAAGGTATATAACTGAATAAGACTATAAACAGTAAGCTGAAACCTGTCTGTAACAAGCCAAAAATAGCGTAAGCTGTACTTACATATACACGAGCCAGTGTCATGTCCTGTTTGGTTACAGCTTCGGACAATTTGTTACGCAGCCCATTTCCAACCCCAATGTCAAACAGGGCTATCATTGTAACAATAGAACTGATTGTTAACCAGGTACCGTAGGTTTCTTTCGATAAATAATCAATTGTTAATGGTACCAGCACCAACGAAATAATGATACCTCCCCCTTTAACAGCTAATCCAAATAATGTATTTAGATGAGCTTTGCGTGTACGTGGGTGCGTAGCCCTTATACGCTCACGGAAGGCTGCTATTGATGCGTTTTTCAAAATAACATTCACTTATATTGCTCTTTCAATTGTTCAATTTGCATCGTTTACCATGAAGCGTCCTACGTCTTCCATCTGACAACGAGCAATCCAATTTATCCACAACCCTTTTTGGATTAGCATGTCCTTCACTAATGCTGGTCGGCCGAAACAACTACAAATCAAGCTATACATGATCCTGCCAGTTTAGGCCAACAGCATTGAAGACAACTTGAATGAAATCTCGAAGCTGATTGGTTTGCCCGGTGGCGGTCACATAATCATCCGCCTGCTGCTGTTGGAGCATTAACCACATCGCTTCTATATAATCGGGACCCCAATCCCGAGCAATCTCAATATTACTTAAGGTTAACACTTCAGTGCTTCCCTTAGCTACACGACGCGCTGCAGATACTATTTTTTGCCTTACGACTCGCTCAGGACACAAGGGAGACTCATGATTGAAAAGAATACCTGTACTAGCGTGTAATTGATATGATTCCCGATAATTGGCGACCTACCAGAATGCAGCTGCGTTTGCTACGCAATGAGAGTTAAGAGGCCGAAAAGGCTTCATCTCGTCGGCAGCTAAACTACCCGTATCATGGATACATTCGCTTGAATCGGCATTGTAAGATTTTATCAGCAGGTCACTGAATCGAATCGCTTCGAGAAGGTTTTATGCCACATATTAAGGTTGTCTTCACAAGATTACTTTGTCGAATTACGAAAACGGCTAATTCCGTACGTAACAATTCCTAATAAGACTCCTATTACGGCAAAGCCCAAAATAATAACAGTGCGTTTAGGTCCACTTTTTTTCAAAGGAATAAGAGATGGCTCTAAGACTTTAAAAACGGGAGATTCTTCGGCAACTTTAATTTTTGCCTGCTCCAGTTGTTTTGAAAGATCAGTGTATACACTCTGCGTTAGCAAAAACTCCGCTTGAATACGCTGCTCCTCAATCTTTGCTGTTTCTAAAAAGACATTTCGGTTCCGATCTCTATAGCTGGATAATGCGTACTCTGCTCGTTGATAACGGCTTTTTGCATCATTAACCTGATTAGTTAAGAACTGAACTTGGTTCCTCGCCTTTTCTGTCCGGTAACTAACAATATAATTTGTTAGATATTCCAATGACAAACGAGCAGTCGTGGCTGCCACAACCGGATCAGGTAGTGTAGCGGATACCGTGATAATGGCCGTTTTTTTATCAAAGGTAGCTGACACTGCTTCATGTATTTTCAGAATAAATTCCTCCTGTTTTTTTGTAATTTGCAATGTCTTGCTTCGATTGTTTGGATCAAGTACAATGAGCTTTTCATCGTTCTCCCCTTCAGAAGATTTACCGAACCAAGACTGTCCGTCTTGCTCCTCAAAGAAAGTCTGCAGTGATGTTTCTTTCTTCAGAAGCTGCGAATAAACAGGTTGCTGTAAAAGGTGCAAAGCAAATGGGACACTCTGTAACACGTTAGGATATACATCTGGCCGGATGGCATCTACACTTCCTCCCATGGAACTACTACCAATATCAATACCAGCTAAACCTGCTAATGAACTTAACCCCCCTAGCCCTCCGGCTTTCGACTGAATTTCGGGCATAACTGTCACGAAAGCGCTATACTGGTTTGGTTTTGAGAATGCATATAAGGCGCCTATTAAAAGCATTACAACTCCTCCTATTAAAGCAGCCTTACGACTATTCCTCAAAAATTGCACAATATCACTCAGCCGAATCTCGATTTCGTCCTCCTCTGTATTTCTTTGTTTATTATCCTCCGTAACTGACATAATTACTCCTGAATTGATAGTTAACGAAGCAGAACATTGATGAGCGCAATGGATACCGTTGCCAATAATGAAAAGATACCTATCCGTTCACCAGGAGTTAGCCGATTCGAATCAATAGGTTTGAACGGAATATTAATAGTTGAACCAGGCTCAACGCGGGGGCGGGAGACGAAAAACAGAAAGCTATGTGAGCGATCTTTCCGCCCGTTTGGATAGACGATGTACGCTTTTCTTTGGCGGGCATTATCTGTAAAACCGCCCGCTTCACTTATGTAGTCATCAAACTTGAAGTCTCCTTTAAAACTAATAGATGATGGATTCAATACAGCTCCCTGAACCGTAATAATTTCTGAACGACGGGGTATAAATAGCGTATCTCTATCCTGAAGCAATAAGTTCTCTTCCACATTTGGATTCGCGATGAGGTCACGCAGGTCATTCCCAATTAACTGTCCATTCCGGCGAAACTGCGCTCCCGCCATGTAGGCTTCGGGTTTGAGTCCACCGGCACGCTTTATAACATCACCAATACGCTCCTGTCGGTTAGCTATAGCGTAGTTCCCGGGTTGCATTACTTCGCCATACACCATCACCTGCCGCTGCGATTCGTAGTTGGGCGATGTTCGAACATAAACGATATCGAACGGCTGCAGCCGGAATTCCGGCGAGCTGCCGGGAGTGACCTCCATAGGGGTAATCTGCAGGTTCCGATCAATGGCAAAGCGGTATATCTCCATCATCGTTTTGCGTACCCCTGCCGAGTCCTGACGGATACGCCGGGCTACCTCAATCAGGTTAGGCTTGGCCCCTTCCTGAAACCCCCCGGCATGAGCAATCAGATCGGCAACGCTCATGTTGGCAATGAAGTCGATGGTATCGGGCATGTTCACCGCCCCTTCAATAGTTACGTAATACGGTTCCCGAAGCTCACGGATGGATAGAACCGTCAGGCTATCCTGACTTTGCAGCGGAATATCGGCAACTTCGCCACGCATGAGTTTACCCAGATCGAAAGACAGATTCTCGCGGTCCATATCGGCCCGTTCGCGGACAATAGTTGCCCTGTTGGTAAACGCATCTTTACGTAGACCATCGGCCCGGGTGATAAGCTGACGGACCGTTTCCAGTCCCGGTTCGAGCGAGTAATCGCCGGGGCGCATAACGGCACCAGCCACCTGAACGCGGTTTTCGTAACGCTCCAGAATTTTACCAACGTTATATTTATCACCGGCTTTTGGAACGAAGGCGGCAATCTGCTCTTCCGTTATCGTAACGATCCGGCGTTCGCGAGCGGTATTGCGCCGGAGCGTAATGGAAGCCCGATAGGCGTCATCACCAAAACCACCGGCAAAGGCCAGCAGCGTTTTCAGAGTTTCGCCGGGTAATATTTCAAAAATAGCGGGTCGACGAACTTGCCCGGTGAGTTCAACGTGTGCTTCGTAATCGGCTACGCGAATTACATCCTGATCCTGTAGGCGAATGTTGTCGCGCTGGTCGGCCCGTAAAATGAAGTCGTATAAGTCAAGGGTTCTAACAACACGGTTGCCCCGAACAATATTGATTTTACGAAATGACCCGGTTTCGGGGTTTGGCCCACCCGCCAGGTAGAGCGCATTCATGACGGAGCCCAGCGAAGAGATAGTATAAGTTCCCGGCCGAACGACCTCTCCTACCAGAATGACCCGAATGCTACGGATATTCGTTAACGTGACGTTAGCACTGGTTCCACTACCCGGCCGACCTAGTCCCTGATAACCACCCTGGCGCAAGCGGGCAATAATGCGCTGCTCAGCCTGTTCAATAGTTAAGCCACTAACAAAAATTGGAGCCAGATCCGGCACTTTCACCGTTCCATCGGGACTGACTTTCAACTGAAAATCGCCGGTTGAAGCTCCCGAAATGTCAATCCTTATTTCGTCATCGGGCCCTACGATGTAGTTGCGGGGTGTTGCGATCCGCAGGTTGGGCTCAAATGACATTTTGGCATTTTCGAACAAAGAGGCACCAAACACTTTAAGCTTTTTGGTCGTGTCTTTGCGAATACTGTCGACCTCCAGGGTATCTGATCGCATGGACAGATCGGATGGAAGCCCGCGACCTCTGGAGCTTTCTTTGGAGAGCTGATTTTGCGGCAGGGATGTTGACGTGCGAAGCTGCGCCATGCGCTTCCGCATTTTAGCAATGTCATCGAGCGTATACCCCTGCGACATAGCCGCCTGCTCAATCTGAACTTCACTTAAGCCACTTGCCTGTGCCTTTCGATAGAAGTTTTGTACGTCTTCGTCACTCAACTGGTCTACTCGCGAGCGGGGACGCTGAGCTACTGCCTGGAAAGCTCCTGCCAGTAGAAAAACCAGTAAAATAGTGTGAAACGAGCGTGAACGATGAAGAAAATGTGACAATTTGTCTTTAATAAACATAAACCATGGCTGTTGGGCCAAAATTTGAACTGCAAAAGTAATGGATTCCTTTTAAACAATGTTCCATATAATCATTGAGTACTATCCAACGGACTCTTCGATTGTAGTCCCGTTGTAATGCACTAAATTTGTGGCTAAAAGTCGGTTGGTCAGTCAATACGGACTGCTTTTGCTGCCATTGGTAACTAACAACTAATGTTTAAAACCTGTTGACCGCTGGAATAGACCGATAACGACTATTTAATAAAGATAATATGATTAACCTGATAGCTAAATTTTTCGGGACCAAATCGCAACGGGATATCAAGGAATTGCTTCCCTACGTTGAAAAGGTTAATGCCGAATTTGCTCAGTTAAAAGACCTCTCCAACGACGAACTACGTCGGGTATCCGCTGACCTCAAAGCACAGATTGCTGCCGAACTGGCCGACATCGACAACCAGATCAGCGAAATTAACGAGCATGTTAGTCATCCTGATGTGGATGTCAACGAAAAAGAGCGGCTCTTCAATCGAATTGATAAGCTCGAAGCCGACCGTAACACCGAACTGGAGCGCGTGTTGCTCGACATTCTTCCCCGTGCATTTGCCGTTGTTAAAGAAACAGCCCGCCGATTTACGGAGAATGAGCAGTTGACCGTTACCGCTACGGACTTCGACCGTGAGATTGCTACCCGCAAACGCAACGTTCAGATTGACGGCGATCAGGCCCACTGGTCCAACACCTGGGATGCTGCCGGAACACCCATCAAATGGGATATGGTGCATTATAATGTCCAGATCATTGGCGGGGTTGTGCTTCACCAGGGTAAAATTGCCGAAATGGCAACGGGCGAAGGGAAAACCCTCGTGGCTACTTTCCCGGCATTCCTCAACGGCCTGGCCGGTCGGGGTGTGCATATCGTTACGGTCAACGATTACCTGGCCAAGCGTGACTCCGAGTGGATGGCTCCTCTTTTCGAGTTTCACAGCATGCGGGTCGATTGCATCGACAAGCACCAGCCCAACTCAGAGCAACGGAAGATGGCCTATCTGGCCGATATTACCTACGGTACCAACAACGAATTTGGTTTCGATTACCTGCGCGATAATATGGCCCGTGAACCGGGCGAACTCGTTCAGCGGAAACACCATTACGCTATGGTCGATGAAGTCGACTCCGTACTGATCGACGATGCCCGGACACCGCTCATCATCAGCGGACCCGTTCCGCGTGGGGATGAACAGGATTATATCGAGTTGAAGCCCCGCGTATCCCGTCTGGTCGAAGCCCAGCGCAAACTGGTGTACGATTACCTGAACGACGCCAAGAAAAAGATTGCCGCCGGCGACGAAAAAGAAGGAGGCCTGTCTTTATTCCGGGCGTACCGTGGTTTGCCGAAGCACAAGCCGCTGATCAAGTTCCTGAGCGAAACCGGCAACAAAGCCCTGCTTCAGAAAACGGAATCGATTTATCTGGCCGAAAACCAGAAGCTGATGCCCGAAGCCGACGCTCCCTTGTATTTCACCATCGACGAGCGGCACAACGGTATTGACCTGACCGAAAAAGGAATCGACTACATTACCGGCTCGGGCGAAGATCCGAACTTCTTCATCCTGCCCGATTTGTCCATCGACCTCAATGCCATTGACAAAGACAGCGACTTCTCGGAGCAGGAAAAAATTCTGCACAAAGAAGCCGTTGTTCGGGATTACGCCGTTAAAACCCAGCGTATCAATACCGTCAACCAGCTGTTGAAAGCCTATTGCTTATTCGAAAAAGACACCGAGTACGTGATCATGGACGGCAAGGTGAAGATCGTAGATGAGCAAACGGGCCGGATCATGGAAGGCCGCCGGTGGTCGGATGGTCTGCACCAGGCGGTTGAAGCCAAGGAGAACGTAAAAGTTGAAGACGCTACCCAGACCTACGCTACGGTTACGCTCCAGAACTATTTCCGGATGTACCACAAGCGGGCGGGTATGACCGGTACGGCCGAAACGGAAGCCTCCGAATTCTGGCAGATCTACAAAATGGACGTGGTTGTTATTCCAACGAACCGGGCCATTAGCCGGGCCGATGAAGAAGATAAAGTATACCGGTCGGTACGCGAAAAATACAATGCCGTTGTTGATGAGATTACCAGTCTCGTTGAAAAAGGACGGCCGGTACTGGTGGGTACGACCTCGGTCGAAAACTCCGAATTACTGAGCCGCCTACTGACGCTCCGCAAAATTCAGCACCAGGTATTGAACGCCAAATACCACCAGCGCGAAGCCGAAATTGTGGCTACCGCCGGTTTACCCGGCACCGTTACGATTGCCACCAACATGGCTGGTCGGGGTACGGATATTAAACTTACTCCCGAGTCGCGGGCAGCGGGTGGTCTGGCCATTATTGGTACAGAGCGTCACGAATCCCGCCGGGTCGACCGGCAGCTGCGTGGTCGGGCCGGTCGTCAGGGCGATCCGGGTACCTCGCAGTTCTTCGTCTCGCTGGAAGACAGCCTGATGCGGTTGTTCGGTTCTGAGCGGATTGCCAAAGTGATGGACCGTATGGGCCTGGAAGAAGGCGAAGTGATTCAGCACTCGATGATCACCAAGTCCATCGAGCGGGCGCAGAAGAAAGTAGAAGAGAACAACTTCGGTATTCGGAAGCGACTGCTTGAGTACGACGACGTGATGAACTACCAGCGCGAAGCGATTTACAAACGCCGTCGGAACGCGCTGTTCGGCGATCGTTTGCCACTGGACATTGCCAACACCATGTACGATGTGGTGGAAGAAACGGTGAACAACGCCGAAGGCAACTACGAAGAGATCAAACTTCAGTTGCTGACTACCCTTGGCCTTTCGCCCGCACTAACGGCAGAGGAGTTCAACCGTCTGAAAAAGCCGGATCAGACGCGCCGGTTGTACGAAGAAGCCGAAGCCAATTACCAGGCCAAAAACCAGGCGATTGCAGACAAAGCGTTGCCCGTACTGACGCAGGTTCTGAACGAGCAGGGTCATCAGATCAAAAACATCGTGGTACCTTTCTCCGATGGGATGCACGAACTGACGGTCGTTACCGATTTGCGGAAAGCGGTTGAATCGGGCGCGCGCGACATCGTAACGGAGATGGAGAAAGCTGTAACGCTGTCAGTCATCGACCAGGAATGGAAGGAACACCTCCGCGAGATGGACGATCTGAAACAGTCGGTTCAGAATGCGGTATTTGAGCAGAAGGACCCGTTGCTTGTTTACAAGTTCGAGTCTGTCGAGTTGTTCAAGCGCTTCCTGAACAAGGTCAACTTCGACACGATCAACTTCCTGACCAAAGCCGACATTCCGGCGCAGGATGCGGAAGAGGTTCAGCAGGAAATTCGTCAGGCTCCGGTTCAGCAACGGCCGCAGCCACAACCACAGCTCCATACGAACATGGAAGACTTTGACGACGACCACTTGGCTACCGGCCCCGAAGAATACGCCCGGCGTATGGCTGAGAACAACGCTATGGGCGCGGGAGCACCACCCATGGCGCCCCGTCAGGCTCCGGTACGGGTAGCCAAACTGGACCGCAACGCCCGCGTTAACGTTCAGTACGTCGATGGCTCGGTGAAGCGCGATGTGAAGTTCAAAACGGTTGAAAACGACGTGGTGAGCGGCAAGGCGATGCTCATTGATTAACAGACGATAACGCTTGATAAAACGCCCTTCGGATGCTAGATTCGAAGGGCGTTTTTGTGTGCATAAAAGAGCACTTTTTAGCTGATTAAGCCGTTAAATAGGCAGGATGAATAAAGCATTTTTTGCGCTGTTTATAGTTGGGTCACTCGCGCTTTTTTCAGCTCCGGACCCAATCCGGCTCCGCTCCGAGTCGCTGCCGTTTACCCCAAAGGAATTTTACATTGCTGCCGTTACCGACCAACGTTCAGACCGGGGTCCGGTGGCGCATCTGGCCCTGGTGCTGAACCAGCCGCCCCAACCCGTTGATCTGGAAAAAGGCGTAGCCAACAGTTTTATGCAGTTCATCAACCAGGGGCTCAAGCAGAATAAATCGTTGCGGCCCATTGCCATGCGTATCCGACAGTGCCGAGTCAGCGAAACAGCTTCGGGGAACCGTGTATCGGGTAAATTTACCTTTGCCGTTACCTTTGAGCTGCTCGGGAAAGATGATGATGGCAACGCTACCAGCACCCGCCTGACCGATTATCAGGGCAGTGCCACCTATACCCGCCCGTTGAGCGACCCATCGGTTATTGAGCCTACCATCCGGCAGGCCGTGGTCTCGTCGCTGCGCAGCTTAAACGAGTACATGAAACGGGAAAGCGGCAATAACGAAAAGCTGGCCCGGAGCCTCAAGATTATCTTTACCGACGATACCCGGATCACCGACGACGACACGGTTCACTATAACCCGGCCCGTAAGCTTACCTGGGACGATTTTAAGGCTCCTCCGCGTCAGGGTAGTCATTATGCCGCTGAAGTGTTTACCAGCTTTGCCTACGAGGGGAAAAGCAGTGTGAAAGACGGTGTTATCGTACTCAATCTTTCGGCCAAGGCCTACATGCTGAAACAGTCTTCCTGGGGCCGGGCCGATGCCCGCAACGCCTATGCGCTCAACCACGAACAACGCCACTTCGACATTGTGAAAATCATTGTGGAGCGCTTCAAGCGGAAAATCCAGCCCGAAAACCTGACGCTGGAAGATTACAACAGCATTACGCAATACCAGTTTCTGGAATCTTTTCGGGAGATGAGCCGGATGCAGACCCAGTATGATAATGAAACCAATCACAGCCTTAACCAGGCTGCTCAGGAGCGGTGGAATGAAAAGATCGACGCAGAACTGCGTACGTTTGGCGTTATTAAGTAGCAAACGCCTTCATGAAGAAAATCCGCGTCTTACACATTAGTACCGCGCACCCGCCCCAAGACCCGCGCGTGGTGTTCAAGCAATGTCAGACGCTGGCTTCGGTCTATGAAGTCTTTTGTGCCCTTCCGCATGCCGACCCGGCGGTTTTGCCAGGTATCCGTTTCGTTGGACTACCCTATTTTCGTCGGGTTATCTGGCGGTTGCTGATCACCTGCCCTCTTATTGTACTGCGCTGCATCTGGCTACGCCCTCGGCTTGTGCATGTGTACTCACCGGAGTTTTTGCCCTTTGCGTACGTATTTCGGTTGCTGGGGGCTCAGGTCATTTACGAAGTACAGGAGAATCTGCACAAAAAAATGCAGTTAAAGACCAGCAACAACGGGGCTTTGCTTCGGCAGATGTTCCGCCTGTTCGACCGGCTGGCCCAGCGGCATTTCTTCCTTATTTTTACGGAACACGGGTATTTGAGTACATACACGCAATTGGCCAGCCCCCATGTGGTCGTCTATAATTACCCGCTTCTGTCCTTTCTGGACCCCTTTTGTACACCGTATAACCCAAGTCCCGAAACCCCCTCTTTCTTTTACATTGGCTTGCTCAGCTTCGACCGGGCCGTTGATACATTGGTTGATAGCTTTGCCAAATTAGGAATAACCTACCCCCGGTTCATTGTGCATCTGTTTGGTCGGCGTACCTTTACGGATACAAATCTGGAAAACCTGCCCGGCTATGCCCGGATACGGGATCATCTCCACTTCTATGGGTATACAGACCAGCGTCTTGCTTTTCAGTATGCCCGTGGTGCCACGGCCGGACTGGCCCTGCTAAAGCCCGTTGGTGATTACCCAGAATCTTATACCACAAAATTGTTTGAATATATGGCCCTTGGCCTGCCCGTTATTACGTCCGACTTTCCACTTTACCGCGATATCGTTGACCGTCACCATTGCGGCTTCTGCGTTTCTCCCCATGATCCGGCACAACTAGCCGATTCGCTTGCTTACCTGATTGAAAACCCCGATGAGGCCCGCCGAATGGGACAGCGCGGACGCCAGGCTGTTGAGCAGCTTTACAACTGGTCGACGGAAGCGGGTAAGCTGCTCCAGTTTTATTCGCTCGTTCTTAAGACCACCAGATGACACAAAAAGTCATTAAAGACAGAACATAATCAATACATTATTGTATTGTTCTAATGTTCAATACCACGTTTTCCCGGAAGGATTTAACTTTAAGTACTAATTTGGGTTATACACGAATTAGCCCTATTTCTTTGGCCTGATGTATATACATGCAGTAAGCCATTATCTACCTTCGCAGATAGTTGGCAATGAACACTTTACCAATCTCAATGGCTTGTCCAGCGAGTGGATTATCGAACGTACGGGTATCGCAGAGCGACGCAAAGCCGGTCCTGGCGAGAATACAAATACCATGACAATTGAGGTTGTTCAGCGGCTCAGCGAAAAAACTGACCTGACCAGCGTCGATTTAATTGTTGGCGGTACCTATACGCCTTACGACACCATTGTTTCTCTGGCCCATGAAGCTCAGCATTACCTGGGTATTGCCGATATTCCCGTTATTTCGATTTCGACAGCCTGTTCGTCGTTGCTAAACGCCATCGAAGTGGTAGAAGGGTATTTTGCTCTGAATAAAGCAACGCGTGCGCTCGTCATCGTGTCGGAGCACAATACGCTTTATTATAACGAGACCGATACGATTTCGGGCCATTTATGGGGTGATGGAGCGGCTGCACTGCTCATTACGAAGGAACGCCAGAGTGACGGCGATTTCGCCATAAAAGCGTTGACGACCGGTGGGGCGGCTCATACGCCCAAAGCCACTACGGGGGTGATGATGAAACCGGCCGATGGGGGCGTTACCATGCCGCACGGACGGGATGTGTTCATTAATGCCTGCCTGTACATGCCGAAAGCCAGTTTACAGGTAATTGAGCAATGTGGCCTGACCCTCGCCGACATAGATTATATTTTGCCCCACCAGGCAAATCTGCGTATCTCGCGAAACGTCATGAAAACCCTGGGGCTACCCGAAGAAAAACTTATCTCCAATATACAACGCTACGGAAACACCGGTTGCGCCGGTTGTGCCATCGCCCTGTCCGAACAGTGGGATACGTTCCAGAAAGGCCAGCGGATCGTAATCACCGTCTTTGGCGGGGGCTACTCCTTCGGAGCGATGCTGGTGGAGGTTTAATTAATTAGTAAGTCGGTAAGTGGATGAGGCAAGAGTTACTCTTGCCTCATCCACTTACCGACTTACCAACTTAGGCGAAGCCGCTTACCGGCTTTTACTGTGCTTCTGCCCGCCAGACGTTGTTTTTGCTGTTGATGTCCGGCAATTTCTGGTCGGGGTCAACGACGACCGTCTTTAAGGGCGATGTCGAGTTGTATTTGAACGTCCAGGTGCCGCCCCGCTGCCATACTTCGATGGGCAGGTTTACGCGGCCTTTTTTGCCATTCGATTCGGTCACTTCGATAGTGACCGGCATAGCCAGTTTATCGAGGTTTTCGATGGAGATCAACGAGCCTTTGTCGGCAGCACCATCCACATATTTCACTTCTTTTACGCTCTGGTCGAGCTTCCACGTTTCGTAGAAATACCCGCGCCAGAACCAGCCCAAGTCTTCACCCGCGCCATCTTCCATCGTACGGAAGAAATCATACGGTGTCGGGTGCTTGAAGGCCCAGCGGCTCACGTAGTTTTTGAAGGCGTAATCGAAGCGGTCGGCCCCAAGAATCACATCGCGTAGAAGCTTCAGTCCCATGCCCGGCTTATAATACGCCAGAATACCCAGCGCCCGTGACTGCTGAACATCCGGAATGGTCATGATAGGCTCGGCCGGGTAGAACAACGCGGGCGCAATATCGTGCATGGTACCCCGCTCCCGGTCGTACTCGCCTTTGTTGAAATTAGCCGTCGATAGCGTATTGATAAAAGTATTGAAGCCTTCGTCCATCCAGGGGAATTTCCGCTCGTTGTTACCCACAATCATTGGGAACCAGTTGTGGCCAAATTCGTGATCGGTTACGCCCCAAAGCGCATCTTTCTTGTCCTTGTGATCGCAGAAGATGATACCGGGGTACTCCATTCCGCCAACGATACCCGCTACGTTGGTAGCCACCGGATAGCTGAATTCATAGAGGTAATTCGAGTAAAACTCAACGCAGCCTTTCACGTATTCGGTCGAACGATTCCAGGAGTCGTTTGTGGCACTTTCGGCCGGATAGACCGACTGGGCCAGGGCAGGCTTACCGCTCGGCAGGTTCATCTTAGCGGCATCCCACACAAACGCTTTAGACGAAGCCCAGGCCACATCGCGAGTGTTGAGACAGCGGAATTTCCAGGTCAGTGTACCCGTCCGCTTAGGTCGGGTATCTGGATTGTTCACTTCGTCTTTCCCCCGGATAATGACCGTCTTATCACTTTTACGGGCCTGATCGAGCCGTTTGAGCTGCTCGTTGGTCAGTACGTCAGATGGATTGAGCAACTCGCCCGAACCAACTACAATATGGTTCCAGGGAGCCGTGACGGTGTATTCGTAATCACCATAGTCTAGGTAAAACTCGCCTGCGCCCAGGTAAGGCAACACATTCCAGCCTTCGATGTCGTCATAAACGCACATGCGGGGGTACCATTGAGCTATTTCGTAGATAATCCCGTCTTTACGCTTCAGCTGGCCCATACGATCGGAGCCATACTCGGGAATTTTAAATGAATAAGCCACTTTCACTTTCACCACATCGCCGTTTGCCTTTACAGGTTCGGTCAGGCGTACCTGCATCCGGGTATCGGTGATGGTATAGGGCATGGTCGTGAATTTGCCTTTGCCCGCATCAACCGTCACGCTGGTGATGGTCAGCCCACCCGAAAAGCCCAGATTTCCGAAGCGACCGCCCGAAACAGGGGTCGTTTTAGAAGCCCGTGACGTGTCGCTAAAGGCGTTCTGATCCAACTGCAACCACAGATAAGGCAGTGTTTCGGGAGAGTTGTTCTTGTACGTAATCGTCACCTCGCCGGTGATTGTGTTTTGTTGATCATCGAGGGTAACGTTGATCTGATAATCAGAGCGATTTTGCCAGTAACGCGGTCCCGGTGCCCCACTCCCGGTCCGGTAATCGTTACCAGGCTGCATGTTAAAGAGCGGGTGAAAGAGTGCCAGCGGATCGTATTTCGAACCCGGCGTTGACGAAGGTGCAGTTTGGGCAAAGGATGCGAGGCTCAATGCCCACAATCCTGCCCAGAGAGCGATTTTTTTCATGAAAAAATATTGATACGAACGTAGTACTAAACAAATAACGATATAAAGCCCCGAAATCAGATAATTCTTGGCGAGAGCAGTGGTTTGAACCTAAGACATTGGCCTGCATGGAAACCAGATGACCTAGAGCGAGAGCCGCAGATCGAGGCCATGGTGAATGGCTAAAAAGATAAATAAACCAATCCAAAGAATGTCAACGAAGTGCCAATACAAAGAAATTAACTTGATTTTCAATGAGTTTGGCGGATTTACGCTGTAAACGAAAGAGTCGATGTAGAGCCGCCTGCGCAGGGCTTCGGCCAGCAGAATAGCCAGAAATATAAGTCCAACCAGAATATGGAGTAAATGAATACCGGATATAATATAGATGAAGCCCCCCGCCGGGTTACCCTCCAGACCGACACCCGCCCGCACCATCTGCCGCCAGCCCCAAGCCTGTAAGATTATAAATAATACGCCTAAGCCAAAGGTAGTGGCAATGTTGGTTCGGTAACTGCCAAAGCGTTCATGTCTGAAGGCTTGAATGGCGTTTTTCAGGGTCAGGCTGCTTAGCAAAATAACGCCCGTACTCACTAAAAAGACGTTCGGCAGCTTTATGTCACTCCAGCCGGGTGCTGTTCTGCGAACCACGTAGGCTACCAGCAGCATCGTAAACAGTATGATACTGCTGGCAATACCCATCCAAACCATAAAGCGGAACGGCTCACGCCGTTTCGTTATCAAATTGCTCATCTACTCAGGGTACAATAGTCGGGTTACGGTTTAGTTGATAGCAACGCCGGGTTACAACTTTCCTTTCCAAACGCGGTAATCTGAAAATTGGTTTGGCATATCGACAGGTGCATTAAAAATGCCATAGATGGTTGAACCAGAGCCACTCATGCTGGCATACACAGCCCCTGATTCATAGAGTTGGGCTTTCAGTTGGGGCAGTATGGGGTAGCGCGGAAATAAGCTATCTTCGAAATCATTATGGATTGTGTTTCGCCAGTTGGCAACAGGTTCCAGCAACTGCTCATTCAGGCTGGCTTCGGGCTGGTGGGGATTGATTCCGGCGTAGGCTTCGGCGGTAGAAATGGCCAGGTTAGGGTACACGAGCACAATGTAGTAGCCGTTCAGATCAACGGCAGTATCCGAAAACACATCCCCTTTCTGGGTGCAGTATAGCGGTCGGTTCTGAATAAAAAACGCACAGTCGCTACCCAGCAGCCGGGCATAGTCTTCCAGTTGCGGATTTGTTAGCCTTAGCGCAAACTGCTCATTTAGTAATTTTAGAGCAAAAGCCGCATCGGCTGAGCCTCCTCCTAAACCTGCCCCAATAGGCACCAGCTTGTGCAGATGCATCTGAACCGGAGGCAGATTGAAATCGGCTTTGAGTAAATTATAGGCACGGATACAAAGGTTGTGCTCCGGGTTACCCGGAATAGATAGTCCACTGCTGGTAAAGCTAACTTCGTGGGTCGACGCGGGAATAACTTCCAGTATATCTCCCCAGCCTACTGGATAAAAGCACGACTGTAAGTTATGAAACCCATCTGGCCGCTTCTCCGTAATACGAAGGCCCAGGTTGATTTTGCTGGTTGGAAACGTAAGCACTGACTGAGTGACGAATTAAGAGTGATGACTAGCCAGAGCAAAAATATCATTCATCCATCACTTTATCTCAATGACTCTAAATTCCGTCCGGCGGTTACGCTGGTGCTCGGCCTCGGTGCAAATGACATCGTCGGTGCAGTTATTCACCAGTTGCGACTCGCCCATGCCCAGCGTTGCCATACGCTTGCGGCTGATACCCTTCGAGGCCAGATAAGCCGCAACGGCTTTAGCCCGTTGTAAAGAAAGTGCTTTGTTGTGTTCGGCATCGCCCCGACTATCCGTATGCGAGCGTATTTCAATAATCAGCGATGGATATTTACGCATGGTAGCCACGACTTTATCCAGCTCACGGGCGGCATCCTCCCGAAGACTGGAATGATCCAGATCGTAGTAGATATTGTCAATTGTGACAACGTCGCCAACGCTCAACATCCGCAGATCGGCAGAAACCTCGTTGGGTTTTGTCTTTTTAGGAAGGCGCTTTATTCGGTTGGTATTCGTACCAAAGGCAGGCTTGGATGCCACCAGCGTGTAGTCACATCCTTCTTTCACCTCGAACATATACCGACCGTCCGGTCCGGTAATGTACTCTCGCTGGCTATGGTCGCATTCGTTTCGAATCCTGACGGTAACGCCCTCTATAGGCCGACGGTCGCGAGCCCCCATAATTACGCCCTGTACACGTGAGTGGATCAAAGGAGTGGCGGTCAGCACAAGGTTGTTATTGGATACGGCAATGGTATCGACAGCAATCGCTGGTTTTATTAAACCGATTTCCAGTCGGCTGGGCTGGTCGTCGGTAAGGGAGCGGGTGGTAAATCCCACCATACTGTTAATGTAGCCATCCCGGCTCGCCTGAAAGGTAAATGAATTACTGCCTTCCAGACAGATGCGCAGAAACCCGTTGGCGTCGCTCATCAATGTGCGATCCGGCTGGCCCTCTCCTTTTGATTTTATGAGCACACTAACGCTATCCAGCGATTGCTCTGTATTTGTATCGTATACCCGAATGGTCAGGTCACGGCATCCGAAGAGGGAGCTTTCCCGAACAAAGCGGTAGATGTCATCATTGCCATTGCGCCGGTTGCTGCTGAAATACCCGCCTGTGCGGTTCGCATCGGTAATAAGGCCGAAGTCATCCTGTGCGGAGTTAATGGGGGCGTCGAGCGGTTCGACAGACCTTACTGACTGCCCGTTGATCAGGCTGCCTACAAAAATATCCAGCCCGCCCAGCCCTTTACGGCCATCGGACGAAAAATAAAGGTTTCCGACCTCATCAACGAACGGGAACAGTTCATTGCCTTTGGTATTGATTACGGGCCCCATGTTGACGGGGCGTCCCCACTGCCCGTTTGTGTACCGACTGACGTACAAATCCGTACCGCCAAATCCCCCTGGCATATCGGAAGCGAAATATAGCAACTGCTCATCCTGACTCAGGGCCGGATGCCCAACGGAATACTCGTCACTATTGAACGGCAACTCTTCAATAGCTGTCCAGGAACCGTTTTGCTGAACAGCCGTGTAGAGCTTCAGTTTCGTAACCCCTTCGGCGCTTTTACTCGTCCGGCCGTTATTATAGTTATTGCGGGTAAATATGATGCGTAAGCCATCCTTCGAAAATGTAGCCGGACCTTCATGGTATTTAGTGTTGATGGTTCGGTTGAAGCGTTGCACAGGATCATCTTTGCGGTCGTCATAGCCCAACCCATCCGCAATGGAAACCCCTTCGTTAAAATTCGGCACCGTTCGTGAGTCATTAGCCGTTAGCCGGGAGTAACTATCCTCGCCGATTGTTGGACGACTTTTCGGACGGTTATCCGTTACTTTTTGCGTACTCCCATCAGCATTGATGAAGCTGGCTACTTTCAGGTTATTGCGGTTGGGCACATAGAACAGATCGAGATAACCGGCTCCGCCACCACCCATCGTTTCGATGGTCGATCCACCTTTTTGTCCGGCAACATACACAAGACCATCCCGGTAAAAGGCCGGACTGAACTCCTCTCCTTTCGAATTTAAGCCCAGATACTCCAGCCGATACCGTACCGTTTCTTTACGTGGACCGGCTACCGGAGCCACTGGTTGTGGCCGTGCCGGTAGTTTATCTTTCAGTTTCAGATAGCGCTCGTACTGCTGCTGCGATTCCTGAAACTTTCCATTACCAGCCAGTGTCTTCGCGTATTCGAGCGTCTGCTTTATATCTTCATTCGGATTAGAGGCCAGGGCTTCCCGATAATAGCGCTCAGCCTTCTGACTGTCGCCAACCTGCTGATAGGCAAAAGCCAAACGGCCCTGTATAGCCGATTTTTGGGTAACCGTCAGTTGTTTGTTATGCCCAGCCAATAGTTCAGCATAAGCCTCTATCGCGCGTCCATAGGCTTTATAAGTCAACAAGCGATCGGCTTGCTGAAGTAAGGAGTCAGACTGCGCCCAGGCAGTATAGCTCCTTAGCCACAGCACTACCCCCCATATCAATAGTTTCCAATTCGTACTCATTAGCGACGTATCGTCATGCCTTCCGGCTTTTAATTTCTTCTTTACCGGGCAACTAAACGTACCCGTACTTATAGCTAAAACTTACCGCGTCAGGGTCAGAAACCAAACATACTCACGTCCATCGCTCAGGCAGATTGGAGAATAATAGGTTCCGTCGGGCAGTTCATTTTTGGAATCCGCCACCACGATGTCCTGATTGGCCGTACCATCCCGGTTGTTCTGGCAATTTGTATATTTGATACGCAAAGCCGGTCGTCTGAACGGGTCTACCCACCCAAACAAATCCGGTACTCTGGTCGGGCCAGTGAGTGACGCCCGCACAGTTCGCTGCCGTCAAGGTTACGGCAGATCCGGGGCAAATTACGTTGGCTGACGTTGTCAACAGAGGTGGCTCCGCATACTGGCATGTATAGATAACCGGCTGCAGAAAAGCCAGAGCATGATGAGTAACCAATAACAACATTATTGCCCATCTGAAGTAACCATTAAATTTATTTAGTACTCGTTTATTCATCCGGCATATCGATTACGTCATACAAAGACGAATATCATGCCAACTTTTATTTGTATACGCAGCTACGCCAAAGGCTACTTTTTCTCATAGTTTATACGATTTGATACTCAATTTTTCTGCTTAGTATCTCATCTACAAGGGGGATAGCAAAAGTGGTCCGATTCATCATAAACCATGCCAATAGCTACGCTCTTCACACCCGCCAGCTAGAGGGAAGGACCCGACACACCTATGTAAAGCGGCTACCCACTATTGGTTACACCTTATAGCTACTTTTATTTTTCGCCCCTGGTCTTATTAATATCGAGCGTGTATAGTTGATTGATACTTTCTGGAAGTTCGTAGCAGTTATGTGTAACAAACAGAATGGTTTTATCACTAAAATGATCTATCAGCTGACGAGCCAGATCGACATGGCGGCTGTCTATAGCCTGAAAAGGCTCATCGAGCAGTAAGACGGCCGGGTTTTTCAGGAAGGCCCGGATCAGCAGAATAACCCGTTGCTCGCCAGTTGACAAGGTGCCGAACGTGCGGTTATCTACGCCAGCCAGTCCGAAATAGGCTAGTAAGTTCGTCAGGTCCAGTTCGGTTTCTGGCATTACCCGATTGGGCGGAGTCAGCGTATCTGTCAATCCAGACAGTGCCACCTGCCGGACCGTTAAATGCGGAGGAAAATAGAGGTGAAGTTCCGGCGATACGAACCCGATCCGTCGTTTCACGTCCCAGATGCTCTCGCCGGATTTACCCCGCCGATGCCCAAAAACACTTACGTAGTTCGAATAGGCCTGTGGATGATCGCCGTACAGGAGGCTTAACAAAACGCTTTTTCCAACACCGTTGGGGCCAAATAAAGCCCAACGCTCCCCCGCCTTCACCACCCAGTCTAGCCCGTCTAGAATTATCGTATCACCGTACCGGACCGAAACATTCTGTAATCGAAACGCTTCCGAAAAATCAATTCGCTGTGGCTTTGTCTGTAAAACAGGCGGTGTTACGGTAGTCGATTTTACATGATGCTCCGGCGTATAATGCTCTTTTGGCCCCGCCCAACTCAATGTACCGTTTTCCATAACGGCCACATGCGTGCTGAAATCCGGAATATCAGTGGCGTCATTAACCAGCACAAGGGTCAGTCCGTGCTTTGTCAGGTCGCCCAGCCAGTTGGTCAGGTCGTTGCGGAATACACCGTCCAGCCCAACAAACGGATTATCCAGCAATAAAACAGACGGGTGTTTCAGCAGGGCTTTACCGATTCGTGCCTTGCGGGTCTGTCCGTTGGATAGTTTGATAAATGATCGATCAAGCAGCGGGCTAAGGCCGAGCCGGTCGAGCAGTGCGCCATCTTCGGACGAATCTGTCGCCTGTAGAAAATCACGTAACGATGGAATAGCGGTGTATCCATCGTCGGCCCTGTCGCTCATGGTTGCCTGGTACCGCTGCTGGTAAAAGTAGCTACTATACGAAAAGCGGCTCGACTCTTCCTTAAAGGACACAAACTCAACGGGTACCCGGCGTTCCAGACTACCCGGTGGAGCGTGAAACTGGCCGGATAATGCCTGTAAAAATGTACTTTTACCGCTGCCCATCGGCCCGGTAATGGTCCAGTATTCCCCTGGCTTCAGGTCAAAATTAATATCATGCAGGATTATCCGGCCACCCCGGCGGATAGTCAACTTAGCTACAGAAAGTAAGGAAGGCTGTTCAGACATAAAAAATGGGGTCATACCCGTACAAAGGTATGACCCCACTTATGTATTACCCATTTACACGCTTACTTTTCGGGGGGCGTGCTGGTGGTAGTAGTTGGTGTTGTAGGCGTCGTGGTAGTTGAACTACCGCTACGTGTCCGACGGCTACCGTTACCAGTTGATCCGTTGTTCATCCGATCGCTGGTGCCAGTCGATGACCGGGTTCCGGTTGTTGAACCAGAATTCATCGTACCGGTACCTGTACCGTACGTCCCCGTCGTTCCAGTAGTACCCGTACCCATCGTTCCGGTACCAGTGGTGCCCGTCGTTCCAGTACCAGTTGGTGGTACGTTCGTTCCTGTATTTACGCCCGTGCCATTCGAATAAGTACCAGTTGATGTACCCTGATTCGAATTGGTTGGCGGCTGCGTCTGATATGTTCCCGAGTTAGTGCCCGTGTTCGTACCATTGTTATATGTTCCGGTAGTACCCGTTGTTCCGGTGCCGGTAGTACCCGTACCCATGGTTCCAGTACCCGTAGTACCAGTTCCCATTGTACCGGTAGTGCCGGTTCCTGTCGTTCCAGTACCTGTCGTTCCCGTGGTACCAGCACCTGTCGAACCCGAATTCGTTGTCTGTGCAGTTGCATTAAGGGCTAAGCCAGCTACTAGCATCCAACCCATTATCATTATTTTTTTCATCGCTGAGTTATTTAAACAAGATTTAACTGTTTAATCTATAGCATAACTCGTCTAAATGATCAAGTGTTTATCTTTTTTACTTTTTTTTTCTGGTTTCTGCTTTTATTTCAGTCGATTAGCAGAAAGAAGTAGTCTATTTTATGCCTTGTCGTGGAGTATACAGCACAAAAAAGCGGGTAACCGGCCATCGAGACCTGTTACCCGCTTTTTTATTATTTATGACGACTTACAGCGTCCCCTTCTTCATTTCCTTAACGGCAAAGTCCGCAGCGCGTGCTGTTAGGGCCATGTAGGTCAGAGATGGGTTTACGCAGGATGCCGACGCCATACACGCACCATCCGTATTAAATACGTTCTTCACCGCGTGTAGTTGGTTGTGGGCGTTCAGCACCGACGTTTTGGGGTCACGGCCCATCCGGGCAGTTCCCATTTCGTGGATACCAATACCTGGGTTTTTCGTTTCGTCGTTATAGGGCGTTACGTTTTTCAGACCGGCGGCTTCGAGCATTTCGGCCGCATCGTTCATCATGTCGATACGCATTTTCTTTTCGTTCTCGCCGTAAGCTGCGTCGAACACGATCAACGGTAGGCCCCACTTATCTTTCTGGTCGGGCGAGAGGGTCATCCGGTTGTTGGGGTTGGCAATCATCTCACCAAATCCACCAAGGCTCATTGTCCATGGGCCGGGCGTTGTCAGGCTTTCTTTGAAGTCAGCACCGAATCCTTCCATGCCGTTACCCCGGTTCCAGCCGCCACGACCGGCACCACCCTGATAGCCGAAGCCACGTACGTAATCACGCTTGTCGCCATGCCAGTTCCGGTAGCGTGGAATATACACACCGTTGGCCCGCCGACCGTAGTAGTACTGGTCTTCCATGCCGTCGAACGTTCCGGCAGCACCTGCGGCCAGGTGATGGTCCATGATATTTCGGCCAAGCTGATCGGATTCGTTGCCCATTCCGTTCGGGAACCGGTGCGACTTCGAGTTCATCAGGATAGACGTGCTGGCGAAAGCCGACGCGTTCAGGAAGATGACCCGGGCGTAGTATTCTCGAACTTCTTTGGTATTCTGATCGATCACCCGAACGCCGGTTGCCTTACCTTTTTTCTCATCGTACAGCACTTCCGATACGATAGAATCAGGACGGAGCGTTAGTTTGCCCGTTTTCATGGCCGCTGGTAGCGTGGCCGACTGCGTGCTGAAATAAGCACCGTAGGGACAACCCCGCATACACTGGTTCCGGAACTGGCAAGCCGCCCGTCCAAGATCGTAGTGCTGTTGTTTAGGGGCTGTCAGGTGGGCCGTACGACCCATGGTGACCATACGCGCCGGGAAGGCTTTCTCAATTTTCTTTTTTGCTTCTTTCTCCAGGCAGTTCATCTGCATAGCGGGCAGGAAGTTACCATCGGGCAATACATCCAAACCGTCTTTGCTACCCGATACGCCCACAAATGTTTCTACGTAGCTGTACCAGGGAGCCAGATCTTCATAGCGGATTGGCCAGTCGACACCAATGCCTTCCTTGCCGTTGGCCATGAAATCTTCTTTATTCCAGCGATAGCTCTGCCGACCCCACATCAGCGACCGACCGCCTACGTGATAACCCCGAATCCAGTCTACTTTGCGGTTTTCTTTTTCGAGGTACGGGTTTTCCTTATCGTTCTCGAAGAAGTGGCGCCACTCTTCGTTGGCGGTATAGCCGGTCCGCATGTTGGCCCAGTACTCTTCTGCGGCCATAGTAGTGATACGACCCCGGTGCGGAAAATCCCACGGGTTATTGGTTGCCGTTGGGTAGCCTTCAATGTGTTTTACATCGCGGCCCCGCTCCAGCATCAGCACTTTCAATCCCTTCTGGGTAAGTTCTTTGGCAGCCCAGCCACCCGAAATACCAGACCCGACGACAATTGCGTCGTAGGTCATATCTTTTTTTGCGTCTATATTAAGATTCATGTGTTTTTTTAAGGAGTTAGTAGGTAGGAGTTAGGAGAGCTGACGCGCCATAAAACTCATTCCTGCATACTGGTTTATTCTAAGGAGGTAGGAATCAGGAATTAGAAGGGCTGGTTCGTTCCTGGCTTGCGTCAGCAACTCCTCTCTTCTCACCGCTTCGGCGGTTCGATCCTCGCTCCTACTTACTAGTTAAATCGCCCACGCCTTTTGACCGGGCTTAAGCGTAACACAACCGTCGTAACGACCTGGAACCGCTACGTATTCGAGCGCCTGGGTAGCACCGATCTCCGACGTAAAGTAGCCGGTCAGCGTCAAGTCTTTCAACATGGTGAAGAACGGCGTGTACCGTTTCTTTGCATCCGGCATCTGTAGATCAGCCTGTGAGTTTTCGACTTTGGCAGTGGCCTTGTTCGAATTCATCTGTGCCAGCTGGTCTTTAGCCTCCGTTTGTAATTTTGTTACAATCGCAATTCGTTGAGTTGGATCGAGTTGAACAAACGCCTTACCATAAGCATCCTGGCTTAGTTTGTTAGTCCGGGTCAACCCTTCCACGAAGCGTTGCTGATCATCTGCCTTGTAGCAGTCTTTCAGAATAATATCGATTACCTCATTCACCTTGGCCGCTTTGGCACCCGGTGTTTTTGTTGTTGGAATTATAGTATCAGCCAGTTCAGCAACGGTCGCATCCTGGTCGGCCGTGAAGAAAAGCGGTTTGCCCGTCAGGGCGCGTCGGGCAGCCGAAGCTTCGAGCGTATCGGCCAAAGCGGGCAGCGCTATTGCTGAGCCAGCCAGGGCGGCCACCCGCATGAGGGCGTCTCTTCTGTTCATGTGCGTAGAGCGAATTAAACTTTCAAATAGAACGATATAAGGAAGTACAAATGTATAACAATCAAGGAATCGTTTGTGCAATTTAAGGACCCAGTTTTGCGGATAGCCGTAATTTAGAATGTTACGATACAGTCCCGAACGAAAAGAGGTCTGTAACGGTAGTTACAGACCTCAACAATGGCTGGTATACTATAGAAACCAGCAAAACGAAGCGGATATAAGCTACTTTACGGGTGACTTTAAGGTGATAAAATACACCCGATTTTTGTCGATTGTATTGGTAGAAGGCAGTATTTTGGCGGTGTAAGTGCCGGTGCCTGTCACGCCGAAATCATCATCATTTGACACGGCTAACAGCGTAGGGCTTATCAGCGCAATTCCCTCCGCCTTATCGTGCGGATAAACGGGCGTAGTTTCGGTAGCCAAATCCAGAACAAGCGTCTTGCTGACGGGAACGATACCGTTGGTCTGCAAGGCAGCGGCTGTTTTAAGTTCTTCAACGGTTTGACCGCCATAGAGCTTGCCGTTCGCCCCATTGGCGGGGTCAGATATGTCCGTAGCACCAGCCAGATCAACTTTATAAACGCGTTTGAACAGGGTAGACTTATTGGCATCGGTACCGTACTCACCATCCCGTTCAAGAACCAGAAACGTTGTATTTGATACAGCCGCAATCTCACTAACGGCCTGTAGATTCGACTTTTCGATCAGGTAAACGAATTGCTTCGTGGCTCCTATCGCAATATCGAATGTAAGTATACGCGTCACCAGTGAGCCCGAAATAGCGGCTGAGGATGGATTGTAGAGAGGAAACTGCATGATACCTACCAGCGTTTTCCCATCGGGCGTAATGGTTAGCCCCTCCATACCCCGATTGGCCCGACGCTTAGCAAAGACAAGCGGGATCTTTCGGCCACCGGTACCCGTACCAAATGGGTTGATTCGCTCCATTGTCTGCCCGTTTGCATCGAAATGGACAATGTGAGGGCCATACTCGTCACTTACCCAGAATGTACCGTCAGAAGCAACGGCGAGCCCTTCGGAGTCGATACCGTCTGCACTGGTACCGAGGTCATTGCCGTTCACGTCAAGTGCAAGCTCGCCTGTTCCACCCACATTGATCGGGTTTGGCAAACCATTGAGCTTAACGCCAGCGTTATTCTTCAACTCAATGATTTTTTCGAGTGTCATCAAGCCATTTTTAACCCGGAATTTACCGATTTGAGGAGCGAAGGCTGGGACGGCAAAGACTTTTGAATTAGCTATTGTACCATCTATGTTTGGTCCGCGGTCGGTGAGCATAAAGAAAGCACCCGGATCGTTCGGATCCGCAACTATGGCCGACCCGAAGCCCCCATTGTACACCTTAACACCGTTGACATCCGCTAGAACTGTCGGCAGAAACGTGTCGGGGTTGGTCGCGTCAACAATAGCCGGAAAGTTAGGCAGGGAAACAAGCCTGTGGTCTTCACAGGCGGTGGTAAGCAGGGCAAATGCAGTAATAATACCAAGTGTAGTGCGTAGCGATAGACGGGTCATAAAGGAGGAAAAAGAATGCGGGGATAATTCCCGCAAAAATCAACCTCATCTATTACCTTATCATGAACAACGGGTCTACGTTCGTGAACAGATTATTAAACCTATCAATCGGCAGGCTCATGTCGACTTGGGTACATACTGATTGGCGCGTTCGTTCCGTTCGGCCAGTGTAACGATTTCCCGAATACGTTTGGCCCGCGTTGTGGCCGTTTTCGCATTGAGCAGCCATTCCAGAATACCTCGCTTCACGGATTTAGGAAATGCATCAAAATACCCTTTTGCCATCGGATTTTCATGGAACTCAGCAGCCAAATCCGGTGGGCAGATTAGATTCTCGACCTCATCGAGCGCCGTCCAGGTACCGGTTCGTTTGGCAAGGTCAACCATCACCATACCGGCTTCGGTCATTTTTCCGGCTTTCAGCAGTTTATCGACTTTCGCCTTGTTGACTCTGCTCCAGTTACTTCTGGGACTACGCCGGGTAAAAAACTGAAAATAGTGGTCGGCATCTCCCTTTCTGACAGAGCTGTCAATCCAGCCGAAACAAAGGGCTTCGTCTACGGCTTCGTCATACGTAACGCTGGGCTTATCGCTTGCCTTCTTGTAAATAGCCAGCCAGACGCTCCTTTCGGTCGCCTGATTCTCGGCGAGCCACTGCCGCCACGCAGATGGACTGTCGGCATAAACAGCAATGAGAAGTGTTGGCGTTGACATACGGAGAATTTTTTAGCTAATTTGTGAAAAAACCGTCATCTGTTTATAGCTGGTGTTGGTTGTGTCAATCTGTCCCAGTTGAAAATAAATCGGAGGCTTAAGATACCGGGCTACAATGCCTGTTCAATTGAGCCTGTCATCTATTTTAACAACTCTCGTCTAACCTGCCTACCCAACTTTCAAACAGGCTTACAATGGCTGGGGTTATTATTTTCGCCGTGTAAACGCAGCAACTACAACAAAATATAGAACCGTTTCAAAAGGAGATGCAACCACATAGGTATGGAAGACATAAATTTGGCTAATACAAACGCAAAGCCCCACTTTGTTATACTGGATGGATTACGCGGGGTAGCGGCTCTGGCCATCGTCATCTTCCACTTCATGGAGTGGGTATACTCCGATCCTAGCGGCAACTTCATCGCCCACGGATTTTTAGCCGTCGATTTCTTCTTTTGCTTATCGGGCTTTGTCATCGGTTACGCCTATGATGACCGAATCTCTGGATTAGGACTCACTGCATTTTTAAAACTACGACTGATCCGGTTGCACCCCCTGGTCGTCTTAGGATCGGTACTAGGGTTGCTGGGATTTCTCTTCGATCCCTTTGCCGATCAGTCCAACTTGTCTGGTAAGGTAAACCTGTGGCTGACCTTTATTTGCTCGGTATGCCTCATTCCGCTGCCCATCATGAAAGAGCGGGCTTTCAACCTGTTCAGTTTTAACGCACCGGCGTGGTCGTTGTTCTGGGAATACGTGGCCAATATCATCTATGCCTTAATCTTGTTCCGAATCAGCCGTCGTTACCTGTCGGTATTGATCGTACTGGCTGCAATAGCCCTGTGTTTTGTCAGCTACCGGTCGGGCAACCTGCTGGGCGGTTGGGCAGGCTCTAACTTCTGGGATGGCAGTGCCCGCATAGCGTACTCGTTTATGGCCGGGTTATTCATCTACCGGGCCAACTGGCTCATAAAGAATAGGCTTGGCTTCGCAGGTATGGCGGTGCTGCTGATGCTGGCCTTTCTTATGCCCTTTACTCAATGGAACTGGCTAACCGAACCAATCGTCGTGCTGCTCTTTTTCCCCGCCCTGATTGCAACTGGAGCGGGGGCTAGCCCATCGCCCAAGCTTAAAAAACTGTGTGTTTTTTTGGGTAACCTATCCTACCCTCTCTACATGACTCATTACTGGGCTATGTGGATTTTCGGCAGCTATCTGGCCCGGCATAAGCCAGACACATTGAACCTGTCACTGATTATTATTACCGGAGTGATTTTTCTTGCTGCTTTTGCCTATCTAATACAGCTCGTATATGATGAGCCTGTCCGCCGTTACCTGGCTGGCCGCCGGTAGCTAAAATATAAGTCAATGGTAATTATGGAGCGCAGGAGGATGGAGCGCTTAGGGTAACCACAACTCCAGGATCAAAGCGATTGTATCGATAAGCTCCTGGAGCGTTTCAGCTTTAGCAATGAAAGCCCGCCCACCTAAGTGATAGCTTCGGGCACGGTCCTTATCGACTTCCGAATTGCTGAGCACGACGACCGGAATCGATTGCCATTGTGAATCCATCCGTAAAAGCTCCAGCACATGGTTGCCCGCCATAACCGGCATGTTCCAGTCCAGCAAAATTAAGTTAGGTAGCTGTCGGTCTAACTTATGGGTCATATGAAAGAGCATATCCGTCCCATCGCTGAAACAGCGCAATTTACAGTGAGCGTGGTACTTCCTAAAAATGTAGTTCACCAGGTCCAGGTGGTTAGGATCGTCGTCAACTACATAGATTAGTGGGTTTGTCGCTAGTCTCATCTCAACGTACTTTTCCCGAAGATACACGAGGTTGTCAACTTATCTAGTTGGCAAGCCTAGTTATATTAACCTACAAACATATATCTACTAAGCGGATCATGTCCCAAAAACAAATAGTCATAGGTATAAGTACACAGGGGGTCTCTTTCTAAAGGATAATCTAACGCCTATGCGCTGCTCGTTCTTCCTGAGTTGGATAATAGCCCTTCTGCTTCTGGAATCGATCCGTCTGGCTCATGGACAAACGGCCGCCCTACTGACCGGCTACGTAACGGATGCCACGACGGGGAAACCCATGCCGTTTGCCAACGTCTACGTAAATGGATCAACGCGCGGGGCAATAACCGACGACAAAGGCTTTTATACGTTGACAGGCGTGCCACTGGGTACGGTCGAAATAGCTGCTTCATTTGTTGGCTATCAACCTGCCAGGCAAATAATTCGATTCGATAATACAACACCGCAGAAAGCAAATTTCCAGCTAAAACCGAGTGAACAAACGCTGGAGGCCGTAACCGTACGGGGCAATCCGAAGCAGTGGGAACGCCAGTTGCGGCAGTTTAAAAAGCAACTCTTCGGCGAGCCGTTTGGCGGCCAGTGTTGGCTGGTAAACGGCGAAGTGATTAGTTTTAACGAAGATAAAGGGCATCTGTATGCAACGGCTACTGAGCCGTTGATTATCGAAAATCAGGCGCTGGGCTATCGGTTGATTTACGCGTTACAGCATTTCGATGCGAATTCATCAGGAAATGTTTATTCGGCGGGTACGGCCCGTTTTGAAGAAATAAAACCCCAGAACGAACGGCAAGCCAACCAGTTTCGGCGTAACCGGTTGACCGCCTACAAAGGCTCAATCCGGCACCTGATGGCCAGCCTGGCGGATAATACGTTCAAAGAGGCCGGTTTTCTGGTCTACCAGGAAGATGTTACGAAACCGATCTCCCTCGAAGGTCGATCAATTACGCTGGCCGCTGCGGTTAGCGACTACAAGCGTCTGATTCCCATTAAGACGTCTACGTTAATTCAACCCGGTCGGTTAGCGACCGAACGACGGCTGGTTTCGCCCATGAAACTGATCGTATTCTACACGAATGCGGTCTCAGGTTTCTCGCCCTATCCCGATGCCCGTTACGCTTATACTGAAATGAGTCTGCCTAGCGGTCAGCTGCAACTGACCGTCGATGGGATTATTACGATGCCGGAAGGGATGGAAGCGAAAGGATCAATGGGGAATGACCGGCTATCGACCATGCTCCCCGCCGACTGGAAACCCGATGGGACTGAAAAGGAAACGCTCACGAACGAACCGGTAGCGACAAAGGGAAAACTCGCCCCACCCGACGCTCGAATGGAACGGATCACGACAACCTTTAATGACCGATTCAAGTGGCTGGCTCCCGCCATGTTTGTACACATCGACAAACCGGTTTACGCCACTGGCGATCGGCTCTGGATCAGTACGTACGTACTTGACGCGGCCAGTTACCAGCGAGCCAGTGGCGAAACGGCTATTCATGTCGACCTGCTTTCGTCAACCGGCAAGCTCGTACAGCACCAGTGGGTACGCATTATTGATGGACGGGGCGAGGGTAACTTCCGCCTGTCGGATACCCTCCTGACGGGAACCTATCGCCTGCGCGCCTATACTGATGAAGATGACGCCCAAAGACGCCCGGCTTTTGAGCGGTCTGTGGCAATCTATAATCTGTTTCAGAACGAGGTGCCGATACGGAGTAATTCGGCTGCTCAGCCAGTAGATGTTCAGATTTTGCCGGAAGGGGGTCGCTGGATTACGGGATTGCCCGCGCGTCTGGGCGTCAAAATCGTACAGCCTGACGGGCGTGGTTTGTCAATAGCGGGTCGTATTGTCGACGACCAGGGTGCCGAAGTCGTTCGTTTCAAAACCAATCCGCAGGGAATGACCAGCGTATCGATGGAGCCAAAGCCGCAACGGACATATTACGCCGACCTGACGTACAACAACCAGCCGCAGCGCGTTCCATTGCCAAAACCCGAACCGGAAGGACTGTTGCTTTCGGCCGATGCGATCAGCGATACCACCCGTTTGGCGTTGACCATACTGAGCCCTAACCGGGCCGTTGCTGACTCCGTCTATATCCTGATTCAGCAGCACGGCCGGGTGGTCGATCAGCGAAAAATTCTCCTGCAAAGTGGGGTGGCGAAACTAAGCCTGCCCATGATGAGCTGGTTACCGGGCCTGGCGCAAATTACCCTGTACGATGCCATCGCCAAACCGCAAGCCGAGCGACTAATTTTTGTGCCCGAATTCATCGCGCCGGTCCATGTGCGGATGGGCGTAAACAAAACCCGTTATCAACCCCGCGAGCAGGCCATCCTGAGTATCAATCTGACCGATAAGGGATCACCGACATTAGCCGCTCTATCGGCGTCAATTATCGATGCTGACCAGGTGCCGGATGATACCGCCGAGGCTACGTTGCCCGCCCATCTGTTGCTAACGGGAGAGCTTCGGGGACGGATCGAAAACCCTAATCAATACGTGATGAATCACACCGCCCAAACCCGTCAGGCGCTGGACGACCTGTTATTAACCCAAGGTTGGCGACGGGTCAGCGGCACACCCGAAACGGAACGACTGGGTGGTATATCGCTCAGGGGACGTATTGTGAATTCGAAAAATCAACCCATACCCGGCGCACAATTTATCATAGCGCCAATAGCCGGGCAATCGTCCATAAAATCGGCGGGCACTGACGAACGGGGCCGCTTCCGGCTGGCGGGAATGGCCATTGCCGACACAGTGCGGCTACTGACGCAAATCACCGATCGTCAATTAAAAAACATATCGGCTAAAGAAGCCTTTCTGGTTCAGGAAGGGCCGGGTACGTTGTGGGAGTATGGCAAACTACCGGTTGCGCCAAACGGATCAACCTTGCGGGCCCAACTGGAAGCGGCCCGTGCTCGGCAGGAAGCCAACGCCGATTTGTACCGCGATAAAACGGCGAAAGTGTTGAAAGAGGTGATCGTTCGGGCGCAAAAATTCGATAAAAGGCCCGATGATATTCAACAGCGTAGTTTGCACAACGAGGCTGATGCTGTTTTACTGGTCGATGAGAAATCGTCATCCTACCAGAATCTATACGAAATGATCCAAGGACGTTTGACGGGCGTGACAGTCACCCGGGAAGGAGCTGCTGTACCGCGTAGCTACAAGGTATTTATTCGGGGTGTGAGTAGTTTCAAAAGCGGTATGCAGCCCTTGTATTTAATGGATGGTATGCCCATTGAGGACCCTGATGGAACGGCTTTGTTTTTCTTCAGTCCAACTGATATTGAGCGAATTGAAGTGTTGAAAAGTGCCATTACGACGGGTACATACGGAGCCAGAGGGGGAAACGGGGTAATTGCCTTTTATACCAAAAGCCACCGGTCCATGCAGGGGAGCGCCCCCCCCCGGGGTGGGATGACGCCGATTCAGTTTATTGGCTACCCATCGGTGCAGCGCGAGTTCTACGTCCCGCGCTACGATGCGGAAGCACCCACCACCGCCCTGTCAGGCCTCGTCGATCGCCGGGATGTTTTGTACTGGAAACCATTGATGCAAACCGACAGTCAGGGACGCAGCCAGTTACGATTTCCGCTGTCGGACGTTGTACGAACGGTGCGCGTGGTGATACAAGGCGTTACAGCCGATGGTCGTCCGGTGCTGGGCGTTCAGCTCATCCGGGTCCAATAACGTAGTGGTTTGCCACCCCGGATGGGTGTAGAAGTGTCAAATAACTCATTAACGTAGACCGGTCTCAACTCAATACCTACACAACCCGTAACTCCTGCACGGCCAGCCAGCTCATTAGCCCCGCGCCGGTTTCTAAGGAAGCTTCGTCAATGTCGAAGGTGGGGGTGTGAACTCCCGAAACGATACCACGCGCTTCGTTGCGGGTGCCGAGTCGGTAAAAACAGGAATCGACAACCTGCGAATAGAACGCAAAGTCTTCGCCCGCCATCCATAAGTCGAGATCCACGACATTATCGGCTCCCATGTACTCGACGGCCTGCGACCGAACGCGCCGGGTTAGCTCGGGGTGGTTTTTCAGGAACGGGTACCCATGGACAATCGTGAATTCGCAAGAGCCGCCCATCGCTTCGGCAATACCTTCGGCCAGTTTGACCATGCGTTTTTTACCCTCTTCGCGCCACTCTTCATTCATGCACCGGAACGTGCCCTGGATAGTCACTTCGTTGGGAATCACGTTTGTAACGCCATCGGCAATGAACCGGCCAAACGACAGAACCGACGGGCTTGCCGGTGGGCGGTTACGACTGATGATCTGCTGTAAGGCAACAATAATATGTGAGGCAATCAAAACCGGATCGACCAGGTTATCCGGCATGGCCGCATGGCCCCCCTTACCGCGAACGGTAAGGTAAAGCTCATCCGTACTGGCCATGTACATGCCCTCGCGGAAGCCGATTTTACCCACCGGAATATTTGGTGCCACATGCTGACCGATCATGCTTACGGGGGCCGGGTTTTCCAGTACCCCTTCCTTGATCATGAGCGATGCACCACCTGGTGCTTTCTCTTCGCCCGGCTGGAAAACCAACTTTACGGTACCATCGAACTGATCGCGCAGCACGTGCAGAATACGGGCAACGCCGAGCAGACTGGCCGTATGCGCGTCGTGCCCACAGGCATGCATAACGCCTTCGACGGTCGATTTGTAGGGTACATCGTTAGCCTCGTGGATAGGCAAGGCATCCATATCGGCCCGGAGCGCAACAACCCGACTGCCGGGGTTTCGCCCTTCCACAATGGCCACCAGTCCGGTGTCGGCTACGCCTTCCTGTGGGGTTATGCCAATGGCTTTAAGTTGGTCAGCGACGAAGCGGGCCGTATTTCGCTCATGGAAAGAAAGTTCGGGGTGCGCGTGCAGGTGTCGGCGGGTTTGCACGATGTCGGCCGCGTATTGCCGGGCAAGTGATTTGATTGAATCGAGCATAAGGGTCTGGGTGAGCCAGAGGCTGACCCGTTAAATTTATCAAAGGCCAGCCGGAGGCTGACCCAGACGTCACTGTGCTGTTATAAACTGATAATCGCTGACAACCGTTTCCAGAAAGGTCCAATTTGGCAAATCGCTCTGGATACCGGTCACCTCTTTAATTTTATCGGCCGTCCGTTGAATGGCCAATTGATCACCCTGGCGAAGGATATGGCGAACAATGCCCATGTCCCGGTCGGATAATAGCCGCACGTCAGGAAACTGAACCACGTAGGTTTCGGGTAAAGGTTGAAACAGTACGTCGTCCAGCGAAACGGCGGGTTTTAACTTAACAACGGTTGTGCCGGCGGCAATGTCGCCCAGCCGCTGGCCTTTTCCGTTGGCGGCTACCGTAATGATGGGCACAATGCCTCCGAGAAAGCCTACGGATTCAACGATACGCAGCACCCATCGAATCAGATAAGCGCCCAGGCCCGGTTGCGACCCATCCAGCATGACCACCCGGACACCCAGCGCAATCTTGCCAATACTACGCCCGTTCAGCATCCATTCGGATAGTAAATCGTAAAATAAAACGGGCGACAGCACCAGAATCGAATAAAATGTACCTGGCGTTATCTTCAATCGGGCGGGTATGCCAAAAACCAGCAAAACCCAGCCAAAAATGACCAGATAATCGAGCATGGCAGCCAGAATTCGCTCGCCAATACTGGCTGGTTCGTATTCCAGTAAAACGTTTTGAGAGGTGCGGATGGCAACAGACATGCGTAAGAGTCGTGAGTCAAAGGCCAAAAGTCGTTAGTAAGCCCCTTTCATCAAAAACTTTTCATGAAAAATCAGATTTTGGCTACATTACACTCACTAACTTAGCTACTTGCCTACTCTTACTGCCTACCAACACTTAACCCGGCACGACTCCCATGCGCGAAGCTCTTTTTGTTAAACGCAATACTGACAAGTGGCGCGACATCGAGCAGAACCCCACACGTGACCCCGACGAACTGACGGCCCGATTTGTAGAACTGACCGACGACCTGTCCTTCGCCCGTACGTTCTACCCCGATTCGAACGTGACGCGCTACCTCAACGGACTCGCGTCTCAGATGCACCGGGGGCTGATGCAAAACCGGCGCGACGACCGCAGTCGGTTTATCACGTTCTGGAAATACGAACTACCACTTCTGTTTCGGCAGTCGCACCGATTGCTGGCACTATCGGCGGGTATCTTTCTGGCAGCGGGTATACTTGGCTGGCTGTCGGCCGCTCACGACAATACCTTTGTGCGGCTCATTCTGGGCGATGCGTACGTAAATATGACGCTAGAAAACATCAGAAAGGGCGATCCACTGGGCGTTTATAACAGCAGCGACCAATCGACAATGTTTGTTCAGATTACGCTGAACAATATTTACGTGGCTTTTCGAACGTTTATTTTCGGACTGTTTGCTTCGTTTGGTACGATGGCGATGCTCTTTTACAACGGGGTTATGCTGGGCGCTTTCCAGTACTTTTTTTACGAACGAGGACTCCTGCTCGACTCCGTGCTGAAAATATGGATTCATGGTACGCTCGAAATTTCGGCCATTATCATTGCGGGTTGTGCCGGCCTCACGGTGGGCAACAGCCTGTTGTTTCCGGGCACCTACTCCCGGCTGGAGTCGTTCAAGCGGGGCATAAAACAAGGGCTGAAGATTGCCGTTGGGCTGGTGCCGGTTTTCATCACGGCTGGTTTTCTGGAGAGTTTCATCACGCGGCTAACCCTGCCGCCCCTTGTAAGCGGAAGTATCATTCTCGTGTCAGCAGCTTTCATTAGTTGGTACTTTATTCTATATCCTATCTCCCTTAACCGTACAAATAGCCATGATTGAACTCTTCGAGCAACGCGATTTCGGCAATAAAATTAATGCTACGTTTCAGTACGTTGTTCAGAACATGCGCAGCCTGGGAATTGCCCTGCTTTACATTGTAGGGCCAGTAGCCCTGGTGGCGGGTATTGCTTCGGGCGTGATGCAGTCGAACATGCTGCATCTTATGGACGACCCGGACAACGCCAATCCCAACGATCCAATGGCCGCTTTTCGGATGATGGGTCAGGTTTTCTCGCCAACCTTCTGGGTAGCCATGCTATTTAGCCTGCTGGCCAACGTGGCGGTTATCCTGACAACCTACGCCCACATGAAGCTTTATAACCGGACAAAAAATACCGACATCTCCGTGGCCGATATCTGGGCAGAGGTTCAGCCCATGATCGGGCGGGCGCTGATTATTTCGCTCCTGAACTCAATCATTATCGGTATCGGATTTATGTTTCTGGTTATACCGGGCATCTATGTGGCCGTCGTTCTGTCGCTGTCCCTGGCCGTTACGGTATTCGAAGGGGCCGATTTCGGTACTACCTGGGACCGTTGTTTCAAGCTCATTCGCGATAAATGGTGGTCTACTTTTGGGCTGATTCTGGTCATGGGCATCATTGTCAGCATCATCGGCTTTCTCTTTGCCGCACCCACGGCCATTATCGCCTTTTTAACGGGTGCCAAACTACTGCCCGATGTTTCGGTTGTATGGTTGATACTTGGCAACGTTATCAACATCGTTGGCCGAACACTGTTGAACGTTATTCTTTATACAGCCATTGGCTTTCAATATACCAATCTGGTGGAGCGTCAGGAAGGTCGTGGCCTGTTCTCAGCCATCGATTCCATCGGCACGTCACCAGCACAACCCCGCGCAACGGATGAAGGAGCGTATTGATGTAGGCTTTACAGATTTGCTCAGGCAGGCCTTATACTGGTTTTGCCTGATTCTGCTGGGTTCACCGGCAGTAGTTTTAGCACAGACGAAAGCATCTGACTCAAGCGCTACAACGCCCGCCGTAGTTAACGCCCGCGACGACCAGGCTCCGATTCATGTACGTTACCCGGCCCCGGAACATCTGCGCAATAAACAAACGGACCACGACTACCAGTACACCAGCGAAGCCCCTCCGCCCGAAAACCCACTGGCCCGTTTCTGGGTGTGGCTCATGCGTAAACTGGGCAGCTTTCTGTCCAGTGAAGCTTACCAGAACGTTTGGCAGTATGTAATTCTGGTAGTGATTGCCAGCGCGGCTATTTACCTGCTCATGAAGGCCGAAGTACTGGGTTTCCTGTTTTCGAAGAAAGCACAGTCGGTTGATCTGGCGTACGAGAACCTGACCGAAAATATTCACGAGATCAACTTCGATTCCGCTGTCGAAGACGCTGTCAGCCAGCGTAATTTCCGGCTGGCCGTTCGGTTGCTGTACCTGCAAACGCTCAAACACTTGAGTGATGCAGGGCGCATTCAGTACAAACCCGACAAAACCAACCGGCAGTATGTCCATGAATTAGTCAACTCATCGCTTCAAACTGAATTTGAGCACCTCACCCGTCAGTTCGAATTTACCTGGTATGGCGATTTGCCCATCGACGAAAGCCGGTTCACGGCATTACAAACCCGTTTTACCGCGTTTAACCGGGCGAACAAACAATTGACAACGTAAGAACTGTCCGGTCATCCGGCACCCGCGCCTTTGCTGAAACCGAATAAATATCTTCTTATTTTACTGGCTACGATAACGGCTTACTCACTTTTCGAGTACTATCGTCCGAAGCCTATTGACTGGCGGCCGACCTACGAAAACGACGATAAGATTCCGTTTGGTACCCAGGCGTTGTTTGATCTGCTGCCCGATGTTATGAAACCATCGGGGATCAATGAGATGCGCTTACCGATCTACAATTTCCTGACAGAAACCAGATTGCCCACGCGAAGCAACTATGTACTTATCTGCCAAGAATTTAACGCTGACAAGAATGATCTAAAACAGTTGCTTGCCTATGTTCGCCGGGGAAACAGCGTCTTTATTTCAGCTTACGATCTGCCCGATTCGTTGGGCAAAGTCTTAGGATTCAAAGCGGAGGTAAAAGACCCGAACAAGGCCGATTCAACTCTGCGCCAGTACTTTGTCAACCCAGCCTTACAAAAGGCCACCGGGTACAATTTTGCGTACGACGACGGCCGTAATTTCCTGAGGATTAGCAGGCCCGGCCAGGTAACGGTATTAGGTCGAAATGCCCGAAAAGAGCCGATTTTTATCAGAATCCAATACGGGGAAGGGCAATTTTTCATTCATAACTTACCGCTGGCATTTACGAATTATTATGTGCTGGGCCAGAAAACGTCTGATTATGCCTTTAAAGCGTTGTCGTATCTCCCTGCTCAGCCAACCTATTGGGATGAGTACCAGAAACGCGGGCGATTCGATGAAGATCAGCAGTCTATCTTTCGGTATGTCCGGTCGCAGCCAGCCCTTAACTGGGCGTATTATCTGGTGGTTTTTGGGCTGATTTTCTACGCTTTTTTTGCCGGAAAGCGCACCCAGCGGATTATTCCCGTTGTAGAGCCGCCCCAGAATACGTCGCTGGATTTCGTAAAAACGATTGGCCGGATGTATTTTCAGCAGGGTGATCATGATAACCTCGCCCGTAAGAAAATCCAGTATTTCCTGGCCGATATTCGCGAACGATATGGGTTAAACACAACAGTTTTAGATAAAGAATTTACGGAAGCTCTGGCTCGAAAAAGTGGTGCTTCGCTGGATGAAACCGCCGAGACGGTACGAATTCTGCGAGACGCCCAACGGAGTATTACTCTTTCGGAATTTGATTTGATTAACTTGAATCAGGCAATGGAACATTTTAAACAAACTTTCTGAACCGGGATTTTCACAAGATTTAAACGATTTACAGGATTAGTACCAACAAAAGATTTCTAAGATAAACTGCACAGCGTTTTCATTATAAGAAACTGTTATCTGTAGCAATCTTGTTTAGTCCTTTAAATCTTGAAGAAATCCTGGTTCTGACGCCCTATGGAATCCTTTCAAACGCGTATCGATCTTACTTCCCTGACTGCCTCCGTCGACGCCATTCGTGCCGAAGTTGGTAAGGTTATTGTTGGGCAACACCAGACTATTGACCTGCTCCTGACGGCCCTGCTCGCCGATGGCCACGTACTCATTGAGGGCGTACCAGGCGTTGCCAAAACACTAACGGCTAAACTGCTGGCTAAAACCATGTCGGTAGGTTTCAGCCGAATTCAGTTCACCCCCGACCTGATGCCGTCGGATGTGCTGGGCAATTCCGTTTTTGTCCCGAAAACGGGCGATTTTATGTTTCGGCAAGGGCCAATTTTTTCTAATCTGGTACTGATTGACGAAATTAACCGGGCTCCCGCCAAAACGCAGGCAGCCCTTTTCGAAGTCATGGAAGAGCGGCAGGTGACGAATGATGGCACAACTTACCCGCTCGATGAACCGTTTATGGTGCTGGCCACCCAAAACCCCATCGAACAGGAAGGCACCTATCGACTACCCGAAGCACAACTGGACCGATTTCTGTTTAAGATTGTGGTGGGCTACCCGGTCGGCAACGAGGAAACGGACATTCTACGCGGCCATCACCAGCGGCAAAGTGCCGGTCGGCGCAACCTGAACGAGGCACTGGATGCTGTTCAGGCCGTGCTCACGGCAGAGCAACTGGCTACGCTGCGCGGACAAGTGCATCAGGTGCATGTGGAAGATAAACTCTTCGACTACATCGCGCAGATTGTGCAGTCAACCCGGACAAACAAGTCGCTGTATCTGGGCGCATCGCCCCGTGCGTCGGTCGCCTTGCTCAACAGCGCTAAAGCCCTGGCTACGTTACGGGGGCGCGATTTTATCACGCCCGAAGATGTTCAGGAACTGGCCACGCCCGTGCTGCGTCACCGTATACTGCTAACCCCTGAACGTGAAATGGAAGGTGGTACCGCCGATGAAGTTATCACCCAACTCGTCCAGAAAATTGAGGTTCCCCGATGAACGTCCCGATAAGTACTCTAACGTTAATTACTCCTGATACAAACCAACCCTGAAAGGGTTGATTATTGATAACCCCGGACTTAGTCTGGGGCAACGCAGTCCAGAGGCAGAACCCATGAAAAGTAGGCTACATCCAATCTACTCTATCCAGTCAGCCCGTTGGTTGAGAGCGGGTCGATGGTGTCTGGCTGGCCTGTATTGTTCCCTGTTCATGCTTCACGCTTCACTTACCAATGGGCAAATACGCGAGGAGCTAACCGGCACCTGGATTGGCGTTCATACCGAACTCGATACGACTTTCACCTGTGCACTCCCAACCTACATCCGGTTATCGGCCGATAGTACGTATCAGTTGGGTCTGGTCGATGGCTCAGCCAAATCAATACAGTCGACCTGGGCAATCGATGGCAATCGCGTACGGCTGGATACCATTCACTTCGCCCCCCAGCTGGTGACGGTACAAGACGATTTACTACGCATTGGGTCGACATTTCCAATGGTTTTCCGCCGATTTACGGACGTACCTATTGACTCCGTCAGTACATACCAGCAGTTGAGCGGGCGCGTCTGGCAATCGAATAATCTGATCGTTTCGTTGTATGCCAATGGCCAGATAAGTTTAGAAAACCTACACACGAAAGAGCGAACGGCGCATTTCTGGCAATTGGCAACCTTTGAACACTCTGTGTTTCTGATTATTTTCGGTAGCCAGCACAACCGGGCAGGAGGCTATAAACCGTTATGGCAGATTACGAACACCCTGCCAAAGCAGATGCAGGCCATTGGCTGGAATGGTTGTTCGGTTGCCACCGAGACGTTTCGGCTGGTACGCATCCTATCGCCTAATGAAACCTGTCAACCTGCGGCTTTTCAAACCTGCTCCACTTGCTTTCAGCCTTTGTGGAATACGACTCCGTTGAGTTATACCTCCCGGCAATATGAACTCAACAAGCTACTTTCCAACTATTATCAACCTGTCAGCCAAAAAGAGCAGTCAGGCCTGTTGACCATCAAATTTGTGGTGAACTGCGCCGGACAAGCTGGTTTGTTCGACGTGAAAGGGTTTGGAGATGATTACTGCCCGAAAGCCTTTGCCAGTCAGCTCACGGATCAATTGCTCAGCATCTGTCGGAATTACATTGCGGCCCGTTCGTTTCTACACCCCGGAAAAGAGTCTGATGACTTAACTCGCGACACCGCGGTTTCGCTCACACTCCGACTCAAAGACGGACACATAACCGATATTTTGCCATGAAGCAACTCGCCCTATTGTGTCTCTTAGCAACCTCGGCCATTGCGCAGGATGGCGAGTATCAGCTAAGGTGGTCTTCGATCATGCTAGCCAATAACCGCCAATCGATAGGCATTCCATTTTTTGCTCCAGGACGGCGTTATATACCACTAGATAAACTGGACATGCATGAGAACTCGGTGCAAAATTTCCGGGCTCGTGTGTTCACCTATCTCGCCGAGCGGAACTTCGAGGAAGCCACGGCATGGATGGAGAAAATGACAAGCAGCTACCCCAAAGAACACGGGTTTATTGGTGAAAGCTACCTCTCCCGGCTTCACGATTATCCCCGCGCGTTGCAACATTTACAGGCCTACGACGCACTGACAGCCAGCTTCGACGATATGATCGGGAACAACCCGGTCAGTTACTTATTGGGGTTAACGTACCGCAGCCTCGGCGACCATTCAAAAGCGATTAATCATTTCAGTATTGGTATCGACTCCCTATCACTCAAACACGGTGCCGAATGGGTAAATTATCGTCATTTTGTGAGTAGAGCCGTCAGCTACATCGCCACTGGTCAGGCCGAAAAAGCCCTGACCGATTTGAATAAAGCCGCCAAAAATTACAGCCGAAGTGCGCTGGTTGCTTATCATAAAGGCCGCGCTTTTCAACAACTCAACCGGCTTGCCGAAGCCCGTGCGGCCTTTCAGGATGCATCTTTCTTTTACAAAGCCCTGCGTGCCGAACGGACCGGCGATTACCAGGAAGATAACGATAACCCTGTTTATGAAGAAGAAATTGATGAGGCTTTAAGTCAGCTAAAACAGTCAAAACCATAAACCTCAATTCGGAACTAGACTTCCTGTAAAAGCCCTATGGGCCATTTATAACTCCGAATTCACGTTAATCGAATTCGTCACACCATGAGTGACGAATTTTGACTTTACAATACTGAAGTAGGTAAAAACAACGCCAAACTGAATGAAGTTATTCCGCCCTCTTTTCGTTGCCACCCGCCTGTGGTTCACTCTAATCGCGTTGATTCTGCTGTTTGTAGCTGCTTATGCCTTTCCCATTCTGTTCCCGCTGGTGCAGGTGGCCTTTGTAGTCTTTGTTCTATTGATTGGGATTGATGGGTGGCTGTTGTTCCGTCCCACAGCCCGGCCCGGCATTTTTGCCCGTAGGGAAGTGCCCGACCGGTTATCGAACGGCGACGAGAACCCGATTACGATCTACCTCGAAAATCAATACACGTTTCCGGCGCATCTGGAAGTGATCGACGAAATTCCGTTTCAATTCCAACGGCGCGACGTGCTATTCCACGCCCACCTGAAATCGCGCGAAACACGCGCGATTCGCTACGAACTGCGCCCAACGCGCCGTGGAGAGTACAGCTTTGGCGCTGTCAACGTCTTTGCGCTGTCGCCGTTGGGCTTGTTGAAACGACGGTATCAGTTTGAGCAGGGGAAACTCGTTGCCGTATACCCATCTTACCTGCAAATGCGGCAATATGAACTGCTGGCGGCTACTAACCGGCTGAACGAGGTTGGCGTAAAACGAATCCGGCGCATTGGTCACAGCATGGAGTTTGAACAGGTGCGCCCCTACGCAACCGGCGACGACGTACGGACCATCAATTGGAAAGCGACTTCCCGCCGAAGTGATTCACAGGGAACGGCCCTTATGATTAACGCTTACCAGGACGAACGTTCGCAACCAGTTTACTGCCTAATCGACAAAGGACGCGTGATGCAGTCGCCATTTGAAGGCCTTACGTTACTCGACTACGCCATCAACGCCAGTCTTGTACTGAGTAACATCGCGCTCATGAAACAGGACCGGGCCGGTATCTTAACCTTCTCTAACCACGTCGGCCAACTCCTCCCCGCCGACCGTCGGACGGGTCACATGCTCAGAATTCTGGAGTTGCTTTATCGGCAGAAAACGCGCTTTCTGGAAACGGACTACGAGAGCCTGTACGCCAGCGTCCGGGCTAATATCCGCCAGCGGAGTCTGTTGTTATTGTTCACAAATTTCGAAACCGTAAGTGCCATGCATCGGCAGTTGCCGTACCTTCGCCGGTTAGCCAAAGATCATCTTCTGCTCGTCATCTTCTTTGAAAACACCGAGCTCCGCTCCCTTCTAGATCAGTCCGCCACCGACACCGAGCAAATATACCTGAAGACAATTGGCGAAAAGTTTACCTTCGAGAAGAAACAGATTGTAAAGGAACTGGCCCAGTACGGTATTCAAACCATTCTGACGGCCCCCCAAAACCTGACCGCCAACACCGTGAATAAGTACCTGGAGCTAAAGGCACGAGGCATGATTTAGCTCCCACTGACTAATTATCCCCCAGATTGCCCTTCACCGACTCGTAATTAGATTTTAATCGGCCCATTTCTTTGGCGAGGAACGTCTGCAACTGATTATTGAATTCACCTTTTTCTTCCTCAGGCAATGAGTTGTATAAATCTTTCAACTCCTGATTAATGGCTGCCCGTTCGGCGTCGGTAGCCGCGTTGATGGAGCGATAATGGTATTTTTTGAAATCGTACTGTGGCATCGTTCACTACTTGTTATTCAGGTAAATCGGCAAAAATCTCCAGTAATGGAAGTTGAAGCCCGTCTAAATTTATAGGTTCGGCAGGCTTTTCTTTAGTAAATATACAAATCCACTACAAACAAAAAGGCCCTTCCAACAGGGAAGGGCCTCTATCTATAGGCTACTTACTGGGCTTTTTCCAGCTCGCTGGCCGCTTTTAATCTCGCCTTCTCAATCCGCGCCGATACCAGAATACTTACTTCATATAACAAGGTCAATGGTAGCGCCACTAACACCTGGCTGTAAATATCCGGCGATGGCGTAATGATACCCGCTACGACCAGAATCACGATCCAGGCATGTTTGCGGTACTCGCGCATATACTTCGGAGTCAGAACGCCCACTTTCGATAATACATAGGCAATCATCGGCATCTGGAAGATCAGGGCACAACCCAGCGAGAGGGTAACGAGTATACCGATGTAGGACGTGATATCGAACTGGTTCTTGATCTCCGGAGTGATCTGGAAGTTCGCCAGGAAGTTGATCGCCAAAGGCGACACGATGAAATAGCCAAACAGAAGCCCCATCGTGAACAGCAGAGAAACGAAGAAAACGGCTCCCCGGGCAGCGTCCCGCTCAACATTACGAAGACCCGGCTTGATAAACCGCCATAACTCCCAGAAAGCATATGGAAAGGCAAAGCAAAGACCAATGATCGCTGACGAGGTCATGGCCATCGTAAACTGATCGGATACGCCCAGCGACTGTAACTCAAAGTTGAGCTTTTTTACGCACAGGTCGGCATAACCGGTTGTGTCGGCCAGCTTACACATCATCCGATACGTCCAGAAGTTGGGATTTTTAGGTCCCATAATCACGACGTCGAAAATCTCCTCGATGTAAACGAAGGCAATGATGGCAAATACAAAAATAGAAGCAACCGCACGGATAATGTGCCAGCGTAGTTCTTCCAAATGATCCAGGAAGGACATTTCCTTACCTTCGGAATCGATTTCTTCGTCAGTCAGTTGATCGAGAGGCATTGGTATTAGTAGTTAGGAGCGAGAAGTGAGGAGTGAGGAGTTGAGCGTGGATTTGCTCCCCGCTACTGGCTCCCCGCTCCTAACTCCTTAAACTAAGCATAGAGCGGAAATGCTTTCATCCACTCGTTGATTTCTTCTTTAACGGTTGCCAGGGTTGCCGCGTCGTCGTGGTTCATCAACACCTTGTCGATATATACGACAATTTGCTCCATGTCCGATTCTTTCAGACCACGTGTTGTCATAGCGGCCGTACCAACGCGCATCCCCGACGTTACCATCGGCGACTTATCATCAAACGGAACCATGTTCTTGTTGATGGTGATATCAGCTTTGATCAGTGTGTTCTCGGCCAGTTTACCCGTCAGCCCTTTCGAACGCAGATCGATCAGCATCAGGTGGTTATCCGTACCGCCCGAAATAATTTCGTAGCCCCGGCTCAGAAAAGCGTTGGCCATAGCCTGCGCGTTGGCTTTTACCTGAACGGCATAATCATAAAAATCGTCGCTCAACGCTTCGCCAAAGGCTACGGCTTTCGCGGCAATAATATGTTCTAACGGTCCGCCCTGTGTGCCGGGGAATACGCCCGAATCCAGCAGCGACGACATCAGACGGGTTTCGCCTTTTACCGTTTTAATTCCAAATGGATTCTCGAAGTCATTCCGCATCATGATAATACCACCCCGTGTACCGCGCAGTGTTTTGTGCGTCGTGGTGGTAACGATATGGGCATGCTCCAGCGGATCATTCAACAGCCCTTTGGCGATCAGACCGGCCGGGTGCGATACGTCGGCCAGCAGCAAGGCACCAATCTCGTCGGCAATGACACGCAGCCGGGCGTAATCCCAATCGCGGCTATAAGCTGAAGCACCGCAGATCAACAGCTTCGGGCGTTCGCGTTTAGCGGTTTCTTCAACCACATCGTAGTTGATAACACCGGTTTCTTTTTCGACACCGTAAAAGGTAGGACGGAAATATTTACCCGAAATATTGACCGACGAACCGTGGGTCAGGTGACCGCCGTGCGAGAGGTCGAAACCCAGAATAGTGTCGCCGGGATGCAGGCAGGCCAGAAATACGGCCGTGTTGGCATTGGCACCCGAGTGTGGCTGCACATTGACCCAGGAAGCACCAAAGAGCTCTTTAGCACGGTCGATGGCAATCTGTTCAACCTGATCGACTACTTCGCAACCGCCATAATACCGTTTGCCGGGTAATCCTTCAGCATATTTATTGGTCAGAACACTCCCGGCCGCTTCCATAACGGCAGGCGATACGAAGTTCTCGGAAGCTATTAATTCAATGCCCGACTCCTGCCGGTGTTGTTCTTTAGCAATTAGGTCAAATACCTGCGTATCGCGGGTGGTGGTGGCGGTCGTCATGCTACGAGCGTTTTTTGTATTCGGTTTTTTAATTTCCGGACGGTTGCCCCGGCGAACCGGCAAACAACCAACTTAGTATCGGACAAAGGTACGGTAGAAAATGGTAGAATTTGCGGGAAATCCAACGAGTAAATTATCCTTTTCCTTTTGCCAGCACCTGGTATTGAAAAGGTGTTATGCTGGTATAGAGCTTAAACTGCCGGTGAAAATGCGAACTGTTGTTATACCCACAGTCGAGACTAACCTGACTGATACTTAGATCAGTCGTTGTGAGCAGCTTACGGGCATGGCCAATGCGCAGTTCGTTGAGGTACTCGACAAACGTTTTACGGGTACGATTTTTAAAGTACCGGCAAAAAGCCGCCGGGGCCATTCCGGCAATCGACGCAATGGTTTCTATGCGGATCTCTTCCCGAAAATGCAGCAGAACAAATTCGAGCACTCGCTTCATCCGTTCGGTTTCGGCTGCGCCGGGAGCCAGCTGATAGCCGTCACTGGCCAATAGATAAGCCTCCTGATCGGTGGCCAGTTCGTTCAGTATCGTTAGCAGGCTCAACAGTTGGGGCAAGCCGGTCTGCTGCGGCAACTGTTCCAGAAGTTCGCTGACGCACTGGCTCATACGCTGACTAAAGCGTAGACCATACCGCGACCGTTCGAGCAGTCTACGTACCGGTTCCGCTTCGGGTACGGTTGCCAGCCCCCGCTCAGGAAACGTAGCCGGGAACTGCACCACTATAGACACAGCTTTCTGAACAGAATCAGCCTGATAATAGTCATCATCGTTCCGCCAGAAATGCGGTAAGTCTGGCCCGAGCAGTACCAGATCGCCCGCCTGAAACGAATCGACATGATCGCCAACGAATCGACGACCGTGGCTCTTGACGATATACGTTAGTTCATACTCCGGATGATAATGCCAGGGAGCGTCAAAATAAGGGATCTGAAATCGGCGAACGAGCACTGAGCTTTGCTCGCTGAATACTAACTTTTCAAAAAGAGCTTTCACAAAATATCCTATTTTAACCCAGTCATTAATTAGGGCCGAATAATCTTGTCAAAATTAAGCACAAATACGCAAAACTGCTGCTTTCTTATCGAGCGAAGGCACATTACTTTTGTTCTATCTATTCCTTAAACGATACTACATGGAAGCGACTATTGACAAAGCAGTGTTACTGACCGAACTGGATGCTCCTTATCCGGTTAGTCAGGAAGCGATTGCGTTTTATCGGGAGAAAGGCTATGTGAAGCTGAAGGATGTTCTGAGCCCTGCTGTACTCGACTATTACGGCACCATTATCACCGATCTGGTTTTTAAACTCAACACGCTCATCAAGCCCATGGAAGAGCGCACGACCTACGAGCGGGCTTTCCTTCAGATTATGAATCTGTGGCTTGAAGATGAGCAGGCAAAAGAATTCGTTTTCTCGAAACGGCTGGCCCAGATTGCTACCGATCTGATGGGGGTTCAGGGGGTTCGGATCTACCACGATCAGGCTCTTTATAAAGAACCATCGGGCGGCATTACGCCCTGGCACGCCGACCAGTTTTACTGGCCGCTGGCGTCGCCCAATACCGTTACCGTCTGGATTCCATTGCAGGCCACGCCCATGGAAATGGGCCCGCTGGCTTTTGCCGAAGGTAGCCAGACCGTTGAAATTGGCCGCGACGTGGAGATTAGCGATGCCAGTGAGAAAATTCTTGCGGATGAACTCGCCCGGCAAAACTTCAACGTTCACGACACCCCGTTCGACCTCGGCGAGGTGAGTTACCATGCGGGCTGGACATTCCACCGTGCCGGTCCGAATGTTTCTGATCGGCCGCGCAAAGTGATGACCATGATTTATATGGATAAAGATCAGGTCATCATGCAGCCCCGCAACAAATTTCAGGTAGCCGACCACGCCAAATGGCTTGATAATGTGCCCGTTGGCAGCCATCCGCAAGACGAACTAAATCCGGTGATATTCAGCTATTGAGTATAAATTTTCCCGATTTTTCAAGAAAACCCCGGTCAACATCGGGGTTTTCTTGTGTAGTTAGACGGGAAATGGAAATATTTTCGTTCAATTGCTGTTCACTCACCAAAACCATCACTTACCCAAAGCGGTATGAAATCATTTAGTACGCTCGTTGTGTGGCTGCTAGTCAGCCTGACTGCACTGGCGCAAATACGTAAAGACCCAACCAGTTGGTCAGCAAAAGTCGATAAGCAGCCTGCTCAGGTTGGCGATGTTGTTAGTATCCGGATTCAGGTTAGTATCGACCAAAACTGGCATGTTTACTCCAATGACCTTGATCCCAATATTGGTCCACTGCCCACTACGTTCAAATTTCCGTCGTCTGATGCCTATACCCTCGTTGGTAAGGTAACCCCGGTGGGTGTTCAGGAGGTTTACGAAGAGGTTTGGGGCGCAAAAGTGCGTCAGTTCGAGAACAAAGCCGTCTTCATTCAGAAAGTTAAATTGCTCAAGCCGACAGCCACATTCTCCGGTACGGCCGAATACATGTCCTGCTCGTCGAAAGACGGCACCTGCCTTCCACCGGCTGAAGCTGACTTTTCGGTAGCTATCAATGCATCGTCGGCGGCTACGGCACCCGCCAGCCCCACGGTAGCGTCAGCCCCTGCAACAGCATCGGTGGTTACCTCCGAAACCGCCGTTGCAGCAACGACACCCGTCGAAACAGAAACGAAAGCGGCATCCTTAACAGATACCCAGATCGATTCAAGCGTTTCTAAAGCGCTCGCTCAACCGGAAGCAACCGTCGAAGACGGCACTCCGGCCGCCAATGGCTCACTTTGGAGTTTTATGCTAGCTGCGTTCCTGTCGGGTCTGGTAGCGTTGCTTACGCCCTGTGTGTTCCCGATCATTCCGGCCACGGTGAGTTTCTTTACCAATCAGCAGGGTGGTCAGTGGAAAGCGTTGCTGTATGGAGCGTTTATCATTGGCATTTATGTACTGATCGGTACGGTCGTATCGCGGTTCAACGGCCCGGCGTTTGCCAATTTCGTCAGTACACACTGGTTGCCGAACATCCTGTTTTTCGCCATTTTCTTCATCTTCGGCTTATCCTTCCTGGGTCTGTTTGAGATCGTATTACCCAACTCACTCATCAATAAGGCCGATGCGAAATCGGAGCAGGGTGGTATTGCCGGTATCTTCTTCATGGCCTTTACGCTGGTGCTGGTGTCATTTTCCTGCACAGGTCCCATCGTCGGCAGTTTGCTGGTCGCTTCGGCGGGTGGCGAAGTGGTGAAACCTATTTTGGGGATGGCCGCTTTTTCCTCGGCATTTGCCATTCCGTTTACGCTGTTCGCGGCCTTCCCGCAATGGCTGAAGAACCTGCCCCGTTCGGGTGGCTGGCTCAACTCGGTGAAAGTAGTGCTTGGTTTTCTGGAACTGGCCCTGGCGTTGAAGTTCCTAAGCATTGCCGATCAGGTGTATCACTGGGGTCTACTCGACCGGGAGGTATTCCTGTCGCTCTGGATCGTCATTTTCGCCCTGATTGGCTTCTACTTCCTGGGCAAACTTCGGTTACCCCACGACAGCGAAACCAAGTACATCAGTGTGCAGAAACTGCTGCTGGCGATTATCACCCTCTCGTTTGTAGTATACATGATTCCCGGTCTCTGGGGCGCTCCATTGAAAGCGTTATCCGGTTATCTGCCCCCGGAAACGTCTCAGGATTTCAATCTGAACAACATACAGGTGTCCGCCAGTCCGGCCAGTACCCTCACCGAGACCCCTAAATACAGTAACCTGTTTCACCTGCCTCACGGTTTGCAGGGCTTCTTCGACTACAAGCAGGCACTGGCTTATTCCAAAAAGGTTAATAAACCCATATTCATTGACTTCACAGGACACGGCTGCGTGAACTGCCGCGAAATGGAAGCCCGCGTCTGGTCGGACCCGACGGTGATGTCGCGCTTACAGAATGATTTTGTGGTATTGGCCCTGTACGTAGATGACAAAACCGAACTGCCCGAAGCAGATTGGTACACGTCGACCTACGATCAGAAAGTAAAAAAGACGATTGGTGCTCAAAACGCCGACCTGCAAATTACGAAGTTCAATAACAACGCCCAGCCGCATTATTGCCTGGTCAACAGCGAGGGTAACCTGTTGGTATCACCCAAAAATTACGACCGTGACATTTCGCATTTCGTAGCATTTCTGGACTCGGGAAAGGCGAAGTTTTGATTGGAGCTGTTCATTTTCAAGAATTTAACGACAAACGCCATTTCTCAGAGAAATGGCGTTTGTCGTTACTAAGCTCTTACTGCACCGTCGTAAACAGCGTATACGTACCCGCGAGCCAATCCGGTATCGTTTGCACGTGCGTCTTGCCAACGCTGGTGAAGAGCTGAACCGTTTTGCCCGCTCCCCGCGCCTGCATAGCATCGTAGGCATTTTTTGAGTTCAGGTAATACACTTGCGGATCGGCGTCTCCATGATACAGTTGCAGCGTGGTCAGCGGCTTCCAGTCGTAGATGTTGTTATCGGCCACGGCGTTGAGAAAGGCGGTATCGGTTCCGTTCAAAATACCCGCTTTGAATGAATCCGTCAGTACCTGATCGAAACTTACGTCCAGCGTAGCCAGTTGCCGGTTTTTCTGAATATCGGTCAGATAAGGTTCCTTGAAGTAGAAAGACAGTGGCCGGTTGAGTTTATAGATCTGATCGTAGGTCAATAATACCCACAAAAATGCCCGGTTCCACTGCGCAACTCCTGCGGATTTCTGAGTCAGCAAAGCCTTCATGAAACTGGTTTTATCGTAAGCCCCAGCGCCACAGGAAACCGCCCGCAGGTTAAACTCCGTGGGCACTTCATCCTGCATCTTTTTGTACAGCGCCATGGTAGCGTACCCCCCTTCCGAATAGCCCGCCATGTAGAGCCGGGAATCCCATTTGATCTCCGAATGACTGCCTATGTACTCACGGGCAGCTCGCAGCATGTCCAAACTGGCCTGTGCCAGACTCGTCCGGTTTTCGTAGGTATGCGGCAGACTCTTGGATGCCCCAAATCCAATGTAATCCGGACAGACCATAATGTAGCCGATAGACGCAAAAATGGTAGCGAACTGGTAAGCTTCGCTTTCGGGACCGAAATTGGAAGGGGCGTCAGCATCATCGAAAATGGTCCCGTGCTGCTGGCTGATCATGGGAACAGCAGTGGTCGTGTTGGGCACAATTAGCAGACCCGAAGCCTGAATGGCTGTGCCATCCCAGTTTTTGGTCTTGTAAACGAGCTTCACCACCGATATGCCCTGTTTCAATAGCAGTGCATACAGGGGGCTAATGGCTGATGCCTGAGTTACTAACTGATCTTTGGAAATCGTAGCAACGTTGCTGCTGCTAACCAGATATTGATCGGCAGCGGGTTGCGGATCGGTGGTTTTTGAGGTACACCCGACCAGGTATAGAGCAATGAAAAACGCCACGCTGAACGAGCGGCTTGCTTTGAGAACGTATCGTAAATTCATGGGTTGGTAGGCGTTAAAACGCTGGCACTTGTGACGACATCCTATAAGCTACAAAATAAAGACATACCGCCCACCAATGGCTGTATATCTATCTACTGGTGGCCTATCGTTTTACAACCTATCCATGTAATCAGTTCAGCTTTAGTTCGACAACTACCGGCAGATGGTCGGACGCATATTGCTCATCAACGACTCTTGTCGACGTACTTTTCAGCGAGCCGCCCTGTTTGACCATCACGAAATCAATGGCGCGGTTGGGGTTTTTGACTGGAATGGTGGGCGCGCAGGATTGACAGCTTCGCACGAATGTCTGGTCAAAGAGCTGGATAACCTTGCTGTCGGCCTGAGCATTGAAATCGCCCCCCAGAATGACCGGCAAATCAGTGGCTCCAAAGTGTCTGATAATCAACTCAGCCTGCGTAAGCCGGTTAGGTTCCTTCAAATCCAGGTGCGTACTGGCAAAGATCATGCGCTTTCCTTTGGTAGGCTCTACTGTTATGGTGGCTATGGTTCGGGTTTCGCCCCCAATGGCGGGGTCGATGGGGAGGATAAATCGGGTAGAGTCGAGGATAGGGAACCGGGATAGAACCGCAACGCCATAATCCCCCCCCTGATGATCGATGGCCTTCGAAAAGAAGAAGTTCATTCCCGTCAGCCGGGCCAGCTCCTTTGCCTGATTTAACCCCTTCCCCGACCGTTCGGTGTTCACGTCAACCTCCTGCAAGGCAACAAAATCAGGTTTTTCGGCCGTAATGACGCGGGCAATGGCCGCTACATCAATCTTGCTTCCGGCCGACGGCGGGTTGCAGTGGTGTATGTTGTACGTCATCACTTTGAGACTTTTTGCTTTCTTCGCTACGTCCGATGGGCCTTCGTAGGCATAGGAAACGAGTGAAATCAGCAGGAACAGCAGACTATTGACGAACTTCATAAGTGATGGTAAAACGGTTTTATTTCGATTAGTATGTGAGATGTGGCGCGCTGTCAGTTTCTTAAAACCGATCACACGCCAGAAACAAGTTACGTGCGGCTCTTTTTAGAAATGGTGTACTTCCCGACCACTTCACCATCATCCCGAATCATCTTCAGATTCAACTCTTTAGCGGTAGCGTGCAGCTTTATCAGCGTCCGGTTTCCTTCCAGCGGCCCGCCCCCGATCACGATGGGATAATTGTGATCGGCATTGGCGTCGTGGGTACCATACCGGTGCGTGTGTCCCGAAACCTGAAGGTCGATTTTGGCCCTGTTCAGCAACGGTCCAAATACCTGACGGCAATGCATAGTTCCGTGCCAGTCGCCGGAGTGGTAAGGCGAGATGTGAATCAGCACGACCCGGAAAGGAGCTTTTTTGAAGTCATTACTCTCAATTTCTTTCTCCAGCCACTTCGCCTGTGTTTCCCGATAACGGTCGAAGGCCGATAGTCCACCGTATTCAACGCTGTCGTCGGTCTTGTCCTCGCCCGAATCCAGAATAACAAAACGCACCGGGCCACGGGTGAAGGCATAGTAGTATTTGTCGTCCGGGTAGGCATAATAGGCCGGAATATGGCGGGAGAAGCTACCCCGACACTCATGATTACCCTGCGTCAGGATGAATGGCATTTCCGACGCGAAAATATCGACCGACGGTTTGATCAGGTGCTCAACCATCTGGCTTTCTTCGGTCACCCAGTCGAAGCAGTCGCCGTTGAACACGACAAAATCGTAGTCGCGTTTATTGCCGGTATACCCGTGCCGGTACAGCAATTGAGGGATAATCTGCGGGCGGTCATGGATGTCGTTGAAGATAACCAGCTTAAACTCTTGCTCGTTTTCGGCTGGGGTCTTAAAGCCGTACATAGAGCTTGTGATGGTTTCGCCAAACTCCACTTTCGACCCTTTGTAGCCCAATATTTCGGTGGACACGATCCGGTACTTATGCTCGGCACCCGATGCCAGACCCGACAGGGTTATTTTGTTAATCCGGTTGTTGGCTTCGATCAGCCCGTTGTTATAGCCGAATTCCCGTTTGCTGGTGTAGGTACCGGCTCCGTACTCCACCCAGCTAAAGCAGTTTTTGTGGGTGATCCACATAATGGTTACGGCATGGGTGTCCATATTCTGAAGATACGGTCCCGCCACAAAATGATTCTTTTCCTCAGTGGTTGCGGAGGACTGTGTATCGGCCAGCGCTGGAACCGTGGGCAGCAGCCCCAGTGTCCCGACCTGCGCCATTTTTTCAAGAAACGATCGTCTGTCAGAAAGCATATTGGTGTATAGGGGTTTAGGATGTCTGCGTGGTGTCGGGTTCTCAAACCCGACATGGTAAGTTTTGAGAAACCTACCATGTCGGGTCTTTTTATTTTTTCCGTAACAGTGAAGCTTACTAACTGTGTCGGGTTTGAGAACCCGACACCACAGCCCCCCTTACTCCCAACTGGGGTTCTGTGTCAGTTTAGTATTTAGTAGCCGCTCCTGCGTTGGAATGGGGTACAAGTAGTCGCGGGACTCGTTGAATTTCTTGTTGATGTGCCCGTTTACGACAATGTTGCCGCCTTTATTGCCATTCTCCAGCAGGATTTCGCTACCCAGCTTGAGAAGTTGAGCGCCCGGTACGGATGGCTTGGTGCCCTCGTAAATAACCAGATCGACTTTCCCGTTCTTGTCCAGATCGTAACTGCCCGGACCCGGAAAATACATTCCCTTGAACGTTTTTGTCAGGAGTTGTCCCTCTTTCCAGCGGATGATATCGTCCCAGCGGAAGAAATTCTCCATGACCAGCTCCACGCGCCGTTCGCGTCGTATTTCCAGAATAACACCCGTATTGGGGCCTTTTAGCTGGGTATATTGCTGCGCCTGATACGGGTCGGGGTTGGCGTTGGCTGCGGCCATATTGATGTTCGGCATACCCACCCGATCGCGGGTGAGTTTGGTCGACAGATCAAGGTCGGCCTGGGTCAGCGTACCCCGCTCGGCTTTGGCTTCAGCGTAGTTCAGCAGCACCTCGGCGTACCGGAAAATAGGCATATCTGTAATGTCTTTAGTAAACGTATCCCACTTGGGTGCCGAAACGAACTTGATCAGCTGATAACCAGTAACCGTAGCGCCAAATTCCGGCACCAGTGGCGTTGTTTCGCCAATACGGGTATAGCCCGGCGTGCGGATCGTCTGCGCCAGACGAGGGTCTCGATTCTGAACCTCCTCAGCAAACTGCAGGGTTTCGTAGCCTTTGATATCGGTAAAGCGGGTTCCGTCGGCCATCAGGTAGCTGTTGACCAGTTTCTTTTCCAGGCCGGGCTTTCCGTACGATGCCGTCATAGTATAGTAGTTCAGGTTATGATACACCTGTAGCTCATCGCTGAAATCGCGGGCCAGAATCACCTCGTCTGGAATGGCGTTGTCCGACGAGAACAACTTGCCGTATGCGGTTGCGGGCGTGGCTTTGTAGATGGTATACCCGCTGTTCTTCATCAAATCGGCCGAGGCCGCAATGCTCTCGTCCAGAAATTTATCGGCATTGGGCAGACCGAATTCGGTATGGTATTTTCGGAATGTGCCTTCGTATAGACCTATTCTGGATTTTAGAGCCAGGGCCGTCCATTTGGTAACGGTCGTTACCTGCCGCGACGCATCCAGATTGGCAATGGCATAATTGATATCGGCCATCACCGAATCCATCACCATCGCTCGGGGATCGCGCGGTTTAGTCAGCATTTCCTGATCCATCACCTCAATGGGTTTCGAATACCAGGGAACGTCACCAAAGCGTTTCACCATGCCAAAGTAAAAGTAGGCACGGAAAAAGCGGGCCAGTCCGTTGTATTTGGCCACGGCTTTGGCATCCGGGCACTTCCCCGAGTTGGCCAGAAAATAGTTGATATTACGAAGGGTACCCCAGCTCCAGCCGCCCCCGCTGGTGGGCACCACCCGCGTACCCTGCAGCTCATCGCGCAGGCTGTTCTTGACTACATTGTCGACGTCTTCATTATACACATCTTCGGCCGATGGCAGGGCATTGTAAAATGAATTCGTGTAAAGCAGCAGGTCGTTTTCGGTATTGAAAAAGGTTTCGGGCGAAATAGCGTCCTGAGGTAGCATGTTCAGGTCACAGGCCGACAAACCAAGGGCAATAGCCAGTATACTTAGTAGTTTTTTCATCTGAGTACGAAGTGTTGAATTGACCTAAAACGTGAGGTTCAGACCGGCAGAAATTGTTTTGGAGAGCGGGTAGGTTCTGCCGTTGGTGGCGTCGCCATCGAGTTGCTCAGGGTCAATGTATTTAGAGCGGAGGGGCGTATAAGTAAGCAGATTTTCGCCACTTACATAAACCCGGGCGCGGCTTATGCTGATCTTTTTTGTGAGGCTTTCCGGCAATGTGTAGCCAATGACCACATTCTTCAGCCGCAGGTAACCGATGTTCTGAATGTAGCGGTCATTCGCAGCGTTCAGATCACCACCACCGTTCAGGGCCGTGTAGCCCCTCAGCACCGGGAAGTACGCATCGGTATTGGTCGGAGTCCAGACGTCGGCTTCGAAATTCTCCGGAATGAACGAGTAATACGGTCGCGAATAAGGCCCCCAGAATTTATCGGCGTTGTTGCCGGGATACCAGTTTTTCCGAACGATACCCTGCGCCAGCACCGACATGTCGAAGCCGTTCCAGCTCGCACCGAGATTAACCCCATAACGATAACGCGCCCGGTCGTTGCCAATTATTTTCAAGTCGCCATGATTCGCCAGCGTGTTGGCTCCCTGATCGATCTTGCCATTTCCATCGACATCAATGAATTTCAGGTCACCGGCCTGTAGCTTGCTCCAGTCGCCGGGGGCGCTCAGGCGTTGCTTGTTAACGAGTGTTTGATCGACGGCATACGCCTGCGCTTCTTCGTTGGTCTTGAAATATCCGTCGATGGAATAGCCCCAGATATCGCCAATGGTCTGCCCTTCGTAACGACTCGACAGAATCTTGTTTGGGTTGTCGTATTTGGTAATCGTCGATTTGGAATCGGACAGGACGAACGACGCATTATAGACAAATGGTTTGCCGGCCACCTTCACCTGATCGCGCCAGCCGATGGACAACTCGAAACCTTTTGTCCGCAAATCTCCGGCGTTTTGGGTTGGCACGGTCGCCCCGTAAACCGAGGGCAGCACCTGACCCGGTACCAGCATACCCGTTGTGTTTCGGATGTAGACGTCGGCGGATAAATTCAGCCGATTCTTCAACAGACCCGCATCCAGACCCAGGTTGGAGGTGGTCGCTTTTTCCCAGGTAAGGTCCGGCGAAATCGGGTTCGGGCTGTTTACGTACGAGAGCTTCTGCCCGTTGGTTATCCAGCTCGACTGCGCCGTTGGCATGATGGAGATGTACGGGTAAAAACTGGCCGAGTTGGTATTGGACGGCAGCTGATTTCCCAGTGTACCATACGAAGCCCTGATTTTGAAATTATCGACGACGCCTTTGAGCGGATCGAAGAAACGTTCTTCACTCAGCCGCCAGCCCGCCGAAACTGAGGGGAAGAATCCGTACCGCCGACCTTCGCCGAAGCGTGACGTCCCATCATAGCGGCCATTCACTTCCAGCAAGTACTTTCCGGCATAATCGTAGTTCAGGCGGTAAAAAGCCCCGAACAGTGAATACTGATAGGAGTCCCCTGCCGAGAGCTGTTCGCCCGTGCCCAGGTTCAGATCATTGAGACTTTCTGAAAGCAGGTTCTTGCGAGCACCAAACAATCGCTGGTGTTTTTTGGACTCGTAGTTGATCCCCGCCGTAGCCGCCATATAATGTTTTCCGAAGGTTTGGTTATACGACGAATAGACGTTGGTCACGTTCATAGGGTCGAACCAGAACGTTTTGCGGTACTGGTCGGTGTTGTAGTTGGGCACTGTCGCCAGAATCCCCGGCTGAATAGAGTACTGCGCCACGGCAGACCGGTACCAGTCGTCGGCGATGTAAAACGAGTACGAGTAATTGGCGACCAGATTCCAGGTTTTGGTAAAGTCAATAGTTACCGAGTTAATCGCGGTTAATTCATGCACGCGCTTTTCGCCCCCGGCAACGCCTTTCAGCAGGTTAGCATACAGACCGTCGCCAATGGAGTAATTGTTTTTCAGGGTGTTGTACGTAGCCGTACCGTCGGGATTCGTTGGCGCATAAGCGGGCAGGGCATGCACGGTGATGCCCACAAAGTTGGCATTGGCACCCCCTTCCAGACCGGGATATTTATACTTCGAATCAAAATACTGGATATTGCTGCCCACCTTTAGCCAGGGCGTTAACTGGGCGTTGATTTTGCTGCGCAGGGTGTAAGACGTGAATTTGTCGGTGTTGATCTTCATGATTCCGTCCTTCTCGAAAATCGATCCCGACAGAAAATAATTGATCTTGTCGGTTCCGCCCGACAGGTTGATGTTGTGTTGTTTGGAAGGCTCGGTCGTATTGAAGAGCGTATTCCACCAATCGTAATTCCCGTAGTAGTTGTATATATCTTTTCCGTTTACGTTTTTGATCACTGTCCAGGGGCGCGATGGGTCTTCCACTTTATCGTACCGACGGGCTTCCAGTTCCTTATAATCTTCCTCCGAATAACGCGTGTAGCTATTGCCGGTAGCCCGCGTAAAGGCTTCGTCATTCATCCGTACATACTCATAACCATTGGTTAGGAATTTGGTGCTGACCGTTGGGGCCGACCAGCCGAAGTTATTGCTGTACGATATGGTCGTCTTGCCATTTTTGGCCGTTTTGGTCGTCACCAGAATAACCCCGAACGCACCCCGCGCCCCATAAATTGCCGAAGCAGCCGCATCTTTGAGCACCGATACTGACTCAACGTCGGCCGGGTTGATGCGGTTGATGTCGCCCGGAATACCGTCAATCAGCACCAGCGGCCCGCCCCCGTTGATCGACGTTTCGCCACGCACGTTCAGGTTTCCACCTTGCCCCGGCTGGCCCGTGCTGAACGTAATGTTCAGGTTGGGTACCATGCCCTGAAGAATCTGCGACATGTTGTTCAACGGCCGGTTTTCAAGCTCTTTGGCCAGCACCTGCGATACGGCTCCCGTCAGGTTCACTTTCTTCTGAGTTCCGTAGCCCACCACGACCACTTCACTCAGCGCGTTCTGCGTTTCTTTGAGGGTTACGTTGATCGTCGACTGGCCGCCATTGACCGGCACTTCCAGCGTTTCGTAGCCTATGAAAGAGAAAGACAGAATCACATTGCCCCCGGCATCGGGAATGTTCAGCGAAAAGCTCCCGTCGGCATTGGTCGAGGTGCCGCGTGTAGTGCCTTTCACCACAATACTCACGCCGGACAGCGGCTGGTTGCTGGCGTTATCGCGCACTACCCCCGACAGGATACGCCGGGGCTGGTCGAACGTTACCGCCCGGTTGATCTGAAAAGCCGGAACAGACAGCAGGCTGCTTTGTCCATCCACTTTTTTCAGAATGATCTGGCCGTTAATGACTTCCCAGGCTATATTCTGGGGCGTAAACAACCGCTGGAGTACACTTGCCAATCGTTCATTGCGGGCGCTGATCGAAATACGCTTTTCGGCGCCAATCACCCGCGGGCTATACACAAAGCGCACATCGACAGCCTTTTCCAATTGCTGCAACACCGTTCGTACCGTCTCGCCCTCTACCGTTATGGAAACGGGGCGATTCATCAGTTCCTGCGCCGAAAGAGGCACAGCATGGACCAGGCTACTACTCAGCAGAACGCTGACCAATAGCGAAAGAAAACGTTTCATAAAGTATAAGTAGTTGTAAGTAAGCTGGTTTAGTTTTTAAGGACAGCCCCGACCGCTGATTTGAATATGCGTACCGTGGGTTTGATAGCTAGCCCCAATAGACAGACAAATCATGTCCAGTTGGGCCATTAATGGCTGGTTAGCCAGATTGGCCGTGAGTGTACAATTCACAAGGGCGTTGGCATCGAAGGAGATGGTTACCCCATACACGTCATCCAATTCCCTAAACACACGGGCAATGGGCGTGTTGTCGAACACAAAATGGGATTTGATGGCTTCTGGCCGGAGAATCACCGGATGATCGGCCAGCGACTTTACGATTCGGCTTTCTGCCCGGAAAAATGTTGCTTTCTCGTTGGGGGTCAGCACCATGTCAGACTCTCTGGCCTGCCGATCTGCTTGCCGGTAAACGGCCACCCGGCCAGTTCGCACAACGACCTCGGCGGTGGGCTTTCCCGAATGAGCCACAATAGTAAAGCTGGTGCCAAGTACTTTGGTAACCAGCCCATTGGCGTAGACCAGAAAGGGGCGTTTCGGGTTTTTAGTGACCTCAAAAAAACCCTCGCCCACCAGCCGGACTTCCCGCCGATTTTCAGCAAACTGTTCGGGATAGTGTATTTGGGTTCCCGGTTGAAGGGTAATGGCACTACCATCCGTTAACGTGATCCGAAGCGGCTTACCTGAGTCGTTCGTCCGCTCAACCAGCTTCGACTTGCCTGTTTGAACCGCTACCTGATCGAATTCTGTTTTGGCGAAGCGGTTCGTCAGGAAATACCCGCCCAGGCCAATACTCAACACAATCGAAGCAGCAGCCGCCAGCCGGTAGAACAGCGTTGACGACCAGCTACGTGCTGGCGTCTGCCTGATCTGTGCCGCCATCTGCTGCCAGTGTTGCTCGACGAATGCCCGCTTGTCGGCTTCTGGCAGAGTGGGTTCGGCTTCGCCATCCAGCGCATCGTACCAGGCTTCGACCTGCGCCCGCTCCTCGTCGGTTGCATCGCCGTTCCGGTATTTGGTTAGTAAGGCCTGTAGCGCTTTGGGGTCCATATAATCTGACGACGGCAACCCTGGTTTGTGCCGCATTCAGAGTACCAGACGAACAACTCGAAAAATACCCTAAGACCAGTATGTTACGAATTTGTTAATAGCTCGACAGGATGGTCAGCACAATAGCCGTGGCATAGTCGTGCAGGTTGGCGCGCAGGAAGGCAACCGAGCGAGACAGGTGGTACTCAATGGCTTTTTCCGAAAGGCCAAGCCGGGTAGAGATTTCCCGGATGGTCAGTTGCTCGAACCGGTTGAGGACAAATACTTCGCGGGTTTTGTCGGGAAGTTGCTCCAATGCGTGATTGAGCGATTCGGTTAACTGGCTAAACTGTACCGAATGGAGCGTATTGAGCGTATCGGTTGGCGGAGTGTGAATGAAGTGACTGGCGTATTGCTGTCCCTGCAACTGCGAGCGTACATGATCGACAATAAGGTGCTTCAGAGAAGTGGTCAGGTACGCCCCAACGTTATTGATGAGGAGCGTTCTGCGTTTTTGCCACAGCCGAAGAAACAGTTCCTGCGCCATGTCACAGGCCATCGCTTCGTCGCGGAGTTTACGCTTTGCCAGCACAAACAGGTCGTACCAGTGGCGTTCGTATAACGCGCGAAATGCCTCCTCGCTATCATCACGAAGCAGGGCTACTAATTCGGTATCGGTTAGCGCTTGCTCAGACATAGCCACAAAGTTGACATAGACAGTTCACTCGGCAACCAAACATAAATTAAGTTTCTATGAATTCTGGAAAGAACATTTAGTCTAAGGAACACACGTAGTTATTTCTACTCTTTCCGCCATAATCACAGACTTTGCCGATCTGCCAGCCATAAGCATAACTCAGTATGACCTATACTTGCCAAACAAAAGGCCCCACTGCATGAGCAATGGAGCCTTTATATAGTTGATGAATAGACAACAAGTCTGGGCAGTTATCTGCCTAGGCAGCCGTTTCAACGGGCACAGCCTGCTGCTGCACCAGTTCCAGATCGGGTCTCGATTGATCCGAAACGGGTACACGCCCCCGCTCTTTACGGACAATACGGGAGAAAAGCGAAATCTCCTGATCGAACAGAAAGAGAAAGAACAACTTTACGAAGGACGTATGGTATTTCAGCGACTCGTAATACTCAGGTGCCGATTTCTTAATTTCAGGTAGCTTATTCCAAGGAATAGACGGGAAATCGTGGTGCTCATTGTGGAAACCTACGTTCAGATTCGGGCCATTCAGAGGACCATAGTAGCTGTATGTTTCCTGCTGCGGATCGAGCGTCAGGAAGTGCTCCTGCGCCCAGCGGGCACCGAGTGGGTGAAGCCCAACCGAGAAGAACAGACAAAGTACCATAAACGCCAGCGCCTTCCAGCCAAACAGGGTGACAATCAGAACATCGAACGTAATCTGGACAATAAAATTGATAATTACCCACTTATCGAAAACGGCTAATTCTTTCATCCGCAGGGTACGAATGCCCTGAAAAATAGGATAGAACAGCAACCAGATCGCCTTACCAATAGCGTAGTTCCTGATCAACTTAGCCTCGTACCAGTCCGGCAAATCGGCGTCCAGTTCATGAACACCCTGAAAGGCATGGTGCTTTATATGGAAATTCTTGAAGGTCAATGCCGTTGGAAAAACGGTTGGCAGGTTGGCGAAGATAGCCACCCACGCATTGGCCGACGGTTTACGGAAGACCAGATTATGCGCTGCTTCGTGAATACAAACGAACAGGGTATGTGCTGGGAAAGCCCCGATAAACCAGGCGGTTGCCAGAACAATCCACCACGATTGATCCCGCACCAGATAAGACAGACCCGTCATCAGAATTACACAGCCCACGGCAACCCACATTGTAGCTGGATTCTTCTGGCCAATCAGCTTTTTAATTTCAGGGTGCGATTTCAGAATTTGCCGGGTCCGAATACGGTGGGGTTCGGGAGCAGTTGAATGAACAAAATCAGATACCATTGCCATAAGTTAAGTGTCGCAAGTACAACGGGGAACGCCCGTGCGGTTTGGTAATTAACGAGAAGTAAAATTAATACAATTCAACCGTGAAATCCCACTTATGCAACCAAAGTTCCCTGATTTTAACTACATTCTCATACCAAACAAGAAAGGCGAAGTCGAGAGACTCCGCCTTTACTAACTCAGGTTGATTCAATAGAAAAATGAGTGAATGGCAGAATGAGTAAACTAATAACCAATCGGGAATGAGTAGCCCAGCGATACGGCTACGCCCCGGTTGCGAACGTTGACATTAACAACCGGCACCTGCACCTGACGGGTGAATCCGTGTGTATAACGCCCTTCTACGAAGAACTTACCAGCACCGGCATCCATCGCCAGCCCTAAGCCGCCCACGGCGCTAACATCCCAGGGGGTCAGCATACCGCCATAGTTAACATCAACATCGAAAGGGCGAGTTGTCACCAGGGCAGATGCACGGGTGCGGATACGACCGTCGAAGGCGTAACTTACCGCCGGACCAGCAATGAAGTAAGGCTGCACAGGTCCATCGCTCAGGTTAAACTTGAATAACAAAGGCACCTCAATTTGTTGAGATTGATAAGCGATAGAAGCTCCTATAGGCAATGAGAACCCACCCAGGTTAATATCAAAGCCTTCTTTAATGGCAACGCCCTTTTGTATGTACGACACCTCCGGACGGAATGATACACGATCACTTAGTGGAATATCCAGAAAAAGAGCGCCGGTTGGCCCGATGGATGAATGAAAGTCGGGGGTTAGACTCCCCAGGTATTCGGGTTTCGATGCAAAGCCGAAGTTTGCACCACCCCGGATGCCGACCTGAACTTGAGCAAAGGCGCTTTGAACAGCAACTAAACCAAACAAAGCAATGACACCGGCAAGCACAATTCGTTTCATGGTTGTAAGGGAAAATAGATTAGAAAAAAGAAACCTGAATATGGTTGTGTAAACTGTCGGCAATAGGCGAAGTAGTTATTGTTGCGAATTTGATGGTTAGAGAACGTAGTAAGCCAAAGGATTAATCCGGTCAAAAAAAAAGTTTACCATCTTTCCCTGTGGTTGTTTAAGTCTGGCGTAATTCAATCATATTTCAACTGTAAATAAGAGATTTGTACTTTTTCTTTAAAACATTGTAGCATACTTGTAACTTTACCCATTAGCTGCGATTCTGACTCAGACAATGAAGTACATAAAGCCAACTAAATTCAGTTATCTGCCCAAGTTTTTGATGCCTCTGGATATACTCGGCCTGTTCGAGTGCGACCCCTTTGGTAACTCTTTGCTGTTCAGGCGGATAATAATTGGATTGGTTGGCTGGCTAACCTACGCCCGTTATACGGTCGTGAATCGGATTCAAATTGAAGGGACCGAAAACCTGGAGAACTTGCCCATTAACAACGTCCTGTTCTTATCGAATCACCAAACATATTTTGCCGATGTTATTGCCTTTTTCCACATCTTCTGCGCAGTGAAATGGGGCTTTCAGAATACACTCTTACCCCCCGTTTATTTACTTGGCCCACGGGCAAGACAGTATTATGTGGCAGCTTCTGAAACCATGAAGAAAGGCATTGTCCCCCGCGTTTTTGCAGCGGGTGGGGCGTTAACCATTGAGCGGTCGTGGCGGGCCGAGGGACGTGAAGTGCAACGGGCGGTGGATAATTCGGCCAATGAGAAGATTGCTAAAGCACTGGCGCATGGCTGGGTCGTAAGCTTTCCGCAGGGCACCACCACGCCCTATGCGCCGGTAAGGAAAGGAACAGGGCACCTCATCAAAAATAATGAGCCCATTGTGGTACCGGTCGTTATTAACGGATTTCGACGGGCTTTTGACAAGAAAGGATTACGTTTCAAAAAACGGAATACCCTGCTCACGGTTCAATTCAAAGAGCCGCTTCAGTTTAGCCCCGACGATACTGTGGATGATATTGTGGCCAAAGTTCGCCACGCCATCGAGCAGGACGCACCGGAATGGGTTCAGTAATACAAAAAGAAACGGCACAAAACGGGAAACGCCATATCTTGAAGATATGGCGTTTCCCGTTTTGTGCCGTTTCAGAACTTTCCAGCTCAATTACTACAATACCCAGCGGAAGAAAATGTAAAGTGTAAACGATAGCAGCACCGACACTGGCAGCGTCAGTATCCACGCCAGCGCAATATTCTTGACGGTGCCGGCCTGTAAGTTTTTAACTCCTTTGTTGGCCACCATGCTCCCGGCGATACCCGACGAAAGCACGTGCGTTGTACTAACGGGCAATTTCAGCCAGGATGCCATCCCAATCATCATAGCCGCCACCAGTTCTGCCGATGCGCCCTGTGCGTAAGTCAGGTGTTGCTTGCCTATTTTCTCACCTACCGTCACTACAATCCGGCGCCAGCCAATCATGGTGCCAAGACCAAGCGATAGAGCAATCATTAGAATAACCCAAAGCGGTGCATAGTCCGTAAACCGGCGCAATCCACCTTCTTCACCAAGATTTGTATTCAACTGAGCCACTTGGGCTGAGCTAAGGTTTGATCCTTCATCGGCCGTAATCTTTTTGATATTGCTGTTGATGAGAAGTAAATCCCGGCGTACGTCCAACCGTTTCTCGTTCGGAATTTTACCCTCTACTAGTGGGCCGTTTACCAGCGCACTCAATTCTGCCAGTTCCGTGTTGGTTTGAGCCAGCCGGGCACGGTTTATCGAAGACAAATGAGTGGAGTCCAGCGCGCTGATGGTTTGTTGAATGGCTGTAACGTTGGTCTGCATCAGGCGAGGGTCAAGATCTGCTTTTACCGCAAAATGGTAGGGAACAATCCCGATCAGGATCAGCATGATCAGACCTACACCCTTCTGGCCATCATTACTACCATGGAAGAAACTAACCAGCGAACAGGTAGCAATCAATATAGTGCGAACCCAGGTTGGTGGCGCTGTATTCTTTTTGGGCTCCTTAAATAGCTGATCTTTGGCTTCTTCAGGCACCGACCGACGCAAAATAAACATGAGCACAATGGCAAGGCTAAAGCCTAACAACGGCGATAGCAAAAGGGCTTCTCCTGTCTCAATGGCTTTTTCCCAGTTAACGGCGGCTCCGGTTTTGTTTTCGGGCATGGTAGCAAAAGCCAGACCAACGCCCAAAATAGAGCCAATAAGCGTATGTGAACTCGAGCTAGGCAGACCAAAATACCAGGTTCCCAGATTCCAGATAATAGCACTGAGGAGCAGTGCCAGTACCATCGCTACACTATGGTACACGTTCTGGTCGACGAGTAACTCGACCGGAAGCAGGTTAACAATGCCCATAGCCACACCAATCCCACCAAGCAGAACGCCGGTGAAATTGCAAATTCCAGACCACACAACGGCAACCGTTGGCTTTAAGGAGTTTGTGTAGATAACCGTAGCGACGGCGTTGGCTGTATCATGGAACCCGTTTACAAATTCAAAAGCGCAGGCAGCGAAAAGGCTGATAAAGAGGAGGATAAAAACATCCGTTTCTAATCCAAACATGATTGGCGTATCTTCTATGGTTTTGCCGACGGTGGGTCCGTAAGCCAATGATTGCCACAAAAGTACGGGAAACTGCGCAGAGCAATATTACCAAATTGTTAAGTAGAGACGCAATCCCTTGCGTCTCAGCTCTGGTCAGCAGTAGGAAATGCCCTTTTAAAAAGAAAAATAGAGAGTGAGACGTACATGGTTGCCGGAGAATAAGACGCAAAGGATTGCCGCACCTCTGCGGACCGGTCTCTACGCGTTTTTACCCGCCAATTGCCCACAGGCGGCATCTATATCTTTTCCCCGGCTCCGGCGAACGTTGACAATCACACCTTTGCTCTCCAGAAAACCGGCGAATTTATCCAGCGTCTGTGGATCGGTATTCTTGAAGTTGGCCTCGGCAATGGGGTTGTATTCAATAATATTTACCTTAGCCGGAACACGCTTGGTGAACTTCCAAAGTTCCTGTGCGTCTTGTAGCGTATCATTAAAATTATAAAAGAGTATGTACTCGAACGTAATACGTGTGCCGGTTTTCTTATAGAAATACGTCAGGGCGTCACCCAAGGCCTCCAGCGTGTTACTTTCGTTGATCGGCATGATCTGGTCGCGCTTCTGGTCGTTGGCGGCATGCAGTGAAAGGGCCAGATTGAATTTCACTTCATCATCGCCGAGTTGCCGGATCATCTTGGCAATACCCGCCGTTGAAACTGTAATCCGTTTCGGCGACATGCCCAGGCCATCGGGCGAGGTGATGCGGTCGACAGATTCGAGAACGTTTTTATAGTTCAGCAGGGGTTCCCCCATGCCCATATACACGATGTTGGTCAGGGGCGCATCGTAGTTTTCTTTGGCCTGCCGGTCAATGGCCACCACCTGGTCGTAGATTTCGGCCGCGTCAAGATTCCGCTTCCGGTCCATATAGCCCGTAGCGCAGAACTTGCACGTCAGCGAGCAACCCACCTGACTCGATACGCAGGCGGTCATACGATCCAAGTCATCGTTTCGTAACGCCGGAATCAGAACACCCTCAACCAGATTGCCGTCAAACAGCTTAAACGAAGACTTGATGGTCCCATCGTTGCTCTTCTGCTGCTGATCGACGGTTAGCGGACGGATTTCGAAATTAGCGTTCAGCACTTCACGCGTCGACAGCGACAGGTTTGTCATCTGCTCGAACGACACCGCCGATTTTTTCCAGAGCCATTCATGCACCTGCTTGGCCCGAAAACCCTGTTCGCCGTTTTTAGTAAACCAGTCTTTTAACTGAACCGCCGTCAGTTTACGAATATCTTGTTTCATTATACTGCTACAACAGCCAGAAAGACTGGCAAAGTTTCCTGAGTCAATCTTCGTAAAAATCAATTTTCACCTTAAACATGGGCGACGCATACCTCATCGTCATTGTTTTCCAGTCGCCCTGATTGATTCTTACGCGTCCCTGCAATTCTTCGAATTCATTGGAAAGCCCTATTTGCTGGCCATAGAATGTATTCACCGCTTTGCTATTGCGGTATTTCACATCGTAGTAGTATTTTTTATCATTCAGATTGAGCCATTCCATGGAGATAAAAACGCCGTTTTCGCCAAAGGGGATATTGAATTTACGTAAGTCTACCGTGCAATAGCGATTCGACCCGCTGGCATGGATTACCACATTTTCAGTTAATAAATCCTTGCCAGGCATGTCGCCATCCGGCTCGTAAACACGAACTCTGAACGGGGTTTTATGCTTTCCAAAGCGCACGACATAGAAGCCTGCTGCGTTTAAAAAGCCTTCTTTCTTCTCATCATTCGGCATGTACAAGGCAACTTCCCGCAACATGGAACCACCCATCTGACCAAAAATAAAGCCTTTATGGTCTTCAGTAGCGCCTTTCCAAAGCGAGTTTATTTGCTTTCGTTTCCGGACATTAGTGGCCTGTAAGGTAATTGGTGATTCGCTCAGGTAAAATGAGTTTGTACCTACCGCATCCTGCAACGCTATTCGTAGAGTCGTATAGCCAATAGACTGAATATAGACCGTATCGTTGGTAATGCCTTTCGCATCTAAAACAAACTCACCGTTCTCATTGGCATGGGCACCAATGGCGTTATTTCTCAGATAAATAGTGGCATAGGGTATAACCCGTTGGTTTTCCTTCGACAAGACACGCCCTGTCAACTGGGCGAAGGTCGTTGTAGCCAGAAAAGACATCAGCAGACAGCAATCTATGGCTGCTTTTCGTTTTATCATTTTACACAGATAAGCGTATTTAAGAGAGAACCTGGACACGTTTATCTGCACAAAATGCGTACCTATTTGGACGAGTAGAACAGCAAATGCTCGGATCAATTCAACCGACCGAGACGGTCGGCACTACTTCGCCACTTCTTCCCCTCTTCCAGTCCTTTGGGCACCCAAACGGCGGCTTTGTCCATCACTTTAGGCGCGATGGGCCTGATGTATGGGTATAAAAAGGCCGTTTCCGTCTGGCGGGCGGGCATCTTGACGCCCATATAACTGAACAACCAAAGGATAACACTAATTCCAAAAACCCACGTAAAAAGACCAACGGTTGCACCGGCCACACTATCGAAGGTGCCTAATATGGAGTACTTTAACGACCGTCGGATGGCAAACCCCATCTGGTTGATCATGATGACAGTCGGGAAAAAGATCACCGAAAAACCCAGCCACGGCAGAATTTTTCGGGCCAGTTCACGGCTGATGTACGGGCTAAGCAGTTCGATACCAAACGCCAGAAATTTAAACCCGACAATCATGGCCACCACAAACGCGATAATCGCCACGATCTCCACCAGCAGACCTTTGCGGTATCCGTTAAAAATCCCCCAGGCCAGGGGAATGAGCATGAGTAAATCGAGCGTGTTCAAAATAGTAATGAGTGAATGATAGAATGGGTGAATGATAGAATATAGAATTAACCACCGTATGATTTCATTCACCTATTCTATCATTCACTCATTCTTCATTGTAAAAGTTGTCTTACCATTGCCGAAATAGCTTTCCCATCGGCTTGCCCGGCGAGTTCTTTGGAGGCAACGCCCATTACTTTACCCAGATCGGAGGGAACTGATGCGCCTAGTCGGGTCATGATGGCCTGAAGTTTCGCCTTCAGCTCATCTTCCGAAAGCTGCTTGGGCAGGTACTGCTCGATAACGGCGATTTCAGCTTCTTCCACGGCTAGCAGATCGGCGCGGTTTTGCTGCCGGTAGATGTCCGCCGAGTCTTTCCGCTGCTTCACAGCTTTGGTCAGAATTTTGGTTTCATCCTCAGGCTTCAGGTCGCCGGACTGCCCTTCTTTGGTTTCTTCGAGCAGGATCATGGATTTTACAGCCCGCAAGGCACGTAACTTATCCTGATCTTTGGCCAGCATAGCCTGTTTTATATCGGCGTCAATTTGTTGTTTTAGAGACATTGGTTTAATGAATAATGTAAAATGAATAATGGATAAGGCAGAACCATAAGCTCCCATGAACCATCAACGGTTTAGCAAAGTTAAGAAACCAGTCATTGTTCATTGTACATTGGTCATTATTCATTACCAGATGACACGTTTAAGCGTTAACATCAACAAAATTGCGACCATCCGTAACGCACGCGGTGGCAACAACCCCGACCTCGTAAAAGTCGCCCTCGATTGCGAGCGTTTCGGGGCGCAGGGTATTACGGTTCACCCCCGCCCCGACGAACGGCATATCCGCTATCAGGACGTGCTGGATCTGCACGAGGTCGTTACGACAGAATTTAACATTGAGGGTAACCCTGACGAGCGTTTCATCGAACTGGTGAAACGGGTGAAACCCGCCCAGGTGACGCTCGTTCCCGATGCGGTTGATGCCATTACCTCCAACGCCGGTTGGGATACCATCCGCCACGCCGATCACCTTAGGTATCTGGTCGATACCTTCAAAGCCGATGGCATTCGGGTGTCTATTTTCGTCGATGCCGATGAGCGCATGGTCGAAGGGGCCAAAGCCGTAGGTACCGACCGGATTGAGTTATACACCGAACCCTACGCGGCCCACTACGCCGAAAACCGTGAGGCCGCTGTGGCACCGTTTGTCCGGGCTGCCCAACGCGCCAATGAACTGGGCCTGGGCCTGAACGCCGGGCACGACCTGAGTCTGGAAAACCTGCGCTTCTTCGATGAGCAGGTACCCGGCCTGGAGGAAGTATCCATCGGCCACGCCCTTGTTTGCGATGCCCTTTATTTTGGATTGGAGAATACAATTCAGATGTATTTAAGGTGTCTGAACCTGAATTTAGCTGATTGACCGATTAATCTGATTTTGCCTCAACAGAACAAGTAACAAAATCCAACTAATCCTTTAATCAGCTAAATCCCGCGGGGCCGCCCGTGCGGTCAAGAATATGGTCCACAAACTATCCGTCGAAGAGTTTTTAAGCAAGGCACGTAGCCTGCCGATCATTGACGTCCGGTCGCCGGGGGAGTATGACCATGCGCATATTCCGGGGGCGGTGAGTATTCCGCTTTTCGACAACGACGAACGGGCGCAGGTGGGCACCAAATACAAAAACGCGGGCAAAGACGCGGCTGTATTGATTGGACTCAGTATGGTCGGCCCCAAGCTGGCCGACTTTGTCAAGCAGTCGAAAAAGCTGAATCCGCAGAACAAGGAAGTACTGGTACACTGCTGGCGCGGAGGTATGCGCAGCGGGTCGTTCGCTTGGCTGCTCGACACCGCCGGGCTAACTGCATCGACGCTGGTTGGCGGCTACAAAGCCTACCGAAACGCCGTGCTCGACTCGTTTGCGCAACCCCTTAAACTTATTATTCTGGGTGGCAAAACGGGCAGCGGCAAAACCGATATTTTAAAGGAATTGGCCCGGCAGGGTGAACAGATTATTGACCTGGAAGGGCTTGCCAATCACAAAGGGTCGTCGTACGGAGCCATTGGCCAACGGCCGCAGCCGGCGTCGGAGCAGTTCGAAAACCTGCTCTTCCAGACCCTGCTGACGCTGGATACCAACCGCAGAATCTGGCTCGAAGATGAAAGCCGAAACATTGGTTCGTGCTTTATTCCAATGGCGCTCTGGCAACAGATGCGAGCGGCTCCTGTCGCGTTTATCGACCTCCCCAAGGATAAACGAGTAACCCGTCTGGTGACTGAATATGCCAACATAGACCACAGTCTACTCGTTGAAGCCACTGAGCGAATCCGTAAACGGCTAGGCGGCAAAGTCACGCAGGACGCACTCAATGCGCTGACTAACCACGACTACGCCACCGTCGCCGATTTGACCCTCGACTATTACGACAAAGCGTACTTGCACGGCCTTTCCCACCGCGACCCGTCCACCATTCAAACGATTGAAACGGCCAACGATAATCCAGAAAAAACGGCCAAAAGTTTAATTGAGTGGGTAGAGGGGGCTACCGCGCCAGCAAGCCTTACGATGATTTCTTCTTAATCGACGCGCTCATCCGCCGGACCACTTCCCGTTTATTGAAACCCAGATGCCAGACAGCGAACGGCGTTTCCTGTTTACCGAAGCAGACGTCACAAATGGGGCTGCTTAGCGCAACGGGCTTGTTGTAGACGTAGGTCGTATCCGTGATCTTTTGAATATTAGAGATGGGTGACTGTTTCTGCTTCACGCTGTACAGATAGGCATCCAGAATTTCCCGCTCTTTGGCATTCAAGGTTTTGTTCTGAATGTCGGCCTCACCCAGCAGACGAATGTCCAGTGCGTAGCGTTCGGCGATGGCTTTGGTACGGGGCAGGTTGTTCAACTGGCAAATTTTAGCTCGCTCGGCGGGGTCTGTCGTTTTTTGAAGCTGCGTCGTCAGTTCTTTCTCCACCACTGCAATTACTTTACCGCCCAGGTCATCGACCGTTTCGACCAGATCGGCATTGGTAATCCGTTTGATCTTTGAGTCGGCCATTTCCTGCTTCAACTCATTGGTGTAACGAACCCGCTCGGGGTTGCACTCGATTAAAAGCGTAATTAATAGACTGGAAATGAGCAGCGGGCGTATCATATATAGGAACTTAATAGAAAGGCGTTTCGTCATTTGTATGAAAACGATTCCGTTGGCAGCTTGGTTGCACTCAGCAAAGCTAAACTGCCGGACCACCGGTCCAAGGAATTTTCGTAATTTTGTTTTTCTTATCAGATACACCCGCTTGCCATTCTTCAGAATGGCAAAAAAGTTATACATATATGCTTGACCAGTTAGAAGCCATCCGCGAACGCTTCAACGAAGTAGCTCAACAAATCGTGCAGCCCGAAGCCGTTTCAGATCAGAAGCGGTTTATGAAGTTGAGTAAGGAATATAAGGATCTCGAAAAAATCGTCGTGCAATACCAGGCTTATCAGCAATTGCTCGAAGAGATTGATAATGCAAAGAAAATCATCGCGACTGAAAAGGACGAAGATTTTCGGGAAATGGCCAAAGGCGAGCTGGACGAGCTTCTCCCCCGCCGGGACACACTCGAAGAAACGCTCAAAGAAATGCTGATGCCCAAAGACCCGAATGACAGCAAGAACGTCATCCTCGAAATTCGGGGTGGCACCGGTGGCGATGAAGCAGCCATTTTTGCGGGCGACATCTTCCGTATGTACCAACGGTTCTGTGAGAAAATGGGTTGGAAAATGTCGCTGGTCGACTTTACCGAAGGTACATCTGGTGGCTACAAAGAGATAATTACCGAAGTAGAAGGCGAAGATGTGTACGGCAAACTGAAGTTCGAGTCGGGTGTTCACCGGGTTCAGCGCGTACCGGCTACCGAAACTCAGGGCCGAATTCACACCTCGGCCGCCAGCGTGGCCGTTCTTCCCGAAGCCGAAGAAGTAGACGTGGAAATTAATATGAACGACATCCGCAAAGACACGTTCTGTTCGTCGGGAGCGGGTGGTCAGTCGGTAAACACCACCTATTCGGCTGTACGGTTAACGCACATCCCTACGGGTTTGGTCGTACAGTGTCAGGATGAACGTTCGCAGTTGAAAAACTTCGATAAAGCACTGACGGTATTGCGGTCGCGCTTGTACGAGATCGAGTTGCAGAAGCACAACGACGCGATAGCTTCCCAGCGCAAAACGATGGTGGGTAGTGGTGACCGTTCCGATAAGATCCGAACCTACAATTATCCCCAAAGCCGCGTAACGGATCACCGCATCGGGCTTACGGTCTATAACCTGCCTGCCGTCATGGATGGCGGTATAGGCGAATTTATCGAGCAGCTCCGCATTGCCGAAAACGCCGAACGACTCAAAGAAGGCGCAACAGTATAAGTAGTGCCGACCGGGACGGTCGGCACTACTCAAATTTTTATCCCCCACTCGTTTTTCATAGGGCGACCGAGGAGCGCGTTGGCTTCGGCATCGTTTTTAAACTGCTCTTTCTTCGGATTCCACTGCAACGACCGGTTCAGTCGGTACGCGATGTTGCCGATATTACAAACCGATGCGGTTCGATGGCCAATTTCCACATCGCAGATGGGCTTGCTGCGCTTCCGCATGGCATCCAGAAAATCCTTATAATGGTTGTCGCTGTGATACACATGCTTTTCGGCCTCTCCTATTTCTTTCGTAGCCAGTGATGCTGGTGTAGTTTCCAGCTTTCTGCGCTGAACCCTCAGTTCACCTTCAGTTCCGGTAAAGAGAATAGCGTTGTTCCAGTCCCATTTTTCGTGGGTCATTACAATGCCGTTATCATATTTGTAGGTCAGGAACGGGTGGTCTTTACCATCGGGCGCAATCACTTCTACTGGCCCGCTATTGTCCATATCCAGCGCCCACTGCACAATGTCGAACATGTGCGCACCCCAGTCGGTCACCATACCCCCGCCGAACTCCCGGTAGTTGCGCCAGTTGGGAAACACATCTTTTGAGAGTGGAGGGGCTAACTCCGAGTTGAACACAACGGGTTCATTGGGGCCGAGCCATTTGCTCCAGTCCAATCCATCGGGAATGGGTTCGGCGGGCAGATCGTAGGCCGTTGGCGGAGGACCGACGTTCACTTTAATGGTTTTCACTTCGCCAATGTATCCGTTGCGAATCAGCTCCGCCGTTTGCCGAAACTCCGGCCACGACCGCTGCATGCTCCCCGTCTGAAACACCCGGTTATACTTGCGGGCCGCATCGACCATCGCCCGACCTTCTTTTACGGTCAAGGCCAGTGGTTTTTCGCAGTAAATATCCTTCCCGGCCTGGGCTGCCCGAACCGCCATAGCGGCATGCCAGTGGTCGGGCGTAGCAATGACCACGGCGTCGACATCTTTACGGGCCAGCAGTTCCCGGAAGTCCGTATAAACCGGAACATCACCGTATTTACCAACCTGTGGATTCTTTTCGTAATGGGCTTTAATACGATCCAGGCCCTGCTGCGCTTTGGCTTTATATACTTCGCTGATGGCAATGATCCGGGCTTCATTCGTACTCAGAAAGGACGACATCAGTCCTTTACCCTGCTTGCCGGTTCCAATGAAGCCCAGAGAAATAACATCGCTGGGGGCCAGGTATTTTGTGCCATCGGGGCGTTTGCCGCCCAGTACAAATCGAGGGACGATCATAAACCCAGCCACAGCGGCAGCGGCTTTCCCAACAAAATCCCGGCGGTTAATGGCTTGTTCTTCGTTCATGTGAATGTCGGTAAAAGGGTTTGATATGAGTCAACTGTGGTCGTGGGTCTGGTTTTGTATGATGGAGAGGTACTCCGTTGTACAAAACCAGACCCACGACCACAAAACACTACTTCAACGTCGTTGTTGGCAGAAGCTGTTTTTCCAGTTCGTCAATTGTCCAGGCTCCGCGCGATGACGCGTAAGCTTCCCTTGCTTTTTTAACCTCCTCCGGCTGTACCACCGCCGATTGCCGTCCTTTTATGGCTCGGGTCGATGTACCGACAAATTCGTAGCGGATGTAACTAACGACCGAAGCAATCCATTCGTCGGTGTTATCTTTCATGGACGCCATTTCGCTGGGGTATGCTTTCCCTTCAATCGGACCTTTCAGGCCGTGCAGCAATATCCGAATGGCATAGTCCCGGTCGTTGTTCACGTGTTTGGCTCCTCGCAGGGCCGGTGCTGCGTTGGTGGGCAAGCCGTTACCATCGCCCCCGTGACAAGGCGAACACATGCCTTTGTAAATTTCGCCACCACTCACAATCAACTTCCGGTCTGCTGCCGTGAAAGCGCCCAGTTTCATGCCGTATACCTTGGCATCTTCGTTTCGGTCGATGCTGTTCTTAGCGCGGGCCAGCATTTCGCTACCCGAATTCCGGGCCAGAACATCCTGAACCAGTTGCCGTGCCAGCTCATTCTTATTGGCTCCCAGCGACAAAATCAACTGCGTTTTTACGTCGTAATTTTCATCGTTAACCAGATGGCCTACACGGGCAATCATGTCGCCGTCATTCTGTTTGAGATAGCGTTCGCTTATCCAGACAGCGGCTCGTCGCATTTGGGCATCGGAATCTTTGAGAGCCGTATAGAGCATATCTTTATCAATAGCGTCCAGACCTTCCAGCGTCCACAAAGCATGCAGGCGCCCCAGAGCCGAAGCCCCGTTCTGGCCACCAGCCATCTGTTTCAGCACTGGCACAACCGACTTATCGCCGAGAAGTACGATTTGTTTCTGGGCATTGTCTCGCCACCAGCCGTTGGCGTGATTCAGGTATTTTACCAGATCGGCCGCCGGAACATCGAGCATCTGAGGTTTCGGACCGGGTTTATAACCGTCGTGTACCAAACGCCAGATGCGGCCCCGCTGGTTAACTTTGGCAAGGTCATACTGGTCGATTTTATTCCGAAGAAACGTCCCTTTCTTTGTCCAGTTGGATTCCTGAATAATCCCCCGGTTCATGTCAATGATGTACAGCAAGCCATCCGGGCCGGTGTAGGTATTGACAGGCCGGAAGAAGAAGTCGGTGCTGGCAATAAATTCTTTGTGTTTATAAACATTCTCCAGGTAGGTCTTCCCATCCCGGTTCACGACTTTGGCCCGGCGGATGATACGCGCTACGGGTTCGTTGATCAGGTAATCACCCACCAGATCAGCCGGAAGGCGGTCACCCCGAAAAATAGATTGGCCATTTCCCGACGTAAAGTGGTTCAAGGTGCTATCAGGACGTAACCGGGGCGGGCCACCCTGTACTTCGGGATTGGAAATCCGCGACCAGACAGGGCTGAATGTTTCCTCGTTGTAGGCATCGGCAAATTCCAGCGCGCCATATTTTGGATTGATCTGGAAGCCCGATCCGGCGTTTTCACCCCCACCCCGGCTGTAAAACAACCGACCGTAGTTATCATGTGTTAATCCCCACTGGCCATTAGAGCCGCTATGCAGCGAGTCGGGCTTGAGCATCCCGCCCACATACCGGAACCGGATGGGGTCAACGGTCTGGTAGATGTAGTTGTCGAGGTTCCAGTCCAGGCCGCTGCGCTGGTGTTCGAGGTTACCGGGTGCCACTTTGCCAACGGTATACACGGCCCGTTTTTCGTCGGCAATGCCATCGCCGTTGGTGTCTTTATAGCTGAAAATATCGTAGGTATCGGTTTCGTTGACCAGCAGTTCGTGGTTAACACACAGGATCATGCGCGGCAGCATCAGGTCTTTGATGAACACCGTACTTTTGTCCATTTTGCCGTCGTTGTTGGTATCTTCCAGCAGCATTACCCGGCTTTTTTTGTCCTTCGTTCCGGTGCCGTCGGCATCCTGCGTGTAGGTTTCCATCTGGGCCACATACATGCGGGCGTTACCGTCCCAGGCAATAGCGACGGGTTCGGTAATCATCGGCTCGCTGGCCACCAGTTCCATATGATAACCGGGGGGCAACACAAAAGCCTGCTGGCTTTGCTCGGGGGTTAAGGGCGTGATGGCAAACGGGGCCAGCGGCAGGGTGGTATCTTTATCGACGGCAGGGGCAACCGCCACCGAAGCGGAGCTACTGCCAGGCGTGTTCGTTGCCATCTGCACTTTACAGGCGTAGATAAACGCGGATAAAGCCAGCGTACAAACGATCAATGGTTTACGCTTCATTTTAACGAGTATTTTGGTCTAGGGTTTCGTAAATCGGAAGAACGAGTAACTGCAAACGCTGCTCAGTGCCGTTAGTAAATGCCAGATGGAATGGCCCTGTATCAGTGAATGTGGGTCGCAGCCAATTTTCTGCACATCCAGCGTGCGAAAACGAACAGCAACCACCATAAGCACCAGGCTGGCAACGCCTAACGAAATCGAGCGTTTTCTCCTGAACTGGAAATAGTTTACCGCTATACAAACCAGCAGCGCCAGAATTAACGAAGGCAACAAAATGGAGCTGGAAATCAATAGGGCAATTTTCAAAAACAGGAGGATTACAATGACTAAAGCAGTGATCCAGATGTTTTTAACGAGTTGCGTCAATCTAATTTTATAGAGCACATGATACAGCGCAATACTAACCAGAACGAGCGTAATCCCATACGTACCGTTCATGTCGACCCGCTGGCCTATCCATGTTAGCGATGCGTGAAAAAAGGCACTGCCAAAACTTAAATACACAAAGCAGATTCCCATCAGAGCCGAGAGCGCGGGAAACGCTTCCAGCCGGTTCTGAATTTTCAGGCCCTGGTTTCTATGATCGTCGATTGAGATTTGCAGAATTAGTACCCCGAAAAAGAAATACGCCAGATTGGAATACGTATTCATGGGCTGGTGAAAGAACCGCGCCACGTTATTGAATTCGCAATACTCAACCACCAGCGCCGACTTGCTCACCACCATTCCCGCCCAGACGGCTCCATTAAAAAACGAATCCAGCCCCCACCAGATAACGAGCATACCCAGCGTGAGGATAAACGAGCGAGTAAGGAGTTTATAAAGTGTTGGAGATGGCATAAATAAGGGATAACAAGCCGTTTGAGGGTATGTTACACGAAGCCATCGCCCTACGCTACTTACTTGTCAAAATCGTCTTCGAGCAATTGTTTCTCGGTCAAGACGCCACTCCCGGCGGGCTTTTTGTCTCTCATTTTCTTGACGTCGGCCGCCGAAATACGTTTCCCTTCCTTCGCAAGGGCATTTTGGGTATATTGAATAATATCGACAATGTCCTGGTCGCTGATGTCTTTATTGTTGAGCAGGGCGGGCATTTCGTTGTTCAACTGGTAGAGTTTACCATTCACATGAATTGGCCCGCTGACACCGTGGAGAATGATTGCTGCCAATCGTTTCATAGACCCGTCGATGTACTCAGAGCCTTTGAGGGGCGGTGCCAGATCCTGAATACCTTTACCGTCCGGACCATGACAGGTAGCACAAATAGTCCTGAACAGTTTTAAGCCTTTTGTTCGTGTATCCACCTCGTTCGTCTGAACCACGTAAATCGAGTTCATATCGTTTTTCTGCCGCCTGGCTATCGTAGCCGTTATGTTCTTCTTCAACAGATCGCTGGGGTGCATTGAGCTCAGATACTGTTCTTCCTGCCCGTCAAGTGCGCTGGTAATAGCCTCCTGGAAGATGGGTTTACTGACGTATTTCTTATCAATTTCGGCGAGAACAGGCAAAAACGTGCCCTCCGAAAGCTTACTCCACGTCCTCAATGACATAGCCAAATAGAGGTCTGTTGTTTCATCGTTTCGGGCCAGCAGTTGCGTACTCATTGCGTTCATCTTTCCTACCTGCTGTGGTGAGGCAAACCGCTCTAAAAGGCCCAGTGCATGAGCAACGGTTTCGGGTTGTTTTGATTGGTTAATGATGTCACTCAGCGTAGCAAACGAAAGTGCGTTAAGGCCTTCCAGTACGTAGAGGGCGTGAATAGCCGTTGAAAACGAGTTGTCGGCTTTGGCTAAGCGGGTTAACGGTCCCACCACCGAAAGGTCTTTCTTCTGGATTAGTAGTTGTTGAGCGCGGTCTCTCAACCAGCCATTTGGGCTACTCAGCGAAGCAATTAATTGAGTGGCTGTTGCCTTCGACAAATCCGGTATCGGATTGAGCTTCGCTGTGGTGCTGGTGATTTTCAGAATCCGCCCGGCATTTTGCAGCGTGTCCAGCTTTTTACCGGCAAGCTGCTCGGTCAGGTATTGCGAGATGTAGGCTTTATGCTGAATGATACCCCGGTGCATATCGACCACATACATAGCGCCATCGGGACCGTTGAACAGGTTCACTGGTCGGAAACCTTCGTCGGTAGATGCAATAAATTCTTTCCCTTCGGTTGCCTGACTGGCGGTTATTTTTGTGTTGTCGAAATGCAGAATATTGCGTTTGATCAGGTTGGCTTCGGGCACGCAGACGAACACATTTTGATTGTAAGCCTCCGGGAAAGCTCCTCCCCGATACACCAGTGGCCCACAGGCCGCCGTCACCTCTTTCAGAAACCCTTTTTCGTCGAGAACCCCCGGCTGGTAACCCCGGTTGACCGATGTTTGATGGAGGGGGTACACCCGATTGCTGGCCAGTCGCTGATGTTCTGCAATGGCGGGCTTGAAATACTTGTTCCGGATTACCTTGTTGGGCAGCACATAGTCGCCCTGCAAATTAGTGGAGTTGTTGTTGTAATAGAGTCGACCGAAATTGTCTCTTGTAATCCCCCACTGCCCCCGGTCGGTAGTAGGCTCTTTCACCCATTTGCCATTTTTCAACTGATACCTGAAGTTGTAATTAGCGTTATAAATCCAGTTATCGATGTTCATCATCAAGCCATTGGACGAATGCTCCACGTTTCCGCCTTCGGCATAAAGTGGATCAACCAGCGTTTTTTTACCGGGCTTGTCGTTTTTTATCTCGACGAACCAAAGTTTGGGACCATCTACGTACAACAGGCCACCATACACATGCGCCAGCGCTCTGGGCAGCACGAGTTTATCCAGAAATACCTTTGCGTGATCGGCCACGCCATTTTTGTCACGATCTTCGAGTATAGAAATCCGGCCCGTTGGCTCTTCCTCTCCTATCCCTTCCAGATTGGGCATGTAGCCAATCATTTCAACCACCCATATGCGGCCCTTATCGTCGAAATCCAGGCTAACGGGGGCTTTCAATAACGACTCGGAAGCAATTAGCTTTAGCTTGAAACCATCCTCTACGACATAGTTCTCAAGCGAAATTCGGGGCTCGTCAAAGGTAATTTTCTGAAACCCCACGATGAACGCCGAAAGCAGCAAAAGTGAGCTGATTAGTAATCTGAATGGTCTTTTGGTAGCCACGTCTATTGACATTTGAATGTATTGTTCGGGGGCCATGCCGATCACTGCACGTGATACAGAATGGCCGTTTTGAATAAGTTAGTAAAGGTAAGCGTAAGCACAATAGTAGCTCCGTTCCTTCGGTCAACATACGAATCGACTGTTTTGCTCCTTTGTTCAGGAACAGATGGTTACAGCCAATTCCTAATTAGAAGCCGACGACATTGACGCCGGTACCTGCTCCGGCTTTCCGCCCCAGGCCTTGTTCGGTTTGTCGCCCAGTTGAAGGGTTAGCTTGCCACCGTTGACGACCGTTTCGTGCAACATCCACGGTCTATTGAGGGGTTGACCGTTTAACGTAGCCGACTGAATATAAACGTTCTGAGCGGAGTTATTCTGCGCGTCGATCACAAATTGTTTGCCTTTATAATATTTCGGATTCAGCTTGATTGTGATCTTCCTGAAAATTGGACTGGTGATCTCGTAGAAGGGCTCGGGCGTAGTGCCGCCGTTGGTGGAAAACAGGCCTGTTTTGAGCAGCACCGACAGACTGCCCATAAGCCCCTGATCTTCGTCGCCACTGTAGCCGTAATCGGGCGAGATACCGCTATACACCTTTTCGACCACCTGCCGCGTCCAGTATTGGGTAAGCCAGGGTGAACCAGCATAGTTGAACAGAAAGGCCGTTTGCATACAGGGCTGGTTGCCATAGTTGATGTATATCCGGCGCCGGTCTTCTTCGGTCTCGCTGGCGTGGGTTTTTCCCGTCACAAAATCATGTTTCTGAGCCTTTTCAAAGGAGCTGTTAAGTTTACCGACAAATGCCTCCCGGCCACCCATAAGGTTAATCAGGCCCTGCACATCGTGGGGAACAAACCAAGTGTACTGAGCCGCATTGCCCTCTTCCCAGCCATTATCGTACCGCAGGATATCGACGGGTTCGGCCCAGTTGCCGTCCAGCGTCCGGTTCCACATCCAGCCGAGTTTGGGGTTCCAGATATTTTTATAAGTCTGCGCCCGCTTCATAAATAGACCGTAATCGTCGTTTTTACCGAGCTTTTGAGCCATCTGCGCCAAGGTGTAATCCTGATAGGCGTATTCGAGGGTTTGTGTCGAACCATCCTGATGAAAGCCGTATCGGGTGCTGCTTATTGGGTGTGGAATGTACCCCCGTTCCATGTAAAATTCGATACCTCCCCCCTTGAAGGTGTTGTGCTCGTAGCCTGCTTTGCTCATCAGGCCGCCGGGAAAATGATTCTTGCGCATGCCCTCATACGCCTTGGTCGTATCAAAACCCCGAATGCCTTTCAGGTATGCACTCACGATAAAGGGCGTCGACGAAGCACCCGTCATCACGAAGGTGTAGTTACCCCCCGCCGGACCGCGCGGAATGAGCCCGCCATCGTCGTACATGAGCAGCATGGAGTTGACGAACGACTCCGTCACTTCAGGATACATCAAGTGCCAGAGCGTGTTGAGCGACCATTGTGCGCCCCACATGGCATCGAAGTTATGGTGATTGAATTTGGGGTTGCCGTTGGCATCCAGCGGAATCTGTTTGATTCGGCGTTCGGGACCGGTCATGTCGCTGTACTTCCCGTTCACGTCGGAGATGATGCGTCGGCCCTGCAAGGCGTGCCAGAGGTCGGTGTAAAAACGACTGCGCTCGGTGTCGGTGCCGCCCTCGATAGCGATTCGGCTCAGCCAGTTGTTCCAGTCGGAGCGGCTGTCCTGCACCGTTTTTTCGAAATCCCAATGCGGCAGTTCGGTCTTGAGATTGATACGGGCCTGTTCTTCACTAACGTACGAAATAGCCACTTTCATCTTCCGCATCTCGCCCGCTTTGGTTTTGAAGCTAATGTAAGCGCCCGTCCGTTCGCCTTCGATCAGGCCATCAGGGGTTTCGAGAGCACCGTTTCGCCAGCCACGGAACGAGTCGAAGGGCTTGTCGAAAACAGCGACGAAGAAAACGGTCAGCGTTTTAGGTCGCCGGATAGTCGGAGCCATTACTGCGTAGCCTTCGATCTCCTGATTGCTGACCTTTCTGACATGCCCTTTCTGCGTATCCGACGGACCCAGGAATGTGGAAAAATCGAACAGAATATGGCTTTGCGCCGACGCCGGATAAGTGTATTTATGGAATCCCACGCGGGTGGTCGACGTCAGTTCAGCGGTAATGTTATAAGCATCGAGCACCACTTTATGGTAACCCGCTTTTACGATTTCTTTCTGATGAGAAAACCGCGAGCCATACTGATCTGAGCCCAAATGCCCTTTAAACGCCCCGGTTGTAGGCATGACCGGCACCCCCGACAACTGCCAGCCATGAATATGACTAAAGCACTTGATACTATCCAGATGATATCGGTAACCGGCACCCCAGTCGGCATTGACACCATTGTCCGGACTCAGGTTAACCATGCCGAATGGCCGGGTGGCCGAATTAAAGAAGAACCAGCGCGAATTAGCCGCATCGACCAGCGGATTGACCAGATCGACGGGTTGTTTCTGGGCGAAAACGCCTGATGTTAAGCTTAGCGTGGTAGTAACAGTCAGTATTAAAAGACGACGCATTATTAATTTATTCATGTTCCATTTCCAGAATTGCGTACAATAGATGGAGCACCCCACGACAGCGCTATCTGATTTCATAAACCCTTCCCTTCTCCGTCTTCATATCAACTATGAAACCCTTCACGACAGACATTTCTCCCAGCTTCGTTTTGTCTTTGATAATGGGTTTCCCCGCGTCGACAAAGCTAAAGAGCGGATTTGGATTTGCCGGGCTAAGTTCGGCAGAAAGGGCGGGTTGCACCATCATCCGGTCGTTTGTCTTGATTCGCAGGTTGCCGCCTAGCGCCGAATGCACGACAGCTTTGGTCAATTTACCCGCTTTCCATTCCATGTCGACAGTAAAGCCTCCGCGAGTTTTCAGGCCCTTCACGCGGCCCGTGTGCCAGTCTTTCGGCAGGGCTGGCAGCAAGTGAATTTCGCCCGCGTGACTTTGCACCAGCATCTCGGCAATGCCCGCTGTAGCGCCAAAATTACCATCGATCTGAAACGGGGGATGGGCGCAGAATAGATTGGGATACGTTCCCCCGCCCGACATATGCGTCTTCTCCGTCGTTATAAGTTTAAATAAATTGGTGAGTAGCCCTAACGCGTGGTCACCGTCCAGCAAACGAGCCCAGACGTTCACTTTCCAGCCCATCGACCAGCCCGTTGCGCCATCGCCCCGGCGTTCCATCACACGCCTGACTGCTGCGGTCAATTCGGGCGTTGTTTGTCCATTAATCTGGTTGCTGGGGTGCATGGCGTACAGATGGGAAAAATGACGGTGCTGCACATCGGCATCCTCAAAATCGTCCTGCCACTCCTGCAACTGACCATATTTGCCGATCTGATAAGGCAGCAACTGCGCCAGGTTCTGCCTGACCCCAGCGGTGAAACTATCGTCGATACCCAGCGTTTTACAAGCTTCCAGATAACGGGAGAACGATTCGCGAACAATGGCCATATCCATCGTTGGACCGGGACTGAACGTGGCCTGTTTCTTATCGTCGTACAGAAAATTCTGCTCGGGCGAATGGCCCACTGGTGTTACCAGATAGCCCTGCTCATTCTTCATCAGCCAGCCCTGATAGAACTGAACGGCCCCTTTCAACAATGGAAAAGCTTCGTTTTTAAGAAACGTTTTGTCGCCACTGAACAGGTATTTCTCCCAGAAATGGCTCGTCAGCCATCCGGCCGCCATGGGCCAGAAGGCACAGTTGCACAGATCGATGGGTTCGGCATGACGCCAGATGTCCATGTTATGGTGCGCCACCCAGCCATCGTTACCGTACATATTCCGGGCCGTCTCGTGTCCGTTAATAGCCAGTTCCTTAACGGCTTTGAAGAACGGCTCCTGACACTCCGATAGATTGGTAAGCTCGGCAGGCCAGTAATTCATCTGGGCGTTGATGTTAATGGTGTAGCCACCATTCCAGGGGGGCACCATCTGATCGTTCCAGATGCCCTGCAGGTTGAGCGGTTGGCCACCCGGCCTCGATCCGGCAATCATCAGATAGCGCCCATATTGAAAATACAGGTCCGCAAACGAAGGGTCTTTACCGTTCGAGAACAGGTCGACACGCTGGTCGGTGGGCAGTTGCGATTGACTGGTTTCGGCCGCTAGCTGAATAGCAACCCGGTCGAATAACCGTTTGTAATCAGCCAGATGGCTATTGTATAACTCGGCATAAGGCTTCCTTTCCAACCCCCTAAACCGCTGATCGAGAATAGATCTGGGGGCCACTCCTTCATAAGCCGGACTTTTATCGAAGCCATTATAACTCGTGGCCGCCGATAACACAAACACCACTTCCGACGCACCCTGAACCGTCAGCGAGTTTTTATCCTGCCGGATATGTCCGCCGGTGTTGATCGCTTTTACCCGTGTTTCAAACGCCATACCCAGACCGTTTATCGTCTGTTCGTACAGCATGTTTTCAACGCCCGGTTTCCGTTGGCCGTTCTTGTCGTACACTTCGGGGTATTTGTACTGGTCACCGGCTTTCTCAACCTGCTCGAAACTACGTCTCAGCCCAAAACCGGGCACTTTGCCCCGTACCGTCAGCGTGTTCCCCTGAACGGCATAGCGTGCGCTTGATTCATGGGGCGTCGATAAATGGAATGTACAATTGATTTTACCGGGGCCATTAGCCGTCAGTTTCACCACCATAACATGGTCGGGGTAACTAGCGAAATATGTCCGGGTGTAGGTTGTATTACCCGTTTTGTATTGCGTCGTGGCGGTTGCTGTCGCCAGATCGAGCTGACGTTTGTAGGCAGATACCGGCACGCTTCTATGGTCCATGTCAATCCAGAAATCGCTCATGGGCTGGTAGAGTTGGTGATTCCGGCCCAGCCATTCGCGAGCAATCAGCGCTTGCGCTTCCTGGTATTTTTTATCGGCCAATAGGGTGCTAACCTGCTTAAAGTCTTTCCGGACGTTGATTGTCCTAAAGGTACTGGCCGGGTCGCCCGTGTATAAAGTTCCTTCGTTGAGTTGCAGATGCTCTTTCGCCGGATCGCCGAACACCATGGCCCCCATGTAACCATTACCCAGCGGCAAAGCCTCAGGCCATACGGTTGCCGGTTTATTGTACCACAACGTCAAAGAAGGGCTCTGGCCAAAGGAATGAGCGATGGATATGAATAGAAAAAATGATAAACGAATTAAGCGATTCATGATAGTAGGGCAACATTAACTACTTGTATAACTCAAGCTACCCCAAAAACAGACTGTGCTTAAACGGTGTGTAGCCGGTCAGGTAAACCGTTGGCGCTTCTATTGCCGGAACAGCACCCCGCAGTTGTACCCCTTTGTGCTGTACTCTCCCCGGCCCAAACCGGATGATATCGGTACCAACGGCGTATGTACCCGCTTCGTCGGATAAGAGAAAGGCGTTGTCTTTTTTTGGGTGTTTGGTAACGCCCCCCAGCGTACCGCCCGGCCGGAAAATCAGTTCCAGTGCTACCGGAACGTTGTCTGTACCCGACAACTCGACGTCGATGCGGAGCCCGTTGTTAACTTCGGTAATCGTAACGGTGGCATCAAGTTTCTGGATTTCACTCTGGGGGCGGTCGGTTCTGGGCATTTTGTCCCAGTCGCCATTGGCGTCAATTTTATCGGTCGCTATGGGTTGATAGTACGGCCCCTCCATCGACTGGCGCATCACCCAAGCATTGCCCTGCTGTTCAATTTTGGCAGGTTGAAATTGCCCCTTGCCAAAGAACGATGCAGCTACCCGCATTCCCTGCAAAACGGCATTTCCTTTATGAAAGGTGAGCCAGGCCGCATTGTTCGATAGCAGTGTGGCATCCCACCCTTCCCGTCGAATGCGCACTACGCCCGAATATGGAAACGCTTTGGCGTAACTGGTCGGCAGCGGTTTGCTGGGAGGCAGTTCGTTCCAGAGCGTAGGGTCTTCGAGAAAATAATCGAGGTAACCGGCCAGTTGCTCTTTTGGGCATGTCTTTTCAATCAAGCGACACATGGCCGCCATCTCGCCGTTTTTGTCGAGCAACGCCATGTAGCGATAACAATAATAGTACCGCGACATATTGCCAATAGTACCTTTATCCTGCCGGTTAGAGCCCTCGGTCACCACTTCGCCATTAGGATGTACGTAGTAGAGTGTCATCATCAAATTCCGGCGGACAGACTCGAGCAACTCAGTTTTTTTTAAACCTCTGGCCATAATAATCAGCGACCGGTCGACGATGGGCGAATAGCTGTTGGTGCTCTTTTCGTTAAACTGCCCGTCGGGGTCGATGTCGATATGTTCTGCCAGCCATTGGTCGATTCGGCCTGTATAACGTGGATTTGGGAACAATTCATTTAACTTGGTCAGAGCTGCCGAGACGACCCAACGGTGGTTAGGTGTGTGAATCCCGCCTACAATCAGGGCGTCACCGGCCTTGGTCAGGAATGTTTTCAGCAGTCCGAGGGCGGTGTTGGTACCTTTGACATTCGATTCATTCAGGAATCTGTAGGCCGGAACGATGTTCTCCAGCACAAAGGCGGTGTCGGGTGTCGAGTGAAAATTAGTGTCGAGGTAATCGATGGTGCCGTCCGAATGCTGGAATTTGAGCATGCATCGAGCCGCAGCCTCAATCTCCCCCAGCAGTTTGGCCGACTGATAATAGCTCGATTCGGGCGTTGCGAACAGCATACCGGCTCTCATCAGAAACCCGCTGGTAGATTGTGGGTTCGGCATGTCGGCTTCATTTAGGTAGCCTCCGGCATACGGGCTGTTTGTATCTGTTACCTTTATGAGCCCGTAGTTAGGCAGTTGTCGGTCGTTGATGGCAATCCAGTCGAGCAGCCAGGCCGGTTTGCGCACTGTGGTGATGTAAATGTCGGCAAATCCGGTTAGCGGCAAAAGGCTGAGGGACGTTGCACTAATCGAAATAAAATTCCGTCTGTCCATATCAAAGCATCTGTGAATGGCAGTCCTACAATCGAGCAGGGCTTTATGATCCAGTATGTGGTAACCCTTATATATTCCCTCTGCCCCACCGCCAGCTAACGGATAAGCGTTCTGGCGGAACAGTACTCATCAGTCGACCCCAACTTATCAAAGAAAGGCCACAAGGATTTCTAACCCTCCCGGTCGGCTATCCGCAGGAAAGAGGGTGCTCAGGAAGAAAGGAAAAGTACTATCTGAAATCGGCCCGATGGCTGAACGATCCGACGCTATAAATTCAACAGTCGTTTTAGCCGTTCGTAGAAGCCTGTATTGTGAAAGGTGAAGGTCTTGTGCAAAATGTAATTACTCAGGAAGCTAACTCCCATGCCTGTCGTATGCGCCACCAGTTTATTGACATTTACCTGCTTGACGGAGAGCGGCATTACAACCGTAAGTATATCGAATTTACTGACCGAGTAGTCGTATAATAGAGACGATCCATATACGGTAATCAGACATGAAACGATGGAAACAAGGGTAAACTTGACAGCTTCCCGGCGGGTTTTGGTGGAGTTCTTTGCGTTGAAGGCAAAGAGTTTCGTTAGAAAGAAGCCAACGACAAAAGCAATGACATAACCTGCCAGCAACGCTTGCTCATAACTAAACGTAAACCAATCCTGAAATAAACTTCCGGCAACAAGTTGTAAGGAAGCGCCTATTGCGGCAACAATAAAATAAGCAAGGATATCCCTGCGGTTGAAAAGCTCACTCGCCATATTCCACTAATAAGTGGGCAAAGCTACGCGTCCTTTTCCTAAATAGCCTAAGTATCCGATTACTTATTTTAGAAATACAAGGTATATTTTCCAGGAAATAATGATACAACAAAAAATCCGGTACCCTTTGCAGGAGTACCGGATCAGTTTATTCGCAAGCCTATCGTCTAACCCTGAACGTTTTCCGACGATAGTTTTGCACCAAGGTATTCCCGGTTCATACGGGCAATGTGATCAAGAGAAATTGACTTCGGACATTCAACTGAGCACGCACCCGTAAACGAGCAGGCACCAAATCCTTCGGCGTCCATCTGCGCTACCATCCGCTCAGCCCGTTCCTTGTGCTCCGAATGCCCCTGTGGTAAAATAGCCAGTTGAGATACTTTTGCCGAAACAAACAGCATAGCCGACGCATTTTTACAGGCAGCAACGCAGGCACCACAACCAATACAGGCAGCGGCATCCATCGCTTCGTCGGCCACGGTACGCGGAATCAGGATTTCATTGGCATCACGTGCCGAGCCCGTATTCACCGATACATAACCACCCGACTGAATGATTCGGTCAAACGCCGATCGGTCGACCATCAAATCCTTGATGACCGGGAACGCCCGAGCGCGCCAGGGTTCAACCACGATAGTATCGCCATCGTTGAACGACCGCATGTGCAGTTGGCAGGTGGTTGCGCCGGTTTGTGGGCCGTGCGCCCGACCGTTAATGTACATGGAGCACATCCCGCAAATACCCTCGCGGCAGTCGTGGTCGAACGTAACGGGATCTTCGCCTTTCCGGGTTAGTGAATCGTTCAAAACGTCGAACATCTCCAGAAAAGACATATCTTCCGATACGTTATCCAGCTGGTAGTCAACCAGTTTACCAGCCGTATTATTATTTTTCTGTCTCCAGACTTTTAGGTTAATTTTCATGATTACAGTCAGTGAGTCAATAAGTTGGTAAGTCAGTAAGTCAGTAAGTGCTGACGTATGAATTGTTCCGGCGTCAGCCACTTACCGACTTACCGACTTACCGACTTACCAACTATTATTTATAACTCCGCTGTGTCAGTTTAACGTTCTCGAATTCGAGAATCTCTTTATTAAGCAGTTCGGGCTGATTTTCACCCTGGTACTCCCACGCAGCTACGTAAGCGAAGTTTTCATCGTCACGTAAGGCTTCACCATCGGGTGTCTGGTGTTCCTCCCGGAAGTGACCACCGCAGGACTCTTCGCGGTTCAGCGCATCGTCGACCATCAGTTCGCCCAGTTCAATGAAGTCGGCAACCCGAGCGGCCTGTTCTAACGCCTGGTTCATCTCTTCCGAATCACCCAGTACTTTTACGTTGGTCCAGAACTCTTTCTTCAACGCCTGAATCTTCTGCTTGGCCAGTTTCAGCCCTTCGGCCGTGCGTGACATACCGCAATACTCCCACATGATGTGACCGAGTTCCTTATGTAGGTCATCAACCGGACGCTCACCTTTGATAGACAGCAGTTGGTTCACCTGAGCGTGTACTTTCTGCTCGGCTTCCTTAAATGCTGGCGAATCAACGGGTATTTTATCAGCCGGCCCAATCGTTGCCAGATAGTCGCCAACGGTGTATGGAATTACGAAATATCCGTCTGCCAGTCCCTGCATCAGCGCCGAAGCACCAAGACGGTTAGCACCATGGTCGGAGAAGTTAGCCTCGCCGAGTGCGTACAGACCGGGAATAGTTGTCATCAAGTTGTAATCGACCCACAAACCGCCCATCGTGTAGTGAACAGCGGGGTAGATCATCATCGGCAGTTCGTACGGGTTCTCACCGGTGATCTTTTCGTACATCTCGAAAAGGTTACCGTATTTAGCCTCGATCGTTTTCCGTCCGTCGCGCTTGATAGCATCAGCGAAATCCAGATAAACGGCCAAACCGGTTTTACTCACACCCCGGCCTTCATCGCAAACGTATTTCGCATTACGCGAAGCCACGTCGCGGGGAACCAGGTTTCCGAAGGCCGGATAACGGCGCTCCAAGAAGTAATCGCGGGCGTCTTCGGCCAGATCTGTTGGCTTTATTTCGCCTTTCTGAATGCGTACTGCGTCTTCTTTCGACTTGGGTGCCCACACCCGGCCATCGTTCCGTAGCGACTCCGACATCAGCGTCAGCTTCGACTGGTAGTGGCCCGATACCGGAATACAGGTTGGGTGAATTTGGGTAAAGCAAGGGTTACCAAACAAAGCCCCTTTCTTGTGTGCCCGCCAAGCTGCGGTTACGTTGCTGCCCATCGCGTTTGTCGACAGGTAGAATACGTTGCCATAGCCACCTGTGCAAAGCAACACAGCATGCGCTGAATGTGATTCTATTTTACCGGTGATCAGGTTCCGGGTGATGATACCCCGTGCTTTACCGCCTTCAACCACGAGGTCGAGCATTTCGGTACGTGGGTACAATTTCACTTTCCCGTTGGCTACCTGACGGCTCAGCGCCGAATAGGCACCCAGCAGCAGTTGCTGACCTGTCTGGCCACGTGCGTAGAATGTACGCGACACCTGAGCACCACCGAATGAACGGTTGGCCAGTGTACCGCCGTACTCACGAGCGAAGGGAACGCCCTGCGCTACGCACTGATCAATAATGTTGACGCTAACTTCGGCTAACCGGTGTACGTTGGCTTCCCGTGCCCGATAATCGCCACCTTTAATTGTATCGTAGAACAGGCGGAACACGCTGTCGCCGTCGTTCTGGTAATTCTTGGCTGCGTTGATACCACCCTGAGCGGCAATGGAGTGCGCCCGACGTGGGCTATCCTGGAAACAGAACGCCTTAACGTTATAACCCAGTTCAGCCAGTGAAGCAGCCGCCGATGCGCCTGCCAGCCCTGTACCCACTACAATAATTTCGTATTTACGCTTGTTGGCCGGGTTGACCAGCTTCAGCGAAAACTTGTGCCGGGCCCATTTCTCGGCTAAAGGGCCTGCGGGGATTTTTGATTCCAGTTTCATTTGTCCAATTGTCAATGAGTGAATGAGTGATTGAGTGAATAGACCGTTTCCAGCTAAAGTAGCCTCTGTGTTATCCACCCATTAACTCATTAAATTATATGGTGAACCTGTAAAAACACATAAATTGGCATTGCTGCAAAAGCCAGCGGGATAATAATGGCGAAGAAGTACTTGCCAAGAGCTTCAATAAGGGGCGTGTATTTCTTATGCCGAACACCGAGCGACTGAAAGCCACTCTGAAACCCATGAGCCAGGTGATAGCCAAGAGCCCCCATACAAACAACATACAGGAGTACATACCACCACTCGCCAAAGGCTACCTGTACTACAGCGTATAAATTCTTGTACTGCTTGCCATCGTACTCAGCCATTGGGACCGAACCGAAGTGCATTTCGTACCAGAATGTACGCATGTGAATAATGATAAATAACAGGAGGATGGTTCCCAAAATACCCATATTCCGGGACGACCAGTCACTATTCGCTTCCGGCTTACTGTACGCATACTTAACGGGCCGCGATGCCTGGTTATGGCGTGTCAGCACGAAGGCCATCAGCGCGTGAACCAGAATCGAGGTGTAAAGCAAATAGGAAACGGTCATAATAACCGGATTGTGGGTCATGAAGTACGTATACTCATTGAAGGCCCTTCCGCCATCACCCTTGAACAGCTGGAGATTACCAGCCATATGTACAATCAGAAAAGTACTTAAAAACAGTCCCGTTAACGACATAATGACCTTGCGGCCGAGGGAGCTGGAGAGAGTTTGTGTTACCCAAGCCATACGGTGAACGACACGAAAATTTTAGTGGTAAACTATTGAAAAAAAGCCGCTTTAAACGGCGCATCAAAGCTAAAGCACAATCCCGATGGAAACAAGGTTAAGCGGTATTATCAGCCGTTTTATAACTTTATTTACAGTCGATATAAATTGCACTATCACGCTAATTTCTCAACAGTGTGTTATAAATGTTTGTTCGATTTGCTCCGGTTTTAATTAGGTAGCTATCAGAAGATAAATTCGTTGCTTCTGATAGGCGGCAGGGTTCCTAATAAACCAATGATAAACAGTGCATTAGTCCGGCAACATGGATTTATCTTTTGAACAACCATAATTATCCGGCTATTTTGCACCATCAGTTAGTTCATCTCTACTATGAAAGCATACGTATTTCCCGGTCAGGGCTCCCAGTTTCGAGGTATGGGCAAAGACCTCTATCAACAGTCCGATGCTGCCCGGCGGTTATTCGACCAGGCCAATGAGGTGTTGGGCTATAACCTGACCGATATTATGTTTGAAGGGACCGACGACGACCTCAAACAAACGATTTATACGCAGCCCGCCGTTTTCCTGCACGGTGTTGTTACGGCGCTCACCAGCGACTCCTTTGCCCCGGCTATGGTGGCGGGCCATTCACTGGGCGAGCTATCGGCCCTGACGGCGGCTGGTGTACTCTTGTTCGAAGACGGTCTACGACTGGCATCTGTTCGGGCAACGGCCATGCAACGGGCCTGCGAACTGGTCGAATCAACGATGGCGGCTGTGCTGGGTCTGGCCGATGAGGCCATTGAACGGGTATGCGCCGAAATCACTGAAGAAATTGTGGTACCGGCCAATTACAACTGTCCCGGTCAGGTGGTTATTTCCGGTAGTGTGGCGGGCATTAAACTGGCCGAAGAACGATTAAAAGCGGCTGGTGCCAAACGGGTGGTGCTGCTGCCGGTTGGTGGGGCGTTTCACTCGCCTTTTATGGAACCCGCGCGTACCGAATTTGCCGAAGCCGTTCAGAATATGCCGTTCACTGCTCCCCGCTGCCCGGTTTATCAGAACGTCAACGCGGAACCCACTACAGACCCCGACCAGATCAAAGCAAATCTGATTGCCCAATTAACGTCGCCGGTACGATGGACACAGTCCATTGAACGAATGGTGGCTGATGGCGCTACGGAGTTTTACGAGTGCGGACCGGGCAAAGTATTGCAGGGATTGATAAAAAAGATCAGTTCTGCCACGCCCGTTACCGGTATTTAAGAATTGATAGCCGCCTGAAAATCAATCGGAAGGCTATTTACTGGCACAAAAAAGCTATTTTTTTTGTGCCAGTACTTGTTTTTAACCCCTAAAATAAAGTACCTTTGCACTCGCAATTACAAAACAGTCCGATAGTATAAGGGTAGTACGACAGATTTTGGTTCTGTTTGTGGAGGTTCGAATCCTTCTCGGACTACAAGAAAAAGCCGCTTGATTCAGTTCAGGCGGCTTTTATTGTTTTCAGCACTTTTGCTTCTCAATAACTCATAGTCCAAGTTGCCGAGCGCGGGTGTCTGTCTCCAAAGATCAGCTCGATCATTATAATCAGACAATACAGTAGGCAATCATTTTTCGGTCAGCAGCGTTAGGAGCACCCCGTTTGTCCAGCCAAAGCCGTCCTGATTGGGGTATTCCCCTCCCTTGGCTGCGGCCGTACTAATAACATCGTACTTTTCCACCATTTTTCCGGAAGCTTTATACACCCGCAAGTTTTCATTGACCCAATTAGTCTTGACCTTGTTAGCCAGTTGTACCTGATTGTAATTACGAAGGCCCCGGATGGATAGCCACTGCAAGGGTGCCCAGCCGTTGGGTGCATCCCACTGCTCGCCGGTTCGGATAAGCGTCGTTGTCAGACCACCGGGTTTCAGGAACGATTTTTCCAGCGTAACAGCTACCGCCTGGGCCTGCGCGGGTGTTGCAATTCGAACAAAAAGGGGGTAAACAGCGGCAAGTGAGTACACCGTCGACAGTTTCTCCGCAACGAAATCGTAATCAAAAAAGAATTGATTTTTGGCGTTCCAGCAGTAGCGTAGGATAGCGTCGCGCCGTTGCTGCGCCAGGACGGTGTATTTTTTTGACTGCACTTTGTCGCCCTTCAGTCGGTAGCCTTCCGCGAGTGTTTGTTCTAAATTAACCAGAAGCGCATTTAAATCGACCGGAATGAAATCTGTTGTATGAATGGTCTTCAGGTTCTTTCCATCGCGAAACCACCGGCTGCTGAAATCCCAGCCTGACTCGGCCCCGGCTCGAATATGCTTGTAGAGTATGGCCGGGGTTTTGGTTCGTTTTGCCAGTTGAACATCCTCTCTATACGACTCCGGCCGTGGCGTAATTTTATCATCATAATATCGGTTCAGGTAAACTCCTTCTTCGAGCCGAACCACGCGCCGGTAAGCCGGGCGTTCTTCAGTCAGTTGTTCTCTGCCATCCATCCAGAAATTATACTCTTTCTGTAACTCGGGCAAGTAGCTGACAAGTACACGGCGGCCCTGTACTTCGCTGAGCAAGTTGACCATTAATGAAAAGAACGGTGGTTGCGACCGGCCTAAAAAATACGTCCGGTTTCCGTTGGGAATAAAGCCGAACGTTCGGATTAGATAGGCGAAGTTGTCGATCATGTTCCGGATCAGGGCCGTCTGGCCGGATGCTTTCAAGCCGAGCATGGTAAAATAGCTATCCCAATAGTAGATTTCACCAAAACGGCCACCCGGTACCACGTAAGGCTTGGGCAGGGAAACTAGTGAACCCGCTGGAGTACCCGCTTTAGTGCCGGTCGATGCCGGTCGGGTAAGTACGGGCCATAGATCAGTAATGTGCTCCTGGGCCGTTTGGCCTGCTTTGCTGGTATAGCCCGACGCCGGTTTGATGGGTAGGGTGAAATTCTGAGTAACAAACGTTTTCAGATCGAAGTCGCTTCGTTGCCGCGCACTTTCATAGTTCGCCAGAATGGTGGCTATTGGAAATTTGGGCGTGCAGTCAGCAAATGTTTTCGAATCTGGAAAAACAGCTTTTAATTGAACAGCTTCAAACAACGCCCCGAACTGTTCGTCAGGACCCGCCAGATTCAATGTCGTTGACTGGGGTTTCTCAAGAACTGCCTGACTCCAGGCGGGTGTCAGGCAAAGTAGAGAGAAGAGAAGGATGAATCTATTTGCCGGGGGTAATTTCATAGTATAGTCTTTGATGATAGACTGTATAAACCATTTCCTGCCAGTTCTGTTAGTAAAAGGAATTTCCCCTAACACCTGCGGGATGTCAATTGATGATAACGACAACGGCTTACATGTTGGGGATAATAAGGCGGATCGCCAGGGCTTCCGTCGTTATTCTGGAGTTTCTCCTTTTCAGCAATATCTACATAGCCATTTGCGCGGTAGTGATGTGCCAGACCACCGCCCGTTTATTTGGGCTACACCTACCGGAATCGCTCCTGCTGTTCACCTTTTTGGGGACGCTTGGCAGCTATTCGCTGCACTGGTTTTTGACGGATTCGTCCGTTGATTACTCCAGAAGGGGCCGCTGGAATCACCGGCACAAACCACTGCTGTTCGGTTTATTTGTGAGTGCCGCACTGGCGGGGCTTTGGCTGCTATCGTACCTGACAACGTATTTGATAGACCTTTTGCCCGTTGTTTTTCTGACGTTTATGTACTCAGCGCCTAAAATTAACTGGCAGTTGTTTCGCATGTTGCGCCGGATTGCGGTTATGAAGAGCCTGTACCTTACGTTTGTCTGGACTTATCTTACCGTGGCCATTCCTTTTATCATGGCTGCTCCTGCGCAACGACCAGGCTGGATACTGATGGGTATCTGGTTTCTGAATAGGTTTCTGCTCATCTACAGTATTGCGCTCTGGTTCGACTACCGCGATCGGGCCGTTGACCGTCAGTCGAGATGGCTCACGCTGGCATCAATGCTAACTGAGACGCAGGTACGCCGGTTCTTTTACGGTATTGTCCTTTTGTTCACATTAACCCTTTTAGCCTTATATCAGCAGGGGTTGTCGGGCGGGTATATCATCTGCCTGGGCATTCCCATGCTCCTGCTGGTCCTGCTGACCCGGCGTGTACAGACGAGCCCTTCAGATTACGTCTATTATCTCTACATTGACGGCTTGCTGATGCTGTCGGGTATACTGCTGGCGCTTGTTTCCAGTCAATGAGAGAGGTGGGTACTTTTCAGATCGATCTCCCAAATAAGCAGCCTCCTTCCTGTGTCAATATCTTATTTATCTGGCCTGACACTGTTTGATAGCTCCTTCGAATCGGTGTTGAATTTCCTGAACCAGCTGTTCATCCGACGTGCGCAGGTCGATTGACGTATGCCCTTCGTTGGCTTTAGAACGAATCTTTTTCGAAAAGATGCCAATTTTCATCTTCCCTTTCACCTGATCGCCGGGGATGTCGAGCAGCAGCGTATACGCTCCGCCCGTCGATGGTTTGTAGCTCACTTTGCGAATTTCTTTGAGCGGCCAGTTCATATCCATCTTAACCGTGATGCCTTCTTCTTTTGTATCGACTTTCATAGTCATCTGGCAGTCGTTGAAATCAAACTGTGGATTCACCGAATCGTCCGTATCGATCACCAGGCTATTGAGCTTTTCCTTGAGCCAGTTAGTGTCGGTTGTAAGCGTTTGGGCCTGAACCACTGAGGAGACAAAAATTCCCAGACCAAGAATGAATGATGTAAACGTATTGCGGAGCATAAACACGGGTTGAGTTGTTTTACTACTCAATATACACACAAGGCCGATACCAAAAAGTAGAAAAATCAAAAAGCCGCTTCCGTAGAAGCGGCTTTGAACTCATCTATAGGCTACAGGACCAATGTATATGTCCCGGACGGAAATGCAGGATATAGACTAAAAAAGATTCTTGATATCGATCCGGCGGTGCATATGCTCTTTGTCTTTAAAGGGCAGCATAACCATCACCTGACCATGTTCGTGGATAGCTTCAATTTGATCAGCGTCAACAAAAGGGGGTATATCCAGTACCCGCAAGAACATGGGCACAGCTAAACGCTGGTTGGTCCCATTGTCCAGCAATTGTCTTGAGGTGCTGACCAGCAATGTATAAAGAACGAGCTTATTGCCCTCGACAAGCACATTAAATGAGTTAGCACTCACACCGGCTGCGGCCAGGGTAATTACCAGGCGTTCATCTTCACGCTCAACATTCATGGTTGTTTGACTAGAACCACCGTAGAGCGTGTTTAGCAAGTCTATCTGACCGCCTGTTCCCTGAAACACATTTTCTATCGCTTTCATAGTGGATGTTGTTTACTGTCCAAGTATTACTTAATAGACAAAGGTCGTGCCTAATGGTTTAATCCCATTTATTTTAGCCAGTTTGTCAGCAAAATTGAGCAAAATTAGGGCAAATAATGCCGTTTTGGCACTGTACGAAACCATTTGGCTATTTATGTCCTTTTTTTGTGTGTAGAAGAATAGTGTTGCTTTTTGTGGTCTGTATGTGGTTGTCTTTCTACACCTTACCACAATTCCAATTACTATCTGAAAGCTGGTTTCCATAGCGTATCTTTGTTATATCATGCATATCCGAATTGGTACACGAAGCAGTCGCCTGGCCGTATGGCAGGCCGAACATATACAGGCATTACTCGAAAAAGGGGGCCTCACCTCAGAACTGGTCCTCATTGAAACCAAAGGTGATCTGGTCCTCGATCGCTCATTAGCCAAGATTGGCAGTAAAGGTGTTTTTACGCAGGAACTGGAAGATCAGCTTCGGTCAGGCACCATTGATATTGCCGTTCACAGCGCCAAAGATTTACCCTCCAACCTTCCCGCCGATCTGCATATACTTGCCTTCACCGAACGCGAACCCGCCAACGATGTTCTCGTTAGCCGTAATAAATCTCTTTCCCTGCAAGGGAATGAATCGTTTCGGATCGGCACCTCATCAACGCGCCGGGTAGCGATGCTTAAACATTATTGCCCGCAGTTGGCTACGGTCGATATGCGGGGCAACCTCCAGACCCGAATCCGTAAACTCGACGACGGCCATTGCGATGCCTTGCTGCTGGCCTACGCCGGTGTGCACCGTATGGGTTACGACGACCTGATTGTAGAACGCCTGCCACTGGATGAGTTTACCCCCGCCGTTGGGCAGGGTAGTATTGCCATTGAAGTAGCGACAGATGCCCTGAAAAGCGACGTAGCCGAAGCGATTACGCGCCTGATCGACCATGAGCCTACGGCAGCCTGCCTACGGGCCGAACGGGCTTTTCTGGCCCGGCTTGAGGGTGGATGCAGCATTCCATCCTTTGCACTGGCCCAATGGACAGACGATACAACCGTTAGCCTGACGGGCGGACTGGTAAGTCTGGATGGAAGTCAGCTCCTGCGCGAAACCTTTTCCGGCTCCGCACAGGAATCTCACCTACTGGGCCATTCACTGGCCGAAGCTATTCTGGCACGTGGGGGCGATACCCTGTTACTCGACATTCGCGCACAACTATGAGCCCTATGATTGCCCACTCGGATGACGATATCCGGCGCTGTCTACCCGCTATGCTGGCCCTCCGTGGTCATTTGACCCCCGAGCAAGCCTTCGAGCAAATTCGTTCTCAGCAAGCCAACGAACGCTTTGTGCTGGCCTTTATTCCGGCCGAAGACCCCGCCGAACCTGCGCCGGCCGTCGTGGGCTATCGTCTGATGAATTTTCTGTACTGCGGCAAAACGATTTATATCGACGACCTCTCTACCTTGCCAAGTGCGCGGGGAAAAGGGTACGCCAGCGCCCTGGTCGACTTTGTTGTTGATCAGGCCCGTCAATCAGGTTGTCAGTGTATATCCCTCGACTCAGGACAGAACCCGGCGCGGTACGACGCTCACCGATTATATCTGAACAAAGGATTCAATATCACCAGCCATCATTTCAAACTGGATTTGTAATATTACGCGGCCAAAAGGCCTTTCTTTGCAACCTTCGCGGTTAAATCCCGATAACAAATGAATCTGTTCCGAATTAGTTGGAGTAACCTGAAAGACAAACCCCTGAGCAGTTTTTTAAGCGGACTGCTCATGACGTTCGGTATTACGATTATTTCGTTGCTGCTGTTGCTGAATAAGCAATTGGATGATCAGTTTCGCAAAAACATAAAAGGGATCGACATGGTGCTTGGTGCTAAAGGAAGCCCGCTGCAGCTGATTCTGGCGAGCATCTACCAGATTGACTCGCCAACGGGTAACATTCCACTCGATGAAGCTGAACGACTGACCCGCAACCCGATGATCAAAACGGCGATTCCCCTGTCGATGGGCGATAATTACCAGTCATTTCGGATTGTAGGCACAAACAAAAAATACCTCGATCATTTTGGTGCCACCATTGCTCAGGGGAAGCTTTTTGACAAAGCACTGGAAACCGTTATCGGCCCACGCGTGGCCGCTGTTACTGGTTTAAAACTTGGCGATACGTTTTCCGGCTCACACGGCCTCGACAAAGACGGCGACGTACACGCCGACACCAAATATAAGGTTGTTGGTATCCTGAGCCCCACCAATACCGTTGCCGACCAGTTGATTGTTACGCCACTGTCCAGCGTTTGGGCCATTCACGAGCATCATGAGGAACACGAAGAGGGACACCATGACGAAGAAGCGCAGCCAGCCGGACCAACGATTGGCGGCCCGGCGGCCGATGCAGCAGAAGAACCTGGGGAGCCCCGGGAGATTACCAGTATGCTTATCAAGTTTCGGAACCCGCTGGGGATGATGCTGGCGCGGGGCATCAACAGCAACTCTAAACTTCAGGCGGCATTACCCAATATCGAAATAAACCGCCTGTTTTCACTGCTCGGTGTGGGGGTTGAAACGCTGCGGGGCCTGGCTATCGTCATTATGCTGATTTCCGGTATCAGCGTGTTTGTTTCGTTGTACAACTCGTTGAAAGAACGGCGCTACGAAATGGCCCTTATGCTGTCGATGGGCGCTACCCGTGCACAGCTTTTCGGTATGTTGCTTCTCGAAGGGCTGGTACTGGCACTAATCGGCTTCATCCTGGGCATCCTGCTTAGCCGCGTTGGCCTGTGGTTATTCTCCAGCAGTGTATCGTCTGAATACCATTATAATCTGGCCGCATTCGGCATTCTGCCCGAAGAATGGGTCTTACTCGGCGTCGCCATTCTGATTGGCCTGCTGGCGGCTGCCCTACCCGCTCTGGGCGTTTACCGCATGAACATCTCCAGAACGCTGGCCGAAGAATAGATAAAAATAGATAATGAAAAAAGAAGAATGGCTAATGAATAATGTGGCTGGCTGCTAAAGCAATCCATTATTCGTTAGCCATTCTTCTTTTTTCATTATCACCCCAGTACGTTGTAAACCACAACCGGGGCCGACTTATTCTTGAGGGTTACTTCACCGATGCGTTCGCAGGTGAAAGACTCCGCAATTTCCTGTTGTGCCGACTCGACAATCACGATCTGGCCCGCCTGGGCAATACTTTGCAAACGCTGGGCCATGTTGACAGCATCGCCGATAACCGTGTAATCTAATCGCCGAAGCGTAGCCGACCCAATGTTGCCCGACACCATCTCGCCGGTGTTGATACCGATAGATACCTGAGGATGGTAATTTGGGTGATTCGGCAGATTGTCTTCCAGAGCGGCAATCTGCCCGCGAACAGCAAGTGCGGCTTCAACGGCGCGGTCCAGGTGGTACTCACCCCTAAAAACGGCCATTATAGCGTCTCCCATGAATTTGTCGACGTGCCCGCCTTGGGAAATAATCTCCTTCACCATCACATCGAAATACCGATTGACAAGCCGCACGACAGTATCGGCTGATTCACGCTCCGAAATGGCGGTAAAGCCGCAGATGTCAATAAACAGGACGGTAGCCACAACGGTTTCGCTGGCCGAGATGGCGGTTTCAAATTCGGTCCGGCTCATGAACGTCAGTACCGACTCATCGACGTACATCCTGAGGATATTGTTCTCTTTTATGGCCTGGAGCGTTTGCCGCAACTGAGCTACGTACTCCATGGTCTTCTGCATGGTTAACTCCAGATCCTCGAAATTGACCGGTTTCGTCACAAAGTCAAACGCGCCCCGGTTCATGGCTGTCCGGATGTTATCCATATCGCCGTAAGCCGACACAATTACGGCTTTGAGCATCGGATTACTTTCGTGGAGTTTAACCAACAGCGTCAGGCCATCCATACCGGGCATGTTGATATCGGTCAACACCATATCGACATCGGGTTGCTCCGCCAGCATTTCCAACGCTTCTACGCCATCGTGGGCAAATACGAATTCGTACAGTTTTTCTCTAATCTGTCGTCGAAACTTCTGTTTTATCAATAACTCAAGATCTGTCTCGTCGTCGACCACCAGTATTTTGGCCTTCATGCTAAATCGTGAAGTTTTTGTTTGAGGACTGTAAAATCGAGTGGCTTCGTCAGAAAATCATTAGCACCCAGTTCAACAGCCTGCTGTTGCGAATCAGGATCACCATAAGCCGTGATCATCATGACAACGGGTGATGGCGGAGCCTGAAAATCTGTCCGGATATGCCGCAATAGTTCAAAACCACTCATACCGGGCATATTAATATCCGACAAAATCAGAATAACTTCCGATTGATGACCGGCAAGGTACTTAAGCGCTTCTTCGCCCGAATTAGCGAACGCTAGCTGAAACTCAGCATTGCGAATTTCCCGACGAAAACGCTGAAGAAAGAGGTCCTTTACGTCTAACTCATCGTCAACTACTAGAATTTTCATCATAAGGATGGGTATGACTCAAAGATAGATGATTTGGTGTATGCCCTGGCAGGTTTGTACAGGTTCCTTTTCAACGGACAGCAGCGGGCGGGGTCAGGTATCGGGCTAAAAACCGATAGATTTCCTCCCGCGAATCATGCGCCAGACGGGTGTCGAGCCGATTAAAACTGTGTCCACCCGGAGCATCCTGATATATTTTGTACTCAAATTTTTTGTCGTGGGCTTTCAGAGCGTTAATTAACGATTCGACCTCCAGCACGTTTACATCTTCGTCGTTCGTGTTGGTATGAATGAGAAGTGGTGTTTTTAGTTTCTGAGCATTCCAGACCGGAGACCGCCTACGGTATTCGGCCACATTGTCGGACGGATCTTTGCCAATATGCGTCGCTTCCGAAAAGATGGTCCGGTAACTCTGGGGCTTGTACCCGAGCCGGGCAATGATATCGGTTACGGGTACACCGGCATAGGCTACTTTATAATCCTCGGGATGGTCAAAAATATTCATCAGCGAAATCATACCGCCGTGGCTCCACCCTATAATACCCACCCGATCGGGGTCGACCTGTGCCATATTTTCAACGGCCCAGCGTTTTCCGGCCAGCACATCGTCATTTTCATAATCACCGTAGTCGATCTGCCGGTAAAACTCCCCGCCATAACCGGCGCTGCCTCTGTATTCGGGCGCGATAATCAGGTAGCCCTGGTCGAGCAGTTCCCTAACAACGTGGGCATACAATGTGCTGAAATCTCCGTGGATGCCATCGTGGACAAAGACGAGCAACGGCAGTTTTTTAGCCGATGCAAACTTCTTTGGAGTGAAGGTGTAGGCCGGAATCACAACCGGGTTGCTGGCTCCCTGCCCGGTTGGATTTTTGATCACATGGGGTGGTTTGCTGCCATACCGGACTTTGTCAATAACGGCAACATCGCCCAGCTTCTGGTACCAAAGCAGATCATCAATGATTTTAGTTACTCCCTGATTGGCATAGCGGAGGTTTTCTTCAAGCACACGAACCCGCTCGGTAAGGTCGGCAGGCGAAGCCGGAGCTGTGGCGGGGGGAGTACTTTGCGCATAGGCAGTGCAGTGAATGAGAAATAAAAAAAAGATAGTGTAAACGTTACGCATGGGTTGATGAATGATTGATGGGTTACTTGATTTCACGTCAGGGGTATGTATTCATCTTTAGCTCAAGGAGGTACTATTGGTATAAACGGTGCTTAATTTCTCAGCCGGGCAGTGTAACAATGAATTTAGATCCTTCTCCGGCTTTGCTTTCCACCTCCAGCGTACCGCCATGCCCTTTCGTGATGATTTCGTAAGCCAAGGATAGCCCGAGTCCTGTTCCTTCGCCCGTGGGCTTGGTAGTAAAAAACGGCTGAAAAATCTTCTGCTGTACATCCTCGGCAATGCCCGTCCCGTTATCCGCTACGGTGATGACTGCTTCGCTATTGGCACAGCGGGTGCTAACGATAACTGTTGGCTGGTAACCATGCGTCTTCTCCTGCTTCTGGCGTTGCTGAACAGCATAAAAAGCGTTTGTGAATAAGTTAAGCAACACCCGGCTGACGTCCTGCGGCACCAGGCTGATTAACCCCAGCGAGGGGTCCAGCTCAGTACTGAAAATTGCATTGAAGCTTTTATCCTTGGCACGCAAGCCGTGATAAGCCAGGCGGAGATACTCCTCGCAAAGCGCATTAACGTCCGTTGGCTCCCGCTGTCCGGCCCCAGCCCGTGAGTGCTGAAGCATGCCTTTTACAATGGACGAGGCCCGCCCGCCATGGTGATTTATTTTTTGTAGGTTCTGCTTTAGATCCGTCAGCAGTTCAGCTTCCAGCTCAGGGTCTCGCTCGGGTTTGGCTTGCTCTTCGGCCAGTTCGTCGATCAGTTCAATGCTGACTTCGGAGAAGTTATTGACGAAGTTGAGTGGGTTCTGAATTTCGTGAGCAATACCGGCGGTCAGTTCGCCCAGCGAGGCCATTTTCTCGCTTTGGATCAGTTGGGCCTGTGTTGCTTTCAGTTCTATGAGTGTCTGTTCCAGCTCTTCCTTTTGCAGAGTAATTTTGGCAGTTCGTTCGGCAACTAAGTATTCAAGCTCCTGCTTTTTCGCTTCAATAATACGCCGTTGTTCCGCTTCAATGGCGCGCTCCTGCTCAATTTTGACCAGTGCTTTCTTCTGCCGGTTGGCAATTACGAGGAACGTGCCAAGCCAGATGGCTGAAAAACCAATCGAACTGTCGAAAAAACCTTCGTTCGCCTGGTAGAACTTGGGGGCATAGTGTTCAAGATAACTACCGACCACCCATAGCAGTAAAAAAGGAGCTACGGCTAATATTACCGTGCGCGACGGTTGAAAATGTTTCAGCTGCCACAGCATGAAAACAAATACCAGGCTCATAGCGAGCGCAACCCAGCCATTCGACAAGTCGATGGAAAAGAGTGCCGAGAGGCCTAGTAGTACGCCAAAAATGACCCATATGCGTTTGAAAAACGGCTCCCAACCGGGCAAACGGGTTGGCAAGTCAAGAAAACGACGGGCGAATTGAAATGCCCCGGCAGCCAGCAGAATGGTTCCAATGCCCTCGGGTGATGACGTATTCATACTATGAGTCAGAGAATGGAAATCGTATAAACCCCAGGGGTCGCCACAACGACCTATATGAACGCAGCCTTATTCCCAAGTGCCTGAACTACGCAGTATCTACTGCGGTGTTGTAGCCCGGTTTGACAGCAATTCGTTCTGCCGCCGAATACGCCCTGACAAGCTTTTAACAATACTACGAAGAACCTCGCTCCGTTCTTCCATTAGGTCGTAAAAATCATCCTGGTCAATACGCAGCAGCCGAACATCGGTAATAGCTTCTGCCGTAGCGGAGCGGGCTTCGGTATCCAGTAGCGCCAGTTCGCCAAAGAAGTCGCCCCGCCCAAAGCGAGCCAGTTCGGTATCGCCATCCAGAATAGCCACTTCGCCGGTATAGATAACGTACATGCCCGTACCCAGATCGCCCTTACGGAAAATGGATACACCGGACTGATGTTCCTCTTCTTTCATAATTGGCGTGATACTCGCCAGTACATTCTCGGGCGTTTGGGAAAAGAGACTGGCCTGGGATAATAGCAGTACCCGGTCGTAGGCTGAAATCTGCTCGGTAGAATGAGGGGCGTGCGACATAAGCAAAGGAGATAAAGTACCAAAACGGGATTCTAAAGATTGCCGGGCCAGCAAAGCCTCTGCCGGTGGCAATGTACGCAGCACAACATCGACCGTCCAGGATGAAAAAGTGGTTTCACCCATCCGCAACACAAACGCCCAGATGGGTTCCTGGTCGTCGAAAGGGCCTAGTTCTGCATCGAGAATACGATTTTTCTCGGTGCGGGGCAGATCATCTACGAGTACCTGAAGCGTTTGGTAGGTAGCTCGTGGAATCAGGTTATCCAGCATTTCGAGCGAGTTGGCCCGCCGTTCGCGGGCAGGATGTCCAATACCCATGCGAGCCCCGGCAATAGTTTCAGAATCGTAAAGCTGCATCAGCACATCGAATAGCCGCTGTAGCAGTACCGATAGTTCATAATCCAGCGTCTTGGTTAGGGCTGTATCCGTCAAACTCCCGTGCAGGATCCGCTGGGCCAGTAACACCTCTTCCTGCATGACCACGCGAAAAAGTGCGTCGTCTTCGGGTTCGTTCGGGAACCGGCGCAAGGCCCGGAGGGCGGCACTCCGCACCAATACATCGGGTTGCTGCGCCAGCCCATTGAGCAAATGGCGGCTCTCCGGCGTAGGTATAGCTCCGCAAACGGCCGCTATACGTTCCAGCATGAGTCGATCTGTAGTCGACTGCCGCACCTGGCGCAGGGCTGCAATGGTTTCGCTTCCGCGAGCTTTCAGTGCCTGGGTAACGGCTCGCCCGATGGTCTTATGGGTAAGGTTATCCAGTAAATACCGAGTCAGATTGGTACTGGGCAAATGACCTGCCGTATTGATAGCGGCCTTTCGTACATCGGCATTCGGGCTCTCCAGCCTATCGCTAACCAGCGCGGCAAAGCTGGTCAGTCTAAGGGTAGCTATGAGGGATAAAGCTATTTGCTGAAGAACAACGTCCGCAGCGGTGGCCAGTTTATTCAGGGCCGCCAGAGCCGCCGTATCGTGTGGGTTTAATTCCAGCACCCCCTTGATAGCACCCTGCCGGATAGAGAGATCGGTGTGATTGATAAGCGGGGCCAGTTCAGCGGCTTCTGCATTTATGCGTCGTCCCAACAGGTAGGCTGCTTGCTGACGTAAGGCCGGGTCATCGTCCGTCAGGGCAATGTGCGTAACCTGACGAACGGGCAGGGGCTGCTTCATCCGGGCCGCTGCGGCCAGCGTTCTTCGGCGAATACTGGCGCTGGTATGCGTAAGCAGCGAAGGGATTTGCCGGCTTAGCTCATCCGGATTATGCGCATCCAGCCAGCTAATTGCCGTTAGTACGTCGCCGGGTCGGTTACTTTGCAACTGCCTTACCAGACTGGCCTGCGCTACCGTTGGCATTGCCAGTTGATCGCTTTCCAGAAAGCGTCGGCCAATAGCATCCGTCAACTCATGCAGGTACCGTTTGTAGGTGTGGCGCAGCAGCCAGATCGCACCCGCCAGAAGTAAAATCCATACCAGTACGCCACCCGATTCGAGCGTTGTATGCAAAACATAAATGAGCAGACCGGCCACACCTAAGCCAATGGGTTCGTATAAACCTTTGGCCAGTGTATGCCCTTTCAGTCGCTGGGGAGGCAACAATGGCTGAAATAAGACGAGAAATACGGGATCGAACAGCGCCCGGCGAGCTACCTCAAAGAGCAGATATAAGCCACAGAAGTAAATCAGCAAGACGGTTTCATTGGTGGTAAAATAGCGCAGTCCAATTAAGCCAATTAGGCCCGTCAAGGCCAGCCAGGGCAATACCAGCAACGAACGCTGTATCCCAAATCGGTCGAGCACCTGCCTCGACATCAGCAATTTAACCAGCATAGCTACTCCGTACGTCAACGCCAGTACATAGCTCACGTAGCGGATAACATCCGTTTGGTCGTGAAAGCGGTGCTTGACATTAATAAAGAAGTTGTATTCGATCTCGGTTGCCACAGCGGCCAGAACGGCCATACTCAGGCACATGTAGAAGATTAGTTCACTCCCGCCGAACCGCTTGCCAATTAATCGAGACGGCTCCCGGCGTGCGACCCGGTCGGCTCCCTGTGGCGCGTGTACATCGTGCGACTGAATGGTTAACTGAAGAATATAAAGTGCTGCCAGAAAGGACCCGAAAGCAACCAGCAACAACCGCAACACATCGGCATGGGCATGTACCAGAGCCGCCAGGATAGCGCCTATGGCTTTGGCGGGCATATCGCCGGAGCTGATCACGCCAAATAAACGCTTACTCTGACGCGTATCGAATACAACGGCCGAAACGCCCCAGAATTCGAGGTTGGTAAGCAGATAAATAATTCGATAGCCCGTCATGATGGCTACAGCCGCCATAATGGAATGCCCAACAACGACCAGAATACCCACCACAATCGTCATCACAACAGCCGCGATCAACACCCGAACGGCCAGACTGCGTAAAGCTAAGTGATGCTCAAAGTAGCCATAGATCTGACCAATGCCGATCATGGCTACCGCCGAGGCTATATAGGCAATAGGGAGACTTGTATCAGGTTGATTCTCAAGCAGAATTGCATTGGCTGCTACATAAATGAGAATAGTGCCGATGCCAAGCAAAAAGTTATGAATGAAAAATAACCCCACCGTTCGGCTTTCCTCCGGCCGGATGCCTAACGCACGATGCCATCGCTGAGGAGTAGAAACAGGTTGAGAAGTAGAATCTGCACCAGCAATCATAAGCGGGATTTACAACGCAATTTACCGTCAAATATACACACCGCTGAATGAGAAGCGGGTAAGTAATCCGTTAATTTAAGTCGTTCCATAAGCTTAAAATACCTTAAGTTGTTATTAATAACAGAACCTATCAATGTATATACGTTAGTCAATATTAGATAGCTCACATTTTCTATAGAATTACATATAAAGTACAAAATGTAAAATAATATTTCCTATAATTCATATTATCCAAATAATTATAAGATTTTATCCACTTTTTCATATCATTAATCGTATTTTAATCTTTGCTTAATAGCAGCTTAATATGGGTTGTCGAACGTTGTCATATCTTAAACCTTGAACGTAACTGATAACCTAAATGGAAGCACAAGTTAAACCTATTATTCACGTCGTTCCGGCGAAAGGTCTTGCCGGGTTGAAAGAAAATTGGCAGTCCGATTTATTATCGGGGTTCCTGGTTTCGCTGATTGCTTTGCCACTTAGTCTTGGTATCGCATCAGCCAGTAACTTTCCGCCAATTATGGGCGTGTTGACAGCCATTGTCGGTGGGTTGATCGTTGCGTTTTTTGCCGGCTCAGAGCCAACAATTAAAGGTCCCGCAGCTGGATTGATTGTGATTGTGGCCGGTTGCGTGGAAGAATTAGGAAAGGGTGACCTCGAACTGGGCTGGAAACTGACCCTAGGTGTTATCATAGCAGCCGGCGTCCTGCAAGTCGTTATGGGCATGCTGAAAGTAGCCAAACTAGCCGACTTTTTTCCGCTGTCGGCCGTTCATGGTATGCTGGCAGCCATCGGGATCATCATCATGTCGAAGCAGATTCACCTGGCCGTTGGTATCGCCCCATCCGAACTAAAGGGCAAAGAGCCGCTCGAACTGCTGGCAATGGTGCCCCACAGTCTCAGCCATATGGAGTGGCACGTAGCGGTGATCGGGCTCGTCAGCCTCATTATTCTGTTTAGCTGGCCGACCATCAAAAGCAAAGCGATCAAGCAAGTCCCTCCCGCGCTGGTTGTTTTGGTAGTAGCCATTGCCCTAGGATTATACTTCCACCTGTCTGATACAAAACTATACAGCGCCATTAAACCACTGGTCAATCCCGGCGAGTTTAAGCTGTCGTACAATGCAAACTTTGGAGCCTGGTCGGGCGACATGCTGCCCGTCGCCCTGAAATACCTCGCCATGTTCACTATCATTGGCTCGCTGGAGTCGCTGCTGACGGGTAAGGCCATCGACCTGCTTGACCCATACAAGCGTAAATCGAATTTAAGCAAGGATTTAACAGCGGTTGGTATTGGCAACATGGTATCAGCAACCCTCGGCGGTCTGCCAATGATTTCGGAAGTAGCCCGTTCGTCGGCTAACCTGACTAATGGGGGCAAAACTCGCTGGGCTAACTTCTTTCACGGCGGTTTCCTGCTGCTTTTTGTGGTGGCTCTTGTTCCGCTCATCAAACTTGTTCCGGTAGCGGCACTGGCGGCCATCCTGATTGCCGTTGGATTCCGGCTGGCTGCTCCCAAAGAGTTTCGCCATATGCGCCACATCGGGGCTGAACAGTTGATTGTATTTGTGATTACAATTATAGCTACACTGGCTACTGACTTGTTGATAGGCATTGCGGTGGGCATTGCGGCAAAATTTGTTATCCAACTGGCACTCGGCCTGCCGGTCAAATACCTTTTCAACCCCCAGCAGGAGCTTGTTTCCGAAGGATCTCACCATACACTGACCATCACCGGAGCCGCTGTATTTACCAATTACCTATCGATCAAAAAGCAATTGGACACCATCCCACAGGAGGCTGGTCAGCACGTCACGGTCGACTTACACCAGGCCCGGTTCGTAGACCATACCGTTATGGAAAACCTACATAATTACGAGCGAGATTTTCAGCTGGCGGGTGGCGAGTTCCACGTCATTAACCTCGATGAGCACCAACCCATGTCGACGCATCCGCTGGCGGCCCGTCGAAAAAAAATGGCCATTTAACAGCCTATTCTTCATTGTACAAAAGCCGTCCCTAATGGATGGCTTTTTGTTTAGGTAAAAATCCGTTTTCTTACCGTCGCGCTGAACCTATAACGCACTATATGGTTTCATTTGTAGTTCTTTGTTTAGAACTTAATTTTTGCAAAAAATTCAACTTTTCAGGTCGTTGTTCACATAAACGGACGGCTATTAGCAGTTGGTAGGATAAAATCAATAAATTTTGGGCCAACTCTGTAGCTGATACGCTACCTTTGCGGGTCAAAACAACGACGCGCCCCCGTCATGGATCAGTACTCATATATAGCCAACTCCGACGCGGCTTACGTAGATCAACTTTACCAGTCTTATAAACAAGACCCACAGACAGTTGACGAAAGCTGGCAGCAATTTTTTAAAGGGTTTGAGTTTTCACTCACCTACGGTGAAAAAGCCAATGGAAACGGTACCGGCACACAGGCCGAGCCAGGTAAAAGCAATGGTACAGCTCTAAACGGCTCATCCGGCAACGGACAGGCCACGGCCAAACCAGTCGATGCCACCCACGCCGAAAAGGAAGTCTCGGTTGCCAGTTTGATCAAGGCATACCGGTCACGTGGTCACCTGCTGGCGAAAACTAATCCGCTCCGTGAACGCAAAGACCGGCAACCCCGCGTCGATTTGCCCGATTACGCCCTATCTGAAGCCGATCTGGATACGGTATTCGAGTCAGGCAAACTGCTCGGAATCGGACCGGCTACGCTGCGCGTTATTATGGATTCGCTGCGAAAAATCTATGCCGGTGAAATTGGATTTGAGTATATGTACATCCGCGAGCTGGATGTAAAAAACTGGCTGCGCAATAAGATTGAGAAAGAAGCGCTCGTTTTCATGCCTACCCTGGATGAGAAAAAGCGTATTCTCGAAAAACTAAACGAAGCTACCGTTTTCGAAAACTTCCTCGCTACGAAATACCTCGGTCAGAAGCGTTTTTCGCTGGAAGGTGGTGAAGTAACGATTCCAGCTCTGGATACTATTATCAGCCAGGCGGCCGATATGGGCGTTGAAGAGGTAATGATCGGTATGGCGCACCGCGGACGGCTTAACGTACTGGCCAATATTCTGGGCAAGTCGTATGAGTCGATATTTGATGGCTTCGAAGGCAATGTACCCGATCAGGTACACGGCGATGGTGACGTAAAATACCACCTCGGCTATTCGAGCCTGACCGAAACTAAATCGGGCAAGCAGATCAGCGTGAAGCTGGCCCCTAACCCATCGCACCTGGAAGCGGTCAACCCCGTTGTTGAAGGCTTTGTACGGGCGCAGGCTGACGAAGAATACCGGGGTGATTTCACCAAGATCATGCCGATCCTGATCCACGGCGATGCAGCCGTTGCCGGTCAGGGTATTGTTTATGAGGTGACACAAATGGCGAAACTGGCGGGTTATACAACCGGCGGTACAGTTCATTTTGTTATCAACAACCAGATTGGTTTCACTACCGATTTCGAAGACGCCCGTTCGTCTATTTATTGCTCAGACATTGCCAAAATCATCGACGCGCCTATTTTCCACGTCAACGGCGATGATCCTGAAGCAGTTATTTTCTGCGCCAAACTAGCGGTAGAGTTCCGGGAGAAATTCAACCGGGACGTGTTTATCGACATGGTCTGCTATCGTCGCTACGGCCACAATGAAGCCGACGAGCCGAAGTTCACGCAGCCAACGATGTACAACATCATCGACAAGCATCAGAACCCGCGCGAAATCTACAAAGACCTGCTCATCAAGCGGGGCGACGTAGATGCTGAACTGGCGCAACGCATGGACACGGAGTTCAAGAAGCAGTTGCAGGACCGGCTCGACCGCGTCAAGCAAAAAGCCGAAATACCATACAAGCCACTCCGGCTGGACCTCGACTGGTCCGAACTTCGTTTCAGCGAACCATCAGACTTCGACAAGTCGCCCGAAACGGGAGTACCGGCCGAAACGTTGCAAACCATTGGCAACGCGCTGGTGAAATTACCGGAAGGCTTCAAGCCGCTGAAGCAAATAGATAAGCTTCTGAAAGACCGGCAAACGATGCTCAACGACACCAAAATGGTGAACTGGGGTACGGCCGAACTGCTGGCCTATGGCTCGCTGCTGCTCGAAGGCAGAGCTGTTCGGCTGAGTGGTCAGGATGTGCAGCGGGGTACGTTCTCGCACCGTCATGCCGTGCTGCATGATTCCGAAACGAATGCCTCGTACTCGTCACTGGACTACATTCAGGATGGTCAGCAGAAATTCCAGATATATAACTCCTTGCTGTCGGAATATGGCGTGCTTGGTTTTGAATATGGTTATGCCATGGCAAATCCGCATGCGCTGGTAATCTGGGAAGCCCAATTCGGCGATTTCTCGAATGGTGCCCAGCTCATCATCGACCAGTTTATTGCTGCTGCCGAGTCGAAATGGGGTATTCAGAATGGCGTAACGATGTTGCTTCCCCACGGCTACGAAGGCCAGGGGCCGGAGCACTCCAACGCCCGTCCTGAGCGTTATCTGCAACTCTATGCAGAATACAACATGGTGGTGGCTAATATCACGACGCCCGCTAACCTGTTCCACGTTATGCGTCGACAGTTGGCCTGGGCATTCCGGAAACCGCTGGTCATCATGTCGCCCAAGTCGTTGCTTCGCCATCCGAAATGTATTTCCCCGCTGGAAGACCTTACCAAAGGATCGTTCCAGGAAATTATCGACGATAGCTACGCACAGGCGAAAAAGGTGAAGCGTGTACTACTTTGCACAGGTAAAGTCTATTACGACTTACTCGACAAGCAGCAGGCCGATCAGCGCGACGACGTGGCCATTGTACGTATTGAACAGTTGGCTCCGCTTTCCAAAACGCAATTGAACGCCGTGTTGGAGAAGTACAAAAAAGCCGAAATCTTCTGGGTACAGGAAGAGCCGGAAAACATGGGCTACTGGACGTACCTGCTACGGATTGGGTTGAACTACCCGATTATTTCGCGGAAAGCTTCGGCTTCACCCGCTACCGGCTACCCAAAAATACATTCTCAGGAACAAGCCGATATCGTTCGAAGAGCGTTTGAATAAAAATTAGTCGGTAAGTCAGTTAGTCGACAAGTCAGTTAATAGCTGATGGTCTGTCAACTTACTGACTTACCGACTTACTGACTTACCGACTAAAACATTATGGCCGTTGACATGAAAATCCCTCCCGTGGGGGAATCCATTACCGAAGTAACTGTTGGTACCTGGTATAAAAAAGAAGGTGACCACGTAAAAATGGACGATGTGCTCTGCGGGCTCGACTCCGACAAGGCGACGTTCGAACTTACTGCTGAAGCCGATGGCGTTCTGCACATTCTGGCACAGGAGGGCGATGTGCTGCCCATTGGAGCCAGCATTTGCACCATCGACAGCGATGGCAGCGCTCCGGCACCTGCCCCGGCGGCCGAGCCAGCTAAAGCTGAAGCTCCGGCACCGGCAACACCCGCACCCCAGCCTACTCCGGCGATGCAGTCGGTAACGGAACCCGCACAGGCAGCAGTAGCCGCTCCCGCAGCAGCTACCAGTGTCATCGAAATGAAAGTTCCGGCCGTTGGCGAATCTGTTACGGAAGTGACGATTGCCTCGTGGAGCAAAAAAGATGGTGATCAGGTTGCTCTCGACGAAGTTCTCTGCGAATTGGAATCCGATAAGGCCACATTTGAACTCCCGGCAGAAGCTGCCGGTACACTCCGTATCGTAGCTCAGGCTGGTGAAACGCTGCCTATCGGCGCGTTGATCGCAAAAATAGAAGTTGGTGCCTCTGCTGCTGCTCCGGCCGCTGCTCCCGCGCCACAACCTGCTGCGAGTGCCCCCGCTGCCGAAGCATCAGCCACCGGTCAGAACGGTACTAGCTATGCAGCAAATTACCCGTCGCCAGCAGCCGCTAAGATTCTGGACGAGAAAGGCGTTAATGCGCAACAAGTTCAGGGTACCGGCGTTGGCGGACGTATTACGAAAGAAGATGCCATGAAAGCATCACCGGCACCGGCTCCGGCACCTCAGCCAGCAGCGGCTAAACCTGCAGCTCCGGCACCAGCGCCGGCGGCCCCTGCCGTACCGGGCAGCCGCAACCAGCGTCGCGAAAAAATGACGTCACTCCGCCGGACAATCGCTCGCCGGTTAGTAGCCGTTAAGAATGAGACAGCTATGTTGACTACCTTCAACGAGGTGGACATGAAGCCGATCATGGACCTGCGGAATAAGTTTAAAGATAAGTTTAAAGAGAAAAACGGTGTAGGGCTTGGCTTTATGTCGTTCTTCACGAAGGCTGTTTGTATTGCACTAAAAGATTTCCCGGCGGTAAACGCCCAAATCGACGGCGATCAGATGGTATTCAACGATTTCTGCGACATTTCAATTGCCGTTTCGTCGGATCGGGGGCTTGTTGTTCCCGTTATCCGGAATGCCGAGCAGCTGAGTTTCGCACAAATTGAGAAAGAAGTCGTTCGTTTGGCGGGTCTGGCTCGTGAAAACAAGCTGACCATCGAGCAAATGACGGGTGGTACGTTCACCATCACCAATGGCGGTACATTCGGGTCTATGCTCTCGACGCCGATTATCAACGCCCCCCAGTCGGCGATTCTGGGTATGCACAACATTGTTGAGCGTGCGGTAGTCGTCAACGGCGAAATCGTTATCCGCCCGATCATGTACGTAGCGCTTTCGTACGATCACCGCATCATCGACGGTAAAGAATCGGTTAGCTTCCTGGTTCGCGTCAAGCAAATTCTGGAAGATCCAACCCGGATTCTGTTCGATATGTAATTGAATCGTTTTATAATTAAAAAGGCCGCGCTGAAATTTCAGCGCGGCCTTTTTAATTATGCCTTACGGGGACGGGCGGTACTACTTAACAATCAAGCTCACGCCACCCATTTCGGCGGGTTGCGGGATGCCCATCAATTCCAGAATTGTGGGGGCGATGTCAGCCAGTTTACCGTCTTTCAACGACGGGTGATAGTCTTTGTCGATTAAAATACACGGCACTAAGTTCGTTGTGTGGGCGGTATTTGGCGTGCCATCGTCATTAGTCATGAACTCGGCATTACCGTGGTCAGCAATGATGATCGTCGTGTAGCCATGAGCCAGCGCGGCTTCTGTTACGGCCTGGGCACAGGAATCAGCTGTTTCGGCGGCAATCTTCACTGCTTCGAATACACCCGTGTGCCCTACCATGTCGGTATTGGCAAAGTTCAGGCAGATGAAATCCGGCTCTTCACTTTCCAGCTCCGGGATAATCGCATCACGAATGTCGTAAGCGGCCATTTCCGGCTTTTGATCGTAAGTCTTAACCGGAATGGTTGTCTCCACGCCGTTTGCATCGCGAACGACCATCTCTTTCGGCGATGGGCACAGCAGGCGTTTCTCTCCGGCGAAGGGCTCTTCACGACCACCCGAGAAGAAGAACGTAACGTGGGGATACTTCTCGGTCTCGGCAATGCGAATCTGCTTCCGACCGGCTCCGGCGACGACCTCACCGAGTGTATTTTGTAGGTTATCTTTATCGAAAATGACTTTTACGTTCTCAAACTCGCTGTCGTAATTCGTCATCGTGATGTATTCCAGCGACAGTTTTTTCATATCCTGCTCCGGAAAATCCTTCTGGGTCAGCGCCTGGGTAATTTCGCGGCCCCGGTCGGTGCGGAAGTTGAAGCACAGCACCACGTCGCCATTCTCGATCACCGCTACCGGCGAACCGTCGGCGTTAGCGACAATAAGCGGCTTAATAAACTCGTCTGTCACGCCCGCATCGTACGACGACTGTAACGACTGCGATATATCGGCAGCAGCAATTTTTGTGCCTTCGCCTTTTACCATGGCATCGTAGGCAATTTTAACCCGCTCCCAGCGATTATCACGATCCATCGCATAATAACGGCCAATGACAGTAGCAATTTGGCCCGTCGATACGGCCATATGAGCCTGTAGATCGGTCAAGTAGCCGACTCCCCCTTTAGGATCAGTATCGCGGCCGTCGGTAAAGGCATGCACGAACACGTCGGTCAGGCCGTGGGCTTGCGCAATTGACAGCAGCCCCTTCACGTGCTCAATGTGGGCATGAACACCTCCATCCGATACAAGACCGATAAAATGTACTTTTTTACCGTTTGTTTTCGCGTAATTCAGTGCATTAACCAGTACCGGCTCGTTGTCGAGCGTGTGCTCGTCAACGGCTTTGTTAACTTTTACCAAATCCTGATAAACGACCCGGCCCGCACCCAGATTCATGTGCCCTACTTCGGAATTACCCATCTGTCCGGCCGGAAGCCCAACGGCCAGCCCGGAAGCCTCCAACGTACTGTGAGGGTATTTGGGGTATAACGAATTCATGAAGGGTGTATTGGCCGCTTCAATAGCCGACACTTCGGGCTTCAGCGGAATACCCCAGCCGTCGAGAATGATGAGAATTACTTTTTTGTCCATAAAAAGTGAAAGAGTAAAAGAGCGGAAGAATGACATTGTGAAAGCCATGCGGCTCATTTGTTCACGCTGTCGCTCTTTCGCTCAGTCAAGTTATGTTGCTGCACTAAATAGGTAAGTAGCTGACGACAGCATCGGAGGGTAATCTGGTAAACCTCTTCGAAGACTTCCGGTCCTTCGTAATAAGGGTCCGGCACGTTGGGCTGGTCGTTTACGTCCGGATCGAACTCACGGAGTAAAAAAATGGTATCGGCCGTATGCAGGCCTGTGCTCCGGTAATTCAGCTTTTCAATGGCTTCCAGATTCATCTCGTCCATTGCCACGAAATAATCGAACAGGGCCAGATCTTCGCCGATTAGCCGTCGAGCGCGGTGAGTGAGCGTAAGGCCATGTTCGAGTGCGTTTTCGCGGGTACGACGGTCGGGGAGTTGACCGATGTGAAACGAAGCCGTTCCCGCCGAATCGGTCTGAATCTGCTCATCAAGCCCGGCTTCAGCGACCAGCGTTCTGAACACGCCCTCCGCCACCGGCGACCGGCATATGTTGCCGTAACAAACGAAGAGAACGTTTAGCATACCTAAAACCAGGAAATGAGTAATGAATAATGGATAACGAATAATGCAGAACGAGTCAGGCTCCGGCCACTATTCATTATCCATTTTGTATTATTCATTATTTTTCTAACTGTTCATTCTGCTCATCGACGATGACGAACACATCTTCTCCCGGTTTCTTCATCAGGTATTTTTCGCGGGCAAATTTCTCACGAAGGCGGTCGTTGCCGAGCACTTCCCGGCGTTCGGTTTGTACAGCTTTGATTTTCTCCTGATAATAAGCTGCGTCGCCATCGAGCTTTCGGAGCTGCCACCAGTTGCGTATCTGTGTTGGCAGGTCGTTAGCATCGAAAAAAGTCATCCACACCAGCAACCCCAGGCCGGTAGCGACATAGAAATTGCGAACGAAGCGGAGAAGACGATTTAGCATAAGAATGAATAATGTATAACGAATAATGTACAATGAACAGACAGGTACTTATCCATTGACATTATTCGTTATACATTTAAAACTTAAGACCTGGGAAGTAAGCGTTTTCACCCAGTTCCTCTTCGATGCGCAGTAACTGGTTGTATTTCGCCATCCGGTCCGAACGCGAGGCCGAACCCGTCTTGATCTGGCCCGTGTTGAGTGCTACCGCCAGGTCAGCGATGGTGGCATCTTCAGTTTCGCCCGAACGGTGCGACATGATGTTCTTGTACGAGTTGCGCTTCGCCAGGTTAACAGTATCGATCGTTTCGGTCAGCGAACCGATCTGGTTCACTTTTACCAGAATTGCATTGGCAATTCCTTTATCGATACCTTCCTGCAAACGAGTTACGTTAGTTACGAACAGGTCGTCGCCAACCAGTTGTACGTTTGTACCTTTCAGCGCGTCGGTATGTGCTTTCCAGCCAGCCCAGTCGTCTTCAGCCATACCATCTTCAATCGAGAGAATGGGGTATTTGGTAGCCCAGTCTTTCCAGAAGCCAGCCATTTCTGACGAGGTCAGCTTGTCGCCGGTCGATTTTTTGAAATGGTACATGCCCGTTTCAGCATCGTAGAACTCCGATGTAGCGGCATCCATAGCAATCCAGACATCTTCACCCGGCCGGTAGCCAGCTTTCTCGATTGCCTGCATGATGGTTTGGATAGCTTCTTCGTTCGATTTGATGTTCGGCGCAAATCCACCTTCGTCACCTACGTTAGTGGCGAGGCCCATTTTTTTCAATACACCTTTCAGGGTATGGAAAATTTCGGTACCCATACGAAGTGCTTCCGAGAAGTTAGCTGCATTGGCAGGCATAACCATGAACTCCTGGAAGTCGATTGAGTTATCGGCATGTGAACCTCCGTTCAGGATGTTCATCATGGGTACGGGCAGGGTATTCGCATTTACACCACCGATGTAGCGGTAAAGCGGCAGGTTTGCTTCCTGCGCAGCGGCTTTGGAAGCGGCCAGCGATACGCCCAGAATGGCGTTAGCGCCTAAACGGCCTTTGTTGGGAGTACCGTCCAGCTCAAGCATAATTTTATCAATCATGCTTTGCTCAAAGACCGAAATGCCGACCAGTTCAGGATAAATCAGTTCGTTGACGTTCGAAACGGCTTTCAGTACGCCTTTACCCACATATACTTTAGGATCTTCGTCGCGGAGTTCGACAGCTTCGTGTGTGCCGGTCGATGCGCCCGATGGCACGGCGGCCCGTCCCAGAAAACCGTTTTCGGTACGGACGTCCACTTCGACAGTTGGGTTACCCCGTGAATCCAGGATTTGCCGGGCATGAATGCTTTGGATGGTACTCATTGCAAAATAATAAGAGGTGTTAACAACGAAATTTTCTATCGTTCCGGCGTACCGGGTTATCGAGTTTGACTACCAAGCTATTAGGCTTGTTAGCTAACCAGCCACAAAGTAACGAAATACAGGGCAAAACTTTAGAAAAAGGATAGCGATTGCTGCGTGACTTAATCAATAATTCATGGTCAATAGAGTCCTTAAACAGAACTTAACAGAAAATGTTGTCTATTTGTGAGCTGATCATTTGCCACTAAACAAACCATACCCATGCGAGGTCTATTATATTTTCTGTTGTTTTTATTAGTCATCTTCGGTGTTCTTTATGCACTCACCGGCTGGAGTTATAGTGATGGCGAACGGGCCGGTACGGTCTCCAAGTTCAGTCGCCGGGGTTTCCTTTTCAAAACGTATGAAGGCGTACTGAATGTAGGCGGCTTCTCGGGCGAAACTGGCTCCCTAACCCCCCAGTATTTTGATTTCTCGGTAAAAGATGATGCCGTAGCAGCTCAGGTTACGCAGGCTGTCAAAACAGGGCAGCGGGTAACCCTGCACTACGAAGAGAAGATCCTAAAATTCCCCTGGAATGGCGAAACCAAATACTACATTACAGCCGTCGAAATAGTAGGTCCGCCTACGCGCCCATACGGTGACGGTTCCGCTTATCCGGGCTATCAGCAAGGCCAGCCACAGGCGGCTCAACCCCAGCCAGCGCAGCCTCAGAATCAGCAGCCGGCAACTGCTCAACCACCCGTTATGGCAGACACCCTACGGTAAATACCCAGCCTACCATTAGCCTGTCGACTAACTTGAAAATGAGCTAGTTGACAGGCTTTTTTTGTCTGTATTATTTTACCTGAACGAAGCCTGAAAACCCCTTAACTATTTTCAAAAGTCATTTGGTAATTTGCCCATTTTTGGGTAATTTTATCTGTTTAAACAACCATCCTAACATGGCAAAATCAGATACGGCGCAAGCCACAGCATCTGCTAATGACAGTAAACTAAAAGCCCTTCAAACAACCATTGAGAAACTGGATAAAGCCTTCGGCAAAGGCACAGTTATGCGCCTTAGCGAAAGCAAAGTCGTAGACATTCCGGTTATTTCGACAGGTTCGCTTGGATTAGATCTGGCCCTTGGCATCGGCGGTATGCCCCGTGGCCGTGTTGTTGAAATCTACGGTCCTGAATCGTCGGGTAAAACAACATTAACAATGCACTGCATTGCCGAAGCGCAAAAAGCTGGCGGTCTGGCAGCTTTTATTGATGCAGAACATGCATTCGACCGGGTTTACGCAGAGAAACTAGGCATTGATACAAAAAACCTGCTTATCTCACAGCCTGACAATGGTGAACAAGCGCTTGAAATCGCTGAGCATCTAATCAGTTCCGGTGCGATTGATATTATCGTTATTGACTCCGTTGCTGCTCTTGTACCGAAAGCCGAGATCGAAGGCGAAATGGGCGAAAGTAAAATGGGTCTTCAGGCTCGTCTGATGTCGCAGGCCTTGCGGAAACTGACGGGTACGATCAATAAAACCGGTTGCTGCTGTATTTTCATCAACCAGTTGCGTGAAAAAATCGGTGTGATGTTCGGTAACCCCGAAACAACCACTGGTGGTAATGCCCTTAAATTCTATGCATCGGTTCGTCTGGATATCCGCCGTATTGGTCAAATTAAAGAAGGCGCTGATAACGTAGTTGGTAACCGCACGAAAGTGAAAGTTGTCAAGAATAAACTGGCCGCTCCTTTCAAAGTAGTTGAATTCGACATCATGTACGGTCAGGGCATTTCTAAAGTCGGCGAAATTCTCGATCTGGCCGTAGAAATGGAAATCGTCAAGAAATCAGGTTCCTGGTTTTCGTACGGCACCAGCCGTCTGGCACAAGGTCGGGATGCCGTGAAGGAACTGCTCCTCGACAACCCGGAGCTGATGGGTGAGATCGAAGGTAAAATCCGCGCGAAGATCGCCGATGATCAGGACGCCCTCCTCGATCCCGTTCTGGCAGCTACGGCTGAAGACGACGAAGGCGAAATCGACGATTAATGGTTTTGTCATAATTGAGTAAAATAAAAGGGAGCAAAATAATTTTGCTCCCTTTTATTTTACTCAATTATGACAAAACCCTAGCGGTTCTCGATTGGGACAAATTCCCGCAGGGTGGCTCCGGTATAGATCTGACGCGGCCGACCGATCGGTTCTTTCGTTTCGCGCATTTCTTTCCATTGGGCAATCCAGCCCGGCAGACGGCCGATAGCGAACAGCACCGTGAACATATTTGTGGGAATGCCCAGCGCCCGATAAATGATACCTGAATAAAAATCCACATTCGGATACAATTTGCGCGATACGAAGTACTCATCGTTCAGCGCAGCCTCTTCAAGGCCTTTGGCGATTTCAAGAACGGGATCGTTCACGCCCAGCTTAGCCAGTACATCGTCGGCAGCTTTCTTGATGATCTTGGCCCGGGGATCGAAGTTTTTGTAAACGCGGTGACCGAACCCGAACAAACGGAAGCCCGTCGTTTTGGCGTTTTTGGCCATTTCTACATACTTGGAAACATCGCCACCGTCGGCTTTGATATTTTCCAGCATTTCAATCACTTCCTGGTTGGCACCACCATGCAGCGGTCCCCACAGCGCGCTGATCCCAGCCGAAATTGACGAGTACAGGTTTGCCTGCGACGATCCAACCAGACGTACCGTTGATGTAGAGCAGTTCTGCTCATGGTCGGCATGAAGAATAAGCAGTACATTTAGCGCTTCGGCAACAACCGGATCTACTTTATACTCTTCTACCGGCAGCGCGAACATCATATTCAGGAAGTTCGGGATGTAGTCGAGATTATTTTTCGGGTAGTTAGTCGGATGGCCCATTGACCGCTTGTACGACCAGGTGGCAATGGTTGGCAATTTTGCCAGCAACCGGATAATGTGCAAGTCGGTTTTGTCCTCTTCTTTGCCGTTCTCCAGCTCAGGATAGAAGGCACTCATGGCGCTAACCATTGACGCCAATACACCCATAGGGTGAGCATTGACCGGGAAGCCGTTAAAAATCGTCCGCATGCCTTCGTTCACCAGCGTATGCCGGCGAATGGCATTTTCGAAGGTATGGTACTGCTCCTGCGTAGGCAGTTCACCATAGATCAACAGATAGGCAACTTCCAGAAACGACGCCTTGGCGGCTAAATCTTCAATTGAATACCCTCGGTATTGCAGAATGCCCTGTTCACCATCCAGGAATGTGATGGCACTTTTGGTGGCACCGGTGTTTTTATAACCACGATCTAAGGTAACGTAGCCAGTCTGATCACGAAGGTTCGAGATGTCGAAGGCTTTTTCATGTTCGGTTCCCTCTAACGTTGGAAATGAATACGTTTTACCATCGACGGTTAATTCAGCGGAGTTTGCCATACAAAAACAGGGTAGAGAATCTAGAGATAATGAGTTAGGCTTTTTTAAGCATCGGGACACCTATTCGCAGGCTGAATCTATTTTGCCGGAGCACGTAGCCCATCCTCAAACAGGAACAGAACCAACGAAACGAATCCACCGAACCATCGGTTCGGTGAGGTAAGGCCACGTCGGGCGAAATTAGTCCAAAAACCCAAACGACAGATGAAATTGTCTAAAAAAAGCCATGTTACGTTTGTATTAAGCTATAACCGAAAGTTTTTCCCATAAGTTTACCGGTCAACGCTTCGAAAAAACGCCCCCTTTCATAACCATCTGAACGCGTTGCACATCCGCAATCGTTTTTGTTGGATCACCCTGTACGGCGACTAAGTCAGCTAATAAACCGGGCCGAATGCGTCCCCGATCCGTCAATTTAAATACATCGGCGTTAATAGAGGTAACCGAACGCATAACGTCTATTGGCTTCATTCCGTAATCGACCATCAGCAAAAGTTCACGGGCGTTGTCTCCGTGACTAAATACGCCTACATCACCCCCAGCGCAAATGGTAACGCCCGCAGCCAGTGCCTGTTTGAATATGTCCCGTTTTTGCTTGAGCCGCTCGGGTTCGGGGTCCTGCCCTTTTTTCCAGCCTCGGTATTGGCTAATCGCATCGCCAGCGGCCAGTGTTGGACAAAGGGCGGTGCCATGCTGCTTCATAAGCGCAAAGATGTCGGGGGTTCCAGCATCGCCATGTTCAACGGTTTCGCAGCCGCCCAGAATAGCCCGGCGCATTCCCTCTGCCGTACTGGCATGGGCTACCACGCCCCGGCCACTGCTTCGGGCGGTTTCGACGATAAGCTTAATTTCATCGAGCGTATAGGTTGGTCGGGATTCGGCCATAAGTCCCCAGCGGTAATCGGCGTAAATCTTTATGGCATCGGCTCCTTTGCCAATCTGCCGCCGAACGGCCTGAATAAGCGCATCATGACCATCCGCTTCTTCGGCTCCCTGCGGCACGTCGATATCCGGGCTGAAGCCTTTTGGCGCGTAACTCCCGGTGGCGATAAGCGCCCGCGTTACAATCATCATGCGTGGACCGGGTATGATGCCTTTATTTATCGCCTGTTTCAGGCCGACATCGTCGTAATCGGCCCCTTCGGTACCGAGGTCACGCACGGTGGTGAAGCCCGCTTCCAGTGTTTTTTTAGCATGAACAGTGGCCCGCGCTACCCGCAGCGAGCGGGCTTCTTTCAGCACCTGATCATCCCAGGGCGTTTCGTTGTACGGATGCAGCAATAAATGCGAATGACCTTCGATCAAACCGGGCATGAGTGTTGTTCCTTTCAGATCGACAACGGTAGCCCCCGTAGCCGAAACGCTGTTCGCTGGCCCGGCGGCTTCAATTTTATCGTCTTTCACCCGCACCACCCAGCCTTCGTGCATGGTTTCGCCATCGAAGACGCGATCAGGACGGAGAAGGTACCCGACAGCATCCTGCTGTCGGCGAGATACGCTATAATTTTTCTGCCCCACCGACAGCAGGATGCTGTCGGGTACAAGCAAGAGCATAAGTAACCACTTACTCAAAGTCATTGTATTCAGGTTTTATGTAAGTCCATTCCCAATCCTGCCAGCAGTCACACAATCCAGCTTTTACCGAATTCTGTAACGTGGGTTGAACAATGTGATGAAGTTCGTTCCGGTCGCGCACGAGTCCCTCCCAGCGGTTGGATATGCGGCAGTTTCGTCCGATAAAAGTCACCGAAAGGTTCGTTCATATAAGCGTCTTTTGTACCCGACAGCATGGTTCCGGCCACCCGGCTTGCTGTCGAGCACACACCTACCGTAACCGCCGGAGCAACCCCTCTCCAAATACCAGCACCGTCAGACCCGGCAGCAGGATGGCCCCCGCCCGAAAACCGGCTCCGGTTAGCTTATATATACCCGTGTTGTATTGGGTAAAACTCTGAAACAGATAATAGGCGGATGCCGCCAGCAGGGCTACCGTAATCCCCAAGGCTACGGGCTTACTCAACTGCCCCACGGCCCAGACGATAAGCAGACACAAGCCCACTACCACCGCGACGGTTCCCAACGCTTTCGGAAATGTTTCGAGATACGAGTAGTCAAAAAAGAACACCCCAGCCTTACCAATAAGGTTGGGGTGTGCCAAGAGCCAGCCATCCAGAATGACCAGCACCAGCAATAAAACATAAAAAAAAGGGTTACGCATGAGTCTATTTTTCGCAGGTTGTTAGTACCGGCGAAGATACTAGATTTTGCCACTCCTTACCCCGCCAGTTCCATCTTCAGAAACTTACCGGTATAGCTTCCTTTAACGTCAGCAACTTTTTCAGGGGTGCCTTCGGCGATGATGTTTCCGCCTTTGTTACCACCCTCAGGCCCCAAGTCGATGAGATGGTCGGATACTTTGATAACGTCCAGGTTGTGCTCAATGATCAGTACCGTGTTGCCCTTGTCGGCGAGTTTGTTCAGCACGTCGAGCAGGTGGGAAATGTCCTGAAAATGCAGACCGGTGGTCGGTTCGTCCAGAATATAGAGGGTTTTACCCGTGTCCTTTTTTGATAGCTCTTCGGCGAGTTTGACCCGTTGGGCTTCGCCACCCGACAAGGTTGTAGCGTGTTGGCCAAGGGTAATATAGCCCAAGCCCACATCGTTCAGGGTCGTTACTTTACGCAGAATTTTGGGCTGGCTTGCGAAGAAGTCCAGCGCCTGCTCAACCGTCATATCAAGCACATCAGCAATGGATTTGCCTTTGAAGCGGACTTCCAGCGTTTCGCGATTGAAGCGTTTGCCTTTACAGGTTTCGCACATCACGTGAACATCGGGCAGAAACTCCATTTCGATCTTCTTCATACCCGCGCCCTCGCAATCTTCACAGCGGCCACCTTTCACATTGAACGAGAACCGACCGGGCTTATAACCACGAATTTTTGCTTCGGGCAGTTCGGCAAACAGGGTTCTGATTTCAGAGAACATGCCGGTATAAGTCGCCGGATTCGAGCGGGGCGTCCGGCCAATGGGCGACTGATCCACCTCGATTACTTTGTCCAGATGCTCCAGTCCTTCCACTGTTTTGAATGGTAGCGGCTCACGTTTCGACCGAAAAAAGTGTCTGTTCAGTATCGGGAACAGCGTTTCGTGAATCAGCGACGATTTACCGCTGCCCGACACGCCCGTAATGGTGACCATCCGGCCCAGCGGCAAACGAAGGGTTACATTCTTCAGGTTATGGCCCGTTGCGTTCTTGATAACCAGAAACTTGCCGTTTCCTTTTCGGCGCTCTTTCGGAACCTCGATGGCTCGTCGACCGCTCAGGTAATCGGCGGTGGTGCTGCTACCTGCAACGCCAGCATACTCGTTTTTCAAAAATTCGTTGGGCGTTCCCTGATTGACCACCTGCCCGCCATGCCGCCCAGCACCGGGACCAATATCGAGAATAAAGTCCGATTCGAGCATCATGTCCTTATCGTGCTCAACGACCAGAACAGTGTTACCCAGGTCGCGCAGGTTCTTGAGCGAGTCGATGAGTTTTACGTTGTCGCGCTGGTGCAGACCGATACTCGGCTCGTCCATGATGTAGAGCACGCCCACCAGTTGCGTCCCAATCTGGGTGGCCAGTCGGATACGCTGCGCTTCGCCACCCGAGAGCGTCCGCAACGGGCGGTCGAGGGTCAAGTAATCGAGGCCAATATCGAGCAGGAAGCCAATCCGTTTACGGATCTCTTTCAGTATCTCCTTACCAATCACATTCTGGCGGTTGGTCATCCGGTCTTCTACACCATTAAACCAGGCCGTCAGTTCAGAAATGTCCATACGGGCCAGTTCGGAGATATTTTTTTCGTCGATCTTAAAGAACAGGGATTCTTTCTTCAATCGTGCACCGTGGCATTCCGGACAGGACTTGATCACCATAAAGTCCTTGAGCCACTCCTGAATTTTGTCGGTGCTGTTCTCCTGCTGACGTTTTAGGAAGTTGACAATACCCTCGAACTTGAAGCTGTAATAGTCCTCTCCCACGTACTTTTTCGATGGTACGGTAGCCTCCTCCTCTGTTCCGTACATGAGCGCGTGGAGCAGGTCGTCGGGAAATTTGACAACGGGTGTCGTGAGATTCAGCTTGTATTTTTTCAGAATCGCTTCGATCTCCTTGAAGATCCACAACTCGCGGTATTCGCCCAGGGGGGCAATAGCGCCCCGACTAATACTCAGCGACTTATCGGGAATAACCGATTCTTCCGTTATCTCTTCAATAACGCCCAGTCCATTACAAACCGGACAGGCTCCGTATGGTGAGTTGAAGGAAAACGAGTTTGGCGAGGGTTCGTCGTAGCTGATGCCCGATTCGGGGTCCATCAGGTTCTGCGAGAAATACACCAGCTTTCCATCGGCATCCAGCATCTGCATGGCGCCCTTGCCCTGCTTCATGGCCGTCTGGATCGACTGGCTCAGCCGGTACCGGTCTTCTGTTTTTGGAACGAGCCGGTCGATAACGATCTCGATGTCGTGGATTTTGTAGCGATCGAGCTGCATCTTCGGCACAATGTCCTGCACCACGCCATCTACCCGCACTTTGGTATAGCCTGTTTTGGCAATTTGGACGAAAAGTTCGCGGTAGTGCCCTTTCCGACTTCGGATAATGGGTGCCAGCAGGGTTATTTTCTGCCCCTCGTATTGCCCCAAAATCGTGTCGATAATCTGGTCCTGCGACTGCCGTTCCATCTTCCGGCCCGTTACGTACGAATACGCTTCACCCGCCCGGGCGTAGAGCAGACGCAGAAAATCGTAAATCTCGGTGGTGGTACCCACCGTTGAGCGGGGGTTCTTGGACGTCGTTTTCTGCTCGATGGAAATCACCGGACTTAGACCGTTGATCTTGTCGACATCGGGCCGCTCCATATCGCCGATAAACGAGCGGGCGTAGGCCGAAAAGCTCTCCATGTATCGACGTTGCCCTTCGGCATAGATGGTATCGAAGGCCAGCGACGATTTGCCGCTGCCGCTGATACCCGTTACGACCACCAGCTTGTTGCGGGGAATAACGACGTCGATGTTTTTGAGATTATGTTCGCGGGCTCCCAGCACTTCAATCTGGTCGTAGCCGGTCAGGTCAATATCAGTCAGACCGGCCTGGCGCTCGGTCGTTTTTTCTTCTGTCACGTTCGGTTGGCTCATTCTAAACAACAACGTAAAACGGACGGGGGTAGTTTCCGGGAAAACAGCCTGCTCGCAAAGGATTGTTCCAAATTTGGGAACATGCTCTTAATTCAATACGTTTGTCTAATGCGAATCATTGCAAAGGGTACACTGCGGGAATTTTGGGAACAGAATCCCGATGCTGAAACAGGTTTGCGGTTTTGGTATGCCAAAATCAGCGCAAGTGACTGGAACACGCCAAATGATGTTATCAACGGCTTTAACGGTGCTGATACTGTAGGTAATGGACGTATTGTCTTTAACATCTGCAAAAACAAATACCGTCTTATTGTCTTCTTTCGATACGACATTCAAATTGCTTATATCCGGTTCATCGGCACTCACAAAGAATATGATGCAATAAATGACATATAAACCCTCTGAAACCATGAGCGAAATGATAATCAGGCCCATTAAAAGTGCCAGTCAGTATGAACAGGTGATGGCACAGATTGACCAGTTACTAGATTGTCCACCCAATTCGCCGGAAGCTGATCTGCTGGAAGTTCTCTCAATTTTAGCGGATGACTATGAGAACAAAACAACACCTATTTTACCACCAGACCCTATTGATGCAATCCGTTATCAGGCCGACGAACTAGGTCTGTCATCAAAAGAGTTAGCGGCTTTACTGGGGGGTAAAAATCGCTTATCAGAGGTATTGAATCGTAAGCGCCCTTTAACGTTGAAGATGATAAAAACCCTGTTTCAACAGTTACACATCCCGGCAGAAAGCTTGCTGGCAGCTTAAGAGAGTCAGTAAACACTTAATCTGGCCGAAGCAGCCATTCGGAAATGGATAGGAGAAAACATACCGGACGAACACTTAGGCCTAACCTCTACTCAACGTTTTCAAGTCTGTGCGTCCCTATCTGCTCCTCACCGTTATTTTCTTACTCAACGCGGTTTCGTGGATCACCGAAGCACAAACCCCGGCCTACCGTTCGCGCCCCCCGGTTCGGCATCATCGCACCCATCGACCGACTCGCCCGGCAGCCGCTTCGGTTGACTACTATACCAATAGCGCCGGTAACCGGGTTCAATCGCCGACTTTTTACACGGCTCCACCGTCGGGTGCTACAGCCGAGTGTCGGGATGGTACTTACAGTTTCAGCCAGTCAAGGCGCGGTACCTGCTCGCGTCATGGCGGGGTAAAACGCTGGATTTGAGACAAAGGAGTGATTTATAATACTAGACAAGCACAAAACGGTTATTTTCGCACATGGCAAAATCTCCGAACTGGACTCGGGAAGAACTCATAGTAGCGTTTAACCTTTATCTGAAATTGCCTTTTGGGCAAATGCATAAGGGTAATGCCAAGGTAAAAGAGTTAGCGGCCATTTTGGGACGTCGTACACCCGATTCAGTGGCGATGCGACTCACAAATTTTGCCAGTGTTGATCCTTATCATCAAAATCGTGGTGTAAAAGGAATGAGTGGGGGCTACAGTCAGGTAAAACCGATCTGGGATGAGTTCATCAACAACCAGGAAGAATTAGTTTTTGAAAGCGAACGAATTCTGGCTGGATACAAACACGAAACCATAGAGGAAGCCTACCCGGAAATCGAGTTCGACCTTAAAGATTTGAAAGGTGAGACGAAAACCCGTTTGGTAAAAACCCGCGTTAACCAAAGCGTTTTCAGGCAAATGATTTTGAAAACATACGAAAGTCGGTGTGCTATTTCGAGTATTGATCTACCTGAGTTACTGGTTGCCGGCCATATAGTCCCTTGGTCTGAAAATGAGCATGAACGGCTCAATCCTGAAAATGGAATTTGTCTGTCGCACTTGTACGACCGAGCTTATGAGAAAGGTCTGATTTGTATTGATACCGGCTACAAGCTACTGCTATCAAAGCAATTGAAAGGACATATAACGAAGGAATTCTATCAGCAATTTTTCGGACGCTTCGAGCATCAGTCAATCCGAATCCCAAAATCATACCAGCCGAAAAAAGAATTTTTAGAATACCGCTTAGAACGGTTTCAGATGTAAGCAGTGCCTGAAGGTAAAGGAGTTAATCAACGACGTCCGTTTCGTATGGAGTCGACTCATATAGGAACAGTGTACCGAAAAGATGATGTTGTCTTTATCACTGAACTATTCCAAGAACTTCCGTACGTCCCGAAAACACCACTTGCTAATTATCAGCACGTTACGACGTTTCATCATTTATATCCTGCCAGTTATCTTACCTGTTGGGCTTGCAGAAGCGACCAGAAACCTTAATTTTGTTAATCTTATTTTCATCGCATAGCTAGCCGCCCAGCTCATTCGACCGGTTGGGTATTTACATAAAAAACGCATTCCGGATACATGGTACAGACTGACGTAATTGAACCGATTTTAGAAGAAGACAAAGGCCGCTTTGTCCTGTTTCCTATCAAACACTGGGATATTTGGGAGTACTATAAAACCCACGAAGCATCGTTCTGGACCGCCGAAGAAATCGACCTCGGCCAGGACATGAAAGACTGGAACAGCCTCAACGACGGCGAACGCCACTTCATTTCGCACGTGCTGGCCTTCTTTGCCGCGTCGGATGGGATTGTGAATGAAAACCTGGCGGTCAACTTCCTCTCGGAGGTGCAGTACGCCGAAGCTAAATGCTTCTACGGGTTTCAGGTGATGATGGAGAATATCCACTCCGAGACCTACTCCCTGCTCATTGACACTTATATTAAAGATCCCGCAGAGAAAGACCGACTGCTGAACGCTATCGACACCATTCCATGTGTGCAGAAAAAAGCCGATTGGGCCCTTCGGTGGATTGATAACGGTTCGTTTGCCGAGCGGCTCATTGCCTTTGCCGTGGTTGAAGGCATTTTCTTCTCAGGCTCCTTCTGCTCCATTTACTGGCTCAAGAAACGGGGTATGATGCCCGGCCTGACGTTCTCCAACGAGCTGATCTCCCGCGACGAAGGTTTGCACCGCGATTTTGCCTGCATGCTCTACACCGATCACATTGTCAATAAACTGCCGGAGTCGGAGATTTACGACATTATTCGGAATGCGGTTGAAATTGAACAGGAGTTCGTGGCCGATGCGCTGCCCGTATCGCTCATTGGTATGAACGCCGAGTTAATGAAGCAGTATATCGCCTTCGTAGCCGATCACCTGCTGGTAACGCTTGGTCTCCGGAAAATATACAACGTAACCAACCCCTTCGATTTCATGGATATGATCTCGTTGCAGGGCAAAACCAACTTCTTCGAGAAGCGCGTGGGCGAATACCAGCGTGGCGAGGTAATGTCTAAATTCAAGGCCATGAAAGCCGCTGCCCAACAGCCTCAGGATGCCGAGAATCCGGCACCCGTTGTTGTTGCGGAAGAGCCCAAAGGCATTACGTTCGACGCCGATTTCTAAAAAAGCCTAGACCGTTAACACAGAAAAGTCTCCTTACAGCTTGTAGCTTAGGGGGACTTTTCTATTTTTAGCCAATTGCCATCTCAAACGGCGTTTACTCAACTGTTATTAGTGAATCGACTCGACGTTATTAAGGCGCTCATGCGTCAGAAAAAGCTTAGAAATTACCTCGAAATTGGCGTTGAAAACGGACACATTTTCTTCCGGATCAAAAGTGCCTTCAAGATTGCGGTTGACCCTAAGTTCATCTTCGATATCACCCGCCGATTTGGTAAGGTGATCATCAATCCGTATAACATCAATAACCAATACTTCGAGAAAACCAGTGATGAGTTTTTCGAGCGGGATGCCCAACAGGCTTTTTCTGCCAGAAAGATACAACTGGCGCTCATCGATGGCATGCACGAGTACCGGTTTGCCCTCCGCGACGTGGAGAATACCCTCCGTTATATGGAGGACGACGGCGTTATTATTATGCATGACTGCAATCCACAGACGGTGGGTGCTGCCGGGCGCTTTGAAGACTGGGAAACGGGCGAATGGAACGGCGACGTCTGGCGAACGATCATTCACCTACGCAGCCAACGACCCGACCTGAATGTGTTCGTACTCGACTGCGACCAGGGACTTGGCATTGTTACCCGGCAAAAACCCGAATCGGTCCTTGATTTCACCCCGTCTCAAATTGACGCACTTACATACGACGAGCTGGTGCTGAACCGTAAAAAGTGGCTCAACCTAAAGCCCGAAGCTTATTTTTACGATCATTTTGGCTTGAGTAAGTAAGCGTCGATGCCACCTTCGGCTACCGAATGGGCTGTCTGTATCGCAGGCTTTCCCGTATGGGGCTGCCCCGCCCGATAAACCAGGCCAAACGCCCGTAAATAGGGTCCCGGCGAAACTTCCGGCCATTTTTAATGAAGTAGTACGCTCTGAACAAAGCTCGTTCGGGCCAGGTATGGTACTTTCGGAAGTAATGAAACAGGGAGATGTAGTATTCTTTCTCGATGTCATAATTTCGGGTTGTACTTTGCCCGGTAAAATGAACATACTCGGCCTGCGGCACCAGATATGATTTATACCCTTTCAGCAGCAGCCGCTTGGCCAGATCTTCCTCCTCGACGTATAGAAAATGAGCCACATCGAAGCCGCCAATCAGGTCGAATGCCGATGCCCGCACAAAGAGCGTGCTGCCCATTACAAAAGGGACCTGTAAAGGCTCAGTGTACACTTGCCGGACGGATGGGTAAAGCGCTGGATTAAGTGACCGGACAAAACCATGGCCCAGAATTTTGCTGGCCAGGGTGGGCAAATAACCAAACGTAACCTGCCTGGATCCATCGCCCGCAAACATTTGCGCACCACACAGACCCGCATCGGGAGTGCTGTCCATGAAAGTGGCCAGTTGCGTGCACACGTCGGTTCGTAACACACAGTCGTTGTTCAGGAAGTAGTAGTAGTCAGTCGTTGGGTCGGCTAGTTGAACACCCAGCATGTTCCCACCCGAAAAACCCAGGTTAATACGACTCCGAATCAGCTGAATGCGCGGTCCATCTGCCGGGCCGTGGCCAACGATGGGCTTAAGTGCTTCATAATCCGTTATGACCGAGTTATTATCGACAACAATAATCTCGTACTCAACGCCACCATTAGCTACGGATGCGGTCTTGTCAAGTATCGAATCGACACAGTCGTACGTAAACTGATGCGAGTTGTAGTTGATAAGGATAATAGAGACTTTTCGCGACTTCATACCCGCAAAGAACCGGCAATTGTCGGGGGAAAGCAACCCGCCATTAACACCTCATGTTTCTCTGCGCTATTCCTCACCTAATACAGAAAAGATCAGATCGGGCTCGTAGCCCTTGCTGAGCGCATAACGCACAAGCTTTTGTTTGACAACAAGCGGGCTATCGCCCCGAAGGCTCTGCCGTTTTTTCGCTAATAAATCCGAGAGCGTCCCCCGGTAATCGTCGGGAGCAATTTCTTTCATGGCCTGATCGAGGTTGTAGCCAGTGATACCCCGCTGTTGCAGATGCTGCTTTATTTTCCGCTTTCCCCAACCTTTCACCCTGAATTTTCCGCCCGCAAATGACTTCGCAAATCGTTCTTCGTTCAGATAATTCTGCTGAATCAACTCGGCAATTACCTCTTCGGCATCGTCGCCCCAGATGCCCCACTCCTTCAGCCGGTCGCGGACTTCCTGCTGCGTACGTTCCTGATACGCACAAAACATAGCTGCCTTACGAAGCGCATCTTTCACTGATTCTGTCATATAAGAAGATAACACCACACAGGCCGAAATTGCTCACTGCATGGGTCGGAAATGGGCGTTTTTTACGTCAGTGCTTAACCGGCTGATGCTGCATTAACTCATTGATCAGCGTTTCGACTTCAGAGACTGGCTGGCTCACGACCAGGTATTCATGCCCTCTACCGGAATCGTTCCAGCCGTTGGAGCCGTCGGCATTCATCGTCAGCCGCCCCGATTTAACGGTATAATACGGTTCGTAGCCTTTCACCCCCACCAGTACGGCTGTCTGGTCCCAGCTCATCCGGCCGTTTTTATCCTCGGCCGCTTTAGGCAGCGAAATCCGAAAAACGTCTTTTACCGGACTATTCCGGATACGGTTATTTTGCGTAAGCGGCAGACCCGAATGAATCTGTTCACCTATTTCAAATCCACTCATTAAAATAGATGTGGGCCAGTTGTCGAAAACGACTTTCGACGAAGCTACATCCCGGTGGACATTGTACTCCCGACCACTCGGAAATTTGCCCGCCATGCTGACAAGCTTTTTTACTTTTTTCGTTACCAGTTCCTTGCCCGATAACCTGGAATACTGATCGGGTGGGGAGTTGAGCAGGTTAGCCAGATTGGTCAGGAAGCCGACCGTAATAATGGTAACGCTCTGGTCGGGTTGTTTGGCCAGAATTTGACGGTACAGCGCCACGGCATCCGGCACCTCGCTGTTCGACTTAATCCTGTGCGGATAACGTGCCACCAGTGTATCGGACCAGTGCTGCGTGTCTTTGTCGCCCACGGCTTCTCCTTTGGGGACGCCAATGGGTATGTTCGGGCGGTTAAAATAAGTGTTCAGCACACTCAGCACCGAGGTCACATTCGGGTAATTAGTACTGGCTATGGTGGCCAGGATACGCGCCTGTCCGGCATCGGCAAAGGCGTGAAGCATGGTAATGGCACCTACATCGTCGTAGTCCGGCCCCATGTCGGTATCGAAGATAATCGGAACCGGCTGGCTATTCGGGGCCGATTGTCCATACGATGAACCGGCTGTCAGAGCCAGTAACACACTGGCAAAAAATAAATAGGGTCGAATCATCAGGTTAAACGAGATTTGCAGGCCGGCTCATGACCAATTACCGGCCTGCGGAGTTATAAATTGATACGCTTCGTAATTCATCAGGAAAAGAACCAACTGCTATGATCTCCCTTACACCATTACATACACCCCCCACCACCCAGCTACGAAATCTTGGCTGGGACTGGATGCTCGGCCAGGATACACTACCTTACCTTGCCGATGAGGTTGTAACAATAAAGCCTACAGAAGCGGATGCCTACTATGAAGCGGCCAATGAGTTATTCGAGATGTTTATAGCCGCCGGGCAGCAGATCATCGACGAAAACCGATTTGCCGAAGCAGGCATTCCAGCCAATCTGGTTGAGCTGATAAAACTGTCCTGGAACGACGACCGTCATATCCACCTCTATGGGCGCTTCGATCTGGCCGGGGGCATCGATGAGCAACCCATCAAATTAATCGAGTTCAACGCCGATACCGCCACCTGTCTGCCCGAAACAGCCGTTGTTCAGTATGCACACCTGCGCGCCAACGGCCTCGACGACAGCCAGCAGTTCAACGCAGTGTTTGAAACCTTAACGGGCCAGTTTGAGGAACTCCTGGCCGTAAACCCCGACTTACAGCCAACGCTGCTGCTCTCAGCCATGCGGGGCTTTTCCGAAGATGACGCCAACGTAGCCTTACTGGGCGAAGCAGCCCGAGAAGCCGGTTATGATATTGAATTCGATTTTATCGATAATGTGGATTTTTCGGCAGAAGAGGGCATTTTCTGGCAAAATCCTAAGAACGGTCAGTTTGAAAAGCTGGACTTCTGGTTTAAGCTGGTGCCCTGGGAATCTATAGCCGAAGATGAGCCGGAACTGATTCAGATCCTGACCGAGATTGTGCGCAAGCGACTGGCCGTTGTGCTGAATCCGGCGTATACATTGCTGTTTCAGTCGAAATACATTCTGAAAGTCCTGTGGGAGCTATACCCAAATCACCCCCTGTTGCTCGAAACCGATACGAGGCCATTAACCGGAAAGCCTTGCGTTGAAAAAGTATTGTTTGGGCGGGAAGGTGCCAACACCCGTATTCTAAACCCGGACGGTAGCGAGCGGCAGACCACTGAAGGTGACTATGGCGATTATCCCAAGATTTATCAGGAATACGTCGATTTCCCGAAAGATTCGGCCGGCAATTCATACCAGGCTGGTGTTTTTTATGCTGGAGAAGGATGCGGACTAGGTTTCCGGCGTGGGGGGCTCATTCTGGACAACACGGCCGGTTTTGTGGGGCATATTGTTGAGTAACGCGTCAAAGTCAAGTTTATCGACTAGCTTAGTACGGCTCTGGCAAGTTTGCCAGAGCCGTTATTTAAACACGCATGTCTAACCTAAGCCTTTACATTCAGGCCGTTGTGTATATCGCTGCCGGGCTGAATCACTTTATTAGTCCCAAAACGTATTTGGCCATTATGCCGCCTTACATTCCGGCACACAACCTGATGGTTATTGTAAGCGGCATTGCCGAAGTCCTGCTGGGCGTTGGCTTACTTTTCCCAGCTACCCGTTCGCTATCCGCCTGGGGGCTTATTCTGCTGCTGATTGCGATATTTCCGGCGAATGTGTACATGGCCACGTCCAGCCGATTCCTTAAACTACCCGCCTGGATTCGCTGGGGGCGGTTACCGCTTCAGGGTCTGCTGATCTGGTGGGCCTATCAATATACGTAAGGACTACAACTTTGTTTGTAACGCTTCAATAGCTGCCGCAAGGTAAACCAGCGGGGCATTCCAGTTAATGGCAATCTCGTTGGAGGCATACGAACATGAATCATCCAGAAGCATTTCGTCGGCCGAAGTGGCGGTGTATCCGGGGCATTTGTCCTGCTTCGGTGCATTGCCGTTCGGTCCGCCCGATAATAGGCCCGGTACCGGTTCGGTGATTCCGTCGGCTACGGACGGCCGGTGGTGCGGATTCATAACCGGCTTATCACCAAACCCTGTTAGCAATGAATAGCCCGTTGCATTACGGCCTAATAGATAGTCGAGGTTGGTTAAGGCAAAGCGCAGGTAGCGGCCATCTTTGGTGAGGTTATACGCCTGAACCAACGCAATACCCTGGTTAGCGGCTACGGCACTACTTCCCCAAATATAATCCCGCGCCGATTTGCCCATTACCGTGCCATAGGCCTGCTGGTCTGTTCCCTGAATAAGGTCATCGGCAAAGGCAAGCAATTGCTTCTTCACCGACTCGCTTCCCTGTTTACCAAGGGGTGTAACCTCATTGGCAAAGCGGGCGAGCGTGTAATACCCCAACAGGCGAACCTGATTCCAGGAGGGTAAGCTCAGCTTCTCATCAAATTTTAGCTTCGCAGCCGTATAATAAGCATCATCTTTTGTTGTCACATACAGTTCAAGCGCGGCCCAAACCCACTCGTCGCTCGCATCGCGGTCTTCGTAACTCCCCGTTACCACATCGGGGTCGAACTGCGTATTCATCTCGTTCTGCCGATAAACGGCGTTGGGGTTTTGCTCAGCCCATTTCCAGGCTTTGACAGCCGCCGTCCGGCAAGAGTCCGACAGGCCGGGCAATGCTTTGTTGTACTGTTTGAATACCCGGCTAGCCTGGGCTAGTACAGCAGCAAAATCAAGGGTTGCGGTAATGCTTTTCTGGATCACATACCGGTCTTTTGTGGCTTTGTCGGGCATAACCATCCCATCGAAGCTTGGATTCGTCAACTTATGGTAAACGCCCCCATCGGCCGGGTCCTGCATGGTTAGCATCCAGCGGAGGTTCCAGAGCACTTCGTCCAGCAGATCGGGAACGGCATTGCCTGTTTCCGGAATATTGGTGTCGAACGATTTGGCATAGGCCGGAAAATCTTCGTACAGGGAAAGCAGCGTCCCCACCGTAATACCCGAATTGACAATATACTTATTGTAATCACCCGCATCGTACCACCCCCTGGGCGACGAAATAACCGTACCCACCGGGCGCCCCGGCGAAACAGCTGACGGATGAATCAACACCCTCGTGTCTGGATGCCCGGCCGGACGGGCCCATTTACCGGCATACCTGGCAGGTAGTTCGGTAGACACACGCTGGTAATAAAATCCTTTCAGGGCACCAATTGCCACGGCCCGGTGTACGTCCGGCCGAATCTCGACCGGATACGAATGACCCAAACCGGGTACGGCTAAAATGTAGGTCCCCTTCTGTTTAAAAGCCGAAAAATCAGCGAACTGGCTTACTTTACCCGAAATCTGGTTCTGTTTAGGGCCACTCAACGTACCCGTAAAGACAACCTTTTTATGGTCGGGAGTCATAAGCTGAAACTTGCCGGGCGCGGTAGATGCCCCTGCATCATGTACGATCACCGCCACTTTTACGGCATTAGGGTAAAACCCAACCTGATTAAGCCTAATATTTGTGGACAGAGATTGTCCATTGACCAGTTTGGTGGCTAATAAGAGAAGTATGATTAGAGAAACTCGCATTCGCTTTGCAAAAAAGAATGTTACACCAATAAATAAATCCTTAACAATGCACAGGCATTTCTAAATAGGGAGCAACATATGGTTCTATTTTACTTGTTTGTCTGCCCTTTATATTGGAGCCATATTTACTTTTTAGACTGAGACACATTCGGTCTCCGTCAAAAGTACTAGTTATAAGCCAGTTAGAACTCCGTTTGTCCTCTTGCTAAAGAAGGAGTTAGAAAAATGCTGATTTACTTATCATTTATCAGAGCTTATTATTGCGTAGAAATAGTAGAATTATATATACCAAATCTAAAATATATTTAATAAAAATTTACACTTATAAAGCACTGTGTCTTAAGTCGAAATCATGCCGCTTTCCATATACAGATACCTATATTCTTAAAATATAAATAGTCAGTTATTTGACTATCGATAAGTAAATAGTACAAAACAGTACATAAGAGCAAACACGCTACACACGCATTTGCCATAGAGCCTAGCCACCTTACTTGTTTAAATAAATAGTTTATAGTTATTTTTTTACTTACAGGATTCCACACTCGACCCAAACAGTGACCTAAAGTGACTTTTCTTACCATCATTAGTCAAAGAGGTGACATGTACTTGAATTACTGAACTATTATGCAGACCCCCATCATGGATAAGGATGAAAAAATTAGACGAAATCGCGCAAAGACCACACAGCGCATTGTCGAAGCTCTAGAAGAAGTCATAGCCGAACGCGGTATAGAGGGCGTAGGCGTAAACCGCGTTGCAGAAAAAGCAAATGTCAGCAAGGTACTGATATATAGGTATTTCGGCGGCATGGAAGGCTTGTTCGAATATTATGTAAAGATGGGGAAACTGTTTCCAATATTCACACCTTCTGTTTTGGATCAGATACGTCCACTACACGAATCGGATATTGCCCGAATCTGGTATCGGCAGGTCATCCAAACATATCGGTATTTCCGTACGTTCAAAGCCGCTCGTGAGATCCTCAAGGCAAGTGTTATCGAGAACGACCCTATCGCCGAAACAACGGCCCGCGCTCAGGATGAGGAAATGACGCGACTCGTTAGCCAGCTTTCTTTTGTAAAGGGAGCTGACACGCAGGCAATCTCAGCTATTATTCTCGGTGCGATGACGTACCTAACCATTATGGCGCAAAATGACCGGACTATGGTGAGTATCGACCTCCGGAGTGAAGAAGGCTGGAACCGCATTGAGAACGCGGTGAAAGCTATCTATATTTCACTCAATAAGATGGCGATCCATACCAAAGACGTTGAACTTGAACTCCAGTCTTCTCATTTCCCGGTAGCCCAATGGTAGTAACCTATAAAGCCGTTTACGGAGAGGCTGCGCCGTTATCACGAACGCCCGGCCCACCTGTAAACGGCTTATTTTTTATTTCAGTTGAATGGGCTTCATTCGTTCAAAGCGATATTCGAGCATTGACTTCGCAATTTCAGGCTTGAGCATCAGAATTGGCGGGTACATCCAAAGCTCGGTATCCCAGAATCCGTGACCATTGTAACCCAGGCCCGACAACCCCTTTGGCAACAGGCTGTAGCCGGTACCTTCCCGCACAAACGAGTAAAGACGATACCGAGCCTACCACGCTAAACCGGTAGGCTTCCTCCGCCTTAAGCCGCTTCTTGAACTTGGCGAGGTGCATGTTGTAATCCCAGTCTTCATGAATTACATCGGGTTCCTGCCCATGTGGTTCTTCGAAGATAAAACTATTGGAAGCCGCCACCGTATGCCGGCCGGATGGACTCTTGGCCACGGATGTCAGCAGGCGGATAGTTACGTGCGACCGATCTATTTCCGAATAGAAATTCTTGACTTCTTTCAGGTTTTCCGGCGTTTCAATTACGCTCATCGGAATGATCTCGCAGTCTTTCCTGGCTGTAATTTCTACCATTGTCAGTTGCGAAAAGGGCAGATGCCGCAGGGCTATCATCGTTTACTGAACACTTACTTTGTCTTTGTAGTCGAAGGTTGTGTGAGAGCAGCCTTCTGCATATCGAGCGTCTGCCGATAGTTGGCAATGTCTTTCGGACCAAGCAGTTGCCCATCGACATTGAGATTCATGTTGGCAAAGTTGAATACTTTCAGAATGTTCGACACTCGTCCGCGACCGTAGGTATCGAACGCGCCATTGAGCACCACATCCTTCACTTTCATGGGCTCCGGCGAAGACACCAGCCCAATCATACCGTTGGCAACGGTAATACCCTAATAATTAGCCGCATTTATATTCTGACCAACGATCTGCCAGGCGGCATTGTCGGGCTGATTCTGCGCTAGCACAGGTAGCCAGCCCGATGCGATGCACAGGCTGAGATGTACTATTCTTTTTATCATAGGTAGTTCTGGTTAAACAAAGACTAAAAATAATTCCATTTAGGCATAACCTATCGGCTGTATCCGCTACCACACGAACTTATTGGTTCTAACATGGAAAGACCTCTGCTAACAGTGTCGGCAGAGGTCTTTCCATGTTAGAACTAATAAACTTAGCGTTGTGCCACGGCTGACTTACGGGTATGTATTTTTTCGAGCACCCACTTGCCGACCTTTTCACCCTCAACCTGACCATTATCCAGTGCTGACCGATAGTGAATACCACCGTATAACCGGCTGATCGATGCTTCGTCAGCAGCGGCCCGGATAGATGGGAACGACCGCACACCGTGTCCATACGGGAACTCCGTAGAATCTGTAAAGGCGATGTTATCCCCCATAAGGCTTGTCAATACAGTAGCGGCTGCGGTAGAAATCACACTGTGCCCGCTTGGATACTCCGGAAACGGGGGCGTTTGCAGAAAAGGGGTCCACTTGGGATCAATCAACTTGTTGATAACCGTTTCGGGCCGGACGGTTTTACTGCGGTATTTTTCATCCCAGCACGAGATGAAGCCGTCGCTCAAGGCAAACGACGTGAGTGCGTAGGCTTCAACCGTTTGCATCATATTCAGTTTTTTCTTGCGGGAGATGGTCTGTGCAATGGCCAGCCAATGTCCGCCGGGTGTCATTTTCTTACTGGCGTACATCACATGCCCGGCCACGTTCATAACAAAGGCGTTATCGTCCCAGAAATAGGCAATATCCTGTTTCTGTTTATCGACGTTCTTTCCTGTCTGGTAAACCTCATCGAGCTCCTTTTCATAAGGGCTCCCCTTAACGAGGCTATATGGATGGGGGCGGGGCGGCATAAACTGGTTGCAGGTGTCCATGGCCCAGCAGCGTAGTTTGTTCCACTGCGGTTCGGCAGCGTCCATGTAAGCGGGCGGAGTAGGCACCCACGATCCTTCTTCGTTGGTCACGGTATGCTTAAACCCACGGGTTTGCTTGTAGCTATCCTTAGCCGCATAGTCCAGAATATGCTTGGCAACCGCTTCGCCATAGGCTATTGAGCGATCATACACCTCATCTGGAACTCCGTCTTTCTTGTACTGCTCGTAAAATGGTTTTTCGAAAGTATCGTAAAAGTCAACCGAGAAGGTCAGCGCACGGGCTACAGTCAGAAAAGCGCGGGTGCTGGCTAGCGGGAAACAATACTCTTTACCCGGCTCTGGCTTCGGCCCGCTCTGGAACCGCTTCAGCTTACCGCCCAGCGACTCATATTGCGCATCGAACGGTACTAATGCCTCGTAGCCAGCCAGATTGGCGTAGGAATAAATTCGACTGGCAACGGGGGGTGAGAAAATGTCGTGAATGACAACTTCCGTCAGTTTGTTCAGCGCCGAATTGTAATATTCGGGATTGGCCGCCTTTGCGTTATACTCAGCCGGGGATGCAGGCTTCTGGCAAGCGGTCAACCCAACCAGCACTACTGCCAGCAGATAGCCAAAGCGAAGCGAAACGTTCATACGATTAAATAGCAAGTTAGAGTAATAAGCAACCGCAAAGCTAATTGCCTAGAATTTACAAAATTAACGGAAAATATCAGACAAAAAGGAGATTAGTATCAACTACAGCGATTTGAATACCTGCATACCGGCGTCGTTCCGCGTTACAACGATGCGAACACCCTGAGCCGAACGTACGGGGCGAATATCCCGTATCTCTCCGTTGAGCAGGAAACCGGAATCTACGGGCGACAACGCACTAAAGTTTCCTTTGCCACCGTTCAGTAGCACCAGCCCATAACTGGCATCGTATCGGCCCTGATAGGTGCTGACCCCGTAAAAATTGCCTCCTCCCAGTATATCCAGATCACCATCCCGGTCGAAGTCGATGGCCTGTAGGGCAAATAACTTCGACACCTGCGCCATCATGGGCAGTTCATGCACAACAAACTTGCCGTTTTTATTCTCTAAATAGATCGAAGCGAACTCGTTAATAGTAAATTCATCGGCTCCTTTCAGCTCTTCATCAGTCAAAACATCATCAAGCGGCTTCCCGGCGAAGGAGACATAGTCGGTAAAGCGTTTGTTGATAATACTAGGCATTTGCTTGCCCAGCTCGTCTTTAAAGGCGAGTGGGTACCAGTCATCTCCGCGATTGTACGAAATGATCTGCTCAATACTCTGGTTGTTGTCCACATCCTTCACCAGCATCCGCAACTGCGAATCAGGCGTTTTACGGAATTTGGTGTTGGTGCCGATGTTCCCTGCTACAAGATCAATATCACCATCCCGGTCGAAGTCGGCGGCAATAAGGCGTTGAAAAAAGCCGTTGAGCGGGGTATCGGTAATGGATTTCACTTCTTGGAATTTCCCTTTGTCGTTGGCGAAAATGCGAATCGGCATCCAGTCGCCCGACACGATCAGGTCCTGGTCTTTATCCCCGTCATAATCGGCCCAAACGGCGTCGGTAACCATACCAACCGTTCGGAGGCCCGGTGCCAGCTTATCGATCTGATCGGTAAACGTGCCCTTGCCGTTGTTGATCAGCAGGTACGAATTAGGTGATTTGCCGTAGCCAAAACCCACTACACGCCCACCCACAAACAAATCCAGATCGCCGTCGTTGTCGACGTCGAAAGGACGAACACAGCTTTTGTTATCGTACATGGCAGGCAGCGCATTCATCGAACGGGTAAAACCTCCTTTCCCGTCATTCAGGTAAATTCGGTCGAACTGCTCCGGCATTTTGTTGTAAAACTCGTTGCCCCCCGACACAACATACAAGTCCAGGTCTTTGTCGCCATCGGCATCGAAGAAAACCGCGTCGACGTCTTCATAAACAGAGTCTTTCTTGAAGTCGGCCTGTACCGATGGCTTGAACGTTCCGTTCGCTTGCTGCACGAGTAAGCTACCGGCCTGCCACTTGGCACCACCGGCGTACAGATCGTCCAGACCATCGCCGTTTACATCCCCAACGGCCAGATGCGGCCCCTCGGTCGACACTTTGAACGGCATCAGCGACTCCCGCACGAAATCGAAATACTCCTTATTCTCCTTATGCTGGTACGGAATTGTATCGGCGGTTGATACATCCGCAAACAAGGGCTTTATGGGCGGATTTGTATAAACGAATCCGGCACCATCGAGTTTGGCATCGGCCTGTTTCAGCGTTATCGACTGATTCGTTTTTACGTTAGTGCGCACCTCCATTTGCTGATTCGGCCAGATAACGACCAGCGAATCAATGCTGGCCCGCTTGCCTAATCCAAACAACAGCTCCGGTGCCACCGACGACTCGAAGCCCCGCGTTGGCATCAGCTGCTGCATCATCAGGCTGTCTTTGCCGTATTTCAGGATGACCTTTGCTCCTACCCCAAAGGTGTTGGGCGAATCGCCTTTCAGCTTTATGGTCAGGTGGGTATTATCGGGAAACAACGTCGTGGCTTCATTGCGGTACAAACTGGCCGGGTCGTTGATGTTGTTGGTAATAAGATCCAGATCGCCGTCATTGTCGAGGTCGGCGTAGGCGGAGCCGTTCGAGTAATTGGGCAGTTCGAAACCCCAGGCCACCGATTTATCTTCGAAGCGCAACGAGGGTGTTCCCCGGTACAGGTAGTTATGCACTTTGCCTTCGGGCATGAGTTTAGTAGCCCGCTCATCGAGCGATTTCGAAGTCTCCATGGCATAGCGCAGGGAATCGTCAGCCGCAAATTTCACGTACTCCAGGTTGTTAGGTCGCCGGACAATGCCGTTCGTGATGAACAGGTCTTTAATCCCATCGTTGTCGTAGTCGGCCAGTAACGGCGACCAGCTCCAGTCGGTGGCCGCTACCCCCGACATGGCGCCGATGTCCATAAATTTTTTACCCGAAAGACTCAGTTGCAAACAATTCCGGCTGTACTGGTTCATGTAGCCGTACGCCAGCTTGTAAGTATAAATATCCAGCGGGTCTTCGCCCAGCGATGATTTCTCGACTGTTTCATCTTCGGGATACATATCGAGCGTGACTACATCAGCAAAACCGTCGTTGTTCACATCCCCAATATCGTTCCCCATCGAGAAGCGGCTGGTGTGCTGAAACGCTTTTTTTACGCTTTCGGTAAAGGTCCCATCGTGGTTATTGACGTAGTAATAATCGTCTTCGTGGAAATCGTTAGAGACGTAAATATCTTCCCAACCATCGTTATTCAGGTCAGCGACCGAAATTCCTAATCCATAACCCATTGCCGCGCCAAAGATACCCGCTCGTTCACTTACGTTCTGAAACCGGGCTATTTTCCCCGCAGGGGCTTTCCCGGATTTGGTTATGCTTTGGTTCTCGTACAGGTAATCGCCTGATTCGTTGTTCCTTAAATTACGGGCCGAGACGCGGTCGTAACTGCGGGAGGTATGAATGGCGTGATTGAGCAGGTAACAATCCAGATCGCCGTCGTGGTCGTAATCGAAGAAGGCGGCCTGGGTCGAAAAACCCGTAAAGTCCAGTCCGTAATCAGCGGCTTTCTCGGTAAACGTATTGTCGCCGTTGTTAATGTACAGTTCATTAGACCCTTCCTGACCCCGAAAATTGCCCACCGCGCAGACGTAAATATCAAGCAGTCCGTCGCCGTTGACATCGGCCATTGTAGAGCCTGTTTGCCAGTCCGCGAACCCTTCAACCCCCGATTTGGCGGTTATGTCTTCGAACTTGAAATTGCCTTTGTTGAGGTACAGCTTATTCTTCCCCTGATTGGATACAAAGTACAGATCGGTGAGGCCATCGTTATTGATATCGCCCGCCGAAACGCCCCCGCCATTGTAGAAATACAGGTAATCTAAAATATTGAGCTTTTCGGTCGGCACCAGTTTATTCACAAACCCTACGCCCGTCTGGGTCGAATCAAGCGACTCGAAAAGGGTTTTTTCCGATTTGAAGGAGTTACAGCCCGTCAACGCCACCGCGCCGACAAAAAGAAAGAGAGCAATTTGTTTCATGTGGTAATAGTGAGGAGTGAGGAACCAGGAATGAGGAGAAGACCACCGGATGGGTCCTGACTCCTCACACCTCGCACCTAACTACTTTAAAAAGAACACTTGTGCCTTGTCGTTATTTTTGGCGAGAATAATTTGCCCCTGTTTTAGTTGGGCGATGTGCCGAACCTGCCCACGGACGAAAAAGCCGGATACCGCCGGATTGACAGATTCGTACCGGATAGTGCCGTTGGCCGCTTTTCCCTTGTTGTGCAGGGTGACGCCATAACTCGCGTCGTAGCGCCCGATTTCGGGGAGTACATCCAGAAAGTTGCCGGTCAGCAGCAGGTCCGTGCGTCCGTCGTGATCATAATCGGTGAAGAGGGCACCACATACGGGCGAAAACTGAGCCTCGGCCGGTAAAGGCTGCAACGTTAGGTTTCCCTTTCCATCGTTCAGCAGAATGACAGTTTCACCCATGAATGCCTGTTTGATAACCGCCTGCTTCCGCTGATCCTCATCCAGCACATCAGTGATTTTCTTGCCCGCGTAGTCGACGTATTTCACATATTTCTTTTTGATCGTCGGCATGGCTTTCTGTAACTCCTGCTTCAGCACCATCGGGTATAAAGCGCCCGTTTCGTCGGCGCAGTTAATGATTTGCTCAACGGTGCCATTGTGGTCGAAATCGCCGGTGTAAAGTTCGGCGGGGATTGTCTGACTGGCTTTTATGCGGGAATTTGTGCCCAGATTGCCGATCACCAGATCCAGATCGCCATCGCCATCGGCGTCACCGGCGGTTACGCAGTTCCACCAGCCATTCGTTTTCAGGACATCACCCTGCGCGTTTTTGATGGTAAATTCGGCATTTTGACTTAGTTTTCCCCGCTTATTTTCGAATACCCGCACGGGTCCCCAATCGCTTACCACCACCAGTTCGGGGTACGAATCGCTGTTGAGATCGGCCCAGGTGGCATCGGTTACCATACCCAGTTGCTCCACGTCGGCCAGCGAGCGTTTTGTATAGTTTTTAAAGTTGCCAGTGCCGTCATTCGACAATAGGTAACTGGCCGGGTCTCGCCCGTACTGGCCGGGAATCATTCGGGAGCCGACAAACAGGTCGATGTCGCCATCCCGGTCGAAATCACCGGCCGCTACGCAGGAGCCGTTGGCTTTCAAATTGGGCAGCGCAGTTTCCGAACGGGTGAAATTCCCCTTGCCATCGTTGAGGTAAAAACGGTCCAGCAGCTCGTCAGTTTCTTCGCCAAACTCGTTGCTGCCCGATACCACATACAGGTCCAGGTCTTCATCGCCATCAGCATCGAACAGGACGGCGTCGACCGCTTCAAAGGTGGTATCCTGACGCATGGCCACGGGCGTTTTATCCACAAATCGCCCGGCGGTCTGCTGCACGAATAAGTGGCCCGAGTGCCCGCTGGCCCCGCCAAAGAACACATCGTCAAGCCCGTCGCCGTTTACATCGCCGGTTGCCAGTGCCGGGCCCTGGGTCGACAGTTGTTGCTTCAGTAAAGCATCCCGGTTGTAGTCGACAAAGGGGCTTTCCTGATGCAGATAGCTTAGTCCCGAAGCGGCAGTATTGTCCTGAAAAGAGGGTGTCTGACTGTTGACGGCAGGTTTCCAGAGCAGATTGGCATCCTGTTGCCGAAGTGTCAGCATCTGGTTGGCCTTCGGCTTACGTACCGTCTGCATTTTATCGTCTGGCCAGATAACAACGAGCGAATCAATTTGAGGGCCGGCCCCTAAACCAAAGAGCAGATTAAGGTCAACCGACGACTCAAAGCCCCGGTTCGGCATTTGCTGAAGCAACTGCGTCTGGCCGGGCTGGTATAAAAACACACGGGCTCCAATGGCGTTGCGGTTCATGCCGGTGCCTTCGAGCTTTATTTTCAGGAAGTTGGTGTTGTTTTTCTCGACGGATTGATTCTGGTAAATGGCCACCGGCGCATTCATGTTATTGACAATCAAATCCAGATCGCCATCATTATCCAGATCGCCGTACGCGGCTCCGTTGGAAAAATCGGGCTCCGACAGTCCCCAGTCGAATGCTTTGTTGGTAAACTGCAAGTTCCCTTCGTTGCGGAATGCGTAGTTCGGTACCCCTTCCGACGGGGCTTTGTCCAGAAACTCTTTGAAGTTAAAGGCCCGCTGCCGGGCAATCTGCGCCATGTTCTCGCGGTCGGCCAGGAAGTTAACAAAGTCCTGATCAGTTACGTCTTTGGCAATGCCGTTGGCTACGAAAATATCTTTCTGGCCGTCGTTGTCCATGTCGAACAGCAACGCGCCCCAACTCCAGTCGGTAGCCTGCACGCCGGCAAAGCGGGCGATGTCGCTGAAAACCGGCAGTCCCCCATTTCCCGGCTGGTTACCCTGATTCAGGTGCAGCATGTTCTGCATGAACTGGTAATGAAAATCCCGGCCCACTTTAATCTGCTCCAGATCGTGACTTTCGTAGCTGGAAGTACGCTTCAGCCGCCGGTCGTTGCCGGGCAGCATATCGGTAATGAAAATATCCAGTCGACCGTCGTTATTCACATCAGCCACATCGGCGCCCATGGACGACAGACTCGTGTGCGGCATCGACTCCTTAATCGACTCCCGGAACGTACCATCGTGATTATTGATGTAGAGGTAATCGCGTTCGTAGAAATCGTTGGAGATATAAATATCCAGCCAGTTATCGTCGTTTACGTCGCCAATGGTGATGCCCAGCCCAAAGCCAATCAAACTCCCATAAATCCCGGCCTTCTCCGACACATCGACAAACACCGGACCAGAGCCTATCTTAGCACTCTTTTTCTCTCCCTCATTCTTTTTACCGCCACCGGATGGCTCCTCGCTCCTATTTTCAAACAACTTATGTCCCCCCAGCGAATCGCGCTGCGACCGTAAGTTGGCATATTGCAGTTTCCCGACGGGCATGAAGCTGTTATTCAGCAAATACATGTCCAGATCGCCATCGCGGTCGTAGTCGAAGAAGGCGGCATGGGTGGAATAGCCCCGATCGTCGAGACCATATTCGGCGGCCCGTTCGGTAAAGGTGGGAATACCACTGGCATCGTTACCGTTGTTGATGAAGAGTTCATTAGCCCGGTCGTCGCCATCGCGGTTACCGGCATTACAGATATAAATATCCAGCCGACCGTCGCCGTTTACATCGGCAAAGGTGGCACCCGTACTCCACGCCCGTTTACCGGCCACACCGGCTTTAGCGGTAATATCCTCGAACTGGACTCCTCCCTGTTCGGCACCCGCTTTGTTCGTCGCTGTTCGGTTCAGATATAGTTTATTATCGCCCATATTGGCGATCAGGAGCACGTCCGACAGGCCGTCATTGTTCACATCGCCGATAGCGACCCCTCCGCCATTGTAAAAATTACGATAATTGAAGACGTTAAAGTCTTTGTCGTCGGTAATGGTATTACTAAAATTAACGTGGGTTTCTTCGGCGGTTAATTTTCGGAACAGGGGGTCTGCTGGTTGTTGCTGTTCAGAGCGGCAACCGACAAGCAGGCCTGTTGCCAGTACTAGTAAACTGATGCGCATTAGCACAGGTACGTGAATTATAAGAAAGTTATCGTTAAGACAAGTTATTTTTCAGGAGGGTTATTTTAGGAAATCGGGACTACAAAGATAACTAATTGGATAAGTTCTTACACGGCACAAATATGATTAATAGGCTTTTAATCAGTCAGAAATGAAACGAGCAGACCCGAATGAGCCTGCTCGTTTTCATTCCATATCAGGAAAATTAGTAACCAGGATTCTGTTTCAGGTTCGGGTTCAGCGACAGCTGATCCTTTGGTATTGGGAACAGTTGACGGAACGCCTGCGAAGCAGGTTTGAAGCGCCATGCCTTGGTGAACTGTCCGAAACGGATCAGATCCTGACGGCGGTGTTGCTCCCACGCCAGTTCACGACCACGCTCAGCGAGAATTTCGTCCAGTGTCAGGGTAGCGCTGGTATAATCCGGCATACCCGCCCGCTTGCGAACAATGTTGAAATCGGGCAAAGCAGCGCCCACATTGCCTAAACGGAAGTTAGCTTCCCCACGCATCATGTACACGTCGGCTAAGCGGTAGACTACGAAATCGTTGTCCTGATCGGTAAATGAGTTGTTCTTCTGGATTTCGTATTTCTGGCTACGAGCACCGGCCAAACGACCATTGGCACCGGCATCGAATGTAAACGATTCGATTTCGGGACGGAATACCATGTCCAGGGCGTCATCCTTCAAGGGTTTACCGGCAGCATCAAATTGCTGACCAACGATCCACTGCTTCTTCCGGACATCCTTATCATCAAACGAGTTATAGAACTCCGTTACCGTTGCCCAGCCGTTCCAGGGAGCTGTACCAATGTTATAGGTCAACTGGTTCAGGTAGTGAAGCGTTTTCATTTGTACGTTCATCCCGCCCCGTTTTGATTTATCAAAAGGAGTTGCCAGAATCGTTTCCTGAGAATTCTGGTTCTGGGTAGAGAAGTTACTGAGGTAGTCTCCGGAAATCTGGAATTTACCCGACGAAATTATGCTCGTGCAGCGCGTGATGGCATCGGCCCAACGAGGGGTACCCGTATATACCTGTGCGTTCAAATACATTTTAGCCAGAATCATATCGGCTACGTACTTGTTCATCCGTCCATAATACGAACCACCTGATACATCACTCAGGCTTGGATAGACCGCCAGCAGCTCTTTTTCGACCCAGGCGAATACATCGGCCCGTGTGCTTTGCTTCGGTGTAGCAGCGCCAACGGCGTCAGAAATAATGACATTACCAAACAGGTCCATGGCCTGATAATGGAAAAATGCCCGCAGAGCCCGCAACTCAGCTTTGGTATTGACATCCGTAACAGTACCTAACTGCTGGTTGATACTGGTGATGTTGTTGTAGCACCAGTTCCAGGGGCCGTTGAACTGACCGTTGTCGGTAATGGGGTCCCAGGTGTGCTGATACAAACGTTTCCAGTTATCACCGTCTTTCCAGTCACCACCCCGGGTTGGCACGATCTGCTCATCCGTGGTTGTATTCAGGTTGGACATGTTTCCGTAATAATCACCCAGTCCGTTGTAGAGAGGACCAATCAGTGCAGCCGCCTGTGCGGGTGTGCTACCGAAGGTGCTGCTGGTTGGAATAACGTCGTAGGTTGTCTCGGTCAAATCCGTACAGGACTGGCCTGCGAGCATCAGCGCCGAGCAGCCCAGAAGCAATTTTATATTTATTTGTTTCATAGAAGTTTTTGATGGTTAACTAGTTACAGCGTCAGTATATAAATAGGTACTAACGATGAGTCTACGCAAACAGAGTTAATAGACTGGCCATTTCTTTCACATAACAGCCAGCCTATTAACGGATTAACTTAGAACGTCAGGTTAACGCCTAACTGGAATGTGCGTGTTTTTGGATAAACGATGTTTCCATATCCACCCCCATCCATACCAACTGAGTTAGGGGCCTGCTGAATGACACCGGCATTATTCGTTTGCAAATCGGCCTTCACCTGTAGTTCAGGATCAATGCCTTTGTATTTGGTAATGATGAACAGGTTGTTACCACCGGCATAAATCCGGGCGTTCGTGATGTACTTGCTGGCTGGCAGAGGAATGTTGTAGCCAATCTGCCAGTTATCGAAGCGAACAAATGAACCGTTTTCCAGCCAGTTGGTCGACAGCACGTTTACGCCGTAGTTTTTAGGATAATCCGTTACACCTTTCAGCATGTTGGTTTCCAGAATCGAACCCGGAATGAGCAGGTTAGACCGGATGGCATTCAGGATCGTATTCCCAAACGTACCACGCACCTGGAAGTATACGTCAAATCCTTTGTAACGGAAGGTGTTGATAAACGAAGCGTTCAGGAACGGCTGTGGGTTACCCTGCTTCAATGGGTTTCCGGCCGTTACAGCGGCAGCGGCATCGGCTTTCGACACGTCCGTTACCGGTGTATCGCCCGAGGCAGCTTTCAGCAGGGGCTGGCCATCAGCCGAGTAAGCGCCCGTAAAGGTAGGCACGTTGTTGAACTCGCCCAGCGACTGACCCGGTGTCAGGTAAGATGCAAACACATCGGACAGACCACGACCGTTGAACGCGTTAAAACGAACCTGTCCATTGTTAAACTGATCATTCGAGAGCGAAACGATTGTGTTTTTGTTGTAAGCACCTACAACCCGTGAGTTCCAGGAGAAATTACCCTTCTGGATTACATCACCGCCGAAAGACAACTCAAATCCGCTGTTACGCATCGACCCTACGTTGGCCAGGATCGTGTTGGTGAAATAGGTAACACCATCTGCGGGTACCGAGTAAGGGTATAGCATGTCTTTGGTCAGCTTGTTGTAGTACTCAACCGTACCCGAGAACCGGCCACCCAGCAATTGGAAGTCTAGACCAATGTTCGAGGTGGTCAGTACTTCCCACTTCAGGTTGGGGTTAGCATTCTGGGTAATACCATAGCCTGGCAGAAAGTCGCCCAGCGTACCATCGTAATAGGTACCTTTCTGACCATACAACTGAATGGAGTTATAGGCCGCGATACCTTCCGAGTTACCCGTTTGTCCCCAACCGGCACGCAGTTTCAGGAAGTTAAGTGTGTTGCCTTTTGGGAAGAACGACTCGTTGGTGATGGTCCAACCAGCACCAACCGATGGGAATACGCCCCACTTGTTGTTGGCACCGAATTTAGAACTGCCATCCCGACGAATCGTAGCGGTTACGTTGTATTTATCGTTCAGATTTAACGCAGCCCGTCCAAAGAAGGAAATCAGCTTCGAGTTGTTGCGGTAAGACGTAGCGTAGTTGTTACCAGGGTTCACCAGCGTACCCGAACCTAAGCCCAGGTTGCTATAGTTGATATCGCTGGTTACAAAGCCTGAGTTAGCCGCCGTAAAGCCATCGTTATCAAAGTTTTGGAACGAGTAGCCACCCAGTAATGAGTAGTTGCTGTTTTGATTACCAAATCCTTTGGCGTAGTTAGCCGTTAACTCCAACAATTTTGTATTGCTTTCTTTAAAAGTCCGGCTTGCACGACCATTGTTGGCGGCATAGGCTTTGATTGCTGGATTGGTGTAGAAGTTATCAACGGTATTGTCCCGCTGTATCTGACCGTTTACGCCCACCGTCAATCCGTCCAGAATCTCGTAGCGCAGGTTCATACCACCCTGCAGATACCGTTGTACGCCGTTGTTGATGACATTTTCCAGCATAGCCACCGGATTGAAGAGGTCAAAGCTGCCGCCTACTTCATAATATGAGCCATTGGCATTGCGTACAGGCAAGGTTGGCAGGAACGTAACGGCACGGCCAATGATACCGCTGTCATACTTCTTGTTGGTTTCTGAGTACGACAGGTTATACTGAACGTTCAATCGGTTGTCGAATGCCTTCTGGTCGAGGTTGATACGCCCCGTTAAACGATCCAGACCCGTTTTTTTGATGATACCGTTCTGGTTGATGTAGTTGAGCGATCCCCGGTAGCTGAACGTTGGTGAACCACCCGCAATCGACAGATCGTGGTTGTTAACGGTTCCGTTCTGCGTAACTTCCTTCGTCCAGTCGGTATTGTAGTTACCGTCCGGAAAACGCTGCTTATCGTTTAACGAAGCCGCGCCTTTGATTTGCGAAACAGCATCCCGATATCCCTGGGCGTCCAGCATTTCATACCGGCGGGAAATAGTCGATACACCTACGTAGTTATTGAACGAAACCGTTGTTTTACCCGACTTACCACGCTTGGTGGTGATGAGGATAACGCCGTTAGCCGCCCGTGAGCCATAAATAGCGGCTGCAGAAGCGTCTTTCAGTACGTCCATCGACTCGATGTCGGAAGGAGAGATGGTGTTAATAGGTACACCAATCATACCATCCACTACATACAAGGGGTCCGAACCACCCGCCAGCGAGGTATAACCGCGCAAACGAACAGTTGGCTGCTGGTTGGGGTCGCCCGAAGGTGACGTAATAACCAGGCCGGCCACTTTACCCTGAATGGCTTGCAGTGGGTTAGGGTTAACGCCTGCGTTAAAATCTTTTGCTGATACCTGCACCACAGAGCCGGTCAGGTCTTTCCGTTTAGCCGTACCATAACCCACCACGACAACTTCGTCGAGTGCTTTGGTGTCGTCCGATAATTTTACGTCAACCGTTGACCGGTTTCCTACAACAACCTCCTGCGAGGTATAACCAATAAAGCTCAGAACAAGCGTTGCATTGTCTGGCACGTTGGCCAGCGAATACTTGCCATCAGCGTCGGTGTTGGTGCCACGCTGCGTACCTTTCAACTGCACACTCACACCGGGCAACGCTGTACCCGCCGGATCGGTCACTTTACCCGTAACAGTACGGCCTTGTGCCCATGCTGCCGAATTGCTCAGCAGTAGCACCATTACCAGCATCGACAGAAAGCTAACCAACGCTTTCCGTTTGACTGACTGGGGTTGGCGTTCACCAACCTGACCTACGTAGCCACAAAAGTGGTTCATTTTGTAGGAGTTGTTCATCATAGGTTTTTTGTAAAAATGAATGGATTGTGATTCCTGATTCAGGAGAAGCATATTCTATAAACACTGTTTAGTTAGTAGTATAAACTCCGAGGCATTTGATGAATTTGCCATCCTATTTCTATCAACTTGGCTAGAAATTATAGAACTAATCCTTAATCAATCTGCGAATTACATCATGTTAATACGGAAATACAAATCTAAGTAGTCAATATTAGCTCAGACGACGTTAATATTGAGTCATAAATAATGTTAAAAATTATAACATAAACAGGATTATGCTTATATTAAATATCTTTTATATGCTTGATTAACAAGAATAACTATAGATTTTAATAAATTTTATTTTGTGTTTTTTATATAAATATCAGAGCCTTATATTTTAAGTATTTCCTGTAAACTTTTTTTAGGGTTTACCCTAAAATCAGCTCACTGTATACGTATACGTTTATTATGAGTCTAAATCACAATAAATGTATACCATCCGCTATTTTTCAGTGGAGCGTAGTTTCGGTCAATTCTACGCTGATAGTGAATTGGTAAGCATAACATATCACTGGATACAAACAATGGTTACACCTGCTCATGACAGGCTCCAGAACATCACCCACATACCATCGATTCTAGTTTCCTTTTAAGGGTACAAAAATTTGCGCTTTATCGTTATTCTTCGCCAGTACAACAAAGGATTTTCCATTCGCACCGCGCCCGGCGGTCATCCGGCGAACTTGCCCTCGTACAAAAAAGCCGGTCTGAGCGGGTTTTGTCGCCACAAAAGCACCTTTACCATCACCGGTTAAGAGCAAGCCATAATTGGCATCATAGCGCCCTACTTCGGTCAGTACATCGAAGAAATTACCGGCCAGCAGAATGTCCTGTTTGCCATCGCCATTATAGTCGCCGGTGAGAATGGCATGAATCGGCGAGGTTTGCGCCTGCACGGGTAACGCCTTCCGTGTAAAGTTTCCCTTACCATCATTGATCAGCACCGATGTTTCGGCCGTTTGTACCGTTCTTACAGTCATTCCCTGCCGTTGCTGAGCAGAGAAAATATCGTCAAAACTTGCTTTGGCGTAATCAACATGCTTGAGGTATTTGGTTTTAATGGATGGAATACGCTTCTGTAAATCTGGCTTTTGAACCATTACGCATTCGCGGGTTTCTACTGTTCCATCGCGGCCATCGGTAGTAGGTCTAAAGCAGGTGATGATTTGATCGTACGACCCATTCTGATCAAAATCATTGCTGTACAAGTGAGCCGGTTCAGCGACCGAGGCCACCATACGGCTATTAAGGCCCAGATTTCCAACTATGAAATCTGTATCGCCGTCATTGTCCAGATCGGCCGCATGTATGGTATTCCACCAACCACCCGAATTGGCCAACGTTTCGCTATCAACCTGTTCGAACCCTTTTCCTCGCTTGTTCCTCAGAACGGTGATGGGCATCCAGTCACCCACCAGTACTAGATCTGGGTAGCGATCATGATCAATATCGGTCCAGACAGCATCCGTAACCATACCGATGTTCGCCGAAAAGGGCATCAGCTCCCTGGTTGCTTTTCGAAAGTTGCCCTTGCCATCGTTTACCAACAGCAACTGGTCTGGACTTTGGCCGTATCGACCCGAATTCATACGCGCTCCCACAAACAGGTCCTGATCGCCATCGAGGTCAAAATCTGCCGCAACCACGCAGGAGTTATTAGCCAGGGTTCGGGGCAGGGCCCTGTTCCAGGTAAGATTCCCTTTTCCATCGTTGAGGTATAAACGGTCGGCCGTATACGTCGAGTCGGCAAATTCATTACCCCCAGTGGCTACATACAAATCCAGGTCTTTGTCGCCATCAGCATCGAAGAAAGTGGCGGCTACATCTTCGGTATAAATGGCGTCCAGTAAAAAGGGCTGTTTCTGAAGATAGAATGTTCCATCAGCCCGCTGAACATACAAGGAACGGGGCATATCGACGGCTCCGCCCAAGAATACGTCATCGAGCCCGTCGCCATTGATGTCGCCAACGGCCAGCGCAGGGCCTTCGCGCGATAGCATCTGCTTTAATAAACCGTCGCGGTCATAATCGACAAACTCGTTTTCTTTATGCACGTAATTCAGCTTCGATGACTCTGTTATGTCCTGAAACAGCCGTTCTCCCGGTATGGCTGGTGCGTTGAATAACGCTCGTTGATCGGCATTTTTATACGCCAGCGACAGGGTCGTGTTGACTTTAGGCTGCCGGATGAGTTGTTTCATATCGTCCGGCCAGATAACGACCAGCGAGTCAATAGCCGGGTTATTATCCAGTCCAAAAACCATCGTCAAATCGACCGACGATTCGAAGCCCCGGTTGGGCATTTGCTGCAAAAACTGCGTTTGTGGCTTTCCGTCAGCCCCTTTCTGATACACGTAAACTTTGGCACCAATGGCATTCCGGTTGTAGCCATAGCCATCAAGTTGTACGCGCAGAAAGTTTTTATGATTCTTCTCAACCGACGTATTGGCGAAGATGGACACGGGCGAATCGTTATTATTGACAACCAGGTCCAGATCGCCGTCGTTATCCAGATCGCCATAGGCTGACCCGTTCGAAAATGAAGGTTCACCTAGTCCCCAGTCGGCAGCTTTGTTTTCGTATTTCATGCCGTTACCCTCATTCCGGAAGGCGTAGTTTGGCAACGGACGCGACCCCATTTTATCGACATATTCTTTATAGTCGAATTTTTTTGTGCCTTCGATCATGGGCTGCAAATCGGGGTTACTAGCCAGAAACGCCATGTAATCCTGATCGGTCAGGTCTTTCAGGATACCATTAGCCACGAAAATATCCTTCCGGCCGTCCATATCCATATCGAACAGTAAAGCCCCCCAGCTCCAGTCGGTAGCCGATGTGCCCGCCATTCGTCCGATTTCCGAGAATGTACCGTCGCCGTTATTCAGGTGCAGCATATTGCGCGAATCCTGATAAAAGAAATCGCGTGACTCCTTGAGTTTACCCAACTCATAGCTCTCAAAAGCGGTAGTCGTTTTGAGCCGGTAATCGTCATCGGGCAGCATGTCCGTTACAAAAATATCGAGGTTGCCGTCGTTGTTCACATCGGCAATATCGGCGCCCATAGAGGCCAGACTAATGTGGCCCATTTCGTTCTCGATATCTTCCTTGAATGTGCCGTCGTGGTTATTGATGTAGAGGTAATCGCGTTCGTAGAAATCGTTGGAAATGTAAATATCCAGCCAGTTATCGTTGTTCACATCACCGATGGTAATGCCCAGCCCAAAGCCAATCAAACTCCCGTAAATCCCAGCCTTCTCCGACACATCCACAAACAACGGACCAGAGCCTATCTTGGCACTTTTCTTCTCACCCTCATTCTTTTTACCGCCGGATGGCTCCTCACTCCCGGAACGCCGGCCGCTAACTCCTAACTCCTCACTCCTGTTAAGAAACAACTTATGCCCTCCCAGTCGATCCCGTGTTTCGCGCGTATTGGCGTACCCCAGCCGATCCATTGGTGTGAAGCTGTTGTTGAGCAGATACATATCCAGATCACCGTCGCGGTCATAATCGAAAAAAGCCGCGTGAGTCGAAAAACCCCCATCCCACAAACCGTATTCCTTTGCTTTTTCGACAAAGACGGGAAGCCCATTCTTCACGCCCTCATTGATGTACAACTGATTGCCCCGCTCATCGCGACTGCCGGAGTTGCAGACATAGATATCGAGTAGCCCGTCGCCGTTCACATCGGCAAAGGTGACGCCCGTTGACCAGAATTTCTTGCCGATAATACCCGCCTGCTTCGTCACATCGGTGAACTTCATTCCTCCTTTGTTTAGATAAAGTTTGTTCTCCTCAAAATTGGAGGTCAGAAACAGGTCGGGCAAGCCGTCGTTGTTCACATCGCCAATAGCCACCCCCCCACCGTTGTAGAAGTTGCGGTAGTTGAAGATATTGAAGTTCTTCTTATCCAGACTCCGGTTCACAAAATCGACACCCGTTTCTTCGGCGGTCAACTTCACAAACAGTGGGTCCGGTTGTTTGTGGCAGGCGATCAGGGTAAAAAGGGTGATGGTGAGTAGAATGAGTTTGTTGATCATGGGTACTGTAATAACGAAATTTTGGGGTGAATAGATTACCCCGCTACGAAAAGCAAACAGCAGCCCACAATCAGGCTGCTGTTTAACAATGTATGTAACAACTAACCCGATCAATAGCCCGGATTCTGTGGTTGCAGGTTTGGGTTGCTGTCGATAGCCTGTTGCGGGAATGGGAACAGTACAGCCGTGGCGGGTGACGTCGTTGGACGCTGATCGACCGGGTTCAGGAACGTACCAAAGCGAATCTCGTCGCTCCGGCGCCAGCCTTCCCAGTATAACTCACGACCGCGCTCAGCCAGCACCGTGGGCAGATCAACTGTTGCAGCAGTCGAAGCTCCACGCGTTGTCCGGAGGTCATTGATGATCGTAGCCGCTGTTTGACTTTGTGGATCGGTTCCTCCGCGCAGAATAGCCTCCGCTTTCATCAGCAGCACGTCCGCATAACGCAGGAATACATAGTCGTTGGTAGGGTTATTGTACGTCAGCGGGTTAGGCAGGTACTTAACGACCCGGATACCCTGCACCTCGTTCGCCAGCCCAAGGTTAACTTGTGGTGTGAACACCAGCGGATTACCACTGCGGTCTTTCAGGGCGACAGGACCGGCAGGACCAGTAGGACCATATTGCTGACCAACCTGAAAACCAGCTGTAATACCCGTTTTGGGCGTTAAATCGGAAGGTTGAGCACCCCGACGTTCATCCGTTGCTTCGAAGCTATTGTAGAAATCAGCCAATGTCGTGAAGCCGTTCCAGGCACCAATGTACTGGTTGTAGTGCTCCGTCATGAAATAACGGTTCTGCACACTGCCCGGCTGCGCCGTTGACGTGTTCTGAATGGTGAAGATCAGCTCTTTCGACCGCTGGTCGTTATCCCAGTGAAAGTTGTCGTAGTAGCTGCCTCTTGGCGTCAGCGCAAACTTGCCGGAAGCAATCACCTGATTGGCAAAGTATACGGCTGAGTCCATATCAGTTTTCACAAACGTGAATGGCCCTGCCGGAGTCGTTGGCGTTTGGTTATATACCGCCCGGTTCAGATACACTTTCGCCAGCATGGCCGCAGCTGCTTCCTTGCTGGCTACGTTTGCCGTTGTTGGCGTAACGGATGGCAATACATTGAAAGCAGCCCGTAAATCGCTGATGACGAAGTTGGTAGCTGCCTGCCGACTCAACACTGCCGGATTGGCATCGGCCGCATCCGTCACCTGACGAACGGGCACGCGCCCCCAAAGGTCAACAATCTGCGAAGTAAAAAAACCGCGTAAGAACTGTGCCTGAGCGACTAACTGCGCATTGGAACCCGCTGCGAAAATAGCCTGCGAGGACCGGAAAGCACCCGTATTCAGGTCATTCCATGCATTCAGGATCTCCACGTGCTGAGAGTCCCAGGTATGTTGGTGCAGCTTACGCCATACGCCAAAATCGTCCCAGTCGGTACCACGGGTTGGCCCCATCATCTCGTCGGATGGGTGTTCCTGCAAGGCGTACGCATGGCCCTGGTTGGTAGCAATGGGGTTAAGTGCCTGATAAGCACCCTGAAGGGTAGCCACCGGGTCGAGCCGAATAGAACCCTGTGTAGCATCAGTTGATGAGAGCGACCCGAACACCTTGTCGTCCAGGTTGGTACAACCATTGATGCCCACACTACCCACCAGCAGCGTAGCGGTCAATAGGCCAATAGTCTTATAATTAAATGAATTCATGTCGTTGAAAATTGTAAGTAGTCTGTTGTCTTCGGCCCGTGTTTACGCTCGAAATGGTGTAAACACGGGCAAGACGCCTGATGGTTGATTAGAACCCAACATTTAAGCCTAAAGTCACTGTGCGGGGCGTTGGATACGGCGTGTAGTCGATACCCAGCGATGGAATTCCGTTTCCGTTTCCGTTATAAGTCACCGTATTTACATCCGGGTTCAGGCCGGTATAGCCCGTAAAAATGAACAGGTTCTGACCCGTGAGCGACAGCGATAACGACTTGGCAAATCCGCCCTCCGGCAGGTTGAACCGGCGCGAGATGGTCAGGTTTGTAATCCGTACGTAATCACTTTTCTCCAGGAAGCGGGTCGATACTGATGCCGGATTCAGACCATTTTCCGTGCTGTTCGCTACGTCGTAGGTCACGTTGCGGGCATTTTTGAGGGCACCTTTCGCAAACAGGGCGTTGGCCGTGTTGTTGTAGATTTTGCCGCCAAACTGACCGTTTACGAACAGACTCGCCGTCCAGGCACCAAACGTAAAGTTGTTGGTCAGCCCTAAACGTAATTTGGCAAACGGGCTGCCCTGATAGCTCGACCGGCTATCATCCGCATAAGTCGAGTAGCCATTGGCATCGTAGCCCGTGAACTTGGGAACGAAGAACGCAAACGGTGGATAACCGCTGGTGATCCGTTCGGCATAAGCACCCGAAAGACCCTGACCGCTAATGGCACCCACGGCCTGATCTGTACCAATGTTCTGTGCCTTAATATCAAGCGTAGTTAGGTTGAATACAGCCTCCCAGCCAAACTGCGGCTTCTGGAAAACCTGATAGATCAGGTTCAGTTCAATTCCCTGACTTACAATCTGACCCGGCAGGTTGATCCATTTGTAGTTTACCGGAGCAGGCTGGGCATAGAACACCTGTAGCAGAGTGTTCGTACCAGACCGGTGATAGTAGTCGATCGAACCGGATAGATGGCCTTTCAGGATGCTAAAGTCAATCCCCGCACCAGTTGTGGTGTTTTGCTCCCACTTCAAGTCCGGGTTTGGGTTGTTCTGCTGAATCTGTGAGCCGGAGCTGTTGTAGGTATAAATAATTTTGGATGCGCCCCCCGTAAAATCCTGGTTACCTACAATACCGTAGTTTGCCCGAATTTTGAGGTCATCGAAAATATTCTTCGGAATAAAGCTTTCCTGCGATATCCGCCAAGCACCCGCCACCGATGGGAATGTACCGTATTTATTGTTTACCCCAAAACGCGATGAGCCATCTACCCGAACGGTTGCCGTTAACAGGTATTTCTCCTTGAAGTTATAGTTGGCCCGGGCAAAATAGGATTGTAAATCATTTTGCCCGCGCGACGAACCGCCCCCAATGGCCGTGCCGGTTAACGTATTGGCCGCTCCGATGTTATCCGTGTACGAAATTGCCGATTCATTAAATGGGAAGCGGCTTGCGGCTACATAACTGGTTCGGGTACCAAATGTCTGGTATGCAAAACCGGCTACAGCCTCCAGCTTACCGGGACCAAGATCCCGGTTGTAGTTGGCCGTATACTCAACCAGTTTAGACAGTCGGTTCAACGAATTGATATAGGCAGCGCCACCCAGTCCCGTGGTCGCATCGGCGTAGACCTGGTTGGTTACCGAACCCAGCGGTACGGTGAACTGACCATTCAGCCGTGAGTCAATGGACGTTGAGCGGGTAGACGTCGAGTTGTCGACACCAAAGTTTGCTTTGAGTGACAGGCCCGTCAGGATGTTCCAGGTAGCACTGACGTTTGCCAGTGTCCGGTTGGTTACGCCCTTGTCGTGGTAGTAATCGAGCATGGCCCGTGGATTCCGGTACGAACCACCCGCCAACTGATAGTACGATGCCGTATCGCTCGTGTTCGTAAATACAGGATAGGTTGGGTTAGCCCCGATCATTGCGCCAAACAGGTTACCCAAAGCACCAGCCTGGTTACCCGTCATAGCATACTGGTCGGTTACCGACGAGGTTGTGGCATTGACAGCCAGCGTTACTTTTTTGTTGAACAGATCCTGCGATGCATTGATACGCCCCGTGACCCGCTGCTGTCCTGTACCTTTTACCAAACCCTGTTGATCCTGGTAACCCAGCGAAAACAGGTACCGCGTATCGTTTGTACCACCGCCAAAGCTGGCGTTGTAAATCTGCGAAACGCTGGTGCGCAAAATCTCATTCTGCCAGTTGGTATTGGCTCCGGCATTCACCGTAGTGAGGGTTGGGTCACCACCGGCGGCTTTCACACCTGCCAGAAAATCGGAAGCCGATAGCAGATCGTACCGTTTTAACGACGATGAAACAGCTCCCGACGCCGAGAAATTGAACTGCGGAGCACCGGCACGACCTTTCCGGGTCGTAATCAGCACCACACCATTGGCACCCCGTGCGCCATAAATAGCTGCTGCCGACGCATCTTTAAGCACCGAAATGTTCTCAATATCGCTTGGGTTCAGGAATGACAGCGGGTTCCGGGCAGTGGTTGTACCCGTACCGAAATCCGGTGTACCACTGCTGAAATCGCCCCCATCGAGTGGTACTCCGTCAATTACGTACAACGGCGTGTTACCCCCGCGCAGCGAAACGGCACCCCGAATTTGAATGTTATTGGCTGCACCCGGCTCACCGCTGGCTGGTGTAATCTGCACACCGGCTACGCGTCCCTGCAGGAGTTGCTCCGGCGAAGCAATCACCCCCTTGTTGAAATCCTTCGGACCAAGTGTTGCCACCGAGCCGGTAACGTCTTTTGCCCGTTGCGTACCATACCCAACAACAACCACCTCCTGAAGAGCTTTGGTGTCGTCGGCCAGCTGTACATCAACAGTTGTGCGGTTACCCACAGCCACTTCCTGCGTAGTGTAGCCAATGAAGCTAAGAACCAGCGTTGCGTTGTCGGGTACATTCGTCAGCGTGTAGACCCCCTCTCCGTTTGTGTTGGTACCGCGTTGGGTACCTTTCACCTGAATACTCACACCCGGTAAAACGGACCCTGTAGGGTCTGTTACTTTACCTGTCACCGTGCGCTCCTGTGCCCATGCTGCTGAATTGCTCAACAGCAACAACACGACCAGCATCGACAGGAAGCTCGAAAAAGCTTTCTGTTTAACTGACTGGGGTTGGCAAGCTCCAACCTGACCTACGTTGTTACCGGATCGGTTAATTTTGTAGGATTTATTCATCATAGGTTTTTTATAAAAATGAATTTTTTATAGATCCCTGGCCGCTGTTTAGGGTCTATTTTTCCCTCAAGGTTGTACCCATTTGGAGCTGAATTGAACGAGTCATATCCACCTCCAACTGTATTAATCTGATGAGAAATTATAGTACTAAAATCAAACCAGTTGGCGAATTACATCAGCTTGGAATAAAAATACAAATGACTTTAGGTTAAAATCAGAATAATAAAGATCAAAATTGTATCATAAAATTTCTTAAAAAATAAAACCAATATTATACTATTAAAATAAAAACAATCAAATATTTAACATAAACTATTATTTATCAGATCTTTAGAATTATGTTGTTTATAACTTTTTCAATTTTCATGAAACACTATTCATTTGTAAGTAGTAGAGGATGAACAGTCTGTATTTATAACTAAGTCTATAAGTTTAATCAATTTCAAAAAAAAATAGGGTAACGGGCGATATTGTTAGCATTTTTATACTGTTTTGGAAGTCTTATTATCAATTATAAAAAGTATTCAAGAGGTCAACTTAAAAAAGCAAAAATTACTAAATCATCATTATACTTAAATGCAATATCTGTTTACTAAGTAGTTATACTTAAGCCGGAGCAGATCAACTTATTTTTGAAAAAGAACTCAATTTTCTGATTGTATAGCCCTATTATTTCGAGTATATATCCTTCTCTTTAGCTACCAACAAACAGGCAAGTCTAGAACATGCTACATCATGAATAACTGTTTATAATTTCATAAAACACATCTAACCAGAACGCTGGCAGCCCTTTTTTTCCAATGACGTTGCACTCGGCACGCATGTATTACGTGAACTTGTATCGGCGACTTTCGCTATCTTTACTGTCCGATTCTTGCCCGTTTGCCAATCATGTCTATACGAGTTTCTCCTCCCTTTAATGAATTGAAAGTTCGCCTGACAGGTGACCTTTTTACGGATACAACCTACCGAACGCTGTACGCAACGGACGCTTCGGCCTACCGGGAAATGCCAATGGCTGTGGCCGTTCCCAAAACAGTCGAGGATCTAAAGACCCTGATTGCCTTTGCTAAAGAGCATAAAACATCCCTGATTCCCCGTACGGGCGGAACATCCTTGGCGGGTCAGGTGGTTGGCAGCGGCATTGTAGTCGACGTATCGAAGCATTTCACCAAAATACTGGAAGTGAATCCCGAAGAGCGTTGGGTGCGTGTTCAGCCGGGCGTTATCCGGGATGAGTTGAACCAGTTCCTGAAGCCGTACGGACTTTATTTTGGCCCAGAAACCTCCACCGCCAACCGGGCTATGATTGGCGGCATGGTGGGTAACAACTCCTGTGGGTCCAACTCGGTGGTGTATAGGGCCACAAGAGAGCATACACTATCAGTAAAAGCACTGCTGGCCGATGGCTCGGAAGCGGAGTTTGGCCCGATAAATGGTTGGGACTTTACTAAACAGGTGGGCGAAGCAAGCCGCAGAAATGGCTCAGCTACCCTGGCCGATAAAATTCTGCTGACAACAAACGCTATCCTGTCGGACCCAGCCAACCAGGAAGAAATTCGGCGGAATTTCCCAAAGAAATCCATCGAACGACGCAATACAGGCTATGCGCTGGACGCCCTGCTCGACATGCAACCGTTTGAACCGGAAGGGGAGCCGTTTAATATGGCCAAGTTCATTGCCGGTTCGGAAGGCACACTTTGCTTTCTGACTGAGATCAAGCTGAATATTGTACCCTTACCACCCAAAGAAAACGGGCTGGTATGTGTGCATTGCCACTCCATCGATGAGTCGCTGCGGGCTACGCTGGTGGCCCTCAAATACAAACCCTATGCCGTCGAACTGATCGACGATATTATTCTGGAACGGGCCGACACCAACCCGGAACAGCGTAAAAACAGCTTCTTCGTTCAGAAAACGCCGACAGATCACTTCCCGATTATTCTGGTCGTTGACCTGTCGCGTGATACCCGAGCTGAAATCGAGCAGCTCGCTACAGAGATGATCGCCGAAATGCAGGCCGCCGGGATGGGATACCATTATCCGCTGCTGTTCGGCGATGATTCCAAAAAAATCTGGACTCTCCGCAAAGCTGGCCTGGGTTTATTGGGCAACCTCCCCGGCGATGAAAAAGCGGTAGCCGTCATTGAAGATACGGCCGTAGACGTGCACGACCTGCCCGACTATATCCGCGATTTCAACGAGATTCTGGCAAAGCACCATATGCACTCCGTCCATTACGCGCATGCGGGGTCGGGGGAACTGCACCTGCGGCCAATCATAAATCTGAAAACAGAAGAAGGCCACCGGCAGTACCGGATGATTGCCGAAGAAATCGCCACACTCGTCAAAAAATACGACGGCTCGCTATCGGGCGAACATGGCGATGGACGGCTACGGGGCGAGTTTATTCCGCAAATGGTAGGTCCGCACAACTATGAACTGATGCGGCAAATCAAGCATACCTGGGACCCCGACGGTATTTTCAACCCCGGTAAGATTGTGGAAACGCCCCCTATGGATACGTTTCTGCGCTACGAAGCCGGGCAGCAGACCCCAGATTTCAAGACCTACTTCCGCTACAAGGATCAGAACGTTTTGCAACATGCCGAGCAATGCAACGGCTCGGGCGATTGCCGCAAAACGGAAGCGTCGGGCGGTACCATGTGCCCAAGCTACATGGCCACCCGCGACGAAAAAGATACAACAAGGGCTCGGGCCAATATTCTGCGCGAGATGCTAACGCGCTCGACGAAAGAAAACCGGTTCGATCACGAAGAAATCAAGGCGACCTACGATCTCTGCCTGTCGTGCAAAGGGTGTAAAAATGAATGCCCTTCCAACGTCGATGTAGCGAAGTTAAAAGCTGAGTTCTTACAGCACTATTACGACTCGCACGGTATTCCTGTACGTTCCAGATTGATCGCCAACTTCGCCCGTCTTTCCAGTCTGGCATCCCTGGTTCCCTGGGCCTGGAATGGCGTTTTGGGCACTCCATCGCTCCGGCGTATTGCCAACCGACTCGTCGGCTTCCACCCCGACCGGACGATGCCCATGATGGGAAAGACGACGTTACGGAAATGGTTTTCTTTGAGAAGCGAGGAGCGAGGAACGAGGAGTGAGGAGTTGCTGACCGCACCGGCGGACCGGCGTGTTGTGCCACCGGATGGCTCCTCGCTCTTCCTCTTCTGCGATGAATTTACCAATTTCAACGACGTTGAGGTTGGGCAGAAAGCAGTTCAGTTATTCCAAAAGCTTGGCTATAACGTCGTTATTCCAGAGCATGGCGAAAGTGGCCGGGCTGCCTTGTCGAAGGGAATGCTGAATTACGCAAAGACGCTAGCGGAGAAGAATATTCGTCTGCTCAAAGACGTCGTTACGTCCGAAACGCCGTTGGTTGGACTGGAGCCTTCGGCTATTCTGACTTTCCGCGATGAATATCCTGATCTGGTCGATGAGTCGCTGGTTGCCGATGCGAAGCGAATTGCGGAAAACGCACTGACCTTTGAAGAATTTATTGCGCGCGAAATGGAAGCAGGCCGCATCAAATCGGAGCAGTTTACGACTGAGACGCGACTCATCAAACTACACGGTCACTGTCAGCAAAAGGCGGTATCATCCCTAGTGCCGGGCAAAAAGGCGTTGTCGTTGCCCAAGAACTACACGGTTCAATTGATTCCGTCGGGTTGTTGCGGCATGGCCGGTTCTTTTGGGTACGAAGCCGAACATTACGAGGTGTCGATGAAAGTTGGTGAACTCGTTCTTTTCCCCACGGTTCGCCAGCAGCCCGATGGCGTGATCATTGCGGCCCCCGGCACATCCTGCCGTCACCAGATTAAGGATGGCACGAAACGTACAGCCCAACACCCTGCCGAAATATTATTCGACGCGCTCGTATAAATGGCTATGAAAGATATAGCCTAAGGCATACTTCATACCCACCCTGTTTATTGATGGAGAAACGACAGCCTGATAACGTGGTTATCAGGCTGCTTCATGTAGTATACGCACTGAAGCCAGTAATGAAATGGGATATTTCGTTGAACGCTCCAGCCGCCTACATCGGACTTTTATGCCCACCGGGGGCGTAGGCTCCAACACGAGTACATTTACAGACCCAAAAACGACTCTTTCAACTGTCTGCTACTATCGCATTCGGCCATCCAACGCCACAACATCAGGAGTTAGCCAAACCGTTAGTTTACGATCCTATTCCTGTCGGCCAGCATATGCTTACTCCTGTATGTACATCGATTTAAAGGTCCGCTGATGATTGGTTAATGGTTATTGAGTTATTTGTTACTGGCTTTCAAATAAGACGTTACTACTCATGAGCCTAACCAATAACCACCAACCAATAACCAAACTCTACTTCTCAAACGGCCACTGTTTCCGGACACCGGCCGACACGAGGAAGGCGATGATGCCCAGCACAATAACTGTTAGCCCGGAAAGCATGAACTTTGTTCCCGTTGAAAAGAAGATGAACAGCCATATACCAATGACCAGAATAACCGGCAACGGATAAAGCGGCATCCGAAACGGAAACTCCGAGGCTACCCGCCTGCGATGTAGCAGCATCAGCCCGATTGCCTGACCAACAAATTGTACCACAATCCGCATGGCCAGAATAGCCGTAATAACGTCGCCCAGCCGGAATAACAGGCTGAATACAAATCCAAGCCCGCCCAGAAACAGAAGCGAGATGTACGGAAACTGCCGGGTAGGATGTAGTTTAGCGAAAATTCGAAAAAATTGTCCGTCGGCAGCGGCAGCGTAAGGCACCCGCGAGTACCCCAGCAAGACGGCAAACAACGATGAAAAAGCAACCAGCAGAACAAGTCCCGTTGCCAGCCGGGCAGCCTGGGGGCCATACAAGGTTTCTACGAAGGTACTCACAATAAACTCACTATTCTGAGCAATCTGCCAAGGCACGACACTCACGACACTCAGGTTCATCAGCAGATACAAACCAGCAATCCCAACTATAGAGATAAACATACTGGCCGGAATATTACGGGTAGGCCGCTGAATTTCACCGCCCAGATGACAAACATTATAATATCCTAGATAGCAGTAAATGGTCTTGACAGAAGCCTGCCCCAGACCAGCGGCCAGTAAGCCTCCACTGACGGAACCAATGGACTCAAACGTTTCGGCCAATGGAATACGGGGGTTGCTCAGTCCGCCAATAATAATCCAGCCGAGGGTTACCAGAACAGCACCCCACATGATCAACCCTATTTTTCCAATTGAGTCGATCTTTCGGTATAGCAGCACGATGATTACCAGAACGACCCCGCCAGAGACAGCTTTTCGCTGCCATTCGTCGAGGGGCATCAGGTACGACGCATACTGAGCAAAACCAATAGCTCCGGACGCCATCACCAAAGGGGCCTGAATAAGCGTTTGCCAGACATAGAGAAAGGAAAGCAACCGGCCCCATTTTCGTTCACCGTATGAAATTTTCAGGAAATTGTAGCTGCCTCCTGCCTGCGGAAACGAAGCGCCCAGCTCCGCCCAGACGAAAGCGTCGATCAGGGAAACAAACGCACCCAACACCCAGGCCCATAGGAAAAGCGGGCCACCCAAGGTTTTAATGACCAGAGGAAGTACAACAAAGGGGCCAATGCCCACCATGTCGATCATGTTCAGTGCCGTCCCTTGCAGAAGGGTAAGCCGACGGGGTAAAGCAGCCGATGCAGCATCGGAAGGTTGATCGGTAGAGGTTGCGTTACTCAATAGCGTACTGGCTACAGGGCTTAAAACAGGGTATTCGCTTAAGAAAGGTTAGAAGTTCTTTAAAAGTTCGACAGATGGATTATCTACCAAAACAAAAGATTCCCCATGAGTGTACCAGGCGGTCAGCCTTGATACGACTCACGGGGAATCAGCAGATACAACGTACCAGCCTAATTCATCAGTTGATCGAACGTCAGGCTGATGTAGTACGTCGAACCAACGTACGCACTACCATACGCCTGAAAGTAAGGCTTTCCAAACAAGTTGGTTGCACCCACTTTCACAATCGACTTTAGGCTGGATACCTTATAATTGACCTGCGCATCGAAGTTACTGATAGCCGGTACAATTGTTTTCTCGTACAGATTCGGAACCAGTTCGGTAGGTACGGCAAAGCCCTCCCAGGTGAACGCATCCTGATGTTTGAAGGCAACGGCAAAGCCAATATTCGAGTTAACCATAGGCCGTTTGGTGAAGCCCAAATTCCAGCGATATTCCGGCGTGTTAAAGCCCGATGTCTGTAGCTCCGCCGTTGGCGTGAAGTTATTAAGCTTGTTGTTGGCCAGATTACCTGATATGCCATAGCCTTTTGGCAACTGGTAGTTCAGACCCAGCGCCCAACCCGACGTATTGATTTTTTCGCTGCTGTTTGCAGGCATCGAATACGCATTCCGCGTTCCTCCGCTCAGCACACCGGATGTCAGCGGCAGACCTGCAGCTACGGGAGCCGTTGGTTGAAGCAGGATAACGCTGCCAATGAAGTTTGTGTACACACTATAATAATAATAGGCATCGACAAACAGGCGCTTACCAAGTACGCTTCGGTAACCAATTTCATAACTCGCCACACGCTCCGGCTTGAATGCCTGCCGCTGGTAGGGCTTCAGGTTACCAATGTTGCTGTTAATGGCTACAGCCGTTACTGCATTGTTGATGTTAGCGGCAATCTGACCGGGCAATACCGTTGGTAAAGTAGTAGCAACACCATTCTGAATAGCGGCTGCGGCTGCACTGGCCGGAATCTGGCCAGCGGCAACGGCGGCATTGACCTGGGCGGTAACAGCGGCCGTTACCTGAGCCGTTACCTGTTGCGTAATGAGTTGCACAGCGGCCTGCTGTACTGCAGAGGTAGAAGCACTGGCGGTGATGGCAGCGCCGAGGGCAGTTACATCAGTACGGGAGTAGGAGTTGGCCAGATTGTAACGATCCGTAAACTCCGGTAAACCACCAATCAGCCGGGCTAGTGGCGTTTTCAGATCGATATACTGATTCTGTGTGGTTGGAATACGGAAGCCAGTCTGGTACGACAACCGGATGTTGTGTTCTCCAAAAGTTGTTACGGCCGATACGCGGGGCGTAAACTGCCCGTCGAAATTCTGGTTTTTGTCGTAACGGGTCGACGCCGTCAATTTGAGGTGTTCGTTGAACAGCGATTTACTAGCCTGAATAAACCCGCCAAACTCCGTAATACCAATGGTACCGTTACGCCCGGCCGCCTGATCGGCAAAGAGAGTTCCTTCCGAAGCCAGCTGGTATTGACGGTAGTTGGCTCCTACCAGCACATCGGCAAACTTGATCTGATTCTTGAAATTGTACAGCCCTTCTACATGATACAGGTTCGACTTGTCGGAGAAGGCCCCGCCCCCCTGGCTGATGGGTGTCGAGCTTAGTTTATCATACAAAGCCTTGTACGCTTCCGTGCCGGGTATCGGGCGACCCTGATCGGCTATGCCACGAGCTGACAGCTGGGCGGCATCATCTCCCTGACCGGCTCCCCGGGCGGCTGCATACGCCCCAACATATTGCCCAAACCAGGTAGCACTTGGTTTCCAGGCCTCGTTAAAGCCAATACTAGCCAACCCTGCCGTAAATGATTTACCCGACCGCTCCTGCGTTGTGTAGGCGCGTACCATAAAATTATCGCCCCGCAGTTCGAGCTTAGCCTGTGCTATGCTGAAATCCCGTAGCGAATATCGACCGGTAGCGGTGTAAACGGTTGTTCCCGTGCCGTAATTCAGCTGACCGATGGCTTCAACTTTATCCGAGATTCGGTAATGCAGCGCTCCGTTGAACTTAAAGCTTTTAGTATTGTAATCAACCAGATTCACTTCAGAATAACCCGTACGGCTGATGTTTACGTTAGGCAATATATTCAGGGCAGCAGCAGGCAAAAGGCCAGCCCCGATTAATGCCTGACCTACGGTTCGCATATTTTGCTGGTTCTCATCGCCGTAAACGTTTACACCATCGTAGTTGACAGCCGTACCCGCTCCCCGGTTGGGATCAGAGCTTCCACCACCATTCAGATTCGTGTAATTCGTTGCTTCCCAATCTTTTGCCTTTGTGTATGACAGGTTCACTTTAAAAGCAAACTTGTTATTGAATGCTTTGGCGTACCGAATCGACGCATCATAAAAACCTGTCGTAGACGTTGTCCGGTTCGACGCATCCATAACACCCGTTTTCACGTTAGCACTCAACCCCTGATACAGGAATGGGCTTTTACTATTAATCAGAATCAACCCCTGAATAGCATTGGGTCCGTAGAGGGCAGAAGCCGCGCCAGGCAAAATCTCCACGCTTTCAACATCCTGCTCCGGAACACCCACGATATTATCGACCGGGAAGTTTAGACCCGGTGCCGAGTTGTCCATTCCATCAATCAACTGCACAGTTCTCGGATTACCCGTTGCGCCAAAACCCCGCAGGTTTATCGACTTGAACAGCATTCCCTGAGTGGCCACATCAACGCCTTTTACGTTGGCTAAGCCATCATAAAAGTTAGCGGAGGGTGTAGACTGAATAGCCCGAATATCCATTTTTTCAACGGATACCGGCGATTTCAATACACTTTCTTCGACCCTGGAGGCTGATACGACCACTTCCTGACCAATCGTTACCTGTTCTTTCAGACTTATGTTCAGGTCCGTACGGTTACCATTGATCACATATTCCTGCGTTTCGAAACCAACCCCGGAGATAGCGATCGTGAAGGGAGTCGGCGTATTGGTTGTAAAGGAAAAATTTCCTTTCTGGTCCGTAATGGTGCCAATAACCTTACCTTTTACAGCGATACTTATGCCAGCTAACTCCTCTTTCTTATCATCGGCAATCACTTTCCCGGCCACTTTCGTTTGAGCTACTGCGCTGAAACTCATCACGCAAAATAGTCCCATAAACAGAAGTAAATAAGTAGTAAAATGTTTCATAGGTTTCCTTTTGTCAATTACGTGTCTTTTTTTGCTTGCTACTTTGCCCTAAACTTACGCATAAGCCTTCCTTTAGTACAAATTTTTCTTTTAATTATTAATTGTCTGTTTATCCTATATACATGACTATATAAAGTGATAAACATGCCGTTAGTAAATTATAAGCCTTAGTTACTTTATAATCAGACCACTTACCCTGCATAATCTTTCTTCTATATGACAACGGAATCGAACCAGGATCGACGGAATTTTTTAAAAACTTCCGGATTACTAACCGGTAGCGCTCTGATGGGCAGCTTACCATTTCAGGCACAAGCTTTTAGTAAGGGGCCGGGCTATCACTTTTCGGTAAATGACACCATCAAAGTGGCACTCATCGGATGTGGCGGACGTGGTACCGGTGCAGCGCAACAGGCTCTCAATACTAAGCAAAATGTAAAAATCGTGGCGCTGGCCGATGCTTACCGCGATCGGTTAGACGATGCCTATAAAGCATTGACCGAACGGGGTCTGAAAGCAGCCGATGGCACACCGAAAGTAGATGTGCCGGAAGATCATAAGTTTGTGGGTTTCGACGCATACAAACAGGCGATGGCCCTGGCCGATGTAGTTATTCTGGCGACTCCTCCCGGTTTCCGACCAAGCCATTTCGAAGAGGCCGTTCGTCAGAACAAACAGGTGTTTATGGAGAAACCCGTAGCCACTGATGCGCCGGGTGTTCGGCGGGTACTGGCCGCTGCCGAAGAGGCCAAGCGGAAAAAGCTGAACGTTGTCGTTGGTCTACAACGGCGCTATCAGCCCAGCTACCGCGATATGATCAAGCGTATTCACGATGGTGCTTTAGGCGAAATTGTAGGCGGGTCGGTGTACTGGGTCAGTGGTGGCGTATGGCAAAAGCCGCGCAAACCCGGCCAAACCGAAATGGACTACCAGATGCGCAACTGGTATTACTTCAACTGGCTCTGTGGCGACCATATAACGGAGCAGCACGTTCACAACATCGACGTGGCGAACTGGGTAAAAAATAGTTATCCGGTTTCCTGCCAGGGCACGGGTGGCCGTCAGGTACGAACAGGTAAGGACTACGGCGAAATCTTCGATCACCACATTGTCGATTTCGTTTATGCCGACGGTACAACCATCAACAGCCAGTGCCGTCACTACGAAGGTACCTACAGCCGGGTCGACGAAATGTTCCTCGGTACCAAAGGCAAAGTTGAAGGTATGGAGAAGAAAAGCAGCGCCCTGATGAGCTACAGCGGGCAGGCGATGTATACCCACAACGCAAAAGACGATGGTAACCCGTACCAGATCGAACACGATGAACTGTTCGACGCCATTGCCAAAGGACAGTATAAGTTCGCCGATGCCGAGCGCGTTGCCAAAAGTACAATGACTTCCATCATGGGCCGCATGGCAACCTACTCCGGCAAAGTTGTGAAATGGGATGAAGCGTTAAACTCGCAAATCGACTTGTTCCCAACAACGCTCGCTTGGGACGCGATGCCCAAGAGCCTGCCCGACGCCAATGGGTTATATCAGATAGCCGTACCCGGCAAAACGGTGACGGTGTAATTTCCTTCTACCTGAGTGCAAAAAAGACGCAAGGTGCTGCGTCGCTACAAAAAAGGTCAACTACTTTAGAGTGGTTGACCTTTTTTGTTTTTACCCGCCATATGCAACCTCACTATCGGGTAATGCATCATGGGTATATACCTTATCCTGTACTCCCTTTCAGATGGCCCCCCTTCAGCCCCAGCGACAATATTATATAGACTGGATTCGAGTAATCGCCTTTATGATTCTCATCCTCTTTCATTGTTCTATGCCATTTGTGCAGTTTGGCTGGGAAGTAAAGAACGTGGAACATTCCATTTTTCTTGACCGGCTGATTATCTGGCTGCATCAATGGCGACTGCCCTTACTTTTTTTCATTGCCGGTGTAGGCGTTAGCTTTTCACTGCGAAAACGCTCAATACTTTCTTTTATGGGCGAACGGGTTGTTCGGCTGTTTGTGCCGCTGTTATTTTCCATGTTCTTCGTCATTCCCGTACAAGTGTATGTGGAGCGCCTGCAAAAAAAGGAAATTGACGAAAGTTACTGGAGCTTTTACCCATCCGTATGGGATATGGTGCCCTATCCGGAAGGCACGCTGACCTGGAGTCACTTGTGGTTTGTCGTTTATCTGTTCGTCTTTACAATCCTGTTGACACCCTTTTTTGCCTTGTTTAAGATCAAGCTCCTGCAACGGTGGAAACAACGGCTCAACCCCGTATTCACGCATCCCGTGGCTAACCTGTCACTTGCCATTCCGTTTATCCTGTTCTACTTTGCCTTTTATATCCGGTGGCCTATTCAGGGAAGTTTGCTCGACGACTGGTTCCTCTTTAACTCATCCATTACGTTTTATTTCGTCGGCTATTTCCTTGCCGACTTACCGGCCTTCTGGAATACGTGTGAAATCTATCGAAAACACTTTCTGACGGTAGCTGTCGTTTGTGTGATTGTCTTGTTCTGGAAGTACTACTGGACGATTACCTTACCCACCCAACAAAACGAAGCCTTGTATGTATACGGCTTTTTTGACGGGCTTCATATATGGGCTGTTGTTCTTACAACTATCGGTTTCGCCAGACGGTATCTTAATTTTTCAAACTCAGCGCTGGTGTATCTGACCACCGCTGTTTACCCCTTTTACATTCTGCACCAAACGATCATCGTTGCCAGCGGGTATTACGTGGTTCAATGGAACAGTCCAATTTGGGTGAAGCTGCTGGTGCTGATTGGCATCTGTTTCATTCTGCTGTTTGGGCTGTATCACTTCCTGATCCGGCCATTTGTCCTTACGCGCATTCTGTATGGGATAAAGCCAAAACAAATCAGACTACCCAAAGGCGAATCTTTCCTGGACCAGGTCTCGGTTGCGTCAACTTTATAAAACTTAATTAAACACAGAAGCACGGAGCACACAAAGTTTTAACATGATTAACGCTCTGTGTGCTCCGTGCCTCTGTGTTTAATTAAAACGGGGCCGACTGCCAGGCATGCATCTTTCCCTTCTTATTTTCCAGAATGAGCAGTTTCACGCCCGGAAAGCGGCTCAGCAGTCGGCGGCTTTTTTGAAGACCCGCTACACTGAATACTTTGGTCAATGCGTCGGCTTGATAGCCGTCCGGTGCCCAAACTGTAGCCCGAACAAAATGCCGTAGGCCCAGGCCCGAGCGGGGGTCCATAATGTGCGAGTAACGTCGGCCGTTGTGTTCCAGATAACGGTAGGTGTCGCCGGAAGTAGTAATAGCTGCGTTTTTGAGTAGAATCGTGGTAGTGTCGGCATCCCCGGCTTTACCCGAGCCTATGTCAACGCGCCACCCAGGCTTATCGGGCGGTGACTCATCGGCCAGGATATCGCCACCAATATCGACCAGCGACGACTGAATTCCGAACCGATGAAAGACCGCCAGCGCTTCGTCAACGGCAAACCCCTGGCCTATTCCGCCCACATCAAGTCGCATTCCTTTACGGCGTAATCGTACAGAGCGCGTTGTACTATCCAGTTCCATAAGCTTATAACCGACGGCCCGTCTGGCCCGACGCCGTTCTTTATCCGTCGGAAACTCCTTCCGCCGAACGGCCCGACGCCAGAGTAGTGATAATGGCCCAACGGTTGGATCGAAGCGGCCATTAGAAAGCCGGGCAATTGCCTGCGCCTTCTTTAATACATTGAACAGATCTGCCGATGCAGGCACCCATTGTCCAGACCCCGCCGTTGCAGACAGTTGGTTTATTTCGGAGCCGTCCATGTAATCACTCATTATCTGGTTCAGCGAATCCATCCGGGCCGAAACGGCCGCGTTGGCCCGTTGCGCGGTCAGGCTGTCGGGGGCGTAGAAGATGACGTTGAACTGAGTGCCCATCAGGCCTCGTCGAAAGACAAAGCGAGCCGTACCCGGTTGAGCAACTGCACAGGATGGCTGAAGAAAGGCTACCAGGATTATACCGAGTAGAAAGCAGAAAGATAAACGCGTATTCAACGTATTTTTGCGGGGCAGTCTGATTTAACCAATTCACCCGTGGTTACTATAAAAAATAAATACATCCTGCTGGCGGCTGGATTCTGGCTATCGGGCCTGGCTCTGACGTTACTGGGCGCTTATGGAAAAAGTCATCAGTGGGCCTCCACCGGCACTTTACTGACAATTGGCATTTCGGGGCAGGCCATTGGGTTTGCTTTTCTGGGATTCGCCATCATGCAGGCGGTTTTCAGGAAGAAGTAGCCCGCTGATGATGTTGATCACACCAGCGGGCCAGTTTCCTTAAGACTGGAACAAATCCCGAATAACAAACTGAAAGTCGGGCACTATGGGTGCCGCCGAACAAACGTCTTCACTTATACCTGGGCCACTTTACCACGCAGATACATGTCGGCTAGTACCAGCGCGGCCATCGCTTCTACGATGGGAACGGCGCGGGGAACCACGCAGGGATCGTGCCGCCCCTTGCCCGACACCGTTACCGGCTGGCCGTTCACATCCACGCTGTCCTGGTCCTGCATAATAGTGGCAACGGGCTTGAAAGCGGTTCGAAAATAGATGTCCTCGCCGTTGCTGATGCCGCCCTGAATACCGCCCGACTGGTTGGTTTTGGTACGCACCCGCCCCAACTCATCGGTGTAGAACTCATCGTTATGCTGGGAACCGCGCAGGGCAACACCGGCGAATCCGCTGCCGTATTCAAAGCCCTTTACTGCATTGATACTGAGCATCGCTTTACCCAGTTCAGCATGGAGTTTATCGAAAACGGGTTCGCCCCAGCCAGCCGGTGCGCCCGTAATGACACAGTCGACAATGCCGCCAACAGAATCACCCTGCTTCCGGATGTCGTCAATGTACTGAAACATCTGCTCGGCCGTTTCGGGGTCGGGGCAGCGAACGGCGTTTTCTTCGGCAAGTGTTAGATTTAATTCTGTATAACTTTTCTCAAGTTTAAGGGTACCGACCTGCGAAACGTATGCTTGAATCCGGACGCCCTGCCGGGCGAGGAGCAGCTTGGCAACGGCACCAGCCGCCACCCGGGCTGCCGTTTCCCGCGCCGACGACCGGCCGCCACCCCGATAATCGCGGGTACCGTATTTGGCCTGGTAAGTGTAATCGGCGTGCGACGGACGAAACTGTTCGGAAATATGGCCGTAATCTTTACTGCGCTGGTCGGTGTTGCGGATAACCATCGCAATGGGTGTTCCCTGCGTATGCCCGTCAAACACACCAGACAGCACCTCAAATTCATCGGCCTCGCGCCGTTGGGTCGTAATGCGCGACTGTCCGGGCTTACGCCGATCTAGTTCGTGCTGAATAAAATCGGTATCGAACGGTAATCCCGCCGGACAGCCATCAATCACAACGCCAATGGCTGGCCCGTGCGACTCACCGAATGTAGAAATCTTAAACTGAACTCCGTATGTACTACTCATGCTGCTGACTGGGGAATGTGCCCCCGATTTTAATTAACTCAAGATGCTGACCTTCCGGAAACACCATCTTTGGACCTATCCTTCTTTATTTTCTGCTATCGCTTAATCAACACAAACACCATCCCCACTAACATCAATATAATTAATACGTTAGCAACAGACCGGATCAAGACAGACACACTAACCGGCTGTTGTGTACTGTCCATCAACTCGATACCCGTATACAGCGATTTGCCAACCGGGGCACCCGGAATAACCTCGCCATTGGCAAGCGCTTCTCCGTTCGGCATGTTAACGGCGCTGGTTACAGCCTCCTCGGTACCACCAGCCTCAAGCGCCAATCGGGGCCTGAGGGTATCATAGCGGGCTCTTTGCGGGTCGAAGTAAATCCATTGAAAGTGATTTGCCAACGAAACGGTCCCATTTTGATGAGGGACAATGAAATAGGTAAACGTTTTGCGCCCCTTTATTTCATCGCCAGCGTGGTTGATCGTGTGTCGTTCTTCGGGTGGGAATATAGCTATTTCCCTACCTCCATTTTGTATTGACGGCCCCGGCAGGGTCGCGATATTTCCTCGCCCAGTGATGGAAAATGTATACCGTACACTCTTCCCCACCAAAACACGTTTTTTCTCCAGACCTTCTTCCAGTTGAAAGGCACCCACAGCTACACGGCCCCGCAGTGGATGGACAGGCAACGGCCGAACGCCTACCGTAAGCGGCTGACTGGTAAATACAGCTTGCTCGGGCTGCAACGCGGGAGGGCCAACAACCGGCCGACGACTCAGTTGAAGCGACACAGCGGGTAACCGCATGGTTTGACTCGACAATGGAAAAAAGACGGACTGGAAGAGCCGGTATTCCCGAAACTTCTTCTTGTTGATGACAACAGCAATCGGTTTCAGGTCATTAATGGGCAGATTTTCCTCCCAGGAATTGGCCGGGCGAATTTTCCGGGTGATGCCCTGAAGCTGCTTGTCAAGTGCCTGAAAACTGAGTTCGTAGGGATAGTTGTCAGCTACGAAAAATGATAAAGTCAGGGCCACGCCATCGCCTGCATAAATTGACGGTTTCGACGCACGAACGGACAGGAATGCCGCCCCGGCGGGTGCTATGTCGACCGTAGTTACTGTGGTGGTGGCAGGCGCAGTAAGGCCCGGTGTTGGCAATACGGTAAGCATAGCCCCTTCGGAGTGAATAGTCTCACCGTTTACGACGACCGAGAAGGGTACCAGCCGGAAACGGCCGGGAGCACGTGCCTTATAATTCTGCGTAATTACTTGACTGGTAACTGATTTACCGTTTATTTCCAGCGGTGTTACGCTGGTGGAGGTACCCCTTTTTATAAAGCCCGGTATATCTGGAAAGGCGATTGTGGCACGGGTTTCGCTGTTTGGGATGATGAGCGAAATAGTAAAGGTCCGTTCAATCGGAAAATTAGTTTCGCCTAGTTCAATAGAGGCAACATTATCAATAGATTGTGCAAATCCACAGAAGACTACACAATAAAATAATACAAGAAAATTTCGGAATATTGCAAAGAACATTCTTATTTTTGAACAACAAATGTATGAGGTAAGCCGTTACGAGTTGAGGGATCAAAGTTACTAACGAACCATCTATCCTCTTCTAATACCCTTGAGCTTCTTTAAACGAAAAAAATGTTAAACCTATGCTCTCTATGCTTGAGTATATCAAGACGATCCTTCAGAAGGTGAGTTTTGATAAAGGTCTTTTTGAGAAAGAGCTGGCGAAAGCCATAAAAATGCTCATCCCCAAAGAATTGAAGCAACTTAAACGCTGGTGTTATGTCCAGTTTGGTAAAATGTATCGTGCTGTTTTAAATCGTCGTTTTGCCCGGGTACGGTTTACCTGACAAGGGTAGCCGTTTTCTTCGACACAAAATCCCCCGGCTGACAAGGCCGGGGGATTTTGTGTTTTATACATGCTTATCAGAGTGTTACCTTCTGCCGCATGTCGGGAATGTCTATATGCTGAAAACCGGCTTTGGTTAAGTGTTCTTTCCAGATCAGCTGCTTGTCGTACTCACCATGAACCAGAAACAGGGCTTTAACCCGCGAGGCATCTTGGCAGCTCAACACCTGAAGCATTTCCCGATAATCGGCGTGCGCCGAAAACGAATCCATAATGGCTACTTTAGCCAGAACGGGAAACCGCTCGCCAAAAATAGTTACTTCTTTGTCGCCCCGTTTGAGTGCCCCGCCCAGGCTGGATGGCGATGCATAGCCAACCATCAGTATGGTCGTGTTGGGTTTGGTGATATTGTTCTTGATGTGGTGTTTGATACGTCCGGCTTCGGCCATACCCGATGGCGCAATAATGATACACGGCTCTTTGCTGTCGTTGATGGCTTTCGAGTCTTCGACATCGGTTATGTAATGCAGGTTGGGAAACTGAAACGCATCACCGTCTTTTTTGATGTACGATAGAATGTCCGGGTTGAAATCTTCCTCATGATCGCGCATTACATCGGTCGCTTTCACCGACATAGGACTGTCGATATAAACGGGCAGACGAGGTAACCGTCCTTCGCTCGAAAGCTGGTCGAGCGCGTAGATAATTTCCTGCGTGCGGTCAACGGCAAAAGCCGGGATAATAAGTTTGCCCTGACCCTCAATGCAGGTCTCCTGCACAATTTGCAGCAAATGCGCCTTCATATCGGGCTCTGCTTCGTGAAGCCGGTCGCCGTAGGTCGATTCGCATATGATGTAGTCGGCCTGCGGAAAAGGTTGGGGCGACCGCAGAATTTTGTCGTCAGGGCGGCCGATGTCTCCGCTAAAGAACAGGTGTTTTTCGACGGTATCTTCCCGAATTGTCAGGCTAATAGACGCGCTGCCGAGCAGATGGCCCGCGTCCGTCAACAAGCCCGTTACTTCGTCGCAGATAACGAATGGCTTGTTGTACTCGACAGCCTGCATATGGCCGAGCGCCTGCTCAACATCTTTTTCGTCGTACAGCACCTCCAGTTCGGGCTCACCCCGTCGGGTACGTCGTTTATTGACCCGTTCGAGGTCTCGATCCTGAATACGGGCACTATCCATCAGCATGACTTCGCACAGATCAATGGTGGCCGATGTCGTATAAATGGGTCCGCTGAACCCTTGCCGCACCAGCCGGGGAATTAAGCCTGTATGGTCGATATGGGCGTGAGAGAGAACCATGTAATCGACCTGGGCCGGATCGAACCCAAACTGCTGGTTCAGCTCGTCTGTATTAATTCCCTGAAAGAGTCCGCAGTCGAGCAGAATCTGTTTTCCTCCGATGGTGGTAATGAGGTGTTTGCTGCCGGTTACTGTCCGGGCGGCACCGAAAAATTGGATGGTCATTGGCTACCTGCGATTTCGTTGATTAAGGGATTTAGCTCATTTTTACACCGACAAACGGTTCTTTTCGGACCGCATAAGCACGAAAAAACATGCTAACGGCTGGGTCAATATTCAGAAACGTTGGCGGTATTGCCAAACGGTTGTGGCGATACCGTCTCGTAAAAACGTTTATCGCAGCGGTATTGATTTTTTTTGGGCTCGATTTCTCTTTTCCCATCAACACCTGCGTTCCCTATTCAACCCTGATCACTGCCCGCGACGGCTCCATTCTGCACGCCTTCCTGAGCCGCGATGATAAGTGGCGAATGTACGCGGAGCTGGATGAGATTACCCCTACCCTGCGCGACGCCATTCTGTTCAAGGAAGACAAATACTTCTGGTATCATCCCGGCTTCAATCCCATAGCCATGCTCCGGGCCGCTGGCCGAAACTTGCTGACCGGTCGGCGAACGTCGGGAGCATCGACCATCACGATGCAAACCATTCGCCTGCTCGAACCTCGTGAACGGACTTACACCAGCAAGTTTATCGAGCTATTCCGGGCGCTACAACTGGAACTGCACTTATCTAAAGAAGAGATTCTCCAGCTTTATCTGAATCTGATTCCCTACGGCGGCAACATCGAAGGGCTGAAATCGGCCTCGTTACTTTACTTTGGCAAATCACCGGATTTGCTCAGTCTGGCCGAGCTAACCACGCTGACCATTATTCCGAATCGGCCGTCGAGTTTGCGGCTGGGGGTTCATAATGCGCTGGTTGTTCAGGCGCGCAACCGCTGGCTAACCCGCTTCCGCACGAGCCACCTGTTCGACGAAACCGTCATTGCGGATGCCCTCAACGAACCCCTCAGCGCTTATCGTCGGGAGGCTCCACAGTTGGCACCGCACCTCGCACGTCGGCTTAAATCAGAGAACCCGAACACTCCCATCGTTAAGTCGTCACTAAATCCATCCATACAAACCACCACCGAACGACTGATGCAGCAGTACGCCAATCGCATTCGAGCGTATGATATCCACAACGCAGCGGTGTTAATTGTGGATAACTCATCCTGGGAAGTGCTGGCGTATGTTGGTTCAGCCGATTTTACGAATACACTTGATGGCGGGCAGGTCGATGGCATTCAGGCGGTACGGTCGCCGGGGAGCGCGTTAAAGCCGATTTTGTACGGACTGGCCTTCGATGCGGGCATAATCACACCGAAAACGAAACTAGCCGATGTACCAACCAATTTCAGCGGTTACCAACCCGATAACTACGACCGGCGTTTCAATGGCCCCGTTACGGCCGAGTTCGCCCTCGCTAATTCGCTCAACATTCCGGCGGTGGCGCTACTAAAGGAAATCGGTACGCCAGCCCTCGTCTCGACGCTCCGGAAAGCGGGCTTCTCGACCGTCAAAAAACAAGCAAAAGAGTTAGGGTTGTCCATGATTCTGGGCGGCTGTGGTGTTACACTGGAAGAAATGACGAAGCTATACACCGGGCTGGCCAATGGCGGGATGGTTAGGGAGTTGGAATTCACCCCACCGGATCGCCGGACCACCCCGGCATCTTCCCTGCTCTCGCCCGAGGCTGCTTACCTGGTTACTCACACGCTCACGCAAATCACTCGTCCTGATTTGCCGAACAACTTCGATAATAGTTATCACCTGCCGCGAATCGCCTGGAAAACAGGCACATCCTATGGTCGGCGGGATGCGTGGAGTATCGGGTATAACCAGCGGTACACAATTGGCGTGTGGGTGGGTAATTTTTCGGGCGTGGGCGTGGCCGAGCTAAGCGGAGCCAATACAGCCACACCGCTGCTATTCCAGCTTTTCAACGTACTGGATTACAACTCATCCTTGGGCTGGTTCAGGGCCCCGGATGCTCGCTCGAAATTAAGTACCCGGCTGATCTGCCCCGAAACGGGCGATGTGCCGGGCGAGTTCTGTAGCAATCCCGTAACCGACTACTGCATCATGGGCGTTTCGCGGTACAGACGCTGCCAGCATCAAAAGGCCGTCTTTACCAATTCGGCGGGCACAATTTCTTACTGCGCCTACTGCCTGCCGGATACGGGCGCGGTTCGACGTGCTTACCCGAATGTATCGCCGGAAGTAATGGCGTTTTACCAAAGCCATCGTATTCCGGTTCAGCCCCCGCCCCCCCATAACCCGTCCTGCGAACGGGTATTTGAGCGCACCGGCGGTAACCATCTGGGGCCGCGCATTACAAGCCTGAACGACGGTAGCGAGTATTTCATCAACCCCAAACAAGCCGCTGAACTGGAGCTTAGTTGCCAAACTTCTGCGGACGTGCAAACGGTATTCTGGTATTTGAATGACAAACTATATCGGCGGGCTAAACCAACCGAAGCCGTGTTTTTCAAACCCCGGCCGGGGGCGTTAAAAATTTCCTGCGCCGACGATAAAGGTGGCAGCAATGACATACGAATCCTAATCAAACCGGAATAACAAGTAATGACTTTGCCCTCTCGAAATTTATTCACAGCTTCCGGTCAGAAAACTCAACTTTACTCATTATGAAAAACGTCGTTCTATTCCTTATTCTTTATTTACTGCCTACAATCGCCTTTGGACAGCAAAAGGTGACTCCCGCTCAGGACCCAACGGCCATCGGTAACGCTTTTTTCAAGGCTTTGCTCGATGAAGACGATAAAGTTTTGGGTACTATTATCTCAGACGATCTGGACGTAATTAGTTTTGACGGGCAATCGATCGATGGTAATTTATTTATCCAGAACATTGCTGGCGGCATTTTCACTGTCGAAACCGGCGTTGTCACAGACGCCGTTACCCGCCAGTATAACAACGATGCCGCGGTGATGACGGGCATCTGGCAAGCCAAAGGCAGTATAGATGGCCAAGGATTTGACAGCACCGTTGCGTTCTCGGTCGTGAGTGCCAAACAGGCAGGAGTTTGGAAAATTGTTACTGTTCAGTTCACACCTGTCAGCCAGTAACCGTTTACTAAGTCGCTACCGGGGTGTTGTCCGCTGCCTAAATCGAGTGAGATTTTTCGTCTATATTCGGCCTCTTACAACGACATCTATGTACACCCGTCCGTACTTGGCCAGCCTGCTGACTGGCCTCTTTTTCTTGTTCGCGTTCACCCATTGTTCGCGACTGTCTTTCAATGAAGTATCCGTGGTGGGCCGCAATTTCAGCGATGAAGTCCAGCAGACGCAGAACCTTACGTTTACGTTCAATAAAAACATCGGTCCAGTTGGCCACCTCGATGAGTGGGACTCAACCCAATACGTGCGTTTCATTCCGGCCGTTCGCGGCAAATTCAAATGGGCGGCTCCCAACGAACTCGTCTTTTCGCCCGCCCGCGCTTTCGATCAGGCCACCGATTACCGCGCCGAATTGACGGATAACCTGGTTCGTTACGCCGACAAAAAAGACCTGAAAATATCGGGCGAGGTAATTGCGTTCCACACGCCCTATTTGCAGCTAACTACCGTCGAAAACTGGTGGTCCCGCGATCGGGCAACCGGACAGCCTGTAGCCCGAACCCGGCTTAACTTCAATTACCCGGTATCGTCAACGGAAGTGATTGAAAAACTGGCCGTTGCCGCTGATGACAAGGTGCTTGCAGTACAAAGTGCCCCCAGCGATGCGCCTAATTCCGTAGCGCTGTCGCTCACCAATGCCCCGGCCCTGAAAAATGAGCAGCCGCTGTCTCTAAAAATAGACAAGGGAGTGAAGGTCCCGAAAACCGCTTTCGTTAGTAAGGATGCTATTAATGAAACCAGTACACTTCCCTCCCGCTACACCGTTGACATAGCTGATGTTCAGACAACGTTCGAGAATAACCGGGGCCTCATAAAGGTTATTACGACTCAGGAACTTCAGCCTCAGTCCGGCGGGGCAGCGGGTAATCTAAGCGCCTATTACACGATTCAGCCATCGGTAGAAACAACCGCTGAACTAACGGAGAACGGGTTCATTATTCGGGGCAATTTCAACGAAGCCGATACCTATGTATTGACCCTTACCGACCAGATCCGCGGGGTGTTGGGCACCAAACTGGCCGAGCCTGTAACGCGCGATCTGTTTTTCGGGAAGATGCCCGCCAGTATTCAGTTTGCCAACAAAAAGGCGTTATACTTATCCTCGAAAGGAGCGCGTAACGTTGGCCTCAACATTGTTAATGTGCCGAAAGTACAGGTCAAAATCGTAAAAATATACGAGAATAACCTCCTGAACTACCTGCGGTCGAACCGCTACGAAGAGTATACCGAAAAGGCCAATGGCGAATGGGGACCATCGGGCTCGTTCAACTACAGCGCCGATGAAACCGGCGAGTTGAGCGATGTACTCGTCGACAAAACCATTGAAACGACCGATCTGCCTAAAGTTCGGGGCGTATCGGCACTGAACCTGGCCTTGCCGGATCAAAACAACGACTTTCGGGAACATCCATTCCGGGGTGTTTATCTGGTGTCGGTTAACTCAAAAAATGAAGCCTATTTACAGGCTTCTCAATTGGTTTCCGTGTCGGACATTGGCCTTATTGCGCGGCATACGAACGATGAGGTGCTGGTTTGGGCGAACTCCATCCGCACCGGCGAGCCCCTGCAAAGCGTGGAGGTTACGCTGATCAGCAGCAACAATCAATCCGTGTATACGCTCAAAACAGATGGTACGGGCTTTGTGAAATTCGATAAGGTAAGCGAGAAAGCGCCGGGCTTCAAAATAGCATTGTTAACCGCCCGTACAACCACCCCGGCTACCGCCAGTCAATCGAATCAGGACGACTTCAACTTTCTGTTTTTGCCCGATACGCAGGTCGAAACATCCCGTTTCGAGGTAGATGGCAAACGTGATAATCCCTCCGGCTTCGATGCGTTCGTGTACGGCGACCGGGACATCTACCGCCCCGGCGACACCCTTCATTTTAATACCGTCATTCGCTCCCAAACCTGGCAAAGTGTTGGTCAGATTCCTGTTGTAGTTCGGGTACTGATGCCCAACGGGCGCGAATTCCGGGCATTTCGCAAAACGACAGACACTCAGGGATCGGTTACGACAGATGTGCCCCTCGACCCAGCTGCGGTAACGGGTTCCTACACGATCGAAATCCTGAACGCCAACAATGTGCTGCTGGCATCGGAATCAATCAGCGTGGAGGAATTCGTCCCCGACCGCATCAAAGTCGACGTACTCACCGACCGGACGAGTTACAAGGCAGGCCAGACAATTACCCTGTCGGCTACGGCCATGAACCTGTTCGGGCCACCCGCTTCCGACAGGGCTTATGAAATGGAACTCCAGCTAAAGCGAAAAACCTTTGCGCCCAAAGGTTTCGGCGAGTATGCGTTCGACATGACCAATGGGGCCGCGCCAGGGAGCGAGCCCGCCAAAACGGATCTGTTTCCTAAAGAACTCCGGCAGGGACGCACAAACGCCAACGGGCAGGCTACCGAACGCTTCCCGATTTCTCAACTGTATCAGGACATAGGTCTCCTGGAAGCAAAGATGTTTGTGACGGTCTTCGACGAAAACGGCCGACCGGTCAACCGGCTCCGTCGGCTGGATATTCTGACGCAGGATACCTTCTACGGTCTGCGCTTACCCGACCGATACGTAGCCACCAATGCCCCGCTCGCTGTCGATCTTGTGTCACTCGACCCGGCCGGGCAACTGCGGGCGTCGGCCTCGGCAGTCGTTGAGGTGATCCGGTTCGATTATCAGACGGTTATCGAAAAAGTCGACAACAATGTGAAGTACACCACGAAACGTCGGGAAAAATCCGTTTATACCAACACCCTGCTGTTCAAAGGCGGCAAAGCGTCGTTCCGCTACGTGCCTACAGTTTCGGGAGAGTATGAAGTCCGCGTTCGTCGGCCCGATGCGGCTGCGGACAAGTACGCAGCCACGGGTTTCTATGCCTATGGTTTCGGCAACACCTCGGCTTCCTCGTTCGAGGTGAGTCAGGAAGGGCAGGTACTCATTGAAACGGGACAGTCTACCGTACAAACCGGCGACAAGGTTAAAGTGCTGTTCAAAGCGCCTTTCGAGGGCCGGCTGCTCGTTACGGTAGAGCGCAACCACGTTCTGGAACAACACTGGCTCACCACCACAAACAAATCGGCCGAGTGGAGCTTTTCGGCTGGTGTCGATCACCTGCCAAACGTTTACGTGACGGCTACCCTGATTCGGGCAATCGACGCAACGAATTTACCACTCACTGTAGCGCATGGCTTTGCCTCTATTGCCGTTCAGGACCGGTACACCCGGCTGCCCGTAACCCTTACCGCCGTTACGCAGTCGCGCTCAAAAACGAAGCAAACAATTCGGGTTAAAACAGCCGGTAATGCTCAGGTAACGATTGCCGTTGTGGACGAAGGAATCCTGCAACTAAAGAACTTTAAAACGCCCGATCCACATGGATTCTTTTACCAGAAACGGGCCCTCGAAGTAACCAGCCACGATTTATACGCCCTGCTATATCCCGAACTTTCGCTTCAATCGAAGTCGAGCGTGGGGGGCGACGGCTACGACCTGGAACGGCGTGTCAACCCGCTGAGTAACGGCCGAGTAAGGCTGGTGGCTCTCTGGAGCGGAATCAAGAAAGCGGATTCGGATGGCAACGTGGAGTTTCCGATTGACATTCCACAGTTTTCGGGCGATCTGCGCGTAATGGCCGTTGCCTACAAAAACGAGGCATTCGGGTCGGCAAACAGCAATATAAAAGTTGCCGACCCCATCGTGATCAGTACGGGCGTACCCCGTTTCCTTACTCCCGGCGACCGGGTTGAGCTACCCGTCAATCTGAGCAACACGACTAAGGAAGTAGCCACTGTTACCGCCCGTCTGAATTTAACGGGGCCACTGGCAGTGGATAGTATCAGTACGCAAAAACTCACCATTCAACCCGGTCGCGAAAGCCGGGCCATCTTCCGGGTAGCCGCCCAACAGGCCATTGGCGCGGGAACGATTTCGGTGACGGTTAATGGCCTGAACGAAACCTTCACCGAGAAAACCGAAATCACCGTTCGTCCGGCGGCATCCCTGCAAAAAACGACCCAGTCGGGAGCAGTTGCCGGTGGGAAAGCACAAGTATTTCAACTGGCGGGTGGCTTTTTGCCCGGAACAGCGCGGGCCAACGTAACCCTGAGCCGCTCGCCGGTGGCGCAGTATGGACGGGAGTTATCCTTCCTGCTGGGGTATCCACACGGGTGTCTGGAGCAAACAATATCGAAGGCGTTTCCTCAGTTGTACTTCGCTGATCTGGCCAAACAAGTATCGACCAGTACCTACTTCGTCCGAGCAGGCGAGAGCGACCTAAACCCGGCCACGAATATTCGGCAAGCGGTTCAGCAGGTAGAAGGGTTGCAGGCGCAAAACGGCGGCTTTACGATGTGGCCCGGCATGGCGGCCGTGGCTGGAAAATCCAACGTAGATGCGTGGGCTACGGCCTACGCCGTTCATTTTCTGGCCGAAGCGCAGGAGGCCGGGTATGAAGTTCGGTCATCGATACTCAGTTCGGCAATGGATTACCTGACAACGCTTACCAATAGTCCCGCTACGGAGAACTCTGTTACGTTCGATGAAGCCGGTGGACGAACTGTGAAACAGGTGGCAAGCCGCACAACGATCTATGCCTTGTACGCCCTGTCTGTAGCCGACAAACCGAACCGCTCGGCCATGAATTATTACAAGCAGAACGCCGGTTTGCTAACGAACGATAGTCGCTACCTCCTAGCTTCGACGTTCTTCCGCGTAGGCGATACCCGGAGCTATGAAGCCCTGCTGCCAAAACGGTTCAGCGACAATACGACCGGGCGGCAAACGGGGGGTAGTTATGCCTCGCCCCTTCGAAATCTGGCCCTCGTTCTTGATGCCCTTATCGAAACCGACCGAAATAATATTCAAATTCCGACGCTGGCAAGGCAACTGTCGGCGGCTCTGAAGCAGTCTGTTTATCTGAACACGCAGGAAGCGGCTTTTGCCTTCCTGTCGCTCGGCAAACTGGCTCGACAAACGGCAGGCAGTACAGCAACGGCTACCCTTACAGCCACGGGCAAACCGCTTGGCACCCTCAATAGTAGTCTGCTGACAATTAAGCGGGTACCGACTAATGCTCCGCTTACCCTGAGTGCCAACGGTACCGGCAGCGTTTATTATTATGCCCAAAGTGAAGGCATTCCGGCCAGTGGCAAAGTAACCGCCGAAGACAATGGCCTGCGGGTTCGTCGGCAGTACCTCAACCGCGATGGTAAGCCGATCGGCGATATCCGGCAGAATGACCTGGTGGTTGTCAAAATCACCCTGGCGAGCCAGAATGGTCTTACCGTCGAGAATGTTGTGGTAACAGACTTGCTCCCGGCGGGTCTGGAAGTAGAGAACCCGCGCCTGACCGGAACACCCGGCCGCGAAGCCAGCGATATGCCGTGGATCAGTAAATCTAAGTCGGGCGTAACGGACCAACCCGACCATTTCGACCTGCGCGACGACCGGATCAACTTTTACACCACGGCAACGGGTACCGAACGAACGTTTTATTACCTGGCCAGAGCCGTGTCGAAAGGTCGGTTTGTGCTAGGGCCTGTATCTGCTGATGCCATGTACAATGCGGAGTATCGCAGTTACAACGGAGCGGGTGTAGTAACCATTCGGTAGCGGACGTATGTCCCTTAGCCATCCCACTAAATTCCTAACATTTGTAGTCACTTATTGGTTATACAGGTCAAAACAGCACGGATACTCAACACACGCTGATTTTAGTATATCAATAAAAGATACAACGTTATGAAAAGGAAAACATGGGTAGTTGGTGCGCTGTTGGTAGCCATGGCTGGGCTATCATCCTGCGCGTCCACAGAACGCCTGATTTACGGAAACTCAGACAATAGCCGCGAAGACATCGTTCGAGCCGACCGCAGTAGTTCGCAAAATAGCCGGGATTCACGCAACCGAACCTACAGCGACGATGAAGGGGGTATTTTCAACCGCCGGAACAGAGATAAAGATCGGGATGATAATCGCATGAGCCAAAATAGCTCGCGCGACAACAGTTCGTACCGTAATCCTTATCAGTCGTCGAACGATCGGATGAGCTACCGAAGTGATGACTCGGATCGGTCAAGCCGGATGTCGGGTGGCGATAGTTACAATAACCGATATAATCGTTCGGACGACCGTCGGGATTCGTACAGCGACCGCAATGACGATTATAATGATCGCTCGTACAACCGACGCGACTCGTACAACGACCAATCGAACAGTGATCGTTATTCGTACGACGATCGGTCATCTAATCGCCGGGATTCGTACAACGACCGGTACGATGACCGCTCTGGCAGCAACCGTAATTCCTATAACGACCGGTACGACGACCGCAACAACAGCAATCGTAACTCGTACGATGACCGGTATGACAGCCGTAGCTCCAGGGACTCCCGCGACTCTTATAATGACCGGGATCGGGACAGCCGCCGGAATGACGACCGAAATTCGTATAACGACCGGGATAGTCGGGATCGCAATGATGATCGCTCCGGTAATAATCGCAATTCCTACAATGATCGCGATAATCGAGACAACGACCGCGATCGGGATAATCGGAACATGAACGACGATCGCCGGTATGACAACCGGGACCGCAACAACGATGACCGCAATAACGACCGCGACCGGGACAATCGATCCGACGATCGTTCGAACAACAACTCGAACAATAATCGGGACAACCGCCGGAACGACGACCGCAACAACGACAGCCGCGACAATCGCTCGATGAGCAATAACAGCGACAGCCGTAATAATGACCGTGACAACAACCGGAACAGCAATAACAACGATCAATCAGGTGATCGGGACAAGCGCGAATTGAGTGACCGTATTTCGGAACAGATGGACAAAATCGACAAACAGCTCGACGGAGCCAAGACCGAAGTAAAGAATGAAAGCAAGCGCGATCGTCGGAAACGGGAAGATCGGGTCAAAGATCTGGAAGACAAACGCCGTCAGCTTTCCGACTCGTTTTACAAAGTGCAGCGGTCCAGTTCGGATGACTTTGATAAGGTGAAGAAAGAAGCCGGTAAAATGGTTGATGATATCGGCAAGGACCTGGACAAGGCAGCCGAGAAACTGGAGAAAAAATAACGATGTAGTTCCGCTACGTAAAGGCTGATTCTTTGAATCAGCCTTTTTTTATGCGTAAACGGCAGAAAAAAGTACAAACCATCCCACTCGGATTATATTTGTATCATGGCACTAATAAAAGCTGTTCGGGGTAATCACCCCACCTTCGGCGACAACTGCTGGTTTGCCGATAATGCAACCATTGTTGGCGACGTACTTATGGGGCGGGATTGCACCGTCTGGTTCAACGCTGTGGTTAGGGGCGATGTCAACTCCATCGTCATCGGCGACCGGACCAACATTCAGGATGGCGCTGTTATTCACTGCACGTACCAGAAGTTTAAAACGACCATTGGCAGTCGTGTGTCGATTGCCCACAACGCCATAGTTCATGGCTGTACCATCGAAGACGACGTACTTATTGGTATGGGTGCCATTGTTATGGATGGGGCGGTGGTGGGTAGAGGTAGTATTATTGCCGCCGGAGCCATTGTTACCCAGCATACCCAGGTGCCATCCGGTTCAATTTATGCCGGTAATCCGGCCCGGCTGCTGAAAGCCGTTTCGCCGGAACAGGCTGAAATATTCAGTCGTACGGCCAATAATTATGTCATGTATGCCGACTGGTTCAACGAATAAGCATGGATGATTTCTTTATTTATCTTGGTTTAGGTTTCGACCATATTACAGACCCACGCGGATACGACCATATTTTGTTCGTTGTTGCGCTTTGTGCAGTATACACCCTTCAGCAGTGGCGGCAGGTGCTGATTCTGGTAACAGCATTTACGATAGGGCATTCCATTACGCTGGCGCTGGCAACGTTGCAGGTTATCCATTACAAAACTGCGCTGATTGAGTTGCTCATTCCCATTACTATTCTCGTCACCGCTATTACCAACTTCTTTTTTCAAGAACCCAAATCGTGGCTGACGACCGATAAACCACCAAAGCGCTCCTGGCGTTACGGGCTGGCACTGCTGTTTGGCCTTATTCACGGGATGGGCTTCTCCAATTACCTGCGCAGCTTACTGGGCCGTGAGGCAGAAATTATAAAACCCCTGCTCGCGTTTAATATTGGCCTGGAGATCGGTCAGTTATTCATTGTGGCCTTTGTCCTGGGCGTCGCATTCGTCGTCATTGAACTTGGCAAAACCAGCCGGCTGCGCTGGACACTCGTTATATCCGGAATCGTTGCCGGCATGGCCCTGGCACTAATCTTCGATAATGCGTATTTAAAGGAACTACTGGGGTGATTGCCCAGGCCTTGTCGGCCCGATTACCCTGCCTTTTACATTTTACCTTTCAGAGGGTACCCGCTCATCATTATGCGCAACGCATAAACTCTTTTTTCGTACTTTTACCTCTCTTATCAACAACTACAATCTTACTTATGCAAAAGATAGTTTTGCTGTTGGCGAGTTTGGCCATCCCGTTCGGGCTGGTACAGGCGCAAGCCCCAACACAGCATGCTAACACACGCTTTGAGCAGTTAGGGCCCTTGCTTCCTACGCCCAATACGTTCAGAACGGCCTCCGGCGCACCGGGAAAGGACTACTTCCAGAATCGCGCCGACTATGATATAAAAGCCACGCTCGATGATACCAAACAGAAAATAACGGGCTCCGAAACCATCACTTACCACAATAATTCGGGCGATGTGCTCCCGTATCTATGGCTTCAACTGGATCAAAACCTGTTTCGGCCTGATGCCAACGGTAATACGACCGAAACCAACAGCATCAACGCCCAGCGGGGTACGACCCCAGAGCAGCTCGACCCCAGCTCAGTATTAAAGGGTAAAGATTACGGGCATAAGATCACGGCAGTGCGCGATCAGACCGGCAAAGCCCTCAAGTATACCATCAACCAGACCATGATGCGCATCGACCTGCCTCAGCCCGTTGGCCCCGGCAAATCGGTCACTTTCTCCATCGACTGGAACTTCAATATCGTTGATGCGAAAGCCACGCACGCCCGGTCGGGTTACGAATATTTCCCAAAAGATGGTAACTACATCTACGAGATAGCCCAATGGTTTCCCCGGCTCTGCTCCTACAACGATGTGACGGGCTGGCAGAACAAGCAGTTTCTGGGACAGGGCGAGTTTACCCTCATCTTCGGCAACTACAAACTAGCCCTTACCGTACCCAACGATCACATCGTGGGTGCCACCGGTGAGTTACAGAACCCGGCCCAGGTGCTGACCCCAACCCAGATCAAACGCTGGAACGAAGCCAAAGGCAAAGGCGATAAGCCCGGCGAAAACCCCACCCTCATCGTC
>NZ_JAPLET010000014.1 GCF_026391055.1 Spirosoma sp. | reverse complement strand
TTAATTTAGTATTCGTGTGAAATTCAATAGGAATCGCTCGTTCGACTATATCATACCTGTTTACGGAAAGAAACCCAACCATAACTTTCCATACCCCTAACCTAGTGCACCGACCGTTGCAGTTTGAATCTGAGCGTTGAAGCGATAAGTATTTTTCGACCAGCTACAACAAAACTATAAATTTGATAGTCTTATAACAGATCAATTAATCTCTATGTGTCTCTTTAAACGCCCATTTTATGAAGCAGCCGTTATTTTACTTCTTGCCAGGCTAAGTAGCGGTAAACCGTCGCTCGGCTTAGGTGAAATAACTGACCAATCTCTAAAATCGTATGAGTTTTAAGAGCATATATAGCCTTCACGGCCCGTGCTTTCGCTTGAGCTTTAGGGGTGAGTCCTTTGGGTCGTCCGCCGATGCGGCCTCTGGCTCGAGCCGCAGCTTAACCTGCTTTGGTTCGTTCCCGGATTAGATCACGCTCAAACTCGGCCAGTGACGCAAATAGGTTAAACACCAAGCGACCTTGGGCAGTGGTGGTATCAATGGCCACCGTGGCGCGGCATCATTCAGACTGCGGAAACCAATTCCTTGGGTCTGAAAGTCATTGACTAGCGTGAAGAGTTCTTTTAATGACCTGCCCAGCCGGTCAAGCTTCCAGACAATAACCGTATCATCTTCTCGCAGAATTTCCAGTAGCTTCCCTAATTGGGGTCGTTCTTTAGCCGAGGAAACTTTCTCCTGGAAGATCTTTTGACAACCTGCTTTTTTCAGGTCATCCAGTTGCAAGTTCAAGTTTTGGTCCTGCGTTGATACGCGAGCATAGCCAAATAACATATAAGTAGCCGAAACGGTCTTAAAATGTGTACTGATAAAGATTATATCCGAGAAGATGACCTTAATAGTCAGCTGGTTGCAGCTGCATGCTACGAAATAGGGGAGGAGATATTAATAACTAGTTTTTCAGCAGATAGAGCGTCTGTGCAGAGTTTGCTTTTTGGAATACCTGCTGATTGATCCAACATCTGTCCAGCACTCCCAAACCAGCACGGTCTGCCATCGCTATACGGGCTACTCTGGCTCTGGCCGTAGTATACGATGTACCCAAAATCAGGTCAACGAAGTGTTCATCAATAGCCCTGTTTATTCAGTCGACTACTGGCAAGTTTTCCAACTTGGCCGGTCAATCGATCACTACAAAGCTTCCTTCCAGAGACAAATAAGGTCTTCTTGAACTTTGTTTCGTTTATTTCGTTTAGTAACTTTGTACCTTAAGACGACAAGTAAATGGAAGCTGTGCTAGAGAAGCCTACCCTACACGAGCAACACGTAGCGCGTGAATCGCTCTTTGGTTTTACTGCTGCCCTGGCAGAAAGAACCTCTGATAGCATAAGCATCCAGATACAGGAAAGCCAACAATCGTTTACCATTCCCACCAAAGCTCTCGAATTGCTTTCCTTCATTCTCTCCAGTATGGCGGAGGGAAAAGCCATTTCGCTGGTGCCCTCTGACGCTGAACTTACTACCCAGCAGGCTGCCGATATGCTCAATGTGTCCAGACCACATATTGTCAAGCTGCTAGAAGAAGGCGTGATTCCCTTTAAGAAGGTAGGTAGCCATCGCCGAATCTTGCTTGATGACTTACTTACTTATGAAGCTCAGCAGAAAGCGAACAGGAAAGCGAACCTGCGCTTCTTAGCGGAGCAAGCCCAAGACCTCAACCTGGGTTACGAATGATCCATTCGCCTAAGTTTATTGCTTTACTTGATGCTTGCGTACTCTACCCAGCACCGATTCGAGACCTGTTGCTAAACTTAGCGGATGTTGATTTGTACAGCCCAAAGTGGACAGATCGAATTCATCAGGAATGGACCCGGAATCTGTTGTTGAACAGACCTGAACTAACGGCTGATCAGTTGGAACGGACCACTCAGGCTATGAACAACGCCTTTCCCGATGCAAACGTTGTCCACTACGAAGCGCTGATTGATTCCCTGGCTCTACCTGACCCGGACGATTGCCATGTACTAGCAGCCGCAATTCGTTGCCAGGCCGATGTGCTTGTGACGGCTAATCTCAAGGACTTCCCAAGTGCCATTCTGAGCCTATTCGATCTCGAAGCTCAGCACCCTGACGAGTTCATCGCCAACCTGATCGATTTAGACTCGAGAAGAGCCCTGATGGCCTTTGACCAACAGGTTTCCTACTTGAAGAAGCCCCCCATGACACCAGAACAAGTCTTGGAGAACTTTAAAAAAGTAGGTCTTAGAGTAACGGCTGACCTGTTATATAGCTTGTTATAAAGTCAGGATCTTCCCCATTTTGAACACCGATTCATATCCCCTTAACCAATGGTTTATAAGCATTGGATAGTCAAAGCTACATATTCATGAACGTTTCTCCGTCTCAGGCAGGAGCGTTTATGCGAGACACTCACTTTTTATTTTTCCGTCCATACTAATCAGTCACCTAGGATTCTGAAAACAATACTATTCAGCTACTACCCGCTTACCCATTAAACGCCAGCAACAAATAAGAATCTGGTGTGGTTTCTACTTCCTGGATCGGTAGCCATCCTTGAGAATAATAGAACGCTAAGGCGTTCTGGTTTGCTAAATTACATTTAAGAGTAGCCGGTCGTCCAACCTCGTTTAAACAAGCGTGCAAAAGCGATTTACCTACGCCTTTCCCCACGAATAAGGGATCAATAAACAGGGAATGGATGAAATTATCTGGTGGCCACCAAGCGATAAAGCCCATCGGAATTTGTTGGAAAGTGGCCACTAAGAGCCTTTCGTCCTGGGTGGCTTGATCGAAGTCCAGGAGCTCAAAAGTGGCTGGGTCTGCCCAGGGAAAAGCCATTCGACGCCCCTGTTGATAAATACGTCTCAGGTCTGGAAGATGCTGGGGAATAGGGTCTGTAATCAGCCAATCCATATACCGGTTTAGTACTGGTTTCCCAACCTTATGTGAGAACGGGCGTTTTTGTAAATGAGGGTATTTAGAAAAAGGACCATCCAACCAGATCGAACGAAATACGTACTAATGTATTAAGCTACGCCGGTAGGTAGATTGTAAAGGTGGCCCCTTGACCAGGTTGGCTGGTGGCCGTAATAGCCCCGCCATGATTGGCGACAACCTTTTCACAGATGGCCAAACCAATACCCGTTCCCGCATACTCACTTTTGCCATGTAGCCGCTGAAACACCTGGAAGATGCGGTCGGCGTGCTTTTCATCGAAACCAATACCATCATCAATAACGGCTATTTGGTGATAAGCTATTGACGATCGACCAGGTTTGACCCCAGAGGGCAACTTCTCAACAGCCAGCAAGCCCGCCTTAATGTCAATCAGGGGCTGTTGGCCGGGACGGCGGAACTTCAAAGCGTTGCTCAGCAGGTTTTGAAAGAGCTGGTTTAACTGCGAGGCATCACCCACAACAGTAGGCAGTAAACCAACCCGGATTTGGGCGCTTAACTCATCCATTTGAAATTCCAAGGTGGTCAGCACACCTTCCACCACGGTTTGCAGGGAGACGGGTTTACTGGCCTCCTGTTGAGTGGAGAGGCGTGAGAAGTCCAGCAGATCTTTGATCAACGTGGACATCCGGCTGGCCCCCGATTGCATTCGATCTAAATACAATAGGCTCTCCTCGGTTAAGTCAGCCTGCCGCGTTTTCAGCAAATTGCCGAACTGCTGAATCTTGCGCAAGGGTTCCTGCAAATCATGGCTGGCAATGAAGGCAAACTGTTGCAAGCTCTCGTTGGAGCGTTGCAGCTCATGATTGGCCACCTGCAACTGGTGTGTTTGCTGGGCGACGCGTTGTTCGAGGAGTTCACTCGTTAGTTTATGGTGGGTAATGTCAACCACCATGCCCACAAAGCGGGTTGCCACTCCCTGCTGGTCAAAATACGCCTGCCCCTGGGCCCGAACCCAGCGTAACTGGCCATCGGTTAAGCCGATGGTGCGGTACTCGATCGAATAAAAACCTTCCTGATGACCTTGCAGAGCCGCTTGAACCACTGCGTCGGTTCGCTGCCGATCATCGGGATGCACCCCTTGCAAAAACAGCGGATAACTGACGCTGGCCTGGGGCGGTAAGCCAAACAGGGCTTTACATTGATTTGACCAGATCAGCTCGCCCGTGACGGGGTTCAGGTCCCAGGTGCCCAGCTCGGTCGATTCGATAGCCATTTGCAACCGCTGCTGGGTGATCTTTAACTCATGGATATCGGTGACCGTGCCGAAGAAGCCTAAAAAGGTTCCCCGGTCGTTAAAGCGGGGGCGGCCCGTATCTTTCATCCAGCGGTAGGAGCCGTCGGCGGCCCGTAGCCGATAGTCCAGAGCGAAGGGTTGCTGCGCCTGATTGGCCGTCAGGAAGATGTCGCCCGACATCTTCGCATCGTCGGGATGGACAGCGGTCAACCAGCCCAAACCCAACGCCTCAGCTGCGTTTTGGCCGGTGTAGTCATACCAGCGCTGGTTGAGAAACACACAGGTCGCGTCGGGTTGGGTGACCCAAACCATCACGGGCAAATCGTCAGCCAGGAGCAGGAGCTGGTCTAATTTAGATTGGTCAGGTAAAGCAGATGGCATGATAGAATGCTTTATAGGACGCAAAGGTCGTTTGTTTCGAGCATATCCGGGGCACTAGTTGGCCAGAAGTCCCCATCCTGGTAAAGATCTTCGCTCGGATAATGTGACGTCTGGCGAAAGTGATCGGTGTCCGTTGAGTTTAATGGCTTTAGGACGCACAACGTGGCTGCCAGGTGCAACGGGTAAGGTGATTTTCCAGGGTAAAACTAGTCTATAAATCTATTCATTTGTAAGGGCTCTCGATCTATACTCACAAACGCTTATTCGTCTCAACTTGCGGAGCGATTCCTATGAACAAATCAAGCCTTGTCAACTAAAAATTATTCTATTTTGCATACATCGCCATGTAGACCGTTCCACGCTCCATGACGGCTACCATCCGATGGACTAATTTGTTGCGAATGGCATTGTAAACACTCATCTTGCGCTTCCCAGCCGCTACTTTCCGCTCAAAATAATCTTTCAATTCCCCTTTTGCTTTGACGGCGGCTAAGGCGGCCATATGCAGGAGATGTTTCAATTTCGTATTGGCCATCCGACTAACCTTCGTTCGGCCCCTTACCGAAGTGCCGGACTCATAGGCAAAAGGTGCCACACCGGCATAGCTGGCTAACTTTTTAGCGTCCGTGAAGCGGGTAAAATTGCTGGTGAAGATAAGCATAAACAAGGCCGTTTGCCGACCCACTCCTGGTATACTCATGAGTAAATCCATGTTCGATTTTAACTCTGGGGAGGCCTTGATGTGGCGCTCAATCTGTGTCTCTACTAACTTGATCTGCTTCTGCAAGGCTACTAAAGCCACTTCACTGGTCTGCTGATGTAACTTCAGTTCCGCGAAGAGTCCCATCGCCTGGTAGTCCTGACTCAAATCCGTGAAGGCCTTGGCCATTTCCATCAACCGTTCACGTTGCTGGGCAAGCTGACGAACCGTAGCTAATAGGGTATCTGTCAACTTAAAGAGACGCTGATCACGCTGGTGGCGAATACAGTATTTAGCAATTTGTCGGGCATCAGCCTTATCAGTCTTCCCCCGCGTCAAGCCCAGCGAGTGTTTAATATGGACGGCTGATTGAAGCCATAAATTAGCGCCGATGGGATAAAAGAAATTGACCATTGGCTGGCAATAGATCCCCGTATGTTCCATACAGAACAGTGTTGTTTCCAGCCTGAAGTCAGGCAACTTTTTCAGCTGTTTGAGCAAGGTTTCCATCCCCGCTTTGGAGTTAGGTATGGTCAGCTCAAGTTGGCGGCTTTCAAGTGCATCAATAACACAAACTGCATTGGTTTTCTTGCCAATATCGGTACCGATGAAGTAGTTGTAAGTAATCATGGTTTAGCCTGTTAACGATACATACTAAGAGTGAGCAGACAGATGAACGTAACCGCTCCGGCGGCCCGGTGTGATAGTAGGCCTTAAGCCTCAATTCCTATAGGTTCCTTTTCTGCATTCAAAGAGTAAACGGGGGCTATATCGCATGGCACGGGCCACCCCGCGATAGGTCTATAACCTGGTTTAAAGATTAGCTCGCCCCGCTACTCTTTGAAATATCTCATTTTTTAGTAACAAAGGCTATTGGTATATCTTGGTTTCGTCTCAGAATCAAACCTAACAGTTTTGTGCGACATTAAATTTTTACTAACTAACCAGTGGTCCACTACCGATGCTCAAGTAGCCGCATTCGGGTTTCTAACCGTGACATCATCTTCATTAGTCAGCCCACCCTTCAGGTTGGTATGTCTACTTGGGTAAACAGGTTATGCGTGGGCCAGTCAGACGCTGCCATATTGGCTAATTCAGGATACAGGTCCGGGGCCCCAATTTCATTGCTGAAGATGACAAATCCCCACCCATCGGTACGGTACAAAATTCGAGTCGATACCCCGGGCATACCCCCCCCATGCTGATACCCACGCACCCCATTGGCTTCAGTCCACGAATCCCAGCCATTAGCGTAATTGGGCATATCAACTTGGGTAGCCTTGCTGTAGAGAGCGGTCGGTATAGTTAGCATGGCCTCAACCGTTGGTTGGTCGAGCAGCAGGTTATTGGAGGCCATAAGACCGGCCAGCACTTTGGCGTAATCGACGGGGGCCATGCACCAACCTCCGAACGCATCGAAAAGAGCATAATCCTCACCCCCGTAGGGCAGCGCTACCAGCGGCCGGTTACCCTGTGGGTTGCCAGTTACGGCACTAGGAGAAAGCCGCAAATCATCCCAGGGGGCTGCCGAGTCATGGTGACGAACAGCCCCAGTGTGCTGGGCCGACTGAGCAACGGGCGTACGATGAGGTCGTTGTAGACCCAGGGGCGAAAACACGCGTTGCTTTACGGCGTCTTCGTAGGTCATCCCCAGTTTTTTCTCAATAATCATCCCCAGCAGCAAAAAGCCCAGGTTGCTGTATTCCTGTTGCGTAGCAGGCGAAAACTGGAGGGGCAGCGAGGCTTTGTAACTGGCCAGTTGTTGCTTGGTAAGGGGCAGACTGGCCAGGTTATACGCCTTACTAATCTCTTCCAGCGGTGGCAGGTCGCTTACCTGATTACGGTCCCAGCCACCCAGATGGTTTAAGAGATGTTGCACCGTGATGCTTTTAAAGTCAGCATTAATGCTCGTGCCGGGTGGCGGAGTCAGGTTAAGAATAGACTGAACTGTATCGGTCAGGGCCAATTTTTTTTGCTGAATAAGCTGAAAAATGGCCAGTGAGGTGATGGGTTTGGTGCAACTGGCAATCCGAAAGACGGAGGTAGGCTGCGTAAGCGGGTAATCGGCTTCGGCCCAGGTATAACCACGAGCAAAAACCAGCCGCCCGTCTTTGACCACCGCCACGCCGATGGCCCGGGTACCGTTTTCAATCATGAAGTTCCGAACTTTTGTATCGATAAAACTCATGGACGGCACAGCGGTACCGGTAGCCGCAAACGAGCGGTCGTTTGGTGTGTCGCGGGTGGCAAAAAGCGCAGCAAAACGGGTATTAGTCCCACTTCCCCCAGCTTGTACGCAGACAGGAAATAACCCCTTAGCGGCAGTTTCGTTAAACGCCTGCTGGTATTGCTGACTCGTCATGTTGTGACGGGCCACCCAGCCGCCGATACTATCTTCGCGGAATAGAGACAGATACGTAGCATCCGGAGCAACCGTTACAAAGCCCGGGCGTGCCCACTGCTGGACCTGTGCGTTGAAGCGGGCCTGATACCCGTTGGCATCTTCGCCCCACTGTCCAGCCACACTCCACAACACCCGGCCGGGATTGGGGTCGAGTACAAGCGTGAACCGGCGGTCAGCCGGAGTTCCATAGGTGGCCATCCAACGCGGAATCCGGTGGTCATCATGGGCCTGCTTAAGCCAGTGTTCCAAGGTGTTAGGGTCGTCCACTGAACCGGTGATCAAGCCATACCGTGTCAGTGAAACGCCCTGCTTTGACTGTTCCATGATAGCCGCAAAGACGGGATTGTTGGCGGGTCCGGTAGCGGATAAAATGGTGGGGCTAAATCCTTTGGCCGCCCAGCTATCAAAGAATTTCTGGAAATCGGTGGCAGTGGCCCCATGGATGCCCGCAAAGGCGGGTCCGGGGCGTTGCACCCAGATGGCCGCATAAAGCGGATTTGCCCGGTCGCCGTATACACTGAGCGAGATGGGCCGGAAACCTTTCGGCACCAGGGTGTTCCATTGTTGTTGATGGTCGGCGTGTGAGCGGTCGTGGTAAGCGACAAAAGGAATAGCCATTGGTTGAAACTGATTGGTTTATGGATCAAAATGTAGTTAGCCAAGATACTTGAGTGCTTTGTGAAAATCAAAGCGAGGAAGTTGCCAGAACCCACAGTTGAGTCGATAAACGTGCAGATACCGCAAACAGTACCGGCGCTATTTTTTACTAAATCGATAAGTTTGATCGGTAATAAACCTTGTAAGGGTTGCGCCCCGTTTCGTTAGTGTTCCGCTTGCGGGTGTTCAAGGCCCGTAACTGGACTTGGTTTACTAATCGCAACTCCTTCCATTCTAGGTTTTGCAAAAGAAACCTATGAATGGATCAGTCCATGGGGTCGTCAGTTAAACGAGTGCGTCAAAGTAGCGTGAAGCAGCTGGTTTATAAGCTTCCCATTAAGAATAGTCTTGTGTCTCGCTTGGGAGCGTTTTCTTGAGAATAGCTGATTCGTGAGACTATTCGCTTCGTAACGACTTGACCGGGTCAATCAAGGCGGCCCGAATGCTCTGAAAACTGACCGTCAACAGCGCAATACCCACAGCCAGCAAGCCCGCCAGCATGAAGATAACCCAGGAAAGATCTATACGATAGGCAAAGTCAGCCAACCAGCGATTCATAACATAGTAGGCCAGTGGTGAAGCCAGTAGGATGGCTACGAAAACCAATTTAAGAAAATCTCCGGCTAACAGGGCCACAACACTGCTTACTGACGCGCCGAGTACTTTGCGAATACTGATTTCCTTCCTGCGCTGAACGACCACGTAGGATACTAAGCTATACAACCCCAGGCACCCAATCAAAATGACCAGTATCGTGAAGGCGTTGACTAGTCGCACGATCAGCGTCTCGGTCTTATACATGTTGGCTACTTCATCGTTCAAAAACTGGTAGGTGAATACCTCATCGGGGAACACATCCTGCCAACTCTTCTCAAGTTGATCGAGCGTCTGCGTCATATTGTGTCCCCCAATACGAACCCCCGCTTTGCGATACCATTCTGGCCAGCAGGCAATGACGCACGGGCTGATTTCATCGCGCATTGATTTTTGATAAAAATCCTTCACGACACCCACAATGGGTAACGGCACATGAGAGAGATAATGCAACATCGGTTTACCCAAGATTTGTTTAGGGTCATGGTAGCCAAGTTTGCGCATTAGTGTCTCGTTGATAACGTAGTCGCGGATGGTATCGCCCGGCGTGATATTACGCCCGGCTAGCAAGTGCAATCCGTATGTTCTCAGATAATCGGCATCTGCTAGACGGTCGCGGATCGGAAATTTCTCCCAATCGGGTCTGCCATTGAATTTCACTTGTCCTCCGTACATGGCTGGGGTAACTGGGGGTACCACCGACAAACTAACGGATTGTACCCCTGCATAGGCCAGTAGCTTTTGTTTGAAGGCGTCATGCCGGGCTTTCTGGTTGTAAGGCAGGTCCACAATGACTATATTATCTTTAGTAAAACCTGGATCGGCCTGTTGCATGTAGTGAGTTTGCCGAGTCACGACGAGCGCACAGAGTAATAAGACCTGACAGACCGTAAACTGCGCAACGACCAGCACCCGGCGCAAGGTCAGCCCACCGCCGGATGTTGTTTTAAGAGAACCCGTCAGGGCAGCCCAAGGTGAAAACTTCGATAGTATGATAGCTGGATAACCACCCGCCAGCAGCAGAATCCCGCCCGCTAACAACCCAACGAATCCCACCGTTACCCCATCGAAGCGCAGCCGGAGCGGGAGTTGTACCCAATCCGTGAATAAGGGTAGAAGCAGCAAGGTAAGTAATAAGCCTAAGCTCGTGGCTAGCCCCACAACTAGCGCGGTTTCAGCTAGAAACTGCCGAATGAGTTGACCCCGCGAACTGACCAGCGTTTTGCGTATGCCGATTTCTTTACTCCGTCGGAATGCTTGTACGGTCGATAAATTGATAAAGTTGATGCAGGCCACGACCACTAACAGCAGGCCGATAATTCCCAGCGACCATAGTAACGGTAACCGGATGGTATGGGCAGGATCACGAAGTACATCGGTGTGTAGGTCAGCGAAGGGCTGAATAATAAAGTGAAAAAAGTGGGCGGACTTGCCGTAGTACTTTTTTCGAAAGGCAGGCATGGCCCGTTGTAGCTCAGCCAGTGCTGACGGATCTTTCAACCTAGCGTATACCCGGTTCGTACTGTTGGGTACGTACCAGTCGTCGGCCATGCGCTTGTCGATGCCCATTGCGTAAGCGGTAGGCAGCGAAACCAACATTTGCACAGGTGTATCCGTCGGGCCGGGTGCGTCAGCGATTACACCTACTACAGTTGTTACAACGTTGTTTTGAAGGGTGATCTGTTTCGATAAACAAGTCACCGTACCAAAATACCGCTTCGCCCAAGACTCGGTCAGCACCACCTGATTCGGTGCCTTCAGCGCAATTTTGGGGTTCCCGGTCAGCCAGGTGTAGGTCAGCACATCAAGCCATTCAGGTTCTACGAAAACGATGCCATCATGTTCTATGAAGCGTATTAGTGGTGCACCAGCAGTTCGTTGAAAACTGACGTTCATGTCAGGATAATTCAGCATAAAAGCCGCTTGTTCAACCTGTGGATAGCTGGCTCGTAACGCTTTTGCCAACGGCGGGGGAGCGCCCGCGCTCGGTTCTACCGTGCCGTCCTCCAGATGGAGATCGGTGCTGAATCGAACCAGTCGGTCGAAGTTAGCCTGGTGTCGGTCGGTGCTAAGGTGGTAGCGGAGAAACAGAAAAATCAGAAGTCCACCCGTTAGCCCAACGGTTAGGCCCAGCACATTGAGCAGCGTATACGTCCTTTGTGACCACAAATTACGAACCGCGACCGTAAAGTAGTTTTGAAGCATAAAGCAGGATGAATTAAGACGCAGGTAAATTAGACATTTTCACGATGTACCAGTTAAGCGTTGACATCATTCACCGAATTCATCTCTTAAATGACTTTTGCGTATCCCATTGTCCTAGCTTCGCCCGTTAACGGTCTGCGGAGGCAGGAAAGTTGGAGTTTCATTAACGCCCTAATTATAGATACGAAAATCGCTCTTCGTCTCAAGAGGGAGCGTTTTTGTGAGACTGTTGGGTATAACCAAACAAAGAGGTGGCTGGCCTCTGTCGGCAAATTTCCGACTTGTATCAAAAAGGCAAATGATGTTGTTTAACACAGGAAGGGCGGGCTGAAATAATCACTACAATTCAACAGTATGTATTATATCGATAGCTTTCATCTAAATGGCCAGAAAAATCAGTTAAGAGCAACAATTCGTGCACTACTTAATTGAACGGTTTTTCTAGCCGCAATAAAGCCGGTTTTCGACAATCTTCCTGCTACCTGGAAACCGTTTAAAAAAACGTCCGATACCGGCGGGGCTAGCTTGGTACCCCGAAGGCGTCGATGTATTTCAATCCAGCTTGAAGCGTACCCCGATTCAGTCAGGATTTACCTGAAGCCGTCAATACAAAAGACCGCTTAACAGTGATTACAGCAGACCGCAGCATCGTTCGATTTCTTAAAACTTTCTCTCCCTTCCTTGAAAGAAAACCCGGCCAGCCCTAACAGTCGAGCCGCATACGCTATACAGCCCGCCTGAATTACCGGCGATACGGAACAATAAAAAAGCCCGTCATTACTGACGGACTTTTTGTTATTCGCATAGATGCTTACTCACAAATGCAGCCAGGCGTATTGGGGCAAGCCGCTTTGCCGCCGTTTGAGGCAAGCGCGACGATTGGTGCCGTTGCGGCTTTAGCAACGCTGGCCACCTTTTGCGTAGGCACACAGACGCAGGACGAACCCGTAGGGATACAAACGCAATCGGGCGAAGTCGGGCAGCAATCACCATCTGCTTTTGCAACCTTGTTGGCAGGAGCCACCGTACTCTTCGTGGCCGCTTTGGGCGCAGCCGTAGTTTTGCAGCTCGAACCGCAAGACGATTGGCTACAGGTTGACTTGGCTTTTTTCGGTGCCTTCGGTGCATCAATGGCAAAGGTGCTAACTGAGACAAATAGAAACAGGGCGGAAAGAGTCGCCGAAATGAAATTTTTCATGATGAAAATTTGAATGAATGATAAAAATTTTGAACTCGTGCGGAGGTCAGATCATCCATTCGGGCGGCTGGAAAAAGTCGCCAATAAAGTGAGAAACCGAGACGGTATAATTGGAGCGAACTTTCTCTTTCAAAATGGGGGAAATCAATGGTGCAGGGAGTTGGAACCCTTCCACCTTAACAATAGAGCAGCCCGCACACATTTGGAACGGGCTACAGATTCCCCCAGAGCAACAATCGTTTGTTCCTTCGTGCGTGTCGTCTGCTTTGCCGGATTGCCCGGATTCAGCCGTTGCACAGTGGCCCCCGTCGCAGCATGAGGTTTCTGCACTTGCCATAGATTTTTGGCACAATTCAGCACTTTGCGGGGCAACGGAAAGCCACACAACGACAAAGGCCAAAAGGATTGCCAGAAACTTCATAGGGTAAAGATACAACAGGAATATGAATTGATGCACAAAGCACCGGGTGCGTTCACTGTCTCTTTTGGCATTTGAACGAAGAAACCCAATGTGTTAGTCTAAAATCCCGATATTTATAGCAAGGGTCAACACTTTCTAGGACGGGTCACAATGAAAACCGTTCAGAAAACCCTCCAAATAAAATCTGGACAAGACACTTAAATTAGCTGAGAATGGCTCCGTAACCGGCTGATCATCCCAGTTTACTCCCGCTTGATTTGGCATCCAGCCAAGTTCGCATTTCGTCAAGCTCTCTCTCGAAGCCCCCCGATAAAATCGGAAAGCGACACCAGGAGCGCGGGTCAAGGTTATGATCGTCCAACATGAAGGAAGGCGCGTACCGCTCGCGCTTCCATTGATTCCGGCTCCAAAGCCTAAAAAACCGCTCTATCCAAAGGGCCAGTTGCGCTAACTCGTAGCTGTCCGCAAAGCGTACCCGGACTATTCTCAACGATTCCAAAGGCGATTGTTTATCTCGAATGGCGGCTTCTTCAATGGCATTCAATACGTCATAGGGCATCAAATCCTCTTCATCGACCTGCTTTCTGTCCAAGGGCCGGAGTTCGGCGCTGGGTTGTAGCTGATTGACTGCCCGAAGTCCCTTCACCTTAATCAGATTCGCTTCAGTTGGCTGCGACACCGTGCCGCTACGGTCAGGCGATACCCAGGCGTTTTTGACGTTCAGCCCGACGGTTTCGAGCCAGCGCAGCCAACTTCGCAGAAAGTGCTTATCAATGCCGGTAATGGGGGAAATGCTCCCGGCTGTATCGCCGTCCATCGTGGCATAACCCACTGCGGCCTCCGACCGGTTGGAGGTCGTCAGCAGGAGCGCATTGCTCAGGTTGGCCAGCAGCCAAATACTGGGTGCCCGCACCCTGGCCTGAATGTTCTGCAACGCAATATCGTCGGTTTCCCAGGTAAGTCTGCGGCCCCATTGTTCTTCAATCAATCCCCGGTAGGTGCCCACCAGGCCATCAATACGGATGGAGAGAAACCGCGCACCAATATCGCCAGCCAGTACCTTAGCGGATTGAAACGTATCGTCGGACGAATTTTCCGTGCCCTGGTACATAACCGTCAGCAACTGCCCCACCATGGCTTCTGATGTGGCGCAATCCTGAAGGGCGCGGATGTAGCCGAGTTTCTGTTTAACGCCATCGAGTCCGATATTCTCAACCGCCATGCGGATCATCAGAAAGACCAGGGCCGCAATGGCCGACGAATCAGCCCCACCACTCAGTGACAGTACATAGCCTTGTGAACGGCTTTTGCGTAGATAATCGAATAACCCCAAGGCCACCGCCCGGGAAAATTCTTCTTCTTTCAGGTAGCCCCCCCGTTCCCAGGCTTCCAGCTCCGCTTTCTGTATGAGTGGTTCAACAGCCGGAAAATCGAAATTCGTTTTAATAAGCCATTCGGATACGGCCCGTGCAATCGGCCCCCGATCCTGAATTTGACGCAATCGGGTGGCTTCCACATCCACCACCGCCGAGACGAGCACAAAATCTTCGTAGCTCAGACGTGGCCCCGATGTCAGCAATACGCCATTGGAGGCCACCATCGCATCTCCATCGTAGATGACTCGGCCAGCCTCATTTCCCAACAAATTTGTGTAAATGTAACTGACCCCGAACGCCCTGGAAGCATCGACCACCAACCGTTCGCGCACCTCGGATTTGAAAAAGGCGAAATGGCTGGCCGAAGGGTTAAGGATAATATCGACGCCCCGCTTATAGAGCACCCGGCCCGGCCGACCCGCTATCCAGGCATCCTGACAAATTTCAAAGCCGATGCGAATACCCGATACCTCGAATACCCAATCCCCCAGCGGATAAGTGGCTTGCCCCACCTGAATGTCGGCGCGTTGATTCGCTGCCCAAGGTTGGAACCAACGCTCTTCGTAATGAATGCCATCGTTGGGCAAATGCTGCTTGCCGATAAAGCCAATGATTTGTCCATTTCCCAGCAGGCAGGCCACGTTGACGATGCGGTTATTGTACCGAATCGGCAGGCCCACGGTGACCAGAATGCCTTGGGTATGTCCGACGATTTCGAGCAGGCAGTTCGAAGCCTGATCTACCGTATTTTGGGCAAAAAAGGCATCTTCGCAGCCGTAGCCGGTAATGCAGAGTTCCGGCAGGCACAGCAAACTGATCTGCTGTGCGTGGGCGGCTTCAATAGCATTAATGATATTTCGGGTGTTGTGTTCCCAATCCAGGGGCGTTTGATTCAACGCTCCTGCGCCTACTTTTAACAGTTTCATAGTTCGACCATTTAGCTGCGTATTAGCGCGCTAATTGAAAAATCCGAAATGAGCCACGCGCCACGACCACGAAAATTGCCAGGCCGATCAGTAAATCGGGATAGGGCGAATGGGTCAGGTACACCAGGCCACCGGCCAGGATCACCCCCAGATTCACGACAATATCGTTCGAGGTGAAAATCTCACTGGCTTGCATATGCACTTTGTCGCTCTGTTCGCGTCGCAATAGATACAGGCATATCGAATTTCCGATCAGGGCCAGCAGGGAAACGCCCACCATCAAGCCAAAATCGGGCAAGGCTTCACCCGTGATGAACCGGCGCACCACTTCCACCAAGCCCCCAGCCGCCAGAATCAGTTGTAGATAGCCACTGATGCGGGCGACCTTTTTTTGCTGCTGCACAGCCTTGCCTACCGCAAAAAGAGCCAGTCCATAGACCAGGGCATCGGCCAGCATATCCAGCGAGTCAGCGACCAAACCCATCGAATCGGCCATGATACCCGCCAGCACTTCCAGAGCGAAAAAGAAGCCATTAATAGCCAGCACCGTCAGTAGCAACCGGCGGTCGCGCGGAGCTTCATCCGTCAGTTCGGCCAAGTCCGCATCTTCAGTTTCGAGCAACCGGCTATCCAACCGTAATTCTGCCAGGGCGAGCGTGATCGGCTCGGCATCCCCGTTGTGCAGCACCGTTACTTTACGGTTTGGAATATCAAATTGGAGCCGTTCAATGTCCTGCTTATCAGCCAGCTTCATGCGGATGAGTTGTTCTTCGGAAGGACAATCCATCCCCGCTACCTGAAATATTGATTTATTCATCATCACAATACGTTTTGTATCGAATAACATTTATAGAGTTTACCTAAACCGGTTACATCTGAATGAGACACCAAGATTTAACCCGCTAAGCCCGTCTCAAGCCTGGTATACTATTCCCAGCGGGGTTCGTTCATCTACTTCGCTCGTTGGTTTATCTGTTGCGCGCTATACAGCGCCTGCTTGGATATTGTTGCTTTCTTTTCCTTTAGCTGGGCTTGCTGTGGAGCCCTCTGCCCGGTCCCTTTACTCTTCTGACGTTCCTTAGATCCCTCATTTTTGGCCGTTTTACGCTTGAACAGGCCAAACAGGATTCCTAAGCGCCACAAGCACCAACCGCTTACTCCTAGGGCCATTGCCAGCCCAAACAACATTTGCACTGTTCGGATTAAGGTTACCATTGGTCATATTGGGTTGAATTTCCAGGATCTAATTTGCTACCCCGTGTCAGAATGACCAACCCGGTTTTTGGGTTGACCTTCCCCCGTAGTGGGTTATCAAGCCCTTGCGTAGACGATATAGCTGATTATAAGGGCAAAAAAACGATTGGGTCGCCCTAAGCTGCATAAGACAACAAGGCGGGTTCAGGTTATCAACTACCTGAAGTGGTCGCGTCATTTTAAGCGGTACCAGGCCGACATAAAATGAGTCGAATAGCGTTTGCTTTCGTTGCATGGTCGTTGACCAATTAGAGTCGTTTGTAGTAATTCAAGGTAACCGACGCGGCATTGCCGCGCTCACTCAGGGTGAAAAAGCCGTTCCCCGCTTTATCGAACCCGATTGCCTCGCCTTGGGGCTCGATTAGATACGGTAACGAGCGAGGTTGCTGGGTAGTTAGTATTGCATAAAGACCCTCTTTAGTAGATCGTCGCCAGTAGGCGATGCCCACGTAGGTTTTCAACACGATGTTCGTCCCATCGGGCGAGATACTACCCGAGGTCACTAAACTAAGGGGTACTTCCCCCCTAAAGGTGGCGGTGGAAACCGATGCCGTATTTTGTGGATACGCCAACTGGTACAGTCGAGCTTTGTCGGCTGCTTTGGTGACGATCCACAAATCGCGCGTCAAGGGGTCTAACAGGAGCGTTTCGGCATCGTGCGGGCCGTCCGCATAGCGAAACGCAATTCGATCAACCGAGGAGACCATAGCCGTCAACGAGGTTGGTTCAGCCAGCCGGTAGATGTAGTTTTCCGCGTTACCCCCCGCATTATCCCCTATGTCGGCTACGTACAGGTAGGAAACTCCGGACTGGGGACCAGGGCCAATCGCCATATCTTCCCAATCCCGATTCATGACGCCCGGAACGGGTAACCGTCCGATCAGTTTACCCGCGTGCGAAAGTAAATTCAACTGGGACGGATTACCGCTGTCTTCCTCGACCCAAAGGTAACCGTCCATCGCCTGGCTGTCGGCGATCCCTGACGCTTCATCTATCAGTCCCGGCTCAACGGGTACCCGCTGGGGAACGGTTTCCACGGTAAAGGTGGGGTCCAGTCCTTTTTCTGGCGCACAGGTGGCCACCAGTAGGATCAATAGCATAGCGGCCAGACCTTTCCAAGAATGGGGAGCCAGTAAACATTTATTCAATAATCGTCTCTTGGTATACGCCAGGGCGCTGGTCCGAAATCGTAGTTGGGTCATAAAAACAGGCCGGATTGGTTGGTTTTAACAAACGCGATGCGTGTATCTAAGCAGGCTTGAGCGTCTCGTTGGAGGTTCCTCGACGCACTGACAGGATACTTCTGTTTTGGCCAGCACGGTAGGATTAGTCAGTCAGACTGGTTTTACGCTCAATCCGGGATGGTAGCCGGGCTACCCCTGAGTACCCGCCAGGCTACCGCTTTGAGTTGGGAAAAATTCAGGGTAAAGAAGGCCAGGGCCAGAGCCAGATACACCCATCCCAAATAGGTCAGCACTTTCACACTGGCGACCGGATCGTGCTGGTAATGAAAGGCCAATCCGATCTGGGTGCTGAACAAACCAACCAGGATAGCGGCATGCCACAGACTAAGCCGGAACCGAAGGAGTACGGCCACTCCAAAGAGCGACTGGGTGGCCGTTAAGAAAAATTCTTCATGCTGGCGGGCGTCTAAAGGCAGGGCCGTGAGTGCAGATGCCCCAACACTCATGGCCAGCGGCAGCATACCAATCAGCAGCGTCCACTGATTAATTTTATCACTGATCATGGCCGTGAGCCCAGCCCCGGAGCGGCCAGCCAGCACAAACAAGACCGCAATGGAGACGGTTGGGGCTTCACTGGCCAGCGGTGCCAGCCACTGGATCAGCAGAAACTCATCGATTCCTACCTGGCGACCCGCCTGCACGATTGATTCAGCGAACGGCTCGGCGCATACCAAAATCACACCACTGGCCACCGCCGTAAGCAGACCGATGACCCCCCACTGCTGCGCTTTGGGCAGCCTCGACAAGGCGGCTGCCGGGCCAGGTTCCTCAGCTTCCTCCGTTTCCTGGGCCTTTGGGGTATGGCTAACCCGCCATAAATAGCCACCAAACAACCCCGTCAGGATGAGCGTATCCCATAAGCCGATCTGATCCTTGAGCAGGATGATAAAGGCGTACATACTGGCACCCAGCAGAAAGCCGATCTCCAGTCCGTTAGCGGGTTGCAGGTCAATAGCCCGCTGTCGGGTCTTGTACCAATGCAACACGGCCATCAGCGGCCAGGCAAGCCCCACCAGCAGCCGGTTGGCTCCCGTCATGTTAGCCGCAGCATAATGAACATACATCGACTGGGGATTCTGACCTGCCTGAAACGCGTAATAAATATCGACCGCGTATTCGGGCAGCACCGTCACCAAGGCGACTAAGGCCAGGATCAACCCTTGGGAAACAAATCGTTCGGCACTTTCGGCTCCCCAGGACAAAAGGAAACCGGCGGCTAAGATGGCACTGCCATAGCAGCCAACGGCGACCAGGGCACTGGGATGCCAGCTACCAAAACGTAGCACTAGAGCCGGTAGGGTGGCCATAACGGCGAGTAAGACGTACACAATAAACGAACGCATACGGACAATGGAGTTAAGGTTTACAGGTTAACTTTATACCAAACACGCAAGGGTGCCTAACGCATGGACAACCGGCTTATATCGCCGGTATTTTCCTGCTGGCTTCTTTATTCACCCTCCTCTTCGGTGTTGTTCATGGCCGAGAGCAGGTCATACGCCCCGGCAATAACAATTCGGTTACCCGGCTTAAGGCCAGCGGGCAGGGTAACGGCCTGATACCCGTTTTCAGCCACGCCTATCCGCACCGGGATCGGCCGAAACCGATACCGTACCCCTTCCCCCTGGCCTTCTTTTTCTTCCAGCACAAAAATCTGGGATTGATTGCCGGACTGGACGATGGCCGCTTCGGGCAGGGCCGGAACCGGCTGGGAAGTCGTTTCGATCACGGCTTTGAGAAAGGTACCCGGACGCAGGCCCGACGGTGCGTTATCCAAGGAAGCATACACCGACACGGTTCGGTCCGCATTGGTTTCCCGGTTGATAAGCCGGATGCGACCGGTGTATTCACGCGGCATTGCAGCGCCCCCCGGTCCAATGAAACTTATCCTCACCCGTTTCCCCACCTGCACCTGGGCCACATCCCCCTCGAAAACGGTGAGCTGGGCTAGGAGTCGGCTGGCATCGACGATTTCAAAAAGAACATCGTTAGCCGCCACATACCGGCCCCGGTTGACACCGGCCACGGTCACCGTTCCGCCGATGGGAGCCCGTATGGCAACGGTACGGCTAATTTTACCGCCTTTCAGTACGGATGAGGGAATGCCCAGCAGGGCCAATTGCTGACGAAGCCCCTCCGCCCTGGCCCGGAGCGTACCCAGTTCAGCCGTTGCCTGCTGCAACGTTTTTAGCGCCCCAACGTTCTGCTGACTCAGTTCCCGTTGCCGCTCGTACTCCTGCTCCTGAAAGGTCAATCGACTACTCGTCTCTAAGTAATCCTGCTGTAGGCGGATAAATTCAGGATTTTCCAGAACGGCCAGTACCTGGCCTTTGCGGACGGCCGTGCCGGGCAACAGACTGGATGAAACCAGGATGCCCCCATAGGGCGTTGAAACGGATACCTGTTGCTGAGGGGGCGCATTAAGCGACCCGTTCACCCGGATCAGGTTACTCAGGGTTCGGGTTTCCAGTGATCCCAAGCGAATACCTGCCGTCTGAAACTGGGTTTCGGATAACTCGACCGTACCGGCTTCTTCTTTTGATTCGGCGGGTTCCCCGGTTTTGGCCGGAGCTGCCGTTTCACTCGATTTAGAGGATTTGTCTTCCTGCTGACAGGCCGTTTGGCTACTCAGTACGATAAATAGGGCGAGCCATAGCCGCCGACTAACGAATGGATGGTTCATGGTTGCGTACTTCCCAGGATAAATTCAAGGTTGATAACCGTTTGATTGTACTCATTGAGTGCGGCCAAATAACCCGTTTGAATACCAATGACGGTGCGCAGGTTTTGGAGCAGTTCCACATAGCCGATTTCGCCCGCCCGGTAGGACCGCTCGGCCGTCTGTCGAATCAGCGCAGCCTGGGGCAGTGCCGATTGCTGAAAATAGGTGAGCGTCTGCTCATTCTTACGGTAGGTCTGCACCAGTTCGTCGTAAGCCCCCCGCAGGCTTCGCTGCCGGGCAGTCAGGCTCGCTTCGGCTCGCTGCTGGCCTAATTCGGCGGCTTGGACCCGGGCCCGCAGGGGCTTGGCAATCAGCGGAAAGGAGATACCTACCTGTCCGTACATAAACCGGTGGGCCGCGTTATAGTATTGTTCCGTTCCGTCTGCCATTGGATAAAATCCCCGCAGCGACTGATTCGTCAGCGTCAGGGCGAAGTCGGGTTTGAGTCGCGCCCGCTCTACGTCCGTTTCCCGCCGGGCCAGGTTAATTTGCTGGATTAACAGGGCCAGTTCTGGATTTTGCACCAGAGCGGTTGAATCGATGAGCGGCAAGCGGAGAGACCGGACGGTCAGTACCGAATCGCCCACGCGGGGCAGTGTCTCGGTCCCCAGCAACGTTTGCAGGCGTCGAAGCCGGATTAGTTCATCCGACTGGTTTTGCCGCAAGGCCATCTGGAGCTGCCGGGCTTCTACTTCGGCCGCTGTTTGTTCCAGCAGTGTACCCTCGCCGGTGCGCTTTCTTACCTCAGAAGCCTGCACCACCGCCCGCAGCAGACTATCTTGCCGGAGCAGTTCGCCCCGCAGGGAGCGGAGGTACACCAGCTCGTAGTACGCTGATTTGGTTTGGAGGGCCAGTTCCTGACGGGTCACGCGTCCTTCGGCTTCGGCCCCGACAACGCGGGCATCCAGGAGTCGGCGCTGGCTTCGGATGAGGGCCGGGGCAGGAAATCGCTGACCCACCGAGATCGACTGATCAAAATAAGGGCTGTTATACTGGCCCAGCGAGACCGACAGATCGGTTTTGCCCAGGTCGGTGGCCGTGCCCCGTAACGCCTGCTGTACGCCAATCGTCAGGGCGGAGACCCGGACCTGCGGGTTATTCTGAAACGTTTGCTGAAGCGCTCCTTCCAGGGAGAGGGGCCGGGTCACCGGGGCCTGGGTGTTCACTTGTGCCGATGCACTCGTAGCCCCGGCCACCAGCGAACCAGCCAACAAGCCAATGAGTAACCAACTGGGAGCGATGCCCGACGTTGGCTTCGGCGAGGTAACCCCGTCGGTTTCTTTCCTTCGTTGACCAAACCAGCTTTCCTCTAAGTAGTACAGAATGGGCAGGACCAGTAAGGTCAGCAGCGTCGCTGTTATCAACCCGCCGATGACGACCGTGGCCAGCGGTTTCTGCACTTCCGCACCCGCTGTCGTGGACAGGGCCATCGGCAGAAAGCCTAGGGAAGCTACCGTGGCCGTCATCAAAACGGGGCGCAGCCGCACGGCCGTACCTTGATAAATGACCTCGTGGAGGTCGCTGACACCCTGCTCGCGTCGAATCCGGTTGAATTCAGCCATGAGCACAATGCCGTTGAGCACGGCCACCCCAAACAAGGCAATAAAGCCCACGCCCGCCGAAATACTAAAGGGCATGTCGCGCAGCCAGAGAGCCAGCACGCCCCCAATGGCTGATAGCGGAATGGCCGTGAAAATCAGGGCAGCCTGCCTTACCGACCCAAACGTGACAAATAGGAGCAAAAAGATCAGGCCAAGGGCCACCGGCACCGCAATAGTTAGGCGCTCTCGGGCTTCGATCAGATTCTCAAACTGCCCGCCGTAGGTGATCGAGTAACCAGTGGGCAATTTAACCTGGGCGTCGATTTTACCCTGTAAGTCACGGACCACACTCTCCACGTCCCGACCCCGGACGTTAAAGGCAATGGTCAGCCGCCGTTTGGCATCTTCCCGCTGAATCTGATTCGGCCCCGGCTTGAGGCTGACGCTGGCTAACTGACCCAGCGGCACAGGCGTTCCTTCAGGTACCGAAACGGTCAGGGCCCGCACGTCCTCAATGTTTCGGCGGCTCTGGTTGGCCAGCCGGACGACCAGATCATACCGGCGTTCTCCCTCGTAGACGATGCCCGCACTCTCCCCGGCAAAGGCCGCGCTGAGGGTTCGGTTTACCTCATCGACCGAAAGACCGTAGCGGGCTAGGGCCTCGCGGTCCACGGCCACCACAATCTGGGGTAGTCCCTGCACCTGCTCCACGTACAAATCCGTGGCACCCGGCACCGTCCGGACGATGCGCCCAAGCTGGCCCGCCAGTCGCTGCAACTCGGTGAGATCCTCGCCGAATAATTTGACGGCCACGTCCTGCTTGGCCCCCGAAATCAACTCGTTGAACCGCATCTGGATGGGTTGCTGAAACCCGTAGGTGACACCGGGAATCGCTTCGAGGGCTTCCGCCATTTGGCCCGCCAAATCCTCCTGATTATCGGCCGACGTCCATTCGGACTGGGGCTTGAGCAGGACCATCAAATCCCCGGCTTCGATGGGCATGGGATCGGTGGGAATCTCACCCGCCCCGATTTTACCAATCACTTCCCGCACTTCGGGAAACTGTTTGAGTAGCAACCGCGCCGATTGCAGAAACTTATCCTCGGTTTGGCTAAGCGACGAACCCGTCAGGGTGCGCAGTTCCACGGCGAAATCGCCCTCGCTCAGTTCGGGAATAAATTCGCCCCCTAAGCGGCTGAAGAGCCAACCGGCCCCCACCAGTAGCCCGGTGGCTATGCCCAGTACGAGCCATTTAGCGCGCAGTGCCCACCGGATAGCGGGATCATACAACCGGTGGAAGAAGCCCATCATCCGGTCGGAGAGGGTCGGCTGCTGACGGATGTTTTTACTCAGCAGCAGTGCCGATACCATGGGTACGTAGGTCAGGGAAAGAATGAATGCCCCTAAAATAGCGAAGCTGACCACCTGTGCCATCGGTCGAAACATTTTGCCTTCAATACCGACTAAGGCCAGGATGGGCAGATAAACAATGAGGATAATGATTTCGCCAAAGGCGGCCGAGGATCGGATTTGGCTGGCGGCTTGGTAGACCTCCTCATCCATTTGGGATTGAGTCAAACGGTTTACCCGGCGACCTACCAGATGATGCAGGGTGGCCTCGACGATGATAACGGCTCCGTCCACAATCAGGCCAAAATCGATGGCTCCCAAACTCATCAGGTTTCCTGAAACGCCAAACAGACTCATCATGCCGATGGCAAAGAGCATGGCCAGAGGGATTACCGAGGCCACCACCAGCCCCGCCCGCCAGTTGCCCAGAAACAGGATCAGGACGAAAATCACAATAAGGGCTCCCTCGATGAGGTTCCGGGTCACGGTATGGATGGCCCGGTTCACCAACTCCGAGCGATCTAGAAACACACGGATTTCGACGCCTTCGGGCAGCGTCCGTCGGATCTGGTCAATCTTGGTCTTTATCCGGGCAATGACCTCATTGGCGTTTTGGCCTTTCAGCATCAGGACGACGGCACCCACGGCTTCCCCTTCTGCGTTGCGCGTCAGCGCCCCATAGCGCACGGCGGAGCCGAAGCGTACCTGGGCCACATCCCGAACCAATATGGGCACGCCCCCGGCCGTGCGCCGGACGACGATGCGGCCCATATCGGCCAGACTCCCTACCAGGCCCTCTGAACGGATGAAATAGGCGCTGGGCTTTTTGTCGATGTAAGCCCCACCCGTGTTCTGGTTGTTTTTTTCCAGTGCCGTAAACAAATCACCGATGCTAAGACCATAGGAGCGAAGCCGATCCGGGTCAACGGCAATTTCATACTGTTTCAACAGCCCCCCAAAGCTGCTCACGTCGGCCACGCCGGGCGTACCCAGGAGCTGCCTTCGGACGACCCAGTCCTGAATTGAGCGCAGTTCCATGGGTGAATAGCGTTTCTCAAAACCGGGTTTTGCATAGATGACATACTGATAGATTTCGCCCAATCCCGTGCTGATCGGCCCCAATGCGGGTTCGCCCGTACCGGGTGGAATCTGAGCCCGGGCTTCGGATAGTCGCTCATCCACCTGCTGGCGGGCCCAGTACAGGTCGGTGGCATCTTTGAAGACTAAGGTAACGACCGACAAGCCAAAGCGCGAGATGGAGCGGATTTGGGTAATGTCGGGGATGGTAGCCATCGTCTGTTCGACGGGAAAGGTAATCAGCCGCTCTACCTCCTGAGCAGCCAGCGCCGGTGAACGGGTAATAACCTGCACCTGATTGCTGGTGATGTCGGGCAGCGCGTCAATCGGTAAGCGACGGAGCGCGTAGCTACCCCACCCAATCAGCACCAGCGTCAGCAGGCCAATGATGAGTTTATTCCGAATAGAAAATCGGATAATGGAATCCAGCATGAGAAGAAAAAAGATAAATAGCCAATGCCTTCATTCAGGGTGAATGAAAGGTACTTAAGCCGGTTTGGTCAAGCCAATCGGAGCAGCGAATTGGGGCTTAGGCTAGCTGGGGAGGCTGCCAGATATGAAGGGGAAAACTGGTCGGCCGGGAAGGCAAGTACGCGAAGCGCGTTGAAAAAAGGGGCAAATAAGCTACGGTTGGTTCAAGCGGCATCAGCGGGGCCGGAGGGGCCGTTACCGAGGCCGGACAGGCTGAACACGAACAAAACGGCGTGCAGAGATCGCCGTCGGAGAACGAGCCTACAGGTTGGTGGTGAGTGGAAAGGGTTATCGTGTACTGATGGGAGGACTGGTCATACGGGATAGCCTCGGTGCAGGGAAGTACCGATAGCACAAGTAAGTGCAGGCTTAACAACAGACAAACCAGTGATTTCACGGGTCAAAGGTAAGAAAGGTTCGCGTTTTTAAAACGTATTATTTCCAGCCCATGAGAGACTATATAGAAAATCCGATTTTACTAACTCAAGTTTACTGCTAATGGAGAGGGTTCAGAGTCAAGTCCTTATTATGACGGGTCAGACGTCAATTCGTTCAATAAAAGGGCAAAGATTTCTTTTCATTTTATATGTACTGGCTGTCAAATAGTAGCTTTTAGCGTTATAAACCTTAAATTAAAATTGTTCAGTTATACCTCGGTATTTTGGAATCAGGCTATTACACCAGTTCGCTTCTCAGCGAGTTAAAGTCACATCCATATTCAACGGACAAGGCTTTTCTGTGCGATGATTATTACGATACACCTTACTTCTCTTGAGATACCCAATTAATTTTTCGGACACAAACGGTCGCGCTGCATCGTATCGCCCCTAGTGACCGTCCCCGGCCGGGCCGCAGCCGGTCGCCGAAGCGGTCGGAAATTTGCCGACAGAGGCCAGCCACCTCTTTGTTTGGTTACGCCAATATTAGGCCCAGAATAACTGTTAAGAAAGCATCTCTTCAAACGCCCATTTAAAGCGACGATATCCGAATGTAAATAAGCTTTCCCAGTTTTACCGCTGCCCAATCTCAAATTGCCGTCTCGCAAATCAACGTATCATTTTCAACGATGAGTGTGAGTTAATAATACACTGTAGACTGCCAAGTGACGGATTTTACGGTCCGCCGCAGAGGTACCAAACGGCTAATGCATCCTGGTTGGTATTCAGATTGTAATAACTCGCGTCTGTGCGTTGATTTTACCTGTATCCTTAATACCATAGGAAGTATCAAGATCTCCTTCCATAAGGCTGTAGAAACGCTTAGATGGCTATCAGCCCTGTAGTTGTATCTTACTTATCGTCAGATCCTGTTTTACTATAGGTTTCCCTGATAGTGGAACACTCATATCCCATTCACAATAAGGAGCGGGAATGCTCCTGCAGTAATTGCCAACTCTATCGGTTTAATAAGGGCGCTTGCCCTCTTATTCTAAAGCCTATCGAAATGCTTATTTAATGTGTCCTGGCTTCAGTCAGCTTGGTTAAGGCTTCATTTTTAAGATTCTTCTGATCGCTTAACTATAACAAAAAGTACGACGCTATTTATCTGCTAGTTTACTTTTTTGTTTGTTATATATCTGGTAATCAGACAGATAACTCGCTAACTATAACAAAAAATACGTTTCCTGATCTAAAATGATCGATTTTATTGTAGCATTGATTTTAAGTAATGCACTGTAAATTAGCACAATAAAACGCCAACTATAACAAAAAGTACGGTATGTATTACTGATTTGAGTGGTTATAGTTAAACTCCGATAAAGCTTATGTGTTGATTACTAATCAATTAGACTTAAAGTATAACAAAAAATACGTTTGATTTTTTTGTCTATTGCTTAAGTGCTTGTTCGAATTTAACCCATTTACCTTCATAATCAGGCAGTTAATAGCTTAACTATAACAAAAAATACGTATATGGTGAAATTCTTTTGCCTAGCAAGGCTATTTTTAATAGATAACAAATTGATTATCAGATGTTTAAGATAACTATAACAAAAAGTACGTTCGCGAGACTTTTTTCATAAACAGTATTTGATTTTTTGTTTTTTTCGGTGGATACTTTTGTGAAATACCCTTATTTTTTTCCTTTCTAAACCCTGTTATCAAAGATTTGTGAAAAATCAATTCTTTTATTTGTAGATTTATTTTGATCTTTGATAGCTCTATAACTTTATGATTATCAGTATGTTATGCAGTCTAACTATAACAAAAAGTACGGTTTCTATAACAGTTTATACGGTTTCTATAACAGTTTATACGTTTTGTCTAGCCTCTGATATAACAAAATGTACGTGGTGGAAGAACAAGTATAACAAAAAGTACGATGCCCGATAACAAAAAGTACGGTGGAGAAGTGGATAAGTTTCGATTGCGTTATGTGTGTAGTTGGTTTATTTTTGTGAACATGGCACGCGGGCATAAAACACAGACACTTATTTATCAGGGCAATACACTGACGACGGCGCGGTATGAAATGTCTGCCCTACAAAAGGACATATTATATGTGCTCCAATCAGCGATCAAGTCGAATGATGCGGCTGATCAGGAGTATATCCTGCGTGTACGCGATATTATTATTGATCTGGATCGAGATCCTAGTAACGGATATACCAATTTAAAGAAGGCTTCTTGGGGTATGATGGACATCAAAATGGAGATGTTCATTAACGGAGAGTATGTGCAAGTAGTCCCCTTTTCCCGCTTTATATATAACGAAGGTGAAGGGACGATGCGGGTTACTATAGATCCTATCATGCGAGGTATGTTAACTAACCTAAAAGGGGGTAACTATACTACGCTAGGGAAAGAATCCGCAATGAAGGTGACCGGTAAATACTCGAAGCGGCTTTATGAAATGATTTCTCAGTGGAAGGATATAGGGATATTTAGTATCACTATATCCGAGTTGCGATCACGTCTAGCTTTAGTTGATACTGAAACTGGAAAAGAACTGTACTCAATGATTGGTATGTTTATGGAGCGTGTTATTGATCCCTCCATTAACGAGATTAATCAGCATACGGAATTATTGGTTCGGTATGAACTTATCAAGCAGGGTCGAAAATATACTGGACTTCGGTTTAAGATCAGCAAAAACACCATAGAGCAGGAATTGTTTCTGCCAACACCAACCGATTCTATGGGCATACTATCGGAAAAACTTGTTAGCCGGTTTGGTTTGCGGACTGATCAACGGGATGCAGTTATCGAAAAATATGATCAAAAGCTTATCAATAAAAAGATTTACGAGATTGAAAAAATGATTAGTGATGGACAAATTAAAAACATTGGTGCCTATACAGCAAAAGTGTTTGGTGTGCAGTAAATTGACTTTGTTTGTACTGTAGCGCTTTTCCTATTACTTGTCGATTGATAAACTATGATGCATCCTAATTCGCATGTCCAAAATTTTGTACATATGGGTAAATCTAAAAAAAGGGAGCAAATTCGTCACGTTCATTTTACGAATCTATTTTACTGTTCTGGCACTGAGTATCTCATGCAATTTAAAGATAGTCGATAGGGGGCTATCGTCGCTAAAATCATACTCGCCTTGCAGATTGACATGATGCCAGGTGTGGGTGTTAGTTTGCAGAATGGCTTCCAATAAAACCTTACGTTCCGCCGAATTCGCACAACGTTTGAGCTGTTCACTTAAGTACAAGAGATTCCAGTAATTGATGGCGTTCATGATTAAACGCTTACAGCCCTCAGCAATTAATTGTTCCTGATACGTAGCCCAGCCAAGCTCGCCATTATTGCCCAGATTGACGGCTTTGGCAAACCGATTCGCATGTTCCACGCGGGTTAGAATTCCCTCAACGGTTTCCCTCAACTGGGGTTCGCTGATATAACGCAGAATGTATTCCGTCTTGAACAAACGCCCTAAATCCCGTAATGCCCGGTAAAGTGGATGCTGTCGGTCATACGAATTAAGCCGCTTAAAAAGCAGTGATGCTTTAGCGTAGCCTAGTTTGATCGTGGCCACCAAACGCAGAATCTCATCCCATTGACTGACAACATGCTCATAATCGATACGCGCATCTGGCCCAATCCGACACCCCTGCTCTTTATAAATTGATACGGCATCAAGGCTGTAAAGCCGCTGTCGATGGATCGAGGCAAAGCGAGGACGAAACTCCACGCCAATCAGGCCGGTAACCCCGAAGATAGGTTCCGAAAAGCCGTGCTGGTCGGTGGCGTGGGCGTCAGGTGTAATCACTTCATTATACGTAATGGCGTCCAGCATGTACGGGGCTTCCCGATCAGCGGCACTAAACGCCGTCGAATAAATTAACTGACCGGCTTCATCCAGATGGGAGTAAATCGTAATGCCCTGACCATTGCCAAAATACTTGTAAGAGGCTGAAGCCCGTAAGAGGGGAATTGATACGTCATATTTCTGACCATCCGAGCCGGTTTGAATAAAGTTTGCCCGGCGCCGAAACTGTTCGGTCAGGGGTAATTCGTTGCTTTTGGTTAGAATCAGATCGTTGGCCTTTAAGACGCTTTCGGGCGAAAAGTAGTGAGTTGCCACGGTTTCCAGACTGTTGATCGGAATGTTTTTGGAAATCATGGCCATTTTGCGAATGCCAATATTCTCCCCATAACCAATCAGGGCGGCTAACAGCAGGCTATTGTCGGGTCGAGACGGTTTGTGAGCGAAACCCTGGTGTTCAAAGGCGGACAGAAAGTCCGTTAACTCATCCACGTCCAATAGCACATCCCGCAACGAGATGACCCGGCTGGTTGGATAGAGATTGGTTTGAGGAGATGGTTGTTCTGATTCTCGCCCCCGGTAACGATGTAAATGCCAATCCCCGGCCTTGTCGAAATAAACCTGGGCGTTGGTGTTGAGGTGCTGGTTGGTCAGCCTAAACTGGGCATTGAGTCGCTCATTGATCTTGGCTAACGTTGGTTCTGCTTTTTCATAGCGAAGTAGATTAGCTTTTTGTAAATACGCCTGACGATGGATCTGCCACTGGCGACGGGGTATCAGGTATTCATCAAAAGCACGATGTTCATAGGAGGACAACACATTTAGACTGCCATCCCGTAAATGATCACGGATCTTCCAAAACAACAGCGCTTTGTAGAGTGATACCCGCAATTTACCGGTTAGGGTGAAAATGCGTTGCCGGTCCGCCAAATCCAGAAAGTCGAGAGGAAGGTTATTACTTTGAGTGATTTCGCCCTTAGTGGCTTGAAACAAGCGAAGGGCGGCTACCAGGGAGGGGGGTGAGCTTTGCTCATCGAAAACTAAGGCTTGGACCACTCCTGCCACACGAGTCTGAAGCTTCAGCGACGCTCTTTCCAAAGTGTCATAGAAGTCATCCCGGTCATGAATGGACTGATTGACCGTTTTCAGATCGATCAATCGCTCTTTATCGGTTTGCAAATCGATACCCGACAGGCGATGACGTTGAAATAAGTCCCGAATCTGGTCAATCTTCTGGGCAGCCTCCAGGCCCGGCAAATCAACGATTTCTTCGATCTGAACCAGCGCCTGAATATGGATGTCGCTCCGCCGGGTGACCCGGTGGACCAACTGGGCGTTGGCGTATCGGCTTTCGAACTGCTCATCCTTGAGGGTTTGTTCACATTCATTGAGAATGCTGGTTACCGACTGTCGCAGGGTGAGTACTAGTGCGTCACCCACACTTAAGTACTGATGAATAATAAATGCAATCAGTCGTAAGTACCGTTCGCTGGTGCGTTGAACGGTTTGTTTGGACTGGGTGTCTAATACGTATTGCGCATAGTAGCGGATGGCATCATCCGATAAATTTAATCGGACAATCAAGGGAGCCAACTGAGAAAAGAGTAGTTTTAATTCCCGGAATAACTCGACCCGCTGCTTAATTTGACCTGGCTGCATCGACTGACTAATTCGTTTGAAGTGAGTGAGCCGATACGGAAATAACTGAGTAGCTGAACCGGGTGGGCTGCTCTGCCGCCCCAATAGCGTATCCAATAATTGGCTGTCGTTTTCCTGGAGGTAGCGGTCAATAATTTGCTCCAGATTCGCTTGAAAGGATTGCAGCGCTTCAATTAGGATAAGCCGCAGCGTATTATAGGGGGGTATTTCAATCCGGCGTTCCTGCAAATAACCCGTCAGGGCATCCAACACTAGAGCAGGGCGGGTTTGGAGGTGGGCCAATCGCTGGGCTTCTACCAGTAATTCCTGCTCGTGGGTCCGATCAAAAGCCTGATAGCCTAAATGAGCTAAAATGGTTTCTCGGTGGCGGAAGGCTGTCCGGCTGCGGGTATATTTAGTTAAATCGATTTGGTTGGGATCAAGCTGCGTTCTTGCACAGAGCCAATTGATGATGTCAGGCTCAAATCGATCGGCCACGAAGAAGCGGTTAGTGATTCGGAAGTAGCCAAGTTGTAGCAAAAAGCCGATTTTATTGGTTGAGGATTGGATTTGCCCCATATAGGTCGTAGCCCAGGTTGGCAAATCCAGCAAGATGGTTCGGTGCTGTTGAGTTAATACAGGCGGGGAATCAAATCGAATTCGCTCTTCAGCAGAGATAAAGGCTCGACGTGGCATTCAACAGACGATTGAAAGTAAGCACTGCTCATGGGGAAAATAAATGATTAGGAATAACTGAGCAACGCATAGACCCACTGAGTAGCCAATAGGAATCATTCTATCTGCAACTGCGTACTACGACTGAGTGACATCAAAATAAATGGATATTAAAGGTGGATTTCGCGAACATGGTATTCTACGCTATGTACGACATCCTTTGTATCTGGGGATGATTCTGGCGCTGTTTGGCGTTCTTGTATATCAACCCACCTGGGCCAACCTTATTTTCCTTTTGGCCGCCAGCCTTTACATACGCATTGGAATTTATTTCGAGGAGCGGAAACTCATCGAGGAATTCGGTGAACTCTACAGGCACTATCGCCGACGAGTTCCCATGCTCGTGCCACACTGGTCAAAAACTGGTTAGAACGTACTTCGTTTGATACGTTGATCGACAGATGATTCAACATGCTTAATTCTAAATACCTGCCAAGGCTATTGACTCAAGTTTTCTGAGTAAGCAACTTGCCGGTTATGTTGACTGTTACACTATCAGCCTATTAATATAAGGACTATTCGATGACATTGACGACCACTTATTTGCAGGAAACGTTTGCTGGTACGTTCGAACTCGCGTTACTGACTGACATGGCGCAGGCAGGACTCTATAAGCGGGTGCCCACGGGTGCTTATTTAATTCGACCCGGCGAATACATTCGGTCCGTACCCATTATTATTCGCGGTTCGGTCAAGATCATGCGACCGGATGAGCTGGGTCGGGAAGCCCTTCTGTATTATCTGGGCGGTTTAGATTCCTGCGCCATGTCGCTTACCGGCTGTCTGGGCCAAAAGAAAAGTGAGATCACGGCCCTGGTCGAAGAAGAAACCGAGCTGATTGCCATCCCCATGGAAAAAGTCGATGAGTGGATGTGCCGCTATTCAACCTGGAAACAGTTTATATTTCATACGTACCAGAAGCGATTTAACGATCTGCTAGGGACAATCGATCAGGTAGCGTTTCATAAACTCGACGAACGGCTACTGGCTTATCTGCGTAAAAAGACCCAAAGCTGCCAGTGTACCGTCATTTCAATCACCCATCAGGAAATCGCCCAGGAACTGGCTACGTCAAGGGAAGTGATTTCCCGCTTGCTGAAACAGCTGGAGAAAGCAGCCCATATAAAATTGATGCGCCATAAAATTGCCATACTCTAGGAGAATTCGGGGTTCCTGTAACATTTGTCACGGAAGCCTAAGAGAAGGCCCGCTACTTTCGTTAAAAAAATAGCGTTTATGACCACTCTGCAAGTCGCTGGTTTCTCTTCATCCATTCTGATTGGTATTAGCCTGGGCTTACTAGGGGGGGGTGGCAGTATACTGACTTTGCCCGTTCTGGTATACCTGCTCCACATTAATCCAATCCTGTCAACGGCCTATTCCCTGTTCATTGTCGGCACTACCTCCCTGGTAGGGTCAATCAATTACATGAAACAGGGGCTAATTAATTACTCGGCGGCTGTTGCCTTTGCACTCCCTTCCCTGGTTACGGTCATCCTGGCCCGTCAGTTTATGCTGCCTTATATTCCCGCTCAACTTCCGCTTTGGGCCGGATTTGTGCTGACGAAACCAGTCGCGCTGATGGTTCTGTTTGCGCTGATTATGCTGGCCGCAGCCTATTCAATGATTCGGGAGAACAAAGCCGTCTCCGTAACTGAGCGGGAGGATAAGGAGACTAATTTTCCCGTCATTGCCCTGGAGGGCGGGCTGGTTGGCCTGGTGACCGGTATCGTTGGGGCGGGTGGGGGATTCCTGATTATCCCGACGCTGGTGCTCTTTGCCCGGTTGCCCATGAAAACAGCCATTGGTAGTTCGCTGCTGATTATAGCCTTCAATTCACTCGTTGGGTTTACCAGCAGTCCAGCCGACCAGGTAATCGATTGGGGATTTCTGAGCGTATTTACCGCACTTTCCGTGGGCGGTATTTTTCTGGGCAGTCAGTTGGCCCGCTATATCGCCGGGCAGCACTTGCGGAAAGCCTTTGGCTGGTTTGTGCTGGGCATGGGTGTATTCATCCTGACAAAAGAGCTGCTTTTTAGATGATTTTGAGGGCTGTGTGACAAGTATCACAGAACCCCGGAGATCCACTTCCTAGTTTTGATTCAATATTTAGTCCGTATGTCAATCCAATCGTTTTATGAAAATTGAGCAGATTTATACCGGTTGCTTATCGCAGGGAACCTACTATATCGAAAGCAACGGGGAAGCCGCTGTCATTGATCCCTTACGGGAAGTGGCTTCGTATATGGAGAAAGCTCGTAGCGATGGGGCGACGATAAAGTATGTATTCGAGACGCACCTGCACGCTGATTTTGTGTCGGGTCATCTTGACTTAGCCCGCCAGGCAGGCGCACCAATCATCTATGGCCCCAACGCACAGACTGGCTTTGAATCGTATAGTGCCCGCGCCGGAGAAGAGTTTCCACTGGGTGCGCTAACGATTCAAGTACTGCATACACCGGGTCATACGATTGAATCGAGCTGTTATCTGCTCCTGGATGCGGCCCGGCTGCCCATCGCGCTTTTTAGTGGCGATACCTTGTTTATTGGCGATGTTGGGCGACCCGACCTGGCACAGGGATCCGCATTGACCACGCCGGATTTAGCGGGTATGCTCTTCGATTCGCTTAGAACCCAGATTATGCTTTTACCGGACAACGTAGTGATTTATCCGGCTCACGGAGCGGGCTCCGCTTGTGGCAAGAGCATGAGTAAAGAAACCAGCGATACGCTGGGCAATCAGAAACGGGTCAATTATGCGCTCCGAGCCGACATGAGCCGGCTGGAATTTATTCAGGAAGTAACCGACGGACTAGCCAAACCGCCCGCTTATTTTCCTGAAAACGTCCGCATGAACCGGGAAGGCTACGAACAGATTGACCGCGTGTTGAAACGGGGAGCGCAGCCACTTAGTCCACAGGCTTTTGAAGCGGCCGCCAACCAGACCGGTGCACTCCTGCTGGATACCCGCGACGCACAGCTCTTCGCTACCGGGTTTGTGCCCAACGCCATTAATATTGGCTTGAATGGGCAGTTTGCTCCCTGGGTGGGCGCACTCATCCCAGACGTGAGGCAGCCAATTTTGCTCATTACAGAAGCGGGCAAAGCGGCTGAATCGCTGGTTCGATTGGCTCGTGTGGGTTACGATCAGGTTATTGGCTACCTGGATGGCGGACTAAACGCCTGGATCAATGCCGGTCTTGAGGTTGACCACATGCCGTCTCTTTCAGCCGATGAAGTGGCCACTCAGTTAGCGCTGGATGAGCTTACCCTCGTGGATGTACGTAAGCCGGGCGAGTTTGCCGCTGAGCACATTGATGGGGCGATTAACCTACCCCTTGATACGTTGAATGACAGGATGGCTGAAATAAAAAAAGAAGGGTCGGTCTATGTGCACTGCGCAGGCGGATACCGCTCCATGATGGCCCTGTCGATTCTGAAGGCCCGTGGCTTCGATAACCTGATCGACATTGCCGGTGGGTTTGCCGCTATGCAGCAAACCGGGCGTTTCAACACGACTAATTTCGTCTGTCCCGCTACCCAGCAGTAATTTATCAAGATCATGACTGAAAATCATCAACACTGGGAAACCGTTTACCGGACCAAACAACCCGATCAGGTAAGCTGGACGCAGGCTATTCCCCAGACATCGCTGGCGTTCATTCGCCGTTGCCAGGTACCCAAAACAGCCCCCATTATCGACATTGGCGGTGGCGATAGTACCCTGGTTGACTTTCTCTTAGCGGATGGTTACGAGCATATTACCGTACTTGACATTTCGGCCCACGCCCTGACCAAAGCGCAGCAACGAATCGGCAAGCAGGCAAACCGGGTCAACTGGATCGTGAGTGATGTGCTGACCTTCCGGCCAACGGCGACCTATACCATTTGGCACGACCGGGCCACGTTTCATTTTCTGACTTCGACGGATCAGATTGCGACCTACCTCCAGACGGCCCGACAGGCCGTTACTGGATTCATGACTATGGGTACCTTTTCGGAGAATGGGCCGGACCGATGCAGTGGACTGGCCGTTAAACAGTACTCTGAACCGGAGCTGGAAGAGCAACTAAAGGCGGGCTTTACGAAGCTTCATTGCGTGACGGAAGATCACCAAACCCCGTTTGGTACCACCCAGAATTTTCTGTTTTGTCACTTTAAACGGAATTTGTCAAATAGCTTATAGCCAATTTAGTACCTTATGGAATTTCTGCATACAATCCGGCAACCCTGGCCCTGGTACGTAGCTGGGCCGCTCATCGGCCTTACCGTTCCCACGCTGCTACTGATCGGCAATAAGTCATTTGGTATCTCGTCGTCGCTTCGACATATCTGCGCGGCCTGCCTGCCGGCTAACATTTCCTTTTTTCACTATGACTGGAAGAAAGAAGCCTGGAATTTATTTTTTGTGGCGGGTGTGCTACTGGGTGGTTTTGTCGCCACCCGCTTTTTGGCCAACCCTGACTCGATCAGTATAGCCCCGCGGACCGTAGTGGCTTTACAGGCTCTGGGGATTCAGGATTTTTCGGGACTGATGCCCGCCGACCTATTCGCCCTGTCGAATCTGTTTACGCTCAAAGGGTTGTTCTTCAGCGTTATTGGCGGGTTGATGGTGGGCTTTGGAACCCGGTGGGCCGGCGGTTGTACATCGGGGCATGCCATCATGGGCCTCTCCAACCTGCAATGGCCATCGTTGGTGGCAACGATTTGTTTTATGGTAGGAGGCTTTGTGATGACGCACCTTTTACTGCCGTTTATTTTCGCCTGGATCAACTAAGCCATCTTTCCCCATGAATCAATCCCTTCCCCTAAAGCCGCGTTCATCGACTGTCCTGGGATCTCTCCACGAAGCGCCCGGGGCAAAAACTAAACCCGAAACGGGGCTTGCCAATCTAAAGTACCTGATTGTCGGTCTGTTGTTTGGCGTTGTCTTCGTCAAAGCTGAAATCATTTCCTGGTTCCGGATTCAGGAAATGTTCCGGCTGGATTCGTTTCACATGTACGGGGTTATCGGCAGTGCCGTTGTGGTAGGGCTCCTATCCGTACAATTCATTAAGCGCTTCGGTATCAAAACGATGACTGGCGAGCCGGTTCATATTGCGCCAAAGAAATTTCACCAAGGCCAGATCTATGGCGGGCTTATTTTTGGCTTGGGCTGGGCTATTACCGGCGCTTGTCCAGGCCCCTTATTCGCTCAGATTGGCAGTGGGTATGGCCTTGTGGCGGTTACACTGCTGAGTGCTATAGGAGGTACGTGGCTGTATGGCTACTTTCGGGAGAAACTGCCGCAGTAATAGGGTCGCTTACGTTTCCACACGGCGGTTTTCACGATTTATAGTATAACGGCCTGTCCTGGTTCGGTCAGGTAATGAAACTGAATGCCTAATTTCTCAACGTAAGGCCCGTATGTTTCATACCGTTGCTGGAGAAAGAACGATTTGGCATACCCATCATGGACGGGCAGGATCTGTTTGGGTTGCATCTGTTTGACAAAATTGGCTACCACAAGCTCGGTCAGAAACGGAGCCATGACGGGCAGTACCAGCAACTCGATCCCCTTATAATTCAGTAGGATAGGAGAGAACGAATCTGCGGGATTGAGCACCTGATTGTCAATGACAAAAGCAAACATCTTAGGTAAGTGATCGTCCAAAACGGGCTCATGAGGAACCGATATCGCTTGTAGGGTAAACGGACCGAGTTGAAGGGTTCCTTCCTCAATAACCCGCACAGGTATTGCCTGCGGGTGGAGTTTATCGGCGACTTCCTGCGTCGAAAATACCTGGGTTCAACTCAAGTTGGAGATTTCAGAGGCATAGAGCAATGGTCCCGCTCCGGCGCCAGACCGGGTCACGCCAGACCGGGTCACGCCAGACCGGGTCACGCCAGACCGGGTCACGCCAGACCGGGTCACGCCAGACCGGGTCACGCCAGACCGGGTCACGCCAGACCGGGTCACGCCAGACCGGGTCACGCTTGACAGCACCACGGTCAGTTTAACGTGAAATAAATAGCCGCCGTGGCGCGGTCCGTCATTTTTGAAATTGGGCGGCCCCGCGGGGTGGTCAGTTTCGCTGAAATCTTCAAGTTGTCAATTAAATGAGCTAAAAAATGCCTTAGAGTTAGTGAGTCTTTATACTGATTACAATCATTGGGTATAGCCGAACAGGTGTGCCGCGGCAGACGGTCGCCACGGCAGACGGTCAGTGTCCAATTAGTTTAAATCCAACCCCTAATTTTTCAATAATAAATAAATTTTTTGAGACGAAACCAGATACCACTGTGGTAAAGCAGCGGGCGACAGCTGCCAACAAAACACTTGTAACCATGTAATCCAGTCCTTAATCCGTATCATCCAGCCAATGTGTTATGGCAAATTTGATGTCGCGCAGACAGACTTGCCGATTAACTTCGCTGCCCGCCGGGTAAGCCGTCGTTCTTTGGTGCCGAATGGATGTAACGCCTGACTGATTGATCGCCTGCTGGACGGGTTTTTCTATCGCCTTCATCAGCAGAAGCAAACTGGCGGGCTGGTAACTACGCAGCCGTTGACTCAGGGAGTCTATCGCTAGGTGACGATCATGCTGCCGTTGGCGTTTACTGGATGTATCGATGGGTTGCCAACTAAGATGATCCAGGTAGCAGCCCAAGGAGGCAAAAAAGTAAAGAAAGGCTTCCGTTGACGCAAAGGGCCCAAACACGTCCTTAAAGGCAGCATAGACAGTTCGGTATAGATTGGTGTTGCCCAAATAAAAATGCTTTTCGGTCGTGCCGGGGGCTTCGGCCACAAACAGAACGTTGATTCGGGCTGGTCTGTAGCGTTGATCGAACCGATTCCGATCAAACTCAGGAGTGGTCATTGTTTAAGTATTTATACTAAAAGGTGAGACGCACGGTTACGGAACTCCCGGCAAAAGATAAGTCGCCAGGCCGTAACGCGTTGATTCGGTTTTTAAAAAAAGACAGTTAACTAGATCGATTGGACAAAAATCGTACGTTGTCAACAACCTTAGGCGCACTGACAACGCACGATTTTTCTCGCTACAATCAAGTAGGATAACCTACCGGGTATGCCACTTAGGCGTCTCAAGCGGGAGTCTACGCCCGTCGAAGGGCGTTTTGATAGGACCGTAATTCTTGACCAGATAATCCAGAATCGGCTTTTCTGTCTCGCCCAGGTCCCAGAGTTTCTGGGTGCGCTGCATCCACCGAATCCGCTCGACCCACTTCTCGCGGTCGAAATGACTTTGCAGAATCAGCTTGCTGCTGTGGCAGACGGTGCATTGGCCTTTCACCAGAATCATGTTCTCGCCCAGGGCTAGCCCCGTTGCTTCATCGACCACCACGCCCTGCGCATTAAGGGCCGTCGCGTCCATCGGGGCCGTTTCGGTGGCTACCACAGCGGCTGCTTTGGCTTTAACGGGCTTTTTTGTCGTCGTGGTTCGGCGGACCGGAGCCGCCGTGTGCGCTTTGGCCGGGGCTTTCTTCGCCGGAACCGGCTGCTGGGCTATCCAGGCACAGAGCAACCACACGCACAGACTGGCCAGTAGCCAGCGGAACTTCGCCGTCCGCCGGGTATTCCCGGTTTCTTTATACATGTCTTTCTGTTTCATAGTATTTTTCCGTTTGTCCCTCTCGTCCTTTCTCCTTTTCTAAACCACCTTCACCGCAATCCGGTGGCAGGCGTTGTTGAGGTAGCCTTCGGGGTTCCACTGCGGCATCACCATCGGCTGCGATACGCCCTTGTCGTCGGTGGCCCGCGCCCACACTTCGTAGTAGCCCTGTATCGGGAAGTTCACCTCGGCGCTCCATTGCTGCCAGGCCAGCCGGTTTTTCGGGGCCTTCAAATCAGCCTTCTGCCAGGTTTCGCCAAAGTCAATCGAGACGTAAAGTTCTTTCACGACACGGTCGCCCGCCCAGGCGTGGCCGCGCAAGGCGAGGGGTTTGCCCATCGGCGTTTCCAGTCCCGTCTGCGGGAAGGTAATTACCGATTTGACGGGCATCGACTCGATAATCTTGAAATCACTATCCGGCGGATCGACACCCGGTACCACCGGATGGATGGGGACGCGGTAGCTTTTGCCCGTCATCTTGGCCCCGTCGTGCACCTTGTTGCGGATGGCAATCGTGTGCAGCCACTTGCCCGACACCGACGCGGGCCAGCCGCCAATTACCAGCCGCAACGGATGCCCGTGGACGAGCGGGATGTCCTGCCCGTTCATGGCCCAGGCTACCAGCGTTTCGTCTTCCAGGGCTTTGGCGATGGGGACGCCCCGCGAGATGACCGGCTGATTGGGGTCGCCACTCAGGTGCAGGTCCTGCCCGTAGTAGCCGATGTAGACCGCCGTGTCGGTGAGGCCCACGTCGGCCAGAATGTCTTTCAGCCGGACACCCGTCCACTCGGCGCAGCTAACGCCCCCTTCGGTCCACTGGTTGCCCGCCGTTTTGGGGAAGTACCCCGCCCGGCCGTTACCCCCGCACTCGACCACCAGTTGGTAGGTGTAGGGCTTGAATTTAGCTTTCAGCTCGGCGAGCGTATAGGTTTTGGGTGCTTTGACCGATTCGCCGTTGATGGTCAGCTTCCAGCCCGCCAGGTCGATGCTAGCCGGAATCTGCCCGTTGTTGCGGATAAACATTTTTTCGGCGGGCGTTACGTCGTCGTCGAGCAGGTAAGCGGGTGTTTCGACGTTCCAGGGTTTGTCGTTGAGCACCACCAGACTCTTGTTTTTGGTGGCCATCGGGTTGGCGGGGTCGTCCAGCCGGAAAACCAGCGGTAGGTAGTGTTTGGGTAGCCGGTCGGCAAAGGCGATGGGTGTACCCAGCAGGCTCGTCAGTGTGGCCAGCGAGGAGGTCTTGAGAAAGCCCCGCCGGTTAAAAAGCGACGCGTCGGATTGATTGGTTTTCATACGAACGAAAGTAGAAGGGTGATGCAATTTACGGGAGAAGATGAACGAGGAAAGACGCAGGAAAAAAGATAATGGCCGGTCGTCAGGTCTTTCTTCTTTCATCTCTCCTCTTGCGTCTCTATACTAAAACGTCAGAATTGCCCAGAGGGACGCGGCCGAGATGAGCACCCAGAGCACCACACCCTGCGCCAGCGGCTGCCAGCCCACCGCCCGGATTACCTTGCCCGACAGCCCCGCTCCGATCAGAAACAGCGTCAGCGTCAGACCAATATGCGCCAGTCTGACCAGCACGTCGGCGACCGGCTGAATGGTGGGTACGTAGGTGTGGACGATCATCGCCAGGATAAACAGGCCGATGAAGTAGGGCATGGTGATGGTGCCCTTGCCGGTCTTGAACAGAGCCGCCGTACCCAGCGCAACGGGGATGATCCACAAGGCTCGCGCCAGCTTGACGGTGGTAGCGACCTGCAAGGCTTCCGGGCCGAATTTGGCTGCTGCGCCCACGACCGAGCTGGTATCGTGAATGGCCAGCGCACACCACAGCCCGAACTGATTCTGGGTCAGGTGCAGCCACTGCCCGATGGCCGGAAAGACCAGCAGAGCCACCGAATTAAGGATGAAAATGGTACCCAGTGCGACGGAGAGCTGCTTTTCTTCAGCCTTCATCACCGGCGACAGGGCCGCAATGGCGCTGCCCCCGCAGATGGCCGTACCGGCGGCAATCAGGTGAGCGGTAATCTTATCGATCTTGAGCCATTTGCCCAGCAGAATCCCGACTGTCAGCGTACCGGCGATGGATGCGACGGTAAACAACACGCCTTCTTTACCCGCCTGCACCGCGCTGTGGACGTTCATGCCGAAGCCCAGCCCCACCACCGATGCCTGCAAGAGCCAGTGGGTTGCTTTATGGTTCAGGTGCAGATATGGATGACCGATGAACTGGGCGATTATCAGCCCCAGCAACAGGGCCAGCGGGGGCGACATGATCGGCGTCAGGCAGAGGATAACGGCCCCGATAAACACCAGTTGGCGGGTAGTAAAGCGGTGGTCGAGCAGGTGTTGCGCCCGTTGTTTCCAGAGGTGCAGTTGGGTAGCGGGGCGTTCGGCGGTTGCGTGGGCAGTGTTCATTACGTGTCCTGATTTGTCTACAACAAAGGTACCGCCCCTATACCACCGGGGCCAATCACGGCTACTGATGCCCAATTACCGGGCGTTATACTGCCGCCGGACAAAGCGCATGAACGTATCGGCCAGCCCTTCACTCATCCCTTGTAACTGGATCGCGTAAAAATCGCGCTCGATCGTCAGATCGGCCACATCGAGTACGCGCAGCGTCCCGCTTTTCAGTTCGTTTGGCACGGCGAAGATTGACACGAAGGCCATGCCCGATGAACTGCTCAGGTACGTTTTGATGCCCTCAGTGCTGCCCAGTTGCATCGCCTGTTGTAGCTCCGCCAGCCGCAGGCCCGCCCCGCGCAGCGCGTGTTCGACCACCTCCCGGGAGCCCGACCCCGGTTCGCGCAGTACCAGCGGCACTGTCTTCAGCTCGTCCAGCGTGATCTCGTCGCGCCCGGCCAGCGGGTGATCCGCGCGACAGACCAACACCAGTTCGTCCTTCACGAAGGGGGTGTAGCGAACGTCGCTGTGATGGGTACGGCCTTCCACCAGTCCCAGGTCAATCTCGTCGTGGAGCAGGGCCTGTTCGATCTGCTCGGTGTTGCCACTCAGCAGCGACAGCGTGACGTCCGGGAACTGCTCGCCGAAGCGGGCCAGCACCGCCGGAATGACGTACTGAGCGATGGTGGAACTGGCCCCCAACCGCAGTCGTCCGCCGGGCTTTCCCTTCAATTCGTTGAGGTCAAACTCGATCTGCCGGTAGACGCCCATGATGGTTTCAGCATGGCGCAGTAGTACGTTGCCCGCCGTCGTCAGGCTGATCTGGTTACCCCGCCGGTCGAATAGGGCCGTGCCTAACTGACTTTCCAGTTCCTGAATGTGCTTGGTGATGGCGGGTTGGGTCACAAATAATTCGGCGGCTGCTTTGGTGAAACTCAGCCGCCGGGCGACGGTATAAAAGACGGTTAGGCGAAAATCGAACATAGCGACAATACGTTAGTTGTTCAGGGGAAAGGTGCGACTGAAGGTCTGGCCCAGAAAAAAGCGCAGTCTGATGATGGCCAGTACCAGCAGAAAGTGGGTCCAGTCAGCGACGACAATCGTACGAATGATACCAGCCCCACTTTTAACCGACAGGGCTGTTACCAAATCAGCCGCCAGCGACCGCTGTATGCCGTTCACCGCTCCGCCGACACCCCTGGCCCTCAAGTAGCGAACAAGTGCGCGGCTGGCCCCTAATCCAATCAGGAGTGTCCCCGTAAAGTCGACAATCGTTGCCAGCAGGCTATACTGAAACAGATTAGTTGGCATGGTTATCAGGAGCAGAGATTATAGGGGTGCTACTGCCCGGCTGTCGTCGTTCCGCATTCCGGAGTTCCCGCTCCAGAAAGAAGTTTAGACCCGTACGAAGCACGGCAATGGCCGCCAGCAACCCGATGTCGTTCCAAGTAGGGGCGACGGCTGTTTTTAGAATATCAGCCCCCAGTTCCAGTTCCAGCGCCAAGGCCAGCGACCGGCCCAGCGACAATCGGATTTCCTCCTTGGGTACGGCCAGACTCCGATCCGTGCCGACCGCGTACAGGTAACTGACCAGCGAGCGGGCCGAGGCTATCGCGATGACCAGCGCAGCGCCCGCTTCTACCCACCGCGCCAGCGCCAGCGTAATCATTTTTATCCATTCTTCCATCACTGCAAGCCCAATGGCGATTGGTCAATAGGCCAAGTTAACTCGTCGTATCTGTCTGTCCGCATGACTGTATTCATGAAGCCGTAGGGCCTGCTGTGCACACCCTTAGACGAACCATGGTACGAAGTTAGTCTTGCCTGCCAACGAATAACCAAGTTACTGCTTCGCGATCAAAAACAGTCCGGCAGCCCCGATGAAATACACGATCAGTACCACCAACGAATCCAGACCCGTGCGGGCAAACTAGCGTTTGGGCCGGAACAGCGCACCGTAGAGGTAAGGAATCGTGACCAGCATACCTAGTCCGGTGAGGTAGATGTCGCTTTTCTGGGCGGTAGGCAGCACGGGTTTACCCGAGATGACTGTTGCCACGACCAGCAGCACAGGCAGAAACGCATTACCGCCGAAAATATCGCTGATCGCCAGCGTATACTCCTTGCTTCTGACGGAGGCCAGACCCGTCGAGACTTCAGGCAGGGAGGTAGCTGCTGCCAGAACTGTTGCCCCGAAGATAACCCCGTCCATACCCAGCTTCTTTGACATTGCGTCACCACTTTCTTCCAGGGCTACCCCGCCCGCCAGTATCGCCAGAGCTGCCAGGCCGAATATGAGCAGGGTTTTATCGGTGCTACGTTTATCGGACTGAGCGTCTTTTTTGGAAACGTTCCTGGCTGTATCTGTCTGCCAGGAAAGCCCCTTGTGGGCTTTGCCCGTTAGCCAGACGCCCACTATCCATGTACCGACGAGCAACAGACTATCGGGTGTGAGCCGGGCAAAAACAAGGTCTTTCGGGAGCTGATGGCCCATGACAACCAGTGTCAGCATAGCAATGACCAGTGCTCCTTCCAGCACCGGCGTCAGCGACGATTGCTTCGCGGTAAATGTGTCCTGTTTACCCACGCCCACCGCATCGAGCAGTACCAGTCGCATCGAGCAGTACCAGTACGAGGGTTTGCAGGGCAATACCGCCCAGAATGTTGCCCACTGCCAACTCGATTTTGTTGTTGATAGCCGTACTGACGGTGATAGCGATTTCAGGCAGGTTGGTGACGATGGCCAAAATAAGGATACCACCCAATGCTTCGCCTAATTTAAAGCGTTTGTCGAGCGAATCGGTGGTAGTAGACAGGGCGATACCAGCCCGCCAGACGAGGGCAGCGGCTCCGACAAAAACCAGGAGCAGTACGGGTAGTGATAGTGAGTTGACCATACTCAGGCCGGGGGCATGAAGCCGTATTTTTTGTAGATCGCCTGCCCCGTTGGGCTCATCAGGAAGTTTATGAAGTCGGTGCCAGCCCGGGCGTGCGGGGCCGTTTTGACGACCCCACCCATGTATTCAGCCACCACGTTCTGGTTGTCAGGAATCGGTACGAGGTCAACGGGGTTGTTGAGCATCTGCTGGTAAAAGGCTTCGGTGTACCAGACCGGCCCGGCATCCGACTGATCGTACAGCACCCGCATGGGCGTTTGCCGGTGGTGAATCTGGGTCAGGAAGGTGGTTTTGTCGCTTACTTTCTGCTGCATAATGGCCGACTTCAGCGCGTCGCCCCCGGCCTTGACGTAGGCTTCCTCAATGCGACCGCCAATGCCCTCCCAGGCGGGGTTGGGCATACTCACCCGCAGGTCGGCCCGGCCCAGGTCGTTCAACGTTTTCACCTGCTTCGGATTCCCTTTTCGCACCATGATCGCCAGTTTGTTTCGGGCGTAAGTAACGATACCGTTGAGTTTGTCGCGGTTTTCTTCGACGCGTTTTTTGCCGCCCAGGTACACGTCGGGCTGGTGGTCGATCCGTAGGTTGCCAATGACGATGGAGCCGCTGTTCATCTGTTTGGCCAGAATACCCGGCGGCAGCGTTTCCACGAAAATGCGGGTGTAGGCCGGGTACTGCTTTCTGAAAGCCGTCAGCAGTTCATCGAGCACCATAAACTGGTTACCGCCCATAAACACGATGAGTTGCGGGTTGACGATGTCGCCGTAGAGGTCGGGTACGTTGTCGACGCCGGGCACAGTAAACGACACCCCACCTTTGGGCGGCTGGTTCCAGGGCGGGTCGTAGCGGTAGGATTTGTCGGCCATTGGCTGGGCCTGGGTTGTCAATGCGCTCATCAGCAGGGCGATTATAAAAAAGTGGTTACGTTGCATAGAGTTTGTTGTTTACTGGTCAAAACAGTTTGTTGATCACAGGGCGGCTGTCTCCCATTAGCTGTTACGGGTGTATAATCGTCCAGCCGTCCTGCCCCCGGATAATCAGCTCGCCGTTGCCGCTGGGTACGTAGGAGAGGAACGGAAACAGTTCGTCTTTGGTGATCTTGCGTTCGCGCATGGTGTTTTCGCACATCGCCAGAATCACGCCCTGATCCTGGAGTTTCTTCAGAATTTCTTCGTAGCCACTCTCTTTTTTGAAAGCCGCTACCCCCGCCCCGTGTACGACCAGTTCGAGCTGTAATTTGCCTTTCAGGCGCGGATCGCTGATGGCGTTCTGGATGTTGCGGAGCGTGCCTTTGATCTTCTCCGGCTCTTCATTGTCGAGCTGGTAGACGGCCCGGTAAGTCGATTTGGTAGCGTCGGCACCGTGGAAGCCGGCGGGGTTGGTAGTCTGGGCCATCGTGGGTAGCGTTGTGCCCATGCAGGCGGTGAGGAGCACAATTTTCAGGGTCTTCATACTAGATTTAGTTGTTTAAAAGTTAAGCGTCAACGCTGGGTTGCCCGCTGGAAACGGGATGACTTTATGCCTTTGGTGCTTTCTTTTTCGCGTCGGCAATGGGCGGGTAGGGGCCGTATTTGTGCTGCTTTTCGCTGAAGGAATCGGCGTAGGGCGCGAAGGGGAAATCGACGGGCTTGGCGGCTGGTTTGGGCCAGTCGTGACGCTGGTCCCGGTGGGGCCGGGGCATCGAGTTGATGAACGCGGCCACGTCCCAGGCTTCCGCGTCGGTCAGCATCGGACTTTCGTAGCTGGCTCCAAACGGCATATTGTTCTTGACGTAGCCCGCAAAGTTCGACAGCCGGAACAGGCCAGCGCCGTCGTTGTAGCTGTGCGGCCCCCACAGGGGTGGGTAGGTATACTGGGCGTCGCCTGCGATCTTAATACCTTCCCCATTGGCACCGTGGCAGCTCTGGCATTTGGTGGTGTACACCAACTTACCGTTGTCGGGGCTGGCGGCCCGGTCGAGGTAAGCCAGCTTTTCCAGTCCGGCCCCGCTGGGTTTATCGCCTTTGGGTACGCCGGTGCCCAGCCATTTCATGTAGGCCACCATCGCCCGCATTTCGCTACTGCTGCTGTCGGGCGAGCGTCCGTTGAGGCTGCGCTCGAAACAGTCACTGATGCGCTTGACGATGGTTTCGTTGGTGCCTGACCGTTCGCGGTATTTGGGGTAAGTCGAGAAAACGGCCGAATAGTTGTTGCCCAGCACCTTCGTACCGGCGTCGAGGTGGCATTTCTGGCAGTTCATGCCGTTGGACAGGTGCCTCACCGACCCCGCCGGACCGAGGTATTTCGCCGTGTGCGCCACTAGTTCGCGACCGTAGCTGACTCGCCTGCCTGCTTCACCCGCGGGTAACTGGCTGTCGCCGGGCGGGTGCCAGTAGGCGGGTTTAGGCTGCGCGGCCGGGGCAGTCGACGCGGCCGTGCTCACCGGCGTGCTGGTGGCCCTCGCCAGCGCCACCGGCTGAGTGGCCGAGCCGTTCAGCCACAGCATCAGCGTCAGCAGTAGGCCCACGACTAATAGGGCTGTTAGCCCACCCAGGGCCATGAGCAACCGGACGAGCCGACGAAAGGGGTTGGGGGGTGTTGGATCAGTATTCATCAAAAGAAATTAGTTAGTGAGCACCACCGAACCACAGTTTCACGGCGATAAAGACGAGCAGCAGAGCGAAGCCTTTGGTCAGCAGGTTGACCGGGATGGCCGTCGCGATTTTGGCCCCGAAGAAGCCGCCGATCAGAAAGCCAGCCGCAATCCAGATGGCCGCGTGCAGATCGATGGCTCCCTCGCGGTAGTACGCGTAAGCGGCTAAAAGGCCAACGGGCGGAATTAGCGTGGCCAGGGCCGTTCCCTGCGCGGTGATCTGTGAGAAGCCGAACAGCAGTACCAGGGCCGGTACGATGATGATGCCGCCCCCGATGCCGATCAGGCCACTCAGCGCACCGGCCACCAGGCCTAGCAGTAGCAGCAATAGGATATGTGTCATGGTGCGGCTTAGTTAGCGTAGCGGGTGGCGTCGCGCTGAAGCATCCGGGTGAGGAACTCCTGCACCAGCCCCAGCCCCACCAGAAACAGCCCTACGTAGCCCAGGCTGGCCGTCAGCCCGTCGGGGCGCATGATGAGCAGGAAGGCGAAGCCCCCGGCGATGAAGACGCAAGCAAAGTGGATGACTTCGACCCAGTAGTCTTTGTCTTCGTTGGCGCGGGTACCCAGGAAGTAAAAGTTGGCTTCGATGGCCTGCAAAAAGGCGTAGATGATGGCCCACAGCCCGATAGTGTTGATCATAGCGCCCATCGGCTGATTCATCACCGCCAGCAGCCAGACGCCGAAAATAATGTCGCGGCCACTGGAGAGAATGAACCACAGGTTATCGGTGTCACCCCGCTGCCGACGGCGCATTCCCAGCGTCAGCGTGCAGATGCCTGCCAGCAGCAATAGGCCACCTAGCAGCCCGGTCCGCAGGGGTGAGGTTTCCGTCGGGTGAATGAGCAGGGTGACGCCCATCAGCGCGTAACAAACGTTGTGCAGGTGCATGAGCCACCAGGGCTGACTTGGGTGATGTAGGGTTTTCATGGTCATAAGGGCAGGTGCCCCGGTTGATAGAAACAAAGGTCATGGTTTAGAGCTAACCCGGCCAATCACAAATGGTTATGCCCGATTCTGAACTAAGCTCAGTTCACGCTCCGCCGACACCAGCGCCTGCTCATGGGGCAGGTTGGATTCGGGCGTCAGCGCATAGGGTACCGTCTGCGGAATAAAATCGTCGGGCGCCCCGGGTTTGCTATAGTCGTAGGGCCAGCGGTACACCAGCGGCAGCTCGCCCGGCCAGTTGCCGTGGGGCGGCACGATGAGCGTCGTCCATTCGAGCGTATTCGAGTGCCAGGGGTTTTGCGGGGCGCGCTTTACCCGGAACATACTCCAGGAAAAGTTGACCAGAAAAATGAACTGCGCGCCGAAGGTGACGAAAGCTGCCAGGCTGATAAAGGCGTTCATGTCGGCGAAGGCGTGGGTAAAATCGTAGCTGGTGAAGGCGTAATACCGACGCGGAAAGCCCGCAATGCCCAGGTAATGCATGGGAAAAAAGACCAGGTATACTCCCACAAATGTCAGCCAGAAATGCACGTAGCCCCATTTGGCACTCATCATCCGGCCAAACATCTTGGGATACCAATGATAAATACCCGCCATCGTGCCGAAAAACGAAGCCGACCCCATAATCAGGTGGAAGTGGGCGACCACGAAATAGGTGTCGTGCAACTGAATGTCGAGCACTGAATTGCCCAGCACGATGCCCGTTACGCCCCCGGTGAATAGAAACGATATCAGCCCAATAGCGAATAGCATGGCGGGGGTAAAGCGAATGTTGCCCCGCCACAGGGTGGTGATGTAGTTAAAGCCTTTTACCACTGAGGGCACGGCAATCACCAGCGTCAGAAACATGAAGATCGACCCCAGAAACGGATTCATGCCCGACACGAACATATGATGCGCCCAAACCACGAACGACAGAAAAACAATGGCTCCCATCGAAAGAATCATAGCCCGGTAGCCGAAAATGGGTTTTCGGGCGTTGGTAGCGATGACTTCGGAGGCAATCCCCAGGGCGGGTAGAAAGATGATGTAGACTTCGGGGTGTCCCAGAAACCAGAACAGATGTTGGTAGAGAATGGGTGAGCCACCCGTTTCGGGCAGCGCCTGCCCGCCCACGTATATCTCGCTGAGAAAGAAACTAGTGCCCATCGAGTTGTCGAAAAATAGCAGCAGAAATGCCGACAGCAGCACAGGAAAGGCCATCGTAGCGATGATGGCGGTGAACAGAAACGCCCAGACCGTCAGCGGCAGGCGGCTCATTGACATCCCCCGCGTACGGTAGTTGATCACCGTGGCGATGTAGTTGATGCCCCCAAGCAGCGTGGAGACGACGAAGAAGGCGAAGGCCAGCAGGTAGAGCACCATACCCAGCCCCGACCCACCCGATGCCTGAGGTAGCGCGCTCAAGGGTGGGTAAACCGTCCAGCCCCCTTCGGGTGGCCCCGTTTCGACTAAAAACACGGAAAACATAACCGCGCTGGCCGCAAAGAAAAACCAGTAGGAAAGCCTATTGATGAAACCGGACGCCATATCCCGGGCACCAATCTGAAGTGGAATGAGCAGGTTGCTGAACGTGCCGCTCAGCCCCGCCGTCAGCACGAAAAACATCATAATAGCCCCGTGCATCGACACCAGCCCCAGGTAGCCGTCGGGGGTGAGCTGCCCTGACTCGGACGTGTAGCGGCCCAGCAGCGCGTGCAGAATGGGCAGGTGCAGACTGGGGAAGCCCAGTTGAAGCCGGATAAGCATGGATGCTCCCCCGCCAATCACGGCCCAGGCCATGCCCGTCAGTAGAAACTGTTTGGCAATCGTCTTGTGGTCGGTGCTGAAGACGTAGCGGGTCCAGCAGGAGGTCGGTTCGTGGCCGGTCGCCGTCGGCGCGGTCACGGGAAGTTGATCCGTTGTCATGAGGGAAATTGGTTAATCGGGTTGGTAGCGGGCTGTATCGGCCAGCAGCCGGTCCAGGCAGCCCAGCAACGGCCGCAGCCGACCGGTGACCCGCTCCGGCCGGTTAGCCCCACTCGCGTGGCAGACGGCGTGAAGCTGTCCGAAAAGCTGGTCGAGCAGCCCCAGCCGGAAGTCGGTCGGGGGCAACGACCAGCGGCAGGCCGTCGGGTCAGCTGGCTGGTGGCCCGGCGTTGGGCGGACGAAGAGTAGATAAGCGCGGGTGTTCTCATCCATCGTCCAGCCCTGCACCTGGCCGGGTCGCACGTAATAGAGTTCCCCGGCCTGAAGCAGACAAACCTGCTCATCGACGGTTTGTACGACGGCCCCGGCCACGACCAGTATCAGCAAGTGGTAGGGCTGCGGGTAGGCTTCCCGGCGACTGGGACCCGCCGAGCCATCGTGGCGGATGAGGTGAACGGCGTCGAGCGAAGGCTGGCTGTCAGGCGGCAGCAGCCAGCAGCCGAACGGCTGGGCTTGCGTGGCTGCGCTAGTCATGGATAGGGAGTTAAGAATCTCATAATCAAACAGTTTTAATTAATCTTTATTCATTAATCAGGATAAAGGTCCACCAATTTGACTACCCGTGCCAATCACCATTCGTAAGGGGCCATTCAGAAATAGCATGAACATTACTGAGCGGGCGGGCGCACCTTTGCCCTCGAATAGGGGGTAAGTTCATGCCGTATTTGCCCACATAGAAACCATCAATCGTCTATGAAAACCCTGTTAATTGCCCTGCTGATGACGACACCCCTGCTGACTGATGCACAAACCACGACCGACACGCTGTACGTTTACGGCCCCGGCGGACCACTGGGTCCCATGAATGAATGCGCTGCCCTGTTTGGTGAGCAAACCGGCCACCCGGTTAAAGTAATTGCTGGGCCCGAAGCCAACTGGCTCCCGCAGGCGCAGCAGCGGGCCGACCTGTTCTTTGGTGGCTCGGAATATATGCTGACCCAATTGACAGCCGCCCACCCCGATCTGATCGACGCCGGTAGCCGCACGGAACTCTACCGCCGGGCCGCCGCCATCCTGGTGCGGCCCGGCAACCCCAAAGGCATCAAGACCCTGCGCAATCTGACCCGCCCTGGCATTACGCTGCTGGACGTCAACGGAGCGGGGCAACTAGGGCTGTGGGAAGATCTGGCCGGGCGGCAGAAGCTGATCGGCAGCATTCAGGCCAACATCGGACAGTCGTTTGCCAATTCAGCACTGGGCATTGCCGCCTGGAAGCAGGACAGCCGCTACGATGCCTGGATCACCTACGCGTCGTGGCACAACCGGCTGACGGCTGAGACGGACCTGGTGCAGTTGCCCGCTACGGAAACGGTTTACCGGGGCACGCCCGTTGCCCTGAGCAAAACGACTCGCCAACCCGCTATAGTCCGGCAATTTGTCGATTTTCTGCGCTCCGAAACTGGGCATGGAATATTTAAAAAATGGGGCTGGGACTAAACTCAGCCATAACTTATTCCGCCTGTTTACAGTCACAGCAGCCCAACAATTCTGGCTTCTCCGGGTATACACTATCCGTAGTAATCTCATCAATCAGGTTTTTGCGTTTATAAAAATTAATATGACCATTACCAAATACATCCACTCCTGCTTGCTGCTGGAAAAAGACGGGCAGCAACTCTTATTCGACCCCGGCAAATTTTCATTCATTGAGGGCCTGGTTAGCCCCGACGAGTTCGCGAACGTATCCTATATTATCATTACCCACGACCACCCCGATCATCTGGATGTACCGGCTTTAAAACAGATTGTTAGCGTAAGCCAGGCCCAGGTTTGGTCGACGGGAGAGGTAGCGGAAAAACTAAAGCCGGAAGGCATTGCGGTAAATGAAATCCGGGAAGGAACTTTCCAGCTAGGTCCATTCGCGCTGAGGGCGATTTCTGTACCGCACGAACCAATTCTGGACAATAAGCTGCCCATGATGTTTGCTTTTTTGATTGACGAATATATTCTGAACACGGCCGATTCATTGGATGATAAGCTGTTGACGTATAAAGGTGTAGATTTATTGATGTTGCCTGTTACGGCTCCTTTCCTGACGGAACTGACGGTCGCACGTTTTACGGAACGGTTGCAGCCAAAACAGATTTTACCCCTGCACGACGGCTATATCAAACCATTTTTTGTAACCCAGCGCTATGATAACTACGAACCCTATTTTGCGAAGCGGGGCATCCATTTTCACCGGTTGGAAAAGCCCGGTCAGGGAATAACCGTCTAATTCACGGAAAGGATTTTCGTCTCGTAACAGGCACCTTACCGGGCGGATACCTCCGCGGAGGAACTCGCTACCGTTTGGATGGCCATATTATCCCGAATGTCATCTGATCCTTTTACCACGACCTGATCCGTCGCTTTGAGGTTACCAATTACTTCGATCTGATTGTTTGATTCATTACCGGTTTGTACGGTTACCCAATGCGTTTTTCCGTTTACCACGGTAATGACATAACTACCCTCCATGGAAACGACGACAGCTGATTTGGGTACGTATAAGCTTTTACTTTGCCGCTGGACCGGAAAACCGACCGTGGCGTACATACCCGGCATGAGCTGCAAACCTGGATTCTTCACCTCGATTTCAATGAGTTCCGCCCGTACGCTCCGCTCAACATTATAGGAGATGCGGTTGATCTTCCCCGTAAATACTTTCCCAGGAAACGCGCTAACGGAATAGGTAACCGGTGTATTCTGGCGAATCTGACCCGCGTATACTTCTGGAACGGTCACCTGTAAGCGCAGGCGACCAATTTCTTTCAGCTTTAAAATGGGCTGTGCATCTTTCTGGGTTGGTCCTACCAGCGCCCCAGGACTCAGGACACGTTCCGTAACCACCCCGTCGAAAGGAGCCGTTAACTGTAAATACTGCTTAATCTGGCGAGCGCTGGCAACCCGCTGTTGTTGACTGGTTAGATTGGCACTGTCACCCATAACGATGGCCAGCGCCTGATCCAATTCCTGGGGGGCCACAGCACCGGCTGTTTTGGCCGCCTGGATCAGTCGCCGGTAATTGCTTTGGCTGATGGCGAGTCTGCCTCTGGCCGCTGTCAAGTCTGATAGGGTTCGACTTAAATCCGATTCCAACTCGGGCGCTTCCATCACCGCCAGTTGTTGTCCCCGGTGTACTTTATCCCCCACATCCACGGGCATACGTTTTATAAACCCGTTGACTTTAGCGAAGAGCGCAACATCATAGAAGGGCAAAAATTCACCTGGCAGTGAAAGTTGTTTCGCAACTGATTCGACCGAAACTGGCACTAGTTGGTACGCAGCCTGATTAGTAGCCTCGGACGGTTCTTCAGTTGTTTTCTTTTTGCTTTCATCTAAGGAGCAGGCTGGCAAAAGAACGGTCATGCTGACCAGTAGTAAACCGTAATAACGTATATTTTTCATAGTAGTAGTTGCCTTTGGCGCCCGGCCCGAGTTTCGGAAGTTCGGGTGTCACGGACCGTTCGGGATAACCCGATTGAAAGCCAGGCGTTGGGCAGATTAGTTAGGATGCGTAGTTAAAAGCTGTTTTTTTAGCGGGTCAACGCCGTCATAAAATTCACTTTCTTCATCGTTAGGATTCAGTGAGGACGATTTAACGGAGGCTTTGCGTTGGACACTGGCAAAAATGACGGGCAGAATCAGTAAGGCCGCAAAAGCGGAGAAAAAGAGGCCACCGATAACGGCCCGGCCCAATGGTGCCGACTGGTCGCCCGCTTCCCCCAGCCCGGAAGCCATTGGAATCATTCCAGCAATCATTGCCAGGGAGGTCATCATGATCGGGCGCAGACGCATACTGCCTGCCGTTAGGGCCGCTTTGGTAGCGTTGCTGTAGACCAGCCGCAATTGCTCGGCGTTGGTAATCAGCAAGATTGCGTTGGCCACCGATACCCCGACGGACATGATAATGCCCATATAGGATTGCAGGTTGAGTGTACTACCCGTCAGGGTAAGCAGCCCTAACGAACCCGCCAGCACCGCCGGGATGGTTGACAGCACAACAAAGGCTACACCGAACGATTGGAAATTGGCCATCAAAACCAGAAAAATAACGATAATGGCTAGCCCCAACCCCATTTGCAGACTGCCCAGTGTTTCGCGTAAGAGCTGAGCCATGCCCTGTAAGTCAACGACAGTCCCTTTGGGGGGAGCCCCTAACCGATCAATTATCCGTTGCACGTCGCGGGTAGCCGTACCCAGGTCTTTGTTGAAGATATTAGCCGACACGGTCACTAGTCGCCGGGGACCGCTGCGGTCGTACTCGCCCGGTACGGTCGTTCGACGGATCGTAGCTACGTCGCCCAGCGTTGGTCGAAGCTGACCTTTCACCAGGGGAATGTTTTCCATGTCTTCGGGGGAGCTCATCTCGTATTCGGGCAATTGCACCTGTACCTGATAGGCATAACCCGTTTTTCGATCCAGCCACAGATTTTTGGCCGTGAACCGACTCGATGAGGTGGCGGCTACCAGGCTCTTTGATATATCATCGGCGGTCAGACCGAACTGAGCCGCTTTGATCCGGTCGAATTGAATATCCAGGGTGGGGTAATTCAGGGGCTGTTTGATGCGAATATCCCGCAGGTACGGAATGGATTTAAGCCCATCCTGCAACCGTTTGGCGTAGGCCTGGCCATCTTCCAGGTTTTTGCCCCCGACCTGCACCTCGATGGGCGTAGAAGCGCCCTGGCTCATGATTTTATCGGTCAGCTCGATGGGTTCGTACGAAATACCTACGCCCGGCAGTTGTTTCTTGACCTCGGCCCGCAGCTTATCCCGCAGGGCGTCCATATTGCCGGTATAGCCTTCGTTCAACGCTACCTGCACGGTCGCTTCGTGAGGTCCAGCGTTAAACACATACAGGTTACTGGTCCCGTAACTGGAAGGGGTCATACCTACAAAGGCCGAAGAAATAGCTACGTTTTCCTTGCCCACCAGTTGCTCGATGATACTCAGCACCCGTTGCACCCGCTCTTCGGTTCGCTCGATGCGCATGCCCTGGGGGGCAATGACCCGTACCTGAAACTGCTTTGCGTTGCTCTTAGGCAACATATCCTGACCGATATGCATAAATAGTAGTCCCGCTAATCCAAAGGTTATCAGGACGTAACTGCTAATCACCAGTGTTCGATGCCGTAGCAATAATTCGACCAGTGCTATATACCGAGCTTTGAATTGTTCAAACCCTTTCAGCTCGGTTTTGCGATTCTTCTCGAATTTAGTATGGTGCTCAACCTCAGCTAATTCCTGGTTATCCAGCACCTGTACAGCCGCCTCGTGCTCGCCTTCTTGGTGGACTTTCATCCACCAGTTCGACAGCACCGGCACCAGCGTTAGGGCCAGCAGAAAGGCCACGATCATGGCAAACCCGATGGAAAGGGATAGGGGTAGAAACATCGCTTTGGGAACGCCACTCATCAAAAAGGATGGTGCAAACACGGCCAGGATACAGATCAGTATCAAGAACTCCGGGAAGGCAATTTCCAGACAGGCATCATAAATCGCCCGCGCCTTAGACTTGCCCATCTCCAGATGCTGGTGAATATTTTCTATCGTTACGGTTGCTTCATCGACCAGAATGCCAATGGCCAGGGCAAGTCCCGATAGGGTCATAATATTGATAGTCTGACCAGCCGCATTGAGGAGCATGACCGCTGCCAGAATAGCCACAGGAATGGTCAACACCACAATCAGCGAACTGCGCCAGTCGCGTAGGAAGAGCAGGACGGTCAGACCCGTCAGGACGGCCCCGATAATGCCCTCGCTCATCAGGCCGCTCACGGCGTTGGAAACATATACCGACTGATCGAACTCGTAGCTGAGCCGGACATCGTCGGGCAGTAGGCTTTGCATCTCGGCTAGTTTGGCTTTCAACGCTTTCACTACGGCCATCGTCGAAGCGTCCCCGGTTTTGGTTACTGGGATGTAGACGGCCCGCTTGCCGTTGACCAGCGCGTAGCCCACGGTCTGGTCCGCTGCGTCGTTGACCGTGGCCACGTCACCCAGCAGGACGGTTGGTCCCGCACCCATTTTCAGAGGGATTTGGGCAAATTCACTGACGGTATTGATGACGGAGTTCGAGGGCGTCATGTAGGCATAGTCCTTCATCCGCACCACCCCGGCGGGTGAAATCTGATTGGCCTTCACCACCGACTGCACAATCTGGTCGGGTGTCAGGGCGTAGGATTGCATCTTGGCCGGATCGACTTTGATGACCACCGTTCGCTCATTACCGCCGAAGGGCGGCGGGGATGAAGCGCCGGGGATTTTAGCTAGCAGGGGCCGGATTTTGGTCGAGGCCAGGTCCTGAATGTCGGAAAGCGAGCGGCTCTTGGAGTTAAATACCAATTGACCCACCGGGAGCGTGGAGGCATCAAAGCGAACGACGACGGGCGGTTGCGAACCGGGGGGCAAGTACGACAGTACCCGGCTCACCTGATTGGCGACCTCCCCGGCCGCCTGGGCCATGTTGGTGTTCTCATAAAACGAACATTTCACCAGGGTCAAGCCCTGCACGTTTTTGACGTCTACGTCTTTTACCCCGGAAACGTACAGCATCTGGTTCTGATACCGGGTCGCGATAAAGCCTTCCATTTGGGAGGGCATCATACCGCCGTAGGACTGGGCGATGTAGATGGTTGGTGCGTTGAGTTTGGGAAAGATATCAACGGGAATGTTGAGCAGTGCCATCACTGAGAACACCAGGATTCCCAGCACCAGGACCACAATCGTGACGGGCCTAGAGAGCGCAGAAGCAATGAGTTGATTCATCCGAGTCAGGGGTTATTTTATGGTCAGTTTAACGAAATCCGCCAGATCACCCTCCGCAGCCGATTTGAGCAGCAGCGCCCGCCAGACATTGTTGGTGGTCACGAACTGATCGATCTCCGCCCGGTTGAGCAGCGTAAACGCCTGGGTGAATTCGTACACGTTCGACAACCCGGCGGAGTAGCGGGCCTGGGCCTGCTGGTAAGCGGCCTGCGCAGCTCCCAGCTGGAGCGGAGCCTGCCGAGCGGCTTCGTAGGCGTTTTGGATTTGGAGATCGGCCGTTTGCTGCTGGGACCGGATACTTAATAATTCCTGATTGTAGCGGTATTGATCGCCCTGCGTCCGCAACTGCTGAGCTTTGGTTTGTTGCCGTGTTTGGAACACGTCACTAAATCGCCAGACCGTACTCACGCCCACAAAATAGTTGGCTACGCGAAACGGCAGGCCCGCTCCTAGAGAAGCGTTATAGATGAAATTACCCTCCGGGGTAGTATTGTCACTGATGCCCGATCCCCGTGCCCAGAATGCACTATTCAGGGCGATAGAGGGTAGGTACGATTTGCGAAAGGCTTCGGCTTTCGCCTGGCTAAAATCAATCTGTCGCCGGTAAAAAGCCAGCACGGGATGATTGGCGAGCTTCGCTTCCGAGTACGTAAAATCGGGTGGTACAGACGCCTGAAACGTGGCCGTATCCAGTTGGAAGATGGCACCGGGAACCCCTATGTATTCGCCCAGTTGCACCCGCTGCTGCTGGGCCATCCGTCGACTTTCGATAAGCAGGAGCCGGGCTTTCGCCAGTTCGGCATCCGCCAGCACACTATCCACGCCGGGTCGCCGTCCCGACCGGGTATTAGCCTGCATGACCGTTCGGAAGGCCGCAATCCGGGCCAGGTTAGCCGCCTGCACCTTAACCGTTTGGTCGATAATTAAGGCGAGTAAATACGCATCGGCCACACGAACCTGGTGAACGAATACTTCCTGCTGGTAGTCGGCACTGGCCCGTTGAATAGCCAACTTAGCTAAGGTCAGTTCGGCTTTATTACGACCAAAGGTGATGGCTCTCCAATTAATATTTAATGAACTCAGACTACCCCAGACGGCGTCTGCCGTTGGCCCATTGGCTTTTACCCCACTGGAGACGGAGTTGGTCGTGCCTTCATTGGGAAAGGTGGCCCCCCGCACGTTGTTGGACGTGGCATACAGGGCCTGAGCCTGAAACGACGCAGCAGGCAGATAGCTGGCCCGCTGGGCAGCCAGATCAGCTTGAGTAGCCTGGATTTCAGTCTGTTTATTTTTGATAGACGGGTAATTCTGTACCGCTAGATCAACGGCTCTGGCCAGCGACAATACGGAATCACCCGGAACGGATTGAGCCCACAGGGCAATGGGCCTAAGCACCGTTAGCGAAATAAGCAACCAGCTAAACATAGATAATCTCATAACGAATCAGGTAAGTCCTAAAAATGAAAGGAAACAGGAAGTAAGCCGTATAAATCAGGGGCCTGGCTGAGTCGAAAAGGTTGAGAAGGTATGAGCGCTTGGCTGGTGCTTGAGGCAGGCAATGACGCTGTCTTTGCGGGTGTTCTCCCAACTGCACCTGGACAATTGCTGTTGTAGCTGCGCAGCCTCATTTGGGGCCTCAATGGTCTCCGAATCCGGTGGCCAGTGGACACTCTGATGATAAAGCTGATAAACATTCACACCCAGCGAAGCCAGCAAGCCGATGCCCAGGATGATGGCTAAAAAGTTGATGGAAACGCGCTGCTTCATAACCCAGACGTTGACGTATGGCTACAAAGATGAAGCGGTGAGATTAGAGCTTTCTTAGATGCAGATTAGAATTCATTAGAATTGGCAGATGATCGGAAGCAGTTTAAATAGCCTAAACATTGATGCCTGTAAATCAGTAGATTATCGTTGATTTAACATTCAGGGCGGGCAAGTCAATGGTTACGGTCGTCCCCGTTGTTGGATGGGACGCCAGGCTAATGGTGCCCCGGTGCCGTTGAACAATCTGTTTGGTAATCGCCAGACCAACGCCAAATCCTTCGGCTTTATCAGCGTTTCTACCCCTGTATAATGGCTCGAAAATATGGGGTAAGTCGGCAGATGGGATGCCTACGCCCTGATCCGTGACGGAGATTTGATGTAGGGCTTCATCCGGCAGCGTAAAGAGGTTGACCTGAACGGGCTGTTGGGAGTATTTACAGGCATTATCGATGATATTTTGCAACGCTGTCGTGAGCAGGATTTCGTTACCCGTGACCACGAAAAAATCATCATCCGGTAGCTGGCCGAATTGGAACGAGACACTGCAGCCGGTTCGTTTACGCTTTACCTGACCAATAGCCGTCATGACGCATTCATCCAACCGCACTGGCGTCATGGCTAGCGAGCCGTCACTCGTGGTCGCCAGTTTTAATAAACTGTTGGTTAGGCCAACGAGCTTAGTGAGTTCCCGCATGGCTATTTCCATACTGGCCCGATAATCGGCGGGATCAGTGTCATACTGATGGGACGTTTCCAGCGTACCTAACACCGTCGTTAAGGGCGTGCGAAGTTCATGCGATGCATGCGAGACGAACTGCCGCTGGTTCTCGAACGTCGTTCGAAGCTGGGTCAGGAGTTGATTGAAGGTCATAGCCAGCTGGGCAATTTCATCCGTTTGATTGCCTTCGTTCAGCCGCAGCCGCAGGTGATCATCCGAAACGGGCTGAACAGCCCTGACCGAATTGACCATGTTGGCCAGGGGTCGTAAGAACCGGCCCGCGAAGTACCAACCCGCGACCAGAATGAGCAAAAAGCCCCCCAGGTTGGCCACCAGCAGTATTGTAAACAGGTTTTGTTGTTTGGCGTGACCCAATCGGTCGTAGCCTGTCACGAAGATAGGATAGCGCTGACCCTGGTCTAAATACAAAATCCCCGCCCCCTCGTTGCGGTTGATGGTGAACTGCAGGGTTGAATCGCGGGTCAGGGCCGGAATAAATTGGGCTTCTTTTTGTACGTAAGTTGGCAGTTGATTGGTAAAGATAACTCGTCCCTGCTGATCAAAGATGGTGATGTGTTCTTCGGTTAATGTTTGCAGATCCGTTGCGTTCAAGGCCCGGTCGGGTACGCCCTCCCTGGAATGCCGTGAAATCATGACCCGCCCAAACAAACGGGCCTTCCCCAGCAAACGGACCGTGAATCCTTGCTGCCGGTATACCGAATAAAACGTGTACACAAAACTGGTAAAGGCCAATTGGATCGCCAGTACGATGGCGGTAAAAAGCAGGGTTAGTTTGTGTCGGATCAGCATAATTACCGGCCAGCTAGTACGTGCGGTTACGATTCGTGGAGTGAATAGCCCATGCCAATGACCGTGTGCACCAGCTTGGGGGAGAAGTCCTTATCAATCTTTTTGCGCAGGTAATTGATGTACACGTCAATCACGTTGGTGTTGGAATCGAAATCGGTTTCCCAAACCCGTTCGGCTAATTCGGCGCGGGAAATAATCTTGCCTTTGTGAAGCAGCATGTATTCCAGCAGCGCAAATTCTTTGGAGGTTAACTCAATGCGTTTCTGGGCCCTGGTGACCACCTTGGTCGTTAGGTTTAGGGTTAAATCCGCCAGGCGAAGCTCCGTTGTATATCGCAGCTCATGACGCTTACTAATGGCCCGGATACGGAGCAGGAGTTCCTGAAAGGCAAAGGGCTTGGGCAGGTAATCGTCCGCGCCAGCATCGAATCCTTTCACCTTGTCGGCCAGGCTATCCAGTGCGGTAAGCATCAGCACCGGCATCCGCTCGTTTTCCCGCTTAATCAACTGGCATAGCTCAAAGCCGTTGATTGACGGCAAATTGACGTCCAGAATCACAACGTCATATTCATTTTGCTGGAAGAGTTGCCGACCCACGTAGCCGTCGTAAGCTACGTCGGTGTTGAATGATTCGGCTTCTAATCCTTTTTTGATAAACGAGGCTAGATTAGCTTCATCCTCAACGAGTAATACGTTCATAACCGATTAACAGATAACCTGAGAAAGTGGACATAATCTACTAACCGTTTACCTGATCATTTGGCTAAAAACCTGGCTAGTATCCGTCACCTTTTATGTCTCCAATGGCTATCAAAACTGTAAATAAAGCAATAACAAAGCGGCTACGGTCATCAGCCCGAAAGCTGACCAGCCCAGTAGATTCGTGCGGCTGCTGTTAGTGAACTCCCCCATGATGAGCGTATTGTTACAGATGCGCAGAATAATAAAAATCAGGACCGGAGCCGTTAGCCCATACCCAATCGCGGTCCAGATTAAGGCCTGAATCGGACTGATGGACAGAAAATCAAGCGATAGACCAATCAGTAGGGAGATGATCATGGTCAGGTAGAATCCCTTTGCCTGACCAAAGCGCTTACTTAATCCGTGATCCCAGCCAAACGTTTCGGCCATCATGTACGAAAGCGACCCCGCCAGCACCGGGATGGCTAAGGCGCCGGTACCAATGACGCCCAAGGCGAAAAGCCAGTAGGCATCCTCGCCCGCTAACGGTTCGAACGCTTTGGCGGCCTGGTCGACCGTATCGATGTGGTGAATGCCCGCCTTGAACAGAACCGTTCCCGCCGAGAGGATAATAAAGAACATGACCACGTTGGAGCAGAGCATACCGAAGTTTACGTCGGTTCGCATCGAATTAATGACCCGCTTATCGACCAGGACAGCGGGTGATATCAATTGCCGATTCTCGACTTCCATGGAGGCCTGCCAGAAAAACAGATACGGCGAAATCGTCGTACCCAGAATAGCGACCAGCATACTGGCAAAATCTTTGTCCAGATGAATCGTTGGCAGGATCGTACTGCGGGCAATGAGTCCCCAATCGGGATGGGTTAAAAAGGGGATTATCAGGTACAATAGCAAGGTAAGGCAGAGCCATTTCAATACCGAAGCAATGGTCTCGTACGGAAAGTAAATGATAATGCTCATCAGGAAGCCAGTAAAGAACACGTTGAACGCGGCCGTAGGAATCCGGGGAAACAGCAAATGCGCTACCGCCCCCATACCCGCGATGTCGGCCCCGATGTTGAGCGTAATGGCCGGAAAGCTAATGAGAATAACCAGATACAGCACGCGTCTGGAATAATGCTGCTTGATGACGCCCGCCAAGCCCTGGGCCGTGACGATGCCAACGCGGGCGCACATTTCCTGAACGGCAGCCATCAGGGGGAAGGTGATCCAGGCGGTCCACAGCGTAGCCAGGCCAAATTGAGCCCCCGCCTGCGAGTAGGTTGCAATACCCGACGGGTCGTCATCACTGGCGCCGGTGATAATACCAGGCCCTAACTGGCGAAACGCTCGCCACAAATTAATCAATCGTTTCATCGGTTGCCAAGTCAGATAAATCCCCCAAAAACTCTTCTTAGTTCACGTTCCGCTGGAGCACTTTGTTGATGGAGTAAACTACCCCGTTTGTAGCCCGTACGTCAGCCTGAATGACATCCGCGACGTTCCCGCGCCCATCTTCAATCGTTAAGTCGCTCGCTTGTTTGTGCACAACCAGGATTTGTCCCGTCAGATTGGTTAGGGTTTGACCGTCTTTGAGTTGGTCTGAGGTGATTCGACCTTTCACGACATGGTAAGCCAGGAACCGGATCAGTTTTTAGTGACTTGACGGCAGCAGTAATTCGCTCAGCAGGTGATCAGGCAAATCGGTAAACGCGGCATTAGTGGGTGCAAAAACGGTGTAGGCGTCTTTACCCGCTGCCTGCTGGATCAACCCCGCTGCTTTCAGGAGTTGTAGCAGCGTAGTGTGCTCGGGTGACAAAGCTGCGCTGAGGGCCAGATTCTTTCCGGTTACTACGCCACTCGCCGATAGGGTAGAGTTGAGTGTATCCTGGCCCACTCTGGAAGGGGATACCTGAGCCCTTGATTGGCTTACTGGTAGCGTTAGCATCAGTAGCGCTGTGATGAGAAAAAATAAGTGGTATTTGTTCATGGGACTGTTGGTTAATGCTTTCGCCGTACGTTCTTTAAAAATCGTAACCAGGTAGGTAATTGAATATCTACGTCCGAGGGATGCGCGTTCAGATCCTTAAGTTCCTTGCCTACGTAATCCTGAATCGCCCGTGATTTAGGGGTGCCCAGGACCTGGGAAGCGTACAAACTTCGGTGCCCCGACATCAGAAAATTGATCACGCAGGCGACCGCTGCGTAGGGCGCGACGGTGGCTCCAAACAACTCAATGGCCAGAATGCTACAGGCAATGGGCGTATTAGCCGCCCCCGACAGCAGGCTCACAAAACCAATAGCCGCAAACGTCGAGCAATCCGCCCCGACAATATCCGCGTAGAAACTACCGGCAGTTGCCCCAATAAACAGAACGGGCGTGATAACACTTCCACTCCGGCTGATGCTGAGAGTAATAATGGTAAACAGCGCTTTTAATAGAAACGTGTACGACGCAACGGGATGCCCTTTGATGCAGTTTTCCATCAAATCAAGGCCTAGGCCAAGGTAGTTGCGCGAAAACAAAAGCGTCAGGCCGACCAATAACAAACCGCCCAATAACCCCTTCCACGGTCGCCAGATGGGAATGGCATTTGTTAGCGCCGTGCTGGCCTGAATGGCCCGAATCAGTCCGTATGCGCACAGCCCAAATAAAATCCCTCCGCCCAATAACTGAAGAAAAAAGTCTTGGCCGAAAGCGGGCACAAATCGGAGCGGGTAGTAAAAAAAGCTAACGCCCAGCGCTGAGGAGATCTGGTAAGCGGTGAGAGAAGCTACAAAAGCGGGTAGCAGGACTTCATAAAGAATAACACCCACCGTAAGTACTTCGATCCCAAACAACGCCCCGGCAATGGGTGCCCCAAAGACGCAGGCGAAGCCAGGGCAGAAGCCGCAAAGCACCATTTTACGCCGGCCTACGTCATCCACCTGTAACAAATTGGCACAAACGCTGCCCAGGCCGGCCCCAATCTGTGCGCAGGGACTTTCCTTACCGGCGGACCCGCCCGTTGCCAGAATCAGGCTAACGTTCACAATCTTGGTGGGCACGAAGCTCCCCTGAATTTTCCCGTAATTTTTGTAGATCGCGGCAATTAAAGCGTCAGTGCCAATATGCTGTTTGAGTACGAATTGACTGAGCAGATTAGCGGCAAAGAAACTAAGCGGCAGCAGATAGAAAACGTGTTGATAGTGATTACTCTGCTCAATGACGTAATGGATAAACAAGATAAAGCCAGATGCGGCCAGCCATTTAAGGACGAAAAAAAACAGAATCACTTCTTCGTTTACCTGCATTTGCCCAACTAATCAGCATCCATAAATTCGCTACCAACTCGATAAACCTACTAAAAATTGGTTGAAGCACGAAGCCGTTATTTCATCAAAAGCCAGTACCCGTAGCGTTCTGAGCAATGACCGACTGCCCACTGCTAACCTGAATACGGTAGGCGCTCATCGTTATATTGCGGGCGTTTTGCAACACCAGTCCCGTCTGGGCGCTGATTTGCAGGTTTGATAAAGTCAGGTTCTGGAGCAGGCTATTGGTCGACCCTACCAGACCCCCCGCGTTTTTGGCGCCCGTCACACTTAGTTGGTCGATGGTCAGGCCCGACACCGACGGGATGTCACTCGCGTAGCCATTGTTACTATTGAGCGAATAGGCCAGATCGATGATCAACGGATTAGTCACGTTGGTCATGGTAATCTGACTGTACGACAGGTTCTGAATGGCCCCACCCAATCCTGGTTGCGACTTAATGCGAATACCATTGGTCGTACCGGTGAACGTGCAGTTGGTTACCGAGACACTCGATACCCCACTGGAGGTTTCACTCCCTACTGATAAGCCATGCCCGTGCAGAAACCGGCAGTTCCGAATCTGGATATCCTGGCAGGGTTGAACGATCTGCCCATTACTGCGTCCGCCTTTGATAGCAATGTTATCGTCGCCATTGTCAATGGTGCAGTTCTGGATCAGGACGTGGGTGCAGTTGGCTGGGTCGATGCCGTCCGTGTTGGGGGAGTCGGACGGGGCGGTGATGGTCAGGTTCTGAATCGTTACGTTCTGGCACTGACTGGGAACCAGATGAAACGACGGCGAATTAATCAGCGTCAGCCCATCGATGGTTACGTTTCTGGAGCGGGTCAGGTAAATCAGGCGTGGCCGGTTCAGGGTTTTACCACTGTCGATAAACCGTTGCCACCAGACGGCCCCATTACCGTCAATGGTACCTGTGCCGGTTAGACTCACGTCGGTCAGGGAATCGCCATTGATTAGGTTGGGTAGTTTAGGAGTATAGTCGGCCGCGTTGGTACTGGCCAGTAGCGTGGCTCCTGAAGCCAGTTGCAAATTAACGCGGCTGCGCAGGCTGATAGGACTGATCAGGTATCTTCCGGCTGGTACAATCAGCGTACCACCCCCGGCCGCTCCGCAGGAGTCAATGGTTTGTTGCAGGGATTTGGCCTGATCAGTTGTGCCGTCGGCTAATAGGTGAAGCGTTACCGACGTGGGAGTAGGATTTGATTGAGCCTGCGGACTACAGGCTGACAGCATCCATAACCAACCACTTAGTATGAACGCTGGGAGCCATTTATATTTTATAGTTCTCATAGAACAGACCAATGAAGCTGATTGATTAATACTTTGCTTTCTATAACGGGTGCACAGACATAGAGTTTTTCCAGTCATAAAGCAGTCGCAATAGAGTCGGCAAAACCAGTAATAGCAGCGGCAGCCCCACGACAAAGCCCCCAATGACGGCTACGGCCAGGGGCTGCTGCATCTGAGCTCCTAGTCCAAAACCAAGGGCCAAGGGCATTAAGGCCAGAATGGCACCAATGGCTGTCATCAGTTTAGGTCTCAATCGCAAAGCAATGGCGTAGTTAACCGATGCCTCCACGTCGCCGGTGCGGGCCAGCGTGTGCTCAAACTGATTGACGGTAAAAATGGCGTTCTCCGCAATGATTCCCACGATCATGATAATACCGGTATAACTACTGACGTTCAGGGGAATATTCGTCAGAAAAAGAGCCGCAATACAACCTGTAATTCCTAGTAGCGACAACACTAACACCAGCACTGACAGCCACCAGTCTTTGAATAAGAACATCAGAACGGCCAGCACCAACAGTGAGGCCAGTGTCAGAATCAATAGCAATTCTCTGAAAGATTGTTGTTGTTCCGAATAGGCTCCGCCGTAGCCGATCGTATAGCCTTGTGGTAAGGGTAATTTCTGAGTAAATTGGGTCTGAATCTCTTTAATGGCGCTACCTAGATCACGTGCATCCAGCCGGGCCGTGAGCACAACAGTCGATTTAAGATCCTCCCGGCGCTGCTCTATTTCACCCGCCAGTACGCTCACGGTACAGAAAAACGATAGGGGGCGTGTGGTGCCATCGGGCAGAAAGATCAACACGTTGCGCATTTTATCCAGATCATTCGCAGTAAAGTTGGAAAACCGAAGTACCATCCGACGCATCTGCTCCCCGTCCTGAAACGAACCCACCTGAATACCCGCCGTTAGCGCGGCCTGTGCCGGTGATGGGACTGGCTGGGCAGCATTAGGTCCCAGGGCCACCCCGCTCGTATAGGCTGTTAACTGCGTTTGAAAATCGGTTAGCCCAATCTTATACTGACTTAATTTTTCCTGATCTGGCTCGAAGACCAGTGATGGCCCCGCTTCCACCAGACCATCGTTCACATCGACGATGCCCGGCACCTTTTCGAGTATTCCCGATGCCTGTTTGGATAAACGCTGAAGCAGTGCATAATTATCGCCAAACAGCTTGATCTCAATTGGCTGGGAGGTGCTCATCAAATCACCCAGCAAGTCGGCAATGCGCTGACCAAAGGAGATAGCTAAAACCGGCTCCACGGCGTGAATGCGCGTGCGCAATTCGTCAATAACCTGAACGGTGGTTTTTGTACGAGTCGATTTTAACTGAATGGAATAATCACCAAAGTTGGGAGGTACGCCCTTAAAGGCCATTCGGATACCCGTTCGGCGCGAGTAGGTAGCTACGTCGGAGTGAGTGGCAATGATTTTTTCCGCTTCCCGCAGTATCCGGTCCGTTTCCTGAATGGAGGTGCCAGGGGGCGTAAAGTAGTCCAGTACGATCGTACCTTCATCCAGATCGGGCAGAAAGCCCGTTTCCAATCGACTGTAAGACCACCAGGTACCAACACCCAGTAAACCCACAAATACGAGGGAGATTAGCGGTTTGGTGAACAGGTTCGTTAGCCAGCTTAGCTGACGAACGTTAGCGGCCTCGTCAATCGGTTTGGCATTTTTCGCCGAACGCGGCCCCGGCAGCTTAAAGCCAATTAGCAGATGCAGCACCGGCAGCAGAAGCCAGGTTACCAGAAATGAGCAAACCATTGTGATCTGCATCGTATCCGACAGTTCCCGGAAGAAACTACCGGCCAGTCCACTCATCAATCGGAACGGAAAGTGAATGACGATGGTACTGAGCGAAGAGCCAACCATGGCCGGAAAAAGGGTATGAATTGCTTCCTGCACGACGGCAAATTTATTCTTCCTGGGTTCCTCTTCATGTCCCCGGTAAATCTGCTCGATAATAACAATGGCATCATCGATGATCAAACCGATTGAGGCTGCTATGGCCCCCAGCGACATAATGTTAATCGTAATGCCCACTACGAACAGTACCAGCACCGTAAAAGCCAGCGTAACAGGAATGGTCAGTAGCACCACCATTGAGGCCCGCCAGGATCGCAAAAAGACGATCATCACCAGAATAGCCAGAATCAACCCTTCATAGATCGTTTTAATTACGCTGTGAATGCTATCGCCCACGAAAGCCGATTGATTATAGTACGGCTTGACGTGCATGCCTTTGGGCAGAATCCGGTTTATTTCAACGGCTTTAGCCTCAGCGTTTTTGGCGAAATCAATCAAATTGATACCTGGCTGTTTGACCAGATCAATCTGAACTGCCTGATGGCCGTTGGCATTGACTACCAGAAATTCCTGCTGCTGCTCCTGGACTTCGATGCGGGCCACTTCGGACAGATGAACAATCCGGGTGCCGTCATTTTTGACAATCAGTGCCCCTAATGCATCGACATCCAGCACACGGATATCAGTCAGGGTCAGATAGAGTCGTCGGTAATCGACCATATACCCGTTAGAAAGGACACTGTTGTTGGCATTGATGGCCGTCATCAGCGCCGAAATCGATAGATTGACCGAGGCCATTTTGACTGCATCGGGCAGAATGACAACCTCCTTGGCCTTGCCACCCCGCACCACGACATTGGAAATGCCGGGTACCTGGGAGAAGATAGGCCGGACCAACAGGTTCGCCTTGTCACGCAACGCCACCAGTCCGTGTCGACCTAGCGCGGTCCGATCACTTTCCAACGTGAATCCATAGACCGGAAACAGGGACTGGTTCATGGCTTCGATGGACAGGTTCACCCCGGGTGGCAGAAAATTACGAATCTCGTTGATGCGACTTTCCACCTGCGTCTTCTGGGTGTAGATATTCTGCCCCCACTCAAAAAACACGTCAATGGTGCAACTACCCCGGCTGGTGCTGGTTTTCACGATGGTTACCCCATTGACCTTTTTCACGGCGCTTTCCAAGGGTTTGGTAACCGTAATCATCATCCGGTCGATGGGCTGCTGCCCATTGTCGGCAATGATGGACACGCGCGGAAACAACACTTCGGGAAACAGATTGGTCTGCATCCGGGTGTAGGCGTAGATACCCGCCAGCAGCAGCAACACGCCCGTAAACAGAATGGGGCGGCTAAACACCTCGAAATACGACCGTTTGGGTTGGTCGGGTCGACGAACGGGCTCCGATACGGTTGGTTGTTCGATCATAGCTGCTTAGCGTTTATCTGCACCCGGGCCGTATCAGGCAGGCCATAGTTGCCTTCTGTGATGATCCGATCGCCAGTCCCAAAAATTGGGCTTTTCACTTCGACAGTCGTCGTGGTCTTTTCGCCCAACTGCACGGGGACTTTAACGGCGATACTGTCGTTAATTAGTCTCATGACCCAAAAATGCTGGAGCATTTCATCACTGAGTATGGCGGCTTTAGGCAACAGTTGAGCCTGCGCATTGGCCTGGCTCGTCACATCGACCTGCACGGTGAGGTTTTCGGGCAAGGGTACCGAACTTGTCATACGGGCCAGCACGCTCTGGGTCTGGGCCAGTGCATTGACTGTCGTCAAAGGCGTCTGGAAGATAGCGGTCAGAGCGCGCCCATCGGGCAGTCGAACCCGGCATCTACGTCCTGGTTTGGCCAATGCCTGGTACTCATAGGGAACGTTGACCTGAACAGCTAGCGCATTATCCTCGGCAATAGTACAAAGCTGAGTACCTTCCAGGACATAATCGCCGGTCTGTTGCTTATCGAAAGTACTGATCAGACCACCCGAGGACGCCTTGACGATGATTCGCCCTAATAGTGCTGAGTCGCCCCCAACGGATAAATTACCCAAGGCCCGACGCTCTTTGGTTTCGAGCTGATAGAGCGGTTGACCCGCTTTCACCCGCTGCCCTAAACTGATATAGACCTTGGCTATAAAGGCGGCTACGGGTGCCGTTACGGCGTTCCGGCGCAGGTAGAGGGTAGTACCAAACAGGGTCAGACTGTTGCTGATACCGCCCCGCTCTATTGATTGTACCGTCACCGGCGTGCAGGGAGAAATCTGATCCTGAGTTGTCGTGGAATTAGTCTGTTCGGAGGAGCTACAGGAAGCCAGCGCCACGAGCAGGGTAAGCCAGAGGCTACCAGTTATAATAATTGAACGCATTGATGAGGAGTTGTCGGTTGGATTCGAGGAGTAGGGCATCCCGGCGGACGGCTACCATATTTTTGACGACCGTGATGTAGTTGATGATGGGAAGTTGCCCCTGCAACAGCTCCCGGCGATAGGAAGCCAATACCGATTGGTACCCCGCGATTTGCTGCTGGTAGACGAGCAGGCGACTCTCCAGCCCCCGAAGCTCTCCCCGTATCCGCTCCCGACGCACGCCATTTTGATTGATCGCGAACCGGCGGTAGTTGCCATAGCTTTGCTGGAGAATGGCCGTTCGCTGGGCGTTCAGGAGTTTTTGGTGACCATCGTAGAGCGTCCAGATGAGCGACACACCCGCGCTAAATCCGAATCGGCGAGGCAAATCAGGTAAGTAGGACGTATTAAGCCCACCGTTAGCGATAAAATTCCATTGTGGCTTATAGCGCAACTCAAAAATGGTTTGCTGAGCCCCTAGCGCTAAACTGTCCAGCGCATACCGCCGGGTAAAGCCGGATTCAACCGGCCCGATGTCAGCATTCATCATCAACTGCAGGGGAGCCAGTTCAACGACCGTCGTATCGGTAAGACCACTCAGGGCATTGAGTTCCAGCACATCGCGCCGATAAGCGGTCTGATAGCCGACCCGTAGATTCCGTTGTGTTTCCGTTTCGATGTCTACCAGCGTCAGATCCGATTGCTTGAGTAGCGACGATTCAACGAATTTTCGCACGATGCCCCGCTGCTCAGCCATCAGTTGCAGTAAACTATCGGTGTATTGCACCTGTAGGCGGTCCTGCAAACAAAGAATATACTGGTCGGTAACGGCCCGTTCGACATCGTGCTGGCCAAGCCGAATTACTGTCTGCCCAATCTGGGAAGCCAGGACAAACGGTTCGGCGTAGGCTTTGGCGCGAAAAAGATTGGAAAGGGGTTGGTTCACGCTAATCAGGCCCTGATAGAGCCCCCCGTTTGAGACGGCCAGATCATACCCAATATACTGGTCAGCCCCGCGCGAGTTTAGCTCCGGCCTGACGCCCCCGTTGTCGGTAGAGACAATGGGGGCGAACTGGGCCGCTCCGGTCAACTGGACTAAAGGCTTTGTGTACAGGGCTTGAAGCCGCTGGGCTTCGAGAGCATTGGCCTGTAGCTGATTCCGGTTGTCGAGCAGGAGCGGGGAGGTCTGCCGGGCGGACTCGACATAGTACGTTATGCCCCGTTGCGCCACCTGCGCCCGTACGACTCCCATGCCCAACTGCAGGGATAGCGCCAGTAACGTCGTTAGCTTGGAAAACCAGGGATGTCTGTCCATGATCAATCTTTCTCTTCTTCGATATATGTACCCGCCTTATCAAAAACGACCTCCATGCCCGTGATCCGAATCTCATAGTGCATGCTCCCATTCGCTTTCGTCACGGTTTCAGCCGCCTGCATCCGTTCATTCGGGTAATGCTGCTTTATGTACGTTGAGATGACTGGCGGCAGGCTGGTAATGGGTATTCCTACTTCGGTTTCGGCTACTTGGCCCTTCACGTCGAATTTGATAGCCCGGTGGTTCTGGTTGAGGGTAAAAATGGCTTCGTAGTACGGGGCCGCTCGTTCCCACTGGAGATGCTGTACCGCTGGATGAAGTTTTCTAAGTGCCTGTTGAACCGGTATAGGTACCTGTTTTGCCGGAATTAATTGGGCCTGTATTGTACCCGTTAGTGTACCAAGCAAGAGTACTAAAGGAGTTAAATGCCTCATAAAGTTTTGATCTGGTTTACGAAAACAGCGTGAAGACTTGGCAAACCTAGTGGTGAATTCTATCGGAAATCTGATAACAGCGGAGTCCAGGTAGCATTGGTAAGGCATCGTATTCTCCCATCAGGATTGCATCAGATTTGGGTTGTAGGTTTACTGCCATAACCAACAGCAAGGATCGAATCATGAAAACGTATGTCATTGTCAGCGCCCTGCTTTTGGGCGCGACATTCACTGATGGGTCAGCCCAGTCAGCGAGTACCAACCGGGTGCCGCGGACCGTAAAAACGGCGTTTACGAATACGTACGCTACAGCCAGGCAGGTAAAGTGGGATCGGGAAGGAAAAGATTGGGAAGTGTCATTCACGTTGAACGGCGAAAAAAAATCGGCGCTTTTCAACCCAGACGGTCAGCAAATCGAACTTGAAACGGAAATTTCGGTAGCGAAGCTTCCCCAATCCGTGCGAAGCTATATGGATGGTCAGAAAAAACCCATTGCCGAAGCGGCCGAAATTACCGATGCGATGGGGAAACGTTATTATGAGGCTGAATCGGGGGGTAAGGATTACCTGTTTACCGCCGAGGGCAAACCGGTGAAAAAGATCGGCCAGTAGATTTCATGAAAGCCTGATGGTCGTTGCCGCGACTATCAGGCTTTAAAACCATAGAGGACACCCGATGATGAAACAGCTTATTTTTTTAGTCATCCTGACGACTTTTCCGCTTTCTGTCACCCAGGCTCAGTCCGATACAACCCGTGCGTCTGCGGCCGCAACCAGCGCGGTTTTTCAACCCTCGGCCTACATCGTACCCGTTGGCTTGATGACGGCGGGGCTGATCACGCAGGGAGCTATCAGCCGCCATGTTCAATCAGAGGTAGTTGGACGGTATCCCGGCTTTTCGTCGCATGTGGATGATGTCGGTCAGTTTGTGCCCACACTGGCCGTGTTGGGTCTGGGTGCTTTGGGGATAAAGGGAAAGCACGCTTTTGGGGATCAGGTGGTTCTTACTATTTTGTCGCACGGGGTCGCACAGGCGATTACGCAGGGACTAAAGTACACCGTTGCCTACCCCCGGCCCGATGGCGTAGGTAACGAGTCATTCCCATCGGGCCATACGTCATTTGCCTTCACGGGTGCCGCCCTGCTGGCTCAAGAATACGGCGAACGTAGTGGTTGGTACAGCGTTGCAGGCTACGGTATGGCCACGACAGTGGGCGCGTTGCGGGTAATGAAAAACCGGCACTGGCTGGCCGACGTTCTTTTTAGTGCGGGGGTGGGTATCGGCTCAACCGAGCTGGTCTATCAACTTTATCCATGGCTCCGCCGGGTCGTCTTTCACAAAAAGAACATGGCCTTAGTGCCCATTTACACAGGTTCCAGCACGGGGGTATGCATGATGGCGGTTTTTTAGGCAGATTCTCTTCCGCTTTCACCTGTTTATTTGATGCGGCATTGATCAATTATTGATGCGTTACTGACGTTTAGAATCATCACCGTATCCGAGAGAAGATCGCCCGGACGGTTTAGCGGTTAATGATGCCACTACTTTTACGGAATGACAAAATCGGCGAGCGGACCGGTTGCTATAGCTTCTCGACAACACTGTATGCACTGAGGTGTTGCCACAGAGTTTGCAGACTACATACCTGCACGTGCTCCTGTAACCGAAAATCGTCAGCCGACGGCGTGACGACCAACAACGGAATATCGCCTAAATCCCGGCTGGCAATGTAGTTTCCCCGGCTCAGGGTAGGCGCATTCGTGTATTTTATCTCAATGCCTACGACGGGCTTGGTACCCTGCACCAGCAGTATATCCAACTCTGAGCCGTCGGCCGTCCGGTAAAAATAGGGCTGGATATCATAGCCAATTGTCGCCATGACTTGCTGAACAACATAGCCCTCCCAGGAACTACCCACGTATAGACTGCCACTCAGCACCTCCAGTGAGCCAATGGCTGCCAAGGCGTGAAACATACCACTATCCCGCAGATAAAGCTTGGGTGATTTGACCAGACGTTTGCCAATGTTGACAAAATATGGGGGTAATCGGCGAATGAGAAACGCCTGTTCCAGAAAGTCCAGGTAGTGCTGAATGGTGGGCACACTCAGTCCCAGGGATCGGGCCAGTTCGGAAACATTCAACTGATTTCCATGAACACTTACCAGCATCGATAGCAGCGTACGTACCCGGGCGGGTGACGCCCCTAAGCCAAGAGCTGGTAAATCCCGTTCGACATAGGTTTGAATAAAATCATTCATTCGTCGGATGGCAGATCGATCACTATTGGCTAATAGCATATCTGGATAACCGCCCCGCAGCCAGTGGGTTTGATAGGGGAGTTGCTCCTTTACCTCAGGCCAGCTTAATGGCTGCAGTTCCAGGTAAGCAATTCGACCGGCCAGAGACTCCGAACTCTGCTGAAGCAGTTGCGGAGAAGCAGAGCCCAATAGTAAAAAACGGCCCGCGACCCGGTGACGATCAATCAGCGAACGTAGTAGGGGAAATAACTGGGGCATCCGCTGGACTTCATCAATGATAACGAGTTGCCGCTGACGGTCGGACAGATACAATTCCGCATCCTGCAAACGGGCCAGATCCTGACTCGATTCTAAGTCCAGATAAAGCGGCTGCGTTTCAAACTGAGCCGCCAGCGAATTGACCAGGGTTGTCTTGCCTACCTGTCGGGGACCAACCAGGGCCACGGCTGGTCGATCCGCCAGTAGGTCTACTAATTCAGGTGCAATAAGTCGATTAATCATGACCCCGCAAATTTAAAATTTAATTTTAAATTTGCGGGGTTAGTTGTTGAAAAATATGGATGAAAGAACTAGCTTTGAGGTTAAAGAATCAGCACCAGCGTGCCCCCAATGATGAGGCTAGCACCCAGCGCTGTTTTCCAGGTTAAGTCCTCACCCAAAAAAAGCACTGATAGTAAAATCGCAATGGCGACGCTGAGCTTATCGACCGGAGCTACCTGCGACACTTTGCCAAGTTGCAGGGCTTTGAAATAACAGATCCAGGATAGACCCGTGGCAATACCGGATAATACCAGAAACAACCAGTTTTGACGAGTCAGCGTAGGCAACCCATCCAGACCGCCCCGCCAAAAGACCAGACCCCAAGCCACCACCAGAATCACAAGGGTACGAATGGCTGTCGCCAGGTCAGTATTGACGTTTCTGATACCGACTTTCGCTAGCACCGCCGTCAGCGCGGCAAATAGGGCTGACAGCAAAGCATATGTCCACCACATCGACTTAGCTATTTTTGGTCCATGCGAACCAGTATCCGCTTCATCTGGGCAATTTCCCGCTCCTGCGCCGTGATAATCGATTGGGCCAATTCTTTCACTTCAGGGTCTTTCAACTCCGCCCGTTTGCTGACCAGGATGGCAATCGAATGATGGGGAATCATCGACTGCATAAACCGCTGATCGTTGATTAATACCTGATTCCGAATGCAGAACAAAGCTGTGGCAAATACCAGCACGCTACCGCCGATAATGAGCTGATTCATGCGTCGATCCGTGTACATGGCCCGCATAAAGCCGAGCATAATAAGGGCCATGGCCGAGATCATCAGGAAGGTCACATAAAGCCGGTTTGTGCTTAAATAAAAATGGTCAGCCTGTTCCAGATTGGCGTACGTCAGGGCATTCATGACGACGAACGAGACACCTAGCATGAGAAAAAAGCGGCCGTAATGACCGGACTGCATGGGGGCTTTAGCGGTTGCTGGCATGTTCATAAGGTTGTCAGTTTAAACAGATGAATTGAATTAAATCGGTCCTCGTTTGAATTAGATTATAGAGTCAGCGGCACTATGACTTGGCTGTAGCCCCAGCTCAAATCGGTGTATGGATTGGTCTGCGTTGAACTGGTAGCGAAGAGGAAGCCCATATCGGTCGGCAATCTGTTTGACAATCGCCAGGCCTAGCCCCGTCGCATCGGGGAGGGCGGGATTCTTAACGAAACGGTCAAAGAGCTGGCTGGCCGGAAAGGGCAGCGGATCCCCCGTGTTCTCAATGCAAAGCATTGTGCGGGACACCGTACAGGTCAGCATGCCCCCTGGCTGGTTATGCCGGATCGCATTTTTCAACAGATTCCCCACCAGTACGTCCGCCAACTGCGGATTCATCGAAAGGGTGGTGTCCTGGGCCGTCAAATGACGGAACGTCAGTTGTTTGTGGACAATAAAATCCGCGTACCAGTCGAGTAATCGAGCGGTCAACGCCCCTATATCGACGGGACACACCTCGGCATACTGCATATTTTCAATTTTAGTGAGCAGCAATAGCGCCCGGTTAATATGGGACAGTCGATTGACGGCACTGGCAGCTTTCTGCACGTGATCCAGCGCGTCATCGGGCAAGTCATCCGTTTGCGAAAGCACTTCCAGTTCAGCCGACATGATGGCCAGGGGCGTCTGCATTTCGTGAGAGGCATTTTCAGTGAATTGTTTCTGGGAAGTGTACACCTGCTGGTTGCGGGTCAATAGAGTGGTCAGGGACTGATGCAACTCCCGAAATTCATCGATCTCAGTAGTCGACCAGCTGGGCGCCTGGTCACTTTCGAGCCGGAAGTTGCGTATCCGCCGTAAGGCATCCGTGAAAGGTTGCCAAAGTGACCGGGTAATCCGCCGGTTAATCAGTCCCAGTCCTAGTAAGAGTAGCAGGAGTAGGCCCGTTTGCAAACCGGTAATGGTTAGCATAAAATCCTCCTCTTCAACCAGCGACTGACGAATAAAGAGTTGATAGACTTCTTCCCCGGCTTTCAGGCAGGTGACTAATTCCCGATGGGGTTCGAGTTCATGGAGTAAGGGTAAATAGTAGTCCTTATCATGAAAGTAGTCTGAACCAGGACAACTGGCTACCCGTAACAACCGGATGTTGGGGTCCGTTGAGGGTAGATACTGTAGAGTAGAAGCCGGCCGTTTAACTACCAACTGTTGAATCTCCTGCTTGCGGGCCAATAAGGCTTCATCGACATCGACAATCACCAACCACTGAATGATTCCGTAAAAAACGGGGACGCTCAGGGCCAGCACGCCCAAAGCCAGTCCCGCGTAGTACCGGTAGGTCAGGGCTAATAGTTTCATGTATCCAGCGTAAATAAGTAGCCTGCCCCGTAACGGGTCTTGATGTAATCCGGGCAACCAGCGGCCAGCAATTTCTTTCGTAAGTTCTTGACGTGCTGGTAGATAAAATCGTGTGAGTCGGCTAATTCCATCGAATCACCCCAGACGTGCTCGGCGATAGCCGCCTTCGATAATAGCCGGTTTTTATTACTGATCAAGTATAGTAATAGATCATATTGCTTACCCGTCATTTCAACGGGTTGCCCCTGAATCTGCACCTGCTGGGGTTGGGGATCAATCGTCAGCGCACCGAAGGTAATGATCTGACTGCCCGCAAATAAGCGTCGTCGCAGCACAGATTTCAGCCGGGAGTTCAACTCCGATAGGTGAAAGGGCTTAGTCAGGTAATCGTCAGCCCCCAGGTCCAGCCCCGTAATGCGGTCATCGAGCGCGTCCTTCGCCGATATAATGATGATGCCCGTCTGAGGCTGGAGCTGTTTGACCTCCCGGATAATGTCCAGTCCATTACCCCCCGGCAGCGTAATGTCAACCAGCAGACAATCATACTCGTAGTCGTTAGCCCGCCGGGAGCCCTGCAAAAAGGTATCGGCCGTGGTGACCCGGTACCCTTCCCGCTCCAGGTAGGTTCGAATGGTTTGTTGCAATACCGGTTCATCTTCAATCAGCAGCAGTTTCATCGCCTTATTTTTTCAGACTAGTCTAAAGGTAAGGCCCAATTCTGATGCAATCCTGAATCGGCCGTTTGACTAGATAAACACGTGATATTGCTAGGTCAGTTAGCCACGGCGACTAATGGGGGCAATCTGGTTGCCCATTTTCGCAATACCATCGGGTATACATTTCAAAACCAGTTATCTTTGTTTAACGGCCTTTCCGAAAGATAGCAATACATCTTCATAGAATCTGTCCGGTTGCCGGGTATACAACCTGAATGAAGCCAGAAGAGTGGAAAGCGGTAATCGCGGAAGGAATTGGTACGGCCTTGCTGGTTTTCGGAGGCATATCGTTTGTCATTATTGACTTCGGACCTGGAAGTATTGTAGCCAGTTACGTGCCTGACGCGATGGTGCGTCGGTTTGTTACCGGCTTTTTGTTTGGCAGCGTTGGGTGCCTGATCACGTTGTCGCCCCTGGGACGTATCAGCGGGGCGCATCTGAATCCAGCAGTCACTATCGCTTTTTTTGGACGAGGTTTACTGCCATGGCGGGCGTTGTTTGGCTATATTATTGCTCAACTAGCAGGCGCTACGCTCGGTGCGGGAGCGCTGGCGGTATGGGGATCGATGGGTGATAGTCTACGCGAAGGAATAACCGTACCGGGACATAACGTGGGGACGGCATTTGCGGGTGAAGCATTCGTTACGTTTTGTCTGATCTGCGTGATTTTACTGTTCACCAGCCATGACCGACTGAAAGCCTATACCCCTTTCATGATACCACCATTGTTTTCGGTGCTGGTCGGTCTGGAAGCGCCCCTGTCCGGGTGCAGCGCCAACCCAGCCCGTAGTTTTGGCCCCGCCGTTTGGAGCGGTATCTGGACTGACCACTGGCTTTACTGGCTGGCCCCCGTAACGGGTACATTTGGCGCTCTGCTTGTATTTGCTCTTCCTGTGCTGCAATGGCTGCGAACGGATATTGCCAAATTGTATCATTTCCGGCATGACGAAACGGGATTTTTGCGGGGGCAGGAGCAACCAGCCAGTATTTAACGTAATAGGTAGTGCATAACTGACGAATTCGAAAGTTTCGCACAAAACCGAGTAATCGCATTTTTTTGCGAAGCTTTTTAGCCTTTTTGCCGTTCAGTAGAATTGGAATAACTATTAAAATATAAGCAGTTGATCGGTAAGGATTTGCGGTTAAAGTTGTTACCTCCTACGCCCGTTTCAGTGCAGGAGGTAACGGTAAAAGCAGGGCGATCTCTTCGCCTGCTGCCAAGGTCTGACCAAGGATTCATCAGGTCTGAATCGTTCGAATGAGCACGATCAACTGGCCTATATCCTGATCATTGTCTGCTGGGTGCTCATCGGTTGTAAACGCGCCGTACCCTGGCATCTGATCCGAACGGCTGTCCTGTAGATCGACCCAAAGCGACGAGCTTAACGCATTGAGTCGTTGAGACCAGGCAAGCCGACGAGCCGAAAGGCCATATTTGTGCACAAGCTGACCAATCAGGTCTCGAATGGCCTGAATCTGCTGGTTAAGCAACTTTTGCTGATCGGCCGAAAGGGCTGGTTCCAACTGATACGTTAGCCCGTTAGCTCCATTCGTTAAATCAGCCTGCAGCTCATTCAGCCGTAGTTCAATCACGTGCAATACGGTCCCAGGCGACGCTGGTGGTTTGGGAATAAGTGAGTCGTTGTCATCTTGTTAACGAGTTTTGAATTCAATCACTGCCCAAACGCATCCCGGCCCGCAAAGCGAGCAGCCGCCCCCAGCCGATGCTCGATGCGCAAAAACTGGTTAAACTTCTCGGTCCGTTCCCCCCTGCAACCCGACCCGGTTTTAATGGCTCCTGCGCTGGTCGCTACCGCCAGATCGGCAATAAATGTGTCGACGGTCTCTCCGCTCCGGTGCGAGATGAAGATTCGGTACTGATTTTGCTGCGCCAGCCTGACCGTATCGAGTGTCTGGGTCACTGTGCCAATCTGGTTGGGCTTGATGAGCACCGCATTGCCTATTTTCTGGTCGATTCCCTGCTGAACCAGTGCCGGGTTGGTACAGAATATATCGTCACCCACCAGCTCAACCCGGTGGCCAAGCGTAGCAGTCAGAGCTTTCCAGCCCTCCCAGTCGTGCTCACCCAGGCCATCTTCCAGCGAAACGATGGGATATTGACGCGTCCAGTCCTCCCAGAGCCGGATCATGGCCTCCGTAGATAAGATTTGACCCGTGCTTTTACTCAATTGGTAATGACCATTCTGCCAGAGTTCACTGGCCGCCGGGTCGAGGCATAAACTGACCTGTTCACCCGGTTTGTACCCGGCCCGGGTGATGGCCTCTAAGATCAGGTCAACGGCCTCTTCGTTGGCTTTTAGGTCGGGAGCAAACCCACCTTCATCGCCCACGCCGGTGCTCAGGCCGCGTTGCTTGAGCAGCGCTTTGAGGGTGTGGAAAACCGTTTCGCCCATTTGAATGGCCTCCGCAAATGACCCGGCTTGATGAGGGGCAATCATGAATTCCTGAAAATCAACGTTGTTGTCAGCATGGCGCCCGCCATTGATGACGTTCATGCAGGGTACAGGCAACCAGACGGCTTCGGTAAAGGGCCCTTGTAAGTAACGATAGAGCGGCAGTTGCTGTGCTTGAGCCTGAGCACGGGCGAAGGCCATCGAAACGGCCAGGATCGCATTGGCACCCAATCGGGTCTTGTTCGGCGTACCATCCAGTTCAATCAGTTGATGATCTAGTTGCGACTGATCCATAAAATCGCGCTGAATTAAACTGTTCCGAATCTGGGTCTGAATGTTGGCAACGGCCTGCCGAACGCCCTTGCCGCCGTAGCGAAGCGGGTCGTTATCGCGCAGTTCCACCGCTTCGTTTTCGCCGGTTGAGGCTCCTGAAGGAACGATGGCCTGGCCCCAGCTCCCATCTTCCAGGATGACTTGAGCTTCGACGGTTGGATTACCCCGGGAGTCCAATACTTCGAGGGCACTGATGTCTTGAATTTTCATGATGAATTGTTTAGATAATAAATACTAGAGATTAAAACGCTTAGTCCTGCAGATGGGTCGGTACGACCAGCACCGGGACCTTACTGTGCCGCAGGACGTAATCGGTCATACTACCCTGCAACAGGTGAAGTAGTCCACTCCGGTCATGAGTGCCGATCACCAGCAAATCGGCACCTGCATCCTCAACCGCAGCCAGGATCGTTTCCTCGGGTTTGCCCTCGGGCATCAGCGTCTGAACGGTCAGGCCCGAACCCGCGCTTTGTTTCAAGTTATCCAGGAGCGTTTGCCCGGCCGCCCGTTCGCGCTGACGAGCCTGGTCGGGAAACTCACCACCGTCGATGTTACCCATTTCCAGTACGGGGTCAATAACGTAGATCAACGTTACGTCGGCCCCGCAGGAACGGGCCAAATCAAAGCCAGCCTGCGTCGATTTTAGGGAGTACGGACTGGCATCAACCGCCATGAGTATGTTTTGAAAAGCCATTGTCGTATGAATTAAGAGTAGTCAGTGATTAATGAGGGAGTAGGTGTGTCGCGAAAAGACCAGTGTTCAGCAGCTTTATACACCATCGTTTTGTGTTGCAACAGCGCATACTGTTGCTGGCAGAAAGCTTCCAGGGCGTCCTTGTGGTCAATCAGCTCCACGTAAATATTCAAGCGGGGGTTACCCTGTTCGGGATGATCGTCCTGTAAAGCGCCCCGGTTGGTATAGCCATACTGCGAATGATGAATCGTCGCATGGAGAATTCCGGCCGCTTTAGCCCGGTGAATCAGCTCCCGGGCGAGCGGCTTGCCCAGCAGTCGTCCCAGCAAACCCGGTGCGGGTAACTTGTCGGTGGGTGTCAGGTAAATCCGTAATTTTCCCAGTTCCGATTTATGTAAGGTTGGCATTGCTTTGGTTGATTAGTCGATCCGATTTCCGGTAAAGGCCCTCCGGCGTAACGTTTGAATGCGGCTCAAGGGAGCCTGGTGGACAATATCTCGGCCCGTTGATTTAGTCACGCCCAGCCGTTGGGCGGAATAGATGCTGGTATGGCCACTGAAGAAGTAGGCCACAAAGCAGGCAATCGCAAAAAAGATCAAATTGTCGGAGCCAAACAGCTCCAGGCCCATCAGCGTCGAGGCAAGCGGAGTATTAGAAGCCCCAGCGAAGATGGCGATGAAGCCCAGGGCTGCGAATAAATCGACGGGCGCATTAAACCAACCAGCCAGCAGATTGCCTAGGCAGGCGCCGATGAAAAAGAGCGGGGTTACCTCGCCCCCTTTAAAGCCGCTGCTGAGGGTGATGGCCGTAAACAACAGTTTCCAGAACCAACTCCAGGGAGTTATCCCACCTGAATGAAACGCATTGAGAATGGAAATGCCGTTAGGCTGCTGACTAACCACCCCCAATCCTAGATAGTCGCGGGTGCCTACCAGCCACACTAAACCAATTAATAAGACACCCCCAATAATAGGTCTGAGATACGTTGACGGCAAATACGTCTTATAGAGACGTTGCAGTCCGTGCGTCAGTTCCGAGAAGACCAGCGCTGCCAGGCCAAATAAAGCGCCAGCCAGGGCCACTTTAGTTAGTAGCCAGCCATTCGGCACCGAAAAGGTCGGGATGGCCGTATGCGAAAAGGCAACCTGATAATGGATGTGGTGAATGCCCCAGGCCGCGCAGGTAATGTCGCCAAGAATACTGGCCATCAGACAGGGAATCAGGGCCTGATACCGCAGCTTGCCAATGGTCAGCACCTCCAGGGCAAAGACAGCCCCAGCCAGGGGAGTGCCGAATATGGCGCCAAAACCAGCGGCAATCCCACTCATCAGTAGGATGCGCAAATCGGCTTCCGAGAGCCTGAGCTGTCGGCCCAGCACCCCAGCGATACTACCCCCCATCTGAACGGCGGTGCCTTCCCGACCGGCTGAGCCGCCAAAAAGGTGGGTCAACAGCGACGTTAGCAGCACCAGGGGAGCCATACGCCCGGGTACGCCCCCGCCCGGTTGATGAATTTCATCGATGAGTAGGTTGTTCCCCCGTTCCGCATTTTTACCGCCCTTCTGATAGAGCCATAGAATCAGAACGCCAATCAATGGCAGCCCGTAGAGTAGCCAACCATGTTGCCAGCGAAGCTGGGTAACTTCGTCGAGCGCCCACAAAAAGAAAGCGCTGGTCGTACCGCTAAGCAGGGCCACCGGCAAAATCAGCAGAAACCATTTTCCTAAAAATCGCAGGAGGCTGAGGTGATCCTGAACGTAGTGAAGGGTTGTTTTCATTATTGATTCATGAGTTTTTGTCGAACCAGGCAATAGCCAAGCGACTCAAGCCGTCAGAATGGGGTGAGATAGAATTAGGGGGATACAAGAAGGCCTGTCCGAAGCGGGGAACCGCGCGGAAAACTGAACAGCCGTGACGATGAGGGCCAGCCACAGGCAGACACATCAGCCGGCATAGAAAATGAATAGATTGGGGTGATGAAAAAGCTGAGCATACAAACGTCCTGTTTCGGGGAAACGAATACAGGAGTTATCAGCTTTTTGAGGGCGGTTCCAGGCGAACTCCATCACCTTTGATAGGTCTATTACAATGGATGCGCCGAAATAGTTTCTTAATGATTAAATACTGAACGACAAGTAAGTATTGGAGGTGGTCCGTTTCGTCCGGATTCTATTTAAGTCAACGTCTAAAAAAGTAGTTCGTTCCCTTTCGTACTAAACCCGCTATCATTGTACAAAATCATAGATATCCTTATCTGGTATGCACAATGGGTGACTATCGTTAAACGGTTTCTTTATCTGTTTCGCTGATTTTGTCAACAGATGCATCTGCTTGCTGACGATCTGCCAACGTTTGACTGTAAAAGGATTCTAGTTCAGATAGTCGGTCAAGTATAGCTATCGGTACTAAAGCGGCTACCCTCTTTTGTCCTTTTGTCAGCACGAAAGACTTATTTGCATAATAGGTCTGGTTAATGTATTCACCAACCTGCCGACGAAATTCGTTCATGGCTACATTTTCCATTGTGCATAGTTATGTTAATGCAAAAGTGCATAAAAAGTTTTTAAGCCCTTTATGTAATCAGCGATTAATTACATTAAAATAAATTTATAGAAAAGTATTAAAAACTGATAACATATAATATTATTATACTTGTTATTTATTCAATTACAGTCATTTGTAAAATAAACTTAAATTCATTTTAGTATTGATAAGTAAATGTTATCGATAGTAAAGTACAAAATGAATGTTTAGCTGCTTTAATGTTTGTGTATCTTATGCGTAATTCGTAGGTTTGTTAACATTGACTGTAATATATGGATAAGCAAACTGTGTCCTTTTTGCCTATTACGCAAAACGATCCATTTTCGTTGGTCCCTTTGCCTCAGTTGAGTGGGGACCAGCAGAAGTATTTGCTGAAAGGGTTACAGGGAGCGGCTAATACCGAGCGAGCGTACCGAGCTGACCTAAATCATTATACTACCTGGTGCCAGCAGCAGGGGGTGGACGCTTTGCCCGCTACGTCGGCTGTGTTGGGAGAGTATGTATCAGCCCTGGGTCCGAAGCGCAAGTGGGCAACTATCGCGCGTCGACTTTCGGCCGTGCGCAAATGGCATGAATTGCTTGACCTACCCAGCCCGGTCGATGATCGCTGGTTAAAGGCGACACTGAAAGGTATCCAGCGGGAACATGGTACCCATGCTGAGCAGGCACCTGCGTTTGGCGCTAATCAGTTGAAAGGTATTCTGCGTAAACTTGTCACCGATAGTAAGGGGGTACCCCGGTTTGGACCACTGCGTGATAAAGTCGTTTTGCTGCTGGGTTTTACGGGGGCCTTTCGCCGGTCGGAGCTGGTGGCGCTCAATGTCGAGCAACTTCATTTTGGTGAGGACGGTGTGGTGATTACATACTACGGAAGTAAAACCAATCAGATAGGACAGCGAGAAGAAAAGGCCCTTTTTTATAGTCCCGATGCTCAGATTTGTCCCGTGCGTACATTACAGAAATGGGTAGCTCTGCTGGAACGAACCAATGGCCCCTTGTTGGTAAGAATACGAAAGGGCAACGAACTAACCGAGGAGCGATTAACAGATCAGTCGATTGGAGCCATTGTTAAAAAGCATGTGGGTGACCGATTCTCAGCGCATTCGATGCGGGCCTCATTTGTGACAACGGCCAAGCTCAACGGGGCTGATGATTCAGAAATCATGCAGCAGACCAAGCACAAAACCAGCGCCATGATCCGACGATATACTAGGCTAGATTCGATCAAGCAGCATAACGCAGCTAAGAAGTTAGGCTGGTAAAGCAAATTCCGAAAGCCATTACCAATGCTAAATGTTAAACGGCTTGTCATCCGTAAATCAATCGTCTAAATTGCCAACTAGTATAATTTTCCACTCTGCACCTTTTTTTCTAATGGAAGCTGTCATTTCAAATAACGAATTTATAACTAACATTGCTGGGAGAGTACGCAATCTGAATCTACCCCTAAAAAAAGCTTTGTGGCCATTATTTGAAGTTGTCAGCAACTCAATACATGCTATTGAAGAGCTAGGCTCAACGAAGAAAGGAAAAATAAATATAACACTAGATCGGGAAGGTCATGACGAAGCCTTAGTTTCTCTCGGCGATGTAAATCAGTATTTTATTAAATCGTTTATTATTACGGATAATGGCATTGGCTTTAATGAACGAAATTATAAATCATTCCTTACGGCAGAATCAGATTATAAAGAAGATAAAGGATCAAAAGGTATTGGACGATTTGTCTGTTTAAAAGCATTTAAAAAAATAGAATATAGTAGCACCTATCGGAATAATTCAGGAGAAACTGAAATTAGAAATTTTTCATTAAAAGCGTATGGTAAAGGCTTTGATGAGGAGCCCATCGTAAAATCAGAGATTAGAAAAGAGTCAGGTACTAAAGTTATACTTAATTCATTTTATGATGAATATAAGAACAATTGCCCGAAATCAATTGATGAAATAGCTGAACTTATAATAGAGCATTTCTTTATCTATTTTATTGAAGGTAAATGCCCGATCATTACGATCGTTGATACAAATGGAAATCAGGTTACGTTACAGGAAAAATTTGGTTTAGATTTATTACCTAACTTAATAAAGCGAACCTTTAAAATTAAAAATACTGAGTTTACTCTTAATCTACTATTAGTGGACAAAACCGAAGGTGGTCACCGGGTACATTATTGTGGAAACTCTAGGGATGTTGTCAATGAACCCATCAGCAAATATATTCCTGATTTGAAAAGTAACGTCTACTTAGTTGAAAGTGATCAAAAGAACCTCAAAGTTTACATTACCTCCACATATTTGGACAATAACGTCGGGAATGAGCGGACTCGGTTTAATTTCCCAGACAATGAGGAAGATGCTCCCTATGATTATATTGTCACGTTTGAAGATATAAAAAAACAAATAGAACACGAACTGGAAGAAGAACTAAAAACTCCGTTAGAAGCGCTTAGAGAGCAAAAGATGGCGTCTGTTAAAAGACATGTCGAACAATATGCTCCTCAATTCAAATACGTGTTAAAGTATAAAGAGGATGAAGTGAAAAAATTACCAGCTACTCTGACGGGAGAAAAACTTGATGTCGAACTATTTAAGATACAACAGAAACTGGAACTCGATACGAAGATTCTCGGCAATGAAGTGCTAAATGGCCATGACTACAAAAACGTTGAAGAGTATCAAAAAGCATACGATCAGTATCTGGAACAATCCAATGATATTGGCAAATCGAATCTAGTTAAGTATGTCATACATAGACGAGCAATTATTGATTTATTAAATAAATATTTAGGTGAGGAAGGAGATAAATTTCAGAGCGAAAAAACAATTCATGAAATTTTTTTTCCTATAAAGAAAGAGTCTGATGATGTAAAATATGAACAACAAAACTTATGGCTTATCGATGAACGGCTTGCCTATCACTATTACTTGGCATCCGACAAACCAATGGCTGACATGCCTGTTCTAGAAAATATTAAAACGACTGATCGACCGGACTTATTTATTTTTAATAGCAGCTTTGCCTTTGTCAATGAAGAGGCCCCTTTTAACTCGTTTATTATAGTGGAGTTCAAGAAACCTGAGCGGAATGATTATTCGGACAGGGATGAGAAAAAGAATCCTGTTGATCAGGTGATAGATTATATTGGTAAGTTAAGAAGTGGTTCGGCGTTAGATAGAAGAGGTAAATTTATTCAGGTTTCTGATAAGGATAAAATACCCTTTTATGCCTATGTTATTTGTGATTTCAATCCTAAACTTATTAATATTCTAACTACCAGAGACTATATAATCACGCCAGATGGGATGGGTTATTTTTATTATCACAAACAATTTAATGCCTATATAGAGGTGATTTCTTATCAAAAGCTAGTTAAAGATGCAAGAAATAGAAATCGAATTCTTTTTGAACGGCTAGGGATATCCGTTTGAAGTAGGGAAGTTCTGTGGAAGAGTACGTCATGCACAGTCAGTACTACATCCTTAATGCCTTTTGTAAACTTGAGAATTATTTACACAAATCATCTCTGATAATGTCTATTTCTGGCAGTAAAAGTGCACTATTTGACGTCTTAAATTAATGGTACAAAGTATATATTTTTAGTAATTTACTCGCTTCTAATGAAACATTCCGTACGAATGTAGGTACCCCCCAATAATGGTTAATTTTAGTTATTTCAGGAATAAAAGAGTTGGTTTATATCAGTTAGCCAGGCCACTTCTCTAAGCCAGCTGCAATCCGTAAGGCTCGTTGGATGTCTTCCCAGTAGTACCCACTGTCATAACCCGTAGACAGGCGATCACAGATACTTAGAAAATCTGTGGCGTCCTCCACGCGCTGTTTTTGAATCACCGATTGATCGGGCTGAGTGGGCAATTGATCGGGCATGGCTTCCATGCTGCAAAATAAGCCTTAATCAGCTAAAAATGTAAGTAAAAAATTGGCCAAATCGGCCCGCTACACTTGTCATAGTACCGTGTTAAAGCGCTCCAGCAGAATAAAAGTTTGTTCGGTAATGCCCATACTTCCCATACTATACCCATCAACTGTATTTACTAATTCAATGTGTAGTTGAAGTGACGAATTTGCTCCCTTTTTTTAGATTTACCCACATATACGTAAACGTTAGGGTTCTTTCGTTTAAGGCTAACCGGCTTCGTAAATGGTATTCATCATGATGGAGCCGGTGAAATCGGTCAATAGATTAAGCGAAGAGTTAGAAAAGATGGCTCCCGTCAGGTCAGCATACGCAAAAGAAGTATCTTTTAACTGAGCTCCACTAAAATCTGCACCTACCAGTGAGCTTTGGGAAAAGTTTGCCCGATTTAACTTAGCGCCGGCAGCCAGCAGGCTATCCAGGTTGTGTCCCTGAAAGTCAGCATCTGATAGATCGATGTTGTTATCAATGGCCTGCTGAACAGCTAAGGTCAGGGAATTCTCATGTATACTTACTTCAGCGATTAGGTCGCCATCACAGGTTTGAAGGTAAAAGGTATGCATTGATTCTTACGGTTTACTGCAGATTAAAGTTGAATGTCCAATTCACTTACACGCTAAGCGTTTCTCGCTGGAGATAGTACTGACTGTCGGGTAGGGAGAGCCCTTGCTTTGTTCGCGTTAGTCCAACGTAGAGCATATTGATTTCTTCAAGGATACTCCCCGGATTTACCGGCTGACGATTGGGCTGTCCGCCCGCTTCAGCCTTTTGCTGCTGATTCAATAGGTCGATATAATCAGCTAATTTACGCTGATCAATGAAATCGTCGCATAAAGTGACCTGATCATATTCCAGGCCTTTGCTGCGGTGCACCGTTGAAAAGATCAAATCCGCGTGCGGCCGAAAACGTTGGGCCAGGTGAGCCGTCCGGATCTGTTCGATGAAATGGGGTAAGTCATCGCCATACGTGAGCACGAGTTCCAGGGCCGTTTTCATCTGGCCATCACCCGTTTGATCGATGTAATCACCCAGCTCTTCCAGGGAACCCATGGAGCGTAGGAGTGGATTTTTTATTTCACGCTGCCGGTTTTGCTGTAATAAGACCATATCCAACAATCCCGCTCCGTTATCCATAAAGGTATATGTATCGAAGTTACCTTCGAAATAAACGCTTCCGATCACTTCCTGAATGCATAAGAGATTAATAGCTGCGCTGACCAGCTGCAGATTGGTTCGTCCGATCAAGGCCTGTAGGCAGGTGGGTTCTGCTAAAATTGTCGCATCGTCGACACCCATGCCCTCAATGGCCTGAGGGGTATAGGTTTCACCCAGGAAGGGATGAATATGCTGTTTCAAGGATAAAGCGCGCCGGGCCTGGCAAGCAATACCGGGAGGAAATCGGAAGCTCTGCGTTAAACCATAGGCGTCAAAATCTACCTGATTCAGGCTGTTGACAGCGTGGCGGAACCCGTAGATTTGTTGATGGCTATCCCCTACAATGACCCGGCGCGCGTGCTGCTGCCGGCTGAAGACATCCAGCATTGTTGGAGAGGCATCCTGCCCTTCATCGAAAAGAATATAGTCGTAGCGCAACTGAGGCGCTAACAACTGATATTTCTTCAAGTAATAATCATGGGTTACTTTCAGGCTTCGCTCGTCCATTTGATTCCAGAGCCAAATGGCACCGGCTTGGATAACCGCCCCAAAATAATCGGCGAACCGGCGGGATATCAGGGGATCATAGCGGAGGAGGTGATTGTAGTTAAGGTCCTCGATCCGGGCAACGGGTTCATTACAGTACCAAGCTAGCAGCCGTAAGCTGTGAGCGGCTACAGCTGTCCAGGGTGCTTTGCGACGGGTTGAGGGCATGCAACGGACAACGAGCGATTCCTTTTGCATTCGATTGGCCAGATCAAAAGCCGAATAGCTGCCACTGGCCAGCAATTCGCTGTTTTGTTTGATAACTCGCCCATAGGCTAGGGAATGCGCCGTGTGGATGGTAACGCCCCGTACGCCTTTTCGCGCGAAAGCTTGCTGAGCCTGCTCGCGCACGGTTCGGTTGAAGGCTAGATAAAGGCCGCGGCTACCCGTTTTTTGACGCCTGGCATACTCAATCAATGTGGTTGTCTTTCCCGATCCAGCCACGGCGTTTATCTTCATATCGGTTTGACAGTCGACAATCGCTTCCTGTTCCTGCGTTAGGGCATACCCATTTGCCTTAGACTTCAGCGTTGACCGAGGGGTGGGGGGGCGGTTAACCGATCCGAAGCTTACGCCAGCAAAACGGTCGAGTAGGGACCAGTTCCAAGTATCCATGTTCTTATCGTTTTAAAAGTACCCGGGTCACGCCAGACCGGATCACCGCACCGGCGGACCGGCCAGACCGGGTCGTATCAGACCGGTCGTTTGATTATTTTCTGTAATTGACTCCTTAGCGCTTGACATTTTGAAAAAGAATATACATTCACGCCAATTTTCAAATCGTATTACTGGGTTTAAACACCCTTAGCTTTATTTAACTATGCTCAACGTCCTAATTACTAAAGTCAAACCCCATATCTCTCCTCTGCTGGTGTTACTGCTGATCGGTCAATTAACAGCCTGCAAAAAGGGAGGGGTTTCCCCGGACGGCGATCCTGACGCGCTGACGCTGAAAGCCCAGCAGACAGAATTGCTCAATGATGCCAGTCTGCCAGTGGCCGTGTCGGGTACCTATCAGGCAGTCGTCATCCGCTGGGAACGGTTCAATAATTCGGATTATAAGAATGAAGGCTTTGTGACCTACGATACACCATCCATCGAAAGCAACTATTACCTGCAGGTAGATCCTACCGTCGGCAAGGATTCCATCCAGCTTACGTTTTGGGGGAACGGTTACGGCGGTGAGATTGCCAAACGAAATCTGGGTCGTTTCAAAGTATCTCAGGTACTTAGCCGTACCAAATCGGGTGATGAGGCCACCGGGTATACCCTGGATAGTTGGCAGTTTGGCAGTGCCCCCGATTTGAATCAGATCCACATTGCCCGCCTGGCTTATGCTAACAAAACCGAGTTGAGTTACGGCATGACCTTGTGCCGGATACTGGATAAGTCCAGGGCCGACTATGGTCAGATCGCGATGAATATCACGGGTCAATCGGACCCCACGTCGAATCCCCGTAACCTCAACCCGTGGGGCCATTTTACTTTTACGCGCCGATCGACGGGGACGCTGTTGAACCGCTAAAGGAGTCGCGCTGGTCATTCTATGATCGTTCTATCTGGTAGTAAAATACGCACAAAGCAGGAACTTTCTGAAAGGTTTCTGCTTTTTTTTTGGTCGTATTTACGTATGACTTAAACCTCTTTTCCCTGTTATATAGTTTTAATGAATGGGTGAGGTTACCGACGATTGGGTCAATCCACTATCTCTTCGGATGACGGACGCACGTACACGTGATGCAAGTACATGTCTGTGCGAATAGGAAAGCCCTCCAGGTAGCGATGAATTACTTTGTTTTGATACGGATCAGGCTGGACGATGGATTCCAGATCGATGAAAACGATATTGTAGCGAATCTGCGCTACGGCCTGGGTCCGGCCTTTACTACGATCTTTTTCGTACTGATTTTTTAGTAAATGAACCGTTTCGTTAGCCATTCGGTAGCCATCCGTTGGGTCCTCTACTAAATACTTATAGTTCAACGTGTTGTAAATATAATCCTTATGATAGTTTGACAGGGCTATGTCATAGCGATCCGGATGCTGGGCAATTTGTTTCCACTCATTAAGTTCATCCTGCACGACTCTGTGCTGATCGGTGGGTACATCGAACAACGTTTGTGTATCGAGTTTGTCCAGATCCTGCTGCAATTTCTGAATCACCTCCTGAATCGTGTCGAGTTTGGTTTGACGGGTAATTTTTTCGGCTTTTTTGAGAAAATACCGATGTGTTCGAAAGAAGGTGAGCCGACAGGCAGGTTTTCGCAGATTGATTAATTTAATGGTCCGGCAATCAAACTCTTCCCAAGGGTAAAAAAGGGGTGCATGTTCACGGCTTATGTATCGAAGCTCGCAATCATCGGGTTCTGGCCCCTCCAGATTCCAGCCTTCGGGCCGCAGGTGTGGTACTTGTTGAATGCATTTTAGCAGTTCAGCACTCATATACAAATAATGATCGCTTTCATAGACTTTTCGTTTTGGTCTCCGCTTTGGCTTTTGTTCCTCATTTTCCATGATTGCTTGATACCCACCTGGTTTTAGTATGTTGCGCAATATTACACTTGAAGGTAAATATTACAATTGATTGCTAATCATTTTCTGACAATTTTATCTAATTTCCTCCAACCAGTTGAGTCATAGCCTTACTTATCCACCGATCTTTTAGTTTTTTTTCTAAGCCACCCGTCTTTTTATAATTTAAACTTACTTTTTACTACTTTTTACTGATTGAATAGATAATACAGGGAAAAAAACATCGTGCTAACTAATTGATGTTGAACGCTATATAATAACTAAATTTATAGTTCAGTGACTAATTCGCTAAGTGTTACCGGGTTCACAAGACAGATCCGCTAACCTCAAGCGACAGTTTCGCTAGCTTCAAACGACAGATTCGCTAATCTCAGGTGACAAATTCGCTCATTTCACGCGACAGATTCGCTAGAAACTGAATAACTAGAATGACAAATCCGCTAAGCAAAATTCGGTTTATCCACATATTTACTTGACTTGTTAGGACCCTGGTCTACCGCGATAAAAGCACACATGCTGGTTCCGGGCGCACAGGGTACATCAACCAATTGCACAAAATCCAACCGGAAAAAAAATTATGTAATCTTCATAATGTTAGGTTTCTGAAATATTTATAGTTGGTAAATATTCCAGTTTGTCTTTTATAAACCGAAAAAAAAATTATATTTGACCATACATAAAGGGGTTAAAGAAATATTCTCTTGTGCGTATGTCATCAAAATCTGATATCACATCCCTGCCTTTGCCGCTGAAGCAGATCCTGGCTGAATCCCAGAAGCGTCCCGTTAAGCAAAAGCGAAGCAGTCCCCCGGTGGTGGTTTCCTCAGCAGTTCAGCTGAATCTGTTCGAATTTTTCGAGCAGGGGTATACGCCAAATAATACTAAAGCGAATTACTCAGTCGAATTAAACCAGGCTTTTCGTCAGCAGATGTTTCGGGAACCCATGCGCTTACTCCAGGCGCTGCCCAAGCTCAATGTGCTGGAACGACGATTATACTGGCTTGTACTGGGGGCCCTAAAGAATTATCAATATCTCCAGCAGGCAACCCCCCAGAGTGAACCACTACTTGAACAACGATTGTCTTTTCAGTTTCACCGATCCCGCCTGCGGCCTTGTAAGGATGAAACCGCAACGGTGAATATTAGCGTAACCGATGTCAAAAAGACGCTGGGTTCTTTGTCTGAGAAGCGAATCAAATGGGTTAATCCCAAAGGCGATCAGGTGTCGGTTCACATCTTTGATACGCAGTACCTGATGGGCGAAGGGCTGATGGTTTTGGAATTGAATCCGAAACTGACGGAGGCCTTCCTGAAGCTGGGCAATGATTTTGCTCAGTTTAATCTCCAGAAAGCGCTCTTACTTAAAAAAGAATATTCGCAGCTTATGTATAGCTACTTCTCCCGACATCAGTGGCGCGGGAAGTGGACGATCGCTATTGATGATTTCCGGAAATTGATGGACGTACCCAATCAAAACGACAAAAAAAGTGACTACAAAGGGAGTTACGATCGATTTGCGAACATTAAACGACGGATGATTGAACCGGCCATAGACGAAATACAACTGCTGGGAGATATGAAGATTACCTACCAGGTACAATCAGTCAATCGTCAGGTAACGCACATTCAGTTCACCATCTGCTCAACAGCGGCCAAGCAGGTCAATGATAACGATCCGGCGGCAAAAGCCCGGTTGGAAAAGCTTCTTGGTGTCATAGATACAATGAGTTATGCTGATAAGCTGACATTCACCGCCAAGACACTCCAGGAATATTACCCTAAGCTCCAGCCGTGGCAAAAAGATCGTATCCTGGCGGAGCGGAAATTACTGGACTTATTCCTCAGGGCAGACGCTTACGTCGAAGCAGGTTACGTGCAACAGGAAAAGCATGAGGCTTACGTTGCGACCAGTGTATTTGGCCGTTCGGCCAACCTAAGCACCTCTTCGACCAGACATACGGCTCTTCTATAGGTCATGCTACTGCGTAGCCCGCACCACGTACTTTATCTCTTCTAAACTTACTGCGTTCAACCTTTTCAAAAGATTAAGTAGTCACGGCTATGGATATAACACCCATCCAGCGCGGAATTATGCTTCTGGTTTTTACTGGCCTGATCATTTGGCTCATCTATAATTGGTGGATGTTAGCCGGTGGCCGGCATCCGTCAAAACGGCAGCCTACTTCCTATAACCTGGATAACCAATCTAACAGCCGCTTAAACCAGGCACTGCTTTCCCTGCAAGAGTTTCAGCAGCAACCTATTCTGGAATCCGCCCGGTTAAATTTTCTGCGTCAACTGGATGCAACGGTTTTACACGACCTGATTCTGCTGGCCCTCTCGGCGGTAAATTACGTCGTTCGCATGGATGAACCGGCTCTGCGCTACGAGCTGCCTCCCCTGAGGGAGACCGAACCTAACCGTGATTTTGTGATACTCGACAACACGGAGGCGCTGACCAAACCGTCCTATAAAGGGCGGTTAAGCCGACCCATGAAAGAGGTCATGATGAATCTTGAACCACGTATTGAGTCGGGTAATGTATTTACAGCAGACGGCCGACCGGTGCTGGTATCCATTCAAACAGAGGGGAATACCTACTCCCGCTATGGTTTTAGTCGACTTAATAAAGCGTGTGAGTTGGAAAACCTGATGGGACTTTTAATCTACCTGGGTACCTCACCCTTGACATCCGCACCCGTGTCACCAGTTGTCATTTTGACAGGAGGCGAACTGTTAGCCATTCTTGATGGACTTGAAACGTAGCTTAACGAACACTAAAACAAATGAACAGTATGGTCGCTCAACATAAGGTAGCAGCTAACCTAGATGACCGAAAAAAAATGAGGTCCCTGTCGATTGAGAGTATAGTGGATTCCACCTGGATATGGCTATTCTTTGGATACATTTTTCTAAGGTTACTGTGGCAATGGGTTAGCCCAGCGATAGAGCTAATCTGGCTAGTAGTCGAAAAATGGCGGGAGTTTCTCCACTACCACTAAACAACATGTCCGTTTCAAACATCATAAACTATGAAAGTCGATCCGATAAAACTACCCATTGACCTTTATCGTCAGTATTTAACGTTAACGGATGAACAACTGACCCAAGCTGTCCTCGTTGTTAAAACGTGTCGTGAGCGTGGAATTTTTTCTTCCCAAACGCGCCCAGTTGACTCTTTTAAGCCTGGACTATTTGATTCTGCCTATACCCGGTATTGGCACGATCAGTTCATGGAACATGCTGCTCGTCACACCTATTTTGTCGAATTTAATATTCGCTATTTCACGGCCTTTCTGCTAACCTATCTCATGGATAACTGGGGCTTGCACCCTGATGAAACTAGTGAGGAATTTTATCGTATCCTTTTAGAATCAAAACCTCTATTCGACGCTCACTATAAGAAGCAAATTAATGGTTTGGGGGCTCCTACCTTCGAGGCAGAGATGGATTTAGCTCTGCTCCGCTTTGTTGACTCTACCATTTGCAGTCAATTAATACCCTATAAAAAAATGCCGGCAGATGAAGAAGCGGAATTCATCAATGCGGGGAATGTCGAAATGGAACCGACCCTGAGTATACCGCTTGAGCTTTATGAAGACACATTTGATGAGGGTTGTGAGTTTAGCCCATTGGCTTTGGCAACCAAGGGAAAAACAGATGAGCGCCCACCGGATGTAGGATCACTGCTGGTAGCAAGTAACCAGGTTACGCCCAACAAATTTTTGAAAAAAATCAGCCAAAATTTAGTTGGCACATTCGATCCCCTTGATTTCAACGCTCCCCTGTCGCCTCCGGAAGAAGATACGTCAATCAAACAGGGCAGCTTAGCGAATCTTAACCGATTTACCACGGAGGAGTTGATCAATCAATTAGCTGAATCTGACATCGATTTACTAAGTAGTTTACCTTGGCATTCCATTCAGGCCTGCCCCAACTGTTTTAGCCGGGCGTTAGCTGAACGGAAAAAGAAACGGATGAAGGCACTCATTACTGCTCAGCGTGTCGCAAACGCGTGCGGCCGGCTTATGTGCCTTTTTATGATGAAAACTACACGGCTGATCCCCATATTGCCGTCACCAAACATCGACGTCACCTTACCCAGCTAATAACTGATAAAATTGCCAGTCTTAAACGACTGGAGTCCTTAAAGGTATCTTGCTGGAAAAGGCACTGCTATTTTATTAGTTTAGATCAGATTGATGAAAAAGCATATAAGGACCTTGCTTTATTATACGAAGCTTTTTACGCGGATTATACCGCTGACACACCAGATGCCAAACTGCAGATTCATCTCTGCTCCAACGGAGGTAACGTCTTTCAGGCCAAACGAATTAGTGCGCTGATCAATGCCAATCATCACATAACGCATGTTCAGGGGAGTGTGCTGAACAGCGCGTCTTTCACTATTTTCTTTTCGGTGATCTGCACCCGTGAGTTAACTCCACATGCGCAGGGAATGTATCACTTGGCCCGATCGGCGCAGTTCGTGTTGGAAAATGGGTTAATTCCTGGCTGGCAAGAGACGATTAATGGGGAGGAGTCGCTGGCACTGTGTCAAAAGCTTGGCATGACCGATTTGGAAGTTCTTCGAATAAAAACAGGGGAGGACGTTTACTTTTCCTATACACGGTTGAACGATTTTCTCGGACAGCCAACTGCTCACAAACCAATTATAAAAGATATGTCAAATGCTCATCCATACGAGGCTGACATAACAGCTATTGCTAAGCAGTTCACCGCTAGTAATTCAGAGTAATGGCTTTATACACTTTATGGTTTATTAAAACTCGACGCCCCATTCATTAGTGCTACTTTACTTTTCAAAACAGGGAAGAGCACGCTGTTCCGGATGGGTATCAGGCAATTGTAGTCAGTAATCAAGTCTACTTATTTGATCTTCTATGAAACCTTTTGATCGTTCTATCATTTACACCCGGCTGGCACCGCTGCTCAACTTGATTATCCCGGACATTCCGCTCCGGCCGTTTTTTTCCCGCCTGATTATTGCTTTTCTGACCACTCAATCGATTGGAGCATTAGTCACACTAGGGCAGTCGATATTAGGCAGTCCCCTGGATGACACCTGGCAATATTACCTGTTTCTCGCGTTGGAAATGATCCAATACGGTTGTTGGTTCTGGAATGTCTGGTATGGAATCCGTCTGTTGTTTACCTGGGTTATTCCACTCGATGCCAAAGGAATTCTGACAGCGGATTCTATTGCGTTAGCCGTCTCGCTTGGTTTTCTATTGTTTATGGTTAGCGCCGTTTCTTCCCTTCAAGATCAAACGTACTCCTTCACGTTCCGATTAGTATTAATCGCTGCCTTTACCGTTAGCATCGGCCTGCCGATAATCTGGAAAAAAGCTTCGTATTAGCTGAAGCTTATATTAGAGTAAATAAATGGGATACCGACACATCGGTATCCCATTTATTGTTTTAAGAAGCGCAAATTGATTTTCAAGTTAGTCTACACTAGCGGTCAGCGTGGCTTTGATCGAAATGCTTTTTTTGTGGGTATGACCTAACAATGGTTTTTCAATCAGAAACCAGGATAACGTGGCTATACAGATGAGTAGCACCGAGTAGAATACAGTTTCTGTCAATCCATTCCCTGAATTAATGTGCAGGATGTCAGCCGTTCTCAACCAGGCCAGCCGGCCATAGCTTTGCTGCGGGGCATGAATAGTAAAGATTAGATTATGGTACAGATACAACCCGTAGCTGATCCGGCCAATGTATTGACAAACGGGATTCAACAGAAGCAGCCGGCCCAGCACGCCAATGGGTTGGTGGCAATAGCCTACCAAGTATCCCCCGTAGAGCGATACCGTAAAGCGTAAGCCAGCGGCCATGCCTGGCGAATAGAATAACCCCCGACCGGCAAGCTGCCAAAGCAGGCCAGCCAGAATAACCGATGGCCAGGCGATGAATAAACTGTTCAGAAGTATCGATGAGTTGAAAAACGATTTGCTCTGTTCAGGTCTGTAGAACCAGTACCAGGCAACTAGTAAGCCTATGCCGTACCCATCCAAACAGCCTGGTAGCAGGCAATAGCTGGCTGGCCACCAGATCGCTGCTGGAAAAAGAAGGTAACTGCTGCCCCGGTAAAATAAACTGATGATAATCAGGATGAATCCGAGCTTGGGCAGCTGCTGGCTAGGCGTCAGCCATATTAAGAAGGGCATTAGAATATACAGCTGTTCCTCAACCGACAAAGACCACAGGTGATCCAGATGAGCTACTGGGTGAATGACCAGAAAAAAATTGGCGGTATACGTAAGAAAAGGTATCCCTTGATGCCGGATCACTGAGTCACCCGTCACCAATAAGACTGTCAAAGCAAGAAAATAAATTGGAAAAATACGCCAGGCTCGTCGTCTTAAAAAGGGAGTCATAAACCTTCGAAAAGAAGTCGGCTCCTCACTTAGATCAACCCGTTGTTTTTCAATTAATAAAATTCGACTAATTAGAAAGCCGCTTAAAACAAAGAACAGCGAAACCCCTGCGTTTCCGACCATGGCATAATCATGCATTCCTTCAACCCAATGATCCAGGATTACGAGCCCGATGGCCCACGCCCTTAGACCTGTTAAAGCCGGAAGATAGCGTACTTTGATTGTCGCCATGGTATTAAGGGGGTTATACACCTACAGATATATTCATAAACCTTTCGATTCGAGTAGTAAATTTAATTTTTTTTCGGTCGAATTCTAATAAAATATATAAACCAGACTTAAAGTGCAATGGGCTGAGAGTACTCACCTTAACTGTGTTAAATACTCTTTTCGTAAGTCATTTTAGATAAACGACTTAACTCCCTATCAACTGTATCAATTAGGTAATAGGTTTGTAGTTAAGCACTATTCATATGCGCATCAGACTTATACGCTTCCATTTATACCCAATGAGCAAAATGAACTGTTCTTTAGACCGGTATTCTAAGGCACGCAACCGATGCAGAGGGAAGAAAGGATGAACGGGATAAGCTCATTGATTAGAGTAAAATGCGGTTTTATGGCCGCCCCCCCTCGCCATGGCTTCACCACCGTAGCGATAGGTAGAGCTTAATGAACGTTATCCAAAACTAATTGGTGGATAGTAAGATAAAACATGAAAACAACCAAGGGTACAATCAAAATTCAATTTTCCATTTTAGGCGACCGAGCTTCTTACTTTACCATGTTACGTACCCATCGTCATCAACTCCTGTATTATCACGGTCCTGTATTTCCTGACTCTGATTCGGATGGCTATTTTCATCTTACCAAAAAAGCACGTGCCCGCTACGAAAACCAGTATTTTCTTAAACACGCTGTACATCTAATAGTAGACTCAACCTTACTATACACAGCCTTTATGCCCTGCCTGAATTGGAAACATCTGGAGGATACCCAAATAACCTATGATGGTACAAATTGGCAATTAACCCTTCAAGTGGATGATAAATATCTTTCCTTCTGTCATGATACAGTTACCGATGAGTTTGCCGACTGGGTTAACCGACTGGAACTTATCATTCGAAGGCCTCTGATGGCCAGAGGTTTTTATTACGAGTAGGACTACCAGCCGCGTGGTGAGGTTTTGATAAAAAAGAATGAAGCGATCTCCTATTTAAAAAAGTTGACGAGCGCGGGCAGGAATTGAAGACGAGCAATGAAAGAACCTACCGGAGAACTTGTAAAATGAAACGTTACAGGATATGAAAAAAGACATAGTTAGTTTACAATTCTTCATCGGAGGATATCATGGGGTCAATACCGAAATACGTATCGTCCAGAATAATGGGTTGTATTTTCAATCCCCTTTCCCTTTCCCCTCCTCTATGTTTATGGAATTGGCAGAACCTGTTAATGTAAATAGCTTCACTCTACGAGAGCTGATAAAGCCATGTCTGATTTGGCAGAGTAGGTATGAAAGCCCGGTCCTGGACGGTATACAATGGAGTTTATTAATCCAGATTCAGACCACCCGGTTGGAATGCGTTGGCTCGAACGCATTCCCTGAGGATTTCACCAGTTTCGTGTTCGGCCTAGAACAATTAATTGGAAAACCTATACGCTGAGGAAGGATTGACTTCGCCCGTTAAAATTAGTTGTCCGAGTATGAGGGTTGATGAATTAGAAGCTCTCGTAACAGTTAAACCGTTCCACAACAGTTTGGTTCAGCGTCGCTTGACCCACCACTGGAATTCAGCATGTGGTTTAAGGTGTTCTATTATCTCTCCCCGCACTCTCTCCACTTTAGATCCCTTCATTGTCTACTTTCGCTTCAACCTCTCGTTGAATACGTTCCGGAACATTCGACAGGAAGTTATATCCCGTCTGCTTTTCGACCTCATCGATACTAACTCGGTATCGCGTCCAGGGCTGCAGACCCGTCGTGTTGGTATTGGGCATCCAGACAGCAATCACCCGGGTTTGGGCGCTGATTCGATTCACATCCCCGGAACCGATCGGCAGTACCACCATTATTTTCCAAAGCGCAGCCGGAACCGTCAGTTTACCATTGGCGATACTAGTGGCTTTGCCGCTATCGCCTTCGCCTCCTTTCCCATACGTACCAGCTATGATATAGACCTCATTTCCCTGAGTCAATAAACCACGGGTGTAGTCTTCCAGATTCTTCCAGGCCTGCCGGTTATGTTGAGGGGCCTGAGGGACGATGTTGGTCAGGATAAAGGTAGTCTGGTTCTCCTGGGCCGTACTATCCCGATCGTCGGAGGGGCAGAGGTGGCCCCGGTCAAAACCGCTATTGGCATAGTCGGCATGGCGAGCCTGATACCAGGTAGCGGGCAAGCTTTGATCCGGAATGAAGTTGCCGGCATATCGTGTTGCCGAACCTTTCCAGGCAGTGCTGAGGTGCCAGCTGCACCAGTTGGCAATACCGGTTGACTGGTTATAGGAAACACTGTAGGTTGGCCGGGTAATCAAGTAAGCGTTTGGACTGGACTCAAGCGGTCTGGCCCCATCGGGATTGCCCATCGCCAGATTATCATCTCGGGTTGGGCTGGTGGTAACCGGAGGGGAAACCTCTGATTGCTTACACTGGCTAAGACCGCTAACGAGCAGCAGGAAAATGAGTATTCTGTTTAACTTCATAGGGATAAAAATAAGGAAACTTCATCCGCCTTAAGCACTCACGTCGAGTCAACGGGTTATTTACCCGACTGCAACACTAGCCTATTCCGCTGGCGGCATTTCGTCGCTTGCTGAGTCTACAACACTTCCGGGAATTGGCCCGCCGACGAGACCAACCCGATATTTGACGCTTTGAAGAACTGGAACAGATTGGGACCTATGTGGCGCAGATTGGCCAAGTATGAACGGAACGCTCATCAACTGTCTTACACTGAAATCGCTCGATTGGCGGGTACCATTGAATACCCAGGACAACTGGAGTAGGCAGATTGGTGCTTTCTAGTTATCTTGTTTTGACCTCAGAAACAAGCTCATCAACCTATACTGGTACGTAGTAGTCCTTACTGAAATCTGGGCTGGAATGGATAAGGCCTCCAAAAGTGGCACTTGTTGAATTCACTGGTGATCTCCTCAAGAGAATCCCGTATAGAAAAATCCTGATATACCCATCCATTCCCTGAGGTCAGTTTACGCATCTAAGCCGCCAAAACGATGGGAAAGTCAACCACTAATTTGCCAATCGTCAATCCGCATGCTGCTGGCATTGACATCGGCTCCCGAGAGCATTGGGTAGCCGTCGACCAGAATAAAGAAAACGTCCAATCCTTTGGCGTCTACACCCAGGACCACCAGGATCTGATTGACTATTTGCGCCAGTATGGTATTACATCGGTAGCCATGGAAAGTACCGGCAGTTACTGGCAAACCCTCTTTAATGCTTTACAGAAAGCTGGATTTGAGGTCTTATTAGTGGGCGGCAATCAGACTAAAAACGTCCAGGGTCGCAAAACCGATGTCATTGATTGTTTGTGGATTCAACGACTCCACTCGTTAGGATTATTGTCGGGCAGTTTTTTATTGAGCGACACGCTGCAGGAACTTCGTACCTACTACTATCATCGCCAGCACTTGATTGAGCAGCAGGCTACTTATGCTCGCAAAATGCAGAAAGCGCTGCGGTTGATGAATATTCGGTTGGATGTAGCTATTCGCGACATCACCGGTAAGTCGGGCCTAGCCATCATTGAAGCGATTTTGGTAGGCAACCGAGATCCATATTACTTAGCCTCCTTGGTGGACGTGCGTGTGAAGAAGTCTAAGGAGGAAATCGCTCAATCGCTGCAGGGCTGGTGGCGACAGGAACAATTATTTGAATTGCAAGCAACCCTAAATTTTTATAAGCTCTATCAAAAAGCGCTGCTAGAGTGTGATGGGACCATTGAACAAGCTTTACGTCGCTCTGTAGCCCAAGAACCTGTTTATAAATCAGCCGAACACGTCCAGCCCGCCACCCGAAAGAAAAACAATAAAAACACGCCTGGCTTTGATGTTTCCCAAATTGCGCTGAGTTATTTTCAAACCGATTTGTTTGCCATACCCGGAGTTAGTCACAGTACGGTTTTATGCCTATTAACCACGTTAGGCAAGGACATCCATAAGTTTGCCAGCGCTAAAAGCTTCGCTAGTTGGCTACGGTTGGTGCCCAACAATAAAATCAGTGGCGGACGCACGATTAGCCGTTATACACCCTCGGGCAAATCCCATATTGCTATCGCCTTACGACAGGCAGCTAACACGATTGGCAATCTGGCCAATCATGAATTGAGTGGCTTCTTTAAACGAGTTGCCTATAAGAAAGGCCGAGTGGCGGCTATCACGGCCACAGCTCGAAAGCTGGCGGTGATTATTTGGAACATGCTGACTAAAGAGGAGCCTTACAAGAAAGCTCAAGTTAAAGACACAGTTCAAAAAACTAGGGAAGCGGGCTTACGGCAAGTGAAACGGCGTTTGACAGCTCTTGATTTAACTCAGGAGGAACTGATTAGGTTGTTTTTAAACTACTCTTTATCAAGCACTTAACTAACTGTTGTATAGAAAATAGGTTGTCAGATTTTCATCAAAATCGACAACCTATTTCAGTGTAAGACCACATTCGCGACCTGCTGAGTCGCTTTCAGTACAGCGAACAACTCCGAGAGACCGCAGTGTTTCGTATCCTCTTTGGCGGTGAAGAAGTAAGCCAGGTGATGGAAGATTTAGGCATTCACAGTGGCCATACCTTGCGCAGCTGGGTCCAACTTTATCGCCAGAAGATGAAGACTTTATTACTTTTGAGGAGGCAGAGAAAGCGGTTGAGAAAAGTATCTACAATTACAACCATCTGCGCCCGCACATGAGCTGTGGTTACCAGACTCCAGTGATGGCTCATCAGAGTGAGCTTCCGCTTAAAAAGCATTGGAAGCCCAAGGTTTACAAGCGGTCAAAATCAGCTCGGGACCACGGCCAATATGGGTAAGTCCATCTGTTTCATCTAAATTGACAACGCTATACCAGGATTACTATTGACTAAAAATTACTGCCTGAAAAACTGACAACTTATTTTCAGGATCAGACAACGGTCAACACTTTTCAGGACGGGTCAAACATGAAATCGTTCATTTAAAGGCCAATGAGTAGTGGTAAATGAACAGCGTAAATGATTGTGAATTAATAGATTGTACCTGTTTGTATATCTTTTTCAAATCGTTCACGAAAACCCTATTCTACAAGTTATTGTAAACCTGACAGTGGACAAAAGTAAATATTCAAGCCGCTAAAGCGAGCAAAATTCTGACCCTTGTTCAAAAGATATATGACGTAATTTAAAATAATAAAAGTGTGCCGAAATAATCACTAATTTTCAGCAATACGTCTGAGTAAGAAGGCCGATTCGCCAAATGACGTATTGTCTGGGCGGCCGGTGTCGTACTACCCTGCATAAATGTTCTAATCACCAAGAAGTTGTTACCTATTTGATAGCGCATTCAGAAAATAAGTAGCCTATTATAGTCTTCTATTTTTTCGTTACAACGCCTTAGCTCATTCAGGCTTTTCTTTCAGATTTTCTAATTGCTCCCGGCTCGATTCGAGCAGGGTAGCGGTCTCTATCCGACTTTCATTCACCTGTCGGGCGGCTTCGTTGACCTGCCGTTGTGTTTCTTTCATCTGGTTCAGCATTCGCTGGGTTAGCGCATCGATAAACCCGTTCGAAGCTATACCCGCCAACAGGCAGAAACCCGCAAAGATGAGCAGGTTCTGATCGGTCTTGTTATAGAGGAGATTGCTGCTGAGGCTATTGAGAAAGAGCGGTACCAGGGCTGAGGATAACAACCCCAGCGTGAGACAGGTAAGCAAATGCCGTCGCCGCTCGTCGGGCGTGGCGGGTTGCGTAACGGGTTCAGTGCCGAGCGTAGCTGACCCCGTCACTGTTGTGCGGAGTTGTTCGGCAGTACGGCGGTAGTTGGCATAACCACCAACAAGACCACAGAGGGCAATAATCAGCAGCATCTCTTGCATACTGAATGGCACCTCTTTGGCAGGTTTGTCGTCGGTAGTTGGGGCCAGATTGCCCGTTGCTGACGCTGATGTTGGGGCCGAGTGGTTCGTTGAATCTTGGGCGAAGGTAGCCGATAGCGCAACGGAGGTCAGCAATAACAGAGAAACGAAGAGGTGTTTCATACGAACGGAAATGTACTTGAGGTTAAAGAGCGAGTTCGGTCACCAGCGCGGGGTGGTTGGCCTTTATGTGGGCGAGGATAGCGGCTATGGGTGTGCCCTGATTGACCCATGCCGTCGGTTTGCCTTGAAACTGTACACCCGTCACAAACTTGGCCCCACGATGTAGCCCGATTACCTCCCAATTGTCGTTGAAAACAGGCGACCCCGATGATCCGCCCTCGGTATCGGTGAAGTAGCGCACGTCGGTTTCGGTAGCGGCACTGACTAGGTTGTTACGGATGCCATAACGTTTAGCCCGCCCTCCGGGATGCTGAACGATGTTGACTGCATCACCTTTCTGGGCGGCGTTGGTTGCTCGGCGCATAGGCGTACGGTCGGTGAAGGACGGTACGCGTAGCAGTGCGTAGTCGAGGGTAGGGTTGGCAACTTCAAGCTGGAGAGCATTGATGGGTGGTTTTTCGGGCAGGCTACTGTTGTCGAAATCGCAGATGAGCAGGGTGTTGGCACTCTGTAGACGAAGGTCAGAATCGGGAGCACTGGGTTCGCCGTCGTCGCGAGCATTCACGACATGGTGGTTGGTCATCAGCAGCGAGTCTGTGACAAGCCATCCGGTACCGAGGTAATAGGTTCGTTCGGTACCGCTAAGGCGGGGCTGCCCGTTCTCAAAGCGAGGTACCCGCAGTTTCATCACCGAAGGACCAACCTCGATACCTGCCTTCATAAACGCAACCGATAGGGTGTCGTCCTGATGAACCAGTACTTCCTTCACGTCGGGCAGCCCAACCAAGTCGATTTGAGGTGCGCCAGACGTGCGGCCCATTACTTCACTCAACAGGCTCTTGATGACTTCGGCCTGCTGGGTGCCATCGAGCAGCGTGGCGGCGTTTTGTAGGTAGAGTTGCAGTGGCACTTCACCATTAGTGAGCCGCCGCACGTTGTTCATTGTGCTGATGTCGCTACGGAGCTGTAGCATGGGCGGCAACCCACCTTGGAGCAGACCCGTAATGGATTTGCTGACGCTCTGAAACAACATCGGACGAGCCATGCCGGTATCGAGCGGGCTGCTCATCAGCGCAGCGACCAACTGGTTTACTTCGTCAGGGGATAGGATTGGATTCATAATAGTATTGATTCATCGATACTAGATTCGTTGTCTAATTCCCAAGGCTGGAGGAAGGGGTCGAGGCCTTGTAGATTTGCTTCGGTGAGGGTCATCGATGACACTGCACCAGGCCAATCGGTAGTAGGGTTGCCGGGTACAAAACGCGCAAGGTTAGCCTCCGCTTTGGGGAATTCGCCATCCAGCATCAAGGATGCTAAGTGTGCTACAAAGTGCGATTTGGTTGGAAACGGCTCATCGAAGGCCAGGCACACCTCACCCAACTGTACCCGCAGTGAGCTAATCGATTTAAGCGCAAATGCCTTCGGGTATGTTGTCTGTAGCAACAGCCGCTGGCCGAGGATGTGCATCAATGGCAACTGAGTGCTGGCTTTTTCAATGGCCTGTTGTGCCTTCGTCAAATAGGAATCGGCCTCGTCCAATTCACGAATCATTAAAATAGCGGCTTGACTCTGGAGCCAGTGCAATTCGGCCATACGCCCCCGGTTTCCTCCTTCAGCCACACAGACTACGCCAGCTTCGAGTACCTTCCAGGCTTGCTCGGGATCTTTCTTTCCGCGTCTAACTAGACATAGCTTCGCTTCGAGTGCAAACAGGGGGCTGTCTGGGGACCGGTCGGGGCGTTCAGTTAGCAGATTATATGCTTCTTGGTAGTTGCGGCGGCTTAGTGCCTGTTGCACTTTGCGAGTTACATTTCGCTCCCACAGCACGGCATCGGCATTGGCAAACACAGACCGGGGCAGTTCAAGGCTCATTCGCGAGGCCAGCCAGACTTTCATCTCGTCGGAATAATCGTCGAGGTTGGCCGCTATCGACCCTTCAATGTCTTTTAGCCACCGTGGTTCCAATTCCCAGGGTTCCTGATTCAGCATCAGCCGGTGGTAAAGTTCCTCAGCCCGGTCCTGTGGGTCGGGGCGGTCTTGGTAGTACCAAACAGCTTTCTGGTGCAGTTCGGATATATCGGCGGGCCTATCCTGCCGCAGTAACCGCACCATCGCTTGCCTAATTTCGGGTCGATACACTAGGGTGCCGGGGTTGCTCGCCTGTACTAAACCATGCTCTCGGCGAAGGGCTTCAAAGAGCAACTGAGCTTCACCTATTCCGCTAATAGCCAAGTGGCAGGTCGGGGCTAGTACGTTTAGGATGACATCGGGCGTAACACGGCGCAACACCATGCCAGGGTGGGCTAGTTTCCGCACGTTGGGGTCGTGGATGTGGTCGAGAATACGGCGGTACAACTGCCCCTGAATCAGTTGCTCATCGATCTGAAACCGGAGTTGACTACCGATGCCTCCGATACCCGTCTGCGTGAGTTCGTGCGGGGCTTTCGTGATTACGTTGGCGGCCAATTGGAGCGTTAGGGGGTTACCGCCTACTTGTTGGGCAACGGTTGTCGCCACTTGCTTGTCGACTACGCCCAACCGTAGCAACAGCAGCACCCGGTCGTGCAGGTCGAGGTTGAGGAGTGGCAGGTTAATCAGGCGCAGATTGTCGATCGGGACTCGCTCGCTTCCAACTTCTTCAATGGGTGCCCGTCCGCAGATGACAATCCGAAGCGCGGGGGAGTGCTTGAGCAAGTAGACGAGCATCCGCCAGAACTCGGTCAGGGTTTCCCGGTCGTGGTACTGTACTTCCTCAAAGGTATCGAGCACCAATAGGGTGGCGGGCTGGGATTGATTGCCTACAGGCAGGTTAACAAATATACTAAATACTCGGTACAGCAAATTCTCTGTCTGTTGAGTGATTTCCGCCCCCATCCCCCGCACTTGTTGTGGGCCGCTTCGCTTGCCAAGGTCACTGCGCAGTTCGCGATAGCGCTTGAGAACATCATTGTATAGCGCGATAGCCGTTTGCTTGCCGAGTGCCTGAAGGGCAAATTGGTTTACGGCTTCGGTCAGAATGGTGTACGGCTGATCGATTCGCAGAGTAGGCTGGTCGAACGCCAGATAGGCAAACGGAATGCGCTCATCGGGGTTTTGCTGACTGTATTCCCACAGCACCCGCCCTATCAACGCCGACTTACCTACACCTCCAGGCCCGTAGATGCCCAGTATGCCGTTGGATGTATTACTCTCTCTGATGTAGCTGCTGATAGTGTTCAACTCTCGTTGGCGGCCTGTGAAATTGTCTACTACGAGGTGATCGAAGGTGGCTACTATACTTTTTTCACGGAGTAATCGCTGCACCTGTTTAGTGGTAGGAAGCGCCGGGTCGAGGCCGTCGAGCCATTCGATGAGTTGTGTGTATTGAGTAAGCTGTTGGTAATGAAGCGTGTTGGGGTCGGGTAGCAAGCCGCTGTTCAAGTATGTTTCCCACATTGTTTGCAGGGGAGTCTGCACCCGCTCTGGGTTGGCTTCGAGAGCGGCGCGCATGGCCTCGCGGGTGCCTAACTGCCGCAATGCCTTTTTCCTGACTGTCAGTTTGAGGGCAAACATGCCCTCCGCCAGCCCACCAGGTACGAGTAGCAGGTCATCGGCCAGCAGTTGACGCGCTGGTTCGTCGGCGTAAGCGAGGTCAAGGGGGCGGAGTACATCGGGCCGGAACCCCTGTAACACCGCGGCTGCCTTCCGGTAGCTGTTGCAGGCGGCTTCGGTGGACTGGCCGACGTCGGGCGGAATAGTCAGAGCTTCGCGCTTGACTTTGTATTTTGCCAACAGGTCTTGGGTGAGTTTGTTCATAGGGCCTCTACGCTCTCTTCCAGCGTGGTTAGTCGGGTGCGGAGCTCGTCGGTGGCAGTGCCGTCGGGCGGAAGGTCGAGTAGCATTTCGAGCAGTATCGTTTCTGCATCGGCACCGGCGGGCAAGATGCCTGATAGTCGTGTCATTGCCAATAGCAGGAGCCTCAGACGAAGGTTGAGTTCAGGCATTTTGGGCTGGTTGACAGGCAGATTATCCACGATGAAACGTCGAAGAGTAGAAGCTGCTACGCTAGGAAGCAGCTGATTCAGCTCAGCCACTACAACGTCGATATCGGTTAGTTTACAGACCTTTACGTCTTCATTGTCTACTTTACCCGTATCGGCGCCAAGTAGTGTAGGGTCTACGTCGATCAGAATTAGGCGGCAGAAGTCAGGGTAGCGGCCTGCAACAACCAGCGACGTGAGGGCTTTCAGAAAGTTGCGGGTATCGGGCCGGAGTTTGTCGCCCCGGAAATTATCGAGGATGAACCAGTGCTGCCCACCTGACTGTGCCGCCTGATTGAACACCCACTGTGCCAGTTCGACTCCATAGCGGTCTTTGTTGGTGGTGGGCAGCGGCCTGGTGTCGAGCGAGCGCCCCATCATCGACACAAAGTCTGTAGCAATTTCTTCGGGACCAGTAGCTTCGCCCTGTTCGGGATTAAAGGGCGCAAGCGGGTACTGTGTAACGCCAGAACTTCGGTTAGCGAAATGGTCGATATACCGGGCTGAGTATGACTTGCCGGTTTTAGTAGCTCCGCCAATCACCAGAATGGGTCTTTGCTTGCCTACAACGGGGTCTACCAGCGTGTTCAAACGCTTCCGAAAATTGGTGCGGTTCACAAACGGGGTGCTGCCGTTCAGAATGCTGCCAGCAAGTACAACGCCGGCGGGTGGTGGTTTGCGCTGACTCACCACATGCCACAAGGCCGCGATGCTCGGTTCGTTCTGGATCAAATTTAGCCCGATAAACAGTTTTTCGAGCCAGGGCGGCGTGCTATTCCAGGCATCCTGTACACACAAGTCTACTGTTTTTGTAATCAGCAGTACAGGTGCCCCTTCGGGTAGGGCATTCGCAAACCTTAGATCGCTAATGGCACCTGTAAGCATAGACCGGGGGCTGCCCTGTGTGGCGATCCACATTGTCAATGCGTTGCTAACAAGCTGTTTTTCCTCGAATGAAAGCATAGTTGTTTATTCGTCAAACCAAGCCTGATATGGAATCCGTAGCATGCCGAGGGGCGTTGATTCAGTCATCGGAGCCAGCTCCGGCACCACTGGCGAACCACTGCCAAAGGGCTTCGACAGGTGTTCCCAATCGAAGAGAAACACTTCTTCGAAATACCGATATACGTCTTCCGAAAACAGCACTAGGCTGGTGTCGCGGTTATACTGTGTGCCGTCGCTCGACCAGTTGTTGCTGCCCACGACCACAATCTTGCCGTCGATCAGGATGCCTTTGTTGTGCATTCGGCTGGTCTGCTGTCGGAACATACTGGCTTTCCAGTCCCGGCGGGTGAGCAGCACTTCAGCACTATCGGGCTTCTGGTTCCGGCTCACCAGCACCTTCACGTCAATTTTGGGTACCGCGTTCATCTTGTCGGTAATGGCCGTGATAATCTGGTCGAAAAGCTCGTTGAAGGGGGCGTTGATGTACGAAAACTGGATGTACAGTGAGTGTTCGGCCCCCTGAATCAGGTCGAGTACGCTCTGCGCGTAATTGTCGGGACTCATCAGGGGCTTCACCCGGATACCTGCGCCGGGAAAGGTCATTTTTTTCGCCAGAAAAGGGTGCGGCTGCTCAACGGCAGCTTCCGGGAATAGAGCCTCCATCGGTACCAGCAGGTCGGGTTGAGGAGTGGGCGCGGCTGCGGGCACGGGGGGGACGTGGCTGGCCTGCTCCATGTCGTAGCGAATGAATTTCTCATACATTTCGGCCAGTGGCTTGTGTTCAATCAACAAATGCCATTCGCGGTTACCCAAGCTGTAGAGCGTTTTCTCCATACCGGGGGGGACGGTTGGTTGGCTGGCTGGACTCCAGTTACCACTCGACACCCAGAACGCCGACGAGTCGCGCACGGACACTTTTGTGTGGTACGAATTGTTAAAAATCCGGTTTGGCCCTTTCACCGAGGCTGGTACGAACGTGAGTCGGTTTTTCCAGGTGCTGCGAAGGGTTACTTCGGCGGTCTTGTCGTTTTTATCGACCTGGAGAATCATGTCCATCTGGTGGCTGGGGTTCTGGCCGAGTTTCGTCACTGTGTCGAGGATGTGCGAGGCGTAGAACTCGTACATCGCCACCGTGAGGGTGCGTTGGGTACCTTCCAGAAACGGTTGCAGCGTTGGCCAGCCCGAATCGGGGCCAACGTGGCAGATGAGCGTATTGATCTGCTGTTCTTTGAGCGACACCAATGAAACTGGGGGTGGTACATAGCTAATTGGCGGGACCGTTTCGAGCGCGAGGCCCTCCCAGGCCGAAAGCGGCACGAACCCCTCGACAAGCTCCTGGGCGGTGGCAGGGCGCACTCGCAACGTAAAGCCGTCGAGGGTCTCGGGTAGGGCCGCAAGCTTGTCACCCGGTTTGGTCACAGCTTCGATGAACACACTGGTTGGGCCTGCTATTGACAGCTTAACACGCGGCTGTAGGTGCAGCAGGCTAGGGTCGGCAAGCAGGTTGCCATTGTATTTTTTGACGACGGCAATGCTGTCGTCAAGATGCTGGAGCAGGTTGTCGGAATGAGGGATAGTAGGCATGGTCTCAGCGTTTAGAAATAGGAAAGTTGTACGCCAAAAAGCAAGGCAAGATGCCGAGGAATCATCTCAGCTACAAGGGTTTTTCCTCTATTTATCTACCGTCTTTTTCCCATTATATGTTGGAAACAGGGCCACTCTTATTTCCCCTGTGCTAAGGGTATCGGTAGGGCTAATGGTTAAACTGGTGCGTGTGAGTACACCTGCTAATTTCAACGCTTGAGCCAGTCCGTCGAACGCAGTTGCGAAAAGAATAATGAATACAAGGCTGACCAGCGTATTTTGAGAATATAAAATCTGTAGGTACAGTCTGATGTTGCAAGTCTTTCAATATCAAGTGAAGCCGTGCCACATGTAATTCAGGATTAGCAGAATCGTTTAAAGACTCAAACACTCTATATCATCCCGAACTTCTGTTACCTGAGCAAATTAGCCTCTAAGCCGTCGATTACGGCAGCCGTAAATTCTCTGCCACTCTGCAATTCCAGAAAGTGACCGCCTGTTCCAATGGCTACACGTTTAACAGGAACACGTCCTGAAAGAATCGCTGTCTTCTGTGATTTAAGCCAAGTAAGAAAGCTTTTGGCGTTTGCAAATGAATTGAAAAGTAGGCTACCACTGTCTCCAGCTGTTGGGCTAAATAGTCTCAGTTCTGGTACTGTAGTACCCTTATTTGAAATAATCCAGAAGTTAGGCTTGTATTCATTCTCGTATAGCAAGACCACTGATTTTTTAGTTGTACCATCCGTAGCACCATACTTCAAATCAATATGGTCATCAGATTCAGTAATGGTTTTGTGTCCTTTGTATACTTGTCTGTATTCGGCATAAAAAGTAATATCTGCCATCATATTTCCACTTCGATTCAAATAGGCGATCAAAATATCAGTCACCTTTAATTTGTCGGCAGTATTAAATCCGGTAGGTGTAACCAGATCAGCAAACGCAAAGGTACGCTCAACAGCTGTATTCGCTTTTGTATCAATTGTGACATCAGCTGTAACGTTTCCATCTAGTTTTATTCCGCCAATCCCTTCTTGAAATAATTTCAGGGTATTAGTGCTATTATCTACACTTGCTGTCAGAGCAATAATTCGCTGTCGCAATTGAACTTCCTCGGAAAATGATTTTGTGCCACTTACCTCAGCACTGAGGCCCTGTCCAGACGTTTGCTGACTAGTAGTAGTAGAGCTATTCGTTGTTTCGGCAACTACTGTGTTTGAATCAGTAGGTTTCGAGGTATCAGTATTTTTAGTTGATGAAACGCCTGTGAGTCCACCCGTAAGGCCTGCTGTTAGACTTGCTGTACCTTTTGCTGTTATGCTATTGCTAAAATTGAGTTTACCCAAATCAATAGTGGCAAAGGCGGTTTCGAACCGATTACAGCTTAATAATCGCAGCTCAGAAGGGAATTTAATACGGACCTCAATTTTAGATACTCGATTAACATTGTTTTGTGCCAAATCCATAATCGATACCAATATTCGGCGGGGAATAACGGTCATATCTATAAATTCTTCCGTTACTGCCGAACGTTTGCCGATTTCAGTATTTAACTGCGCTATAATTTTCTCGCTGGTCGGTTCCTTAGTTCCTAACTGTTTAATGAGTTCGGCTAAGGCATCTTCAGGCAAATCAGCAGTAAGCCGTCGTGGCGCAGGCAAAATAGGAGCAGCGTCTGGCCTAAAAAAACCTGCGTTAACGTCGATTAAATCCTTAATATCTGTCCTACTATTTATTAGCCTAATTCTTTTGTAGCGCTTGGTGAGCTTTCCTGAAAAAGTACATGAATAACTGAAGCCAATTAGGCAAATAAAGATGAATAAGTTTCTCATTGACCTATGTTTGAATTATTAATATTTGACGTAAGTTGAGCAAGTACACTGTCTGTAGCAGTACTGTTAGCTAAGGCTATTAAATTCTGCCCCACCGTCGAAAGCTGAATTATTGTAGCTCCTCCTTGCAATGCAGTCGAACGTTCAATAATCACCTTATGGGCTTTTTGTCGGTCTCCAGGATTCTTTGGGAGTGACATATTCACGCCTGCCGTATAAAATTGATTGTTTGTCAATGATGTCAGGTCATCGTCCCATTGAACAGCTTGCCAAAACGATAAGCCTACATGAGTATCGAGAACTGATATGAATTTTGCCATGGTGTAAGAAGTTTAAGATGGTTAAAATTTCCTGTGAATAAAGGCCATGAACTTGGAGAAGAATACGTGTTATTTCCCGTTTTTTAGCGAAATCCAAAGGTTAAGAAGCAAATAATTATTATACCTTGTGGGCAGTGTGTAAGTCAAGACTCCATCTGGCAATTTGCCCTGTTATTTTTCTGGATGCATCTCGCTAGTTCATCGTCTCTTGTTACGACTGCTTAAGGGGTTCTTCTTCCAAAAGGGCGGATTTATACGGTAAGCAACTAAATACTTAGTTTATCAAGAATTCGATGCACATTTTCGCCCCTTAAAGAAATTGAACAGGGGCTAAGAAAAAGCCATGCTCCCCCATATGAATGGTTGTAGGCGGAGTTAGATCGGTGGGGCCCTCGGTTTGAAGATCAATGCTAACTTCGTTAGGGCGATCAAACGGCACGAGCGGAGCGAAACAACAGCGCACTTCCGATTTTTACGCCAAAGCGCGAAGATAATCAACTCACGTTCAAGCTCTTATTCCGAACCTTGTCCAGTTTGGCTGTCGGGACGTGCCGCCTGTCGCCGGCACGCAACTCCACAAACTCAAACAATGTTAAACAAACACAAAATCGAACAGACAAAACTTTTATAGCCGCCCGATTCTGTGTTACCACCAGTGATATGGTTTAAGATGAGAAGTCTCTGTTGTCTTGACTGAGGGTGATATTATCCCTTCTTTGGGTCAGTTCAGCCACGGCCGTATTTGGATCACCGTCATCGAAAATCAATGACAGTAGATAGCCAAACTTCACAGTGTCGTTCCCATTGGGACTGATGTGTATGTGAGTTTTAACCTCGTTTGAAATTTGACTTAAACTTACGGGAGAAAAGTCGAGCGCGTAAGTGTATGACTTATCGCCTGTGTCTTCCCAGGTGTCATTGTTAGCAAAGTTGACCTTACTTGCAAGAGTCAAATCAAATTGATTGTTGAACTTTGTTGATACTGCAACAGTGACAGCAGTATTATCGTCCTTATCATCTCCCTCAGGCATGATAAACGTGATTTTTGCACTTTTCAAAACTTGATCAGCCATGACAACTTTCATTTAGTTTCCTACTCATTTGGCTTTTCGGTTACGCCCCGTTTTTTAAGTGGTCTCTGGACTCCACTTTTACACTATTTTTAACTTCGACTCAATTCTACAGTGGCGTTTCTCCTGTTGGCCGCAACCCGGAAATGAAGACACTAAAACCTTGCCTGTCGGGACGCGCTGCCTATCGGCTGAGACCCGGAAATGGAAGCCCAAACTTGCCTACGCGGCCCGCTTCCTGTCGCCCAAAATCTGGAATTTGAGGCAATGCTTGCACCCGCAGCCAACGAATTATTGTACGTAACACCGCTTAATATCAAGCGTCTGACAATGAGCCAGTTCATGTTAAGCGTCGTGTTCATTCCTGCCAATGGTATTAGTGTTCAGGCAGGGCCAATTGCCTACAACGATTACCATTTCTGACCAGATTCGTATGACCCTCGCATCCAGAGTCAGCTCCCTTAATGGCCTATTTATTATGTGGTGGTATGTGGCTCAGAAATGGTGCCGTAGTATATGTTGTCCATGAATTTGTGTTCCTCGACCCGTCCAGGTAATGGGTGTGAAGGTTTCATTAAGTTCTTCCTTACTCGCCTCTGACCAAGTGGGCCTTTTAAGATAACGACGTCGTCTAAACGAACTTGAACTAGTGCGTCGGAGGTAGTGGTGAGTACATGTAATTTTTTCATAAGAAGTAGTGCCAAATTCTTGTCCTGATTTGGAGCAGGATAAAGGTTTGATTAAACGATCTATCGGTTTTGACCAGTAATGAGAATTGATCTACTGTTGCCTTTCATATCGGTGTGCAGCCTATCGCATTTATTATCCTTGCAATTGTTGAATCAAAGCTAAAGTACTATCTATAAGCATACTAACTAAGGGTGGTGAATGACGGCCTATTCAGGGTGAGTAGCGTTATTTTTGAGTGAGTAGCTTCCCTCATTAATCCGGCTATTCACCGTGAATATTTGACCGTTCGACCGGGAAGCCTTGGATGAAGAGTAAGGACAACAGACCTTTAGTAGATAAGCCTGTATGAAAAAAGGAGGCTATTTCTCAGGAGCGGATAACTAAAGCTAACTTGGATATGTACTCGAAGGCCCTAAAAAGACTCGTACCCTACCTGGCCTTAGCCTTAAATGCTGTAGCAATTTGCCTCCGCTTTCGATCACTAAACCGCATGACTAGCAACACGACACGAGTTCATAGCCATCGCGATACGATCGATGTTATCCGGTTAAATAGGCAGTGCCGTCGGATGTGGCACACCAACGTTCGGCTGGTCAATCAGTATAATAGGGATGCTTTGGTATTAGTTAGAAAGATACACTATCGAAGAATTCACTCCGAAGCTTACCGATACTTAACCGTTTTATTTATCATCCAGCAACCGTATTCGTGTTCTGCCCGTTCTTGCTTGCAATACGCCCAGCTTTGTTTCCGGAAACTGTTCAACAAAGCCGGTATAGCTTACCGGCAAGAAGTGCTAAATGCCAACAGATTCATCAATGTGTCGCAGATCCCCCGATCGGTAAATACCTGGCTGGAGGAGTATAATACAGAATGACCCCATCAAACGTAGTAGATTATGACACCAGTCAAATATTGACAAGTAGCTTAAACTACATTCGAAATTAGCTCACTAAGGGGCAATAGTAAAATTATTAAAATAAGTAACTTATTTCATAAAATCATAAATTATCAATTATGCTGGCATTTATTGGCTTTGGAGCAAAAGAAATATACTTGCTTTACATCCTGCTTGTCATTCCGTTATGGACTATTTTTCAGAAGTCTGGTCGAAGCCCCTGGCTCAGCTTGATTGCTCTTATTCCTATTTTAGGCTTATTTATTACGTTATATATTGCCGCCTATGCCAAGTGGAGAATGCCATCAGGCAAGGACTGACTTAGATGGGGTGCATACACGCTACCGCACTCCACTCAAATGGTAAATTTAATAGCTTACGAGCTTACTTATTTTTTCAATCATAAGTTCTCTAATGTCGTTACTACTCAACGCAAATCTTAATTTAACTACAGCCAACCAAAGCGCTGCACGAGTTTTTCCTTTTGTTGACGAGCCACCGGTATGGTGCTGTTGTTAGTCATCACTAAATAACAGCCTTCACCCTTCATGAACATCTTAATTTGGTCCAAATTAATTACAAATTGTCGATGCACACGCAGAAAGTAACGTTGATCTAACACTTCAGCCACTTCTTTCAAGGTGCGGGTGAGCAAATACTGACGTTTTTCCGTTGCCCAAATCTTGGTGTAATTGTTATCGGCTTCGCAGTAAATAATTTCCTTTAAAGGCAGAAAGATAACTCCGTTCTGATAAGGTACGGCAATTTTATCGGTTACATATTGCTGTTGTAATTGCCGCTGCAAAAGCTCAAGTTGTTTTCCATCCACTCGATGCTTTAATGCTGCTTTTTGAACCGCCTGCTGTAGTTCCTGAGCATCTATAGGCTTGAGTAGATAGTCCAGTGCACTAAATCGGAAGGCTTTTATGGCATACTCATTGTAGGCAGTCACAAAGATGAGTTGGAAGAACAGCTCTCCAACTTTTTCCAGCAATTGGAAGCCATTTAAACGGGGCATCTCAATATCAAGAAACACCAAATCTGGTTGCAGGACCTGGATCAGCCGTAGTCCATCTTCACTAGAGGTGGTTTGCCCGACCACTTGTACCTGTGGACAATGTTGGGCCAGCTCCCGGGCAATTAGTTGTACACAATCGGGTTCATCATCAATCAAAATGGCTTTTAACATAGCGAAGAGTAGTTTTAATCATTCAGAGGTTTATGTTTTACTAGACTGGCAGTACAGAAAACCTCAGACCGGAATTTGCAGGATAACTTCCGTGCCTGCCGGTTGGCCAGTGCCATCTATCAAATCTAGGATCTGCACTTGGGTTTGTGTATGGTATAATTGATTAATCAACTCCAGTCGATCACCCGTCAGCTTCATACCATAAGACTTCCGTTTAGTTGCCGACTTGCTCTTCAACTCCATTGCTTTTGCCCTGCCTACGCCATTATCTCTGATGCTTACCTGCAAAAGATTATCCTGATGCTGTACTACTTTTACCCATACAGTACCCCCTTCTTCTTTATGCATCAGTCCGTGCCAGATAGCATTTTCTAAGTAGGGCTGAATTAGCAAAGGCGGTATCTCCACAAACTCGGTATCAATAACAGGGTCTATCTCTATGCTAAAGCTTAGCTTACTCTTGAAGCGCATTATTTCCATCTCAGCATACAGCCGTAAAGCTTCCAGTTCATCGCTCAGCGTAACCCGATCGGAGCGGGAGTTCTCCAGAACCAACCTGATTAGGCGGGCGAATTTGGTAAGGTACTCAGAGGCTTTATGGGCTTCTTGATCGACAGTGTAAAGCTTAATCGAGTTTAGGCAGTTAAAGATAAAGTGGGGATTCATCTGAGCCCGTAGACCAGCCATCTCCGTTTCTGCCAGCTTTTGGTCGAAGGTCTGCTCCAACTCTCGAATACGCTGTTGTTCGAGCAGTTTGGATTGATCAGCCAACAAGCGACTGGTATGTTCATTACGCCGATTCTGCCAAATGACCAGTAATAGTAAAACTACGGGAATAAAGACAAAGAAAGAAGCCGACCGAAAAAGGTCATTTCTTTCTTCAACTTGATTTAGTTCTCTTTCCTTGAGCTGGAGTTCTTTCCAGTTTAAGTTAAGTGATTCAAGCCACTTACCGCTAGGCTCTATAACCAGCGGTTTGTTGTTAATAGACATGTATTGATTATAGTAATCGTAAGCTTTAGCATGTTCTTGCATTGAAGCATAAATCAGGGACAACAGTAAATCAGTATCCTGCTCTGTTTGAATTAATCCCTGTTCTCTGGCAAGGTTCAGGCTTTGTGAAGAGTTTTCTAACGCTTTTGAATAATTACCCAGCTCGTAATAAATCTGACCAACCCGTTTTAATATATAAGCTTCACTAATCGGTTCTTCTAAAGAAGTGCTTAAATAGGGGTTCACTTGACTATATTTTTTTATACGAGAGGGGTTATCAGATTTCTTCTCTCTAGATATAGTTTGTAATGCCTTCTGTAAATAAGCTAAAGCTTGTTTGTACTTTGTTCGCGCCTTATATATCTCTCCCATGTACAGGTACACTTCTGCTTTCATTTGGTTGTGATAAATGCTATGGTTACGGCCAAAAAATACGTCTTGTGCTTCTAAACTTTTCTTTAAATAATATATTGCTGGACTATAGTTTCTTAATTGATGGTAAACTTTACCGATATTTAAACCGGCCTCCGCTTGAAGCAAATTATTAAGATAATTTTCTTTAGCAACCTGATATGCTTTTTTGTAGTAATCTAGGGCTCTGTGAGGCTGCATTGTAGTTAAACAAAGATCACCCATCCGATTCAATGTAGTAGCTGTTCCTACCTTATCATCAACTACCAATTGGATCTTGATAGCTTTCTGGTAATATTTTAGTGCGGATGGATAATCTCTATTTTGATAATAAATATCACCCAATTGACTGGTTACCCTCCCTATTCCTTGCCGGTCGTTTAGCTCTTCGAATAATTGTCTTGATTGAAACAATAATTTTTGCGCCTTTGCATTTTGGTCTCGCCGGATGTAGTAAGTGCCTAAATTATTTAAGGTAGTAGCTAGGCCGCGTTTGTTATTTAGCTCGGTGAAGGTTTTTAATGCAAATTGTAAGTAAAAGTTGGCTCTAGTATCGTCGCGAAAAAGTAGTAGAATTTCTCCACGGAGGCGGGCAGCTTCTGCATGACCTTTCTTGTAACCGAGTTTGTAGGCTAGATGTAATGCTTGCTGATTATTTGTATCAAATTCATCTATTTTGTAATGCCGAAAGTAATCATCAGGATCATTTAGATAGTTCACCCAAGCGGTGTCCTGTGGATGTTGTGCTGTTCGATGGCGCGCGTTACTATTTATTTCTATTTGCGAATACACAATATAAGTAAGGGTCATTAGCACCACACAAAGCACTAGCTTGTTCATAAGGTTTCAGATCGTTACAATTGGCGTCTTCGACTTCAATAGCTTTATAGATCATATTTTTTTCTAACATACTGAAAACATGATTCACTATAGGGGTATCCTGTATAACTGGTACATTACTTTCATCTCAAATCGTAACTTGTTGCAAGTGAGATATTTGAAAGCACAATTTTAGGAATTTCATGGCTGAGCTACTCAAAATGTATACTTCATTTCAAAAAACTCAATAAATGAGCAGGTTTCGTGAAATTTGATTTCACAAACAGCAATATGAAACGATTCTGAAGGCTTTAGAGACGAAATTCTACAGCATCTTCCCTTTTCAAACAATCGACCGTTAAAGTAAAATATTTATTATAACTATTTAGAGATTAGTAGTTTAACTGTCCTGTACGAAAGTATTGTACCAGTTATACAGGATACCCGACTATAGTGGAGCAGAGCTTTTAACTGACTCATGAACTTCGGCAAGTTTTCTTCTCTTTCCAATTTATTAAGGGTGAATGGCTGCTATTGGATGGTGAGTAGCCCAATTTCTGAGGAAACCGCTTAAAGAAAAACTACCCGCTTCTCCCGTGAGGTGGTCCGATTTAGCGGCATACTGAATTGCAAGTTTTGTACAGTATTCCTCTCAAACTGTTCAGATTTTTTTAGCCTAGCGAGACTGATCGGGTTTGACAGATATCAAAAAGATCATTGTCTCATTAAAACGCTTACAAAGTGCGACAGCCACTGACAATAGCCGTGTCAAATGACCACACCGGCCGATACCGGCTCCCCGGACGGGCCAGAGCGGGACCATGAACAATCGGGGGCGGAGCGCTACTGAGAGGCAGAAGTCGGAGCGTCGACCTGGGACTGACCATCCGTAACTTACTTTTCTACAGTACTATCTCACTTTCCAGAACTTGTCGATATGAAATCGTCCATTAAAAGGCTAGGGATTTATATTTAATGAACCATGTAAGCACCTGAAAATCATGAATTTATAACCATTCTGACAACTCGCAAAAATCGTTCAAGAAAACCCTTGGCCAAATGGACGTTACCTGTTGCCCATCGGCCTATTCAGTTTTTTTCTTTTAGCGATTGAAACCGTTCACGGAAAGGTTGCTTTTTGTGGACGATCACTATGAAAAGTACAACTAGTTAAAACACTCAGAGGGCCTGTTGCTTTAATCGTAATGACGTAAAAATTCTACTTTAGAAATTAATAAAGAGAGGTGCTGCTAGGAAGATCAACAAAGGCCTCTTGGCTACCGTATTTCTTCAATCACCGGCTGTTAATGCATAGTCCAGTTTTACTACCTGTAAATTCTAGTTAACCGACTTACCCCTACACAAAAAGAACAGGCCGCCAAAGCCTGTTCTCCTCTTTACTGCCTTCAGACCGACCCGATGGCCTTAGGTGCGTTTGACGTTGACCGCATTCAAGCCCTTCTTACCTTGCTCGACATTGTAGCTTACTTTGTCGTTCTCTCGAAGTTCTTCGCTGGTCGCTGAAATGTGCACAAACACATCGTCACCCCCGTCGTCGGGTTTAATAAAGCCAAAGCCTTTACTCTCATTGAAAAATTTGACACTCCCTGTTGGCATTGTAATACGGTTAAAGTTTAGCTCAAGGACGCCAGAAGTGGCCAACTTACCAAACAGGTTTATTGACTGGTAGGCTCCTGACAGCGTGTTCGCTTAGGAACTTGGTTCTTTAGTGGCCGTTAAGGTCTGAGTGATTTTGGGTGAAAAGCCGTTAAAGTAGGCTATGCAGCAACTTGACTACAAATTGGAAATTGTACAATTCTTAGTCAAGTTGTATATGATACGTTATGTTAAAAAACTATTCCTAGAAATGACCCCTAACCCGAGGTGATAAAACAGGGTAAAATAAGCGCCCTAAAATGGGCTAAGTTACCGCTCGACAGAGCCGCAACAAAGTAGTAGATTTGCGGCCACAAAACCCCCTTGAGCGGGGCTGATAACGGGATGGAAAAAGAACTTGGAGCCAAGAATTTAGTACAGTTTCGCCTTACGGGTACACCCGATGGCAACCTACTGGTGAGCTTCTACCAGCTGGATGTCTTTAACGAGAAAGCCGTCAACTGGCATATTGCCGGGCTGTTAGTGGACAACAAGCTAGGCGCTCGTGTGCTGTATGAGGGGAATTTGTCCAACAACACGGCTTATCAAACAGCGATCAGTAATCTTTTAGAGCGGGTGAATGTGTACGTTAACTGCGTCCGGATCGAGAAAGTAAACTAGCGGCTTTTCGGTGTTTGGTTATCATGATGCCACTTATACAACATGAAAGTAATTCCATTTTCAACTTAGTTAAGATTCGAGAACGCTAAACACTTAAAAACTCAACTAAGTAGATGTCTAAACTCACCAAAATATTCCTAAACATACTCCTAACCATCAGTATGACCTTGGCTTGGGGATGGACCATCTTCATGGGGCTGTTTGCTACCCATGCTCATGGTCGACGAGCAGGCTGGCTAATAGGTATTACGCTCATTGTGCTACTGGGGATCGTTCATAGCTACTTGGACACGCGCCCAAAAACAATAAAGGAATGGTTTAAAATGTAATCGTTTTAAGTTGTGCAACAGCCATATGAGTTATAGAACGGGTCTGGGAAATGTGCAAATTCTAACCCACAGTTAGTTTGTACATTTCCCAGACCCGTTCTATAACTAGGGTGGCTGTTGCAAAAGTAGATCAGTATATAATAAAACTGATCAGGTACTGGTAGAGCGATTACCATTCCGCTTTGTTCAACGGACGTAAAGCGCAGGTACTTCTTCAGATTGTAGGCCATGGCTGCCACATACATCACCTTAGCTGCGGCTTCTCGGCTCCGCGTATTAATTTGACGCAAGCCATAGTAGTTGATCAGGCTGCCTAAAACGGGCTCCACCGTTGCCGACCGGATTCGCATCATACGCTTGCCAAATCGACTCGATAACCGCTCTACCATTCGCTCATATTGGGCTTTGTAATAGGTATGATGCAATCTTTTTTCACTGGCTTTCTTTCCCTTGCAGGGCTCACAGAGGTCACAATCTTTGCAATCGGAGGCTTTGGCCAGGTAGCGTTTTTTGGGATTACCTTGCTTATCGACCAGCAACTTGTCAAAGGCTAAGCGTTTCCCTTGACTACACGTGTAGCTGTCGCTCTTGACGTCATAATGAAAGCCTGGCCGCTCGTCTTTGTACTTGCCATGGGGTGAAACGAAGCCGGTTAACCCTCTAATTTCCAGTTGCTCGTAATTCTCACCTGAACTGTATCCAGCGTCAGCCACTACATTACATATGGCTACGCCAAATTCCCTCAATCGTTCCTGGGTCGTGTCGATAATAGGCAATAAGTTGCGGCTATCGCGCCGGTCAGCCGAGCCAGCCTGAATATGCGTAATCACATGTTGGGCGGCATCCACACTCACGCTGGTCATGTACGCCAGTTGGCGAGGCTTACCAGTTTTGAACGCAATACGGGCATCTGGGTCTGTGGGGCTATAATGAGTGAGATTACTGAAAAGTTGGCCCGTTTTGTTAGGGGCAGCTTTTTTGATGTTTTTATGAAACCGGTGGATGTGCTGTAACCGATCCACCGAAGCGGTTAGCCGAGGGGCGTTAGGCTTACTTAATGAAGAAGTAGTCTCAGATGACCAGATGGCCGGCTTTCGCTTCAGCCGACTCATCGACGCATTCGCTTTGATGTAGGCTGAATCAATCACCTGGGTATGGCCACTGACGAGCCCCTTGTGGATGCATAAGCCTATGATGTGGGTAAAGCACGCTTCAAAGACGGAGATCGGGACGCGTTGGCGGGTTCGTGACAGCGTGCTATGCCAGGGTAAGGGCTGCTCTAGTGCATAGCCTAAAAACGCACGGATACCCAGATGCAGGTTGGCCAGTTCCAGGAGCTTGCGATCTGAGGTAATGTTTTCCAAGTGAGCTACCAGTTGCAGCTTAATAAACACGATTGGGTCCAGCGAAGGCCGTCCCATGGTACTATAAAAGGGCTCAAAAAGCGGCCTGACAAAGCGAAAGTCGACCGCTTTTAGTAATTGCTGGTAAAAATGGTGAGCGGGTACCAGTTTGACCAGCGAAGTTTGGATCATGTGATAGCCTAGCATAAGCTCACAACTAATCTAGCCCTCAATGAGTTACTTTTGCAACAGCCACTGGCATTATGTTTTGTAATACACCTTGTAAGACAAAATTGCTGTCTGTCTTACACCTGTAAGACAACCGTTTTTTTAGAACTTAATCGCCTTTTCTAACTGATTCGCTTCCTGGCATAAATAGGCTCTACTTTCCAGATCGTCTTCCACTTTCAGTTGTTGGTGAATAGTTAGGTAGCGAGCTTTTCGGCTAGTAAAGGGTTCACTGGCCATAAACTCCTCTAACCACTGACTAAAATCAAGGAGCTCGGGTTGTTGATGGGAATAGGTGAAATAGTCCGTGAAACCAGCTTGAGCCAGATTAGACCATTCGTATTTGGGCAGCGGTTGAATGGGATGGCCAAAGTACTTATCGAATAGGTTCGTATTGGCACAGAAGGTCTGCCAGGTTTTGGCTTTAGCCTCGGCAAACTTACCGGCTTTAAAGAGCAGCAGGGCCCATTCAAACAGGAAATCCGGAAAGCCAATGTCGTCGGGAAAGGATTTAGCGAACCAGCGGGTATAAGCTAATCCCCCTTTGTAATCGGCCAGCTGGATGTAGTAGCGGGTGGGTAAATACCGCAGCCCACGCGAGTCATCATAGCCCCCAAACCTCCGTTTTTCGGCGGCCAAGGCCCGTTTGATATCGGCATTTTTTTTGATCAGCCGTTGCGCTTGTTTAGGCGTCATCGAATGGAGCTGGGTAAGGTAAAACTAGTTGCTACTACCGGGCAACTGCCAGGTGTTCATTCGTTGACCACCTCTACCGCAAACTGGAAAATAGTATCTATTTTTCAACCAGATCATCTTGAAAAAATAATACGTTCATCCATTGTAAAATTAGCGTATGTTCTCTGTGACTTATTGGTTAAGTACAAACAAGTGGCAAAATTTTTCGTCCACGAAACCTGTTGATTGACCCCGTGGTTTAACAATCTGTCTAGTGGTTTCGCCCCGCTTCGGCGATTCAATGGTGGTGGATTAGCCCGGCCTGGATTGGCCCGGCCACGGCGAGGTTGAGTTCATCAACTAGGTTCAACTAAAGCAACGAATAGCACGTATGACCATTGAAACGATAAATCTAGCCATTGCAATCGGAGAACTAATTAGCTTTCCCATCCTGGTGGCTTATGTGTGGAAGAAGACCGATTGGAAACAAGAGCGCGAATTTGATCGGTTCATGCGTACCACTGATTGGGATAAACTGCCTGAAAAGCCACGCTCACCGAATCAAAAGGCGGTTACTCCTGGCTCGGGGTCAACTTCTCATCGGTCTCCTCTTGACTAGCCCGTTCCACAGTTTGAACGAATTCCTCGGTTGAAACCGTATGGATATAGGGATCGTCGAGTTCATCCGCCGAATCAGGACTGGTAACGGGATCATCTACATTCATACTGCCGGAGTTTAAAAGTTTAAAATGAGGGGTAAGGTCGGCAACCCTGTTGTCCAATCAAAACCAGTCCGGTCCCGGAAAGTTCGCTACGGGATTCGAAGTTCAATAAATGCGTTACCCTAACCTTTTCGAAGCAAATAAATTTGTTCACCATTACACAAATTATGTTTTGTGTAAATTGGTGAATCCCATTAATGTTGTAATTTGCCCTCGATATCAATTATGATCTTGAATGCGACATTTCCACAGTAAATGCGACACATTTGAATCCATTTTAGCAAATGTTCAATATCCGTCGCACTTTAAGACGTATCGAAACCGGTACATCGACGCTTGTTCACGTTTGTCCCTATGCCCTCATCCCAATCATCGAGCCTGACCTTACCCGCCTTGCTGAGCTGGTATCGTGACCTGACTAGGGACTCGCTTCCGGTGGATGATACCGACGGATTGATTCACATCTATCACTCTGCCGCTATTGACGGCTGTAGTCTGACGCTTTCCGAAAGTCTGGCGTTGCTGGAGAAAGGGGTAATCACGGACACGAAACCAGCCCCCCATCATTGGATGCTGCTCGATTATCAGCAAGCCCAGCAACAGATGCTGGTCTGGGCCGCCGACCGGGAACCCTTGAATCGCGCCCGGCTTCAATCCATTGCCGCAACCCTGATGCGCCGGACGGGTGGGCCCCTGCATACATTACTGGGAAGTTATGACTCCAGCCAGGGCGAATTCCGGCTGGCCAGCCCCATGACGGCCCATCGCAAGTTAATCGACGCGCAAAAACTACCCGCCGCCGTGGATAAACTGCTCAAGCAGCTTAATACGGACTTAGCCGCCACGAAAACCATGCGTCAGCTTTATGATCTTTCCTTTCAGGCCCATTACGACCTGCTCTGCTTGCAGCCCTTTGGGGAGGGAAATGGCCGGGTGGCTCGCCTTCTTATGAATTACGTACAGCACTACCACAAACTACCCATGAGTTTAGTGCACGCCGTTGATCGTCAGGCCTACAGGCGGGCTTTAGATCAACCTCACGCGCCGTCTTTTGCCAATCCCATACTTGACTTCATGTATACCCAACTCATCACCTATTTACAGGCTGAGTGTGAACGCATCACCCAGGAACCGTTTTAACCCCGGCAAATAAGCTTGCCCCATCAACTGACTGATTGATTACCACTGCAATGCCACTACCTGCCAAACGTCCCGACGATCAACCCCAATCACCGGCTTCCGCCCCGGCGAGCTATACTGTATCGCGCCTGATCGCCTATTTTGCCACTACACTTTCGGCTTCCAGTAACTATCCCCGTCATGCCAGGGCCTATCTCGACTACTGCTTACAGCAGGGGTATGGCGTGGATCGGTTTAGCCTGGGGTTATACACCGCTGGTTTTCGGCCCAATCGCATCTCGCCCCTGCGCAAGTTTCTGTTCTTTTATCAGCAACTCGGTTACCCGCTGATCCTTTTGGACCCGCCCAAAAAAGAGATCTCTCCGGCGGCCAATGAACTGGTTCTGCGCTTCATTCGGGAGCACAAAGGATTGAAAGGGGAGCGTTCCAAACAGACCTATACCCAGGCATTGAATGCTTTTTTTCACTACATCGATGCGCAGTTGCAGCAGGGCCGGCAAGCCTCGCTGACTGGCATAACGGTCAATGACTACATTACCCAGCTCAACCAGCAGGGAAAGTCACCCTTCACCATCAACGTCTACCTCTCAACGGTGAAGCAACTTGCCGCCTGGTGCGTGCTCAAGCGAAAGGAGCTGGCCCTTACCCCCGATCAGGTCGAGGCCCTGCAGGAGGTGCAGGCCGTGAAAGGCTTTACGGTGGAGCGTCGATTTTACAAAGAGAGCCTGGAAGCCGGGGAGCGAACCGACTTGCTGGCCTCGGCAGCCTCGCCCCGCGACAGGGCCATTCTGGCCCTGTTAAGCCTGGAGGGATTACGTACCGTTGAGATCACTCGTCTCCTATTGGCCGACGTGGATGTCGATCGTCGACTGCTTCATGTGCTGGGGAAAGGGAAAAGCACCAAAAAGCCCATTAAGCTTTTCGAAGCCTGCCGGGAGCCGCTGGCGGATTACCTGCGGAGCATTCAGCAGTGGCCGCTACCCGAACAGGATCAGAAAACACCTTTATTTACTAATCTGACCACGGCTCAGATTCGCTACATAACCAATAAGCACCTGCGAATAAATGGCCTTAAAAAGAAAGGCATGTCGGCGCACAGCCTTCGGCATACGACGGCCCAACTACTTCTGGATGAGGGCGTTGAGTTAGTGTACGTTCAGCAGCATCTGCGCCATGAATCCATTGAAACGACACAGTTTTATACCTTGAAACAAACCCTGAAAACATACTTTCAGAAGCTCCCGAACTAGGCAAAGACGTGTATATTCCTTAGGCCTTGCTGAAGCGTTTTAACCAATTGATTCATTAGGAGGCCAGTATCATCAACAAGACCAACAGGAACGAACCCATTGTCGTCCCAACTAACAAATCCATCAACGTTCTGGTCAATGGGGAGTACTGTTTTCGGCGCAAAAGGAGGAACATGAGGAGTAGTCCGACCAGGCCGATCGCTACTAATTTAATCACAAACTGGCTATTTGTCATACTTGCCCCTTGCCGTTACTGACTGGATTTACTTGGGACGAAAATAGCCAATATTCATGTAGACCTGCTTTACCAGTCGTTTTTTGGCCCCTTACTCTTAATCGTTTTATCCCCTGTTACTACTAATTTGCGGTAGCCAATTTTGTATAATGGAACCAGATAAAAACAATTATCAGCCCTTTGATTGTTACCTTGGTGAAACATTTCGCCAGTTAACTATTTACTGATATGGGCTTTATACGAATCTTCCGCGTACTGTTCGCCAATAGTTATATGCGACCGTTCGAACAGTCTTTTTTCTTTACTCTTTATGCGCCAATGCTCAAGCCGTGGGTGCAACGCGTTGTGCAACGGGAGTACATGCAACCCTGGACCTTATTATTTGTCATCTGGGCAATAGCGATGGCCGCCTTGCCCACCATCACCTTTTTGTCATCGTTTCTTTTACAGGGACTCAGTCAGTTTACCAGTATACCTAGAGGGCTCATAACGATGGCCATCTTACTGGTTCAACTATTCATTGGGGGTATTGAAGTGTGGGGTATCTACTACATAACCCGGTTGCACCTCACCAAGTTATTTTACTGGCATCGGGGTAAATATCCGGATTGGCCCAATCGACCGATCTGGTTTCAAATGGATCGATACGTGTTCCGACCGGAGGTGTTTGCGCTAGTCTTTGTTACGTTCTTCTGGCTACAGCTGGGAAATTTCATGCAGCATAATGACTTGCTGGCCCTTCAGAACGGCGGGTGGATTTCGTTGATTCAACTCTGGTTGCCGTGGGTAGGTGGGGCCGTATGGCCAATAGTATCTATTTTCTATCACCGTCAACTTCTGGAATTATAACGGTTTATCCAGGATGAATAAGTGAAGTAAAGTAAATCGACGTCAGCAAAAAGCCGCTTCCTAGCAGGGAACGGCTTTTTAATTGGCTAACAACAAATCGAACGCCTTAGACCGCTTCGATCACTTCGGTTTCCAGTTGTTTTTTCAATTCACCAACCAGCAGGCTTAACTGGGTCAACTGCTCCTGTTTTTTGAAGGGTTGATTCAAATTCTGACTAAAGGCTTCCTGTTGACTAATAGCCCGTTCCAGTTGTTTTTTTCCTACTTCGGGCGCGTCTAACGTTCGATTAATGGCCGCTCGCAGGGACGTACCTAATGCCCATCCGTAGTTAATCTGGCCCTTTAGATTTACCCCCCACTGGTAACTGATGGAGTAAATAGCGCGGCCTGTTTCCCGATCATGGCCGCTCCATTCGCCTTTCAACTGTATATCCAAGCCGTTTACCGTAAGCAGTCCTGAACTATACGCGCCGTTGGTACGCCGGGCTGCGGATTTGATTTCGGAGAAATACCGCTCTAATGGTTCGCTCCAATCAGCTTTACTGGTAAACTGTTGACCATTAAACCCAATCGTTTTAATCATTCCCTCAGGTTCAACCTCATCGGTCGGCACGTCTACGAACTTATTTTTTATGATTTCGGCCTCCAGGCTCAATTTTGGCAAAAGCCCGTTTAAATGAACACTCGTGCGCCGGGCTTCTTCAATCATGGATTGTGCGTTCATTAAACCTCGTTGCCACGCCTTTTTCTGCTGATTCAGCCGCGTTAATTCGTGGTTTTTTGCCGTATAGAGCAAGGCGGTCTGAGAGCCGGATAAGGTAGCCATCATCTGTTCATAATTCATCGACGAAAAATCGTCGTCGTCCGATACATCGGCCATTGTTTCAACCGTAGCCCCGCCTTTTAGCACCTGGTTAATAAATTTTTGCTTCATGGCTAACCGTCCGTAACTCGTCGCGTCAAGGGTTTTTTCTACGCCATAGGTTAGTACCTCAACGCAACGTTTCCAGACGGCGAATAAATTACCCTGTCGGATAATTCGCCCGTTGCGCTGTTCAAAATCGGTGGGCCGGTTGGGAGCGTCTAAATGATGGATAGCGGCTAACCGTTCCTGAACGTTTACGCCAACGCCCATGCGTTCACTACTGCCCATCAGAACGCGAATCTGGCCGGTGCGAACGTTGGCAAAAATGGGCTCCCGCTTGTTTTTATCGGCGGGAACGATACAAATTTCCCCGGCGGGAATGCCCAAAAAGCGCAGTTTACAGGCAATTTCATCGAACAGATTAAATTGGGCAGGCGTCGCCACCGAACCAGCGGACGGGCCGGGCGTCGCCATCGCACCGGCGAACCGGCCGGTTTCCTCGTCAGCCTCGCCAGCAAACAAGCTGGCTGACGACTTAAATACATCGCAAAAAACTAACTGCGTTCCTTTAACGTCGCCGGTCTGGTGGTAAATCCGGTGTATTTCTGCAACAGCCCGGTTCACTTTATTACCGGGTTCATCCTCGGCGGTGGGATCGATCAAGCGTATATCCAGCGTCGCTTTTTTAGCCTTGCCGTACATCACTAACGGTATATGACTGTTCTCGCGCTTTTCTTTGCCGGTTAACTGCTCGAACCAGCGCAGGGTTTGCCGAATATCAAAAAGTTCAGCCCTAATGCCCGGCGTTTGGGGTAGCAATATACGGGTGAAGCCGGGATTGGCGGGGGTGGTTTCCGTAGCGGGTTGCGGGGTTAATACAGGCAAAAAGTCGCCGGTTTTAAACTCGTGTACATCATCGGCCAAGACAACGTCTACCGACTGCCGGTATAAGGCTAACAATTGGGCAACGTTCATAAACTGCGCCAGTCTTTCTACGGTCTTAAACTGCCCCGACGTACTTAATTCAAAAACGGGCACCACTTTACAGAATGTTCCGCAAAACTGGTCAAAGGTGGCTAGTTGCAATTTTTCCAGCCGGTCGCTGGCTATGTAGCGTAACATCGTCCAGGCTTCGGCCATAGTGTTTGAAATAGGGGTTCCCGTTGCCAGAATGACCCGCCCGTTTTTATTTAAAATGGTTCGGCATTTGACCATGGCTTGAAAGGCATCCTGACTCCCGGCTGTATCAATGCCTTTAATTTGGTAGCGGCTGGTCGTAAAGCCAAACCGTTTGTATTTGTGGGCTTCATCCAGAAACAGCGCATCAATTCCCAATTGAGAGAAATTAAGCATCTGATCTTTTTTACGGCTGGCCTGTTCAAGCCGTTTGGCTTCTATTTTGGCTTTCCGTTTGTTGATTTGTTTAACGCGTTGCTTCCCGCTCCGGCGGTTGGCCCGACCCTCGGCGGAGGGGTCTCTATCGTCGTAGTCAATGCGGCTTAGTTCATCCCGAATTAATTCTTCTTCAATCGCCACATCATCCGGGATAAGCTTTAAGAACGACTGCGGAATAACAATACCGTCGAACCGGTTAGTCGCTATCCGTTGCAGAAACCGTTTTCGGTTGGATGCCTGTAAGTCAGCCGGGGTTGGCTGGTAAACAATTGCGCCGGGGTACAGCGCGCGCCATGCCTTGGCAAAATCCTCGACGGTTGAATTCTGCACGGCAACGAGGGCTTTTGACGCTCTGCCAAGCCGTATCAATTCCATGGCGGTCGAAATGATCTCCCAGGTTTTACCCGTTCCGACCCAATGCGCAAATAGGCAATCCTCCTGTTTTCCCCGCTCAACGGCTTTAAACTGATGGTCACGTAAGGTAATTAACGGGGAGGCACCGGGATAATGGGCCATGGTCGGTTTGGCGAACTGGCGTTCGACGTAGCTATTAAACCGTTCGTTAAATGCGTTTTCTATGGCGGGGGCGTAATGCTCCCGCGCCCATTCGTTAAACTGTTCCTGCAAAACTTCCTGTTGCTGTACGGCGGCAGTCATGGCCTCAATGTCCTTGACCTCCTTTTTATTTCCAGCCTCATCCTGTATAGTTTTGGTGATGACTATACTACGCTGATTCAACGCCGCTTCGATTAAGTCAAGGGCGGTACGTTCTTTGGTACCCTGTGACTGATTGAGGGCGGAATACCCCGTTTGATTCGCTATACGGTATTCGGCCCGTTGTGGACTATATACGAGTGTTAATTTTACCGAAAGCAAGGTCTGTATCCAGTCGGTTATACAAGCCAGTGGCAACCAGTTCGATCCTAATTGAAAACTAATCAACGATACTGGTAAACTAGGCGGTAGTATGGCTTGTAAGGCATCTACATTGGCCTGTAACTGCGGCTCATCCAGCAATCGACCTTCCAATAGGGTTAGTTTCTCCCGAATATCCCCCGACAGATACGTACCGGCATCTAGTAACTCATCGGCCCGTTCAGGGTCAATAAAGGCTAGCGCGTTCGTTAAAAGGTAGGTACGTACTTCGCCAATAGGCTTGCCCGTTAGCGTACTGATATAATCCAGATCAATACGTCCGTGGTTAAATAAGGACAGACTTAATCCGTCCTCTACTAAATCAACGTGCGTAATGGTGGTAACGGCTCCAAAAACCCGTTCCCGCAAAATGGCCGATTCAACAATGACTGGTTTTCCGTGGGCATCCAGCTTTTGCATTTCAAGCGCCTGAACGCTTAAAAACTGACCGTCTACGGATTCAATCCAGTTTAGCGACCGATTGGCGGACAATCGCCCGTACGTGGTGACAAAGAACGTATAGTGGTCTTGTAGCTCCTGACGTAATGAATCACAAATGGAATCGCTCTGATTCTGTTCCGCCTTTAACAAATCAAAGAACAGGCGTTTTAGGGTCGAATAGGAACGGTATATACTCTGCTTGCTCCACATCCGGCCCCGAATTTTCACGGTTCCGCCCAAAGCGGGATTTATACGTTCCGTGCGTTCTTCGGGCAACTTTGCCCCCGCCTGACCAAACCGGCTGGCGGCCCCCTGTAGCTGGTTACCTAATTGAGTTACGGCTTCATCCAGGCGGGTAGCCAGTTCGCTACTGCGTTCCAGAAATAACGTCTGGCGGTCGCCCCGGTAAAGCCCTCCCTTTCCTACTTCGCTGGCAAAAGTCATTTCCCCTAACATCCGATGTGGATTTTCAACGTAGTATTGGTTGACCTGAATGCTTGGCATAACGGGGGGGTCGTCTTGGTCTTCCCCCTCGCTGGTCAGTGTTCGCAGCGTAGCCGTATTGACAAAGGGTTGAGCAAACGAGGTACGAGCCTGATTTTCGGGCCGCTTTTGAAATAGTAAAATATCCGTCGTTACTTCGGTGCTGGCGGTTTTATCAAATGCGCAGGAGGGCAGACGAATGGCACCCAACAGTTCCATGCGCTGTTCATCCAGTTTAAGGCGAAAGGTTTTACTACCGGCATCCAGCGTGCCCATTGACGTAATGAAACAAACCAATCCACCGGGAACGACAAGTCGGGACGCCTTACCGATAAAATAATTATGAATGTGAAACGGGCACCAATCCCGGTCCACGGCATCAAAAACAGTGTAATCCCCGAACGGCACATTGCCAATAATTAGATCGTACTTGCCTCGTTCCAGCGGGGCTACCTCTAGCCCCGTTGCGTGGGTAATCACTTCGGGATAAAGCAGCGCTAAAATAGCGGCTGACAGGGGGTCTTTCTCGACGGCGGTAATCGTAGAGGCTTGCCGTAAATGGTCGGGCATAGCCCCGATGAAATGACCTGTACCGGCGGCTGGCTCTAAAACCCGGCCTCCCTTGAAGCCTACTTTTTCCACTAACGCCCAAATTCGTTTAATGACCTCAATGCTGGTAAAGAATGCGTTTAAGGTGCTCTGCCCGGCCCGTTCCCGCTCCAAAGGTGTCATTAACGAATCGGCCTCCATTCGCAGATTCTTGTATTTCCGGTACCAGCGGTTTTGTTCTTCGGTCTGCACGTCCACGTCGGTAGCTTTGTGGGTTACCTCATCCCATAAAGCGGCTAAACTGCCCCATCCGCTAAAACGGGCCAATTCGTTGCACTGCTCCGGTGTGGGTTGCTCCTGATTGGCAGTAAGCGATTTACAGAGGGCAATAGCCGCCAGATTAGCGCGTATCCGGCCTATTTCGCCCATTGGGGCGGGTTCTTGCTGTAAGCTAAACCGTTGAATTTGTGGCGAAACGATCTGATTACCCGCTCGAACGGAAGGAACCAGTTCGGGTGCAACTTGTAGCAATACGTCAAATAAACTGAGTTGAACGGGTGTGCCCTGTTGCGAAGTTGCCGGGCGTTTGGCTTTGAGAGGTTTCATACGATTCTTAAGTGTTCTCTTTGTTGTTTAGCATATAAAAATACCGATATGCCGACCTAGAAAACCCCTAAGAACTTTTTACTAACTAACTCCAATCCAACCCTTTACCCTGTTATAGTAGGCCCGTAGGGCCTCTATTTCGAACGTATTCCGACTTGCCCATCCGGGCTTGCTTCATTTTTCACTCATGAAGCTGGTGAAGTGATGTCGACAAAAATTGATAAGCCTCGGGTTCATACGGGGATTATTCCGAGATTTAACCCACTGGAATGAGCGTTGAAGGAATCCCAAAATAACCGCTTATGAACTCGTGCAGACCACGCCCTAACTACCCCGAACGGCTATCGCCAATTCATACGTTTACGACCCATAATGGAACTGCATGAGAACGGATAGTGGAATCAAAAATGTCGTTAAGTTTCGACTAACCGGAACGCCTGATGGCAATTTGTTGGTGAGTTTTTATCACCTGAATATCGCCAGCCAGGAGGCCGTCAATTGGCATATTGCCGAGCAACTGGTTGAAGGTAGGCTGATGGCTGAAGTCCTATATGAAGGAAATTTGCAGAATAATACCGCCTATTCAGCTGCGATTTACCGACTCCTTGAACGGGTGGAGGTATACGTCAACTGCGTCCGGATCGAACGGGTAAAGTAGGGCCATTAAGTGCATTGTATTGACACTTATATACCAGAACCACTATAGGCTAAATCAGGCAACACGTTATGATGAGTTTTGACATAGGTCGGCCATTTTTGATCGATCGCTACCAGGCCACGGGGCAGGAATCGATTAAAGCCCTAATGACGGGCGGCTTGTTCGATATCCTGTTTTACTCGCTCAACCCCGTCGACGACCGCGCCTTGTTCAACCGGGGCCTGCTTCGGTACGGTCTCTACGAACGGGATGGCCTCCCGTTTTTTCTAATTGAATTCCCTGGCCACTTCAGCTTTGACGTTCCGCTTAATATCCGTAAAATCGATCCGGACGCGGTCGCCGACTGGGTCAAGAGCGACGCCAACGGCTTGACGCTTTACTTGCTCAATGCCCACTCGAATATAATCGAAGGGATACGATTAATTGGTTTGCGGCCCGAGCTGATAGCCCAACTCCGGCAAGTCAGCCGTGAGCAGCTGGCCCGCTACCCGACGCCCCCTGCTGTCGAGGAGGGCTTTGATCAGATTTACGCCCACACGAGCATTGACCAGATGGTGCGGGGTACGACGATGTACTTGCTTTAAATCGGACACACCATGCATGCGCCGTTGAGTTCCATCAAAGCCAGATCGGTCATTCATCATGCCTCATTTCCATCGGGCTGCTTGTCGAGTGAAGTTTTAAGGCGTTTAAGTACTTCAACTGAATTTGCATTACCTTGTCGTGCAGCTTCTATTGTGGTATTGACGGTCTTAGCCAGATTATCAGTCGATTCCCATGCCGATATTTTATGAAACGTAGCGGGCCATTGCTTACTGATGAACCAGCTTATAAGTGCTTCTTTCTCTTCATTCATAATTCAAAGATAGTTACCCTGTTGTTGGTAGGTCTTCCCAGCGTGAAAGAAAGCACCCTAGAGGATGTTGTTGCTAAGCTATGAACTTATTATATGCTTTATGATCTAAGGGGCATTCTGGGAGAAGGGTAACATTGAAGATTCAATGGTGAGTAAACTTAAATAAGAAGTTCGGTGACCGTCGTTAAAACGGGCGCTTGAAGAGATGCTATTCTACGAATTATTCTACGCTATTGGGCATATCCAAATGAACAGAGGCCAGAACACCCATTTGTTCGATAAATAATGAGTACACATAACTATAAAGCAATGAACAATTAAGTAGCAAATATGGGGAATTATACTTTCCTCCGTAATATACCTTCGCATATCCACTTAGTCAGTTTTATGGTTACTAATCCATACCGTGAACGCCTGCGCATTCTGCTTATCCTCTACTTCTTTTCGGAGCCATACCATAATTCGCTACAACCTGCTTTCGTGCAGGTTTTTCGTTCTGAAGTCAAGATTCAAAAGATCGATTTCCTGATCCGTTATCCAAGCTACCTATGTTATGAACTGATGAGGTTGTACGAGGAAAGGGGTAGTCCTAATTTCACTGATCTACGTGAAATCATAAAAACAATATTTGATCATCAAGAACCCCAACTGCGAACAGACGAAATGATTCGTTTTTTCTACGGAGCCTACGAAGAGTTGGATGACATTCTGGTCTTTCTAAAATCGGTTGGTTTAGTTGATGTGTCCAGTCGAAAGAGTGTTGGATTACGGGATATTCAAAAGGAGTATTTTTTAACCAAGTATGGGGTTGACAAGATTGAGAAGATCTTGTATAGCTTACCGGCGGCTCGGTGGTACTTTGATCGTTGCGAACTTATCAAACAATATTTTGGAGACCTATCAGGTAGTGCTTTTAAGAATCGTCAGTACGACATTGAGGTATACCGTGATACACCCTTAGGCAATTACATTACAGATATCGAACACCTCGTAAAAGAAAAATATTCAGATCTATTCCACACCCAGTTATGAGTGCATTATTTGAGGTTAATAAGTTGGCCAAAAAGATTAAAAGCCAACTCAAGGGAGAATCCATCTTAACAGAAGAGGAGATAATAAATCTATTAACGTTTGATGAAGATGCTTATCAGCGTGATAGCCCACGATCCGTTGGTAAACGCTTACAGATCTTAAGCTTAGACTTTTCCGGCACCAAAGGCGGGCAATCAGTTCAGTACACTCGAAAATTTACGTCAGGTGTTCATTTATGGGTTGGTGATAATTTGAAAGGTAAGTCTTCCATTTTTAAAATCATTAAACTAGCCATTACGGGAGACAATGATTTAGCCGGTGATGTGCTTAGTTGGCTCGAGCAGATTTGGCTCGAATTTAGCCTTGGATCAAACACTTATTCGGTTAATATACAAATTGCCGGCCCCAGCAAGTACAATGTAGAGTTTTTAAATACCGATCGAAAGACACTTGAAGCCCCACATCCAGATAGTCAAACGAACCAACCACTATTCAAGGGAGGATTGGGAAAATATGAGGAGTTTATAAAAGCCTTCTTTTTCAAAGAGTTTGACTATTATTCTATGCAGTGGACTAGTAAAGCCTCAGGCAAGGAAGAGATTCACTTACGGACCAATAATGCAAGTTGGAAAACCTACTTTAAATCTGTTTTTCTAGAAGCGCAGGATTACAACGTTTTATTTTATGGGGGTCAGGCCGAGCTAATCTTTCAAATGCTACTGAGCCTGGAGTTAACGTATCCCATCAACCGCATAAAAATCAAAAAAGAACTATTACAGGGTGAATTAGGGGTAGCCAAAGCCTTACAGGGGGCAACTGCTCATTCTCAGGCCCAGGACCAACAGAGTTTACGCGATGAACTAACGACTATAGACCACAAACTAAATCAATTAACTACTGAGAAAAATGCAGCTTTATCTCCTAAACCCACGAACGTTGAAATAGAACTTGAGCAGGCTCGTAACCGTCATCAGATGGCAACCGAGCGCCGGTTTGTTTTGGATGAGGAGATTGAAGCCCATCATCAATCGATTGCGCGCTTACAAAAAGAATTTAATCGATTAGGGGATGAGATCAGTAAGTTTGACGTGGATATTCATAAACGGGAGCGAAAAATCAATGATTTAAAGGAATATATTGAATTGGGTGCTTTCTTTAGCAGTCTGGAGGTTCATACCTGCCCCCATTGCAGCCATGAAGTTGGCAAAAATAAAGTGGCCCAAGAAAAAGCGACGGGCAATTGCCGACTCTGCGCCCATGAACTGGAACATCAGGAAGTTGATTCAGATGAGTATCAGATGCATGCGGAACGTTTAAAAAAAGAAATCCTGCAACTAACCCAGGATCAGTACAAAATAAAGCTTAAACGGTCAGATGTAGAGCATGAGATAAAGGCCACAAAGCAGTTGATTCAAAAAGCAAACACGGAAATCACTAATCTTGCCATTCCGGCCCTGCTTACCACGATCAATAAACTAAAACAGGCCTTGCAACAGACAACGACACCTTTTGATATTGAGGCTTATTTAGGCAGAGTAAGTCCGCTTATGGCCAGAAAAGCAGTTATCGAAGAAAAGTTAAAAATACTTCCATTCCCTTCATTGCCTGCGGCTTCAGATAACCGACTGGAAATCCAGATTCAAGCTCTAGACCTGGCATTAGAAGAGTTGAAACTGCTTAGAGAAACAAAAAGTCAACCATTTGTCAGCATTTTGGAAGCTTTGTATTTAAAGCAGTTACACGCCTTTGGTTTGTCCCACTATGAACGGGTAGAAATTCGGGATGACTTTAAAATTAATTACTCCAGAAACGGAGAGGTCTGCACATTCGATAAAATATCTCCCGGGGAACAGCTACGGGCTAAACTAGGCCTTTACATTGCATTGGTTGAACTGGATGTAAATCATCAGCTAGGCCATCATCCACGGTTTATTATCCTGGATTCTCCGGCAAAAGAGGAAGGAGACAATCGATTTGTTGAAGGGATACGTGAAACGCTGGGCTACATCGAAAATGCCTTTGGAGACAACCTGCAGGTCTTTGTCGGTACGGCTGAACGAAACTTGGCTAGTGCGGTCCCCATGAGCAAAGTTGAGGAACGGGGTGAGAATATATTCTTTTTTTAATTCGTCTTGGAGCAGTCCTTAGATTATAGCTGGTTTACCTCGTTACCGCTTAACGAGCGCATTACCTGGATCGATTCATTCGATTCCCAGGCAGTCGCTGCTCAGTATAGTGCTATTAGTATACGACGTTTTTTTCGCTCCCTGTTGGAAACTGATTCGAATCTCTACTTACAAAAAAGAGCGATTGAATGCGTCGGGTCTCTAACGTTTATCAATGTTTTTCGCACGGAATTTTCCAAATCCCTTCTTCTGGATGATGTTCTTGAGGGAGCTGATAGCTTTGTGGGGGCAACCCGGCTTAAATATTTATTTCTTTTATTTGGTGACGATGAGGATGTGTACCAAGAAATTACGAAGGAAAGCGCCAATCCCGATCTCGACATCGCAGCGGAAGCCTGTCTTCGGCAAGGGCTGATTCATCTGTTATACCGAAGTAGTAGTCAAGATGATATGGTCCTTATTCGGGAATTGGATGAGGCTGGTAAACTATTTACGAAGGCATTTAACCTGGTTGAAAACCGAATTGATGCCCAATTTTTCGGGTATGTCACCCAGTACCTAACCGCCCTGTTAGCCACTAATTTTCAAGCCGCCGAAAAGGCATTTGCGGCCTTATCAGCAGCCCTATGGGAGCGTCAAGTCTGGGGCTGGCTACCGGAAGCAGAGCTTTTTGAAGGGACGATTTTTAGGGCCTTAACCAATCTACGGGTTATAATTGAGCATACGGTAGCGGAGCGAAAGTGGTACGATATTAAAAAAGAACTAGCATTTCTCTGTAAGCGCGTCAACGATCTAATTGCCTTGGATTCCCTGACTCCTCAATTTATACCCGTCTATCAACAGTTTGCAGGGGGAGCCGTGGATACCCTGTTAAATCGTTACTATGAACAAAATTTATCGGCCTCGATTTTACGCATCGACTCGCTGCAAGGTGAACTGACTGATGAAGAATTGGAGCTGTCCAATTTTTTGATAAATCTTCGGGAGCGGCTGCAGGGCAATAGTAAAAAAAAAAGGACAGTCTGGTCGAGCCAATAGCTGAACTTCATCTCTTATTTCCACACATTGGCCTAGTTGAATTGACTAGTGACTTTCAAAAGCTTGTCGATGGAGGTATTAATCCTGACAAAGCAATTATTCGTTTATCTCATCAGTTGATTATTGACCATCGGGCTTCCCAAACAGATTTCCTGACCGGCTATTCAATTGGTGACGAAGTTCTCCGTCAACTAACCAGTCGATTACGTCAACTCTTGCCCAATTATGTGCCCCGAAGGATGACCGCATTTCTGGAAATACTGGCAGATATAGTCCGTTACGCCTATCAGTCATTGGTAGAGGACAAAACTTCCTTTTCGATCTTATATGATTCGACAGTAACCGATGAGCGTTCATTTCATAACCATTTGCTCATGCGATTAAAAGCAGGTGGGAGAGCAACCTATTATATAAGTGAGGATTCAAATGCGATTGGTGGGGGTAGGATTGATATAGTCTACCGCAATGGCGATGCAGTATATCCTATTGAAATAAAGAAAACCCTAACCAAACCCACTTGGGAAACGATTAAGGATGATTACCTAGGTCAGGCTCAAACCTACGTTCATCCCTATAATCAACTTGGCCTGTTAATTACCTTCGATCTAAGCCCAAAGGAGGACGAGGGACCAATTAACAATTTTAAGGATCTGTTCCAGATACTACATATGCAATCTTATTACTCTATTCCGGAAACAAATCCAGACTTCATTGTGGCTGTTCTGATTCCAGGCAACAAAATCAGTCCAAGTAAATACACAAGATATAAGCGATAGATGTAACAAAATAATAGTGCGTATAACTGAAGTAATATCTGACATTTTTTGTGTACAAATTTTAGTACATCAAAATAGTGATGCCGCATGCTACTAATTATGGACGCTAATTGGCAAAAAACGATCGTCTTATAACTCCATCAATTCCTAATACGGCTTTCTCAAAGGCGTGTCGTGAATTAACCACTTAAAAGCCAAAACAAACTCAATTGACGGCAGGTCATACGTGACTCCGAAACCGACCGCTCAGGCGGCCCTGCGTAAATTTGGTGGCCGCCGCTGTGCCAGGCCGCAGGAGCGGTCCGTTTTTTTAGACTTACCCAATGACGGGTAAGTCAAGATAAACGACAGTCGATATGAATACGATTTCATCCCGATAAACAATCCGCATCGAGGAGGACAGCCGGGCGTTCGTATAATTAATGGCTTTCACCAGCGCCTGCTCGATGGTTAGCGAAGCAGGTACAACAAATCCTTCCGCTTCGATTCGTCCGATTAAGTCCAGGATATCGTTAGTCGAATAGGCCAGCACTGGACTCGACTGGTTAGCCATCGTTTCCAGGTAATCAAAGAAGGGATCACTTAGGTCGTATAAAACGGTAGTTCTCATACCTAAATATCGCTTATCAGGGCTGACCAATCGGGGTTAACAACGCATCTTTGGAAGAGAGGTGAATCATCTTTCCCCCGTTATTGGTTTTCGTTTTGTCCAAATTTTTGGACATTTTCCATACTATTAACCCAATCAGGAAAACGGTATTTGATCATCTGTAATTTGTTCTGCCAGTTCCTCCGTCGTAAAACACGCTAACTGAATTGCCGAAAAATAACCGATAATCCGGGCGTTGTTGTCAGTAGCTAAAGGTGCTGTTTGCAAGAGCACTTGTGAATGATCGTCAGCATCAAAAGCACTTGGGCTAAAATAAAGATGATTCTCTTGATCAAGTATAGCCGCGTAGGCGGTGGGGTCACTTTGCTGGAGTTTCTCCGGCATCACTTCTTCAAACGCTTTGGACAAGCCAGCCGCCAGTGACAATTTAGTGAGCATGATTTCTGAGTCGTTTTCGATTAAAAAAAGAGTTGCTTGTTGAGTGGTGAAACACCTGGCTAGCGGCCAGCTTTTATGCGGCCACTACCCGTTAGTTTTTTACTTGATATATGAACTGTGTAATGCGCCCGTTTATCGTCCTGAACCGTAAAACCTAACTGCGTGGCACCGTAAGCCATGACCTGACGGATCTGGGACTCAAACTGATCGAACTGCAAAATTGCGTCGACGGGTTGATCAATTCGTTGCCAGCGAAGCTGAGGATGGTAATACTCAGTAAAGGCAATCACCGTGGCCTTCGGGTAGGCTTCTGTAATAATTGGGTAGTTCAACATAAATTAAATGAAGTTAAGTCACTCGACGGGTACTGATTGGTCGGGATACCTGAGCAGAGGGTGTTTTCGGTTGACTCGGGAGCGGCTTGGCCAGGGTAGACGACTTTAGGTCGGTCAGGGGAGAATTCCCGGGTTTAGGCAAACGGGGTGCCTTCAACGTTGGTAGTTCAGAGGGTTGCTGAACGGCTCTTGCCATAATTTTCTTTACCTGGTCCCAGCTCCTGCCGTTTCGAACATCAACTTTGGTTGAATCTGCTTCGGCATCCGTAAAGAAAGTAAGCGCCCGGCGAGTATGGCTCATCGCCATCGGGGAAGGCGAAAACTGACGCTGATAGTTTTCGAGTACCTCCTTCAAGGGCATTCGTTGGAGGATCTCCGCCATATCGTAAAAGTCACGGCGTAATCCGCGGTTAGCCACGGCGTGAACTTTCATCGCCACGGCATCCCTTAGATCCAGGAATCGGATATTCTGCTCCGCAAGGGGGGCATGCTGCATCTGATAAGGAAAACGGATCATATCAAATTTTACCCCATCCAAGAAACCTCGAATACCCAAATCGCTTTGTGAATACACATCGACACGAGCGCCAAAGGTTTGCTCCATGAATTTCTTCATGGCCCCTGGCGGAATGGCTTTGGGCGTAAACAGATCAATATCCGTACTTTGCCGGTGGCCCAGGTGCAGGGCAATTGCTCCACCCCCGCATAATAAAAACCCGGCTTGCTCCAGCTCCCGATTCGTCATCAATTCCTGCAGCAACTGGTAGGGTTTTGCATCGATGGTTTGGAGATGATACATGCGGGCTACTTATTTTCAGGTTTATTTTAAATTCTGTATTCGCGTGGATTGATTTGGGGCTTCTTATGATCTTCTGCTTTTAAGCTTGTTTCAGTTTGTCCCTAGAAATGGTTACGAATAGGGAGAGTTGACTGATGATAAGCGAGCTCCTGATTGCGTTAAAACGAAGCATGCTTCAGCTGTGATAAGTCCAGTCGTTTGTAAGCCCGGTACATTTCCGGTTTTAAATTCAGCCATATGGCCGTGAGGGAAATGGTCGATGACTGCAATTCAGCGGTATTCAATAATGCTTGTTTGATAGTCTCCAGATCAAAATAATCGATTATGGCCAGCTTGTCTTCATGGGTGCCCGCATCAAAAACGCGCGCGATAATTGTCTGACGATCCTGATCGTTCTCGATATTGAGCGAGTCGACGTCGTAGCCCCATAAACTGCGGGTGGTGATCTGCAACGACTTGCGGGAAGTAGCCGGTTTGCCGGTTGCCAGGTTAGGAGTTGAATGATCTAAAGGCATGATCGTTAAACTAAGATGAATGAATAAACCTAAGTCTTATTGACCAAAAAAAAAATAATTTATTAAGCCAAATAAGCCGAAAAATGAAATTTTAAATTCCATAGATTTTGGGGCCAATCCGGCGTAAGGGCTTTACTGCAGGGCAAAAAAAGCCATCGCGTTGGCCACGATGGCACGTAAATGCTCAATCTATAATTCTTCCGGTGAGACTTTCTTCTCGTAGGTGGTAATCAACCGCCCCTGTTCATCGACAATGTCAATTTGCTCAACAACTTCAATCGTGGGTGTGGCATTAGCGAGCCGGTAGCCAACGTACAGAGACATACCAATTTGAACGATTTCAGCAGCTATGGCAAGATAGAGCATCCACTGCCGCCCGGTTGCATCCTGTTTAAACAAAGCAAAGACCATCTTCACCAGGAAAACGCTGATGGCCATACCAATGCGAAGCCGGCTGATGAAATAGGCCTCTGGTCCCAGTAGAATGGCGATGGTCAGCCGGATTGCTCCTACCAGGAAAGCCTGTATGTAGTAGGGAATAGCAAACAGCTTAGGCACTCTAAACGGTAATGACAGGGGTTCAAAAAGGCGTTTCATGACCAGGCGGGCTTTTAAAGGTTTGTTCCCTATTCAATATACAATCTACTTCAAAAAGAATCGGGCTAATACGTCTGAAAATGAGTACAAGAGCTTATCATTTCTTCCCGGTTATCGCCCTGTTTATTCGACGCGTTAAATAAACAGCCTAGCTGGTCAGGCACTCTAATCAATACGACTTAGCTACTGATCATGATTTTCAATTGTAGGCTGGTTAACCCGGGCGGGCAGCTTTGCATACTCTGGTGATCGGGCAATCTCCTGCTGTAGCTTCTGGCTTAATTCATCGTATATTTCCCAGTTCCAGTCTTTAAATGTCAGCGAATAAAAGTCATATGGACAATCGGATACGCCGGTGTCAGCGGAGAGTGGTTTAATCTGTTTTAACTCAGGATGGCAGGTTTCACCTTTTTTGGTTACCTGTACCGATAAAAGACTGGGAGTTCCTAACAGGGATAACAGATCAAATGGATAGGTAAGCTCCGATTCAGAAAAGTCATAGCCTCTCATCCCAATGACATCCCGGTACAGGTGCGAGCTTTGCCGGAGTGATTGCGTGTATTCTTTATGGATCAGGACGGGACGCGGTTGATTTTGAACGAGTTCATACTGATCCGGCAATACCCAAGTCAACAGTACTTTTGGCCGCTGATACAGTTGATTCGTTTGTTTGAATAGCTCTTCCTGCGTTCCTTTTTCAACAATACGAAACAATATACCCACGTATTCACCCGTGGTTAAGTCGGTTGGACTTTGCCGAATTATTGGCAATAGAAGGCTCATCGTCGGTCATAGTTAAAGGATTAAATCAAATAACTGGGGAGAATCCTGCCGTCGTTCACGAAGGTGGCGTCGAGACCAGGGTAACTTCTCATCGGTTTTCAGCAGCAAATACCGGTCTTTCTGTCTCTTTTGGTGATCCAGTAAATACTGCTTTACGTAGATCGGATTAACCGCATGGGTTCGGTGAATTCGGACAAAATCGTGTAAGTATTTCGACACCCATTTGAGACTCATCGCTAATAAATACCGGGTATTATCCTTGAGATAAATGTAACAATACCCTCCATTGCTTTCCAGTCGAATAATTTCTTCATTGCGCAGGGGCTCCAGCTCAGATTTATTGCCATTAGCATTTACTTCCCGATAGATCAGATAAGCCGGCTCCCCAACTATAATGGCATTTTGTGTATCGTTTGGCATTGTCGCTTCAGTTAACCATTCTAACTCGTCAGTTGAACAGGGTTCACACGGCTTACAGGAAGAAAGCCGATCTTCATTTTCATCCGTTACTCTTATTTTTTCGGTACCTCCACCGTAGGTAGGAATTCTTAAATACCGGATCGTTGCATTAAGGCGTATACGGTGCATGGCTAAAGTAGCGTTTTTTGGGGAATTTTAAAGGCGATGTACAGCCAACCTTTAAAATTAGATTTCAAATAAAGCTTTTTTTGTAGATATTTTTATTTTTTTTTTCGGTTCAAAAATCGCAAAAAAAGAGGGGCTACTTATTGGTGGCTTTTTTTTTCCATTCCAGATAGGCTTTTATGATCGTCTGTGCATCAGCAGCCTTAATCGTTTTCATCTGGCTTTCCGTAGCAAACTGCTTAGGCAGTTTAGCATTCGTAACCCCATCCGTTAGGTAGTACCCAAACGGCCCTTTCCGGACTTCGTATTTTCCGGCTTTGTGAATGATTGTAAGTCCTTTAGCAGCCGGTGTCGAAGAACTTGATTCTAACATTGGAATAGCAAGCTCCAGCGTTACCTCATCGGCGGATAGCGACTCGACCCCCGTAAACGCATCGTTATATAAAAGGTACGTTCCTTGTTTTGAGGTGCCTACCCGAACGGGTTTATTCTTGTACTCCCCCAGTAACCGGGTAGCCGTTTCCCGCTTGGCATCAGGAAGCGTCGCTTCCACATGGGCAATCATTCGCTGATGCATTTGATCATAGCTTTGAATAACAGTCAGAAATTTGCTTTTGCCCTCAACTATTTCGTCAAGCTGTTTCTCCATACCTGCCGTAAACCCGTAGTCAACTAATGGGGAGAAATTCGCTTCCAGAAAATCGGCTAATTGAATACCCGTAGCCGTGGGAACCAGTTTGGCTTTGTCACCCCCAACGGATTGTTGCTCGGTCGTAGTACGAATCGACCCCTGTTTCAGCGTAATGAGGGTTGCCGGCAATTTTCGGGCAGCGACATTGCCCGTTTCAGCATAACCTCGCTTTTGAATCGTCGATAGGATACTCGCGTAGGTAGATGGTCGCCCGATCCCTTTCTGTTCCATATTTTTAATCAGGGTTGCTTCATCAAATCGCTTTGGGGGCTGTCGGTAGGTTTGTTTACCCTGCATTTGATCGACGCGCAGCGTTGTACCAACCGCTACGGGCGAAATAACGGACGCTGCGTCACTTACCTCCTCCTCATCGGCCTCCGTATAGATAGCGCGGTAACCCTCAAAAATTAAGGTACTGGCTTTTGCCTGAAACGTATCAATGGGTTGCCCGGTGCCGATCGTTAGCATGGTCTCCTCGTACTGGGCTGGTTTCATTTGTGAGGCCATGGCCCGCGTATAGATGAGCCGGTATAAGGATTGTTCATCCACGTTATTTCCCGCCGTTTTAACATCCATATGAGTCGGTCGGATCGCTTCATGGGCTTCCTGCGCATCGGCTTTGACGGGAAAGCGCCGGGGCTGAAAATAGGATTCACCGAATTGGCTAATAACCTGCTGTTGAATGGCCACAACCGCTTCAAGCGAGAGGTTGGGTGAGTCAGTACGCATATACGTAATATGACCCGCTGCGAATAACGCCTGAGCAACCTCCATAACCCGTTTTGCGCCCCATCGGTCATTTCCTTTGGATAGCTTGCGAATGGCTTCCTGTTGCAGTAAGGAGGTAGTGAAAGCCGGACCAGGCTGCCGCAGTACGGGCTTGCTTTGTTTATCCAGCAAGCGCCACAACTTGCCGGTGGCGGTATTTAGATAAGCCTGTAAAACAGGCAATGCGTTCATTTTTTGGATGTCCGCTTCCCCCGACCCTACGTAATTGGCTTTGATTAACTCATGTTTAGGGCTCGTAAAGACAGCCGTGAGCTTGAAGGTGAACTGATTTGTAAACGAAGAGATCGTTTTTTCCCGTTCTACGATTAGCTTTAAAGCAACACTCTGCACGCGGCCTGCTGTTAGATTTTTACCTGTTTTGCGCCGGGCGATATCCGATACTTCATAGCCGGCGATCCTGTCGATGGCACGCCGGGCTTCCTGGGCTTTGACCAGGCTCATGTTGATTGGCCGCCGGCTGTCCAGCGCTGATTTGATAGCTGCTTTAGTAATCTCCTGAAAGGTGGCCCGTTGTGCCTTGTCTGGTGATAGGTTGAGCAATCGGCTCAAATGCCAGGAAATGGCTTCGCCCTCCCGATCAGGATCAGTGGCTAAAATTACATGATCAGCACCCACCTCCCGAACCAGATTCTTTAGGCCACTAACGACTTTTTCCTTATCCCGGCTTACCTGATAGGACATGCTGTAGTTGCGCTCCCGGTTGATGCCTAACTCCTTTTCCGGCAGATCCTGAACGTGACCTACACTGGCGGCTACGTGCCACTGGCCGCTACCATATAATTCATCAAGGTATTGACCTATTTTTTGTTTTTTATTTGGTGACTCAACAATGAGTAGATGCTTAGCCATGAATTAAGAAAAGTAACGGGTTAGAAAATTAGATAGGTAAGCTGTCAACCCGACAAAAAGTACACGGCCATAAAACCCCCATTCATAGGGCCTACCCTGACCATTGGTACCCACGCAAAAGCGAACCGCTATCCAGCTTAGGCCGGTTGCCCAGAGCACACATTGTATCAACCGCCACAACCGTTCGAAAGACCCACCGGCTGTTCTGGTTGCCAGCACGGAGCTGCTCAGGCGTCCAAACCAAAAATGAATGACTAACCCCAGGACTACCAGTAGCAGGAGCTGACTCCATAACGGCCAGTTTCCTATTTCTTGAGTAAACTTATTCATCCTTATGCATCAGTTGATGAGCGGCTTGAAAACAAGGCAGAAACAAGCCTTCTTGTTGATCTGCAATCAGCGTTTGACAGCTTGAAAATTCATAGTCGAATGGGACAATTCCCAAGCTTATAAAGCTGTTGTGGACGGCTAAGGCGTCAATCAAATTCAAATCATCACCGGATTCCATTAGAATGCCAACGTAAGGCATGTCAGGATCTTCGGTATCAATGACATATACGACGCCAACGCTGCCACAGGGATTATGAGGCCCATAATGCGGTTCAGCAAGGGTTACCAGCTGTCCGACTTGCCAAAGCTCAGGCAGCGCATCGGCTTTTTGAGATAAATTAGGAAATTGATCCATCAGTGAGGCAAGAGGTTGAGCAAGGGAGAAACCTTCAAAATGTTTCATAAAGGTATATATTTAAATACTTTTTGACCAAATTTTACGGTCTCTCTTTTATTAAATTTTTGATCAGATTTAGAGCAGTAAACACAAAGGCCAACCCATCTTGATGCCCTTTCAAGAAAGTTGACTTATCTAATTTGCTTTATTAAGCGGTATGCTTCGGCAGAAATGTGGCGAACTGACTGAACAAGTAGGTAAGAGGGGCGAATGATTAAGTTAAGTAGTACTATCTGAACAGATACTTAAATGATCAGCAGGGATCTGCTTTATTCAAGCATAAATACCGGTATACGGTGATGCGTTCGCTCAATGGCTTAATGAGCCGTTTTACAAGGAAGAATGACCTGAGCTGTCCGGGTAAACGGCCCTTGTTATGTCTACAACTAACTAGGCGTGATCAATGGGGGGACGCGGTATCTGTTTTCAGCCTAGCCAGGAGCGACTCATATCGACGCACTAAGAAGTGATAAATAACCAGCTCATGCCGCCGTTGTTCCGTGGGGAATAGACGGTTGATGTGCATGTGAATAAGGCTGGTTAGCAGCTCATCTTTAACGACCGTCTGGGGCTTTTGCTGATAGAATAAATTGATTTGATCAAGTGCCGCTTGAAACGCCTGCGAGCGGTGCAGGAAGTCGTCAGTAAGTTGTTGCGCCTGATCGAAGATTGAATCGGCATACTGACGAAATAAAGAATTTAAGCCTTTTTTGACAGATTTCAAACTGCCCTCCTCATGCCAGTAACTGGTTTGATTTCGTTGACAGAATGCAATTTTAGCTTCCAGTGAATAGCGAAAATCGTCTACTAAGTTACTGACCTGTCCTATGGCAAAAGCATAACGCTCGATATCAGATTTGGACGAGTTCTCCTGGGAGGACAAGTAAGTCAAAATCATCAGACTATCCTGGCTGAATACAGTCTCGCAGGCCGCCATCAATTCTGGCGTGTACCGTTCTATCTCACGCTGGTAGGTCTCGATTGAAAAGCGATAAACAAGTGAATCAGGTGTTGAGGGCGTGAAAAATGAATTACAGGCCTCAATAAGTTTACTAATAACACTTGTATCGGATTGAAAACGTATACGAATATGGAAGTCGGGATCGGCAAAGCGAATAAAGAAGAATTGTTGACATAACCCACTTGACAGGAGTTGATTAGTGAAGTCGAACAAGCAGTGCGTCAGAAAATAATCCGCCGCTAATTCACTGAGATAGATTTTGTAATATAACCATGGCCCACCTGGATACACGGTGCGGGCTTCCTGAGTAGTCTGATCGAAGACAACACGCTGCGTAGGATTGCCGGGCGTAGTCGAAAGCCCTTTCAGCGGTATGATCAGTTCAGACACAAAATATCTGTCTTTCTCGACAAGCCAGGGCTGGTAAGAAGCAGGTAACCATTCTGTCAATCGAATGAGCTCGTTTTTATTTAGTTCATCAAGGAGAATCGTTTGACAAGGTGCTGCATCCAGATCCAGAAACAGGGTAAGATCCCGCTCTATGAGCTGCAGGTACTTTGGTAGATTGTATAACCGGCGTATGTGTTGCAGGGTGACTGGGCCGTTCTGTTGAACAGTGGAACGGCGGATTGTCCAGCGTGCGGGTTGAAGAATTAAATTTTTGTAGGTTATTCGGGGCAGTACTGGCTGATCTTTGAAATAGCCCCATCGAACCCCATAGCGATTCGTTTCCAGCTGCTCGATGTATCCCAGGAATTGATAGATATCATCGCCTAACGTAAATTTATGCGCTGTACTAAGCCTAGGCCGTATTCGCTGGCCAGTTGATTTGTTGATGAGGTAGATTTGTTCCGTATGCGTAACGTAAACGCCTAAGTCGTTGAGGCTAATAACTCGATCAGCGGCGACCCCTGCCGGTGTCAGATAAGGTATTTCGTACGATCGTAAGACAGGCCTGGAAACTACATTTCGAGCCCGATTAGGGCTTGGCGGAGCATGTACAACTTCAGCCAGTATTTCATTTGGATACTGGGACTGCTCCCAAGCACACATCTCCTGAACCTGCCGGGTTAACAGGGGATCATTAAGACAAAACCTGCCGAGTAAAAAAGTGGGCGATGAGGTGGTTCCCGCATTAATCGAGAAATGCCAATGACTGGTCGGTAGAGGGTTGACCAAATCCTCTACGCTTTCTTTTGCTACGGGTGGTTGCTGATACAACTCGCCAAACAAATAAAAACTTGGCGGTAATGGCCGCTTGGGCTGATCTTCTAAAAGCGGGATGATATCCTCTTCGGTTAACGAAATTTCCATGTGCCCCGTTAACGAAAAGCGCTCGTAGATCAATTTAACAAGGTTTGAGGGGGTTTCGGAGGCTTCGTTGGCCGGTGATGCAAACGGAATTTGTTTTAACAGACTCGTACTTGCTTCCGACTGGACATGAAAGCCTAAACCGTATTCGGGATCGAGGGCCGTGAGCAAATCGACCGTTGCATCCTGATAACGTTCCCTAAATTTGCGAATAAAGTTGGCTATTGGAAACTCCCTCTTATTTTGAATTAATGGGAGAATCTGGGAAAACTGCTCGGCCAGCTGATGAACGAGTTGCTGGTTAAGCGATAACTGATCGGGAGTGAATACCAGATCCGTCTGGATCATTGACCCCGCGTATTCGGCAGGACTGCTTTGTGGATGGCCATTGATTTTTTTAAGCTTCTTTTGAGTGGCCTCTAAGCCCTCCAGTGTTTGATCCTGACTCATCAGATCGTTACTGATGGTCACTAATTCCCGAAGCAGCGGAGAAACTACCTGTTTTGTCTGATCCAGATGGGTCAATCTACTAATCCAACTTGGACCAGTTACCGGCATCATTAATGAGTTCGATAGAAATTGACTGTCAATTAATTGATTTACAAATACTTCAGCCTCCTGCTGGTCTTCCAAGTCGAATAGGGCCAGTAATGACTGGAAACTAAGGTAAGTTTCTTGGGTTAGTTTCTCAACGATTAGGCTTAATTCCGCTGTTACCGCGTAGGAGGTTAGTATAATCCTGAAGCCCGTTGATTCTGGAACGGATTGTGAAAATCGAAACTCTTCCCCTACCTGATAGAGGCTGTTATTGAGCGAATAAAGTAGCTGTTTGCGTACAAATGGTTCCTGCAGGATAATCTCACTAGCACTGGTGAGTAACGTGGCATCTGGTCGACTGACTACCCGCCACGGATGGCTACCCAATGTAAAAGCGTTTTGCTTGTCAACGCGGCCTAGCCCGGCCCCAGCGAATAAGCCGAAAGGAGTCGCTCGTGAATACGAGCGAAGGATGTACCGCCAAAGCGCTTTTAGGGTAGGTGAAGAAAGCTGTTGCTGATGAGCCTGCGAAAGCCAGGCTTCGTACAGGTCCGGACTTGCTAGAAACAACCCTTTTTGATTCCAGGGCTCCTTTAGCCAGTCGGTGATAAGGGGCAAGTAGTCTTGCGACTGATTCGCTTGTATTTGATCAAGACGATTAATTAAATCGCTTAGTGAATGGGTAGCCGCTCTAACGACAAAAAAAGAATGGTCACCAACTTCATTTTTTACCATAACCCTAAAAAAAATAAACCCAGCCCGTTATCAGGTGGGTTCATTAAAAAGGAGAACAAATCTCGTTAGTCACCACCGGTAGTGGTGGTAATGCTGCCTCCTGTGTTACCACCACCGGTCGAGCTTTTACCTGCGGATTTCACAACAGCCGGAGTCATCCGTGAGGAAACCTTAATTTCTTTGAGCTGGAAGCGTTTCATAAGGATTGAGTTTATATTAAGATTTTATCATCCAAATTTAAACGCAAATTCACCTTAATTCAAAAGTTTTCGACCACAGTTATCGTTATTGTCGTCATTCGCTTTGAGGAGTCTGCCGGGAGAGCGAGCTGACGCGTTGAAACTTGGCGGGGATTGAGTGAAAATCTGGGGGGTAATGATTTCTGTGCCATGGTTGCTACGAGATAAAGTGATGAGTTTAAAAGTACTTATTTCCTTTTTCAATCCTTAGAATAGGTGGCGAGTGGCAAAGAAATGAGGGTTAAGGGGGTCAGTGGCTCAGTGGTTCAACATCTTTCAGTTGACTTTTCACGACAGAGCGAGTTTGACTTGCTCCATACAGGATTTGCTGACCGGCAGTTCTTTTCCATTAGATAACAAGACTGAATTGGCGTTTAGCTTTTGCACATGATCCGTATTTACCATGAACTGACGATGGATACGTAAAAATGGCGATGGTAGATTATTCCCAATCGAGGTGAGTGTAGTCCGGGGGGTTAATGGTTTAGTTGGTGCCGAACGGCGATTAACCTTCACATAGTTGTCCCAGGATTCTATGTAAAAAATATCTTCAAAGGGTACTCGGAACAGTTCATAATTTGTCCGGATCAAAACAAGCTTTTTGTCGTTCTCTGCCCACAATACCTTTTCCGTAGCCTCCTGACCCGCCAGCGCATGCATTAAGCGCATGCGGTTTTCTACTTTGCTGATGGCTCCCTCGAACTTATCGAAGAAAATAGGTTTTTGCAGGAAATCAATCACTTCCAGTTCGTAGCCTTTCAAGGCAAACTCAACATGGGCTGAAGTAACGACCACCAGTGGCCGGGGCGTGGGTAAGGTTTTGAGAAAATCATAGCCGTTTTTACCTGGCAGATTAATGTCTAGAAAGATAAAATCAGGCTTTGTTTTGTCAATTAAGCTCCGAGCCTCAACGGCATTGAAAGCTGTACCGACTAATTCAAGCGTAGCAATCATTTCAATGTGTTCGCTTAGAATCTTCTGAGCCAGAGGCTCATCTTCGACAATCAGACACTTAATTCGTTTCGAATTCATAGTTAACTACGCTTGATTGATGAAGTGGAATTTCTAATTGAACATGATAGATATCGGCTTGCTCGTCAATGGTGCACTTGTATTGGTCGGGTTGAAATAACAGGTTAAGCCGTTGTCTGGCGTTGTAAAGTCCCAATCCACCCGCGTCTTTGCGGGTGGATGCGTTCTCGCTACTAACCGAATTTTTAATGTCCAAGCGCAGCAGAGCGGGGTTTTCCAGTATCTCAATCTTTATATCGATCCATCCGTCGTGGTAGCTTTTATGGATACCATGTTTAAAAGCGTTTTCAATGAAGGTCAAGAGCAGTAAAGGCGGTACCAACTGACCATCGGCGTTACCATGTCGGACAAAACTGATCACGCTTGGATCACGGAGTCGGCTTTGTTCAATCTCCACGTAATTCTGAAGAAACAGCAATTCTTCTTTCAGCTCGACGAAATTATTGTGGGTTCGGTACAGCGTATACCGTAAATAATCAATCAATCGACGCAACAGTAAGGCGGCTTCGCTGTTGGTTCGGTGAATGAGGGCATACAGGTTATTGAGTACATTGAACAGAAAATGAGGGTTAATCTGATCCTGCAGATATTTAAGCTGATTTCGGGCTAGCTTCTGATTCTGATCGTATTTCTTTATGTTATCAACTCCCCAGGTGGTTAGCCAGCGTATAAGTCGCAATTGACAGGGAAGCAGTAGATAGGATAGATTAAACGCCCAGATAAAGCCCTGGGCACCCTGAGAACGAAGAAAAGCGAAAGGCCCCAGATCCAAGACATACTTCGCATTTCGTTCAATAAAGCCGGGAACTGGCTTAAAATGGGTGACAGCATACCCGAATATATAATAGTCATACACATTGAAGAGCAGAAAGACCAGGAAAAAAGAGCTGATCAGAAAAGCAATTCTTCGCCAGAGCACTTTCCGGGTGGCATAGTAATAGATCAGCACTTTTAAAAGTGATGGTAAGACGAGATACCCTACTATATAATAGGTAACTATAGTGGTCACAAGGTGGCTCATGAACATGAACCGATGTAAGCCCGGGTCCACCGGAAGCTCAGGCCGAAGCTTAAGCATCCGGTAAAAATCATTGTAATTCTCATAACAGTTCCAAAGCCAGTACAGCACGTGAATAGCAATGCGCTGAGGGGTTATCTTCCGGCCGATGGTCAGTTGCTGAATGAATTCCGGGTTAAGATTTTCTGGGTTATCTTTAGATGAAAAAAGGGACATACCTATATGTAGCTAATGACCGACCGATGAATAAACCAAAAACTCTTTACTCAGTTTTATTTCTTCATGCCTTCCTGACTATCTTTTTCACAAATTGCACTATGATGCGTGCGGTTGGTCAGTCTACTCCAGCACTTCCGGTTTCTCTAACAATAGCTGGCCAGCTTACCTCCGAGACCAAACAACCCGTTATCCAAGCGACGGTTTCTCTGCTACAGGTCGATTCTTCCCTTATCCTGACGGCGCAAAGCGATTCAAGTGGTTACTTTCGAATCAATGTCGTTCATAATGGTGCCTATCTGGTACGAATAACGCACGTTGGACTTCAATCTATATTCCAACCTGTTGTTTCAAGCGATTCGACCAGTAGCGCCCCTCTGGCCTTCACCATGCAGACTAAGGCATTAAACTTAGCTGAAGTATCAGTAAAACAAAAGCGGCCATTCATTGAATTACTAGGTGACCGAACGCTGCTGAATGTCGAAGACAATCCACTGTACTCGGGCGGAACGACTCTTGATCTACTGAGCCTGGCACCCCGGCTGTCTATCGACGTTATCAATCGAAAAGTGGCCATTGACGATAAACCGGGGGTTGTGCTTTATCAGGATAACCGGCAAGTCTATATACCTTCCGAACGGATTGTAGCTTACTTACAAAGCCTGCCGGCCAACTCCATCTCACGGATCGAGATATTAACAAATCCATCCGCTCGCTATGATGCAAACTCGGGTGGAGTCATCTTATTATTTACCAAAAACTTTTATCAACAGGGAACAAGTCTGGACCTTGACCTTACAGGTGGATTTGGCCGGTATATTAAAGCGAATGCATCCGTTGGCGTGTCAGTCCAGAAAACAAAATTGTCTGGTAAATTCCTTTACAATCCTTCTTATCGACCAACGTATTTTAGTTGGAATACGTACCAGACGGTACCTGCTGGCCAGTATGCAGAGTCCGGCTATTCATCGGGTAATCAACTAAACAAGGAAGACATCAGTGCTCATTTGTTTCGCACGAATTGGGATCTCAAGCTGACCAAGCAGCAAACCATTGGGGCTGTGCTTATGCTTAACCAGATTAGTGATACGCAGAATCCATCGTCTTCTCTGGAGTACCAGCTGGCCTCGCCTTCGGCCAGACTGACCAAGATCAATTCAATCTCTCAACTGCGCTCTCGGCAACTCAATCTATCCGCTAATGTGAATTACCAGTTTACTTTTTCGAAACCCCAAACGTTTCTGACAATTGATATTGATGCAGCCCAGTATACTGACAATTCCCGATCCCGGGCTGATTACACTCTTTTGCCGGATCAGCCAAGGCCTAGTGAATCACTGGTGATTGACTATCCGAATACCATCCGGTTTAAAACAGCTAAGGCAGATTTTACGACGGCAATATTTCAGAAGGGTACGCTGGAGACCGGCGTCAAATACAGTGCTATCACTTTACAAAATCAACCCGATCTTCTTAAAGCTACGCCAGGTTTTGATTCACTTAAACGTTCTTTAATCCGGGCATTTCATTACGATGAATTTACTTCAGCGGCGTATAGTTCGGTGAGCTACCAGTGGTCGGGCATTTCCGTACGGGCTGGTTTACGTCTTGAGCATACCCACTATGAGGCTCAGGTTAATAACCGGTTGGAGGTGATACGGGATTACACAAATTTATTTCCTACAGTTAGTATCCAGTATACCAACAAACAAAGTTTCAAATACACCCTCAACTTTAATCGCCGAATTGTTCGACCTGCTTTTGACGTCCTTAACCCATCTTATATATTTTATAACCCGTTGACGCTTTACACCGGCAATCCACTTCTTTTGCCTCAGTTATCCAGTAGTTTTCAGCTTGGCCTAATTACCCCGAAACGGTTGTCGCTCTCCCTTTCCTATAATCATAGTCGGAATCGTATTACTGAGATACTCTTCCGAAACGACACCACATCAGCTGCTATTTTGAACTATTATATAAATTTTGACTGGGAAAAGAGAATGTCGCTGGTGCTATCAATACCGGTGAAAATACGCCCATTCTGGCAGGTCCAAGCAACGATGACGGGTTTGATGAGCCGCTTTTATTCCACCTTTGAACGTGTGCCCATTACCACATCACAGCCCACGGTTGTGGTTAAACTCTTGAATACGTTCAGCATGGGCAAGTTGTCGGCAACTCTCGCTTTCACGGGTCGAAATACAGCTTTAATCGGGTATCTAAAATATAAACCGATCTGGTACCTTGATGCCGGCTTACAATACTCGATTAATAATAATTCCAGCCTCAAAATGTCAGCCACTGACATCTTCCATACGTTACTTTTACAGAACTATGGGAATTACTTGAATACATCCGTTGCTTTTTACCATAAATCCGAAACCCAGCAGCTCCTTGTTAGCTACGCGCTACGGTTTGGTCATACCAAAGCCAAACCGGTTAATGAACGCGAATTCGGATCTGAGTCTGAACAGCAGCGGTTGGGAGGAAAACGCTAACAGTCCGAACATGCCCTTTAACGCTTCATTGAAAGTATTAGCTTTTATGGCTTTATATCAACCGAAATTGCCAACACTCTTGGCTTTCTTGCTTCTTTGTTTTCCCTTCGTCAGCCACGCCCAAACGCCTTCCTTTATCTCTGACAGCTTGGATCGTTACGTTCAGAAAGGCATGCAGAATTGGCAAATACCTTCGATGGCCGTCGGCATCGTTCAAGATGGAAAAATCATTATTTCAAAGGGGTACGGGGTAAGAGAACTGGGAACAGCCAAGCAGGTTGACGAAAATACGCTGTTTCCCATTGCGTCTAATACTAAGCTCTTCGTAGCTACTGCTTTCGCTCACCTGGCTCATCAGAAAAAGCTTAACCTGGATGACCCCGTCGTTAACTACCTGCCATCCTTTAAAATGTATGATGCCCAGGTTACCCCACTCTTATCAATCCGGGACTTATTATCCCATCGGCTTGGGCTTGCCGGTCACAAAGCTGATTTTGTCGCTTGGAATACTAGTTATAGCCGGTCGCAGCTCACGCAAAAACTTGCCCAGCTAAAGCCGGACTTTCCCTTTCGCCAGCAGTTTGGTTATTCAAATTTAGGCTATGTGGCAGCCGGTGAAGTGATGGCATCCATTACAGGGAATACCTGGGAGCATGAGGTCGATAACTTGTTGCTAAAACCTCTCGGTATGCAACGAACCTATTTTGATCTGACAACGATCAGGGATTCCAATGTAGCTAAACCCTATTCCACCTGCTGTACTACATCCGATCAACCGATTACACTACCCTATGACTCGCTTGGCAGTATTGGTGCGGCAACGGGGATGGTGTCTTGTTTGAAGGATATGAACACGTGGATGCTGATGCAACTTGACAGTGGACGCTACCAGCAAAAGTCTGTTGTGCCATGGGAAACGATTGCCGCTACCCGACAGCCTAATACGATTGCCAGCACTTCACCTATTCCCGGTTTTCCAATTGAAAGTCAATTCTACGCTTTGGGAGTTAGCCTTCTTTACTACGCAGGCCATCAGGTTTTTCTGCATACTGGAACAAGCTTCGGCTACCGAAGTGCTTATTGCATTGTACCCGATAAAAAAGTAGCGTTCTTTATATTTTCCTCGAATGATCTTAATACTTTTTACGAGGCATTACTTTTTCAACTACTAGACAGCTATTTAGGACAACCTTACACCAACCGGGCTGACTACTTTTTTAAAGGCTACCAACGCCGGCAGCACAATGCGAAAGAGATACTTACCATGCTTGATAAACGTGTCTCGGCCGCTAAACAACCCCCTTTCTCCATCAATTCACTTAAAGGCACGTATCATAACCCATTATACGGTAATCTCACCATCACAACCCTGGGCACTGGGAAAGGAAAAACGAATATCTTGGTTCGCTTTGAACATCACCCGTCCTTAACGGCTCAACTGGACTATATGGATGGCAATGAGTTTAGGATGACTTTTTCAAATGTGCATTTTGGCATTACACCCGCCACTATTTCTGTATCGCTCTCCGGAGTGGTGAATGGAATAGCGTTCGCTCCTTCTGATTTCTTGGATGACGACGTGTATAAGTTCACAAAAAAATAAAGTCCAGAGCCCCTTAATGGCGGCTATGGACTTGTACGAGGATCATACCAGTAGAACGAACTTAAGTCACTTCTACTAATCATCCTGGCTTCCGATTTCATCCAGTAATTGATTCCAATCCTCATCATCGTCATCTGATAGATCAGAATTTACATCGGCTAATTCCCTGAATCCAATAAAGTTGAGTTGGCCTTCCAGCCAGCAACGGGTTGATTCAGGAGACATGAGTTGACCTTCCTGGTTCACATTGATCCAGATGGCCCGGCCATAATAAACCGCACCCGTTCCAAGCCATTGCCAGCCAGGTGGCAATGGGGGTTGAGTCAGGACATCCCCATTCATGATCGCCCGATCACCGCACGGATGATGAAGAAAAAAACCAATCTCTACGGTACCGATCCAACGGCTAATATCCGACAGGGAATCGGTTAGCTCGATTGGATATACCGACTCAAGGTAAGGATCGATTAGCCAGGCGGAAAATAAAGGCTGCATAGTCGCGGACGTTTTACAGGTTACTTGACGGGTATAAAAGTAACGATGAGCGGCAATTACCTGGTGAATAAAGGCCCTAAACGAACTTAACGCGCAGTCGAAAATGTAACTAGGTTTCGTAATTGTATCGGTACACCGATTACGAGCGTCGTATTCGATTTGTTGATACCGGCTTATCGGTAAGCACCGCTGGCTTCACATGTTCTTTAGGGTCGACGGGCTTACCCGGAGGAGGGGCGGTTTGTGAATTTGGCGGCACCGTCGCTGGTGTTTCTTTCCGAAATCGCTTGGCGCCATCTTTTGGTAATTCATTATTGACCGCTCCCTTCTCATATTGATGCAGCGGTAATCCTGTTGGTCCAACCTTCACCGTTGATTTTTGATTGGCGAGGGCAGCCGGGTCGTTTTTGAATTGAGACTGCAATTTTACTAGCCACTCGGGTTGAAGCGTGATGGGGTCATGTTGCCGGTTCTCAGGTCGGTTAGCCCTTATTTTATCAATTTCCTGCTGAATCTTATCGGCTTTTACTTTTAAGTCATCATTAAAATCTTTCTCCACCGAGCGGTTCACGTAAAAGTGATTGTCCGTTAGCCGGATTTCTTTGGTTAGGTTTTCCGCCCGGATCAACATAGGTCTGTTATTGGGAATATCAACAGTAATTTCCGTATCACCCAAATACGTTTTCCCCACTTTTACTTTAGCTTTCGTCTCGTCAACTAAATGGCCCTGATTCATAACCGAACCAATTCGCTGGGCAAGCTCCTCGGGCGATTTACCCGGCGGGGATTCCACGCCCTTAGGTAAGGTTAACCGTAACTGATTTGGATTGCCTGTCTTTTGATTGCCCTCCGTCATATACGCCTGCCAGGCCTGGTCCGGTTGACCAGGTAGTTTCAAGCTACCCATGTATTGAATATTAAAGCGTATCCCCGAGAAGTCATTATCGTTGGCTAAGATGAACCGTTCGGGTTTTATGGTATCAATGATTTTTTGTAACGTGGGCAATTGCAGACCACCGGGCTGCCCCCCTGTCGATACATAAAGCCGGTCGCCAGCTTGACGGGGCGGGTGTAGCTGGTAGTGAGAGAGGGCGTCGATGGGGTTTTCGGTAATGACAATTTCCCGGGGTTTTACGCCTGGAATAACGTTGGATAACCAAACACTATCGTGTTTGGGAGAGACGAGCATATTATGACTGGCATTGCGCGTGTTGAGAGTCACGATGTGTTCCATATTACGCATCGGGAAGGCCGTGTTGGTGCCGGTATAGCCGTTTTTCGTCTCAAACGGGCGTTGCACAATCTGGCCTTTGAATTCTGGCGCATCGATGGTCTTGTCCTCAATATGACGACTATATAGCCAATTGCGTTGTTGCAAGGGCTCGATGTTAAGCAGTCGGGCCGTTGTGGTTTCATCCAGCTGACGAATGTCTTTCAAGCCAATGGGCCGGATCGACTCATGGGAGGTGTAAACATTACCTACCATGGGGCTAAGGTGAGCATGTAACTGTTTCCAACCATCCCGACTGCCCAGATCCAGGTTTAATTTATTGGATACCATGTTAATGATCGTTCCCCGGTCGCGGTTATCCTGAAACGATTTATAGGCATAATGTCCGGTTTCCTGTACCCGGTGCACGGTGATCTTTCGCCCGGTGGATTCCTCTTCCAGAGCCGCCCAGTTTTTACCGTGTTTCCCCTTAATCGGCTGCCAGCCCTGATCAATGAGATAAGTCACTAAATTGATATCCGATTTATACCGATCGGTGAGTGAACGCTCCTCGGCAACCCGACGATCGTAAGCATCTTGGCGGTTGGTACGTTTGGCTTCCTGCGGTTGAGTTGACATAGCGATTCAATTTATAACAGGGGAAAAAGGACGGGACGAAGGCCTTACGGACGAGGTCCTTTGGGAGGCTTCACGTCTGTTTTGGGTTTACTAACTTTAGCCTTGGCTGTTTTCGCCTCTACATCGGGCTTCACCTGGGCCGGTTTGGTCGTTTGCTCCCCTTGTTTAGTCACCGATGCCGTCTTCAGTTGCTGCTGGGCTGAGTGTGGGATGGGGCGGGCAGCTGTCTGGAGATCAGTGCCGCTGGGGGGTAGGTCATTTTTTTTGTTCAGCGTCTTCATTAAATCAAGGTGCAGTAGACGTTGAACGGATTCGGGTGTTTGCTGAAGGACAGGAAGGAGCGGTTGATTTTTTCCAATCGCTTTATCCAGTTGCTGACTGAGCTGAAGTAACGCTTCAGCCTCCGTTTTTGTGGCCATGATTGGCAGGGCAAACAACTTGCCGGTTTCGGGAGCCTGGGCAAGCTGGGGAAGTTTTATCGATAATACGTATTTGGCTTTTTCGGCCTGCGGGATGACCAACACTTCAACCCCATTCGGGTAAGCTTGCGTTGTTTGCCTTATTCCCTTTCCGGCGTAACTTAAACTATCCAGTAGTGGCGTAGCCGAAGTAGATCGTTCAGCAGCTTGTGAGGTAACCAACTGGCTAGTTTTCGGGGTTTGTTCCAGTTTGGGCGGCTTGATGCGTTCAAACTTAAACCCGCTCCTAGAGGCTGCCAGACGGACAAAGGCCGAAAACGTCTGGTCATCTTTTTTCATGTTATTGATGCGGATCGAGTATCCTTCCCGTAACCGCTCTTTGGCGGACGGATCAATGGGTACGCCCAACAACTTGTCCGGTATCGGAAATTTATCGGTGTTAATCACCGTCATTTTTTGCGTTTCCGGATTAATGCCAATGATGCCTCTAAAGGGTGTACCAGACGATGGGTCGATGAGTTGAACGGCGCGCCCCATATCGCCGTACCGCTGGAGATTTTCCTTATCAGTGGGACTAAATTGGTGGCCCAGGTAATTATCTCTCAGCTGCAGCCGCGCCTGCACATGCATTACGTTGATCGATAAACCCCGCGTTGGATGATTAATGACGCTGAGCTTGGCGGCATCGCCATCCTTCAATGGAATGATGTTGGTTTGTTTACCGTCCAGTAATTTCTTTATCTCAAGGCCGACCGGTGCGGAAACTAAATTAGACGATAAGTCCAGGTGAGCGGCTAGAACTGGACGCATCTGTTCTATCGTATAGCGTTTACCTATCAACGTAGATACATCAATTGGAGAGGTGTTCTCGACGGTGCTATCCATTCATTTAATATTTTGTATATAACGTGAAATTACAAGCTCACTCGTTTATAATAGCGTTTTATACCCGTTTCTTACCGTATCCCGCTTTAGCCGAGGCAATGGGCTCAGTCTGTTTCGTATTTTTATCCGTCTTTGCTACGGGCTCATTTTGGCGTGCGGGGCTTGGCGGGGTAGCCGTACGCGCGGGCGTTCTTCCCTCCGACAACGATGAAAATTTTTGATCAGCTCGCTTAATTTCCTCCGCTGTCGCGGTTTTTTTGGGTGGCAATACGACCCCACTCTGTTCCTTTCGATAATCCAGAATTTCCATTTTAGCCTGCGCCCTTGGACTTTTCAATTCCTGGCCATGGGGGATACGGTTTAAGGGCCTCCATTCAACCGGTGAGTCACTTACCTTATTGACCCGAATCATATCCTGATAGGTTAATGCGCCCGCAGGTTTGCGAACGATTTGGCCTTTTTCATCCTTGGCCGATACGATCGTTTTCTTCCATTGTTCGTCGGCCGCCTGACGAGCAACCTGTTTAGGCGTCAACTCAGCGGGTTGTGGCGCATTTCGTTGCGTATCTCGTTTTACCTGGAGGGCGTTGAGAGCCGCCTGGTTGACAGGCGTAAATTTCAACCCTCGTTTATGGGCGGCTACCTGCACGTCGGCGGTAAAGGGCTTGCCATCCAGACCCGTCATGTTTTTTACCCGGATGACTCCGTGGTTTTTCAGCGTCTGCTGCTGTTTGTCCGTAATGGGCACGTTGCGTAGAACGGTTGGTGGTACGAATCGTTCTTGCCGAAAGACGGTCAGCCGATTTGTCTGGGGATCATAGCCCACCAATCCCATAAACTGTTGATTGGTCTCTTTATCCGTCAACGGGACGGGACGGCCTAATTCACCGGTTCGTTGCAGCCGGATGTGATCTTCGTGCGTGAGCTGGTAGCCCAAAAAGCGGGGGGCCGGCGTTCGCTCTAGTTGCCGGGGAATCAGTTCAACGCGGGGACCTTTCCCCGGATCGTCATAGACAAATAAACGGCCCTGAACCGGGGTAGTGGTTCCGTTGCTATCCGTTTGATTCAGGGTTAGGCTGGACGTACGACGGGCATTTAATAGCTCGCGCATATCCTCGGGCGATAAGCTTTCCTTTTGAATACCCAGCGGTTTAAGCTGCATTTCCAGTTGCTCCCAGGTGAAGCGGTTGCCGGTTTCCAGCGGACGCGGATTAACGGGCTTTTCGACCCTGTTTAAGCTGTTATAATCTGTAGAAGCCATAGTGTCGGTATTGATTGAAATCTTAAGAGTGACGGCGAACCGTGGGTTGTTTAGGCCGGTCCGCCGGTGCGGCTGATTTAACGGCGTTGGTTGGCCCTTTTTTCTCGTTGGTCGAGTCCGAATTCTGCCGCGCGTTACCAGCCGGTTTTTGCTCAAGATTACCCGTCTGGTTTTGCGTTATTCGGGTCGCTCCATTTTTTGAAACAACGCTGGTATCCGTTTGGGTCTGGGGCTGGAAGCGGGCTTTGGCTTTCTCCAATTCATGAGGCTTGGCTTCCTGTAGGCGAATGCCACCGATAGGCGGATTTCTTTCCAGTTTCGTCAGTAATCGGGCCTGTTCCGACGGTGATAACAAGGTGTTGTCTTGCGGTTTCATCGTAAGGGGCAAGTATGCCTTTGAAACCCCATCCTTTTTGACCGCAATGGAATCCGAGTAAGTCAGTTCTTTAACTTTTTTACGCTGTTCAAGTCCATCCCCCGTTTTTACGTCGAGGGTTGTATTGAGCCACTTCTGATTGTTCTCTGGCGTCAGCGATTTGAGATAAATCACAAAACCCTGATTCGGCTTATCCCCACTTGCCGGCTGAGGTTGCAAAGGGCCTTGTTTGATGTTCTGCGGGATCGTTTCCCGCTGCTTTTTGCCGATACGATCCAGTCGAAACTGCCCCTCCACCGCCGAGAATTGTAGCGTTGCCGCATAGGGCTTTTTATTCTCATCTAGCAGCCCCGTTAACTTGATTTGTTTACCGTCGCGCAGCAGCTCCTGTTGCTGGGTGGTCAATGGCTGACCCTTAACCTCAGCGGGCACTTTTATGGATTCTTTATCAATGGTCCGCAGTAGTTTAGCTACCGGATCATAGCCGACCAGAACTTCCCGTTTGGTAGCGGTTTGAGCATCCGTGTACTCAACGGGTCGGTTAGCCATGCCTGTCCTTTGCAACCGCATAATGTCCTCTGTATATAAGTTAAGCCCCTTCGGGACAGACAATGAGGTTTTGAGTTGGGGTGGCTCAATGTGAACCTGGGGCCCTTTACCTGGAATCTCAATGAGCAGCAGTTTTCCCTGGGCTGGGGCTACTATACCGTTTCTGTCCTTTATGGTGAAGGATACGTTCGGGTGCGTAGCATAGCCATCCAGTAATAATGCTTTGTTCAACGGATCAATTGATTTTTCTGAAATGCCCAGTTTATCCATCTGGGGCTTGATCTGTTCCCAGCTGTAGCGCTTTTCCTGGTTCACGTAGGCGGCCTGCTGCCGAAATGTTTCAGGTACAATGGGTTGGGTCGTGGCTTGTTTATCTGAGGCCTGGCTATGAGCCGTTGCCGCGGATACGGTTGGCTGATGAGCTGCCGTCGACTTGAGTACATCCGTAGCTAATACCCGTGCCGGCGAATTGGTAACAGCAGTTGTAGTACTAGTTTCTGAAGGTCTGGTTTGCTGACGCGACTCCAACCGGTCGAGCAGTTTTATAGCCAGCTTGTCCAAAAAATGATCCATTATCCGGGACACCATCGATTTTGGCCCAGCTTCTGGTGCTGTGGTCTGGCCGTACTGACGGGTAGTAGTATCCACGCTTACTGGCGGTCCAGGCCGCTCTGAATCGACTTGTTGAGACCGGGAATTGGGGCTTGCCGTTGGTTTTGGGTCAATCGGTTGATTGGCCGTCACTTTCTGAACGTCGGCCTGGTTGATTCCCGCGGGACGCGTTCGCCGTTCGAGTTCCCGAATTAATTCCTCCAGTGACAGCTGATTGGCTTTCGATGAACCATCCGGCGTAGTTGGCTCGTCGGTTGGCTTCCGCTTGAAACCAAAGTTCTCTCCCTTAAACAGTTTGTCCATCAGGTCCTGAACAATTTTGTAATTATTCAGAAAATTGGACACCATACCCCCTTCAGTTAATTTCAATTGAAGGATTTTCGTTAATAAACCCCATGATGATTCTCCTTCGTCAGCTACCCGTTTGGCCGGTGCCGGATTGGGCCCTTTTTCGCCGGGCATAGGCAATGATGCATCCCCTTCCGCTACTGAACGACCAGGTAGGGCGGGCGATTTTACCGAATCAAAAGCAACATTAGCGGGCTTTATGGTTGTTTCCTTAGCATCCTGATCCGTTGGAGTATTTATCGACCGTTTTTGATCCTGAACAGGTTCCGTTGAGTCGAACGCTTTTTTAAGGCGCTCTAACAAATCAATGTTCTTTACCGCTTCACCCGGTGGTGGTAAGGTTAGCGGCGTTTCGCCCGATTGATGATTTCGAACCACATTCATCAAACTAACCATGTCAATCGGCGTACTAGGTCCGTGGTGTACTACGGCTGGAAACTGTTGCGTTGTTTCTTTCAACTCCATCAAGTAATCCGTAACCCGCTGCTGCACCTCAGGCTGTCTGGTCGTATCTAACTTTTCGACCAATTGATGCATTTGCTGCCGAGTCGTATTTTCGTTGAAAATCGCTCGGGATATTTCCTCATTGCTTAAATAGTTATCGCCTTCTAGGTACTGTCGTAATTGACGAGCAAGGGCCGGCAATGCCAAACTCATTTCTGTTGTTTGAATACCCTCTGCGATCCCTAACTGCGTGGCATCGGACCGGCTCCGTTCACTGGCCATGTCAACGCGCCAGCTTTGTGCATCCATTGGCAGTAGTCCTTGATCCTTCAGCCCCTGACGAATCGGCTCGTCCACTAAACCCGGTAATTCAATACTCCGGGTGTACAGGAGTTCGAACTGGGGATACATCTCCCCCTTACGGGCTACAGTCGTATCAACGACTGCCTCACTAACCGGCTTTAGCGCATGGGCTGGTATTTCCCCTGCGTAATCGTTTAGGTAGCCAGTTATTGAGGCCGGAATCTGACCCCGTTGAAGGCCCTGCTGTTCAGCATCAGATAAGGGATTTTGCTGCTGCTGAATGCGTTGCTGGCGAAATGGCTCCAGCAATTCCTGCATGATCGGGTCCTGGGTGTAAAGCACGGTTCGTAGATCATCGGACGGCCGGGCATCCAGGGGCTTTCCCACGGCGGCGGCGCGTTCCTGGGCGGCCATATCATTGTTGATGATCGTAGCCAAGGGAACGTAGAGATTGGCCGGTAGTCGATTGTCATTTTCTTGCCGATAGGTTAAAATCGGCTGGGGCAATTGGCCCCGCTGGGCAAAAGCCGACAGCTCAGCAACCGTCAGGTCAAGGGCAGGTTCTGTAACGGGTTGAGGTTGCATCTTGGATCAGTACGTTAAGTGATTTATGCAAAAAAATGGTCAGTATCTAATCAAGATGTAATAATACAATACAGAAAGTTGGATAACTTTGGGAATGAAAATCATTTTTTTTTCGGTCACGTTTCGCCGCTTATGACTTACTCGCTCAGAACTTTCATTTTTTGCTTTTGTATCAGTTGCGGAGGGGTATTGGGCCCGGCTCAGGCTCAGGTCATTTTTAAAGTGGATTCACCCATTAAGCGCCATCAGCCCCTGATGCCTCAGCCTCAAGAAGCCCTCGAATTTGCGCTCCCTATGGTGGATGAGGTGGACTCATCGGCCAATCCAATACCTGAGCAAAACGCCATGGTTAACTCCCCAAAGCGGGATAGTCTTAGTGGATACGGGAAGCGATTATCCCCTCCCTTAAATCGTCCGGTTAACCCCAAACAATCATTTTTGGTAACCTACATGGGTAGCCCCCTGAAAAGCGATACCAGTTCTCAAAGTCGGTATCGATTAGCGCCTATTGAGTATACTGCTGCCGATTCAAGTAAACGGTATCGCTTGGACAATCGGACACTGGCCCCTCGACGGTTTGTCGATCAGGATTCGATTATGGTTGCGATTTTGGAGGATTCCTTACGGCGTATCCGTCAACAACTGATACCTCTTGGTCAGACAGATAAAGCGTCGGCTCAATCTGCCTTTGATTTATACCGGTCCATTCCATCCATATTACCCGTTCGACTTCGCTCTTATGAAGACTTCCGGATTTCATCTGCGTACGGACTACGCGTTCATCCCATCAGTGGTCGCTTACAGAATCATGCCGGTATTGATTTACCTCAACCTCGCTTTACGGCGGTGTATGCGACGGCCGATGGCGTTGTTGACCGGGTTGTCTGGCAACCAGCCGGGATGGGGCTGGCTGTTTATATTGTTCACCCCTCCGGGTATCAAACCGGCTACGGTCACCTCGAAGACCATTCGGTACTCGTGGGAGAGGTTGTTCGCCGGGGACAAGTAATTGGCCGGGTTGGATCGACAGGCTTAGCCACGGGGCCACACCTTCATTACACCGTTTTAGCGGGTACCCAACCTGTTAATCCGGCTTCATACTGTTTTTTGTTACTCAATGCGTTAGACGAATCTAAATCCAGCGTTTCCCGTTCCGGCCGGTCATCCGTTTATCAACGGAGAAAGTAGTATAAAGGCTCTTTTTCGACAGACCGAAAAGGCATTCCTACCGGATAAATTAAGCCGTCGGTATGTTAAAGTGGCGACAAGTACCTTTCGGGCTACCCCGTTCCGAATGCTGAATAAAAAAGGCACTTGACTAGTCAAGTGCCTCTCTGAACAGGTTTAGCTTAGGGGTTAATTATCCACGGCGTATTCATCGTTTACTGCGTCATACTCCTCTGTATCCTCATAGGTGGCTTCTTCATTGGCAGCTTCTCCCGTTAAATAGTTGGGATCAGCAGTGCGCAGATCCCGTAGCAAATGACTGTTCGGTCCCTGACGAATAGCGTCTAATTCTGTTTTGATCAGATTCGTTACCTCGGTCTTCACTTGTTTAAACTGCTCGTTCATCATGTCCTGCACCTGTTTGTCACTCAGGTTTTCGTAGGCTTTAAGGGCCGGTATCTCGGGGAGCTTACTTAGCTCTTCGATCATTTCTTTATCGACGACGATCTGCGCATGAAATATTTTTTGCTTGATGGTTGCGTCAAAGTTGTCCGCTATCGATCCGACAAACCACCCCTGGGACAGGTTGCTGATTTTACTTTCGGGAATGACCGAATCCATGGCCGTCGAAAAATTAGTTGTTGTTTCTTTCTCGGTCACGTTAAAGCTTTGACGCTGCTGTACGTTTTTACCGAAACGACTCGATAGATTTTTGGCCGTTTCTCCGACAACCTGTCCACTGAATATGTTGCCAATCGTGTTAAAAATTGCTTTTGCTTCTTTATCTCCGTAATCCCGTATAAGCTGAGTCAAATCCTGTAACCCTAATAAGGTAGACACTTTATTAGAACGAGCCGTGGCAATCAGGTTATCCAACCCTCGCATATAAATAGTGGGTAGCTCATCAACGATGATGGAGCTTTTCAGTCGGCCTTTGCGGTTTACAAGCTTGATAAGGCGGGCATTGTAGAGCCCCAGGGCTGCTCCGTAGACCGACTGGCGGTCAGGATTATTACCAACACAAAGAATTTTGGGAGCATCGGGATTATTAATGTCCAGGGAGAAATCATTGCCGGTCATCACCCAGTAGAGGCTGGGAGACGCCATGCGCGATAAGGGAATTCGCGCCGATGCAATTTGACCTTCTAACTGCTCTTTTGCCCCGTTTTTTAAGGCGCTGAAGAACGGCTGAATTAAATTCTCAAGTTCAGTCTCAGCCGCCATTAAGGGAAATATCTCTTCATAATCGTGATTGGCGAATTCAATAATGTGCGGAAACGTACAGTAATTGATATGATCCGCAACCCCTAGCTTTCCCCGCTCCGATTCAGGAAGTGTGTCTAAAAAAACCTCAACCTGACGGTCATTGAACCGTTTCATGTACCAGATGCAGGACATCAGAAATGTTATCGGTGACTCGACAAAGAAGTCGCCCTGCTTTTGTAACCAGCTTTTATTCAGATTCAGCAGGATAGTAGCACTAGCCTCCTGGGCATCAATGATGTCAGTCATAAGACGGGGTAAGAGTGGATTACACCGATGAGAGCGACGGGGGTCGTCAAAATTGATCGTGTAAAACCGGGGTACTTTGCCGTACATCTTCTTATATACATCCTGATGTTTGAGTAAGTAGAAATAAGCGATGCGCGATAAGTCGGGAAATTTGAAGTCGTAGATAAACATCGTAAATCCTTTTTGTATCTGCTGGCGAATGTAATTATTGACTACGGCAAAGGATTTCCCGGAACCAGGCGTTCCCAGGACCATCGCCGCCCGAAATACGTTGACAACATTAATCCACCCCTTGTAAAGCTTTTTTTTGTAGGTGAACAGGGTGGGGATGTTTACGGAATATTCATTGTCGACCAACTCTGTTTCTTGCATGAAGCTCTCGTTCTCTTCATTGAACGGGTCATCGCCCATTTTTAAATTGATGATACTGTCGGCAATGCCCGCCGCCTTGATCAGGGTTAAATAACCCGACACGGTTGATAGGACGTATAACAGGTTAATTGTATTGTAGCTTAGAGTCCGAAGAGTCAACAGCAGTGCGCTCCCAAAGTAGAGGAGAATACCAATCAGTCCGTACAGAAAGGCATCGTTCCAGGTTGCCGTAATATTCTTTTTGGACTTATTCCCCAGTACATAGACAAGTAATAAAAACAGCGCTGCCAGCTTGGAATACCACACTTGCTCAAATATGTGCGTCGAACTGTTCAAGGAGCGAATGAACCGATCCAGTAAGCCCAGGGGTATCCCTAACTGCTGAAAAACGTTGTTACAGAAAACATAAAAATGAAATAAGAGGACTGCATACCCCATAAACATGATGGTGTTCAGGATACCTCTGTACTCTTTGTCCTGTTCTTGTGAATTAGCCATGACGATAAGACTTGTTTTGATTTACAATTAAGAATAATCCCGCTGCTGACTAGCCCGATGGCTTTGCGCAAGGGTTAGCGCAGCTTGTGGCGCTGCCGTTCCTGCTGAAGTAAAACCGTGACTTCCTGTTGAATTGCCGCCATATGGTCATTCAATCGCTGGCCAAGCTGCTGATCTGTCAGCATAGCCAGTTCAGGATTTATAGGTAGTTCAGCGAGATTCTCCGCAAGCTTTGCTTTTCTGGCAGTCACCTGAGCGAAAAAAACGGGGTGCGTGGGAGGAGCATCAACCTGCGTAGCTACTTCCCCGGCAAAGCAGCCATAGGGTAAAGCGTTTAAAGTGGCGGATGATATACGGGGTGCTTGCGTTGCGTTCGGTTTAACGAAAAAGGACCAGCTTTTGGATAGTTTTACTGTTTCCAGTCGCTTTGTCAACCGATCAGCGATTTGTTGCGCTGAGGTGCCCCGCACTTGTCCGGCCAGTATCGTTCCACTCATGGTAAAGAGAGCCTGAGCTTTAACTTTGCCATATTTGTTTTCAAGTTGAGTAAGATCCTGAACCGATAAGCAGAGGGCAATTTTATTGAACCGGGCCGTGGCTAACAGACTGTCAAATTCGCTTAAATAAAGGGTAGGAAATTCGTCGAAGATTAACGCACTGGGTCGTTGATGGGGATGATTGACCTGTTTGGCCAGCAAGTGTGAAATCAACGCTAATGGGACAGAAAACAAGTGGCCCGAGGCTGGATCGTTTCCCAGACACAGTATTTTAGGATTACTCGGATTATTGATATCTACCAATGCTTCACTCCCTGTCATAATCCAGTAGAGCACCGGATTTTTTAAGGTGGACAGGCTTAGTTGCATCACCTTCAACAGCCCCTCCATGTGTTCACGCGTATCATTTGCATCAATGTTGGTTATGGCTTCCATCAAATGGGCCAGCTCGGGCTCGGCCTTGAGTAACGGAATGATCTCTTCGGTAGGCCTTGTTGCAAATTCAATGATGTGGGGTAGGGTGCAGTAGTTAAAGCGATTTGATTTAGTGGCCGCAGCTCGTTCTTCAGTCGGCAACCTATCTTCATAATTCGCTTCCTGCCGATCGTTGTAGCGCTTCATGTACCAGATACAGGCAGTTAAATAATTGATCGCCACCTCAACGAAAAAATCTCCCTCCCCCTTCAGACTCCAAGATCTATTTACATTGTACAGTAGGTTTTTCGCGGCTTCTAAGGCTTCGAAGCTATTGGTGAACCGCTCGGCCAAAAATGGATTACAACGCGACGAATAACGGGGATCAGTAAAATTGATGGCATGAAACGAAGGGCTTACTCCCGATTGGTTCGTCGTTTTTTTCAGATTGTCAATGTAATGCGTATAAGCCAGCCTGCTTAGCTCAGGCGATTTATAATCGTAAATGGCCATCGTGAATTCTTTCTCCAAAAGCTGATGTACAAAATTTTGGACAAAGGTTTCGGTTTTACCTGTTCCGGGTGCTCCTAAAATCATTGTACCCCGAAACAGATGTGTCAGGTTAATCCACCCTTTTCTGACCTGATTCTTATAGCGCCAATGGGTCGGAATATTAACCGAACACGCATTGGCAATTCGGCGGGTTTCCTGGTTGAAAGAATCAATCAGCTCGTCGGCTTGTGTTGCTGAATTCATCATGATACATTGGATTTAAACTGGAGAAGATAAAGTGATTTATCACGGCTCAGCACCAAATACATTGGTGAACTGGTATGAAGATTTAGTTGAAGAAAGTCGGTACATCCGTCCGTGAATAGCCCGCTTGATTACGTAATTCATGGACGCTCCCGTAAATGGGCAGGCCTGTAACCAGGTAAGCTATACACCGATTCGACAGAAGCTCTTCTCGATCCTTGCGGCCATACGGATGAAATCTTGACATAAAGTACCTGTTTGAAATACGCTATAACGCAGAGCATCCTACACCTTGGTTACTGGCTTTCTCAAAATTGACTCTTGTCAATCACATATCTCTAGAGGGTATTAAATTATTTTTTTTTCGGTCACAATCATCATAAATAAAGTTAATGACTACGGCCTCGACGTCTCACGGGCGTAGCCTCGCCAACTCGTTTTTTCTTGGGCCGAATGGCACTAGCCGACTCACCCAGTATATCCAAGAGTCCTTTCTGGGGAGCCTGGTTTTCAAATCGGTCCAGCAGAGATTGTAAACTGTCACTGGATGAAGATTGCTTCAGCGAAGATGAACTAGTAGACAGCGCGTAAGGCTTTGAGCTGTCGAGTGCTGGTTGCGAGCCTGACGTTTGGCCCTTGGTCGGCTGACGATTGGCTCGTGGTTGACTCACTAGTTGATCCAATAAAAGTTGGGGCTCTCGAATTTGGGATAGATGAGGAAACCGGTCATGGACTCGTTCAATCAATTTATTGAGCCTACCGGGTTCAACGTCGCTATCAACGGCCCTGGCTAATGACCGCATCCGTTGGGCGGCAACTGAATCGGGCGCTGGCCAGGCCCCTTCGAGTACATAGACATTCTTTCCCGGTTGAGAAGGGAATTGGCGGCTAAAGGTCTGAGCAATTTCGGGCGGCACCGCTACGTAGCTGGCGGGGTCCGTTTTATAGTGCCCCATTCGGAATACCGGTCTGTTCGTAGAATCAACTTCCTGTTTGATTAAGAATCCCCGTTGATACAAGGCTGATAGATGCCGTCGGGCGTCACCAGGCCGAGTTGTACCGGGTTCGCCGAATTGTTGAGTGGTGTCGCTTAAAACTTGGCTCCCCCGTTGTTCATTGTACCATCGTTGAAAGGTTGGCAGCATCGGCTTGGGCAGAATAATTTCTACGGCTGGCAGCGTTAGACTGGCCACCTGCTGACGAGTTAGACGGGAGAAATCGTTGCCCTGACTGATGGCCCGTAGTAGGGCTTGATCGGCCGCGTTGAGACGGGGGCTTATAAGTTCATTAGAAACGGGACGGCTAAAGTTAGTTTGTTCGGAAGGGGTTAGAGTATAGAACCGGCCGGGATGGGTTGAGTGTTCACCTTCTTTTAGCCGCACTTGCCCGGATTCAGTTCGTTGCCAGATCAAGCCTAGTTGCGTGGTAATCTGGTAGCGTTGCTGAGCAGTTAAATCCGCTTGTTGTAAAAGTCTTACCAGGTCCTGGCTTACGGTGGATACTGGTTGAGGGATTACTGGTTTGGTTGGTAAGCTGATCGCTTTGTTTGCTTCCGGCGTTGCATTATTTCCTGCAGTTGATTCCAGTTGAGCCTGTAGCTGAATTTGTACCCTCATGGCTTGCTCCATCACCGAACCCGAACCCGGTGAATAATTGGCCTGACGATGCCACCGGCCAAGCTCTCCCTGCATCAGTGCCGTATTGTTGAGGTCTATTGCCTGGCTCATGGAAACCAGACTGCGCCCCGCCGACGATTTTAACGTTTGGGTTTGATCCGCTAGTGTGGGTATGGACTCTTTCTGTAATCGACGAGCCAATGCATCTGGCACGGGAGTAAATCCGTCTGAGCGGGTTAAATAGTGTCCCATTCGATAGGCACCACTGGCTAACGCGTCGATGACAAAACCTCTGGCCTGAAGTTGAGGAAGTAGGGGTTTTTGGTCGTTCAGGTGAGTACTTACCTGATTGGCATAAGATTTATTTAGCCCTATTGAGACATGGTCAAATCGCGGGCCGATGGCCGCTTTGAGGTGAGCAGCCGATACCTGGTAAAAGCTGATCGGGTCGGGGGGCATTTGTCCACTGGCCAACGCCCCATACAGCAATCGTTCCGGTTTAGTTAGACGACTTCGGAACGCGAGTGAGGGCCCCTGATCCTGTTGTAGCTGTTTTTGAACAGACAAGGGTATAACATAACGTAGCTGTGCGTCTTCCCGGTGCGTCAGTGTTCCCTGATCAACCGTAAGTACGAAATCAGCGGCCGACAGAAACGCCCGTTTACTGGCAGCCGATAGTGGAAGCTCGCTGGCCAGCGAAACGAATTGATTGGCGGTCTGGCTAAAATAGGCCTCTTCTTTTGACCGGATCTCGGGTAATTGACTTTGTTTATAGGCTTCAAATTGAGTGACTGCCTGCCGGGCGGATTGGGGATTAACCCCCTCCTCTATTAACAAGTCGGTCAGTAGCTCATGGGGAAACTGGCGGATGAGTTGGCTCTCAAAAAAGTAAGGCTTTTTACCATCAACACCTTGCTGCCGTACCTGCTGATAAAAGTGACTAACACGTCGACGCAGGGCGAGTTCCTGGGAAGTTGGCTCCGTCTTTTGGCTTTGCCCTTTTATCGGCTCGCCGGACCCAGCTGAGCGCTTAGTTCGTGGTGGTTGATCGGTGGTGCTTGGGGAGGATGCCCGAACTCGGTTTTGAAGCGTGTCAAGCCGAACACTCCGGTCAGTAAATGCGGCTCGTTGAACCAAGCGGGTATAGGCTGGTCCAAGTTCATTTTCACCGTATACATTGCGACTTTTATGATCGACGTACATGTACTGCTGTCCCGTATCGATCACCTGAATGCCGGCGCTTCGTAACTGAGTTCTAAAATCCGCTTCACTCAGTTGGCTGTACGATCCCAGACTGCTGTGAATCCGTTGGCGCGTAGCTTCTTTGCCACTACGGATGCGGGTAGCATTCTGTTTGAATTTGCGCTCCAGCCGCTCGTAAGTCGGTGCAAACGCAAAACGACTGGCTTTAATGGCCGGGCCAATCGCTTCCCCCCGTTGATCGTTCGGCCCATTGTATAATTGAAACGTAATGCCCTTATAGGGCTTTCCGTCAGCTGCCACGCCACTTAACTGATTCATTTGTACCCGGTGCTGGTGGAGAAACTCAGAAAAGGTCAGCACATTGGAAAAATTATAATCTGTCAGGGCCGTACGCACCACGTTACCGATCGCTTTTTTAGCTTCGGGTTCTTTATAGCCAAGGATTTGTTCGGGTAACAACCCATTCATCAGTAGCTCTTTTCCTTGCTTCTCGGCTTCAACTAAGCCATATTCTTTTTCCAGAGCCTGACGGACGGCATTGCTACGTCGCTGTTGATGGGAATCAGAAATTTTTTTTCCTTGGAAATCGACCGATACAGAAACAATGTGAATGTGGGGATGATGAGTATCCTCGTGTCGATAGATCAAGTAGGGCTGTTCGCCATAGCCCAATCGGTCCATGTAATTTTGTCCGATTTCACTTAATTGATGATCACTAAATTTCTCCGAAGGATGAAACGCTAATGATACGTGAAATGTGGGTTTGCTTATGTTTTCATTGCCCCGCGCATAACGTTCCAGCTCGTTAATTTTTTGCTTGACCGGTAGTTTAGCTTGATCATAGGCAACCGCATTAAAACCTCCTAAAAAACGGGCTTCTCCGTGAGCTACTTTATACTCATTGTACAACACGGCACCAGCCGGATTGGCTCCTGTGTTTATTCGGGCCACCATGAGTTAGGGGTTTAATTTTTCGCTGAATAAATCCGCCTGTCTATACTGTTGATCGCTCCAGTGAATCAGCTTTGTTATGTCAATTAACAGCTCACGCTGCTGTGTTATTTCGCCTCGCACCTCGTTGGATAGATAGATATTATTCAGGCGTTTGACGGATTGATTATAATTTAACCCAATGGCCCGTAATTGAATGACAAATTGGTTTAGCAATTTGATACATTGATCCAGCCGCTCAATTATAGCTTTTGGCTCTTCTTCTACGCTAAGCTTTCGTGAGGATTCCTCATTAATAGTCCAAGCAAAAAGTCTATGTTTGGCAAACTCATTTCGGGATATTTTCTTAGTCAATCGCTGATGTTGCCAGGCCTCGTGAAATGACCGGGCTTCCCCGTCAGTCAGATGGAGGTAAATTCGATTCGTCTTTTTAAGAGCTACTTCTTTGGTTGGTCTCCCGCCTTTATTACTCTTTTTCCGACCGGGATTCTCGGTTACGATTGACCCTTTGTTGGCTGACTTCATAGGACTGAATTGGTTGCTAAGACAAAATCGATTCTCGATTACGGGGCGGTTTTGGTGAGCGGTCAGGGCTGAATGTGTTAACGAAGCCCTATTAAACCGCTTTTTTTAGCCTCGCAGAGCAAGATTCGTTTGAAGCGGTAAAAACGCCCGTAGGAAGAGTTTTTTGCCGCGAAAAACACATCTTGCTTTCGCCGTGGCGAACGGGTTTTCCGGCGAGAAAAGCCCCCGATGGGCGAAAAAGCCAACAAACCCTTTTTTTATAAAAATTGCGTATGACTGAACCACAAAATGCTACCAGTCGATCCGCATCTCAAAGGTAATGTGTCTTCATTTATCTTAAAATATATCCGCTTAAAAAGTAGTGACCGAAAAAAAAATAATTTTACAGCTTTGTATAAGAGTGGTATGACTAGGTTTACTTTTGACTAAAACAGGCAATAATCGTCTATTCCAGCATTCTGGTAGGATAGCTAGGAGGTTAGGAGGCCAGGATAGCTAGGGAGCTAGAATAGCTAGGAGGTTAGGGGGTTAGGGGGCTAGGGAGCTAGGATAGCAAGGAGGTTAGGGAGCTAGGGAGCTAGGGAGCTAGGATAGCAAGGAGGTTAGGGGGCTAGGGAGTTAGGAGGTTAGGGGGCTAGTAGGCTAGGATAGCTAGGGAGCTAGGATAGCTAGGAGGCTAGGATAGCTAGGAGGCTAGGGAGCTAGGGCGTTAGGAGGCTAGGGTAGCTAGGACGTGAACTTGTATGTTTTCTGCTGGAATTAATAATTCATAGTTAACGGTATAAGTAGCATCTAAAGACTTAATTTCTAGTCAAATGTTTTTAAAATTAATTTAATCAATAAATACAATAAGTCATGACTAAAGTAATCAGTTTTATGTCCCAGAAAGGGGGTACAGGTAAAACCACCTTATCTATTTTGACAGCTACCTTTTTGCATTCTATTGGCGCTGGAGTTGCCGTAATTGATGCAGACTTTCCTCAACACTCTTTTACAAGAACACGAACAAAAGACATCTTAGACTTAAAAGAAAAACAGGGCAAAAAACAAGGTGAAAACTTAACGCTGGTTGATTCCCAGATAAAACCTTACCCTGTCGTTGATGCAACTGTCAAAGAAGCAACAGTAGCCTTGAAAAGCATGAAAACTAGTCAACAACTTGACTTTATTTTAATTGATATTCCAGGTACGTTTAATGTTGAAGGCATTGATTATTTGATCGATTCATTAGATCTAATAATAGTTCCAGTTGAACTTGAGTATAAATCTATTACGGCGGCTATGGAAACCATGTCTATGATTCGATCCCTAAATCCCAAAGTGAGCATCAGCGTAGTATGGACTAAAATTAAAAGGAACCATAAAGTTGCAGAACGCCAAGCTTATGAAGACTACTTTAAATCCAAGTTTAACCCTTATATTTTTAAGTACATGCTACTGGAAACGGTTAGAGTAAGCCAGCTGCTTAATACCATAACTCCGCAGCCTGAATCTATAAGTGAATTTGTAGATGAAGCTGGTACAATGCTCTTAAGCATAGAAGGTAAAACTGCTTTAATGAATTAGTTAGTATGGGAAAAGTAACATTACCGCCTCTGCCTGGAGTAGAACCCAAGGGTAGTATTGCCACCTATTTATCACAAGTGCGTCAGAAACGCACTGATGATGCATCATCTTCAAACGATCATGGAGGTGAAGCGACTTCCATAGTAGAAGATCAATCGTTCACCGAACTGCTTGACTCCCCTATAAATTCTCCCGTTAAAGCTGGCTCGACAACGCCTGTTGAACTCCAAGGTCAAAGCTTCGGTCCGATTGCCGTTAATAATTCGGCAGACAGACGTAATGAGGAATTGTCCAAAATTTTGGACAATTCCCCTAGTGAGCCTAAGCGAGTTAACAATGCTGGCAAAAAGGATACGGCATCTCCGATGTCTGTCGATAAAGAAGCTGTTGAGCAGCGCCAGATGACGCCTAAACGTTCCCGCATTAGGACTGATGTGGTTTCAAGTACTCCCCTGCCCATTGTCAAACTCATAAATTCGTTGCCCAATAGGTTTGCAGCGGGCTACTTTACAAAAGGAGAATCGAAAGTGCGTCTTACAGCAGAAATGGCTGATTTAATTCAAATTATTGTTGACTCTAACGGAAGGATTGAGCAGCCCAAATATTTTGCGGATAATTTAGTAAACTATCTCTTAAAAGAGTTTTTCATAAAGTACGCATCCGACATTGAGCAACTCAGCATAGAACAACAAGAACGACAACGTATTCAACATCAGAAAAATTTGACTTTGATTAAACAGACTGAAAACAACTTGACCTGAAAATAATGTATGCTCCCTTACTAATTAAATTTAGTGCGATGTGAGTTTTGTCAAACCACTATTTATAGTCAAGTGATGATTAACCGCTGATCGGATAAACGGTATCGACATTTTAAACTTTTTGCTAATGAATTTACTAGGGTTTTTAGCTATCATCATTTCCGTTACCGGCCTGATCTGGCTACTACAAATAATTTTTAAAGGAAAAGAACGGATCGATATTAATCTATCCGTTGGTCGTAGAGCTACCTCTTCATCCGAGATGCCCACGAACTTAGCTGATTCGAAAAAAACCCATCCGGGCATCCCCCAAACAGAACCAAATTCCATATTGGGTGAGGTTGTCAGCATAGGTAGTAAGATACCCTCATCAGCTACGTCAACTGCTGATTCTTCAGCATCCACAAATCCAATCAATGCTACTCCTAGGTCGCATCCTACCGAGTCAAATGGAACAGACCCGGATGCATACCTGCATAAAGCATTTGAGGACGAATCATTTGAGGAACATACTAACGAATCGCTTTTGCAAGAGGTTGCCGGTGGCCAGCTCACGCCGCCAATGGGTCAGCTGACTTTATCTGGTTTCGGCAGCATTGCCTCACAACTTCCCTCAGATAGCTTTGACAAGCCTCAAAGTTCGGAGCAGATAGAAGCGATGTTTGCTGTGTTAAAAGAAAGCACCCGGCGTATAGAGCAGCAAATGATCGCCCTGTATGAGGTTCATCGCTCCATGCAAGCCAATCAAGACACACCTTCCAACTTGGCTCAGTCCACTCTAGAAGACCAAACAGCTAATGATGCTGGTGACTATGATTTTGGCGCGGATGATGACGATAATGACAATGAGCACTCATTTGGGGGCGGATTAAATACGCAGCTGACAACGAGTACTCCAGATGAGGAATCACAAAGTGCTCCGGCCACTGAGTTTATTATGACGATGGACGAATTATCCATTCTGGTACCGGCTGGAACAATCCAAACGTTCGATGCATCGGATGTCTTGGAACCAGCACCTGAGATACGGCATGAAGCGCTGCCTTATTTCGCTAACTTAAATAAAACCGGGGAATTAGGTTATGAAGTGGTGGAAGCGATCAAACGCAAAGCTCCCACACGTGAGGTCAGGCATCGCGTTCGTCAGGTCATACGAGCCATTGACCACTTCAATCTAAATAACGATGCAAATGCTGCTCTACGGTTGACGGCTGTATTCCGGCACTTGCCTGAACACTTAGGAGAATATGATGATGATGTTGCTGCTATCGGGCGAAAGTTTGGACTAATTGAACCCGCTAGTGAACCGGCTTCAGTAGAAGCTGATTAAGAGTACACACAATTTTTTTCTAAAAGTGTGACCGAAAAAAAAATAATTAAAGGCTTTTGTTTTAGGGTACTTTCGAATCAATACTTTTGAATCAAGATAGACGGGGGTCTATCTCCATTGAATCAAACCTTTCATAGTCTTATGAAAAAACTTCTTGTAAGAGGGTGGAATACCCGAACTCTGGTAATCACCTGCGCGCTCCTGAGCATTGGCGTGTATGCCATGGCGGGTGGAACAGCGACGGCTGCAGCTGGTTTGGAACAAGCCAATACGGGCATTCGGGCCATGTGGCCAACGGTACAAAAGTTAATGTTCACCGTCATGGCGATCATCGGTCTGGTCGGTGCTGCGTCGGTATACGGAAAATGGTCCAATGGTGATCCTGATACCCGAAAAGCCGCTGCTTCCTGGTTCGGTGCCTTGATTTTTGCCGGACTGGTCGTCGTTATACTGGGTGCGGTTTTTACTCCAGGTTGATATGGCTCACCGATTACCTAGGTCACAATCGCCGAACCCTGCCTGACGGTGGGGTTCGGCGTTTAAAGCTGACTCCAACAAGCATCCTTTCACTTCTTAATGGTATCCTCATGTTGACTAGGCCTTGGATTTTACCGCTGGTTCTTTTGTCCCTGCTCTTACTGACTTGTTCGGATGTCTGGGCGGGTGGCGCGCCTCCCACAGCCGTAGCCAAAGCTACGTATCAGATATCAAGTGCTTATAAGGCCATGAAGATTCTAGGCAGAACAGTGGCTATGATCTGCGCGATGATCGGCTCGGTAAAGGTTTATAACAAATTTCAGATGGCTGATCCGGACATGTACCGATCCATATTCGCCTGGATATTTGCCTGTCTGTTCTGCCTGTACTTCCCTTACTTCTTTGATCTGCTTTTCCGCTAAGACGCACTATGTATCAAATCAATAAAGGTGTCGATCGCCCGCCCGAGGTACTCGGAATCAGGGGCATGAATTATTTGATCTACCTGGCGGGTGGCACGGTTGGCGGCATGGTGGTGGCCACCATCGCTATGCTCATCGGCGTACCCGCCGTGTATGCCTATGGCGTCATGTTCGTCATGGTTTTTTTAGGCTACAATACGCTGGCCTCCTACAGTAAAAAGCATGGTGAACGGGGACTATCCAAATTCAATGCGCGGAATCGGTATCCAACCGTCATTCAGGTGCGCAGCACCCGGCCTTACCGGGATATGCTGATCAAGCGAGAGGTGAAAACGTCAACCTGGGATCGATTTAAACTAAAACGCAACTAAATCATGGCCCAACGCACAGAAGACTTAATGAAGTATTGGCCTCTGCGGTCAATTGAGAATGACTGCATCATTTCTAAGATGGGCGATATTACCGTCTGTTATGAAATGACCTTACCGGAGATCTACACGCTTTCCGCGCACGTCACGGAAGGTGAATTCCGGGTTGAAACGGGTGACTTCCGGGAATTAAATGAAATGTGGGGTAAGGCGCTCTCGGTTTTGCCAGAACACTCTATTTTTCATAAACAGGACTTTTTCACGGTTGACACCTATGACCCGACGCGGGTAGAGGAAGGAGGGTTTCGGAATACATTTCTGGATAAAGCATCGTCCCGGCATTTTCACGAGAGACCCTACCTCAACCACCGCTGCTATTTATACCTAACGAAAACATCCAAGCGGGCCGTGTCAACCATGCAGACCAGCCTGGTGTCCGGTCGGTTTCTGTCTAAGGAGATTTCAGACCCCATCAAGCTGTCAGAGTTCTATTCAGCCATCGAACAGTTCGTCTCGATCATCAATTCAACGCGCAACGTGAGCATGCGCCGGCTGGCGGGTGAAGAAATCTATCAGAAAGGTGATAAGCCGGGTATTCTCGAACGCTACATGAGTCTGGAGGCTGAAGCGGATGTGGTACCGCTGTGTGATATACGTCGCGGAGAGGATCTGATGATCGGCGATAAGATTGTTAAATATTTCTCCCTTTCAGATATTGAAGACTTACCGGATACCGTGTATACCCACAACGCGGTGAGTGCGCTGTCCACGGAGAATTCAACGGTATCGGTGGGCTTTGCTGCTCCCGTCAGTTTAATGCTGGGGGTCAACCACGTGTATAACCAATATATTTTTAAAGAAGATCGTAACGAAATCTTTCCGCAACTGGAAGCGCGGGCTACCCAAATGACCGCCCTGGCGTCCTTCACAAAAGCCAATGCCAGTAATGCGGCCAAAATAAACGATTACCTGCATTACGCGGCCGACACCGGTTACCCGCCCGTTAGGGCACACTACAACCTGCTGGTGTGGACAAATGATAAAGCGGATCTGCCACAACTGCGCAACAAAACCAACGCGGCAATCGCCAAGATGGGGGTTCGGCCCCGGGAAAATTCGACTACTGACAGCTTATCCATGTTCTGGGCCGGGATTCCAGGCAATGCGGCCGACTTACCTGACGAAGATAAGTTCTGGACATTTACCCCCCAGGCACTGTGCTTGTTAAACGAAGAGTCCGTCTCGCCAAACTCGTATTCAAGCATGGGCATCCGGGTAACCGATCGGCTATCAGGCAAACCGCTGTATGTTGATTTTTCGGACGCACCCATGAAGCGAGGCTGGATCACTAACCGGAATAAATTTATTCTGGGTCCTTCCGGATCGGGCAAAAGCTTTTTGACCAACCACTTCCTGCGGTCTTATTTCATTCAGGGAGCCCATATGGTGATTGTCGACGTTGGCGACTCCTACGAAGGACTATGCTCGATGTTAGGCGGAAAGTATCTAACGTATAAACCGGAAGCGCCCATTACATTCAATCCCTTTTTCATAGAAGGGCGTGCCAGACCGGACATTGAAAAATTGGAGTCGATCAAGGCATTGCTGCTTTCACTGTGGAAAAAAGAGGAAGAAAACCTGAGCCGGCTGGAGGAGACCGCCCTGTCACTAGCCGTCAATGGATACTTTTCCCATCTGGAACTCAACCCGGAGATTTTCCCCTCGTTCAACTCCTTCTTTGAGTTCCTTAAAGATGACTTTAAAAAGGCGCTTGATAGCCGGGGGATTACCGCTAAAATGTTTGATTATGACGCCTTCATTGTCGTTATGGAACCCTTCTACCGGGGTGGGGAATATGATTACCTGCTGAACTCAGCGGATAATCTTGACCTGACCAATGAACGCTTTATTGTCTTTGAGCTCGATAATATCAAAGATAACGCCATTCTGTTTCCGGTGGTCACCATCATCATCATGGATACATTTATTACGAAAATGCGCACGCTCAAAGGCATTCGTAAAATTATTCTTATTGAGGAAGCCTGGAAAGCCATTATGAAAGAGAAGATGGCTGAATACATCAAGTACTTGTACAAGACGGTTCGTAAGCATTTTGGTGAGGCCTGGATTGTGACCCAGGACATCGACGATATCCTGGGGAATAAGATCGTTAAGGACTCGATTATCAACAATGCGGACACCCGTATTTTGATGGATCAGAAGAAGTACAAAAACCGGTTTGAGGAAGTAAAGAAGTTCCTGGCACTGACCGATCAGGAAAAGAACCTGGCCCTCTCGGTTAATCGCGATCTGAATGCAACCCGGAAATACAAAGAGTTCTTTGTGAGCTTCGCGGGTCAAATCAGCCTGGTTTATGGACTGGAAGTGTCCGTCGAAGAATACCTGGCGTTCACCACCGAACAGAGTGAAAAAGAGGCCGTCAAAAAGCTGGTAGCGGAGAACGGGGGCAATTACGATTTAGGTATCCGCTCCTATCGGGAACAGCATGGGTAAGCTGGCCGACTGCATCGATTATGTCGAATCAGTTTACAACATCCAATCGTCTATGAAACACTTACTCATGCACGGGCTTCTGGGGCTCCTGCTAGTCTTGATGGGCCCGGTTTCGGGTTACGGGCCTGCGTTTGGCCAAACGACGGACCCCGTTTCAACAACAGGATCATGGAATCCTTCGACCGACCCATTGTTCAACCCCAATGATCCCTCAACCTGGCCCCCCTCCTATGACCCAAGCAAACCAGGTTCGCTAAGTATGGCCCCGGGAAATGTTCCCAGTGTTGATCCCATCGGCGAGCATCTTGGCGATGATGGTACAAGTGGCTCAAGCAGCTTTGGTTCGTTCGTTGGTCAAAAGGTCACCACGTATGCCGATAAGGTAAAATCGGAGGTCGAAAATTTGATTGGTGAGTACGAAGACCAGATTCTTCAGGGATTAACCGATGCGCTGGAAGGCTGGCTGATGAGCCAACTGCAGAGTTTGCTCGGAGCCTCCCCGATCCGAAGCGTCGAGGCCCTCAAAAAGTTAATGAAAGATGCTTACACAAAACAACAGAAGATAGACTACCAACAGTTGAAAGTCGATTTCGCCGAGCAGAAGGGTAATACCGAGCTAAGTGCCGGCTTCGGCGATTACTATAAAACGCTGCATTTAAAAGAACACGCGCAGGCGGTTGAGTATACGATCAAACAGATCAATTCCATGGCCAGCAATAAGGTGTTTACGGCCGGAGAGCAATCCCAGTTACAAGCCCTCATCGGTGGACTATCGGATATGAGTGATATCGTCAATGAAGTCAAGTTTGCCACGAATCACTCGTCCTCCACGGCTTACATGGCCGAAGCAGACCGAATCCGGACGTTGGATGAAGCGTATAAGCGTATTCTCGACCGCGAAAAACGGGCTCAATCGGTGAAGGCCAAAGTCAAGGCAGTCTTCGTCTATCGAATGAAAGATGCTCAGCGGGATACGACGCTGGATGATCTGATTGGCACCGCAGACACGGGTGGTAACGATGGTAGTCCGCGGGTGCGTCGAATTAAATAAATCAGTCCTCATCGCTAACTCTCTACGATCATGCGTATTCCAAAACTACACGTTTCCGGCCCAAACAGCAGACGGGGTTACTTCTGGCTTGGCTTCTTTCTCCTAACCTTATGGGTATCCCCGGTTCACGCTCAGGTGTATGATCCTAGTAATCCAACGCCGGGGACGGGCTACACGATCAACGATCTGCCCGATCCGATGTACGTTCATACAGACTGGGGCTCCTCACTCGACGTCCAAACGAAGGTCGATAACATCCTGCGCGTACGAGGCGGTGAGATCATGAGTGGCTTACAGGATTACCAGGTTGAGCTGACCGATATTTTAATTGATAAGCTCAAGGACGAACTCGTCAAGATGTTTGCCGATATGATGCCCATTGGCTCCATGGCAGAGAAGATCATCTCTGCGTATCAAAAGAAAAAGGACGAAAATCTGGCGAAAGCAATCGATCGGGTGAAGGTCCTGTCGAGGAATTCCCTCAATAAGCAATTGAAAACCAAGTATCAGGATTTTAAGGTCAATTACGCCCGGATGAACGCTAAATGGAAAAGCTTACCTGAACTCAAAAATTCGGTGGCCGATCACTTGTCGGAAAGTGAACACGATAAACTATGGGGCGAACACGTGGTGGTCATGGATGGATTCAAAGATGAGGATACCCACAGTAAACTGAAGTGGCTTTATCCGGAAATCGATCCAAACGCGCCGGGAAATAAGGTAGAGCATGGTTGGCACGCGTTTGTCTCCGATGCCATCGTGATGGATGATGCAAAAAAATATAAGGAACTACTTATGGCCATTTCTAACAAGGAATATGACAATGATGCCATGGAAGAAAAGGAAATGGTGGCTTATTCTCACTATGACCGGATGGTGATGAAGCGGGCGATACTCGACCGTATGCGAGAACGGGTGCGTAACCTACAGGGCATCAACAAAAAAGTCAATCAACACATACAAGGCAGTATGCGAAAAGATCAGCGTAAGCAATTGACGGATGCATTGGGCGGTAAGGATACCTACATGCCACTACCCAAAAAATAAGTACCCCAAGCGGGCCATAAGCCCAACTGATCACCTTTTTTTCAATTCCCATGCAAGATTCAGTTGTTCAACAACTCGACACTTTAGTTAGCCAATTGCTTACGCAATACAGCTGGTTTATTGGTCTGGCCCAAGCCATTGGCGGTTTAGGCGCGCTTTGTTACGTGTTCACGCGGGTATGGGGTCATTTAGCCCGCAATGAAGAAATCGACATTGTGCCGCTGTTTCGCCCGGTAGCGCTGGCTATCTGTTTGATGAGTTATGGTGGTATTGTGAACGGCGTTACCTCGGTAAGCGGAGCGCTTAATGAAATGACCCAACCCTTTATCGACAGCCAAAAAACGCTGGTCGATAATCTAACCAAGCAGAAAAAGACAGCCGTAGCGGCCAAACGACAAAAAACGCTTGGCCTGATCGATACAGATCATGACGGGGAAGAAAGCTGGATGGAGATATTAAAGGCAATGTTCGATGCGGATAGCGCCACCCAATTTGGAGCCGATATGATGAGTTACTCGGTCCAGAATGTTGTCGATCAGCTCATGACGACACTTGGAGAAGTACTCTACCTATTTGCCTTTTTATGCCTTAAATTTTTAGTCAGCTTCTTCATCGTGGTTTTGCTCATCACCGGTCCCATTACGTTTGGGCTGGCCACGTTCGAATGGTTTTATTCCGGTCTGGCGGCCTGGTGTACCCGGGTAATCAACATGCTGATGTGGATTCCTATTACCAATATTTTATCGGGTATGCTGGAAAGCATTCACGTGATGATGCTGCGTAAAGATCTGCAACAATTAGCGGCTTCTACCGACAGCACCTTTACCCTCGATGATTTTACCATGGTTATCTTTTACCTCATTGGCACCGTGGCGTACCTGACAGTGCCGATGGCCGCCAGTTGGGTCGTTGAATCCAGCGGAGCCGACCAAGCCATCAGCAAGACGCTGGGCGGGGCCAAGGCGGGCGGGGGCGTACTGGGTGGCGTCGGTGGCGTTGGCGGTGGCGTTGCCCGAAGTGCAGGTCGCAGTGTTTCGGGTGGGTTCGAGCGAATCCGCGAATGGAACAGCAAACTGCCTACGCTCAATAAGATTTAAATATTCACTTATTCCTTACTAAAAGTTTATGGAAGCTCCTCATTTCAGATCATTACACAACATTGAAACCTCGTTCAAGATGATCCGCACCGTCATGTTTGCGGTCATTTTGGGTACGCTCCTGCTGGCCAGCGGCATTGCCTGGTGGGCGTTCGATATCACCGAGAAGTCGCGTTCCCGGGTGTACGTTATGGAAAACGGCAAAAGCATCATGCTGGCGCTGGCTCAGGATCACAATGTAAACCGGAGTGCAGAGGCCAAAGACCACGTCCGTACTTTCTTACGGTTATTTTTTGACCTGGAGCCCGACAATCAGCAGATCCGTAAGACCATTGAAGAAGCTTCCTACCTGGGCGATGAATCTGTCGTCAGGCTTCACAAGGATTTTACCGAAAAAGGCTACTATTCAGACTTGGTACAGGGCAACGTCCACCAAAAGATTGAGATTGACCCGGAATCAATTCAGGTTAATATGACGCAAAGCCCCTATTATTTCCGAGCGAAAGGCAAACAACTACTCGTTCGGGAATCGACCGTCACCTACCGTAATCTGGATGTAGAAGGGTTTCTAATCGACGTTCAGCGGACCGATCGCAATCCGCATGGCTTTATGATTGAGCGGTTTCACCCGCTGGATAATTCCGATATCCAGACCATCACCCGTAACCAATGAGACAGCCGATACGTCGCCGTAACGGGCATCCGTTAGAACCCGGTACCGCTCTAGCCCCTCAGCCCCGGTGGCTGTCAAGTCCATGGGTTGGAAAACTAAACAACTCCTACCACCTGGCGACCAGTTGGGTAACCAGGTGGATCACGCTTCGAATCCGAAGCTGGGAAGGCCAAACGTCAGTTAGCCAGCGTCGCCGGCAAGTGCTGCTATTCTTTGGCCTGATTGGACTTTTCTGGCTCATTCGGTTGCTCTACCTGTTTTATCAACTGCCCCCGCTCTCCGCTTTGGTACCAGCCCTTGGCCAATTGGCCAAGGAAGCCAATGTAAGTCAATCTACTACCCGACGGGAATTGTCCAGTGATTCGACTCACAAAGCCGACTACTTGAAAGCCCGGTCAGGCGTGACCCGCCGTAGTCCGGACCAGCTCCCTCAACAGAATAAGAACTAGTCTTTATTTCAAACCAACAATGGAAACGCAAAAACGATCACTAAAAGATTTATTCGGGGACAAACGATTCCTGTGGAGTATCCCAGTGTTTTTAGTCCTGGTTGGGGCTTTTCTGTGGGTTGTTTCCTCTTCTCCCGAGAAAGAAGCGCCCCAGCAGACACCTTCGGTAATCAACACCCGGGTCCCCTCGGCCAAAACCGATACGTCCTTAAGCAAAGCCAACAAGCTGGATTTGCAGACGGAAGCTGCCGTGGGTGCCTCCACACCGGGTGAAAATCCACAGGCATCGAACATGCAGGGAATTCCGGACGCACAAGAATACGTATACGGAAGCCGTTACAAAACCCCATCGAGCCGGTCAATGAGTCACTTAGATTCAACTGTCTACGAAACCAATCGACCTTCCCGGCGAAGTCAGTCCAGCGCGGGCGCATTTCCCGAGGTTGTCAATCACCGGTCATCAGGTAGCCGCGGCTCCTCTTCATTTCCGCTGGCGGAATCCGATAGCCGTCTCGACGATGACGATGCCCCCATCACCTCGCCCCAGCAGGCTAAAGAACAAGCTGATAAAAAAGCGAAGTTGCAGATGGCACTCGACAAGCAGGCGAAGCTGGAACGGCTATTAACCGAATATAAACAGGATAAGGCGACGCGCGAAGCCCGGGAACAGGACAAAACTAAAGCACTTAAAGTCGTTACCGACGAGGAGGGGCGTATGGCTGTTCCGATCACTTCGTTAACCGGCCGTGACTATACCGGGCGCAATTCTTTTTTTGGTTTGTACACGGAAGATGCCCGTAAAGCCCAGCAGCGGTTGTTGGACGCTGAAGTAGGCACCATTCGGGCGATGGTTTATGGCGATCAGGAAATCAGTAGTATGGGCTCGCGCATCAAAATCCGTCTGCTCGAACCGCTTTATATTCGAGGTATCGTTATACCCGCCAATACCCTTTTATATGGTATGGGACAGTTCGCTGGTCAACGCATCAATTTATTGATTCGATCCATTCAGTATCAGAATCGTTTATTTCCAACCAATATCCAGGTGTACGATATGGATGGCATGGCTGGCCTTTACGTGCCAAACATGACGAATCTGGATCTGGCCAAACAGACGGCCGCGCAGGTTGCGCAAAGTAGTGGTGGAGGTGGCCTGGGGGGTGGGCTTTATGTCAATTCGTCGCCGAGTGCCGTTCTGACATCAGCCGGACTACAGGCGGGTCAGCAAATTACCCAGGGGGTAAAGCAAGGTCTCGCGCGGAAAGCGCAAATGCAGCGGGCCTATCTTAAGAACAATTACTTCGTACTGCTGCGTACCGTCGACCGCACCGAACAAGGGGGTACTGGTTCCGTCGGTACACCAGGCAATCCACCCATTATGCCGGTCTCCAGTCCGATAACCGAAAAGCAAATGCAGTTACAGATGCTTCAAAATATTATTAAGGAACAGTAAACCCTGCCGGATGCTGGTCCCTGAAGGCCAGCCTTGTTTAACCTTTATTCGCCAAACTTTTTATGAACGCTTATTTTTTTCGACCTATTGGCCTGATTTACTTCACCAGTATCAGCCTGTTGGTAACCAACGGAGCTTCCGCTCAATCAGCAGGAACTAACCGGCCTGTCTCGGCTCCCGGTCAACCTGCTACCGTAGCCTACGCTACTGGACGCCCGTTTCGCCATACGTTCACGGCTGCTCTGCCCAGCCGGGGTCTGTTGACAAGCCCTTCAGCCTCGACGGCCACAGCGCCGGTCAAAAAGCCAACAACTCTGGCCGGGGCAACGCCTTCCGTTAAGCTGGTGAAGCCGGATACGTTACCCTCGCTTGGCACGCCTAAAGTGGTGCCAAGCTCGAGCGAAAAACGATTCATAGCCGCCCCTTCCAGATCGGATACAAAATCCGTGTCGGCGCGCTCTCCCGTTCCGGAAGCCGATGATCAGGCCGTTCCGGCCAGCCAGATTGATGATACACCCCTCGCCGAGATGACCATTGTCAATAATAATGCGCACGCCCTGCGGGTACCCGCCATACCGATCCGAGACTATAATGTTGTCAAATCGTATTATACAGAGTTGCCCTATAACAAGACGATATCCATTATTTTCCCAACGCCGATTAAATCCGTCGATCTGGGATCGCGCGATATTATTGCCGACAAAGCGTCCGACGTGGAGAACGTATTGAAGGTGAAAGCCAGTAAAGTGGGTTTTAACGAAACGAATTTTAGCGTTATTACCACCGATGGAAAATTCTATTCATTCGTGGCCAACTATAACGAGCAACCCGCCTTGTTAGCGCTCAACCTGGCCATGAACACAATGGGATCGGAGGGCCCCGCCCGCGTGGGTGGATCGCGGGAAGATTCGGAAGAATTCATTAATGGCCTCAATGCCAAAGATGGCGTTATTCAGTTCTCGGGGATTCGGGCCTCCGCTTCGGAAGTGGTGTACAACTGCGATCAGGTGAATCACAAACGGCGGACGATTCGTCACCTAGGCGTATCAGAAAATCTGATGGAGGCTACCATTCGTGGCTTTTACGTGAAAGACAACGTCATGTACGTCAAATTACAATTGAAAAATAAGTCAAACATCAATTACGATATTGACTACATGCGCTTTTTTATCGTCGATAAGACCATCGCGAAACGAACGACGTTTCAGGAAACCGAGATTGTTCCTTTCTACGTGCACAATGATGGCATTCGGGTCATACCGGGACACCAGAAAATGGAACAGGTCCTCGCTTTCCAGAAATTCACCATTCCCGATAACAAACGGATTCTAGTGCAGATCAATGAAGCGGGTGGCGGAAGAGCCCTCACCTTTTTGATGAATAACGAGGACATCATGAACTCCGGAAAACTTTAATTCACATGAGACTACTTCGTTTTCTTCCATTCGCCCTGCTACTGGTTTTCGAATTACTGAGCCACAGCAGTTTCGGCCAGCGCCATCGCAAAGGTCAGTACGCCTTTTCCCTGCAGGGAGGGATCATGGACCGCTTCCCAAGGGGAATTAACCTGCGGGCTAATCAGCAGGGAAGTCTGGTGCGAACTGATTTCGTTCGCTACACCCGCGGGGAACATTATTGGAAAATTGGCTATCAATACGACCGAAAATTTTACCAACCACTGGGAGTCCAGGTGATCAGCGAGCGGCATACCCTGGGCATCGACTACGCGCCAATATCGCTTCACGATTACCGAAGGACCTTTTACATCTCCCCCGTGCTTGGCATTTTCACTGGCCTGGAGATTGTCAATCAGGACCAGCACGACCTACCCATTGGTTTCATCGGTGCCCAGGGTCATTTTACGTTTGGAGGAAATGTTGGCTTGGAAGCCGAAGTATTTTTGACCGATCGAATCTCGTTGATCGGTGGGATTACCGAACGATGGTATGCCGTGAGTGATCTTAACCGCCTGCATACCCAGGCTCAACTGGGACTTCGTTTCACCTTTGACTCGTTTTAACCGGCCAAATCATGAAAAACAAATTTGTTTACCTTATCGTCATGGCGACTGGCCTTCTGCTGGGAAGCTGCATGAGTGATGATCTTGGCTTGCAGACCCAGACTCCATTCAGCGTGTCGACTACCAACACGCCCGCGCTGGTGCAAGCCAAAGATACCGTTGAATTTCGCTTACTCATCAATCCCAGCCCTTATCTCTCGGCAACTTCCTACCGGGTCAGTTTTCAGAACACCGACTCAAGCCTCCCCGTAGCGGTTAAAATAGGCAGGCAGTTGGCTGCTCAGGGCGAGTGGCTTTCAATTAATGATCTGTCTCCCTGGATCGCGGTTCGTTGTGATTCGGTTGGCCAGCCCAAGCTTTTATTTTACGTTAAAAATCAGTCGGGTGATTTACAAACTGTCGAAGTTAGTTATACCTCTGCCAAGTAAACCTTTTACAATAAAAAAGCCGCAGGATCGGTCCTGCGGCTTTTTTGTGGACTCAGGCCTTACATAGACGCTTTACTTTGGTGCTTGATCAGATTAGATGGCAGATCCAGCAAATATTGAACCTGGCTCTGCAGCTGGGTAAGTACCAGCAGTAGAAACTGCAGATCGGCCAGTTCCCAGCTGGTTTCTTCCCGAACACGAACCAACAACAACTGGGTGATGAGCGGCTCATCGAGGGGTAAGCTTTTAATCATACCGGGAGGCATCGCCTGGAGCTGCTTCCATAGATATGCCCGGCAGTCCGCCAGTAGTAAAACCACGGCGAGCTCATCCTCCATGTGTAAGCCCCGCAAGAGATCAATAACATTGTCGAAGGTAAAAGGTCGCCGCCCTCCCCGCTTATTGTAAAAGGAAGCCTGGGAGTCAGCCCAAAAAGGCTGTACATGGGAAAACCGTTTTCCTTGCAGCTTCACCAGTAACAGTTGCTGGATTGCCTGATATTGTTCGAGAAGGGCTTCGAGAGAAAGTTGCATGGTAAAAAAAAGCCGGGCCATTCCTGGCCTGGCCGTGTAAAAAAACTTTATACCCGACGAGCGGGCTATTCGATTACGTTGTCAATAGGGCAGCGGTTTGTCCGGTCTGCCGGCGCGGTTATCCGGCTAGGCTTGAGGCAACCACCTTAGGCCTGGGTTTTGCCTGAGACGCAGGTTGAGTATATGAATTGGCAGTACGTTCTGATCCCGTGAACCGTCCCCGGCCCCTACCTGAATCGTACGGCGACGAACGACAACTTTACGCACAGGGGCCTCCAGCGAAGGCAGAGTAGGCTTTAAGGCTCCCCCAATAAACTTCGCAATAAGGGCGATTACATACGTGCCAACCAGAAATCCAACCAAAAAAATGACAAACATGGCCATTGTAATAACAACGGGCACATCTTCCGTTATTAATAAGCGAAAGGTACTGTCTATTAAAGAATTCTCAAAATTTAAACGCGTTATTTTGCCCCTAGCGCTACGCAAGTCTTCCCAGTAGTCTCTCTAGTATTTTGCGAGCGATCGTATCGCTCATCCCCACTAAATAGCGTTGGCAACAAAGATTACAGAGGTCCTAATCCATTGATTACCGATGGCAGTTAATCGACGTCCGATAGTGAAAAGTTTGGTTATAGTTGATTCCAGAAGTCAAATCTCATTTCTGGTGAATGTGCTTTTACAGGCTGCACAGACAAATAGTAACTATCACCAATGGAGCCCCCAGGCTTTTTGGCTGCATGGTCCAACTTATTGTAAATTCGTCTTTATATTTGAGAACATCACCTTTCAATCGTTGTGTCTCAAAGTTTCCTTCTTCTGGTAGTAGGCCACATTCATAAAAATCTGTTGCAATATTTCTGGCGAAATCCTCAGCCATTGTCCGAGTTGAGAATAACAGATAGTGAGTCCCCTCTGACCGATCATTGCGATCAAAGCGCTCAAGAATTAATAAATGGGTCGCATCCATGATAAATAAGTCAGTCATCATTTAAATTCCTCGCTTAGCGTCGTCACCTCTCCGGCTGATCAGCCAAGTAACCGCCCTTATTCGTCGGGATTGGCAGGTAACGTGTTAAGCGCTTTAAGCCATGGTTTCAAGTCCGTCGCTTGCAACAACTGATGAAGATACCGGGTCTGTCCTGGTGGGACAGTTTGGAGCAGGGCCGCAAGCAGGTTTTCCGCTAACTGAATCAGGACCGACTCGGCTTGGGGCAACCAGCCTTGCCGTTGCTCATACGCCTGGAACACAGCAATCAGATACGCCACTTCATTTGCCGCATGATGCTGACCGTCCGAATGATGCGCCACGGCGGTCCGCCGAAGCGGTGCCAGGCTGATATAACCAAGTGGGCCTAAGGCTACGAGCTGGCCAGCTATTACGGGTAAATGCGTATAGATACACCGCAAAGGCCAATTCCCAACGGGGGCTGTTACAAGGGGGAAGGTTGGCGGTGTCGTATTCATAACTTGCGATTACTTCTTGATAAATATACCAAATTCTTTCAATAGAGCTGTCAGTACCTGTAGAAAGCTTCGGCGTAAAACTTGAGAAGAGTGTCCGTGACGGTTTTAACTGGAAGTTGTCCGATCCAGACAAGTGTTACACGTATATAGGTATGCGTCAGCGACTTTTTATGATTCCAGTGGCCATTTTTTATGAGGGATAAAGGGTTAGTTATGAGGAAAGGGAAAAGGTTGATAAACCCTCTTCCCTTTCCGGTAAGAATTATTTTTCAGCCACTATTCTTTAGATAACTGCCTGGGTCAAATGGTGAAAAAGGCTTCCATCCAGGTCGTAGCGTTGATTTATGGTTAAGGATGTTGGCTGATGAAATAACGCGTGATTCAAGCCATTATACAATAGCCACAAATTGGGCTTGGCGGCTAATCGACCAGCCTCCTCGTCCATTCGTTCAAGGGCAAGTTGCACCAGTTTCTTTGGCACCTTCACTCCTTTCAGGTAGCTCTCCGCCCGCTGCCGCTTGATCGTATGTTCAGCCAGCCGGGTATACATCTGAGCCGTCAGGGAATCCTGAGCGGAAACGAATTCATTAAACATTCCGCTGAGCGTCTTTTCGAAATCGACTTCAGTAAATCCGGTATGACGGATTCGGCTGTAAGCCAGTGTTGTTTCTTGACCTACCTCGACGTGTTCGGTCGTTTCGATACGCGCCGGTTCAAAGAATGTTTTCGTTTCCCGAACATGGGTATGACGAGTTGGCTGCCCCTCGGCAAGCCATTGTACGTACTCGTCTAAGCTCATAAACTCGTCGGCCCATCCCATCAAGCCATTGCCACAGACCAGTCGGTAATAACTAATCCGCATGCGCGGAGCAATTTCGGTTGTGTCTATACTACGTTGCGTGGAGAGAACTTTCCCCTGAATGGTAAATGGGCTCTTTCCCGAATACGAATTGGTGATAATAATCGCTTTTTGCAGTGTATCGGGCGTTGTCGAGGGCTGACTGCCCGGCCGCTTGGGTGAAATTACCTCGAACCGTTCTTCAGGCAAGGTTAAGGTCAGCGAAAATTCACCCTGGTCCGAATAGGATGCTTGCAGGGTATGCCGTCCCAAAACCCGACCGGCTACCTCGCGAATTAACTGATTTGGGAAGAGGGAATAATTTTTACCCTGTAAGCCAAAAATTACTGGCTTGGTGGCCTGGGGCGGCCTGCCAACGATAAATTTTTGCCGATCCCGAGCGGCGGACTCGTAATCCGGCATGAGGGCTGAAAACTCCTGCAACTGAACGGGAAATGCGATCTGATTCCAATCGTCGGTTTGGGAAAGTCCCTTTGCTTTTGCCATGATCGTCAGTAATAAGGGGTTTGTAATTGAGAATTTTAACTAGCTAAAGATAACCAAGGGCGTCTTGCCAACCCCTATAATTAATAGTTAACTAATTGACTATCTGTGACTTTCTTCCCTGTTATGCCTCTTTTTGGGCGTATACAAAGGCAAGCCTTGCGTTCGTTTCAGCCAATGCTTTTGTCCAAAATTTTGTACAAACGCTGCTGGCAAGTCAAACTTTTCGTAGCTGCCTTATGCAGGTGTGGCCTAGTAATACAACCTGAAAAAGTGAAGTAAAACGTTCAGGGCCTTCGCCCTGTAGCTTACTCAGCGAGTATTAGTCCCTGCTGTAATGCCCATTGTTGGACCCAATGCTGCAGCTTGGTTTGATCTTCGTCCAGAAGTGGTTCAAAATCCCGGCTGACTTCCTCAACCAGACGGTCCATAGCAAGCGGTCTGCTTGCCGTTCCGCCAAACAGCTCATCCATGACGGGACGTAATTCGGCCAGGATCTGTTCGACTGACGAGGGCGAAAATGGAAGCGGTACAGGAAACAATTCAGCCCACTGCAGCGGGGGGATTCCTGAAATCAAAAACTCACGATCTGGGGGTGTCAGGAACGGAAAAGCATCCTGCATTAAATCACCCTGACGGGCTTTCCTTCGCCCTTCTTCAAACTGTTCTAGTGTACAGGGCAGAATGTGCTTACCGACTTGCTGAGTAAGCATGTTGATGCGCTGAACCGTAATTCCTTCCGGACAGGGCCAATACGTTCCTTCGGGCAAAAAACCGGGTCGAATACCAATTGATGTCGTCTCCATAATTGACTAATGGGTTGTCGTGCTGACTTCATTTATCGGGTCAAACTTTAAGGCCAATACGCTTAGTAAGCCAGTGAGAACGATGACTATTTGTCGGATTCATTCGACTTAGAATACTAATAACTAATTGATTATTAACCCTGTACTAAGATACCCATTCCACTTTTCAATTAAGAAATAGGCCCGTATAGTTGCCGTATGTCCCGGTGACCTTCTCCCCGGTTATGGCCCCTGCGGGATGAAGTAGTAAAGTGAGGTGAAACCCAAATACCCAGACCGGCCTTTAGAGCGGGTTTGGGTATTGACTCAAAAAAAGTAGGTCGCTCCTATCCCGATCCCGCTCCCGCTCAACAGATTCACGGATACCCACACGTGCCGTAATTCGGCTGAGACCTGAACACCATACAGTAATACAGGCTTGAGTTTACCCGCTTGCAGAAGCTGCGCGTAGCGGGTTGGCTGGTTATCCGCAATGGTCACTTCCTGATAGAAGGAAGCTCCGGCCAGGCCACCGATGAAAATATGGGGTCGGGCGACAAATCCGATCCCGGCTAATAGAGAGGGGTTAGCTTTGTACTGGCCCTGCGCCCCTACGTACAGTTCGTTCTTTCGACGGCCAGCGAGCAGTGTTACATAGCCGCCCCATTTGGTTTTAGCGGTCGCATTAACGAACAGGGTACCATTCGTTTGCACAGCCAGTCCAAGACCAACTTTGCCAACTGCCTTTTCTGTGAGGCAGCTATCCGGCTTATTAATGCGCTCGACGGCATCGAAGAATGCTTTTAAACCCATTGACTGCGTATTCATGCCCAGCGCGTAGGGATTCAAGTAAGAACTCTTAAGCCCTGACGGCTTAGCCAGTGTGGTAGCCGGTGTGGCCTGCCCATAACAAGTAGGGCAAAACAGCAGGGTAGCAATCCAGTACAATAAGAATGTGGCAAATACCAGACCCATTCCTTTCAAAAAATTTACGACCTGCGAGCGTTGGGGTTCTACAAGTTTAAACATGGTTTTTGGGGCGGTACGCCGCCGCGTTTGTGCCTACCGGCGATGGATGATTTATTTTACTTAATTAAAGATACCACCCCCACCCCTTAAATTGCTGTTTAACAGATAGTTAGACCATAAGCTATCCGTCGCCCTTTTCCCTGTTATGATCCCCCCGTAGGGGGTTAGGGGGGCCACACTATCGAATCCAATACCACCGTAGGTGATGCGATGGTGAAGTGCTATGCAGTGGTCGTTAACCTTGTCTCCTACAACCTCCAGAATGTATATCCCAAAAAAAACGGTTCGTGTGTGGGACACGAACCGTTCAAACTTCATCAGCTTTTTGCTCAAGACGAATACTCGTCATCAACAAATTCTTCTTCAGACTCCTGGCTAACCGATTTTTTATCCAGCACCTTTACGCGTGCATTCTTAATTTTAATGCTGGCGGCTGGCTTACCGTCTTTATCGGTGTAGGCTTCCGCCGTTACTTTACCTTCCACCAGCATCAATCGCCCCTTGCTATAGGTTTCCGTGCGATCACCTTTGACTACGCATTCAACCCAGATGGTTTTAGATACTAGTTCCTGCGTATCTTTTGTCTTGTAGCTGTCATCCAACCCAATAGATATTGCCGTTAATGGCTGACTCAACGAGTCATTAAAAACCCTCGTTGATCCAACGTGACCAATTCCTACAAATTTGTTCAACCCGAACATAGACATGGCTTTACCGGTTTGTGCCTGATTAGGCGATGATTAATTGATTTAACACTATAAAGATAACCTCTATTTATTTTAGTCATTAACCTGAATGTCAGCAACTTAACTACAAACTAAACACTTTCTTCCCTGTTATGTGCCGCCCTTTACGGGGGTTCTAATTTTATTTATTGGTAAGCTGACGCGTTAATCTTTTTCCAGTAGCCCAGCCCTCAACGCTATAGGCTATATCACTGCGATATCCCCTTCATTTTCCGTCAGTTATTCTCTGACATAAAGTTAAATAATTCATCAGAAGATGCTTGAAAAGTTCTTTTTGTTTTTTTTTCGGTCAACTCAATTGATAGGATGTTATCTTGTCACTACTGCTACCAATCCTAGTTCAAATGACGCTTGTTAGCCAATTAGACTTGTTTGCACAACAGCCACAACTCATTCGATATGACTTGTCAGGCACGAATTATAGTCGGTTTACCGTCGATGATGCTGACCGGCCCGATCAAGAATCGGGTCAGATAGACTTACGAAATGACCGGGGTGAGGTATTGGTTTCTTTGCAAAGCCGGCGTAATCGATCTGTATCGGAACAGGCACGTCGTCGCTTACTACTGGAGACGGCTTTTTCTCAAGGCCGGGTGCTGGCAGGCCTGCAGCTGCCTGGGCTCAAACTTGTCCAAGTTCACCTGGTTGGCACCAGGCGTATGGATTTAACGGGTGCCAGCTTGACGAAGGCACTTGTCACGGCTGGTCGAATGTGGGCTGATCTACGGGGATCGACGCTGACGGATCTGGCAGCATCGGGGGTAGATTGGCACGGCAGCCAGCTGGCTGACTGTCAGTTAACGGGGGCCAGGGTTACGGGGTCTAATTTCCAATCCGTCAGCTTTTGTAGATCGAACCTGGAGAAAGCCCATTTTCTGGATTGTCAACTACAGATGAGCTACTTATCCTGGTGCCATTTACATCAGGCCAGTTTAAAAGGGTCTGATCTTTCGGGCTGTGACCTGCGGTATACTGATCTTACCGGTTGCGATGTCCGGGGGACATACCTGCGGGGAATTTCTATTTCGGTTGCTGCACTGGAAAAGGCAAATTTAAAACCGATACGTCAGCGGATACAGCACCTGGTTTTGGCTTATCCGCTGCTAAAACCCGTATGGGTTGCGGCTCTTGAGGCGGGTCACTGGCAGGCAGGATCGGCCGAAAGCTTAAGCGATTTCCTATCCCGGTGCCTTGGCTACCGGGTTGGTGCCGGCTGGCAAAATGTACCCGGAAGTACCGAATGGATTATCTGGCAATTTCTGCGCTCAATTCAAACCGGTGAGCGGCCCACTTCTCATTCCCTGGCTAACCTGCTCTATAAATGGGTCTCGCTTTAGTGATCGGCAGGTATGACCGAGGGACTTGGCTGTAAGGAGGTGAAGTAGTAAAGACCAACAAAACAGGGCAAACGCACTGCGATTGCCCTGATCTACCCCTTTACAACCATTCCTCTACAACCGAAGGTAAAACCCGGTTTCCCGTTCAATTACCCCTATTACATCCTCCCCATAAACCCGGTCCATCCGAACAGTTCTTGCCGAATCGCTATGTGATTTAATAAAGTCAAGCGTATAGAGATCCAATCCGGGTCGGTAAAACATATTTATGGCTACACACTTAGCCCCTGACCCCATTGACCAGGCTAATAGATACTGCTGATTACTGAATCGGATGTGGGTTGCCCCCATCATAATAAATCCCATTTTTGTAATCAGTGAATGCATCTCCATAATTTCAGGACTTGCTACTCTCAGATTTGCCGTTACATCAGTGGCTTGCGCAGTATGCATCGTTTTAAGCTCGTTTGCCGAATTAATCTTATATAAAAATACACCTTTGCGGCCACGTCTCTCCAGGTAATAACGAATTGATGAACGGCTGACGGCTGACTTTTCCCCTGTTATACTGAGCCAGCTTACGGCTCTGATTAAGTGAAGTGTTTAATCTGCCCATTGGGCGCATGTTGGCCCAATAGGGCGGTTTTAGTCTTCTGGCATTCGTTACGAAACCAGGTAAAAAATAGCCGTCATGGGGTTAATTATTAACCAGACATTTCCATTACAGGTACCCGGCCAGTACTGATGGACCCATCCCTTATAAAAGCCCTCCTGTTGCTTCAGGGTAATGGTATAGTCGTATTCTTTGGTTGACCAATCAATCGAGTGTTCAGCCTGAAGCTTGATAGCCCGTTTTAAGGTATCCAGATGAAAACTCCGCAGTTCAGGGGGCAATATGGATTCCAGTTCTAAAGTCTTAAAGTTTAATTCTGTCAGCAGATTTGGTTGACTAGCCAGTACGTCATAAACACCCCCAAACTGATGGCTTTTTTGCTCGAAACCCGCTTTAAGCATGGGTAAATTTGCTTCCTTATAGCCACGGTATAAGTTTACCCATAAATGAGGATGCCGTTGCTCAACGAAAGCCTGACGGTATAATAGAAATTGAAGAAAGTTATGATGCGCCTGGGTTGCGTTCGCAACGGGGGGGTGACCTGAATTCATAGTCGAGGGTGATTTATTGACGCACAAAAAGTAGTTAACTATCTGATTTACTGATAGTAATATAACTATTTTTTGCCGATTTGCCAATAGGGCTGGTTGGTGTCTCGCCTCTTTTTCTCCCCCGTTATTTATGTACACAAACAAAAAAGAGGGCAATGGCCCCCTTTTAGTGTTTATCCATATGTTTACATTGTTAGGTATGACTGGGTTCAGCCTGCGTGGTGGAAGTCGCTGACAAGTCCTCAGCAGATGATTCAACCGAATGGAGATGGGTGTAGGAATCATTGAGCAGGTCGTCCCTGCCATCGGGTTCGGTGCCTACTGGGTTGGGGTTGCGAGTTACCTCAGTCGATTCCAAAGTTGATTCCTGCTCATAAAATACGCTGGTGAGCTTGGTTGTTTTTTTCGATTGGGGCCGTATAACTAGCCAGTAGTACCCGCCAGCTCCAGCAAAAACTAACAGAATAAGTGAAGGTAACCAGGAGGAGCTGCTGGTAGGAGCGGGTTGTTCTTTTATAGAAGCAACCTTTGGCGTCTTGTCCGTGCTTTGCTGGATTTTCGAGCGTTGTTTGGCCAGCGCGGATTCAATCGTTAAGCTATCTTCTATGGCTTTGCGGGGAAAGATCTCATCCGTCAGAATATAAAGCTTACTGGCGTACAGACGAGCCTCCTGGGGCCTACCGTTTATCTGGAGAAGGCCAAAGCGAACAAAACGAACCTGGGTAAAAAAGTCCATCTTTGACACCACTTCGCTGAGTGAAGCGATGGGAAGATCCATGAGTCCCCGCATGGTTATCGAATCTTGTCGGGTGAGCTGAATCTGATCCGAAAACCGTAATACAGACGGTGAACTGATCATGGTCCGCCGGGCCGAGTCCGATAAATCAAAAGAGGCCGATGAGGCACCGATGGGCATCCGTAACTTGAGCTTTTGGGCATCCAGTTCACGCTGAACCAGATCGGGCGTCGTTGCTTGGACAGCGGGGGTGAGGCTTGGAATCGAGGGTGCGGCCGGGTGTGCTGGCTGCCAGGCCATCAGTGGGCTAGCCAACCCAATAAACAGGAATAAGTTTCTGGTCATGAGTTAAACGCAAGCTTTTAGTTGTTTTTTTTCGGTCATTACGCTTCACACAAAGTTAAACGAATATAGCAGACGGCCTAAGGAGCTCTTGGGTAGCGGTTTGGGATTTAGCAAACTATTTTTTTTTCGGTCACTCATTTTTTTAAACATACTACCAATGAAAAGGTGAAGTAAAAACCAGCCCGCTGACCGGCGGGCAGTCTCATTACTCGTCGTCATCGGGCAACGAGTGTTGATTAAGAATGTAGTCGGCTGCGGCCTGCGCTTTAGAAGCGGCCTTCACGATGATCGTTCGATCACTGGACAACAGCTTGCTGTAATAGTCAATGTAAGCCGCAGCATTTTCCAGCAAATCGTCGCGCTGACTAAAATCAACGCCCAAAGCATTCAATAAAAATGACGTACCCAACTCAGCAATCAGTTCTTCAAATGCGTAAGCCAATGGATTCGGCTCGCGGTTTGCCACATAAGCGGCAATAGACTCCCGGTTTAACCGCTTGGGGTGACCCGAAGCGTGAACAAGCTCATGGAACATCGTTTTGTAATAATTTTCGGGTGTCCTGAACTCGCTGATGGTTGGTATGATAATGGAATCTTTGCGGGGTAGATAACAAGGAGTACCGGGGCACGTATGTGAAATCTGAATACCGTCCTGGCTCATCCGGTCGACAATCTCCTGCAATTCATTGATTTGCAGTTGTCGGTTGGTTTCAACCAGCGCGTCCAAATCTGGCAGTTTGACATCAATCCCGTCTGTCTGGTCAATATTCCAGACGTAGTAAAATCGAAATAACGGCGCTGCGCTTCTTCCCTCTGCTAATAAGGCTGCTTTCTTGTCTTCGCTAGGGAATTTCCAGAACGTAACAATATGCCCTTTTTCGCCCTTTCTGACTCGTCCGCCCAGTTGGTTAATTTGCTTTAGGGTTAAGTAATAGGGTTTCTCGTACGGAAGCAGAGCCAGCAGCAACATATTGATGGATGTATAAGGCCGTTTCGAGCAGTAATTTTGCGGAAAACCATACCCATTCTTCTTGTACTGAGCTTTCCAGGGGATGACTCCCTTTTCTAATTGAGTAATTATTGTTTGGGTAATTTTATCATACAAAAAAGCCATCTTACCGCCCTTCATATCGTCCGGGGCGGTGGGTGAAGTAGGTGGGACATAATTTTGAGTACGTTTTCCTATGTTGGATTTTTTGGCCGTTTTTTTTGATAGCGTTGTCATGAAAAAAGGGGTTTTTTGCTGTTTGTTTGTAGCCTAAATTTACCCCCTAAATCCATCTAATAGTATGATAATGAACGGCTTATGGACATTCTGTGTGTTACCTTTTTCCCTGTTATAAAAAATGAATCGGGTGAGGTTTTTCTTAGTCTTGCCCGTATAATTTTCGTGTTGCTCAATTGGTAGCGCACGGGTGGATATAAAAAAAGCAGACACCGTAAGATGTCTGCCAGGATACTTGTCATGTATCGACTTACTACCTTTTCGCCCCGATCAAGTCCCAGAATTCCTGAATCGTCAGGGTGTCGGAATACTGTTCATCAATCGCCCGATCATCCCCCCGAAGCGTTTGCCAGCTTTCGGATAGACCTTCACGAATAAGAAAAGAACCCCGTAGGGTAATCATAATTTCACCAGGTAAGGCCTGAACGATTTTTTCACTCAACGCTTCACTAAGAGCCTGGCGCGAACCCACTGGTGCGACATCCATCACCGCATCGCCCGTTTTTTCCTCGCCCCCCTCAACTGATTCTTCCTCTCCTAAATCGCTGCCCCTCGCGGTTTTGGTTTCCTCTGCTAACCAAGTTGGATTGTTCATCGCCTGACGCGTATGCTCCAGGGCCGCATCGGAAAAATCGTCGTTGGCATCAGGATTATTTCCAACCGCATTTTTAGCGGGTGACCGGTCCCTGGGTGCCTTTTTGTTAAGTGGAACCCCTCCTTTCTCGGCCGTTTTTTTAATGCGGCTGGCCGTAATCGGCTTGCCGTCTTGCTGGCTCTCGGCTACGGTCTTCTTCCAAATAGTAGTTCGTTGATCTTCCGGCAGCTGAGCCAGCGCAGCCGCGTGAGATTCGGTATTGGGCAAGGGAATGGACGTGTTTTTCCCCTTTAATAGTTCACCTTCTCCTTGTTCACCTGTTTCTTCACCCTCTTCGGGTGCTGACCACACGTAGCTTGTGGGGCCCGAAGATTGCCCAGCCGTTTCGGTATCTGCTGGTTCGGCTAAATTTGTACCATCACCGGACTCTTCCGTATAGTCGACGTCCTCGGGTTGTTTCGCCGTTGAGGGTGAGGGCTTTGACCGACGTACTTTCCCGGTAGGAACGGCCTGGTAGCCTTCCGTCGACGAAGCATCCGTTGCTTCAACCGGATCGGATTTAATTTCTTCCGCAATCTGATTAACAACTTTAGCCGCTTCAATAAGTTGATAGCCTCGATTTCGGTTAAGACTGAACCGTTCCAGCATGTACTGCTCAATGGTCAGGTGGGTAGCCCGGTACAGTTTATTTTCCTGAATTTCAATCAATGCCCGGCCGACATCCAGAAAGGTATTCATGCCCCGGTCAATCGTTGCCTCCAATCGGGCCAGTTGAGCGGCTTCGGCCGTTGTTAATGGGGTGAGGGTTTTAACCGAGCTGGAACCAAACCGGCGCGTTGGCAGGGGTACATCATTCACCATCACCTCCGGTTCCGGTTCAGGCGTTAACGCGCTGCTTAGAATGCCACCTACCTGTTGCGAAAAATCTTTTGTTTTCTTAGCCATAATTGACACTTAGTTGGCGGTAGTAAGAATGGCTAGCAGCTCATCCACTAACTGATTAAAATCTTCAGCTCCGTTACTGCCCGGATCATACTCAAATATGGATTTATGCTCGGCTGCGCTTTCCATCAGGCCAATGCTCTGCCGGATGGCGGCGGTAAAGACGGGCAATTTACTTTCCACTAAAGCTTTCTTGATTTCAGAACCAAACTTTGTACGTTCCCCAAACCGATTTTTAAGAATGCCTGCCAGTTCAAGCGATCGGTTAAAATCTTTCTTGATGCGGGTCGCCTGCTTGATAATCTGGGCCAGTCCCTGGAAGGCAAAATTCTCACCCTGCAGCGGAACAATGTAGTAATGAGCAGCACATAAGGCATTCCGGGTAAGGATACCCAGGTTCGGCGGGCAATCGATCACCACGAAGTCATAAAATGCGTCCGGTGCTTTTTCAACCTCTTCTTCGATCAAATTGCGTAGGGCGAAAAATTCCGCGTCGTTACTTAAAATGGCGTCGGAACGCTGCAGATCCAAACTAGCGGGCAGAAAGCCAAAGGGATGCCCGTTAGTCTTAGTCATCTCGATTACGTCTTCCCACTGCGCATCCCCCGTCAGCAAATCACCGACATGCTTGGATTTAGCCGGCAAGCCTACGGCCATGGTCAGGTTATGCTGAGGGTCCAAATCTACCATAAGCACGGAGTGACCGCGCCGGTTTATACCGGCCGCCAGGTTAAAGGTTATCGTTGTTTTGCCCGTGCCGCCTTTGTTGTTGAATACGGCCAGAATAATTGGTTTTGACATGGTAATAAGTAACGGGGAAGAAATGCGTCAACAAAAAAACTAAGGAATATCTACATTCAGCGAAAATGGACCAACTTGTTTCAACCGCCCGGTAGATGCGGCCGGAACAACCGGGCGTAGTAGATCAAAATTTTATACGTGTCCAGCCTGCAAAGACACGACAGTTGGTTCATATACCTGGTCAGGCGGGCCTATCTCAAGTGGATTAAGTAAACTGGCTTGTGGTAAAGTTACCGGTTCCTTGGGGCGGTTCTGAGCAAATTGCCGGGCATGGTCAAGAGAAAAGTCGGGCAACAGATTAATGTAGGTGAACTGTTTGGCTTTATCGCTTGATTTACCACGTTTAATGCTGAGGACAAAGGGTACCATACACAAACTTCCCAGTAATTGCTTCCAGGTGTCTACCATTCTGGTAACCTGGGGAATGGTGGATTGTGCGCCATGCGTCATGATCTGCCAATACCCTACCAGGGGAAAGTCCCGAATCATAAAACGCAAAGATAAGGTTGGCTTCCAAACGATGTGCTTGGCCTTATCGGGCGCAAGTCCTTTTTGTAGGTGTGCTTCGGTCAGTAAGGCAATATCCGGAACCTGTTGCAACGTAACCAGTTTGGTATAGCCTGGACTTCCGTCTTTAGGTCGGAAATAAAACGTTTGGCCGTCCGAATAGGCGTATAAATCGCCCTTCCGATCCCGGATTTCCAGCCGTACATTACAGCTGGCTTCCTCCGCATCGTTGTAAAAACAAATTGGCAACTGGCGTGGCTCCGGTCCGTACAGTTGCGTGAATAAATCCTGAGCCCGGCCACGGGGCACAAAGTAATCCGTGGCGGTTGGGTATGCCTTCCCCCCTTCCGTGTGCACGAGTTTTCCCAGGCCAATTCGCCCTATTTCAGGAATAGCTTCCTGCGGAATGCCGCCAGTAGCCACGGGTTGCATTGACGTTATAATCCGCATAGTTCAATGAAAATAGATAAGTGTAACCATTTCATATTGGCCTAAATATAAAGCAATATGTGTTTTTTTTTCGGTCATTACAACTAAAAAGTCAGGATTTTCTCTTCACTTTTTGATTTAATGTTCTGAATGTCATGCGATAAGCTTCGCTTCTGCCTACGATCACAATAATACCTTTAGCCTTTCATTGTCAGCAACTACAGGCGTATTAGTAAGTCCCGCGTAAGGCGACAGGTACTTACCTCGCTAACCAGGCTATCGGGCTGTTCGTGCTGACAGCAGCCACAAACCAGGCAGAAAGAGGCGAGCTTCGAATGAACAAACCGCTCTGGACAAGCGCAGTTCCAGAAATGGGAATTGGTCAGTAGCGGTGATTCAGGAGCTACCGGGCGTAATCTTTCGGAGAGGAACTGGGATCGAAAAACAGGAGATGTAAGCATAATTTCTTCTTTTTTGATAGTCGTAAGATACGTTCTGACTAGCCGAAAATTTGATTAGTGGAGACTATAAATGAGCAACTTAGCTTAGATCCTTCCCCGTTATATCCCGGTTTTTAGCCGGATTAAGTGAATAAGTGCAGTGAAACGATGCCAGGTGAAGTAGTAGGTTTGGCGCTGGTCATTGGCTCAAGGGCTTTGCCCGATGTGGCCGGTGATGAGCGGTGAACCTACTTTACATGAAACGAGGCAGGGTAGCCCGGTCGATGGGAGAGTAGCGTAGCCCTCGACCGGGCTAAGGTGACTCGGTAAGTGAGGTAAATGCGCCAGACAGACATGCCGATGTTTCGGGCAGTGCTTATTCATCCAGGTTCCATTTGTAACGCAGATAGCGTACATAATGAATCGGACAGCAGTAGTCGATTCCTGCATAACCCACTGCATCGGCCGCATCGTCCTGGTGGGGCGGGGCCAATAAATCCGGCTGCCAGGCATTTATACAGGGGCCATAACGCCGGGTCCTGACGGGCTCGGACGAAAATAAGGTTAATTGGCTGGTCAGTTGCTGGTCAGGCATAGCTAGTAACTGACAGGCTTGAAGGGCATGCTCCATCCTTTTTTCTAGACACGTGACACAAAGCATTTCCTTTAACGTCCTTCGTAGCGGTCATGGAGTTTCAGAAACCCCTTAAAATGCGCAGCGAAATCGGGTTGATCGCTGTAAACCAAATCCCCACTAGCCATAAGTTGTTTTTTCTCATGACCAACTGGCCGCAGATGGGGGGCGTATTCTTCGCCTAACGCACTTGGCTCAAGGTAAACGGCGGGGCATCGCTCCGAGACAAACGCATTCCCGGTGATGCCTTCACCGACAATGACGACGCTATCGACGTGACCCAGCAAATGCTGCTCATTGGGTCCATAATTACGATAGATTTGAGCACGGATGCCGTTTTGTTTTTGGGGAGCGGGGGTAAGAACAGGCTGCATAGCGGAGTAGTGGCTGATTTTCTATACCCTAAAGATCGTCAGAACAGGCCGATGGCTGGGGGTTAAGGGAAACTCGTTAGTACCTGCACCACGTCCCCTTTCCCCTGTTATAATGGGCGTAGCCTTCTTACTCTTACCGATCATCACCACGGATGATTAGTCATGCCCTTTGTCCTTTGAGTAGGTGAAGTGAAGCAAGCATAACCGTTTGGAGCCGCTCATCAACTGAATAGCTAACCCGGAAACCCTTTACTGTTACTCCACAGATAAACCCACCGCGGCGGCCGGTCCGCCGGCGCGGGACCGCTCAAAGACGTCATTTTCCTGCGGATCATTCACCTCAATAGGAAACTTATCCAGTACCCCTTCTCCCAGGCCCGTTAAGGTTACGTCCTCATCCTGGTTAGGATTGTAATTGCCCGATAAGGTTTGGTCAATTTGATATAGTTCATTCAGAAACTGATAAACGGCTTGCTGGGTCAGGGCCTTCATCTCCCTAACAGGGCGTAAGGGTTTAGTGCTGAATCGGTACGGGCTTATAACTTTCTTTTAGGCACTATCCCTAAGTAGATATTACCTGAATAAGTGAGAAGGTAAGTTTTTAGGTGGTACCAGCTTTTTTCTATTCTTACGCCAGCGGGTGAAAAAAGCCGTATTATTTTTAAAAAACCAGAGCTGAATTTGAATAAACTCACAGGCAAACTTCCTCGACACTTTGTTATCCGACCGTAACTTTTTGTAAATCGGCTCATTCGCCTTGACCCGCTCGGCATTGGTGTTAATCTGGTGATTAATTAATAGACGGTACTTTTCTCGCAGTTGAAGTGGCTGTTTATAACGACCAAAGTGTAAGCCTTCAAACGGTATTTTGCTCATAACAATCAGGTGTTTACCTTCCTAAAAATACGATTTATCGTGGGGGCAGCTGATTACAATAGGGGGTAGCTGCGGCTGATAGTCAAGTTTTATTCCCCTGTTTTAGTATTGCCTGAATTCGTCAAGTGAGGTAGCTAAGTCTCTATGGGGTTAGTCAATACTTAGAGACAACACAATGACCATGAGAAAAACGGTATTCTCGCAACTGTTCGACACTCCAGTGACCATATTTCTCCAGTGCCTTCTTCAGGTACTGTGGTAGAGCGAGTTTCCCTTTTACGCCATGGTTTACTTTGGACTGAGCGAATTTAGCCAGCTTAGCTGCTTTGCGCTCTACCCACTGTTGCCAGCGATCCGGGTGGGTTCTGTACAAATAAACGATCTCGACTTCGTTTTGAAAGGGACAGAACATACAATTACTTGGGTAGGGTATGGGATATCCGTATACGGCAATGATGCGTTGGCAAGCGGCCCGGTCGTGGCCCAGTTCCAGGAGCGGATAGCGATGCTCAACGCACAGTTTCCGCCATTTGGGGATATAGGCGGGACCGGTGTCGCCCTCTTGAAACAGAACGTATTCATCCGGCTCGGCTGGCGTTTTGGGGCCTGGATGAGCGACCCGGCTTTCCTCCCCGGCTGCAAAACCGATCCAGCTGACCAGTTTACCGAAATAATGGCGGTACTGGTAAAAAACGGAAGGGTCATTGCCACGATAGCCGTAATGATCTCGTAGCCACTGCGCCAGAAATCGATAGCTGACTTTAATCTTCAGATTATCGGTGCAGGATTTAGCAAAGGTTACGCCCATAATGTTGTTATTGCGCTCCATCTGATCCGTAAGGCTCTGCCAGGTTGCCCCGTGAAAGCCCATGTCCGGCGTCACGAACGTAAAATCAATCCCGACCGTTGGACACCATTGTTTTAGCCACGAAACGTATTCTTCTGTTTCCTGATATTCAATGCCGGTGTCAGTCATTAAGGCACAGAAATTAGATTTACCCAAAAACGTTTCCCGAAAACCTATATCATGCTGGCATAACATCAGTAACGCTACGGAGTCCTGACCACCCCCTACAAAGAGGACACGAGTCGGTAGATGAGGGTCAAATAGTCCAGCCATCATACGTGTTTGGGGTTATATATGAGGAGCGTAAACGGTTTACCGGGTTTGTCAACATTCAGTAAGTGCCCTGCCCAAAGCAGCTATTTTCGCGGCTGTCATACGGATGGGCATAAGCGCTGGATTGGAGAAAGTGCAAAATTCAACTGGTCATCATTCAAGCGAACGGATAAGCTTATACGTCAAGAAAAAACAGACATCTGCTGCGCCGTTTGATCCGTGTCCGTCGCCGTCCTGAGGACCATGAATACGTAGGGATCGGGTTTATCAAATGCCAGGGTGCCTTTCACGGGCATAAGCTCCAACTCAACAAGGCCCGAAATTGATACCCGCCAGCCCTGCCGAGCACCCTGCTCCTGGTCATTGACTTTACCCTTATCTCCACCCTGCCGTAAATACTGACCCAGTGGGTTACTACCCACTTTCATCGGGCTACAACGCGGAAATTGACAGTTGATGTAGTTGATTCGATTGGTGAGCCGTTCAATGAACACGTTCGGCTCGTCGGTCAACTGATTACAATAGGCTGGCATGACATCCAAAATCGCCTTTTGGAGTTTATTGGCGGGACTGCCCGCGTGGGACTTACGAATAAAAAATTGAGTATCCATGACCGTAGGAGAGTTGCCGGGGCGGTGGCGTATGTTGGCTTACTTAAAAATACGGCTTTTATAGGACTCAACTCCCCATAAGGCTACTTTAATAGGCTATCAATCAGTCTACTGATACGCCTTTTCCCCTGTTATGGTCATTGAACATACTGGCTTGAGAAGGTGAAGTAAAGTAACCAGGGTAAAGCCATCCCGGTTAGGCGATGGGCAAAGGAGTGGTGCGACCCGTTTCCAGATTAAGGAAACACCCCCGGTGGGGTGTCATCGCTTTACGAAACAGGGTCCAAAGTAGGGAACAGCCATGATTGGCCAGTGTTGAATTAATAAATAACTCCTGCTTTTGCAACGCTTCGGCCAGTGAACAGCTGGGCGTATTATCGGACTGGTCAGCTTCGAAAAGTAACTGGTCAAATTCGTCCGTAATAAAGGGAAGCTGGCCAACAGCAACATATTCCTGCGTAGGGGGTTGTTCAATTTCGCCAACAGTCGATAAAATGACCTGACCGATTTGTTGACTGTTCCCGTAATCAAGCCAGTAATAGGGTCTGTCGCGGTCATGTTTGGCCTGTACCCTTAGTTCCTGTACTATCAGCGCGATTTCCCGCCGTGCCGATACGGTATCTACGCACGTAATGAACAGATTGGCCGATGCGTGCTGGCGCGAAGTTCCCCGAAGGCGGCTGATACAGTAGGGGGTTGGAACCGCTTTCCAGTTGGTGCCAAAAAAACCGTTGACCCGGTTAATTAAGGCAACTGCTTTGTTGAGTTTCAATTCAGAATGGGCAAATAACTGTCTACCCAGGTTCGCTTGGCTGACGGTATCACCGTCCCATAACCGAACCTGCAAACCGGGATGGCCTAATTCGGTGAAGGCGTGGTTCATTCTGGCCAGCAAGGTCAACACCTGCGAGCCGGTCCCCCCGGCCCCGATTAAATTAACCGTCAGCGGATTGGTCGGATTCAGCAGGTATGAAGCGGTAAAATGAACACTTGGTCGCACCTGATCGGGCGAATCCACGCGGGGTCTAGTTGTTTCCATCTGTATAACCAGTAAGCTGTTTTAACGTGAAGGGGCTGGTAACGAGTACGTCAAGGGGAAAATCTGTATGCTGATCAATCAGTCGTTGCCATAGTTGAATAATGTTACCCTGAACAGGCTGATGTTCATCGAACAGGTGTGAGAAGTACGAATTGAAAAAGCTTTCTTCCCATGCCGCCATAAATTCGTTGAGCGTGGACGACTGACGAATACCAACACTGACAGTTCCCATGCAGACCCCTCCCTGCTTGTTGGTATTGAAAAAGGGAGCATAATACAAGGGGGTATCTATCGTCGGTTTCTCGGCACTCAGCAGGGCAAACAGAAATAAATAATTCTTGGAAGCCAACCATACCAACGGGGGTAGAGGGGCCATCCCGTTCGGTATAGTTAATGACTCGATGAAATATAAGTTACGCTGTTGCGGGGGGGTGTACCACATTACCCGGCCCTGATCGACATCCAGATAAAGTACGTTTTCGGGCAATAGCCCGTTGAGTCGTAAAAAACCTTTTTTCTTTTCTTTTTCCACCGTCAGGATTTTGGCTAACTGCCTTGACTCTTGTTCGGTTAAGGGATGGAAATTAATGGGATGACCAGAAACCGGGTCAACGTCGAAGGCTTGCACATGCCCATGATGACTATTGCTCGCCTGTCGATAGACCAGCAGTCCCTGCGTCGGCAGATACGACTTCCCGTAATTTGCGGTTATGTTGTTCATCAGCAAGGTTTTTTAGTAGGTCGGCTAACTCATCAAGGCTGGTATAGAATACCTCCTCAAAGGCTAAACAAAGCGGTGGTTTGGCGCAAGGCCGGTCAAACAAATGATACGCCAATGGTTCTTCAACGTACCCGCCCCCGTTAAAATCGCAGTCCAACGATTCCAGTATGTTATCATGGACCCAATCCCCCCATTGCCATAAAAAACCAATTCGTTGGTCGGGGTCAATTGAATAATCATCGTCGGAATGGGCCAATCCCCGCTCATAGCTTCGGTAGTAGGCGCGGTCAGGGTACTGACGATATAAACTCAAAAATGAGCCGCTAATCCGGTGTAATGCTTCTTCCCATTCATCAGTAGGCCGGAAGGATTGGTGCCGCGTTTCAAACGCATCCAGATGCCGCTGGTTCCAACCTATGTACCGTTGTAGGATAGAGCCGCCCAGTCGGGTATTGGTTAACAGCGTCTCAAAATCAGCCAGCTGGTTTTCCTCGTCGTCCTCCCGCATGGATTCAGCCATCATATCACATTGGTAATAGACAAAGCTACTCTCGTCCGAAAAGAAGGCCACACCTGCCACCGTATGCAGATACGATACCAACGAACATAACAGGGCCGAAGCCGACAACCTGCTTTTTCCCTTGAGCGTCTGGTAAAAGGGTTCCAGCGGTATATAATACGAGCTAAAGCCCGTTTCATAGACCTTGTAAACGGCAAGGGTTGATCGGAGGGTATCATCGTCCTCGATGATGGCCAGCGATGCATTGGGGTCTGCCGCTTGCAGGGCAGCTTCGGCCTGTGAAAACGCAAGGAAAACATTATGCGGATAAACGCTGGTATTTTCCATTGCCGTTACGTCAAAACCAAACCCATACGCTTGAGATAAAAACAACAGTGATTGAAAGAACTCAGCTTCGATAATCGCCTGATCGTGGAGTTCGGCCAGTTCCTCAACAACTGGCTCGAAACGGTATCTTAAAAAACCATTGGTAGCTGACTCAGCGGTAAAGAGCGTCGTTTCTGAACGACGCTGTGAGCCGCGTCGGGGAGTGAGTTGAGGGTGAGCAGAAACGCGGCTATTGCCGAGGAGCGTTGCCATTGATTGGAATACTGATAGTCCGTTGAAATAACTCTGGCGGGTTTGCCCATCATCGCTACTGATTAACCTTTCGTACCCATAACGCTATCAAAACGGTACTCGATGCGGTCGTTTCTGACTTGCCCCTCACTTACTTTTGCAGTCGTTAACAGGGGATAACTGTTGGCATAAAAATTCAGTACGGCTTGGGGGCTTAAGGAACGTTCAGGGTCAGCCAGTTCAACAGGCTGGCCTTTGTCCTGAATAATAAATACCCGTTTATAGGTTGTGGCGATCAGGTTCATACGAGTTGTTTATGCATTAATTGATTCAAATAGGGTAGGGGCACTGAACTTCTGAACTAATTCTTCCCGCTTTTTGGTGATGGCTTCCTGTTGGTTGGGAAATAGGGTCAGGTCGGGCAGTTTTGCACACGCTTCGCGGTATTTTCCGGCTTCTTCCAGTTCAGCCACTTTGACCATGAGGCCATCATAGGTTTTTTTCTGTTCCTCAGCTTCTTTTCTCTGTTTGTTTTCAGCCGCTTTTGCCATTGCCGACTGCTCACTGGCCAGCGCAACACTTTTGAGATGGTCCTCCATACTGACCAGCAATTGGGAAGTCTGCTGATACGGCTCTGTAATCTTTCTGAAAAAAGCTTCATCAATGGCTTCTGGAAGTCCATTGAACAACAAGGGCTTTATTAGCTGTTGGGCTTTATCTCCGCATTGCTCGTTGGTCAGCAGAACGCTCACAATGAGTTTTTCACCTACGGTTTGACAGACGATTCTTAAATCGCCCTGTAAGCCAAGCTGGTGGACTTTTTGAAAAAACTCCATACGCTGTTCAGGAAATGAATTGTGTGTTGTTTACTGGTCTAAAGATAGCCATTCAGCCGGGTATGGGGTGGGGTAACGAGTATTGGTTATAGGGATGGGGAAAGCCCTTTTCCCTGTTATGTTTAGCTTATTACAGGTTAGCCTGCCTGGGTCCAGGAGTCGACCCCATCGCAGTCAACACAGATGAGTAGGTGAAGTAAAGTAGAGATAGCCGACTCGCCCGCTGTGTGCGCTGCGATCGGTATACGACCATCGAAGGAAGGCGCTTCGGTGGTTATAGCTGAAAAATCCGGATGCGCCGGATCGATCAGAAAATTGTCGTCCCGTAGGGCCTATTTCAGCCCTGAACCGCTGTTCCGGGAACCTCCGTTCCGGGTCAGGTCGTAAATAGAAACCGAGTAAAACGAATGTGACAGGCTACCCATTAAGCCAAACGAAACACGCACACCATCCACCGTTCCGGTAGAGTCAGAATAAAATATTGTAAACTCATTGAGCTTCACCGGCTGGCCTTCTACCCGTTGGTAGTGAATCAACCGGCACAGGGCGTTATTCATATCATTGGTTAAGCTACGCCCACCCTGATCCAAATCAATTAGAAAAAGCGTCTTGGCTTTAAGGTCGATTTGAAACTGCACGTCTGATTGCGGGTAGCCTAATATCTGGTATTTGGGGAGCGTGTGTTTGGGTAGCTGACCGTTATGACCATTTTCCATATCAGTAGACGTTTGCTGGTTTACGACTCAAAAATAGCGTTCGATACGGAAATAGACTGGCTTAGGACCCAAACCGTAGGGCAACATAAGCGCGCCTTCTCCCCTGTTATGGCCTGGCCTTAGGCGTAATAAAAAAGGGTGAAGTGACTCTTTTATTAGCGAACGCCTACCTATATACGTAGCCTCATCAGGTAACCAATCTGGCGTACTCAACCGCTAAATCGTCCATTAGCTGAGGGAGTCGTTTACCCAAATCCGGGTAATAGGGCCGTTGAAATACATCGTTGAAAAATTCTTCACACCCCTCCAGGGCTACCTCAGTCAGGCCCTTACTGATTAAACGTTGTTTAGCCTGCGCAAACAACGTTTCCATCCGCTGGCTATACAACCCATACAGAATGGAATGAAACAGGTTTTTTGCGTCCGTTAGGGCGGCATGCTCACGCCGGTAATGCTGGCGGGTGGCTGGGCTGGCGGTCGCATAATGGGTTCCATTTTGCTTGAACCATTCTTCTGCCTGCTTTCGGGGCTCCAGCAGTACTTGGACATATTCATCATACAGACAAGGCCACAGTTCCAGCACCTCACTTAGCGTCCGCTCCTGCCAGTTCTCATCACTGCCAATGCGTTCGATCAAGCTACCAACATCCGGCAAGGGCGTAACGCGCAGCGGTTGTAGAGCGACGTCTGCAGGAGAACTAAAGAGGTCCAGTTGCCTACTTGCCATGGCGGCGTTTATTTTAAGCTATAAAATTTCACCCGCTTATCGGCGTTTTGCTCGATCAGCCGCTGCTCAGTGGCTTTACGATCGCGTTTATCGCACCAAAGTTGCGCGTACGAAGTCCGGTCCACCTCGATGGGAATACGGTACTCTAAACGCCCCCCGGCCAGTTTGATCCGGCGAATATGGATGGTTGGGGGCCGCTTGCTTTTGCGGACGGGCGGCACCTGAATCTGGCGAAGGCGGGGAGCAGTTGAGGCGTTTTCCATGTACTAAAGATACGCCCGTCAGCCCTCGGTATGGTCGTTAGTTCATACGGCTTGCAAAGCTGTGTTGCCTTTTTTCCCCCGTTATCTTATATGAGAAGGTGAAGTGATACAGGCAGGGTGAATAGGTTCGTTAATGACGCCTGTGGAGCGTTTTACCCTTTTCCGGTTCCCAAAGACGTCCCAGTCTTAGGCTATTTTCACGGACATCGTTCAGGTTTTTTTGGCCGTGTCTTTTTTTTGTCTCCGGCTACGTCTGGCCTGACCCAAGTCCACAGCCACTGGCTTTTTCGTTTTTCGAAGCGATTTTTGACGTAATAATTCTGCGTACCGCAGTTGAATAGATTCCTCAGTCGTGTAGGGCATGTCGGCCCATCCATACAGCTGCGCGATGTGCTGTCGCACCACAGCCAGTACCTTTGCATCGTCCAGTCCGATCATCTCGGTTGGCCAGCCTTTGGTAAAGCGGATTCGTTTCGGCAACCTTTGTTGTAAGGCGGTCCTCTCCTGCGCTCGATACCTGGCTTGTTGGTGGCCCATTTGCTGTTCAGCTGATATAAGCTCTGGTGCCAGGCTTGCCAGCCAGGTAGAACCCTGAAAGGAGAAACCCGATGCATTTTCAAGATCGATCAGCTGACGGTACGCTGCGTGATTGTGGAGGGCCTTAAGCGCCCCGCGTAAATCGGACTGACTAGACATAATGCAAAAGGTACACGAAACCCGGCTGCAACCGAAGTGTCGATAGGCTTGGTGAATGGGCAAATTCCCTACCTTGTGCGCGTCCCAAACCTGAGCCAGCGTCCAGTCAACCAGGGGATTCCAGGTAATACCGCTTGTATTCTTTTTCTTACGCAACAGGGCCGGCTGGGGCTGCTGGACGGGAGTACGCTGCCGGTCCTTGCTTTCGGCCCGGCGAACGCCGGTTACCGAAATGATTACCTGATTGGGAAACAGTTCGGTTAGTCGCTGGCAGATAATGGCTGTTTTCAACTCGCTCGTGCAGAACCGCATTGATGGGGTCGACCAGGGCAGGATTAGCGACACGCAGGAGAGGTTTTTATAGCGTTCCACATTAGACTGCCAACGTTGTTGCCAACGCTCGATCATGCCTCCCTGCCGGCGTTGTAGGGTAATTAACGGAATGCCTAGCTGATGGGCAACCCGTTGACAAATACGGGCGGAGTCCTCCCATTCAATCTGTCCCAGGTCTGCATGAACCAGGACGCGCGGACCCCGGTGACCGATCCGGTTCAGGTAAGCCATTACTGCCCAGGCACAGGCCGATGAATCTTTTCCGCCACTAATGCCAATGGCAACCGGGGCCTGCTGAGCGAGTAGGCGATTGACTTCGTCATCAATGGCCAGGCCAAAACCCTCGTCCGTTGAAAGGACGGACATTTCAGGTGAAGCAAAAATAGAAAGCTGGCTCATATAAGGATTTGGTTTGCCTTCTTTGTTATCCGGCATGACCTACCGGAGGTCTGGGATTGATTCCGCTGCAGCATACTTTGTAACACGGGTAACAGCGTGTAAACCCGGCTTTGGGCAATGGGTAAACGCACGCCACCCACTAACTCAACGTCAAACAAAGGCCGTTTCTGAGAGCGGGTTTGCTGGTGTATCTGAAGCAGGTATTCCGGATTGATAACGTATTGTTTATGTATCCGCAGAAAGCTGGGATAATACTGAGCCACTAGGGCAAGCGGGCCCCGTCGAAGATCCCGGTATCCCGATAAAAGATGGGTCCAGGTATAATTCTGTTCGCCTGACAAATAACATACCTGTCGAGCCAATGAGAAGGGTCGATGATTCATGACGGGGAAGAATTAATAAACAGGTTAACGAGCCACCGCACGACTAAAGAGCGCTTAGGAGCAAGGCGTCCCTTAATAAGCTTGTCTGACGGCTCTTTCTAAAGTCCGCCAATCAACTTGGCTTTTTGAATTCAAGAATCAGTTCTCCATCCTGCCAGAGTTCGGTATTATTCATGTACACTTCTCTTGACCATTCCGCGAAATGTCTGGCGTCTGACTGGAATTTGAACTTAGCGAATGGCTCGGTTTGACCCTTGATGCGAACTTCACATCCAAAGGGATTTTCTTTTTGCTTGGCCATAGCATCCGGGGACAGTTCACTTGTTTCTTCTTTCCTAAAGATACAGCTCTTCAGGGGGAGCAATGACCAAAACGTACTTGCTGCGCGTATCGTCGGGGCCGCCCTTTCCCCTGTTATACCGGCGTTTACGCCGTCTTTTTTACAAGTCAACTTTTATCCTTTATTTTAATCAGTCAATCGCTTTTAGCGATCTGTATGGATCAGATTTTACGCTCATGACTCTTTTCTTCTGCTGCCTTGGTCTTATCGCACTGGTGTCAGTCCTTACGGTGCTAGCCTTAATTTTACTGAGTAGGTTACGCCGTGAGCAGCAGCGTCGTGTGCAGTTGCACCAGCAGGTATGCCGTCAACAACATCGGCTTCAGGTTGATCAGGATGTGATCCGGCAGTTGAATCACCGAAGTGGGGTTTCGCATGAGCAGGTGCAGCGGTGGATCGATGGCCTAATTGAAAGCGAGTTTTACGCCACCTTCTTGTGGGAAGATTTGGTTGATGAGTCAGGTGAAGTTATCGCCTTGTATGGCCAGGGAAATATCCCCTTACGCCGGCTGGATCGCAACCGGATGGCCAGTCAGCAAGGTATCGAACTGTTAAGTCATTCCTTTACTCGTCGGCAACGCATTTACTACCAAATGCGCCGGCATATCCTGTCCACTGACGAAGGCCCTTGGCTTAGCTAGTTCACACATTAATCGACACGGCATCATTCCAACTTAAGTCCAAGGTGAGGTAAACTTTCATCATTCGAATAAAGCAGAAGTGTATCAGCATGACAGGGGTTAGGCTTCCCTTCCTTTGATAAAAGGGCGCAAAAGCAGGCTAAATTTTTTCCTTTCAGTAATCCCAGGTTACCACGCATCCAAACAAACCGCTGGCGAATGGCTTCGCTAACAAAAGACTCATCGCTCGGTATACCATAGGGATCAGCCAGGAGCTGAGCGAACCGGTCAACGACCAGCTGCTGGGCTAGTTGGCGAATTTGTTCCGGGTCAACGATTCCTGCTTTAGCGCCTTGCTGCTCGGCTAGCTCATAAACGTCGGTTAGTCGGAACGGATTACCAAACCGGCCGGGCCGACAGACACTGATTGTGTTTGGTGGTAACCGGTATCCTTTCGTTCGTTTACGCTGTACACGGATAGGCATTTACGTTTGTCTGTTTATGCGTTTTTTTGAATTGGAATTTTGCTGGCGGCTTGAGCTGCTATTTTTACTCGATTTGCCAGGATGTTGGCTGATAAGGCTGCTGTTTCCAAGACCGCAATAATGACTGGTATTTACGGCGACCATAATTAATAAATGAATCGTCGATTACGTGTTCCAGCCTAAACAATTGATGGGGCTTCTGTTTTTGAACTCCCAGTATCTGATACTTGGTAACGCCTTGTCCACCCTGTTGGCAACCATCTAGATAGAAAGCGGCTTGGCGGTCGTAATCATACGTTTGACAAACGGTTAAAAATTCTGTGTAGCTTGTAGCCGACGTCGTTTTAACGTCAATGATCAGGCTTTCTGCCGGAACGCGTAAGTCAATTCGCGCTTTGCAGAGAAGTTTTGTTCGTTCATCCTCCCAAAAGTGCGCCTGCTCACAGATACCCTTTTTGAGCAGTTCAGAAAAATCAGTGTCGTTTCGCATCACCTCTAGCATCCGTTTTATAGCCGTAGCCCCCTTACCAGCGGGTTCGACATCAGGAGTTAGTAATAAGTGGTCATGAAAAAGTGTCCCGAATGCAAGTGCCTGGCTAAAGATTGGGATCGGCTTACGTCCGAATAGAAGTTTGTTTTTAAACTCGGTCAAGTCCGAGTTAGCAATTCGGGGAATGGCTCGGTAATTCATAATCGGCTGTCGTTGTAAATACCTACCAGATAAGCTTTTTACAACAACAAGATACACTACGTTGATGGGCCAATGTACTTAAAAGTAAACCAAGTAAACCTTTGTTTAACAGCTTTTTACCCTGTTATTAATAGCAATTGGGCTTACGCCGAATTAGTGAAGTTAGTACCTAAAACACCTGTCCCTGACATACCTCTTATGTGTGTTTATGGCGTCGTTTAACCAAAGTAATGTAGCGCTACAAATCTAACATTAATTGACCGCTGGGTAAGGCCTGAATCGTTTGAAAGCTGGACAGACTGATGCCCACCAGTCGTACCCCTTTTGTTAAGTCCTGGATTCCCGATAACAAGTCCATACTCAGTTGTTGTAGCTGGGATAAATTAGTTATGGCCGTGAGCTTTGTCCGACTTCGGGTAATCTGCTGAAAATCCGCGTACTTGACTTTTAACGTGACCGTTCTGCCTAACATACCCGTGCGTTCACAATAAGCCCACACTCGTATGACTAGTGGGCTTAACTGATCCGCTATAACTGCATAATCGGCCAAATCCTGCTCAAACGTTGTTTCTGCGCCCATTGACTTCCGTTCCCGATTGGGCGTAACCGGCCGCTGATCAATAGCACGCGCTATGGAATAAAAGTAAGCACCTGCTTTGCCAAAATGCTCGCTTAAGAATTTTTCGCTCTGCGCCCGTAAATCCATTCCCGTAAAGATGCCCAGCTGATTCATTTTTTCGGCCGTTACGCGGCCGATACCGTGAAACTGGCCAACCAGTAGTTTTTCGACAAATGCCAGGCCCTGGTGTGGTTTGATGACAAATAGTCCATCCGGTTTTCGATAGTCCGAGGCTAATTTAGCTAAGAACTTATTATAAGAAACCCCCGCTGATGCCGTTAACTGGGTTTGCGCTTTAATCTGCTCCTTGATGGTTTGCGCCAATTGTGTCGCCGTGCACCCATCGGGTAGGCTAGCCGTTACATCTAGATACGCTTCATCGAGTGAGAGCGGTTCAATCAAATCCGTATACTGAGCAAACACAGTCCGAATCTGAGCCGATACCGCTTTATATACCTCAAATCGCGGCTTGACAAATAGTAGGTCAGGGCACTTCCGGATTGCGATCGACGAGGCCATTGCCGAACGTACGCCATAGGTTCGGGCTTCATAGCTGGCTGCCGCGACAACACCCCGCTGACGGGAGCCGCCAACGGCCACAGGCTTTCCGCGTAAGTCAGGGTTGTCACGCTGCTCAACCGATGCGTAAAAGGCGTCCATATCGACGTGGATAATTTTACGAAATTGGGCCTGTTCCTGCGCCATAAATGAGTGCCAGGTGTAGTTTAATTAGAAGATCTATTTTTTACTGAGAAGCTATAAATGTCCAAAATTTTGGACATTACAATAGGTTACAGTGCTCTGGATGAACGTATTTAACCTATGTCTCATGATTGAAGGGATGACTCACATGAGGCGAACAGGTCCGCTTAAAGAGCTAGTTTGAGCGAATACTACCTGTTCAGCCGGTCTATACCAACGCCCGGTCATCCAGTATAAAGCTGCCTCAAATTCCCGTAATTGCCGATCCAGTTCGGGCTGAGCAGGTTTGAGCAATTTCTTTTTGGTCATTGAACACGTTATGGAAAACCGGCCGTAACCAACCCACCCCCGCACGACGGATGAAGGGATTACGAATTATTTGACATCGGGTAAAAATCTAAATCGATTTGCTCAAGATAGGGCTCTAAAGCAATGCTGCTGCGGAACGAACGGCAAGCTGTGATCTGATTGAGATCCTGACTATAGCGGATCTCAACGTAGAAAGTTTCCAGGGCATACAGACATAAATACGATATGCCGACTCGTCTGGTTACTAAAAAACTGCCGTCTTCGAAGGCACTTGCCAGCTGCTTTTCATGGGAAAGCAGATTGAACTCATAAAGGGTCATGACCGAATTTTGAGCTCTAATTTACGTAAAAACCTGAAAATATTAGGATTTATAATACAGTAAACATATAATAGCCCCCGAAATTATATTTTACTTGTATTAGATGCCTATGAAAACAAGGGTCCGAACCCGTTTTACAATTAGAAAAGCTGGCATAAAAAGTCGGTTGAGGGTACCGTTGTTTCTTTCACGCGTCCATTGTGGGTTTCCCTCCCCGGCGACCGATTATTTGGAAAACGTCTTGGATTTGAATGAGTTGTGTATCGTCCATCCCGACGATACCTATTTTGTTCGAGTCGAAGGAAACAGTATGGTCAATCCGCATGCTCGACTCAATTCCAGGATTGATGACGGCGATATTCTGGTGGTTGATTGTCTGATAGAGCCTGTCGATGGCCAGGTTATTGTGGCGTTTGTGAATGACGGATACGTTGTCAGGCGCATGAAGCGGGTAGGGGAGATGTTGCTTCTGAAAGCAGACAATCCAAGCTACGAGCCAATCTATATGCACCCAGGTGACCCAGGGGAGGACTCCTTTGTGTTTGGAACCGTTGTCTGGGTATTTTTTAAACCATCGATCCTGCCCTAACCTTTTCGAGTATGTACGCTCATTTTGACGCCTTGTCGTTTTACGCCAGTTGTCACATTTCTTTCCAGCACGCGCTCCGCCGACAGCCCGTTATTGTTTTATCGAACAACGACGGCAACGTGCGACTTGTTACCCGTGAACTCACTAAACGGGTGTCGTTTGGCTCCGGTTGAACGATAACTAATGGTCTGGTGTCGAGTGTGATTCTCGACCGCCTTGATGAGCGGGCGAAAACACTTCCCCCACTGCCTTGAACTGGCAAGCCAAGTCGGTGAAGCGGGGAAGAAAGCGGGTTCGCCGGAGTCTGGCCGGTCATCCCTGCAAGTGTGAAAGTAGGCGTAAGAAAACTGAATCCACCAATCATCGTTACGTTGAACAAGCCTACCCAGGATAATAGGCTTGCCCAAAAAAGGGATTGGTTGTCGGACGACGGCATTGTTTGACCGGCCCTCGTCGCTCATTCACAGGACAACCCGGTGAAACTAGTGGGACGCTACCCTTTCGTAAAACTGACCATTGGAACAAGGTAACCCCGATCTGGTTCTGCTTCGGCAGTGGGCAGCCAGCTATAAACCAAACCGGGGCAGGATGGAGCAAAAAGCAAAGGCCACCGGGAAAGCCGGTCGGATACGCCCACTTGCTCCCGTTATGTATTGATAGATGAGTTAGTCACAGTCAAGACGATGGACACGGTTCCAAAACCGATGGATGAATGGAAGAGCTTACCCTGGAAACGCATCCAGCGGATGGTCTTCAGACTGCAAAAGCGAATTTATCAGGCCACCTTGCGGGGAGACACCCGACAAGTACGCCAACTCCAAAAACTTCTTAGTAAGTCACGTTGCGCCCGCTTACTGGCGGTGCGAAAAGTCACCCAGGACAATCAAGGCAAACAAACCGCAGGCATAGATGGGGTGAAGTCACTAACCGCCAAACAACGCCTGCGTCTCAGTAAAGCACTTCATCTGAGCCAACGGGCCAAACCCCTTCGTCGGGTTTGGATACCCAAACCCGGTTCAACCGAGAAAAGACCGTTAGGGATACCTGTTATGCAGGATCGGGCTCTGCAAGCCCTCCTTAAGCTGGTACTGGAGCCTGAATGGGAAGCACGGTTCGAACCCAATAGCTACGGCTTCCGGCCTGGACGCTCGGCGCATGATGCGATTAGTGCCATCTACAATTGCATTAACCAACGGGCTAAATGGGTGTTGGATGCCGACATCGAGAAGTGTTTTGACCGGATTGACCACCAACGCTTACTGACCAAAGTGGATACGATTCCCGTGTTTCGACGAGTGCTGAAAGGCTGGTTGAAAGCGGGCGTGCTGGAAGGAGAGATTTTCTCGCCTACCCAAGCGGGTACTCCGCAGGGAGGTGTTATCTCTCCGCTGTTGGCCAACATTGCGCTGCATGGGATGGAGCAGTATGTGCAGCAGCAGTTTCGCCAACGCCGCATTAGTCCGTCTCGGCTCAGTCCTAAGATTACACTGATTCGGTACGCCGACGACTTCGTGGTTATCCATGAAGACAAGGTGGTACTCGACCAGTGTCAGTCCATGCTGACGGAGTGGTTATCCGGCTGGGGGCTAGCGATGAAGCCTAGTAAAACTCGGCTGGTTCATACGCTTCACTCAGGGGATCAACCCGATGCTGGCTTTGACTTCTTAGGTATGACCGTTCGGCAGTTCAAGGTGGGTCGTCTACACACGGGTAAGGATCAGCGGGGACATCCACTAGGCTTTAAGACGATCATCAAGCCCTCAAAAACGGCCCAGGCCCGTCATTGGCAACGCCTTCGGGAAGTGGTCCGTCGGCAGTGTTCCTCACCACAGGAAGCCCTGATTCGGGAACTGAATCCCATTATTCGAGGCTGGTGCGCGTACTATGCTGGGGTGGTGGCCAAAGATGCCTTTTCGCGGATGGACTTTTTGTTGTACAACAGTCTTCGTCGCTGGGCGTTACGTCGGCATGGAGACAAACACCGCCAACGTGTCGTACGCAAATACTGGCGGCTGGAACAGGGTAGCTGGAAGTTTGACACCCCACAAGGAGTTAAGCTACGTTACCACAGTTACACAGCGATTGTACGCCACGTAAAAGTCTTGGGCACTCGTAGTCCGTTCGATGGGGATTGGGTGTATTGGGGTAAACGGCTAAGTCATCACAGCGGTCTATCACGACGTCAATGTCTATTGCTAAAGAGGCAAAGGGGACGTTGTGGCCACTGTGGTCTGCCGTTTACGGTGACTGACTTATTGGAAGAAGACCACCAGCTACCTAAAGTACGGGGTGGGGGTAAAGAGTTGGCGAACTGTCAGTTGCTTCATCGTCATTGTCATCATCAGAAAACGGCGCGTGATGGTAGTATGGAGGCTCGCGGTAGCGGTACACAACGAGGAGCCGTGTGAGGTGAAAGTCTCATGCACGGTTCTGAACTGGCAGTCGGGGGAGCGATCCCCCGGCTGACCATAACGTGGTTGCGCAAAATGTGATTGCCAAACAGCTAGTGGAACTCCTTTCTTCAAGATTAAGGAGCTGGTTCGTCAGCAGGGTATCCACATCTTCTCAAGCACGTACCCGCTGTACGGAGATATGTCGAGACGAATTTTTGCCATCGTTGGCCGGTTCATCGAACGCGTGGAGGTGTATTCAATTGATGAGGGCTTCTTCGATCTGGCGGGTTATGAGGCTATCTATCCTGATTTAGGGGAACTAGCCCAGACGATCCAGTCCACGACGTACCGCAGCAGCCGCATACCCATAAATATCGGCATTACGCCCACCAAAACACTCTGCAAGGTAGCCACGTGGTTTGCCAAAAAACGTCCTGAACATAAGGGTATATGTGTGCTGGATACCCCGTCCAAGATCAGTGAGGCATTGAATGAGTTTGGGGTAGGAGACTTATGGGGCATTGGGGATCGATACGAACGGATGCTTTTAGCGAACGGTATCCAGACGGCGGCTCAGCTGCGCAACCTGCCGGACGACTGGATCAGGCAGTTTCTGACGGTGACCGGGCTTCGGCTGGTGTATGAATTACGGGGCCAGTCTTGTAAAGCGCTGGAGATAGAGCCCGCTAGAAAGAAATCTATTTGCACGGCTCCCAGCTTTGGCACGCCGGTGAGCGGCCTGGAGCCGCTTCGTGAGGCAGTTACTACGTATCTCTCCAGAGCGGCCGTTAAACTGCGAAACCAGTCATCGGCAGCCGGATACATTACCGTGTTTCTACACACAAATTATTTCCGTACCAATGACCGACAGTACTCCAACAGTCGCACGGTAAGGTTACCTCATCACAGTTGTAGCGACGCTGAACTGATCCGATACGGGCTGGCCGCTTTAGAGTCTATATACCGGGAGGGCTACACTTTCCAGAAAATGGGTATTATCCTGACGGATCTGGTGGATTGGGATCATCGGCAATTCAACGTCTTTGAGGTTGAATCCGATGAGCGCTGGAAACGGGTTTATTCAGCCGTTGACCGCATCAATCATCGGTATGGACGTGGGCGGGTCAGATTGGCCAGCCAGGGCTTTACGGAATCGGCTTGGCTTATGAAGCAAAACTTTCGTTCACCCTGCTACACTACCCGGTGGAAGGATATTCTCGTTGTAAAATAAGGTAAAAGGATTACTTTTTGGCTAATGATTCACGATCGTATTTCTCTTTTCGATCAAAATTAGGAAGCACTTCAATGAAATTTAGTTATTGACGCTGTAATGCCTTAAAAGCACTCCAGATATAGAACAATTTAGGAATTGGTTCGTGTAAACGTAATTCATACCCACCCATGCCATCTTCAAGCAAGAATGGTTCAATGGTAAACGTATACTTAGTGGTTGTGTACATAATCCCTTCCTCCAATAAGATCTTACCTAGTTCAATTGTATAGCCCTTTGCGGCCTGTATCACCGTAAACGCGTCAGCTATTGAACTTCCTGCCGGGACCAGGTAAAGCGTGTCAATTTTTTGTCGCTCTTCAGCGCTGACGCCAACTTTCATCCGAACGCTAAGCAGATTGACATCTAACTTTAATTGCTCGACGGATTTCCTGGGTAACACCAGTTTGCCGGTTCGTGATATATAACCGGCGATACAAACTGGCCTGCTTCCAGGTAAATTACGTTGGGTTAGTCTAATGTCATCTGGCGTATGAACAGTGGGGGCGTAACTAGTAGGTATCATGAGACTCTAAACTATGGCCTTAGGCCAATGGAAGCCTGAAATAAAATCATTCTATCTATAAATGATTACGAAACAATAATTATTTTTTTTCCGGCTCACTGCTACGAAAATAAATCTCATTTGGTTAGACTTATCTAAGTTCTCCTGGTAGATAGATGTCTATCTACTAACTTACTTATCAGAAAAAAGCTTTAGAATATCAGCTTTCTGAATCGTTTTTCCTTCAGGAATTTTTTTATTTTTTTCGGTCACAGTTTTGTAATATTGCCTATATTAATACTATATCAACAACGCCATGACAGTAGAGCAGATTCAACAGGCTATTGCCGCTTTATCAGCGGAGGAGTATAAACAGTTGTCCATCTGGTTAACGGAACATGACTTCAGTCGGTGGGATGATCAGATTGTAGCCGATCTTGAGGGGGGGCGGCTTGATGGGCTGATTGATGAAGCTAAACAGGAATATCAGGCGGGCTTGACGTCTCCTCTGTAAACTAGTTTACTGATAGAACCGACCACTCAGCAGACCCAAACTTTACGCCCGTAGACAACGCAAACACACCCCCTCGGGATAGTTTGGGTTTCCAAGTCCGGCTCCTGGGCCACCGAGTACCCGCCTTCAATAAGAAACTTTTTCTTAACTCAACCTTCGTCAGATGAAAAGCCAGAAAATTCAGGAGATGAGCCATGAGGCTTTGCTCAAACAAAAAAAAACAGTCTTGCTCGTAACGGGACTGTTGGCTGGGGCGCTTTTGACATTGCTCGTTATGGTCGTGCTTTTGGCCAGCAAAAAAGGACTTCAGGCCACGAGCATCAGTCTGGGCGTAATTCCTTTTGCCTTAATGCCGATCTTATTTTTAAACTGGAACAATTTAAAAGCAATCAAGAAAGAAATCAACTCCAGACAAAATGGGGGTTGAGCAGTACCTTGTTGATGCTGGCCTGGCTTAGCGTAGGCGTGTTGCGGGCGACAGGCGCACGTTAGGAAGTTAAGCCCGCAGCCCACCAAAAAGGTGTGCATAGGCGCAGGTACGTATTGCTGCCAATGAGATTTATCGGAGTAGTCCGTCGGTAAAGTGTTCCGTTCGTTTTGGCTGAGCAAACTTGTCCGCATTATACGCTTCTGAATTACCACGGGGTATGGATAAGCTCGTCCACTTCTCGTTGCAAACCATTTTGCCGATGAAGACAATCTGACCGACGTGATACGGATAATGAGCTAACTGACGATTGATCGCTTCAACAACCGAATGGCCCATGTTGCGAATGAAAATTTCTTTCTGAAAGTCTTCTTGTTGTAGCCCATCGAGCGTTGTGAGCAGACAGTCCCAACCCGCATGCCAACGAGCTATCAACTCCTCCCTAGTCTGCACATCATTCTCAAACTCGCTATCTCGATTGCGCCACTCCTTTTCACCGTCTGTCGTGAGAAAGTCGGTCCATCGGGACATCATGTTACCCCAGAGGTGTTTGACGATGAGGGCAATACTATTGCTTTCATAATTGTACTGCCAAAATAATGCTTCGTCCGATAGCTGACTCATTGTCTGTTCGCCAAGTAACTTGTAATAAGCAAACTGCTTTTTAGCACTGATCAGGTAGTCTATTGTCAGATCGTTATTTGGATAGTGCGTCATTGGCAGGGCTGGTTAACGTTGTTTGGAGTATTTTACGGTAGACAAAGTACGAAACTTGCGGCTAAACGCCGTTGCCTGCAACGCCCGTTCCTCGACGTAGATCATCATCTCATTTAGGAGCGTTTTTGTGAGACTGTTGGGTATAACCAAACAAAGAGGTGGCTAGACACTATCGGCAAATTTCCGACCACAGCGGTGGGCCGCATGTATCTAAAAGATAAATGATGTTATTTAACACAAGAAAGGTGTGCTGAAATAATCACTCAATTATCGATTTACACAGAGCGGGCAATCTTCTCCAACACCCGGTAGCTATCACCAAATTTGCATAGCGCATCACAATGGGTCCGAAGCTCAGACATGAGCATGTAGCGAATAGGGGTATTCGTTTGCTTAATTGATGGACGGGTTAACTGAATTTCAACTTCTTTCCGACGGCTGTCAGGGACAACTAAATAGAGCGTAGTGGCATGATCGGGTAGCGAGCAGACTAAATCCGTCAATCGTAAAATGCCAGAGTAAATAGAGGTACTTTTCTCTACTTCGAAGGCACAAATAATTCGACCGGTGCCTTTTTCTAACCAGACAATGTCAATTAGGCCGATCGTCTGGCTCGTTTCAGCCGAGACAGGTAGGGGAGGAAGAGCAGGTAAACTCAGGAAGGAAAACGAATGTCCGTTATAGTGACGGGACATGTCATTTCGGGCAGCGGCCACGTCGTACCCCAGAGCTCGACCAATGGTTAGCAGGTGATACTGCATCTCGCTATGCGTATGTTCTTCCTGTTGTTCATCTACCACACCTTTGTGGCGTTTTTCTATTTGTTTCTGAAGCTTTTCCCGATCAACGGCCGGTTGATCGGCCAGTCCCGGCACCAGCAGGTTACCCGCTCCCACCTCGAATAACAAACCCGCCAGGGCACCCAGGTCGTTTGACAGCACAGACCGGTACTCGTTGTTTACTGTCAGCATCTTTTCGCGGATGGCTAGGTATTCCGACCACGATCCTAGTTTCCGACGCTCATTAAAGAGTCGGTTATAGCCATTAATGATCGCCGTATTAAAAGGGGGGACCCAGGTTGGGTGCAAGAAATAAAGAATACTGGCTACGGCCGGCCCTAGGCCTTTGATCTTGTGCGCATCCAGTTTGTGAATTTCGTTGACGATGGTTTCGGGTTTGGTGGCTTTCAGGCAGCATTCCAGAAACTGGCCGAAGTATCGCTTGTGGTCCTGATTCTCATAAATATCTGGAATACGCAGCTTTGGTTTCCAATAGAAAGGATGCGACGCGCCTTCAAATACCTGTTTCTGCTCGGTGATGCAGGTAAGCACGAACTCAAGAGAACTGCCTTTGAAATCGTTGGGAAACGAACCGTCTTTAATGTCACTGATGACTTGTAAGACGCCACGCCGAATCGAGCGAAAGGCTTTCAGGCGGTCTTCATTGTGCAGAAACCAACTTTGGTAAATCAGATTCGGGTTTTGTCTGTAGTCGTCAATCAGGCGGGTAAAGGAGTCAGCAAGCATGATAGGGGGTAAAGCAACAAGTCAGGTGACTAAGTTGATGGATGAAAGGCAGATAAACAAGTGACTGCAACTAAATCGAATGACAATATGCTATTTGGATCCGTAAATTCTATAAGTCTAAAGGGGTAATCTTGTAAAAACTCAGGTCAATAACCACAAGTTATGTAGAGGAACAAACGCATATCTCAACGCAATGAAAAGTAACGTATTTAAACTAGCCGGCTTCTTCGTACTGATAGTGGGAGCTATGACCGCCTGTACTAAAAATAGTGAGGGTATAACACCACAGGAACATGATGCCAATGTTTATCAGCAGATCATGCATGCGAACATGACGCAGATGAATGCTATGAAAATGACAGGAGATGCCGATCATGACTTCGCGATGATGATGCAAATGCACCACCAGGGTGCCATTGACATGGCTAATCAGGAACTCAAGAGTGGTACTGATCAACCTATAAAAACGATGGCACAAAACATTGTTACTTCCCAGACGGCAGAAAAAGCCCAATTTGCCCAGTTTCTTAGCAGCCACCAGCCAATGGCATCAGCGGCTGGTCAGTCCTTCGATATGATGGCTATGCAGGATATGGATAAAATGATGAAAGCGCAGGATACCCGTATCCTGACGGGCCGGTCCGATGTAGACTTTGTTGCGCTCATGATCGATCACCATCAGAGTGCTCTCGATATGGCACAGACTGAATTAAACTACGGTACGGTTGAGAGCATGCGTCAGATGGCTCAGAAAATCATTGCTGAGCAAAAGGCCGAAATTAGTCAGTTTCAGGATTGGCTTATCACCAACAAGCCCTATTGAGGTGTTGTGATGTATCATTTATCTCTAACTAACGAAAACGGATGAAAACGAATAAATTCATTGCAGCGGGACTGGGTGTGGCACTCCTGCTCACTCAACCAACGCTGGCTCAGAATCCTGGCAATGCCATGATGAAGTCCATGCAATCGGGCATGAATCAGATGATGAGCATGAAAATGACCGGCGATCCCGATCATGACTTCGCCATGATGCTTAAGATGCATCATCAATCAGCCGTAGAAATGGCTGATTTAGAGATTAAGCAGGGTAAAAATGCTCAGGTAAGAAAAATGGCTACCCAGATTAAAGCAGCTAATCAAAAAGAGATAGGAGAATTGACGCAGTTTATGAGTAGCCACAAACCTCAATCATCTTCGTCCAAGTTAGGACAAGAAGGAATGAAAATGATGCATAGCGGCACCCACTCCATGAACGGCAATATTGACCACGACTTTGCCAGTATGATGGCCCAGCATCACCAGCAGGGCGTTGATATGGCCCGTGCATTTTTGAAGGAAGGAAAGACGGAGAGAATGAAGGCAATGGCCAATAACGTTATCAAGGTGCAGACTAAAGAGATTGGCGAATTAAAGCGGCTTGAAGCAAGTCTGAAGGGTTGATCAACGCGATTAAGCCACTACCAATAAATGTATAATAATAATTCTGATTATCAGTGTAATAACTGGTATTACGAACATGATTGGAGTTAGGTTAACCATTTCAGTAAGGGAGTTAATAGTGAAGTAAAAAGGGTTTGCCGACCGGCAAACCCTTTTTATAATCAGAAGTTATACCCCAGCCCGCCCCCAACAGTGCGGTAACGTGTGTCATAATCGGTGTGTAGAAAGAGGTTCTTGCTGACTGTGTATTGCAACTCAACGTGCGCGCGCAGGTAGCCTCCAATCAACCACTGAGTCTGATACTGGAAATCTAAGCGGGGAAACAACATCTGCTGCCCATTGAGTTGAAAACGGACGTTGCCACGTGTGTCGAGTTTAACCTCTGACTGAATCAAAAACGGCAACATATACCGAATACCCGCCACCGCCCGGATGATGCGTTGATCCCCAGTTGGCTGTCCTTCTTCGGGCCGTATCCGGCGCAGGAATTCCTCGTTACCTCCATCTATTCCAGCAAATACCCGAAACCAATCGCCGAGGTAGCGTTCATAATCCAAATCGAACTCGAACCGATTTGTGCGCCAGTCGTGGTCACCCCCGGCAACGATGGCGTTTTTGTTAGTAGAGACATTTAGATTAAAGTAGTTGATCGGATAACCAGGTTGCAGGAAGCCCCAGACAAACGGCTGATTGTCGCGCATGTCGCGCAGGTGAAGTTTTTGAATAGCAGCGATGGATGAGTCCGGTTTGTCGCCATAGCTAACCACGCGGGCCATTCCGCTGAGCATATGATACAGCAGATGACAGTGAAAAAACCAGTCTTTCTCGTCATCAGCCATAAACTCAATCGTGACGTTTTCCATGGGCGATACGTTCACCGTATGCTTCAGGGGTGAATACTGACCCTGCCCGTTCAGTACGCGGAAGTAATGACCATGCAGGTGAATCGGGTGCATCATCATGGTATTGTTCGTCATACGGACACGCACAATTTCGCCCCGACGGATTTGAATCATGTCGGCTCGCGAGAGTGGCTGTCCGTTAAAGCCCCAGATGTAGCGGAACATATTGCCCGACAGGGTGAGCGGTATTTCGCGGATAGGGCGATTCGCCGGAAAGACAATCGGTTCGGAAGACCTGAGAATGCTGTAGTCGATGGTATTCTGCTCGTCCATCATGTTCATCCCTTCCATACCCCCGCCCCCACTGCTCATTCCTTTCATCCCGGCCTTATCGCCAGTTTTATTGTCCATGTTCATTTTACTGTGATCCATGCCAACCATGTCATCCGGCTTTTTGCCGTCCGTTTTCGTAGTGGGCATCGAATCCATTTTCATGGCCATGTTACTATGGTCCATGCCCCGGTCCACCGACGCGGGCATGGAGGAGTGGCCCATCTGTCCATGGTCCATCCCCGTCATGTCCATCTTACCATCTTTGGCCGTTTTCATGCCACCCATGTTCATGGCACTATGATCCATCCCAGCCATTGATCCAACCGCTTTTGCTTTGAGGCTTTTTTTGCCGGAATCGCCTGCTTGGCAGACGGCTTATCACCCATATCCATCTGGCTGTGGTCCATCCCAGCCATCGGATCCTGCTTTTTCGGTTTGCCGGGTACGGCCTGTGCTGGCTTAGTCTGTCCCGTCTGCATCTGACTATGGTCCATGTTCCCCATGATTGGTTCTTTGGTGCCCGGTTTTGCTGGATTTACGGGTTGTTGGCTAGCCCCATGATTCATCCCGGCCATATCGTGCAGCATGGGGCCGTTCATGTCGGAGTTAGTCTGAGCAGTTGTGTCGGTTTTGCCCATGTTCATCGTACCCATGCCCATCCCCCCCATTCGACTCATGTTGGCGGTTAATTTATACAGATCGGGGCGGGGGACAGTGGGGGCGTACTTCGCCTTACCCTTTCCCAGCAAAGCCGTTGCGTAACCAGAACCGTCTTGTGCCGTCGCCCGTACTTCAAAAGCGCCACCGTTTGGGACAGTGACAATAAAGTCGTAGGTCTCAGCAATGGCAATTAGCCGCCTGTCAACGTCCACCGGTTGCACATCCAGACCATCGGCAGCGATCAACTTCATGGGACCACCGGCATAATTAACGTGAAAATAGGTGGACGCACTGGCGTTGATAACCCGAAGCCGAACGGTTTGACCTGCTTTGATTTCCGGGTATCGAACCGTGTCTTTTCCATTTACCAGGAACCGGTCGTAGTAAACGTCGGAAATATCCATCGGTGCCATTTTCATCATCGACTGCCGCAGGTACGCCCCCACGGCCTTGTGCTGAATAATGCGGTTGAGCGATTGGACATTGTTTTTTTTGATCGAGTACCATTCGTTGCGCCGTTTCAGGTTTTTCAGGATATGGGCCGGATTTTCATCCGTCCAATCCGACAGTAGTAACACCAAATCATGATCTACTTTGTGAGTGGGCTGCTGAGGTTGAATGGCAATCGAGCCGTATACGCCAATCTGCTCCTGATAGCGCGTGTGGGAGTGAAACCAGTACGTACCTGACTGAACGAGGGGGTACTCAAACGTGTAGGTGTCGCCCGCATGAATAGGGGGGGTATTCAAATACGAAACACCATCCTGTTTGTTGGGGAGCAGGATGCCGTGCCAGTGCAGCGAGGTTTCTGTTTTCAGTTTGTTATGAACCCGAATAACGGCTACATCACCTTCTGTAAACCGCATGGTGGGTCCGGGAATCCCACCGTTTATGGTCATGGCCTTTTTGGGTTTGCCCGTAATATTAACCATCTGCTCATCAATGACCAGATCATACGGTACCCGTTTCCCTGTCGGCTTTACGTTCGCCAACGCCTGTGGCCGCGACACGGGCAAACTTGTTTTGACAGCTGGGAAGTTAGACTTGTCAGGATTGTGAGGTTGCTCAGCCGACCGATTGGCATCGGGCATTGTGTGCTGTTGATGTTGTCCGTAGCTGGCCGTAAACACCAGAACAAGATAGGTGATGAGAAAAAAACGTTTCATAATCAGTGCTTTCGAATTATAACTTAATAAAACAAAAAGCTCTACCTTATAGCAGAGCCGTTTATAATTAACAGGCCTGTTCTCTCAATCCTCTTTACTTATCCAGTTCAGCGATTTTGTTCTTCATTTGCCTGATTTCTTTTTCCTGTGCTGAAATGATATCCTGCTGTAACTTTTGCAGTTCGGGATCGCTGAGTTTGGCCGCCCTAGCCATCAGAATGGCTGCGGCATGGTGCGGAATCATCGACTTGGCAAACTGCTTATCGCCAACCGCCGTTTGAACACGAATGAGAAAAAAAAAGCCGACCAATGCTAGGGTACTAATCGCGACGATTAGAACATTCCGCTGTTTATTTGTATACATGGACGACATCAATAGTACTTCGATAATAAGCATTGGCATTGTCATCAGGCCAGCCATGTACAACTGATTGACGTTCGGAATTACATTTTCAAAACGGTCCACCATCGAGTACATGAGGATGTACATGGAGAAAAAGGACAAGACTCCCATGATGGCTAATTTGCCGTAGTGGTTTTGCCCAGCCATCGTGTGGCCCTGCTGCATTGACCGAACCTGGTCGGTCTGTTGATTATGTGTTTCCATAAATAGATTTGTTGAGTATCAGTAAAACAAATAAGCTGCCCCACCGGATAGTGGACCAGCTTATAAGATTAAGACCATACCGTTACAAAATTTTAGAAATCAGGGCCGTGGTATTGGGTCTGCTTTATAGCCTGCCCGTTCAACCGCTTTTCGGACCTCCTCACCAATGCGGTTGTCCGTTGTCTGCACGGTTAGAATCTTATCCGGACTGGCGGTGTCTACATTCCAGCCATCGAGTTGTTCGATGTCATTGAGAAAAGGCGTTACGGTTGCCACGCAACCACTACACTTAATGTTTGTCTTGAAATTCAGCGTTTCCATGTTCGTTGTTATTACTTGGTTTATGTCTTGTTAAACTGTTCCCTTCATTCATCACAACTTAGTCGCCCGTAGCCGCAGGCTATTCGTAACCACTGACACGGAGCTAAGCGCCATCGCAGCCCCAGCAATCATCGGGTTCAACAAAAAGCCGTTCACGGGGTATAACAACCCGGCTGCAATGGGAATCCCAATCAGGTTATAGATGAAGGCCCAGAATAAATTTTGCCGGATGGTCTGCACGGTTTTACGGGATAGTTGCAAAGCCTTGGGTACACTATTCAGGTCGGAGGTGATAAGTGTCATTTTTGCTACATCCATCGCGATATCGGAGCCGCGTCCCATCGCGATGCTGACATCAGCCTGCGCCAGTGCCTGTGAATCGTTGATACCATCGCCGATCATGGCAACGACTTTGCCCTGTGCCTGTAGCTGTTTGACGAATTCCGCTTTATCGGCGGGTAGGGCCTCAGCTCGAAAGTCCTTTAGCCCAACCGCTTTGGCAACCGCCGCGGCCGTCTGGGCATTGTCGCCGGTCATCATGTAAACAGCAATGCCTTGCTCTTTGAGGGTATGAATCGCTTCGCAGGCGGTTTGTTTAACCGGATCGGCAATGGCTATCACGGCCAGAATGCGTTTTTGGTCAGCGAAATATACCACCGTCTTGGCCGCTTCCTGCCAGCTTTCGGCTACCTGTTTAATGGCGGGGCTAACCGTAACCGCCCGTTCTGCCAGCAATCGGGCGTTGCCAACCAGGTAGGTTATGGCTCCAACCCGGCCTACAACCCCCCTACCAGTCAAACTCTCGAATTCGTCCAGGGTTGTTCCGGTTACCTTTCTGCTACGCAACTGCTCAACGACGGCATCGGCCAGCGGGTGTTCAGATTGGGCTTCCAGGGCATAGAGGACCGGCATTACATGGGCCACCTCATCGTCGCTTACTTGCCAAGCCAGATCCGTTACGGTGGGTTTACCTTCGGTAATGGTGCCGGTTTTGTCCAGCACAACGGCATTGACTTTGTAGCCGAGTTCCAGGCTTTCCGCGTCTTTGATGAGGATGTTGTTATCGGCTCCTTTACCGACGCCGACCATGATGGCTGTAGGAGTAGCCAGCCCCAGCGCACAGGGACACGCAATGACCAGCACGGTCACAGAGGTTAACAGCGCGTGGGTGAACGGTCCGCCGTCGCGGGCGTTTTCACCACCGAAGAACATCCAGGCTCCGAACGTTAGTAGAGCGATGCCGATCACTACGGGTACGAAGATACCGGCAATCTTATCGACTAATTTCTGCACTGGGGCTTTGCTGCCCTGTGCTTCCTGCACCATGCGGATAATTTGCGCCAGCACAGTTTCACCACCCACCTTTTGGGCCCTGAAGCGGAACGACCCTTTTTGATTGATAGTCCCAGCAAAGACGGTTTCTCCGGTTCGTTTGACTACTGGAACCGCTTCGCCCGAAATCATACTTTCATCTACATACGATTCCCCGGATTCAACAACCCCATCAACTGGAATCCGCTCACCCGGTCGCACGACGATGAGCTGACCGACGCGCACTTGTGCGATGGGGATGTCGCGTTCGACCGAATGCGGCCCGGCTCCGTCCTCGACAATTCGTACGGTCTTTGGTTGCAAACCCATCAGCTTCTTGATAGCCGACGAGGTATTTGATTTGGCCCGTTCTTCGAGCAGCTTGCCCAGCGAGATGAATGCGATCACTACCGCAGCGGCTTCAAAATAAACGTGCGGGTGCAAACCCCGGCTATGCCAGAACTGAGGATTTAGTGTGTTGAAGGCACTAAACAGAAAGGCGATGCCTGTTGACAGCGCCACCAGCGTATCCATGTTTGTTTTGCCATACCGGGCCTGCTTCCAAGCATTCACAAAGTAGGGCCGACCCAGCCAGAACACGACCGGAGCCGACAGAGCCATCATAATCCAGTTGACGTACGGGAGGTCCATAAAGAACATACCCAGCACAACCACCGGAACGGATAGAATTCCGGCCCACAAGGTTCGTTTTCTCAATGATTCGTACTGTCGCTGTTGCGCTTCCTGTTGTACCTGCTGAGGATCGTCAACGTCGACCACTAAGTCGTAGCCAATGGATTGCAGTACCTGCTGCATCCCGGACGGGGTAATCAGTTTAGCATCATACTCGACCGAAGCCGACTGGTTGGCGTAGTTGACGGCCGCTTTCGCAATGCCGGGTGTATGGCTAAGCATGGACTCGACACTGACGGCACAAGCTGCGCAGGTCATCTCCAGTACTGGAAACGTTTGGCGGGTTAGCTCACCCGTAGTTGCGGATTTTGCAGGAGCAGTAATGGGTTGGGTCATCATGGTTTCGTCAATTTATAGGGCAAAGGTCGCCCCGCCTACCACCCATTTCGTTATACAATTACCCCGGCCGCTTGTGAGATTTTAGGGGATGCCCAAAGATGAACCACCACCGGCCTGTTGGTTGCTGCTTACAGAGTCCCCTGCTGCAATACTTGCTTCTGTTGACGTACCTGACGGAAATAGGAAGGAGTCAAGCCGGTCTGCTGCCGAAACCGGTTGGACAGGTGTTGCACACTGCTGTAACCCGTGCGGTGAGCAATCTCAGTGAGGGTCTCATCTGAGTACACCAGCCATTCTTTCACCTTGTCGATTCGCCGGAGGATAATATACCGTTCCAGCGTGATGCCCTCTGTTTTTGTAAACTGACTGCTGATGGTGTCATAATCTAGACCTAGCGCGTCCTGAATCTGGGTTGATAGTCGGCGGTTCTGCCGGTCGGAAGGCCGCACCCCCGCCGGTGCGGATCCGATGTTGCTTTCGCTAAGGTCAGTCGCCTGTGCGAAATAAGAATCAACAAAGGTTTTGGCTCGCTGGTGAACGGTCATTTTCTGTTGATCCTCCAGAAGACTAAATCCCTGCTTCGATAAAACAGTCTGGATGCGCTCAATGTCATTCGACGTTAAAGCGTCTCGAAGTGTGACCTTTCCTAACTGAACTGTAAGGACATCGAAACCAGCCTGAGTTAGTTCACGTTGAACGACGTCGATGCACCGGGCGCACACCATGCCCCGAATTCGTAGCAAACCTGCCTGGTGTTCCGCGTTACCGGCGTTCTGATCGTCCGGCTGAATCGCTTTCATTATTGTTGGCTCCATTTCTATTGGGCAATATCTCACGGGGTCGCCGGCCGGTTGAATGCCGACCTGACTACTTACCCCGTCACGCACTGGTGGAAGTAATTGCAGTGTACTCAATACGATAACAAACAAAGCTATGGGTATGAGTGATGCAGAGGCTTGCAAAATTCGGGCCTTGCCTTGCAGAATTTTTGTAGTATGGCCTTTTTTAACGTCCAGCGAGTTAAGTTGATGAGCTAGCGTGTTTTGCGCTTTCAGAATACACAACGAATGCTAACGGATCCAGGAATATGACGCATCAGCACCGGTATATGATACACGGCTTAACGACCACCGAGCAGGCCGAAGCCATCCAAAAGCGTTTGATTGGTCAGCCGGGCATCATCGACGCCCGGCTAACCGTTGACCCACCCGAAGCGTTGCTCACGGTTGAGCATCATCCTTCCGCTGCCGACATACAGCAACTGGTTTCGACGGTCGGATCGTTTCATGTGATGGAAGCCCGTGATGAGCCAGCCCCTATACATACTGACCATCAGGCAAGCGGGTTGCCTGCCAATCCCACCCATGACCACGAACCGGATGCAAACCGCGTAGGGTCTGCTGCCGAATCACCCGCTGAACAGAAAGCACTGCAACATATTGGGCACGATGGCCACAGTGGACCCGACAGTCCCCAGCAACATCAGGGCGGCATAGGGATGGAACATGAGTCGATGGATCACGCCCAGATGGATCATTCTAAGATGGGACATGGTAAGCAGGGGGGACACGGGGGGCATGATCATGGAGCCATGATCGCCGATTTTTTACGCCGGTTCTGGATTTGTCTCGCCCTGTCGGTGCCGGTTGTCCTGCTGTCAATGATGTTTCGCGACCTGACGGGCTACACCCTTGACTTCCCCTTTCGGAATGGGGTGGTGCTGGTGCTTGCGTCCATCATTTATGGCTACGGCGGCTGGCCATTCCTAACGGGTATGATCGGCGAACTGAGGAATCGGCAGTTGGGCATGATGACGCTCGTTGCCGTAGCCATCACCACCGCCTATGTCTATAGCGTCGTCGTATCGGTGGGGTGGTTGAGTGGTATGGATTTCTTCTTTGAGCTGGCCACGCTGATTGATATCATGCTGCTGGGCCATTATTTCGAGATGAAATCAGTAGCGGGAGCCTCACACTCATTGGAGTTGATCGTACAGATGTTGCCTTCTGATGCCCACAAGGTGAATGGAGATACCATCAGCGACGTAAACGTCACGTCACTGGCTATTGGCGACGTAGTGTTGGTTCGACCCGGAGAACGTATTCCGACGGATGGTGAGGTAGTTGAGGGGGATAGTGCGGTCAATGAGAGTATGTTAACGGGTGAAAGTGTGCCCGTACAGAAAGCGCTGCGCGATACGGTTATCGCCGGGGCGGTTAACGGAGAAGGGTCGCTCAAAATTAAGGTCACCCATCGGGGGGAAGACAGCTACCTCAACAAAGTGGTTAAACTGGTTGAGGAGGCTCAGAATGCCAAATCACAAACCCAGACACTGGCTGATCGCGCAGCGGGCTGGCTAACCATTGTATCCCTGTCGGTGGGGCTAATTACCCTTGTAACCTGGCTCTGGCTGGGTAAAGACGTCGCTTTTGCTGTCGAGCGGATGGTTACGGTAATGGTGACAGCCTGCCCCCACGCCTTGGGCGTTGCTATTCCGCTGGTAGTAGCCATCTCCACAGCCATTTCAGCCCAAAAGGGACTACTTATTCGCAACCGGACTGCCTTTGAGGAAGCCCGCAAAATTACCGCCATGGTTTTCGACAAAACCGGTACGCTGACCGAAGGCGAGTTTGGCGTTACACGCGTCAAGGTGTTGTCGGCAGACATGGACGAGACAACCTTGTTAGGTATGACAGCCGCTCTGGAACAACAGTCACAACACCCGATTGCCCAGGGCATTGTTCGTGAGGCTCAGAAAAGGAAACTGGATTTGCCATCCATCAGCAACTTTCAATCCATTACGGGTAAAGGCGTTACGGCTACCGTGAACGGAAAATCGGTTGTGGTTGTCAGCCCTGGCTATCTGAAAGAGAAAGAGATCAAACTGCCCCCGGATGCAACCGGCAGCGATGCCGAAACGGTAATCTTCGTTCTGATAAACGATCAACTTATGGGTTACGTAGCCTTAGCTGACCGTATACGCGATGATTCTAAAGAAGCCGTTCGACGCTTACAGGAGTCGGGTATAAAGGTGTATATGGCCACTGGTGATAACCAGAAAGTAGCCGATACCGTTGCTAAAGAACTGGGTTTGGACGGGGTATTCGCCGAGGTGCTGCCCGACGAGAAAGTAACGATCGTAAAGGATTTACAGGCAAAAGGCCAATTCGTAGCCATGACCGGCGACGGGGTTAATGATGCTCCCGCCTTAGCGCAGGCCAACGTAGGCATCGCCGTAGGTTCCGGCACCGATGTTGCCGCTGAGACTGCCGACATTATCTTAGTCAACAGCAAACCCACCGATATTACCAACCTGGTTGATTTTGGAAAGGCTACCTACCGCAAGATGATTCAGAACTTATTCTGGGCGACGGGTTACAATGTGATTGCCGTTCCGCTGGCGGCTGGGGTGCTGTATCCCAACTTTGTGCTTAGTCCGGCCTTGGGTGCCGTATTAATGAGTGCAAGTACAGTGATTGTAGCACTGAACGCGCAACTCCTAAAGCGGAGTCTTAACCCCAAACAGGAATAGCTATTACGCCTTTACGGTCAATTTTATCCCGTTCAATGAACTATTTTTCTTAAAGTTAGGCCCGGTCACCAAAGCAATAAAGGGCTTTAGCGACTGGGCCTTAACCTTGTAAAGTATAGAGTTCATACCGTTACTGCTTATTCATATGGGTATGCTGATTCTCAAAGCAGTGCAGTGCGCAGGCTGTTCCTTTGTAGCTTTCATGCACATTCCCGATTTTTTTGCCCTTAGCATCAAAAATGTCACAGGTTTTATCCGGATTATTTTTGATGGTGAACATCAGATCGCCACTGGCATCCATATAGGTTTTCCCATCTTTTCCCATATGCCCCATCTTTTTGTTCGTTTTGGCATCGACTAAGTTGCCCTGCCCGTCCACAAAGGCCATTTTGTGACCTTTCGCATCCTGTATCATCTTGTCTTTGGTGACGAGTCCAATCGTTGCTCCCGTAGCGTCTTTCACCTGCCCAGTGGCATTGATCGTCATCGGTTGTTTATAATTGGCACCTTGCGCATACGTATAAAAGGGGCTGGTAACCAGGCAGACAAAAAGAAAAACGAGTGCTAGTAATTTCATGATGGTATTGTTAAAAGTTGGTTATAGTTGCCCAAAGCGACTCGCTCGTTGTATCCGTGGGCTTCACCCATTTAGCGTACCAAGCAAGATCACTGGATTAGACAATGATCTGTATCAAAGGTCAGACGTGCGAGGATTCAATAAGATGACCTTAGTTATAGGATTTCCTGATCTTTCTCATATTCCTAAAACTGAAGCAGTTAGCTCTTCATTTGACAGTCTTAAATGAAAAAGGGGTGGGTAGTTCTGCGGAAAAGTAAATAATTCGTCGTTTAAGCCAGCAGTGTACAAAGTTGTCTCAAGAAAAGTAGCGTGGCTGTTGCACAACTCTGCCTATGCATAGAAGGCCGAATGGGTTGAGTTTTTGTATCTTCAACCATGCAAGGCAAAAAAGACGACCACGAAAAACTCGTCACCCATTTTCAACTTTCCAGCCGCATTCCGAAAGGCAATTTCTACCGTCGGCTGAAGGAAATGCTTGACCTTACTTTCTTATATGAGCACACCAAAGCTTGTTATGGCTCAACAGGCAATCCCTCGATTGACCCCGTGGTGTTCTTCAAATTCATGCTTATCGGGCATCTAGAGAATATCACTTCTGACAGAAAGCTGATCGAGCATTGCTCCATGCGCATGGATATGCTGTATTTCTTAGGCTACAACCTGGATGAGCCATTACCCTGGCACTCTACGCTGAGCCGTACCCGCCAACTTTACCCGGAAGTACTTTTTGAGTTACTATTTGATAAGGTATTTAGCCTCTGTGTAGCCAATAGTATGGTAGCTGGTCGGCGAGTAGCCATCGACTCAGCCCCCGTCAAAGCCAATGCGTCGATGGAACGACTGCTTGAGAAACAACCTAATCTACCTGGTCCCAGGTTGGTCCAGTCGGCTGAAGTTCAGCCGAAGACTTCCATAGTTACCCCCAGCCCCCGTCAAGCTGCGCCGGTGATTACCGCAGCTGATCATCAGCTAAGACAGTTAAAAAAGCGCCAGCAAAACCTGAAGCATGCACCAACAACGCTAGGAGCGGGCAACGAAAAGGCAAAGCTACTCAGCAACAAAACCCATTACAGTCCTGCCGACCCCGATGCCCGTATTTCGATTAAGCCGGGTAAAGCCCGCAAACTCAACTACCATTGTAGCCTGGCAGTGGATACCGCCGAAGGGATTATCAGTCATGTGCAGGCCGATTTTGCCGATGGTCGGGATAGCCAGAATCTACCTGATATTACGCTGAAGCTTCAACAGCGGCTAGCCAATAATGAATTGTGTTTAGAGGAGATACTGGCTGATTCTGGATATTCCAATGGTGCTAACTACGCTTTACTCGAGCAATGGAACATTACGGGTTGGATACCCGTCTTCGGCCAATACAAGCCCCAAATCGAAGGCTTTCCCTATGCCCCTGAAAGTGATCGCTTTATCTGTTCGCAGGGTAAGCATTTAATGTTTAAAACGTTTGACAAGACCGCGGACGGGGGTTGGCTGAAAGTCTACCGGGCGGATTATAAAGACTGCCAACAGTGCCCGCTCAAATCCACATGTGTTCCTAAGAGTCAATGCCGACAGATTATTCGGACGGCCTATGATCCCTTCTACCGACGAGCTTTGGAACGCCAGCAAAGTCGGCGGGGTAAGCGTATGGCACGGCTTCGCCACCAAACAGTGGAACCGGTCTTAGGCAGTTTAGTGGATTACTATGGCTTACGGAAGGTGAATGTACGAGGCAAAACCGGAGTTCATAAGGTGATGCTGATGGCGGCTGTAGGCTACAATCTGAAGAAGTATATGAAGTTCACTATCAAGTCTACTGTCAGCCAGGCCATAGCCCTAAAGGTAGAGTGGTCTTTGGCTTCTGGAGCTACTTTACTGAGCTTTCCCAGGCTTTTTCTCAACTGAGATGGGGCGACGAGGTCAGAAAGTCTGATCACTAACTTATACAGGATGAAAAGCCGATGTAAAAAGCAGAGTTGTGCAACAGCCACTAGCCTTTCTTGAGACAAGGTCAATGTCCTTTAAAAAGAAGTGTTCCTGTATAAACGCTCGTTTATATAGGAACAACGATCAAAGAAGGCGGATAAATTATTTCCCTGCCTTCCGGGTTACAAATACAAGAATCTATGGAAACGACACTTAATCCTCCCGTTGATAAACGGTGGAACATTGCCACGGGATTGGCCCTCTTTACCGTCGTGTACAATATCGGCGAAGGCTTGGTTTCATTGTATTTCGGCGCACAAGACGAAGCCTTGACCTTGGCAGGCTTTGGCGCGGATAGTTTTATCGAAGTCATTTCCGGCTTGGGTATCCTAGCCATGATCGCCCGTTTGCGTCGGTTCGGCAACAAAGATCGGGGCCGCTTTGAAAAGCTGGCTCTTCAAATCACGGGCGTCTGCTTGTATGTACTGGTGGCAGGTTTGATGATCGGCGCGGGCGTCAGTATTTGGGAGAATCAAAAGCCGGAAACGACCGTGGCCGGAATCGTGGTATCTCTGCTCTCCATTGCCATTATGCGAGTGCTTGCCAGGTGGAAGATTCGCACAGGCGAACAGCTCAGTTCAGCCTCTATTATTACTGATGGCAAATGCACAATGGTTTGTGTCTATATGTCGGTGGTGTTGTTGGCATCGAGTGTGCTGTATGAGTTGCTGCATCTACCCTACATTGATGCAGCTGGTATGCTGGGGCTAGCCTGGTTCTCCTTCAAAGAAGGGCAGGAGAGTTTCGAGAAATCGAACGATGTTGCGGCCTGCTGCGGTCATTGCTAGCGGCCTTCTATCGAACCATCAGAGTATCATCTAAAATGGCAGCAATTTTGCAATGGTCGGGGCAATCGGCAACCGCTTCCAACAATTGCAGTCTGAGGGTTTGCAATTGAACGATCTGTTCCTCAATCAGTCGCACTTTTTCCAGCACCTGGCCTTTGCCTGCGATGCAATCCATCCCGCCCGTTTCGTAGGAGGCGATGACCTGCTGAATTTCTGCCAGCGTGTAGCCGATTTTCTTTAATTCCTTGATTGCCCGAAGCCGCGATAAAATAGCCGGGGAATATTCCTTGTAGTTGTTTTCCCGCCTGGCTCGTTTGGGCAGTCGCAGCAGACCGATTTTTTCGTAATACCGGATCGTATCGCGGGAAAAGCCTGATTCCTGGGCAATGATGCCGATGAGCATAATTTTATCGGTGAAACGCTTGACAGTGGACTATACTCCACCGTTTAAATTTACCAGAAAAACCATGAAATCACTCATGCTTACCGGGTTGGCCTGGCTGCTCGTATTGTCCTGCCTGGCTCAGACAAAAACAACAAAGACGATGGAAACCCAAGCCGTTTTAAAGAAAAAAATCGCGCTCGCCTGCAAGCTTACAGACAAAGACCAGATCAAGCGCATGAATGAATTGCACCAGACGCTTTTTAAAAAGGTGTCACGCGCCGTTGAGCATCCGAATAGCTACGAGCTGGTGTTTGAAAAGTCCGATAATGCTATCATTGGCGACCTGGCTGAATTTATCAAATTCGAGCGGGTATGCTGCCCCTGGCTGGTGTTTCACCTGACCTTTCAGCCTGAAGAAGGCCCTATTTCCCTGGAAATGGGGGATTCCGCCGAAACAAAGGAAATGGTCTATCTGGTGATGGAACTCGACAAACTTGAACAGCCTGCCGTTCGGTAGGCTGTTTTGATTAATGTCGGGGTGCGTAGTAGATGACGCAAACCCCGATCAGCGCAATCAATGCGCCGATAATATCATATCTGTCTGGGCGGAATCCATCCACCTTCCATGCCCACAGCAGAGCCATGACAATAAAGAAACCGCCGTATGTGGCATACACGCGGCCAAATCCAGTGGGCTGAAACGTCGCCACGATGCCATAGCAGGCCAACATGATGCCGCCGATAACGCCATACCAGAGCGGTTTTCCCTCTTTCATCCAAAGCCAAACGAGGTATCCGCCCCCGATCTCACAGAATCCGGCCAAAATGAACACGAAAAGTGATTTGACAATAGCCATATCAGGCGCAGCAACTCTTTTGCTCTTGGGTCGGCGGGCACTTCGCCGACCCATAGGAACAGAAGACACAACAATCCCCCGCCAACGGCTTTAAAAGGGTCTGGCAGGAGGTGCATTCATAAAAATAGGTGCAAGCATCGGTCGGCATGATCTCCGCTGCTTGGTGGCCACAATTTGGGCATGTAATCACAGATCCGAGTGTGACAGTCATTCCTTAAAGCGTTTTTGTGCTGGTGACTTTGTATCCGGTGGCATCCACCGCTTTTTTGATGTCAGCCAGAGAGGTTTTTTTGCTATCGTATTTCACGGTAGCAGCCCCTTTTTGGTACGACACATCCACCGCCGATACGCCCTTGATCTTGGTGACTTCCTGCTTGATGTGATGTTCGCAGCCTTCACAGGACATGCCCTTGATAGTGACATAGGCCACTTGTTGCGTGCCTCCCTGCGCGGGTTGCAAGGTCGCTTGATTCTTTTCCTGGTACAGCCAGTTTGAGTAAGAAGGGAAAGCCAACAGCAGCAATGCAATTGCTGTTATTACGCCCAAAATTGGCTTCGTTTGCCAAAAGGATGTTTTCTTCGTTTCACAATTACATTCCATCGTTTTTTTGGGTTTTAATTGTTCGTACCAGGCCCAACCCAACGCGCCCACCGTGAGCGCGATACTGTAAGGCCGCAAAGGTTCCAGCCAAGCCCACCCACCAGCCGAGCCAGTGGCACCCACCAGCAATGTGAGCAAAGGGACTGTGCAACAGAGAGAAGAAACAAAGGCGGTCAGTAGCCCGGTCAATCCTGCGAGTTTCATAGCTTTGCGATCGTTATGGCCCCAAATTAAACAGTTAGCAAGGGGCGGTTTGCATCGTTTCAAGATGTTCTAACAGCGAATGTAAGATGCCGGTTGATTCTGTCCGCAATGAATAAAAAACAGTCTGGCCGACTTTCCGGGCTTGGATCAACTGCGCATCTTTGAGCTTACGCAAATGCTGAGAAACAGCGGGAATAGTCATGCCCAAAATGTCGCTCAAATCGCAAACGCACAAATTGCTTTCTTCCCGCAACAAATAAATAATTTTAAGCCGGTTGGCATTGCCTGCCAAATCCAACACCTGAGCCAATCGGTCAAAGACTGGCCCGGCATATTTTATTTTCTCGGTACATTGGCGAATCTGTTCTTGATCGGCAAAGACGCGAACACAGTTTGAGGAATTTTCCATTTCAGAACAAAGGTAAGTAATTTGCTTATTTAAGCAAATTCTTAAATACTTGGATCACATACAGCGGTTTCTTTTTGCAGGAAAAGCCATAAAGTTTATTTGCAAGCGACGTGTGCTTGTGAACAACGCAGAGAAGCAGAAAGCCCCTTTCGGGGCCTTCTACACGTTAGATGCCTTTCTTTGCCCGGCAGCATGGGGGTAATTCCGCATCGGCCACCGTTTTAGCGTGGGTCGATGCTACGGCCTGCGCCGACATTGCCTTCGGGCAAGCGGGCGTACCTTCCAGCGGACACGTTTCGCTCCGGCTGGTGAAGCTGCTTAGGCCATAGGCCATACCTCCAACCGCCAACATGGTGGCGACAGAAGCAAACACTGTGCGTTTAGACATAATGAATTGATTTTAAGTGAGCGCGAAAGTTCAGATGGAGGGATGGGGGTTCTCCAAACTTTTTTCTAATAAAATTTTCTTCATGAACTGTTCGACCGCTTCGGCTTCTTTCAACCGCTGGGGTACGTCCTCCAATGGTATATCGGGAAACATGCGCCGTAATCGTTCAATCAAATTTTCTTGTCCACAATCACCGGGGCAATGATGGTGCGCGAAAGCAATTTTCTCGGCCATTGCTTTTCGGTAAACATCATCCAGCAGCAGCAAAACGCTTTTCGATAAAAGTGCCTGAGCCGCTTTGAGTTGGATTAATTCCCGTTCGGGATCGCTGCTTTCTTTAACCGAATGCAATACCGCTTGAAGTTGGCCAATGGCCGTTGCCAAAGTGGGCTTAAAGTTTTCGAGAAGATCGGTTGAAATCATACCCATTTAACGGCTTGAGTATCACTTAGTTGTGAGACCCCAATTCTTCGTAAAAGTAATCCGCAATTATGTAAAACGCACAATTGCATCATGGTAATGCAACGATCATTCCTTTGTGCAAATATCCCTCGTGGGGGCCGCACCGCACCAGGCAGTAAGTTGGGCCATGCTTTAGAATCGTGACTTTCCCACTGGTAACGATATGCACCAGCTTAGAGCGGTGATCCTGCCTACGAAAGAGCAACGCATAAGGTAGCACGGCGGCTTGCTGACCTTCATCCTGTTTTGCAGCATCGGCGTCTATTGGGCGCGGGTCACGGTGCCTGTTGTCGATCAGGCTTTCTTTAATCGACTCCTCGAACTGCATCAGGCGCAGTAAAACGGAATGATACACCTCGGCGCGGCCATAATCGGGGGAGTCGTTTTCAAGCCGTTGCAAGTACCCGTGCAATTCGCCTTGGAGCTGCGAATAGACCGGGGCATCAACAACTGACAAATGATTGAGCTTCTTACCCAGCGCGGTTAACTGGTGCTGAATCACGCGCCCGTTGCTCTGGTAGGGTGTTTCCCTGACGCTAGTATATCGCCATGCGCCCTCCCGTGTGTACTCCACCAGGAAATTGCCCTGCGTCTGTGCATGGCCGGGAACTGCACTTAAACACAGCATCCCGGCACTGGCAAACCAACATAGAATCTTTCTCATACGCTGGGAAATTTAGGATCAGTCGAACAGGGCAATTATCGAGCGATGCGCAATGCTTGTGCATAGGCATCCGGCAATTCGCTTTGTTCTACGGCCTGGGCCGCTTTCTCCACGTCATAAGCGACGCGCACGAATTCAACGGAAACGCCGTCGCGTGAACCAGGGCGGGCGGTTTCATCAATGCTCAGCAGCACATAACCGGCCCTCGGATCGCCGTCCTTGGGCTTGCCGACCGAACCGATATTGATGGCATGACGGAAATAGCTGGCTTCTTCTTCCGGCTCCGCGCTGACCACTTTATTAAAGGGCTTGTGCGTATGGCCGAAGCATAGCACATCGGCCCCGGCCCCCTCGATCACGCGTCCCAAACTCCGGTCGCCCCGATCCTCGAACAAATATTCATTCACGCGCCGGGGGCTGCCATGCACCAGCAACAGCGTAAACGGCGTTTGTTGCTGCCAAAGATGTTCGGGGTCATTGCCTAGCTCGAATTCGACCCGAATATGGGTTGGCAGCGTGCGCAGATATTGCCGCTCGGTATCGCCCACGGCTTTGTTGGTATAGGCAATGGAGACTTTGCCATTGGCCTTCTCCTGCTCTTCTTTGTAAGCGCATCCGCAGTCGTCGGAGCTGCGACCGATGCCATAATCATAATTCCCGGCAATCGTCGGAATACCGCGTTTGCGGATCGTGGCAATCACCTCGTTTGGCCAAATATTGTAGCCAACCAGGTCGCCCAAACAATAGACCGCGTCAGGCTGGCGGCTGTCGATGTCGGCCAATACTGCTTCCAAAGCAGGCAAATTGGCGTGAATGTCGGAAAACAGGGCAATTTTCATGCGTGCTTTTGAAGCGTTTTTTTGTAGTGAAGGGCAAATTTGTCTTGTTGTTTCAGGGCAAAATTGACCATCAGGATCAGCACCGGCACTTCGATCAGCGGACCGACCACGGCCGCAAAGGCTGCACCCGAATTGATGCCGAAAACGGCAATGGCAACGGCGATGCCCAACTCGAAATTATTGCCCGCTGCGGTGAAGGCGAGCGAAGTGGATTTGGCATAATCGGCACCGGCCCGTTTCGAGAGGTAGAAGGCCGAAAAGAACATGATGGCAAAATAGATCGTCAGCGGAATGGCGATGCGCAGCACATCGAGCGGAATGGACACGATGAGCTGTCCTTTCAGGCTGAACATGACCACGATGGTAAACAGCAACGCGATGAGCGTAATGGGGCTGATGGCAGGCAAAAACGTCTGCTCGTACCATTGGCGGCTTTTCAAACGCGTCAGGATAATCCGCGAAAGCATGCCTGCCAGGAAGGGCACGCCCAAATAAATGAATACACTTTTGGCCACTTCGCCGATGGTGATATTCACCTCGTAACCATGCAGGCCAAACAGGGGCGGTAGCACAGTAATGAACAACCAGGCATAGACCGAATAGAACAGCACCTGGAAAATGCTGTTGAAGGCCACCAAACCGGCTGCATACAGTCGATCACCGCCCGCCAAATCATTCCAGACGATCACCATCGCAATGCAGCGGGCAATGCCGATCATAATAAGGCCGGTCATGTATTCGGGTTTGTCAGGCAGAAAAATGACCGCCAGACCGAACATGAGCAAAGGGCCGACGATCCAGTTTTGCACGAGTGAAAGCCCAAGAATTTTAGTATTGGCAAATACCTTGGGCAACTCGTCATACCGCACCTTTGCCAAAGGCGGATACATCATCAGCACCAGGCCAACGGCGAGCGGCACATTGGTCGAGCCGGAATTAAACCCATTGATGAAGTTCTGGGACTGCGGGAAAAAATACCCGATGCCCACGCCGATCAGCATGGCCAGGAAAATCCATAGGGTCAAAAAGCGGTCGAGAAACGAAAGACGGGGGGTACTCATAATTGATCCTGAATTAGCGCGCGTTTCATAACGATGGCCGATGACGGGCATAAATCGCTGAATTGCTGCGTCTGTTGGATGGCCGCAGGCACCTCCTGACGGTTGACGGTTTGGAAGCCATGCCGCTCGAAATATCGGTCGGCTGTATTGGTAATGAGATACACTTCTTGCAGGCTGGATGCCTGGGCGGCTTCCAGCAATCGGCCAACCAGTTGGGCGGCAATTTGCTTGCCCTGGTAGTGCGGATCGACGGCCACCGAACGCAGCAGGCCCACCGGGCCGAAGCGTTCCAAACCAGCCACCCCAACGGGGATTTCCTCGTATTTCGCAATGACAAAACCAGGAAGCCCGGTAGGCAAATCCTCAGTCAATAGGTGCCCTTGCTCTAGCAGGGCAATAACGGCCTCAGTATCGGCCAGTTGTGCGGGTTCGATCTGCATGGCCATCATTTATTGCGGGACAGCTTCACCCAAACGGCTGGCGATAAATTCCTGACTGTGGGTTTTGATCAGATCCCGCACCCGACGGAAGGAAGTCAATGCGTCTTCGCCTGGTCGGTCCGCCGATGCGGTGTGGCCAGGATCGGGAAAGCTCTGGTGAATGCGTTCGCCCACGGTGGGGAAAAACGGGCATTGCTCGCGGGCGTTGTCGCAAACGGTGATGACGTAATCGAAGGGAATATGCACGTATTCGTCGGCATGATTCGAGGTGTGATGCGAAATGTCGATGCCGTCTTCGGCCATCACTTGAATGGCCAGCGGATTCACCCCTTTGGGGTTCACTCCGGCACTGAGAACTTCCGCCTGAGCACCGTGGTCCGACATATCGGCAAAATATTGCAGGTAGCCTTGGGCCAATTGAGAGCGGGCGGAATTGCCCGTGCAAAGCACTAGGATTTTTTTCATGGCTGATTGATTGGATTAGTTGCAGCAACCGGGAGGGCAGCAAGCCGCTGTGGCCGCTTCTTCGGGCTTTTGAGCAAACACCGTGACGCTGTAGATACCTTTGTCCTGTTGGCGGTAATCGGCGATTTCGTCGGCCGACAGATAGTTTTTCAGCACATCATCCGGCAAGGCGATTTCCCGCTCTTTCTGCA
>NZ_JAPLET010000006.1 GCF_026391055.1 Spirosoma sp. | reverse complement strand
CTCTCCAGAGGACAAAATGGACTTCATTGCTGAACTGCTCGATCAAAATCCCGACATTGAAGTTCGGCTAAAGAGGGTATAAGTATAAGCACTGAAGAAGAGCTTAGATTAACTTTAGGGATAGCCGTATCACAAATCGCTGATTTTTTATGAATAGATTAACCGGTAGAGTAAGCTATAAGTTTTAGATCCGCCGTTCAGCACCCACGTCGCCCCATTTGCCACCTAAGCCCTTTTATCAACAAGTAAAAACCCTACATCTTTTTTGCTGGTTCGACAAACGTGATTACATGCTTATTTTTGAGCATGGATCGATTGCTCACTACCATTCGGCACTATATTCCGCTCTCCTCAGCCGATGAAGCCATCATTGCCACCTTAGTTCGCCAACTCAACCTGACCAAAGGTGAACATCTGCTGCAGGCGGGGCAGGTCTGCAAAAACGTCTTCTTTATGGAGAAGGGCCTGGTCCGCTATTATGCCAGTATCGAGGGAGAGGAGAAAACCAGTTACTTTAACAAAGAGGGCGAATTTGTCTGTGATTACGCCAGCTTTCTGCCCCAGCAGCCCTCCCGCACCAATATTCAGGCCTTGGAAGACGCTACCATCTACAGCATCAGCCAAGCCAATATGGACCGGTTATACCAACAGGTTGAACAGGGGGAACGATTTGGACGGCTGGCCATCAGTGAGGTGTTTGTGAGTGCCATCCAGCAGATCAACTCCCTCTACACCGACCCACCTGAGCAGCGCTACCAAACCTTTCTGGCCAAGTTTCCCGATATAGCTCAGCGCATTCCCCAATATTACATTGCCTCCTATGTGGGTATCAAGCCCCAATCCCTGAGCCGTATTCGAAAACGAATGGCCCAGCCGCATTAATTAACCTGGGTGAACGACAGGCTGTTTTTTAGGCGTGAGCTTTGTGGTCATAATCGATCACGAAAGTAGCACTATGAAAACAGAACATGTACCGGCCCCCTGGGGCTGGCAATCGGCATCCTATTGGATGATACTACCCATCGTACTGGGTATTCTCTTCATCGGTCTTCGGTTTATGTTGGCCCCCCAGCTCAGTATGAACGATTTCGGCATACGGCCTCTGACGGATTCCGCTCTTGCCTACGGCCGCATTAAGGGAATACGCGATATTTTTTCGGGAGTAGCCCTACTGGCTTTATGGTTGAACCGGATGAAGAAAGCAAGTGCGTACGTGTTTACGGCTGCCATGATCATCCCCTTTACGGACTGCTTGCTGATCTATCAGCAGAACGGAGTGGACTGGTCCCGGCTGCTGGTTCATGGCGGTACGGCCGTTTACATGGTCATCACCAGTTTTCTTTTATTCAGCAATACTAAACAAGCAATCGCCTGATGGATGCTTTCACGTTACGAGCGGTGTTGCTCGTGCTGCACCTGTCGGGTCTGGTCCTAATGGTGGGCACCACCCTTACCGAGTGGGTCGTGTTTCGCTTGTTTGTCAGCCTGTTGAAGCAGGAGGATCAGGCAGCCCTCAGTCTTTTTAGCCTGCTGTCGGGTCTAGGCCGACTCTTATTAGCCGGCGGGGTCGTATTGTTACTTTCGGGGATCGGTCTGACGATACTCAGTGAGGGCGTCTATTTACAGCAGCTCTGGCTGCAAGTAAAACTAGGGCTGATCTTACTGCTGCCGCTGAACGGGCTGCTGGTGGGCAGTCCGCAAATGAAGCGGGTAAGCAATAGCCTTTTGTCGGAGGGCATTGGTCTACAGGTAGCGGTCCACCCTGGGGTCAGGAGGCTGACTAAGTTTCACACGGTTCAACTGCTGGTGTTTCTAGCCATCATCATTCTGGCTGTCTTTAAATTTACGTAGCCTGCCAAAGCCCAACGATTGCCCTCAATTAAGGTGTCCGGCTTGCCTGTTAAGCCTGTTTATCAGGAGAATGACCACGTGATAAATCAAAACAAATTGCGTTACGATTGATCTGCGGGCGTCAGAACAGGCCAGTGAGAAATCGCATTCGTATGCTAAACTATAATCTCACAAAACCCTCCTCTAGATGCGACAAATGGGCTTCAGGCAGTAATTAGTTGAACTACCTGTCTAACTCAACTCGTGGCGTACATTTTTCGATTCACTGAATTATTTGCAAAATGTAATTGTTCCTCTCACTAAAGGTAAAATTGCCTAATTTTACACTCATATTGAAAGGAAACGCCTGATGAAACGAGTTACCTCACCCGAAAATCTTCTCCTACGAGATGTGCCTGGCCATATCAACGATAGTGAAATCCTTTCCTTACTCTACTCCAGAGAGGTCAACTGGCAGCATGTTAATGCGATTAAGACCTTGACCGAGTTTAATGATACAATCATTTCGGACTGGCTTAATGTAAGCGTCAAAACCTTCCGCGAATACAAAAAGCCGCCAACCACCTTTAAGGAAAACGTCAAAGAACAGGTGCTACTCCTGTTAGCCCTAATCAAGCATGGTATTGCCGTATTTGGCTCAGTAAAAGAATTCGACCAGTGGCTGAACCGGTCCAACTTTTACTTTGACAACAAGAACCCCAATGCCTATTTAAATACGGTCACCGGCATACGATTTGTCGATGATCGGTTGACTGCTATGGAATACGGAGACAACGTGTAAGGGATGGAAGTATTTCGAATTAGTAAAGAGGTTCATGCCCATAGCTTACGCTCATCAGGCAGTGCGAATCGGTGGAATACCAAAGGCCAACAAGTTATTTACACCGGCGCATCGCGTTCCTTGTCTTCTCTGGAACTCGTCGTTCACCGGGGCGTCATTCAGCCCACCTCTTCTTATAAAGTGATGGTCATCTCCGTGGCTGATGATGATTACCTGATGCGAACAGTTCACCTAAAAGAACTTCCAGCCAACTGGCGAACCTTGGCAGGTTATTCGGCTTTACAAACAATCGGATCCAACTGGTATACCAGCCAGGAAAGTCTTATATTGAAAGTTCCTTCGGCGATCATTATCTACGAGTACAATTACATCATCAACACCGAACATCCAGACTTTAGTCAGCATGTTCAGTTGGTAAGAACGGAGGACTATTTTTGGGATTCCAGGCTTCTCTAGGCGCTATGAATGTGAAGTAAAACATATGATGTAAACCAAAATGGATAGCCTAAGCAAGGTTTAGATACCTGCTCCAAAAAATGGGCGTTTAATGAAACGTTCTATTTACAGTCCTAAAGTAACCACCATCTCATAAAGTAGCATTTTAGTTACCCACTACCCGTCTTATGGCTTTGTAATTTAATTAGTCACCTACCAGCCGACTCGTCCACCGATTAGCTATCGACGGGGAATAACTGATCCCCCAGCTCTCACTCCGTTTACTGCCAGCCATAACTTGCGGCACGTCCTAACCAAGGGCTGATCAGTCATTGATCAGCTATTCGCAGGTTGAATCCGTTTACCAATAGGCAACCTATTGCTTTTATATGTAATTAAAAATATATAGCTTAGAGAGTAACTCTACTAAATGTTACTTCCTATCCGCTACTATGCCTTTTAAGATTCAGTCGTTCCCCAAACCTGGTTTTATAAATCTTGGCTTTCTGCTAGCCGCTTTATTATTATTGGGGGGCCTGGGCTTAGTCGCAACACTGCTTTACCAGCAACAAGACGAGCAGCGACAGGTGATACATACTCACTACATTATTGACCAGCTCAAAGCACTGGAAGCCCACCTGGTGGATGCCGAAACCGGCACGCGGGGCTACCTCGTAACGGCCGATCCTATCTTTCTGCAACCCTATCACCGGGCGCTTCCCCAGATAACCACCAGGCTGAACACCCTAGCCCGGCTGGTGGCCGGTAACCCTGCCCAGGTAAAAAGGATGAAACGACTCGATCAACTCGTACGAGACAAGATGGCCATCCTTATCCGGCTTAGTCGGCCTAACGATTCAGCTCAGGTTTTGTTGCCGATTGGTAGACAACGCATGGATCTTATCCGGGGACAGGTGGCCGTCATCGTTAAGGTAGAACAACAAGGGATGCGTGTCCGCCAGCAGGCGCTACACGCAGATTATCGGACAACCACCCGGTTAATTTGGGTGCTTATGGCCCTGGCTCTGGGTAACGGTTCGTGGTCGTACTGGCAGAGTAGCCGTGAGTTTAGCCGTCGGCAAAGGGTCGAACAGCGCCTTGACAGGAGTCAACAGCGCTACCGCTCCCTGGTTGAGCACCTGAAAGTGGTGGTCTTTCAAACCGATTCCAGCGGCCGCTGGACCTATTTGAATCCAGTCTGGGAGGCGGTCACGTAATCGATTCGGTGCTGGAAGAGGACCGCTCTCTTGCCCGACAGCTCCTCGAGCTCTATTCAAGCGATGGGCCCTCCACGAAGCCTCTCCTCCTGCGCTTTCGTCACCAAACGGGTGACTATCGGTGGTTTGAGGTACTGCTGGAGGTTACCCGCAATGCCCAGCAGCAAGTTGTGGGCTTGACGGGTACCTTAACCGATCGAACCGAAGCCCAACGGGCTCAGGAAGCCCTCTTCGAGAGCGAACAGCGCTTCCGGGCCATTGCTGACAATGTGGAGGAAATCTTTTGGGTACGCGACGTTCAACAGCCGCTCTTTCAGTACATCAACCCCAGCTTTGAACGCTACACGGGCCTGAGTTCGGATACGGTTTACGCCCATCCGCTGGCGTTTGCCCAGGCAGTCGTCGAGGAAGACCGGCCACTGGTGCTGGAGGCGTTTATGAGCCCGCAACCCCGGGCGGCTTTGCGCTTCCGGGTGCAGCATCCCGATGGGCAGCTTCGCTGGCTAAGTACCCGTATCTTCACGGAGAAAAACCAGGCAGGCCAACTCACGCGCCGGATGGGCATGGCCACGGATATAACGGCGGTGGTGGAGAAAGAGCAGCACCTGGAAGCATCCCTGGCGGCCGAACGGTCGCTGAATGCTTTGAAATCCCAGTTTATTGCCACCGCCTCCCATCAGTTTCGCACCCCCCTGACGGCAATTAAACTGAGTGCCAGCCTCATCCAGCGGTATGCCCATCCGACTCGGGAGGCTGTCAGTATGCCCAAGATCCAAAAGCAGGTGGACACCATCAATCGGCAGGTGCAGGCCTTAACGGAACTAATCAATGACACACTCACGCTGAGTAGGATTGAAGCCGGCAAGGTAGAAGTTGACCTGGTGGTAGCCGACTTAGTGGCCTTAAGTGTGGAAGTGGTCGGCCTGTTTGGGGACCGGGAGGATGGGCGGCAGGTGGAGCTCAGTGTGGAGGGAGAGCCGGTTGGGGTGCAGGTGGATAAAAAATTGCTGAGCCATGTGCTGCTTAATCTGCTCTCAAACGCCTTCAAGTTTTCGGCGAGTAACCCCCAATTAACGCTCATCTATTCGTCTGATCAGGTACGGATTTTGGTAAGTGATCGGGGTGTGGGCATCCCCCAGGGGGATCTGCCGTACTTGTTCACTAAATTTTTCAGGGCCGCTAACGCGGGCAACATCCCAGGTACGGGTCTGGGGTTAGCGATCTGTCAGGAGTATCTCACGCTGCAACAGGCTTCTATTGAGGCTGTTAGCCAAGAAGGGGAGGGCAGCGTGTTTACGGTTACCTTCCGTTTGTTGTCCTCCTAATGGCTCAGCGTGGTATACCTCATATGGTAGATTGGTAACAGACCGTGTGCTTCAAGGTGCCAGTTAGTAAAACAAACTGTTTTATAAAATGCCTATTTAAGAGGCAGATCATGAATACTTCGTCGTCTCTGGTGGGAGCTTATTGATGAACGATTACTCGTCTCACTTGAGAGCATTATAAGAGACAGTAAGATTTTGATATCTGTCAAACTCAATTAGTCGCATACGGGTTGCCTTAATTGAACAATGATAGATTGATTTTTATCGATACCTGGTAAGCGATAGAAGCCAAAGTAGGCTTGGTAGCCCAGCAAAAATTTAAGTAATAAGGTGATATATATGATGCAATTGGCATATATTTAACCAACAGAGCTACCAGTAAGCCCTCGTCGCTGGTCTAGTCAGTAACGTTTACAGTCTGTTTACCATGACACCATTCACCATCTTGTTGGTCGACGATAACGCCCACATCGCCGAGCTGCTGACCCGAGCGGCAGCCAGCACCTTTCCCGAAGCGGTTTTCATCCCTACCAGTACCTATGACCAAGCGGCCAGATATCTGGGCGATTTGACGGGCCGGGGCCCCCGCTTGATGCTGTTGGACATCCACTTACACACCGGCCTGAGCGGGTTAGACTTTTTATCCTTAGTGCGGCAGCATCCACAGGGCCATCTGATACCTATTATCATGCTGTCAGCCAGCCACGATCCGGCGGATCGAGTGGAAGCCTACCGGCGCGGGGCCAACGTGTATAGCCGGAAACCCTTTAGTTTCCAGGCCTGGAAGCGGTACGTAGGAGGGCTGCGCACCTATTGGCTGGAGACGGCGACCCTCCCGGCCATTTGGTTTCAGAAAGAGGCCGATGAGTAAGATTGGCTTGCCGCACCAGGTGCCCAGGCGATGCTGCCACCCTTCCGGACCGCGCCAGCAAACCAGCGTACCCCGCCTTCAGGAAGCGCTGGCTGACGAGCCGGGCAGGTACACCCGAAACGTAGCCCCTTGCCCCGGTTGGCTGCTGGCCGTAATGGCGCCCCCGTGATTGGTCACCACTTTGTGCACCACCGCCAGGCCAATGCCCGTGCCGGCAAACTCATGACGGCCGTGCAGCCGCTGAAACACCTGAAAGATGCGGTCCGCATACTTCTCATCGAAGCCAATGCCATTATCCGTCACCTCAATGCGGTGGTAGACCAAGGCGTTTCGGGAGCCCACCAAGCCAGCCGGTAAGTCCGGACTGGTGGCCAAACCAGCCCGGATGCGGATTTGAGGCTTTAGGGGCTGATGCCCCCCGCTAGCCGGGTGACGAAATTTGAGGGCATTGCCCAACAGGTTCTGAAAGAGCTGGCTGAGCTGGGAGCGATCACCCGCTACCGTTGGCAAGGGGTCAACGGCAATCTGCGCCCCACTCTCTTCGATGACCATCGAGAGGTCATCAACGACTTCCTCAATCAGCTGGTTGAGGGCGACGGGCCGGGCGACGACCTGAGTGGTGGCTATGCGGGAGAAGGCTAACAGGTCCTTGATCAACAGAGACATCCGGCTGGCGGCCCGTTGCATGCGCTCCAGGTAGAGCAGAGCCTCCTGGCCCGCCTCGGCGTACCGGCTCTTGAGCAAATCGCCAAACTGTTGAATTTTGCGCAGGGGCTCTTGCAAGTCGTGGGAAGCCACGTAAGCAAACTGTTCAAGATTCTGGTTCGAGCGGGTCAGATCCGAGTTGGCCGTTTCCAGAGCCTGGTTGCTGCTCACGAGCTGCTCATTGATCACCCGCAGGGCGTGGTTGGTGGTGGCCAGTTCCTGGGTGCGCAGTTGCACCTGCAGCTCGAGTTGTTGGTGAATCTGGACCTGTTGCGTCACCTCCTGAGCTACCCCCGCAAAGCGGATCAACTCGCCCGAGTCAGCGAAGGTGGCCTGGCCATAGGAGCGTACCCAGCGCAGGTTGATGTCGTCCGGCTCGTAGACACGATAGGTGACGTCATAGCGGCCATCGGAGTCCAGCCCTGCCAGTCGCTGGAGTTCTTCCCCCAGTCGCACGACGTCGTCAGGATGCACCCGTTGGATGAACTGCTGATAGGCAATTTGGCTACCCTGGGTGAAGCCGTAGAGGGCCCGGCACCGCTCATCCCAGTTGACGACTCCCTTGACTAAGTCGAATTCCCAAATGCCTAAGCCCGCTGCTTCGAGGGCCAAGTCAACGTTGAGGCGTTGGGTAAGGTTAGTCAGCACTGGAGAAGGCAGTCGATCGCCGGGCATTGGGGTATGGTCACGTTAAAGGCTTAGGGGCTAAACGGTTCTTAGGGAATGAGTGTTTAACTATCTATTTTAAGGGAAGTGAATGCGACGGTTTGTCTTGGACAGGTAGTCAAAAATCACTGTCTCACAATTCGCTCCCCAGTGAGACGAAGAAACGTTCATCAATAAGCTCCTGCCAGAGACGACGTATTCAGTCATCTGCTCGATTAATAGGGCGTTTGAAAAGCCGGCTTGTTTTACTTACTTTCGTCTACTATCCATCGCATATAGGCACGTATTCACAGGTATTAACTTGTATGTTTGTACCTTGGTAACTTTGAGTAGAAGCGGGCAGGCAGGATAAAGATTAATGTACTTGTAAGCAAGGCGTTATTGCTTTCTTCTTGGCATCGATGCCGATAGGCTGTTGATGCCCAGGGCCTACTCACATTCATTTGAGAAGTAGCATCAAGTCGGCTCATAACGATTTTTTTTGTTAATCACCTTCCCACTAGAAGGTAACGGTGATCAAAACGCTTTCTTCAACAGGTAGGACAGCCAAAAGAAAGGTACACAAAAGACCGATAGAAAGCTGTCGTTGGCTCCGGGAAGGACCAACTGAACCCGTATACACTAATTCACTCACAACCATATGACACCTCAATCTTGATCACTTTTAGCCCGGTCGAGGGTTTTAAACGGTAAGCAACCTAACCAGTCATGAGTCAACACCCTATCAAGTCCGTTTTCGTTGCGGATGATGACGAAGATGACCGATTCTTATTAAGAATAGCTTTCGACAAATGCTGTCCGGAAACCAAGGTCAGCTTTGCCGTTGACGGCCTGGATTTACTGCAATCGCTTGACGAGTCAGCCTTACAGCCCTGTTTGATCATTCTCGATTTAAACATGCCTCGTCTCGATGGCTTCGAATCACTTAAAATCTTACGCGCCTCCCAAGCTTACCAACAGGTACCCATTGTGGTTTTCTCTACCTCAGCAGAGACTGGAGATCTACAGAAAGCGAAGCAGTTAGGGGCAAACGATTACATCGTTAAGCCACTAACGATCAACCGCTTAGATCAGATGGCAGGGCGATTAAAAAAGGATTGGGATCTAGCTGACTGCCAGTGAAAGCAGACTATTGGACCATTATAGGATCATCGTTTTTTTAGGCCTACCGGGCAGCCACTGCTGCCCGTGCCAAGCGTACACACAAACACTATTTTGTAATTATGGCAGAGAAGCAAATGCCCAGTTTTGTCTTGGTCGATGATGATGAAGAGGACCGGTATTTTATCCGTCAGGCACTTCATCAACTAGGTAGCTCCTACCCCGTAGTTGAGTTTGGAAATGGAATCGATTTCATCGATTACCTCAGGCAGGAACTGGCTGACAAAGGCTCGGAAAAAGTGCTTTGGCTGGTCCTGATGGACATTCATATGCCTGAAATAAATGGGATCGAGGTTTTAAACACGATGCATGAACATCCTTTGTGGCAGCAAGTCCCCGTCATTATGTTTACCACGTTGCCTGACCAGGATAAAGAGTTGATCGCTCTTGGTGCCAGCGCCTGCATCCAAAAGCCCTTATCGGTTAGTGAGTTAAGCCAACAGATGAACACAACGTTTGCCCCCTGGTTAGAAAACCCTGCGGTTATGGAATAGGGTGAAAGCCATTAAATTGGCCAACCAATGGCCTGCTGGCTGCTAACGGCTTCTTACAGTTAGTGAAAAAGGCTCCTAAGTGTAATTAAGATTCACTCAGGTAGCTGCTTCCTATAGGTAACCGACGTTCGGCTTGACCCCGACTGGGCCAGGCAGGCCCGGACCCGATCCCCCAAAAGCTGATGTCTCTCGGTCAACGCGAGTAAGCGCTGGGCCAATCGTTGGTTGTTTCGTTGCAACTGGGCAATCCGCGCCCTGAGCCTGGCGCAATTAAGCGCAAATCGCCGACGAACGTGCGCGTTACGTACCAGGAGATCGAATTGTTTCATGGCAACTGTGGGTTAGGAGAAACTAGACCGACAGCTTGGTAAACAGGAGCGGAGAAGCGACTCAGGTAGAACTGCTTGCTTCAAAGGTAGTTTTAATCAGCGCTTAATCAAGCCCTGTTAGCTTTCTTTTTGTCTAGTCCTTCGGAGTTAGCTACGACAGTGGCGGTCCGCCGCATTGACTGTTTATCCGAACTTTTTACCTCCGTTCGACCCTCATTAACTCAGGCCCCGACCGCCCAGCCGGGACCTGAGTTGGTGGTCCTGCTTCAACCGCAGCGGCAGAAGCGGCTCCTGCTGGCGGGCCGCTTCCCATTACTATAGGGGTTGCCGATCCACGCCGAGCCGAATCCCCACCGTCGGATTGCCAACACGGAGTGAGCGAATAAAAAATTAGTGTTTCGCGAAAACGCTCGCTTCTCATCCCTGTTTCAAGCAATAGCTAGGTAAGCGCACGAGCTAAGAGGCAATTAGTCATTCGACAAACCCCCAGTTTAGTGCCGGTTACAAATCTACCGTTCGGGGTTATGTCGGTTACTCGATCCACTTGTTTGAGAAGCTTGTGGTAGAATAAATCACCCCGCTTTGGCGGTTGATCCACGACGGTATAGGACCTATCGTGATAGACGATTGAAAAATGATCCATAAAGGTTTTAGTAGGCTGTACTCGACAAAGGGAATCGTGTTCGCTTCCGTGATTAGTTTCAAACCTGGCGGAAAGTTACAACGCTTCATTCGACCCCTCAACAAAAGGGAAAACAAAAGCAGGCTTCACAAGTCGTTGCCAGGCGAATTGGCAACGGCCCTAAAGGCCGGGCAAATCGTAAAGTAGGCCAATGATGACGGAGTTGACCGCCCGCCTGGAACGCACTCCATATAGCCAGTCAATAAGTAAAGAATAACCCTTACTTCACCCGCTGGTTTACTGACTAAAGCAATCAACGTTCATGAAAAATAAGTTCTTCGCTCAACGCCAGTTACCGCTCTTGTTGGTTTATTCAGTTTTACTAGCCCTGGCTGCTTGCCAGGATCACCGCCTTCCTCAACCCGGTCAAACCATCCAACCAACGGGCCCCAAGCCCGACTGGGCCCCGACGATTAGCCCCCAGATGCAGGCTGTCATCGAAGAACTAGGCCGGCTGGCGCCCACCCCCATCGAGCAGTTAACCCCTCAACAGGCCCGCCAGCAACCATCCTTCAAAGATGCCGTCAATTCGCTACTCGACAAAAATAAAATCCCACGCCCGACGGCCAATGTGACCGTGAGTCAGCAAATGATTCTGGGCGCGGGGGGCACCCCCATTCGGATTGTCGTTTATAAACCCAACCATGTATCGGGAACACTACCCGTTATCGTCTACTATCATGGAGGTGGCTGGGTCATTGCCAATCCCGAAGTGTATGAATATTCCACCCTGGCACTCGCCGAAGAGACGGGGGCCATTGTGGTGTCGGTCGATTATCGACTGGCGCCCGAGAACAAATTTCCAACCGCGCACGAAGATGCTTTTGCGGCTTACAAGTGGGTGAAGCAAAATGCGGCCAGCCTTAATGGTAATCCCGCCAAAGTAGCGGTAGCCGGGGAAAGTGCGGGGGGGAATATGGCGATCACGGTGAGTATGATGGCCCGCGATCAAAACCTTGGGTTGCCGGTTCATATCTTATCGGTGTTCCCCGTGGCCAACAACGACCTGAATACCCCGTCGTATTTGCAATATGCCCAGGCCAAGCCCCTGAGTAAAGCGGGCGTGCAGTAT
>NZ_JAPLET010000027.1 GCF_026391055.1 Spirosoma sp. | reverse complement strand
TAACCTCTATTTTGTAGGCGCTATTCTGGATCGTATCGTGTCGGATAATTTCATTATGGCCCGTACGAACGATTACCTACTCAACTTCCGGGTGGTGATCATGAGTTTCTTCTTTTATTTCCTCTTCAACACCCAATCCCAGAAAGTTATAAAGCGAGTATTCGGCTGTGTTATTGCCTTTATAATGATTGCTTTTTTCTATAAAGCCATCTACAACAGAGCAGCTGACAACTCACCGTTTCGTTTTGTCTTTATGGAAGATATTTTACAAACAAGACCCCAAAAATTATCTGATTATTAAGCGTATTTTGTCAGCCAAACCCGTAACGAACAACTTTAAAAGCAAACGTATATGTTTCACTACAGCATCATTATTTGTACGTATAACCGAGTTGATTTTCTGAAAGAAACAATTGAGTCGCTTCTCTTACACTTTAAAGATTATTCAAAATATGAGCTGCTTATTATTGATAATAAGTCAACTGATAATACAGCCGAAATAGTAAAACCTTTTCTACAGTTTCCGCACGTTCGGTATGTTCTCGAAACGAATCAGGGCTTATCGTACGCCCGAAACAGGGGAATAAAAGAAGCAAGGAACGAAGTGCTCATTTTCCTGGATGACGACATTGATATTGAAGCAAACTATCTGGACATCTGCGACCAGATTTATAGTGACCAGAACACCCATGTAGTAGGTGGAAAAGTGCTCCCTTACCAATCCGACATTCCGGCTTGGATGCCCGAACAGTTTTATTACCTGATGAGCGTCTTCGATCTGGGAAACTCGGCTTGTTACACCCAAAAATTAATGGGTGCCAATTATTCCATGCGCCGGAACGCAGCCCTGAAAATCGGCTGGTATAACGTTGAGCTAGGTCGAAAAGGTAGTAATTTAATGGGTGGTGAAGAGGTAGACTACCTGAATCGGGCACGCGATTTGGGCTACCAGATTTTGTATCGCCCCGACCTGGTGGTTTACCATAAAATTGGCAACAAGCTGAACAAAAAGTACATTTTCGACTACGCCTATTACCTGGGCCGAAGTGAGCGTATTATTGAGATTCAGCGAAGTAGACCACGGTTTTTAGCCAAATGCGTTAAGTCAGTCCTGATGATTGGTCTACATGCTGTTTATGGCTTTTATGCTCCCAACCCAAAGCAGCAGACTTATTTTAAAATAAAGCAGTTGTACAGCTTTGCGTACTTAAACCTGTTTGCCAATAAGTTCGGTAAGAAATAGAATAAGCGGCAGTCTGTTCATCCATCAATATGCGTTTTCCGATGGCCAAGCAACCGCATTTGACTGGCTATGCTTCGGCCTGCTATCCTCTCAGTTTGTAAACATTCATTGTGTTGCCCGTCTTCTGATCGGATGTCGTACGTGTAAGCGTAACGGAGGACCCATCAATAAGGTCCGAGATCGTAAACGTGATGGTGCCGTTTGTACCGGTAGGCTGAGGATTAAGCCCTTCAAGTATCAGGGTGTTATCGTTTTGTACCCGGTAGGTTCCGGCAAAGGTTGTTAAATCAGCACCGGACGTTCCATCCGAAATCCGGTATCGAACCGTGGGCGGAGCGGACAGATCAAGGGAAAACTGTGAGTAACCGGGTTTAATATTCGACGGAGCCCCTTCGAGATAGACGACAGTACCGTTTTCGATTACAGATACCAGAGTGTAGGAACGCTTGAGTCGCTCAGCGTTGGGTGGTTGTGGTGTGGTACTACAACCAGTGGCAAAAACCAGGGCAATGACACCGGCAAAAAGGAAGGTAACCAACGTTGTTTTCATGAAACTGTTTGTAGGTATAAAAGGTGTAGCAATGAGTTAGCAGGGGAGTCAGTAAAGTAGCCTGTTATTCCGTCTCGGGTATAATCTCTTCCACCTGATCCGATTTAGACTGGGTCTGATCCGGTAAGTTCAGCTTTGTTTTTAACTGCCTAATCAGCGACTTCCTCGTTCGTATCTGTTTGTTGTATTGGCCGTAAGCAACAACATAGCCTAAAAGGAAGGCAGCAACCAACAGCAGCAGTATCTCGGCAAAAGCTACCCAGGGATTTAGCGGATTCATAACAAAAGGGTGGGTTGAAAGTCCGTATATACACCCTTACGCATTTGCTCCTGCCATCCCCTGAGTTCGTCCCAGCGCCCATCGGCGGCCAGCCAGGCCTGCTTTGGCCAGGTCACCGGATCATCGGTATAGATCAATGGCCCATGCTCGGCCAGCACCCGCCGAATGGTTGTGATGGGTGTATTGGCCAGTTGCGTAAAGGTGTGGATACCAACCCCGTTCAGAATAGCCTCGACCTTTGCATTGACACCCGCTATCTCTTTCAGATCATCCCGGCCCGGCGCAGAACTGAAGACCTCCTCAACCTCCGGTTCAATAATCTCCCGGGCGTCAAGCTCGGCCTGAAGCAGCTGGCATTTCTCGTTCAGGCGACCAAGCTGTTGCTTAAAACGCTCCCGAAAGATAAGGTAGGCCAGTATAGCCGTTCCCTGAAGCATCAGAAAGTGCAGCAGACTGGCATTTTCAAGGTGAAATGGATTCAGGTCAAACATGCTATCGTTTTTTTACCAGTAACGTTACGCGTCGATTGGCCTCCCGGCCTTCGGTCAGGTTGTTAGGCGCTATGGGCAGTTTATCGCCCATGGCTACTACCTGAATCCAGCGTTTCGACGCGCCCTGTTTAATAAGCTTGTCGCGCACGGCCATCGCCCGTAGCCGCGACAGTTTAAGATTAAAGGCTTCAGTGCCTGTGCTGTCTGTATGTCCCGTAATAGTGAGTCGCTCCGTTGGGTGATTGTACAGGTACGTAATGGCTTCGCGCACGAACTGTTCATTATCCGGCGTTACTATATGCTCCGTGCTGCCCGTGGGAAAATACAATTGGAGCGGATGAAACAGGTCGCTGTATTTCTGGTGCCGGGCCAGCCAGTCGGCATTGATGGTTATCGCCTGAAAAGAAAAAGACAAGGCGCTTGTTGAGTCTTTAATGAAGTTTAACAGTTCCGACGCCTGCCCCTGAATCTGCACCTGATCTTCCGGCACCCCGGCGTTCACCAGATACTGCCGGACAACATCGGCCCGCATTGCCCCTAAATTGGGCATCAACGTCAGCTTGTTTTCAGCCGAAGTATGGTAACCAACCACTGTCAGCAACCGGCGCGGGTGACTGATCAGATAAGCAGCCAGTGTATCCAGCATCGAGGGCTTATCGAGTTGGCGCATGGTACTCTCAGCCTTATGGAACAGACTTCCCGGCAGTTTAATACGCAGCCGGGGGCCATCGATTATTGGAACGGCAGGCAAAACCGGGTCTGGCGAAAAACCTATGCGTTTAATGTAAGCCAGATGCACGTAAACGGATACGGTTACCCACACACCCAGTGCTATCCATAAGATCAGTAGCCTACCCATGCCAAATCAATTGTTTCGTCATCAATCCAAAGGATGTTTAAGCCAGTTCATAGCTGGAAGCCCACTCTGGACTTTCGGTTTCACCATCCCGCTGGCCGTCGAGCCGGACTATAAAACTTTTAGCCGGGAAATAAGGTGTCAGTCGAATATCCAGATAAACGCGATCCTTTTGTTTGCTGTCCCGTTCGAGCCGTACAATTCTAAACTGCTCAATCAGTTTATCAGACCCTTTTACACTGTCCAGAAATACGGCAATCTGTCGTCGCAAATCACCTTCTATGCTGGTATTCCAGTTTTCGAATGCCCGGCGGTTCAGAAAATCGAACAGTACTTTTACAATGTAGTCGAACACCCGAACAACCGTAAAGGTCTGCAAACCAATGTTAGGACCGTTGAACAGGGTTTTACTCCCGTAGGCCATTACCTGCCCATGCTCCTCGATCATGGGCACGAGATTAAGTCGCTCCATGATCGAAACTTCGTTTTTCCAAAGCCGAAACCGGACACCCAGCACCTCACTTATGCCACCGTATCGTTTCCCCGCCGACACCTGCGGCATTGGCGTGTAGTACGTTTTACCGGCAAGGGCTGCGGACGGCGGGACATACAGATGATCCATTTCACCTACTTCGGCCACCTTACTCCGGCCAACAAGCCAGTTGCAGGTCATGATTACATTGGAATGAAATAACTCCGCACCCGGCATATTGACGGCACTTAGTAGATCAAGCACATCGTCGGGGCCGTCCAGATCCGCAAAGTCGGTGAAGAGCATGACCTTGTTGGCATGAGCAATTTTAGCCCATTTCTCCAGCACAACGTTCGACCGCATAAAACCGGGTATTACCAGAAGGGAGTAATTATCCCGAAGGTCAAGGCGGTCGTAATTCTGCTTTAACTCATTGGCAATGTGCTCAGTAAAATGTGCATTTTCCAAATCACACACTTGATCCAGACCAGCATTTACCACCGAGATATTAGGAATTCTGGCCGTTTCGGTATTGGTATAAAAAAGCGAAAGCGCCCGGTAGTTGGTCTCAAGCTCGCGCGTGGCCTCCAGAGTGGTCAGCAGATTTTTACGCAGACTTTCTTCGGACTGTGCTGCTTTTTGATCGGCAATGGTGAGCATGTTGTCCAGACTGTCAGACGCACTCAGCACCGCAATCCAGGCCTTCAGCTTCTCCTGCAAGGTGGCCCGTTCTTTTTCTTTAACCGGCCTCCTCAAAAAATTGGTCGTACGGTTGGAAAAGTCCAGACTCCCGCTTAGCGAGCCATCCAGTAAGCTTTCAACAAATTCAAATCCATGATCAGTCAGCAAAGAGATGATATCGGAAAGTGACGCTCGCGGGTTAACCGCAGCAGAATGCCCCGAATTCGGTCTTGTTGGGGGAACAGTTGATTCACTTGCCATTGATCAAAGAAATAGATTACCACGTTCTTATGCAGGTATGCAAAAGTTATTAGGGTACTGGTTAGTAAGTGATTGATCTACAGATCAGCAACGAATAGCGTACTGACAATTCCTAATCCGAATAGAGGCCGCTCATTGACCGGCTTTGCCCGTTTTAGTCAGCTCATCGGCCGCAGCCTGTAACGTTTTTAGCAGGATGGCTTTCGTTTCGGCATTACTCAACATAGTTCGCAACAACGCGTGTCCCTTTAGTCGGCGGCCAATTTGCGTGTATTCCTGATACTGCGTATCCAGCGCTTGCAGGAGCGGGCTCTGGGCTACCAGCTCCTTGACCCGGAAATCGGCTATTCGCCGAAACCGGATGATTTCTTTTATGGGCATACCCTCAGGCGACTCCATTTCCACCTCCACCTCAGGCCTGAAGTTATTGAACACGGCGTCGACCGTGTTCAGGCCGTAGAGCGTCTCCGGCCTTACGGGGTTCTTCTGGGTAAGTTTCAGCACCAGCAACGTCCGGTTCGAAGGGATGTTGCTGATTTCTTCTAATGCCCGGGGTCTGGCCTCACTACCGCCAATTTCGAAGTCAAACATGCGTATTCTGACGAACCATAGTATTTACCAAATCTATCAATAAGACTAGTGGCCGCAAGGTGGGAAAAGGGCAGTTTCAAACAACTGGTATGTTTTTTTACGACGTTCAGCACCAGCCCGAATTTGATCATAGTCCGCTTTTGTCCCGAAAAGTTACCCAATTCGCCTACCCGATCTGCCAGATTAATTCACTCGTTTGCTCGTTCCAGTCAAGGTTCAGCGACTGCCCTTTCTGTAATTGCCCTGAAATGAGCAGCCGGGAAATCGGCCTGCGCAACTGATTTCGGATGATCCCCGCCAGAGGCCGGGCACCGTAATGGGGCGAAAAACCCTGTAAGGCAAGCTGCCGGTTTGCCTCTTTGGTCAATGTCAGCGTAACGCCCTGCTGAACAAGGCTTTTCTGTAGATGAGCGAGCTGAATCTCGAAAATCCGTACCACGTTTTCTTCCTGGATGGGCGAGAACGGGATGATTTCCGTAATCCGGGCCAGAAATTCGGGTCGAAACTGGCCGGTCATGCGGGTCATCAACTGCTGAGACGTTGGCATCCGACCGGCCTGAAACTCATTAGTGATCCATTCGCTGCTGATGTTGGATGTGAAAATGAGCAGTGCATTTGTGAAGTCGCCTTCCTTACCGAGTTTGTCGTGCAGCCGCCCTTCGTCCATGATCTGGAGAAAAACGTCGAAAACAGAGCCGTGCGCTTTCTCGATCTCATCGAACAACACAACGGAATACGGCTGCTTCCGAATTTTGTTGACCAGCAAACCCCCTTCTTCATACCCAACGTAACCCGGAGGGGCTCCGTAGAGTAAAGCCGCCGAATGTTCTTCCTTAAATTCCGACATGTCGAACCGGATCAGGGCTCGCTCATCGTTGAACAAAAAGTCGGCCAGCGACTTCGACAGTTCCGTTTTTCCCGTTCCGGTAGGACCCAGCAGAAAGAAGGAGCCAATGGGCTGACCGGCCCGCTGCAAGCCACTGCGCGACTCCAGAATAGCATCCGACAACGCGCGCAGGGCGTGGTTCTGGCCAACGACCCGCCGTTGCAGGAAGCTCTCCATCGACAGCAGTCGTTCTTTCTCCTGGCCCTGTACCTTACCCATGGGGATACCCGTTTTGTGAGCCACTACCGCCACCAGATCATTGGCCGTAACAACCGGTACCTGCTGACCGGCCAACTCCCGAAACCGTCTGAGCTTGGCCATAATGTAGTCGTGGTAAGCAACGGGCGTTTCGAGTTCGAGCGGGTTGATGGTATCCTCCCAGTTTCCCAGAAGAACAGGGCTGATCTGGTGGTGAAGCTGCGTGTCGACCCATCGGTATTCGTCCAGTGCCTCGCCCGGCGGCAAATCGCTTTGACTTAGCTCCTTAACCGCTCTTTCGAGTTGCGTTAGTTCCGTGTCCGACGTTTCAATTGCAATCCTGATAGCGGCCATTGTACGGTCCAGCAGATCGAGCGCAGAATCGGGCAACCGGCGTTCCTTACTGTACCGGCGCGCCAGACGAATGCAGGCGGCAACCACATCGGGCTGGATTTCCAGCTTGTGGTGCTGCTCGTAAACGGGAATCAGTCCCCGAATCATGCGTTCGGCTACCTGTTCGGTTGGCTCGGTCACGTTGAGCAGTTCGAACCGTCGGCTCAGTGCCTGGTCAGGTTCTATTAGCTTCCGGTATTCTTCGAGCGTAGTAGCCCCTACCACAGTCAGTTCGCCACGGGCCAGCTCGGGTTTCAGCAAATTAGCGATACCATTACCGGCAGAACCTTTCGGGTCGAGCAGGGTGTGAATCTCATCAATGAAAAGAATACACATTTCCTGTTGCCGGACTTCTTTCAGAACCGATTTAAGGCGGTCTTCTACTTCACCTTTGTACGAAGCGCCCGCCAGCAGCGCACCGGAGTCGAGTTCGAGCAAAATGGCATTTTTCATCCGGGCGGGCACCTGTCCATCAACAATCAGTTGTGCAAGCCCGTCGAGCAGTGCAGATTTACCCACGCCGGGGTCGCCCACCACCATGACGTTAGGCTTGCTGCGCCGACCCAGAATTTCGAGCATCGTTCGAACCTCCTGCTTACGGCCGACAACGGGGTCCAGCTTTTTAGCCCGTGCCTGCGCTGTTTTATCGATGCAATACGGAAACTGACCCTTTGTTTTGAGGCTTAGGCCCGGCAAAGCAGCCTGCCCGTTGCCATTCGAGCTTGTTTTATCGGTAGCGCGGGGGGCCGACAAGTCACGCAGAAAACGATCCAGCAAATCACGCTCCTGCAACGGAAACGAGCGGAGCTGTTCGGCCGTAAACCCGACACCCGGCTTGGTGAGGGCCGTCAGAACGCAGATAAGCTCAACGTAATCGAGCCCCAGTTTGACGCGAAAGAAATCTGCTTCGTTCAGGACACGTTCTACCGATTCGTCCTGTAACGGCTCCGTAATAGCCAGTGCTGAGCGGGGCTGTTCTTCGATCCAGACATCGGCCCAATCGAAAATATAAGCCACATCCTGATCCAGGGCTCTCAGAAGCGCACTGCCGCCTACGTCATCGTGGAGAACTGCGCGCAATAAATGGGCCGCAGTAAGCTGCTCATTATGGTATTCACGAGCCAAAGCGCGGGCAATATGCAGGGCTTTCTCGACCGGTTCAGTAAGCGGAAGTTGACGCATACAGGTAGTGATGAGGAACGTGTTTATTTAAAAAGGTCTTCGCTGATCCAGTAATACGTCCGCCCATTCGACGTAAACCGGCTATTTCGAAAGGTGGGTATCCGACGAAAATAATCGCGCCGTTCGCGGAGCAGGTACAAGACCTGGCTGAGCAAAGCATCGGATAGCTGTTTACGATTCGTTAACTGACTGACGGTAATCCGTTTGAAAAGTGGATTGGCGACGGGCAAATCTAAAATTCCGTTCAGGATCTGATCAAGAGTCAGCGTAGTTTCGGGAGGCAGCCCAATCTCTCTAATAGTCTCATGGTACCGGCGGGAAAGCCTGAGCCGGTCAAAATAACCGGCCGGGTCGAGGTCTTCGCTGCTCAGTTGCTCCAGCCAGCGGCTTATACTCTCGTATTCGTCCAGCGGCAACAAGGCAATGAACTTCCACCGGCGGCCGTCGCTACGCATCGTGGGCGTGTAGGCCCGAACCAGAAAGGGATACGCTTCGAGCGGCATTAAGGTCGACGCAACAGCGGGCAAACTCATCCCAAGAGAAGCATAGATAGGTGTTAGCTTCGGATTTACCCGGTCACCCAACAGCTCCAGATGCTGAAAGGTACTTTCCAGAGCGTCTATGATTGTTTCTGACTCATGGCTGACTTGCCTGAACAGGCTATCTGTAGCTGCGTATAACTCCTTGAAGGGCAGGGTTTGGTTTTTTCTTGGAAAAAGAACCCAGCCCGGCACCATACTCCGCTGCGGATAAGCCAGATTATATTCATTACGATCGCCGACCCGGTGGTTAAATTCGTTGGAAGGCGTCACCATATCCGGTCGAACCAGCCTGTTTTTTTTCAGGATACTCCCCTGATTGGCAATCTCCAGCACCAGTTCGCGGGCGTGCAGCACAAAATTATTGGCGACATCCCCCACGGGCGAATATACCTGAAACGCCAACAAGCGGCATTCTACGCTTTTGAGGGCCGAAGGGACCAGAATCCCATCAACGATGGATTGCATGTCGCCGTTGATTCCCACCAGCACCAATATGTTGTTTTCATTAGGATGGGCAGCAAACAGCTCCAGGGCTTTCCCGACCCCAAACCGAACACTTTTAGCCTCAGGCTCCGGCTGCCCCCTAGCTGGTGGCATCAGCTTTCTTAATTCATTCAGCAGATAGACGTAATTAGTGGTCAGCGGGCTTAGATCTACGTTGCCCCGCAACTTATTGTCGTCCGTTTTTTTGTACTCATTATACACCACAGCGCCCGCCCGTAAGTTAATGGACCGGGATGAATCCTGCGACAACTGCGAGATAGTGAACTGAATGGTGTTTACCATTTCTCCCCAGTAGGGTTGCATAGCCGGGCTGCCTTCAATTACATAAATCAGGTTATAGTTGTTATTATTGGTGCGAATGCTGGCCAGTTGCTGGCTGCTGATCGGCTGGCCATTCACGTTCAGAATGGGGACATGGCGCCTGACCAACAGCGGTGTCATGCCGTTCGTCTGCACAACGGTTTGACTGTCTTTATTATTTCTGTATTGATTGAGTACCGGGAATTTAGTACCGAACTGATTCCAGGAGACGGCCGGAAAGGAATTACTCGTTACGGTCGAATCGGGTAGCTTCCGGGCGGCTGCCGACAGCGACCGGTATAGCGGCAACGACGGCTGTTGCAGGGTTGTGGTGTCGGGTTCCAGAAACAGCCGATTGCCAACGGACTGCAGCACATCAATAGGCGCCCATCCCAGAAGTATCTGCTTGACACTGTCGGTCGGAAACCAGGACGCCCTGCCAATCAGGGCTTGCCGACGGGTTTCTGACAGCTTGTATATATAGGTCAGATCATACAACCGCATTTTATCGCCCACCAGGGTTTGCTGAGTGGGCTCTGAATACAGTTTTACCGAATCGTTGGCGAAATATTGGTTCGGCCGGGCAACCAGAACCGGTTGAGCCAGCACGGCACTGAAAATCTGGGCTCGGCGCTGATCGGTCGACCGGATACTTTGGTTGGCCAGCAGAAAGCGGGCTTTAGGGGCCCACCCGTAGTAAACAACTGCTTTTCGGTCGGTAACCGCCCGGCTGGAGAACTTATTGCCAATGGGTAGTTTAGGATCGTACTTGATGAGTTTCAGATACCCGTTCCGCTCCTTCAGAACATAAAAGGCTTCCAAGAAGCCCATTTTGCGGAAAGGGACAGTGCCATTGGCATTTCGGAACGTATTGTTGTTGACGCGGTCAGAGTAAACGACCCAGGGTGTGCCGCCTGCTGGCTGAAAATTCAGATCGGCTCCTCCTTTGGCTACATCCGCCACCGTTTTTGTCGAACCGCCCCCCCCCGAATGCGGCACCAGGTTATACGGCTGCCGGGCCACCCGCATAAAGAAAGGCAGTTGAGCCATTGCGGTTTCCTGACAGCACAGCCAGAACAGTACAACGCCGGAAAACTGCCGGAGAAGTACGAAGCACGGGAGCCAGCCGGGCCACTGAAAATAACAATGACGAACGAGGTGCTTCATTGGTTATGCTGGGTCACGTTTAGGCGCACAAGACAGGAGGTAAGCGAATCAGCGATTACCGCTACCCCATCGATCCGTACGCCCCGATCGAATTGCAAGCCCATACAGTACGAATAAAAGTCATTGGTTTTCGCATCGTTAATGCGCACGATTGTATTGTTCTTCTCGCACAAATACCGCTTCAATAAATAGTTGTAATGCACATTGAAGGATTGCCCGTCTGCAATAAGCTGTAGTCGCCTTTTGAAATCACTACCCGTAATATCGAGTGAATCGATGGTAGGAGCGAATTTGTTGAACCCTTTAAAAATCCGAACCTCTTTGACAACCGGATACTTGGTTACATCTGTCATGAGTTCGATTTTGTACACCTGGAAGGGCGTATAACTCTCTACCGCCGGATAACTGTAGATAGCCGTCTGGTCGCGCGAGTCAATCTGACCACTGGCTCCAAAGCGCCAGGAGAACTGACGGGCTCCTCCCCCTTCGGCGGTAAATACCAGTTTTTCGCGCTCATAACCCGTTGCCGGTCCTTTAATCTTCACCAGCGAATCCTGCGTCTGCACAATTTTGCGGGGCGTAACCACAACGGAAAACGTTTTGGTCAGGTTATTATCAATTGTTAGCCGAATCAGGTACGTACCGGGCTGTGAATAGTAAAACTCACCTTTGGCCACCCTGGAATCCTGTCCGTTACCGAACTCCCAGTGTCGCCTGCCGTCCGCGTCCGTACTGTCGACATAACGTATGGGCTGACCGGCTACCTGCTGGATGGGTTCCACCTTGGCCCGAATGGTAGGCTCAGCCGTATACTGATAAAGCCCCGACAATACGATCAGGGTAAAAAACAGCGCCCGTGCCGATAAGGTCATTTTGCTATTCATAACGGCTATTGGTCACCAGGATTGGGTTGAGGGGACGCAGACGGGCCGGGGGTTGATGTTGCATTCGATATCAATCCCACGCTGCAATCATCCAGTTGCTTACGAAACAAACTAATGTTGGACTGCTTGCTCCAGACGATCTTCTTGTCGATGTACATCATCCGGTAAAAATCGGCGATCTGTCCAAACGACCTGAACCGGGTGTTATCCATTTGTGGATTGGAGAGCCGCTTGATCTCGTTCAGATGCTCCTCTATTTCCACTTCAACAAAAACAGCGTTCACCTGGGGCTGGAAAGCAACGATAGACTGGTAAGCAGAGTCCAGCAGGGGCATATTCCTTATCTGGCTTTTCAGGATCTGCTCCTGCTGTTTGATTTTGCTCGACACCCGTTTCGATTCGGCACTCGAATAGGTGTTACTTTTGAAAGCAATAAAGCTGACGAATAGCGTTAACAGACAAAGTACCGCGAGCAGGTACATAAACTGAAGTCGCCGTTCGCGCATGGTAAGTCGAAAAAATGTTTCCATCTCTGTTCGTTAAAAGTGCCGCATCAATTACGTTTACGCTGCCGATGTTCATTAACTGCCCGCTGCAGGCAGTCTCTTAGCTCACTTCGCATATCGCTTTCTTCCAGCATAGCTCTGTTCAGCGAGTCTTTCAGCAGAAGCATCTCGTTCACATGGCTGAATAAGCGGTTATACACAACGAAGTAGGGCGAGCTTTTCCGCTCCTGATTCACCAGTTTGGTATACTCTTCTTTTTTCTTGGTGATTAACCGTTCCATCTGGCGGTCGTCCCGAATCTGACTCGTGTTGAGCAAACTCATGTAGGTGTACAGCGAGTCGACTTTATCGGCCAGCAGCGCATCTTTGTAGAATATCCGATCGAAATCCTCTTTCTGCTGAACCAACCGGTTAAACTGATTTGAACTTGCTTTAACGTACAAAAACACACAGGCAACCGTTGTCAGCAACAGGCTGATGAACCAGACCAGAAATCGGTTAAACGCCTGATTAATTTCCTTATAATTTAATGATTTCATTGGTCTAAAAGGTTCTTTTAGCAGAAACAGGTAACTTGTTGATCATTTACAGTGCTGGCTTCTACATCCATGACAATTTCAAATCAACCGTCAACGTTACAGCCTTATTTTCTCGATCTGCTTGATGTCGATTTCAAAGCCGAACTTCTGGCAGCCTCACTGGCCGATCAGCAGATACCCCCGGAACGAATTATCATCAACCCAACCGGCCTTTATAATCGCGCCTACTCCAAAGATATACTGGAGATGAACGACTGGCTGCTGGAGGGGTCTACCTTTATTTACAACCGTATCGATACGCCCCGCGAAGGCTTGTTCGATATGCTGCCGCAATACCTGTTCTTCCCACCTAAAGACTTATCCAAACTTGCCGACACCGACCAGACCCTCGATACCATTCGGCAGGATCGTGATCACGAACGGCAGGCCCGCCTTTTTTTCCTGCCATTCGATGCCGAACTGAACTACCTCCGAACCCTGGCCGTCCAACACGAAAGCGCCGTTGAACACCCGGACACAGCCAGAACCATAATCGATCAATTTGCCGAGCAATGGCCCATTATTAAGGACATGAACCGGATGCAGACGGGTCTTTTCTTACAAGTACTGCCCTGGATGCATCTGCTTCGCAGCAATCTTGTCTGGTTAAGTCAGTTTTTACAAGTCTTCTTTGCCGTTCCGGTACAGGTTGAAGCAGGCCATCAAATACACCAGTCAACCCTGGCCGATGGTGGTTTACCAACACTGGCTAATTGTCGGCTAGGCATCGATGCGGTAATAGGTGAACGTTTCGACGACGGCCGCAACGGCGTACAGATCATCATCGGTCCAGTTCCGCCTGCCCAGGTGCCACTTTTTCTGCCACACTCTCAATCGATTGCCTTGTTGCATACGCTTGTTAATTATTTCCTTCCAGTCTCTATTGACTTTACTGTTTCTGTCTTGACCTCACCAAACGCACAGGACGCTCCTCAGCCAAACGACGTGTATCTGGGTTACACCAGTTTTCTCTAGTAGGCGCGGCTCATCGTTATTTCTTGTTTACAGGCACCGGATCGGGCGGTACCACCACGGCAGCCGGTGCTCCCCTGAATCGTAAAAACGAATTCTTTGTATCGTCGCCAATGATCGTGTAACAGCCATTTGGTTCTACGATCAGGTAGCTGCGCTGAGCGACCTCCTGGTTATCAAGAGCGCTGATGATGTATTCGTAGGCGGTTGGCCGGGCAGGCAGCGGAACCCTGGCAGGCCAGGCAAACGCCGACTCCTCTACGGGCCCTTCATAAACAAGTTTAGGCGGTGTCTGCATAACGAGCTGAGTCGAATCGGCGGGGGTAGCCGACTGGCCGGTCGTCGTTGTCTGCGGATTGATGAGCAGGCCAACTTTTTGCAGCGTCCGCATAAAGAAATTAACGCGTTCCAAATCGGGCGGGGCCACCTTTGCTGACGCTAGTTCGTATAGTTTAATGGCATATGTCCGGAACGATGGTCGGGTCATTAAGGGCTTATTTGTTGGCTGGCCTTTGAAAAAAGAAATGGTTCCGGCAACAGGTTCGCTGCGGCATAAATGCCCGTACTCACTAATCCGGCTGGTGTAGACGGTATAAAAATAAAAGCTGGCGGTATCCGGTAGCGGTAGTTGAGAAGGCCAGGCTAACTGCTGCTCCTTGAGCACTTTTTCGTATACCAGCTTATTACCCGGCAAGGTGTAAATCTGGACGGTGTACTGTTCGCCCTCGGTATAGATCGGGGCACTGCTGCGCCACCTGAACACCGGCCGTTCAATACCGCCCACCCTGAAAAGATTGGACTGGGCCGGGTCGAGCAAAGGGGGATAACAGACCGGTACCGGCTGGCCGGATTCCACAACCTTTGGCTGACTGGCGACCACGACCGACGAGGGCGATGCGGGCGCCAACCGAAACGATGCCGTGATCTGCGCCCCGTAAGTGGGCAGGTCCAGCTGTTTCTGGCTGAAATCGTTAGCCGTATTCAATCGCGCATAACGAACAGAACTATATGAAGCACTGGCAGCCAGCCCCAGGCTAAATTGACTGGTAACCTGATAGTTGAGACTTAAAAGCGCATTAGCCCCCGGTTGAACCCGCTGGCTTGTCGGCAGGATTGTGGTTGCCACCAGTTTCCCGTTCAGTAAATCGCCGTTGGTATAACTGAGGGAGTAAGCGCTCAACACCGGGACACTATGGTAAAACAGTCCTCCGCGAAGATTCGCATTTAGTGACAATCGTTTACTGAGGCTGACCGATAAAGCAGGGCCAACTGTCAGCATGAAGGTGTGCAACGCCGTTAGCGGCAAGGTGCGGGCATAGGAGTTGATAGGGATGACCGAACTTTGGTTGTACGACTTGTCGACCTGTAGGCTCTGATACCCGACCAGCACCCCTATACCCAAGTGCGGACCGATGAAATAATCCGCTGTCAGACTGGCATGCAGTCCATGCTTTAGATACAATTCGTTCAAATACCCTTTTTCATAAAGCCTGTGGTAACCGATAAACGTACTCAATCGCCATTTCCCGGAAATAGTAGCATCAATCACAGTGGGTGGCGCAAGTGTTAGCGAGCTATCGATACTATACGTCAGGGAGTCCTGGGCCACAGCCTGCTCGGGCAGCGTAATAAGGGCGGCTGTGGCAAAGATCCAGAAGAGGGCGCGTAACAGGGCGATACGTAGGTACATTACCGAAAGTTAAACAGGTAGCAGCACTTCATCTAAAAATAGTCGGTACGTAGTGACCTGACCCGAGCGTTGAATCAGTTTCTGATGAACGCTCTCGAGTACGACTTTCCACTCCGATTCAGTCAAGGTACAATCCTCAGCCGGTTTTACGATAATATCAACGGTACGCATTAATCCTTCTTTTACTGTTTTGCCAATGGCAACTCCCTTCCGAATCGTTACCGATTTCAGCAAAGGCCCCAGTTCGTGGTAAAAAAAGGCCCGTACATCCTCCTGAGTGATAATCCGCTGATGCGTCATGAGCGCATACCGGTACGTTTGAACCCGGTGCAATGCCGATGGCCGACTACGACCGCCGGTCGTGCCGGTCAGCAGCTTAATGCTGTCGCCTGCCAGGCTATTGGTATTGTAGGCCTGTAAGTAGGTACCGGCAGGAATCTTATTAGCCAACTCGCAGGTGGTTGTCCAGAAGTCGACCTGCATCGAATCGCCCGCTTCGAAAGGCTTGAACGTAACGTATTGATTGATGGTCAGGGGCGGCATGTTTGTATTATAAATTTTGCGTTCAAGCCGCTCGATCTGGTCCTGAAGCTGTGTTAGTAATAACCGGATGGTGTCCTGCCCATACACCGCAAAAGCAACCGACTCATCCCGCAGCAATTCCAGCAGAAATGTCAGCTGCTCGCGGGCGTTACGCACATCGAAGCGCTCCACGCCCCCCCGGCGAACCGCATACCCGCCCGAGCTGATATCTTCTGCCTTATGAAACGGGTGGGCAATAAAGACCCGATCCTTACTATCAACCACGGCCTTAACCATCAGCAGCGTTTCGAACGGGTCAGTTCGGAGAGGCAACAGGTTGAAATTGGCCATCGTCCGGTAAAGAATTCGATTTAGTTTCCGGTTCAGTACAGGGAAGGCATTCAATTCTACCAGTACTTTCTCCAGCACCTCTTCAGTAAAGCGGGCCGGAAACGTGACCTCCAGCCACACAAGCGTCCCGCTCTCCAGGGCTTTTAAGTTTTGAGCCCCAAAAGCGGCAGCAAAGGCGGGTGGATACGGTTGCACTACACCCGCCAACGGCTGCGTCATCGGCTGCTCGATATGGATAAACCGACGCTGGTAATTCTGGCGGATATCCTGTTCGAGCTGGTAATTGACGTCGTATTCCGAAAACAACCGGGTCGCATCATCCATATCCATCTGGCTGTCCTCCTGGCTGGCAGAGCCGACAGCCGTCGCTATCGGGTCTCCGTTTAAAGACCAGCGGCTCAAACTAAGCAGCGACAGCAAAGGCTGGTGCTCTACATCGTCGGGCCAGTTGAAGAAGAAACTCACCCGATCGAGTGAGTCGACGGCCGGGTTAATTTCTAACCCGATCCACAGCGTTTTGGGCGCCAGTTTTTGCAGGGGCAGCGTTTGGGCGACCAGGCGTTTGCCCAACTGGGTGTGAATGGACTGAAGTTGTGAACCCGAAGCCAGATAAGCCACCCGGCCATCAATAAGTTTGACCGACTCGACGGGCGAAAAGAACAAGTCCTGAACACTATCCAGCTCACCCAACTGTTGAGAAGCATACTTCTGCTGAAAAAGCAGACTCTGAACCGGCGTTAATTCAACAACCGGCTGGCCCGGATTGGCCTGAACAACAGCATGGGCCGGGCGAGGTATGGTCAGAAGGTCGGGCGTTAGCAGGTCGGCCAGCCGCTCCAGAACGCGCACCTCCGACTCCATGAACTCATTACTGATCCGGTAAACTTCATTGGCCAGGGTATCGATCAGCATCTGCACGAATGAATCCAGGTGATTCAAATCCTGGACACCCCACATTTGCATAATGTGCAATAACAAACGCTGCTGTATAGACTCTTTAGAAAAAAAAGACCGCTGGTCGCTCAGTGGCATAGGAGGTAATTCGAGTAGTGGGTGTGTCGTTATAAACCAAGATTCAGCGAGTCGACAGATGACCCAGGTGCAATTGGGTTGTAAACCGGAATGGCTCTTCTGTTTCGACCAGGGTGGCGCTTATTGTCACCGTCGCCAACTGCTGATAATCTTCAGGAAGCGCATCCAGCCGATGTTCTACCGGCTGGAACTGCACACTCACCTGTGGCTTCGTCAACCGTCGTTCATGCCGCTGAATGGCGGCTTCCAGCGACTCACACAACTGAGTAACCCAGTGGGCATTGCTAACCGTACGGTCGTAGTCGAAATCCCAGATTTTACAGCCGAACGAGCGGTCACTTCGTAACTCTCCATAGCGGGTGTGCAGCAATAAATAGAGCACCTGAGCAATTGAAGTACCTACACCGCAGGTCGGCATTTCCTGCCCGACCATGATCGGGCCAAAGCGAATTGGATGGCGATAAAATACCTGATTCATAGCGACTTACGAGCAAACAGAGCAACCTATTAAACAAATATTAACCAATAAACAGAATAGGTTGTGAATCGACAAGCGTTTTCTTACATTCGGTGCGGTTAATTCCGGTAATCGCCACCATCCGTATCTACCCTTCCGTTCCAGAATCTGCTTGCCTACTTTCTATTTATTCGCTTTTTCCTGCTATGCCAGTTTACTCTCCTGTTGTCGAAACAACCCTGCTCATTGAGGGAAAAAAAATCCCGACGTTCCACTCCATAACCTTACAGCAGTCTATTCATACCACACATGAATTTCGGGTTGTTTTTGAACATGACTCCGTTGACGAATTAGTGGTGCTGTTCTCCGATCAACCTGAAAAATTGAATCGAAAATCAATAGAGCTTACCGTCAAAGCAGCTGGTGAGGGGCCACCGCTGGAATTTAAGGGCGTGATTACCCAGACCGAGTTAAAACAGCAGGATGATGGCTACTGGGGCCAAATGATCATAAGCGGGCACGGCCATTGCGAATCCCTGCTGACGGTAGCCGGCACCCAGACATTCACCGACTTATCGATCACCGATATTGTGAATAAATGCCTGAGTAGCTACACGCAGGTGAAAAATGTAGCCGGCAGCATAAAACCCGCCAAGCTACCGTTTTGTGTTCGCTACACAGAGTCGGTCTGGCACTTCATAAAGCGGCTGGCTCACGATTTTGGTGCCTGGTTTTATTACGATGGTTCGGTACTCCGATTCACGACCAGCCCGGGTACAACCTCTACGTTAAACCTGACCTTTGGTGCCAATTTAACGCACTTCCGTACGGGCGTCCGAGCGGTACCCGCCTACTTTAAACAGTATGACTATTTAGCCGAAGAAGACAAACGGCTGGAATCAGAAACAGCCAAAGACAAAGCTCCTTATGATAAGCCGGAAACGAGTGGTGTCATTACGCCCCATCCGGCCCAGACGGCTGCCGATATGCCCGATTACCGCGATAGTCGCCATGCTTCCCTAACCGCCGAAGAAAAATATATGGAAGGGCAAGCTCGGGTTCCGGGTCTGTTTCCGGGCAGTAAAATTGTGGTTAAGGACTCTGCAAGGGGAAAAGGCGGGCAGTCAGTCCCCTACCTCGTCACTGATATTGTGCATTATGTAAGTGGTGTTGGCGAATACACAAACAGGTTTCGGGCCATTCCGGCCGATGTAGCCGCTATGCCCGTGCGCAAATTGGTTCGTCCACTGGCTCAAACGCAGATTGGTCAGGTTACTGACATTAAAGACCCCAAAGGCATGGGGCGGGTAAAGGTAAAGCTGCTTTGGATGAGTGGCTCGGAATCGACCCCTTTTATCCGGATGACTCAGCCGCACTTTGGAGTTCATACGGATAACAAAAAAACGCGTGGCTTTCAGTTTGTGCCAACCATTGGCGACCAGGTCATGGTTGGCTTCGAGTACAACAACCCCGAACGCCCCTTTGTCATTGGCGCCTTACCCCACGGTAAAAATAGTGGCATGGACACTAGCAAGCCCGACGAAGAAAAGCACATCAGCGTAGGGAGTGGTAGCACGCTGACGTTTATTGAAAAGCCCAGCGTGAAAGAAATTCATCTGCAAGTAGATGAGAAGAACTTCGTCAAGATCTCCGTGCCGAGCGCGGGTGGCGATATAACGATCAACTCTTCGAAAAATATTATTGTCAAAGCCACCGCGAAAGTGACCATCGAAGCCCCCGAAATCGTGTTATCTGGAAACACCATTACCTTAGATGCCAAGCAAGCCGTTAACATCAAAGGTACGCAGGTTAAAGTAGAAGCATCGGCCCAGATGAACATCAAAGGAGCCATAACCGATGTGGAAGGGTCGGGTACGCTGAACGTCAAAAGCTCAGGCATGACAGCCATCAAAGGATCAATGGTTATGATTAATTAAACATACAAGTTAACAGACCACCCCACCGCGTATAATGAATCCGCTAAGCCAGCGTATATCTGTTCTTGAACGGCTTTGGCAGGAATTCCGACGGCTGCCCGATGCCCGCCTGTGCCGTTGGTTATTTACCCCCGACGAACATTGGTTTCTGACTTTGTTTCTGCAAAAACAGACCGGCCCACAAGCGGTCTCCAACGACATTTTCATCACCCTCGATACACCCGTTCAGCACTGGCAAACGTTTTTCGAACAGGCACTGGCCGACCTTTCCGAACAGGTTGGCCACGATTTGCTCCTGCTGGCCGATCAGAACATTCGTATCCAGTGGCCGACTGAAGCGAACGGGGCAAAGCAAGACCCGATCACCCGCTTCATATCGTCTGTAAATCTGCTGGACGCCCGGCTACGTACCTATACTGATGGCTTGCTGGTGTTATGCCTGCTGCCTCAGGCAACGGCCAGTAATATAGTACTGGACCGGACGCTGACGGCTCTGCTGATGGGTGGTCTTTCGCCAACGGTTCGCATCCTTATTATGGATACCATCGGTGCCGAGCAACTGGCCACATTACCCGGCCGGTTTCGACAAGAGGTCTGCTCAAACGCGATTAACCTCCAGCTTCAGAAGGTCATTCACCAGGTGGCCGCGCTCGGTTCACCTATGGCACCCGACGTAAAATTCCGGCAGTGGCATGCCGAGATGAGTACCGCCCTCACCCAGCGAGATTTGCCGGATGTACTGTATTTTGCCCAGAAGTGTGAGCTGATCTGCCAACAGGAACGCTGGGCTGCTCTCGAGGGTAGCGTTCACCTGGCCGTTGCCCAGGCCTATAAAGATCACCGGCGTCACGAAGACGCACTGGACCGCTACAAACGGGTGATTGACCAAATGGAGCCTCTGTACGACGCGGGCGATGCGCTCGCCGGTCGAATCAGTCTGGTGGCCTGGCTGGGGGCTGGTGAGATCTACGAAACTACCCGACAGCGACAACGGGCTATTAATGAGTATGAACTGGCCAGTAGTCGGGCCGAACATCTGAAAGAGTGGTTACTGGCTATCGAGAGCCACCGTCGGCTGGCTCTGGCCTATGAACAGAATGGCCGGAGCCGCCTGTCTGAAGAGCATTACATACGGCTGTTTACGCTGGCCGAACACCTGCCGCCCGAACAGCACCCGGTAGCCCGTTTGCCAGAGATAGGCAGACAGTACTGGCAGCGACAGCAAACCCCGGACAAAAGACGAAAAGCCGATGAGCTATTAACCCAACTCCTCGGAAACCGACGGTGGTAATTGGGGATGTTTATTAGTTAATGTGTTATCAGTTACTCACCGATAATCAGCTCTCTAACCAATAACTCAACAACCCACGAACCAATCACTAATAACCATTAACTATAAACCCATGGAAACACCCGCGTTTCGGTCTGGTTTGCGACGGTTACTTTACCCGGCCATAAACGCTGCATTGCCTGCTGGTGAAGAAAACCCGGAACAGCTTGCTCAACTGCTGAATCGACTGGCCTTAACGCCCGACGATTGTCAGGTGTTGCCCTGGGAACGACGGACGTTCAATGGCCGCTTTGTCGATGTAGCATCGGGAGAAGTGCTGGTTGAGGAAGTCGACGTAGAGATTCCGGGGCCTGTTCCCTTCCGGTGGAAACGGTTTTACCGCTCCCATAAAGTAACAACCGGCTCATTGGGTGGCGGGTGGCGGCACGCTTACGATTTTGACCTGCTGGAAGATCAGACCAGCGGGCGGGTGGTGGTCCGGTTGCCCGATAATCGGGGTATACTGTTTCCACAGTTGGCCAAAGGTGAGCAGTACCTGAATCGTACCGAAAAGCTTCAGCTTAGCCACGACGATCAAGGCTACCGGCTCCGGGGGACCGACGGGCTGGGCTACCGTTTTGCCCGAAATCCGGGTGACAGTCTTTATCGGCTAATGGCGGTCGATAGCCCTCACTTGCCCCACCGTCTTCAGTTCAGTTATACCCGAGCAGGACATTTACGGCGCATAAGCGATGATTTTCAGCGTGTGATCGATGTAACTACCGATCCGCAGGGAAATATTATACGGCTGACCATCACGGCCGCCGACCAGCCACTGAAAGAGTTTATACTGGTTGCCTACGGATACGACGAAACCCATAATCTGACCGATGTGCATGTGGCGGGTAGCCGTACGGCCCAATACAGTTACCGCCAGAATCGACTTGTCCGGCTAACGGACCGTTTCAGCCAAAATGCGTTCTTCACGTACGGAAAAATCGACACAGCTTATCGGTGCAACACGCTGAAATGGAGCGGAAGCCCAATTTCACTCCGCTTTGATTACCTGCCTGATGAAGGGCGTACGGTGGTTACGGACTCCGTCAACCGAGTCAGGCAATACACGCACGAAGCCGGAGTCGTTCAGCGGTTTATCAGCGAAGGGGGGCAACAACGCGTTTGGCTCTTTAACGAATACGGCGAACTGGAAAGTGAGCAAGATACGCTTGGCAACACCACGTTCTATACCTACGACCCAAAAGGCAACAGGATAGAAATAGACTGGCCGGACGGTGGACAGATACGGATGCGCTATAACGACGACAGCCAGTTATTGGAACTGGTAGACCGGGCCAATGGCGTTTGGCAGTGGTCGTATACCGAAACCGGGCAACTCCAGTCCTGCCTGAATCCGGTTGGTGCCGAAACGACCTTCAGCTACAACCGGGACGGCTGGCTCCGTGAACGCAGAAACTTAAGAGAAGGCTGGACCCGCTGGGCGTACGACCTATACGGCTACCCGGCAGAAGAAACAACGGAAACCGGCCGAAAAACGACCCGGTCGTTCAACGCGCTTGGGCAGTTGATAAACTCGAACCCCGACACGAGTACCGCAACCAAACCCGTACCCGCAAACCAACCGAAAGCGGTTTCTGAATACCAGCCAGTTTATACAAACGACGGCAAACTCATTGAGCTTCGGAGCAAAGATAAACTCAGCTGGCGGTTCGTCCGGGATGCCGCCGGGCGAGTGCGCGACTATTGCCGACCCGATGGCCGTTCAACCCGTTTTCATTACGATGCTGCCGGACGTATGACCGAAGTGCTGTTCTCCGACGGAAGCTGGCACCATTATACCTATCGCCCGGATGGCTGGCTGATGGAAGCCAGTACACCCACCACCCTGGTTCAGTTCGAGCGCGATCCGCTGGGAAAAATCATTACCGAAACGGCGGGTAATACCGTGGTGGAAACGGTGTATGACAAGGCCGGTAACCGAACAAATCTACAATCGTCGGCTCAGGCCAATGCTGCCTACACTTATGACAGCCGCAGTCTGCTGACCCGGCAACAACACGGACCTTGGCAACTCGAATTTACCCACGACCGCCTGGGTCGTTTGGCAGAGTGCCTTATGCCCGGCAGTCTGCGCAGTCGCTGGCAGTATGACCAGGGGCCACTGCCTACCAGTCATCAGCTCTTTTGGGGAAGTCGCCTGCAGGCCGCCCGTTCGCAAACCTACCAATGGCAGCACCAGCAACTCACCCGGCTGCAGGACTCCCGTTTCGGTACGGCCACGCTGCTTTATGATTCAGCCAATGAACTGATGGAGGCCGTCGGGTCTGCCGGATGGGTCGACCACTGGCTTCCGCAACGGTCACGCTATCAGCAAGTGTTACTAAAGCCAGCCGCCAGAGCCAGTGAAGTCGGCTGGCAGCTCATTCTGGCGGGACCGGCAAGATTTTACTACGATTCCGAGGGGTATCTGCGCGAAAAACAGATTGCCGGAAAGGTATGGCAGTTTGTATGGCATGAATCAGGCTGGTTGCACCAGGTTATCTGCCCGGATGGCAGCGTGGTTGCGTTCGAATACGATGCACTCGGACGTCGCATTCAGAAAACCGTCAACGACTACAAGGTACGCTGGGCATGGGACGGCAACCGGCTACTGCACGAATGGCATGAGCGCACGGGCAGCGAACCGGTTCAACTCACCTGGTATACAGCGCGGGGCGCTGAGGTCACCATACTTCAGGCGGGTAAAAACAGCTACAGCGTGGTCTGTAATTATCTGGGGCAACCCTTGTCCATGCATAATGAGCACGGTGATCCGGTATGGGAATGGCGCTGGTGTCTGTTCGGAAAAAAGCGCAGCCTAACCGGCCCCCAACGCTGGCATACCTTTCTGGGATATGGGCAGTTTGACGATCAGGAAGCCGGGTTAGTGTACAACAACTTCAGGTATTTCGACAGTGAAACCGGGCTACCTATCAGTCCAGAATATTCCAGCCCCGCCGGCTGGGCGCGATCTGGATGGGAGCCTCCTCATGCACCAGAATCGTTTCTTTCCGCTGCCCGATGTATTCAAGTGTACTGAGCTTATTCCAGAGTTTGGTAAAGACACCCAGAAATTGCTCGATGGCCTGCATGGCAACCCCAATCTGGTTGTGGTTGTAATCATGTTCAAGCAAGCGCAAAAGGAGTTCTTCGAACTGGCCCGGCGTTACGTTTGTCCATTCGAAAAAGTAATGCAGCAGTTCTTCTTTTTGACGACTTGGCATGCAGTACAAACCGGTATAGATAATACTGGTCAGATTGGCAAAATAACCTACCAGAACCACCGGCGGGTGCTGATGGTCCATATTGCGGTAATCGAAAAATACAGTTCCTAAATAGTCCAGTATCCGGTTGCAGAGATGCTGAACATGACGGGCAATATCGGATGGCTGCTGCTGCTCGAAAACCTTGCGGATGATCTTGAAGGAACTCACCTGAATCTCGTTTAACCCCCAGCCAAAGTTTTTGTAATACTGAATCAGTCGGGGATGGCTGGAAATAGAGGCACAGGGCGGAATGTATTGGCTGTCGATAATATATTGTCCTTCGTGATAGATCGCTTTCCCGATAATCAGATGGTGCTGGCCCAGTTCATCCGCATTGACGTGCTGAGACGCAACGACCATCAACTCATAGCCATACTCGGTGTATGGATGCCGCAGCGGAGACTCTTCGGGATTGGGATTACCAACGGGCACTTTCTCGAACGGATTTACGGCCAGCACAATATCATACCCGACGGGCTGCTGGCTTTCCGTTTGTTGAGCAATAGCAAACGAAGCCGTCAACACCGTAAACTTCAGCACATCCGGATTAATGGCGATACGACAGCCGCCCTGCGTGATGGCGTTGCAGCGAAACAAACGAACTTCGACATAATTGCCGTTTTTTTCGAGCAGATCGAACTCATGGGCTACCGACGTGCCGCGTACCGGTGGTAATAAGCCATAGTTGTAGCTAGTCAGGAACAGCGATACCGAATCGCGTACCAAATCCTGAATCTGATGATCGGTATCAACAAAATGCTGCTGCGACAGCTTCATGCCATCGACCCAGTTTACCGGCAGGTGATTTTTAGGGAATAACATAGGCTGTTAGGCAAATTCTTCCACTCGCTTGGCCACAATCAGGTGGTTTTCGCTAAGGTTATTCTCGGCTATTGTTTTTTCAAAATCAATATAATTCCGCAACCGGAAAAGGGACGGTTTGATACTATAAAACGACCAGCCATACTCGTGAGCCGATTCATCGAAAGTCCTGATCGGGTCGTTGGGAAATTTGATATTGTAATCGTCGATAAGCTTTTGAAACCACGTCCCGAAAGCCATATTGCCCGTTGAGCGGGCCTTTACTTTAATAGGTGGCTCCTTCCGCCCAGGGTGTTTGTGAATCTGAACCTCCAGCAGGGTAAGCCGGAAGTAATCGACTTCGTCCATATCCACTTCTTCCGCATTTCGCGGGTAGTACCAGAGTTTATAAATCTCACTGGGAACGGCCACCAGTGCGTTAAACGTATAGGCGAACAGGATAGGCAGGATAAACGGGAGCAGGCTGGTTGCTGCCCAGAGGTCGTAGGGAACGACGCCGTATAAAAAGCTGCTCAGGTAATAAAATACGGGGGTAAACAGCGCAGCACCGAAACAGATGATACTGCCCGCCAGCAGGATGACGAAAGCTGGTTTTGTAACGAAAGCCGGTCCCATGTCGACCAGCATACGGCTCAAAAAAAGAACGCCAAGTACAAGGCTGACCACCTGCACTACGATATAGCCTACCGGAATAAAATCCAGACCAATCAGACCAAACAGGCTGGGGAGGGTGAGAATTAAAGCGCCGATCAGAATTGTTAACAGCAACCGTCGGTTCGCCATCAACTCGTTCTGCCGGTTAATCCATATGGCCCAGGCAGTCATGCCTACAGCGATAAGCAATAAGATAATGTAATTGATGATAAAAGGCGATGTGACGTTCATTAGGAAGTAGGTAGTCCGGGGTGCATCCGCTCAATTTTTCGTTCGGCTCAATCAACCATTAATCATAACGGTTGGGAAACCGAGCACAATAGTACCGCCATGACCAGTCGAATCGCCCATTCGGGCTGCCGGTGCCCCGCCAATAAGTACCGTTGCGGAGCCTTTAACAATTGTATCGGGTGGTCCAACGCACACCAGTGAATCACCAACACGAGCAGCTGGCAAGCCTCCGATCATCACCGTCGGGCAACCGGGGCCCACTATGGGGCCGCCCACATGCGGTACGGGTCCCGTCGTCATCGGACAGGTGTGCATATCAGTTAAACGGGCGGCTGGAGGCATAGGAGAACGATTTGATTACAAGCCAATTTAACAAACATATACCAATTCCAATACGACGCCTATTTTTTCTAACAAGCGGTATGGGTAATTGGGTAGTAAGTTATTGGTCATTAATCAAAACGGCTGTGCGTCAACTAATAACCAATAACTTACTACCCAATTACCATTAACTAATTACCGTTTTAAAACCTTACGCACCGTTGTTTTATTTCCGATAGTAATGTGCAGCAGATACGTTCCGGCAGATACCTTGTCCAGAGGCAGGATTGTCTGCTTTTGCCGGGTCAACAACTGCTCAGCCACGTGTCCATCGAAACCAATCAGCTGTAGCTGGGCAGGTTCTTTTTGCAGCGGAAGGTCAATATCGACTGTAACCACTTCATCGGCCGGAACCGGATATACCTTCACCGAATTTCCGAAAGGATCGGCTTCAGCCAGTAGGACATCAACCCGAATGGTGGTGGTATCGACGCCTTCAACTCTGCCGACACCGCAGCTATTCGAAACCGACCACAACTTGTAGGTCGTCGTGGCAGTGGGTGAAACACTCACCGGAAACAGATTTTTCGTTGCCGAGACAGACCTACCCTCCGAACCAGCCGTGTACGAAACACTCCAGGGCGCATCACCGGACAAGGTAAACAGCAGGTCAGTGCTTTCTCCCTTATAAATTAACCGCTTGCTCGCACTGAACGACGCTGTTGGCAATGCCTTAACCGTCAGCAAGGTTGGGCTTCTGATACCCGGAACGGCATAGGGGGCGTTTGTGGCACTCACCCGAATGTAATACAGTCCGGCAGCTACCGTGTTGGGGATGGTCGTTACAATCGTATTTCCCTGTAATAAGCCATTGGCAATGGGCGTATACCGGCGGCTCAGCGAATCGCCGGTTGCCCCAGCAATCTCGACCACGAAGGTGTTAGCCGCTGTAAACTTCCCGGACGTCAAAAACGGTACAGTCAGTAGGGTTCCCGTACAGATGGATGATGACCCCAGCACACCGGTTAGAATAGAAGGCACTTGCACGGATACCGTGGCCACACCGCTTACCGTACCATTACCGCAGGCGTTGGTAACACTCACGACAGAATAACTGGTTGTGGTACTGGGCGTAACGGTTATTTTGCTGACGGTGATGTCAGAACTGGCGCTTGTTTCAGCCGTGCCAACGGCCCCGTCAGACAGGACATAGCTATAAGGTCCTGTACCGGTGAGGGTCAGCGAAAGAATCGCTGAATTACCCAAGCTAACAGCTGTCGTTCCTTCCAGCCTGGCAGTGGGTAATGCGTTGATCGTAACCTTAATTTCTGATTTACGACTTTCGCAACCCAGCGTGTTCAACTGACTGACAGAATAGCTGGCACCCGCTGTTATAACCGTGGTAGGCGGAGTGGGAGCCACTGTGGTAACGGCCCCGGTGGGGCTATACCAGCGTAAGCTGCTTCCGGTTGCCTGTAACGGTCTTGCAACGGCATTCTGGCAGTATGCAACAGGTGTCACAACCGTTGGTGGTGGCGTCACGTTGACCGTGTAGATCATGGTTGCTTTGGCACTGGTACACCCGCTGACGGTTTGGCTTACTTTATAGATATACGTTTGGTTCACATCCACCTTCGTTACAGGTGTAGGTACCGAAATCGGACTGTCGTTGCTATCGAACCACTGCAAGGCTGTACCAACGGCGGTAAGTGGCTGGGTCGGTGCATCCTGACAAACGTTTATATTGGCAACGGTAGGTGGAAGCGGCAACGCATTGACCACGCCCTGCACCAACGCCCGTGGGCTTTCGCACTGGTTGACGGTCTGGCTGACGTAGTATGAATAGGGTCCTGCCTGAGCTGTCGATACAGTTATCGAATTTCCGATACTGTTTGCGGAAGTTGCATCAGCATACCATTTCAGATTTTGACCGGCCGCCTGTAGCACTATAGGAACGCTATTCTGACAGACGGGCGCCAGTGGCGTAACGGACGGAGCAGCGGGCGTTGCTGAAATGACAACCAGCAGGAGACTTCGGGTGCTTTCGCAACCATTGGCATCTGTTTGACTGACAAAGTACGTATTGACACCGGCACTCGTCGTAACCGGCACGGGAGCAACGCTGGATGCGGTTCCGCCAGCCTGGGCAGTGTACCAGTTTAACGTGCTGCCATTATTGGCCAGTGCAGATAAGGGAACGGCAGTTGCCCCCTGACAGTAACTGACCGATGCCGTTGTGGGCGACGTTGGCAACGCATTAATCTTCACCGTTACCGATGCCCGGTTACTCTCACAACCCGTGATATCTGTCTGGCTGACATAATACACCACGGTACCGGCGCTACTCGTTGCCGGAATGGGTGCCACCGATGATCCCGATCCACCCGTTTGCGCCGTGTACCAGCTCAAGGTTCCTCCCGGCGACGGAATTGCTACTAACTGACTGGCAGCAGTACCCTGACAAAAGGCAGGAGATGCCGCTACTGTGGGGGCGGGTGGGGCTGACTTAATCGTTACGGTTACGGTGGCACGTGGTCCTTCGCAACCGTTTATACTTTGACTCACGTAATAGAGAACGGTACCCGTACTGGTCAATGCTGGCGTGGGTGGCGTTAGCGAGGAATTTCCGCCTGTTGGCGTGGTATACCAGTTTAACACGCCACCCGGCGACGCCGTGGCCGACACGGGCGTAGCGGCCCCACCCTGGCAATAGAGTTGACCGCTACCGACCGATGGAGCCGTCGGTGTTGCCTGAATGAGTACCACAATAGGAGCCTTTGGCCCTTCGCAGCCGTTTATACTTTGACTCACGTAGTACGTAAATATGCCGGTGGTGGTCGTTGACGGCGTGGGCGCTACGGTTGAAGCAACACTGCCGGGCAATGAGTTATACCAGTTCAGCGTAGCACCAGTTGTCGGCGTAGCGGTCAGCGCTACAGCCGTATTGCCCTGGCAATAGACTATTGGGGTCGCACTGACACCCGGAGCAACGGGCAGCCCCCTGACAACAACGGTAATGGCTGTGCGGGAACCTTCACAACCGTTCACCGTCTGACTAACATAATACATTAACGTACCTTCCTGATTTGTAGGCGGCAAGGGGGCAGTAGAGGTTGAAACGCCCCCCGATTGACTGGTATACCAGTTAAGGGTTCCTCCGCCCGATGGAGTGGCACCCAATGCAACAGGTGGAGCATTCAGACAGGTATTAATCAGAGTAGATGTAACGCTCGGCGCCGTTGGCATCGGTTTCACAATAGCCGTAACGGGTACCCGGGGTCCCTCACAACCGCTTATCGACTGACTAACATAATACGTAAACGTACCGTCCTGTGCTGTAGATGGTGTGGGGGCTGCACTGCTGCCTACACCTCCGCTTGGACCAGTATACCAGTTCAGCACACCACCGGCAGCCGGTGTAGCAGTTAGCGGTACAGACACTGAATTTTGGCAGAGAATGAATGTCGTCGTTGCAGGAGCGACTGGCGTCGCCACTACCGAAACGGCAATACTGGCCCGATCACTCTCACAACCATTGCCATCGATCTGGCTAACATAGTATGTAGTGACCCCCGGTGTAGCCGTTGACGGTATGGGCGTAGGAATAACGGTACTCCCGGTAGCATCGGCATACCAACGCAGAACGCCGGAGGCCGTGGCCGAAAGGATAGTGGCCGAAGCATTCTGGCAATACACCAGCGATGGCGTAACCAGGGGTGCAACCGGTTTAGGATTGATTGTAACCGCAATTGTAGCTCTTGGTCCTTCGCAGCCGTTGACCGTCTGGCTCACGTAGTAATAAGTCGTAGTCGGGTTACCAGTCTGGGGCACCGGGGCGACTGCCGAAGCGGTTCCGCCCGTTTGTACCGTATACCAGCTGAGCGTACCCGTACCCGTTGCGGATAACGGTAGGGATGCAGCTCCCTGACAGTAAACTACCGGCGCAGCACTAACAGTTGGGGCAACGGGCGAGCCAAGAATGGTCACCGCAATAGCCACTTTATCACTTTCGCAGCCTTCCAATGTCTGGCTCACATAGTACAAAACAGGTGCCCCGATAACCGTAGTACCCGGAACGGGAGCGGTTGATGTAGGGGGACCGGCAATTGGATCAGTACCGTACCAGGTTAAGGTCCCTCCCGTGACAGTCGTAGCCGTCAGGGCGGTAACCTGATTGGCACAGAAACTAATCGGTGCAGTACCCGGTGGCGCGGGTTTCACCTTCACTCGTACGGCAATGGGAGCCCGGTCACTTTCGCAACCATTACCATCCGTCTGCGTAACATAGTAAGTTGTGATTCCGGGCGTACTGGTCGATGGTGTGGGGGCTACAGCAGAGGATGTACCACCCACAGGATCTGTAAACCATTTCAGGTTAAGACCTGTAGCCGATAGCTGAGCAGGCGCTTCAAATTGACAATAAGGCCCCGGAACTGTCAGGGTTGGTAAGTTCGGCTTCGCGATGACAATAACCGTTATGCTGGCTGTTGGTCCTTCGCAGCCATCAACAATCTGACTCACTTTATAGGTAGAGGGAGCAACCGTTGTCGTGGGCGGTGTTAGTGAACTAAAGGAATTACCGGCCGGGTCATACCAAACCAGGGTGCCTGTTCCCGTTGCCGACAGCGGGGCCGCTACCGAACTCTGGCAGAGTACAAGCGGGCCAGGCGCAACAAGCGGGGCCGGTGGCAGCGGCTTAACGGTTACCAGAACAGGCGACTGACTACTCTCACAACCGTTACCGTCGGTCTGCGTGACATAGTACGTAGTGGCGCCGACAGTGCCGCTGGATAGCGTTGGGGTTACTGTTGCCCCCGTACCCGTCGGCGACGTATACCACGTTAAGGAGCCAACAGCCGATACCGCCGAAGTTATCAAGGGTACGGGGGCATCCTGACAGATACCAATGGGCAAGGTGGTCGGAGCGACTGGCCGCGCATTCACTGTTACGGTGATGGCCGTCCGGAAACTTTCACAACCATTGCCATCCACCTGGCTAACGTAGTAGCGGAAAACACCGGCGCTATTGGTTGCTGGTACGCTGGGGGTTACAGATGCGGTTCCGCCGGTCTCATCCGTTCCATACCAGCGCAGGGTGTTACCGGAAACCGCCGTAGCCGACAGAGACGCCGGTACAGCATTCAGGCAGTAAGCTGGCGGCAACACAACCGCTGGCAAAGCGGGCCGGGAACTCGTTATAACGATTACACTGGCGCGGGCACTTTCACAACCATTGCCGTCGGTCTGGCTGACATAATAGGTAGCACTTCCAGCAAGAGAGGTAGAAGGTACCGGACTAACCAGCGGCACAGTCCCGGTTAGGGTTGTGTACCAGTTCAACGTCCCGGCTGCGGTAGCCACAAGGGGTGATGGGGTTGCATCCTGACAATAGAAGAGCGGACCGGCAGCCACCGTTGGCACAACCGGCAAGGGCAGAACCGTAAAGGTGATTGATGCCCGATCGCTCTCACAACCATCGGCACTGGTCTGACTAACATAATAGGTGGTTGCCCCCACAGTAATTGTGGGCGGTGTGGGGGCAACCAAAGAACCTACACCAATAACGGGGTCGGTGTACCATTTAAGTGTACCTGGCCGATACCGATGATAGCAGCGAAACAGGGGTGGTATTCTGACAAACACTTAGGTTCGTTGTAGTCGGCGCTGCCGGGCGGGGATAGACCGTCACGGCAATAGCAGCCCGGTCGCTTTCGCAGCCCACAGGGTCCAGCTGGCTTACATAGTAGTTCAATAACCCGGGGGTGGCGGTTTGAGGAACCGTCGCTACCACCGTCGCCGTACCCAGGGTAACAGCCGTGCCGTACCAGCGCAGCGAATTGCCGGCTCCGGCCGTGGCGCTCAGGGGACTCGCCGTAGCCTGCTGGCAGTAGGCCACCGGTGTGGTGACGGCTGGTCTGGCAGGCTTGGCATTGATGATGACATTAATGGTAGCCCGCGGTCCTTCGCAGCCGTTAACTGTCTGGCTCACGTAGTAGTTGGCCGAAGCTGCTGTCGATGGGATCAAGGATGCAACGCTCGTACCACCGGTTGCCACATCGTACCAGTTCAATGTGCCACCAGGGGTGGCAGTAGCCACCAGAGGAACAGCCGTTACATCCTGGCAGTAAGTCACCGGAGTGGGCGAAACTGCCGGAGCAGCCGGTAGCGCAACAACCGTGAAGGTGATGGAGGTCCGGTCACTCTCACAACCATCGGCACTGGTCTGGCTGACATAATACGTTACTGCTCCGACTGTGGTTGTAGGCGGTGTGGGGGCTACTAACGAGAAGGTAGTCGTACTGGCATCGGCGTACCACTTGAGCGTACCCACGGCCGATACCGATGATAGCAGCGAAACAGGGGTGGTATTCTGACAAACACTTAGGTTCGTTGTAGTCGGCGCTGCCGGGCGGGGATAGACCGTCACGGCAATAGCAGCCCGGTCGCTTTCGCAGCCCACAGGGTCCAGCTGG
>NZ_JAPLET010000026.1 GCF_026391055.1 Spirosoma sp. | reverse complement strand
CTGGATGATGTCGCCGTTGATGAGCCGGGCGTAGGCGGGGGGAATAAGCTCGTTGGCGGGCAGGGGGAGCCGGTCGGCGCCGATGTTGAAGACGCCCCCGAAGCCAGAGATGATGACGCGCTGTCCGTCGGGGTCGGTGGCCGTGACGGGTTGGGTGATGAGGGCCCCTGCCTCCACGCACAGGTCCGGTATCGGCTGGATTAGCGGGCGTTTATTAGGGCTGTCGACGATGAATATCTGCATATCTCGGGTGATTTCGCCGATGAGCACCCCGTTGCGCCATTCCTCAATGATGAAGGCAAAGTTGAACTGACCCACCTGGCCCGGCGAATCCCAGCAGAGTTCGCCGGTGATAGGGTTAATACTGAACGTTGGCGTACCCCCATTTTCACTGGCAGTACTGAATTGCGTTGGGCTCTGATACGAGGGGATATTCCGACCAGTACAGCTATTTTCGGTTGGTGATGTTTTAGGTATACTCAGCCGGTAAGCGAGGCTATCGCCATCGGCATCGAAGGCGGCCGGGTTATGGCAGAACTTCTGGCCCACCCGTCCCGAGTCCAGCGGTGGGTTGAGCATCACTGGGGTCGAATTGGCTAAGAGGGCTGCGTTGATGCTGATTGTCGTGGATACGAAAAAGGGAAGTTGAGCCGATTGACCGGCCGGTGGCAGGTTGAGCGTATTGTTGTTTCGGTTGACAACTGTTATCCCGATGGTGTAGGTGCCGGGGCCGGGGTACGTATGAACCGCTTTGTAGATATTGATGGATGAGGTATTCCGGTTGATAAAAGTTCGCTGGCTACGTTCGACCACCGCCGTTGTACCATCACCAAAGCAGAGGGTATAGCTGTTTGCTGCATCGGCGGCTTGCTTACCGCCGGGAGTTTCGTCGAAGTAGGCCGTAAACGTGATCTCGTAAGTTAACGCGGTTCGGGAAGTTCGTTTGGTGGTGATCTCACCCGCCCGAACATGGGATGCCTGACTCGTTACAGGCTTCAGAATAATACAAAAAAAGAGAAGTGTAGCGCTGAGTAAATAGATAGAACGCATAGATTACTGCCGTTTCATCTAAAACGCCCTACGCAGGAAAAGAGTATAAAGAAAATGAGTGAAGTAAGGGGAATGGGTTGCCAGCCTTACTTCACTCACTATACTTACTAATACAACACCCAGGTGTCCTTGCCGCCACCGCCCTGCGAGGAGTTGACCACGAGGGAGCCTTTGCGCAGGGCTACACGGGTAAGCCCGCCGGGGATAACGTTTACGCCATCGCCATAGAGGATATACGGGCGCAGATCGACATGTCGGCCTTCGGCATGGTCGCCGACGATGCAGGGCACGCGTGACAGTGAAATAGTTGGCTGGGCGATGTAATTACGGGGGTTCTCCTTGATCTTCTGACGGAATAATTCGTGCTCTTCCGATGTCGCTTTTGGGCCGATGAGCATACCGTAGCCACCCGCTTCGTTGGCTTCCTTAACAACCAGCTTTTCAATATTTTCCATAACGTAGGCGCAGTCTTCCTCTTCGCGGCAGATGTACGTCTTCACATTTGGAATGATGGCTTCTTCGCCCATGTAATACTTGATGATGCGGGGCACGTAAGCGTAAATCACTTTATCATCGGCAACACCCGTACCCGGTGCGTTGGCCAGCGCAACACGCCCTTTTTTGTACACTTCAAAAATGCCCGGTACGCCAATCATCGAATCTGGATTGAAGGCTTTGGGGTCTAAAAATGTGTCATCAATACGGCGGTAGATAACATCAACGATCTGGAATCCTTTGGTTGTACGCATTTTCACATAACCACCCGATACCACCAGATCACGGGCTTCAACCAGTTCAACGCCCATCTGCTGCGCCAGATACGAATGCTCGAAATAAGCCGAATTGTAAATGCCGGGTGTTAAAACAACCACCGTTGGGTTGGGCCGGTCGGCAATGTACTGCAACATCTGCAATAGCCGCGTCGGGTAGTCGGAAACCGGCCGAACGCCCGTTTGGGCCAGCACATCGGGGAAAGTCTGTTTGTTGAGTTCGCGGTTTTCGAGCATATACGACACCCCCGACGGGCAGCGGAGGTTATCTTCAAGTACCATCATGGTCCCGTCTTCACCCCGGATCAGGTCGGTACCGGTAATGTGGCACCAGATTCCTTTTGGCGGTTTTACACCTAAACAGCCCGGCAAAAAGGACTTGCTGGATTCGATAAGGTCGCGGGGAACAACGCCGTCGTTGAGAATATTCTGGTCGTTATAGACGTCGTCCAGGAACATATTAATGGCTTTAATACGCTGGATTAGCCCCGCTTCGAGCCGGTCCCACTCGGCCGATTCGATAATTCGGGGGATAATGTCAATGGGCATAATCCGTTCGGTGCCTTCACCTTCCGAGTAGACATTAAAGGTAATGCCCATGCTCATGAGTGCCCGTTCGGCTGCATGCTGTCGCCCGATAAGATCCTCGCGGGTAAGCTGCTCAACGCGCTGCTGGAAAGGAGCATAGCCTGCCCGTACCTGCATCTCACTGGCGAACATCTCATCAAAAAAGTTTTCAGTCTGGTAATCGCTGAACGAAAAATTAGTATTGGCCTGACCCTGTGACTGTGTCATGCCATTGAGTGTTTGCGATTGGGATTGACGGGCGTTTTGTTTTTTCATGGAACAATATATTGTAACGGTACTGAATTGCCAAACAGAATCGGCTTGGTTGGCGGAATGTACAAATAAAGGATTGCAAAAGTAAAGTTCCGAATTTCATTATTTGCCATGGGGCACAAAATCATCGCAGCTGACGTGCCGAAAGTAGCCTATTCTCGGTGTTTTTAAATCTATTTTCCGCCTATGCACCTTTCAAGTGCTTATTCGCCAGTTTAATTAAAATTCGGTTGGCATTGCAACGGTAACCTTAAGAAGGCCGTACAGTGAGAAATGCCGAAAAACGAGCTCGGATATCGTTTAGTTTTCTGTTGTATTTTTAACAAAACCAGCGTATAGCTTTTATGAAAAAACTGCTTGTATTCAGTTTTCTGGCGGCTTTAGCGGTATGCATGAATGCGTGTACCAAAAATGCTGTCGACCCTACATCGACTAATGCGTCTGCCCGTACGGCCGGTGTAACCAGTACCTCGGCTACCGGGCCGCATAGTCTGACCGCCGTAGATATAGCGACGCTGCCAGCCGCCATTACGACGTATATTACAACTACGTATGCGGGTGCAACCGTTAAAGAAGCGTTTAAGGATAGCCAGGGCAACTACGTCGTCGCTATTACCGTGAGCAACTCGGTTAAGCTGCTACTGTTCAATGCTACCGGTACGTTTGTGAAAGCCCTTGACGGTAAACGGGGCCACGCTCCGGGCGATTCGGCACATCATGTACGGGGTGATTCGCTTCGGCACATGCATAAGGATTCAACGCACCATGCACCCGGCGATACGCTCCATCACCCTCGTCCGGAAAAGGGGACAAGTCTCACAACGGTAGCGGTATCGAGTCTGCCAGCGGCTATTATAACGTATATCAATACAAACTACGCCGGGGCTACGATCAATAAAGCCGCTCAGGAGTCAACGAACAATAATTACATCGTCTACATGACAACCGCCGACAACAAGCGGGTTGTTCTGGTCTTTGGGTCGGATGGTACTTTCAAAAGAGCGGTAAAAGGGAAGTAATGAATTATTAATGAGTGGTTTAACGAAAAAAGCTCGCATAAGACGCGGGCTTTTTTCGTTAAATCTTATTAACGGATACGGGCCAGAACGGGGCTGTACGTACTATTGTGCTTTATTAACTACCTAATCAATGTTTATGAAAGCATTACTATGTACCTGCCTGATTCTATTGACGAACTTAACCATTACAAGTGCTCAAACCGAGAAAGGGCGCTGGACTGCTGGCGCCACTGTTGGGAATTTAACGTATAGCAAAAAAGATACATACAGTTCATTTGCAGCTAGTTTAATGCCATCGGCAGGTTACTTCGTAGTAAACAATCTGGAGGCTGGTACAGGGGTCCCCCTTAGTATAAATACAAGTAAATACGCGAGTTATAACGGAGATGCAAGAAATAGCGGTACCTCTATTGGGCTGTCTCCTTACGTGCGCTATTATATTGGAAGTAGTAAACTGAAACCTTTTATTGGTCTGGCGTATGGCTATTCATGGACAAGTATACGCAACCGTGATTCGGGACAGGACATTAAGGGAAAGGGCTTTACATCCACGCTTACCCCAACGGTTGGCGTCGCTTACTTTATCAATCGCTCCGTTGCGTTGAATGCCAGTCTGAATTATATCTCGCAGAAATACAAGACAGCTTACGCCAATTATAACAGCGGTGGTACTCAGATAGAAGTTCCCGTGTCAACAACCAATTACATGAGTCTGGGAATTGGTTTTCAGATCTTTCTGGGTCAGTAAACGAGCGGCCTGAGTGGTGGCAGATTTGAGAACCTGCCACCACTCAGGCCGCTCGTTTACCATAAATAATGAACCGGATTTTTGATGCGCTCGTCGTAGATTTTCTTCACGGCAGCCAGCTGCTCCGCCGACGGGGCCGGGCGGTCAATGGCTTGCAAGTTCGAGCTCAGATGCTCAGGCTTCGAGGCACCGGGAATAATGCAGCTCACCGCATCGAAGGTTAGAATCCAGCGGAGGGCATCGGGTGCCAGATTGGTATCGTCGGGAAAGACGGTTCGTAATTCATTGACAGCGGCCAACCCGGTTTCGTAATCCACCCCCGAAAACGTTTCGCCCTTATCGAAAGCGGCCCCCTGTCGGTTGAAGTTCCGGTGGTCATCGGCCGAAAAGGTCGTGTCGGCGCTGAACTTGCCCGTCAGCAGACCACTTGCCAGCGGCACCCGCACAATAACGCCCACATCGCGCCGGTGCGCTTCGGTAAAGAAAAGCTCCGCCGGGCGTTGCCGGAACATATTGAAGATGATCTGAACGCTGGTCACGTTGGGAAATTCAATGGCTTTCAGTCCTTCTTCCACTTTCTCAACACTGACGCCCATGTTCTGAATTTTTCCTTCGTCCTTCAAGCGGTCGAATAATTCGAAGATTTCGGGCCGGTAAAAAACCTCGGTCGGCGGGCAGTGCAACTGAATCAGATCGAGGGTTTCCAGTCCCATGTTTTGCAGGCTGTCTTCCACGAACTTGCGCAATACATCGGGCTGATAGGCCTCGCTTGTGTGCGGCTGCAAACGACGACCGCATTTGGTGGCTACATAAATCTGTTCGGACCGGGAGCGAACCAGCCGCCCAACGGCTTTTTCGCTTTCGCCATCGCCGTATACATCGGCCGTGTCGATGAAATTGATCCCGGCGTCGACGGCTTCATTGAGTATTCTGTCGGCGTTTTCGTGGCTGAACGGGTCGCCCCATTTGCCGCCAACCTGCCAGGTTCCCAGGCTGATTTCGGAAATGCTAAAGCCCGTTTTTCCGAGTTTTCGGTAATTCATAAATAAGTAAATAGAGTTGGTTTAGGTTCATTCAACCCAAAGGCACGGAGAACACAGAGAGTAGACAACTGAAATTTGATTAGTTAATCTCTGTTCTCCGTGCCTCTGTATTCAGTGATTGTGTGCTTTCTACAAGTTTATACCGAATCGTTCTCCTAATTCTTTCAGGCTTTTTATAACCGGCTCTACAACAGGAATGCCGTTGGCGAGTCGTTCAGCTTCCATCATCCGTTCGGGGTCGCCGGGAATCAATACCTGTTTTCCTTCAACGGCTTTGGCTTGCCGGAATCGCTGAATCCAGGTGTCCATATGCGTTTTAAACTCGTCGGCGGGCCGGAAGGCGTCAATACGCATGGCTCCGAAAAAATGCCCGGTTCCGACACCCACCCCTTCATTGGCCTGCATAAACCCGGCGGTTGCGAACGGCGGAACCCAGGGACCGTAGTTAGCCCCCGACAGCACCCCCGAAAAAATATCGACAATGGCACCCAGCCCGTAGCCTTTGTGGGAGCCGTGTTCGCGGTCGGTGCCGAGTGGCAGGAGTGCCCCGCCATTTCGAATGGCGTTGGCATCGGTAGTGGGTTGACCCTCGGCGTTTTGCGCCCATCCTTCCGGAATATCCTGCCCTTTGCGTTGCAGGATTTCGAGTTTGCCGTAGGCCACGGCCGTAGAGGCAAAGTCGGCCAGAAACGTAGGTTCGGTAGCGGCCGGAATGGCAACGGCAATGGGGTTTGTTCCCAGAAGCTTATCCAGCGAAAACGTAGGGGCTACGAGCGGGGCCGCGTGGGTCATGGCCTGGCCAATCATGTCCTGTTCCGCGGCCAGCAGGGCATGGTACCCGGCAATGCCGAAGTGGTTGGAGTTGCGCACGGCCACCCAGCCGGTGCCGGCAATCCTGGCTTTCTCAATGGCTACCTGCATGGCCCAGGGACCTACGATTAGCCCCAGGCCACGGTCGCCATCAACGACTGCCGTCGACGGGGTTTCATGAACGACGCGCATATGCGGGGTTGGATTGATACGGCCCAGGTCGTACAGGCGGACGTAACCCGGCAAACGGGCGACTCCGTGGGAATCGACGCCCCGCAGGTCGGCACTAACGAGAACATCAGCGGCCAGACGGGCGTCGGTTTCGGAGCAGCCAATGGCGATGAATATTTGTTCGGTAAACGTTCGGAGTTGGTTAGCGGTAATCATGTCTGCAAATTAGCCAACACTTCGCGAACAGGTTAATTTTTTCTAAAAAACGAGCCCACTATCCGTTTTTTCCTGTTATTGACAACAAGTTCACTTATTCACTTTATGAGAGTCAAATTTGGGTGGTTACTAAGTCTGGTTTTTGTTTTTATGGGGCAGTTTGTCGTTGCCCAGCCGCAGGATACGCTCACAACGGAGCAATTGCTGCAACGAAAGGGCCCGGCCTTTGCGGCCCTGATCCGGCCGTCGCGGTACCTGGCTTTAGATGTAAACCATGTGATTGGCGGCTTTCGGCGCTACCGGTTTTTTGTAGGCGATGAACTGCATTTCAAAGCCGGGAATGAGAAATACCGGGAACAATTGTACGATGTAACGGATAGTACCTTTAGCGTGCTGATGGCGAATCAGGTCATGAACCGGGATGAACCCGTAACCTTCCGCTTTGACGATGTGCAGATGGTTTACCTGAATCGACGTATTCCGTTTATCACGGCTGCGGGCACACTCTTTCCCATTGCCGGGGGCGTGTATCTGCTGGCCGATATCGTCAATAACCGGGGCTTTTACAGTAATACATTGCCCGTTGTGGGAACATTGGTTCTGAGCGGGCTTATATTTCATACCATCAGTAATCCGCACATTCGTCTTAACAAAAACAATAAGCTTAAAGTACTTCGAACGTATTGACGAATACGACATACGGGTAAATCAATGCTTTTTGGCCTGTAATGAGGGGCGGACTTGTCAATTGATAGCGACCGTTTTACGTAGGATAGTTTAATCAAAGCGGCCAGTTCTGTGTTCTTTTGACACAAAAGGACAGTGTTTGGTTTTATAAAAACCGCTTTACATTTGCCTTATGCCAACCTCCATCGATACGATACAAGCAGACTGGTCTCAGCACTACGCTGCCCATACGGAAGCCTATCAATCGGGGCGTTCGTCGTTCATCATGAACTTGCTACCCCAAACGGCGATTCAGTTTTCCGTATACCAAACGCTGGAAATCCTGCATAAACGGCTGGGAAACGAGACGCTGCGACGTGCGCTCGATCCGGCAGATACGATTGAGAGCCCGGCTCAGATTTATACCGATGGTACGTGGCTGAAACGCAGTAATATGGTCGGGGTAAACGTTCGGACTCTGGGCTCGTTCTGGAAAATCATCAGTTATGTGATGACCGTACCCGCCAGTCACGACAGTATTCATTTGCTGCCAATCTGGGAGCCGGGCGTGGTCGGGAGTTTGTACGGGATGGTAAGCTGGCAAATTAACCCGGAATTCTTTGACGTCGAATTGGCCCGGTTTGTCCCCGCACTCGACACCGTCGAGAAGCAGCTGAAAGTAGTAACCAACCTGCTCCATGCGTTAGGGCGTACTGTTGGTATGGACGTTATTCCGCACACCGATCGCTTCTCCGAAATGGTACTCACCATGCCCGCCTTGTTTGAGTGGGTACAGCGCGACGAAAAAGGGGGCAAACCTGATACATTGCTCGATCATTCCAGTCTGGTATATCGGTACGCCGAAGAAGCGATCTGGCAATTTCTGAAGTGTATGGGGGCTGCCGATGGAACACCCCTGACCTTTACCAAAGAGGTGTTTTTTTCGACAGACCAGCAAGGGGGGACCGTCACCCTGAGCGATAAGCAACGGCAGCGTATCTTGTTCGGACTGCCCAATGATTACAATGGACGCCTTATCCGACGGCTGGCCCTGATCCGTCACTTGGTTGCCCTGGGGCTGGAGACACTACCCATGACGATGGCACCGCCCTATCGAGGGCTTCATATTAACCCCACTGACTTCGTAGTGGATGATTTTGGCCAGATCTGGTACCAGTATGCGTTCGACCAGCCACAAGAAATGTCGCGGGTGTTTGGCCCTCTGGCGCGGTATCGGTTCTACGAATCGATGGATAATAACCGTAATTGGGAGCTTGATTTCAGCCGACCCAATGTACCCGCCTGGAATTACATCTGCCGCAACGTTCGGGATTGTCAGCAGACATATAATTTCGATTTTATGCGGGGCGACATGGCCCATGTACAGCTTCGGCCGGAGGGTGTGCCTGCCATGCCGGATGCATTTTATGATCCGTTACGGGCTATAAAAAAGTACGTACAGCAAAGCGTACCGCATTATGCATTTTTTGCCGAGACCTTTCTGGCCCCGCCCGATACCATGGGGTATGGCAATGAACTCGACCACCTCGAAGCCATTGAAGCCGACTCAACCCTTGGCGATCTGCAATCAATGGTTGTCGGCTCGCCAACCTTTAAAAAACACTTTGCCGACTATACCGACTACCTGAAGACGCGCCGGTTTGCCCCCAATTTTACGGTTATGACCGCCGATAAGGACGACCCGCGTTTCGATGAGTTTTACCGGACCGGAAATCTGTTCCGGTATTTCACGGCACTCTTCCTGACCGACATGCCGAGCTATGTCGGTCTGGGCTTTGAGGTACGAAATCGGCATGAAGAGCGGGGCGAAAACGAAGAATACTCGAAACTCTACGTATTTCAGATCGAAGACGACCGCCAGCCGGATAAAGTGACGCACGGGCCGTTCGTTTGGGGACAAAACGCCGAACAGTTTGTGGCTATTGGTCGGATGCGTGCCTTTGCTGAAGGTATCTGGCCTGAAATAGCAGGAAAAGAGACGCGTTGGCTGGTAGGTCCTACTGATGGGAAAAACTACCTTATCTGGACACATACCGAGCCAACAGGCTTCACATTTGCCGCAAGTATGACAGGCGATTTGCCAAAATCGGCCTCGGGCCTCGTTGCTGGAGACGTCATTTTTGAGGAACAGGGCTGCCAGGTTTATAGACTCTCCTAGATTGCCAGGATGGTTACTTTTTAGTGTATTTCAGGAAATTAAATCAGTCAACGAAATGGAAGCAATGGTTGATCAACCCGCTCTGACGAATTACGAAATTGAAAGAGATAAACCCATTCCCTTTTTTAATCATGCCATAATTTAGGCTAGAATTTCACAGCAGTTGTTGAATGGTTACGAAAATCAATTTACCATCGGTAGTGAAATGTCGTTGATTAGTACAAATCCACCCACGGTACCTGATTTAAGTATCTTTCCCGAAATACCTATAAACTGGTTACAGGACGAAATTAAGGTAGATCGTGTTTCTCTGACAGTGGTTTAAATTCTATCCCCTTCTCAATCAGTTACAGAATTGATTGAGAAGTCACTTCTGTTTTTTTCCATCGGTGTAAAAGCATACTGGCTTGTACAGCCCATGCTTCGAGTAATCTTTGTGTTGTTGCCCGGCGACGAGGAACTGGTTTTTCATAACGACACGCTGACTGACCCAACCAATGGAATTTCTATTGATCTGAAAAAGGTGTTCCGATAACCGGTTGAATCGTACCTTTACCGTATGAATCGCAACGTACTCGACGGCCTTAATTTTGCTTCCAAGCTAACACCCAAACGCATCGCCAATGCGCTGAAAGTAGTGTACAGCTACTATGAATCACGGCGAACGGGTAAGGCTATGCACCGAGGCTTGCCTATGTCTGTCTCGTTTGAACCGACAACTTCCTGTAATCTTCGTTGCCCCGAATGCCCCAGCGGCCTCCGGTCGTTCACCCGCCCAACTGGTATGCTGGGCGAAGACCTGTACAAACGGACCATCGACGAGCTGCACGATACGCTGCTATACCTGATTTTTTACTTCCAGGGGGAGCCCTACCTGCACCCGCAATTTCTGGAACTGGTTCGCTACGCTACGGACCGAAACATATACACCGCCACCAGTACCAATGCCCACTACCTGACCGATGCCAACGCCCGCAAAACAGTTGAATCGGGACTAGACCGGCTCATCATTTCGATTGACGGTACCACGCAGGAAGTTTACGAGCAGTATCGGGTAGGAGGAAAGCTCGAAAAAGTGCTGGAGGGCACAAAGAATATTATTCGCTGGAAAAAGGAATTGAAATCACGGACGCCCCATGTCGTCTTTCAGTTTCTGGTCGTAAAACCCAACGAACATCAGATTGCCGAGGTGAAAAAATTAGCCCACGAACTGGGTGTCGATGAAGTGGGTCTGAAAACGGCTCAGATTTACGATTACGAGCAAGGCTCCGACCTGATGCCAACCATAGATCAGTACAGCCGCTACGCTCCCCAGGCTGATGGAACCTACCGCATCAAAAACGGCTTTGGCGATCACTGCTGGAAAATGTGGCATTCATGCGTCATTACCTGGGATGGCCTGGTGGTACCCTGCTGCTTCGACAAAGATGCGCATCACCGGCTCGGTGATCTACAGAATCAATCCTTCGCCGATCTCTGGCAAGGCCCTGCCTACACCGACTTCCGGCAAACTCTGCTCCGTTCCCGTTCCGAAATAGAGATGTGCCAAAACTGTACCGAAGGCACCAAGGTATGGGCGTGAGTTAAAGCGTTAAAGCGTGAAAGCGTGAAAGAGCGAAAAGGCCATGTGAGTCGCCCTTTCGCTCTTTTGCTCTTCCACGCTTTCATTTTTGTGGAACATTCCGTGAAACAGTTCTTGCTTTCGTGGAAACTATCCGGCATCTTTGGGTCTGCAACGCACAGACCCATGGGTAAAGTCATTGCTATCGCCAACCAAAAAGGTGGCGTCGGTAAAACTACAACAACAATCAACTTGGCCGCCAGCTTGGCCGCCCTCGAATTTCAGACGCTCATTGTTGACGCTGACCCCCAGGCGAATTCTACGTCCGGGTTAGGGTACAATCCGAAAGAAATTGAGAACAGCATTTACGAATGTATGGTTGAGGGCGTTCGCCCTCAGGACGCTATAATTCAGACGGATTTTCCGAATCTGGATTTGCTGCCATCGCACATCGACCTCGTGGGAGCTGAAATTGAGATGATCAACCTCCAAAATAGGGAGGATAAGATGAAAACGACGCTCGATAGTATTCGGGACGATTACGATTTCATTATCATCGACTGCTCGCCCTCACTCGGCCTGATTACGATTAACAGCCTGACTGCTGCTGATTCGGTTATTATTCCGGTTCAGTGTGAGTATTTCGCACTCGAAGGGTTGGGTAAATTGCTCAACACCATCAAAATTATTCAGTCGCGGCTCAACACGCATCTGGCCATCGAAGGTATTCTGCTGACGATGTACGACCTGCGCGTTCGACTCTCGAATCAGGTGGTTGGTGAAGTAACGAGCCATTTCCAGCAAATGGTTTTCAGCACCATCATTCCGCGCAATATCCGGCTGAGCGAATCGCCCAGCTTCGGCGTACCTGCCCTGGCGCAGGACGCTGACAGCAAAGGGGCCGTCAGTTACCTGAATCTGGCCCGAGAAATTCTGATCAAGAACGGCATGATGCCGCAAGAAGCTTAAATCAAGTATGTATGATGTATGGTGTATGCTATAGGATGACCTGATCCGACGCTCTTGTCCTATAGTATACACCATACATCATACATTATACATACTTGTCTTATGGACAACACCAAAGCACCGAGTAAGAAGATGATAGGATTGGGCCGCGGCTTGGGTGCCTTGTTGCACGACAGCGAATCGGTTAGCCGGCAGACTAAACCTTCACCGTTTGAGTCGATTAGCACAATGACCGAGATCAGCGTCACGCTGATCGAGACAAACCCTTTTCAGCCCCGAACCCGCTTTGATGAAGAAGCGCTACAGGAACTAGCCGACTCTATTCGGACGCAAGGCATTATTCAGCCGATTACCGTTCGGCAACTGGGTAAAGAGCGCTACCAGCTTATTGCCGGTGAACGGCGTTTGCAGGCGTCTAAAATAGCGGGCCTGACCCACATTCCGGCCTATGTTCGAACGGCCAATGACCAGCAGATGCTGGAAATGGCCTTGATCGAAAACATTCAGCGCGAAAACCTGAATGCCATAGAAATTGCCCTCAGCTATCAGCGACTCATTACAGAGTGTAGCCTGAAGCAAGAGGAACTGGGTGAGCGTGTCGGGAAAAACCGGACAACGGTTAACAACTACATTCGACTACTGAAGTTGCCCCCCGTTATTCAGGCATCGTTGCGGGATAATAAAATTTCGATGGGCCACGCCCGGGCTATTATCAACATCGAAAATCCGGATGCGCAAATTCGTCTCTTTACCAGAGCTGTCGATGAAGAGTGGTCGGTTCGGAAAGTAGAGGAGGCCGTTCGGAATCTATCCGATGAGAGCCAGGAAACGGTAAGTACCCGGCGGGTTACGCTGCCCAAGCAGGAAATGCGCAGCCTTCAGTTTAAGCTATCATCGCTGTTCGGCACCCGCGTATCGATCAAAGCGGACGAGAAGCACAAGGGCGAAATCAAAATTCCATTCACCTCGCAGGAGGAATTAACCAAAATTCTGGAAGTATTGAACTCGCAGAGTTAAACTCATAAATGTAACCGTGTTAAATTACCTTAAACCGGTGAATGAGTGGCCCGAAGAAAGGAGAGTGAGTCGTTTGGTAAGCATGAGACTTTTCAGCTTACTTACTGTCTGCCTGTTCAGTGTGTCCTTTGCAACATCCTTTGCCCAGCGTCCGGCTATAACCCCCGCTCCAACGCCGGCAGCCACCGATTCGACTCGGCAAATCCGGTCTGCTGCCGATACAATTCCAACTACGATCCGACGTAATGGGATTCCTATTCAGGTGGGCCGGTCGGTGCTGACGGCGGATGATTCGGCTTCGCTGGATAACCCGGACACTGTCCGCGTATCGGCAAGTCAGGAAGCGAAAATACACAAGATTATTCCGAAGAAAGCCACTATTCGCTCCCTGATGCTGCCCGGTCTGGGTCAGGCGTATAACCGTCAGTATTACAAGATACCGTTTATTTATGCTGGTTTTGGCGTAATGGGGTATCTGTTTGTCAAATACCGGGGATTGGCCAAAGATGCTGCCACTGGTTATGGGCGCCTTCTTTACGGCGATAAAGCAACGGATGCGTTTTTCAACATAGGCGACGGTTTTTCAGCCAGCCTTGATCCGGCGCTCTATTCAAATCTTCAGGGGGCTGCTACGTTTACGGAAGGGCTGTCTTATAAAGTAGAAGAGGTTACTATCGGCGTCAGCCCATTTTCTGATAAGAAAGTCGTTTTTCGGACATCGGCCAACGCCAAAAATGCCTATGACACCTTCCGGCGTTATCGGGATTTGAACCTACTGTTGTCCGGCCTTTTATGGGCAATTAACATTGTGGAGGCCAATGTAGCGGCCCACTTGAAAACCTTTGATTTAACCGACGACATCTCGATGCGCGTCGAGCCCAATGTGTTACCCGCACCCGGTATCGGTTTTGTTCCGGCAGTACGGGTGGCGTTTTCGTTTAAATAACCTGACACAAAAGTGAATATTCTCTTACTAGGCTACGGCAAAATGGGAAAGACGATCGAGCAGATCGCGCTCGAACGGGGTCACCAGATTGCGGGCCGCATTGATGCTGATAACTACGCCGATTTAGCGAATCTCGAACCCGACGATGTAGATGTTGTCATAGAATTCAGTTCGCCCGAATCGGCCGCCGAAAACATTACCTATTGCCTGGAACGGAACTGGCCGGTTGTGTGCGGCACCACGGGTTGGCTCAACCGTCGACCAGCCATCGAAGCCCTTTGTGAGCGTACCAAAGGTGCTTTCTTCTATGCATCCAACTACAGCATTGGCGTCAACCTGTTTTTCCGGCTGAATAAAGTGCTGGCTCAGTTTATGCGGAATTACCCGTCCTATCATGTGTCGATGACGGAAATCCATCATACCGAAAAGAAAGACGCTCCCAGCGGAACCGCCATCACCCTGGCCGAAGGGGTCATGGAGCAGTTGCCTACCAAACAGCGTTGGGTAAGTAATGAACCCGGTAAAGAACCCGTGCCAGTTGGCGAGGATGCCATTGAGATCGAGTCACTTCGGGAAGGTACGGTGCCCGGCACTCATACAGTTCGGTATGAATCGGACGTTGACCGTATTGAAATTAAGCACGTAGCGCATAGTCGGCAGGGCTTTGCTCTTGGGGCTGTTATAGCCGCTGAGTGGCTGGTTGGCCGTGAAGGCATATTCGGAATGGACGACCTGTTGGGGAATTAAACCGGATGAATGATGAACGGCTATATAAAACCAGTTCATCTTCGTAATTTCGTATTTAGTCACGGTATTTCGATAACCTGTTTGGTCTTTATCACCCCTTGGGTGACCCTGTCATAATTTATCATTAGTATACATGTCTGAAGTAAAAACGAAGGCCGAAACAAGACCGGCTAAAGCTAGAAAATCGCCCATTCGTGAGTGGTTCGATTCCGTTCTGTTCGCTGTTGTAGCGGCTACACTCATTCGGTGGTTATTTATGGAAGCGTTTACGATTCCAACCCCGTCGATGGAAAACAGCCTGATGGTGGGCGATTTTCTGTTTGTAAGCAAGCTGCATTATGGTACTCGCACACCCCGTACACCCTTGCAGGTGCCGTTGACACACCAGAAAATATGGGGGACGAACATACCCTCTTATAGCACTGCCATTCAGTTGCCATCGTATCGGTTGCCGGGCTTTACGCACGTTAAGAATGGCGATGTGGTTGTGTTCAACGTGCCGCCCAAATACCTGAATGATAATATTGACTATCCCGTCGATCTGAAAACCAACTACATCAAGCGGTGTATTGGTATTCCGGGTGATGTGCTGGAGGTTCGGCAACGGGCTGTATTTGTAAACGGCAAACCGGTTCCGGCGCCACCCCGCTCTGAACAGAAGTACTTCATCAAAACGACCGAAGTTCTGGACGCGACGTTCTTCCGGAAGTATGACATCGTCAACGACTACCGCGACCCGAGCCAGCCGACCGAAAACTGGAAACCACTGGAACAGTACAACGATTCGACGAAAACATCCACGATGGTTGGCTATAGTGTCAACACGACTGAAGACGTTATTGCTAAGTTTAAAGGATTCGACTTTGTAAAAGGTATCGAGCCCATGACCGAAAAGCCCGGCGAAATGGCCCCTATGATTTATGGAACGCCTACTTTCAAGTGGAATCATGACAACTTTGGGCCGATCACTATCCCGAAGAAGGGGGCAACAATTCAAATTAATGAACAGACAATTGCTCTCTACGGACCGGTTATTGAACTGTATGAAGGAAATGAAAAAGTAGAGGTAGCGCCAAAGGAAATAAAAATTGGTGGCCAGCCGATTAACACGTATACTTTCAAACAGGATTACTATTTCATGATGGGCGATAACCGCGACAACTCGCTCGACTCGCGTTTCTGGGGTTTTGTCCCCGAAGATCATATCGTGGGTAAAGCCGTATTTGTCTGGATGTCGCTCGACCCCAATCCGGCCAACGCCTGGAATAAAATCCGCTGGAACCGGTTGTTCAGAACGATCGATTAATGTCTGAACTTAAAAGGCGGCCCTACAGGGCCGCCTTTTAAGTTCAGATTACCATTCCACCGGCGGCAGCCCTTTACTTTCCAAATAAGCGTTAGCCTGGCTGAAGTGCTTATTGCCAAACCAACCTCCGTAGTTGGCCGCCATGGGTGACGGGTGTTTGGCTTTTAGAATTAAATGTTTTTTGCCGTCGATCACGGCTCCTTTCTTTTGGGCGAAAGCGCCCCAGAGCATAAAAACGACATGCTCTTTCTCCTCCGAAATTAGTTTAATAACGGCATCGGTAAATGTTTCCCAGCCTTTGCCCTGGTGTGACCCCGCCTGACCCGCGCGAACGGTGAGCGTGGCATTCAGTAACATAACCCCCTGGCTGGCCCAACGCTCCAGATTACCTGATTTAGGGATGGGCTTGCCCAAATCGTCCTGAATTTCCTTAAAAATATTAATTAAGGACGGAGGTTTGGTGATGCCATCGGCAACCGAGAATGCCAGACCGTTGGCCTGCCCTTCGCCATGATAGGGGTCCTGCCCCAGAATAACGACGCGGGTATCGTCGAAACTACACTTGTTAAAGGCGTTGAACATCAACGAGCCTGGCGGAAATACGCGCTGGGTGCTGTACTCGTGTCGTAGAAATTGGGCAAGTTCACTGAAATAAGGTTTATCAAATTCGGGCTGTAACCGATTTCGCCAGGATTCGGCAATAGATACATTCATGTAGGGAACTGATAAGGGTGATTCGGCATTATACGCCTACAAACGCCAAAAACCCCTTTACAAAAATTTTTTAAGAGTGGTTCTTGCGTAACAAAACTAATCAACTTAATTTTCGTTCTAAGGTTGCAAAACGACACTAATATTTATGGTTTCGTCAGTCACAGAAGGCGTGAAAGTTAGCGTGAAGACTGAGTATCAGGCTGATTACTCTAGTCCACTCCAGGCGCATTACGTGTTTACCTACCGGATTACCATCGAAAATGCGAGCGACTACACCATTCAGTTGCTCCGGCGTCATTGGTTGATTTTTGATTCCAATGGTACCGTTCGGGAAGTAGAGGGGGAGGGCGTTGTTGGACTGCAACCGGTACTCGAACCGGGTGAAGTCCACGAATATGTATCGGGCTGTAATCTACGGTCGAGCATTGGTAAAATGGCAGGAACGTATCTTGTCGAACGAATTATTGACGGTAAACAGCTTCGGGTTAGTATCCCTGAGTTCACGATGGTGGTGCCGTATAAACTGAACTGATTTTTGTTACTTGCTTATTTCCGGTATTTAAGTCGCGCCCGCGACGAACATTCGCTTCATTCTCCATTTCTCTTTTCTCTTTACGTTCAGGTAATCCGGGCAAAAACCGGGTCAAGAGCGCTGTTTGCCCCAATACGGGCGCTCAGAAAAGAACTTCGTAAAAGTCGTCAGCTCATTACAATCGCCGATTTAGGAGCGGGGTCCAAAGTGAATCCATCCCGGCAACGAACCATTGGCGATATTGCCCGGAACTCCCAGAAGCCGGCGCGTTTCGGTCGGCTCCTGTTTCGGCTGATTCGGCGCTTCGAGTCGAAAGTCGTGGTTGATCTGGGCACATCGCTCGGCATGACAACGGCTTATCTGGCCGAAGCTACTAAACCGTATGGTGGCCAGGTGCTGACGTTTGAAGGTTGCCCGGAAACGGCAGCAGTAGCCCGGCAAAATTTCGAACGGTTGGCTATCCGGAATGTAGGCGTAATTGTAGGCAATCTGGATGAAACGCTGCTGCCCGCTATCGCCGGACTGCCTCCCGTTGATTTTGTCTTTTTCGATGCAAACCATCGGTATGAACCAACGGTACGCTATTTCGAAACCTGCCTGACCAATATTCACAATGATACCATATTCGTTTTCGACGATATACACTGGTCGGACGAAATGGAGCAGGCATGGGCTTACCTTAAGGCGCATAAAGCCGTTAGTGTAACGGTTGATTTGTTTTGGGTGGGCCTGGTATTCTTTCGGAAGGAACAGCCAAAACAGGATTTCGTTCTTCGGTTTTGACGAAGTAACCACAAATTACGTTACCTTTCCGAAGGTATTTTTGTTGGATATACTATATGAACTTCCTGACTTATAGCCGTTTGGCTTTAACTATTGGCGTTTCAGCCCTGTTGTTGCATATGGTGTCTTGTAGTAAAGACACTACCGAGTCATTAGTGCCAACGGAAACATCTTCGTTTGATCTTATTCAGCAAAAAATTCTGACGCCTTCCTGCGCTACGTCGGGCTGCCACTTATCAGATAAAGATGCTGCGTACTTTCAGCATGGGCTGGTATTGGTAGAAGGTGTTGCTTATCAGAACCTGGTAGGCGTTGATCCAAAAAACAGTAGTGCAAAGGCCGACGGACTCAAGCGAGTGAAAGCGTATGCTTCACTGGAGAGCTTGCTTTATCACAAGATCACAACAACCGCCAGCCATCATAGTGGTAAACAATACGGCAATCCAATGCCGTTGGGTGGTATCTCACTATCTGACGGGCAGGTTGAGTTCGTGCGTCGCTGGATTGATGCCGGAGCGCCCAAAACGGGCACTATTGCAGATGCTGCCTTATTAAGTGATAAAACCATTACAGAAGTGGCTTATGAGCCGCTGGCTGTACCAGCGACCGGAACGGGTTTTCAAATGGCCGTCCCCTCATTCGACATACAGCCGAATTTTGAACGGGAGCTGTTCACTCGAAAAATGCTGGGTAACACCCAGGATGTGTACGTGAATCGCTATGAGACCAAAATGCAGAGTGGAAGCCACCACTTTGTTGCCTACGATTTCCGGAACAAAACGTCGTTACCCAACTTAAACGATATCCGCGATCTACGTAATCCGGATAACTCCCTGAACATCCTCACGGCGCTTACGATGTCGAACCATGTGTATCTGGCGGGCTCGCAGGCACAATATCAGGATTATGTGTTTCCCGAGGGGATGGCTTTACTTATTCCGGCGGGGGCTTCATTCGATCTTAACTCACACTTCGTTAATAAAACAGCGGCAGTACGGAAAGGCGAGGCTCAGATTAATCTGTACACGGTCGATAAATCGAAGGTCAAAAACATTGTTCAGACACTTGACCTTAGTAATACTAGCCTGTCACTTCCCGCCAATACTCGGGTGACGCTTACCAAAACGTTTACCTTCAGCAAGCCACGGAAGGTGCTTACCCTCACGTCGCATATGCACAAACTGGGCGAGAAATTCGTGATTAAAATTGTTGGGGGCGCCCGCAACGGCGAGATCGTTTACACCTCCACCGACTGGGAAAACCCCGAGATCATCACCTTCAAAATCCCCATCGACCTACAGAAAGGGGAGGGGCTGATGTCCGAAATAACTTACAACAATACAACCAATAAAGCCGTCAGCTTCGGCCTGACCAGCGAAGATGAAATGGGCATCATTTTCGGGTATTATTATGAATAATAAAAGTTAGTAAGTTCTAAAGTGAAAAAGTGGCTGACGCGAGTGTTTTATACCTGCGTCAGCCACTTTTTCACTTTAGAACTTACTATTTCTTGTGCTTACCGTGCTACTTCAATATTAACCCGGCGACCTTTGATGGTATTGCCTTCCATAGCGTCGACAACGCGGTTGGCTACATCTTTCGGAACGTCGACATAGGTGAACTTGTCGAAGATGTCGATGCTGCCGATGCTGTTGCCCGGAATGTTGGCTTCACCGGCAATGGCACCTACGATGTCGCCCGGACGGACGAAATCTTTGCGGCCAATGCTCACCATCAGGCGGGTCATGTTTGCTTCGCGCTCGCGGGGAACACGCTGATCGTCGCGGTCGAAATAAGGTTTACCTGCGCCCGACCGATCCCGGTCGTTGAAACGTGGACGGTCACCACCGTCATTTCGGCGGTCGCCAAAGCGGGACGGTCCGTCGTTACGGGCACCCCGATCGCCACCCTCACGGCGGTCACCGAAACGGGAGCTGTTGCCCCGCTCATCGCGGTCGCCAAAGCGTGACCCGCCCCGACGATCTTCGAAGCGGCCACCGCCTTCACCCCGACCACGGTCGGCGTATTTGTCGCGGCCATTCCGGCGATCATCTTCCAGATTGAGGTTCTGATCAGCAAATTCGTTCTTTTCCAGACCCATGCTGCGTTTTACCAGCGCGGCTACAATCTGCTCGGTCGAGAAACCGGCGTGGTTAAGCTGCGTTAGTAAATCGTCATACAGGTTCAGGTCTTTACTTTCCTGAATCGTCTGTTGCAATTGCTCGATGAAACGGGCTTTGCGAACACCAACGATGTCTTCGAAGGAAGGAATAACACCTTTCTCAACCTTAACTTTTGTATAGGTCTGGATTTCGCGGAAGCGGTATTTCTCATCGCGGCCTACGAACGAGAACGCCCGGCCCGATTTACCCGCACGGCCTGTCCGGCCAATCCGGTGTACATAATATTCTTCGTCGAGGGGAATATCGAAGTTAATAACCGCGTCGACATCGTCAACGTCAATACCACGAGCGGCAACGTCAGTAGCAACCAGGATGTTGGTTGTACCAGCGCGGAATTTGCTCATGACGTTGTTCCGTTGTGCCTGGCGCAGATCGCCGTGCAACCCTTCGGCCTGGTAGCCCCGGATTTGCAGGTCTTCAACGATTTCGTCGACTTTACGCTTTGTATTACAGAATACCAGCAGCAGTTTCAGGTCGTACATGTCGATCAGACGGCACATCACTTCAACTTTTGCTTTCGATTTCACTTCAAAGTAAACCTGCTCGATGTTTACGTTCGTCAGTTCTTTCTTGACGACTTTCACCAGCACAGGATCTTTCTGGAACTTCTGGGTGATCTGCATGATCGGCTTCGACATCGTCGCCGAGAACAGGATCGTTTGCCGCTCTTCGGGCATTTCTTCCAGAATGCTCTCAATATCTTCACGGAAGCCCATGTCCAGCATCTCATCCGCTTCGTCAAGAATCATCATCTTAACGTTATTGAGCTTGAGGGTATTCCGCTCCATGTGGTCCATTACACGACCGGGTGTACCGATCACGATATGCACACCGCTTTTGAGTGACCGGATCTGGCGCTCAATGGAGTCACCACCATAGATGGCTTCGATACGGATACCACGTTTGTATTTAGCCAGTTTTTTGATCTCTTCGGCTACCTGCAACGCCAGTTCTCGCGTTGGGCAAAGGATAAGCGTTTGCACCGAGCGATCCTGAACATCGATCAGGTCGAGTGCAGGGATACCAAAGGCGGCCGTTTTACCGGTACCCGTCTGGGCCTGTCCGATTACATCGCGACCGTCCAGAATAGGCGGAATCGCTTCGGCCTGGATGGGCGATGGGCTAACAAAGCCCATGTCCGTAACGGCCTGTAATACTTCGGCTGAAATGGCCAGACTGGAGAATAAAATCTGATTGGGGTCAACCTTGGGCGTTGTTACGTCTGCTACAGGCGTAGTCGAAGCTGCTGCTTTAGGTTCTTCAACGTGTGTGAGGGGCTCATCGGCCACGATGACGACTTTATCGGCCACACCTTCCGCAACGATTTCGGCTGCGGTATCGTCAAAACCGGCTTCAACGGCTGGTTTTGCTACTTTCTTTTTGGGAACCTTAGCTGTTTTAGCTTCGGTAGTTGCCGAATCAGCAGGAGCGACCGCGCTGGCGGCCATTTCCGTGGCTATTTTTTCAATGTCCAGGAAGTCATCCTGATCGGCTGATTTAGTTGTTTTCGTTTTCATTAATTGGAAATGATTAAATAAAATGAATCATCCAAACGAAGACGAGTATGTGCCAGTGAACGGCGCGATAATGCGAGAATTGCCCAACGAACCAAGCTGCCCCAACGACCCAACAGGACCATCACCCCGTACCTCTTCAAGGGGGATAAAGACAACGACCGGATCTACCGGTACGACCATTTGACGATTAGCCCACGCGCAAGAGAATTCACTCCGAGTGCCCCACTCGGGAGCGTCCACACAGAAACCCATCCTGTACATCCGTACATAAGCTCTGTCAGACCTAACTCAACACGTAAAAAAGGAGAGAAACAGAGACGCGAACGGATGTCGCTTGTAAAATCTGGTGCAAAAGTACAAATAATTTTATTGAAAAGCAAGGGGTCTTCTATTAATATTGTATTTATCTGAGAAGCGACCGGGCACGTTCGCTTGTTTCTCAGATATAATTGACTTTTATCAATAGTAGCCTATGACACCTGCTGCCGGGAAATACATTATTCTTATCGGAGCCGTAATCGTACTGGTTGGTATACTGATCTACTTCTTCGGCGATAAGCTGCATTGGCTGGGGCGTCTGCCCGGCGATATCCGCATTGACGGGAAAGACGGTGGCGGATTCTATTTCCCTATTGTGACCTGCATTGTGGTGAGTATCGTCCTGAATCTTCTTATCGTCCTGATCCGTCGTTTTTTCGGGTAGTTGCCTTGTTGGAGTCGGGGGGGTGATTTTCTTCGCTATAAGTTAACTTGTTCAAGTAAAAAACCTCCCGCTGAACAGCTGATACGTTTTTTGTGGCAGCTATTTTCTGAAAGCCACAGGCTATGAAGTGCCGGTCGTACCAGGCCATCAGATTATCCTGGGCCGAGAACGTCACTTTTTCATTTTCGGCGTTGGTCTTGAGCTTAAATTTCTCGGTTTCTTTTACCACTTTATTCTCCTGGATGACCTCTGTATTGATTTCGCCATCGTTGGGATAGGCCAACACCATTTTATCGTTCTGCTGAGAGACCTGTACCATTTCCGTTAGTTCTGTACTAAGCAGTTCCTTAATCGGGAAGCAGTTGTCCCATAAGAGCTTCCCCTGTTTGTCGAAGCCGCAAATGAAGGCATGGGTGTATCGAAAGCCTTCGTAACGGTCGGCTCCGCGCAGGTAACCGCCATAGGCAAGCGTGCTGCCCCGGTATTGTGGGTAATACACTTCGGCAACGAGCGTGAGGCCGTTGGGAGTGGGCTTCAGGTCATGAACCAGCAGTCGGTAGCGGAATTTATAGTCTTTGCCCTCTTCCTTCATTTTCTGAGCCTTCGCCAGCAGCTTTTGCTGCCGGTGGGGTTTCAGGTAGTTGAAAAAGTTTTGGAGCTGCGAAAACTCGATGTATTGAATGTCGTTGACTGTCTCTGTAGTCGATACGATTCCCCCCTCGCCATGATGGATACGCGCTACGTAGATTCCCTGCGAGTAGGGTGTGCAATCCGTGGAGTAATTGCCGACCAGAATAGACTCCTGCTGATTGACGGGCAGCAACTTTCCCGAGATGAGACTGTTCTTAGCACCATCGAAGTCGAGAGTTCGCATAAGTTTACTGTCGTAATTATACGTTCGGATCGAAAACTTGCAATGACGTCGGAGGGAATGAACCAGCACGTTAACTTCATGCCGGGCTTCGTCGATTTCGAGGCTACTAATTTCCGTTCGGTTCGCATACAGGCCGGGCAGTACCTTTACGGTTCGGTCGAAGAACGAGAACGACATAACAACCGGGCGGCCGTGGTGAAAGCCACTTACATATGCCTGGCTACCCATCACCTTGAACTCGTGCACATCCAGTTGATCAATAAGCTTACCTTCAAAAGTCTCAATCACGCCATCATCAAGGTGCAGCCGTAGAAACTGGTACTGGCTACCGTCGTATTCCCGAAAGAGGTGGTAAACATACTGGTCGGACTCATAAGTAGTGATTGGCTTGTATTTAATATCCTGCTTGAATTCGGTATGCCAGACGGGTTTAAGGTTAATGTCGTACTTCTGGAAGTTCAGTTTGATCGGTGCGTTATCCGTAAAATTGCCGGTCCGAATCGTCATCAATACACCGCGTTCTGACAGGGGGGTTACATCAAATGATTCAGCTTCATTTGGGTCAGATGGAATCTCAATTCGCATGGATTGCGCCAATTGTGCCCATGCAGGTCGAAAACTGACGACCAGAAGAAATAGACAGGCTATGGATAAAGTATGGCGCATGAAACTGAATTTAGGGCTGTTTGGCCTCCGGGTGGTAGGCTTTTACGAAGTTACTCAGAATATGTAACAAAAATCATACCTTCCATTCCAGACATTGATGAGGCCCAGGTTATAAACGAATCAGAACTGCCAGTGGTTTTCGGCTGGTTTTTATGACGATGTATTTGTTCTGCCATACCAAGATCTGCCATACCTCAGAGCGGGCAGAAGAAGAGGGTTTTCACAGGTTTAAGGGGTTAGTTTACAGGACTAAAATTGGTGGGAAAAGTGTTCTTTAGGAAAATATTAATTAGTCGATCAGCCAAGATGCCTATTCGTAAGATTAGTATTTTTTTTACAATATCCCCAACTTTACCACCTGAAGTTAAATAGGTTAGCCGTCCTCTTTTTCGGTAAACTATTTCTTGAACGAATCCAAAATAAATCCCAATTATGAGTGAAGTAGCCACCCGTTTTGCTCCCGGTGTTGTGACCGGCGAAGGCGTTACCGAAATTTTCCGTCACGCCAACGAAAATGATTACGCCCTTCCCGCCGTCAATGTTGTTGGCACGGACTCCGTCAACGCCGTACTGGAAACAGCAAAAGCGGTTAACTCTCCGGTAATCGTTCAGTTCTCGAACGGTGGAGGTATTTTTTACGCCGGTAAGTCTCTGCCGAACGATAAGCAACAGGCGGCCATTGCTGGGTCTATCTCAGGCGCTTTGCACGTTCATCACATCGCTGAACTGTATGGCGTACCTGTTATTCTGCATACCGACCATTGCGCGAAGAAACTGCTTCCCTGGATTGATGGTCTACTGACCGCTGGTGAAAAGCATTTTGACCAAACGGGCAAGCCGCTGTACTCGTCGCACATGCTCGACCTGTCGGAAGAGCCGATTGAAGAGAACATCGAAATCTGCTCGAAATACTTTGAGCGCATGGCCAAAATCGGCATGACGCTCGAAATCGAATTAGGCGTAACGGGTGGCGAAGAAGATGGCGTCGATAACACAGACGTTGACGATTCAAAACTGTACACGCAGCCTTCTGAAGTGGCTTATGCCTATGAAGAACTGAGCAAAATTTCGCCGAACTTCACGATTGCCGCTGCTTTCGGTAACGTACACGGTGTATATAAGCCCGGTAATGTGAAGCTGTCGCCGATCATTCTGGACAACTCGCAGAAATACATTCAGGAGCATTACAACACGGGGCCGCTGCCAGTGAATTTCGTATTCCATGGTGGATCGGGTTCGAGCCGCGAAGAAATCCGGGAAGCTATCCGCTACGGTGCCGTGAAAATGAATCTTGATACCGACATGCAGTGGGCCATGTGGGAAGGTATCCTGAAATACTATAAGTCGAAAGAAGGCTATCTGCAATCGCAGTTGGGTAACCCCGAAGGCGCCGATTCGCCAAACAAAAAATACTACGATCCACGCGTGTGGCTACGTAAAGGCGAAGAAAGCATGGTTCAGCGCCTGAAAATTGCGTTCGAAGATTTGAACTGCATCAACCGGCTGGCCTAGTCAGTTTTGGTTTAGTGTTTACAGGGGTGTCGGGTTAATTAACCCGACACCTTTTTTATGCCATTTTCAGTCGAAACCAGGCTTAGAGATCAGACGGTTTCATGAAGGGACAGTGCTGGCATCCTATCTGTAAAAGGTAAATTGTAGACTTGGTAGGTACCCTTACAAATGACCAAAAGGGCGTTTTTAAGGGTAAGTGTTTTTACTTAAAGAGTAACCTGAGTATAAATTATGTCTATGATTTTATAGTAGAAAATGGTTGCCAAAAGCCTCTAAAGGTGGTAAAGAAGACTAAAGTAGTATCGTATAAAATCCTTAACTTTCAATATAATATACCGCTCTATGTGATGTATTGTGGAAAAAATTGGGTTTTATTCGATTTTTCTTTCGATCAGCTAATGAGCTGGATGAAACGAATAAACGAACCGGCCCAACAACGTTATTCATTTAAAATGATTTTAATTTAATATGAATTTGATCCGCTCTGCGTTACGAAAGCCAATTACCATTTTGGTGCTTGTAGCCAGCCTATTTTATTTCGGTATTGGTGCTGTTCGCACGATTAAGATTGACATTTTCCCGAACCTGAATCTGCCGGTCATTTACATTTCCCAACCCTTTGGGGGCTATACGCCCAACCAGATGGAGTCGTTCTTCGGGAAGCAATACGTCAACCTGTTGCTGTATGTGTCGGGGGTGAAAAGTATTGAGACGAAAAACATCCAGGGCATTACGCTCCTGAAGCTGTCGTTCTACGAAGGTACCAACATGGCCCAGGCGGCTGCGGAGGTGTCGGCCTACTCAAACCGGGCTCAGTCCAGTTTTCCGCCCGGTTCGCAACCCCCGTTTATTCTGCGCTTCGATGCCTCTACGCTGCCGGTCGGGCAGTTGGTACTGAGCAGCCCGCAACGGACAAATAATGAATTGCAGGATCTGGCCAATGTGTATATTCGGTCGGGCTTTACGTCCATTCCGGGGCTGGTTTCTCCTGCACCCTTCGGTGGTAATGCCCGGTCTATCGTGATCAAAGCAGACCCCGAACTACTGCGATCCCACAACCTCACGCCCGACCAGTTGGTGGCCGCCCTGCGCATCAATAACCAGGCAACCCCCGCCGGGAACGTACGTATCGGTGACTTCAATTACTTTACGCCAGCCAATACCACGGTCAAGAATATTCAGGATTTTGGCGATATTCCGCTTTATACGGGCTCAGTCCAAAACCTGTACCTGAAAGACGTTGCCACCATTGAGGATGGCGCCGATATTACGCAGGGGTATGTGCTGGTAAACGGGAAGCGTTCGGTATACCTGCCCATCACCAAGTCGGCGGATGCGTCGACCTGGGAGGTTGTACAAAATCTGAAAGCCGCTCTGCCTCGTTTTCAGGCGCTGCTGCCCGAAGATGTCAAGCTAACCTATACCTTCGACCAATCGGTATACGTGATCAACGCGGTCGAAAGTCTAATGACCGAAGGGGCCATCGGAGCCATTCTGACAGGGTTGATGGTACTCCTCTTCCTGGGCGACGTACGGGGGGCACTGATCGTGATCATCACCATTCCTACCTGTATAATATCCGGCGTTTTGTTCCTGTCGCTATTCGGCCAAACGATCAACATCATGACCCTAAGTGGCCTTTCGCTGGCTATCGGAATTCTGGTCGATGAAAGTACGGTAACCATTGAGAATATTCACCAGCACATGGATATGGGCAAGCCCAAAGCGCTGGCCATCTGGGATGCGTGTAAGGAAATCGCCTTTTCCAAGCTGCTGATCTTGTTCTGTATTCTGGCCGTGTTTGCCCCGGCTTTCACCATGACGGGTATTCCGGGAGCGTTGTTTCTGCCGCTGGCACTGGCCATTGGCTTCTCCATGGTTACGTCGTACCTGATGGCGCAAACGCTGGTACCGGTACTGGCCAACTGGATGATGAAAGAGCACCATCCCGCCAGCAATGGGAAAGCCACTAAGCCAGAGCCGGTCAATGGGCATGTGATAGCTGTCAACGGAAATGGGAAAGCGGGCGTAAACGGCAAGCACACGCAGGATGACATATTGCAGGAAAAGACGAAAATAGCGCACCGGATCGACCTGAATAATGACGGTAAAATCAGCTTCTTCGAGCGGGTACGCGCTCGCTTTGTGCGGTTTATCGGTCGGATGCTACCGTACCGCAAAGTCATTGTGGGTGTCTATGTCGTTGGTGCGCTGGCTATTGCCTTTGTGCTGATCAACTCCATTGGCCGCGATGTACTACCGAAAGCGGGTGGTGGGCAGTTCCAGGTACGACTGCGGAATCCCGACGGTACCCGTCTCGAAAAGACCGAAGCCACCATGCTCAAGACCATCGACGTGCTGAACAAGATGGTCGGCAAGGAAAACATCGAAATCACCTCCGCCATGGTGGGTATGCACGGAGCACAATTCTCAACGAGTCCCATTTACCTGTTCATGGCCGGGCCGCAGGAAGGTGTTTTGCAGGTGAGTCTGAAAGACGATTACGATGCGGATCTGGACGAGTTGAAGGACCGGTTCAGGGCCAGCATGAAGAAAGCGCTGCCGGGCGTGAAACTCTCTTTCGAACCCATTGAATTGACGGATAAGATTCTTAGCCAGGGGTCGCCCACGCCCATTGAAGTCAAACTTTCGGGTAAGAATAAACAGCAGAACGAAGAATACGCCAACAAGGTAATCGCCAAGCTGAACAAGATTCCGTACCTGCGGGATGTGCAGATTGGTCAGGCTACGAAATCCCCGGCCATCAACGTAAACATCGACCGGACACGGGCTGCTCAACTGGGTACGGATATATCGTCCATTTCGCGCTCGTTGATTGCCGCTACATCATCATCCCGTTACACCGAAAAAAGTGTCTGGATCGACCCCAAATCAAGCCAGACCTACACCGTACAGGTGCAGGTTCCCGAAAACCGGATGACCAGCGTGAACGACCTTGGTGAAATACCCATTCTGCCTAATTCGAACCGGCCGGTGCTCAGCGACGTCGCGACCTTGCAGGAAGGCACGACCTACGGCGAAAACGATAACATAGGGGCCATACCGGTGCTGTCGGTAACGGCTAACCTGAACGATATTGACCTGGGCACAGCCGCCAGAGACGTTCAGAAAGCCATCGACTCGCTGGGCGAACTACCCCGTGGCCTGACGGTGAAAATGCAGGGTCTGACCCAGGTACTCATCGACACGCTTGATAGTCTGCAAACGGGCCTGATCACGGCCATTGTAGTTATTTTTCTGATGCTGGCGGCCAACTTTCAATCCTTCAAAGTGTCGCTGGTGGTGCTCTGTACGGTACCTGCCGTACTGGTAGGCTCGCTGGTACTGCTGATGCTGACCGGTTCAACACTCAATCTGCAATCGTACATGGGCATGATCATGTCGGTGGGGGTGTCCATTTCCAACGCTGTGCTTATGGTGACCAATGCCGAGGAATTGCGTATGCGGAATGGCAACGCGCTGCTGGCGGCTCGGGAAGCGGCATCGTTACGGATGCGCCCTATTCTCATGACCAGCGTCGCGATGGTGGTGGGCATGATCCCGATGGCATCGGGCCTGGGTGAAGGTGGATCGCAGTCGGCTCCGCTGGGCCGGGCCGTTATTGGTGGTCTGATTGCTTCAACTTTCGCAGCTTTGTTTATTCTGCCACTAGCCTTTGCCTGGGTACAGGGCAAAACCTCAACCGAATCGGTATCGCTCGATCCCGAAGATAAAGACAGTAAATATTACATTTCCCCCTCGTATGAAACCGTCACTAAATAAACCGGTACGCAGGCTGCTTGTGCTGACAGGCAGTCTGTTGCTGGCCATTACATTAACGAATTGTCAATCTTCCGAAAGTAAGGCAGAAGCGAAAGAAGAGGCTGAAAAACCCGAAGCGCCGGCAGCATTGGAAACGTTTCCGCTGTCGAAGGGGAAACTGGCTTCGTCATTGCACATCCCCGGCGAGCTGGTTGCATTTCGTGACGTAGATATTTACGCGAAAGTGAGTGGCTTCATCAAATCGCTGCACGTAGATGTCGGCTCTGAGGTAAAGCAAGGCCAGTTGCTGGCCCTGGCCGAAGCCCCTGAACTGAGTGCCCAATTAACATCGGCAGAGTCGAGACTGAAAGCGCAGGAAGCCACATCTATCGGTAGCCGGGCCAATTACGAGCGGGTACTCGAAGCCAGTAAATTTTCCGGAGCCGTATCGAAGAACGATGTGGATCTGGCTTTAGCCCGGCGCAATGCCGATCTGGCGCAGCTGGATGCCGCCAAATCGGCTTACCGCGAAGTGGCTGATCTGAAAAAGTACCTCGAAATCAGGGCTCCTTTCAACGGGATCATCAGCGCCCGTAACGCCAGTACCGGTGCGTACATCGGACCATCGGGCAAAGGCTCTGAGTTTCCATTGTTTGTGCTGACTGAACAGAAGCGACTGCGTCTGGTCATTTCGGTGCCTGAAGCGTATACCGGTTATGTCGACCAGAATGACGACGTGAGTTTCACCGTCAAGACCTTCCCGGACAAGAAATTTACGGGGCAGATAAAACGCCTTTCCGGTGCACTGGACAAACGCCTACGTGCTGAGCGGGTCGAAGTGGATGTTGTGAACAACGACCGAAAGTTGCTGCCCGGCATGGTTGCCGAAGTCGATCTGCCATTACCGGCCAAAACGAGCACGTTCGTCGTGCCGAAATCAGCCATTGTCAACTCCTCGACGGGTGTCTTTGTGATACGTGTCAACAACCAGAAAGCGGAGTGGGTGCCGGTCAAGAAAGGGCTGGAAGCCGATAATAAAATCGAAATATTCGGTGCCGTCAACGAAGGAGACAAACTAATCACATCAGCCACCGAGGAGATTCGCGACGGTGCGGCTGTGAATGTAAAATGATGTTAATGTAGAGACCGCACCGGCGGACAGGCAATACGTTGTGTCTAATTGTCCGGATGGCTTTTGCTGACGCGAACGGACAGGGCTTGCGGCAGGTGGGGAATTTGAAACTCAACTGTCTGAATGTCTGCCGATATAAATTGCTGTTGCTCAATTACTTCAAAAGTTCAATGGGTTTCCGCCAGCCGAAACAAAAGTACAATAGGAATCCCAAGGTTGAGTTTATTCCGTCAGCCCCACTTGACACAAACCTATGTTGGCTGATGTTTATATTAGTTCGTATAAACACACTTTTAGGCGATTTTCTATTGTTCTTTAATCTGTGTAAAGAACTTTTTCGAAGAAGTTTTTTTTTCAAAAATCATCAGCTAGGTGCAAAGGGTTATCTTCTTGTATAAAAACTTTCTTCTTATTGATTAAATTGTACTTTCGATATGACCTCACTAACTTACCATCTATAATCATATATACTAAATGATATATTATTGTTTTGTTTCGTGTTTCAATTTGAATTGCAAAATTCATATAGTCAATTAAAAAGTTGAAACTTTTAGTATCAAATATGATTGCTCCGTGAGGATTTAAATTTATTCCTGTTTGTTTTATATAATTAGGTTCATAGCAGTTAAACTTTATGTGAACTTCATCATGAGTCTCTTTTAGTACATCACATTTTTTTATTTCATTATAGTTTTGGATTGTGATGTGTGCATTATTGACTGGTAATTTACTTTTGTTATAAAATCGAAAATTAAATTCTGTTTGCCTTGTTTTATTAATTTGGATATCTAAATCACTCTCGCCTATAATATTATTGTTAAGTTCCAGTGCGGTTTCTGCTAGCTTTGAATATAAACCAGTATTTTCTTGTCTTAAATTGTCAATAACTTGCGCCTGTTGTTCTACTTTTTTTGCTAAGTCGGCATTTTGAATTTTTAAATAATCAACTTTTTCCTCGGTATTCGTTCCAGTTTTTAAAATCTTATCAGATTTTTCCGAAGAACTTTTGTCTTGTAATTGTTTACCGAATAAGCCGAAAAAGGTTCCAATTATTATTATTAAACCAGATATCACATTTAAATACATTGGTTTGATGCTCCTCAAAGAAATTATCAAACCAACAATAAGTAAAACAGCTCCTAAAATAATTAATGTTATTGCCATTTTCTTAGCCATAAGAAGATTGCTGTCAGAATCAATTTCGCCTAACACTCAGTAATATACGAACCTTTCGGTTTATATAGGAACATAGATTTTTCCTGTTAAATAGCCAAAATTGAAGCAAGGATTCAATTAATTATCTGATTTGTAGGGCATTAGTCGTTTGTGTGCACCCGTCGGCAATGCAAAATACGAACCGCTCTGATGGGACTCACACGCTTTTTCAGCAATACAAAATACGTACTTCGCATTTTGTATTGTCATGATTGAAAACGACCTCTTGCGTAGTTATGAACGCGTAGGTGTTATTAATGTCGCCCAGAAATACATAATCATATCCTTTATTTCGTGCGATTGACATTCCTTTTCTTTAATTCATTAATGGCTTCCCGAATTTCCTGTTGAAGCTCCCGTTTGCTGGCTAACAGGCGTCGAGCCACTGCAACCATACGTCTCTGAATTTCTTCGTTTTCCAGACCTTCCTGTTCAATAGTAGTTAAGTACTCAAGTCTAACTAGCTTAGGTTATTTTTTGTCATGCTGAGGCACGAAGTATCATCGGTAGCAACACCAATCCAATTATCAAAGATGCTTCGTGCCTCAGCATGACAAAAAATCTTAATCGAAAATACGCTACTATAAATTAGCCGTAGTAGGTATCATGGTTCACATAGGTTTACCTGGTAGTAAAGTTGCCCAAAAATAGCGATGCTCCGGGCGTGTGTTAATTACACAATGGCGTGAGGCCAGAGCCTTACGCCATCAACATCGCAACGTCATTTCACATACCCCAATTTTCTCGGAATGGTGTAAATCTCCGTTTGCCGACCGTCGATGTAGCGGAAGGTTTTGCCATCGAAAAAGCCGTCTTCTTCGAGCATGATGCGCACTACTTTTTTCCACTCGGGGATTTCCACGGCGGCATTGAGTTCGATGGAGTAGGCTGTGTTGGCTAACAATGGATAGTCGCCGGGGCCGGGAACGCCTTTCTGCTGATCCCATAGGCCAATCGTTGGTCCGGCCGCATGCCCGTGGACACCAATGGGGTGGGAGTAGATGGTGCCGTTAATTCCTTCCTTCTTCGATTGCTCCAAAGCCGCCAGCAGCATCTGATTGCCGGTTTTCCCCGCACTGAACTGTTCGGTCAGGATTTCCTGCAACCGATTGCCCTGTTTGAACGCGGCCTTAATCGACTCTGGAACGTCGGTTTCGCCGGGGCGCAGGATGTAGGCGTGTTGCTGCTGGTCGGTGTTCAGGCGCAGGTAGGTGATGCCGAAATCGACGTGGATCAAATCGCCGGGCATGATAACCTGCTTGTCGGGTCGCTTGGAAAAGGTACGGAGGTGGTTGAAGTCCTCCTTGTCGGAACGTTGCACATCAACCGTTGGGTGAAACCAGGTGTCCAGTCCCAGGTTGGTGATGCGCTGCCGAAACCACCAGACCACATCGTCGGTCGTGGTTACGCCCGGCTGGATCACCTGCTCCGAGAAACCTTCCTGAATGATCTGGTGCGACAGTCGGCAGATGAGCGGGTAAATAGCCATCTCCTTTTCCGTCCGCGTTTCGAGCCAGCCAACGGCTAGTTTCTCCGCCGAGACAATGCGTTTCTGGTAATCGCCGGGCAGCTTTTTGAGGAACTCTTCATGTTCCGAAAACGAAAGCCCATCGGCATGGCCGTAATTGTTCGACATATTCAGGCCAATTTTCTTCGGTTTTCGGTCTTCAATGATCTTTGCCAGGGCTTCCCATTGATTGGGTCGAACGTCGATGTCCCACGCGCCTTTCAGCAGATTACCGACGTCGTAACGGGCAATGGCCAGCTTTTCAACTTCCTTCCCGTTATCGAAGAAAACCATGATCGTTCGTCGGCGGGCCGAGAGCCACGTGCTGGGCAGCATGGTTCGCAAAACGGGGTCTTCGTTGTATTCGCGGGAGATGATCACCCACATATCGATGCCCTCGCGACGCATGAGCTGGGGCAGAAAATTGGTGAAGCGGTCGTCCAGAATTTCGTCGATCACCCGCGACCGGTCGCGTTCGGTTAAAACAGTAGATGGGGAGGGGCTTTGCGCATAGGCGGTGCACAGGATAAGCGAAAATGTAAATAATTTTATCAGGAAGTGTACTGATCGGTGCATAGAGTTCAGGGTATCAACAGTTTGAAGCAAGATACATAAAGGCGTTATAGATTTTTAACAAATGGGTAGACAACGTTTCCCTTTCCGTGTGCATCTTGCCTTTAGAGTAGTCATTCACCCAATTGTCAATAGATATTGATGAATTGTATAAAAAGGGGCCTCTACTCTTCGTTTACCGAGTACTTTCGTGCACTTGTCAACTCACGCTTCATGAAGTCTATACTACTGTTAGTCATTGCCTGTTTTTATTCGTTATCAATAATTGCCCAAACAGGAACCACTGGCTTGCGGGGCACCGTCAAAAATGCGCAGGGCGACGTGCTTCCGTTTGCGGCTGTGATTGTCAAAGGCACTGATGCGTCAGCCAAGTCTACGGGTACGATCACCAATGCCGAAGGGCGGTACGAGATTGTACTGGCACCGGGTAAATACAACATTGCCTTCCAGTACCTGGGTTTCCAGACGATACAGAAACCCGTTGAGATCGGAACAGGCTTTACGACGCTGGATGCCACCCTGGAAGAACAGGCACTCCGGCTGGCCGAGGTGCAGACCAAAGCAGGGAACGAAGACCCGGCCTACACCATCATGCGTCGGGCCATTGCCAAAAGCCGGTTCCACCAGTTGCAGGTACAACGCTTTAAAGCACGGGTGTATACCAAGTCATCCTTTACCGTCATCGACCTGCCCAATCTGGCCGAAATGGCCTTCCGAAAGCAGCTAAAGGAAGCCGAAAAGGAAGCTAACTTTAAAGTGGGCGTGCCCCTGCTTAATGAAACCGTAGCCGAAGTAACGTTCAGTCAGCCCAATACCTACCGGCAACGAATCATTGCCAACCGGAATTCGCAGGGCGATTTTCTCAGTCCAAACCAGTTTTACAACGCCAGTTTCTATAGCCCGACCATTGCCGGAGCCGTGTCGCCGTTATCGCCCAAAGCGTTTGCCTATTATAAATTCGAGTACAAAGGCACCTTTCGGGAGCCGGGTGGGGTAGAAGTAAGCAAGATTCAGGTGATTCCCCGTCAATACGGTGAGGGCGTTTTTCGAGGGACAATCTACATCCTGGAAAATACCTGGGCCATTCATAGTCTGCAACTGGAGACGGTCAACAACATTGGCGTGTCGATTACGGTACGTCATATTTGCACCCCCATTCAGGGCGTCTGGATGCCAACCAATCAGCGATACGAAGGCAAGGGGTCGTACCTGGGCGTGAAAGCTACGGGCTATTATATCCGAAACCTGACCTTTAGTGAGTTCGTGGTCAACCCCGCTTTTGTCGAGGATATTGAAGTGGCCGACGAGAAGAAAGCTCCGCCCACCCAAACCTTATCCAAAAGCGAAATAAAGGGCCGGAATATGGATGAGCTGGTGAAGAAGCAGAAGGAGTTTTCGACTAAAAACCTGCGTCAGATGGTCAAGGAGTACGAAAAGCAGGAGAAACAGGCGCGTAAGAGTCGGAAAGAAGACGTTACGGTGGTGCGCGACGATTCGCTGGTTGTCGACTCGCTGGCCCGCAAACGCTCCAATGTGTTCTGGGATTCACTGCGCTCGGTGCCGCTGACAACGGCCGAAATCAAGAGCTACCGAAAGGCGGACAGCCTGGGTTTGGTCAAAGAAATAAAGGTGCCTACCAAGGCCGATAGCCTTAAGCAGGATAGCCTCGCGCTGGCGAAAAAGAAAAAGTCGCCCAATAAGTTTTCACCAGGTCAATTGCTGAGCGGGCATACCTGGCGGCTTACCAAACAGAGTTCGCTGATTTACACCAGTCCGCTGGCACGGATCGAATACAATACCGTTGAGGGGTATACGGTGGAGGGCGCATTGAATTTACGTTACCGGGCTAAAGTCGATTCGGTGAATCGGTTCCGGCAGATACCGTTAGGAGAGTGGAACATTGGCGGCACCGGGCGGTACCAGTTCGGGCGAAAGGGGTTTGTGGGGTACGGCTTGAGCAGTTATCAGTACAAAAACACGAAAGTCAGCGTGTCGGGTGGGCGTTATCTCTACCAGTATAACCCTGACAACCCGATCAGCCCATTCCTGAATACATTGACAACCTTGGTCTTTGGGCAGAATTTCGCAAAACTCTACCAAAAGGATTTTCTGAATCTGACCGTGACGGCCTCCCCGTTCAAAGACCGTATTTCGTTGACGGGTAGTCTGGAATATGCCCAGCGTACCGAACTGGCTAATTACCGGGAAGACCTAAAGCCTTGGATCAACTGGCGGGAACGGACGTTTACACCCAACCGCCCGGATAATGCTGAAGTAGAAACGACCGCCTTCCCCACGCACAACGCCCTGTTGCTGAACCTGACCGCTTCGGCGAAACTGGGGGCTACGCAATACACCATCCGCAATGGACGGCGGGTTGCCCGGCGGGATAACGATGCGCCCCTGCTGACACTGAACTATCGGAAAGGCATGCAGGATGTCGACTATGATTTTTTACAGGCCAGTATCAGTCACTCGTTCGAGACGGGTATTCGCAGCCGGTTGAACTATAAACTCAGCGCAGGTTCTTTTCTGAACGACCGGCGGGTCTACTTTCCCGACTTCAAGCACTTCGAAGGGAATCAGTTTTTCTTTCAGCAGGGCGATGTGGTGTCGACTTATCGACTGCTGCCGTATTACCAGTACAGCACGGGCAAACGCTTTGCCGAAGCCCACGTGCTGGCCGAGTTTCGTAAGTTTTTTGTGACGCAGCTAACCGTGGTCCGGCTGCTCGGTCTGAAAGAAAACCTATTCGTGCATTACCTCTACACGCCAGCCTCGAAGAACTACACCGAAGTGGGGTATGGTCTGGATGGCCTGATTCCGCAAGTGCTGCCGTTCTTCCGGGTCGAAGTTATTTCACAATGGCAGGACGCCAAATACCAGGGGCTGGGTTTTCGAATTGGCACAACGTTGAAGTTCGGGCGGTGATCTGAACCGCCGGGCGGCCCCGCGGGATTTTAACGAGTTTATAAGGATTTAAGGACTATTGACAGTTGAGCAGGCTACTATATTGACGCTATTTTGTAATGTGCGGGAAATCTTGTGAATCGGTTAGTTCGTGTTAAAATCTAGCGGGGCAGGTCGCTTGGTTAATAAATTGTGTTTGAGATTCTTAAGTCCCTAACAGAATGGTAAAGGTCGGGTAATCAAGAGGTAATAGGTAGGGCCGTACTTTGCGCAAACCAACATGTACGTATGAACCGTCGGGATATCGTGAAGCAAATGAGTGCGGGCCTTGCGGCTCTTTCCGTAACTTCTCTGGCATCTGCCCACGCTAAAACGCCATCCAGGCAACGGGTATTGCGAGTTGCCCACCTCACCGATGTACATATGCAGCCGATCATTGGGGCAGCAAAAGGCTTTGAAAAATGCCTTCATCATGTACAGAGCCTACCCGATAAACCAGATTTGATCATCAATGGGGGCGATGCCATTATGGAAGCCCACGGCCGGGGCAAGGATAGTGTAAGCCGACAATGGCGGTTGTACCAGGATGTACTCCGAAGCGAAAACGCATTGCCTGTTATGAGCTGCGTTGGTAACCATGATATCTGGTGCAAGCAGGAAACAAAAATCTGCTTTGAAGCCGGACGTCAATGGGCGATAGACGAGTTCAAGATGGCAAACCGCTATTACAGTATCGACCGGAATGGCTGGCGCATCATCATGCTGGATAGCGTGCAGCCTAAAGCCGATGGGAGCTGGTATACGGCCCATCTGGACGACGAACAATACCATTGGCTCGACGCCGAGTTGAAGTCGACGCCTAACACAACACCTATTCTGATTGTATCGCACATCCCGATTCTGGCCGCTTGTGTATTCTTCGATGGACAGCGCTTCGCTGATGAAAACTGGAGCGTACCGGCTCGCTGGATGCATAGCGATACGGTTCGTCTGACGAGCTTATTCCATAATTACCCCAACGTAAAGGCCGCCCTCAGCGGCCATATTCATTTAACAGACCGTGTCGATTACAATGGCGTCTCGTACTACTGCAATGGAGCCGTTAGCGGTGCCTGGTGGTTTGGGAAATACCACCATACAGCCGCTGGTTACGCTCTAGTTGATTTGTATGACGACGGGACAGTGGAAAATAAGTATGTGAACTATGTTTGAACCGGGATTTGTTTGATTCTTATGATTAGCCTGATTTTGCTTTCAAAGAAAGCTTTTGAAGAAATCATAGTCTGTCAATGAAATCATAAAAATCCCGATTTTGGACAATATCAAAGACTTATTCAATGTATTCCCCCGCACTGGTCGCGTCGAGTGGATGGGCATTCGGGCACAGCGACGCGAACCCCTAATGGTTGTTGATTCGATAGAAGTTACCGAAAAAAGAGGCATTCTTGGCGATCATTATAGTGGGCAAAGCGGCAACCGGCACGTTACACTTATTCAGGCCGAACACTTGCCCGTAGTGGCGGCTTTAACGGGCCGCGATGTACTCGACCCGGCATTGGTTCGTCGAAATATTGTTGTGTCGGGTATAAACTTGCTGTCGCTTAAAGACCAGAAAGTTCAGATTGGCAGCACCGTTCTTCAAATTACGGGGCAATGTCATCCCTGTTCCAAAATGGAGACGGCGTTGGGACCGGGCGGATATAATGCCATGCGTGGGCACGGCGGCATGACTGCCAAAGTTTTGACGGGTGGAGAAATACGTGTAGGAGACGAGGTTATTTTTGTTCAGCCTTAAAGCAGGAGAGTTGCTCTGGGTTTATGGCTGCTTTTGTGCCGGAGCATCGGGGTCGGCAGAAATGCGACTGGGGCGATTGAAGCCTTTGCCATACCGATTGCGTAACTGCTGGATAGTATTGATCAGGTCGTAATCTTCGGCTTTGAGCAGAAATTCATCGTCCAAATCGCAGAAGTCATAGAAACGGTCTACTTCATCGGGTTTCAGGGTCGTAGATTGCTCGACCAGAAGCCGGAACCGTTCCACAGCCAGCGCGTGCCGACGGTCCTGTTGCATGATATAATACGCTTTCCGATCAGATTTAGGCCGTTTGGCAAATAGCTCATACAGTAGCGTTACCCCGGCACCATCCGCCAATCGATCAAAAGCCTGCTCGCCGGTGACTTTTTTGGAAGCTGTTGGCTCGTCAAGAACCTGTTGGATTTCGCGCTTTACTTCTTCGTAGCGTTTACCTTTTACAGTCACCTCGGCCAGATCGACCACCCGGTATGGCATTGGCGGAAGGGCGCGGGCTACGATGGTCGGGTTGTCTGAGCCATCGTAACGAATGCCCGTGCGGCTATACAACTGACTGGTCAGAATAAGTGAATCGCCGGGCTGTATAGTCAGGAAAAAACGCCCTGAGGCATTGGTTCGGGCACGCTGACGGGTTCGCTGGTTAACAATGGTTACCTTATCAACGCCACTTTTTGTTGACTGATCAATTACCGTTCCAACCACGTACTTACCCTGTGCCAATGCACTACCCGACCAGCCCAACAGGCAGATTAGAAAAAGGGATAGTAGGGGTTTGGCAGGCATATTAGCTTAAGTCTTTTTAGTCGGTAAGCCGCTTACTGACTTACCGACTTTTACACAAAAATACAGTTTGGTTGCATTTAATCCTGTTAAAAAACCTTAACCAGTTTCTTCAGTCGATCTATGGTCACATCCGTAAAGTCATGCGCAACGTCGTCAACAAACGGCCACAGTTCGTCGGGCGATTGCGTCGTGGCCATACCAACCACCAGGGCTCCGGCGGCTTTAGCGGCCTGAATACCCGTCATCGAATCTTCAAAAATAAGGCTGTCCGTTGGCTCAACGCCCAGCAGACTCATAGCTTTCTGATAAATCTCGGGGTCTGGTTTGGGATGACTAACCATACTTTCGTTGAGCAGCACATCAAAATAAGACCGAATACCGAGCGCATCCATCACAAAATCAAGATTTTCGACCGGGGCCGAAGTCGCCACTGCCGTACGAATACCGGCGGCTTTCAGCGACTGCAGAAAGGGAACCAGGCCTGCAACGGGCGTAATGTCGTGTTCGTACAGCTCCCTGAATAACGCTTCCTTTTCGTGAGCCAGCCGTTTGGCTTCGTCAGGACTAAGGGCTTGTCCGGCAAAAAGATGGCCTAAAATATCATCGTTATGCTTGCCAGATACGTGCTGCACAAAGTCTTCATCACTCAGCGTTCTGCCGTAGCGTTGGTAGTACTCGCGCCAGGCTATGCGGTGATGCGGGTTTGTGTCAACAATGACCCCGTCCATGTCAAAAATTACAGCTTTCATTTGATCGTATTTTTAATGTTTTGTTACTGGGTATTTGTTTCGAGGAGGAAGGTGTAATGCTCTGTTTAACAAATAATTAATAACAGATTACCCAGCATTCTTACTTCATTTTCACAATCGTAACCCCCGCACCACCCCGGTCGGCGTGTTCATCCTCCATCTTGCCTACCTGCTTGTAGCCGCGCAGGTGATTACGGACGAGTGTTCGCAGAATGCCGTCGCCTTTACCGTGAACGATGCGCAGCTCAGGATAACCGAGCATTAAGGCATCATCGAAAAAGCGATCCACTTCGCCGAGGGCTTCCTCTCCGCGCTTGCCCCGAATGTCGAGATTGAAGCTGAAGTTCTGCATCTTCTCGTTCATATCCACACCCTGGCTACGAGGGCGGTCGTCGCGTACTTCGGTTGCGGCTGCGAACGTCTTTTTGCTTACTTTTTCGAGCCGGTTCAGCTTAACGTTCGACTTAAGGTCGCCAATGCGAATTTCGGCGTCTTTACCTCGTATGGCCAGTACTTCGCCAATGGTATTCTGGCCAGTAATCCGCACATAACTTCCTGCAGAAATCGCGCCGTTGTCCTTCACAAACTCATCTTCGGCTGGTTTCGGAGTTTCCAGAACGACAGGCTCTGGTTTCAGCTCTTTCTGCTCGAACCGTTCCAGTTCCTGACGAACCTGTTTGGTCGTTTCGCGCTCTGCCTTGTTCTCCTTGATTTCCCGGATGGTATTCTCAATGCGCTGATTTGCTTCCTGAACGAGGGCTTTAGCTTTCTGCTTGGCGTCGTTAACGATCTTTTTCTGGTCGTTATCCAACCGTTCTTTCAGCGCTGTGTATTCGGCCAGTTGTTGGGCAAGTTTACGCTGGTTGATACCGATTTCGATGTTTTTCTCCGAGAAGACGCGCTTCTCGATGTCCAGCTCTTTTAGCAGTTTCTCAAAGTTTACCTGCTGCGTACCGAGTTTATCCTTTGCCCGGTCTATTACGCCTTTAGGCAGCCCAATCTTTTGCGCAATCTCAAAGGCAAACGACGAGCCCGGCTGGCCGATCTCCAGTTTATAAAGCGGTTCCAGGTGCTCACCGTCAAAACGCATAGCCCCGTTGATGAGTCCCGGCGTTTTATCGGCCATCACCTTCAGATTAGTATAGTGCGTATTGACGACCCCATACGCCCCGGATTTATTGAGGTCTTCCAGAATCGACTCGGCAATAGCACCCCCCAGCCCCGGTTCGGTACCGGTACCGAATTCGTCGATCAGAAAGAGGGTACGCTTGTTCGCACCGATCAAAAACTGCTTCATCGCCGTGAGGTGCGATGAATACGTACTAAGGTCGTTCTCCAGTGATTGCTCATCGCCGATGTCGATGAAGAGATTCTGAAAAACGCCCATTTCTGCATAATCGGCCATGGGCACCAGCAGACCACACTGAAGCATGTACTGAATGAGGCCAATGGTTTTCAACGAAACCGATTTTCCTCCAGCGTTAGGACCGGAAATAATGAGAATTCGGGCCTTTTCGTCCAGCTTCACGCTTAGCGGAACCACCGTCTTTCCCTGTTTCGAAAAGGATAGGTAAAGCAGCGGGTGACGGGCATTGGTCCAGTTTATAAACGGCCGTTCGTGCAGTTTAGGCATGATGGCGTCCAACTGAACCGCCAGTTTGGCCTTGGCGCGAATGAAGTCGATCTGGGCCAGAAAGTTTACTGCTTTTTTCAGATCATCCAGATGGGGTCGAATCTGATCGGTGAGGGCGAGGAGAATCCGGTAGATTTCGCGCCGTTCTTCGTACTCCAATTCCCGAATTTCATTGTTGGCATCGAATACTTCGGCCGGTTCCAGAAACACGGTTTGACCCGTCTGCGATTCGTCGTGGACAAATCCCTTAATTTTTCGTTTGTGTTCGGCTGCAATCGGAATCACGAGCCGACCCCCACGCACCGTCAATGACAGGTCGTCTGGAATCCAGCCGTTTTGCCGGGCTTGCCGCAAAATACTGTCCAGCCGTTTGCGCAGATTGGCCTGTTCACCAATAATACGCCGACGGATACTCGCCAGCTCCGGTGAGGCCGAGTCGCGGATATTGCCCCGGTCGTCGACAACCCGTTCGAGCGCATCCGTTAACTTCTTGTCTACACCAACCGGACCGGCCAGTTCACGCAGAAACGGGAAATTGTTATCCTCTTCCCGTTTGGACAAGAAGCGCAGGCAGTCCTGAATGGTCCGCAGGGCGAGTTTCAGGTCAAAGAATTCAGCTTCCGTCAGGGCTAAGCCTTCCACGCGGGCCCGGCTCAGATGCGGGCGAACGTCGATGTAGTTGCTCGTTGGAAAGTCTGGCTCATACTGAACGATCTGCTTGAATTCGGTCGTTTGCCGAAGCAGTTTGTCGATAAGCTGGACGTTATCGGTAAAGCGAATCTTTTCAACGTAATCCTGCCCCAGTGGACTGACACAGGCCTCTTTGAGCCGTTCGCGGATGGTATCGAAACCTAGTTTGTTTTCTAAGGTATTGGGATAAAGCATTAAGTCGTGCGCACCAGTAGCCGGTGCAGGAAAGTGTTATCGGTAAGCAGATATAAATGCTGTACATAGATAACAGTGGGGGAGGGCCGTGGGTTCGTTCTATTTGGACAGATGCTCCAGTCGTTCCAGCATTTCAAGACAGGCGCGGCTATTGTGGTAGGGACATTTCCACATACTGATTTTGTCTTTTCCCACTACGGTATGATCGCCGGTAACGCCCATGTACCATTCGCCGTTCTGGCGGTCGAGTAAGTACTTCTTTGTGAACTCCCAGCTTTTTACGGACTTGTCCAGAAACGGCTTCTCGTGCGTAAGCTGGTAGGCATTCATGAACCCAACCATGGCTTCGGCCAGTACCCACCACGACCGTTCTTTGTTCAGGTGGCCGTCGGGCTCCAGTTCGTAGTTCATGCCGCCGTCGGTAGGGTCGTAGCCGGTAGAGGCTGCCCGCGCCATTTTTACTCCTATGTGCTGAAAGGCTTTTTGCAGTGGCTTGTCCGATGGGTTTTTAGCGGCCAGCAAGTCGGCGGCTTCGGGGAGCAGCCAGGAGGCTTCGATGTCGTGACCGTAAGAAACGGCCGTCCGCCGGACTTTCCAGTTCATGTCCATAAACAGATTCATTCGGTAGGTTGTCGGGTCGATGATATGAATCTGAAACATGTGCAGCATACCGCGCATCTGTTCGGCCACCGATTTGTCCGGCCAGACGTGGTACAAACACGTGAACGACTCCAGAATGTGGAGGTGCGTGTTCATCGTCTTTATCTCCTGATTATCATATTTGCTGATAATGTAATCGTTGGCGGGCGACCAGTCGCGGGCGAGAGCTTCTACGAACCCGCCTTTCTTCGGATCATACGCATGCTTCACCATCTGCTGGAACACATCTTTGGCCAGGGCGAGGGCGGGTGCCGATTTGGTAGCACGAACATATTCGCTCAGGCCATATAGGGTGAAAGCCTGGCCATACAGGTGCTTAAGCGTGTTTTTGGGTTGCCCCAGGGCATCCACCGACCAGTAGATACCGCCGTATTCGGGATCGACGAAGTATTTCTGAATGTATTGGAAAGCTTTATCGGCAATGGGACGATAGTCTTCGTGCTGCGTGTGCCGGAGGGCCGCCGAGAATGTCCACAAAATTCGGGCATTTAGAACGATACCTTTTTCGGCGTTTGGATCGGGCTGGTTTTGGTAATTGACCCGGCCGTAGAAACCACCATGCACAGGATCGGGAGCGTAGCGAGTCCAGTAAGCAAGTATATCTTTATGTTCCTGCCGCAGTTCGGCGCGAAGTTGCTTTAAGTCCATTACGATCAATGATGAATTAGGAATGACGAAGGGTTGGCGGGTTTATGAACAGAGCCCGTTATCCATCATCATTCATAATTCATCAGTCATCCTTTTCTACTGTTATTTCCGGCTGCCATTCCGACTATTGCTATGACCTGAGTGGCCATGACCTCCGCGTTCTTCAGCCAGTTCGTTTACGCTCTTTGCTTCAACATCGTGGTTCTCTTCTTCGCGCTGTACACTCTTGTCCGAACTGGTCATTGACCGCTCTCCGTTCGGGCGGTCCTTTCCGGTGTCGTGAGCTTCGTAATTACGGGTTCGTTCGTGATTTGCCTGTAAATCCTTTGAACCCGGCTGGTCTGTGGTTTTGTGATTTGCCATGATAAATCTCTATTTGTTGAGTAGACTTTTAACGCACGGGCCATAAAAATGTTTACGACAAAAATGCCCGATCTGCACAGCAGATCGGGCATTTTTGTCTTGGAATTAACTAAGTAAGCGATTGGCTTAGTAGCCTGGGTTCTGCTTCAGGATATCTTTACCCTGAATATCGATTTGCGCCTGAGGGATGGGCAGGTACTCATCTTTTCCAGCTGTGAATTTAGCTCCACCCAGTGCTGTTGGAAGCCTTGCCACTGCGCCTTCATATTGAAGATATGCGTTCAGCACAGGGGCAGCAACTCCCCAACGTACGAGGTCGAAGAAACGGTGTCCTTCGTCGCCTAACTCTAAACGACGCTCGAATCGAAGTGCCGTTGTCGCGGAGGTTTTTGACGCAAACACTGAGGCTGGATATTCCGAGATCACGTAGTTAGCAGCCGGCGTTCCATTGGCCCGTTTTACAAAACCATCCGGATTGGCAGCCCGTTTCCGTACCATATTTACGTAATCCCGTGCTTTGGCTAACGAACCCGCTTCAATTTCGGCTTCAGCTGCCATCAGCAATACATCGGCATAACGAATGATCGGGAAGTTAAGCGCGGTATAGCCTGGTGTCCACGAGCTATTGTCTTGCAGCGAACCCCGGTCCGACTTGTAATAGGTAAACTTCTTAGGTGAGTAAGGGCCACCGCTAGTTTGCAGACGAATCCAGTCGGCACCCGGGTGATCCTGCCAGTCGAGGTATGGAATACCACGCCGACCCACCGCATGGTCGAGTCGAGGATCGAGGTTACCTGCATCGGGCGTGAATGGATCTTTACTCAGGATATTCATGTCGTTTTTCACCTGGTTGGCACCGGAATTATACGAGTTATCGAGTAAAGGCAGTCCAGTGGCGTCGGTACGGAACGAGTTTACGTACTCGAAGCTTGGCTGGTTGAAGCCGCAGCAGTTTCCTGGTCCGTTCGGTCCGGTGTTGTATGGGTAGTTCAGATCGAACTCCGGGTTAGCATTATTGACATTACCAGTATTTGCAGCCGCCTGAATAGCGAATACAGATTCTTCGTTGTTGTCATTCGTAGCTCTATATAGGTCAGCATACTTGGCTACCAGACCATATTTTTTACCGTTAGATGTTTTGCCATTGGCAATGATAAGATCGAACAAGGTTTTGGCCTCCGAAAACTTCTTCTGATACATATACGTCTTGGCCAATTGTGCGGCAGCAGCCCATTTATTTACCCGGCCCACCGCCGATTGTGTTTCGGGAAGATTCTCATAGGCAAACTTAATATCGGCTTCAATCTTTGGCCATAGATCCGTGTTGTTAGGCACTTTTTCGATACCCGTGCCATAGTCTACCGTCTCATCAATATAGGGGGCCATGTTATAGAGCCGCTTCAGATCGAAGTAGTAGAGGCCGCGTAGGAACCGGGTTTCGGCAGTAATACGGATTTTGTCGGCGGCTGATACATCGGAGCCAGCCGTAGCTAAAAGCCGCAGGGTTGAATTTGCGCGTGAAATGCCTTCATATTTCCGGGCCCATGTACCGGCAACGTCACCCGTTGGGATCGTCTCGAAGCGCTGTATGGGTACGAAGTTCGTACCGTCGCCAAAGTCGGTGCCTTTATTGGCATCGCCACCCCGAATGCCACCCCAAACCCAGTTGGCAAATGAAGCATTCCGGTCTCCCCGGCCATTGAGCAATGAGTAAACAGAAACCAGAGAACCTTCAATGGCTGCTTTTGTATTAAGCTGGGCAACACTCAATTGCCCCGTTACAGGTACCTCCAGGAAGGTATCCTTACAGGCAACTCCCACCAGCGATATCGCTGCGGTAGAGCCAAGAATGAGAACTTGTTTTTTAAGATTCATTTGATGTTTTTGATTAGAAGCCAATGCTCAAACCGCCTGTGAACTGCCGTGTTAAGGGATAGTTACCTACATCGATACCGAAGTTAGTATCGGCGTTACCACCTACACCTGGATCAATGCCCGAGTATTTGGTAATCGTTAACAAGTTATTGGTTGAAGCAAATACCCGAACGCGCTGTAGCTTCAGTCGATTTAGAAGCGATGCCGGGAAATTGTACCCGATCGAGAAGTTTTGTAACCGGAAGTACGAACCATCTTCTACGTAGTAGGAGTTCGACTGTCCATTGGTACTAAAGTTAGCCGCCGATTCGAAAATGGGTACAGTTGCGTTTGGATTGGGGTTGGTTGGCAGCCACGAATCTTTTACGCGGGCACTGATAGCCGCCCCGGCAAACGAGGGGTAGAAATCAGTGAACCACTTCGATACATTGAAGATTTTGTTGCCAATCGAGGTGTATGCATAGGTTTCAACATCGAAGCCTTTGTAGGTAAATCGCAGGTTTAAGCCACCCGTGAATTTTGGAACAGGGCTACCCAGGAACGTCCGGTCATCGGCATCAATCTTGCCATCGCCATTGATATCGGCAAAACGGAAACGACCCGGAGCCGCGCCGTCCTGTTTGGGAGCAGCGGCAACTTCTTCTTTACTCTGGAATAGACCCAATGTCTGGTACCCGTAGAAGGACGAGATGGAGTAGCCCAACTGGTTCCGGATAGGGTTAATACCACGGAAACCTGGGTTTACGCTGGTCAGGTAAGTCAGACCGGGAGCCAGGTAGACAATCTTATTACTTAAAACGCTGGCTGTTACGTTAACTTCGTAACCTACTTCACCACCAAGCTTTCCTCTGTTGATTATCTGAAGGTCAATCCCTTTGTTACGCATTTCCCCAATGTTTACGGATGGGGCAGCCGCGTAGTTACCAATTACGTCAGGAATTGGCACAGGAAAGAGCAAGTCTTTCGTATCTTTTTGCCAAAGGTCTAGAATAACATCCAGCTTACCGTTGAAGAACGTACCATCTAAACCAATGTTGGTCGTAATGGAGCTTTCCCATTTAGCTGAAGGGTTACCAATACGTGACCGATAATAGCCGTCTACAGTACTGGAGTTGCTACCATTGATGTCGTAGGCTGAGTTGCCCAGGTTGGCTGTGTACAGGTTGAACTGGTTGTTCGGGTCCACATTGTTTGAGTTACCCATGATACCGTAACCACCCCGGATTTTCAGATCGCTAACCCATGGCAGGTTTTTCATGAACTCTTCACCCGAAATCCGCCAGGCGACCGAACCAGCCGGGAACACACCATAGCGGTTTTGCGCACCAAAGCGGCTCGAACCATCTCTCCGTACAAGGCCTGTTATAATGTACTTATCGTTGAACGAGTAGTTTACCCGACTAAAGAGGGAATAGAAATTAATGCCCAGGCCATAACCACTACCCACTGTCCGGCCCGTTGAGGATACCGTGTTCAGTGTGATAAAGTTAGGGTCGAACGAAAAAGGATTTTGTCCATTACCTGACATATTACGGCCTATACCCGTGTTGAGGGCTTCCTGACCGAGTAATACATCGAGTTTATGCAACCCAAACTGGCGCTTGTAGTTAGCGGTATTGGTAAATACGTACGAGTAATTGTAGCTGGCATTTTCGTTGTAACTCGTGGCTGAGTTATTTTCCGAGTTCTCATACTGGATCCGGCCATAGCTCACACCATAGTTATTATTGATCTGACCACCAAGGCTGGTACGCAACGTTAATCCATCAATTGGTTCATATTCGGCATAAACGTTACCAAAACCATTGATGCTGAAGTTATTGTTGTTTGCCTGTCCCTGACGGCTGGCAACCGGGTTACGTGGGTTGTTAAAGCCTTTTGCGGCTGTACCGGCATAGCCACCAAATTCGTCATAGATCGGAATGATGGAAGGCATACGGTAGGCTAAGTTGAAGTCGTTTTCATCCGCAGCAATACCCTGACCACCCGCAGCACCACCCTGACCCCGAATCGAGAGGTAGGTAAACTGAAGGTTTTCGCCGATTCGAACACGCTTGGAGAGGTTAAACTCGCTGTTAGCCCGGAAGGTGTATCGCTTGAAGTCATTTTCAAGCAAAATACCCTGTTGGGTTTGTGCGCTCATACCAAAATAAAAACGACTGTTCTCACTGCCGCCTGAAAAACCCAGCGAATGGCGCTGAAGAGCTGCCTGGCGGGTGATGGCTTTGAACCAGTCGGTGCCTTCTTTGTTAGCGCGTACTACCTGATAAATGGCACCTGCTGTAGGATCAACATTGTATTTGAGTCTTTCTGCCGCTAAATCAATGTTACCTGTAACACCAGCCTGGCCTCCAACATTGATATAATCAGGAATGACCGGGGTGCTGCCTGTACCAAACTGCGGGTGGCTATAAATAGGCGTAGTGCCGTTCTGGTACGCTGTGTTCCGATACTGTTGCCAGGTCCAGTCGGCAAACTCTTTGGGGTTCAGGTTATTGGGGCCTTTGCCCGGATCTGTTACACCATATTGACCATCGTAGGTAATGCTGAGCCGTTTAGCCGTTTTCGACCCTTTTTTCGTGGTATAAACAATTACACCATTGGCGGCACGCGCTCCATAAATAGACGCCGAAGCCGCGTCCTTTAGTACCGTCGTGGTTTCAATATCGTCTGGAGCCAGGAAGTTAGTAGAGCTAACGGGTACGCCGTCAACTACATACAAAGGTTCGTTACCGCCAAAAGCACCAAATCCACGAATCCGCACCTGACTGGCGGTTCCGGGTTGTCCATTTGTAATGACCGTTAAACCAGAAACGCGGCCCTGTAGCTGTTGCTCAACGTTACCCGAGGGTACAGCTGTTAGCGCACGTGCCTTTACCGTCGAAACAGCACCGGTATTGTCGCGCTTACTGTCTGTGGTATAACCCGTTACAATTACCTCGTTCAGCGCAGTAGCATCGTCTTCGAGTTTGAGGTTAACCGCAGTACGGTTCCCCACCGTAATTTCCTGGGTTTTGAAGCCAATAGCCGATACCACCAGTACCGGATTAGCTCCCCGGATGTTTATTGCATAGTCGCCGTTTGCATCCGTCGCAGTCCCGGTTTGTGTTCCTTTCAGAACAACGTTGGCCCCTGGTACGGGGCCATCAATACCCGTAATTTTACCCGTCACACGACGGTCTTGGGCAGAGGCTGTAAAGCCCCAAAGCAGTAGTACTGCGCCCAGAAAAGCGGTCTGCAGAAACCTGTAGAGCGATGCTTTCATGAAGATTAGGTTGGTTAAAAATTTGGTTAAACAGGTCAATATTATAGAATGGAAATTGTATTTCAAAGGGAAAAAGTAACAATAAGGCAATATAGAAAAGAGAAAAATATTATTATATACTGGAATAGTTATAATCAAATTTTAATAAACTGTTGTAAATCAATAAATTAGCTTTTGTTATATGTTTATGAAATTGTTATAGTTATATTTACGTAAGTATAATTTACAGTAAAATTTTTTCTGAAAACTAAGTAAAAAGAATAATTAGAATGTAGTTTTTGAGTATTTGTTATACTAACTATTACATAATCAGGTAGTATATATTATGACTTAAACTAAATGAATTGAGTAGTTTTACATACAATTTAAATAGTAACTTTGAGTATATGATGAATTTCTGATTTGTAGGGGGGCTAGCCAGCTTAGTGACGAAGATTCCCGGATATTTGCCCAAGGAAGGGAAAACCAATTAACAGTGCCCATTCTAGGTGAAGCGACACTCAGCCAGTTTACTGTTTCCCGAAACGGTACTGTATACCCTGATAAATAGCGTTAATCTGTTCAATTCTGTACTAGATGAGGTCGGTACTAGTTAGACATGCTGCGTAGCGAGTTCAGTAAGCAAGTATGTCTTTATGTCCCTGCCGTAGCTCGGCGCGAAATTTTATTTGTTGAGTATACCTGTGGCAGCTCCGGGAGTTGATTGTTTGTAACGGAAAAAGGCCATCCTGCTGAGCAGGATGGCCTTTTTTATTGATACCGTTTTTTAACAGTTGCCTTAGTAACCGGGGTTTTGCTTAAATATCCCTTTCTGCAGGTCCATCTGAACTTGCGGAATCGGGAAGTACTCATCTTTACCGGCCGTAAACTTAGCACCCGAATAACCTAATGGCAGTTTCTGGCTTTCGTAGCTCAGGTACGCGTTCAGCACAGGTGCGGCAATGCCCCAACGAACAAGGTCGTAGAAACGGTGACCTTCTCCCGATAGCTCCAGCTTCCGTTCGAACCGAACAGCCGCCAAGGCATCGTCCTTGCTTGCGAAAGGAGTTGTGTAGTTACTGATTACATAGTTAGCTGCATTCTTTCCATCAGACGTTTTAACCCACGCATCGGCGTTAGCAGCTCTGGTTCTGACCTGATTGATGTAGCCACGGGCTACTTCCAGGCTACCAGCCTCGATTTCAGTTTCAGCAGCCATCAGCAATACATCAGCGTAACGGATGATGTTGTAGTTAATAGCCGAGTAACCATCCGTCCAGGAACTACCATCCGTCAGGGTTTTGTCCTGAGACCGGTAGAAGACAAACTTTTTAGGAGAGAACGGACCTGCATAACTCTGATCACGAATCCAGTCCAGACCTGGGTGAACCATCCAGTCCAGATAAGGAATACCACGGCGTCCAATAGACCAGTCAAGGCGAGGATCAACAGGACCAGCATCAGGTGTGAAAGCGGCTTTCGAATCAATACCCTGATCATTTTTCAATTGGTTAGCTCCGCTGTTATAAGAGCCATCTAACAGAGGCAGACCATTTGCATTAACCCGGAACGAGTTAGCCAGCTCGAAGCTTGGCGCAAAGAATCCGCAGCAACCAGCAGGACCGTTCGATCCTGTGTTATAGGGGAAGTTCAGGTCCAGTTCCTGCGCCGAGTTGGCTACATCACCCGTGTTAACGGCAGCCTGAATAGCAAACACCGACTCTTCGCTGTTATCTTTTGCCGCGTTGAAAACATCCGTATAGTTAGCCACCAAACCGTATTTTTTACCGTTGGTGGTTTTACCGTTGGCAATAACCTGATCGAACAGCGGTTTAGCCGCCGTATACTTCTTTTGGTACAGGTACGTCTTGGCTAAGTAAGCTGTAGCAGCCCATTTGTTAGCCCGACCAGCTGCACCCTGAGCTTCAGGTAAGTTGTCCTGTGCGAATTTGAAATCTTCCTCAATTTTTGGCCAGATGTCTACATCGTTTTTAACCAGTTCAATACCTGCTCCATAATCCAGCGTTTCGTCTATGTATGGTACCATGTTAAACGACCGCTTCAACTCAAAATAGTAATGTCCGCGCAGAAAGCGAGCTTCAGCAGCCAGCCGTTTTTTATCGGCGTCTGATACATCAGCGCTTGCCGAGGGTAATGTCCGCAGAACGGCATTGGCCCGGCTGATGCCTTCATACATTCCCTTCCACTTATCGTTGATATCACCATTTGAAGGTAATATTTCGTAGCGCTGGAAGGTTGAAAAGTTTGTGTTACCACCGCCATCGCCAGAGTTGGAGCCTTTGTTTGCTTCACCACCCGAAACGCTGCCCCGTACCCAGTTATACGAACTGGTTGCCCGAGAAAATCCCCGGCCGTTTAATTGTGCATAGGAGGAGAGAAGTATGCCCTCAAGTCCTGCTTTGGATGTTAGCTGATTGCTGGCCAACTGACCTGTTGCCGGTACATCCAGAAATTTGTCTTTACAGGCAAACGTAACCATGGTAAGTACCAGCGTTGCGATTGTGCCCTTTAGAATGATTTTTTTCATGGTTTGACTTTACCTACGATTAGATAATGTTTCATTAGAGCCGTGAGTTTGAATTGCCAAACTCACGGCTAATCCGTTGTTTTAGAAACCGAAGCTCAAGCCTACGTTATAGCCACGAGTAACGGGATAGTTACCAATGTCGATACCGAAGTTTTGGTCAGCCGAGCCGCCAACGGCTGGATCTAAACCGGAGTACTTCGTAATTGTGAACAGGTTCGTAGCAGACAGCGACAGTCTTAACCGGCTCAAGTTGGCCCGGTTCAGCAGGGAGGCTGGGAAGGTATAGCCCAGCGTCAGGTACTGCATCCGGCCATAAGAGCCGTTTTCTACGTAGTAAGAGTTCGACTCTGTGTTGGTGCTGAAGTTTGAGGTGTTCTCAAAAATGGGCACTCTAGTGTCGGTATGCGTTGGCAACCACGAATCTTTCACCCGCTGGCTAACAGCCGCCCCCGGGAACGAGGGATAGAAGTCGGTATACCATTTCGAGTTGTTAAAGATCTTGTTACCAAGCGAAGCATACACTTGTGTGTTCAGGTCGAAACCTTTGTATTTCAGCGTCAGCGTCAAACTACCTGTAAACTTAGGAATCGGGCTTCCCAGGAATGTGCGGTCGTCATCGTCGATTTTACCATTACCATCAATATCCTGATAACGGAAACGGCCAGGAGCAGCACCCGGTTGCGTAGGAGCGCCATCAACTTCTGCTTTGCTATTGAAGAGGCCAATTACGTTGTAGCCATAGAAAGATGACAGATCATGCCCAGGCTGATTGCGAACAACAGGTGAACTCAAACGCTGACCATTGGCGGTGAAGTAAGGTACCGATGGTGCAATGGCCGTGATTTTGTTATCCAGGATACTTCCAACTGCAGTAACCTCATAGCCCAGGTCGCCAACTACGTTGCCCCGCGTTGTAACGAGCAGGTCAATACCTTTGTTACGCATGCTGGCCACGTTCACGTAAGGGGCATTGGCACGAACACCAACTACGCCTGGGAGAGCCAGCGGATAGAGCAGGTCCTTTGTGTCTTTCTGCCAGAAGTCAAGAACGACTTCTAATTTATTGTTAAAGAAAGCACCGTCTATACCAATGTTTGAAGTGATACTGGTTTCCCACTTAGCGGCAGCATTACCAATCTGGCTGCGGTAGTAACCGGCCTGTACCGATGTGTTTGCACCCGCAATGTCGTAACTGTTAGCCGCGTTGGAACCAAACAGATTGTACTGGTTTGTCGAACTCAGGTAGTTCGAGTTACCCATCAAACCATAGCCACCGCGTACTTTCAAATCAGAAACCCAGGGCAGGTTCTTCATGAAATCTTCAGATGACAGACGCCAGGCCGCCGAAATAGCGGGGAATACCCCGTAGCGGTTCTGAGAGCCAAACTGCGACGAACCATCCCGACGAACTACACCCGTAAGGATATACTTGTCATTGAATGTATAACGCGCCTGAGCAAACAGGGAATAGAAGTTATTGCCCTTGCCGTAGTAGCTGTTTACACCACGCGTAGCGCCCGGCGTTGTCGTGCCAATGGTTACGTAGTTTGGGTCTGTCGTGAATGGGTTCAGACCGGAACCATTAATGCCGCGACCACTTCCGGTGTTAAGCGCTTCGATACCTGCTAAAACACTAACGTCATGAATGCCAAACTTTTGCTTGTACTGGGCCGTATTGGTGAACGTCCAGGCTAAACCAACGTTTGCCGATTCGTTATACACGTAGTTCGTGTTGTTCTCTGAGTTCTCGTACTGAGACCGGTTATACTGATTGCCGTAATTGCTGAAGTACGTTCCGCCCAGGCTACTGCGCAGCGTTAACGCCGGAATGACATCATATTCCAAGTAAGCATTACCAAAGGCAATCAGGTTATAGTTGAGGTTGTCCTTTGCTCCGATACGGTTAGCCACCGGGTTCCGGGCGTTATTAAAGCCCGACGCTGCTGTACCGGCATAGCCACCAAATGAGTTGTACACAGGGATGATCGGTGCCTGACGGAACGCCAGGAGGATATCGTTTTCGTCGGCCGCAACGCTGGAGTTGTTGTTCGTTCCATTACCGAGCGTGCTTCCTGTACTACCCTGCAGACCTGTTGTAGACACATAGGCTAGCTGGATGTTCTCACCGAACCGCAGTTTCTTCGTAATATCGAATTCCGTGTTCACACGTAAAGTGTAACGCGAGAAATCGTTATAAGTGATGATACCAGCCTGTTTCTGCATACCCAGACTTAGGTAAAACCGGCTCGACTCAGTGCCACCGGAGAAGCCCAGTGTGTGACGCATCAGGGGAGCTACGCGAGTGATAGCGCCATACCAGTCTGTTCCTGCCTTGTTTGCAGGAATGACATTGTAAATGGCTCCATTGGCAGGGTTAATGTTATACTTTGCACGCTCTGCTTCCAAGTTTACTGCAGATGCTGATACGCCTGTCTGGCCGCCTACCAGCAAATAATCCGGCAGAACAGGTGTTTGTCCTGATCCATACTGACCATTGGCAATACCCGTAAAGCTAGTTGGACCAACCGTTCCACCAGCCTGGAAAATATCGTTTTTGCGGGCCTGCCAGGTCCAGTCAGCCTGTTCCTGTGGCGTCAGAATTTTCTGACCATGACCTGGGTCGGTAACACCATACAAGCCATCGTAGCTAATGCTCAGTTTCTGAGCCCGGCGTTGGCCTTTTTTGGTCGTCAATACAATAACGCCCGATGCAGCACGTGCTCCATAAACAGATGCCGAAGCCGCATCTTTCAGAACCGTAGTCGACTCGATATCATCTGGAGCGATGTACTGGATGCTCTGGGTTGGTACACCATCAACAACGTACAAAGGCTGGTTACCACCAAACGAACCGAAACCTCGTACCCGAACCTGACTGGTTGTACCTGGCTGGCCATTGGTAATAACGGTTACACCAGCTACCCGGCCCTGCAACTGCTGTTCAACGTTTGTTGATGGCACAACTTTCAGTTGAGCTGGCTTCACTGTAGATACCGCGCCGGTTACGTCCCGACGGTTTTCTGTCGAATAACCTGTTACAACAACCTCGCTCAGGGCGGTGGCGTCGTCTTCGAGCGTTGCGTCAACCGATGTGCGGTTACCTACAGCTACTTCCAGCGTTTTGAAGCCAATGGCTGATATCACCAGCACCGGGCTAGCACCCCGAATGTTCAGTGCATAGTTGCCGTCAGCATCAGTGGCAGTACCCGTTTGGGTACCTTTAAGTACAACGTTGGCCCCTGGTACCGGGCCATCAGCGCCCGTGATCTTACCCGTTAGGCGACGGTCCTGGGCAGAAGCGTTTAAGCTCCACAGTAATAATACTGTGCCCAGAAAAGCGGTCTGCAGAAATCTGTAGAACGATGCTTTCATGAAAAATAGGTTGGTTAATTATTTAATAAAACGAATCAATATTATGAATGATAAATTGTATTTCAAAAAGAATTAGTAACAATATAGTGATTTTGAATCTATTAAAATGAAATTAATTAACTTAATAGTTATATAGCTTAATTAATGAAGTGTCTATCAATCAAACAGTTGGCTATTTCTTTGGATTATGGTTTATTGATTTGTTTATATTTATTTATTTTACTAATTAATATAAATAAAATAATATCATTTTCTTTACTTAAGTATTTATACGAGTACAATTAAGTATTTATATCTAACAACAAATAGGTATATATGGCTAATTGATTTTACTGTTTTTTAACATGGTAAATATTGTTCAAGTATACACTTCGTATATAACCAAGTCTTTAATTTATTGCTAAAATTTCGTAATAAATACTGCTTTTTTGTCATCATAAGTGGCTAGTTAACATGTAAAATAGCATTGGGTGTAGTATGCTTTATAGAAGATAACATTGCATAAATCTATGCTTGCCTAATTGTTGGTATGTATTTTATTGCTGTGCTCGTTCATCGACAAATTGCTGATCATTAAAGGATTATGATTTTATGTTTAAATTGGTTACATGTGAACGGCCTTAGTGTTTGTAACATTATTTTGTCCTGCTTTATTCAAACTTATGCCCGAATTCAACTAATGGATTTTTTGGAATAGTTGTTACACCGAGAGAGTAGACTTACTCCGAAGATAGGAATTAGAGTAAGTTATTGACTATAATTATACCGCTGATTTTTTAAGTACATAACTTTATTTAGGGAGGATAAATTAATGTAGTAAACTGACTTATTTTGCTAAACTATTTCAGAAATTTTAGAGAAGAACATACTTGATAACTGGTAAATTTTGAGCGTTAAAATTTGCTAGATTCATCGTCGGACTATGTATCATTTATAAGATTACCCGCAATGTGCTGCGTTCGTGAGTTTTCACTGTAACGAGATGAAGGGGATGAAAAATCATGATGATCAAATGCCTAAGACTAGTTGATTTATTATTGATTTTTTAGGTATATAATTCAATTGATTTTATTGTAAACTAATTATAATGATATTTAATTAGTTTATTGTTATAATTAGTGTCCATATATAGCGTATTTAAAGTTTTGTATGTGTCTGATTTGCCCTTCGGCATGGTTATAATATTGCCTGTTTATTTTAGTTTTTTGGTTTTAGTAAACCAGTGAAGGATGCAGAATATGGGACTATAATTCGGCTGTCTACTGTATTTTGCCTACCTTTCTGAGTACTCATGCATACTAACTTTTACTTCCTTAAGCAGCTTGGACCCGCTCTTGAAGGATACCTGTTGCCTCAATCGCCTGGTCCGAATATCCATGCCAATGAATCCATTACCGGCCTCCGCTTTATGGCGTGTTTTAGTCAGGATCGGGACGAGGTAGTTCTTGTATTTGCTCAGGCCAAAGGAAAAATTAACTATTATAAACCCTTCTATATCAAGGCAAGCCTCCGCCCCGATTTCTCCGGCTTGTTCTTTCCTGAAAGCGTACAGCGTGCGCGTACAAACAGCGTCGACTTGTTCGAGTCTATCGTTGGAGAGCCCGGTAAAGAACGGGCAGTTATTGGTGTACGGACGTTTCTGAATGAGCGCTGCCTGGCCATTGTACTGGAAGATGATGTTTCGCTAGTCTTTAAGTTCTTCGGTAATCGTCCCAACCTGTTGGCGTTTCAGGGAAATGAAGTAGTTGACTTGTTCAATCGCCAACTGGCGACTGATTCTCAGCTTCTGTTGGACGGTTTTGACCGGCCTATCGACCAATCGTATGCCGCTTTTGAGCAGGCTAACTTCGAGCGCAGAAAACTCTTCCCAACGTTTGGTAAAGTAGTAAACAGGTGGATTGACGAACAGGAAGCAAAGCGGGCCGTTAGGGGAGGACCCGAGAAGTGGGCTGTTCTTCAGGATGCGTTGTACCAATTGGAGCACCCGCACTACTTCCTGATTCGGCTGGAACACAAGCCAACGCTTAGCCTACTACCGTTCGATGACTTACCCGCTGATACGCCCCGACGTGAGTTTACGGACCCCATCGAAGCGGCAAACCGATTTTATACGTCGTTTAATGGATTGACTGTATTTGAGCATGAGAAAGCAAATCTGCTAAAACTGCTCGAAAAGCGTCGAAAACGGGCTGAGTCGCAGATTGATGTATCCCTGCAAAGGCTGCTATCGAAGGAAGAAGGAGCCAGCCATGAAGAAAAAGGACATATTTTGATGGCTAACCTGCACGATATTCCGTCTACTCCCAGTATGAAATCGCCGGAACGGGTTACCCTATACGATTTCTACCGGGACCAGCCTTTGGTCATTAAGCTTAAGCCTGATCTCACTCCGCAGAAGAATGCAGAGAACTACTACCGGAAGGCTAAGAACGAGAAGCTTGAAGAGCAGCATTTTTCCGACCAGATAGCAGCCCGCGAAGCCGAAATCGTTCGCATAGACCAGCAAAAGATAGATTTGGAAGCAATAAAAACGCTGAAAGATCTTCGTCGGTATATTAAACAGCATAATCTGCTGGTGGAAACAAACTACGCCAGCGCCGGAGAAGCAGCACCACTTTTTAAGGAGATAATGTTCGACTCGTTTCGTATTCTGATTGGCCGGAATGCCAAGAATAATGACCTTCTTACTCAGCGCTACACGTACAAGGATGATCTATGGCTTCATGCACGCGATGTTTCAGGCTCACATGTCGTCATAAAATATCAGCCTGGTAAAGCATTTCCAAAGCGGGTTGTTGAGCGTGCCGCCGAATTGGCCGCCTGGTATTCCAAACGGAAGATGGATAGCTTATGTCCGGTTACGGTAACCCCCAAAAAGTATGTTCGCAAGCCTAAAGGGTTAGCGGAAGGACAAGTTATAATTGAGAAAGAAGATGTTGTGCTGGTTGTACCAAAGGGGGAGTAAACAAGTCGGTAATTGGCTGCGCCTAAGTTGATAAGTGGCTGACGCGAAAACATTATTTATGCGTCAGCCACTTACCAACTTAGGCGCAGCCAATTACTAACTTATGCTCATTTACTGATCAACCACTACACTTAACTGAGCGACCATGAGTCGGTTCATCTCACTCCAGGTGTGATCCCACGAATTTTCTTTCAGGAACGAGTCGACTGCTTGCCAGTTGGAAGATTCCTTGGTCATCATACGCTCAATCGCCAGCTCGAACGTTTCGGCATTGTTCGCAATTTCCACCAGTTCTTTACTACCATAGGTCCGAATCACATCCCGAATCGGCGTTGATACGACCGGCAAGCCAGCCGCCAGATACTCAGGGGTTTTAGTAGGGCTGATAAACCGCGTCGATTCGTTGAGTGCAAAAGGTAATATGGCTACATCCCAGTTGCTGAAATACATCGGTAAATCTTTATACGCCTTCATACCCAGATAATGGACATTTGGCTGATGTGGAAGTAGCTTAGGATCTATTTTAACGATTGGCCCGAGAAGGACAAACTGCCAATCCGGACGACGTTCGGCTAGTTCACCCATGAGCTTGTAGTCGAACCGTTCGTCAATAACACCGCTAAAGCCAATCCGGGGAGTCGCAATTGAGCGCTGATCGACAGGATCGGGCTGGGGTTTACGAGCCGACGAGAAATGGGCAAAATCGATGCTGCTTGGAAAAGCAAACACATGTGGATGCCGACTTTGCTTAGCTTCATACAGACTGTAACCGCCCGTGAAAACAACGTCTGCCTGTTGCATCAATTGCTTTTCCTTTTGCAGTAGCTGAGGAGGGGCACCCCAGAAAGCGGATAACTCATCCATACAGTCATAGACCGTTAGGCTAGGCTCCAGATGGTCACTAAACAGCATCGCCATAGGCGTGTAATACCAGGCGACAAACGAACGAATGGTTTCACGAGCAATAAATTCGTCCAGCAACTGACGCTGTAGACGAATGGCTTCTTCAGGGTCAGTACCATGCGGCAGGTGTGGTACCAATACCGTGAGCCGATCTGTTTGCTTACTTACACTCATATGTAAGCTATCGCTCCACATAGGTTCCTCAAGAAACCATACCCGATAGTTTTTTGAGGCCCGGCTTAGTAAATGCTGAGGCCGCTGGTATACGAAGTTCCAGCGTAAGTGCGAGAAACAGATCAGATCAGGAATAACCTGGCTGGCAGAACCTGATAGAGGATTATGTGTAGTTGTAGATTTAGTTGACTGGACAGATAGGGTGGTGGCATTTGCCAAGTCGTTCGCTGAGGATGATACTTTCATGTTTGCTCGTGTAGGGTATTGAGTTAAATAGTCTGCTCATCAATTGACCAGCCTATAGACGCCTACTTAACAAACCAAGCCAGTCAGAAAATGTTAATTCCTGATCTGTTTAATTGAGGAAGCGGTTCCAGCTTTCGTAAATACGCTCCAAAACCCTCAAAACAGGATAAAAACACTAGTTTGTTGTCATTGATTTTTTGTTTTTATCCTCATTCAATTCAAACAGGTAGCCGTCCAGATCAGAGAAGTAGACCTGTACAATTCCATCAAAGCGTACCTGCCGATGATACGGGATGTTTTTAGCTTTCAGGTATTGCTCCGATTTGTTGATATCCTCCACAAACAGGGCATAATGGCTGCCGTTTTTATCATGAACGATCTGCTCTGTCCGGCCATCCAGAAGGTGAATCTGCTGGCCGTTTCCTAAATCAAACCAGGCACGAATGGCTTTCAGATTCTCTGGAACAGGAATTGGCTTTAGGCCCAGTACATCCCGATAAAAAGCCGCACTCGTTGGAACATCTTTTACGTGAATGGAAATATGATTATGTCGGGTAATACCAAGCTTATCCTGACCGAAAACAAAACCTGAGGTGGACACACTCAACGCAATAAGAAGAACAACTGCTAATTTTTTCACGACTTAAAAAGTCGTCAGTTTACTAAAACTACCCGGCTTTGTCGTCCATCCAATGTCTCAATTATTACCGTATAGCGGCCGGTAGGTAAGCCGTGGAGCGAGAGACTTTTGGTATGCTTGCCTGCTGTAAGCGATGGGTCGGTTATTGTTTGGAGACGTTGTCCCTGCAAATTAATGAGCGAAATAGTGGCGGCCCCACCAGAAGGCAGCGTAAAATCAACCAATAGGGTTTCGGTGGTTGGGTTAGGATATAAACGGAAGCTGCCCGGCGTAGGGTCATCAAGGGCGGTTACTACCGATGTAGAAGGGGTAACAGAGGATGAAACCGAAACGCTTTCAACGGTTTTTAAGATCCAGTTAGAAGGATCGACGACCAGGCCGGATACGGTACCTTTAGCGGGCAGGGTAAATGTTTGATCGGGTCGATCGTTGACAACCGTTACCGTTGTATCGCCCGCAGCTGATTTGATCTGTAATTGCACGGGCATGGTAAAGGAAGCTGGACTAGTAGCAAAGGCATTTCGTTGTTCCAGCCGTACCGTTACCGTCTTGTCAGTACTTCCCGGCGATACCGTTGCCTTATAAACCGGATAGCCTTCGCCATAAATCCATTCCTTAAAGAAGTAATCCAGCGAACGGCTGGAAACCTGTTCGGCTACAGTCTGGAAATCTTCAGTTACAGCCGTTTTATAGGCCAGTACAGGCGATTCGGCGTACGTGCGTATGGTGCGGGAAAAGGTGCTGTCGCCCAAAACACCCCGCAGCATGTGCAGAACAGCAGCCCCTTTGGCGTAAGTCCGTGAGCTACTGAAAATGTTGTTAAAGTTGGAAATGTCCTGCACATAAATGGAGCCTCGGGCCGTTCGGGCACTACTCATGAAATTGTTCATGTAGTTCTGATAACCAGCCAGCCCGCTTACGGATTCGGTATAGATCGCTTCGGTATAAGAGGCAAACCCTTCGTTGAGCCAGATATTCTGCCAGTCGCGGCAGGTAATTTTATCGCCGAACCACTGATGGCCCAGTTCATGAGCAATGACCGTTGGTGTCAATGAGGATATGCCCATCGACGAAATCGTCTGATGCTCCATCCCGCCATTGTTACGCGCAAACTGAGCATGACCGTATTTCTCGCGTAAAAACGGGTAAGGGCCAAACCGGTTCGAGAACAGCTGAATCATGCCCGGCGTCCGGTCGAGGCTAGCCTGAACCTGAACCAGGTTTTCGGGGTAGATGTAGTGCGTAACAGGCATGGTCTGGCTGCCATATGTGACGGGTGTGTTGTATTCACTATAATTGGAGACGGCTATCGAGATCAGATATTGGGCAATAGGGTAACTGTTGCGCCACAGATACGTTTTGGTACCGTCAGTATTCGACGTTGTGCTGACGAGTGCGCCATTTGAAACAGAAACGAGCTGAGCCGGAGCGGTAATACGCACCGACGACGAGTCGGCTTTATCGGCTGGTGTATCCCGGCAGGGGAACCAGTCCGAAGCGCCATAAGGTTCACTCAAACTCCATATGACGGGATCAGCTGTGCTTTCGTGTTTATCGAACTTGAAACTACCATTGGTCGTACTGTTTGGAATACCCTGATAAAACACTGTTAAGGTAAGCACCTGACCAATGGTGAGCGGCTGCGGAGGAGTGATGGTCAGTTTATTCTGGTCGTGCTGAAAGGGTAGCGTTCGACTGCCTGCTTTTACGGAATCGACTCGAAGACCCTCTCCGGTGGTTGCCGTTGTTGAGTTCAGGTCGAGGTAGAAACTGCCGAGCGAGGCCACCGTACTTTTAAGCGTAATTGTGGTGGCGGCCCGCAGCGTGTTTGGTGACGTAGTCAGTCGCATGTCGAGGCCGTAATACGTAACATCGATGGAGGCATCGCCCGGATAAGCCAGCCTTGCCTTCGGGTTGGCGGCCGACTGTCCAAAATAACGAACCTTGCCCATCCGACAGAAAAGTCCCCCGTCGGTACTGTCCTGGGCGCTGACGAAACAGGGAAGAAAAAACAGAAGCAGGTAGCCGATTCGCATAACGGATAAATAGTTTCTGACGTAACCAGAAAGGTAATGAGTCCGTTAGAAAACGTTTAGCTTTCGGACTGATTGCCTGCGTTCAGCCATTTTGTTGGCTGTGCCTCGGCTTCTGCCTGCGCCTTGAGGGCTTCCAGCTTTTGCTGATCGGCTTCGGGTAACTGGAGCTGCCAACCCATTGAACTCGCCAGTTGATACATCATGTACTGAATCTGGTTATTGGCAATTTTAGGCAGATCGCTCTGCATAGCCCGTTCGTTCATGGCTCGTTTGGCTTCGTCAAGAATCTGCGTATAATCGTCACCACTAAAGTGGTTCAAAATGCCGGCCTGTATGTCGTAAAACTTGTAATCAGTATCGATAGACAAGACTTCTGGTTCGGGAAATGACTCGATGATCAGCTTTTTGTCTCCATTATCGGGTGCCCTGAACCGGACTTTTGCAAAGTCGAAACCAACCAGCACTTTGGATCGGGCAATGACCATCGCTTTTTTGGGGTCATTGAGGAGATATAAAATTTTCTTCTGATCCTGGTAGTTGTAAATTTCCGAGAAGTACCCTTCGGCCATAACCACCTTGAATACTTTCTCAATCCGTTCCAGCAGAATGACCGAGTCTGTTCGAATATTTGTGATGCCCGTACGCCTACGCAATGCATTTGCCAGGGCAACGCCCCCGCCTGCACCAACGAGCAGCAATAAAACGGTGGTTAGGAAATCCATAATGAGCTAAATGTATAATGAATACTGGTTAATGAGAAATGGACAATGTATACTGGCTAACTCCGTCCAGTATACATTGTCCATTTCTCATTAACCATTGACGTTTACTTCGCGTAAGCTACTGCCCGCATTTCCCGAATGACCGTTACTTTGATCTGACCGGGATACTGCATTTCTTTCTCTATTTTTTGCGAAATTTCGTACGATAGAATACCGGCACGCTCATCGGAAACATGATCGGCATCGACCATAATCCGCAACTCGCGACCGGCCTGAATGGCGTAGCACTTGGTTACGCCCGGAAAATTTCCGGCCAGTTCTTCCAGCTCCTTGAGCCGTTTGATATACGACTCCATCATCTCACGACGGGCACCCGGCCGTGAGCCTGATACGGCGTCGCAAACCTGCACAATCGGCGAAATCATACTCGTCATCTCGATCTCGTCGTGGTGAGCACCGATAGCATTGATAACTTCTGGATTCTCCTTGTATTTCTTGGCAAGCTCCATGCCCAGTATAGCGTGGGGCAGTTCGGCTTCTTCAGGCCACACTTTGCCAATGTCGTGAAGCAGTCCAGCCCGCTTGGCGAGCTTGGCATTCAGGCCCAGTTCAGCCGCCATGGTTGCGCACAGTTTGGCTACTTCGCGGGAGTGCTGGAGCAGGTTTTGCCCGTAACTCGACCGGAAGCGCATCCGGCCAACCATCTTGATCAGTTCGGGGTGAAGACCGTGAATGCCGAGGTCGATGACAGTCCGTTCGCCGATCTCAACAATTTCGTCTTCAATATTTTTGCGGGTTTTAGCAACGATCTCTTCAATCCGGGCGGGGTGGATACGGCCGTCCTGTACCAGCCGGTGCAGGGAGAGCCGGGCAATCTCGCGCCGAACCGGATCGAAGCCCGAAATGATAATGGCTTCTGGGGTATCATCGACGATAATTTCGACGCCGGTTGCAGCTTCGAGAGCACGAATATTACGGCCTTCCCGTCCAATAACTTTGCCCTTTACATCATCTGATTCGATGTTGAAAACAGACACACAGTTTTCAATGGCGTGCTCGGTAGCCGTTCGCTGGATGGTTTCGATAACCACCTTTTTCGCTTCTTTGGTAGCGGTCAGCTTAGCTTCTTCAATAATATTTTTGATGTAGGAGGAAGCCCGTGTTTCGGCCTCGGCTTTCAGCGTTTCTATGAGTTGCTCACGTGCCTGCTCAGCAGACAGACCCGCAATTTTTTCGAGCTGAGACACCTGATCAGCGAGCATACGGTCGGCTTCCTGCTGCCGGCGGTCAACGTCTTCACGGCGTTTGTTGAGAGCCTCAATCTGTTGCGCGAGCGTGTTTTTTTGCTGCCCAAGTTCATTGCGCTGCTGGTTCAGCTCACCTTCACGGGTGCGCTGCTGATCGGCCTGTTGTGCAAGTTGTTGTTCGCGCTGCTTGAGTTTGGTTTCGTTCTGAAGAAGTAGATTTCGCTTCTGATTGGTTGTTTCCTCAAATTCCGTTTTCAGCTTCAGGTATTTTTCTTTTGCTTCCAGTATCCGATCTTTTTTTATCGTTTCGGCCTGTAATTCAGCATTTTTCAAAATAGCTGCTGCTTTTTCTTCTGCATCTTTCTCATGCTTCGCGCGAACGCCCGCCATGGTTTGGCGACCAATTAATATGCCAATACCACCCCCTGCAAGGGCGGCAAGAATCGTTAACCAAATTGGAATGTCCATTGGACTATATCGTTAGGATTGAACAAATAAACCATCAATCTGCTGCGATACGAGTGCCCTGAACGCTTACTCTGGGTATTGTGGGATGTAATCCCGCCGTTGTTTATGTCGTGACGACCGGCGTGATAACCTGGTCTAATTGAGTTATTTTGTCAAACACCATTTGTTGTAATCGCTGCATTTGTCTTTCTCCTCTGAGCTTGGTGACCAAGCAGTCGAAGGCTATCATTGCCAGGGCCTCCTGCGTATCAGTAAGCCCTTTTTCCCGGTATTGCTTCAGTTCTTCCTGAATCAGCTTGGCGGCTTCGCGTACTATAGCTTCCGAGTCCGGCTCTACGGCTAATTTGTAGAATCGGTCGGCAATTTTTACGCGAATTGGCAGTTCTTCCATCGCTGCAGTCGGCTCAGATAGGGCGTTCCCCCCGGAGCCAATTTGGGTTTATGACAAACTACTCAAATGAGCAATGCACCGTTCCAGTTCCCGGATATACTCGTCGAGTTGTCGTTTTAATTCAGCATTCGTATCTGTCTCAGACAGATTGTCTTTTACAATTATACCAACATCTTTCGACTTTGGTGTATTTTTTTCCGAATTAACAGGTTTTTTCCGCAGTTGCCTGACCAAATCCTGTTGTTCTTTCAAACTTTCCTGAAGGGTTGCATTCTCCAGTTCCAGTTGTTCGACCTGCTTCTGCGCATCAACATACTCTTCCCTAAGCTTTTTGAGTTTATGCTCAAAACGCTCGACCAGTGCAATAATTTGATGTTCGCTAACCACAGTATAAAGTAATTGATTAATTAGTGAAATGGTTAACTGGTTGAAACTAGTTGACTAATTAACCACTCCACTATTATTTTCTGATTACTGCCCCTAACTCCTGCTCAAAAGCCGTCATGAGCCGTTGCATTGTTTTATCAATTGTTGCTTCCGTAAGGGTCTGGGTGGTATCCTGAAGCATGAAACTGACTGAATAGGCTTTTTTGCCAGCACCCAGATTCTCTCCTTCATACACATCAAACACATTCACAGACCGTAATAATTTCCGTTCCGTTTGTCGGGCCAGCTTACTGATCTGCTCGAACGAAATGGCCTGATCAAGTACCAGCGACAGGTCACGACGAACTTCGGGAAATTTGGAAACCTCCTCGTAGCGTACTTTGGTCGTTGCTAGTTTGAGCAGAGCCTGCCAATCGAAGTCGGCGTAAAACACAGGCTGTTTCAGATCTACCAGCTTCGTCAGTTTGGGGTTTACTAACCCCAGGCTAACAAGTGGTTTTTTATTGACAACATACGTCACGCCATACTGGAAAAGGGTAGTGTCGGCGGGTTGGGTTTCGTAAGCTTTGACCCGGAATAGGTTTAGTATCCGCTGAACAGCCGTAGCCAGGTCATGAAACGCCACCGGTTGTGCTTTCTGAAGCCAGTTTTCGGGTTGCTGGTTGCCGAGAATAGCCAGGCTCATCCGTATCCGTTCAACGTATTTCGTAGTCGAATCGTCAAGTTTTACTTTATGATAAACCTTGCCAAATTCGAATGTCTTCAAGTCTTTCTGCCGTCGGTTCTGGTTATACAACAGCGTTTCGAGCGCCGAGAACAGCAGCGTTTGCCGCATAACAGACAGCTCCTCGCTAAGGGGATTGAGCAGCGTTACGTCCTCGCCGGGCAATGACGACCGGATGGCATCATTATAGGCCGGACGGGTTAGTGATAGGGTCAGGATTTCGTAAAAGCCATTGGCCGCCAGCAGCTGGCCAACCCGGCTTTGCCATTGATCAGGGTCTGTTTTGGGGAATTCCGATAACGAATCAGCCGCCAGGTTTACCGACAGGGGAACGTTATCAAGCCCATAGATTCGAAGTATTTCTTCAACAACATCGGCCTCACGCGTTACATCGACGCGGTAGGGAGGCACAATGGCCAGAAAACCTGCATCGGTCTTTTCTTCGGCCTGAATGTCCAGTGCTTCCAATATCCGATGAATCTCAGAGTGGTCGATTTTGATGCCAATCAGTCGATCGATGTTACGGTAACGCACCGGCACCCGGAATGACTCGATCGGGTCTGGGTAAATATCGGTAACAGCTGAACTAACCGTTCCACCGGCCACTTGCTGAATGAGCAGGGCAGCGCGTTTCAGAGCAAATACCGTTATGTTGGGGTCAATGCCACGCTCGAACCGGAACGAGGCATCTGTTTTCAACCCGTGGTGCTGGGCCGTTTTACGAACAGACGTTGGTGAGAAATAAGCAGATTCCAGGAAGATGCTGGTCGTTTGGGCCGATACACCCGAATACTGACCGCCAAAAACACCAGCGATACACATCGGCTTTTCAGCATCGCAGATCATCAGATCGGTAGCCGTCAGTTTCCTTTCCACACCATCCAGGGTTATAAAAGGCGTACCCTCCGGTAATGTTTTCACGATGACCTTACCGCCTGCAATCCTGGCGGCATCGAACGCATGGAGGGGCTGACCAAGGTCATGACAAACGTAATTGGTTACGTCGACGACGTTGTTGATGGGGTTGAGGCCAATACTAAGTAACCGTTGTTTCAGCCAGTCGGGCGATTCGCCAACGGTCAGGCCACTTAACGTAACCCCGGCGTACCGCGGGCAGGCTGTCGTATCTTCCACATGTACATCGAGCGTCAGGTCTGTGCCAGCTACGGCGAAGGCGTCTACGGAGGGCAGGCGAAGGGGCCGTTTGAGTACGGCTTTCAGATCGCGCGCTGTACCGTAGTGAGACGCGGCATCGATTCGGTTAGGCGTTAACCCAATGGCGATTTGATAATCTGATTCGAGGTTGAAATAACGGGCTGCGGGTGTCCCGTTTGGCAGCTGGGACGCCGGACCGTCCGGGTCCAGCACAATAATACCTGCGTGGGATGTGCCCAGGCCAATTTCGTCTTCGGCACAGATCATCCCTTCGGAGGCTGCGCCCCGAATTTTGGCTTTCTTAATCTGAAAGGGTTCGCCGGCGCTTGGATAAAGTGTAGCCCCCACCAGTGCGACAATCACTTTCTGACCAGCTGCCACATTGGGTGCACCGCACACAATAGGTAAGGGCTGTTCGGCTCCAACATCAACCGTAGTCAGGCTCAGTTTATCGGCATCGGGATGTTTAGAACAGGTCAGTACCTGGCCAATAACTACGCCCGACAGTCCACCGGGTACAGCATCTATCTTTTCTATTCCTTCGACTTCAAGTCCCGTTGCGGTTAAAATTTTACCGACTTCTTCGGGTGACTCGGGTAATTCAATGAACTCTTGTAACCATTTATAGGAAACTTCCATACAGCGGCAAAGCAGATAATTACTGCAAAGTTAGCCATTTGCTTGATTGGCTACTTGCTCATTCAGGTAATTGACACCAAAAAACTGACAGGGTTCAGGTTGGCTACTCGTGGGGAATGTATTTTTCGCCAGCCTTTACCGCCACTTTCAGGGTGTTTTCTGCTGGGGGTAGTGGACAGGCGTAGCCGGGATTATAGGCGCAATAGGGGTTATAAGCCGTGTTAAAGTCCAGCGTGGTGCGCGTATCGGTGAGCGTGGCAGGATCGAGTTCCAGATAGCGTCCGCCCCCGTATGTCTCTTTGCCCGAAGTCGCATCCCGAAAGAGAATGGAGTATGTATTTTCCTGCTTAACGATCAACAGTCGGTGTGCTTCGCCATCCAGACTGAAAACGGCATGGGCAAATTTTTCGTACACTTCTTCGCTGCCATCGCTCATGCTAACGACCAGCTTCTGGGTCTTGTCGGCAAAAGGTTCAAGTCGGGCCGTAACCCGGTAAGACGGGTCAGGGGCAAAATAGGTGAGTCCTTTAAAAGACGACTTATCCGTGAATGGCGACTCAGTACTGGTTCGCATAAACTTGTCTTTTTCAGTGCGTTTCACGTCTACTTGCTGGCGGTAGGTAGCCGGGTCAATGACCTCACCTATACTACTGGATGAAGTAATATTACCACCGTCGAAGAAGGTATAATAGAGGACGATTAGACTCAGTAAGAACAATCCGGTTAAGAAGAATCTATTCTTTATCATGATTTTATAGACAAAAAGGGATTAAAAATGGGTACATATATCATATAAGTTTAACTTTACATAGATTTGTAAGTATTTATGCTTAGTGAATTAATTGTGGCATACTGTTCAATTCGTTTTTAATAATTTTAGAACCGCCAATATAAATCAGCTACTTCATTAGTCAAACCAGTTTTGCGGATGGCCAAACTTTACGAATTAACAACATACGAATCCGATACGGGAAACTTAACCGTTTTTGAAAAAATTATTCCTGGCGTAATTCAACGCGTCTTTTACATTTACGAAGCTGGCAGTGGCACTCGTGCGGGTCATCGACATCATCAGGCCTGGAATGCACTTATCTGCCTGAGAGGTAGCTGCCGGGTTTATAACAACGATGGCGCAAAGGAGGAGGTGATTCGCCTGGCTACTCCACGCCAATGTCTGGTTCTCGAACCTAAAGACTGGCATAGCATGGATGAGTTCTCCGACGATGCTATTCTACTGGTCGTTTCAAATGAGTTGTACGATAAAGACGATTACATTTACGAGCCTTATCTGAACGGCCAAATGGAGAATAGTCTACTTATGGCTGCTTCTGAATGATTCCGTTTCTGGACTTAAAACGTATTAACGAACCTTATCAACAGAGTATTACCTCAGCCGTTGGACGGGTCACGAAATCGGGCTGGTATGTGCTAGGACAGGAAGTCGAAGCGTTTGAAAGTGAGTTTGCAGCCTATTGCCAGACCAGGCATTGTGTAGGCGTTGCCAATGGGCTGGAGGCTTTGACATTAGTGTTGAACGCATGGGCTTTTCCGGCTAAAAGTGAGGTCATCGTTGCATCGAACGCCTACATTGCTTCGGTACTCAGCATTACGCATGCTGGGTTGACTCCCGTTTTTGTTGAGCCCGATCCACGCACCTACTTACTCGACCCTCTCCGTATTGAAGCAGCCATTACGGCCAATACCCGGGCAATTCTGCCCGTGCATCTGTATGGCCGCTGCTGCGATATGGATGCAATCAATAAGCTGGCTCAACGATATGGCCTGAACGTGCTCGAAGATGCCGCTCAGGCACATGGTGCCAGTTACCAGGGTAACAGGATACAGCAAAGAGCGGGTAATCTGGGCGATGCCGCAGGCTGGAGCTTTTATCCAACCAAAAACCTTGGGGCGCTGGGTGATGCCGGGGCTATTACAACAAATGATAGTGTGCTTGCCGAGCGTTTGCGTGCCTTGCGAAACTATGGGTCCGGGCAAAAGTACATAAACGACTATCTGGGATTCAACAGTCGTTTGGATGAACTTCAGGCTGCCGTGCTATCGGTTAAACTGCCGGGGCTGACCGAAGCGAACAACCGTCGGAAAGAACTGGTAAAACGATATCTAACTGGTATTACCAACCCGGACGTTGTACTGCCGCCGGCCGATCAGGTTGAACTAGATGCCTGGCACTTGTTTGTTATTCAGCATCCCAGGCGCGACGATTTCCGGGCTTATCTACTGGAGCAGGGTATTGGAACGGATATACATTATCCTATCCCGCCCCACCATCAGCAGGCTTATGCGGCATACGCTCATTTATTCCTGCCAATTGCCGAGCAGTTGCACCAGAACAGCCTGAGTTTGCCCCTCAACCCGGCGTTGACGGATCATGAGACCGACTTTATTATCGAGACCATTAATTCAATAAGTAAAACAACGAACGTCTGAATCGCCATTACCGACCTGACACGCTCCTTTTTTGCTTTTCACACTTTTAGATTCATGTTTTTATCCGTCGTCATTCCAGTTTATAACAGCGAACGTACCATTGCCCCGTTGACAGAACGGTTGCAGGGGTGGCTGGCCGGACTGGCGTTTGAAATAATTCTGGTTAATGACGGCAGCGCTGATCGTTCGGAGAGTGTGTGCCAACAGCTTGAGAATCGATACGATAATGTGACGGCTATTTCCCTTCGTCGCAATTTTGGTGAGTTCAATGCCGTACTATGTGGCCTGAATCACACAACGGGTCAGTATGTAGTCATTATTGACGATGATTTTCAGAATCCACCCGAGGCCATCCTGACGCTTGTTGAGGCTGCTGAGCATGGGCAATACGATGTGGTTTATAGCCGGTACGCCCAAAAGAAGCATCACTGGTTTCGAAATATTGGTAGCCGGCTTGTAAACATCCTCACAACCTATTCCATAGGTAAGCCCAAGGACCTGTACCTGTCAAGCTTTAAGGTTATCCGTCGCGAAGTGGTGGACGAAATCTGCCGTTACAAAGGGCCTTATCCGTACATCGACGGGCTGATCTTTCGAACAACAACTACAGTAGGGAGCGTTGAGGTACCGCATAATGCCAGGACTGAAGGGCGTTCGGGTTACACGGTCCGTAAACTTGTTTCGTTGTTTATAAACGTGTTTATCGGTTATTCACTTTGGCCAATCCGGATGTTTACTGTTTTAGGGGCTGCTCTGGCAAGCCTTGGGGTGTTCGGTGGTCTGTTGCTGGTAATAGGCTGGCTGACGAATCGGATTGACTTTGGCGGCTGGATAGTTGTTATGTGGGCTATTGTGACCGGTTTGGGCGTTCAACTGCTATTCCTGGGTGTGCTGGGCGAGTACCTCGGTAAGTTATTTATGGCCCACAGTGGACTGCCGCCCTACGTTATCAAGTATAAAGGCCTGCGGAAAGAGCAAGCGGTAGAGCAGTAATCAGGTCAGCGTTATGATCGGCGTCTTCAGGATCTACGTCTACACAGTTTCTCAAGCATGATTGGTCGTTCGGAAGAATACGAAAAAATGTTCAGGCTGGAAGGCCAGTTGTGGTGGTACAAGCATTTACATGAACGGGTAGGCGAGGCACTGATGCATCGGTTTGGTGAAAACCGCGATGTGGCCATTCTGGACGCTGGCTGCGGCACCGGTGGATTGCTAACTTTTTTGCATCAGATGGGCTACACCCGCCTGCGAGGCATCGACGGGTCGGTCGATGCGGTTGTGTACTGCCATGACCGGAAGCTTCCCGTTTCGCTCGTTAATCTCAACGATCTGGCCGATTTCGAGCCGACGCATATGTACGATGCTATTATCTGTAACGATGTCTTCTGTTATTTTACGAAGGCCGACTTAGCGCCACTGATGATGGCCTTGACTGGTCGGCTAAAACCGGGGGGTATCCTGATCAGCAATAACAACGCCTTCGGTGCTTTTCGTGGAGAACATGATTTGGCCGTTGGCATTGTCCAGCGATTTGTTTTAAGCGATTTCGAGCCGCTACTTTCTCAAAATTGCCTGAATCTTCGATCATATACCTATTGGAGTTTTATTCTTTCACTGCCCATAGTTTTGGTGAGGCAATGGCAGCGACTTCGGTTAAGGCTGGGCTGGAGTAAGCCCGGCGAAGCGAAGTCGGATGTGTATTTGCCGGTTAGGTGGCTTAATAAACTGCTGCTCGGTATTGTTCGGGCGGAGCAAAAACTATTGAGACGAACCCCCTTCGGTAGTTCGCTGTTTATGGTGATAAGTCGGTAAGTTAGTAAGTGGCTGACGCCTGAGCAACACATGCGCAAGCCACTTACTAACTTACCGACTCACCAACTTATTCCTATTTATGTTTACTGGAATTGTAGAAACAACCGGTCTTGTAGAAGCCATAGAAGCAACAGGGACCAACCTGACATTTAGAATTGAGTCGTCGCTGACTCCCGAACTGAAAATTGATCAGAGTGTTAGCCATAACGGCGTTTGCCTGACGGTGACCAGCCTGGACGACCGAAGCTACACGGTAACGGCCGTGGATGAAACGCTAAAAAAAACCAATCTTGGCAAGCTAGCCGTTGGCGATCGGGTCAATCTTGAACGGTGTATGCCTGCCAATGGCCGATTTGATGGGCATATTGTACAGGGGCATGTTGACCAGCCCGGACGCTGTACCAATATACAGGACGTTGACGGCAGCTGGCTCTTCGATTTTGAATATGCGCCGGGTGATGACCCCGCCAATCGAAACATAACGGTCGAAAAAGGCTCGATATGTATCAATGGCGTTAGTTTGACCGTTTTCAATTCAGAAGACAATCGGTTCCGGGTAACCATCATTCCATATACGTATAATCACACCACGTTTCGGGATTTAAAGGTTGGCGACATGGTCAATCTGGAGTTCGATATTGTTGGTAAATACCTTAAAAAAATGTTTGCGGGCTATCGATAGGCCGTTGCGGATTCTGCTACTTTTGTGCGATTAGTAAACCAAATGAACCCACTGCGCCGATAAGGCTTCACCAATCACCACACCCGAATGGCTAAAATCAGCACCCGCTCCTTTTTTGACCTGCTGATCCATATTGGCATTATTCTGGCCCTGATAGCTGCTCTGTTTCTGGTATTCTTCTTCGTTTATCTGCCCTATACAACGAATCATGGGCAGACGATCACCGTACCGGATGTAACGCGCCTGAGTCTGGATGAGATGGAGAACCTGCTGGATGACAGAGATCTCCGTTACGAAGTTAGTGACTGCACCTTCGTTGCCGGAGCACAGCCATTAACGGTAATTCAGCAGTACCCAAGGGCTAATGCGAAGGTAAAGGAGGGTCGTAAAATATACCTGACCATTACCAAGCGTGTCGCACCGATGGTACAGATGCCTAATTTGGTCAACTTAACCCTTCGCAGTGCAGAACTTAACCTCAAGTCGTTGGATCTACTAAGCGGCCCGCCCATCTATGTACCAGATGTGGCCAAAAATGCGGTGCTTCGGCAGTTGTATAATGGTAAGGAAATCACGCCTGGAACGCCCATTCCTAAAGGCGCTCAAATCGATCTTGAAGTTGGTGATGGATTAGGAAGTACGATGTTCGAGATTCCGAACGTTGTAGGATTGCCAGTCGACGAAGCCGAAGCCGCTATTCGCGGATCGAATTTGAAAGTTGGCACGAAAATTTCCGTAGACGACCCCGAGAAGGAGGTTGGTACCGTAATCAGACAGCGGCCCGAAGCACGGTCTGGCGAGCGTATCCGCGTTGGCGAGACAATGGATCTGTGGATTGTAGGGCCAATTGAACCGGACCAATAAAAACTACTTCCGGCCTGTATTACCCGATGAGAATTGATTTCCGTTGTCAGCCGCCCACACCGTTTGCCGGACGCCGTCTGCGTGGCATCTGGCTTATCCTGTTGGTTTTGTCGTGTTCGACAGGCAGGGGACAGGGTTCGCTCAATTTGCCATTTTTTGAGGACTTTTCAACGGCAAGTGGTCGACCTGGTATCGACCGGCCCGATCCGGCCCGCTGGCAACCGGGCAGTGGTGTATATATCAATAACACCATGGCTATCAATCACCCCACTATCAACGTTGCCTCCTTCGATGGGCTGGCCGCCAACGGTCGGCCATATGTGCAGAACAACTCGCTGGCGCAGGGATATACCGATACTCTGACCTCACAACCCATTAATCTGGCCGGGCTAACGGCTGCCGATTCCGTTTACCTGAGTTTTTACTGGCAGGCTAAAGGAGAGGGAGAACTGCCCGATCCCGGCGATTCGCTGAGTCGTCAGGCGGGTGATTCACTGACCGTTCAATTTCTGGATAATACAAACAGGTGGCGTACCGTTTGGGCCAAAGTAGGGGGTGTTGTTAATAATAACTTTTTTCAGGTGTTCGTCCCTGTGCGGAATCAGGTCTACTTTCATGCCGGATTTGCTTTTCGTTTTCGAACGTTTGGCCGTGAATCGGGCCCGTTCGATACCTGGCACATCGATTACATTTACCTGAACAAAGGTCGGTCCGTTAATGACCGATTTGTGAAAGATGTGGCGGTTAGACAGTCGCTAACGCCCCTGCTGAAGCGGTATACGGCCATGCCCCTGTCGCAATACGTCGTTAATCCGGCTGCTGAAATGGCGGATACGGTTACCACGGATATCAACAACCTATTTAACAATTTCAACTTTACTACCTTCCGGTTTACGGTTCGCGATGAGGTATCGCAGCGACTGGTGCAGGAGGACCCACAAACCAGCTCAACCCTGATTTCGTCCCTCAGTTCTCAGCGTAAAGTAGTAAAACCAACTCCCGTTACCGGGTTTGGTCAGGCTACCAGAGCCATCTTGCGCTATAAAGTTGATCTGTTGACCAGCGACGACCAAAATCCATCCATTCCGGGTATCAATCTCCGTATCAACGATACCATCTCGGCTGTTGCAGCTTTAGATGATTACTACGCTTACGACGACGGTAGCTGGGAGTATGCCCAGCAAATAAGGCAGCGCGAGCAGATAGCTGTGCGATTTATTCTGAACAAGCCCGATGCCATTGGGGGTATCCGTGCTTGTATTGTGCCCTTTATGACCAACCAGACCGGGCAGGCCTTCATCATCAATGTGTACAACAACCGCGCCGGCCGGCCCGGAACGGCCATCTATCAACAGTCATTCTTAACGCAATATCCGGCATCACGAAATGGGTTTGTTGACTACAAGTTCTCGAAGAGCGTTTCCGTAAAAGATACGTTCTACGTTGGCTACCAGCAGGTCAGTAGCAGCGATACGGCCTTGCTTCGGCTGGGGTTTGATAAAAACAGCCCCTTCGGCTCTCAAATTTTCTACAATAGCGGCAGCAGTTGGGACCAGAACGGGAGTTCGGCCGCATTAAATGTGAGGGGGGCCTTTATGCTCCGTCCTGTAATGGGGGCCAAGCCGGATACCATCGTAACCGCTACTCCGGAACCGGAACCTTTATCTCCGCTACGGGCGTACCCGAACCCGACAAGCGGCATTATCCGGTGGGATGACCCAACGATAAATCGACTGGAGGTTATGAGCAACGGTGGTCGTTTACTAAGCAGTTTCGAACCAAGTCGTGGTCAGCAAACGTTAGATTTAAGTTATCTGCCAGATGGTTTTTATCTAGTCCGACTGTTTGCTGATAAGCGGACATCAGTGCATAAATTAATCATTCAACATTAACGAAGTCAGTAAGTTAGCCACTTATCGACTTACTGACTTATTAACTAAAACTATGGATATTACAGTACAGGAATTAAAGGAGCGGCTCGATAAGGGTGAAAAGTTAAACTTGTTCGATGTTCGTGAGCCGGACGAATACGAAGCGGATAATATTGGCGCCACTCTTATTCCTCTCGGCGACTTGTCGTATCGCTTGGACGAACTCGATGGCTTGCAGGACGAAGAGGTTATTGTCCATTGCCGATCGGGCAAGCGTAGCGGCATGGCTCAGCAGATTCTGGAGGAGAACGGCTTCAATAATGTCCGTAATGTCATTGGCGGAATGCTTGCCTATCGCGCACAATAAGAAGCGAGCTGAATGATGTAAGAAGTAGTGAAATACATTTTATATACTATCTCTGACATCATTCAGCTTACTGATGATTTTTTCGTCATCGTCCGGGGCGAACCACTGGTAGTTTCCCTGATTCCGGAACCAGGTTAATTGCCGTTTGGCATACCGGCGGGAGTTTCGTTTTAGTAAACGAACCATTTCTTCATAGTCATACTCTCCATCCAGATACGAGAAAACTTCCTGATACCCAACAGTCTGTAGAGCAGGCAGATGCCGGTAGGGTAGGAGTGATCTTACTTCATCGATTAGTCCGGCCTGAAGCATCGCATCCATCCGGGCATCTATGCGTGAGTAAAGTTCTTCACGTGGCCGCTCAAGCGAAATCAATACGGATTTGAATGAACGTTCGGCCGTTTGCCGACGCCGAAACGATGAATAAGGGTGTCCGGTCGACAGACATACCTCCAGCGCTCTCGTTACCCGGATTGGATTCTGTAAGTCGGCGGTTTGTGCATACAGGGGGTCCAGCTGGCGTAGTTCATGTTGAAGATTCGTTATCCCTTCCTGCTGGAAACGAGCCAGTAACCTCGCCCGCAAAGCAGGGTCTACCGGGGGCATATCGTCAAGGCCATCGCAAACGGCGTTTATATACAGGCCGGTTCCTCCCGACAGAATAACAGTATCCTTTGTCTCAAACAGACTGTTCAGTATGGTAAGACATTCCTGTTCGTAGCGCCCCGCATTGACCGGGTTCAGAATGGAATGCGAATCGACGAAATGATGGCGTACACCGTCCATTTCGGAAAAACTAGGTTTGGCAGTACCGATGGTAAGCTCCCGGTAAAGTTGCCGCGAATCGGCCGAAACAACATCGGTATGCAGGTGTTTGGCCAGACGAACACATAGGCTGGTTTTACCAACGGCCGTTGGTCCAGCAATAACAAGCAGCGTTTTCAATAAAAGTGATTGACGTTGAAAGAAACAAAATAAAGCTATTCTAACCGTAGATAAATGATCAATTAATAGACTTCAGCACCATTACCTAATTATTTTACTCAGAATAGCGCTCCAAATATTCATGTTCTCGTTTATAAATAGAGTTGCTAAAGCTACCCGGTACCTAATCTGAACATTTATTGCCTGACTCTTTATTAATCATTCATTAGTAGAATGAAATAAATGACTAAAATAATTTTTTTTTGGTCTTGATTGATAGATAGTTACTTGCTGTCTTAATGTTTATATAACCTTCGGGAAAAAAGCTATGCTATAGATTTAATACAAATATCTATATTTGCTCATGTTACTGTAACTCTCTTTTAATCAGTACGTTACATACCAAAAGGTTAGTGCTATTCTCCTCATGAACGATCAAGTAAGTACACAACAATCTATTGACCCAAAGCATTTAGCTCTTCAAAAAACATTAGATATAATATGTGGGAAATGGCGTCTGTATATTATATATCAACTAGGTACTGAAGCCCGGCGGTATGGAGAGCTTCGGCGTATGATCCCAGCCGTCAGTGAAAAGGTTTTAATTCAGGAACTTAAGGCGTTGGTTAGTCTGGGGGTTGTTGAGAAGAAATCGTTTAATGAGGTACCACCACGAGTAGATTACAGCTTGACAGACAAGGGTTTACAAGTATTGCCTACCTTGCTGAAGTTAACGTCAATTGGCGAATTATTTCTGGAACCGTAGACTAATCAACTTTTTTCGACCCCATGCCGTTGTAAGTAAAAAACACTAAACGGGGTGATGAGTAGCACGGCAGGATACGTTTTATTGAGCTTGGCATGGCTTGTTCAACTGGCTCAAACTAGATCTTATCATACTCCAGTGTTTGCCACTGTTCACGGGCACTCTGTCGTGAGCGAAAACCCGTTTGTTTCAGCTGAACCTTGCTACATCAAATCGTTACGCTTTGGTATATATGCCTTTACTGTTGCAGCTTCAGACAGTGAGCGCACGCACACTGTGCAGGTTAAAGCCTATAGGGGCGCGTTGCTCTTAACCAACTTTACAATCCCGATAGATGGAGCCGTTGTAGGGGCTGATGTCGCCGATCTGGATAATAATCGGTTTCCTGAGTTATACGTTTACACCATGACGGACGGAAGTGGGTCGTTCGGGCAGGTACACGCCTGGCAGTTTTTGCCCGAACGCAAAGCCGACATTCTTGTGCCTGCCTGGCGAATGCAGCCTGTGGATGGCTACATGGGCCACGATAGTTTGTGGACAGAACGAAATACTCTTTATCGTAAGTTTCCTGTATACCGCCCCGGCGATGCCAATGTAGCGCCATCTGGAGGCTATCAATTGGCGCGCTATCAACTCAAACCTGCCGGGAGTGGATTTGAACTCATCGCAGAGCCATAATTACTGGTTAATAGTTATTGGCTGTAAAGTTTAAACTGGGAGCTATAAAGCTGACCGTTGATTTTATACCCATTAACTACTAACCAATAACCAGTAATTAGAATAGTCTGAAACCGAGTGATACGGTGGCAATACCCAGAAAGCCAGTAATGTTTGAGTCTTTGTACACACCACCCACGGGGGCTGCATACCGAACATCGACATCCAGGAATGGAAGAGGGGTATAGCCAACGCCTAGTTCGAGCGCGTAGGTAAAATCCTTTACCTCCAGATTCAGCGCTTCGTATTTGTTAAGCAGATTGGTGCTGGCGCTTGTGGCCGGAATATCCGTTTGCGGGAAACTCACGTTGGGGTTGGCGTTGATAACACCCGCCGTTGTTCGGTCCAGTTGCGCTTTTTGTACGAAAATGAAATTCGGTCCGGCGTAGCCGCGTAACTTGCCACCCATCCATCGCTTCCCGAACAAAATAGGTACGTCTACTGCTTCCAGAATCGACTCCGACGTAGCCTTGAGGGTAGCATTCAATAAACCCGGCTGAACACTCACGGGCAGCGCATTCGCCAGCATTGCGTTGGCGTTTACATCGAGCGTAACATTTGTTTTTTGCTTCAGCACGAAGCGATTATAGGTCACTTCAGCCTGAATAAAGAAGTTGTTAAAGTTCTTCCGGGCCCACAATCCGCCTGAATAACCATAGCCGATCCCATTGTTCTTGTTTTCCAGATTAGGCACCTGAACGCTGCCTATTGTTTGAGCAGGTACGTTGGTGAAGCCGTGCGTGAACGTACCTCCTCCTTTAACACCAAATTCGAACGGCCTGATTTGCGCGAAAGAAGTTGATACGCCGGCCAGTAGCAGGGCGACTATTGAGAGTTGTCTGAGTTGCATGAATACGTAATTATTGTTGCAGTAACACACGGCGATAGTTGGCAGGGTTAACCGCCGGAATGGTCGAGCCGTATTTTGCATTGATTCCTTTGATAATCTCATTCGCCATCAGCGCATAACCTGCGGGTGTAAGGTGAATGCCGTCGAGGCTGAATACGCCCCCCTGGATAAAACTGGACGTATAAGTAACGCCATTCTGGCTAATACCTGTGCCCGACCCTATCTGGTTCAGGATGGTGTTGGGGTCAACGTAGGCGGTCCCTTTGGCATCTGCCTGCGCCTTCATTATGCCGTTATAGGTGCTAATGGCTGCGTTCAGTGCGGTTACTTCACCTGCATCCAAAACGATCTTGTTCGGCAGGGGGTTGGTGATGCTAAGACCATAAGGCCCCACTTTTGTGCCTACCGATGTGCTGCCAATGTTGGCATAATCGAGGGCGTTCGATAGCATGAGCAAATCGCCCGTTTGCGTGGCCCGAACACCATTGGCTGTCTGAATGACCAGAGCGGTGAGGGGCGTTGTTGGCCTTAGCACCAGATTCAGCTGCGCCAGTACCAGCGATAGCGGCAGCGTTGTAAAATAAGGTGACGTTGTAATGGTGGGAATGCCTATAACAACGCCTTTACGACCACCTTCGGTTAGTTTGTTCATGGCGGCCGTGAAGTTTGTGGTAAACAAAGCCGTTGGCGTCAAAGGGGTGTCTCCGCCTGAAGTGGCGTAGCCCAGGGCATCATTGTTACCCAGCCAGCACGAGAAAAACGTAGCTCCGCTCAGGTTATCGCTCATGTACTGAAAATAGGTGGTGAGCGGGTTGGCGATTAACCGTTCGAAATACGCATTTCCCTGGGTAGAACCGTAATTGGGCGTCAGTATGTCGGATACACGAATACCCGGAACGCCCAGATTTTGATTCGCATCGGTAAACTTGGTCATCAGAGGAATATTGCCGGCGGCAAAGCCGCCCCGTGCCGCTCCGGGCGCAACCTGACCGATGGATGAAAGCAGGCTTGACGGATCAGTGGGAGAAGGGACCTTAATTAGTTTTAAGTAGCCCGACCCGGCGGCCTGTGCTTCCGTAAACAGCGGCTGCACGAAACTGCCACCACCAACCAGCGCAAACTGGCCCGCCAAAATGTTCGGATAAGAGTTGATCTGGCTGTCCCGATAAAGACCACCATCTGCGTAGCCAGCCGTGAGGGAGTTCCCTACCGCCACATATTTAGTAAAGTCAGCACTGCCTTTGGTTGGCGTAGCAGTACTGCCTCCGGTCGGATCAATATCGTTGTTTGTGCAGGCGCCAAGACCGACCAGTATGGTGAAGACAAGCCCCCACTGAGACCTATTTTTAAATAGCATTCGTATACGTGTTGTTGATTGTAAAAACGAGTGAAAACGTGTAGGAAAAGAACGCAAAAGTAAAGCCTTTATGCATATACTATAGGTTATAATTACTAGAGCGCTTTCGTATTAAGTATATGTTTTTAAACAAACGTTAGACCTTGGCTGTTGTTTGTCAGAAATGCGTTAGCGTAATTGCTGGCCATAAACACATGTTTCATTAAAACTATACTAAACCAATGGGTCTTTTATCATTTTTTAAGGGTGTAGGCGAAAAAATCTTTCATAAGGATCAGGTAGCTCCGGCTCCGGCGCAGGCAGAAGCTGTTGAGCCAGTACGTGCTCAGGCGTTGCTCGACCACGTTAAGCAATTGGGGCTGGCTTATAACACACTGACCGTTAAGACAAAAGGCGATACAGTTAAGATAACTGGCTCGGTAAAGTCGCAGGAGGATGCCGAAAAAATTGCGTTGGCCGTTGGTAACGTGGAAGGCGTATCAGCCGTTGATAATCAGCTTTCTGTCGATCAGCCTACGCCAGAAGGTAAGTTTTACACGGTAAAATCCGGCGATTCGCTGTCTAAAATAGCGAAAGAAGTCTATGGCGATCCTATGAAATACGGCGTCATCTTCGAAGCAAACAAGCCCATGCTGAAAGACCCCGATCTGATCTACCCCGATCAGGTATTACGGATCCCGCAGCTGTAATAGTAAGTAGTAGGGTATAAGTGGCTGATGCAAGCGTAGTGCGCTGACATCAGCCACTTATTTGTTACTGGCCTGTCATTTGCTATTCACCAACTGACCGCTTACGGGCATGCTCACTCACTTCCCGAGTTAAAATAGAACATTCAGTCAGATGGTCGGTTTTATGTATCTCAACTCAACGAAATGTCATGGCCGTTCATCTATTAAATTACCTTAAAGAACAGTTTACACCCGGTGTAATCGATAAATTAAGTACTGCCCTCAATGAATCGCCCGCAACTACGCTGAAAGCTGTTAACGGCGTTTTGCCCACATTGCTCGGAGCATTAACCCGGCGGGTGCAGTCGAGCGGGGGAGCAAGCTCAATCGTTAGTTTTCTCGACAAAGGAGACTATGGCCGGACACCCCTGGATATAAGTCAGGTCATTGATACGCCACAGGCAATATCAGAGGCTACCAACGCGGATACCGAATTTCTGGATCATATTTTTGGTGATAAACTTGTTCGTTCTGCCGAACTGATTGGCGTATACAGCGGAACAAAGCCTCAATCGGCCATGACTGTTCTTGGTCTGGCCGCTTCTGTACTCATGGGCGTTCTGGGGCGTCAGGAACAGGAAAAGGGGTTGACAGCCGAAAATCTAAAAACCCTGATGCTCGGGCAGGCAAGTGAGTTCAGGAAATCCCTTCCAACGGGTTTGGACGGTATACATAGTTTACTGGAGTTTGACGAACTCATTACCCCGGCCGGGCAACAAACCGAAGTTCAGGGAACGGATAACTTCAGCGGAACCGTCGTTAACCCCAATATTCCTAAAAGTCCGGATGGTGATCGACGACATGAGAACGTGCGCTGGCTTCGCTGGGCTATGATTGCCATTGCTGTGTTGGTGTTGGCGTTGCTTATTCAGAAATGCAGCGAAAATCAGAATGGTACGGATGGCATTAGCACCGATTCCACTGCCCGCGTCGAGTCCAACGCCGTTGAGGATACATCAGCGGCTACGAAAAGAAGTATTCAGGAAGCTCATGGGCAGGCAAAGGATTCAACGGCTCCTGGTGCACTCGGCATACGTGATTCATCAGCTATCAAAAAATAAGCCTTGAAAAGGGCCACGACGAGCAAACGTAAGGAAGCACTCGGCTATAGCAACTATCAATTTGATTAACTGGTATACTTTACGCTAACGTTTGAAAGCTATGGTTCATACCCGCATGCGACCGCTTCAATCTTTAGAATTGGCTGCCTGTCTCGTCGGCTCCAGCCTGACCTTCTGGAGTTGCTCCGGTAAAAAGAGTGAAAATGCCTCGGAAAATAGCACAGAGGCAACCATGACCGACACCACTGCCGCTAGCGACAGCTCCGTATTTGGCCGGCAGGGCGACACGACCAACAACGCATTGAATGCTCCTCAACAGGCTCCACCCGATAGCGGAGACCGGGGTGCAGCCGTTCCGGCGGAGGTGAAAGTAACGCCCAAAAATTAAAGCAAAATTTGCTTTCAGACAGGACTACAGCACAAAAAGCAAGGCAACGCGCTGCCCGTGCTGTAGCCCTGTCTGAAAAAAAGCCCCTATGTCTGCCTTGTACGCGGGTATGGCCGATAAGTGACTCTGGATTGATTAACTTGCAGACTCATTTATCGATACATTTTTATGTTTGTTGACGCCATTGAACGCGTTAATCCGTTTACCCAGCCGATGCATTCTATCGTTCGGCTTTATGGTCATAATGAAATAGTACCGGGTACGGCCACTCTTTTTTTTATAAATGAAGAAGGATGCGCTATTACTTGTAAACATGTTGCCGAACTTATCCGCCAGAGCGAGCCGATTTACTACAAGTATCGGGAGTTTCAGGGCGAACGTCGGGAAGCCCTGCGGGAAAAGAATGCAGCTCACTTAATCAGCCAGTTAGAGAACAAATTCAAGCTGACACCTGATACGATCATCCGGGTAAGAAACAATTTTATCAGCTGCGTTGACCAGTTTCAGAAATTAAATATAGATCACCATCCTACGCAGGATCTTGCCCTGCTGCGTTTTGAGGGCTACAACCGACTTTTATACCGCTCGCACGCCGTTTTTCTGGGCGATACCAGCCGTGTTAAACCGGGCCGGAGTTTATGCCGGTTAGGCTACCCTTTTCCTGAGTTCAACAACTTCCGATACAATCCAGCCATCGACGACATTGAGTGGACCACATCGGGACGTCTTACTTCGCCCAGTTTCCCGATTGACGGAATTGTAACCCGGCTGACGGGTGATAATGGCGCCATTACAGGGATTGAACTGAGTACACCGGGCCTGCGGGGGCAGAGTGGGGGGCCTTTGTTCGATACAAACGGACTTATCTACGGCATGCAATCCGCCACGCGCCATCTTCATCTTGGCTTCGACATTGAGGATCAGGAAGTACTGGTTAACGGCCGCAGAAGCCGGGTGTCAAACTACCCCTTTCTGAACGTTGGCCAGTGCGTTCATGTAGACGTCATCAAAGCCTTTTTGCGGGAAAAAAAGGTGAAGTTTTATGAAGCTTAGTCAGATAGAGTTGGCTTGCTGGCCGGGCTGATTACATGATTTGATAAAACCCGAAGCAAAGAGACTTCGTCGCGTTGGCCGTATATTTGGGCGGTCAACGCTTTTTTTATGCTTCAAACCGACATATCAACTCAAAAAGCAACGCTTTTCAGTGATGCTCGAACCCTACTCAAACGGCTCATTTCGACTCCATCGTTCAGCCGGGAGGAAGCGAATACGGCGGCTGAAATCGAAGCGTTTTTCCGGAATAAGCAAATTCCCTTCCAGCGACTTAAACATAATATCTGGGCCAGTAACCGGCATTTCGATGCGGCCAAGCCAACGATCCTGCTGAATTCACACCATGACACGGTGAAGCCTAACAAGTCCTGGACGCTCGACCCGTTTGAGCCGCTCGAACGTGACGAGAAGCTCTTTGGCTTAGGCAGTAATGATGCAGGCGGGTGTTTGGTTTCTCTGTTGGCTACCTTCGCCTATTTTTATGACCGGCCCGACATGAAGTACAATATCGTGATGGCCGCCACTGCCGAAGAAGAAATTTCAGGTCGCGACGGGCTGGAACTATTACTGCCCGAACTACCACCTATCAATTTCGCCGTGGTTGGTGAGCCAACCGAAATGCAACTGGCTATTGCCGAAAAGGGTCTGCTGGTACTCGATTGTACGGCAAGGGGTATTAGTGGTCATGCTGCCCGGGACGAAGGAGATAACGCCATTTACAAAGCCATTCAGGATATAAACTGGCTAACAACCTACCAATTTCCTAAGGTTTCGCCCACGTTAGGGCCAATAAAGCTTTCTGTGACAATTATCAATGCGGGTACTCAACACAACGTTGTACCCGATACCTGCACATTTACGGTGGATGTACGAGTGACCGAGCAGTATACCCTTGAAGAAGTCATTGAAACGATTCAGGCCAATGTACAGGCTGAAGTAAAACCGCGCTCAATCCGGCTTAAGCCGTCGTCTATCCCCGATGATCATCCAATTGTACTGGCAGGTCTTGCCCTGGGTCGACATACGTACGGCTCGCCAACCACATCGGATCAGGCGGTGTTGAACTGCCCATCCCTTAAATGCGGACCCGGGCACTCGGGACGGTCGCACTCGGCAGATGAATTCATTTACCTGCGCGAAATTGACGAAGGCATAAATGGCTATATCAGTATGCTGGAACAGGTAGTCTGATCTATAAAAATGCCGTCGGAAGCATATTCCCGACGGCATTTAATTAGTGTAGGATTAAGCGTAGCACTGGTTGTCCAACAGGCCCTGTATCTTATCCCGTGTTCGCTTAAGGCGCATTTTTACGGCACTTTCGGATAGTTGGTACTGTTGGCTAATGGCTTTGACACTTAAACCCTGCTCGTGCTTGAGCCGTAACATAGTTACCTCATGAATGGGTAAGTCCTTCAAAAGAAGTTCCAGAACATGGAGTCGAGTAACCTCGGGCTCCTGGTTGTCACTTTCGGGCAGTTCACCGATCAGATCATCCGACAGCGATTCCCTGCTGAACCGTTTGCTGATTCTAATCTGATCCAGGCAGTAGTTATGCGCAATGGCATAAATCCAGGTGGCAAACGAGGCCCGGTTCTGAAATGTATGAAGTTTGGTATAAACTTTAAGAAAAATATCCTGCGTAAAATCTTTGGCGGTTTCGTCGTCATTGATCATCGTCAGGCATTTTTGGTGGATTTTACTGGCATAGTTACTGTAAAGGGTGTCGAAGCTCTCCAGAGTACAAATAGAGAGTTGGTCAGTTTCTGTAGTTACGGGGCTATTAGGTACTATTTGCTTTTTCATGAAATAAGGTAAGCATGGGTGTGTATCAAGTTTTAACGGTGGTAAGAGGAAGTTAATAAACATAGGTCTGGTAAAGACCTGAAAATCGCGTAGTTGGCAGCGGGTAGTAAATAGAGTTCAAATTCACGTTATTTAGCAGCTAAGCTTTGCTACGAAGAGAATGGCAAAGACACTCCGTTTGTCGACAGGTTTGTTTATGGGGGAATAAACAGAATGCTGGTATGATATATACAGGTACAATACATTTGCTGCTGGTGGTTTGTCATTGTATTTACTGAAAGTGGGAAATGGTACTTCTTGTGTTTTCTAGCTAACCAAGTGAACAGGTTTATTAATTTATAAGCTGGATGGCGTTGAGTAATGGTAATTTAATGCAAGGGTTTTTAACAGACTATGTTGAGTTGTAAGCTATTTGCTGATGAAGTATCTAAAATTCAGCATAATATAAACTAAAAAAATTTTTGCGTAGCGCTTATTCTAATAAATAAACATGATATGATATCGTATTTTACGTTTAATGCTATGAATCGTTTTTTATGCACAGTAGTATATACTCTATTGTTGTTAAGTTCATTCGTTTGCTACGCACAGGAAAAAAGCGGTGTAGTTCGACCTACACCCCGGCAGCTTGCCTGGCAACCCCTGGAAACAACTGCTTTTCTGCATTTTACCGTAAACACGTTCACGGATAAGGAGTGGGGGGATGGAACCGAAAGCCCTGCAATCTTTAATCCGGCCAAACTAGATGCCCGTCAATGGATCAAAGCCTTAAAAGAAGCTGGATTCAAGATGGCGATTATCACCGCCAAGCACCATGACGGGTTTTGTCTCTGGCCATCAAAAATGACCGATCATTCCGTTAAGAGCAGCCCATGGAAAAATGGTAAAGGTGATGTAGTTAAAGAAGTGGCCGATGCCTGCCACGAATTTGGCCTGAAATTCGGCGTTTATTTGTCACCCTGGGATCGGCACGAACCCCGCTATGGCACGGCCGCTTACAATGACTTTTACAAAAGTCAGCTCCGTGAGTTGCTCACTAATTACGGACCCATATCCGAAGTTTGGTTTGATGGGGCCAAAGGCGATAATGCTAAAGATATGACCTACGATTTTGCTGGTTACTGGGCGCTGGTTCGTCAATTACAACCCAATGCGGTTATGTTTTCCGATGCCGGGCCCGATGTTCGCTGGGTCGGTAATGAAGCCGGTAATGCCGGTGAAACATGCTGGTCTACCATAAACACCGAGGGGCTGGCACCCGGTAAGGCCGATCCAGGCTATTTAAACCGGGGCGATGCCACCGGCAGGCAATGGGTTCCGGCCGAAACGGACGTGTCTATCCGGCCGGGCTGGTTTTATCACCCATCCGAAGATTCGAAAGTACGTTCGGCCCAGAATCTGGTAAACCTCTATTATCAGTCCGTAGGCCGTAATAGCCTGTTGTTGCTGAATATTCCGCCAAATCGGGATGGGTTGCTTTCGGAGCCGGACGTGGCTAGTCTGCGGGCGTTCCGACGTATTCTTGATGAAACCTTTAAGCAGAACCTCGTGGCCGGGCAGCCGTCTTTAACCGATAAAAAACTGACGACGTTTACCACATTATCGGCTAACCAGCCCCTTGTCATTACTTTTGGCGCAGAAAAATCGTTCGACCGGATAGCCATTCAGGAAAATATTGCCAACGGGCAGCGCATTGCCAGCGGTCGTGTCGAGTATTGGGACGGCTCGAACTGGAAGCCGCTCCAGACATTTACGACCGTAGGCTACAAGCGGCTTTTACGCTTTCCGGCTGTTACGTCGTCTAAATTGCGGTTGCTGATTTCTAACGCCAATGGGCCGGTACAACTGGCCGAAATTGGTGTATATAAAGCTTCGTCCGGAGAGTAATCAACAATTACAGAATACCAGTGGTTATTTAAAAGGGCTATCACTCAGCTAATCATTACTCATCCTTGTCAATACGTACACATTACTATGCTGTATCCGCTTACATTCGAAACTATTTTTAAAGATAAAATCTGGGGAGGCCAGAAAATTAACGCCATCCTCGGTAAAGACTTTTCGCCATTGCCTAACTGTGGTGAAACCTGGGAAGTGTCTGACGTAGAAGGAAACGTTTCTGTGGTTCAGGAAGGGTCGCTAAAAGGAAAATCCCTGCGCGAACTGGTTGAGCAGTACAAAGGTGAACTAGTGGGCGAACATGTGTACAACACTTATGGTAACCGGTTTCCGCTGCTGGTCAAGTTCATCGACGCCAACGATGATCTCTCCATTCAGGTGCACCCCGATGATAAACTGGCCGCCGAACGGAAAAGTGGGTTCGGTAAAACCGAAATGTGGTACATCATGCAGGCCGATGAGGGCGCAAAACTGAACTCGGGATTTAACCGCGAGGTGACCAAAGAAGAGTACGTAAAAGCCGTGGCCGACAATACCATTCAGGATCTGCTCAACATTGAATCGGCTCAGCCCGGCGATGTATTTTTCCTGCCCGCCGGTCGGGTTCACTACATTGGCAAAGGGCTGCTACTGGCCGAAATCCAGCAGACATCCGATACAACGTATCGCATCTATGACTTCGACCGAGTCGACGCTACCACCGGGCAGAAACGCGAATTGCATACCGATCTGGCTGTCGATGCCATTAATTACAAGCATTACGACGACTATAAAACGCAGTACGACAAAAAGGTAAACGAAAGCGTAAATGCTGTTGCGAGTGATTATTTCGTTACCAACGTCCTGAACTTTAATCAGGAAGTGGAGCATGACTATACACACATCGACTCCTTCGTTATTCTGATCTGCGTAGCCGGATCGCTCACCATCAAAGCACCGGGGGGGTACTCGGTTTCATTGACAATGGGCCAGTGCGCCCTGATTCCTGCATCGGTCGATACAGTGACACTGGTGCCCGATGGCGATATGACGGTGCTTGAAACGTATGTCCCTTAAAACGAGTCTGTCGTAGTTTGTCCACCCGAAACGAAAGGAGAAAAGGCCCGGACTTGTCTTTCTTCTTTCGTCTCGGGTTTTTTCTGAACCTTATTAACGTTTTAATCCATGAATTTAAACCTGCACGATAAAGTCATCATCGTTACCGGTGGCGCCAAAGGTATTGGCGAAGGGATTTCTAAGGTATTGGCCGCAGAAGGCGCCATTCCCGTAATTATTGGGCGTAATGAAGCTGATAATCAACATACGGTAGATGCCATTCGGGCTACGGGTGGGCAGGCGCATCAGATCGTCGCGGAACTGACCGAGCCCGTGGCCTGTCAGAGCGCCGTGGAGCAAACACTGGCTCAGTTTGGCCGGATAGACGGGCTGGTGAATAATGCGGGCGTCAATGACGGCGTTGGTCTTGAGCATGGTTCTTACGAAGGGTTCATTGCGTCACTGCACAAAAATCTGGTGCATTATTACCTGATGGCCCATCATGCCTTACCCGCCTTGAAAGCCTCGAAAGGGCCTATCGTAAATATTGGCTCAAAAGTAGCCGAAACGGGGCAGGGCAACACGTCGGCCTATGCCGCATCGAACGGAGGCCGTAGCGCGCTAACCCGTGAGTGGGCGGTAGAATTGCTGCCCTATGGAATCCGGGTCAACTGCGTAGTGGTTGCCGAAAGCTGGACACCGCTCTACGCTAACTGGATTAAAACCCTGCCCAATCCGGAAGAGAAGTTAAAACAGATCGTTTCGAAAATTCCGCTGGAACACCGCATGACCACACCCGAAGAACTAGGCAATGCTGTGGCGTTCCTGCTGTCGGATAAATCGAGCCATACAACCGGGCAACTCGTACACGTCGACGGTGGCTACACCCACCTCGACCGGGCCATTACCGATTAATCGTAACCGAACCGTCACTACCCTTTACGTACCCCTTTTATGCGTTACTGCTTTGCCCTCGATCTGATCGACGACCCCGTTAAAATTGCCGAATACGAAGCCTATCATAAACAGATACGCCCCGAGATTGAAACCAGCATCCGCGAGTCGGGAATTACCGAGATGGAGATCTATCGCATTGGCAACCGGATGTTCATGATCATGGAAACGGACGAGACTTTCTCCTTCGAAGCCAAAGCCGCAGCCGACGCGGCTAACCCGAAGGTGCAGGAGTGGGAAAACCTGATGTGGACCTACCAACAAGCCCTGCCCATGGCGAAGCCGGGAGAAAAATGGGTGCTGATGAAAGAAATCTTTAAAATGTAAATGCAAGCATAGGCATTATTCCTGTGCATGCTGGAATACTGGCGCGGGTATTGACCCGTGCCTTTTTTATACTACTTGTGTAAAATAAACTTGACATTTTGAAAAATAAACTTTACGTTTGGTGTGTCAAATAAACTTTACATATCTATGAAAACAAAGTGGCTTTTCCCGCATCGCTTCCGGCTTATTGGCTGGATTGTTTTTGTTCCGTCAGCAATCTTGGGGTTTGCGGCTATGTATGCAGATTTTAAGGTTGGCTGGTTAACTGCTCGGTGGCTAAGTGAGTCATTTACCATAACGTCTGGTCATTCGGTAACACACTTAATGGATAACCAGGATCTGACGGACGAAGTAGCGGCTATCGGAGTGATCATTGGTTTAATGCTAATTGCTTTCTCCCGCGAAAAAGTAGAAGATGAAATGATTGGCCAGCTACGGCTCGAAGCGCTACAATGGAGCGTATATGCGAACTACATCGTCTTAGCCATCGCCATTTTGACCGTCTACGATGAAGCATTTTTCAATGTCATGATCTACAATATGTTCACGGTGTTGCTGGTCTTTATCATTCGGTTTCGCTGGCTTATTCATCGGAACAGTACTAACCTGCTGGCTTTATGAAGAATAGACTGAAAGTAGAGCGGGCGGAGCACAACCTGTCGCAGGCTGATCTGGCCGATCGAATTGGCGTTAGTCGGCAGACGATCAACTCGATTGAAACCGGGCGTTACGTGCCTTCTACCATTCTGGCTCTGAAACTGGCGCAGGTCTTCGGCAAGGCCGTAGAGCATATCTTTACGCTTGAAGAGACCGATTAACGCTATGCCTAATCTGTATATCATGGCCAGACCCAATGGGGAGGGGAAGACCACCGCTGCGTATACACTATTACCGGAGGTATTGAATGTGTGGGAGTTTGTCAATGCTGACGAGATCACTCGGGGACTTTCACCATTTAAGCCTGATGCAGCAGCTTTTGAAGCTGGACGGATTATGTTGCAGCGCATTGAACACCTCATGAAGCAAGAAGTTGACTTCGCTTTTGAGACAACATTGTCTACTCGTTCGTATGTGCAAACGATACGAAGAGCACAAAAAATGGGTTATGTCGTAAGTCTTTATTATTTCTGGCTACCTTCAGCCGAAGTATCAAAGGAGCGAGTTGCCATGCGCGTTTCTCGGGGAGGACATAATATTCCACCGGATGTTATAGACAGACGATACGGGCGAAGTATGATTAACCTCACTAAACTATATGTTCCTGTTTGTGATTGTTTTGCCGTTTTCAATAATGCTGGAATAGTTGCGGAGACGGTAGCTACGGGTGGAATTGATAGCGAAACTATTGTGTTAAAAAAAGACATTTGGAAAACCATTCTGAATTATGAAAGCAAGTCAGGTGAAACCAATTCCTAGCAATGAAGCCGTATTGGCAGGAATACGCCGGGCGGTTCAAAAAGTTGTTGAAAAGGCAAAACGAGACGATGATACCCTGGTCGTGGAACGCGACGGCAAACCCGTTCATGTCAGAGCCCGTGATTTATAGAGCATCCCGCCTAGTCAGCTTACCAAACGAGTTGAAAACGCCTGCATTAGTCAGGCGTTTTTTATTGGTAGCCTATCTGATGCATATCGCTATATTTACAACCATCAACTCCCTTACTACTGGTCAATAACCATGAGATACTGGCTCTACGCACTGCTTTTGATGGCATGTGTCTTTCCCGCCCACGCGCAACTGACATCGACCGGCAACTTTGTCCGCGATACGTACCAGAAATTCGAGTACAAAATCCCCATGCGCGATGGCACCAAACTGCATACCGCCGTGTATGTGCCCAAAGACGCATCGGCTACCCAAAAATACCCGTTCCTGATGCAGCGGACGTGCTATAGCGTGGCCCCGTATGGTGCCGATGCCTACCCGGCGCAGGTGGGTCCATCGGGAACGCTCATGCGTGAGAAGTTTATTTTTGTGTATCAGGATGTGCGGGGGCGCTGGGCGTCGGAAGGCACCTGGACCAACATGACGCCCAACCTGCCCGACCCTCCGGCATCTGCCAAAAAAGGGGGTAAGAAAGGGCAGACCACCGTTTCAGCGGCAGGCTCACCTGATGAAAGTTCCGATACCTACGATACCATTGAGTGGCTGCTCAAAAATGTACCGAACAATACCGGTCGGGTAGGGCAGTGGGGCATCAGTTATCCGGGATTCTACACGGCCGCGTCTCTGCCAGATGCACACCCCGCCCTGAAAGCTGCGTCGCCCCAGGCCCCCGTTTCCGACTTTTTCTTCGACGATTTTCACCACAACGGTGCGTTCATTCAGGCGTATCTGTTCACGTTCCCTGTGTTTGGCGTGCAGCATCCCGAGCCAACAACCAAAGCCTGGTACAACGACCAGATGATTCAGACGGGAACAAAAGACGGTTTCCAGTGGCAATATGACTTGGGGCCGCTGAAAAACGCCGACAAATATTACAAGGATAACTTCTACTGGCAGGAAACTATCAATCACCCCAACTACGACGAGTTCTGGCAGAAACGGAGTATTCTACCGCACCTGAAAAACGTTCGTTCGGCCGTTATGACGGTGGGCGGCTGGTTCGATGCCGAAGATTTGTACGGGCCGCTGAACGTGTATAAAACGATTGAGAAGAATAGCCCCGGTGTATACAATACGCTGGTTATGGGGCCGTTCGGGCATGGCCGTTGGTCGCGGGAAACGGGGCATACGCTGCACAGCAACGTTTATTTTGGCGACAGCATCGCTACATTTTACCAGCGGAATATCGAAGCGAAGTTCTTCACCCATTTCCTGAAAGGAGCAGGCGATGGCAAGAGCGGTTTGCCCGAAGCGTACCTCTTCAACACCGGCCGCAACGAGTGGAAAACGTTCGACAAATGGCCCGTGGCCGACGCTTCCCAAAAACAGTTTTTCCTGATATCGGATGGCACCCTGGCCACTAACCGGACAATGGACGTTGGCAACAACCGGTTCTCGGAGTTCGTCAGTGACCCGGCTAAACCTGTTCCGTATACCGAAGATATCACGACGACTCAGGGCTTTACGCCGTTTAATTACATGTCCGAAGATCAGCGGTTTGCGGGTCGTCGGCCGGATGTACTTACCTTCCAGACGGAGGTACTGACGGAGGATTTGACCTTGGGTGGAGAGATTATGGCGAAGCTCAAAGTGAGCACGACGGGCACCGACGCCGACTGGGTAGTGAAGCTCATTGATGTGTACCCGCCCGATGAGCCGAACCATCCGTATATGCCTAACCGAAACATTACCCTGGGTAATTATCAGCAGATGGTTCGGTCGGAGGCTATGCGTGGGCGGTTTCGCAACTCGTTCGAGAAGCCGGAGCCGTTTAAACCCGGCGAGGTGACTGACGTGAATTTTCGACTACAGGATGTGTTGCATACGTTCAAAAAAGGTCACCGGGTCATGATTCAGGTGCAAAGCACGTGGTTCCCGCTCATCGACCGGAATCCGCAGAAATATGTGGAGAATATCTACAAAGCGGATGTTGCCGATTTTCAGAAAGCCACGCATCGAGTGTACGACAATTCGGTTATTGAAGTGCAGGTATTGAAGTAAAGACAAAACACAAGTTATTCAGTTATATACGAACGCTGGTTCATGCATGAATTGGCCTTACATCATCTCAAACCTTACTGACTCATGAAAGCTATCTGGAACGGCGAAACCATCGCCGAAAGCGACGACACCGTCGTTGTTGAAAATAACCATTATTTCCCGAAAGACTCCGTTAAAGCGAAGTTTCTGGTCGATAGTGAAACGCATACCACCTGCCCCTGGAAAGGACTGGCCTCTTACTATAGCTTAACGGTGGAGGGCAAAACCAATCCGGATGCTGCCTGGTATTATCCAGAGCCCAAACCAGCTGCCAGCCAGATTCAAAACCGGGTTGCGTTCTGGAAAGGCGTTCAGATCGTAGAATGATAGAGGTTCGGCAAGTAATCAAACGCTTCGATTCCCATACGGCCGTTAACGACGTATCGCTGACTGTGGCACCGGGCGAAACGCTGGTGTTGCTCGGAACCAGTGGCTGCGGTAAAACGACTACGCTTAAGATGATCAACCGCCTGATTGAGCCGACCAGCGGTTTCATCAGCGTCGATGGCCTTGATATCCGCCAGCAGCCGGGACCGGAACTGCGTCGGCGTATTGGGTACGTCATTCAGGATGGTGGCCTGTTTCCTCATTACACCGTTGCCGATGCGATTGCCACAGTTCCCAAGCTACTTGGCTGGGAAACCGGCCGAATTCAGGCCCGTACCCGCGAACTGATGGATAAACTCCAACTGCCCAATTCGCTGCTCAATAGATACCCCGCCGAGTTGAGCGGTGGGCAGCGGCAGCGGGTCGGCCTGGCGCGGGCTCTGGCTGTTAATCCGCCCGTGGTGTTGATGGATGAACCCTTCGGCGCGCTCGATCCCTTTACTCGAAAGCACGTTCGGCGGGAGTTGTTCGGGCTGAATGAACTACGCCAAACAACAGTGGTGCTGGTTACGCACGATGTCAGCGAAGCCCTTGAACTAGCTGACCGCATTGCTCTGATGGATAAAGGGCAGATTGTTCAGATCGGACCGCCGGATGAATTGCTTGATACCCCCGCTACCGATTTCGTGCGGGACTTTCTGGACGAAAAACCCCACCGGTTGAATGACTGACTTTTTTGCCTTTGTCCGTGAACATGCCGATAAGTTACTGGAGCAAACACTAACCCACATTGGGTTAACGTTTGTATCGTTGCTGCTGGCGCTGCTGATTGGGGTGCCGCTTGGCATTTTTATTGCCCGAAAAACCCGACTGGCAAACAGTGTGCTGGGCGTTGCCGGTGTACTGCAGACGGTGCCGAGTGTAGCCTTGCTGGGCTTCCTGATTCCTTTGCTGGGTATTGGTGTTGGCCCGGCGCTGGTGGCGTTGTTTCTGTATGCGTTGCTGCCCATTATTCGCAATACCTACGTTGGTATCACTGAAGTAAGTGCGCTGGTAAAAGAAGCGGCCCGTGGCGTGGGCATGACCCAAAATCAAATCCTGACAAAAGTTGAACTGCCGCTGGCGCTGCCGGTTATCTTTGCGGGTGTCCGCACGGCAACCGTTATTAACGTAGGTGTGGCCACACTGGCGGCTTATGTAGCGGCTGGTGGACTGGGCGAATTTATCTTTAGCGGGATTGCCCTAAGTAATGTCAACATGATGCTGTCCGGAGCTATTCCGGCTGCGTTACTAGCCATCGGCTTTGATTTTGGACTGGCGCGTTTGCAGCACTTATCCGAAAAAAAGCTGCGGGTGGGTGCACTGGCCTTTGTCGTGCTGGTACCGTTTTTATCGGCGTTTTATCTAATGCCGGGGCGTCAGGATAAATTGATCGCTGGATTTGCCCACGAATTTTACGGGCGTGCCGATGGCTATCCGGGTTTGCAGAAAACGTACGGGCTGCAACTGCGACCCCGGCTTATCGACCAGAACCTGATGTACGAGGCCATTCATCGGGGGCAGGTCGATATCATTAGCGGCTACTCGACAGATGGCCGAATCAATGCCTTCAACTTATTGGTTCTGGCCGATCCCAAACATGCTTTTCCACCTTACGATGCCGCTCCGGTTGTTCGACAGGCCGCCCTCGACCGGCACCCTGATCTGGAACCGACGCTGAATTTATTGGCGGGTAAGCTAACCGATTCGGTGATGACGGACCTGAACTACCGGGTCGATTTCAGAAAAGAGTCGCCGGAGCGTGTGGCGAAGGATTTTTTACAACAAGAAGGTTTATACAAAATTCCCACGCCCGGAAATCGAACGGAGACCGTTGTGATGGGGTCTAAAGTATTTACGGAGCAGTACATTCTGGCGGAGATCTACCGGCAGTTGATCGAAGGCCAGACACAACTTCGACTGGTAACGAAAACGGGGCTGGGGGGAACGCAAATCTGTTTCGATGCCCTCCGTACAGGTGCCATTGATTTCTATCCCGAATACACAGGAACGGGTTTGCTGGTGGTTTTACAGCCAACGGCAGCTATCCTGAAAACATTGCCGATGCAGCCCGATTCGGTATACCAGTTTTGCCGGGCGCAGTTTCATGAGAAGTACCAGATGAGCTGGTTGAAGCCCCTCGGGTTTAACAATAGTTATTGCCTGATGATGCGCCGGGAGCAGGCTCAAGAAGCAGGCATCCGGTCTATTGGTGATCTGGTAAGGTATCTGGGAAAAGCGGACTGATCGGCTTATTTCTTACTCACGAACTTATTCCCTTTTAGGTAGTACCGATACGGTAGATCGGCACCATGGGTCAGGCCGATGCGCGTAGTCGTGACCATGTCGAAATCGTGCAGCACAGGGCCGCGAATGAAGATGTTGCCCGTGGTCAGGGAGGATGCATTGTGTTCGTTTTTGTTGATCCCCAGCGCAATGGTCAGTTTAGCGGGGCCGTTGGCCAGGTTACGCTGTCCATCGGCAGTGGTGGCGTCGATGGTATTGTTTCGGTAGCGCTCAAAGCCCGTTTTAAAGGCTTCGTTCCGGCGTAGGGCCATTAGATCGATACCCTCGGTGGGTTCGAGGGCACGAATCAGTACGGCTTCGCCAACACCTTCGGGTCCGGTCACGACGTTGATACAGTTGTAGTGATTGTAAATCTGGTAGACGTATAATGTGCCTGCGGGACCAAACATGGCAGCATTGCGGGTCGTCTGCCGTCGATAGGCGTGGCAGGCCGGGTCGTCGGTCAGGTATCCTTCCGTTTCAACAATTACCCCGGCTGTAATGCCTTCTTCCGATTCATGAACGAGTTCACAACCTAAAAGCAATTGAGCCAGGGTAAGCGTATCGTGGGATTGGTAAAAAGAAGTGTCAAACGTTGCCAAGGGTTGTCTGGAAGGGTAAATGGTTGTCAAGCTTGGTCAGGTATTGTCAGCAGGGTCAGGGCTTGCCCCTGTGACAATACCTCAAATCACATTCATCGTCTGCTCTTTAATCTTCTCCAGTTCGTCTTTCATCTGCACCACAAACCGCTGGATAGACGAATCGTTGGCTTTGGAGCCGATGGTGTTGATCTCACGGCCAATTTCCTGAGAGATGAAGTTTAGCTTCTTACCGTTGGCTTCTTCAGTCGCCAGTACTTCCAGAAAATAGCTGAGGTGGTTTTTGAGCCGGACTTTCTCTTCCGAGATGTCGAATTTCTCCACGTAATAGACTAGCTCCTGTTCAAAACGATTATGGTCGAAGGACTCACTTTCCAGCAGCTCACGCACCGAGTTGCGCATCCGGTCACGCACGGCAGGCATCCGTTTTACATCCTGTTCTTCAATATCGGCCAGCCGGTCGGTAATGACCTGAATATACTCCTGAAATTTTCCTTCCAGTACCGCTCCGTCCTGTTTACGAAACCCATCGCACCGGCGGATGGCTTCCTGAACGGCGGCCAGTACCGTTTCCCAATCCGATACGTCGGCCGTATGGTCGGCCGATTCGGTGAGGTAGGCATTCGGCTGCTGAAGTGCCAGTTGCAGCACATCCCCATCCGAAATGCTCATCAGCATTGTATTGGCCGTTTCCTTCAAATCAGCTACGTAAGCCGCCACCAGCGGGCGATTGATGGTAACCCCCGGCCGAACGGCATTGGTGCGAGCCAGGTTGAGAGAAAGCTCTACTTTGCCGCGCTCCAGTTGGTGTGTCAACAAAGCCCGCAGTTCAATTTCCTTGTCGGAGAACTGGCGGGGCATCCGGCAATAAATATCTAAAAATTTAGAGTTCAGAGTTTTAACTTCGGCGGTTACAGACAGGCCACCAGCCTCCACTGTTGCGTTGCCGAAGCCGGTCATTGATTTGAGCATTTGTTGAATTAGTTAGTTGTTATTAAGTTATTGGTTATTCGCTTTTAGGTATAAGCCAGCAGAGTAACTCAATAGCCTACTGATCAATAACTTACTTTAAAGCTCCTTCTTCCAGTTCGACAAACTCTTTGCGGTTACGGGCTACATCAATGGCGGTGTAGATAGCCTGTAGCATGGACGTTTCGTCGGCAAGGTCTTTCCCGGCAATGTCATAGGCGGTCCCGTGGTCGGGCGAGGTTCGCACGGCAGGCATACCCGCCGTAAAGTTGACGCCCTCTTCAAACGCAATAGCCTTAAACGGGATTAATCCCTGATCGTGATACATCGCCAGCACGGCATCGAACTTCGTATACGCTCGTGTGCCAAAGAATCCGTCGGCGGGGTAGGGGCCAAACACCAGCTGGCCCTTGTTGCGCCAATCGGCAATGAGCGGTTTGATAATGTCGTTCTCTTCCGTTCCCAGCAGTCCTTCTTCGCCCGCATGAGGGTTGAGCCCAAGTACCGCAATTTTAGGCTTTTCAATACCAAAGTCCTGCTTCAGCGAATGCATCATAAGGGTTAACTTCTGGGCAATTCGTTCGCGGGTGATGTTTTGCCGAACACGGCCCAGCGGTACGTGCCCGGTTACAACACCCACCCGTAAGGTTTGACTGACCAAAAACATCAGATTATCCTGAACGCCAAATTCCTGTGCCAGGTATTCGGTATGGCCCGGAAATTTAAACTCATCGGACTGAATGTTGTTTTTGTTGATCGGTGCTGTAACGAGAGCATCGATCTTGCCGTCTTTTAAATCCTCGACCGCCCGTTGCAAACACGCCAGAGCGGCCTGCCCGGCATCAGTCGTTACCTGACCAGGCTGAATATCCTGATTCTGGTCGGGCCAGCATGTGATGACATTTGTCAGCTTATGGCTAATCTGGCCGATTGTCTGGGCGCCATTGAGGTTCCAGTCTTTCAGGTTCAGTAAATTACGATAGCGGTTCAGAATGCGCATGGAACCGTAAATGACGGGCGTGCAGATTTTCTGTAACCGGTTGTATTGCAGGGCTTTCAGGATTACTTCCGGACCAATGCCATTGTAGTCGCCCAGCGAAATGCCGATAACCAATCGTTCGCCCCGGCTGTTTGTTTCGGCCGGTTGCGCGGGCTGTCCACCAGCGTCGCGCTGCCCCAGACCTGCTTCCTGCGGTACAGAGTCACGTTGCCCGTTTCGGTTATCGTTAGCGGGGCGGCTGCGTTCAGGCTGATTGTCATCGCGCTGGCGGTTTTCAGCCGGGCGCTGCCCATTGGCGGGCTGCCCTTGTCCATCGCGCTGTTGTTTAGGTCGCTGCTGGTTTTGCTGATTGGGTCGCTGTCCGCGCTCGGGTCGCTCATTTGTGGCGGCACCGTTGGCAGGCGCCGATTTGTCGTCCGGGCCGATTTTTGGTTGCTGTTGTCGGTTATCGCGTTGATTCCGGCCTCCTTCCCGCTGATTGCCATCGCGTGGTCCGCCATCGCGTGGTCCGCCATCGCGGTTTCGCTCGCTGTTGCGTTGCTCGCCGTTGCGCGGTTCGCCGTTGCGCGGTTCGCCGTTGCGATTAGTCCGCTGCGGATTATCTTGTCGGTTTCCCGCTGGCTGATTGCCCGTTTGCGGTGGCGTAGGCCCAGGTTCATCGGCTTGTGTAGCACGCGGTTGAACGTCTGGCGCTGGCGCATCAGATGGAGTTGTACGAGTTGGATTCGATTCGTCGGATTGGCGTTGTTCCATGCACTTTTTGTAGTTTCGCCAAGAGTTAGCAAATAGTGAAAAATGAAGAATGAAAAGTGACGAATAAACGGAATAAACAAAGACGTGTTTACACCTCACTTTTCATTCTTCATTTTTCACTGTATTTGCCGCAAGTTACGAAAACCCAACGGATGTCCCAGAACCAACTCTCTATTCTCATTGCCGACGAAATGCACCCGTCGCTTTTTACCATGCTCGATCAGGCGGGCTATCAGTTTGATTATCAGCCAAAAATTACGCGTGCTGACTTGTTAACCGCGCTTTCGCCTTTCGATGGGCTAATCATCCGGAGTAAAACTTTCGTAGATGAGGAGCTGCTGGCCCAGGCCCCTAAGCTTCGTTTTATTGCCCGGGCCGGTGCTGGTCTGGATCTTATTGATCTGGTTGCAACAGAGCAGCGGCATATTCGTGTTTTTCATGCGGGCGAAGGAAACCGCGATGCCGTTGGTGAGCATGCCGTTGGTATGTTGCTGGCCTTGCTGGCCAATATTCTGAAGGCAGACCGAGAGGTGCGTCAGGGTATATGGGATCGGGAAGGTAACCGGGGCTATGAACTCGGTAGTCTGACCGTTGGGCTTATTGGCTACGGCAACAATGGACAGGCCACTGCCCGTAGGCTGAGTGGGTTTGGGTGCCGTGTGTTGGCTTATGACAAATTCCTGACCAATTACGGCAATGCCTATGCCGAAGAAGCTTCTCTGGAGAAAATCAAAGCTGAAGCGGACGTGCTCAGCTTACACATTCCACTAACCGACGAAACACGTACACTGATCAATGACGAGTTTATCGCGCAATTCAGCAAACCATTTTATCTGATAAATGTTGCGCGGGGCGAAATCGCTTCTCTGGCTGCCATTGTTCGCGGGTTGGAAAGCGGAAAGATTCGCGGGGCCTGCCTGGATGTGCTTGAGAATGAGAAACTGGCCAAACTCACGCCCGATCAGCAGCAGTCATTCGATTACCTTCGCCAGTCGGATCGGGTTGTACTGACTCCGCACGTTGCTGGCTGGACGCACGAAAGTTATGTCAGGATCAATGAAGTGCTGGTAAGGCAAATGCAGGCATAATTGTTGACCGATAGGTAGTGATAGGTAGAGATGCCGGATGTGGTGTCTCTACCGCGTTATCGTAAAATTCGAACTGCTGCAACTCGTTCCGGCTTCATTGGTCAGGCAGATCTGCCCCGTTGTCGCTCCGGCCGGAATCGTGACCCGAAGGTTCGCCCCTTCCAGGACAAAAGCGGCCGGTGTGGACGTTCCGTTACTGAAGTGAATCTCCTGAACGGTGGCCATATTCTGCCCGGTCAGAACAATCTGATCGCCAACCTTACCCGATTTGGGGGTGAAGTCTATGTTGCTGATAAGCCGAAGAACTGTGAACGGTGCCGTTGTAATTACATCATTCGTTTCGTTCGTGACCCGCAATGGCCCAGTCTGAGCAGTAGCTGGCACCAATACCCAGCGTTCTTTATCCTCCTTTTTGCCCCCATCGGCGGCAGGTGTCGTGGAGCCTGTGAATAAAATTGAAGCATTCAACAAAAAATCGCCCCTAATAACCACCCGCTCGCCGGGTCGGGCTTTTAACGGGAGGATGTCCGAAACCACCGCTTTCTGGACGATTACTAACGGAGCCGATGCGCTACCTGCCCGGCTACTTACTGTAATTGGGCCACTTACGGCGACTTCGGGAATGCCGATGAGCAGATCGACACCTTCGTTACGGCTGGTGATGGGCACCGGAATGCCGCTGACGCTGACACTGGTGATCCGGTATAAGTTATTGCCGGATACCGTTAGCGGGCGTCCGGGCAGTTGCCGGGCTGGACTGAATGTAAGATTGGAGGGCGGCAGGAAAAAGAAGAATGGGTCCGTTGCCGTCGTCGTACCGCCAATTCCGGTGGCGGATACCGATACCCGACCTGATGCGGGCAAAACAGGAACGGTAGCTTCCAGTTGCGTTTCACTAATTACCCGGAAGGGTACAGCTACATTACCAATCGACACGGTCGAAATCTCACGGAAGTCACGACCTTCTATAATCAGTTTTTCGCCTGCTGCGCCGTCCTGGGCAAGAAGGTGCGTAATAAAAGGTGGCTGGAACAGTTTTAGCGTATCGGTACTGGTAGCTATCAATGATTCAAAAACCTGCACCCGTACTAGTCCTGAAGTCGCCGACTGAGGAATAACGGTGCGTATCTCAGTGTCTTTGACTGTTGTCAGCGCCTTATCGGTAACCAGCCCGTTGATACTGACTGTGCCATCCGTAAAGTTCTTGCCAAGAATAACTAACTCCGCACCGGGTTTGGCTTTAGTAGGGCTTATGCTGGTAATTTGGGGCGTTCCGGCAATAACAAATCGATTGATAACAACACCCGCCGATGTCTCGACAATAAACGCCTGCGGTCCTCTGGCTACAGCTTGCGGGATAGTAATCGTTATTTTTTTGGCTGTACTATCGTTAATGATGGCGTCGATTTCATTGAAGCGAACCCGGCGGATTTCGTTCAGGTAATCGCCCGTAACGACTACCTGAGTACCCGGAAGTCCGTTTGTGGGTGTAATCGCCGTCACGATAGGGGCTGGCTGAATAACCGTAAAGGGCAGCGGATCGGAACTGCCCTCCTTCGTTTGAACACGAATCTGGGTTTTCCCCGGAGCGACCCTGGGAACCTGAAGCTGAATGGTGGTTTCGTCGTGGCTGCCAATAGGCGCATTAACGGCCGAGGTCGCTGAGCCAAACGTAACCGTAGGGTCAGTACCGAACTGATAGCCCGACAGCGTAATGGGTTGGTCTACGTAAGCCTGGCCGACAGATATCTTAACCAACTCGGGCGGACTGTGCTGAACGCGGCAACTAAAAACCCCAAGAAGTATGCTAAACGAAAAGAAAACTCGTAATGTTGATTTCATAAAACGACAACCGGAGTTGTCATTCCGGTGCATAATCGGTAAAATTAGTCAATTTGACCATCCAAAAACCATTTCTCCCGAAAGCCTGTTAGTCCTAATGAAGGGTGATCCGTGCAGAGGCCATCAATATGGAGAAATAGATAGACCATTAAGTTAAGCGCTATTTCTTGATCTACACGTATCGTTCCACATTCTTCACTAAGAATCATCGAATGAACTACCGCAGCCTGAAAGCATCAAAATTACTAACAATCTCAACGCTTGGCGAATTAAAAGCCGTTGGCTATGAAACCCGCTCAATTAAACAGGAACTGCGGGATAACCTGATTGACCGAATTAAGGAAAAAGAAATCGTTTTTCCGGGAATATGGGGGTACGAAGATACGGTTATCCCCGATGTCGAACGCGCGATCCTGTCCATGCACCACATCAATCTGCTGGGCCTTCGGGGACAGGCAAAGACCCGTATTGCCCGGCTAATGATTAACCTGCTGGACGAGTATATTCCTGTTGTGGCTGGGTCTGAATTAAACGACGACCCGATGCAGCCGCTTTCCCGGTTTGCTATTGACCTTATTGCTGAAAAAGGGGATCAGACGCCTATTTCCTGGATGCACCGCAGTGAGCGATACACCGAGAAACTGGCCACACCAGACGTATCGGTAGCCGATCTGATTGGCGACGTAGATCCTATCAAGGCCGCTACGCTTAAGTTGCCGTATTCGGATGAACGGACAATTCACTACGGTCTGATTCCGCGTTCGCACCGCTGTATTTTCGTTATTAACGAATTACCCGATTTGCAGGCCCGTATTCAGGTATCGCTGTTTAACATTTTGCAGGAGGGCGATATTCAGATTCGGGGTTTCAAATTACGTTTGCCGCTCGATATTCAGTTTGTGTTTACCGCGAACCCGGAAGATTATACCAACCGGGGCAGCATTGTAACCCCGCTTAAAGACCGAATCGACTCCCAGATAGTGACACACTACCCGAAATCCATCGAAATTGGCAAGAAAATCACTTTGCAGGAAGCCGTCGTGAAAACCGAGCAGAAAGGCATGGTTAAGACCAACGATCTGGTTGCCGATTTGATTGAACAGGTAGCACTCGAAGCCCGCGAAAGCGAATACGTCGACTCGAAAAGTGGGGTGTCGGCCCGGATGACTATCTCGGCCTACGAGAATCTCCTGTCTTCGGCCGAACGGCGAGCGCTCATCAACGGGGAGAAAGAAACGTATGTGCGCGTTTCTGACCTGTACGGGGTCGTTCCCGCTATTTGCGGTAAAGTTGAACTGGTTTACGAAGGTGAAGTAGAAGGGCCGGTTATCGTCGCGCAGAACCTGATCGGGAAAGCCATCCGTAATCAGTTTCTGGCCTATTTTCCAAACCCCGAAAAAGCCAAAAAAGACAAGCGGGGCAATCCGTACAAGAAAGTCACCGACTGGTTTGGTGATGGCAACACGATGGAGTTCCTCAACGACTTATCGAACCGCGATTACGAAGCCCGGCTGCGTACCATCGACGGGCTCGACGATCTGGTCGACGGTTTCCACCCGCGTCTGAGCAAAACCGAGAAGCTGTTTATGATGGAGTTCGCTCTGCATGGTCTGGCCGAACACTCGCTGGTTGGTAAGAAAGCCATGGATACGGGCTTGTCATTCAAAGACTTGCTCGGGTCGATGTTCAACCCTGGTAGCAGCTTTGGCGAAGAGGAGGATGAAGACGATGATCGGTTCTAGTCGACAAATGAATATGAAATGAAACAGGAAAGGCGAGCCTCATGGCTCGCCTTTCCTGTTTCATGGCACGCGGAAATCGGCGGTGGCCATGTCGTCCTGGCCATCCGTTGTGCCGGAACCTGGCTGGCTATCGGGATCTGGTTGATTGCTGGTCAGGATTTCTGCGAACAACAAGGCTGCGTTGCGTAGGTTAATGCGTACGTGGGCAGTTAGCAGAGCCTGAGCTCCCGCCTTGACGGTCCCAACCGTTCCCATAAGCGATTGCCCCGTCTGGGTAAATCCGGAACCCGACACAAAGGAAAGGCCTGTTGGAAGAGTGAGCGTCAGGGACACACCCGTTGCTGTCAATTCGCCTGCGTTACTAACCTGACAGGTAATCGCCACCACATCACCCACGCGCGGGGTTCGGTTCGAAAGGGAAATAGATAAACTAAGGTCGGCTTTTGTAGGGTCTGGAGCGGGTTGGTTTGAGGTAACCGACGGCAAGGGAGCCTGATTTAGATTCGGTGATACATAGACAGCACCGTTGTCATCCGTGGTACGGACATCCGTTTGCGCGGCATCGTCCTGGCCGTCGCCGGTACCGGAATTAGGCTGGCTGTCAGGATCTCTTTGGTCACTGGTTGTGATCTGGGCCGCGTTGCTATAGCGCCCGGGTTGTTCGGGCTGCAACTGGTAGGAGAACGTTGTCGATTTTCCTGGCTTCAGTGAAGCAATTGTGCCATAAACCAGGGTAAACGAATTGGATACATCCTTACCTCCCGCGAAGCTCAAAGAGGGCGGGAGTCGATTGTACCAAGTAACATTGGTAGCCGGGTCGGGGCCGTCGTTGGTAATGGTCAGTTTATACTCAATGGGTTGTTTAACCGCCGGTGTGCGTGTGTTGACGGAGAGTGTCATGCGTAGGTCAGCCATAGGAATGTACTCGTAGGCACCCCTATCGATTCGGCCGTTCACAATTCGTGGCTCATTAGCCAGATCCGTTGCCGAAACGGTGCTGGTTGTACTGGCAGGATCGCCGGTATTTATGGCCGGACTGTTTGGGCGTACCTTGTAGTTATTACTGGGCGGGTCAACGAACAGCGGATCAACAGTTGTGTTGCCCGTACCCGAAAACCCTCCCTGAACGTTGGAGTACGTTATGGCGTAGGTGGGTGCTATTCTGTTCGAGCCGGTATCGTGGGCAATATCGTTTGTCCATATAAGGCTGTTTGTTAGGCGGATGGTTATATATGAATCACTGTAACACGCGCTATAGATACCGCTTCCGGCTGTTCCGGCTGAGTTATCGGCCAGCACGCAATTGATGAGTGTAGGATCGGCCGAGCAGCCAATGGTGGCAGAGACCTGAATACCTCCCCCAGAGCCGCTGGCCTGATTATGGTTGATCAGGCAATTGGTTAGGATGGGGTGGAGAAAGGCATAGAGTCCACTGGCGAAGACAAGGCCCGCCCCTGAACTGGCGGTATTCTCTTCAAACACACAGTTGGTGAGTATCGGGTTATTTATGGCTGCGTTGAAGGTAGCATTGCTGAAGAAGCCTCCTCCGACGACAGCCCTGTTTCGCCTGAACACGCAGCCTGTTAGCATGGGACTGCAAAAGCCCCGGTAGCCGTAGTTGTAAACGCCACCCCCACTAAAGGAGGCACTGTTTTCCTGAAAAATGCAGTTTATACACGTGGGTGAACTCTCTCCGCCGTCGTGGGCATCGTTGTAAAGGCCTCCGCCATTAACGGCCGTGTTCGCTGTAATCAGGCAGTTTGTCAGAATAGGCCTGCTTTTGTTGCCTGTACCACTACCATTATTGTAGATCCCGCCCCCTGAATCATGCGGGGATGTACTGGCGTCTGAATTTCCTCCCGTAATGACCACGCCATCCAGGCGTGTGTCGCTGGATGCGTTCGTGAAGGTTATAACATGGTAGTTATTGTCCGTGATGCTGGTTGGGTCGCCGATTTCACCTGTTAGGGTTGTGCTGGAAGGCGAACTCAGCAAGCGATCACTCAGGGCCGTTTCGTTACCCATAAATCCACCATATACCTGTACACCCGATGGAATGGCAAAGGTTTCAGTTCGTGATGAGCCAGGAGAATACTGCCCACCGGATAGCCAGAGCTGTGTTCCTGCCGATGCCGAGAGTAACTTACTCCGTAACTGCGAATTGCCTGGCAGGGCATTGGTCCACGATGAACCGGACTGAGTGCCCGCCCCCGTGGGCGTTACATAAATGATAGATTGACTGTAGACTGAAACAGATAGAAAAATCAGAAAACAGGAAAAACAAGCGTTCACAATGATTCAATAATGGGTGGGTACAAGCCGATTAGGCTGTTTCAAATCTCTTTATTTTTGATGAGTAGACTCCTATTTAATTAGATTATTAATTATTCGGATGGTGGCCCGGTGCAGATTAACTAATGCGATGATAAAGGACAATCTTGCACTGCCGTTTTCGGGAATTGTATAGTTACCTGTGCGAATCCTATAAATTAATTTCCTGGCAAAGCTTATACCTTTGTGCCTGTAAACGTATGTCCAGAGTGCAGACGAACAACCACCCGCTTTATTGAACAGGACTATTTAGGCTGGTGGCTTTTTGTCTGGTCACTTTAAGCCAATTGATATGGCTGTTCATTACTGCTGTTTCATCCAGACAATTCGATAAATTCATGAAAACAATTCGCTTTACGTTTGCCGCGGTCGGCTTATTACTCTTTTCCCTGGCCGCTTCGGCGCAAACCACCGCTCCGGCGCTGAGTGCCTACTACAGTGTTAAAGATGCTCTGGTGGCTACTGATGCCCCTAAAGCCAAATCGGGAGCAACTGCTTTGGTTACTGCTCTGGGTAAGGTCGACGCAGCCAGGCTGTCGGCGATTGATAAAAAAAACCTTGCTACAGCGAAAGCCAGGGCGGCTACCATTAGTCGGACGAATAACGTTGACGCACAAAGAACGCAATTTGAAGCCCTTTCGACCAGTATGATTGCGCTGGCTAAAGCGACTAAACCAGCTAAAACGTACGTGCAGTACTGCCCGATGGCCGCTGAAGGGAAGGGTGCCTTTTGGCTTAGCGACAAGCGCGAGGTACGAAATCCATATTACGGCGATAAGATGCTGAAGTGTGGGTCAGTAAAAGAAGAAATTTAATGTTATAACACCTCGGAGGTAGCTTAACCATTCATTTTGAGGTACTTATGCCGTGTCGGTTAAAGCTGCAAACGGCTGTGCCAGGGCACAAAAAAGGCCGAATGGCCTTTCATGATTGCTATGTCCAATGATTTATTCGACAACAACGGCGGTGCCGTTGGCGCTAACCATCAGCATGGAACCGTTGCCGCCAATGGTCTGGTAGTCCAGGTCGACGCCGATCACGGCGGTAGCACCCAGCCGGGTCGCCTGATCGATCATTTCTTTAAGCGCAATGCTTTTCGCTTCGCGCAATGCCTGTACGTAAGCGCCTGAATGACCACCTACGACATCCTTAATACTGGTGAAAAAATCCCGGACAAGGTTGGCTCCAATAATGGCCTCTCCATTAACCAGACCTACGTATTTTGTAATAGTTTTTCCCTCAATGTTGGAGGTAGTAGTTACGAGCATGGGACGACGTGCTAAAGTTATCAGGTGCTAAAGTTAGGCAGTAGTTTGGTTGAACGAACATTCTACCCAATTTTTGCCCTATACAACTTGTCGAGAGTATCATAAAACCACTGTCAGGCAGGACCGCGGAGTCAGTTTTCCTTAAAGCCATCGTCCGATGAACTGGCCAAAAACATCTTTGTACTGATCACTGACCGGTATGACCACCGAACCGATCTGGACGGAGTTTCGGGTAAACGCACTGATCCGTTGCAGAGAGATAATAAACGACCGGTGAACCCGCATGAACTGATTGGCTGGCAATTTTTCTTCCAGACCCTTCAAACTCGTCAGTGATAACAAAGGCTTATCCGGCTCACTTTGCCGATATACTTTCACGTAATCTTTCAGTCCTTCAATGTATAGAATGTCGTTGTAGGCAATGCGAACCAACTGATACTCGACTTTCAGAAAGAGGTGATCGTCGGCCATTTCGCTGGGAGCAGCCAGAGCCTGAGCTGCCGGGGTTGGTTCCGTCCGCTGAACCAGATCAAAATACTGCCGGGCTTTACTCGCTGCCCGTAAAAACTCTTCGTAGTTGAACGGCTTCAGCAAATAGTCCAGCGCATCGACCCGAAAGCCATCCAGCGCAAACTGATCGAAAGCGGTGGTAAAGACAATCCGTGTCGTGTGTGCGCCCCGGTTACTCCGCTCCAGAACGCGGGCCAGTTCTAGGCCGGTCAGGTCCGGCATTTGGATATCCAGAAAAACTACATTCACAGGAGGGCCGGATAGTAACCCCTCTAAGGCTTCGACAGCGCTACTGTAGCGACCGGCCAACTGGAGAAAAGGCGTTTTTTCAATGAAAGCACAAACAAGGCCCAACGCCAGCGGCTCATCATCAACGGCAATGCAGGAAAGAGTCATGATAGGTCGAGGGTTAGTTGAACCTGATATTCGCCGGAGGGTGTCTGTTCGTTGATTTGTAACGCATAACGGCCTGGATAAAGCAGGTCGAGCCGTCGGCGGGTGTTGGTCAGGCCAATGCCGTTGCCCGTTTCGAGCGAGGGTGATTTGTCCAGAAACAGGGTATTGCGAACATCGAGTAGCAGCTGATTCTGCTGTTGCTGAATGGCAATATGGATCTGGCTAGAATGCAGGGCGCTGACGCCATGCTTAAACGCGTTTTCCACAAAAGGGAGCAAGAGCATGGGCGCAATGGGCCGGTCGTTCAGCGGGCTGGGAGGGGTAAGCGTAACGGTTACCTTATCCGTCAGCCGAAGCTGCATGAGCTGGATGTAGTCGCTAACGAAGGCGAGTTCTTTACTCAGCAGAGTTGTACCGGTTTGGGTATCATACAGCACGTATCGCATCATACGCGAAAGCCGGTGTAAGGCTTCGCGAGCCGTTTCCACATCGAGCAGGGTGAGGGCATAGATGTTGTTCAGCGTATTGAAGAAGAAGTGCGGATTGATCTGCGCCTTCAGAAAAGACAGTTCGGAGGTTGTTTTAGCCTGTTCCAGCGCCAGCCTCAGGTTAGCATCGGCCTGCCATTTTTGGAGCAGTGATAGGCTGGTACTCATGCCCAGCATTAGTAAAATCGTGAACATATTTGGCTGAATCCATCCGTAGGTTTTGGGGTGCCCCTTGCCATCGGGATGAAACGCCCTGTGCACCAAAATCGGCAGGTTGAACCAACTCTCGACCGCCCACAAAATGAGCAGTATGCCAATGATAACACCCATGAGCGTCATCGTGTAGCGGCTCGGCTGGTCCTGCAGCAGCAGCCGGGGAACCAGTACCTGCGAATTCAGATAGAACATGCCCACCATAAGACAGAAGAAAATGCCCTGCCGAACCCAGAACAAGTCAGGAAGTCGAATTTCTGAACCAAAAGACTGGGAGAAAAAAAGCAGATAGCCCAGCAATCCCCAGCCTAATACATGACTGAGGAGCGGAACATACCGGCGTGAAAACAGGGTAGCAGCCATAATCGCTTGAGAAGCTGCAAGTTTACGTCAAATTCTAATTTTCCCATCGGTCAATCGCTGGTTGACCTGAATTCACCGATAGGGTCGGTCTTTCAGTCGATAGATCGGCCATTCCGGGAGGTCGCATCGGGTGATTCGATTCTATCGGTTAAAACCGGGTCTCTGTCGACGTTTATACCCTAACGGTCTATTGCGTTTTTACGGCTCACAGAATAGATGTTGTTTTGGTCAGTTAATTCGTGATACAACTGACAATGAAAAGATATTTCCTCCTTCTGCTCTTAGGAACGTTAACGACTCTGCTTGAACCCAGTGTCATCTATGCACAGTTTGGCCCTCCGGGTGGTGGCCCTGGTAGCTTCGGCGGGCAGGATACGCGCCGTAAAAAAGAATTTACGGGTGCGGCCGAAGAAACGCCTAAAGGAAATGGGAAGATAGCCGGGATACTGGTCGATTCGACTTCGGGCAAACCCGTTGAGTTTGCCACCGTTGCACTCATAAATGTTGCTACCAACAAGCCCATCGATGGAACGACATCGGATGCCAAAGGACAGTTTTCATTGACTAAACTGGCACCGGGCGATTACCGGCTTCAGTATTCGTTTATTGGCTACAAAACCCGCGACTCGCAGAAGGTCACCGTTGTAAAAGGCACAGACATCAACCTGGGCTCTGTAAAACTCCCGGCCGATGTGCGTACGCTGGGCGAAGTTGTGGTAACGGGGCAGGCGGCACTCATCGAAGAAAAAGTTGACCGGCTGGTGTTCAATGCCGATAAAGACATAACCGCCAAAGGGGGCGATGCCTCGGATGTGCTGAAGCGGGTACCCATGCTGTCGGTCGATCTGGACGGAAACGTTAGTTTGCGGGGCAGCCAGAATATCCGGGTACTGATCAACAACAAACCATCGACCATTGTGGCCGCCAACGTGGCCGATGCACTTAAGCAACTCCCCGCCGACATGATTAAATCGGTAGAGGTGATCACGAGCCCATCGGCCAAATACGATGCCGAAGGAGCCGCCGGTATTATTAACATCGTCACTAAAAAGAATACCCTGCATGGGCTGACGCTGAATGTTGATGCCGGAGCAGGGCTTCGCGCATCGAATCTGGGGCTGAACGGTTCGTACCGCCAGGGTAAACTGGGCCTGACCCTGGGCGGTTTCGGCCGCGCCGGGTACAATGGCGCTTCGTCTACCCTAGATCAAACCACGCAGGTTGGCGGACAGACATTGCGGACGAGCCAGCAGGGTACCGCTTTCGACAAGCCGATATTCGGGCAATATACGCTGGGTATGGACTACGATCTGGCTAAAAATCAGTCGTTATCGGCTAACGTTCGGTTTGGTACCCGAAATTTCATTCAGCAGCAAACCCAGTTGACCAATACTTACGCCAACGAAGTACTGCGCAATATGTCGAATCGCGATGTAGACCGGAAAGATCTGTCCAACTCGGTGGATATGAACCTGGATTATATCCGGACGTTCAAGCCTCAGCAGGAATGGTCTATCTCCACTCAGTACAGCCGCACAGGGTTGACTAATAACTTCTACGCCGATATTCTTGGCCAAACGGGCGAGCTGACCAGCCGCCAGCGCAACCTCAACAACAACACCAACCAGGAGTTTACGATCCAGACCGATTACCAGACGCCCATCCGCAAAAACCAATTGCTGGAATTTGGGGGCAAGGCTATTATGCGGCAGGTTGATAGCCGGTTTCAGTACCAGCTTGGCGGCAGTACGGGTGAGCTGGTTTTCGACCCGACAAATCCATCCGGTTCATTGCTCTACAACCAGAACATCGGCGCGGGGTACATTTCTTACACTTACGTAACGCCCAGCAAATACACATTCAAAGTGGGTACCCGCTACGAACACACGGGTATTACAGCAAAAGCAAACGAAAATACAAACCTGAATATTCCCAGTTACAGCAATCTGGTGCCCAGCATCAATGTTTCGAAAAGTCTGAAAGGGGGAACGACCGTAAAAGCCGCTTATAACCGCCGGATTCAACGGCCAGGTTTGCAACAACTGAACCCAAACGTAAATACGGCCAACCCACAGATGATTATGGTGGGTAACCCAAACCTGAGCCCCGAACTAACCGACAACGTTGAGCTTAGTCTGAGTTCGACCGTCAAGAAAACGTACATCAATGCCTCCGTATTCGGGCGGCTGACCAACAACGGTATCTCCCAAATCCGGATACCATCCGATACGCTGGCCGGGGCGATCATCACGACGTTTCAAAATATTGGCGTACAGCGCACCGTTGGTACCAACATCTTTTTCAATACTAGCATCACACCTAAATGGACGGTCAACGGCGGTATTGATGCGTACTATGTGTACATGCAGGGCCTGACGCCGGGTGCCGACGGGAAGTCGATCACGATCAGCAATACGGGTGTGAGCCTTGGCGGGCGGCTGATGAGCCAGCTTCAGCTCGACAAAGGGTGGAGCGCGCAGGTGTTCAGCTTTTTCCGGGGACCAAGCCCCCAGTTGCAGGGCACTATGGGCAGCTTTTATATGTACTCAGTGGGCATTCGGAAAGATGTGGCAAACAAACGGGGCAGCATCGGACTAGCTGCCGAGAACTTCGCGGGTGGCGTAACGATGCGCACTACGCTGAACACGCCAACGCTGTCGTCGGTGAGTGTTACTAACCTGTACAACTCAAACGTAAAAGTGACGTTCTCGTACCGAATCGGCAAAATGACCTTTGAAGCACCCCGCAAAAAGGGCCGTTCGGTTAGTAATGACGACGTAAAAGGTGAAGGCGACGGTGGTGGTCAGCCACAGGCAGCTCCCGCAGCGGCCCCGGCGGGCGGTCGACCCCGATAAGGTTACTTGTTCGAATACCATAGACTTTACTCTGTTCAGTTAATTATTATCAAACCAATTCAAACACACATGAAAACACTTGTATTCTCCATCGCTGCCCTGCTTAGTCTGTCAACTGCTTACGCGCAAACCTGGGCGGTGGATAAATCACACTCTCGGGTAGGCTTTACGCTTACGCACAATTTGCTGTCGGATGTTGACGGTAATTTCAAATCGTTCGATGCAAAAATTTCCTCGGCAAAAGCCGATTTGTCGGATGCCACGTTCGAATTAACGGCCGATGTAAACAGCATCAATACCGACAACGAGCGCCGGGATGGTCACCTCAAAAGCCCCGACTTCTTTGATGCCGCCAAATTTCCAGCCCTGTCATTCAAGAGCACGTCGTTCAAAAAAGTGGAAGGAAAGCAGTACAAACTGATGGGGGATCTGACTATGCACGGCGTTACAAAACCCGTAACGCTCAATGTGACTATGGTTGGCCCTGTTGCCATGAAAGGCATGGGTGGTAAAGAGCAGGAAAAAGCTGGTTTTAAAGCGAGCGGCACCATCAAACGGTCTGATTTCGGCATAGGTACGATTCCGATCGTAGTCGTGAGCGACGAAATTGAACTCAAAGTGAACGGGGAGTTTACCAAACAAGATGCCGCCATTGCAGAAAAGAAGTAATTCGACGAGTTAATTGCGTGAACAAAATTCGTCTATCCAGTTAAGGCGTTGCCCCAACGGGTACCCGTTGGGGCAACGCCTTAACTTATTGATTAACAGAAGCCTTTTTTTACTAAACCAACTAGTTCTCTTTCTTTATTGCTTGATTTTATGATAACAAGACGGAATTTTTTACGTGATGCCGGTGCGCTAACCCTGAGCGGCCTCGTGCTGCCAACGCTGACGAAGGCAGATTACCTCTTTGCGGTAGCCCCTAAGTATCCCATCGGTATCCAGCTATTTACCCTCTTCCAGGCAATGAATGAAGACCCGAAGGGAACCCTGGAAAAAGTAGCGGCTGCGGGGTACAACGAAATAGAATCGGCCTTTAATACGCGTGGAGGCTATTACGGCTATTCGGCCAAAGACTTTCGAAAACTGGTTAGTGATCTGGGTATGACCTGGCGGGCACACCATGCCGGGGGTGCCCCCTTTCGCCCACGGCCTGCGGCAACACCGCCCGCAGGAGCCGCAGCACCGGCCGCACCCGCACGACCGGCAATGGATTTCTCCAAGATGCCGCCCATGCTCAACCTGCGCGACAACTACCAGCAGTTGATCGATGAGGCCGGTGAGGGTGGATTGTCGTATCTGGTCTGTTCCAGCACACCCGTTGGTACCATTGATGACATTAACAAGTCGATCGAGGTATTTCAAAAGACGGGTGAAGCGGCCAAAAAAGCAGGAGTCGGTTTCGCCTACCACAACCACGCTACCGAATTCGACCCCGTTGAAGGTGGTAAGACACCCTATGAGCTAATCCTGTCGCAGACGGATAAAGAATTGGTAAAGATGGAACTGGACCTTGCCTGGGCTACCAAAGCGGGGAAAGATCCCGTGGCTTTGTTTAAAGAACAACCCGGCCGGTTCCCGCTCTGGCACATCAAGGATATTAAAGACGACAACAAAACGATTACCGAAGTAGGCAACGGTAAGGTCGATTTTAAAAAGGCGTTTTCAGCGGCTAAAACAGCGGGTCTGAAATACTTCTTTGTGGAGCAAGACATGGCTCCGCAGGGTATCGAAAGTATTACGACCAGCATTACCAATCTGAAAAAGATACTGGCTTAACCAGCCCTTCCAATGAGAAAAACGATAATTAACACCGGCAAAGGGACCCCCCGTTTGCCGGGTCTGTTCAACCTGTCCGTCAACGCAGGTCTGTTGCTGGGACTAGCCTCTTTTGTGATGCAGGATGGACCGGCTAAGCCCGACGAAACCCGTTTTACACCTGTCGTGCTGGCCGAGGACCTCGATGAGCCAATGGTGTTTGAGGTAGCTAAAGATGGTACAGCGTTCATCATCGAGCGAAAAGGGGCGCTGAAAAAATACGACCCCGTTACCAAAACGGTTGATCTGGTCGCGACTATTCCGGTAAACACGAAGTACACCTCGGCGCAGGGGCGTGTATCGGAAGCGGAAGAAGGACTTCTGGGTTTGTCGCTTGACCCGAATTTTGACCAGAATCACTGGATGTACCTCTATTACGCACATCCAACCGAGAAGAAACACATTCTGACCCGCTGGGAGTACCGCAACGAAAAACTGGTTGAGAACTCGCAGAAGGTAATGTTGGAGGTAACTACCCAGCGTGAAGTGTGCTGCCATACGGGTGGCGGAATGACCTGGGACCGGGCGGGTAATCTGTACCTCACCGTGGGTAACAACACCGGAAACCAGCAGGCTGCCCAAACCGACGAACGCCCCGACCGTAGTAGTTGGGATGATCAGGGCCATGCGGGCAATACCAATGACTTACGGGGAAAAATCCTCCGTATTCATCCCGAAGCCAACGGAACGTACTCCATTCCGGAAGGAAACTTGTTTCCAAAAGGAACCGCCAAAACCCGCCCCGAAATTTATTCCATGGGGCATCGTAACGCCTGGCGCATTTCTGTTGACAGTAAGACGGGCTATGTGTATTGGGGTGAAATCGGTCCCGATGCTACGAAAGATTCTGAAATCGGTCCGCGCGGATACGATGAGATGAACCAGGCCCGAAAGCCGGGTAACTTCGGCTGGCCGTGGTTCGTGGGAAATGATCAGGCCTTTCCGGTGTACGACTACGCCAACAAGAAGCCTATGGAGAGAAAAGATCCGAAAAATCCGGTTAATAACTCGCCCAACAATACCGGACTGACGAATCTGCCGCCAACGGCTCCGTCGTTCATTTACTATCCATACGCGGTTTCGGAGGAGTTCCCGCTGGTGGGTACAGGGTCGCGTTCGGCAACGGGCGGACCGGTGTATCATCAGGCTGACTTTAAAGGAGCCAAGCGGCCCTGGCCCGCGTATTATGAAGGGAAATGGCTCATCACCGACTTTTCCCGAGGCTGGATCATGGCCGTTTCCATGGATGCCGAGAGCAATTACAAGTCGATGGAGCGGGTGCTGCCTGGCTATCATCCGGTGGAACCCATCGACATGAAATTTGGCCCCGACGGCGACCTGTACGTACTCGAATACGGTAGCAACTGGTTCCGCAAAAGCGACAACGCCCGCCTGGTTCGAATTGAATACAACAGCGGCAACCGCAAGCCAATAGTACAGGCGTCAGCGAGTAAGCCGGGCGGTACTGTTCCGTTGCAACTGACGTTGTCTGCCGATGGGAGCAAGGATAACGATGGTGATGCACTTAGCTACCAGTGGAAAGTAACCTCGCCGGGTGTTGCCCCAAAGGTGTTTACGGCCGCTAATCCCACCGTTACCTTCGACAAAGCCGGTGTTTATACCGCTACACTGACGGTCACGGATGCACATGGTGCCGCTAACAGCCAATCGGTACGCATCATTGCCGGAAACGAAGCACCGGTTGTTGCTGTAAATCTGACAGGAAATAAAACCTTCTTTTTTCCCGATCAGCCCATTCAGTATGCAGTCAATGTGTCGGACAAGGAAGATGGTACTCTGGCTAAATCAACGGCTGCTCCGGGCCATATAAGTCCGGCTCGGGTGGCTATGAGTATCGACTACACCTCCCAAGGCTTTGATTATGCCGAGGTAATGCAGGGGCAGCGGAGCGTCGATGCCTCTACTCAGTATGCTGTAGCACAGGCCCTGATAAGCCAGAGCGATTGTAAAGTATGCCACCAGATCGACACAAAGTCGGTAGGTCCGGCCTTTACTGCCGTTGCTGCCAAATATAAAGGGGATGCCGGAGCGCCTGGACGACTGGTCAGCAAAATCCGACAGGGTGGCGTAGGCGTTTGGGGCGATGTGGCCATGCCTGGTCACCCGGCCATGTCGGTTGCCGATGCGGGTATTCTGGTGAACTACATTCTGCATATCAACGAAAAAACGCTCAGCAGCTTACCCATGGAGGGGATCTATACCCTGAAAATCCCGGAAGGTGACAAAGGCGACGGGTCCGTATTGATTCGGGCGGCTTACACCGACCGGGGCAAGGCAGAAGCTAAAGGCGGCAAGCCCGTACCGGCCCAAACCAGTGAGCAGCTACTGGTACTGCGCAGCCCACAACTCGACGCGTCTACCGCTGCTATTATTCGTGGTGCAGAGGTAAAAGCCAAAGGTATGGGCAAAGGAGAGAATGTGATTCCGTACGTAAACAGCTACATCGGTTTCAGGAAACTGGATTTAACGGGCATCAAACAGCTTGAACTGACGGCATCGGCACAGAGACGCGAAGGGAGTTCGGGCGGTACAATTGAAGTTCACCTCGACTCGCCCACCGGCCCCCTCGCTGGCGAAACGGTTGTCGAACTGGCACCGGAAGTGGATATGGAAAAGCTGATGGCTCAGCTGGAAGCCGGACCGAAACCACCCGTCGGTGGCGCAAATGGATCGGCAGCGACACCCGGTAGTCCTGCTACTCCCGGCGAACCCGCTAAACCCCGGCCCAACCCCTTTGCGCGGCCCCCTGTGTACCTGACGCTGAAAAATGCGGAGGGTGTTCACGACGTATATTTTGTCTTTAAAAACGATCAGGCAAAGGCCATTCAGCCGTTGATGTCGCTATCAAGTATAAAGTTTATGAATAAAGCGAAGTAATAGTCTGGTAACGAAAGAATTGGCTAGCATGATCATCAAGCTAGCCAATTTTGTTACAGCGCTGGCCGAGTAAGCTAGATCATCCCTTACGATGGTAACAAGCGTTCTCTGTATTAATGCATTAGTAGCCGGTTGAACTTGCTTACTTTGCGATAAGTATACGTTATCAGCACATATGGAATTACGTCAGCTTCGTTATTTCGTTGAAGTAGCGCAGGAGTTGCATTACAGGCGGGCCGCTGGTCGGCTTTTTATTTCTCAGCCAGCCTTAAGCCAGCAAATACAACTGCTGGAAAATGAACTGGGGGTAGAACTGTTTGTCCGGAGCCGACGAACCATCCAACGGAAAGTAGAACTGACCGATGCGGGCCGCGTGCTCCTGAAAGAAGCTCGTCAGCTCCTCCAGCTAAGTCAGCAAGCCATTGAGGCTACCCGGCGGGCAGGTTTGCAGCAACCTATTCGGATGGGCGTTTTCAAGACGTTGCTTCGGAGCCGTATTGTCGATGTGATGACTCTGCTGTCGGAGCGGGTTCCTCAGGCGACCGTCAAACTAGTTGAATTGCCTTCGTTTCTAGCGGTGCAGCAGGCGTTGATTGACAACACGATCGATTTAGGACTAACAATTCTACCGTTGCAGTCGTCCAGTCTATCTGCCATTCCATTCACCAAAAGCTCTATATCCGTACTACTGCCCCGGCATCATGCACTGGCTAGGCTAGACAGCCTTTCGCTGGCTCAGTTACAGTACGAGGCATGGGTTGAAATACCAGCCCCGCTCAACCCGGTTTTCGAATCGGTTGAGTGGCTTTGCCGACAGGCGGGGTACCAGCGGCATATTGCGCAGGAAGTAACATCGCTCGATTTGCTGGCCGAACTGGTGCAGCTTGGCAAGGGAGTGGCGCTGATCCCGTCTCATTTTAATGTGAGTCAGTTGGCGGGTGTGGTCGCTATACCCTTAGTTAATCAACAGAACAGCCCTTATGTGGAGCTGGAACTCCAGCATGTGGTGGCTTATTTATCGAGTAATTCGTCGCCGGCGGTTGTTGCGCTTGGGCAGCAGATGCAACTTGACGAGTAGCTTTACGCTGAATATGTGGTTCCAGGTATAGATCAACAACCGCTTCATCCCTTTACTGTGTCAATTCATTCAGTTTAAATGACAGGTCAGGCAGACTGCCCCTGACGAGGTTTATCCGGCTCTCTACATTTGTGCAGAACTAAATAAAACTCAATCAAATACTGTAATGAACATGACGTATGTAAGTCGTTTACTAGCCTGGGTATTCGTTGTAACAATGCCCCTTTGGTTTGGCAGCTGCAAAAACAATGACAGCAACGGTGGAGATCCTGTAACACCAAACTCGGTGGAAGGAAGCTGGAAAATTTCGGGTATGAAGCTATCCGATGGCAAAACAACCCAGGATTACCTGGCGCTGATGAAACTGTATGCCGGTGAGGATGTCGTTGCCTGTCTGACCGATATAACCTTCACGCTTAAGGGCAATGGCACCGTAACGGGTACCGATTCACCAAAGTGTAAGTCTAATGGGGCTGATGAATACAACCCTGTCGGAAAACAGGCTACCTGGAAGACAGCAGGAAATAAACTGACAATTACCGGCGAAGACGGCCCGTCTACGTACGACTATACCGTAAATGGAAACGTAATGACCTGGAGCATTCTGGAAAAGGATGACATTGATGGCGATGGAATTGAGGAAACCTACACCACCATAGTCGAATTCAAACGAGTATAAGTTATATAGTCCGCCAGTCACTAACACACCCGAACGTAAGCCTGCGGAAGACGCGTATCAACACGAGTTTTTCGCAGGTTTGTTCATTCAGCACATTCATGCAGGGTGGCAATGTAGCTCTCCAGATAGGCTGGCATAGCTTTGCTTTTATATTGCAGAATATAGCGTGGATGGTCGAGGGTGACGATTCGCTCGAAGAAACCCTGTTGGTCGTTCAGCCTGTGTAAATACGTTTCGTTTTTCCGGCCCAGACAAACGGCTACCCGTCTGTTACTGCCAAATTCCAGTTGCGTACGAACGGTGTCGGTAATGGACGGCCAAAGGGCTTCGGTGGTGGCCCGGTCATCGTAAAAGTTGTAGTTTTTAGGTCCGCTACCCGGTATGGTTTTGGTAAGCGCCAGCGGAAATAGAGAGGTCAGGAAAAAGCGACTATAAAACGCCTTCGCACCACCAAACGCATCGACAACCTGATAAATGAACCGACTCGACAGTTCGGGTGTATCCCGAAGGTCGTTGTCGATGCCGCAATACCGGCGCAGGTTCTGGGGTGTGGTAAAGGAAATGCCCGTTACGCCCGCCCCAAATCGCCCCGGATTAATGCCCAGTATAAACACACGCGGGCTGGTATCCGAAAAAAAACTAGTGTAAAACTCGCTGACAATCGTCTTTACGTCCAGCTGCTGATAGGGATTCATGACGCCTATATCGGGCGGCAGGTTGGTCGGAGCAACCAGCGAGTTATAATACGCAATGGCTTTGTCGGCGAAGGTGGTCATTGTTTTGTTAGCTCCTAATCAATAAAGCTGTTTAAGGTGAACAATGGATTGATATTCAGTCTTTATGTGGCTTATATCCCCGTTAAGTGGTCAGTTGGTCCAAAAATTAACCACAGAGGCACAAAGGGCATAGAGGTTTATCCGGGGAGGCTATAATGGGTTATAGCCTCTATGCTCTTTGTGCCTCTGTGGTTACTCTTCTTTTGCTTAATGGTACTTATTCTTAAATAGACCTGCTTTACCCCATCTATTCCCGTTACTCACTTTATTTGAGCTAAAAATAAAGTCGGGATACTAGTCCCGACCTTGTTTTAGTAAGTTCAGCTTAAGCCTTGATTCTTATTTAATATTCTTCCGGCGGTTGCGCTGGAAGTCTTCGAACATCATATTGCCCAATCCCTGCAATCCACTATAATAAGCCCGGCCATTGTTTACTTTGGTAAACTCCTGCACAAACTGCTTGAGGTAGGGGTCAGAGGCAATCATGAACGTCGTAATAGGAATCTCCAGCCGACGGCATTGAGCAGCCAATGTCAGAGTTTTGCTAACGACTTTGCGGTCGAGGCCGAATGAGTTCTTGTAGTATTTGATCCCTTCTTTCAAACAGGTCGGTTTGCCGTCGGTGATCATGAATATCTGCTTGTTCTTGTTCTTCCGCCGACGCAGCAGGTCCATAGACAGTTCAAGTCCGGCTACTGTATTGGTGTGGTAAGGACCAACTTCCAGATAAGGAAGCTCTTTTGCCTGAATCTGCCAGGCATCGTTACCGAATACAACAATATCGAGCGTGTCTTTAGGGTATTTCTGTTTGATGAGTTCAACCAGCGCAAGAGCAACCTTTTTAGCAGGCGTAATGCGGTCTTCGCCATACAGAATCATCGAGTGGCTAATGTCGATCATCAGCACCGTCGACGTTTGGGTCTTCTGCTCCTTTTCCGTCACCTCCAGGTCGCGCTCCATGAGTCTGAACTCTTCAACTCCGCTGTTAATCTGCGCGTTTTTGATGGATTCGGTCATGGAAATCTGTTCCAGCGTATCGCCAAACTGGTACGTGCGCAGGTCGCTGCTCAGCTCGTCGCCTGTTCCGGTATAAGGCGTATTGTGGTTTCCGCCCGACTTGGAGCGTTTGAGTTTTCCGAAAATTTCTTCCAGTGCGCTTCGCCGAATCGTTTGTTCGCTTTTTGGCGTCATAACGATCTTGCCTTCCTGGTTCTCTTCGGTCAGATAGCCTTTTTCTTTCAGGTCGTCGAAGAAGTTACCGATGCCGTATTTATCGTCGGTGAGGCCATATTGCCGGTCAAGCTGGCTCATCCAGGCCATCGCTTGTTCTACGTCGCCGGAGGTAAGAAGCAGCAACTGCTGAAAGATGTTCAGCAACTGATCAAATTTGCTGCCTTCCTTCTGTTCGGGCGGTATGTAATCAGAAAATTGGAAGCCTTTCATACGAATTGTCGTTTGTAGAGCCGCAATACCTTGCGGCTTTGGTAGGCGTTAGCAGCACAGTTGCTCATAAAAAGGAAGATGCCAACGTATTGTTTGAACAGCGCGTTTCGTGGATTTGTTCGGTTGGCTTATAACTCAATTATCAGGGTTAAGTCCGGTAAAACGTCCTCACCGCTTAACTGGACGCTTGTTCCTGCTTTGCTTTCAATGGAACCGTTTTTCCGGTAAATGAACACCTGCCGATTTGCTCGGTCGATGAGCCAGCCAGGTTTATATCCGTTAGTCCGATACTCTTCCATTTTTTGCTTTCTATTCGGCCAAATCATCGCTTTTGGAACGAATCTCGACCAAAAAGTCTGGATAAAGTGGCGCAAAGCCCTGGCGTTCCGGTTGGGGAATAGCCTCCCACCGCTCACGGCTGACCAAGGCCACATCGGGTTAGCGCGCGGCTTAGTTCGGTAATTTGAAGCCGGTGGAAGAATCGAACACATAGCTGAGTTTCATTCGACGGCTCCAAATGCCTATTTCGCCGGAAATATCGACATTATAATGTCCTGTTTCTGATCCGGTGTGGGGTATAAGAATAATGTTTCTGTTGGCGTCGCGCTCCAACTTCGTGGTTTCATTGGCCTGACACAGGTCGAAGAAAAAGGCATCATCAAATTCCCGGTAGCGGGTAGGGCGTATTGTGCGAAGTACCTGTTCCATTTGCGGCAATTCTGTTTTATCAAATATAACGGGAAATACATTTAGGTGGCCAGTTAATCCCCCAAATGCACCGTCCGATGGCCCCACGCCATGAAAACGCTCCTGCTTACGTTCGCCCTGCTTACCGGTTTATTCACCAACACGATTGCAGCCTACCGGCTGGCCGCTCCCGGCGATTCGGCCACATACAAATTGACTATTGATTTTACAAACGTTACCAAACGTACAGGTCTACTCTATGTTGGCCTCGTTAACGACGCGGCTGATTTTAACGGAAACTCATACCGTAAGGCCCGCATACAGATTCCCTCCACGGGCGATTTTCAAGTTAAGTTCGATGTGCTACCCGCCGGACGATATGCGGTTAAAGTATTTCATGATTTAAACTACAACCAGAAACTTGACAAGACGAACCAGATGCCAACGGAGCCATTCGGCTTTTCGAATGTAACCATGTTGATGGGACCTCCTTCGTTTGAGCAATCGGCCTTCGAGTTCAATGCGCCCAAGCCCATTGTTATCCGCCTGATCGGGCAATAATCATCTTTATCGCCCAAAAGTAAAACGAACGACCACCATGAACCGGATCATTTTTCTCAAAAACCTGTTGGGCACAGGCCTCGCACCAGCCATTGCACTCGCCAGCCCGACTGTCAACACCCTTCAAATGGAAGTACTACGAACCATGTACGCATTCGTGCCAAAGACTATTCGGGAGGTACCCGATGCTAAACTGCTGGAAAAGGATGATTTCATGGGTAGATGCATCCCAAACTGGCGTACACCACGGAGAACCAGATTATCCACCATCGGCGACAATGTATGGTCTATCTACGGCTGAAAGGCGTCACGCCCGAAGGGTATTTAGGCTGGTAACCCTACAGTTGCGCCAATAGGTAGAGAACAGCCATGCGAACAGCTACGCCGTTTTCGACCTGATCCAGAATGATGGAATGCGATGAATCGGCTGCGTCGGAGGTTAGTTCGACGCCCCGATTGATTGGGCCGGGGTGCATGAGCACAATGGGCCGGTCCAGTTCATCGAGCATTTGTTTCGAAATGCCGAAATACAGCGAGTACTCCCGCAGCGACGGAAAGTATTTGATCTGCTGACGCTCCAACTGAATGCGGAGAACGTTGGCCACATCGCACCAAGCTAAAGCCGCTCGAACGTCGTGCCCCACTTTTACGCCAAGAGCGTCGATATGTTTTGGGATGAGCGTTTTAGGGCCGCAAACCATCACTTCGGCCCCCTGTTTCTGAAGGCAGAAAATGTTGGACAGTGCCACCCGGGAGTGGGTAATGTCGCCAATGATGGCTACTCGCTTACCGGCCACATCGCCCAGTTTTTCACGAATCGAGAAGGAGTCGAGCAGGGCTTGGGTGGGGTGTTCGTGGGTGCCGTCGCCCGCGTTGACAACATTGGCTTTGATATGTTTTGTCAGGTAATGCGGAGCGCCGGGACTACTGTGGCGCATCACCACCATATCGACCTTCATGGCCAGAATGTTGTTGACCGTATCCAGCAGCGTTTCCCCTTTTTTGACCGAACTGCCCGATGCCGAAAAGTTAACAACATCAGCAGATAAACGCTTTTCTGCCAACTCAAACGAGAGCCGGGTGCGGGTCGAATTTTCGAAAAAAACGTTGGCAATGGTCACATCACGTAGAGAAGGGACCTTCTTGATGGGGCGATTGATGACTTCTTTGAATTGACTGGCCGTGTCCAGAATAAGTTGAATGTCAGACTCGGTCAGGTCTTTGATACCCACCAAATGGCGGACACTAAGGGATTGGGCCATGAGAGCAGTATAACTATAAATTGGGCAAAGATAGACCGGAACCCGTTAAAGTAAAATGGCTTCGCCGGATTCGATGTGGAATGATGGCTCCCGGCGGGCGAATTCTGGCTGTTTAGTCAGATATTACGTACGGCTAATTACCGTTTCGCAAAGGGGAAAATAGTGGACTCCACGTGCGATTCATTCATCAGCTTGATCAGATAGCGGGCTTTGTCGGGATATTTACTCGCCAGATTATGGCTCTCGAACGGGTCTTTGGCGAGGTCGTATAGTTCAATAGGGCCATTGGGATTACCCGCGGCCTGCAATCGAACCGCTTTCCAGTCGCCTTGACGGATGGCTTGTTTGCCACCACCTTCATGAAATTCCCAGTAGAGGTAATCATGTTTACGCTGAATACCTTTGCCGGTCAGTGCAGGCACAAAGGAAATGCCGTCGATTCGGGCCGCTAGTTTCGCTCCGGCCAGTTCGGCAAAGGTGGGGAGAAGGTCCCAGAAGGCACCGACAAAGTCGCTTTGGCTTTTGGGCTTGATAACCCCCGGCCATCGGGCAACGAAGGGTTCACGAATGCCGCCTTCGTACAAATCCCGCTTGATACCCCGAAATCCGCCATTACTATTAAAAAACGTTGGGTCACCCCCTCCTTCGGCATGGGGCCCGTTGTCGCTGGAAAAAATAATCAGTGTATTTTTATCGAGCCCCTTCGCTTTGAGTTTAGCCATCACCTGACCTACGTATACATCGAGTCGGGATACGAGAGCGGCATAAGCTGCGTGGGGATAGGCTTGGGAAGCATAGCCATTCACCTTGGCATTAGGCCCATAATCGGCACCTATATAGGCCTTTTCCGTGAATTTTCCTTTGTAATGGGCCAGCAGGCTGTCATCGGGGGCAATGAGTTCCGCATGAGGGAGCACATAAGGCAGAAACAGGAAAAACGGCTTGTCACCGACGCGCTTATCCAGAAAACGCAGAGCTTGTTTTTGAATCAGGTCGGGCGCGAATTCGCTGGTTTGGGCGAGGTTCTTGTTCTGGGTGAGTACTACTTTTTTGTCATTGTCCCATAAATGGTTAGGGTAATACCGGTGCGCCAATGCCTGACAGTTGTAGCCATAAAACCGGTCAAATCCCTGTTTGAGCGGGTCTCCTTCGGAGCCTGTGGGGCCAAGTCCCCATTTGCCAAAAGCGGCTGTTGCATACCCGGCATTCTTCAGGACTTCGGCCATCGTCAGCACGGAGTCGGCAATGGGTTGCTGCCCTTCCGGCTGGATTTCGCGGTTTCCCCGGATGTAGGTATGGCCGGTATGCTGCCCAGTCATGAGGGCCGATCGGGAAGGGGCACATACCGTAGTGCCGGCATAAAACTGCCTGAACTGTATACCTTCGGCAGCCAGCCGGTCAATATTGGGTGTTTTAATGAGGTTTTGTCCATTTATACCAACATCCCCGTAGCCCAGGTCATCGGCCAGGATAAAAATGATATTCGGACGAGCCGGTAGTCGGGATTGCGCTTGAGCCCAGCTGAAAACGAAGAGTAAGAGTCCTGCAAAAAATTTAGTCATTATGAAGTGTAGATTATTTCACGGGCGTAAACACCATTTTGGGCTGCTGAATGGCGTTTTCAATAAGTTGGATTTCAAGTTTTAAGATGGCCTCTTCGGCAGTGGCATCAATTTTTTCCGGGTCATCGGTAGGTTTATGGTAGTCCGGATGCCCCCCCGTGTGGAAGAACAGAACGGGAATCTGTCTGGCATAAAAGGCCGCATTATCGGAGCCACCGTTACCTGCCCGGTCAGTAAAGAATTTTATCGAACTTTTAACCCCTTTGAAGACGGTGGGCCAGGTATCACTGGTACCAAAGCCGCCGATGCCAACACCACGGTCGGGGTTATATCGTCCAATCATGTCCATACACACCATGAAGTTTAGTTTGGCTATTAGAATTGTCGGATTATTGAGAAAATAACGAGATCCCTGTAGCCCCAGCTCCTCAGCACCAAAGGCTATAAAGAGGAAGTTATACGGCTCTTTGACTGCATTTTTTGAAAAATAATGCGCCATTTCGAGCAACCCAGCTACTCCGGAGGCATTATCATCGGCCCCGTTGTGAATTTTGCCCTGGGGCAGAGAATCCAGAGAACTGCCCTGTTTTCCAAGGCCCAGGTGGTCATAATGCGCACCGATGACAATAGTAAAGGGAGCCCCGTTATCGAGGTAGCCTAACACATTGGCGGCTTCACGCAGGCTGTCGGGAACAACTACCCGCTTTACTCTAGCGGTGAAGGGCTGATAAAACCCGTTTGTGCCCAGCGGAGTGAGATCGGCTTTCCGAAAGTAAGAAGCAATGTACCCGGCGGCTTTTGCGTTTTCGGGACTTCCGGTACCTCGTCCTTTCATTTTATCAGACGCGAGCCTGTTGATGTGTCGGGTAATTCGTTTGGCAGAGGGCGTCTGAGCGAAGAGAAAAGTGGGTAATAACAGCAATAAAAAAACTGATTTCATATAAAGGAGAGATGCTCAATCGGACAATATAAGTTGGGGAACGCAGACGCCCAAATACAATCCCGTAACGTAGCTATCGGCCGGATTGAAAACAGAAAGGCCTGTTCTGGATCAGTCATAACAAGCCGTTACGCTACGATCACACACCCATAACCGGGAACGGTTACGCGGTCGCCGGTAAACGAACTGCCGGGAATTGTGTCAAAGATCACACAACGGCACCAGTCTTCATTTGGTGAGAAAACGACCTCAATAGGCTTACTCGTCAGGTTATGAACAACCAGAACACAGGGGCCGCCACTCGATTTCTGGCGGCTAAAAGCAATGATTCCTTTCTGGCGAATGCCCGTTGCTACTAGCCGGCTTAGGTTGTCATTCAGAACAGGGTGACTATTTCGAAAGTGAATCAATCGTTTGTAATGATTGAACAGGGAGTCCGGGTCGAGTTGTTGTTGGGCCAGTGGCCGCACAGTTTGGCTGGTGCTGTATTTTCCCCGACGCCAGCGGGTGCGCTGGGCATCATTGGCCCGGACGTCCCACAAAAAAGGTTCACGGATTGTTTCGTCGGGTTTCATGCCCAGCATACCAATTTCTTCACCGTAATAAAGATAGGGGAGACCCGGAAGCGTGAGTAACAGGTTAGCCGCTACTTTCAGGTGAGTAAGGTTCCCTTTGAGTAAACTACCAATGCGGTTCTGGTCGTGGTTCGACAACAGCAACGCATCAATAAACTCGGGGTTGACCGTCGCGAATGTACTGTGAACATACGTCATGTATTCGACGAGATCCTCGGTATCGTTCTCCTGCCCAACGATTTCAGCAATCATCAATTGCAGGTCGAAGTTGAAGTTGGCTTTTAATCCCCGAAAATACGGGGCAATATGTTCCGGTCGGGTCCAGACCTCGCCGACGGTATACGCGCCGGGTTTGGCGGCTTCCACAACCCGCCCGAACTCCTGCCAGAACTCATGATTTTTGGGTTCTTCTGCTTCGCGGTATAAATGCCGGGCAGCATCGAGCCGGAAACCATCGACTCCGATCTCATTGAGCCAGTACCGGGCAATGGCAAACACTTCTTCCCGAAGGGGCCGATAGTCGAAATTAAGGTCGGGCATGCCACTCCAGAACATCCCGTAGTATTTCTCCGGATAAGTTGCTCCCGCTACCGAATGCCATGGATTTTTCTCGCCCGAATCGGCCGTAATGTCGCGGGTGGCTAGTTTACGTCGTTTAATCTCGTCGGGACGCAGCCATTTGTAGTAATTCCAGTATGGGTTGCTGGGGCCTTTGGCGGCTTCCTGAAACCACGGATGCCGGATACTGGTGTGGTGCAGAACGAGGTCAATAATGACCGCAATACCACGCTGATGGGCTTTGGCGATAAGTCGTTTGAAATCGTCAAGCGTACCATATTCGGGGTCGATGCCGTAATAGTCGGTAACGTCGTATTTATGGTAAGTTGGCGATGGACTGATGGGCATCAGCCAGATGGCCGAAACACCCAGGTCTTTCAGATAATCAAGTTTGCCGGTTATACCGTTCAGATCCCCAATACCGTCGCCGTTGGAGTCGGCAAAGGAGCGGACAAAAATTTCGTAATGGACACCCGAAACGCCCGTACGTATCTGGTTGACAGGCAGATGGCTAGGTTGTGTGCTGGCCTGCGTTTTTGTTTCTTTAGTACTATCAGAGTGCATTCAATGGAAAAGTGCTACGTAGTACCAAACCGAGAAAATCACTGATGAGTTTAAAAAGCAGTCGTGCAAGTCCCGTTGCGCGTAGTCGCCAAGGATGAATCGGTAACGTGATGGGCTAGACCGTAGCTTTCTGGTAGTCGCTCAGAAATTTTGCAAGGCCGCTATCAGTCAGCGGATGTTTCAGGAGTGCTTTAATGGCGCTAAGCGGCCCGGTAATGACATCAGCTCCAATCTCGGCGCATTTAACAATATGCATCGGATGCCGAACGGAGGCTGCCAGAATCTGCGTGTCGAAATTGTAGTAATTTCTGTAAATAGTCCGAATCTGTTCAATCAGCGCCAGACCATCCGTCGATATATCGTCCAGGCGACCTACGAACGGCGAGACATAGGTAGCGCCTGCCTTGGCTGCCAATAAGGCCTGCCCTGCCGAGAAAACCAGCGTACAATTGGTTTGTATCTCTTTCTGACTGAAGTATTTGATGGCTTTGATGCCGTCTTCAATCATAGGAATTTTTACGATAATATTGGGATGTAAATCGGCTAATACTTCGCCCTCCCTTACCATTCCCTCAAAGTCCGTCGCAATTACTTCGGCCGAAATGGGGCCGTCCACCAGTTTACAGATGTCCACATAGTGTTTCAGGACACGGTCCTGCCCTTTAATGCCCTCTTTGGCCATTAAAGAGGGGTTTGTCGTCACACCGTCGAGCACGCCTAATTCGACAGCTTCCTGAATTTCGGCCAGATTAGCCGTATCGATGAAAAATTTCATGGTTTATACCGCTAGGAGTCAGGGTGGAAGAGTATACTGATCTGACTGCTATCTGCCCGTTGGAAGGGGTACACATAGCAGTCAGAATCGAGTGGAATTATACTTAGATATACTGATTGATAATGCTTTCGAGCCATTCCTGCTTACCGCTGCGGAGCTGTGGTTCGCCATTCTGCATAGTATAATTGCGGAGGTCTTCGAGCGTTAATTTACCTTCTTCAAACGCTTTACCCTGTCCGCCGTCGAACGAGGCATAGCGCTCGCTGCGGAATTTTAGGTAATCAGAGTCTTTCAGGATGTTATCGGCTACGATAAACGAGCGGGCAAAGGCATCCATGCCGCTAATGTGTGCTACGAACAGGTCTTCGAGATCTGTTGAGTTACGCCGTACTTTGGCGTCGAAGTTAATGCCGCCGGGCTTAATGCCGCCTGCCTGGTGAATTACCAGGGCCGCTTCGACCAGTTCATATAGATTGATCGGAAACTGGTCGGTATCCCAGCCATTCTGATAGTCGCCCCGGTTGGCGTCGATACTGCCCAGCATACCCGCGTCAGCGGCCACCTGTAATTCATGATCGAACGTATGGCCCGCCAGTGTCGCGTGGTTTACTTCAATGTTTAATTGAAAATCTTTGTCCAGACCATACTGGCGCAGGAAACCAATAACGGTGGCAGCATCGTAATCGTACTGGTGCTTGGTGGGCTCCATAGGCTTTGGCTCAATGAAGAACGTACCTTTGAAGCCTTGCTTACGGGCATAATCGCGGGCCATGGTCAGGAACTTCGCCAGGTGCTCCACTTCGCGCTTCATGTTGGTATTGAGAAGCGACATATACCCTTCGCGACCGCCCCAGAATACGTAGTTTTCGCCACCCAGTGCAATCGTTGCGTCGATTGAATTTTTCACTTGAGTGCCCGCGTAGGCCAGCACCGCAAAGTCGGGATTGGTCGATGCTCCGTTCATATAGCGGGGGTTGGAGAATACGTTGGCCGTTCCCCACAGCAGCTTTACGCCACTATCTTTCTGCTTCTGCTGCCCATACTCGACAATGGCCTGCAGCCGTTTCTCGTATTCGGCTGCCGTAGGCGCTTCATCCACCAGATCAACATCGTGAAAGCAATAATAAGGTGCTCCTATTTTGGTGATGAATTCAAAGGCGGCATCCATCTTCAATTTAGCCCGAACAACAGCATCGTTATCCTGATCCCAGGCAAAAACACGCGTGCCAGGGCCAAAGGGGTCACCACCGGTTCCGGTAAATGTATGCCAGTAGCTAATGGCAAAGCGTAACTGCTCGCGCAGGGTTTTTCCGCCAATAACCAAATCCGGATTGTACCATTTGAATGAAAGAGGATTTTTTGAGGTAGGGCCTTCATAAGCGATGGCACCAATACCGGGGAAGAATTCCTGGTTACCCAGCGTGATCGTCGACATGAGTTGAGAGATAAATTATCACTTCTTTTTTAGAAGTGTAAAGTTGACAGTTATTTTTTAAATGTCAAGTTGACACCTACTATTTTTTTCAATAGAAATTGATGGGTTAATGGTTGCTGGTTGTTAAGTCAATAGTTAACGAATGCTTCCCTGCGAGCAACACGCTGGATGCTCATAAGTGACCTGCTAACGCAATAACCAATACCCATCAACCAATTATACGATGGTCTCCGAATTTGGGATAAAGTTCAGGAAGGAGAAGGTAAGCTGTTGGTATTTAACTAAATCGACCTGATAATAGAAGGCCCCTTTTTTCGAAAAGCCTTTCTGTTTCTCGTTTAATTTGATGAGCAGATTCGTGGACAGGATCTTTCTGCTGAAGTTCCGCTTGTCGAAGTCTGTGTTGTAGATCGCATCGTACAACTTCTTGAGTTGGGGGAGGGTAAACTTCTCGGGCAATAACTCGAACCCAATGGGGTGTTGGGCCGCTTTATACCGTAACCGTTTGATGGCCAGGTCTACCATGTCGCCATGGTCGAAGAGCAAAGGCGGCAGATCATAAATGGAGAACCAGCGAGCCTGAAAGCGCTCGGAAATCTTAGACTCATAATCCGCTACTTTAACCAGCGAAAAGTAAGCGACTGAAATGGTTCGGACAATAGGGTCGCGGTGAGGTTCGCCAAAGGCGTACAACTGTTCCAGATACACGTTGGTGAGGCCGGTCAGGTCAAACAGAATCCGGGCCGCTGCCTGCTCCAGACTTTCGTTAGGCTGAAGCCATCCGCCCATCAATGACCAGGTCTGTGCCTCAAGACCCCGTTTAACCAGCAATACTTTTAAACTCTCTCCATCAAAACCAAAAATGATGGAATCCAAAGCCAGCAGATACGGCTGCTGTTGTTTGTACTGTTCAACCATTGACAACTGCCTGCAAAATACGATGATAGAATCGCCTGCAAGCTACGTAATTCAGACTCTTTGTTCGTTAATTGGGTAACTGATTTTCGCCCCATGCCGGCAATCTGACCAGTTTGCCCGATCGACTTTCTGCTTAAACGTCCAGAGTTATAGGACAGCGACCTGCTATTTTCCAACATCCCCGGACGTTTCGTAGAAGGGTAGCTTAGAATTTAACGACGCTCCAAAAGGCTTTCTTAGGCTGGTAATTCTGGTCGAATAGCAAGGGGTAATCTTTGCGTCCCGGAACCGGAAAGTTATCGAGCCATGATGTTTTGTCGGATACATTCCAGAAAGTAACGTTCGTGATCGTCTTTCTGTGTTTTCGAAATACATCGAACAGCATCTTGTAATGAGCGGCCTGCTTTTCGTTCATTTCGGGCGTAAACTCGCTGGTGTCTGTCGGTCTTTTCTCCCGGCGTTCGTGCTCTTTTGGATAAACGGATACATCAAGTTCTGTGACCTGAACGGCTAATCCAAGACTGGCAAACTGCTTGATAGACGTTTCCAACTCCTGAATGGTCGGTTCATAGATGGACCAGTGCCCCTGTAAACCAACGCCGTGAATGGGAACCCCTTTACTGGTCAGCTTCTTGACTAACTGATAGATTTTAGTTCGCTTTGTTGCATTCTCGGTATTGTAGTCGTTGTAGTACAAACGGGCATCCGGGTCGGCCTGGTGCGCGTATTCGAAGGCCTTCTCGATGTACTCGTCCCCTAAGATCTCGTAGAATTTCGATTTTCGATACACACCCGTACCGGTGTCGGGTACGGCTTCGTTAACTACATCCCAGGCGTATATTTTCCCTTTGTACCGGGTAACGACATCGGTGATGTGTCGTTTCATCCGATTCAGAAGTAGCTCTTTGCTTACCTGCTTACCCAGCGAGTCTGTGAAAAACCAGCGGGGCGCCTGGCTGTGCCAGCATAGATTGTGCCCACGTACTTTGATGCCATTTTTCTGGGCAAAGTCGACAATGGCATCGGCATCTTTCCAGAAATACCGATTTTCTTCGGGGTGAATAGGCCCCATTTTCATGGCATTTTCGGGCGTAACACTGTTGAATTGCTGGATAATTAGCTCCGCTTCCGGCCCTGTCAGGTTGCGCGGTGCTACGGCTACACCGATGGGGAAGTACTTTTTGTACGCATCTTTTAGGGTTGGCTCGGCAGTTGGTTCCGGATTAAGGCCCATGCCGAGCAGCCCTATACTACCCAGTAGCAGTGTATATCTAATCTGGTTTTTCAGATAAAGTAGTTTTTTCATACGGTCATTTGAAGAATGTGTACTTGGGCGCACTTAAATTTCCCCTGTATCCGGTTAAAAACAAGCCTCCCGCCAAGCAGCGGGAGGGTGTACTAGTAAACCTATGATAAAGGGAGATGATAGTATAAAGGGTAGTCCGCTAAACTACCCGCTTGTTGTCTTATTTTCAGTATAAAGTTCCTGTTAATTTTTATAATTGCAACCGATTGCACAACCTTTTTAAGAAAAAAATATAGATTTACATTCCGATTGACAGTCTCAGGGAGCCTTTCTGGGCTCTTACCAACTGCTTCACAGCGTAATTAACGTAGCATCAGGAGTTATAGCTTACCGGTTGACGGAGTTACCGTGCGTGTTCTAGGCCTGCGTTTACGAAAAAATCGAAGAATTATAGTATAATTGGCTGTATTTAAGCTGCCTGGTTTGCTTTTATTAAGGCGCTTTAAGTAGGCTTCAATCGATTGCATAAACGTGAGTATCGTCTACACCCAGGCTGCGTAGTTCCTCACACTTATACCCACCGTACCCCGCTTATGGAGAAAGAAACGACGATTTATGATATAGCCAGGTTACTAAATCTGTCTCCTGCCACTGTAAGTAGAGCGTTGAATGACCATCCCGCTATTAATAGCAACACAAAGCAGTTGATCAGTAGTAAAGCACTGGAGATGGGGTATCGCTCAAATACGTTTGCCAGTAACCTTCGGCGTCAGCAAACAAAAACGATTGGTGTTATTGTCCCCAGGCTGGATAGCGCCTTTATGTCGACCGTACTCTCCGGGATGGAGAAAGTGGCTAATGAAGCCAGTTATAACCTGATTATCAGTCAGTCGCTCGAGTCGACCCGGAAGGAAATGGCCAACGCGAAAACCATGTTCAACAGTCGGGTAGATGGGCTGCTTGTGTCGTTGGCATCAGATACTGAGAATCTGGAGCATTTCAGTACGTTTTTTCGCAAAGGTATTCCCATGATTCTATTTGATCGGGTGATGCCGCAGAAAAACTGCACCAACATCGTTATCGATAACCTGAAGGCAGGTTACGAAGCCACTACCCATCTGATTGAGCAGGGTTGCCGACGGATCATGCACGTAACCGGCAGCATCAAGCGAAACGTTTACGTAGATCGGCTCAAAGGATATAAAATGGCACTACTTGAGCATGATCTGCCCGTTCTGGACGAACTTATCAGGGTAACAAACTTTACCCGGCAGGATGGCCTTGACGTAGCCAATCATATTGCGAACATGGACTCGCCACCCGACGGTCTTTTTGTTGCGAGCGATTTGTGCGCAGCCAGTTGCATGGGGGGATTAAGACGAAACGGCTTTTCGATACCTGGTGACATTGCGGTCGTTGGTTTCAACGATGACCCCATTGCGCAGTTAGTGGAGCCCAACCTGACAACTATTCACTACCCTGGTCAGGAAATGGGCGAGATCGCTGCCCAGAGCTTAATAAATCACCTGAAAGGCCAATTGCGCATCAGTACCACAAATACAATCTTATTAAACTACGAATTAATCGTTCGGGAGTCTTCCCGGCGAGCCTGATACGTCCTGACGGGCCTCTTTTAAATAACCTGTTTTCTATGTTTACCTCAACTAAAAGTACCCTTGTTGCCGTAGCGCTGATCAGCGTTGGCATCAGCAATGGCATCTGCCAGACTACAAAACCCAAACCGCTGGTTACGGATCTCTACACGGCTGACCCGTCGGCGCACGTATTTAACGGAAAGATCTACATTTATCCATCGCACGATATCGAGGCTAATGTGCCGGAAGATGACGAGGGCGGGCACTTTAACATGCGCGACTACCACGTTTATTCGATGGATAACATCAACGGTAAGGTAACCGATCATGGCGTGGCGCTGGACATTAAGAATGTTCCCTGGGCGGGTCGGCAGATGTGGGCCCCCGATGCCGCTTACAAAAACGGAACCTACTACCTGTACTTCCCGGTAAAGGATAAGAAAGATGTGTTTCGCATGGGGGTGGCAACCAGCAAATCGCCGACGGGCCCGTTTAAAGCCCAACCTGCTCCCATACCAGGTAGTTTCAGTATCGACCCGGCAGTTTTTACGGATACAGACGGTACAACCTATATGTATTTTGGCGGTATCTGGGGAGGTCAGCTGCAGCGCTGGGCAACTGGCAAGTATAATAAAGCGCTGAAGACTGATTTGGGGAAAGATAACGAGCCTGCCCTGAGTGCTAAAGTGGTTCGGATGAATAAGAACATGCTCACCTTCGACGAGTCGGTTAAGGATGTTCAACTTATCGACAAGAATGGCAAGCCGCTGCTGGCGGGCGACCATGACCGGCGTTTCTTTGAAGGTGCCTGGATGCATAAGTACAAGGGAAAATATTACTTCTCGTACTCAACCGGCGATACGCATTTTCTGGCCTATGCTACCAGTAACTCACCTTATGGCCCCTTTACGTATCAGGGTACGTTCATGAAGCCTGTTACAGGCTGGACAACGCACCATTCCATTGTTGAATTTAAAGGAAAGTGGTACATCTTCTACCACGACGTTGAGTTGTCGGGCAAAACGCATCTACGGAATATCAAGGTTCGCGAACTAATGCGTAAGCCTGATGGATCAATCGAAATGATCACGCCATAAAGACTGACATTCGTTACAAAACAAAAGCTCCTCCATGCCTGAAGGAGCTTTTGTTTTTCTTGTGGAGTGGGTTTTTTAAAAACCAAACCTAGTTGCAGACTACAGTCAATAGTCGTCACTTTTCCGCATCCGGTTTTGCTTTTTCCGCCATTTCAACGTCTTTGGCCACGTCGGGGCGAAGCTTCTCCCAATGGAAGCGGAGTTTATTGTTTTCCTCCCAGGTATGCCCTTTCTGTTCGGTCAGGTGTACCAGCGGCATGTCGTTGTACAAAGGTCTGGTAATGGCTATGACCGTATCCCAATAGCGCAGAGCTGACTTCAGGTGCTGAACGGCCGCCTGTTTCCGGGCTTCCTGCCCCGTGGCGCGGTACGTTTGCAGGGCAACGGCTGCTTGTAACTTTTCGGCCAGATGCAGCCCCAGATTAGCCCAAACCTGCACATCGGAAACTTCATAAAGCAGCGAACGGTTTGCCTTGACGTTGATCGACCGCACGAGTTGTAGGGCTTTTCTGCAATCGGTTTCCAGCATTCGGGCTAAGATGGGGGGTGTAATCTTTTCGGGGCTAAACGAACCGCCGGTCTCCATCGTTTTTACATACGCACTAACCGACACGTAATTTGGGTCCAGTGTAGGCTGCGTGATCTGTTGATTGACCGAAATATAGGCTACATTCTTCTGCGTGTCGAACCCCATCATGCCCTCACTGTACAACGAAAAATCCCAGGTGAAATCAAAGGCAGATGCCAGACGCAGGGGCGTAGCCGATGCCAGTGCGTAAGCTTCCAGCAAGGGAGTTGCCGGGGCACCGTAACGACGAACAAATTCGGCTTTAAAAATGGCATCGGGCGTGGCAGGGTTATACAGCAGACGGCCCCACAGTTTGTAAAATAGCCACTGCCGCTCAAAAGCATATTTCCAGTTAACTGGTCCGCCGGATTTTGTGAAATAGTCTTTCGCCGGAATGTAAGTCTCCGACCCCAGAAAATAGCCACCCACATATGACTGATTATTGTCGGCAATATGCGCCCTGACAAAATCAGGAACGCCCCACCGCAGGCAAAAGAAATCTTCGTTACGAACCGTCCAGGTAATTTTGTAGGCCGTCGGGTCTGGTTTAAAATACGTGTCGTACAGCTTGCCGCCGTGTACTTTCACCAGGGTAGGAGTAGAGTGCGCGTGCGACCAATTGTACTTCAAATCGGCCCAGATTGGCCCTTCTATAAAGTCCAGCGCTCCTTCGCTTTCGATAGACTTCCGGGTTAGTTTCTCGGTTTCGATACTGGTAACCCCCAGCGAGCCGGTTGTACTGGAAAACGGAATTCGATGGATGAGTTTCGTTTTTCGCCCAGCCTGCCGCATGCCGTCAATGATGGTTGCCTTCATCCAGTCTTCGCGCTGTTGAGGACTCATACCGCCCATAGCTTCGCCCAGCGTCAGGCCAAAGCCGGTGAGGTCAGGGTATTCCTGAAGCACCTGCGTTACGCACTCCTGCGTGTAGCGTTTAACGATTGCCGATGTGTCGCCATCGATGAAGTGAAAATGCGTCAGGTTATTCAGTTTGGGGTTAACGTTATAGGCTTTCGAGAATTCGGGACTGGTGAAGATATTAAAAGGAACCAGATATGTATCAATCGCCCGCTCCTTGGCCATTCGGAAAATCGCATGGAACAAAGATTGCCATTGAGCCAGCTGCTGGTCATTGAAGGGCGTTGCTGCGGGGAAGTTCGTGGGCCTGATCATGTACGTGTAGGGATGCAGGTTCCATAAACTCAGGGCATTGAACCGATTGGCAACCATCATATCCAGAAACGCTTTCCAATAGAGCGTATCCCGGCAGGTTTCGTAGTGCAGATCGAGAGCGTCGCTATGCCGGTATGTGTCCCAGGGTAAATCGAATTTGATGGCGCGCAGCGGCAAATGAGGCTTTTCCGTTCGGGCGTTAATTGCCGACAGGGAAAGCCCGTTAAGTAGGTCTTCTGCCACCGACAGGCTGCCATAAATAAGCCCCCGGGCATCGCCACCCGTAATAGTCAGTTGCTTACCCTGCCGACTGATGGAATACGCTTCGCTGCCTAGTTGCTGACGGTTGGGGGCCAGATGTATGACAAAGTCAGCTTTGCCAGCTTTGCTTCCGGTAGTGTAGTGCCGGGTGATAAGTGCTTTTGTCAGTTGTCCTGCCGCGTACTTACTTTGTGGAGAGGACTCAGTCTGCCGAACAACCACACGCTGGGCGCTAAGGCTGGAACCCAGGCCGACGAGCACAAATAGAATAGTAGCGAGCTTATTTCTCATCAGCAATACTATTTCTGCTTCAATTGGTGCGCCTTTGCATACTGAACCACGTCAATGAAGGGCGCTACCCAGATGTCTGATTGATTCTGTTTCAGATAGCGCACCAGTTTATTGTGCTCGGGAAGTGCGACATTCAGCGAATGACCTCCACCAACGCCGTGAAATAGAAAGACCAGTACCGAATTAGTAGCCTGTGCCTGCTTCACCAGCGCAATCAGCTGCTCGCCCGATTCACCATTAATGGCGTACGAACCGATCTCGGCGAAGTTTAGGTCGGTAATTTTCTTCATCTCACTTTTTGTCCCTCGGGCAGCGACAAAATCATTTTCTGCCGTTTTATAATAATCAACGCCCCCGATTTTCGTGTCGCCACAAGGGTAGGCAAAGGTGCGGGTCGACTGGCCGTCGAGGGTTTTGAGCAGAACGTTGGTCATTCTCATTTCATCGGTCATCCGCTGAACGGTGTACTTGCTCATGTCCATTTCGGGCTTTACCCACTCGCGCCCTGGTGTATTACCAATACATGGGTGAAACAAAGTATGGTTGGCTAACTCATGACCGTTCACAGCCGCTGATTTCCACCGAGCTATATTAGTAACAAAGCCGGGAAAATAGCCTGACAGATAGAAGGTGCCTTTCAGCCCGGCTGAATCGAGTACTGGAATAACGTTATTCAGATGCACATCCAGCGCGTCATCGTACGTAAGGACAACGGCACATTTTTTTCCATTCCAGACAGTAGCGTTCTGTGCGAATGTCAGCGTGCAAATTAAGGTTAGTAGGCTGAGTAAGATTGCTTTTTTCATAAGAGTCAAAAATAACCATTAACCAATAACTAATCACCAATAACCATATTACAGCAATGACACCGGACTAGTCCGGTGTCATTGGGTATTGATTATCGAATGTGATCGGATTAATAACCAGGGTTTTGGCCTTTCAGACCAACGTTGGGGTTGTTGTCAATTTCCTGCTGGGGAATGGGCAGCAATTCATGTTTGCCTTTCTGGAAATAAGCGAGCGGCTCTGTTTTCAGCTTGCCCTGCTTGCGCCAGCGCAGAATGTCCCGGTTGCGAATTTCTTCGCCGTTCAGTTCAATCCGGCGCTCGTGTATAATAGCCGCTAACACCTGATCTTTTGTCGAAACGGGGTAGTTAGCCGTTGGGTAAGCAGGCATGGCTACACTCGGCCGCGCCCGAACCATGTTGAGGTAGCTTATTGCACTCGCCGTATTGCCTGCCTCGTTTTCGCACTCGGCCATGGCCAGCAGCGTTTCAGCGTAGCGCATGATACGCTGGTTGATGCCGCCCGTTGTCGAAACCCCGTTTTTATACATCAGGGTAAACTTCCGCCAGCTGATTTTTACTTCTTTACCGTCAACAATCGACCCAAAGCCATTTTGCTGACCATCGGTCAGCACGCTCTGGTCATTGTTGTATTTGTCGCCCGTGGTATACACCGACTTCGCGTAACGGGGGTCGGTCTTGGCATCACCTTTACTCGTTTTTTCAAACTCGGCCAGCAGGCTGTTGGATGGGATAATGTTGCGCCAGCCAATACCCGAATACTCCTGGGTCCGAACGGTTTCTTCTCCAGCCGAAGCGCCATCGGCATCGCCATTCCAGTTAAAGGAACCACCCGATGGCAGGAAGTTAACCTCCCAGATCGACTCCTTGTTGAATTCTGTTTCTTCAATAAAATTATCGGAATACTCATCAACCAATCGGTAGGTTCCTGAGCTGATTAATTTTTGAAGTTCCGTTTTGGCGTTGGCGTAGTCACCCTGTTGCATATAAACGCGTGCCAGCAGCATTTGGGCAGCTCCTTTTGTTGCCCGGCCCTGATTGGCAGCATCGTAAGTTACCGGAAGAGCTTCCTGAGCCGCTTTCAGGTCAGCGATGATAAACGCATAGACATCCGCTTCTGACGATCGGGGGGCCGAAGCGGCCAGCGAGGTAACGTAGGTTTTGTACAGCGGTACACCGCCCCACAAACTAACCAGTTCAAAGTAAGACCAGGCCCGCAGGAACTTCGATTCGCCCACTGCCTGATTGGATACGCTGGCCGTCAGAGTAGAGGCAGAGGCAGCCGCTTTGTCAATAACTACATTGGCGCGGTGAATAACCCGGTAAGCACCCGTCCAGACGGAGCTTACCAGCGAGTTGCCGGTGTCGTGAACGCCTGTCAGTAACTGATTGCGGGGCGTTTCGAGTTGCCCACCGCCAGCCGACACATCGTCAGAACGAAGATCCTGAGTAAAAAACCATTCCCGTGCAACCAGGTTAGTCGACTGAAGCGCTGCATAGACGCCATTGACGGCACTGCGTATCTGAACATCCGTTCTGAAGTAACTATCAGTTGTTACTGCATTCGGGTTAAGCTGGTCCAATCGCTTATCATCACACCCAATGGCGACGCCAATAACCAGCGCACCAATTATGAGATACTGTTTTTTCATGGTAAGAATAAGATTTTTAGTTGGTGAAAAACCAATTAGAACGTAAGCTGAAGGCCAGCCATTAATGTACGGGCCTGTGGGTAAATCGCATAGTCGATACCGTTTCGCAGCAGTGTGCCATTGCGCGAACCAACTTCCGGATCGTAGCCGGTGTATTTGGTGAATGTCAACAGGTTCTGAGTCGATACGTACACCCGAACTTTACTAACCGTACCCTTCGTGAGGCTGCTGAGGACAGTACCCGGAATTGAATAACCAATGGTCAGGTTTTTAAGACGCAGGTAAGAACCATCTTCAATAAAGCGGTCCGATGTACGGCTGTTGTTGTTCGGGTCACCACTCACGGCACGCGGAATGTTGGTATTGGTGTTGGTTGGTGTCCAGGCGTTCAGCACGTCGGTGCCGGCATTGAACAGGCGAAGCATCCCCTGCGTAACGACTTTCGTGCCGTTGTAGATTTTGTTCCCCTGAACGCCCTGGATGTACAGCGTAAAGTCGAAGTTCTTGTACGTACCGCTGAAATTGGCACCGTAATTGAATTTCGGCAGGTAGCTGCCCAGATAGGTCCGGTCGTTGGCGTCAATTTTACCATCACCGTTGATGTCTTTAAACCGGATATCGCCGGGAGCCGCTTTGTCCTGATAAAGCGTCTTGTCGTTTCCATCGATGCCGTTAGCCGTATTGATCTCCGATTGATTCTGGAAAATGCCATCTACCTGCCAGCCATAGAACGACTGAATTGGCTGACCAACTTCGGTTTTGGTAATATCGAACCCACCATAGTCGGCGTTTTGGCCCGCGTAGATCGAGGCCGTTGGTGTCGCCAGACTCAGTACCCGGTTACGGGTGATGCCAATGTTAGCCGACACATTTCCCCGGAAATCACCTTTGGCGATGTTATACCCCGCCTGGAATTCATAGCCCCAGTTTTTCATACTGCCAATGTTGGCAACGGGTGCAGCAGAATAACCAATTGAGTTTGGAATGGGTACGCCCAGAATAAGTCCGTCGGTGAAGCGGTTATACACTTCACCCGTGAAGGTGATCTTGTTGTTGAACAGACCCACGTCAACACCTACGTTGACCATGTCGGTCGTTTCCCATTTCAGCTCGGTATTACCCAGGGCGTTGAAATAAGAACCTAAGCTATTGGCGCTGCCAAACGGATAGGCCGTTGCATCAGCCTGTACCAGCGACTGCCACGAGTAGTTGTTAATGCCATTGAAGCCAGTTCGGCCGTAGCTGGCCCGCAGTTTCAGTTCCGATAAATTGGCTAGTCCTTTCATGAAGTTCTCCTGGTTGATGCGCCAGCCTACCGAAGCCGAGGGGAAGTTACCCCACTTATTGCCCGGTGCAAACAGCGAGGAACCGTCCCGACGAATCGAAGCACTTAAGAGGTACTTGCCATCATAATCGTAGTTGATACGGCCTACATACGAAATCAGATTGATTTCGCTGCGGGTGCTGGTAATGGCCGGGTTACTAACGCCCTGAATAACGTCGAGGTCGTTATTGGGTCGGTTGCCGGAGCCGTTCATGCCGGTACCCAGCACTTTTTGCGTTTCGGCAACGGCCAGCGCACTCAGATTATGTTTGCCAAACGTTTTGTCAAACGACAATTGATTGGTGATTACCTGCGAAATGTTCGTGTTACGTGACTGCGAAACCGTAGCCGAAGCTCGCTGACCATACCCATCATTATAAATAGGGTTGAAGATACTGCCATTGCTAAAGCCTAAATCGACACCATAGTTGAAGCGATATTTCAGGTAGCTGGTCAATTTAATATCCGCATAAACGGTGGCAAAGGCCTTCAGGAATTTAGTCCGGCTCATGTCCATCGTCAGGGCACGGAGTGGGTTTTCCGGGTCAGAACCATCCAGTGCCGTTGGCGCGCTGAAGCCACCTACTTTCGTTGGGTCAGATGTTGGCCAGTAAGGCATCATTCGAATAGCGTGCATCAACTGCGACCGATCTGCCGTAGGTTCGGAACGCTGGTTGCTATACGCAGCTGTCAGCGTTTGACCAATGGCCAAAAACTTATACACCTGATGGTCGGAATTGAGCCGCAAGGAACCCCGCTCAAAATCGGTACCCCGCATAATACCATCCTGTTTGAAATAACTGCCCGATGCAAAGAAGCGGGAAGCACTATTGCCGCCGGATAGTGAAATCTGGTGCTGAGCGATAGGCGCATTGCGGAAAAGCTCGTTCTGCCAGTTGGTTTGGGTTTGGGCAAACGTTTGTGTGGCACCAGCATAAACAGGCTGGTTAAGGTCATTCAGCCGACCCGGAACAGGAATGCCGGCATTGGAGGTCAGAGCTTTGGCGTATTGAACATATTGGTCACGATCAAGCACATCCACCTTGCGCCAGGCACTTTGGGTACCCACGTACGAGTCCAGGGAAATGCGTATTTTGCTGTCCCGTCCGCCTTTTTTAGTGGTAATCAAGATAACGCCGTTCGACGCCCTTGAGCCATAAATAGCCGCTGAACTAGCATCTTTCAATACTTCCAGCGACTCGATATCATTGGTATTGAAGCTGTTGAGATCGCCGGTTGGTACGCCGTCAATAACATACAGTGGTCCGGATGCGTAACTGATTGAACCAATACCCCGGATCTGTACGATGGGGGCCGCGCCTGGTCCACCGTTATTAACAACGGATACCCCCGGCACCCGACCCTGTAAGGCGGCCGCTACGTTTGGTACCGGTAATGCCGTAAGTTCTTTAGGGGTTACGGTCGAAACGGCTCCCGTCAGAGAGGAGCGCTTCTGCGTACCATAACCAACCACGACCACCTCGTCCAGCGCACCGGCATCGGCCTCCATCGATACATTAATGATCGACTGATTACCGACCGTTATTTCCCGCTTTCTATAGCCGATGTAGCTGAATACCAGAACGGAACTTCCGTTAGGAACATCAATCCGGTAGGCGCCCCGCGCATCACTGGCTGTGCCGCGCGTTGTTCCTCTAATCTGAACATTGACCCCAACCAGCGGACTTCCTCTCTCATCGAGAATAGTACCGGAAACAGGCTGATCGGCCAGCGCATTGTGCGTAAATGCGATTGTTGTGAACGCGGCTATGAGCGCCAATTGGTAGAACCCATGGCGCAAAAAAATGCGCAGTAAGCTACGCAACTGTAGTTGTTTTGACATAAATTTGACTGTTTGTCGGTTTGAAAACGGCAAAAAAATCCCGTCATCCGAAATCGGATGTGTTCGCAGGAGAAATAGGGATGTGTTCGTAAGTCAGTGATGTTAGCCCATCACTGACTTTTTTATAAGGATATGGTTGTTTGCATAGGCTGGGGAGAGGATGGGTGGTAGAAAAGGGTAAAAGGTTATGATCACCTATTGAGAAAGGGTAACGTTGAACAGTAAGAAGGTATCCTCGATTGATACTATTAATACTTATCTTAATACAAAGATCATAATATCTTTTAGATTTGCAATCGGTTGCATAAGTTTTATGAAAATTATGTGATTGATTATGAAAATTAATATTTGATGACGTTCATTTGTTTATATTTCAGCGCGTTGTCGAATGAACGTTGATATAGATTGACTGGCTTTTTTGGGTAGCTGTCCGGATAATCAATAAGAAATAGATAATAAAGCTAGGCAGGCGCCTATAAGGAGGGCAATAAGCAAAAAAGTCAGCGAGGGCGGATGATTGAACCGCCCTCGCTGACTTTTTATACGTATTGGAATTTCGCCTATTACTACTTGACGCGTAGTGCAGTAGTATCGAACATGCTCATTAGTTGCCCTTTCAAATGGTCGTCGTCCACTTTAGTCAGTTCGATTGGGATTTCGCCTGCCTGTGCCGTATCAATGTAAATCGTCATTTTGTCGGTTCCTTCCTCAATTTTCGTAATCGGTGTGACCTCCGTTCGCTTTCCCGTTGGGTCTTTCATTTCGCCCGTTAGCTTGCCGTCTTTGCGAACCAGATTAGTAACCATTTTTGCATCGCCATCCGGCGTACCCGTAATTGTGATTTCCCACTTACCCGCGAAGAAGTCTGCGGGTGCAGCGGCCTGAGAATACCCCTTTACGCAAACGCCGAGGAGAAAAACGAACAGAAATAGACTTACTTTTTTCATTATTAGACTTGATTTAAACGTGAAATTTTAGGGTTTGTACTTTACATCAAAAGCCGCGTGTCGTTGACAACTGTATACCTACCGGTCAATATCCTCTTATCGAACTGAATAGCCCAAAGCTATTATAAAAAGTTGAGTCACTTTGTATAGTATTATTCGGGGTAAAATCTTACCTTTTCTTAAAAATGTAAAATTTACGGATTAAAGATAATTCAATTATTCTAATGTGTAAAATTTACGGAATAGATTTTTTTATCTTTGCTGTATGATTTCGCAAGAAGAAGTAACAGACTTTGTCAAAAATGGTCATCAGCACTACCTGCCACACATTAGTATCGACTCAGTTATTTTTGGATATCACGATCAGCAACTGAAAATTTTACTCCTGAATTGGATAGGATATAATGGCTGGGGATTACCGGGTGGTTTCATTCAGCGGAGAGAGCCGCTGGGCCAGGCCGCCAATCGTATTGTTCGGGAGCGTACAGGCCTTGATGATTTGTTTCTTCAGCAGTTTTACGTTTTTGGCGATTCTCCGTATCGGCTCACCGAGCGCAGTATTCGTGAGTTTACCGAAAAATTTGACCTTGCTGCTGATGTTGAGGAAGGTAACTGGCTCTTCGAGCGAACCTTGTCGATTGGTTATTTTGCCCTGGTCGACTACTCGAAAGTTACCGTAACGAGCGACTTTTTTACCGATGCCCATCAATGGTGTGATGTAAATAATATTCCCGACCTGTTATTCGACCATAATGATGTAGTAGAAAAGGCGCTGACAACGCTTCGGCAGCAGATTTATCACCAACCGATTGGCTACAATCTGCTTCCCGAAAAATTTACGCTCCCCGAAATACATCGGCTGTATGAGACCATTCTGGGGAAAGAACTTGATCCGCGCAACTTCTCCAAAAAGCTCCTGACCCTCGGATTAATCAAAAAGCTGGACGAACAGCGGTCTATTGGTCCCCACCGATCTCCGTACTTGTATCAATTTGAAAAGGAAGCCTACGACTTTGCGCTCAGGCAGGGGATTGTGCACACCTATTAATCAGAAAAACTCAATTGGCACCTGAACTGGTTACCACACCTCGTATCCAGCGATATGTTTAAAAAGGCAAGTTGCCTGTATAAAGCGAAAGCCCGGTTCAATACCGGGCTTTCAAAGTTTTTCAGTTTATTATAACGTTGAGTGAAACGAGAATCGATCTATAGTATAGCTACAATGGAAAGCAGCGAATAACTTAAGATAAGCATCTGTCCAAGTTTATTGATGCCTAAATCGTGCCAGAATAGAATTGAATTTACATGTGGTTGGTAGACAGCTTATTAGTCTGTTTGTTGCTGGTTTACCTTGGGGAAAGACGTGATTATTTTACCCAACTCTGTTTGAACAACCCCACATTTTACCCAACTCTCCATAAAAGCTACCCAATTCATGGAAAGCGGTGGCTATGCTACAGTAGGTTGCCTTCTACAAGCATAATGCGCTCGACAGATTGGTCCTTCAATGTCATATATTGTAATCGATTCGGATCATCCCGATAGGACTCAAAGTCAGTTCGGTCCGGAAAGCTGACCAGATGAATTTCATAAGGATGTCCCAATGTTGTTGTCAGAACAGAAGCGGCCTCTGGGCGGACCCGGTAGAGTAACGTGCCTTTGTGCCGGTCGAGCAGGGGTAACACCTGATCTTCAAATGCATGAAAAATGGCTTCCTGACCTTCCTTCACAAAAACGAGTTGTGTGTAATAGAGCATAAGGTGTGTTGTTTTGTTTATCGCCGGGAAAACGAAATTTCGTCGTTTCATGCCTACCTTGTCTACGACATGCTGTCCTGGCTAATGCCTAAATTAAGGTTGCCGGGATAGAGCAGTAAGTCAGGAGGTACGACTTGTTTAGGTAAGTATGAAAATGGGATTTTGTAACGGCCTGCGGATCTTCTTTTGTAGTGTATTGATTTTATGGTCACTACCTGCATGGGCGCAGGTGGGTCAGACTGATACGGTCGCAACGCCATCACGACAGATGTCGAGGAGAGGGATCAGCCCATTGAAAGCCGCTTTGTCGGAAGACGTTAACTCCGCCGAGGTGCTCGACACGCTGCTGTCCGTAAGCCGTGAGCTTGCCTATCAACCCGGTCAGCTCGTGGCCCTTTGTCGGCTGGCGGGACTGCGCCTGCAAAAACAGCAACCCCAAGCTGCTAAGGAATTGCTGCAGCAGGCAGAACAGATTGCCGCGCAAATTAACGATCTGAAAGAGGCCAGATGGGCCATGAGCCAGATCGGTAAGATTCTCAAAGCCAATATCCGGCTAATGTCTCCGGTACCGTCATCGCCCACCTTGGGCTCGGTCATGGAAACGCTGGGAAAATCCATGCGGGAAACGGCATCCAGGCTCAGTCGGGATAACCCACCCGTAGCAACCACGACTGAGCCGCTAACTCAACTGGATAGACGAGGGGCGGACAAACGCACTTTCCCGGATGTGACCGCCGACTATATCGCATCGCTGCCAAGGCCAACCTTTGAACCCAGAATGTTTCGGCAATTGCGCGTCAAACCGGATTTTGCCGATCGCTGGCTCGATACGCTGATTCACTCCGAAAAGAGCAGTCCGCAGGTGGTTCAGCAGCTAACCGAACAAAAGAAACGCCGGGATTCCAGTCAGGAGTTGAGCAATGCCTTTGCGAAAGAGGGCGATTACGCCAAAGCCTACCAGTATTTCTTGCAATACACCGCCTATAAAGACAGCCTGACCGCCGAGGCAACGTCCCGACGACTGGCTTCACTGACCTACAAACAGAATCTGCTCAAAAAAGAGGCCCAGATCCAGCTGCTGACAAAAGACCGGCAGCTAAGTGAACAGGAGTCGAACCGGCAGCGTCAGTTTGTGCTGGTTTTGGTGGGTTGCCTCGCTGTTCTGGGCGCATTTTCACTCATCCTGACCCGGAACAACCGGGCTAAACATCGGGCCAATCAACAGTTGAGTGAGCAGAAAGAAGCTCTTCAGCAAACACTGGCCCAGCTCGAAACCACCCAGACGCAGCTCGTGCAGGCCGAGAAAATGGCGTCGCTGGGTGAGCTAACCGCCGGTATCGCCCACGAAATCCAGAATCCGCTCAACTTCGTCAATAACTTCTCGGAGGTGAGTGTCGAGCTGGTCGGGGAACTGCGGGAGGAACAGGCCAAAGGTGAGCCCGACCTGGAACTGGTCGATGAACTTTTCAAGGACCTCACGCTGAATTTAGAAAAGATCACTTACCACGGCGGACGGGCTTCCAATATTGTGAAAGGTATGCTGGAACACGCCCGTAGCTCAACCGGCCGGAAAGAGCCAACTAACCTAAACGTGCTAGCCGATGAATACCTGCGGCTGGTCTACGTTGATCTGCGGACTAAAGACAAGGCGTTCAATTGCCAGCTGACTACCGACTACGCTCCCGATCTGGGTCTGGTGACGGTGATGCCGCAGGAATTGGGCCGGGTGCTTCTCAATCTGTTCACAAATGCATTTTACGCCGTTCGGGAGAAGAAAAAAGTGGCTCCGGTGGGGTATGAGCCGATGGTGAGTATAAGTACCAGCCGAGTTGGAAACCAGGTGCAGATTTGCGTACGTGACAATGGGATCGGCATTCCCGATGGGGTGAAAGGAAAGATCTTTCAGCCTTTTTTTACTACCAAACCCACGGGAGAAGGTACCGGGTTGGGCCTGTCGCTGAGCTACGACATCGTGACCAAAGGGCATAGCGGGCAACTAACAGTGAACGGCCGGGAGGGGGAGGGAACCGGGTTTGTGATCACCCTGCCTACGGGCCTCTCATAACATGAGTGTTCATGACGGGACGGAAGGCGCCCGGTCGCATACCGCTGCTCATAACAATAGGGTTCATAGAACGGTTACTTTTAACTGACACTGACCCGTGAGAATAACCCTTCCAGGCTGAATAGCATTAACCGCCTTAAGCCATAACGAGCTGCACAATGGATGTGAACGAAACCCCCGACCTGTCGGACGACGAAAAGAAACTGTTCGAGGATTTGATGCCGGAAGATCTGGACGAGATTCTCGATACCGGCGTGAACCGGCGTCATTTTTTGAAGCTCGTAACCCTGGCTGGCGGGGGCATCCTGGCGGCTCAGTCGGCCGTTGCCGAGCAGCTGTTTACCCGGCCACTCAACGTACCAGCGGCTGCGGAATTATCGTCGGCAACAATCGAAAATGGCGTCAACGTATCGCTCAACGTAAACGGGGCGGCTCGTAAACTGCTGGTCGACTCCCGAATGACCCTGCTGGATACGCTGCGCGAACGGCTGGAACTAACCGGCTCCAAGAAGGGCTGCGACCACGGCCAATGCGGTGCCTGTACGGTTATTGTCGACGGGCAGCGGGTATTGTCCTGCCTGACCCTGGCGGCCAGCTGCGAAGGAAAAAGCGTGAAAACGATCGAAGGGCTCGCGAAGGGTACTGTATTGCATCCGATGCAGGAAGCGTTCCTGAAACACGACGGCTTTCAGTGCGGATTTTGTACGCCCGGCCAGATATGCTCGGCGGTGGCCCTGATGGACGAAGCGAAGCGGGGCGATGCCAGTTACGTTACGGAGGATGTACGCAAAAAAACGGCGCCCGTTCAACTGTCGACCGAAGAAATTCGGGAGCGGATGTCGGGAAATTTGTGCCGCTGCGGTGCCTATCCCAATATTGTTGCCGCCATTCAGGAGGTTCACAGCGGAAAGCCCGTCGAACAGACGTTTCGGTTTTCAGCCTAATCAGTCACTAGTCCATGAGACCTTTCACCTACAGCCGGGCCAACGATCCTGCGTCAGCCACGAAGGAACTGGCCGGAAACCCGAATGCAAGATTCCTCGCCGGAGGCACCAACCTGATCGACCTGATGAAGGAAGATGTGGAGCGCCCCAGCGCCATTGTCGACATTTCGGGTCTTCGCCTGACGGAGATCAAACCCATTGCCGCCGGGTCTGCCAAGGGTGGCCTGTCGATTGGCGGGTTGGGCAAAAACACCGATGCCGCCAATCACCCGCTGATCCGCCAAAACTACCCGCTCCTGACGCAGGCTATTCTGGCGGGCGCATCCGGACAGATCCGGAACATGGCGACCAACGGCGGAAACCTGCTGCAACGCACCCGCTGCCCGTATTTTTACGAAGTGGCGATGCCCTGCAACAAACGCGAGCCGGGCAGCGGGTGCGGGGCACTGGAAGGCGTTAACCGGCTGCATGCCATCTTCGGCGCGTCTGAAAAATGCGTAGCGGTGTACCCATCTGATATGGCCATTGCGCTGGCGGCACTGGATGCCGTCGTAAAAGTTAAGAACGCCGGTGGTCAGGAGCGGAGTATCCCCTTTGCAGACTTCCACCGGCTACCCGGCGATACGCCCGAACGGGACACGAATCTGGCCCATGGCGAACTCATCACGGCCATTGACCTGCCGCCGAACAAGTTTGCCGGCAAATCATATTATCTCAAAGTACGCGACCGGGCGTCGTACGCCTTTGCGCTCATTTCGGTAGCTGCCGGCCTGGAGATGGATCGGTCCGACGGGTCGGGCACTAAAATCGTTCAGGCGCGAATTGCGATGGGTGGTGTAGCGCACAAACCGTGGCGGGCATTAAAAGCCGAGCAGTTTCTGGCGGGTAAAGAAGCGACAGTCGAGAATTTTAAGCGGGCCGCCGACGCCGAAATGGTCGATGCGAAGCCGCTGGAGCATAACAAGTTCAAAGTAGAACTGGGCAGCCGCAGTATTGTGCTGGCACTGCAAATGGCCATGAACGGTGGTAAAGCCTGATCTCAACGTCACTACTTCCATGCAAGACAAAAACAAACTGACCGGGACACCCATCAGCCGTATCGACGGGATCGCCAAGGTGACGGGCAAAGCGACTTACTCGACGGATTTCCCGGTTAAAAATCTGGCCTACGCCGTACTGTTCAAAAGCACGATTGCCGCCGGAACGATTCGGACCATCGACACCACTGCGGCCGAAAAAGCGCCCGGTGTGCTGGCGGTTATCACCCATACCAATGCGCCAAAGCTCAATGTTAACGGTGGAATTCGCGGGGGGGCTTTATTGCAAAGCCCCGAGATCGAGTTCTACGGGCAGCATATTGGGCTGGTCGTGGCCGAAACCTTTGAGCAGGCCCGTCATGCCACGCACCTGATCAACGTTACCTACGATAAGAAGGAACCGAAAGCCGATTTCGAGAAATTGGCCAAAGACGCTACACTCCCCAAGGACAAAGAAAAAGCGGATGCCAAACGGGGCGATGTTAAAGCCGCGCTTCGTGATGCCGAGTTCAAAGTCGAGGAAGTGTACGAAACGCCCATCGAGCACCACCATCCGCTGGAACCCCACGCCACCATTGCCGAATGGAACGGAGATCGTGTAACGCTTTATAACAGTTCGCAGATCGTTAACGGGGCTCAAAGTGCCGCAGCCAATACGTTAAATATCAAGCCCGAACAGGTGCGGATTATTACGCCGTACATTGGGGGCGGGTTTGGCTCAAAAGGTGGTCAGTGGGCTAATCTGGTGCTAACGGCGGTGGCCGCTAAACAGGTGAACCGCCCCGTAAAACTGGCATTGACCCGTCAGCAGATGGTAAACTCGGTGGGATTACGCCAACGAAATCACCAGAAAGTGAGTCTGGCCGCTACTAAAGATGGTAAACTGACGGCTCTGGCGCACGAAATCACGACGCATGGTGCCATAAAAGAAGAGTTCGTCGAGCCCTGTGGCGATTGCTCGAAGGTTATGTACGCCGTGCCGAACTCGCTCATTACGTATCGGGCGGTGCCGATGAACGTGATTTTGCCGACTTATACACGCGGTCCCGGTAAATCGACCGGTAGTTTCGCCCTCGAATCGGCGATGGATGAACTGGCCTACGCGCTGAAGATGGACCCGATTGAGCTGCGCATAAAAAACGAGCCAGAACGCGATCCGTCCAATGGCAAACCCTGGTCGTCGCGGAAAGCGGTCGACTGTTTACAAGTGGGGGCCAAGGCCTTCGGCTGGGAAAAGCGAAAAGCCGAACCGCGCCAGAATCAGCAGGGCAATTACCTGGTTGGCTACGGCGTGGCGTCTGGTACCTACCCCGCCCATCAACGTCCTACATCGGCCATTGTGAGACTTAAACGCACCGCTAACGACGTTATGGCGACGGTCGAACTGGCCGCTGCCGACCTTGGGACCGGTACATACACAATCCTGACGCAAACGGCCGCCGATGCGCTCGGTCTGCCCCTTCGCAATGTTAAGGTGGTCATTGGGGATTCTGACCTCCCGCCAGCCGCCGGTTCGGTGGGTTCAGTGGGGGCTTCCAGCTATGCCAACGCCGTGAACGACGCCTGCCAGAAAATTACGGATGAACTACTGACGCGCTCAGGCAAGCAGTTTTTCGCACGCCCGACGGCTTCGCAATTGATGATGTCCGAAAAACTAACCGATTTCCAGACCCGAATCGATGCCAAACCGCTGGAAAGCGCCGAGGACTATTCTGCACACAGCTTCAACGCCAATTTTGCCGAAGTAGCCGTGAACCGGTTTACGGGCATGGTGCGGGTGAACCGGTTTCTGGCGGTGACGGGTGCGGGCACCATCCTGAATCCGAAAACAGCCCGGTCGCAGATCATCGGCGGCAACATCTGGGGTATCGGCATGGCACTGACCGAGGAATCGGTTCTCGATCCGCGCTGGGGCAATTTCGTTACCCGCTCCTTCGCCGACTACCACGTTCCGGCCAACCTCGATATTGGCAACATGGAAGCTATTTTTATCCGTGAAGACGATCAGAAAGCCAATACACTCGGTGTAAAAGGTATTGGCGAAGTAGGCATTGTTGGTGTAGCGGCTGCCGTTGCCAATGCCATCTTCAACGCCACCGGCAAGCGGGTCCGGGAGTTGCCGATTACACCCGATAAGTTGTTGTAAGATGGAGTACCGACCGGGTCGACGCATCGACGGTCGGTACTCCAAATTTCTTAGGCCGTTAGTTTCTTCAGACCATTCGTTTGAAGATACGCCATCAGGGCTACCCATAGGGCAACAGCGGCAATGGCAACCTGACCTATTCCGGTTAACTCTGCCGAGGGCCATGCCAACAGCATGACACTGGCCACCACCCACAGCAAATCCAGGGCAATGATAAACCGAACGGCTTTTGCCGACGTGATATGCCGGCGGCTTTGGTAGAAAACAAACCCGGCAAAGGCGACCAGAAAAATGCCGACTTCGGTGAAAACACCTGTCGAGGATTGCCCAAAAAGTTGGGCGATCGGGCTGGTTAATCCCAGTAACAAAAGGCCGGTTGCTCCCGAACTGACAGCATTGATGATCAAAACAGTTTGCAGCGATTTCATGACGGAAATGGTTTTTGGTGAACTGATTTTTTTATCATTGAACAGGACAAAATTCGGGTTCCGGGTCTGGATTGAGTTGATATTTTACGCCAAATTTTGGCTATTTTGCGTCAACTCAACACCCCCGACCCGATGCGTAAGACACTCTCCAACCAGCACCTCATCAACCTTCTAGACTATGCCGTCTGCAAAGGTTTAGACAGGCGGCTTCTCCTGAGTCAACTGGATGTTCCTGAGTCTGACCTGATGGATGAACAGGGCTGGGTAAGCTTGGCAGATTATACCAGGCTTTGGGAGTGTATGCTGAATCTTGGCCAGGACCCATTCCTTGGCCTGCATTACGGCTACTATCTGAATTTACGGGCGCTGGGGCTGGTTTATCAAATTTCGCTGGCGGCTTCCAGCATTGAGCAGGCCTTGGGTTTACTGGCCGATTATCTGGCAAACACGTTTCCCGTGGTTAATCTGGTAACGACCCAGTACCAGGACCATCTGATCATTGAGCTGCAAAGTCCTCAACTTCAGGATCCTGTGAAAAATCAGGTGCTCGACTCGGTGTTATTTTTGATGTATCGGGAAATCGGTCTGATGATCGAGGGTGACATTGCCGGAGTAGAGTTACCGTATCGGCAGTTGGAGGAATACCGGCGACTCTGTGCAAGCGCTGTTACACCATCTGATGCCCACCGACTGGTGGTAGAACTGCGTCTGGTTGCTGGCCCGATCAATCGTCGGCGGCTTAAGAATCTGGACGTGTTACTGCCTGTTTTTCTGAAGTTACTGGGTCAGTCGCCGACTCGGTGCAGCCCGTTTGCGGATCAGGTTCGTACCATGATTCTGAACCTATGTTCGCCTGAGTTACCGTGTCTGGATGAAGTGGTGAGCCAGTTTGCTATGAGCCACCGAACCTTTCAGCGCAAGCTGACCGATGAGGGCACTTCGTTCCGGTCCATTGCGGACGACATCAAACGCCAGATGGCGACTCATCTGGAAAGGGGTCGGACGCTGGGCACCCAGGACATTGCCTATCTGCTGGGTTACTCGGCTTCGAGTGCTTACCTCCATGCCGCCCGAAAATGGCGTCAGCAACCAACAGGGTAGGGTATTCGATGTAAATAGATCGTTTTAAGGAGTTGTAGTTGCTTCATGACTAGGTAAATACAGGACAGTACGGTATTATTATCGCCTTAGTTTTACACAGTATTGTTTTGTTATTCGGTAAAAAATTACCTGCCTGCAATTTTCTATGAAGCATCTGGCCGCTCTTTGCCTAACCTTACCACTCATTAACGGTAAAAACATGGGTATCGTCTGGAAAAAGCCCTTCCGTCTGCCTATCACCGGCGCCCTGAAGACCGGTACAAACACCGTACAGGTCAAAATAACGAACCTCTGGGTAAACCGGTTGATAGGTAATGCGCAGCCGGGCGTAACGAACAAAATAACGTTCACTACTATCCCGTTCTACCGTGCCGATTCGCCCCTGTTGCCCTCGGGTCTGCTGGGACCGGTACAGGTACTGTTGGCTAAGCCCTGAATTGAGTTGATGACCAAGCAAGCTCCTGCCTACCAAATAATGTTGTTTGGTGGGCAGGAGCTTATCATTTAAAAAATAACCAGTTACTCAAAAACAAGGCTGCCTGATTCACATGGCCTTGTCTGAGAAAAGCAGGCGTCTCATTACATAAAGGCTGTCAGGAAAAAAACTTGTCAACGCAGGTATCGTTTACACTAGTATTCAACAAAGCCGGATGTTAACCCGTGTGTAGCGCAAATGGTACTTTTTCCATCGTTATCGTGACGGCGGTCCGTAACGGGCCGCCCAAAACACTGGCACATCCAGAGCGTTGACAAGACCAGACAACTCTATGAGTATACGTAAAATTGCCCTCGTGGTTGGTGCCAGTGGAATTACCGGTAGTAATCTTGCCCACGAGCTAATCAATCAGGGATGGTTGACCTACGGATTAGCGCGAAACCCCAACCATGAACTTGCCGATTTGCAGCCTGTAGCCGCTGATCTGATGAATCCGGACAGCCTGCAAACGGCTCTGTCGACAATCAATCCAACCCACGTGTTTTTTACGAGCTGGATGCGGAACGAGACAGAAGCCGAGAACATCCGGGTAAATGGCACCATGGTCCGCAATCTGCTCAATGCCCTGGCGCCCAAAAGATCGGTACAGCACGTCGCGCTGGTTACGGGCCTGAAACACTATCTCGGGCCTTTCGATGCGTACGCTAAAGATGGTTTTTTACCTGAAACGCCTTTGCGGGAAGAGCATCCGCGCCTTGACATCGAAAATTTCTACTACGCCCAGGAAGATGAAGTGTATGCCGCTGCCGCCCGGGATGGCTTCACATGGAGCATTCACCGGCCGCATACCGTTATCGGGAAAGCTGTTGGGAATATGATGAACATGGGCAGCACCCTGGCCGTTTATGCTACCCTGTGCCAGGCTAGTGGGCGGCCCTTCCGGTGGCCGGGGTCCAAAGCCCAGTGGGAAGGACTGTCGGACGTGACCGACGCGCGCGTATTGGCCAAGCACCTTATTTGGGCCGCCACCACCGAATCTGCGCATAATGAAGCGTTCAACGTAGTGAACGGCGATGTGTTCCGCTGGAGCTGGTTATGGCAGCGAATTGCTGACTGGTTCGGTATTGAAGCCGTTGGCTTTGACGGTACGGTTCATCCGCTGGAAGACGAACTGGCAAACGATGGCCCGCTATGGCAGGAAATCGCCGAAAAGCAGCACTTGGTCGAACCTGATTTGACCCGTGTGGCATCGGCCTGGCATACGGACCTTGATCTGGGAAGGCCCATTGAGGTAATGACCGATATGTCGAAGAGCCGTAAACTTGGCTTCTTGGTTTTTCAGCCGACCGACGATTCGTTCTTTGACCTTTTTAAACAACTACAGGCCGACCGCATATTGCCCGCCAATAGCGAAATTCAGCAGCCTAAACTCGCTTAGACAAAACACGTTTAGCAAACTAAAATCGTATGATTAATACAAAAAGTTATGCCGCTCAGACCAAAGATTCTGCACTGGCGCCCTGGACTTTTGACCGACGCGACGTTGGCCCGCACGATGTGCAATTCGATATTACCTTTTGTGGCGTTTGCCACTCCGATCTTCACCAGATCAGAGACGAATGGGGTGGGGGTATTTTTCCCATGGTGCCCGGACACGAGATCGTTGGTCGGGTTGTCGCTGTCGGCAGTGAGGTCAGTAAATTTAAAGTCGGCGATCTGGCCGGAACCGGCTGCATGGTCGATTCGTGCCGCGTGTGTGAGAATTGCCAGCACGGTTTGGAACAATATTGCACCAATGGCAACACACTCACCTACAATAGTCTGGAACAGGACAGGAAAACGCCTACCCACGGCGGCTATTCCAACACCATTGTGGTGAATGAAGATTTTGTCCTTCATATTCCCGAAACGCTCGATCTGGCTGCTACGGCACCGCTGCTTTGTGCGGGCATCACGACTTATTCGCCCCTCAAACACTGGAAAGTGGGTAAAGGGCACAAGATAGCCGTTCTGGGGCTGGGTGGTCTTGGCCATATGGGCGTTAAATTCGGCGTGGCTTTTGGGGCGGAAGTGACGGTTTTAAGCACCTCGCCGAAGAAAGAGGAAGACGCCCGGAAGCTCGGTGCGCACAAGTTCGTCGTTACCAGTGACCCGGCCCAGCTTGAGTCAATTACCGGTTATTTTGACTTTATTCTGGATACGGTTTCTGCCGAGCATGATTACAACCAGTACTTAAGCCTGTTGAAAACGGATGGCGTGCATATCTGCGTGGGTGCACCCCCAACGCCTTCAGCCCTGCTGGCGTTCAGTCTGATTCCCGGCCGGAAGAGCATTGCCGGTTCTACGATTGGCGGTATTGCCGAAACGCAGGAAATGCTGGATTTCTGCGCCGAACACAGCATTGTTTCGGATATTGAGATGATTGACATCAAGGACATTCAACCGGCTTACGAACGGATGCTGAAAGGCGATGTTCGGTATCGGTTTGTGATCGATATGGCTACGCTGTAGAATACATTCATAAACAAAATGAGCCGGGGTGCATACGACATGCACCCCGGCTCATTTTATTTGTCCGTGGGTAAACGTATGTACAAACAGCGGCTATCGCTTCAATACCTTCAAAATGCTTTGCCGCTCGCCCTGCTGAATTTGGAGAAAATAGATCCCGGTTGGCAGCTGTTGCAGATCGATTGGCTGGCGGAACCGGTCGCTGGTTTTGGGTGCGTTCCAAAACCGGACCGACCGACCACCCGATTCGCGCAGGTTGAACGCTACGCCACCCCGGTAGCGGCTGTTTATCTCCACAACCGTCTGCTCCGCTGCGGGATTTGGCGAAATGAGCAACTGGCTGTCGGGTTCCGGTTCAACCGCCGTTACGACACCCGGTACCAGCGCGAAGGGGACAAGGCCCGCTTCGGGCGTCGGTAATTTAGTTGTCGAATACAGGTGAAACGCACCTGGCTCCAATGTGACTGATTGGTTGGCATCGGCAAGCTGCACCTCCTGCCCGGTAAAGAAATGATACCATTTACCGTTCGATGGGAAGCCTGCCGAAACAGTCTGGGCCTTGGTGTCGAAGTTGCCGATCAGAAAAACGGTTCCTGTTGCACTGCGTAAGGTTAGACGTTTCACAACACCCGTAAAATCGGTCGTAAAATCAGTGGTGGCAAAAGCCGGAACCGTTGTTTTGAGGTTAATCAGGGCACTATACACTTTATACAACTTCTGCCGGTCGGCGTCCTGATAATAGGTCCACCGGACGGGTTTGGCCGCCGTTCGGCAGTCTTCTTTGATGGTCGTGCCGTCGGAGCAGGTATTTATGGACAGGTCGTACCCTAGTTCGCCGAACTGCCAGATCATTTTTGGTCCCGGCACCGCCAGCAGGAAGGCCGCCGTTAGTTTGGCCCGATCGAGGGCTGTTGGCAGGGATTTAATGCTGTACGAACCCGTGGCGGTCCCATTCTGGCGGAAATCAAAAACGAGTCGTTCTTCGTCGTGACTTTCGGCGTAACCGATCAGATTTGGCTTTTGGAAGTTGCGTTTCTGGTACGATATGCCCGAGAAATCGACCTCAGCGAAGCGGGCAGCCCCCCGGAAATCGCCGTTGTGATTCCCCCAGAGCAGCATACCATAATTCGCCAGTTCCGTTTCTTCGGCATTGTCGGCAAAGTGTTCGAGAATGACGTAAGCCGTTGGATCGAGAGTGCGGATCTGGTCGTAAATGCGTTTCCAGATCGCAATCCGGCTGGCATCGTAGTTTCCCCAGGCGGCTACATCATTTCCCGAGTTTTTCTGCGTAAATCCCTTCGACAGGTCGAATCGGAAACCGTCTATCTTATATTCCTGTAACCAGTATTTACAAACCCTATCCACAAAAGCTTTGGTGTCCGGGCTTTCGTGGTTAAAGTCGAAAAAGACGCTGTACGGGTGCGTGGCCTGCTGGTTGAAATAGGGGCTGTCGGCCGAGGGACGATCGCCGGCCCAGTACATTTTTACATAAGGAAATTCGTAATCGGCCTGATTCAGCACCATGTCCAGCACCACGGCAATGCCCTGCTTGTGAGCCGCGTCGATAAATTGCCGGAGGGCGGTCTTGGTCCCGTAGGCTTTGTCGGGGGCGAAATAGAAGGTCGGGTTATAGCCCCACGAATCATTACCCGAAAACTCCGTAACGGGCATCAGCTCAATGGTGTTAATGCCGAGTCGTTTCAGGTATGCCAAACTATCGGTGAGGGTTTGGTAGCTTCGATTCTCGATAAAATCACGAACCAGCAACTCATAAACGACCATCGTGTTAACGGCGGGCCGCTGGAAACCGGTTGTCTGAAACACGTAAGGCGTCTGGCCGGGCTGAAGGACAGAAACCGTGTTGCCCTGCGCTTTTTCGGGAAAGGCTTTCAGATTAGGGTACGTTGTTGTCGGAATAAACCGGTCGTTGTTGCGGTCCAGAATTTTATCGGCGTAGGGATCGGCCACTCCGATGGTTCCATCGACCAGATACTGGAAGGCCGTTTCGCCGGTGGGCAGGTTCGGGAGTTCGAGCCAGTAGCGGGTCCCGTCGGGCGTCCGGTTCATCAGGTAGGCCGGGTCAAGGGTCCAGTTGTTAAACTCGCCGAGCAGGTACACAAAACTTTTCTTCGGTGCGTATAACACCAGCGTTGCCTTGTTAGGGCCGGTATAATTGATGCCATCCTGTAAGCCCACTGGCAGCGCAGCCGTGGTAGGCAAGGGCTTAACGGTAAAGTAAAAGGTGTCGGCAAGGGCGGTAACGCCGGTTGTTGCGCTCAGGGAAGTTGCCCGGACAATAACTGTTCGTAGCAAACCCGATTGCCGGCCGGTGTTCAGGCTGGTAGTTAGTGAATCGGTACCGGTAGCATTGGCCGTCGGTTGCCCATCCAGTGTCAGGCTGAACGTTGCCGACTGCGAGCTTTTGTAGCGTACCGGTAAAGGTGTATCGGCATCGACGTAAAACTGTTTTTGACTCGGTGCTAACCGGGTTAGGTTAAACGTCGCGTCGTAAATGGTGATGAACAAGTCTTCCGTTTGCGCTTTCCCGTCCCCGCTTTTGAGCAACAGGCCAAGTTTTCGAACGGGCGTTCCGGTCGGCACACCGAAGTAGGTGCGCGGTACCAGTTTGATCTGCCATTTATCCCCGCCCAAAGCGGTCATTTTACCCGGTGTGAAAAGCTTACTAAAATCAGTTTGTCCGGTGGGTTGAAACTCGAACGCATTTCCGCTCGCCGTCGACCCGGCACCCGACCATAAATAAACGTCATCCTGTTTGCCCAGCAGCCCTTTTGCTCGACTATCGGTTGACTTCGTCAGGTCGAAAACAAGGGTGATTTCGGCGTCGGCTGTGGGGAATGTTGGCTGGGTGGTAACGACCTGACCCAAGGCCGGTGCCAGCAGAAAAATGAAAAGAAAAATTGTGTAGTAGTGTGACCTCATAGCGTTGTTGATGAAATAAGTCACAAACATACAGGTTTATTCCTATTTTATGTAAGCTTTCAGGGCCTGATAGACCCGGTGCGTGGGTAATCCCATAACGGTATAGAACGAGCCTTCCAGCCGTTCGATACCCACCAGACCTATAAAGTCCTGCGCGCCATATGACCCGGCTTTATCGAATGGTTTGCATTCGCGGATGTAGTAGGTAATCTCGTCGTCGGTCAAGGTTGCGAACTGAACGATGGTTTCGTCGGTAAAAGAGTGTAACTCCGTTTGGCCATTAGCGGAAGGGGCCAGAATGGCGACACCCGTGCGCACCCGGTGCGTTTGGCCGGAGAGCAGTTGGAGCATACGGCGGGCATCGGCTTCGTCCTGCGGTTTGTTCATGATCTGGTTATCCAGAATAACAACTGTATCGGCACACAGAACAATCCGGTTTGGAACTTCGGCATCGTTCAGAAACTGCTCGGCTTTCTGGCGGGCGAGGTACTCGGCCACCTCATCGGCAGGCATGGTATCGGGAAATAGCTCATCGGTGGGGCGCGTTTCGATCGTGAACGAAAAGCCCGCATCGGTCATAAGCTGTTTCCGGCGGGGTGAGCCAGAGGCTAGCAGTAAAGGATAACGTAAGGTTAACACAAGAGAAGAGATATAAAATGTATAATGTATGCCGTTAGAATACCTGGCCTGAATGGTTGGCTAGTCTACAGCCAGGGCTGGCAAATTTCGACTTATATTCGTAAATCATCATCTTACCGCTAATTTGGTTATCATTTACCAGTCTTAATTCATCATTAAATTGACTATCCGACCCGCTACCCCGGCCGACGCGGCTTTACTGACCGAGTTATCCGCCATAACAATGCGCGAAGCCTTTGGGCCACCGCACAATCCCGATGCCCTCGTTGAGGAATATATTCAGTCGGCCATTACGCAGCCCATACTTGAAGCTGAACTGGCAGATCCCCGTTCCACTTTCTTTTTGATGGTATCGTCTGACGATGTGCCGATTGGTTTTGCAAAATTAAGAAGGCACGCGCCACCCAGACGGATGAAATTACGTACTGCCATAGAAATACAGCGGATTTACCTGCTGGCGTCGCAAATAGGGCAGGGGTGTGGCCGAACGTTACTTAATCATTGCCTCGACTGGGCCAGGGAACAGGGGTATCAGGCCGTTTGGCTTGGCGTCTGGGAGCGTAATGAACGGGCACAGGTCTTTTATGAAAAGATGGGGTTCGAGCGGTTTGGCTTTCACTATTTTCAATTCGGGTCAGAACGCCAGCGTGACTATTGGCTTCAGAAACGGTTAATGGTTGATAGTTAGTGGTTAGTGGTAAGCGGTCTTGATTATTTACGATGAGTAATAACCAATAACCATTAAACTATTTGCATCGGCAGTATTCTAATTGTCGTTTACGTAAAGATGAAAAAAGTTTATCCGGCATCGTATCGGTCTGTTGTGCACCTTTTTTGGGTGTGGCTGCTGGTCATTGCCGGATGCTCAGCTGAAGTTCTGGCTCAGCCTGGCCTCCAACCACCAAAAGTAGAACAGAACCTTCCGGAGCTGCCTCCGCCAACCATATATCAGATCGACACCCTTCGGAACCAGGTTATTCGACCCATGAGCGTTGATTCGCTGGCGCTGATAAACTCGCTGACGACTATCAGGGAAAATTCGCTGCCCGACAGCGTGCTGCAGCAGCGTGATAGTGTGTTTTATAGCCGTCTGAAAACCAGAATGTACAAACACCGGCTTACCCGGCAGTTTTATGATGCTGTTTTTCAGGATGTGTACAACAGCCGGGGGCGAATGGGCGAGGTCAGCCAACTGGAAGTCAATCCGTTTAAAGTGTTCGAAGGGAAGATTATCGGTGACATCTACATCCGGCGACTTGGCGTTTTTGGTCAGACCGTTTATGATACCCTGCGCAAACCCGCCAACTGGTTCGAACGTACCGGTAACCGGCTGCACTTCAACACGCGTGAGCACGTAATCCGCAATTCATACTTGTTATTTCGGCAAGGGGATGCTCTCGAGCCTAATGTGCTACGTGACAATGAGCGCCTGCTGCGAACCACGTCGATCTTTCATGATGCCCGGATTCTGGTACTGCCAAGGCCGGGCAGCAAGCAATTCGTGGATGTTTATGTAATTACCCAGGACGTTTGGTCGCTCTTGCCCAATGGCGGATTTGGCGGATTCAATAACTTTAGCGTTGGTTTCGACCAGGTTAATTTCAGAGGACTGGGTCATCATTTGTTTGCCCAGGTGGCTTATGCCGCCAATGACCCCCGGCAGAAACTGGAGTACCAGGCGCGGTATACGGTTCCGTTCATCGGCAAGACCTTTATGACCGCCGAAGCCACTATGTTGTACCTTCGCGATCTTAAACAGGCGTCCGTTCGCCTGTATCGCCCTTTTTTAACTCCCGACATGAAGTATGCCGGGGCTATTGAACTGAATCATACCCAGATCAACAACCGGCTTGTTACCCGAAATGACAGTATTCTGCTGGTTCCACTCAGTTACAACTACTCCGATATCTGGATCGGTCGCTCGTTCCGCTTGTTTTACAAGCAGAACGATACCGACGAAAAGGGACGTTCCCGGCTGGTGATTGCGCTTCGTAACACCAGCTACACATACAATACACGCCCCAATGTAACGGCCGACACCAACCAAATCTACCAGGATAGCCACACTACCCTGTTCAGTGTGGGTTTCTCCCGCCGTAAGTATGTCCGCGATGTGCTGATTTATGGCTTTGGCCGCACCGAAGACGTGCCCATTGGTGAGTCAATAGCTGCTATTGTTGGGGTCGATAACGCGGAGTTGGGGCAACGGATGTATACCGGATTTAATTTTTCGCAGGGTAAATATGTCCGCCACTTCGGGTATCTCTACGGACTGTTAAGCCTGGGGGGCTATGTTCGGAATAACCGGATCGAACAGGGGGTTTTATCCCTTGAATCCAACTATTTCAGCCAGCTTATGAAAACTAAGTGGGGTAACATGCGCCATTTTTTCAATACACGCTTTACCACCGGTATCAACCGGTTCGCCAACGAATACGTTACCTTAAGCAGTAACGGAAGCGGCATCAATACCGATGGCATTGGTATCACCAGCGATGCGCTGATTGGTACCAAGCGCTGGTTTATTAATTACGAGAATGTATTGTTCTCCAAACTCAATCTGATTGGGTTTCGGGTTGCCTTTATCACGTTCGCAAACCTGGGTTTGGCCAGTTTTCCCGACCGGCCACTATTAAGCGGTCCGCTGTATCAGGGCTATGGAATTGGCTTTCGGCTGCGAAACGAAAACCTAACGTTCAACAGTTTTCAGATCCGGCTGGCCTATTATCCCAACATTCCGGGCAATACAATACCTTTCCGGCAGGCGTTTGAAGGCATATCTACGCTGCGGCTGCGGGACTTTGACTTATCCGCTCCACAAATTATTCCGTACCGATAAAAATAAATAAATTAAATGTAGGAACATTTAATACAATTGCATTATCTTTGTGGCATGTCTATAGAAACTGACATCAAGCAAAGCGCGCCCTTCAAATCACCGTATCAGCGAGTGCTCGTGAATTTGATGTACACCAGTAACTGGATAGCCGGTAGCCAGACACAACTGTTGAAGCCATTCAAACTCACTCTCCAGCAATACAACGTGTTGAGAATTTTGCGTGGGCAATATCCGAACCCTATCAAGGTATCGGATATTACAGAGCGAATGCTCGATAAAATGTCGAATGCGTCGCGGTTAGTTGACAAACTGCTTGCCAAGAAGCTGGTGCTGCGCACCGAATGCCCCAGCGACCGCCGGGCTGTCGATGTACTTATTACCGAAAAAGGACTGGCGCTGCTCAAGCAACTGGACACGCATCAGGATGCCTTAAACAAGTCATTTCAGGAAAAACTAACGGTAGAAGAGGCTGAATCATTGAGCCTTCTGCTCGACAGGCTTCGGGCCTGAATTAGGCACGATTTTTATTTTAACTATCATTTACTAACCATTTATTAAGTTCAAACCGATGAAAAAAGTAACGATGATCGCTGCGCTGTTATTCTCTACAGTAAGCGCTTTCGCTCAAAACTGGACGCTCGACAAGTCGCACTCTAGCTTAAACTTCACCGTAACACACATGATGCTGTCTGAAGTAGACGGTAAATTCCAGAACTTCGACGTGAAAATGACCTCGTCGAAACCTGATTTTACGGATGCTGAAATTGATCTGACTGCCGACGTAAGTAGCATCAACACGAACCAGGAAAAGCGTGACGGTCACCTGAAAAGCCCCGATTTTTTCGATGCCGCCAAATATCCAACCCTGACATTCAAAAGCAAGTCGATCAGCAAAGTGTCTGGTAACAAATACAAACTGATGGGCGATCTGACGATGCACGGTGTAACGAAGCCGGTAACGCTTGATGCCGTTATTACAGGTCCTGTTACGAACCCCCAGAACAAGAAAACACTGGCTGGTTTTAAAGTAACGGGTGAAGTAAAACGCGCTGATTTTACTCTGGGTACAATTCCTGCTGCCGTTGTTAGTGATGAGATCGCTATCCGTGCCGCTGGTGAGCTTGTGAAAGCCAACTAAGGTACTGCTACCCGTACGAATCCCTGCTACCCAACGGTGGCAGGGATTTTTGTTTAATAATGCGACTAAACAAAAGCCGGGAAATCATCCAGAAAACGGATGTCGGCCGTGGTATGATCGATGCCGCAGCAGTAATGGGTCAGCCCATTGGAAATGACCACAAAAGGGGCCTTATGAACATGGTTATACCGGGCGATCTGATCAAATACCGATTGAGTGAGCGGAATGTGAGGGGCTTTGCACTCAACGACCAGAAAAGGCTGGCCTTGCCGATCAAAAACGACAACGTCCGTACGTTTTTGGGTCTGATTCAACACCAGGCCTCCTTCCGTTCGAATGAGCGCTTTTGGATAACCGTAGTGCGTTAAGAGTAGATTAACAATATGCTGCCGTACCCACTCTTCGGGCGACAGCCGCACGTACTTCCGGCGTAATGAATCGAAAATGTAAGGTTTCCCTTCGACTTGCTTAATTTTACAATCGAAAACAGGGAGGTTCAGCGCAACCATACCTCAAAGATAAGAAATTAGGAGTTAGAAGTTAGGAGGGCTGGCGCCAGCAGAGCTGGCGCATTCTTTTTGCTATAGCCGGTCCGCCATCGGCTGCGGTGCAACTAGCCCTGCTGGCGCCACCTCTTCTCACTTCTCACTCCTAACGTCTGATTCCTAATTCATCACTCCTCCCATCAGAAAAGCAATGAAGACAAAAGAAGAAATCGTTCAGAATTGGTTGCCGCGTTATACCGGCACCCCCATTGAGGTATTTGGCGAATATATTTTGCTGACCAATTTTATCAACTACGTTGAACTCTTCGCCAAGAAATTCGACGTTGAGATTTTCGGGATGGGACGGGCCATGCAGACCGCTACAGCAAATAACATCACCATCATAAACTTTGGCATGGGCAGTGCCATGGCCGCCACAGTTATGGATTTGCTCTCGGCAGTTAATCCTAAAGCCGTATTATTTCTGGGTAAGTGCGGTGGGCTGAAAAAAACGCAGGTGGGTGATCTTATTTTGCCGATTGCGGCCATCCGCGGAGAGGGCACCAGCAATGATTACATGCGTCCCGAGATACCGGCTCTGCCTTCATTTCGGTTGCAGCGGGCTGTATCGTCAACCATTAAACGCTACGAGCTTGACTACTGGACCGGTACGGTATATACCACAAACCGGCGTATCTGGGAGCATGATGAGGTATTTAAAGATTACCTGCGCGAACTCCGGGCCATGGCTATCGACATGGAAACGGCTACCGTTTTTACTGTTGGCTTTGTCAATTCCATTCCGCACGGAGCCTTATTGCTCGTATCGGACAACCCGCTTGTGCCGGAAGGCGTTAAAACAGAAGAAAGCGACAAGCGCGTAACGGGCCAGTTTGTGAACGTACACCTGGAAATCGGCATCGACGCCCTGCTTGAGCTGGAATCTTCCGGCGACTCCGTGAAGCACCTGAGGTTTGAGTAGGGGTAGTATTAGGAGTTGGGGGTTATAAGCGAGAAGTTAGGAGGGCTGACGCATGCTTTTTGGCTGACGTCGGTCTGCCGGTGCGGTCATCCCTCCTGACTTCTAACTTCTAATTACAATAGTCACTAATTACCTTATAAGCTGGGGTGTAGCCTAGTTCGCCGGCTTTGGACAGGTCAAGGCAGCCGCCGTTTTCGTCGCCGAGGCTGTGTTTAATGAGTCCGCGTACGTAGAAAACTTCGGCATAACCAGGCTTTAGTTTGATCGCGCTGTTGCAATCGGTGAGGGCTCCTTTCTGATCACCCTGCGCCGACTTAATCATACCCCGGCTGAAATATGCTTCGGCATAGGCAGGGTTGAGTTCAATGGCCTTATTTAGGTCTATAATGGCCGCTTTTGAGTCGCCCTGCTTATTTTTGCTGATGCCCCGGCTAAAATACGCTTCAGCACGTTCGCTGCTCAACTCGTTGATTTTGTCGCGTTCCTGAACGACGTTCCGCAGGTTATCAAGAATGCCACGGCTTATGCGGCCATTGTAAACAACTTTTGTGTCGACATAAACATTGTTTACTTCAATGGCCTGGTTAAAATCCTGAACGGCCCCTTTTTGATCACCAAGTTTGCTTCGGCAGAAACCCCGCCCGTAGTAGGCCCGGTAGTTATCAGGTTTCAGGGCTAATGCCCGCTCGTAATCGGGTAGCGCAGCTTTGTAATCGTCGAGCTTCCCTTTGGCATAAGCCCGGTAAAAGTAAGATTCGCCGTCTTCCGGACTCAGCTCAATCGCTTTGTTAAAGTCGGTAATGGCGCTGGTAAAGTCATTCAGTTCAACTTTCGACAGTCCCCGACCGGCGTAGGCTTGTGCCCGCTTTGGGGTGATCTCAATTACTTTCGAAAAATCGGTTAAGCTCCCGGCAAAGTCGTTTAGTTTTTGTCGGGTAATTGCACGAGCATAATAAGCATAGGCATTGACTGGCTCCAGCTCGATGGCTTTGGAAAAATCAGTAAGGGCTCCCTGATGCTGGTCGATACGACTTCGGCTAATTCCCCGGTTATAATACGCCTGGGAGTCGTCTGGGTTAAGTTCAATGGAACGGCTAAAGTCGAGTAAAGCCCCCCGATGGTCCTCTTGCCGACTTTTGCTGACACCCCTGCTCAGGTAAGCCATGGCGTCTTTGCTGTTGAGTTCGATTGCCTTGTCGTAATCGAGAATGGCTCCCCGATGGTCTTTAAGATTGGCTTTGGCCAGCCCGCGATTGTAATAGCTGGGCGCATTTTCGGGGTTCATAGTTATGGCCATACTGAAGGCCTGAAGAGCACCCGTAAAATCACTCGATTTACTTCGATTAATTCCACTTTCAAAGAACTCAGCCGCTGTGTGTTGAGCGGTAACAGGAATAGAAAGACTGGTTCCCAAAAATAGGAAAACGGCCGGCAATAGATGTCGCTTCATATGTACAGTAAAAGTTATGGTGAGTTTTTACTGAATGAGCAGCATTGGGTTTTTAGTTCCTTGTAACTTTATCGCTAGGTAATGTGTATAATAACGTCGAATGTCGCGTTCTAATGGCGATTTTGTTAACGAGAAACTGTCAAAAGAGAGGATAAGGTAGCATATTATGGGCTAATTTTACAAAAAAAGCACGACAAAAGGTCTTGTTTTTAACTGGTATCGCATAAAGAAGCGACAAAATGTCCTGAATGAATCGAAATTTAATGTTGGTATAAGATTTGACTTAGGTAGATGTAAGTAAACAACCCAATAAACTACATAAGACAATGGCAACTTTAGTTCGATATAACAACTTCCCCGCGTTTTTTAACCCCTTCTATAACCGTCCGGTTATTAATCGGTATCACAATTCGACGCCTAACGTTCCAGCCGTAAACGTTAAAGAAAACGAGGCTGGCTACCTGCTCGAACTGGCCGCTCCGGGTTTGAAGAAAGAAGACTTGAAAATTAACGTAGAAAACAACAAACTGACGATCGGGTATCAGTCAGAAGCAAAAACCGAAGAAACGACCGATAAATTTACTCGGCACGAGTTTGGTTTCAGTTCTTTTGAGCGGAGCTTTCGGTTACCCAAAACGGTCAATGCCGATGCCATTAAGGCCGCTTATACCGATGGTATTCTAACCGTTGAATTGCCAAAAGTTGAACTGAAAGAAGAGAAACTGGTGAAAGAGATCACCGTTGCCTAAGGGTAAGGAATCATAGTAGATGTGTATAGTTTTAAATGGGTGATAGACTATTCTGTCACCCATTTTTTGTAGCAACTGCGTATTGGCGGTCGTTACTACACGGGTTTTGTTCAGGACAGCAAACGCATGAATGCTTCCAGCTTCTGGGTATCCAACTGCCCGTTAGTGCGTACACCACTACAAATATCCAGCCCGAAGGGACCTACCGAATCAATGGCCTCCCGGACGTTACTGCTGTTGAGGCCACCGGCTAAAAATACCGGTACTGAAGACTGCTCTACGATTTGGCGGCTTACTTGCCAGTTATGAATCCGCCCGGTGCCGCCTAGTTCTTTAACGGCCAGATTCGGGTTTCCCGAGTCCAGCAGCAAGGTATCGGCTCCCAATTGAATAGCCAGAAGAGCCTCTTCAATGTTTCGCTCATCGATAACATGGATTACCTGAACCAGTTTTACTGACGGGAGAGCAAACTTGAGCTGCGCATAGGTACCAGCTGAAACAGCATCTACAAGTTGAATGGTATTAGCTCCTACACGACGCTGATGAGCCAGGATGTTATCTGCGGTAGTTTCGCTGGTCAGCATGAACGTAGCAATGGGCGGGGGCGTAACCTGAACAACCTGAGCTGCCAGGTCATCACTAATTACACCAGGGCCGCTGGGCATCCTACCTACCAGGCCAAGGGCATCGGCTCCCAGTCGAATAGCCTTTTGCGCTTCCTCTATACTACTGATGCAGCAAATTTTAACCCTTGTTCGGAACGGAGATTGCATAATTTTGGGTTGATTAAGAAACACTCGCGCGGCAAAGATAGGTTAAGCCGACACATGTATGGTTCAACAGTCTCCAGTCGATACGTACGCATCTCTTCGAATTCCCGAATTTCGCTATTTCGTCATGAACAGCTTTCTGATTACAGCTACCCTGCTGATTCAGGAAGTTATTCTGGGTTACGAGCTTTATAAAATCACGCACGATCCGCTGATGCTAGGTCTGGTCGGCCTGGCCGAAGCGATTCCGTTCATTGCGTTGTCGCTTTTTGGCGGTCATCTGGCCGACCGGCGTGATAAGAAACGGATTCTGCAATGGAGTTTGCTGGTCATTCTGATTGGGTCGGTTATTCTGTATCTGGTCTTTCAACCGGCGTTTGCTGCCGGGTTGACGCAAACGGCCCGTTTAGGAACCATTTATGGAGTACTGATGCTGATTGGCACTGCCAAGGGATTTTACTCGCCGGCCAGTTCGTCGCTCAAGCCATTCTTAGTACCCCGTGAACTCTACGCAAATTCGGCGACCTGGAGCAGTTCGTTCTGGCAGGCAGGTGCCATTATAGGGCCGGGTTTGGCGGGTTTTTTATACAGCTGGGTCGGTTTCGACAATACCCTAATTGTGGTTATTGCCCTGCTGTTGCTCTGTTTTGTATTGATTTCGCTAATTGAGCGTAAACCAACACCCGTTACAGATTCGCCCGTATTGAAACTTAGCGAAAGTTTGAAAGAGGGATTCCGGTTTGTGTTCAAGACTCAAATTGTCCTCTACGCTATCTCTCTCGATCTCTTTTCGGTACTATTTGGGGGGGTGGTGGCTATTCTGCCGGTCTTTGCCGAAGATATTCTTAAAGTAGGTGCGGAAGGATTGGGCTTTCTACGCGCTGCGCCGTCAGTCGGTGCCCTACTGACAATGGCTTATATGACCAAACACCCACCTATGCATAATGCGTGGCGCAATATGTTGTTGTCGGTAGCCGGGTTCGGTGTGGCTACAATCATCTTCTCACTATCAACCAATTTTTATTTATCCCTCATCATGCTTGGGCTGACAGGCGCTTTCGATAGTGTGAGCGTCATTATCCGTCAGACGATCCTGCAAATTTTCCCACCCGATCACATGCGGGGACGAGTGGCGGCTGTAAACGGCATCTTTGTCAGTTCATCGAACGAAATAGGCGCGTTTGAATCCGGCTTGCTGGCCCGTTTGCTGGGTACAGTACCATCGGTTATGCTAGGTGGCGTTGTTACGCTAGTGGTTGTTACTTATGTGTACGCCAAATCGAAAGCCTTGCTAGCTGTGCGCTTAAGCTAGAGAAAAAAACATCCGCCCGGCTACCTCTGTTGTGTGTAGCCGGGCGGATGCTGACGTTCGCAGAATTTCTGCTAGGCGTAGGCTGGCAGTAGGTGCAGATTACAGATAAACTCGTCGATGTCAATCTGCTCATTGAGCAAAACTCGGGCGTTAAAAACCTCCCAGAATAATTCATCCGAGATCTGGTAATCACGTTGCAACCGAATCATATCTCGGATGCTTTCTTTAAGTTGACTTACAGGTGTTTGCAACCCATACGAGTGGAATTGAGCAGTTTCCATAGCGGTTGTTTATTAGCGTGCGAGATTTTTAAACACCTTGGTTTCCTTATTGTTTTGAAAAATAAAGAGGATAAAAAAGAACCGGTTAGAAAAATTATATTCTGTCTTTTGTCTACGAGCCAGTGAGCGATAACTAACCCGGTATCATACAACTAAAAAATAATGAAAATTTTTAATCAACTGATAATCAATCAAGATATGAAGCATTTTAACTTATTTGTACTCCTTTCCGCTGTCAGCTTGGGTTTGGTTGCGCTGACTCCGCCCGTCCGGCCGAAACCTGTGAAGCTGGTTAAAGTCTGGGAAACAGATAGTACCTTACGTACCCCCGAATCGGTACTGTATGATGGTAAAAGCACTTTATACGTTGCCAATATCGACGGCAAACCCGACGGGCTCGATGGAAGTGGGTTCATCTCCAAAGTGACGCTGGACGGTAAAATTGAAAACCTGCGCTGGACCTCGGGCCTGAATGCGCCCAAAGGCATGGGATTGCACAAAAATCGCCTTTACGTGACGGATATTTACCGGTTGGTGTGCATCAACACTGTAACCGGCCAGGCCGAAAAAACTTGGGATGGGGTTGGTAAAGATGCTTTTCTGAACGATGTAACCGTAGCCAAAGACGGAACCGTGTACGTATCGGATAATCGTAACGATAAAATTTACCGGTTGAAAGACGATAAGTGGGAGGTTTGGCTGGAAGGTGAGCAACTCAACAAACCGAACGGTGTGCTGGCTGTTGGTAAGAACAAACTGATGATCGGCAGCACCAAAATTGGAGCGTTGCGTACGGTAGATGTAGATACCAAAGGTATTACCACACTGGCCGATGGAATGGCTGCTACGGATGGCATTGTGCCGGAAGGAAAGGGCAATTACTTCGTGTCGGACTGGAATGGTCAACTGTTCCATGTCAATGCCGATGGTACGAAAGAGCAGCTCATGGATACCCGCGGACAGAAGGTCAATTCGGCTGATATCGAGTACGTTGCCAATAAGAAATTACTGATTGTGCCGACCTTCTACCGGAATACGCTGGTTGCGTATCGGGTAGAGCAATAATATGTAGAACTGTAGGGGCGGCTCATTTGTGTCGGCCACAAGTGTAATCCGGGCTATAAACACAGTACGTTTATAGCCCGGATTTTTATTTTGATAGCAATTGCCGGATAGCTGCCTTGGCTTTATCGGCACCGAAACCGGCTATTGCCTGATTCATAGCCTCGTTGATGAGGTCGTTCCCCAGATTGCCGATGCTGCCTTCGTGTGTATGATGCAGGTTACGGGGTGGCACGTACGTGTGTTCGGCAATTTCCTTCCCGACAGTCCGGTAAGCTTCCCGGAAAGGTACTCCCTGCAATACCAGCTCGTTCACCCGCTCAACGCTAAAGAGCAGGTCATATTTAGGCTCATCCAGCAGATTGGCTTTGACCTGAAGGTGCTCCAGCATGAAATCAGTAATTTCCAGACAGTCGAGGATTTCGTCGAAGGCGGGCATCAGAATTTCTTTCAGCAACTGCATGTCGCGGTGGTAGCCCGAGGGGAGGTTGCTCATCACCAGCGTCACCTCCATCGGCAGGGCTTTCAAGCGGTTGGTTTTCGCACGAAGTAGCTCGGCCACATCGGGGTTTTTCTTGTGCGGCATAATGCTGCTACCCGTTGTGAGTGCGTCCGGAAGGGTCAGAAAACTAAAGTTCTGGCTGTTGTATAGACAAATATCCATTGCCATTCTCGACAGGGTAGCAGCTACCGCAGCTAATGCCGTGAGGGCGGTTTGTTCGGTTTTCCCGCGGCTCATCTGAGCATATACCACATTCACGTGCATCCCTTCGAAACCTAACAGTTCGGTTGTAAGGCTGCGGTTCAGCGGGAACGACGAGCCGTAGCCCGCCCCCGAGCCAAGTGGGTTGCGATTGGCCAGTCGGTAGGCCGTTTGCAGCGTCAGCATATCATCGGCCAGGGCTTCGGCATAGGCACCGAACCATAGCCCGAACGAAGAGGGCATGGCAATCTGCAAGTGCGTGTACCCCGGCAGCAGGTCATCTTTGTGCTGTTCCGAGCGGCTTACCAACCGATCGAATACCGTTCGGACAGCTTCGGCAACGCGCCAGAGCCGGTCGCGGGAGAAGAGCTTCATATCGACCAGCACCTGGTCATTACGGGATCGGCCCGAGTGAATTTTCTTGCCTACATCGCCCAATACACGGGTCAGCATCAGTTCTACCTGCGAGTGAACGTCTTCAATGCCTTCTTCAATTTCAAATTTCCCTGCCTGAATCTGCTGATAAATGGTTTTTAACTCAGTATTCAGCATAGTCAATTCATCCGTCGAAAGCAGGCCGATGGTTTCGAGCATATGGGCGTGAGCCAGATTGCCCAGCACGTCGAAAGGAGCGAGGTAGAGATCCATTTCACGGTCCCGACCGACGGTGAAGCGTTCAATTTGTTCGGCGGTACTGACGCCTTCTTTTTGCCAGAGTTTCAAGGCTTACTGATTGAAAGAGTGAAATCGGACCGCCGAAGCGGAGTGAAAGAGTAAAAAATGAACTGTTCATCCCTTCGCTCTTTCCCGTTCCGCAAAGGTCGTAAAAAAGTTGGGGCAACAATTCGTTAGGCAAGCGCATCCGGTTCGGGTAAGGTCTTTGTCGCTAATTTTCGCCCCAGCCATAAGAACCCACTTGCTGAAAGGAGACTGACACCCACAATGACCAGCCAATGGATGGAGAAGCCGAAATGAGCTACCACTTGTGACCCGATTGCCGGAGAAAGCGTCTGCGCCAGCGCTCCGCTCATACCGGCCAGCGCCAGATACTGCCCACGTGTGGCCGGACTGGCGCGTTCGACGGTGAACGATTGAATGAACGGAATGGCCAGCATCTCGCTGAAAGTGCCAACCACGACAAAAATCAGCGCAATGGTCATAGCGGGCAAGGCAATCCTACTAGTCGATGCCAGCAGCAGATAAGAAAGGGTCGTGAGCAGAACCCCCGCGACGATCAGGTTGGTTTTAGCCCGTTTTTTCTGTTCAAGACTATAGACAAGTGCCATTTCGATGCACACGATGATCATCCCGTTCAGGGCCATCAGGCTCCCGATTGTGCCTTCGTTCATGTGCATCACTTCCTTGAAAAACAAGGGAACAAGGGAAAATAGCTGCATAAACGTTATCAGATACAGGCAGGAACAAATGACAAAAGCAACGAACCAACCGTCGTGGTAGGGAGATTTCGCGCCGACAACCGTAGCCTGTAAATCGTCCGTATTAACCTTCGGAGCCGGAATCCTCGCCGGTACTGGCAGGCAGAACCATAGGACAATACCGGCGGTTAGGCAGGTAATTCCGTCGGTCCAGAACAGGAGGTTGTAACTGATACCCGCTATCCAGCCGCCCAGGCCACCGCCTACCGCCCAGCCCAGATTTATGGCTAACCGATTGAGCGAAAAGGCGCGGGTGCGGTTTCCCACCTCCGAATAATAGGCAATAGCTGCTTGATTGGCAAGGCGAAACGCATCGCCGAGCAGCGTGAACATAAACACACTGCCACAGAGTATATAAAAGTCAGTAACGAATTGCAGCCCCAGCAAGGCAACTCCGCCAAACAGCAGACTGAAGAGCTGGATGTAATAAAACCCAAACCGGTCGGTGAGTCGTCCGCCGAGGAAGGTGCCCACGAAGGCCCCGAGGCCGTAAATGGCCATTACGACACCAGCCCGCTCAACGGAGTAATGCAAATGCTGGGTCAGGTAGAGCGTCATGAACGGCAAGACCATCGTACCGCAGCGGTTGATAAGCATCACACCTGCCAGAAGCCAGACCGAGGGCGAAAGTCCGCGGTAAGCCTGCTGGTAAAGATGAACGGTGCGCTGAATCATGGGGCAAAGGTACGAGTAAACAACCGCACAAGTCCCACACCATCGGGCAGAGTTGTCAGACTTTGCGACGCGCATCGGCATCTTCGCCGGGGGATACGAAGATTTTTCGGTCCGTAATCAATGACCGGTGTTCTTCCAGAAATGCCTTCAGCAGCCTGATTTCTTCCAACTGCTTATCAATTGGATGGGTAAGTGAATAACTTTCTACGTAAACGTCCGAGCGGCCGTCGTGCTGAAACTCGGCAATTACGTATTCCATCAGCTTTATCCCTTTGCGTTTGAGCGCGTGCAGATACAGGTTCTGGTGGTTGTGCGTAAAGCGACCTGCCTGGTAGGAGGCTGTTGTTTTTAAGTCCACCGCTTTGAATTTGCCAATTAAGTCTACATAACCGTAAAACAGGACATCGTCGATTTGCCATTGGCAATAGACCTGCGTATCGACAATGGGGCGGGGGAGAAGTTTCCGGACTTTTCTGATAATCTCGGGGTCGAAACGGTCTTCGTTTGTACCTTTTACCACGGCCTCTTCGAACGAAACGCCCCGCTCCTGAGCGGCTGTAGAAGGCGTAGGTACGCGGTTTATGGAATCAATCAGTTCCTGCGCCGATAAATTTTCGCCCCGTACGTAACGGGCGAATACATTGAGCAGAGACGGGTAAAAGCGGTAGTTTATCATCAGTTTGCAAGGCTCAGTTTGTGGTCGGCCCAATCCCCAACCCTGTAAACCATAAACCCTGTACTTAGTTTCTGACCACCAGCAGCACACCGGCCACAATGAGAAGTACGCCGAACAGGCGCCAGCCGTTGGCCGGATGAAGGGCAAAACCCAACAGCCCATAATGGTCGAGGATGATGGCCGCTACCAGTTGACCGGCTACGCTCAGACTAACCAGGTTGGCCGTCCCGATTTTCTGAACACTCACAATAACGGTTATCATGTAGACTGCTCCCATCACACCGCCCATCCATTTCCACCAGCTCACCTGTTTGATGGCTTCCAGAGAAGGGACCGGAGCACCCGACCCCATAAACAGCAAGACCAGAACCACAAAGCCGGAGCCAAATGATACAGCCGCTGCCAGAATAGGGCTGGCCATTGCCTGACGCAGGTTTGCATTGACGCCAGCCTGTACAGTAATTGCCAAACCGATCAGAAATGCAAAGAAAATATAGATGTAATTCATGCGTACAAAGGTAAACAACGGCTTTTCTTGGTCTTACCGCTTAATTAATTTTTTAGGAAAATAGTTACTTGGTCAGAAGGGGGCCATTACGTAAATTGCTCACCTTTCCTAACCTAAATAAGATCGCTTCCGTATGTTTATTATCTCTCACTATCCAGTGGCAGTTGTTGGCTGCTTTCTGGCAATGCTGTGCTGGGGCTCTTGGGCTAATACTCAAAAATTGGCTACTCAATCTGTCCCCACAACAATTTTTTACCGAGATTATACATATGGAATACTGATTTTGAGCTTGTTAGTGGCTTTGACGCTGGGTAACCTTGGTACGGAAGGACGCTCCTTTCTAACAGATTTTAAGCAGGCCGACACCGGAAGTTTTATCTACGCCCTGCTGGGCGGGCTGGTTTTTAACCTTGCCAATATGCTTATCGTTATTGGTATTGAACTGGCAGGGTTGTCGATAGCTATGCCGGTTGGGATTGGACTTGCCCTGATCCTAGGTGTGATCGTAAATTATATATCGTCGCCGATAGGTAACATTAAACTACTGTTTGGGGGCGTTTTTGCCATCTTTCTATCTATCGTATTCAGTGCGTTGGCCTATCGTGCCAAAACAGCCGGTGAAGGGTCTGTCAGTACACAGGGCCTGACAATCTCGCTGGTAGGCGGGTTTATGATGAGCTTCTTTTTTTTCTTTGTCGCCCGTGCCATGGCGAGTAATTTTAGTGATCCGGCACCAGGGTTACTGACACCTTATACGGCACTGGTTTTGTTTGCGGTTGGTGTAGTAGCCAGTACCCCATTGTTTCTCCCAATTCTCCGCCGATATGCAAGCAAACCCGCCGATGGCGAAATTGACTATGGCGATGTGAGTCGGCGAAATCATCAGATTGGTATGCTGGGCGGTATGATCTGGTGTCTGGGTATGGCATCGAGTCTGCTGGCGTCGGGTCAGACTGGGTATGCCATCAGTTACGGGCTAGGCCAGGGAGCGACCATTGTGGCCGTTTTGTGGGGTGTGTTTATCTGGAAGGAATTTCGAGGAGCTCCGGCAACATCGAGCCGTTACATGACGCTGATGGGAGTGTGCTACGTGCTCGGCCTTACCCTCATCCTATACGCCAGATAGCCGGTTAGACGCTACAACCACCCGCGCTCCATCAATAGCGCTCCTGTTTTGTTTTATACAAGCGGCTATCGGGCGGTCTTAATGTATTCATCGACAATGCGTTCGAGGATCGGCATGGTGACGGTGCCCTGGCTTAGAATGAGGTCGTGAAAAACGCGTATATCAAACTTATTATCAAGCGCCTTTTGCGTCTTCTGGCGTAGTTCCTTGATTTTTAACTCGCCTATTTTATACGCCAGAGCCTGACCGGGCCAGGAGATGTAGCGGTCTGTTTCGGTGGTGCAGTCGTGAATGGACAGGGCCGTATGGGATGATAAATAGTCGATCACCTGCTGCCGGGTCCAGCCTTTTGTATGGATGCCCGTGTCGACTACCAACCGGCAGGCCCGCCACATTTCGAAGGTGAGTCGCCCAAAATCGCTGTACGGATCTTTGTAGAAGCCCATTTCTTTACCCAGCCATTCGCAGTACAGGCCCCAGCCCTCGCCGAACGAATCGACGTAAAGGCGTTTCCGGAAGTCGGGCAGACCGGTTAACTCCTGCGATAGGGCCGATTGCAGGTGATGGCCCGGTACGGCTTCGTGCAGGGTCAGTGCTTCCAGTGTGTACAACGGCCGACTCGCCAGATTGTACGTATTGACCCAGTAGTACCCCGGTGTTTTACTACTGATGGGCGCCCCCACGTATCGGCCGCTGGTGTACTTAGGCGCCAGAGCGTCGGGAACAGGAGCAACGCCATACGGTTGCCGGGGGAGTTTGCCAAAAAACGCAGGAAGCTTATCGTCGGCTTGTTTGGCAATGTAACTAGCCTCTTTAAGCAACTGAACGGGCGTTTTGGCGTAGAACTGAGGGTCGGAACGCAGAAACTTCAGAAACTCCTGAAACGAACCTTTAAATCCGGTTTTTGTAATGAGTACCTGCATCTCCGCCTGAATCCTGGCTACCTCCTGCAAACCTAACTGGTGAATGGCATCGGCCGATAGGTCGAGGGTCGTAAAATGGCGAACACGCTGCTGATAAAAGGCCATACCGTTGGGCAGCTCACTGGCGGCAAGTGTTGTTCGGGCACCCGGCAGATACACGACATCCATAAACGCACCAAATTCCCTGAATCCTCTGACGGCTCCGTCCAGAACGGCTTTCTTGCCCGCCTGCTGTAAACGATCCTGTTCATCGGGGCCAATCGACGCGGGTAAGTGCAGGAACGGTTCGTAAAAAACACTCCGGGTGGGGTCCGTAACAATGTGGTTTCGGTAGGTTATTTCGTAACCTTTCAGTGTAACTTTTGGGGCCGTCATACCGGTGCGTACCCCTTCGCGCAGGAGCGTAACAACCTCGCCAAGGAAGGTTGGGAAGCTATTGAGTAATTTGATATAGCTCTCGTAATCGGCTACCGTGCGAAAAGTGAGGTAGTTGGGAATAAATGGTAAAGAGGTATGGGGACCGGAGTCGGACGTAAAGGGATTCAGGTAGCCTTTCAGGTCATACTGCTCCACATCATCTTCCAAGGTGTACCGGAGCAATTCGGCATTGACGCGCTCTGGTCCCGAGAGGGACGTTGCGGGAATGGCGTTGAGTTTGGCTAACTGATTCCGGTAAAAAGCGGCCTGTCGGGCCATGGCTGCTTCGGTGTAATCGCCCAGGCTTTCGATCTGTGTCCTTTTTCCTGCAAATACGGCCGTCAATGGGTGTTCTCTCAGATCAAAAGCCCAGGTGCTGTCAATGACCTGACGAAGTTGCTCCGACGGCGTTTGTGCCCTGAGCGATAGGTGTAAGCAGATAAAGGCCAGGCTGAGACCAGCGCATTGGCGAATGGAAAGGGGCATGAATACGGCGGGGTTTGATCGGTAAGCCCTAAGATAGTGAGTTTGACGCAATCGTGTGAAGCAAGGCTGTAAAAACCATATTTTCAGTCTAATACAGCAATCTGGAAAAAGGAGCAGGTATTATTTTGACGGATGAATGACGATTCACTGCAACGTAAATAACGCTTTACTTGTATAGGCTATATACCGGCGTTGGCAATCGTTGGCCAACGAAATAAGCTGCCTGATGCGTAAATACTAAAATAAAGGCAGCTTTGCGAACCAAAGGGTTCTTTTTGGGGTCAATGTCAGTCAAACCAGTTTAAAATCAAGTACACAATTCTCAACTTTTTATGCGTAAGTTTTTCGTTACCCTGTTCGTTGTGGTTTCTTTTGCCGTAAAGGGCCAAACGGTGGCATCCGATACTGCTATCACTGGTACACCGGCCAAGCCTGTTAAGTCGTCGAAGATAGAGAAACCATTTAAGGTAAATCTGGGCGTGGGCTTTGCGTCACCTGTGGATAAGGCGGGTACAAACAGCTTTGTTAAGCCCGGCTTTGTTTACAGTGTGGAGCCTCAGTATGAACTGAGCCGGAATTTGGAAGTTGGCGTACGGGTAGAGCAGGCTTTTATCAGGCGTTCTGAGGCACTGGACGGTGATATTTATAAAGACAGTAAGGTTAAATCCATGCTATCGGCTGTAGCAACGGCTAATTACGTGGTTAAGATCGCCGGAGATATTCGGCCCTATGTTGGGGTAGGGGTTGGTGGCTATTACACCGCCGAAAGCCTACAAACGAATCAGATTCAGGGGAGTAGCTCTGTCGTTTCGTATCCGCTGCCAGCAGCAGTTAACTTCGGTGGCCTGGGGCGCATAGGCATTAAGTACGGCATACTGAATATAGAAGGCACCTACAACCTGGTAAGTGATCTTAGTGTAACGAATGCTGCCAATCGATTAACCTTGACGGCTAAAAATTCATACTTCAGTGTTAAGGCAGGCCTTACCATTGGTGGGTCGCGGTAAAATGAATTGAGGGATGGTATGTACCTACAGGCTTCAGCCTGTAGGTACATACCATCCCTCAATTCATTTTATACAGCAGCAAAAACATCTCGGCTGCGTGCCAGCTGTGCGGGAAGGCCAGTTTCTGCTTAACCAGGTCTTTATCCAGCACCGTCATAGCCGGATAATGGGCGTTGCCGGACTTCTGCTCCCAACTCAACGGGTAGTCCAGGTTGCCGAGCATACCTCGCTTTTCCTGATAAAAATGGTCTTCTGCCCAGACCATATAGGGGCGATTGGTACGCGAACCCTCATCAAACTTTTTTCCGGCAACATGCTCGTTCGTGTATCCCCACCAGAACAGCGACGAGTAACTGTCGTACTGTTTAGGTATGACATAAGCATCGGGCAGATTTAGTAATTTAAGTCCGTATTTAAGCCATTTGGTCTGATATACAGGGTGTTCGTCAGAGTCGGTCTGGCCAAGTATATAGTTTTCTTTCCTGAATCGGTCCGCCGAGTCCAGCACCATTTGTACTACCGGATGGGTTTTGCCGGACACCAGCGACACCAAAAAGAGCACCTCTCCCAAGTTATCAGCTTCGGCAATACCCTGATTGTTTCGATCGAATGGATCGCGAATTGCCATAATCCAGTCCTGTATCAAGGCTAAGTTGGTTGTTTCGCGCAGGGCCATACTCATAATTGCCGCATCGCGGTACCGGGGCTTTGGATAAACCAGGAAATTAGGGGCCGGACGGCCATGAATAATGTTGATCAAGAGTTCCTGATGCAGTACCCGGAGCACCGGCCCAAAGCGTTTATCAGCAAACTGGGGGAGGTTCAACCGGCTGCGAGTGCCTGGAATGAGCCGGGGCCGTTTGGTAGGTTGCAGCAGCCAGACACCCGTTTCATTCTCCAGAATCTGCACAATCTGTCCATCCGCCAGAACCAGGTGAACCAGATAGGACGATGGTACAATTAGTTCTTCTTTCACTTTCCACTGTTCTTCAATGTTGCCCGTCAGGGCGTTTAGTAGCCGACCGTTGCGGTAGATGAGTTTAAGTCGATTTCCCATCCCGAACAGAAAGAATTTCAGATCAGGTAACTCCCGTTGGCTCGTATGGTCCTTTCGAAGGGCGGTCAGGTTTTCCCGATACGTCTGTAGCTCCCCCGCCGGGTTCTGGTGCAGTACAGGCGGTACTAGCTTCTGGGCTGATGCACAAAGCGATAAAAGGAAAAGAAAGCTGAAACTGCGAAGAAACATAGCCGTTGGGATTGTGGTTATTAAATGTAATCAATACCAGGCATTTACTGGTTTTTCGCTCGTTCTCCTCGGCAAATAGGCTGTTCAGTCAATAAGTTTACTACAACGATTGGTATAGTATGCTTATATTGCAGTAGGCTAGTTATGAAAGACCAGTGTCTCGTTTTCGTTTGCAGTCTTGGCGATTACGTTGCTTTAGCATAGACTGTTAGTCAATGATTCCAGAAAGTTTTGATCTGACAAATTGCGATCGGGAGCCTATTCATATTCTCGGTCATATTCAGTCACACGGTTACCTGATCGCCATTCAGCCCGACACGTACTCCATTGTTCATACCAGCGAGAATATTAGTGATTTAGCAGGGATACCCGCTGCCAGACTATTGGGGCAGTCCATTGATACATTGCTCACGGCTACCGACCTGCCTGTCAATTCGCTAATCGAACTCCTGAATGTCACTCGCCGAAATGAGTCATGGGAATCGCTGAATCCGCACCGGATGACAGTGAATGGGAAGAGCTGGAATCTGATCATGCACCAGCACCAGCATCTTGTTTTGCTTGAGTGGGAGCCGGTGGGCGATGATCGGAATACGTTAATTAATCAGCAGCTTATTTCGCAGGCTTTAACCGAAGTGCAATCGAGCCGGACGCTGGCTGAACTGCTGCAAAATACCGCCCGGCGAGTTAAAACCATAATCGGTTTTGATCGGGTCATGGTCTATCAATTCAATGAAGACTGGCACGGGCGGGTTGTAGCTGAGGAAAAAGACGAGCATCTGGAGTCGTTTCTGGGCTTACATTACCCCGCATCCGACATTCCGCGTCAGGCCCGTGAATTATATACTATCAATCTGGTGCGACTCATCGCCGACGTAAGCAGTGTGCCATCGCCTATCCTGTCGGCACCCGGCTGGCCCGCCGATGAACCACTCGACTTAACGCATTCCGTACTGCGGGCTGTATCGCCGGTGCATATCCAGTATCTGAAAAACATGGGTGTGCAGGCATCCATGAGTATTTCCCTGTTGTATCGGGGAAAGTTATGGGGGCTCATTTCCTGCCATAACAGTACACCCCATTTTTCTGATTTTACCGCCCGTCAGGCTGCCAAATTCGTCAGCCAGTTGTTATCGGCCGCCCTGGAGTTTCGGAAGGATAAAGAAGACCAGACAAATCTGCTGCAATACCAGCAGACAGGTCAGCAACTGCATGAGCAGCTGCTGATTAGTGATGATGTAGTTCGGGCTCTCACCAAACTTCCCGTAACGGCTCTCGATGTTACCGATGCCACCGGTGCCGCCCTGGTCTTTAACAACAAAGTTTATAGGCTTGGCCAAACACCCGATGAGAAGGCCATACGAGCGCTGACCGACTGGATGGGGACAGCCACAACCGAGTCGTTTCTGGAAACGAACCGACTGCCGGCCTTGTACCCACCCGCCGAAGAGTTCAGAGCCGTTGGGGCAGGGTTGCTGGCCATTGTGCTGTCGCGGGAGCTGAACGAATATCTTTTATGGTTCAAGCCTGAGCAGGTTCAACAGGTTACCTGGGCGGGTAATCCGGACAAACCCGTAACCGTTGAGGACGGCGGGATGCGCCGACTCAGTCCACGCACCAGCTTTGCAGCCTGGACCGAAATTGTCCGGAATACATCCAGCCCCTGGACTGAAGCTGAAATTTCGGTTGTGGTGAAACTGAGGGAGGATATTCTACAGATCGTGACCCGCCAGGCCAACGAGATACGGCTGCTCAACCAGCGCCTGCAACTGGCTTATGATGAACTCGATGCGTTCAGCTATACAGTGTCGCACGACCTGCGCACGCCCCTGTCGTCCATTCGCTGCTACGCCGAGATTCTGCTCGAAGAGTACGGGCAGGATTTTACGCCCGATGCTCAGGCCTTGTTTCAGAAAGTGATTGACTCAACGGAACGAATGCGCCGACTGATTCGCCACATCCTGTATTATTCGCGGATGGGGCGTACCGAACTGGACACGCAGACCATCAATATGAAACAAGTGCTGGAGGGAATTCGGGAAGAGATTCTGGTTACCGAAAAAGATCGGTCATTACGCATTGAAATTGGAGATACGCCCCCTATTGTAGCCGACCCCACTATGGCATTGCAGTTGTTTACGAATTTGCTGAGCAATGCTGCCAAATACACGCAACTCGCTCATGAGGGCGTTGTTCGGGTAAAGGGACACCAAACGGATGGGGAGGTTATTTATTCGGTAGAAGATAACGGCATCGGTTTTGATATGAAGCAGGCGGGGAAGATGTTCGATTTGTTCAAGCGTCTGGAAAACGCCCGTAACTTTGAAGGCTCCGGCGTTGGGCTCGCTATCGTGAAACGAATTATCAATCGCCATCAGGGCAAAATCTGGTTTCATAGCGAACCGAACCAGGGCACCGTATTCCATGTTTCCTTTCCCATAACACCCGCTGATTGAACAGAGTCATGGTAGACGTATTGTATGTTGAAGATAATCTGCACGATGCAGACATATTTTGTCGGCTGATCGAGAAATTAAGTAGACCTATTACGTATACAGTGGTGCATTCCGGTTCAGAAGCACTTGATTACCTGACTGGAAAGGGGCTATACGAGCAGCAGAAAATTAGCTTGCCTAAACTGGTTTTACTGGATATTAACCTGATTGGGCTGAGCGGAATCGATGTAATTGAACAAACCCGTTCGTTTGAACGGACGCGGTTTCTGCCCATCGTTGTATTTAGCACATCTGATAATCCCCGAGATATACAGTCAGCATATCAGGCTGGTATCAATGCGTATGTTGTGAAGCCGGGTAGTTATCGCGCCACCGGTAACCTGCTCGGAAAGCTTTGTGATTTCTGGCTGGAGGATAATATTCGAACAGATTATAAATGAGTATTTTACTAGAACGTTTACGGCACGAAACTCGGCCGGCTCATGAGCAAACGGAGCAACTTTTTTATACAGAAGCCTTGCAGAACGGTACGCTTTCAGTACCAGAATACACACACCTGTTGCGCACTCACTTTGTCTTTCACCAGTCGCTGGAATCTGCTGTTGATCGGCACCCCAGTTTTTTTGGCGCCTACCAGCCCGAGCGTCGTAAAAAAACGGCCTGGCTCGTGGCCGATCTAACGTATCTGGGCGAACCCCTGCCAGCATCCATGACCGATTTATTCGCTGACTGGTCGACGGCAGACTTACTGGGGGCGACTTATGTAGGCGAAGGCTCCATGCTGGGCGGCAGCGTAATTGGCCGGTTGTTGCGTAAGAATACTACCCTTCAGCCGATTATGGAATATGCCCGGTTCTATGGAGGATACGGGGCCGAAACAGGTAACTACTGGCGGGATTTCGGTGATTTCCTGACCGTAAACGGCGCCCTCCATGCCGACGAAGTAGTGGTTGCCGCTAGCCGGACGTTTACTATCTACCAGGCGATTTTCGATGAAGTCAACAAGTCTGCTAATCAGTAAATAGCAGACTTACTGGCCTACCACTCAATTGACAGTGGGTAAGAAAACCTTAAACGTAGACCCTTTGCCGTCCTGACTGGTTACGTCGATAGCTCCGCCATGACTTTCGGACACGCGCTGCGAAATGGCCAGGCCAATGCCGGTTCCACTATAGGAGGTCTTGTGCAGTCGTTGGAATGGGGTGAAAATTCGGTCTTTATAGCGTTCGTCAAACCCAATGCCATTGTCTGTTACGGTGATTAACCAGAATACCTGTCGGGAATCGTCCTGGAGAGCTGGGGGGAGTTCACTCGTTTGGGCGGTACGGTACCGTATCTGAATGAGCGGGGAAACACCTGTCTGACAAAATTTCAGCGCGTTGGTAATCAGGTTCTGGAAAAGCTGACGAAGTCGTGACGCGCTTCCGTATACCGATGGCAGGGGAGATACGTCGACCGTTGCGTTTTTCTCGGCGATGGTCATTTCAAGATCCGTTACCACATCTTCGAGGACGATATCCAGCGAGACAATCGTGAAAGAATCCCGTTGGGTACTCACCTGCGAATAAAGCAGCAAATCTTTAATGAGCATCTGCATTCGCTGCGCCGACTTCTGAATTCGTCTGACCATGTCGCGTTCGCCATCAGAAAGACTATCCAAAAATTGATTCTGTAGAATATCGCTGAATGCCTGGATGCGCCGGAGCGGCTCCTGTAAATCGTGCGAAGCGATATGGGCAAACTGTTGCAGGTTCTCGTTGGAGCGCTGTAGTTCAACGTTGGCATCTTTCAACTCCCGCTCTTGATGCTGGGCGGCCAGTTCAGCCTGCTTGCGGTCGGTGATGTTGTTGTACGTAACAACCACCCCGTTGCTTCCTTGCTTAACGGCCGATACCTCAAACCAGCCTTCCAAACCAAATTCGTCGCGGTAGTATTGGCTGCTCTGTTCGGCCTGGCCGGTTTCGACGACCCGTGCGTAGAGGTCGAAGAACCCGTTGTCTTTATTGCCCGGAAACACGGCCAGTAACCTTCGGCCGATGATTTGATCGGGTGTCATGAAGTTGCTCTTGATAACGGCTTCGTTAGCCGTGTTCATCATAAAGTCAACAATAGTTTCCGTTTCATCCCGTATGGCCGTCATGGCAATGATGCTGTTAAGCGACGCATCCAGGGTTGTTCGTAGCTCAAGTGCCTGTTGCTCCAGAATACGGGTTTGCTCATCCACGCGTCGTTGCAGCAGAGATTCCGCTTCCTTATCAGCCGTGATATCGATAACCGTACCGATAAACCGATTAGCAATACCCTGTTCGTTGAACAATACCTGACCATTGGCACGAATCCAGCGTAACTGGCCATCTTCAATGCCCAAGGTACGGTATTCGCAGTCGAAGCGACCACTGCTGCCGGGTTGTAATATGGCCTGAATCATCTGAGCTGTCCGCTCACGATCGTCCGGGTGAAGCCCCTGCAGGAAAGCGGTATAGTCGATGGTTGCCGTTGGAGGCAGGCCAAATAGTTCTTTTGTCCGGTCAGACCAGATCAATGTCCCGGTAAGCGGGCTATAATCCCAGGTTCCCATGCGAGCTGATTCGACCGATAGTCGGAAACTCGTTTCAGCAATCTGCGAACGCAGTTCAACTTCTTTTCGGTCTGTTACATCGACCAGTACGCCCGAAAAGGCAAACGGTTGTTGGTTGTCTGCATAGGTTAAGCGACCTCTGGCAAGTACCCAACGGGTTTGGTTATTTACCACAATGCGGTATTCCGCTTCATAAGGACGGCCGGACTGTACGCCCTGATCGATCAGCTGGAGTACTCTGGACCGGTCGTCGGGGTGTATGGAGTCGGTAAATATACGCAGGGGAAGGCTGGTTATTTCGGCACTTTCGCGGATGCCGAACATGCGGAGAAGGTTAGGGTCGCCAAGTACGTTGTCTGTACCAAGATCCCAAAACCAGGTAGCAATCAGGCCAATGCTAAGCGCTGTTTGTAATTGATCGTACGAACGTAAAAGTAGGACCTCTTCGTCGGGTAACAATGAAGTAGATTTAGCAGCAAAAGGCCGATTCATGCGTTGAGACTATCAGGAAAATCAGGTTGTCGCTGGTTCGTTCCGGCAGTTGATTCCCGACGTATGAGGAGTCAACAACGACAAACTACCCGGCGTTCCGGGTGCAGTCAGCAGTTCGTATACCAGATGGATAACTCGTAAAAAAATGCTGACTTTATGGTCAACAAAAATAAGGGCAAAGTATCTATTAATGGTGCGTGTATTTGGATCGAATTCAGCTTTTCTTATCGTCGTGTTTTTTGTTTACCGATCGGGTTTTGGCGGGCGCTTTTAAGGTACCCGATGACATTGATTTTTCGACTTGTCTATCTTTTCGGCGGACTGACCGTCGTTCGTGCAGCGCATCGAGTTTGTCCTGATGAATATCTTCGGCTTCTTCTACCGAGTGTGATTGAGACAGGCTGGATTCTGTTTTTGCCTTTTCGACCAGCTGACCAAAAAAGCGGTGCAGTGCATGCAGTTCGGCTTCGGTGAGATCTTCTACATTGAGCAGTCGGTTACTAGCCTTGCGATTTACGGCAATAAGTTCATTCAGCTTGAGTTGCATGGCCAGCGAATCTTTATTCTGCGATTTCTGAATCAGAAAGACCATAAGGAAAGTTATGATCGTTGTGCTTGTGTTGATAACAAGTTGCCAGGTGTCCGAGTAGCCGAAAATAGGACCTGTAATAATCCAGGTGATAATGGTCAATAAGGCCAGTAGAAAGGCGGTTGAAGAGCCGGTAGCCTGCGTTGCCCGCGAGGCAAACCGCTCAAAAGATTTGGTGAATGAACTCGAAGCCATTACGGTTGGAAGGTCAAAAAGCTAAGTATACTGATATAAACGCTGCTGGAGAAGTCTTTCTGAAATTAAAAATGACTAATTCGGATTGGTTACCGATTGTCATCAATTTCGGCTCATATCTGCAAGTTCGGCCTCATAATCATGCATGGGCCAACCCTCTTTCTCTGCCTCACGAATCGCTTCTTTCTGCGCGTAAACTGCCTCCTGAATACGGCCAAGTTTTTGGAGTAACTGGGCAAAGGTGTGCAGAGAATCGTGGGTGCGGTACAAGCGTACCGAGCGCTCTGCCCACGCCAAGGCTGCCTCCCATTGGGTGGCGGAGGTGCCCATCGTCCGATAGGTATCCGCAATTTCGTAGAGTGAACGAGCTACTTTCCAGGAGGCAATGTGTTTTTTCATGGGTGGATTGAAGATCGGGTTATTCCGGATTGAATCCGGCAAAGCGGATTCCGCTGTTTGCATACGTATGGCAACGATAGAATCCTGCTCATGCAAATCGGCTATTGCCTGACTCATCAGTTGATCACGCGCAATCGGTTCCGCGATGGTTTGGTAGCGGGCAAAGTTCTGCGTCTGTTTATGAAATTTCAACCGGTAGTCGTTCGAGGCTTCCTGTTTTTGTACCTCTTGCCGAATCACGAACGGGTTGGCGGATGCATCATTCCGTTCGCTGTTTGTAATTACTTTTTCGAGCAGTTGTTCGTCTCTTGTTGAAATAGCCCGGTCAAAATCGTTCCTCAGCACGCGGTACAATGCAACGGAAATGGCATTCGACAGGCGCTCCTGAGCCGGGTCGGATTCAAGCAGGCCAGGCCGATTGGTAATCAGCAGGTTGAATGCTTTCGTGTCGGCCGATTGAATGGTCTCCGCCACAAAATGCACTGTTTGTGCTGCGGTGCGTTCCGACGCAGGTAGAGCATCGATATAGGCATCGAGCACGTCGTTGATGGGGCGGCTGAGCGACTGACGTGTCTGGAGATATTTTTTTAGAAAATCCGGGTCTCGCTTTCCGTCTGCATACGCTTTGTCGCCCTTCGCAACCGTCGATTTCAGGCGTGGCAGAGACAGTACGTGATCGGCCTGAACAAGCATGGCGTTGATGCCGCCGTACCCAACCGCCCGGTGAATCAGATCGCCATTGGGTGCGATGAACAGAGACGTTGGATAACTGGCTACGAGGTATTGTCGGGCAATGGCAATGCCTTCGCCTTTCTCGGCGTCGAGCTGGTAGTTAATGAAGTGTACGTTGTAGCGGCCTCCTATTTTCGAATTGGGAAAGGCTTCGTTAGCCATTCGTTTGCAGGGTGGACACCAGGTTGTGTAGACGTCCAGAAACACGGGTTTGTGCTGGCGCTTAGCTTCAGCAAGGACATCTTTCCAGGTACCTTTAAAAAAGGTAATGCCTGGCGGGTCAATGCACGGGAGTGGCAGACTTTGGGCACCCGGTTTACAGATGACCAACAAAACAAAGGACAGAAGAAGCCTTGACACGAATGAATTCATTCGGGAAATAACAATAAAAATCTGTCATTTTGTTTGTTGACGGTTTTTGATCGCGTGAGGACAGAGCCAGCAGGCTCTGCCCCGTGCGTGCCAATCTTATTTACAGACTTGATACGTGCAGCTGTCATCTTTCTTCCAGTCGCTGCCAACCTGGGAAAGGCTTTTTACGCATATGGTCTGAATCTTGTTATTGAAACAGTACAGATAGGAGATGCGGCTATTCTTACTTACATCCAGGCTGCTTAAGGTGTTGTGATCGCAAAATAAATGTGTCATGTTAGTCTGGATGCCTACATCGAGACTGCTTAACTGATTATACTCACAGTGCAGGCCAGTAAGCGCTGAATTCTTACTCAGATCTAAAACTTGAAGTTGATTATACTGGCAGTTTAAGCCACTTAAATTTATATTCTTACTTACATCAATACGACTTAATTGATTGTATTCACAAGATAGACTGGAGAGGTAAAGATTTTGACTTACATCCACATTCGTCAGGCTATTGTTTCGACAATTTATTGATTGCAGAACTTTACAATTACCGACATTGAGAGTGGTTAGTTTATTGTCTGTACAGGTTAATCTGGATAGATTAACGGTATTTGTTAGGTCTATAGCCGTTAAATTGTTGAAAGAACAATCAATAGTTACCAGTGATGTACTCTTGCTCAAATCCAGATTGGTGAGCTTATTATTGGAGCATTGCACATTGCCGAGTTTCGGACACTTACTTAAATCTAGACTCGTTAGAGCATTGTTGTAAGAGAATAACTCATTTAAAACGGGACTATTTAAAGTTAATCCGGCTAAATTGTTGTTATAGCAATATAAATTAACGAGGGCCGTTTGCTTACTCAAATCAAGGCTGATCAATTTATTGTTATAACAATCAAGACGCCCCAAGGCTGGATTGGAGCTTAAATCTAGTGTTGTCAAGTTGTTGCCGTCACAGAATAGAAGTGTTAACTTCACGAAAGCTTCGATGCCCTGTAGGCTAGTAATGGATTTCCCGGAAATACTCAGATTCGTTACGGTTTGAGCACTGGTTATTAATAATTTCCCATCCTGCACATCATCTATCTTTAAGGCAATTAATGCCTTCTCAAAGTTTATATCCGGTATCGCTACATACGGATTCGCACCCGTCGTGCTGCTGAACGCGGCCGAGGTGGATGCTTTTCGATTATCGGAAGCGACTACACTTCCCGCTATTGTAGCTCCATAACCAGCATTCTTAATCGTATAAGTGGTATCGGTGAGGTTTTTGGCCAACGTATCCTTGTAAACAACGGCGTACGTAACAGGATCGCCGTTCGGGTCTTTAGCTTTAGTCCAGGTGAGTACTACATCAACGCCGGTGGCCGCAACCTTGGCGGTAACTGTAAAAGCGGCTGGCGGGAGATTGGGCTCAGGATCGTCGTTTTTCTTGCAGGCGATAAGTGACAGCGTAAGGAGTAAGAATAGGAGAATTCGATTGATCATAAAGAAAAAGTAGACGAAAATTTAAACGTGAATCCCGTTGCGGCCCTTGCCGCAACGGATTTAATCTTTGACCGTATAGAGCTTGATAAGTAACCCGGTTTGGTGGTTTGTGTGCCAAATGCATAGCTTAGTCCGTAGTCTGGAAACGGCTGGATATATCAGGTGTAAAAGCTATTTTACCAGGAAGGCAAGTGGCTTAGCAGGTGTGTTTTACGAACGGACGGAAGCGTAGGCTAATGAACTAATCCCCGGTCGGGCTTGTCTTTTTTGTATATGGCAAAAAAGGAAATTCCACACGCTACCCCTACTGATAGTAAGGAACAGGTAAGCTGGCGGGAACGCTTTGCGGCCCTGGGAAACCTGCCCGCATTTTTCAAATCAGTGTGGGAGGTGTCGCCGGCTTTATTTCTCGGTAATGCAATCCTGCGCCTGATTCGGGCCGCTATTCCGGCTGCTACACTCTACGTCGGGAAGTTGATTATCGATCAGGTTGTTGCCCTCTCCCGGCACACCACAACGGATGACACCAATTATATCTGGTGGCTGGTGGGTGCTGAATTCGGTCTGGCGATCCTCTCGACCGCTCTGGGTCGGGCCGTGGCGCTGATGGATAGTTTGCTGGGCGATTTATTTGCCAACCAGACATCCATCCGGCTGATGGAACACGCAGCCACGCTCGATCTCGAACAGTTTGAAGATGCTACTTTCTACGATAAACTCGAACGCGCCCGACGCCAGACCACCGGCCGAACGGTGCTGCTTTCCGGCGTTTTCGGGCAGGTACAGGAACTGATTTCGGTAGGCTTTCTGGCGGCAGGTCTCGCAGTGTACAACCCCTGGCTATTGCTGCTGATTCTGGTAGCTGTAACGCCGTCGTTCATTGGCGACAACTACTTCAACCAGCGCAGCTATTCGCTCTCCCGCTCCTGGACGCCCGAACGGCGCGAACTTGATTACCTGCGATACATTGGTGCGAGCGACGAAACGGCGAAAGAGGTCAAGATTTTTGGTTTGTCGGGCTTTCTGATCGACCGATTCAAAGAGTTATCGTGGGGGTATTATCTAAAGAACCGGGCGCTGGCCATCAGCCGGGCCGGGTGGGGCACGTTGCTGACGGCCCTGGGTACTGCGGGTTATTACGGGGCTTACGTCTGGATTGTGCTGCGGGCCGTGAACGGGCAAATCACACTCGGTGACCTGACCTTTCTGGCTGGGTCGTTCCGGCAGGTGCGGGGCTCGCTGGAAGGGATTCTGCTTCAGTTCAGCAGCCTGACGCAGGAAGCGATCTATTTGCAGGATTTGTTCGATTATTTTGCCATTAAACCGCTCATTCATTCGCCCAAAACGACCCGTCCGTTCCCCAGGCCAATTCGGGAAGGGTTTGTGTTCGAAAATGTCGGTTTCAAATACACCAACTCGGAGCGCTGGGCTTTGCGTAATCTTTCCTTTACGCTTCAGGCGGGCGAAAAACTGGCGCTCGTTGGTGAGAACGGCGCTGGCAAAACGACGCTCGTCAAACTGCTGGCCCGTTTGTACGACCCGGCCGAAGGGCGTATTCTGCTCGATGGCTACGATTTACGCGAGTACGACCTGATGGAGCTACGGCGCAATATTGGTGTCATTTTTCAGGATTATACCCGCTTCAAAATGTCGGCTGGGGTGAATATTGCCGTGGGTGATATTGACGAGCGAACGAATCAGGCCCGCATCGAAACGTCTGCACAACGGAGTCTGGCCGATACGGTCATCGCCAAACTGGCCGGAGGGTACGACCAGCAGCTGGGCCGCTCGTTTGGCAAAGGCGTTGAACTATCGGGGGGGGAGTGGCAAAAGGTAGCACTGGGCCGTGCCTACATGCGCGATGCGCAGCTGATTATTCTCGACGAACCCACCGCTGCCCTTGACGCCCGTGCCGAGTACGAAGTGTTCCAGCGATTTGCCCAGCTAACAGAAGGGAAATCGTCGGTCATCATTTCGCACCGGTTCAGCACTGTTCGCATGGCCGACCGGATTCTGGTACTGGAAAATGGTACCCTGCTCGAAATTGGCAGTCACTACGAACTGCTGGAGAAAGATGGCCGCTACGCCGAGTTGTTTGGTTTGCAGGCAAGGGGGTATCAGTAAGATTGAACGTAAGGCATGATGGCGCGAGGCCGAGCCACGTTGGCTCGGCCTTGGGTCTCTTATTCTCCGGATTCTAGCCAACTTTAACAATTTATATGTTTATTTGACCGGCCGGAGGCTTAAGAATAGTCGGCAGAGGCTGGAGCCAACGTGATCCGGCCCCGCGCCATCATTCGAAGCTTCGTCATAGTCTGCTAAACCTGTTTTTTTATGAAAACCCTTCTTTCTTTCTGCGCGTTACAAGGCGTATTACTCACGGCACAGGCACAAACTCCCGCCATTCCGTCGCCCGATATTCAGATTAAAAACGCTGTGCTGGCTGCTCCAGCCGACAAACGCGATGGGGCTACGGTATACGGCTATTCCCCAAAGAATGAGTTTGTCGTGCTGCGAAAAGGAACAAACGAACTTGTTTGCCTAGCCGATGATCCCGCTCAAAAAGGCCTAAGTGTGTCCTGTTACCACCGCGACCTGGACCCCTTTATGGAACGCGGTCGGGTGTTGAAACAGGCTGGTAAAAAACCGGCCGAAATTCTGGCGATGCGTGAGCAGGAAGTAAAGGCTAAAAAACTGACAATGCCTACCCATCCATCATCGTTATTCTCGTACACGGCTAAAGACGAGGATTATGACGCAGCTACAGGCGAAGTAAAAGATGGGTATCTACGCTCAGTTGTGTACATCCCGTACGCTACTGCCGAAAGTACCGGTCTGCCTCTGAAGCCTGAAGCGCCCGGTATGCCTTGGATCATGGACCCCGGTACCCACCGAGCGCATATTATGATCAATCCACCCGTATCGACTACGGCACACCATTAAGCGAAAGTCAAGTGGTGAGTAACTAAACAGGCGACAGATGTTCCTCCAAAGCGGAAAGGTGTTTCTGACAACAGTAATCTGTTTGCTGGTTGTGGGTTCTGGTATGGCCCAACGGAGGGACGTTGATTATTCGCGGATCAAAGCGACACCCAGTGCCAGGCCAGTGATGGCTTCTCCTGTTCAATCCGGACGCACAGCCAACCCCAGCATTTTAACCATAAAAGCGTTTGCCGTTGATATCAGTAAGCCGCTTACATCGGCTATTGTCAGCATAACTTCACGGACAACGGGTAAGACACAGGTGCTCTCCCTGGCAAACGGGCGGCTTGAGCAGGTATTTAACGAGCCCGATGTGTTAGCGATTGAGGTAAGTGGAGAAGGTTATACAACAGCTTTTCGAAGTATGACAATAGCTGTATCGACAACCGGAAATAGGTATGAGTTTGATGCCCAACTAGACCCGGCTCCCATTAAACTAACCGTGTGGGCGGTCGACAGCCGGACGAATAAGCTAATTCACGATGCCCGTTTTACAATCTCGGGTAAAGCTGGCAAAACAACGCTCTTGCTAACGCCCGATTCGACGACCGGTCTGGTTAAAACGGATTTACCCGGTAAGGGCGTTTACCAGTTAACCAGTTCAGCCAATGGCTATGGCGATTTTACAAAGTCTATCAGGCTGGACAGTGTACAGAGCGAAGCACGGGTTATGCTAACACCTAAAAAAGCGCCGGACATTACAAAAGCGCAAGCGCTCCCCGAAGCCGTAGTGAAGTCGGCAAAGACAGCCTATGTGGAGACCCCGGCGGCAAAACCAGCGTTAAAGGTGCCCACTCTTTCCGGTAACCTACCGATGCCTGCTGTTTCGAATAAGCCGTTTGGCGCCTTGGAAAAAGGGAAAGCCATCCCGCTCAAGAATATTTATTTCGACCAAAGTTCCCCGGTTCTGCGGCCGGAATCTTCCACGGAACTCAACCAATTAGTGGCTGTATTACTGGAAAACCCAACGGCAAAAATCGAAATCCGGGGACATACCGACAATCAGGGCGATTTTGACCTAAATGTAAAACTCTCCCGTGATCGCTGTCAGGCGGTTATTGATTACCTCGTTGGTAAAGGAATTGCAAAAAGCCGCCTGACAGCGGTTGGTCGCGGTCCTATCGACCCAATCGCCCCAAATAATAATGAAGAGAATCGGAAAAAGAACCGGCGGGTGGAGGTAGTGCCTGTTCTCTAAACCGCCGGGCCGCCCGGCGGTTTAGACAGTTGGCTTCGGTCCCCGGAAAGCGTCTTTTTTGGCTACTGGCGGCAGTTTGACCGGTTTGCCTTCCCGTGCCGACTGGTAAATAGCTTCCATTATCTTCTGGTCCTGAAGGCCTTCCTCGCCGGGCGTAAAGGGGATTTTATTGTCCAGAATGCATTCCGAGAAGTGATCCATTTCGGTGGCAAAATGGTCTTTGTCGGCAATTTTGTGCTGAATGATCTGATTTTCTTCGCCCTGTGCCTGACTGGTTTCCAGTTGTAGGCCAGTATATGGAAAAGCAGGATCCATTTTTATCCAACCCGTATCGGCCAGAACGCGGTAGCTCTTCTCATCGTGGTGTCCGTAGCTGGTGGCGCAACTGGCCTGAACGCCACTTGGAAATTTCATCAGCCAGTTTACCTGTTCTTCAACTTCTTTGAAGCGTGGGTCGTTTGGCGTACTATGAATGTACGCCATAACTTCAGTTGGCTCTTCGGCCAGCACAAACCGGATGGTGTTCAGGCAATATAAGCCCACGTCGGGGAGAGAGCCGCCCCCAGCGAGGGCTTTGTTGAACCGCCAGTGTTTCGGGTTATCGGAGTTTTGACCGTTGTTCGCGATGATGCTTTTCACCTTCCCGAATTTCTCCGTCTGGATCATCTCGCGCACCATCTTGTTATGCGGCTCATACTGAATGCGGTAGGCGATCATAAGCTTACGGTTTGCTTTTTTACAGGCGTCGATCATGGCCTGGCATTCCTGCGCGCTATTGGCCATCGGTTTTTCACAGAGAATATGCTTGCCTGCCTGCGCCCCCCGAATGGTGTACTCAGCGTGCATGCCGTTGGGAAGCACAATGTAAATCGCTTGCACCTCCTTGTTATCCTTCAGTTTGTCGTAGTCGGCGTAACTATAGCAACTCGATTCCTTGATGCCATACTGAGCGGCTACCTTCTGCATTTTTTCGGGGCTGCCGCTCACCAGAGCCACCACTTTTGATTTTGTACAGCCGCCGAAAGCGGGCAAAATCTGATTCAGGGTCAGGTGGCCCAGACCAACAAGGGCATAACCCACGCGCTGGTCTTCGGCCAGGGGCGTAGGGGTCGGGCCTTCCTGCTGTTCGGTTTTGGCTTTGATTTGCTCCAGCTCAATGGGCTTGGTGGAGTCAGCGGGGACTTCGGCCGGGGGGGAGGTGGCCGGGAGCTTGGGAACGGGTCCGCTGGGCGTACTGGCTGTGGATGCTGAAGTGCTGCTGGCGTCGGGCTTTTTGTCGCAGGAGGCCAGAGCAGTTCCCAGCGCACCAACGGCGAGACCCCGGCCCGTTAGCTGAAGGAAATCCTGCCGCGAAAGGGTAGATACAACTGGATTACCTAACAGGTTAGTAACAAAACGATCAATCGGTTTCATAACGTTGTTTGTTTACGTCAGGAAACCGATTGATGAAAGGGGTTGTTTACCCGAGTTATTTAATAGGCGAATAATCGGTTGGTTTCATGTAAACCGACTCGACTTTGGTGGTCAAAGATCCACCCGCTTCTTTTTCTGATGCGTCTTTAGCCGCTATCCATTTAGGGTCTTTCCGGAACTCTTCGAAATGAGCTTTCCCTTCGGCTTCGCTGGGGTGAGCCAGTATGTATACAAGCTTAGACTGTTCATTCGGATCTTTTTCCTGCGTAACCCAATAGGCCACGTTCGTCATCCCGTGTTTGCTGAACAGCTTGATGGTGTGATCGCGGAAACGCGACAGCAGGTTAGGCAGTTTGCCCGGTGTGCATGTATAGGTGCGTAATTCAAACGTCCGTTCGGGCGATTTCTGGCTTAGTTTCAGCTTAGGAGAAATGTCAGCCTCGGTCATAAAAATCTGATCCACGTGGTCGACCAGTTTGCCATTCGCTTCGGTTTTTGCTACCACCGCTTTCCATTCCGGATCGCTGCCGAAGGCTTTCCAGGAAGCATCCCGAGCTTCGCGGCTGGGGTAGGCCAGAATGTAGATCAGCTTTTTTTGAGTGGTATCCGTTGGTGTCCAGTAACCAATGTTTTCCATACCATGTTTCTCGAAAATTTTGGTAGTATACTGGCGAAAACGGTCTACTATTTCGGCGTATTTGCCCGGAGTCGGGTAATAAATTCGAACCTCGTAAAACTTGGAACCCGCTGCCGGGGCTGTAGCTTTGCCGGGCTTGGTAGTTGCGAAAGCGGCCATGCTGAATAGCAGGCTAAAAAAGCATAGGGAATATAGTTTGGCTATCATATTGTTGCAGAAACGTACTAGTAAAGCGTTCTGTGTTCAGAAGCGTTAACCAGCCTTTTTCTAACCGTATTAACTTTTTGTCATGTAATGTTAATGAGTCTGGTAAGCGCTTCTGCCTGATAAATACAGACTTATCTTTGAAGCGAATGTTTTGCCTATAAGTTCGAGTTGCGTATGTTTTCTTGTTTAGTACGTCTAAAGCATTATTTTTGTCGGTCATCCACCGTTTTAACCCAATATTATACGTTATGTTGAGCCGCGTTGCCAATTCTGTTTACTGGATGCATAGATACATTGAGCGAGCTGAAAACTATGCCCGTTTCATGAGTGTGAATTTCAACCTGGCGCTCGATCTGCCACCAAACGTAGACCAGCAGTGGGAGCCTTTACTGATTGCCACCGCTGACCACGACTTATTCACAAAGTACTATCAGCAGCCTACGCGGGAGAATGTCATTCATTTTATGACCTTCGATAAGCGTAATCCCAATTCCATTGTGGCTTGTCTAAGCAACGCGCGGGAGAACGCCCGCACCATTCGGGAGGTGATTTCGAAGGAAATGTGGGAACACTTGAACCAGTTTTACCTGATGGTGCGCGATACGTCGCCCAAGCAGCAGTGGGAGGAAATTGAAACTCAGCACTTTTTTACAGAAATTCGGAACAGCACCCAGCTCTTTTACGGGATTATCGATGCGACTATTACCCGAAACGAAGCCTGGCATTTCGGTCGGCTGGGGCGTTTTCTGGAGCGGGCCGATAAAACATCACGTTTTCTGGATGTTAAATACTTTACGCTTCTGCCCGAAATTGAAGCCGTTGGCTCTACCATCGACTTAATGATTTGGTCGGCCGTATTAAAGTCGGTAAGTGCTTATAACATGCACCGTCAGCAGTACCGGTCGCTGACACCGTCCAGCATTGTCGAGTTTCTCATTCTGGACCGGATGTTTCCCCGTTCGGTAGCACATTGTATCCGGCAAGCGGAATTGTCGCTCTACGAAATTTCCGGCAACAACATTGCGCATGGCTTTGGAAACTCTGCGGAGCGCACCATGTCTAAACTACGTTCGGAGATAGAGTTTACGGATACGGCAGACATTTTCAGTGGAGGACTTCATCAATACCTCGATAATTTCCAAACCCGTACTAACGAAATTGGGGCTGCTATCTTTCAAACGTATTTCGATCTGAAACCAGTGGAAGTTTAGTGATTTGTGTAGTGGTGGAGTAAGTGCAGTAAAACTACTTTTACTTACTCTACTATGCCACTAATTCACTACCGAAAGACGGGTAGTGTGATAGCCAAATAAGCCATACCCGCCCGATTCCGAAACCGGTTGTTATCGGCAATAATATCGCGGTTCGAAACGGTTGTTTCGGTGGTAAGCCACTGATATCCCAGTTTTATGCCCATTCGCTGACTTACGCGATAGCGGGCATAAATTTCGGTGGCCAGTGTGCCCCGGTCATTGTCGCCAAGTAGCCGTACGTTAAGGGCGCTGGGCCTCGATTTCTGAAAGGTGTTAGCACCCTTAAAGTAAGCCGTCGTTGAATCAGCGCCAGTGCTGGAATAAACCTTGTACTGACCCGTTGACGATATATAGCGGCCTAGTCTCGACTTCCCGAAAGCGATTCCCAGTAAGTCGGCACTACCCCCAATTTCCAGCTTTCCTAAATTAAGCTGCGCCCGAATGCCAATGTTGAGCGACGTATTGGTTATATAGTCATAGCGAACCGTATCGATATTATTCACGATGAGCGGGGCTCCAATAGCACCTAACCCGCTTTTTCCGCGGGTTAATCCAGCGGGAGCGGTATAGTAATTCAGGTTATCGCCGTAAAAAGCTCCCAAACGGGCTGTCCAGCCGAGAGAGAAGAGCTTGCGTTCACCGATGTGGATAAGCTGGTAATAAGCGATGGATGGATTGTAGTGATCGTTTGAATAAGCCATCCCTAAATCATAACCACTGCTAAGCCGGGCCGATACGGGCGATTGCCCAAATGTGTAAAGTGGTACAATTGTTAGTAATACAATAAATAGGTGCTTCATTAACTACATCAAGCTGTTTTCGAGTAAAAACAAAAAAGGTAAACGGGTACAAAAAAGGAAGTGGATAGCCTGCGTATACACCGGCTATCCACTTCCTTTCGAGCTTTACTACATCATTTTTAAAACGACAGCTCCCAGGGGAGGAACGTTTACGTCGATGGATTGCGGACGACCGTGCCATACCTGTTCGTAACTGGCAATAGGCCCCGAATTATTGACACCACTCCCGAAAAACTCGACGGCATCACTATTGAAAACTTCTTTGTATGAACCCGCCGACGGTACACCAATGCGATAACCGGAGCGTGGAATAGGCGTCATATTCAGTATAATGAGCAAGTTGTCTTCCGGACGGTTGCCTTTACGGATGTACGTAATGACACTGTTTTCGCGGTCGGTGGTGTCGATCCACTCGAAACCTTCGGCACTGAAATTACGCTCATACAAGGCTGGTTCAGCTTTGTAAAGCGTGTTTAAGGCTTTTACGCAGGCCGCCATGCCTTTATGGGGCGCAAATTCGAGCAAGTGCCAATCCAGGCTGGCATCGAATTTCCACTCCGATGTTTGGCCGAATTCGCCCCCCATGAAGAGCAGTTTGGTGCCGGAATGCGTAAACATATAGGAGAAAAGCAACCGTAAATTGGCAAATCGCTGCCATTCGTCGCCGGGCATTTTACCAATCAGGGAGTGCTTGCCGTACACAACCTCATCGTGCGACAGTGGCAGCATGAAGTTCTCCGTAAAGGCGTAGACGGTACTAAACGTCAGCTCGTCCTGGTGAAACTTGCGGAAAGCGGGGTCGCGCTGGAAATACCGGAGCGTATCGTTCATCCAGCCCATCATCCACTTCATTCCGAAGCCGAGACCACCCATGAAAACTGGCCGAGAAACGCCAGGGAAAGCCGTTGACTCTTCGGCGATGGTTTGCGTATCGGGGAATTCCTTATAAACCGCTTCGTTAATTTCTTTAATGAGCGAGATAACGTCCAGATTCTCACGGCCACCAAATACGTTCGGCTCCCATTCACCCGCATTACGCGAATAATCCAGATACAGCATAGAGGCCACGGCATCTACCCGCAAACCATCAGCATGGCAGCGGTCAAGCCAGAACATGGCGTTGCTGAGCAGGAACGAACGCACCTCGGGGCGACCATAGTTGAAAATGTAACTTTTCCAGTCGGGGTGATAGCCTTTGCGTAAATCAGGATGCTCGTATAAGTGCGAGCCGTCGAATTCATACAGGCCGTGAGCGTCGCCGGGGAAGTGGGAGGGGACCCAGTCCAGCAACACGCCGATACCCGCCTGGTGGAGCCTTTCGATGAGTTTCATGAACTCCTGTGGCGTACCGAAACGGCTGCTGGGCGCGTAGTATCCGGTAATCTGATAACCCCATGATGGAGCGTACGGATACTGCATGACGGGCATGAACTCAACGTGCGTGAAACCCATATCCTGTAGATAAGGCACCAGCGCGTCGGCAATTTCACCATACGACAACTCGCGCTCCGGATTACCGGGATCGCGTCGCCAGGAGGACATGTGCATCTCGTACACGGAAATGGGTGCGTTGAGGGCGTTTTTGGCACCCCGGCTGGCCATCCATTCCTCATCCTGCCATTCGTAGTAGGTATCCCAGACGACCGAAGCTGTTTTGGGCGGCACTTCCCACCAGTGGGCGTAAGGGTCACCTTTTTCTACTTCGCGTCCGCCTTCATGGACGATAAAGTATTTATAGGTTTCGCCCCGGCCAATGTTCGGAATGAATACTTCCCAGATACCCGACGAATCCCAGCGAACATTCATGGAATGACTGCCTTTGTCCCAGCCATTGAAATTACCAATAACCGCCACATAACGGGCGGAGGGTGCCCACACGGCGAAATAGGTGCCTGTTATACCGTTGTGCTCGACTACATGAGAGCCAAATTTATCGTATAGCTTTTGATGCTTTCCACTCCGGAAGAGGTGAATATCAAAATCAGAGAAGCGGGAGTAAACCCCATCCTGGTGGGTCGGCTTGTCCGACGAGGCCGGTTGGCTCGTAACTTGTTCGGGTAAAGCAGGCTGCACCGCTTGTTCGGTTTCGGCCGAGGGGGTAGGAGTTTTGCGTTTTGCCATTGTTGGAACTAAATAGATACGTTATTGAACGTGATCACGGGCTGAAAGTTAGAAAAAATCCTTACCGTTCGCAGACACATGATCTCAATTTATCGGGTAGCTGCCCCGGTCTCCTACGAAAAACAGGGCTTCCTACGTAAAATAGGGCGTTGTTACATCGGACTTGCCGCTGTATTTTTCCTGATCAACTACTCGCGTTTTGTTTGCAGCAAACCTGTTTGCAGCATGGGTACGTGGGGTGTGACCTCACCATCGCTCAACCGAATTTTTTCGATCTCGCGTATCACATCAATAATGCCCTTCAGCGGGATTTTAACCCACGATGGGCGGTAGCTAATTTCGTAGCCCAGTTCATATACGGCCTTTTCGAGCAGGTAGATCAGGAGCAGGAAATTGATTTCGCTGTTGTTTTTGAAAAGCGGATGCGGGGCACCAAATACGTCCAGATAAGCATCCAGAAAGGTGTCTCGAATTAGGTAGAACCACCGGTCCGATACGCGCTGTAGGTGTTCGGGGTCGAGGTCATCCGTTTCGACCGAGTTGAACAGCTTGGCCGAAACAGCGTAATGGTATGATCGAATCATACCCGCTACGTCTTTCAGCGGTGAGTGCTTAATCTTTCGTTCGGCAATGCTGCTTTCTGGCTCACCTTCAAAGTCGATGATGACAAAGTCGTTTTCTGTTGCCAGCACCTGCCCCAGGTGATAGTCGCCGTGGATTCGGATGCGTTGCGAACTGAGCGGGCGAGTGCGGAAGTCGGCGATGAAGGTGTCGATCATCTCTTTAGCTTCCATAAATACCCAGGCCAGCCGCTGCGCCTGCGGGTCGAGTTTAGTATAGTTGTCGATAAGCAACGCGTACCGGCGTTCGAGCAGGTCTTCCAAGCGTTTGATCATGAACTCGCGGTACTCGTCCGTAAACGGCTCGGGTTCGAAAGCCGGATCGGTGGGGGCGTTGGGTTTGGAGGGTTTGTACAGAGCGCAATGCATCTCGCCCGTCCGGCGGCCCAGCAGTTCGACCTTATCGAACACATCTTCCCGAATGGCAAACAGCCGTTGTGGAACGGCATACAGAAAATCGTTGAGGTAATCGCCGGTTTGCATCCACGAATCCTTGTCGTTGGGCACCATTCGCTGCACCATTCCGAGCGTAATATCCGGCCGATCATTGCCCTGCCAGATAATGCTGCCACCGAAAGCCGGAATGTGGTCAAAGCTGCTTTCGTCGGTCAGAAACGCTACCATATCGACTTCCGGGTTCGTTTCCTGAAAGAGTTTTCGGTAGAGCTTCAGGAAATATTTATCGCCAAAGGTCATTGCCGAGTTGCTTGAGTCGACGGGCAACACCCGCGATGGAAGCAACTCGTCGCCCTCATCAAGACCCTTCCCTCGGTGAAACGTCAGGGTTCCATCGGTTTGCGGCATTGTCTGGTTCTGATAAATGGCCGTAAAAAGCACGGCTCGGAAGCGTTCGTCGTAGATAGCGTCGATGAGCATCCCAGTTTCTTTCCCAATGGTTATGTCGTCACTGATACGGGCCTTTTCCGGAAGAGAGGCTGGCTGAAACGACAGCGTATGTGTGGTATGATCGGTCAGGAAAGAAATGGGTAATAAATATGTTTCAGGCCTGCCATCGGCATAAGTCGCTTCAAGAATGAGAAGGTAAGCGATATCGCCATCAGAAAGCGCCAGGGTGTGAACCGTTTTTACCGAAAAGCCGGTTTGTGGTCGGGCCTTCCCCGCAAACCAGCGACAGGTATTGACATAAGGTGGCAACAGGGTTTGCGCCAGCATTGCCCAAAATTGGGGGTCTGAGTGGCTATCGCGCCAGGCAGTATCAGAGGTCATGGGTTGCGAAATAAGCATGAGTAGCGTGCATAGTTACCATCTAGTCAAGCAGTTTTTACACGCTATTGTTTTTTTAGCTTGCTCGTGGTGAAGGTCAAAAACTTCTTGAATATATAATATAAAACTACTTAAGTATACTAAGGGTTTGTAGGTGTAGGGTAAAACACCTTACGTTCGCCATTGACATAAACAGGTGATATTTAGCGGTTAAGTCTGAGAATCAGGCGTCCTTATCCAGATTCGCTCTTAACCCGTATGGTCGCTTACAATTACCCAGCGATTGTTGATTTTTCGCCAGAGTAAGGTAAAGTACCCTTCTGCATTGCCAAGTTCGGGTCGGGTCAGGTGGAAGCGGCCAATGACGTAGGCAACACCGGGAGAGGGGAAGGTCAATTCCAGAATATCAAACTTAAGCGTGCCCATAGATGCCCGGCTTGGGTAACGCTTCTTGTAATTGGCGAGCGTTGGCTGATAGCCATACGTGATACCGGCCTTACCAATGAACGTAAGCGAGTCAGAATCCCAGTAGGCCATCATAAATCGGTCAATACGTCCGGCATTCCAGTCATCGGTTTGCCGTTTCAGGGTTTCCAGGATGGCCCGTCGTTCGCGGTTATCGGCCACTGTCTGCGCTGTAGGCTGACCCAATGCCGATACTGCCAGCAAACAAAGTAAGGCTAATTGAAAGACTTGTTTCATATAAGGATGGGTTTTGACTAAAGCTATGATATACATTTCATAACCCAAACAATGTTGGTGAATCGAGTGGATTTTTGCGTTATTCGCTCATTCAATGCTAACCGATTTCCTGCTTACCAGGTTATGAGATTACAAAACAAAGTTGCCATTATTACCGGAGCCGCCCGGGGTATAGGACAGGCTGCCGCCGAGGTATTTTGTCGGGAAGGCGCCACCGTTATTATCTGGGATTTGCTGGATGAAGGAGAGGCTACGGCTCAGTCACTGCGCGACCAGGGGTTTTCCTGCACGTTCCAGCATGTCAGCACGACCGATGTGCCTGGTATTGAAGCAGCCGCCCGCTCTGTACACGAGCAGTATGGCCGGATCGATATTCTGATCAACAACGCCGGAATTACGCGGGATAAAACCCTGCTGAAAATGTCGTTTGCCGACTGGCAGCAGGTGATCGACGTGAACCTGACGGGCGTTTTTAACTGCACAAAAGTCATTGCGCCCTACATGGTAGAGCAGAAATACGGACGTATCATCTGTACCTCGTCGATCAACGGGGTGCATGGAGCCTTTGGCCAAACGAATTATGCCGCTGCCAAAGCCGGTATTATCGGCATGGTACGGTCATGGGCCAAAGAGCTAGGCCCGAAAGGAATTACGGCGAATGCAGTCGCACCGGGTTTTATCCAAACGGCCATGACAGACGCCATGCCCGACGACGTACGCAATCAGGCCGTGGCAACCATTCCAGTTCGGCGCATTGGCAAACCACAGGACATCGCCAATGCGTATTTGTTCCTGGCGTCCGACGAAGCCTCATTTGTGAACGGACATGTACTAGCCGTCAACGGCGGGCAGGCCCTGTAGGTTGTGGAGCTGAAACCAAAAGCTGAATACCGAAAACCACCCGTTATCTTTGTACCCGTATCTAGCGTAACAAATCATGAAAAAGGTCAGGAAGTTTTACAACGATTACAAACCATACATCTTCTCGGATGGTTGGTACTATATTTTTATCGTTGTTTTTATTTTAATCTTATTTATTTTCTTCTCCTGAGTGAGCAGTCGTTCGGCCGTTCTGGCCATCATCAATCCGCTATCGGGTACAACGTCGGTTGCCCAGAAAGCTCTGCTTCAGGATGCGTTCATGCGTCGTGCTGAAGCGCTCGATTACGCACCCGAAGCCATCTTTACCACGCATCCCGGTCATGCTACCGAACTAGCCGCCGATGCCGTGAAGCGGGGTGTCAATCGCGTACTGGCCATTGGGGGCGATGGTACCATCAACGAAACCGCTCAGGCCCTTCGTCGGTCGGCTACGGCGCTTGGCATTGTACCCATTGGCTCCGGCAACGGGCTGGCCCGCCATTTGGGCGTTCCGCTCGCCCCGCTGAAAGCCATCGAACGAGCCCTGACCGGCCGACCGGTGGTCATTGACAGTGGCGAGATAAACGAGCATCCTTTCTTCTGTACTGCTGGGCTCGGGTTTGAGGCTTATGTTGCGCACGCGTTCGCCCGGCAACCCATTCGTGGACTGCCTACTTATGTCCGCACGGCATTCAACGCATTCATGGGGTATAAGCCCTCCGTGTTTTTGCTGGATGGACAGGAGCAGAAGCTTTTCTCACTCACCTTTGCCAACGCCGGGCAGTTCGGGAATAACGCCTGGATGGCCCCCACCGCCAATATTGCCGATGGTCGGCTGGAGCAGTGCGAAATTCGCCCATTCCCAACCCAGGCAGCGGGCATGCTCACCTGGCGGCTATTTAATAAGACGCTCAATCAGTCGTCCTACTGGCGCGGAAAGTCCGTTACCAAGGCAACCGTAGAGGCAGACGGGCCCATACTGATTCATGCCGATGGAGAGCCGTTAACGCTGGCAGCCGGTCAGGTCAATGTCCGGGTACTGCCGGGGAGTTTGCTGGTGTTGCTGTGAGCCTGATGGTTAGACTAGCTGTTGGTATTGATCACCTTACCAGGGTAATACTTCCTTTGTTGGTTTGTCTGCTTTGAGAAACAAACTTGAATTTTATCAAATACGGATAAACCCCAACAGGGCAGGCTTCGCCTTTATATTTTCCATCCCATTTGTTATCCGGATTTGTGGTTTGATAAATAACCTCACCCCATCGGCTGAAAATGGTCAACTCGTATTCTTCCAGTGAACAGTTTTGGCTTTTTACGGGTGAAAAGAAATCATTAACTGTATCATCATTAGGCGAGAAAGCCTTTGGCGTATAGAATAGGCAAGTCGAAGAAGGTGGTGTGTCGCAGGGGATGATATTGATGGTCTTTTCCAGCGTTCTGGTACCGCAGTTAAAGTTCACAACTGCCTTTATAGTATATGCACCCGGATTTAAAAATTGGTGTGATGCAGACGTGTTTGTTGCTGTATTATCCGTTCCGGAAGAAGGATCGCCGAAATCCCAGGTAATTGAATTGACTAAGGCTGATGTGACCAGAGTGAACGGAATTCTGTTTGGCAAACAGCTGTCCTGTGTCGATATAATGCCATTACAGCATAAGCCAACAGAAAGGCGTCTGCAAACGGTAGCGACAGGGGAGCCCGGCTCCTGAAACGAAACACAAACGTTGTAAACACCGGCACTGCTAAACGTATGCGTGGGAAATGGAGAAGGGCTGGCACCGGTTATCGTTACTGTATTTCTGGTGCCGCTTGCCGGGTCGCCAAAGTTCCACGAAAAGTAGGGCGAACTACTCGTGCCTTCCGCCTGAAGAGCAAGTGTCTGACTGGTACAGGTGTCTCCGCTTATTTTAATGCCTCTGATTTGCGCATTGGCTACAGTACAGAAGGCTAAAAGTAAAGTTGGTATAGCTAAGAGGGTATACATTCCCTTTTAAGTTAGGTGAGTATTTTAAGCGGCTCATCACGGCTTCCCGTTCGAATTTTCGGGCAGTAGGTCGAATACTCGTTAATTTTTTGGTTAAGTCTTTCCTCCAGATACCTGTTGCTACCTTTCAGCTCCAGAGCGATTTGTAATGACTGTGTCTGATAGGCCTGTATTTTTTCGGGCGACCAGTGGGCGGGTGGAGCCTGTAAATTGGTAATCCGATCGGCCAGTTTTACGGTCCATACTTCTTTGGGAAGCTTTTTGATTCGGGTCAGGCTGTCGGCCATTTGCTCAGCTTTAGGAATGTCTTTGTCTTTGGTCAACGCCAGTACTGCCTGCGCCACTTCACTACTGAAAGTTTCCTGTAACTCCTCGAACGTAGTATTTGTATCTTCCAGGGTATCATGCAGTAAGGCAACCTGAATAGCATACTTTAGGTCGAAGTCTTTAGTTTCCTGAGCCGCCATCAGGATTTCCATAACAACGTTGCTCAGGTGTACAACATACGGCAGATTTGTTCCGGGAATAGTCTGACTCGTTTCGCCATGCTTTCGGGCGGCAAACTTTATCGTTTCCTGGTAGATAGATTGCATGTCCATAGCTTTCTTAAGCGTGTATAGTAATTGATGGATTATCAGAGTATTATTTCATTTTTGGTCGTAGATTCCTGTATCAGGTAGAAGTCTGCGCCGGACTTCAAGTTACTTTATTCAAACCAAATTGGGAAGTGGTTTACCATGACTAACCCTACTCAGTAGCTACACTACAGGCCTAATACACGAAAGGATGTGAATTCAGTCGGGTTTTTCATGAACAAGCCCGATATTTGTCAAACCAAAACCATTCCGACAACGAGCGAGTCATTGCCCGGCGTCTTTCTCTCTAATGTCTCAAAAAGTAGTTCTCGCCTTTAGCGGAGGTCTCGATACCTCCTTCTGTGTTAAATATTTGTCTGAAGATCGCGGCATGGATGTCTATTCGGTGCTGGTCGATACGGGCGGTTTTTCGGATGCCGAGCTCAAAGCGATTGAGGAACGGGCCTATTCATTAGGAGTTAAATCGCATGTGACGATCTCGAAGACAGACGACTATTACCAGCAATGCCTGAAGTTTCTGGTGTTCGGTAATGTCTTGAAAAATAATACGTACCCGCTGAGTGTGAGCGCCGAGCGGATTTTTCAGGCCATTGCTGCCGCTGAATACGCCCGCGAAATCGGCGCGTCGGCCATTGCCCACGGAAGCACTGGTGCCGGTAATGACCAGGTTCGTTTCGATATGGCGTTCCGGATCATTGCGCCTGAAGCCGAAATCATCACCCCAATTCGGGACCTGCGCCTGTCGCGTGAAGCCGAAATCGAATACCTCAAAGCAAAAGGCGTTGATCAGGAGTGGCACAAAGCCGCTTACTCGATCAACAAAGGCTTGTGGGGTACATCCGTAGGCGGTAAAGAAACACTGACATCCGATCAGTTTCTGCCCGAATCGGCCTGGCCAACCCAGGTAACGAAGTCGGAGCCGGAAACGATTACGGTCACGTTTCAGCATGGCGAGATAAAAGGTATTTCCGGCGCATTTGGCGACGAGACGTATAATAACCCGGTCGATGCCATTAGGAAACTGACCGAACTGGCCGGTCCGTTCGGAATTGGCCGCGACATTCACGTTGGCGACACCATCATTGGTATCAAAGGCCGGGTTGGGTTCGAAGCGCCCGCGCCCCTCATCATCATCAAAGCGCACCATACCCTCGAAAAACACGTGCTCGGCAAATGGCAGCTATACTGGAAAGAGCAGTTGGCTAACTGGTACGGTACCATGCTCCACGAAGGCCAGTTTATGGACCCCGTCATGCGCAACATCGAGACCTTCCTGGCCGATTCGCAGGCGCATGTGTCGGGTAAAGTACATGTGCTGCTGGCACCCTACCGGTTCCAGGTAATGGGTATCGAGTCGGATCATGATCTGATGTCGTCGAAATTCGGTTCGTATGGCGAAATGAACAATGCCTGGACGGGCGACGATGTGCGAGGCTTCTCGAAAGTAGCCTCCAATCAGGTGATGATCTACGAGAAAATCAACAACCAGTGATTGGAAAAGCGCGGAAATATTGCGCTCCCCGGAGCATTGCCTATCCATTACAACTGCTTGATATAGTGGTGGATGCCTACGCCAGCAAGTCTGCGCGTAGGCAGGATAGCTTGCCCGTTACCGACGAGCCAGCCATTCTCCTGATGACCTCTGGACATTTGGGCGATGCGCTGATTCTGTCGTACACATTTCCTCTCATCCGGCAGCAGTACCCCAATGCCCAGATTGACGTACTGGCCGGTAGCTGGTGCGACCCCATTTGGCAGGATAACCCGTACATACGGCGGGTTATCCACCTCAATCATGTCGGAACCAGTCGTCGGTCGCTGTCTAAACTACAGAAATGGCAGGATTTCTGGCAGACGACGAAAGCAGCCGTAAAAACGCTCAGCGACACGGTCTACGATTATTCGGTTGATATTCGCTTCTCGGATTCGCCCATGCATTTTATCCTGCCTTATCTGAAGGTCAGGCGAAAAATTGGCTATGGCACAAGGGGATTCGGCGGTCTGCTCGATGATGAGTTTTTCATGCCGGATGGCGAAGTTCATAACTTTGACCTGATTCTCCGACTTCTGAAGCCGATGGGAATTGAGGCCAGTCTGAAAACTGTTGAACCGTACTTTGTTCATCCACCTCAATCGACGGAGCAGTTGTGGGCTAAACTGAATAGCCCGGTACTAGCGAATAAACCCATCCTGATTTGTCCTGAGTCCGGAGACCCCATTCGGATGTTGTCGGTCGACTACTGGTGCCGGTTCGCAAGCCAACTGCTTCAGGAAAGCCCAAATCCATTAGTGTTCAGCGGGCAGAAAGCCTTCACGGCGGAGTTATACGAACGTGTTCGTGACGCGAATCCAGTGGCTGCTGACCGGTTGATTCCCGCCGTCAATAAATTAACCCTTCAGGATATGGCCAGCCTGAGCGAACAGGCGTATGCCGCCTTTACGCTCGACTCGTTGCCCATGCATCTGTGCTGTCTGGGTTGCCCGACTTTATCGTTTCAGAAAAGTGGGGTAGGCATTCAATTTTTTCCCATTGCCAGCAAGCCAACTTTGGTAATACACAATCATGAATTAAGTCGCTCATTAACACTTGACCGGTCAGGATTTGAAAGCGAATACGTGACGGTCTTCGATGAAAGCGTATTGAATCGGGCACTGGTCTGGTTTCGGGCCATTGGCGAGCAGAGTCGGGCGTCGACCAGGTAGAATCCAGTATGCATAACTGATGTCAGGAGCGTATACTGACACAACATTGAATCAATAAAGGAACATGGTCGTTCAGAAAATATGGAAAAAATAAACGTTGGTATTATTGGCGGAGCCGGTTATACAGGTGGCGAGCTACTGCGTATTCTGATCAATCACCCGTTTGTGAATGTGGCCTTTACACACAGCAAAAGTCAGGCAGGAAAACCCGTTTGGGCCACGCATACCGATCTGCTGGGTGATACCGACCTCACCTTTTCGGGTGAAGAAATTAGCGAATTGCTGGCACAGAACGGGCTGGATGCTATTTTTTTGTGTTCGGGACATGGGGCGTCGGCAACGTTCATGGCGGAGCACGAGGTGTCTGACGATATTGCCGTGATTGATCTCAGTGCCGATTTTCGGGACGAACACGACGATTTCGTGTACGGCTTACCCGAACTCAACCGGGAGCGTATTCAGGAAGCCATGCGCATTGCCAATCCCGGCTGCTTTGCCAGCAGTATTCAGCTGGCGCTGCTGCCCCTGGCGAAAGCCGGCAAACTGACCGACGATGTCCACGTAAGTGCCATAACCGGCAGTACGGGCGCAGGGCAGGCGCTTGTGCCTACAACCGGCTTCACCTGGCGCAACAACAACGTTTCGATCTACAAAGCCTTCACGCACCAGCACCTGGCCGAAATACGCCAGAGTTTGACGCAGTTAGAACCTGATTTTGCGGCCGCCATCAATTTCATTCCTTACCGGGGCGATTTTACGCGGGGTATTATGGCCAACGTCTATACGCCATTTACCGGAACGCTCGAAGAAGCCAAGCAACTATACCGGTCCTTTTACGAAAACCACCCGTTTACCCATGTTAGCGATGCGCCGGTGGATGTGAAACAGGTCGTAAACACCAACAAATGCCTGGTTCATCTGGAAGTCCACGACGGGCAGTTGTTGATCACAAGCGTAATCGACAACCTTACCAAAGGAGCCTCCGGTCATGCCGTCCAGAACCTCAATCTGGTATTTGGTTTGCCGGAAGACACCGGGTTGCGCCTGAAGTCAGTAGCATTTTAGTAATTCAGACTATCAACATGTTACTGACGGAACGCCTGCTACTTACCGAGTTTACGGTCGACGATGCTGCTTTCGTGCTGACGTTGCTAAACACGCCATCATGGCTTGAGTTTATTGGCGACCGTGGCGTACGAACGCTTGACGATGCCCATCAATACATTGTTAACGGACCGCTGAAGAGTTACGAACTGATGGGTTACGGGTCGTATGTAGTCAGGCTGAAAGTTACTGAGCAACCCATTGGCATGTGCGGTTTGTTCAAGCGCGAGACGCTGGATGCGCCTGATATCGGGTTCGCGTTTTTGCCCGGTTATACCGGAACCGGATACGGGTTCGAAGCGGCATCGGCGGTGATAGCCTACGCCCGCGAAACGTTTGGATCAAGTCGTATTCTGGGATTTACGAGTCCTGCAAACCAGCCGTCCATCCACTTGCTCGAAAAACTGGGGCTGCGTTTTGAGCGAAAATTCATGTATAAGGCTGACGGCGAGGAGAGTTTGCTATTTGGTACGCCCGCTATCGACGTATAGCATTTTCTGACCTTCCTGCCATTTTGCAAACTCTTTCCGATACACCGTATGACGGTTTAGGTCGGGTTGAAACGTACGGCCAAATGCAACCTTCTCCGCAGCTTCATCCAGTGTTTTTACCATACCGATGGCTTTCATCGTCAGTAGTATAGCACCCATCGAGCCGCTTTCGTTACTGGCGTTAAGCCGTACAGGAACGCCCGCCATATCGGCTAACATTTGCACCCAAAGGTCCGACTGAGCAAAGCCTCCGTTGGCATGGATAACCTTGGCTGGTCCGGTGTGATCAATCAGCAGTTCATTGATGCTAAGTAGATTGAATAAAACTCCTTCCAGAGCGGCTCTTACAAAGTGAGCTCTGGTATGCTGCCAGTCGACATTGAGGTAGGCCCCCCGGACTGAAGCGTCCCATAACGGTGCCCGTTCACCTTGCAAATAGGGTAGAAACAGTAAGCCATCCGAGCCGGGGGCTATAGTGGCGGCCTCGGCCAAAACGGCGTCTGTATCCTGTAAAGTCAGTTTTTCGGTGAGCCACTCCAGTACGTTGCCCCCGTTGTTGGTAGGCCCGCCAACTACGTAATAGCCTTCATCCAGAAAATAACAAAATAACCGAAGTTCAGCATCGCGCAGTGGTTTTCGGACCGTTTGGCGGATGGCTCCGCTGGTACCGATAGTGAGCGTGGCCGTTCCGGCTTTGATAGCCCCCGCACCCAGATTGGCCAGACACCCATCTGATGCGCCAATGACCAGTGAAACGCCCGCCTGAAGTCCCGTTCTGGCTGTTTCTGACCGTGGTTGGTACGAACGCTGGAAAGTCGTTGGAACGGGCTTCGATAACTGGTCGGCCCGGACACCGCCGTAGTTCAGCGCTGCTTCGCTCCATTCCTGCTTGCCTTCGTTAAACAGTCCCGTAGCCGTGGCAATGGAGAAATCAACTTCAAACTGACCGGTTAATTTATGCCACAAAAATTCCTTGATCGAGCCGAAACGGGCCGTTCGGCGCAGCAGTCGTGGGTCATTTTCGCGGAGCCAGGCCAGTTTGCAAAGCGGAATCATGGGGTGAATGGGCGTTCCGGTTTGTGCGTAAATCGACTTCCCTAATTCCGCCTGCGTTGTCCGTAAGGCTTTGGCCTGCTCCTCGGCCCGGTTGTCGGACCAGAGAATGGCATTCCCGATCGGCGATCCGTCGTCGTTCATGGGCAGCAGGCTGTGCATGGCCGTACAAAAAGCCACATGTGTAATGACATGACCACCCTGCGCGACTTCTCGACTGACTTCAGCTATGACCTCGACAAAAGCCGCCCAGATTTCGGACGGGTCCTGTTCGGCATAGCCGGGTTCGGGGTTGAGGGTCGTAACGGGGGCGGAGGCATGGGCCAGAATCTGGCTTAAATCCGGCGGCATGGCCAGCGCTTTTATATTCGTCGTTCCGACATCAACACCAACAAAACAATTCATAACCCTTTATAACTTGTAAAACGACACTGCATTCGCACCAAAGACTTTTGCCCGGACCTCCTCTCCCCAATTGACAACGTATTCATCAACCAGTGTTCTAACCTGTGTGTAGTTGGCAGCTACCAGACATACGGGCCAGTCGGAGCCAAACATGAGCCGGTCGGGGCCGAAGTTCTCAAAGACAACATCCAGATAGGGAAAAAAGTCTTTTTTGCTCCAGTTATGCCAGTCGGCTTCGGTGACCATACCGGAGAGTTTGCACGAAACATGTTTGTTCTTGGCGATCTCGGCCATGAAGTTTGACCAGCGGCTAATCTCTTTTTTCTGAATGTAAGGCTTGGCCAAATGGTCGATCACAAAGTTGACGTTGGGCACTGATCGCACCAACTGCAAAGCCGCTTTTAGTTGCGTCGGGTAAATCAAAATATCGTACGTTAGACCAAAATCGGCTAACTGTCGAATGCCATCCATAACGGCAGGACGGGCCAGGAAGTCATCGGGTTCGGCCTGCGCCACGTGCCGGTAGCCTTTGATCTCTTGATGCTGAGAAAGCGCCTGTAATCGCTCTGGCAACTGGTCTGACTGCAGATCAACCCAACCAACAACACCTCTCACAATGTCGTACGTCTGGGCCATCCGAACCAGAAACATCGTTTCTTCTTCCGACTGCGATGCCTGAACAGCCACGCACCCATCAATCCCATTCTCTTTCAGAACAGGCTCCAGATCAGCGGGCAGGAAATCGCGTTGGATATTGGCCATATCGTCCGTAATCCAGCTATCCCGAACCGGATCGAAGTGCCAGAAATGTTGGTGAGCGTCGATTGTCATACGTTGCTAATGAGGAATGTAAAATGGATAATGTAAATGGATAATGAAGAATAGTCCACTGGTTGTTTATTCTTCATTATTCATTTACATTATCCATTATTCACTAGTTATTGATAGCTAATGGCTGTCTGCTTCTGTTCGCCCAAGCCTTCGATACCCAGTTCGACTACGTCGCCGGGTTTCAGGTACCAGGGCGGGTTCATGCCCAGACCCACGCCAGCGGGTGTGCCAGTCGAGATAATATCGCCGGGCAGCAGCGTCATGAACTGGCTGATGTAGCTGACCAGTGTTGGGACATTGAAAATCATGTCGTCGGTATTCGAATCCTGTAGGCGCTTGCCATTAATGCTGAGCCACAGGTGAAGATTATTTGGCTCGGGGACTTCATCAGTTGTCACTAAGTACGGTCCCAGTGGCGCAAAGGTGTCGGCGCTTTTCCCTTTTACCCACTGTCCACCGCGCTCCAGCTGCCATGCCCGTTCGCTGTAATCGTTGTGCAGCGCGTAACCGGCAATGTAGTCCATAGCCTCGTCCAGTTCGACATAGCTGGCCCGTTTGCCAATGATGATGGCTAGTTCAACTTCCCAGTCGGTTTTTTCGGACCGCTTTGGAATAACAACATTGTCGTTGGGGCCGCAGAGTGCCGTAGTTGCCTTAAAGAAAAGAATGGGCTCGGCGGGTGTGGCAGCACCGGTTTCGGCGGCATGTTTGGCGTAGTTCAGACCCACACAAACGATTTTCGACGGGCGTTTGATGCACGGGCCAAAGCGTTCATCGATCGATACTTCGGGGCAGGTATGAGCGTGGGCCGTCAGCCAGTGCGCCAGGCGTTCGGGGCCATTGCTGGCAAAAAATGATTCGTCGTAATCTTCGCCAAAGTGCGTTACGTCGATATGTTGACCGGTGGGTAATACAACACCAGGGTGTTCGTGGTCGGGCGAGCCGAAGCGGAAGAGTTTCATGAAGAAAGAAGATTCTTTAAACGAAAAGCAGACTAGACTGCAAGTTTAACCATTCTGCCGCAAACCTAATGGTTTACTGTGGAATGATTGCTCAATGGCACTAAACGCTAAATAGCAGACGCACCGGCATAGCCTAGGCTATGCCGGTGCGTCTGCCGGTCTCTGCCCGGTTTATCTGATTGAGCGCATTAGACCGGGCAGTTTAGCTTAAAAGTTCGGGATGACTTACGTTTATAATGCCTTGATGAGAATATTTTGTGTTCTAGCTGTTCAGGCGGGTAAAGCCACCATCGAGGGGGTAGTCGCAGCCAGTGACGAAGCCAGCTTCATCGGAGCAGAGATATAAGGCCAATGCGCCTACTTCGCCGGGGGCGGCCATACGGCCGATGGGTTGGGTTTTCGATAACTTCTCGAACATTTCGGCTTCCTGTCCTGGGTAGTTCTTCGCGATAAACCCATCCACAAAAGGCGTGTGTACGCGGGCGGGAGAGATGCAGTTGCACCGAATGTTGTCTTTCAGGTAGTCTTTGGCTACGGACAACGTCATGGTCAGCACCGCTCCTTTGCTCATCGAATAGGCAAACCTATCGGAGAGGCCAAGCGTGGCGGCTACCGAGGCCATGTTCAGGATGACGCCCCCTCCATTGGATTTAAAATGCGGAATAACAGCATATAAGCAATTATAAACACCTTTCACATTGATGCGGAAAATTCGGTCGAAATCAGCTTCCTGGGTTGTATCGGCCTTGCCAATGTGCGCCACACCAGCGTTGTTAACGAGAATGTGAATGGACGATTCGGCCGCTATCTGGCCAATCAGGGCCACTACTTGCGCCTGATCGGACACGTCGACCGTGTGAGCATACGCTTTTCCGCCAGCCGCCGTAATATCATCGGCCACCTGCTGCGCCAGCTCGCCGTTAATTTCGAGAATGTGAACCGTTGCGCCCGCCTGAGCGAACGTCTGAGAAATAGCCAGTCCAATACCACTGGCCCCGCCCGTAATCAGCGCGGTTTTGTTGTTGAGAGAGAACATAGAGAGCGAAAGAGCGAAAAAAGGAAAGAGTGAACGTTCAGGCGCAGATTATAGCGCTCTTTCACTCTTTCCTTCTTTCGCCAATTTAGAGTGAAACGCCCCGTTTCCAGGGGATGAAATCGTCCTGCCCCAGCCGTTCGGCCTGGGTAATTACTTCGCCCGAGGCCAGCTTGATAATATATTCCAGCATGGCGTTGGCATTTTGTTCGATGCTTTGCTCTCCATCGATGATGGGCCCGCTATCGAAGTCAATAACATCCGGCATCCGGTTCTTGAGGATGGTGTTCGTCGATACTTTCACAACCGGGCAAACAGGGTTACCTGTGGGCGTACCAAGGCCCGTTGTGAACAGGATGACATTGGTGCCGGAACCCGCCATACCGGTTGTGGCTTCAACGTCGTTACCGGGCGTACAGAGTAAGTTAAGACCAGGCTCGGTAGCGCGTTCGGCATAATCCAGCACATCGGCTACCGGTGCCGTTCCCCCTTTCTTAGCCGCTCCGGCAGATTTGATAGCATCTGTAATCAAGCCATCTTTAATATTCCCCGGCGATGGATTCATGTCAAAGCCCGATCCTACCGCTTCGGCCTGAGCCGAATAGTCACCCATCAGGGTTATGAACTTCTGGGCTTTATCGGTATCGTCGGTGCGATTGATTAGTTCCTGTTCAACGCCGTTCAGTTCCGGAAATTCGGCCAGCACGGTCTTGCCGCCCAGCGTTACCAGAATGTCGGACAGTTGCCCGAGGGCCGGGTTCGCCGAAATGCCGGAGAACCCGTCGGAACCGCCACACTTCAGCCCAACTGTCAGCGCACTGAGTGGCGCGGGTTTACGTTCGAGTTTATTGATTTCGACCAGCCCCAAAAATGTTTGTTTGACGGCCTCCGACATTAGAGCGTATTCCGTACCCGCCTGTTGTTCGAACAGTAGCAGGGGTTTGTTGAACTTAGGATTCTGCCGTTTAATTTCGGCCGAGATCATGTCTGTCTGTAAATGCTGACAACCAAGGCTAAGTACGGTAGCTCCGGCCACGTTAGGGTTATTGATAAACCCGGCCAGCAGCGAACACAAATAAGCGGAGTCCTGTCGGGTACCGCCACAGCCCATTTCATGCGTTAGAAATTTGATACCGTCTACGTTCTTGAAAGGACGATTTACCTGATGTTGGCTCGAAGTAAGCGTCTGATTCTGGGATTCATCGACAAAAGGCTGCATCTTTTTAGCAACCTCCATTTCGCCGGCTTTGTACAAACTCAGCAGCTCGTGAACCTGCACTCGATAAGTTTCGGGCTGCGCATAGCCAAGCTCCCGCTCAAAGGCATCTTTCAGGATCAGTACATTACGGTTTTCGCAGAATACGAGTGGCACCACCAGCCAGTAGTTTCGGGTACCAACGCTGCCATCCGCCCGATGATACCCCATAAACGTCCGACCTTCCCAGGCTGAAACGTCGGGGGGCTGCCAGGCATACGACTGCTTTTTGTCGAGTCCGTACGTATCTGCATCATGTTTGAGATTGAACGTTGTAATGGGTTCGCCCCGGCGAATTGGCTGGGTTGCCTTGCCAACGAGTACCCCGTACATCGTAATTGGATCGCCGGGCTGACGGTCTTCGGTCACAAATTTATGTTTGGCCCCAACGGCATAGGGTAGCTCGTAGAGGGTATTCCCAAACTCTATTTGTTCACCAGCCGACAGGTTGCGCAGGGCAACAATGACATTATCGGCAGGATGAACTTTTAACACACGGGCAGGCATCAGCAAAAGGATTATTTATAGTAAAGAGTCTCATTCGTTCGAAATATACCACCTCTGCGAAAAACTTTAACCAACTCTATTGCGAATGTGACGGGCAATGCTAAGTTTTGACGACTAATTCCTACCTTAATCATGCTCCCACCGTTGTCTACTACCCAGCCGGGCGCTGCCTTGCCCGGTCGCCTGATGTCTATGGATGCCTATCGAGGCTTTGTCATGGTATTGATGGCGGCCGAAATGCTGCAATTTGATCATTTACACGAAACCTTTCCCGACAGTGCGTTCTGGGCCTTCCTCGCGCACCATCAAAGTCATGTTGCCTGGGCCGGGTGCTCGTTGCATGATTTAATTCAGCCGTCTTTTTCGTTTCTGGTGGGTGTTGCCCTGCTTTTCTCAATGGCCAGCCGTGCCAGCCAGGGGCAATCGTTTGCTACACAGTTTGGGTATGCCTTGCGCCGTTCGCTGATTCTGATATTACTTGGCATTTTTCTGCGTTCCACCCATGCTAGTCAGACAAACTTCACGTTTGAGGATACGCTGACCCAAATCGGTCTTGGTTACCCTTTTCTGTTCTTACTTGGTAAATACAGCGCCCGAACCGGCTGGATTGCCCTGGGTGTCGTGCTGGTTGGGTACTGGCTGGCTTTCGTGCTCTATCCCGCTTCCGGAGCCGGGTTTAATTACAGTGCGGTGGGCGTTCCGCCCGACTGGCCGGAGCATTACAACAGTATAATGGCACACTTCAATAAGAACAGCAATCTCGCCTGGGCGTTCGATACCTGGTTTCTTAACTTGTTTCCGAGAGAAAAACCGTTTCTGTTCAATGGCGGTGGCTATGCCACACTTAGCTTTATTCCAACACTGGGCACCATGCTCCTTGGGTTACAGGCCGGACGGTGGCTACGCTCAGATATGGATAAGCGGGCACTGATCCAGCGTTTTCTGCTGGCTGGTGGTATCTGTTTGGTAGCGGGTGTCCTGCTGCATGTAGCAGGCATTTGCCCCATCGTAAAGCGTATCTGGACACCCGCCTGGGTATTGTTTAGCGGAGGTTGGTGCTTCTGGCTGCTTGCACTTTTCTACGGGATCATTGACGTTGCCAACCGGCGTAGCTGGGCTTTCCCGTTGATTGTTGTTGGCATGAACTCCATTGCTATTTACTGTCTGGTACACCTTATTGACCGGTTCATCGTTACATCACTCCATACCCATCTGGGAACCGGCCCTTTTCTGATTTTCGGTCCGGCCTACGAAACGCTGCTGACGGGTCTGGTTACGCTCGGTATTTTTTACCTCATTCTGCGGTGGATGTACCGTCGCAAACTCTTTATACGCATCTGACTTTATGCTTACCGGGAACATCCTGAATCTGTTCGATCAAGTAATTTATTATGGTACGATCGCTGTCGAAAACGGGCGCATCAGTCAACTTACTCAACTCGGTCCCGAACGCCCGGAGGAGCCCTATGTGCTTCCGGGCTTTGTTGACGCCCACGTTCATATAGAAAGCTCGTTACTGACACCACCCCAGTTTGCACGGCTGGCAGTTGTGCACGGCACAGTAGCTACCGTTTCGGATCCGCACGAGATCGGGAATGTGCTGGGCGTTACCGGCGTGACGTACATGATTGAAGAGGCTCGTCGCGTACCCTTTAAGTTTATGTTCGGAGCACCCTCCTGTGTACCAGCCACGACTTTCGAAACGGCAGGAGCAACGATCAGTGCGCAGGATGTCAGACAGTTGCTGGCGATGAAAGAAATTGGTTACCTGGCCGAGGTGATGAACTTTCCGGGCGTATTGAGCCACGATCCTGATATGATGGCTAAAATCAGTCTGGCCAATGCCTTTAATAAACCCGTAGATGGCCACGCCCCCGGCCTGATCGGCGACGAAGCCCAGCGATACATAGATGCTGGGATCAGCACCGACCACGAATGTTTTACCTACGAAGAGGGGCTTGATAAAGCCCGGCGCGGGATGAACATCCTGATTCGGGAAGGCAGTGCGGCCCGCAACTTCGAAGCCCTGATTCCGCTACTGGCTGAGTTTCCGGGTCAGGTTATGTTCTGTTCGGATGATAAACACCCCGATACACTGGCCGAAGGGCATATCAATCAACTGGTCGTGCGCGCCTTGGGCAAAGGTCATTCGCTCTGGCATGTGCTGGGGGCGGCCTGCCTCAACCCCGTACTTCACTACCGAATGCCGGTTGGACTCCTGCGCGAGGGCGACCCCGCCGATTATATAGTTGTCAATAACCTGCGTGAGTTTCAGGTTCAGCAAACAGTGATCAACGGAGAAATAGTAGCCAATCAAGGTCAATCGGCCCTTCCTGACTTATGCAGTGAGCATGTTAATCAGTTTTCCTGTTCGCTCAAAACGCCGGCCGACTTTGTTGTAAAAGCCGTATCTACTGATGGGCCGGTATGGATCCGGGTTATAGAAGCACTCGACGGACAGCTGATCACGAACGAGCTGCATCTGGAAGCGAAGGTCGAAGAGGGCCAGCTCGTACCCGATGTTGAGGGAGATATTTTAAAGCTGGTTGTCGTCAACCGGTATCAGGATACGCCCCCCGCCGTGGCGTTTATTAAAAATTTTGGGCTTACTTCAGGCGCTCTTGCCTCCTCCGTGGGTCATGATTCGCACAATATAACGGCGGTGGGTTGCAATGACGAGAGCATTTGCAAAGCCATCAATTTAATTATCGAAGCAAAAGGAGGCTTATCGGCCGTGGGGGAGGGGCCTGCTGCCGAATCTATGCTCCTCCCACTACCCGTAGCGGGGCTTATGAGCGACATAGATGGATATACTATAGCTGAACAGTATACTAAGTTAGATGAATACGCTAAGTATAGACTTAAAAGTACCCTGTTAGCCCCCTTCATGACCTTATCATTCATGGCGCTGCTGGTCATTCCTAAGGTCAAACTGAGTGACTTAGGCTTATTTGATGGCAAAACGTTCAATTTTGTTCCTCTTCAAATAGTGAAATCGTGACAGAAAAAAATTTTATTTGGTAACTGTTTTAAATTCTATTTTTTATGGGTACGTTTACACTTCCCTAGGCTATTCCTAACCTTTACCTCTCTATTACGAACTATGGCTCGCTCACGCTCCCAAACCGGCCCCGACGACGAAACCCTCTGGAATCTGTTCCGCGGTGGCGATGAAAATGCGTTTGCCCGATTGTATCAAAATTATGTTCAAACCCTCTACCACTACTGCGCGCACTTTGCTACTGATCGCGCCTTAATTAAAGATTGCATCCACGATTTGTTTGTCGAACTCTGGAAGCATCGGAACACCATAGGTCCAACCACCTCCGTTCGTTTTTACCTGATGGCTTCCATCAAACGTAAGCTGGTCCGCCACCTGACGGCCGAACAGAAATTGGTTAGCCAGGACGATATGATCAATGGTCGGCGTGTGGGCGATACACTGCCGGGAGCTGATCCATCACACGAAAACCTGCTGATCGCCCATGAAGAAGATTCCTACGTAAATGATTGCCTGCACCAGGCGCTTGACAAACTTCCCCGCCGTCAGCGCGAAGCCGTTCATCTGCGGTATTTCCAGAATATGAGCAACGAAGAAATTTCTGCGCTGATGGAAATCAATATTCAATCGGTGTACAACTTGATATTTGGAGCTATGAGCAATCTCAAGCGCTATGTTACGCTTGAAAATGTGTCGCTCTGACGCTGTTTTTACCAAACCTTCCTCAAGCCGGTAACCTTCAAACAGTTACCGGCTTTTTTGTTTGTTGTCAACGGTACGTACGGTTTACCCTATTGATGTTGGTAACTGAAGTAAAGTCCGGGTTCAGGCTGGGTTTGCGAAGAATATACGGTTCGGGTAACTTCGCTGAATGAATACAGACTCAACGCCACTACCCGAGCGGGTGCGCCCACAAACACTAAACGATGTTATTGGCCAACGGAAGCTGATCGGTCCAACGGGCGCACTTCGGCGGGCGGTAGATGCCGGACGTTTACCATCCATGATATTATGGGGGCCGCCGGGTGTGGGCAAAACAACACTGGCCCTGTTGCTGGCCGAGGCCGTTAAGCGGCCATTCATTGCGCTGAGCGCGATAAATTCGGGTGTAAAAGAAATTCGTGACGTACTAAGTCGGCCTAGCGGGATGTTTCCGCCGGTGGTTTTCATCGACGAAATTCACCGGTTTAACAAAAGCCAGCAGGACGCACTGCTGGGTGCTGTTGAGAAAGGACAGATTACCCTCATTGGCGCCACGACCGAAAACCCATCATTCGAAGTAAACAGTGCCTTGCTGTCGCGCTGTCAGGTATACATTCTCGAAGCCTTAAGTCGTGAAGAGCTTATCCAGTTGGTCGACCGGGCCATTGCTCAGGATAAATTTTTGCAGTCGAAACAGATTACTATCAAATCGTATGATGCCCTCTTGCGGCTATCGGGTGGCGACGGGCGCAAGCTGTTAAACCTGCTGGAACTGGTGGCATCGGCCCATGTAGCGGCAGATCCGCTAGTTATAATGGATGAAGGCGTAACGGCCGTGGCGCAACAAAACATTGCCCGTTACGATAAATCCGGGGAGCAGCATTACGATATTATCTCCGCCTTTATCAAGTCGCTGCGTGGTTCGGACCCCAATGCCGCCCTGTACTGGATGGCCCGGATGATCGTTGCGGGTGAGGACCCAGTTTTTATTGCCCGGCGTATGCTCATCATGGCGTCGGAGGATATTGGCAACGCCAACCCGACGGCCATGATTATGGCCTCCGAAGCGGTACAGGCTATTCGGGCCATTGGTATGCCCGAAGGACGGATTATTCTGTCACAGGTAGCCGTATATCTGGCTACATCGCCTAAGAGCAATGCGAGCTACTTGGCCATTGACGAAGCCATTGCGCTGGCCGAACAGACGGCCCATCTGCCCGTGCCCTTACATCTGCGTAATGCCCCAACCAAACTAATGAAGCAGATCGGCTACGGAAAAGAATATCAGTACGCCCACGCCCACGAAGGAAACTTTGCTCAGCAGAATTTCCTGCCTGACGATCTGAAAGGGCACAAACTTTACGAACCCGGTCATAACGCCCGCGAAGCCGAAATCCGGCGAAGCCTGCAAAAATGGTGGGGCGACTGGTATGGCTATTAGCCTAAGAGATAAGATCAGTAGAAAGCTATTTTCGCAACAGACGTTGCTCCAGCAGTTGCCGATAGCCAGACGCAAGCGGTATGATAACGTCGCCAACCGTTACCTGATGCCGTTCAATTTTGCGGATGGCTTTCAGCGCAACGATATACGATTTATGAATCCGGATAAATTGCTCACCGGGGAGTATGTCCATTATCTCCGACAGGGTCATGCGGGTGTTGACCTGTCTGCCGGGTTCGTGGATAAACAGGAGATTTGTATCCGAGTGAATATAAAGAACTTCACTCAGATTTACCCGAACCCAGTCGTACCCATCTTTTACAAAAATGCCCGACGGCTCTCCCTGCTGAAGCTGGTACTGGGTGTAAGCCCGATTGCAACTGTGTAGAAAGCGGGTTAAATCGATGGGTTTAAGCAAATAATCAAGGGCATTCAGCGTAAAACCTTCCAGCGCATAATCGGCGTAAGCAGTTGTAAAGACAATCGACTTTTTGAGGGGAGCAACCAACTGGGCAAAGTCTGTTCCCATCAAATCCGGCATCCGGATATCCAGGAAGATTAAATCGACCTTGTGCGCGTAGAGGTACGTCAGCGCATCGGTTGTATTGATAAACGTTTGCACCAGGTCTACAAATGGAACTTTATCGGCATATCGATTCAGCACATCCAGCGCAGCGGGTTCATCGTCAATGGCAATGGCACGAAGCATACGATTTATAAATCTATTCGTAAAGTAACCAGAAAGAATTGAGTTGATTGTTCCACACGCAGCTCGTGCCGATCTGGATAAAGGAGTGCCAGGCGTTGACGAGCGTTTTTTATGCCCGTTCCCGAACCGTTCTTGCCTACGGTGGCTACCCCAATGGTATTGAAAACCCGCAGGTCGAGTTGCCTGTTCTCAACCCGCACGTCTAATTCCAGCGTTGCCGGATGTTCCAGACTAACCCCATACTGGAACATATTCTCGATAAAGGGAATCAATAAAAGCGGGGGTAGCTGAGCGGGCTGGCCGTCCCAGTCCAGGTGTGTATGCACATGCAGTTTGTTGAGTTTTGGAAGCCGGGCACGTTGCAACGCCAGGTATTTTTCCAGAAATTTAAACTCCTGCTCAACAGAAATCAGCGAGCGGGTCGATTCCTGAAGGGTAAACCGCATAATACTGGCTAACTGTTCTATCAAATCCGCTATGGATTGGTTCTCTGATTGCTGCGCTTCGTTATAAATTGTATTAAGTGCATTGAATAGGAAGTGCGGGTTGATTTGTGCTTTCAGGGCTGTGAGTTCAGCCTCTGTTTTTTGCTGAATCAACCGTTGTTGCTGTCGTTTGCTTTGTAGGGAGTCCGCTACGAAACCATAGAGGATTACCAAGCCGGTAAGGAGTAATGTTACCAGAATATTTTCGTCAACGAAAGCGGGTTCCTGATCGGTGCGCCACTGGAGCACTTCAAATAGTAACCAGGCCAGAAAGCACAGCCAACACCAGTAGTAAAGCCTCTTTTCTGGCTGATGCATCCATTGCCGAAACGTAAATCGGTAACTTAGGTAGGCAAGTAGCCAGATGCCAAGCAGGAGTACAAATAAACCCAGCAAGTAACCAGCCAGGCTGCCTAAGTCCGGAAGTTCCTGTGTGAGCTGCGGACCCAAAAGGCGGTAAAGCAGCCAGCCCCAATAGCCAAGTAAAGCGATTAAACAGCTCACCAGCAGCAAAGATGACTGTAATGATGGAGATATACGCACGAATTATCGGTTTGGAAACTGGGTGAATTTAGTCTGGTTTGGCAATTGGCTGAGTGTATTCCGGCTTCATCCGACTAAGTTCTTGTTGCGCTTTTTGCGGATCAACAGGTGCCATGACGATGGTAGTGCTCAAAAAATCAATCTCCACAACGACCTTCACGTAATACGTTTGACCGGCCTGCACCCGAAGCCAGAGCGGTCGGCTGTCTGAAAGGTAGTTACTATCGAACTCCAGTTTTATACGGCCGGGATTTACGGCCAGTTGTACATACCGATTAGGGGAGAGTTTCCCCATCTTCTCCTCATTAATCTTAAATGGGTAGCCCTTGCCCATGCCCGAAATAAATTCTTTCTCACGGTACAGAATCAACTGGGCCTGCTCTGGCTGGCTGGTCTGTGGGTGGCCACTTTCTATTAGCAGGAAGAGGAGCCAGGGGAGTATGAGTAGTCTCATCGCTTTTGACGAGCCATGTAGTTGCGGGAAATATATAAGCTAAACTGAGCATAGAACTGACTGACCCGGTCAGATGGGGCATTGATCAGTTGATACGCGTCAGACTGCCAGGCATCTGCGGTGAAACCACGTCGGTAGCCAAATCGGCTCACCAATTGAAGGGCATCCCTGCGTTTTTCCCGTTGCGAAATTTCCAGGTTAACGTCCCAATAATTATTGGTGAGAAAGAGAGAAGGAACGCTTCCGGCAGGGTTGTTCTGTAGTATTGTTTGGAAAGGAACCGCCTGATTCGTAGCCCGGAACACGCTGTATTCATAACGAATGCTACCAAAACCTGCATTTAAAAATACGCGTTTATTGCGGGTATTCGCCAGGTCGTACCCCACAAACAGAACAGCACCGCTAAAGTTCTGACGTCGGGCTATCAACTGGGCTTGTCCGGTGTTGTTAGGTGAGCGTGTGCCCTGGTCAATGCCATAAGATGCGTACAGACTGCCTTTAAACCGCTGCCGACGGTAGCCAAAACCAACAGCAGCAAAATTGTCAAGGCTATGATCTTCCTTGATTTGATTAGACTTGAAAAACGCGCGCATGGTAGGCAGCCGGGTGTAGGCATAACCATAGCCAAGCTCCAGCATGGTACTGGATCTGAAATTACTTTTAGTTGGTAGGTCGACTGTTGCGGTGGAGTCGATTGACTGGCTCCAGGCAGGGTACGCACTTAGCAGAACAAGTAAAAAGGAGAATCTCATACACAGAAAGTTCTTTTGGTTAATTAACCAAAAGAACTCGTGTCTGATACTCTTTGCAAGCAGATATGGTAAACGCAGAATACTTTGTGGCCAAACCCCTAAACTTTGTTTTGATCACTCAATACCGGAGAGATAAAACTACCATCTTACCTGCCCGTCGCCCACCACAATCCATTTTTCCGTCACTAGCTTTTCCAGCGCAAAAGGCCCGCGAGCGTGGAGTTTCTGGGTCGAAATGCCTATCTCAGCGCCCAAGCCAAATACGCCCCCATCCGTGAAGCGCGTCGACGCATTGGCGTACACAGCTGCTGCATCAACTTCGCTGAGGAACTGATCGATAATCGATTGATTCTGCGATAAAATGGCTTCGGAATGGCGCGACGAGTAGTTTTGAATGTGAGACAGGGCTTCGTCCAGTCCAGCAACTACTTTTACCGCACATTTATAGTCCAGAAACTCGCGGCCAAAATCTTCAGGCCGGGCGTGTTGCAGGTTTGTATAACCGGCTTTCTCGAAAATGTCATACGAGTTTTCATCGGCAAATACTTCCACGTTCCACTTGGTAAAGTCGGCGGTAAGCATGGGCAGGAAACGGTCGGCAATGGCTTCGTCTACCAACACGCAGTCGAGGGAGTTGCAAACCGATGGGCGTGAGACGCGGGCATTCACCACAATGGCGGCTGCTTTGTCTAAGTCGGCCGTTTGCTCAACGTAGGCGTGGCACACACCAGCCCCGGTTTCGATGGTTGGCACCAGCGAGTTTTTTCGGACGAACTGAATCAGCGACTCCGACCCGCGCGGAATAATAATGTCGACATACCGGGTGGCGGTAAGGAGTTCATTGACCACGGCCCCCCGGGAGGCCGGCCCGTCGGTTGGGAGGAGGGTGACGGCGGATTTGGGTACGCCAAACTCAACCAATACCCCCTGAATCAGACTAATCAGGTACCGGTTAGAAAAGTCAGCCTCTTTGCCACCTTTCAACACACACGCATTGCCCGAACGCAGGCAAATTGACGCTACATCGACAGTAACATTTGGCCGCGCTTCGTAGATGACGCCAACTACACCCAGCGGAACCGCAATCTTTTTGAGTGTCAGTCCCTGCTCTATAGTTCGGTCCAGAATAACCTCACCGGCCGGGTCGGGCAGTACCGCTACTTCCCGCAAACTTTTGGCGAGGTCGGCCACGCGACTTTCGGTCAGTTTTAACCGGTCGTATTTAGGGTCCGCAGCGTCCATACGGTCGAGATCTTTTTGATTCTCGGTGACGATCGTGGCGGAACGGGCAGCCAGAACATCGGCCAGCCGATTCAATAGGTCGGTTTTCTGGTCGGGGCTAAGCCGCCGAACGGCTGCCGCAGCCTGCTGAGTAGCCTGGAGAAGTGGCGTAATTGGTGTCATGATTACAAAAGTACAATATCATTCGCATTAGCGACCTCCACATTTTGCTGATTAAGCTGTTGAGCCAGTGTTTCGGACGAAATTCGGGCGCGGGCGACGGCGATTGTTCTCTGTTCGTCGTCCAGAATTTCAATCATTTCGCCCGTGGCAAATTCGCCCACTATGGCCCGAACGCCGACGGCCAGCAGGCTTCTTCGCTGTTGCAGCGCCCGAACAGCACCTGCATCGATCTGTACCCGGCCTACTGCCAGGCTTCCTGAGCCGAGCCACCGGTTTCGGGCAGAGAGAATGGTGGGTTGAGGAGTAAATTCGGTGCCTATTTCACGGTCCAAAGCCCGCCTAATGCTATTCGGTTCGCTCAACCCAAAAATCACAACCCGGATACCCATGCGGGTAGCCAGCTTGGCGAAGGTTAATTTGGAGGCCATACCGCCCAATCCGAGCGAAGATTTATCCGTTCGAACTACGCCGAATATGCGCTCGTCGAAGTCTTTTACTTCCCTGATGATGGTGCCGTTAGCATCCAGCAACCCACCGACGGATGTGCAAAGCATCAGGGCTTCAGCGCCAAAGCCTACCGCAATGAGCGTAGCCAGTTCGTCGTTATCCGAAAACTTCAGTTCGCGGTTGCTCACGACGTCGTTCTCGTTGGCAATAGGAATGAGGTCATTAGCCCAAAGCTCTTCGTACGTTTGTTTTAGCTGAAGGAATTGGTCGCGGTCGGCAAAATGGTGTCGTTCGCACAAACTTTGAGCGATTGAAATGCCATATATCGAGAAGAAACGAGAGTATTGATTGAGTAATAGGAGATTACCAACTGCGGCTGCGGCCTTACGCTGGGTAATATCACCCCGGTATTCACGAATCAGCGATTTGCCCGCGCCAACGGCCCCGGACGATACCAAGACAATACGATAGCGCGTATGCAGGGCAGCTACCTGGCGGGCAATGTCTACCATAACCGGCTCATTCGGCTCACCATTGGGTTTCGTGATGGAGGCAGTACCGAATTTAAGTACAAGAACGGGTTTTGTCATGCCGCAAAGATACGGGTTTCCCGTTTCGGCGTCTGGTTTTGCCATACGGTTTATGACAGGTAAGTCATGAATGGTATGGCTGAAGTTCATACGCTGGGTTTTACACCTTCTCCCGCACAAGCTCCGAAAATTTGGCTTTCTGACGAAGTGCCGCTTTAAGTTGTTTAAGGTAATCGGCTTTCGGAATTTCGATGGCCCCGTATCGACGCACATTGTCATTGATAAACTGCGTATCGAGTAAGCTGAAGCGTTGCTGGCGAAGGATCAGAATTAAGTAGTGGAAAGCTACTTTCGACGCATTACTGACTTTATTGAACATCGACTCACCAAAAAAAGCAGATCCCAGGGCTACACCGTAGAGGCCCCCAACCAGCCTGTCATCTATATACGTTTCAACGCTGTGGGCAAGGCCCATATGGTGTAGTTCCGTATAAGCCTGAATGATCTCTTCCGAAATCCAGACACTGTCATCATCTGAACGGGGAATAGAACAATTTCGCATGACTTCGTTAAACGCGGTATTTATCCGTACTTCGAATTGATTGCGGTTGAGAACGGGACGGAGTGATTTGGCGGGCTTATACGTGTCAATTGGAATGATGGCACGCGGGTCTGGCGCGTACCAGTAAAGTGTACCGTCGGCATCGGCCATTGGGAAAATACCATTAATATAGCCGTAAACAAGATCGTCGGCGGTTAACTTTTCCATTAAACTCAGGCATGTAGAAAGACAAATATAAGGTATTCGACCACTATTTTACTGCCCCATAAAAAGGGACAAGGCACATACTTATTTAGTGATGGGCTTTTATATGTATACATTAGCGGTCAATTTGTGCTAAAGGATTCGTCAGGCCTCAGACTTGTCAGCTTATTCGGCGCGATGTAATGTGTAGGCTGTTTACCGATTAAACCAAACCCTTTATCCCTTGTCGAACGTTTATAGTAAAACGATTATCAAACCATCATGAAAAAAAAAATTTTTTGCCTACTGCTGGCCTTGCCGTTGTTGTTTAGCCAGTGTAGCTCCAATAGTCAGCTATCGCAGGCCAAGGCCTTGGGTAATTGCCGGTATACACTAGCGTCGGCAGATAGTATCTATCTGGCGGGTATCGACGTGCGGCAGTTGCGTAAGCTGGAGGATTTGAACCCGGCCCGTTTTCCACGGCTGGCAGCCGGATTGTTAACACGCAATGTACCACTGGATGCGCGAATCAATCTTGACATCACAAATCCAACCAATAAAATGGCTGGTATTAACCAACTGGAATACCGGGTTCTGCTGGCCGGACAAGAGTTGTTCAACGGATTTTTAAACCAGCGTATCGAAGTGCAGCCGGGTGGGGGAAAAACCCGTGTTCCGGTGCGGCTGAATACCAATGCGTACCAACTGCTCACTGACAGTAAAACCCGGGATGCATTTACGCAGCTGGTTCAGAATCTTTCGGGTGCGTCGGGTAGCCAGCCTTCTAAACTGACCATCAAGATCAAGCCGACGCTGGATTTACTGGGTAAGCAGGTTAACTATCCGGGTTATATCACCATTGATCAGGACGTGACGAACAAAATTTTGCTGGGAAACTAGCCCCATCCAGCTTTTCTTGTAAACGTATTCAGTAGCATTTGACGTGCCCCGGCTTTTTCAGGTCGGGGCGATTTGCTTTATGCCCCAAACCAGTAATTGCATGGCTGATTAACTAATCTAATTCAATGCGCTATTTACTCATTTCCTGTCTGGTTGTAGGCTCAATGTTATCGGTTCAGGCCCAATCGAATCAAATCCGTGTTACCCACGATGAAGCCCAGAAACGTGTTGCTGTCACTGTAGATGGCAAACCCTTCACCGCCTATATTTATCCCGGTCCAGCCGTATTGAAAAAGCCGGTTTTATATCCTATATTATCTGCTGGTGGTAACTTCATAACCCGTGGCTGGCCGTTAGATCCTCGTCCCGGCGAGCGTATCGACCATCCACACCATGTAGGTATGTGGTTTAATTACGGCGACGTGAATGGCCACGATTTTTGGAATAATTCAATTGATGTGGGGCCGGAACACAAAGGGCCATTTGGTACGATTGTTCATACAGGTGTAAAATCCATGAAGAGCGGAAAGGGTCAGGGCGAACTCGTTGTAACAGCAAACTGGCTCGATAAAGATAATAAGGTGATGCTTCAGGAAACGACGACTTTCCAGTTCAGGGCTGGTACCAATAATCGGATCATCGACCGTATCACAACGCTCAAAGCGATGGATAAAGACGTTGTTTTTAAAGATAATAAAGAAGGTATGATTGCTTTACGCCTAGCCCGCCAGCTCGAACAGCCATCTACAAAAGCTGAAGTATTTACCGATGCGCAGGGTGTAGCTACCAAAGTGCCCGTTCTAAATAATGCGGGTGTAACCGGCCTGTATCGTACCAGCGAGGGCGTGGAAGGCGATGCCGTTTGGGGCACGCGTGCCCAATGGAATAAACTTACGGGCACTATCAACAATGAGAACGTATCTGTAGTGTTGTCAGATGATCCGAACAACGTTGGTTATCCAACCTACTGGCATGCCCGGGGCTATGGGCTGTTTGCCGCCAATCCGCTGGGACCATCGGTGTTCACCAACGGGAAGGCACCAGCCATGAATTATACGCTGGGGGCGGGTAAATCGGTTACGTTTCATTATAAGCTGCTTATCCAATCGGGCGATTTGACGGACATTGCGCTGAAGCAGTTGATAAAGTAGTTGGTTAAGCGGTTGATATGTGTTTATATTAATTGACAAGAAAGCCCGTGAAAGTTAATTTTCACGGGCTTTCTGATGAAAAATTCGAAGCTACTGGCTTAGTTCAGGTGGACAAGTGCTGATCGGTAAACGCGGCCCTCTGTTTTGCCCATCCACGAACGAAGCATATGGCTTTCGTTTGTGGCCCGGCCCAGTTCGTTGTCTATTTGCCGAAGCAGAAAAAACAACTGATGAACGTGCATCCACTGGGTGGCTAGCTGGTTCTCCGTTTTCGGTTGCTGCTTTTGCTGCCGTGCTTCCTGGGTCAACAGGCGCAGACTCATTTTAAGATGATAGCGGAGTATTATAAGCCGACTGGCCATTGGTAACTCGCCTGGATTACGCTCCATGTGCGAAATACTTTTGGCCAACATGTTGTTGCGCTGCTGAAGTTGGTCGGATACAATCATCCAGGCATGTTCAGCTTGAAGCGAGTCATACGTTACAGTTTTCATGGCGATTTGTACAAATACGGTTTATGACAAATATACTAACAACTCTATTAAATTAATTGGCTAAAAAGCTATTTGGTAAAATTTTTTTTGGCTTATCGAGTAATGTGCCAACGTTTAGATATCTATTCGCCATGCAGGTTTAATCAATACCCAGAAATAAAGAGATTCTGCGAGTGCTCTTAGTACGGATTGACGTATATAATCTGATCCGGAAGTTTGAAGTGTAGGGTTTAACTACGAACTTCAAACCATCAATTCACTTCTGCTCATGGACCCCATTTACCGCGCGCTGATTGTTTGTACCAACCATACCGACTACCCGACCAAGCCATTCAAAACAGGTCTTTGGCTTAGCGAAGCCACGCACTTCTACGATGAACTGGCGGACAGAAATCTGCCGTATGATATTGCCAGTCCGAAGGGGGGAGCAGTGCCGATTGATGAACGGAGTATGGATCGGAGGGACACGGTCAACGAGAAGTGGTACAATAATCCAACGTTTCGAGCCAAACTGGATAACTCGTTACCGCTGGCTGATGTGAAACCGGAAAACTACCAGATTATTTATTTTACTGGCGGGCATGGTACCATGTGGGATTTCCCCTACAATGAAATCGTGAAGCGGCTGACGCGCCAGATTTATGAAAAAGGCGGTATGGTGTCGGCGGTATGCCACGGGGTGAGTGCGTTGCTGAACGTTACCCTTTCGGACGGGACGCTGCTGATTGATAATCGACAGGTCACGGGTTTTTCCAATATGGAGGAGAAGCTCGTTCGGCTTGATGAGGAAGTCCCTTTCCTACTCGAAGATGCGCTTAAACAACAGAAGGCGTTGTACAGTAAAAGTCTGATTCCGTTTCTGCCGTATATTGAGGTAGATGAGCGGCTGGTTACCGGGCAGAATCCCCTTTCGGCCCGTAAAGTAGGCCGAAAGGTACTCGAAGAAATGTATGAAAAGTAAAGCCTGGCGAGGTTTATACGACTATGTGAGGAAACACCTCCCGGAATAATTTCAATTCCTTGTCTTTTTCGGAAACAATCGGATTGGCAACACCCCAGTCGATGTTCAGGTCCGGATCGTTCCAGATAATACCGGACTCGGCAGCTTTGTTGTAAACATTTGTACACTTGTAGCTAAAAACGCTGTCTTCCAGTGCCACGAAGCCATGCGCAAATCCTTCGGGTATGTAAGCCATGTTAGCGCGTTTGGCATCCAGCAGAAAGGCTTCATACTGGCCGAAAGTTGGCGAATCGGGCCGTAAATCAACGGCAATATCCAATACCTGACCACTGATAACCCGTACTAGTTTACCCTGAGCAAACGGCTGGTTTTGCATGTGTAATCCCCGCAAAACCCCTTTCGTTGAAAAGGATTGATTATCCTGAACGAAATCCATGGGTAGGCCCAGAGATTCGAAAAGAGGCTTGTTGTAAGACTCAAAAAAGTGGCCGCGTTCATCCTCAAAAACACGTGGAGTTAATTCAATCAGGCCTTGTATTGATGTTTGCCGAACTTGCATGATGCAGGTTTTTTCGTAGAGGTAGTTACTATCCGGCTCAAATTTATGAAACTGGTACCATTAGTTGTACTTTTGGGCTTAATCATTTACTGTAGTGCTTTTATTCAGGCATGACTTACTCGGAATTAAGCGACCAGATTTTTCAAAAACAGTCCTATTTATGTGTCGGGTTAGATACCGATCCGCGCAAGTTGCCTCCGCATCTACTGACTGAAAAAGACCCCGTCTTTGCGTTCAACAAAGCTATTATTGATGCCACGGCCGATTTTGCCGTCTCTTATAAACCCAACATTGCTTTTTATGAAGCACAGGGGCCACGCGGTTGGGAAAGCCTGCAAAAAACACTGGAGTACATTCCCGACCGTTGCTTCACCATTGCCGATGCCAAACGGGGCGACATCGGCAACACATCCGATTTATACGCTCGTACATTCTTCGACCCAACGGCGGCTGGTCTGAATTTCGATTCGGTGACCGTTGCTCCGTACATGGGGCACGACTCCGTAACGCCCTTTCTAGCCTACGAAGGCAAATGGGTGATCCTGTTGGCGCTGACATCCAATGCGGGCAGCGCCGACTTTCAATACCAACAACTTGCTTCCGAAACGGCTGCTCCGAAGCCATTATTCGAGAACGTTATCGAAACCGCTCAGCGGTGGGCCGGGCCCGATCAATTGATGTTCGTTGTTGGAGCCACGCAGACAAGCGAACTGGAACGGATTCGGCAACTGGCTCCCGACAACTTTTTACTTGTGCCCGGAGTAGGAGCGCAGGGCGGTAGTCTGGCCGATGTCTCCCGGCTGGGGCTAACTAAAGGGGGTGGCCTGCTGGTCAACGCATCAAGAAGTATATTGTATGCGTCAAGTGGATTGGACTTCGCTGAACGGGCAAGAGATGAAGCGCAACAGCTACGGGAAGAAATGGCTGGCTACCTCGTTCAGTTTCGGTGAGCCGCTGGCCCAACCGGCAAAACATAACGCTATAAGGTATCACTTTCGCAGATTGTGTTTATATTGATGGCATAATAAAGGTGTTATACTTAACTGCCTGCTGTTTTCCGTGCCTGAAGCGTTTCTGTACTTTCTTTGGCAATATCAGTACTTTGCAACCCAACATCTTACCACTACCGATGGCGAAGTGGTGCAGGTATTACGTCCAGGTTTCCGAAATCACGATTCTGGCCCTGACTTCACAAACGCCCGTTTGTTAATAAACGATGTAGAATGGGTAGGTACGGTGGAAATGCATACCCGTACTTCGGACTGGCTGGCCCATCGTCATCAGTTTGATCGGGCATACGACAATGTTATCCTACACGTTGTCTGGGAAGATGATCGCCCAGTTAACGGTCGGCGTGTAGACCGGTCGAATGGCACGTCCTTGCCAACTATTGAACTGAGTTCGCGCACGGACGCCATCCTGCTGGATCGGTATCGGCTGCTTACCGGATCGCCGGACGTGATTCCTTGTGCCGGACAGTTTAAATCCGTATCGCCTTTACGAGTGACGTCTATGCTTGATAAGGCTATGCTTCAGCGATTGGAGCGGAAGGCCGAAGGGGTTCTTGCTGTCTTCAAACAAACGGGGAGTGACTGGGAAGAAACCGCTTATCGCCTGTTAGCGATAAACATGGGTTTTAAAGTCAATGCGGCTCCCATAGAACAGCTAAGCCGGTCTGTATCGCTGAAAGTTATCCATAAACACCGTGATCAAATCCACCAGGTGGAAGCTATGCTTTTTGGTACGGCTGGCTTACTAGAAACCCAAGTGTCGGATGAATACACGGCAATGCTTGTGCGGGAATATCGATTTCTGGGCGCTAAATACAGTCTGACTGAGAAACAGCTAACGGAGCCTGCCTGGAAGTGGGGGCGACTGCGTCCAGCTAATTTTCCAACACTTCGCCTGGCCCAACTGGCCCGTCTGTTAACGAAGCACCCCAGCTTGTTTTCACTTTTTGTCAGTACAACTGATTTAAACGTGTTGCTGAAGTCATTGCAGGTAACGCCTTCTGACTACTGGCAATCGCATTATCAGTTCGGTAAGCTAACCGGGAAAGGGATACCCGCATTGGGTAACACAGCAGCAGAAAATATTGTGATCAATACCGTTGTGCCTTTGTTGGCGGCTTATGCCCATCATCGGGAGCAGCCCGCTTATATTGACCGGGCCATCACGCTCCTGGAAGCACTTCCGCCAGAAAAAAACCGCCTGACCGATAGCTGGGATACCCTCGGACTAGGGATACAGACAGCGTTCGATTCGCAGGCGGCTATTGAATTGTATAATGAATTTTGCTGCGTCAAAAAGTGCTTGAGCTGCCAGATTGGAGCTGGTATTTTGAAATAGTGGAGTGGGTGAAATTAGTGAAGTCAGGTTGCATACTCCACTCACTTCACTCACTTCACCCACTCCACTCAATTACCTAAGCACTAACTAATCACCATATCATTCTTGACGGCATCCCAGGTTACGCGTTTGCCAGTGTGTAGCGCTGTAGTAGCCATGATGTTGGCAACGGAGTGATTGAACCCAACCCGTGCTGGTGCGTTTGGCTCTTTACGGCTACGAACGCAATTCATCCAGTTCAGCATGTGTAACGACGTCATAGGGTCACCACCGGTGTTAGCAGAGGTTTCTACTTTGGCAGCTTCGCCTAATGACATGGTTGGCAACATGTTGGCCTGCATGTTCATCTCTTTAGCATATTTCGCTTCCAGGCCACCCTCCGGCGAAATCTTGTTGGTGTCGAGGTTGATCATGCCCCCGTTCGAATAATAATATTCTTTTACACCACCCGCTTCGTTATTCATACGGGACGAATAAAGTACCTGAAAACCTTTGTTTTTATCGTTGTCAGGGCCGTAATCAAATACAGCCGTGAAGGTGTCGGCGTTGACACGACCATCTTTCCAACTGTACACACCGCCATTGGCTACTACCGAACGGGGATGATCCAGACCGCTGAACCAGTGTACGGTGTCGATCTGGTGCGACATCCACTGGCCGGGAATACCCGACGAGTAGGGGTAGAACAACCGGAACTCCAGGTACTTGCGCGGGTCCCAGGCCGTTTTCGGGCGGTTCAGCTGGTAGCGATCCCAGTCAGTATCTTCCTTACGGATTTCAGATACTAACTTGGGCCGACGCCAGCGACCCGGCTGGTTAACGTTCCAGGTCATTTCAACCATGGTGATATCCCCGAATTTGCCTGACTTAATGAAATCGTTGGCTGAATGGTAGTTGGGGGCCGACCGGCGCTGTGAGCCAACCTGCACAATCCGCTTCGAGCTTTCTACCGCTTTAACAGCCTTACGGGCATCATCCAACGATTCGGCAAAGGGCTTTTCGCAGTAGGCATCCCGACCCGACTCCACGGCGGCTACGCAATGCAGCGCATGCTGGAAATCGGCCGTACTGATGATAACAGCGTCGACATCTTTACGGTCGAGGAGTTCATCGTTATTTCGGGCTTTAAAGAACGAACTGTCGTTCCAGCCTTTGCCCTTTAAAAACTGCTCCGCTTCTTCGCGACGGCGGCTCCAGATGTCCGACACGCCTACGAAGGCAAAATTCTGCGCTTTGGCATGTTCCATAAAGGCGGGAGCCAATGACGCCCGAAAACGATCGGAGAAGCCAATGATGCCTACCCGAACGCGGTCGTTCGAGCCAAGAATGCGGGCATAACTGCCGGCCGAGAAGCTCATGCCGAGACCAGCCAAAGCCGATTTTTTTATAAAATCACGACGATTTTCCATAGGATCAAGTTGATTAAAATAGAAATGACATGAATTGATCTAAGGGTATTGGCCCATAGTCAGATTAGAGTGCTTTAATTTTCATATTTCGGTAGAACACCCGATTGCCATGATCCTGAAGTAGGATGTGGCCTTTTGCGGCTTCACCAAAGCGGCCATGAGCATTATATTCTGGCGCTTTGTATTTGCTCATGGCAACCAGTTCTCTGAACTGTTCACTGCCTCGTTCGTACTCAACAACTTTTTTACCGTTCAGCCAGTGTTCTACATGTTTGCCTTTCGAAACAACGCGGCCGGTATTCCATTCGCCAATGGGGTTCGCTTTCTTGCCACTGGCCGGAATCAAATCATAAAGTGAACCCACTGTGCGGTTACCATTGCGGCCCATTTTGGCGTCGGGGTGTTTGTCGTCATCCAGCACCTGAAATTCCAGACCAAAGGCCGAACCTTTTGGCTTGGGCGATTCCTCGACTACATAATATTTAACGCCACTGTTAGCCCCTTCGGTTAGTTTGAAATCGAACATCAGATCGAAGTCGCTGTACTCACCATCGGTAACGATGTCGCCAAAACTTTGCGATTCAGAGCCATCCGATTGTTGAATCGTTAAGAGGCCATCCGTAACGCTCCATCCTTTTTCCGGAAACTTGTCTTTGTAAGCTCCCCGCCAGCCATTCGTTGTTTTACCATCAAAAAGCAGTTTCCAGCCATCTTTTTTCTCCTGGGCTGTCAGCGTGTTCGGGGCCTGCGGTTTTTCGGCGGCAATTAAACTAAGGGCTAAAAGGCCCAAAATGAATGTTTTTTTCATAATGTTTTCTCCATGAACCTCTGTGCTATCTCCGTGCATCTCTGTGAAACAAAAATATGGCACAGAGATACACGGAGTGAACCTAGAGACTCAAAGCGGGAAGTTTAACGTTTTTGTAATGTAATCTTTATTGATCTGAGCACACTGCGCAGCTGTCTTGTCTTTTTCGGGTACGCCGTCCAATTCAATAATGCCCCATCCTTTGAACTTGATTTCCTCCAGCGCTTTAAATACAGCCGGGACGTTTACGTTACCCCGTCCCAGTTCGACAAACTTGTATGCCTTAGGGTTATCCGGTTTATCGGGCAGGGGCGACATGGTGTCTTTCAGGTGAAGTGCATAGATAATGTCTTTATATTGCTTCACGGCTTTCTCGGGCTCGCCACCGCCTTGCTTGTAATGAGCAATGTCGAGTTCCAGCTTTACGAACTTAGGGTTCATCGCCTGAATGATCACATCTACTTCTTCGGGTGTTTCGCCCAGTTGGTGCATGTGGTTGTGATAGGTGGCCTGCACGCCCAGGTCGGCGGTTTGTTTACCGATTTCGTTCATGACGGCAGCGAGTCTTTTCAACTCTTCGGTCGTTGGCAGTCGATCTTTGGGGCGGGCAGAGTTGGTCAATTGAATAGCCGAGCCTCCCAGTGCTTTTACAAAACTGGCATGAGCCACGTGCATGTCGATGGTGCTCTGTTCTTTGGCCGGGTCAATCTCGACGTTCCCACTCGAAAACATGGCCAGCGCGAGGTGGTGCTGGTCGAGCAGGGCTTTTAATTCCGAGGGTTTGGCTTTGTAAGGCCCAAAGGCATTGGCCCGCAATTGAATGCCCCGGTAGCCCATTGCCGATAGGTCGGCAATAGCCTGGGCATCGTTACCTCCCCAGGTGATAGCCGAGTAGGCGATTTTTAGGCCGGAGGGTTTGGCTATACCGGCAGATAATCGATTTGCACCAACCAGTAAAGTTAGGGCCGACACGCCGGCCGTGGTAAGAAACTGCCGTCGGTTTACCGTCTCCAGCATAATCGTAAGGGTCAATAATCAGTGGTAGCCGATGGCCTATAAACTGATTGTGAATGAAAGTTTTTGATATAAAGAAGTGATAAAATAAGCTTGTATAGCCCTACTTCTACTGATAGAAAAGACTGAAAGAGCGAAGGAGCGAAAATTGCTTGTGCCAGTTTTCCGCTCTTTCGCTCTTTCAGTCTTTCACCCAATTAGTCGTTAGAATCCTGGATTCTGGGCAAATCCTGCGTTCTCTGTCCGGTCAATCTGCGTTTGCGGAATTGGACGCAGGTTGTGCGTTTCTTTTACGTTAACAGCTCCGTCTGGATTGTATTTCTTTACGCGCTCTACCAGAATACCCCAACGCTTCAGATCCATCCAACGGGTTTGCTCACCAGCCATTTCGCGGGCACGCTCTTCATAGATCGTCTCCATCGTCAGGTCACCGGCTTGGAGCTCCATAGCTGACTCTTTACCCGGATAAGCGGCCCGGCGACGAACGGCATTAATAGCCGCAGCAGCCTCTGTCGTTTTACCCTGTTTTAACTGAGCTTCGGCTAGGATCAAATACGTCTCTGCCAGACGGAACGCCAGATAATCGCGGCTACCTTGCTCATACGTCAGATCAGGACGGAGCGGATCGAGGAATTTTTGCAGCGTTGGAAATAGTGCTGCTGTGTAGGCGCTGGGGACCAAAACCTGATAAGGCTTGGCTGCCCGCTGGGCCATCGTCCATTCAACACCCGGTATGTAGATAGCCGTATCGCCCGCTTTCAACGTCATTTTGGCTTTGCTGTTATCGAAGGATGTATTCAGGTTTGTGCCGGGGTTGTTGCTCAGCCAGGTATCCTTGAATGTTTTCTTGTAGCGGGAATCATTGATCCGATCTTTGAAAACGGTTTCAAGCAGGTAGGTTGTTGGGCGAAGCCGTTTAAATGGACGGTCGTTGGCAATATCCCGTTTCATACCCGGTTGCACGTCGTACTGCATCCCGAAGTATAAGTGCAGCTTGTTACCGTCACCATTGTTGGTGTTGGCCGTGTTCATGTTGGTCAGCGGGTCCGATGTGTACTGAACCGAGAAGATAACTTCATCGTTGATTTCGCCACTTCCCTGGGCAAATACACTCGCAAAATCAGGCAGGAGCTTAAAGCCGTAGTTAGCAATGACACTCTGTGCCAGAGTAGCGGCTTTCGCATAATCGTCAGACGCTTTAGCCGATGAGGTTGCTTTAGTCAAATATACGCGTGCCAGCAGATGTTCGGCAGCGGCTTTGGTAGCCCGGCCATAATCAGCTGACCGCATCTTTGGGTCCAGGTCAGGGATGGCGGCTTCAAGATCGGCTGTTATCTGTTTGTATACGTCAGCTTCAGTTGCCCGGCTGGTTACTTTCGTAGGCCCTAGAGTTTCTTTGAGTCTTAGATCGACACCGCCAAACTGCTGCACCAGAATAAAGTAATAATGGGCACGTAAAAACTTCATCTCGGCTACGCGCAGTTTTTTCACGGCATCAGAAACCGTAGCTGCCGGTGCCCGTTCAATAACGGCGTTGCAGGTGTTTATGCCCCTATATAACTCTTCCCAAACTTGCTGGATGATATCGACGAAGCTATTCATCTGGGTATCGTAGAAGTGAAACCCTTTGTAGCTCCCATCCGCACCAGCCTGGTAAATATCAGTGCCATACTCGGTCATGGTCAGGCCGCGCTCCGATGCGTAGAAATTGCGCAGGGAAGAATAAGCCGCTTTGCTGGCATCTTCGAAGCCTTTTGGGGTATTGATGTAATCGTTCGGAATTGCCGAGATTACTGTTTCCTTCAGCACATCCTTACAGGCCTGCCCGCTAACCAGCAGAGCAGCAAGAGCCAGGATGCGGAATGATTTATGTGTGAAATTTGATTTCATGTTTTTTAATCTTGAGGTATTTATAAACACAAGGCTTACTGGCTATGTGCTTAGAATTTAACGTTCAAACCAAAGGTCACTACACGGGTAGCGGGTGTAACACCATTACTCACTGTTCCATCACTCGTTTCAGGATCGACACCGTTGTACTTCGACCGGTAGGACGAGAAGATGAACGGCTGCTGAATGCTGCTGAACAGGCGTAGCGACTGCATGCGTAGTTTTGAGGTGATGCTCGACGGGAACGTGTAACCGAAGTTGATGTTACGAACTTTCACGAACGAACCGTCGAAATAGATAATGGCCGAGTTATAGACGGGGAATTCCTGACTTGAGTTAGGCCGTGGGAACTCATTCGTTGGGTTGTTGGGTGTCCAGTAATCCACTTTGATCTGCTCATAACGACCAGCCAACTGGTTGTTGTCGCGGTGGAAACCACTCAGGATGGTTTGACCAATGCGGGCGTAGATAAAGAAGTTCAGGTCAAATCCTTTGTAGCTGAACCGGTTCGTGATACCACCACTCCAGGTAGGAATATCGGAGCCTAAGTACACGCGGTCATCAGCCGTAATTTTGCCGTCGTTATTCGTGTCCTGTACCTTAATCTGACCAACTGCACTCTGGTAGGATTTAGCGGCATCAGCTTCGCTGGTTTGCCAGATACCTGCTTTCTTGTAATCGTACATGGCCGTCAAAGGCTTACCAATGAAGCGTTTGTTTCCCACGTCATCAATAGGTCCGTTGAACAATGAGATAATGGCTTCCGAGTTCTTAGAAAACACAATGTCGGATGTCCATTTGAACCCGCTTTTTGAATTCACGTTCACGGTCGATACACTCACTTCGATCCCTTTATTCTGAGTTTCGCCAATGTTCCGGGTTACCGAGTTGAAACCGATTGAAGTAGGCAGAAGGTCAGATAGCAGCAGGTCGGTGGTGCGGGTATTATACAATTCGATCGCACCTGCTACCCGGCCCCGCCATAAGCTGAAATCAATACCAATGTTTGTACTGGTTGAAGTCTCCCAACGCAAGTCGGGGTTACCAATCGTATTAGGGCGATAGCCATAAGCAGGCGTATTACCAAAGGCGTACACCGTGCGGTCCAGCAAACCCTGCGTCTGATAAGGGGCTACCCCCTGGTTACCTACCGAACCACGGCTGGCCCGGATTTTCAGCAGGTCGACCCAGCTAGACCCTTTCATAAAGTCTTCGTTGCTGACATTCCAGCCTAACGCTATACCGGGAAAGTTACCATATTTAGTATTTACCCCGAATCGGCTCGATCCATCCCGGCGCAACGTAGCGGTTACCAGGTATTTGTCTTTGTAATCGTAGTTGATACGACCCATGTATGAGTTGATAGTCCACTGACTCAATCCACTACCTACCCCTAATACAGCACTGGCGTTGCCTACATTATAAAACTGCTGCGATTCGGCTGGCACACCCTGAACAGAGATGTTATTCAGTTCACCATTATTACGCTGAATGGATTGCAGGGCGGTAAAACCGAAGTTGTGATCGCCTACTTTTTTGTTATATGTTACAACGTTCTCCAGCGTATAGTTGAAGTTAAAGGCACTGGCAGTTTGTGCTTGTGCGTCACCACCTTTCCGGGCGTTGGTTTGCGCACCGATAAAGCGGCCATACCGGTTAATGGTAAAGTCAGGGCCGAAATTAACCCGGTATTTCAATCCATCGAGTATATTCACTTCCGCGTATATACTGTTGAAAATGCGGTATTTCTTTCGTTCTTCTATCTGTGCACCCGGTACAACCTCCGCGAGCGGATTGGTGAGCAACGCATCATTCGTAGGAAAGAAGATCAGGTTGCCGTTATCATCGTACGGGCGACCAAGCGGATTTTGCTGAAGCGTAAAGTTATACGGGTTGAGGTTCTCGCCATTCCGTAAACTATACATCATATACGAGGCAATACCCACTTTAAGAGCCTTATTGATCTGGTGGTCGATATTGGCACGCAGCGAGTAACGGGTAAAATCCAGACCAGGCATAATCCCTTTATCCTGGAAAAAACCAGCCGAAATATAAAACTGCGTTTTTTCATTGCCACCCTGAATACCCAGCGAGTGGTTTTGCTGAATTCCCTGCTTTAGGATTAACGATTGCCAGTCGGTATTCCGGTTGGCAGCCAGACCAGCTGCAACGTTTGGGTCACCGCCCAGAACGGCCACCTTGGAGTCAGCATAGGCATCAGCTACACCCGTAGGAACGGGATTGCCATTGGCGTCTTTGTAGTTACCCGTAGTCCGGTAAGCTTCCCGAACAAATTCGGCAAATTCAGACCCACTGAACAGCTTTACTTTGTCAAGCGGATCGGTAAAACCAACGTAGTTATCGTAGCTGATGGTTGTTTTACCAACCGGGTTGCCCCGTTTGGTTGTAACCAGGATAACGCCGTTAGCACCTCTGGCTCCATAAATGGCCGTTGCGGTAGCATCTTTCAGGATTTCCATCGAGCCTACATCGTTCGGGTTAATGTCTTCATAACCTTCTGATAGAGGAATACCATCAACTACGTAAAGTGGATCGTTACCGGCGTTGAACGAACGACGTCCCCGAACCCGAATGGTTGGTACAGACCCTGGTCGGCTACCCGACTGCGCCACATCGACACCGGCTACCCGGCCCTGCATGGCTTGGCCAATGTTGGTAATGGGCTGTTCGGTGATTTGTTTTGGCGTAACCGACGAGATCGCTCCAGTGGTCTGGCTCTTTTTCTGAGAACCATAACCAATAACGACAACTTCGTTCAGGGCACGGGTATCCGTACTCAGGGTGAGGTTGACAGTTGATTTGTTGCCTACAGTAACTTCCTGGCTAACAAAACCGACAGCTGAGAAAACCAGTACCGCCCGGTTGTTTGGCACGCTGATACGGTACTCTCCGTTTGCGTCGGTGGAAGTACCGCGGGTTGTGCCTTTTACGGCTACACTTACGCCTGGTAACCCGGTGTTATCATCTCCGGAAAGTACTTTACCGCTAACGGTTAGCTCCTGAGTTGGGTTGTCTGTAAGCGGATGATTAGTGGGTGGCGCACTAAACGCCGGCTGGCTTACCAGCGTAAGTGCCGCCAGGCCAAGCAGAGGAAGCCACGCCAGGCGTGGTGGTTGGGTAATTGTTAAATGCATGTTAGATTAGATTGGCGTAAAAGTTAACAAACTAGGGTAATGTCTTGGATGTACCTGAGGCAATCTCAATGGATTCGCCCGGTTTAAGCCGTATTGGTTCCTTCGATTTTACGAGTAAGCTTACCTGCCCCGAAGTAAGCGCTACCGATGTTCCTGTTGGCCGTTGTCTCACCCGAAAGATAGTTCCTACAGCTTCGATGGTCAGGCCAGCAGTATGTACTCTGAACAAGCGGGCCGATGAGGTGTCGTTTCGGTGAATGATGGAAAAATCAGCTTCCCCCTTTAACCACACCGCTCTCGGTGTCTCGTCAGACCAACGCCGTGCGTAGCGGGCGGTGCTGTTCGGATACAACGTCATGGTTGAATTGTCCGGTAAGCGAATCTGACGAGTTTGGTAGGCGTGGGTACTGACGCTCCATACTGATTGCTCGGGTCCATACTGCATCCAGAGCGCCCAGCCAATAAGAGCTACCACACCAAACGCAGCCAGAACAGTTCGCATAAAGTACCACCACCCAACCATTGCCCGAACATCGGACTGAAGTGGCCTGACGTCTTCCATAGTCTGAAGCGACTCGCGTATACGTCCCCACACTGTTGAAATCTCGTCGGACGACAGAGCCGGTAGATCAGAATGCCGGGCCGTTTGTATGAGGTACCGTGCTGTCTCTACTGTTTCTTCCTGGTGAGGATGGTTTGACAACCATATCTGCCAATAGGACGCGACCTCTTCGTCGTTCGGGTGTTTAACCCATCGTACGAATAAGTCATCAAGGACGAATTCCTCAGCGCTATAAGCAGAATATGACTTTTGTGACACGGTGTATAACTGTTTCGTGTAAACAAAAGCGTTTGGAATAAGGGTTTCTACTTACCTCGACAAAAGAAGTAGATCATTACCAAACTCCCGTTGACTCACTCAGGTGAATTGTGGATAATTTGATGAATCTCTATCGATATATTTAGCCTGTTTACGTTAAAATCTATATGTAAGCTTCTTAATTATATTAGATATAACAAAGAAAAATCCACACTTTTTTTATGCAAGCGTTACCGGGAACGTTGCCAAAAAGGAAAACACGAAGATATAGTTGTAAAAAAATGAGTTGGGAAATATATTTTAAGTGTGTTACAGCAGATAAAATATAGGATAATGCAAATCAAGGGAATTGTATTTTTTAGGGATGAGGCACCTCTAGGAATGGAATGTATACTATGTTTCCTGCTATTCTAATAGTACATCGACTCTCTATAAGTATATTTGAAGGTGCCTTATGAGAACAAATTAAGATACATAATCAGGCTATTGCTCGAAATTTTACTTGTAAAAAGCTTACTTTTTAACTATTATCCTTTAAAGCCGTTATGTTATCATCAACGCGATGAAAAACACAATTCGACGGCAGCGGACGTCTGGGCATTACTCGTTCCGCAGTATATATATACTTTTCCTGTTTACTCTATTGGCCTTCTCCGGCTTTGCTATGCCCAAATTTGAAACCGGATTAATGATGGCCGATACCACTGGCCCCAGAGAGGCAAAGCCCAAGTCATTGACATTTACTGCGTCTACTGACCAGCGTTTTTTTTTCTTCAATGATACGCGCACCGAAGACAACCGCCGTGTACCAGTAAGCGTATATGGGATAAGGGCAGGGTTCTTATTTCCTCCCAGCCAACATCGGGATGCGCTCAGGTCTGGTCGGTCAGCCAGTTTCAAGGCCGGAGCCGGGTTCTATTTTGTGAACCAACGGCTCGATCGTCCTGGGTTGCTCCCAAATACATCGGAGTCCGTTACCCGTCATTTGCGAATTGCAACCGTTTACTACGAGCGGTATCTGTTGCGTCGGCACTCGTTTGAAGTTAGTATGCCAATTGAACTTGGCTATGGGCATTCCCGGTACGAAATCAACGATGAACAGGCCGAAAAATATGAAGTGGCCCGTGGTGTGTTTCTGCCTTTAGGCGTAGGCGTATCGGCAGCTTATCAGTTTCCGACCGTACGGTGGCTAAGACCATTACATTGGTTTGGTCTGAATTTTCTGACAGGCTACCGATTCATCCTGAAGCGTGATGTTCCCGAAAGTCAAATAAATTATACAGGCTTATACTTTTCGGTGGGCCCTTCTTTCTTTCTCGAAAATCTCACCGCTGACATCAAGCGGTGGCGACAAAAGAGGAAAAACAAGCGATGAGGCCGCTGTTGGTGAAGCCAATTACTCGGTGGTGACAGCACGTTCCGCCCACTGAATACGCACCGCTTGCTCAATATCGGGGTGCAGGCTGATGGCCACTGGACAGGTATGCGCAATTTTTTCGAGCCGCGTGCGGGTTTCGCTATCCGGCATAGCATCCGTATGCAGAACCAGTTCGACCTCGATACGAGCGATTCGCCGGGGCGGTTGAGATGTCATGATCTTTGTTACCTCCAGCGTACTGCCCGTCAGCTCAATTCCATCCCGCCGGGCGAAGATGGCCATGGTTGTTATAATACAGGTGCCTAACGCATTGGCCACCAGGTCGGTTGGCGAAAAGGCCTCACCAAGGCCCTGGTTATCGGTGGGTGCATCGGTATTGATGTGGGTACCGGATTGTATGTGGATGCAATCGGTGCGTAGGCCGCCCAGATAATCAATGTGAATTGTTGGCATTGAGATTTAGTCAGTTAGTTAGTCAATAAGTCAGTAAGCGGCTTCGCCTAAGTTAATAAGTCAGTAAGCCGCTTATTGACTTACCGACTAAAAAGACTTTTGCGAAACATATAAATAATCATCTGGTTACGCTAATAGTTAGACCCTTTTTTGTGAGGAACCGCAAAAAAGTGTATTTTTATTTCAGCATATTACGACAATGAAAACTATATACGGAATACTGGGACTTATGGTGGGCATATGGCTTCTGCCAAGTCAGACCATGCTGGCCCAACGGGTTGACAGCGAAGATGATTCCTACTCGACCATTACAACGTTTGGCATCACAACCAATACAAATTCCGGCATTGTTGGCGGGTTTGCGTTCCGGCAATCTAAATTACTGTCATCGTCCCTGTTTGGCCTACCCCAATACCGCTATCTGAGCGTTGAACTGGTTAACGTAAAGCACCCTAAAGAACTTCGCTCGTCTATCAATAACGTTGGTTCGGGCTATCTGGATGGGAAAGAAAATTATCTTTTTGTATTGCGACCCCAATACGGCCGTGAGGTGAAGCTGTTTCAGCGCAGTTCTGACGAAGGCATCGCTATCAGTGGCATTCTGGCAGCAGGACCGTCTGTGGGTATTATTAAACCTTATTATCTGGAAGTTTCGTATGGCAATCAGACCCGATCGGTGCCCGCTTCTCAGGTAAATGGCTTCGCCACCTCGGCAGGGGAGACCGTTACTGGTGCCGGTGGCTTTTTTCAGGGTATTGGCGAGTCGAAGTTAACCGTTGGTCTCAACGTAAAAGCAGCGCTTAGCTTTGAACTCAGCGCCTTCAGAAATAACACGACGGGGGTAGAAATCGGCTTTTTGGCCGAGGCTTTCCCGAACAGAATCATTATCATTCCCAACTCAAGTCCCAATGGTAGCCGTGAGGACGGAAACAGGAGTTTCTTCACAACGGGCTATATTACCCTGTTTTTCGGAAGTAAGAAATAAAATTTTCAAAGGGCGAGGGGCATTGGGTAAGGCAAAAATAAGCCGGATTTACACCAGTGCTCCTGGCCCTTTGGTATCGTTATGAACTTTACATCCAAAAAACGAATTTTGCTGGAAAGGATTGAGGAGACATGATTGAACTACCTGTAATACCCTCCGAACAACAACGTAATCGGGCGGGCGCTGATGCGGCACCCCGACCCAAACGTCCGGACTGGCTGCGCGTTAAGTTGCCCATTGGCCCCGAATATGCTAAAGTCCGTAAGTTGGTGGACGAACATAAACTCCACACAATTTGCGAAAGTGGAAATTGCCCAAACATGGGTGAATGCTGGGGAGCGGGCACTGCTACGTTTATGATTCTGGGGAATGTGTGTACCCGAAGCTGTACATTTTGTGCTGTCGCCACTGGCAGGCCCAACGAATATGACACCGATGAACCCCGACGTGTGGCCGAAGCGATCGTGCTCATGAAGGTTAAACACGCGGTGCTTACGTCGGTGAATCGGGATGAACTAAAAGATCGGGGCGCTGAGATATGGTACCAAACCGTTCGACTTATCAAAGAAGCATCGCCCTCAACAACCATCGAAACCCTGATTCCGGATACCAAAGGCAATTGGGGAGCGCTTGAACGGATGATTTCGGCCGGGCAGGAAGTCGTTTCGCATAACATGGAAACCGTGGAGCGGCTCTATCGACGCGTTCGGCCGCAGGCTCGCTACGAGCGTAGCCTTGAACAGATCCGGCGTACGAAAGACTATGGCCAGCGCACTAAATCAGGTATTATGCTGGGTCTGGGTGAAACAAAGGATGAAGTGGTCAAAGCTATGGATGATCTTGCTGCCAATGGGCTGGATATTCTAACGCTGGGGCAATACCTCCAGCCTACTAAAATGCACCACGAAGTAATCGAGTGGATTCATCCAGATACATTTGCCATGTATCGTGAAGAAGGGCTCCGGCGTGGACTGAAATACGTCGAGTCCGGTCCACTGGTTCGGTCGAGTTACCACGCAGAAAAGCATGTGAATGTGTAAGGTTTTTTTAGGTGCAGCCGCTTACCAACTTACTGACTAAAAAGACTTACCGACTATTTTACAAACAATTCCCTTTATTCGTTATTTAAAGAAGAGAGTCCGGGCCTAGGGTGCGGACTTTTTCTTTACTGCATGAAAAAATACGACTTCATCATTGCCGGAGGAGGCATGGCTGGGTTAAGCCTTGCTTATTATCTTAGCCAGTCACCGCTGCGGAATCATAGCATTTTGATTCTTGACCGGGAAATTAAAAACAGCAATGACCGGACCTGGTGTTTCTGGGACCGAAAAAAGGGCACTTCGGGCCGGGAACCGGCGCGCATGAACGCCTTTGAGTCAATTCTTTTTCGTACCTGGAGCAAAGTTAGCTTTCATGGAACAACCTATGCCGGGCTACTGGATATGGGGCCGTACGACTACAAGATGCTGCGCGGCATAGACTTCTATGAATTTGTTCAGCGCGAACTGGCCAATCATCCGACAATTGAACGCAGGCAGGCAACCATCAACCGTATCAAAGATACCCCGCAGGGGGGATTCGTTATTGCTGATGATGAACCGTACATTGCCGACTACGTTTTTGACAGCACCTTTTCCCTCAGACTGGATCAATCCGAAAACCATAACCTGCTTCAGCATTTCAAGGGATGGGTCATCACAACGGAGAAGCCGTGTTTTAATCCGCATGAGCCCGAGATAATGGACTTTCGAATCCATCAGCATGGCGATTGCCGGTTCGTGTATGTACTGCCTTTCACGGAGAAATCGGCACTGGTTGAGTTTACTCTTTTTAATGATAAACTATTATCCGAACCAGAATACGATCTTGAAATCCGTAATTACATCGCCCAATTTCTGAATACCGGAGCTTATGAAATAAGTGAAACGGAGTATGGCGTTATTCCCATGTCGGACGAAGCAACGCACGAGAATCCGTCAGAACATATTATTCGGATTGGTACATCCGGCGGATACACAAAACCCTCGACCGGGTATACCTTTCAGCGAACCCAGCGCTACCTGCAGAGCATTGTCGATAATCTGGCACAAACCGGCAAACCCCAACGGCCTGTAAGCTGGTTGAAGAAGCGGTTTAAACTCTACGACAGCATCTTCCTGAACGTACTCGAAAAGCATCGCCATCCGGCCGATGATATCTTTACGAGGGTCTATGCTGGCAACCCCGGACGCGTTTTTACGTTTCTTGACGAAGAAACACGCTTTATCGACGAACTGAGGTTGTTTGCTACAATGCCGTTCATGCCATTTCTAAAGGCTTTGTTTGACGTGATACGTCGGAGGCTGTTCGGTTAACTGGCTGAATGTGTACCGTAAATTCCTGGGTGCTGGCAGACAATTAGGCAGGAGGTAAAGGAAGTTTGATTATAAACTCGGCAAACTGCCCTTCGCTGGTATCGACACTCAATTCGCCTTCATGGCCTTTCGTAATAATGTCATAGCTGAGTGATAATCCCAGCCCAGTGCCCTGACCGCTGGGTTTGGTTGTAAAAAAAGGCTGGTAGATCTTTTCGAGAACTGTCTGTGGAATGCCGAGTCCGTTATCGCGTATTCGTAGCTCAACGAAAGTTGGATGCCGGCGTGTACTAACCCTTATTTCAGGCTCATAGTCCACAGCCCCACCTTTCTGCTTCGCGGCTATTGAATAAAACGCATTGTTAAACAGATTCAGAAGTACCCGGCCAATGTCCTGAGGCACTACGTCCAGGACGCTAAGCGTAGAGTCGAAGTCTGTGACCAGGTGAACCGTAAGTGATTTATCGTTTACGCGGACTCCCTGATAGGCCAAACGCAGGTGCTCGTCAATCAGTTTGTTCAGGTTGGTCGGAAACTTTTTCCCGTTGCTGAAACGGGTGTGCTGCAGCATGTTTTTTACAATGGAGTCGGCACGTTTGCCATGATGAGTAATTTTTTGGAGGTTGGTCTGTATGTAGCTGGCCAAGGTGGCGGCATTTGCCTGCTGGCCATTTGCCAATAGATCGAGAAGCTCTCCGGCCAGTTCAGCACTTACTTCCGAAAAATTGTTGACGAAGTTAAGTGGGTTTTGAATTTCATGTGCAATACCCGCCGTCAATTCACCCAGCGAAGCCATTTTTTCCCGATGAATCAATTGCCGTTGGGTAGAGGTCAGCTCGGTCAGGGTTTTTTCCAGACTGTCGCGCTGCAAGGCCAGTTGATCGCTCTGCCGCCGAATCTCGTTGGTTCGATTGGCTATAATATCTTCCAGCCGCCGATTGGCCAAGAGTAGCTTTCGGGATCGATACGTTGCCAATGCCCACATAATCCCCAGTCCAATTAACGCATACAGCACATAAGCAGGCCAGGTTTGCCACCAGGGGGTAAGAATCTGGATGGTAAGTGGGCTTTCGAGCTGGCGCCAGACGCCATCGCTATTGGCTGCTTTGACCTGAAAGGTATACTTGCCGGGCGGTAAGTTCGTGTAGCTGGCAAACCGACGGCTCCCGTTTTTCACCCAGTCATTATCAATACCGCTTAGCTTGTAGGCGTATTGATTTCGCTCCGGCAGGCCGTACGTCAGGGCTACGAACTCAAACGACAGATAGTTTTCATGATGGGCCAGCGTATACTGTTTACGAGTTACCGGCAGGAGGCTATCGCCTACTTTAAATGTAGTAACGTAAACCGGAAAGGGTTGCCTGTCGGTTTGAATACTATCGGGATTAAACCGAACCAGTCCGTTGAGGGTACCGAAGAAAAGGGAGTTCCCGGACCGCGACACGGTATTTACCCGAAAATCGTTGTTTGGTAACCCGTCGTTGTTGTCGTAGGGACGAAACGATTTGGTTCGCGGATCAAACCGGCAGAGTCCCTTATTCGTGCTTAGCCACAAGTAGCCACGGTTGTCTTCCGTTATACCAATAATCCAGTCGCTGGGTAGGCCGTCTTTAGTAGTAAGGTGTGAAAATTTGCCGGTTTTCGGGTCAAACCAGTTTAGGCCGCCCCGGGTACTACCCAGCCAGATGGTGCCTGATCTGTCCTCATAAATGGTTCCGATCTCGTTGCTGTTCAACTGTCCCGGTTTCAGACCGGCCGTGTAGTGGGTGAATCGACCCGATTGTGGATTTAGCCGACTCAGCCCTTTTCCCCGAAGGGTTAACCAGATATCGCCCGTCTGGCTGACCAGCATACCATAAATGTACTTTTCAGGTAAGCCGCTTGTGTCCGACGGGTCATATTTATAATAATGGAACTGATGCGTAACGGGATTGAACGAAGCAACACCTCCTTCACCGCTCAGCCATAGCAGGCCGTGAGCGTCCCGGCTTACAAACTGGGCGGCAATCTCAGTTGGAAACTTAACTGAGTGATTGGTCGTCTGATTGAGCCGATAGAGGCCATTCCATGTTCCAATCCATATTCCGTCGGGACCATCGGGCAGCAGGGCATGTAGGTTATTTTTATGTTGTGACGCGTTGCCAAACAGGCTTGCCGGAATTTCGGTAATCTGATTTGTCCGTAAATTCAATCGATACAGTTTTTCCTGATTACTGAACCAGACTCGGTTGCGGCTATCTATTGCCAGCGTAGCGACTTTATTTTCAGGTAGATTAACAATTCCTATGCTGCGTCTTATCTGATAAGTCGTAAACGGTTTAGTATTGAGTGCCTGTTTGTCGATACCGTTATCAGTACCTGCCCAGAGCGTGCCGGCCCGGTCATGAAAAACAGCCTGCACATTTATACTCCCTAAATTATGGAGTGCATCCGGATCGGGAAGGTAGGTGAACACCTGTGCCGTTTTAGTGTCTATGCGTTGTAACCCATCGGTTGTACCCATCCACATAAACCCCTGCTGGTCGCGGTGGAGTGCGCTCAGATACATATATTTATTGATTGTACCTTTCGCGGCATAAGGCACGATCTGGAGGGGTGGATGGCGGAGGTCAAGCTGAAAAAGGCCTTTCCCAACGGCACCAAGCCAAAGAACATCGTTGCTGTCCAGATACATGGGGCCGAACCAGGGTTGTGGGTCCATAGCTTTTTGAATGGGCAACAGCGCAAAGTGGCCGGTTTGCCGATCAAATAAATACAGCCCCTGCGAGGTAGCTACCCAAAATCGGTTTTGCCGATCTTCGAAAACGCTTTTTACCGGAACTTCTCGTTTGGGCGATGGGTACAGCGTGAAATGATGGCTTTCCGGTTCATACCGAATAAGTCCGCCGTAAGAGCAGAGCCACAAAACCCCCTGCCGATCTGCATATACAGATACCTGATTGTTCCACCAGTTCTCATGGTTAGCATGAATGGGATGGTGAGTTACATCACCCGTTTGTTTATTGACTTCATGCAAACCAGCCCCTTCCGTAACCACCCATAGTCGGTTTTTCGGGTCTTCGCAAAGGCCCATAATACGGTTGTCAGTTAAACTGTGCGCAGGACGGGCGGGGTCGGTCTGAAAAACCTGAAACGAATAGCCATCATACTTGTTGAGCCCATCGTTCGTACCGAACCACATAAACCCTTCCCGATCCTGAAGGATACAGTTGACTGAGTTATTGGAAAGGCCATTTTTCGTTGATAAATGGTCAAACTTGTCTGCTGCTGGCTGGGCGCTTGTGCGGGAAAACGAAACAGACAGTATAAACATGACGGTGTACCACCCAAACCAACGTGCACAAACCGATTCAAACCAGTGGTCGAAATGTGTCCTATGTGTGTTCATAAAAGGTTGGAGCCGTCTGAAGCCAATATCAGGAAACGGGTAGTAAGATATAAAGTTTGTAGATTTTGTCGATACAGCGGCTAAAAGAAAGCATTTGAGTCTAGTTTCGATGAAGTGTTCGTCCATAACGTAGCCTTTGCTTGCCCCCTGATCAGAAACTTGTAGCTTTGTAGTTTCTAACCAAGTCATAAAATAGAGAAATGCCTTATCTCTTCACGTCTGAATCTGTTTCTGAGGGCCACCCCGATAAAGTAGCCGACCAAATCTCCGATGCATTGATTGATAATTTCCTGGCATTTGACCCGGCCAGTAAGGTCGCCTGTGAAACGCTCGTGACAACAGGTCAGGTTGTACTGGCTGGTGAAATCAAGACGGACACTTACCTGGACGTACAGAAAATTACCCGCGATGTAATTCGTAAAATTGGCTATACCAAAAGCGAGTACATGTTCGAGGCTAACTCCTGCGGTATTTTTTCGGCGCTGCATGACCAGTCGGCTGATATCAATCAGGGCGTTGATCGGAAGGTGGAGAATGCTGATTTCGAAACGCTGGCCAACGCTCAGGGTGCTGGCGATCAGGGTATGATGTTTGGATACGCCACGAACGAAACGGATAACTTCATGCCCCTGCCGCTCGATCTGGCTCATGCCATTCTGCGGGAGATGTCACAAATCCGCAATAACGAACTGGAACTGATGCCGTACCTGCGGCCCGATGCCAAATCGCAGGTAACGATTGAGTACTCTGACGATCACCAGCCTATTCGGATTGATACCATCGTGGTATCAACGCAACACGACGATTTTGCTGACGACGATACGATGCTGGCCAAAATCAAGGAAGATATTATCACTATTGTGATTCCCCGCGTGAAGGCGGCCCAGAAGGCTGAACTGCACGGGTTGTTCACCGACAATATCACGTATTACATTAACCCAACCGGCAAGTTTGTCATTGGGGGGCCACACGGCGATACGGGTCTGACGGGCCGGAAAATCATTGTGGATACATATGGTGGTAAAGGTGCTCACGGCGGTGGAGCTTTCTCGGGTAAAGATCCCTCTAAAGTAGACCGGTCTGCAGCGTATGCTACCCGGCACATTGCTAAAAATCTGGTAGCCGCCGGTCTTTGCGATCAGGTGCTGGTGCAAGTGTCTTATGCCATTGGCGTTGCCAAACCATGCGGTTTGTACGTGAACACCTACGGCACTGCAAAAGTGGATATGCATGATGGAGTCATTGCTGAGAAAGTTGGTCAGATTTTCGATATGCGCCCCTATGCAATCGAACAACGGCTGAAGCTCCGTAATCCAATTTATTCTGAAACAGCCGCATACGGTCATATGGGCCGCAAAAACGAGATCGTAAAGAAAACGTTTGGTTCAAACGGGCAGACGAAAGAGGTTGAAGTAGAGCTGTTTACCTGGGAAAAACTTGATTTTGTCGATCAGATTAAACAAGCGTTCGGTTTATAGCATAACACAGACCAGCCTCATGACAAGCAGAACGCCACTCCAGTCCGGAGTGGCGTTCTGCTTGTCATGAGGTATTATCTTAGTTTATAACTCATCGGCCTCGTAGACCTCGTCTTCTGCATCTACCCGTGTTTTCGCTTCTGCAATGGCCGGGCTGGAAATATCATTTCGTTTTTGTTTAAACCGGACAAGTTTATCTTTAAGAACGTCCATCACGCGGTCGGTTGCGCTTTCGAAGCTCTTATCGTGTTCTTTGACGAAGAGCTCTTTGCCTGGAAGCAGTAGCCTCACTTCGACTATCTTCTCTTTGACTTTGTTGGAGTCCGCACCCTCTAACCGAAGAAATACTTCTCCGCTGATAATACGGTCATGGAACGTGTCTAATTTGTCGAGTTTCGCCTGGATAAAATCTAACAGGCTTTGGTCGGCCGTGAACTTAACGGCATGCATTTGTAGTCTCATTGTGTCGCTTTTAAGGTGAATTGATCAGAACATCAATGGACTATCTAAGTTTGGGTATAGCAACCACAAAGTCAATAGGGCCTATGAAAGATGCAACCCTGTTTCACGGGTATTTATGTTACTGAAAGTTAATACTCTGTAACAGGCCATGTTTGTATACAGGCGTGGAACGATCGAATGCAAAACTTCTTGAAAAAGTCTAATTTATGGCTTCGACAAAATTACCTGTATTGGTTGATTGGGACGTAGCGTGATGAGCGGTTTAGGAACAATGCGCTGATTGGGTAGACCACTCACGCTAAATTTTCGCACAAACAGGGCTAGGAGGATCTGCATTTCCATGAGTGCAAACTGATTGCCGATACACAAACGGGGACCACCGCCAAAAGGCAGATACGCATAGGAATGCAGTTGGTCTTTAGGGCCGCCCGGTGCAAACCTGTTCGGGTCGAAACGTTCGGGATCGGGCCAGTTGACAGGGTCGCGGTGGAGCAGATACGGACATACCAGCGCGGTGTCGCTAGCCGGTATTGTGTAAGGGCCGATGTGGTCGTCCTCGCGAGCCCGGCGGCTCATGATCCAGGCGGGTGGGTACAGGCGCAGCGATTCCTGAACAACCTGCATGGTATAAGTTAACCGGCGGAAAGCCTCGGCTGATGGTATCCGGGCATCGCCCAGAACAGCTTCACTTTCTTCCTGAAGCCGCGCCAGAATGTCGGGGTGTTGTGTGAGCAGGTAAATCGTCCAGGCCATCGACACCGCCGTTGTCTCGTGGCCTGCCGAGAATATCGTCACGCATTCATCGCGCAGTTGCTGGTCCGACATACGCTCGCCCGTTTCTTCATCTTCGGCACTCAGCAGCATACCCAGCAGATCGTCTTTGTCTTCGTGCTGTTGCCGACGCTGGTCGATCAGGTCAAAAATAAACGTATCTACCTGCCGCTGGGCGCGTTTGGATCGTTGGTTATGGGGCGTGGGCCAGCTCATCGGAAAGCGGATGGGCGATAACATCCGGCTGTTGGCCAGGTAATTGAGCGAGTCCAGCGCGTGGGAAAGCCCATCGAGTTTGCCGTTGGTATCTGAACCGAACAGGGTCTTGCAAACAATTCGCATGGTTACATCCATAAAGGACTGCGATACGTTGACCGGCTGCCGGGTGTCGGATGGGTTTAGTGTGTCGAGCCAGTCTACGGTTTCGGCCACCATTGTGTCGGCCAGTGCCGCCAGCTTTTGCCGATGAAACGCCGGTTGGGCCAGGCGCCGTTGCCGACGCCAGAAATCACCATCGCTGGTCAGCAGACCGTTTCCCAGGAAAATTTTGAGCACCTCGAAGGCAGGCGAACGGCCATAATTGCGGTTGTTCTCCTGTAAAATATGCTTGCTGTCTTCGGGTTGAAACACCAGATACTGGTTTCGACCGCCAATGCGCAGGTGGACGATACGTTCCTGTTTCCGTTGCAGCGCATGCAGAATGCTCAATGGGTCGCGAACGAAGGCAAGGGTATTACCCAGAAATGGCAAGCCGGGGTGCAGCGGGACCGGACGGGTAGGGGCGGCAGTTGTTTCCATTAAAAAAGCCGTTCCGAACTTATGTTCGGAACGGCTATAAAGATACGGCTGAGTGCTAAAAATTGCTACGAGTTCACCACCTCGCCACCGTTGACGTGGATGACCTGGCCCGTGAAATAGGAAGCATCTTCCGACGCCAGAAACACGTAGGCCGGTGCCAGTTCTGCGGGTTGTCCCGGCCGCTCCATGGGCACCTCTTTGCCAAAGTTTTCAACTTCTTCCAGTGTTTTAGTGGCAACGATCAGCGGTGTCCAGATCGGACCCGGAGCTACGGCATTGACTCGGATATTCTTCTCGACCAGATTCTGCGACAACGAACGTGTAAAGGCCGTTACGGCTCCTTTGGTCGATGCGTAATCAATCAGTGCCTGACTCCCGCGATAGGAGACAACCGAAGTCGTATTGATAATGCAGTCCTGAGCGGTCATGTGCGGCAGCAGTGCCTTCGTGAGCCGGAACATAGCCAGAATATTCAGCTCGAAGGTTTCGCGCATTTGCTGGTCCGAAATGCCGGTAAACTCTTTTTGCTCGACATGATTGGCTGCATTATTGACCAGAATGTTCACCCGGCCGTAGCTGTCAATAATTGTATCGACGGCGCTCTGAATAAAGGAAACATCTTTTAAATCGCCCGGAATCAGCAGGCATTGCTTCCCTTCGGCTTCCACGAGCGATTTTGTCTTCTGCGCATCCTGTTCTTCGCGCGGGTGGTAAAACAGGGCCAGATCTGCCCCTTCTCGGGCAAAGTGAATGGCCACCGCCCGGCCAATACCCGAGTCGCCACCGGTGATGACGGCGACTTTGCCGTTTAATTTATCGGCCCCCTGATAATTGTCCCGAATGTAAATCGGTTGGGGGTCCATTTTGTATTCCAGGCCCGGCTGTTCATCCTGATGCTGGGCCTTGGTTTCAACTTCCATTTGTGTCATTTTTTGAAGGAGTTAGAAGCGAGGACTTAGGAGCGAGAAGACGAGGGCACTAGTCCTCATGAGTGTCTGTTCTCAATTCCTGCCTGCGCATTGGTTATGCATTGACGATGGTGCCGCCATTGGGGTGCAATACCTGTCCGGTGATGTAAGAAGCATCTTCCGAGGCCAGAAAGACGTAAGCCGGGGCCACTTCGCTGGGTTGACCGGGCCGTTTCATGGGCACATCTTTCCCAAATTCTGCCACTTCTTCGGCACTCACCGAGGCCGGGTTGAGCGGTGTCCAGATAGGACCTGGGGCAACAGCATTTACCCGAATACCTTTTTGAATGAGATTGCTCGACAAAGCGCGGGTAAAGGTCATAATAGCGCCTTTTGTCGACGAGTATTCGAGCAGATCGGCCCGACCCTGATAGGCGGTGACGGATGTGGTGTTAATCACACAGTCGCCTTTTTGCAGATGGGGTTCGGCGGCTTTCGTGATCCGGAAAAACGAGTAAATGTTGGTTTCGTAGGTTGCCAGTAGGTCTTCGTCGCGAATGTCTTCCAGTTCTTTGTGCTGCAACTGCAAGGCTGCATTGTTAACCAGAATATTCAGCCTCCCGAACTCACTAATGGTGTCGCTCACCAGTTGGTGGCATTGGGCTTCCTGCCGGATATCGCCGGGAAGCAGCAGGCACTTCCGGCCTTCGGCTTCCACGAGCGATTTGGTCTTTTGGGCGTCCTGTTCTTCGCGGTTGGTGTACGAAATGGCTACATCGGCGCCTTCGCGGGCAAAATGAACGGCCACTGCCCGCCCGATGCCGGAGTCGCCACCGGTAATGAGCGCTACTTTTCCTTTTAATTTGTTTGCTCCCTTGTACGATTCCCGAATGAACTCCGGTTGTGGGGTCAGTTCGGCTTCAATGCCCGGCTGGAGGTCCTGATGCTGTGGGGGAATATCTATGTTCATAACGTTGCTGTTGGTTGTACTTACGTAAATAAGTCCAAAGCAACGGTGGTTGTTTTGATAAATCTATTGAAATAGTAGATTTTTGTGGGTGCGTTTAGACATGGTCAATAGTTATCTGGGCCACTTCAGTGAGTACCTGGTCGACAGTTTCTTCAAGTTTCTACAGTCGACACGGGTCAACATTAGCAACAAGAAATTACCAGATGTGTACTCATTGTACCAGGCGTTTTATTCTGGCAAAGCTTTTTACGTTCTCATCTAAAGGTTTGGTGTTAGATTGTTTGCTCATCTTATCAGTTTGAGCAAACATTATTTTACTTGCTGTCTTAGACAAGTACCAGCCCAGTGGTATTACTTCTTCGTTTGATCTGGCAAGGGTAATGCGAAGGAATTCATCCGCTTGAACTGAACTGGCAATAAAGTACTGTAAGTCACCTACCGTTGCGGGTGTTCTATCGCCCCAGGCATTGAAAAATGCTGTTAACGGAGCAAATCCCTTTGTATACTTTAAGGCTGCGTTTAACGATTCTTTTCCGTTCTGAATAAAAATAATTACTGGCTTGACAGGACGAGTTATCTTTCGCAGAGCGGAGTCTTGCTTTAAACACTTATTCAGCAGCTGAACCATTTGATAGGCCGTCTGTAAGCCTGTATTCTCATAATAGCCACCGTCAACCAACCGATAACTCATGCTGTTGGTGCAAATTAATCCTGCTGGCGTTACAACTGGAAATCGTGCACTAAGAGCCATTGCTGATTTAACAGGAATGTCCTGTTTCAGATCGGCAAGTACATCGCGGGTATGATAAAAGTTGGTAGTATCTAGGGAAACAGGAGAGATAACCGCTTTTTGACCTGTTTCAACAATTGTACTATTGAGTAGAAGTAGTGGCAACCTGATCTGATCCTTATATAAAGAAGCCAGACCACTATCCAGGGTAAACGGCTTTGTTGTACTGAAACGGGCGAAACGGTTCCGGAAGCTGTCTTCAAGCCAGCGAGCCCGGTCAAACTTGGCTGTCCAGAAAGTGAGCCCTCCTAGTGTTGGATCGGTATAACAGAATGCACCCGTCAGCGCTGATAAAAAGTCACCGGTTATTATACTGTCCATTGTTGGCCGGATTGATCTGGATGCTGGATGGTCATGTAGCCATGCCGTGTAGAAACCGGCTCCCACACTCCCACCAGAAACCCCTGAAATAGCTAAAACGTGATCGCTAAAACCAGGTATTGAATCATTAAGGTAGGATAACGTACTGGCTGTCCAGTAGGCACTTCGACTACCGCCACCTTCAGAAGCCACAATAAATACGGGAATTGTGTCGGTAGTTCCCCCTTTGGCTACTTTATCCAATAACCAGTTGTGTACATAGGTTACGTCAGAAACGCGCTTGAGTGGAGTAGTGTCAACAACGCGAACTTCGCGTCGTAACACATCGAGACCGCTAACATAAAGCAGAATACTAAAACATACCAGAAAGCCCAGTAAAGAAATATAACGGCGATTTAACTGGAAGTTAACCCACATACCCAACAAGCTGTAGCTGCCGAAAGCACTCAGGGTTATAGCACCAAAACCAAACCAACGCGATGGCTCAATGAGGTTGAAAGAGATACTAAAAAGTACAATGAAAAATGCGTTGATGAATGTAATGACTCGTACCCAAGTGATAAATACAGGATACGAACTCGGCTTTACACCTGTACCTGAGGTAACAGCTTCGTTGTAATCAGAAGCTCCATCCTTAACTTTCTGATTGACTAAAGTAACATGTATACTGTTAAACGCCTGAATAACAGCCCAGCCTATTAACGCTATGGCAGTTGGCCAACAGAAGGCGCCATATGGTTTGTCTTTTATGTTTAAACCTGTCTGGAGGAAAGTGAGGGTAACTATTAGAAAAGGCAAACTGCCCATAAAACGCGGCAGATACCGAAGTAGCTTCTCTTGAAAATGTTCTATTGGTTTTCTAAGAGTTGAAAATTGCTCCTGTATCAGAACGGGCCTGATGGTAGCACGTAATAAACACCAACGGGACGTGAATGAAAGGGTAAAGGCCCACAAAATCAGCCCGCCAACAAACGATAAATCCCTGAAAAATACTTCTAAATACCCATGCCAGTTTGTTAGTGCCAACTCGTCTTTACTCTGCCACATTGTGGACCAATCATAAATCATGGCAATAAAAAGATCAGTGAATTGATCCATACTGATTAGGGCGTACGCAAGTAGTATGAGTACAAAGCCAACCAAAACAGGGGACACAACGCCGATTGTAGCTTGTGTGTACTTAAATAAACGATAAAGGAACTGCCACCATTTATTAATGTATTGATATGTGCTTTCGGTTGCGCTTTTTGTAGAGATAGGGCCTTTAGCTTGCATAGATGGTTATATATTTACTCTGATCAAATTACGTAAGCTTACCTGATCTAAATCAATGGGAAATTTCCCCTTTAAAGCCACAGATGTAGCTAGTTCTTCATGACTCACGCTTGTGAGTGGTGGTCAAGTCTATCTTGGCAATGATTTTATTATCAAAATAGACTTGACCACATGAATAGGTGTTAACTAAGGCACTTTTGTATTTTTACACTTCCAAAACCCCTCACTATCATGAACATCAACGGCGACGCCACGAAAGCAAACACTTACGACGCCATCGTTATCGGCTCGGGAATCAGCGGGGGCTGGGCGGCTAAAGAACTCTGTGAGAAAGGCTTGAAAACCCTTGTACTGGAACGGGGACGGGATGTAAAACACATTGTCGATTACCCAACAGCCACGCTTAACCCCTGGGAGTTCAAACACCGTAACCGCATGCCCGAGGCCTTCGACAAAGAAAATCCTATTGCTACCAAGTGCTACGCCCTGGACGAAGCCACCCAGCAGTTTTTCGTTAAAGATGCCGAGCACCCATATGTGCAGGAGAAGCCGTTCGACTGGATTCGGGGCTATCAGGTGGGTGGAAAATCGCTGATCTGGGCGCGGCAGACGCAGCGGTGGAGTAAGTTCGATTTTGAAGCTAACGCCCGCGATGGAGCCGCCGTCGACTGGCCCATTCGCTACGAAGATATCGCCCCCTGGTATAGTCATGTCGAGAAATTTGTGGGCATCAGTGGCAACAAAGACGGTCTGGAAACGCTGCCCGATGGCGAATTCCTCAAACCCTGGGAGCTGAACTGCGTAGAGAAGCACATCCAGAAACGGGTGGCCGAGAGCTATAAAGACCGGCACGTGATTATTGGCCGGTGCGCTCACCTCACAGAACCCAAACAAATTCACTACGATCAGGGACGGGCGCAGTGCCAGGCCCGGCATTTGTGTTACCGGGGGTGCCCATACGGAGGTTATTTCAGCAGTAACTCATCCACCATTCCATGGGCGGCTAAAACGGGAAAGCTTACCCTTCGGCCAGATTCGGTCGTACATTCCATTATTTACGACGAGGCCAGGAAGAAGGCGACGGGCGTGCGGGTAATTGATACGCATACCAAACAGATGACGGAGTATTATGCCCGCATCATTTTCGTCAATGCCGCCTGCCTGAACACGAATCTGGTCTTGCTGAACTCAACGTCCCGGCGTTTCCCGAACGGACTGGGTAATGATAGCGGGGTGTTAGGGCGGTACGTTGCCTTTCATAATTACCGGGGCAATATCGTGGCTGATTACGAAGGGTTCGAAGATGACTACTACTACGGCCGTCGCCCGACTACGGCGTTTATGCCCAATTTTAGAAACGTTTATAAGCAGGAAACCGATTTTCAGCGGGGCTACATGGTGGCGTTTAGTGCCGCCCGGGGTGGCTGGAGCCGGGGAGCGGGTCAGGAAGGTTTTGGAGCCGACTTCAAGGACAAACTGAGCGACCCCGGTGCCTGGCACGTGTTCATGATGATGCAGGCTGAAACCGTTCCGCGTTACGAAAACCACGTGAGGCTCAGCACCGACCAGAAAGATCCGTGGGGAATTCCGCAACTGGTAACCGCCATCGACTACACAGATAATGATGTAAAGGTGATGAAGGACTTTCTGCAACAGGGAGCCGAGATGCTGGAGAAGTCGGGCTGTAAGAACATTAACCCGTACGACGATCACCGCAACCCCGGCCTCGATATTCACGAAATGGGCGGTGTGCGTATGGGCCGCGATCCAAAGACCTCGATGCTTAATGCCCATAATCAGCTGCACAGTGTAAAGAATGTATTTGTGACCGATGGAGCGGCCATGACCTCTACCGGTTCGCAAAATCCGTCCATTACCTTCATGGCGCTCACTGCACGGGCTGCGAACTTCGCCGTCAGCGAACTAAAAAAAGGAAATCTGCAATGAATGACGTACGGTAAAAATTTCGGAATTGAGCTTTTGATACTATTGTGGCCTGGACGGCCATAAGTCAAGTAACTCGTTTTTAAAGTAATCCTTACCGACGATGAAGAAAACCATTCTAGTTGCGCTCGTTACCGTATGCAGCCTGTTGTCTCTGAACGGAAACGCACAAAGCAAAGACCAGGCCGCCGTAACGCAGGCTGTTAGCCAGCTCCGGACACTCATGATTGACCCCGATAAAGCCAAGCTGGAAGCTCTGGCCACCGATGAGCTGAGTTACGGGCATTCGAACGGGAAGCTGGAGGACAAAAAAGAGTTTATCGAGGCTCTGCTAAATGGCTCATCGGACTTTAAAACCATCGACCTCACCGATCAAACGGTTACTGTGGTCGATAATACCGCCTTCGTTCGGCACAAGCTAATGGCCGAAACGGCAAATGATGGCAAGCCCGGTACGGCCAAATTATCGGTGCTTCTTGTGTGGGTTAAGCAAAAAGGAAACTGGAAACTGCTGGCTCGTCAGGCCGTTAAGATTTAATGTTGGTAGTAATCGCCGACCATAAATAAAGCCCGTCAGAAGTCTGACGGGCTTATTTGATTTAAAACCTATGATAACTAGTAAGTAAAGAGAACTAATTTTATTGGTATAACTCTCCTGAACTCACCTGCCTGGTTACTACGATGCCAGGCTCAGGGAATGCTATTTTTTCAGCGTTAACTGTAACGAACTGTCATTTATCTCAAACGTCTTGTTTTTAAGCAGCTTCAGCACTTCGGCGCTGGCCAGTAAGGCAGGTCCGTAGCCATGAGCCGCATAGGGGTTAATGGGCCGGTGGTAATAAAAGGCCGGATCGAAGCCCATGCCCGTACCTACACAAACCCCTTCAACCTGACCTTTATCCGTAACTTTTGTTGACATTGCATTCCAGCCGAGTAGAGTAGCGGGCGCATACGCCAGCGGGTCGAGCCAGCCCTGATTGATGGCATGAGCAAAGGCATAGACGTAAATGGCCGTTGCCGATGTTTCCAGATACGAATCGTGAAGGTCGAGCAGCTGGTGCCAGAATCCCGAACCCGATTGTTGAGCGGCCAGTCCTTTGGCATGCGCTTTCAGCAAGTCCAGCATGGCCGGTCGGCCGGGGTGATTGGCGGGCAGGGCGTCCAGCAATTCCACCGCGGTCAGTATGCCCCAGCCATTGGCCCTCGCCCAATGGAACTCAGGATGCACGCTCATACCCTCAACCCAGCCGTGCATGTACAATCCTTTTTGCTGGTTGAACATCCGTTTCGAGAACTGCGTGACCTGTTTTACGGCTTCGTCGAAGTACTTTTTGTCGCCGGTGAGTTTACCCATTTGCGCCAGGGCCGGAACGCTCATAAAGAGGTCATCGAGCCAAAGCGTGTTGGGTTGCGGGCGGTTGCGGGCCAGTGTCCCATCGGCCAGACGGTATTCTTTCGTCTGAATGTAATTGATGTAATTATCGATCATAGGCCGCAGGTTGGCTTTTACACCCCCGGTACGACTGGCCTTAATCATGGCAGCACACATGGCCCCGGCATCATCGAGGGCATGGGGAGCCAGCACCGAGCGCATAGGTGTGTTGGCAGTAGGGTCGGCGGTTACCTGAGCACGGAAGTAAGGCACCTGCGCGGCAATGAACTCCAGTCGTTTATTGGTATAGTCGGCATATCGGGAATCGCCGGTGGCTTCACTGGCCAGCAGCATACCGGCATAAGTAACGCCCCACTCGTAACTGATCAGCCGAAAATCGCCGGGTTTAAAAATGGCATTAGGATTAAAGGAACCACTCGAAGCAATATCCTTTTTTGTCTCTTTGTCGATGAGCTGCGTTGGCGTATTGGCGTCCAGATACGTATAAATTCGGTTAATAACCTTCGTGACATCCTCCGGTTTAGGCTGACCGTAAGGCACCGGGTAGTCGGGTTGCAGCAGATGTAGGGGTGTGGTGGAGTCGTTGGCTTTAGGCGCACCAGGTTGGGCATAGAGGGTGCTGCCGGTGAGCAGACTGGCGAGTGCCAAACCCAGTGTGCGGTTTGAGAGACCAGTTTTAGGTGGGTAAATAGACATGATGATCATTTAAATCAGGAGTTCAGTGAATGGTCTCCTGTTGGTTGGCTTATGATTACTAAAGTAGAGACCAAATATTATAAATCTCTACTCAGTTTCTATCACGTACACTCCTGCATCAACCAAATAAGCCTTAGGGAGCTGCAAACTTTCATGTTGATAACCGGGTTGATTTGAAACACGACGTATTTCGTCAACTTATTCAATCGTCGTTTTAATTATGGCAGACAACAACAAAACCGCCCTCATTACGGGTGGCTCAAAAGGCATCGGCTACGGTATTGCCGAAGTACTGATTAATGAAGGAATCAAGGTGGCGATCACCAGCCGCTCGTCTGTAGCGGCCGAATTGGCTGCGGCAAAACTAAATGAGATCAAGCCGGGCTATGCACTTGGTATTGCCGCTGATGTGCGGGATTTGGCTTCGCAGCAAAAGGCTGTGGAAACGATTCTTGAACAGTGGGGTCAGCTCGATTATGTGATTGCCAATGCGGGGGTGGGGCATTTTGCCTCTATTCAGGAACTAACTCCCGAACAGTGGCAGGAAACCATCGACATTAATTTAACCGGTGTATTCTATACAGCCAAGGCGACCCTCGATGCGCTGAAAGCGACTGAAGGATACTTTATTTCCATTGCTAGTCTGGCTGGAACTAATTTCTTCGAGAAAGGGGCCGCCTATAACGCCAGCAAGTTTGGTTTGGTGGGTTTCTCGCAGGCCATCATGCTCGATCTGCGCAGCGAAGGTATTAAGGTGACCACCATTATGCCCGGCTCTGTAGCCACCTATTTCAACGACCACCAGCCAAGCGAAAAGGATGCCTGGAAAATACAGCCTGAGGATATCGGTCAGATCGTATCCGACCTGATTCATATGCCCGCCCGTACGCTCCCCAGTAAAATTGAAGTACGTCCCACAAGGCCGGGAGGGAAGTAGGTGATTAGTGAAGTAAGTGGAATAGTGAAGTAGTTGAGTAAGTGAAGTAAGTGGTTTGTGTCTCTGAAAACACTAGCTCCATTGGTTACCCCTTACTTCTCTTACTCAACTACTCCCCTTACTTTACCCACTACACCTATTCCCGAAGCAGTTGCCAGGCTTCTTCGTTGCCTTGCTGAACGGCCAGGTCAAGCGCTGTTAATCCACGGAAGTCCCGGATGGTGGTGTCTGCACCATGTTCCAGAACCAGCTTCACCAGTTGATTTCGGCCAAACAGCGTGGCGAACATCAGGGCGGTACCGTTGTTGCCGTTCTGTATATTCAAATCTGCCCCGTGTTCAATCAGGAGTTTGGCAACCTCAGGGTAGCCTTTAAAACAAACACCCATCAGGGCCGTATTGCCGCTCGCATCCTGCATATTGACGTCGGCGTTGGCCGCTAACAAAGCTTTTACCGCTTCCAGCTGACCGTCGTACGCGGCTATAATCAACGGGGTGAATCCTTTGCCATTCTGATAATTGACATTAACCCCGGCTTCGAGTAACTGATTGATATAGTCGACATCACCCTTACGGGCGGCATCAATGAGTAAGTCTTCGGGTTGGGCTGAAGAAAAAGACATAAACGGGTTTTATTGAGGATGTCTGAAATGGGTTACTGATAGGTAAACAAACTATAATGGATCGTTTGTTTTAAAAACGCTTTATTCCGACCAAAAGTCTGGCATCAAAAGGCAGTAAGGCTTACGGCAGCAACTTGTACGATTCTATGACAGTTCGATTAGGGGTTGACGTGTTTCTGAAGCAGGTGGCCGTTTACCAAGACCAGCGGCTGGCGTTGGTTACCAACCAGGCAGCTATTACCAATACGTATACGCCATCCCGGCAGGCATTGCTTCAGGCTGGCTTTCCAATCGTGAAACTACTTTCGCCCGAGCATGGTCTGGATACCATCGGAGAAGATGGGAAGCCAATGTGCAACGGAATAGATCCGCTGACGGGCTTGCCCATTAGCAGTCTATACGGCGATAAACTCCGGCCAACGGCCGACGATCTGGCCGATGTCGAGACCGTCATCGTGGATTTGCCCGATGTGGGATGCCGTTTTTACACTTATTTATGGACCCTGACGCAGGTGATGGAAGCCTGTGCCAGCCATCAGAAACCGTTGATTCTGCTCGACCGGCCTAACCCGCTTTCCGGCCGGCTGGATTTAGCAGAAGGGCCACTACTGGACGAGGCACACTGTTCTTCTTTTATCGGGCGATGGCGTATGCCGCTGCGGCACTCCTGTACGTTTGGTGAGTTAGCTATATTTTGGCAGCAGGAACGACTACCAACTCTGACTCTCACCGTTGTTAGGGTAGAAGGATGGCAGCGAAATCAATTTGCTACAGACTGGCAACCGTCGTTCGTACCAACGTCACCGGCCATGATTAGTGCAGAAGCAGCCCTTCTGTATCCGGGGCTGGGCTTGCTGGAGGCTACCAACCTGAGCGAAGGACGGGGTACGCCAACGCCTTTCCGTGTTGCCGGTGCTCCCTGGCTGGATGCCGGTAAACTGGTCGCCATTTTTAATGAAACAAGCTTGCCGGGGGTGGTAGCAAGGGCTGTTACGTTTGTTCCGCAAAGTAGTAAATACGCTGGGCAACTATGCCAGGGCCTCATGTTTCATGTTCTGCATCAACAGGGCTTCAGGCCAGTATTGACGGGTCTGCTATTCATTAAGCTTGTATACGATACTCATTTTGAGCATTTCAGGTGGAATTGTTACCCTACGCATGTCAACCCGACTGGCAGGCACCATATGGACAAACTGCTGGGTGTTCCCAACGCTGAAGAATTGTTCTGTCAGCCGTTGCCGGAGTTTACAAAAACGCTTCACATCCTGTTAAGGTGCGAAGCGTGGATGGATAGTATGAAGCCCTATTTGTTCTATTAGTCTTACTTCCGCACGGCTTTGATTGCCTGCCCGTCCCGGATTTCTTCCGACGCTTTTTTTACGATGGCTGTTCCGGCCTGTAAGTCGCCGAATACCTCCACCAGACTGTCTACAACGTTGCCTTTCTGAACTGATACCCACTGGGCCCGGTTGTCGTTTACTTTAATAACAAACATCTTCTCGCTTGAACTAACGACGGATGTCGTCGGTACGAACAGCGTTTTACCCGACCGCTCCACCGGCATCATCACTTCGGCGTACATGCCTGATTTAAGCTCGTGGGATGCGTTAGCTACGTCAAACTCTGCCATCATGGCCCGGTTCGTTTCCACCAGACTTTCGGCCGAGCGGGCCAGCTTCGCGTTGAACCGGCGGTCGGGCATGGCGTTGACCGAGAACGAGACCGCGCTTTTCTTTTGAAGCTGATTGGCGAATGTTTCCGGAATGGCAACAGTTAACCGTAACGTTCGGCTGTCTTCCAGCACGAACAGCGGCTTCCCGCTGTCGCCCGCACCGACCAGGGCACCGGGGCTGATGTTCCGCTCGATGACCATCCCATCGAAGGGAGCCGTAATGGTCAGGTATTGCCGAAGTTCCGTCTTGGCCTGATAGTTTGAGCGGGCCGCCTGAACCGTTCCTCGTGCCACGGCAACCATGGCGCTGTCGGCCTGCATCCTTGCCAGTGCCTGATCGAGTTCGTTAGCCGATACGGCCCCTTCCATTTTCGCCGTTTGTACCAGCCGAGAGTAAGTCAGTTTACTGGCACGGGCCCGCGTTGTCTGCTCCACCAGGGTAGCCTCCTGCGCCTGAACCTGCGCCTGCGCCTGGCTGAGTTCCGAGATAACTTCGGGGGCGTCGAGTCGGGCAAGTATCTGCCCTTTGTGGACAGTTGTACCCCGGTCTACGGTCACATCGCGCACAAAGCCTTTTACTTTCGCGTACATGTTTACCCGGTTCCAGGGTTTCAGCTCGCCAGGCAGGGTAACGCGGTTGCTGGGTTGTAAAGCCTGTACAGACGTTACCTCAACCGGTTGTATGTCCGGTTCTTTGGTTTCAGCGGGTTTATTATCGCTGCTGGCCGACGAACAGGCCGTAAGGCCGACGGCAAAAGAGGCTATTCCGATTAGCGTTATTAGCAGTTTCATATAGTTATTGAGTTAATAGTTACTGACTTATTGGGTTAATGGGTGTTAATAACCCGGTAACTCAATAACCAGATAGTTCCTGTTAGACGATTGAACTCAGCTCCCGATGGTAGAATTTGCTCTCCGGATCGTCTGGGTCAAGAGATACCGATTGGGTGGTGGCTTTGGCCTGAAACTGGGTAAATACGCACGGGAGAATCAGCAGAGCCGCCAACGTGGAAGCTATCAGTCCGCCAATAACGGCCTGGCCCAGCGGGGCAATCTGGTCGCCCCCTTCGCCAAGTCCCGACGCCATTGGAACCATCCCGGCAATCATCGCAATACTGGTCATCAGAATGGGGCGAATTCGGCTGTTGGCTGCCAGCACCACCGCCCGTCGCGTATCGCCAATCTCTAACCGCAGGTTTTCGGCGTTGGTCACCATCAGAATGGCATTGGCGACCGATACGCCTACAGACATAATCAGTCCCATATACGATTGTAGGTTGAGCGTAGCCCCGCAAGCCAGCAACATCAGCAATGCCCCAGCGACCACGGCCGGAATAGCCGCCAGAATCACCAGCGATAGCTTGAAGGATTGGTAGTTAGCCGCCAGTAGCAGGAATATGATGACAATGGCTACCAGCAGACCGGTCTGTAAACTGCTCAGTGTATCGGTCAGCAAGTTGGTTTGTCCACCCAATTCAACGAGTACACCACGGGGTGGTTCGCCTGCTTCCCTGATGGCCTGTTCAACCGCTTTGCGGGCCGTGCCGAGGTCTTTTTTCTGCAAATTGGCGGTGATGGTCACGAGCCTGTTTGGCCCGGCGCGGTCGTACTCGCCCGGCGCGGTACTTTCCGAAAACGTAGCTACATCCGAGAGCAGCGGGTGCATCTCGCCACTCTTCAGCGGGATGTTACCGATATCGCTGGCGCTGCTCATCTGGTATTCCGGAATCTGCACCTGTACCTGATAGGCCAGCCCTTTCGATTCGTCGAGCCAGAGGTTTTTGTCCGTAAAGCGGCTGGACGATGTAGCCGCTACCATTGACCGGGCCACCTGCGTGGATGTTACGCCCAACTGCCCCGCCCGTTCGCGGTTCATCGTGACCTTAAGAATCGGGTAGGCCAGCGGCTGGGCAATCTGCACATCGCGCAGGAAGTCGATTTTCGTCATTCGTTCCCGAATCTTATTGGCAAAACGGCCCGCTTCACTCAGGTCCTTAGCCGCCACTGTCACTTCAATGGGCGTCGACGCGCCCTGACTCATGATCTTTTCGGTCAGCTCAATGGGCTCAAAGGAAATGTTGGCCGCTGGCAAGGCTTTCGCAATTCGGGTCCGAAGGTCTTCTTTCAGATCGTCCATCTGTACGGGATGATCTTCTTTCAGTGACACCTGCAATACGGCTTCGTGGGGGCCGCTGTTGAAGACGAAAATGTTGGATGTACCGTAACTCGATGGAACCGTGCCAACGTAAGCTGATGAAATTTCGACCGCGTCTTTTCCCACTGCTTCTTTGATGATGTCAAGCACTTTCAGCGTAGCCATCTCCGTTCGTTCAACGCGTGTGCCATCCGGAATACGCAGCCGCATCTGAAACTGATGACTGTTGCCATGGGGGAGTATATCCGTGCCGATAACGCTAAAACAAATAACTATAATGGCGATGCTTCCCGCCAGATAGCCGCCAACAACCAGCCCCCGGCGGTTGAGGATTTTTTCGAGCAGGGATGAATACCGCTGCTTGAATTTTTCAAAACCTTTGGCATTCGCTACCGGATGTACACTTTCGTCCAGTATGGCGTGCCGCTCCTGTGCGTCGAGGGCCAGCGTGGGGGCTTCGTGAGCCGGATGGCTTTTCAGCAGCCAGTTGGCCAGGACGGGCACGAATGTTTGCGAGAGCAGGAACGACGCGATCATGGCGAAACCAACCGATAAGGACAGCGGCAGGAACATGGATCGTGGTACGCCACTCATAACAAAGGCCGGGGCAAACACAGCCAGAATAGCCAGTAGAATCAGAAATTCCGGGAAAACGATCTCCTTACACGCATCCCAGATGGCTACCGCTTTGGGCTTTCCGGTCTCCAGATGCTGGTGAATATTCTCAATCGTTACAGTGGCCTGATCGACCAGAATCCCGATGGCCAGCGCCAGCCCCGACAGCGTCATAATGTTGATCGTCTGGCCGCAGAGGTTAAGCATGATCACCGCCGATAGAATCGAGATCGGGATGGTTACTACCACAATGATCACGCTGCGCCAGTCGCGGAGGAAGAGCAGCACCATCAGGCCCGTCAGTACAGCCCCTAGAATACCCTCTGTCACGAGGCTTTTGAGGGCGTTGGTTACGTAAACGGACTGGTCGAATTCGTACGAAATCTTGACGTCTTCCGGCACCGCTGCCCGAAGCTCCGGTAAGGCTTTGCGGATGTTGTTGACCACGTCGAGGGTCGAGGCATCCGATTTTTTGACCACCGGAATGTACACCGCCCGGCGTCCATTTACCAGCGCATAGCTCACCGTTACGTCGGCACCATCTTCTACGGTGGCAATGTCCCGAACGAACACCGTCGGCCCGGAACCCACCCGGATGGGGATGTTCAGAAAATCTTCGGGCCGTTTCACCAGCGAGTTTACCGGCGTCATCAGGGCTTTGTCGCCAATACGGATGTTTCCGGCGGGGGAGGGTTGGTTGTTGGTAATGATAGACTTGATAACCTCTTCAGGCGTGAGCTGATAGCTGCGAACCAGTTGTGGATTGACTTTAATAACAACAGTTCGCTGATTACCACCGAAGGGTGGGGGGCTGGATACGCCCGGAATACGGGAGAACATCGGCCGCACCCGCGACGAGGCATAGTCCTGAATCTCGTTCAGCGAACGGCTCTGGCTTTCGAAAACCAACTGCCCCACCGGTACCGAACTGGCATCGAATCGGACCACCTGGGGTGGTACCGTTCCCTCTGGCATGTAGGCTTTTGCACGAGATACGTTATTGGCAACCTCGGCAGCAGCCTGAGCCATATCCGTTCCCGGATAGAAGGAGAGTTTAATGAGCGATAGACCCTGAATGGTTTTTACGTCAATGTCACGAATACCGGACACATACAGGAAGTGATCCTGATAGCGGGTGGCGATGAAACCGTCCATTTGGTCGGGAGCCATACCACCATAGGGCTGTACCACATAGATGGTGGGCAAATCGAGGTTCGGGAAAATGTCGACCGGGATGGTAAACAGCGACATGACCGAAAAAAATAGAAGCCCCAAAACCGCTACGACCACCGAAATGGGTTTGCGAAGCGCAGAACGAATGATATTGTACATGATTGTTAGGTTAACCCTATTTCACCTGATTCATAAACAGCGACAAATCCCCGTCGGCGGCTGCTTTCAGGAGCAAAAACCGCCATACGTTGCTGACAGCCACATAGCCATCGACTTCGGCACGGTTGAGCGTAAGCACACTTTGCAGTAAAGTGGGTAAGTCGGTCAGGCCGCTTTCGTAGCGCGATTTCGCTTGGTTATACGCCTGTCGGGCGGCCCGGAGTTGAACCGGGGCTTGCCGGGCCTGTTCCAGCGCCACCTGATATTGGGTGTCGGCTTCCTGATACTGCCGGGTAATCTGTAGCCGCTGAGTGTTCAGCAATTGCCGCGACCGTTCTACCTGAAAAAGATCGGCCCGATAGTCCTGCCGAACACGGAGTATATTGGTCAGATTCCAGCGGGCAACTACGCCAACCAGATAATTGCCGACCTGATAACCCAGTCCGTTAAGCTGATTGGTCTGGAAAATATCCCCTTGATTGGAAAAACCGGAACCCCGCGCATTCCCGGCGCCAACCAGCGAAATAACCGGCATTCCCGACCGCTGCGTTGCCAGGCTGCGAGCCGCCGACAGATTGATCTGCGATTCGAACAGCCGTAACGTCGGGTTTTTGGGAGAAATGGAATCGGACAGGAAAGTGCCATTGGGGAGAGACGTGTAAAAACGCATGCTATCTACCTGCATGTTGTTCTGAAGCCGCCCTGCCAGTTCCGAGAGTCGCAGCCGCTGCACCTGTTCCTGCTGCTGGCTGCTGAGGAGAAGCAGCCGAGCCCGAACGGCTTCGGCGGTGGCCAGCGAACTATCGACGCCCGCCCGCATCCCCGACCGGACACCCGCATCGACCACGCGCTTGAACGTTTCTGCCCGATCCAGATTGCTGCGCTGGATCTGAACCAGTTTCTGATTGATGAGCAGCAGCAGATACGCGTCGATAGTTCGGACCTGATGCTGGAAAATCTCACTCTCGTAATCGACTTCAGTGCGCTGAAGGTCGGCTTTGGCAACATCAACGTTGGCTTTGATCCGCCCGAATGTAATGGCCCGCCATTCTATGGTGGCGCTGGTATAGCTGCCAAAGCTGGCCTTCGAAATGGCCATCGGTCGAACTCCGCCGGATGTGGAAATAGCGGTGCCTTCGTTCGGAAAGAACGAATTGTTCAGGCTGTTGCTGGTCGCATAGGTGTATTGGTCCTGGACAATAAGCGAGGGCAGCAGCTCCGTCTGGCTGGCCTGCACCCGTCGCTGAGCACTGCTGACTTCGGCCTGCTTCGCTTTCAGGAACGGATACTGCCGAACGCTTTGCTCGACGACCTGATTCAGATTCAGCGATTGACCCCAAGACGGGAGCGATAGCAAGCTGCCCCCCAGCATGAGGAGCCAGCGCGCTCGGGGGCGGTTCGGGAAGCGACCGGGTGGCCGCTGTTGGGTGAGTTGAAAAGATACGTGTTTCATGCACAACGCCTGACCGGTTCCAGAGCGAGCCTACGATCAAGTGTGTGCAAAGCACGAAGTCAAATTTGGAAACATTTGGGAAAAAGACCGTTCGGCAGAAAGATTGAGCGGGGTTTCGGGAAATGGGTTCCTAAAGGCGCCATTCGAAAGGCTGATCCATGTGCCAACTGTCTGGAACTTGGACAGGGCTTGTGAGTAGGGGTAATGTATGTAGTACTTATCATGATTGCCACTTGCACAATAGTTGAAAACTAACTGCCACGCGTAGAAGAGTAAAAATCACATTCATTCAATTTATCCCCTGGCCAGGCTATCGTGTATTGTTAACTTCCCCGCCCTTAATGAACAATAACAAACTTGGTACAAAGCCGCATTATCAACTACTGGATGGACTTCGAGGGGTAGCCGCTATTATCGTGATATTCTTTCACCTTGCCGAGCCGCTTGCCAGCAGTCACTTCGATAATGTTGTAAATCATGGTTACTTGGCAGTTGATTTTTTCTTTCTCCTGTCCGGTTTTGTCATTGGCTATGCCTACGACGATCGATGGGACAAATTAACCATCGGCGGCTTTCTTCGGCGTCGGTTCGTGCGGCTGCAACCACTCGTTGTATTGGGTATGACACTCGGCGCAATAGGCTTTTATTTTACCGATTCAACTATATGGCCTCTTATTCATACGGTGCCTGTATGGAGGCTGATCCTGGTTATGCTGATTGGCTATACGCTACTACCAATCCCTCTTTCGATGGACATACGCGGCTGGCAAGAAATGCATCCGCTCAATAGTGTTGGCTGGTCCTTGTTTTTTGAGTATATCGCCAATATTCTCTACGCGCTGGGAGTGAGGAAATTATCGAATAAAACACTGGCTCTTTTTGTTGTAGTGGCAGGTGGCGTACTTCTGCATTTTGCTGTTACTAACCCCAACGGAGACGTTACCGGTGGCTGGACACTCAATGCCGAACACATGCGCGTTGGCATAACGCGTACGTTATTCCCATTTTTTGCCGGTCTGCTTTTATCGCGAGTAGCACGGCCGGTCTACATCAAATATGCTTTCGTATGGTGTAGTCTGCTGGTTGCGGCTGTTCTGTTGATGCCAAGAGTAGGCGATGCGAAACATCTTTGGATGAATGGTCTGTACGAAGCTTTTTGCATCATCTTTGTTTTTCCACTCATTGTCTATATAGGTGCCGGTGGTGTGGTGCATAGCCAGACGGAAGCTAAGATTTGTCGGTTTCTGGGCGATCTTTCTTACCCGTTATACATGACGCACTATGTGTTGGTCTATTTTTATGTGGCCTGGGTAAGCAATCATCGCGGCATTACCTTATGGCAGGCCTGGCCTTATGCCGTGCTCACTTTTTCAGGCGCTATTGTGTTGGCTTATGCGAGTTTAAAGCTATACGATGAACCGGTAAGAGCCTGGTTGCGCGAAAAATTGAAGTAGGAGAAAGGAAAGTATACTGACTCCCGGTTACTGAACAACCCCTACTTATTCAGCAGTTGCTCCAGCATGGCATCCAGTTCCTGAACGGACATGTCCCGGCCAATCATGATTTTGGTAGCGTCGAGCAGCACATTGTCGGGCATATAGTGTACAGAAAAAGCCTTTGTAATAGTGGGGGTATCCATAAAATCCTGTAGCTGAATCCAGGGCAGCGGGTATTTTGCCAAGGCGTCCTGACCGTACATCCTGTCAAATTCAACTGATACGGTCACTATTTCGACTCCCAACGGATGATATTTCTGATAAAGCTTCTTTAAGTCGAAATGACGCTTCTGGCAACTAACCTGATGCCGTATGGAGAAATCGATCAGAACGAACCGACTGGTCAGATCTGATAAGCGGGCTACCTTGCCGTTTGTAATAGGCAGGCTGAAATCGACCGCTTTTTTACCCAGTTGTTTTTGCGTCAGTTCGGCTTTAATACGCTGGTAGGAAGGGTATGATGCAAAAGTGGGCAGGCTATTAAATAAATCCAGCGTCTGCCTGTAGGAGAACATGCTTGACGCGAACAGATACCAACTGGATGCCAGGGTGGGCTGTTCGAGGATCAGGTTCGCCACAGCATTCCGGTCAAGTGTTCGTAGAGAGTCTAGCTTACATTCGAGGGTGAAGGCAGTAAGTGAATCGCCGGAAGTCAACGCATTAAGCAGAGCTAACTGGTCGTCCGGGTCAAGGTCGCGGCCATGTTTCGAACGGGTAAACTGTTCGGCCCAGTGTTCACTACTCGCCGATCCCGCAATAATGGCCGACCCAAATAGACCCGATTCAACCCCAATTGAAATCTTGGGAGAGTCGATAAAAAACTGAATATCCTCTTTAAGACCATCGATCCAAAGGTAAGCCGCGCAGGGTTCGGTGAGTTTCAGGGTAAAGATGGCGCTGCGGTTCACAATCGTGGTGGTGTCGATAACGGGTGCTCCCTGAAGGGGTTTGGCAACCACCATCGCCTGTTTACCCTCCCATTCTTTAGAGAAGAAGCCATTGATACTACTTGTAAACTGCGCCTGTACATGACCCGGCAGGCTCAAAAAAAGGACGGTGAAAAGCCAGACTGATGTTTTATATAGAGTTTTTCGCTGGATCATGTGTTTACCTAAAGCCATATGGAATATTTTATTTACTTGGTTGTAAATCTGGTCTTTAGGTTGTATCTGAAACGCCTGGTTACCTTGTTTTCGTCTGCCTGCCGAGGACGCCAGAGGTAAATGGTGAAAAAACTGAAAGTTTTCCTTGACTCTCCCCTTACGTCATAGCCTACTTTTGTTTCGTCACTCAGCAACGATGTATTTATGCGGGAATATTCAGTAAAGAAACTGGCGAAATTAGCCGGTGTCAGTGTGCGCACGCTGCACCATTATGATCGCCTGGGCTTGTTGAAGCCGTCCATCCGTACCGAGGCCAGGTACCGGTTGTATGGCGATAAAGAGTTGATCCGACTACAGCAGATTCTTTTTTATAAGGAACTGGACTTTTCACTGACCGAAATTCGAGCGGTGCTGGATGGGCCGGATTTCAATGTACTGAACGCCCTGGAAAGCCATAAACAGGCGCTAAAATCCAGACAGAAACGACTCGAAACACTACTCGTAACGATTGACAAAACGATTTTAACTTTAAAAGGAGAACGAGTCATGTTAACCAACGAAGAATTATACAAAGGTTTTCCAAAAGGGGATGTGTATAGAAAAGAGGCCATTGAAAAATACGGCAATCAGGTTGTAGAGGAGTCAGAGGAAAAACTGCGCAGAATGGGCGCCCCCGACTTTACCAAACTAAAGGCCGATCAGCAGGAAATTGCTCAGGCACTGGCGGCAATGTTACATCTGAGTCCAACCAGTGAGGCTGTGCAACAGCAGATTGCCCGGCATTACGCCAATATTCGGAGCTTCTGGGGCGAGTCGGTCTGCCAGAGTCGAAACATGGCCGACGCTTATAAAGGGTTGGCGCAACTGTATATTGATGACCCGCGGTACACAATCCGGAATGGTCAGACTAATCCGGAATACGCAGCTTTTTTGAACAAAGCCATGGTGTATTTTGCGGAAAGGCTTTAGTGGAGTAGGTGAAAGTGGTGGAACAACTTACTCCACCACTTTTACTTACTTTCACGCACTCCACCAAATCCCAAATCTTTCCAAAATTGCCCCTTACTTTAGCCGTTGGTTACCATTGGCAACGCTATGAAAGTACTGGTTGTAGAAGATGAACAGGGGCTGGCCGAAAGCATCACCGAGTATATGGTGAAAGACGGCTACGTGTGCGAAACGGCGGCTACTTTCCGCGAAGCAGAAGAAAAGATACACCTCTATACCTACGACTGCGTAATTGTCGATCTGACGCTGCCCGATGGTAACGGCTTTCAAATCATCGAAGCCCTCAAACGATTGATTGCCACTACAGGCGTAATTATCATATCCGCCCGCGACGCCCTGGAAGACAAGCTGAGAGGGCTGGAAATCGGCTCGGATGATTACCTCACCAAACCTTTTCACCTCTCGGAACTGAACGCCAGAGTGAAATCGCTGCTGCGTCGGCGGCAGTTTGGCGGACATACCGAGATCCGCTTCCGTGAGATCGTCGTCGTGCCGCATAATCGCAATGTGTACGTGAATGGGCAACTTACCACCCTCTCGCGGAAGGAGTATGATTTACTCCTCTATTTTCTATCGAATGTGGATGTGGCTCTCACCAAAGCGTCCATTGCCGAACACCTGTGGGGCGATAACATCGACTCGGCCGATTCGTTTGATATGGTATACTCGCATATTAAAAACCTGCGTCGCAAATTGCTGGAAAAAGGAGCTGCCGATTATGTACAATCCATTTATGGTATCGGCTATAAATTCAGTCAGCCTTGAAACTCCTCACCAAAACCAACCGAATCTATCTGGCATTTTCGCTGGTCATCTACCTGCTGACCGCCATTACTTTTTACCAGATTATCCGGCTGGTCATCTACGATGAGGTCGAGAATCGGCTGCGCGTCGAACGGCGGGATTTTGAAGCGTACGTTCGAGCGCATAATACCTGGTCGAACATCCCGTATTTCGTCGAAAATAAAATCAATGTTACGCCTATTCCAGGCAAGGCGGATCCGGTTTCCTCGGAGATTTTTACGGATACGCTTATCCTGAATCGGTACAACGATGAGCTGACGCCATTTCGCCAACTAACGTTCTATCAGCCTATTCAGGGTGTATTGCATCAGGTTGAGATTCGCAAATCCCTCATTCAAACCTACCGGCTTATTGAGGTAATTACAGTGACGATGCTCCTCTTTCTGGGGTTGTTGCTAGTAGGAACTTTCTGGTTCCAGAATAAGCTTTCCGGGCGGCTTTGGCATCCGTTTTATGATACCTTATCACGCATCAAAGGCTTTGATTTGGGCAGCGGGGCACCCCTGGTACTGGACAAGCCCGAGATAACCGAGTTTCGGGAACTAAACGATGTCCTGCAGAAGATGGCCGACAAGATGCAGCAGGATTACCGGAGTCTTAAAGAGTTTACCGAAAATGCCTCCCACGAAATGCAAACGCCACTGGCGCTCATCAATGCCAAAGTGGAACAACTCATTCAGAGTGAGCAACTTACCGAAACGCAAACCCGCTGGATTGAGCGGATCTACCAGGCATCCCGCCGAATAGCGCGCTTGAATCAGGGGTTACTGTTACTGGCTAAAATCGAAAATCGGCAATTTAACGAGAGCCTCCCAATCGACTTATCGGCGTTATTAACTGAAAAGCTGACTGATATGGAGGAAGTGCTGTCGTTCAAACAACTGGCCGTCGATGTACTGGTTGAAGAGCCTTTTGCTGTGCTTCTGCCTGCTTCGCTGGCAGATAGTCTGGTGACGAATCTGGTTAACAATGCCATCAGGCACAACCAGACAAATGGCCGTATTGAGTTGGTTTCGACCGCCGGAGAACTTCGTCTGAGTAACACGGGTGCACCGTTGACAACCTCGCCCGAACGCCTGTTTGAGCGATTTAAGAAGGAAAGTCCCGGCCCGGATTCTGTAGGGCTGGGACTTTCCATAATCCGCCAAATTGGCGATACCTACGGCCTGAGCATCTCTTATCAGGAGACGGCAGGCATTCACTGCTTTCGCATCTCGAAGGTGGTGAGCTGATAGTTGGTTATTGGATTATTAACTTATTGGTTGTTAGGTCGTTTGTCAATGAATAAATAATAGTGAAGTTGATCTGTTATCCATTTCTATGAACTAGTCCGGCTGGGTTGGCAGGCGTTCGGGCGTATTGCTGCGTTTAATGCGGTAGGTCAACCCGATCACTATATTATTTTTTCCGGTTGCCAGTAAGGGCGTAAAAACACCCTGATCGAAGGTGGCCGAGTTATAATTGGTTTGGTTTACCCAGCCGAGTTGTAGAATCCACTGCGTATCGAACTGGTAACCAACGCCCGCGTAAAGTCGATTCCGCTCAAAAGTTGGCCCGATCGGGTTCAGGAAAATCTCGTCGTAAATGGAGAGAAAGGTCGTTTTTTCCTTAACGGTGTGGTTGTTTAGCGGTATGAACATGTTGAGTCGATACCGAAGTCGGCTTCGGTAGGGGGTTGTTCCATCGCGAAAGGTAAACCAGCGTTGTTCCACTCGGTACCGGTGTTCAAATTTCAGCCGGGTCAGGTACTGATTAATGATGAGCTGCTCCCAGAGCCGCTTCTCTGTGTTGAGCGGACCGTCGGACAGCGCCTTGTAATCATAGGTAGCATAGCGCCCGCCCGCTAAAGTCAGCGTGAAGTTTTTGTCGAGGTCATAGCTTACCCCGCCCTTCAATTCATTATAAAAAAATTGGCTAAATACGCCGTTGGCCCGGCCCTGAACTTCGGCAAAGCCACCCCATTTTTTCGGGCCGGTAGGCAACTGAATGGTGCCAATAAGCCAGGTTCCCCAGGGCGAAGAGGGCGTCAGAGACGTTTGAGCAAGGGAACTGGTAAGCGTAAGGGCAAGAAGGCCTGCGAGTAAATAAACAGTAAAACGAAGACGAATCACAATTGACAAATAATGGTACGTCTAGTAAAATTACTCAACGTTATTTACAAGTGATGTTAAGGTAGTTGATCTTAACAATAAAGTAATATTGGCGCTCCAGATAATATTGTATAAGCTACCTACTTACCCCACTCTGATTTATATCGGCTCATTACGGGAGAAGTTACCTTTTACTCAAATCCTGACAGAATAATTTCTTCTTAGTGAAGCAGTGTTGGGTTTGTTTCTCAAATTTACTTCGGTTACTGGCTGGTAGTAGTCCGGTAAACTCATCTCATCCAAACCTTAAGCAACACATGCCAAACCGATTTAGCCAACAGATATGGTTATGTCTGTCTCTATCAGTAGCCGTGGGCACAGCCTGGGCAGGTCCGGCTCCCAAGCCGGCTGCCGTTCGAAAATACACCATCGAGCAGTTCATGAAAACCATTCGTTTTGGCGGGTCCGACATTTCACCCGACGAAAAGACGGTGCTGTTCAGTAGTAATCAGGATGGTGTCTTTAATCTTTATGAAATCCCTTTCGATGGCAGTGGCCAGCCAAAGCAACTGACCAAATCGACAACGAACGCCATTTATGTACTTGGCTACCTGCCCGACGGCCGGATTTTGTATAGCAGCGATCAGGGAGGTAACGAGCTGAGCCACATCTACCTGCGCGAAAAAGATGGTGCCGTAAGCGATCTGACTCTTGCCGAAAAAGCCAAGTTTCAGTTTGCCGGGCTGAGCTACGACCGTAAAAGTTTTTTCTACCAGTCGAACCAGCGCAACCGGGCGGCTTTCGACGTGTACGAGATGGATATCGCCACCATGAAGCCCAAACTCCTGTTCGAAAATCCGGGTGGTTTCTTCCCCGGTGATGTATCCCCCGATAAACGGTACATCGCGCTGTCAAAAACCAGCACGACAACGGATGGCGATGTGTACCTGTATGATACAAAAACGAAAGAAACCAGGCTGCTTACCAAACACGAAGGTGATGTCAATAACGGCCCGGAAGGATTTACTCCGGACAGCAAAAAGCTACTCATCCGTACGGACGAAGGCAACGAGTTCGCCTATGTAAAAGCCTACGATTTAGCTAGTGGGCAAAGTACGATAATGGATAAAGCCAACTGGGATATTTCGGGCGATTACCTATCGTATCGGGGGCGTTACCGCGTTCTGTCGGTCAATAACGACGCCCGTACAGAACTTAAAATCATTGATACGCGCACAAATCAACCCGTTAAGCTGCCCTCGCTACCTGGTGGCGATATTACCGGTGTGACCATTACCGACAGCGAAGGGCGAATGACGTTTTATGTCAACAGTTCCAACTCGCCCGCAACGCTTTACTCGTACGACTTTAAATCGGGCAAAGTGACGCCTTTGGTACGTGGCTTAAATACGGAAATCGACCCAAGCGATCTGGTGGCCGGTGAGGTGATTCGGTATAAATCATTTGACGGGATGGAAATACCCGCCCTGTTGTACAAGCCCAAAGACGCCGGTTCGGGGGCTAAACTGCCCGCTATTCTCTCCATTCACGGAGGACCGGGCGGCCAAACCCGCCTGACCTACTCGCCCCTGGTGCAGTATCTGGTAAACAGCGGTTATGTAGTGCTGGCGGTCAACAACCGGGGAAGCTCGGGCTACGGCAAAACGTTCTACGCGGCCGACGATCGCAAACACGGTGACGCCGACCTGAAAGACTGTGTGGAGTCGAAGAAGTTTCTGACCGCAACCGGCTATGTCGACCCGGCCAGAATCGGTATCATGGGCGGTTCTTACGGTGGGTACATGACACTGGCCGGACTCACCTTTACTCCCGATGAGTTTGCTGTTGGCGTGGATATTTTCGGGGTCGCCAATTGGCTTCGAACGTTGAACAGCATGCCCGAATGGTGGGGGCCACAACGCGATGCCATGTTTAAAGAGATTGGCCACCCAAAAACGGACTCCGTGGCGCTGTACAATAAATCGCCCTTGTTTCATACCCAACGAATCAAAAAGCCGCTTCTGGTTATCCAGGGAGCGAATGACCCGCGTGTGCTGAAAATTGAATCGGATGAGATTGTAGCGAATGTCAAGAAAAACGGTGTCCCTGTTGAATACGTTACCTTTCCGGACGAGGGGCACGGATTTGTGAAGAAAGAGAATGAGATCACCGCGTACAAAGCGGTGCGGGAGTTTCTGGATAAATACCTTCGAGGACCGGACCTTGTAAGGTAATTGTGCGTATAGGAACAGATTATGAATTAAAAAGCCACATGCAGGACAATCTGCGTGTGGCTTTTTAATGTTGAAAGCGCTCTTTAACGAGGAACCTATTCTGCTTCTATCGTTGCAATAACGTTCGCAATAGTTTCGCGCTGGTCGGGAGAAACTGCTTCGGACAGCGTTAGCAGGTCTGCCTTAATGGTTTGCCATTGTGGAAGGCTTAACACAAGCGCATCTGCCTTAAATTCAACTTCGTCGCCTAAATCGGTTTGTGTAATGGGCAGTGGCTCCAGTACAGTTCGCGCAAATTCACTTCGCACCCGCTCTTTTACAAAGGGAACCGGATCCAGATTCGCTTCTTTCAACCGTTGTTTACTAAATACTTTGGTCTTTTTCCACCACATACGTTGAGTCAATTACGTCTTTATTTGTCAACTGAATTGGGGGAACAAAGTTATTGGACAATCCATACGTTAGCGCATTGAGCCGACGTGACGATTGAAAAATTTAATGCCCGAATAAATATACATGAGCAACACCGCCGATTCCAGAACGGCCTTGAGGTAATTGTGGCTGTTCATGTCAATAAAATACGTATTGACCCAGTCGGTCAGGAGTGTAAAGTAACTAAACAGAATACCGGATGCACCGGTGAGAATAAGCAAGAAAAGTAATGTCTTACGCATAAGTCCCAAAATTAAAAAGGGTATTGCCAGTAACGTGGAGTACTGCATATGACCCGTATACGGGAAAAGGGTTTAATTGAGATTAATTATTTTTCAGTTTTTTATTCTGTGAGCAAATACGCTGCCATATGTATCCCACCTATAGCGATTTGCTTAAATAAAAGAAATGTATGCATGAATTTCGTCTACTAGTATACAGTTTACTGTCAATCGGCACATATGTCTATAGCCAACGCCGGTTAAATGCAATCACATCTGAGGAATCTGGTTGTACTTTTACCACGCTAATTAACCAATAGCTTTATGATTGCGGTAATTCAACGAGTGTCCGAGGCTTCCGTTTTGATCAATAATTATGAGAAAGGTCACATAAAAACCGGGTTCCTTATACTGCTTGGCATAGGGCACACTGATAGTCAGGAAGATATTGACTGGTTAAGTCGAAAAATTATTGGTATGAGAATATTTAGCGACGATCAGGGAAAAATGAATCTGGACCTGGCCGCTGTAGGAGGAGATATTTTGTTAATCAGTCAATTTACGCTGCATGCCAGCACCAAAAAAGGGAATCGTCCCAGCTTTATCGAAGCCGCCCGGCCCGAAGTGGCCATTCCTCTATATGAAACCATGATAGATCAATTATCAGCTTTGTTAGGCAAGCCAATCCAAACGGGAGAGTTTGGAGCCGATATGAAAGTCTCGCTGCTTAACGATGGCCCCGTGACTATATTGATTGATTCAAAAAATCGGATTTAGCCTGAAGCGTTACAAATTTGTTACCACTATCCATTACTTTTACCAAAACCAGCCTCTACCTATCGCTCCGGCGAACTGGTGAATTGCCGAATGGATTTTTTACCACCTGCTATAACCACCTACTCCGACGCTCATACCTCGCCCGAAAGCGAGTTGCTTCAACGGCTCAATCGGAATACCCGTGCCCATATTATGGCCCCCCGGATGCTGTCGGGGCATATTCAGGGACGTTTTCTATCGATGATTTCGTGGATGATTCGGCCTCGGCATATTCTTGAAATTGGTACCTATACCGGCTATTCAGCCCTCTGTCTGGCCGAGGGATTAGCAGAGGATGGCCAGTTGATTACGATTGACCAGAATGAAGAACTGGAGGATTTTGCCCGGTCGTACTGGCGGCAATCACCGCTGAGCCATAAAATTGACTTTCGGCTCGGAAAGGCCGTGGATATACTGCCAACCCTTACTGAAACGTTTGACCTGGTGTTCATTGATGCCGACAAACGTAATTTGTCGACCTATTTTGATCAAATAATTGATAAAGTGCGGCCGGGTGGTTTTATTTTGGCCGACAACGTTTTATGGAGTGGCAAGGTTGTTGAGCCGGTAAAACCATCTGATTTAGATACGCTTGCCGTGCTGGCTTTTAATGAAAAGGTTCATAATGATTCGCGTGTGGAAAATGTGCTGTTACCCGTACGAGACGGGATTATGATGCTTAGAAAACGAAATTGATTTTACGGATAACAATGAATAGACTGACCCCTTCCTTAACTTTTTTCTTCGCTCTGGTAAGTCTGATCGCATCAGCGCAGTCTTTATCGATTCCAGTTGTGCCGGAGCAGGTGACGTTTGCCGATATTTCGGTACGCCTGGACCCCGATGCCCGCCGTATCGTGCAACAGGATGTGAACGCTCTGTTTGCCAATAAGCAATACTGGACCGCTAAACTTGATCGGGTGGTTCTGTACTTTCCGATGATTGAGTCGATTCTGATTGACGAAGATGTTCCTACGGACTTTAAATACCTTGCCGTTCAGGAAAGTTCACTAACGCCCGATGCCGTTTCGTCGTCCACCGCTGTAGGATACTGGCAGTTTAAACGCGAAACAGCCATCGATAATGGTATGCGGGTAGATGAAGAGATAGATGAACGTAAGAGCATTACAAGCTCTACCCACGGTGCTGCCAAATATCTCAAAAGAAGTAACACCCAGTTCAACAACTGGGTGGCATCACTGTACTCGTACTATCTGGGTGCTGGTGGCATTTCAAAACTTATTCCGCCCGACTGGTCCTACGCCCGTGAGGTAGCTCTGGATGGACGCACTGATCGGTACATTCTGCGCTTCTTTGCCCATAAAGTAGCCATTGAGAATGCGTTGAGGTCGCACCAGACCAGCAACCGGTTCGCGCTTATTGAGTACCCAAACGGGGGGGGTAAGTCGATGAAGGCCATTGCCGAAGAATTAGGTATCGATGAATTTGAACTGCGTAAATACAACCGCTGGGTATTAGGTGAGGCTGTACCAACCGACAAAGAATATGTCGTGGCCATACCGGTCGCCAGCGATCAGATCAATGACATCCGCCAGAAGATTGTCACTGTGGGGCCTAAAAAGACACCGGCATTTGTTCAGAACGATGTTGGCTTTCCGGTTTTACGTCGAGTGACAACGGGCCTTAGTAGCAAAAACGATCCGATCCTCTACGAAATAAACGGCTTGCCGGGTATCCTGGCCCAGGCTGGCGACAATGCCGGAACACTTGCCCGAAAAGCTAAAATTAGTCTGTCGAGTTTTCTGCGGTATAACGACATGGGCGATCTGGACCAGATTATCGCCAACGATGTATATTATCTGGCTAAAAAGCGTAAAAAAGCACTCGTTCCCTTTCATACTGTTCGCGAAGACGAAACGACGCGCAGTATTTCCCAACGTTATGGGATTCGTCTGAAAAAACTGATGCGTTATAACCGGCTCGATCGTGTGCAAAAATTAGCGGTAGGTCGCGTTATGTGGCTCCGTGAACGTCGACCAGCCAATAAGCCTGTCGAGATAATCAATTCGCCCACCCCACCCGTTTATGACCGCACACCAACCCCTCCCGCACGGCAGGATGTGGCCTCAGCGTCATCGGGTGGTGCCGCCCGGCCTGTTACGGGTAGCGACGGAGTACCCCGCAACGCATCGGAGCGCAAATTATACCAGCCTAAATTGGTGGGTGGTGGAGTGACACCAAATGACGGCACATCCGAACCGGCGGTTCCACAACAATCGGAGCCCCAACGGCCGTCTATTCAGCCAGCCACTAGCTCTAACCAGCCAGTGTCTTCCGGTCGCCCTGTGGTTACTACCCCGCCACCAGCACGCGTCGACAACAGTGATGGCTCACAACGGGTCGTTATTGTTAGAACGCCGGAAGGGCCGGAGCCTACTAAGGCTATACCAGTAGCGACCACACCCGAGCGGGAAAAAACCGCCGGTACTCCTGTTGTAACAACGCCGAAGCCAACGCAGACCTATGCGGCCAAGCCCAGTTCAAAACCTGTACCGGTGGCTGATGTCGATATGGGACGTCCGGAAACTGGTAAATACGAAGGCCCTCGTGAACAGCAGGCCGATGGTTCGTTGACGGTGCCTGGAGCCGTATCACCAACGAAGGCGCCACCTCGTCCGGCACCCCCGGTTGTTACGAAAACGGAGACACGCCCAACGGTAGCAGACAAAGTCGATACTGAGCCAAAGGAGGTTGCATCGTCGACACGTTCAGCAGGTGCAGGGTCTGTAAATCGGTCGGCCAGTACTCATATTGTAGAAGCAGGGCAGACCTATTACAGTATTTCGAAACTGTATGGACTGACGGTTGATGAGTTACTTGCGCTCAACAACCTGACGGTAGATAATAAACTGGAAGTTGGCCAGAAGTTAGCGCTAAAAAGTACTCCCGGCGGTCGGTTAGTGCAGCCATCGGCAACGGACAAATCGTCGTCGGCAACTGAGTCGGTCTCGGGTGTCACGTACCATACCGTCGCGAAGGGAGAAACTATGTTCCGCATTTCGCAGATTTACGGGGTAACCGTTGAGCAACTACAATTGTGGAATAAACTAACGGATGTAGGCGTAAAAGTGGGGCAGAAGATCAAGATCATGAAGCCCTGATAACGCGTTATTGCCTCAAAACAAAAAGCTGCTTCAGGTTGGAGCAGCTTTTTGTTTTAACCGCGATAGATCATCAAAATTTGCCAATCACCCTGTATCTTTACGTATATGATACTCATTGACAATACCTGCATTAGCGACGATGTCGCCGAAAAGTTCTTTGTCTGTAACTTAGATAAATGCAAAGGCGCTTGCTGCGTTGAAGGCGACATGGGTGCGCCCCTGGAAGGTGACGAACCGGTCATTTTAGACCGTATTTACGAGGACATAAAACCTTATTTATCGCCCGAGGGTATTCGGGTTATTGAGCAGAAGGGTGGCTACGAATCTGACCACGATGGCGGTTTCGTGACTAGCACGGTTGGAGGCCGCGAGTGCGTGTATGCTACCTGGAACAGCCAGGGTATACTGAAATGTGGTATTGAAGAAGCCTATAACGATGGGAAGGTAGACTGGAAAAAGCCCATTTCTTGCCATCTGTACCCCATCCGGGTTACTAAATACGAGTCATTTCACGCGCTTAATTACGACCGTTGGCCCATCTGTAGTCCCGCCTGTGGGTTTGGCGAACAACTGAATGTGCCTATTTACAAGTTTGTCCGCGAAGCACTCATCCGGGCTTATGGAGAAGAATGGTATGGCCAACTGTCAAAGGCAATTGAAGAGAAGAACACTAATCAACCCGGTATCGAATAAGAGGTATTAGGTTTCGGTACGGTATGAGTTAGCTATGCCTGAACAGCGCGATTATTTTGAGGAGGTTTATGAAGTAGTACGGTTAATTCCGAAAGGTCGCGTAACAACCTACGGGACCATTGCGCATTACCTGAGTCTACGGGCAGGTGCCCGTATGGTAGGGTGGGCTATGAATGGATGCCACAACCGCCCCGATGTTCCGGCACACCGGGTTGTTAACCGAATTGGCGTACTGTCGGGCAAGCACTTTTTTGGCGGGCCAACCATCATGCAGCAATTGCTGGAAGACGAGGGTGTAAAGGTCGAAAATGATAGGGTTGTCGATTTCAAGAAGCTCCTTTGGGACCCCGCTGTGGAACTGGCTCTATAACCCGCTTATTTATAAAGTCTGATTTTTATGTTCAACAGCCTCAACCAACGCCGTAAGTACAGTCTGTAATTCCTGTTTCAATAGTGGATCAATCAGGTCTCCGTTGGGAGCCAGCCTGCTCTTAATAAAGGGAACAATGAGTGATGCATTTTCGGGTAGCCTGGCCATCAATATACCGAGGGTATAAGCCAGTGAGGCATGGGCTCGCGAACCACCCAGGTCCGACGGCCCTGCGCTGATAACGCCGACGGGTTTATGTACAAAATCACCCGATGAGGCCATCCAGTCGAGCATGTTTTTCAATACACCGGGCATTCCATGAATGTACTCGGGCGTGCAGATAATGGCCGCATCGGCCGTATTGAGGAGGGCTCTAAGCTTTATAACGGCCTCCGGAACAGCCTCTTTGTCTTGTTCTGGGCTGAAGTGTGGGAGATCGTCAAGGGTCTCATATAGCGTGACGGTTACGTCTTTTGGAGCTAGTGTAACCATGGTACGTAACAAAGCCGTATTGGTTGAACCAGTGCGTAGACTGCCCGAGATTGCCAGAAAGTTCATAACCGCTTTCATCTATAGTTACCGCAATACCTTCGTGATTTCGTTGAGTTTTTCCATTTTCTGCACGAAATCTCCTTTAAGTTGATTTCGGATAGCGGTCAGGTTATCGAGTGTTTCCTGCAAACTGTCGGGCAGGATTTCTTCCAGCACTTCCCGGAATCGTTTAGCGAAGGTGGGCGATTTGCCGTTGGTTGAAATAGCGATTTTTAAGTCACCTTTCTTGACAACCGAACTCAGGTAAAAGTCGCACAGGTCAGGCGTATCGGCGACGTTGACCAGAATCTGGCGGACTTTACAATCGGCCTGCACCTGCCGGTTAATGGTTTTGTCGTTCGTTCCGACAATGACGAGGTCTTTGTTGGATAAATACAGATCGTGATATGGCTCCTGAACAAGTTCCAGTTTGGGATACCGGGCGGCCATTTCCCGAATCTCCTCCCGAATTTCGGGAGCTACCAGCGTAACGCGGGCCTCGGGCGAATTGCCAAGCAGGGCCGTGAGTTTTTCCAGGCCAACGTATCCTCCGCCCACAATAAGCAGATGCAGGTTCTCGGCTTTAACGAAAATGGGGAAGAGGGTATTCATAGACAGGAGTGGTAAGTGAACAAATAACAAGTGGTAAGTGAACAGGTAGTAATTTATCTATTGACAAACTTACTACTTGTTCACTTACCACTCGGCAACTTACTGACTTATCAAGTTAAAACTTGAACCCGAGGTTCACGCCCAGAATCCGGCGCTTGCTGTTACCGCTGGTCAGCACGTCGGCAAAACCATAGTGGTAAACGAAATCGAGCATGATCGGACCCGCGTCGAAACCAAGGTTGGCCAGTCCGTTAATGGTTGCCGCCTGGAAATCGGCATTGCCCAGATTGAAATCGTTTTTATCGGTACTTAGCGGGGTAGCGTATTCCGCACCAAGGGCCAGCCGAATGCCCGACACGCCCCGTTCCGACTGCGCCAACTTCACCCCGATATAAGCCGGAATGTGCAGGTAGCGCTGGTCAATGTTTCCCGTAATATCACTAACACCGGTTACCTGACCATCACCAGCCTTAAAAAACTGCGAGCTGGATGCCAGATATTCCGCGCCAACCTGTCCGTAAACCCGGCCACCGCCCCGTACAAGGAAGCCTAACTGGTATCCCAGGCGGCCCGTCAACCCTTCGCCATTTACAGTTTCTCCTTCAAAACGGGTTGAATTGGCCCCGCCATAGACGCCAAACGTAAAGTGTTTGTAGTTCTCACGATGTTCTTGGCGCTCACTGACAACCTGGTTGCGCATACCGTCATCAAATCCTTCGTCGTAAGCTTTGCTTAAGTCGCGCTCGTCATACATCCGGCTATCACCCCGCCGGTCTTCATAACGGTTGTTGTATCGTGGCTCTTCCTGCTCACGCCGGTTATATTCACGCCGTTCATCCAGGCGGTCATCCAGACGGCGGTCGTCCCGGCGCTCATCCCGACGAGATGGCCGGTCGTACCGATCATATTGATTGTACCGGTCATTGTACGAGTTCTGCTGACCAAACACCAGACTGGTGCTGCACATACCTGCCGCAAGCAGGATCGATTTCGTTAACGTTTTCATAACTTATCAAGTTGAGTATTTAAGAATACAACCGTCCACCGTCGGTAATGTTTGTAAGAGTGAGGGATGATTAGTTGCCCTGGTCTTGCTAGATTTCTGATAGTCAGGTCGTTATTTCTGATTGTTGTAAAAGCCGAAAGAAACTTATTGAGAGGTGTTTTCGGACGCTGATCGACAAAAAAGCCGCCCTCGTCGGAAGGCGGCTTTTACGTTATCAAACTCTGGAATGCTTAGAACTTGAAGCCTACGCTAGCGCTCAGGATACGACGTGCTGAACCAGCAAAACCTGTCGATATGGTTGAGTTGTTCGTTGGATTCTTGATCGAATCACTCAAACCATAGTGGTAGGTCAGGTCGATAAGCAGGGGACCGATATCGAAGCCAAGTTGGCCAAGACCGTTGAATGTACCGCTTTTGATCTCTGAGTTCGTCAGGTTGAAATTACCGCTGCTTGAGTTAATCCGGTTGGCATACTCAAGACCCACCTGCAAACGGATTGCCGAAATACCACGATCCGATTCAAGCAGTCTATAACCGATGTAAACCGGGATCTGTACGTACTGGATGTTGATCTGATCCTGAATCTGCGAAGGCGTTGCACCATCACCACGGGTGAAATAGTTCGAGCTGGACGCAAAATACTCAGCACCCAACTGACCGAATAAACGGCCACCACCCCGTACAAAGAAACCGGCCTGATAACCGATACGACCCGAAATATCACCGCCAGTCGACTCACCTTTTAACTTCGTTGAGTTAAGACCAGCGTAAATACCGAAAACAAAGTTTTTGTAATCTTTCGTTGCTTTCACACGATCCGGGCTATCCGTTGTGCTGTAAGTCGTCGTAGTTGTGGTAGTGCCGTCAGTTGAAGGGGCACTGTTGGTCGAATAGGTGCTGTTTGGCGTTGTAGCGCTGTTGCTCATTGAGCCGTTGTTCGTGGTCGAGTTGCTGTTGCTCATCGAGTTCGAACTGTTGTTCATCGAATTTGAGCTATTGCTCATCGAATTCGTGCTGTCCGTTGTCACCGGCGAGGTGTACGTTGGATTCGTTGCAGTACTGGTTGTGGAGTACGTGTTGGTTGTAGTTTGGGCATTCGCGATGCCGATACCACATAGGCAGACTGCCAGAATGGAGAATTGACGTTTCATGACGTTTGTTTTATACGTTGAGTTAGACAAAAAAAGGGCGTAATCGAGATTACACCCCTTTAACAGGCGGTTATCAGACAATGTTTAGAACTATTCCAATTTTTCAAAAAATTTAATATCTCAGTCAGAATAGCAATCAGTGTCAGGAAGTTGCTAAGCTCAGACTGTACGCATTGCCTTAAATGCATTCATGAGCCCGTTCGTCGAGCTGTCGTGCGTCGTGATCGGCGCGTCGTCCTGAAGTTCGGGCAGGATGCGGCTTGCCAGTTGTTTGCCCAGTTCAACACCCCACTGATCGAAGCTGAAAATGTCCCATATAACGCCCTGGACGAAGATTTTGTGTTCGTACATAGCAATCAGGCTGCCCAGCGTTCGGGGGGTTAGCTGTTTAAATAGAATCGAGTTTGTAGGCCGGTTTCCCGAAAACATTTTGAAGGGCGCAAGAAACTGAATCTCGTCTTCGCTCTTTCCCGCTTTGCGCAATTCGTCGGCTGCTTCGGCCTCCGTTTTGCCATTCATCAGCGCTTCGGTCTGGGCAAAATAATTAGCCATTAAAATTTTGTGATGTTCTCCAATGGGACGCTGGCTGACGGCTGGAGCCAGAAAATCGCATGGAATCAGCTTCGTTCCCTGGTGAATAAGCTGGTAAAAAGCATGCTGTCCGTTGGTGCCGGGCTCGCCCCAGATGATCGGCCCGGTTTGATAATCGACCGGCTTGCCGTCTCGATCCACCGATTTACCATTACTTTCCATATCGCCCTGCTGGAAATAAGCCGCAAACCGATGCATGTACTGGTCGTAGGGAAGAATAGCTTCGGTCTGCGCTCCGAAAAAGTTATTGTACCAGATACCCACTAGCGCCAGGATGACGGGCAGGTTCTGATTAAGGGGAGTATCCTGAAGGTGTTTATCCATGGCATGGGCGCCCTCCAGCAATTCCTCAAATTTGTCGAAACCAATGTACAGGGCAATAGATAAGCCAATGGCTGACCACAGGGAATAGCGACCGCCAACCCAATCCCAGAACCCAAACATATTGTCGGGGTCGATGCCAAATTTCTCCACATCCTTTTTGTTGGTCGAGAGGGCCGCAAAATGTTTGGCAATGGCCGCTTCGTCTTTAGCCGTATCCAGAAACCACTGCCGGGCCGTTTGGGCGTTGGTCATGGTTTCCTGCGTGGTGAAGGTTTTGGAGGCAATCAGGAACAGCGTAGTTTCGGGCCGGACCGTTTGCAGGGTTTCGTAGATATGAACGCCATCTACGTTCGAAACGAAGTGAACGCGCAACTTTTTGTCGTTGGCATAGGGCTTCAGGGCTTCGGTTACCATGACAGGGCCGAGGTCCGAACCGCCAATGCCGATGTTTACGACGTCCGTAATAGCTTCGCCGGTATAGCCTTTCCACTCGCCCGACCGGATACGTTCCGAAAAAGATTTCATGTGTGCAAGCACTTCATTCACATCGGGCATAACATCGTTGCCATCCACCAGAATGGGGGTGTTCGCCCGGTTTCTCAGCGCTATGTGCAGCACAGCACGATCTTCTGTCCGGTTAATCTTATCGCCCGAAACCATCTTGCCAATAGCATCGGTTAGGCCCGCCTGTTCGGCCAGCTGCACCAGCAAGCCAAGTGTGTCGGCGGTGATCCGGTTTTTCGAAAAGTCGAGCAGAATATCTTCGAACCGACGGGTAAAGGTTTCGAACCGGTTTGGATCTTCGGCGAACAGGTCGCGGAGATGACGGTCTTTCAAATCCTCATAATGCGCCTGGAGTTGTGTATAGGCTGGTAAGTCGGTAAATCGATGATTGGCGAGCATACGTTTCAGGTTTGCGGTAATAGGGTTCAGCGTTTAGTTTACTGGTTTTGGTTCTCGGTTCTAAGGGCGGTGAGGACGCAGGCCTAAAGATTGACATGACAAACGCACGTGCCAATGGGTTAAGGAACCTGCAAACCAGACAAAAATCAGGAGTTAGTCCACTTAAAACCGAAAACCGAATACTGTAAACTAATTACTGTTGCCTGTTTAACTTATCGGCGCGAATATCGGCAATCCCGGCAATCTTTTTTCCTCTATTTTTACGCTTCTTTTCCTACGGGAAAGATTACTTTACGCATATTATTACGTGGCTTGATGAATCAAAAACTCTTTTATTCGTTGGTACTGGTCGTTGTAGGGGCCTTGCTGTTTATCCCGTTTCTGGGGGGCGTCCGCCTATTCGACTGGGACGAAATAAACTTTGCTGAATGCGCCCGCGAAATGATCGCGCTCGGCGATTACCTGCATGTTCACATAGATTTTAAGCCGTTCTACGAAAAGCCACCTTTGTTTTTCTGGCTTCAGTCGGCCATGATGAACCTGTTCGGTGTCGGCGAGTTTGCGGCCCGGCTGCCGAACGCTATCTGCGGGATTATCACGCTGGTTTATCTCTATAATCTTGGCCAGAAATTACACGGTCATCGCTTCGGCTGGCTGTGGGCGCTTGCTTACCTGGGATCAGTAACGCCCCATCTATATTTCAGGTCCGGCATCATCGACCCGTTTTTTAATTTGTTCATCTTCGTCGGGCTGGTCAACCTGATTTTTGCTTCCTGGAAGCGCGAACGGCTGGGTGGGGCCATGACTGTACCCAAACCGGAGTGGGTCTATCTTTTGCTGGGCGGCTTTGTGCTGGGGCTGGGCATACTAACTAAAGGGCCTGTTGCTTACCTGATTGTTTGCCTGGTGCTGCTGGTGTACTGGATGCTGAGCCGCTTTCGATGGTTTATCTCACCACTTCAATTTGTGGCGTTTTCGATAGCGGCTTCGTTTGTGTCGCTGATGTGGTACGGACTCGATATTTACCTGCACGGACCGGCGCTGGTGCAAAAGTTCCTGGCCTATAACTTTCGGTTGTTCAGTACGCCCGATGCTGGTCATGTAGGCTTTCCGGCCTACCACATCATTATCTTACTGGTTGGCTGCTTTCCGGCCTCTATATTTGGCGTTCGAGCTTTTGGCTCGTTGTTCATCGAACGAAATTACCAGCGTGAATTTCGCAAATGGATGCTGATTCTGTTCTGGGTGGTGCTGGTGCTGTTCAGTATTGTGCAGTCCAAAATTGTACATTACTCGTCGCTGTGCTACTTCCCGCTGACTTACTTCGCGGCCCTGACGCTGTCGCAACTGGAAGAGCGAAAAATTCAGTTTAACAACTGGATGCGGGCTGGCCTGATCATCATAGGCGGCATTTATGTGGTGGCTATTATAGGGCTTCCCATACTGGCCCATCATATGGATATCGTGAAATCCTATGCCGATAAGGACGCCTTCACACAAGGTAACCTGAACGCAAACGTTAACTGGACCGGCTGGGAGGTACTACCGGGGATATGGCTGTTGATAATTCTGGTTTTGACATTCATCTTGTTTAACCAGCGCGAAACCGGACGGGCTGCCGTAACACTCTTTGGTGGAATGGCCATCTTTATCACCCTCACACTTTGGTTTTTTATTGGCCGGATCGAAGGTATTTCGCAGGATGCAGCCATGCGCTTTTTTGAGCGGGCCAAAGGGCAGGACGTATATGTGAGAACGTACGGCTACCATAGTTACGGTCCCTACTTTTACACCCAGAAACCGCCCGTTACCAATAAAAACTATTATAACGACGAGTGGCTGCTGCGCGGCCGAGTCGATAAAGATGTGCTGTTTATCCGCAAAGCCAGCGAAGAGCCAACCCTGCTCGACTCGCTCCCCGATGTAAAGAAAACGGGAGAGGAAAATGGCTTTGTCTTTTATCAGCGCAAAGCCAGGTAAGAAAGGTGAAAATCGAAGAGCCTATTCAGTCGTATTGGTTGCAGATGATTTGAGATAGCCGGGATGACTGCCTGGAACCAATTGAAGAACTGAAATTGTGCCTGCTATATGGTTTAATTTAAAACCGCTGGTAAGGCTTGCGAGTTATAGTGGCTATGACAACCACGCATACGACTCAGACGCCATTTCAGTGGCCAATTAAGGGCAAAACGGCTGTAAAACAGCTAGCTCTTCTGGCTCTTCTGTTTACCGCTTTCTCCTGTAGCCATTCCGGCCAGTCGGATGTGGGTGCAAAAAAACGACTGAAGGTGTCGGTGGGGGAGATCAAGGAAGTTTCGCTACCTAACCGGGGTGAGGCCGGGTCGGAGTTGATCGGAACCTCCGATAATCAGGAAGTGGTAGAGGTTTCCCGGCGGCAACTGGCTCCCGCCGTTGATACGGTCAATCACATCAACACTGGTCCAACAGTTTTTCAGATAAAAGGTGTTACCGTAGGAGCGGCCAACGTTACGTTCTCGACCAGACCCATGACCGCATCCGGAAACGGGCAGCCAGTCCGTACATACGTGGTGCAGGTAACAGCGAAGTAGGTCCCGAGCTGTTCCGGTCGACTGCCTTATAGATTTGCCCCAACTTCTTGTCTGTTCTATCGAGATGGAGTTGGGGCAAATCCGTTTTCTTATAAGTTCATACCGCCCGATACTTCAATGCGCTGTGCATTTATCCAGCGGGCTTCGTCGGTGCACAGAAAGGCCACCACACCGCCGATATCATCGGGGAGACCAACGCGACCCAGGGCGGTGACCCCAGCAATATGCTTGTTTACGCCAGGATTGTCCCGAACCGTGCCTCCGCCAAAATCCGTTTCGATGGCGCCCGGCGCTACGGTGTTGACGGCAATACCCCGGCCGCCTAGTTCCTTCGCCAGGTACATGGTCAGCGTTTCGATGCCTCCTTTCATGGTCGCATAAACAGCCGTGCCGGGCGTGGTAAAGCGAGTCAGACCCGTTGAGATGTTGATGATGCGGCCCCCATCGTTGAGCAACGGCAGCGATTGCTGCGTCAGGAAGAAAACGCCTTTCAGGTGAATGTTCATGAGTTCGTCAAAAACATCCTCCGTTGTTTCGGCAATGGGCGTACGTCCGGCAATACCGGCGTTGTTGATCAGGAAATCGAAATGGCTGGTGCCAAACGTAGTTGAGAGTACGCTGGTCAATTGGCTGAAAAACGTGTCGAAGCTTTTTACATCGCCCGCATTCAGTTGGAGGGCAGCGGCTTTTTGCCCCATCTGTTCAATCTCAGCGACTACGGCCTGTGCTTCCTCCTGCCGACTGTGGTAGGTGAGAACAACATCGATTCCTTTCGTTGCCAGGCTCAGGGCCATATTTTTTCCCAGCCCCCGGCTTCCACCGGTAACCAGGGCAATTTTTGTGTGTGCTGTGTTTTCCATCAGTTGTCTGTAATCATTTTGATGGAACAAAGGTCGAGCGAGAAAGGGATGAGCTGTTTGCAAACATCAATCCGATCGTTGCAAAATTCAAATCAGACCTGTTACGCCCGAAAGGCTACCGGCGACAGGGAGGTTTGTTTCCTGAAGAAGTTCGAAAAGTGTGCAACCTCTTCAAACCCCAGGCTATAGGCAATCTCCGATACATTCCAGTCGGTCTGTTTCAGCAGGATCTTGGCTTCCTGAACAATCCGGCTGCTGATGATATCGGTGGTGGTTTTGCCGGTATTTTCTTTCAGTACCTTGTTGAGGTGATTGACGTGGACAGACAGCCGGTCGGCATAATCCTTGGCTGTTCGCAGGCCCAGCTTTTGCTGTGGCGATTCAATAGGAAACTGCCGTTCCAGCAACTCAATAAAGAGGGAAGAAACACGGGCCGAAGCGGTATGCGTTGGATAGAGCGACATGGCGGGCTGGAGCTTTTGCCCATAATGGATCAACTCCAGCACATAATTACGCAGCAGGTCATATTTATAGGCATAATTGGATGCCAGTTCCTTTTCCATCTTTCGGAAAATATACCCTATATTGTTTGCATCCTCGTCGGTAAGCTGAAATACAGGGTATCCACCGGGCCTGAAAATGGGCAGATCATCGAGCACTACGCCACTTTTACTCTGTATCAAAAACTCGTCGGTAAAGACGCAGAAGTGCCCGGTCTGGTCCGCGTCCTGCGGCAGATAATGGTAGGGGACTTTCGGCGTGGCAAAGAGAAGGGCATTTTTTTCGATGTCGATCACCTTATCGGCGTATTCGGCACGGTTCCGGCCGCTGATCAGACTGATCTTATAATAAGCCCTCCGGTTATAGGGCATGGCTGGGTTTTTCTGAAGTCGTTTGGTCAGCTCCACCATGCTGAACACATTAAAGTGCCCAATCTCCCGGTTGATTCCATCGGGCAGAAGTTCACGCACGTCGGTGCCAGCATTACTGATAAGCTGCTGATAAAACTGGTCGATGGTGGTCGTGTTCATGCGAAGAGCGGTTGCAGAATTCAAATATACGTACCTGGTTGTTACGCATGAACAATGAGACAGAAAGAACACAGACTTTACCGTGTATTGCTGTGTTGTTTCTGTCTCGTTGCTTAGTACTTACGCCCAGAACGAAAATTTCTTCTTCGTGAAAATGGATTTGGGAATCATGGCATGAACGCCCAGCGTCTGGTCGACCACCTGACTGACTTCAAAGTCGACGGCAGTGCTGGCAATGGACAGGGCTTCATTGAAGGTAAAGCCAAGCTCATCCCGAATGAAGGCACAGGCTTCGGAGAGGGCGTTTTTCATCGCTTTGTTCAGGTCTTTGTCCAAGCCAACTGCTATGAAGTGCGTGGGTGTTTCGGCACGGGGCTGCTTCGATGCTTTACCCTTGTGAACGATAAATTTGACAGTCAGGTTGATGGCCGTCTCGATGGCAACACCACTTACCTCGCCGTTGCCCTGCGCACCGTGACCATCGCCGGTGGTGAACAAACCTCCGGGTACGGATACGGGCAGAAACAAGGTTGTGCCTTTGGTTAAGTGTTTAATATCCAGATTGCCACCAAAAAAATTAGGTGGAATCGAACTCTGCCGCCCCATGTCGGCCGGGGGCGACAGGGCCATAACTCCCATAAACGGCTTTAATGGAATTTCGACACCTTCTTTAAGGGTAGCCATCTTTCGCTTTGCATCATACCGATACACAAACGTTTCGCGGGTTTTGACTTCGTCGGGAATGCCACCCCCGCCCGGCCAGACGCTGTTAACGCCAAAGCCAGCCGGAAACGTCAAATCAAGAATACGAATTTCGAGCGTGTCGCCGGGTTGTGCCCCGTCAATGTAAACGGGTCCCGTCAGCATATGCCCGCGAATGCCCGATGGCTCGGGCTTTACGTTTTTCATAATGGCAATCACTTCCTGAGCATGCTGGTCGAGGGGCAGGTTATTTTTGGTATAAAATTCTTCGGGATTGGTCCGACTAACCCCCGACGGGTTGACGGTCTGAATTTCGACAACATCGCCGTCCTTTACCTTATAAACTGTTGGTACATCGGCACCGAAATAACCCCAAACCATATTTTCGGGTAACGAACGAACCACATGATCTGGTTTTATTGCGGTTGCCGTTTTGACTGATTGGTCGGTAAATGGTGATACCTGTTCAAGTGATGTAGCGGTAAGTCCGCCGGTGGAGAGGAGGGCTAAGCTGTTGCGGCTGGTCTTTCGTAAAAAACTTCGTCGAGATGTTTTCATCAGGTTGTCGAATGAGAGTTAGCTTGGAGAATGAACGTAGTAAGATAATAAATCGACAGCCATTTGATAAGCGAATGGCTATTTTTGGCCTAAGTATCGTTTCACTCTGCTGAACAACCGGCTTATGTAGCCAGTTAGGTTTCAGAATTAACCTGATTTCTCAGTGTCAGCATCACCTATTTCGGCCAGTACGTCGTCGCCCAATAAATGGATCATTTTGGGGACGGTCATGTTCGGCACGTTCATGTCCACCCTCGATAGCAGTATTGTCAACATCGCCCTGCCGACCATTCGCCGGGAATTGGACGCCGGGGATAGTGTCGAATGGATTGTCCTTTGTTACCTGCTTACCACAACCAGCACCTTACTCATCATGGGTAAGCTATCGGACTGGATTGGCCGCCGACAGATGTACATTACTGGGTTTTTTGTATTTGTGCTGGGGTCTTTACTTTGCGGGCTAGCCTGGAATTTGTGGTCGCTGGTGGGATTTCGCGTTGTACAGGGACTGGGTGCCGCTATGATTTATGCCATTGGCCCGGCCATTATCAGCGATGCGTTCTCGTCTAAAGAGCGGGGGCAGGCTATGGGATTGATGGGTTCCGTGGTGGCGGCCGGTTCCAGCGCCGGCCCCGTTATTGGTGGGCTTTTACTGGGAAAATTCGGCTGGTCGAGTATCTTTTTCGTGAACGTACCGATTGGCTTGCTGGCCATCTGGCGAGCCTGGACCATCTTGCCCGAAAGCCCTAAAGTGACGGGTCAGCGTTTCGATCTGGTAGGAGCGGGGTTATTTCTGGTTGGTGTAACTACCTTGCTAACGGCCATTGAATTCGGGCCGGAGCCTCGCTATGGCTGGGACAACCCACTGGTCATTGGTCTACTTTCTGTTGGTTCGGTTTTACTCGTTTCATTCCTCTTTTGGGAGATGCGCGTCAAAGAGCCTATGTTGCGGCTTAGTTTGTTCCGAATCCGGCCATTTACCATGGCTATTTTGGCCGCTTTCTGCGGGTTTCTGGCTTCTGGCGGCAACCTGTTCGTGATTCCGTTCTTTCTGCAGCAACTTCTCAAATTGAATCCAGAGCAGGCTGGGCTTGTGCTGCTAGCCGGTCCTCTGACCTTAAGTGTGGTGGCTCCGCTGGGCGGTTATCTGTCCAGCCGGGTTAGTACGCGCTGGCTGTCGAGCTTCGGACTGCTGATAACGGCCACCGGTTATTTTGCTTTTTCGTTTCTGGACACCAGTTGGGACTGGAAAGATGTCGTCTGGCGGAGTTCGCTGGTGAGTTTGGGTTTCGGCCTGTTTCAGTCGCCAAACAGTAGTAGTGCGCTGAACGCGGCTCCACTGGATCAGCGGGGCATTGCCAGCAGTATGATTGCCTTTATGCGCAACCTGGGGTTTGTAGTAGGTATTGCGCTGGCTGCTGCCGTCTGGTACAGCACCCGGAACCGCTTTGCGCTGGCGAACGGCGTAACGCCCGAAGCCACAGATGCTCAACTGCTGGGGATGCACTACGCTTACCTGGTTATGGCCGGACTGGTGTTGACGGGCGCGATCATTTCCTTCTCGAGGGGGAAATTAGTATTAGGAGTGAGAAGTGAGGAGGTAATGCTAGGAGCGAGGAGTGAGGAGTGAGGAGTTGCTGAAGCATGAGTATGGCTTTCCCGTCAGCAACTCCTCACTCCTAATACTACCTCTTCGGCCCTACCGAATCATAAATGACCACTTTCTCCCATAGATGGGCATAATTGTTTCGGAAGTCGTCGTGGATGGGATGTTTCTGATAGGCTTCTTCGTCGGCGGCACTATCGAAAAAACACAGCCATGAATAGGTGTACTTTCGTTCGATAACATCGCGGGTTGTACCGGCGGGCGTACCAATGTGTACCATTTTGATGGTCGGACATTTCGCCAGTTTATTCAGACCTTCCAGCAGTTTTGCTTTATCGGCTTCGTTACCGGCATTCTTTAGGTAAAAGAAAACGTGGTGAACAAACATTTCTTTAGGGGCGATTTCTACGGCTGGTAAGCTCGCGGTTAGTCCGGCGGCAACGGTATTTTTAACAAAGTTTCTGCGGGATTGCTCTTTCATGGAGTCGTTTGACGGTTGGTAGTTTGAGGAAGGATGCCCTTCCACAGACAAAAATGCCAAAGGAATTTTCGTCTGGCAAATTCCGTAGATAATCTGCTTATATGGTACTCGTTAAGTCGATACGTTCTGTGCATAAGCGTCCAGAAGTAGGCTGACCTTCGTCCCGTTTAGTTGTCTGATTAAACTTTTTAATCAAAAAAAAGTCAATATAAGGCATTCGATAGCAGATGAACTTGCTGCGAATGCCTAAACCATTCAACGTATGAAATACATAACAAGTCTGTTTTTTATGCTGGCCGTGGCTTCGGGAGTGAGCCGGGCGCAGTCAGATTCGAGTCCCAGCGTGATGCAGGCACTCATGCAGGCCGCTACATCCGCTACTTTGTCGGATGCCCAGGTGGTCGAATTGTCGCGAGAGTCTATCAAAGAGATGGATGCGAAGAATCCGGTCGCTGCAGCCAATGATTCGTATACCCTTCGGCTTAATAAAATTGTTAGCCGCCATCAGACCATCGGTGGATTGCCACTTAACTATAAAGTGTATAAAGTACCTGATGTCAACGCATTTGCCACCGCCGATGGCAGCGTACGGGTCTTTAAAGGATTGATGGACATTATGACCGACGACGAATTGCTGGCTATCATGGGGCACGAAATTGGCCACGTAATCAACCACGATTCGCGCGATGCCATGAAAAGCTCGCTGAACCGGTCGGCCATCAGAAATCTGTTTGGATCAACGTCGGGAGCAATTGGAAAACTGTCCCGTTCGCAACTGGGCGCTGCCGCCGATTATCTGCTGGGTGCGAAGTTTAGCCGCAATCAGGAAACCGAAGCAGACGATTACAGCTATGATTTTCTGAAGAAAAATGGCTATAACGTCATGGCGCTGGCTACGTCGTTTGAGAAACTGGCCAAACAAAGCGGGGGCGGACAGGGTGGCAAAGTAGCCGCCATCGTCTCGACTCACCCCGACAGCGCAAGCCGCGCCCAGCGCGTACGGGATCGCGCCAAGCGGGATGGGTTGGCTCGGTAGAGTAGTGGCCCGCATAGCCTCTCGAAGTTTTGGTGGTTCATTCTAACTCTAATTCTTAACCAGAATGCAATTGATCTGATAAACCTCTCTGCTGCATAGATCATGTATAAAATACTGGTAGAGGTAGGTGATACTTTTTAGCTAACATAAACGTAGTAGGGACGGCTGCTTTTGGCTCAAACTATGTCATGTCCCGTAATCTGTTTTTTATCTGGACGCTGGTTTTGTTCGTTTTCCTGGCAAGGTCCATTTCTCAAAATACCAAAACCGGTAGACCAAATCCTCTACGGGCCGCTTCTTCAAAAAGCGTCAGTAGCGTCCAGCATTGGGCGAAGCCTTTGCCCAAACGTTCTACAAATCGGTAGGTTCAATGAAGGTTAAACCGGGCTTGCTTAACCAAAATTTATCAATTCTTCTCCGCAAATTTCCCCGTCAGGCCGGTAAGTTTTCAATTCATTACCAACATCGGTAAGCAGTTGCTTTGCCGGACCTGTATACTAGCAGGACTTTCACTTAGACCCGTGCCACGGTTACCCCATAACTCATGAGGTAACTGTGGCACGGGTCTAAGCATATTTAGTCGATTGACTTCTTGAAAAATAAAGAAATAATTCAAAAAAATACCGGTAAATAACTCGTTTTAAAAATGCAATCAACAGTTGTCGACATTAATTGAAATTTTATGAATTGCAAGAAGGCCTCAAAGAACCCCCCCGCAGGGCTTATTTATATAATTCAACTTAAACCTTTATCTGTATGCCTGATTCAATTAGATTATCGGCAGCTTCGGTTGCCACCCTGAAAAGCGCTGGTCTGACAGAAGCGCAACTCAAAGCGGTATCTGTCGCTTTTCAACCTAAGCGACTGGCCCTTAGTACACCTTTGACCCAAATGGGGTTTGACAAGGCTGATGTGGCCAAACTGCCTACTGCTGTTCAACGACTGAATAAAGAGGACTTAATGGCCCTGGGACGCTGGAACGGGACAGGCAGGCTTACGCCTGCGGCTGCTGCCATTAGTGTACAGGATGTACAGGTGATCCGTGATGTATTAGGAAAAGGCATAGGTGGCCTTGGGGCTAACCCGGCTGCAATAGACATCAATTGCTGCTGCTGCCCATGTTGCTGTGCTACGGCGGTTATTCAGAAGACCGAGACACGCAAGTCGCGTAGTTTAGTGATTCAATAACTAAGTTTCAATGGTGTGGCTCTTACTGTTTTGCGGGGCAGTAAGAGCCCTTTAGCCTTAGCCATCTGTATGAGTTTATTGCGAATCTTATTGATTTGGCCCAAAGCCCGAACAGACCCTGATTGGGGAGGGGACCTCGGTGCCATTGCGGAGCCATTAGCGTTAGAGTACCTGGCTGCCGGCTTGCTGGAGGACGGACATGATGTTCGAATACTTGACCTGCGGCTACACCCCGAAACGTTGGCGGCTACCGTTAGCGAATACAAGCCCCACATTGTTGGGGTTACCGCCTATTCCATGCATGTGCGGGCGGGGTTACTAGTATTGAAAACGGTTAAGGAAATTATTCCTGACTGCCTGACAGTCGTTGGCGGGCATCATGCTACTATTTTACCGGAAGATTTTTTCGAACCCGTTGTCGACCTGGTCGTTTCCGGCGAGGGTGTTAGTCCGGTACGGGCTATTGCCAAACAGTGTCTTGGTGAGCAAAATTATTACCGGATTCCGGGGGTATGGTGCCGACATGCTGACGGAGCGTTTCAGTACGGGGGGGAGCAGCCCCCTTTTTTGATAGACAGTTTGCCGAGGCCCAACCGCACACTGACTCAGGCCGACCGGCATCGCTATTTTATTGACTGGATGCAACCCGTTGCTCTGGTGCGTACTACGGTTGGGTGTCCGTATCGCTGCACATTCTGTTCACTCTGGCAGGTAATGGATGGGCGTTATCACAAACGGGCCATTGAGCAGGTTGTTGCCGAGATCAGTGAGATTAAAGAAGAATACGTATTTCTGATCGACGACGAGGCCTTTATTGACAGCAAGCGGATGGAGTTGCTGGCACTGGCTCTCAAGGCGGCTGGTGTACATAAACGATTCTTTGCGTATTGCCGGATCGACTCGCTGATTCGTAATAAAGATGTACTGCAACATTGGAAAAACATAGGGCTCGAACGCTTATTTGTTGGTATTGATGCCTACACGGATAAAGACCTGAAAGAGTATAATAAGCGCCAAAGCCTTCAGCAAATCGAAAAAGGTCTCGACACCGCCCGTGAACTGGACATTGAGGTGTTGGCGCAATTTGTCGTGAACACCGATTACTCGGCTTCCGACTTTAAGCAGCTGGTCCGGTTTGTCGAACACTTTAAACTCGATTACCCAACGTTCACTATCCTGACACCGCTGCCAGGAACGGATTTGCTGGCTCCCGATTTTAGCAACATCACGATAAAGCAACCCAATGGACGACCTGACTGGGACTATTTTGACACCCAAAGTTTAGTCATGCCATCGCGTCTTCCACCCGACCAGTTCAGGCAGATATACCGCAACCTGTTTAAACTATTTGCCGGTAGTTATTCGCAGTTTTTGATTCATAAACCCATTGTCCGGCACCACACCAACCGGATTACCGCCATTTAATCGTGCTTTTATTCCTAAACGCTCATGAAATTAGATTTAGACGAATCCAGAATCATTTTCCTCCCTTCGCAGCTCATCGAGATCGACGAGGGCGTTATTCTGCGACGGGGCATCGTACAAGTGAAACTAACCGGTGAACTGGCCTTTGACCTCATGAATGTGCTGGTTACTATGGCTTCCGGCGACGGCATTGCCGAAGCTGATTTACTGGCTTATTTTGGGGAAAGCCTTCACGAAACGATTGTTCAAATACTGCATGACCTTCGGCAAAAGGGGTTTCTGGTCGATGCTTCAAAAGCGGAACTGGATACACTGGAAGCCAGCGATGCATACCGTCAACCGTTGCTCCACTGGAATTTGGGACTTACACCCGACTCCTTGCAGCGCATCCTTCAAAAATCCATTGTGGTGTTGGGGGTTAATACCGTTTCCAGGCAGCTGGTTTCGAGCCTCCGCGAAAGTGGGTTCGGCAACGTAACCCTTGTAGACACCCCGCTGTTTCGCAATATAACCTTCTTTGGTTCTACAGACACCCTGCTGGAGCCGTATCAGACGGGCGTTTTTGCCTCAGTTGTGTCTTATGAAGAATGGGTCGATAACCTCTCTCTTTCGGCTCCTATCGACAGCCTGGTCGTTACATCTGACTTTGGCGGGCATCAGCTCATGCGGGAATTCAACAAGTTTGCCGTTGACAACAAAATTCCATTTATGCCGGTCGTGTTGAGTAACCTGAAAGGATATGTTGGCCCCTTTGTCATGCCTGGCGAAACTGCTTGTCTGGAATGTTATCTGGGCAGGAGCAATGCCCAGCAACGTGATTACGTCACCTCAAGAACCGTTGAACTTGCCGCGTATGAAGGACAAATTGTGTCAGGGTTTCATCCGTCGATGGCTTCTATTTTGGGCGACATTGCTGCTTTTGAGCTGTTTAAGCAGTTTGGTCGGATTATGCAAACCTGGAATGCCGGTACAGTGCTCGAAATCAACCTGCTCAAGACAGAGATGAAGCCCCGAAAAGTGCTGAAGCTACCTCGCTGCCCGGTGTGCGGAACGGTACACAAACGGTCGCCCTACACGGTGTTTAACTCTACGTACATGTTAACCAATGAGGAATAACCAAAGCCAACTGCATCGTGGAAACTGCTTCGCTCCAATTTACATCCTTTAAAAATAACCGTTTACGCGATATAGCCTCTCTGTTAGTCGATCCTTCGGTTGGTATTCTCAAAGAAGTTAAACAGGTTCCGCGTTTTGCCGGAGATCCTGAGTTTTTTCACTTTTCGTGCCAGGCGTGCAATAGCAGCGCTTTTGCCGATGAAAAAAACTTTAACAATACCGGAGGAGCCTCGATCTACAAAGATGTTGCCAAAGCCAAAGCCATTGGTGAGGCCATTGAGCGGTACTCGTCGGCTATTTACGACCGTAACGAACTTCCCCTCACCACCTACGCCGACGCCCCCTTTACCTGCGCGCCCCCTTCCGACTTTGCCCTCTATGCCGATTGGCAGTATGAGCAGGAAGACTTCCTATTTGTGCCCTTTACCGACTATACGCCCGTGCGGTGGGTCGAATCGCTGGAAATCTACACCGGCCAGTCGGTTTTTATTCCGGCAGCCAGTGTCTACATGCCTTACCTGTATTACCAGGGAACGGGCGATGCGCCGATACTCCAGCCAATTTCGACGGGTATGGCCGCTCACATGTCGTTTTATGACGCAACGATTTCGGCCATTTGTGAGGTTATTGAACGCGATGCCGTCATGCTTATGTGGCAGGCGATGATGTCGTTACCCCAAATCCGGATTGAGACTCTAAGCGACACCAACTACGATATTGTTCGGCGGCTGGAGCAAAATGGAAGCCGGGTAATTATGTTTAACAGCACGCTCGACCACGGTATCCCAACCATTCTGAGCGTTCTCAAAACAAACGGCCAGCCAGATACACCGGCTCTGATTTTTGCGGGTGCCTCAGACCCGGACCCCGAAAAAGCGGCCCGCAAAAGTTTGGAGGAACTTCCCCACACCCGTCGTTATTGCTCACGGTTAATGCAACACTCGCCGTCGTTCCCGGCCGACTTCCCGCATCACCGCAATGTTACGGATCAGGCGCAGCACCTGCACTTTTACTGCGACCATCAGTTGGCTCATCATGCCGATTTTGTCTTTAAGTCGGCCAAAAGAGTCGATTTTGACTCCATTCAGTCGCTGGTAGGCGAAACCCGAGAAGACACCCTCTGGAACCTATTACGGGCTGTATATTCTATTGGCGAACGGGTGTATGTCAAGGATATGACAACACCGGATGTCGGCAACCTGGGTTTCCATGTGGTACGTGTCGTCATTCCGGGCATGCAGCGGCTCTGCATGGGATTCCAAAACCGGTGTCTTGGCGGCAATCGACTCTGGACGGCTCCCCAGGCATTAGGCTATCCTGGCATCCATCCGGACACCGGCGATAACCCCGCCCCACACGCCTATCCCTGATACTCTCTGTAACTATCCTTAATCTGTTTACACTATGGAAACATTCTGGAATCAACTCGGCGAACCTGAGGAGCAACTCGATGAACTGCTTTGGGAGGTCTATCATGAAAATTCGAAACTTACGACTTTAAATAAAAGTGTTGCCCTTAACGAACTTCAGGCCAAAACACTTGACCTGATTGTTAGCCAGGACTATGCGGGCTTTCCGAAAGTTGCCCTGCCTGACTTACCTGTTCAACCCGATGCTTCGCTTTGGCAAATCATGCACGAGCGCACCACAGCCCGAACAGTGTTACCCAAAAAAATGGACGTCGATGCGCTGGCTACCCTACTGTATAGTGGTTACGGAATCAATCGTACCAATGCCGACACCGAGTTTCCGCATCCATTCCGGACGGTTCCATCGGCAGGGGCTTTATATCCGCTCGAAATCTTTTTTCACCACACCTATATTGAGGGATTGGAAATCGGCTTATACCATTACAATCCATCAATGAACTCCATTAGTCTTCTTCAGCGGGGAGATCAATCCAGGGCATTACGTGATGTATTTATTCAGCCGGAACTGGCATTCAATTCATCAGCTATGTTTTTCGTTACAGGCTGGTTTGAGCGAATAACCTTTAAATATGGCGAACGTGGCTACCGCTTTGCGCTTATAGAAGCCGGCCACGTTGTACAAAATATGATTTTAGCCGCTAAAGCTCTCGGTTTCGGTACAGTGCCGGTTGGTGGTTTTTTGGATCATCGGGCCGACGAGTTTCTGAAGTTAGACGGTGTGACGGCCTCTTGCTTATACTGCCTTGCTCTTGGTGATAATCAAGATAACGCTTAATGAGAATGCCTGTTTTTCAACGGAACATAAGCCCCCCGATATTAACCGGCCTTGTTTGCACTAATCTGGAACAGCTCTTAAGCTATCTGCACAAACACGGCTACCCGGTTAGCTATTGTTTTGCAGATTTAAGCAAAGGAGCGTGGCAGGCTAATCAGGTTGCCTGTGAATGGGCCAGTCAGTTGCAGCTTGAATTGAGTCCGATTAACAGAAGTACTACCGGGGGGGCAATGGCGGCATCGGGAAAGATGTTATCGTTTTCACAACTTGTCAGTACGGGAATAGACGCAGAAGCTCAGGGACAACCCGCTTTTCAGAAGAGCCTTTGTCTGGCCCGGCAGTTGCTGGCGCAGGTAGAGATGCCACCACAAACATTTGTTGCCATATTGGGATGTGATAACTGGTTACTGGCCGACGAAAATGGTATTTTTCTGAACCTCTTTTGTCAGCTTATCGCTACAACCAGTCATAAACTGATTGTGGTAGCTGTTACAGAAACGTCGTATACAAACCTTCGTATTAATTGGGCACACTGTACCAACGAACATACACCTATTGCCAATGTTCCTTCGCTGCCGCTCCCCGTTTCGTTAGTACCTGGTATTGGCAACCCGGCTATCGCTATAAATCCTTCTGGTTGCTACCAACTACAAGGTAATTGCTGGTTGATCCCCTTTGGTTATAAACAACCTACACCTAACCCGAAGCTGGATTTTGATAAACTTACTCAGCCTGCGTATCCTGACTGGATACGAGCCTATGGTCAATATTGGGGCAATACGTATTTTGCTGATGTAGATTTCCTGACCAGTTTTGCCTGGCAGCAATTTGCAAAAGGCTCTCTAAGTATTTGTTTGCGTTACCTGGAAAAGGCGTTTAGGATTTGTCGACAACCCGCCAAACAGGCCGCTATTGCTACGCAGGTACAAGGTATTCGGATTGCCTGCTGGCTGTTTGCCGACGTGGCCGGTCAGCCCGATCCTGCGCCCGGTATTCCAGAGGCTTTACAGCAGTTTCTGCTGCTTGCCAAAGCCTGGGGGGCTACCATGGTTAACCAGCTCGATACTGCCAAGCGCTGCTTTGAGCAACTTAAACCCATTGATGAGCATTTGCCCGAATACGCCTACCTGCTCAATATCAAAGCGCTGTATGAATTAAAAAACGGTAACGCAGATCAATCGTTACGCCTGGAGCAGCAGATTGCCCGTGTTCAACAGCAATACCTCGCCAGCGATTACCAGTTGGCTTTTGTTAATGCCATTAATACCGCCCGGCTTTATCGGCGAAACAATGAATTTTCTCTGGCCCAACAACACTATCAACGTGCTTTTGATACCAGTAATGGTTTACGGACTGAGGGTGATATTGTTTATATTAATCTTCAAAAAGCTGCCTTGTTGACTGAAATGGGCCAATCCGAAACGGCCTACATTCACTGGCTGAAAGCCGCCTTATGTTGGCTGATAATGCCTGAACCTGAGACGATTACAAAGCGGACGGCTGCCATTATTAAGGAGCCTGCCAATAACCAGTTACCACTGACACTGACAGCTTATCTTCTAAAAGCAATTCAAGCGCATCCAAGGTATCAACAGGCCCGTGGCGTATACAGCGAACCTACGCCGACCTTTGTAGGTAGCCAGTATTTAACCGCTTCCGACCTTGGCTTGATTAATCAGGGAATAGGTGTCTTCTTCAGTTCAACTCCTCAAACCAACCCTATACTAGATCCATTATTTGATTCACTTCGAACCGTTGTTTACAAAGCTCTCCGTCATTATTTAGGACCGTCCGAGATGTTTCACCCTGCAACGGTTATCGTTGGGCTTTACGCGGATACGGATATAGCCTGCAATCTGCCCGAAATGCTAACCGTCGCGTTAGTTGAGCGTCCAGTTTGTTTTCAGGTAGCGAATCAGACCGTGACACTTTCCGAGCTTGACTATACCAACCTGATTACGTCGGCTACGCTCCAATTACACAGAGGAATCAAAACTGTTGATATACAACCAGCGGGTGAGGCCATCGTTTCGTTCAAACGGTACAGAAGCCCGTTTCAGCTAAATGCCTTACAGACAGAACGTTTACAACGAATACAAAACGAGCCAACTGCCAAACACGAACTACAGAACGATCCTGTTTTACAGACACTCATTCATCAGAAAATACTTGAAATTGAAATCTCAACAGAATCATGCAAAAAGGCTGGTATCAACTTGGATTTGAACGCGATATTAAGCAATCCATCACTGTTGGCGATGTAAGCCAAGGGACAATTATGCTGCTTCGCGAGGGCCAAACCTTCCGGGCCTATAACGCTTTTTGCCCACACCGAGGGGCCAATCTTGCCATTGGCGGCAAATTGGTAGGCAATACGGTCATTTGCCCGTTTCATGGGTGTGCTGTTGGACTCCAGCACCCTTCCGAGGAGGGATACTCTTTAACAGAATACAAGCTGTTATCGATAGGCGGGTGTTTGTTCGTACATACAGATCCCTTATCTGGTGATTTTGGGTTTGAAGAACGTATGGTAGCCCTCGATCAAGACCATTATATTATTCCAGGCTTTGAACTCGTGATGAATGTTACGCCAGAAATGGTTATCGAAAATGCATTCGATCAGCTCCATTTCCGAACAGTGCATTCAATCCTGAACGAGCCGGTATTTACGGTCGACCCGGCCAGTACGGGAGCCTTCCGTATCGACGGAACGTTCGTGCTACCCCTTTCGGCCTGGCAAAAAGGTCGGCCGGGGCAACAGTCCATTGACGTTCCTTACTCGGCAACAGCCTACAGCCCCTTTTTAGTCGTATCGAGTTTAGGCGGAGATCAGCCGTATACGGTCATTACCTCTGCCCGGCAAAATCGTAACAATCAGACGTGCATAAGTCTGTCAATAGCCGTTCCGATACCCGAAAATGGAGCACGACCCGACCTACAACAGTGCCGATACCTGATCGACCAAAGTCGGAAAGGGCTCGAATTAGATAAGGTTATCTGGGAAAATCGGTCACTAAGTTTCAACCGACTACGAACTGAAGAAAAAGCAGTAATAGGTTTTCAACGGTTCTGTCGTCAATTTAACTGATAAATGTCTGAAGATCAGCATTGCCAAATTGAAGGGCTTACCTGGCGAATTCGACAAAATGCCGGTCCCACTATCTTATGGCTTCATGGCTATACAATGAATAACCAGATTTGGTCAATAATCTGGGATAAGCTACCTGGTTATTCGCACCTTGCCCCCGACTTGCCCGGTCATGGAAGATCATGTGGAATTCAGGAGATACAAGGGCTCGAACAACTTGCAACCCAAATTGCTCAAACTGCCCGTTCGCTGAATGCTCAGTACCTGGTTGGGCTTTCATTTGGAGGGATCGTAGGTTTGCAAATTGCCATTCAATATCCCAGTTCATTTATGGGTATGGTGTTGAACTCGTCTCCTGTGGGTGGGATGGATGTGGACTTAGACGCTCAGACAAAAAACCTTGAGTTGGTACGGCTTTATCAGGAGAAAGGCAACGGGCCCTGGCTAACCGAAGCCTGGATAAAAAGCCCTCCACATATTTTTACCGGAATAAAACAATCTGAAAACTGGCCATTTTTATTACAGGCTATTGAGCAGCATCGTTGGGAAGAACTTGCCGACAACCAGTTCGCCCGCTTTCTGGCCCATAGACAGTTAGTCCCCGCGCTCAGGTCCATCGACTTTCCTTGTCTTTATCTATTAGGCGACGAAGATATGTCTCACATTAAACGAAGTGCGGAACTCCTCAAACAGCAATACAAAAAATTAACTCGTAAATATTTAGAAGGCTGTGGACACCTGGCCTTGTTTGAAAAACCGGCAACTACGCTTTCATTGATCAATGAGTATTTTCTAAGCTTAACGTGAATAACCGGGCCGACGAGAGCTAGAACTACTTTATGCATAGCTTTTGTCCGCGTTATATAGCAGTCGACACTAAACGTTAACTACAGAGCCCCCGTTAACGTTTGGTGTCGACTGTGTACCTGATAATCCGGAGTTGAGCTAATGTCAACCTGTATTCAGCTATTATTCACAATACCCATTATAACTCAATCTCAGCGTCGAGGTTGGTAAAGGCTATTTCGCCGTCGTCGGTCAGTTCCATCAGGACAACTGAGTCTTTTTTGACCTCGCCCGAGAGAATGCTCTTCGACAGCTCATTGAGTATCCGGCGTTGCATCACTCGCTTCAGCGGGCGGGCACCAAACTGCGGATCGAAACCTTCTTCGCCCAATTTGGCTAGGGCTTCGTCGGTGGCGTCGAGCTGGATACCGTTTTCGGCCAGGCGCTGTTTGATCTGGCGGAATTGAATGTCGACAATCTTGCGGATGTTGGCCTGGGTGAGCGGTTCGAACATCACGATCTCGTCAATCCGGTTCAGGAATTCGGGGCGGATGGTTTGTTTTAGCAACTCCATTACCGCCGACTTCGCTTCTTCCAGCACCAGCGAGTGGTTCCAGCCTTCATCTTCGGCGAATTTCTCCTGAATCAGGTGGCTGCCAATGTTGGAGGTCATGATGATGATCGTGTTCTTGAAGTTTGCCACACGTCCTTTGTTGTCGGTCAGGCGACCATCGTCGAGCACTTGCAGCAGAATGTTCCAGACATCGGGGTGGGCTTTCTCAATTTCATCGAGCAACACCACCGAGTAAGGTTTCCGGCGAACGGCTTCCGTTAACTGGCCACCTTCGTCATAACCCACGTATCCCGGAGGGGCACCAATCAATCGGCTGACGGCGTGGCGTTCCTGGTATTCCGACATATCAATCCGAACCAGTGCGTTCTCATCGTTGAACAGGTACTCGGCCAATGTTCGGGCTACTTCGGTTTTACCGACCCCGGTTGTACCCAGGAAGATAAACGAACCAATGGGCCGTTTGGGGTCCTGCATACCGGCCCGGCTCCTGCGAACTGCATCGGCCACTACCTCAATGGCTTCGGCCTGTCCGGCTACGCGTTTGCCCAGTTCTTTTTCCAGATTGAGCAGTTTTTCGCGGTCACTCTGGAGCATTTTCGACACAGGGATGCCGGTCCATTTGGCTACTACCTCGGCTATGTCTTCTGCTGTCACTTCCTCCTGCATCATCCGGTCCGACGAGTTGGTATCGTTACCTTCTTTCGCCAGGGAGTTCAGTTTGTTTTCTATCTCGGGAATCCGGCCATACCGAATCTCGGCTACTTTACCATAGTCGCCGGAACGTTCGGCCTGTTCGGCTTCAAAGCGTAACTGATCGAGTTGTTCTTTCATCGTCCGCCCTTCGTTGACCGATGCCTTTTCTGTTTCCCATCGGGCTTTGAGGTCGTTCCGTTGCTCGCTCAGGTCTTCGATTTGCTTGTTTAGCACGGTTTCCTTTTCCTTGTCGTTTTCGCGACGGATGGCTTCCCGCTCAATCTCCAACTGCATAATCCGGCGGTTCAGTTCGTCGAGTTCTTCGGGTACGGAATCCATTTCCAGACGGAGCTTGGCGGCTGCTTCGTCCATGAGGTCAATGGCTTTATCGGGCAGAAAACGGTCGGTGATGTAACGGGTTGAAAGTTCAACGGCCGCAATAACCGCATCGTCTTTGATCCGAACACCGTGGTGGAGCTCGTACTTATCCTTGATCCCGCGAAGAATCGAAATGGCATCGGCCATATCGGGTTCGTCGACGACAACCGCCTGGAAACGGCGTTCGAGGGCTTTATCTTTCTCGATGTATTTCTGGTATTCTTTCAGCGTGGTGGCACCAATGGTATGCAGTTCGCCACGCGACAGGGCTGGTTTGAGCAGATTGGCGGCATCCATTGCGCCTTCGCCACCGGCCCCGGCACCAACTAGCGTGTGAATTTCGTCGATAAAGAGAATGATTTCCCCGTCCGAATCAGTAACCTCTTTAATAACGGCTTTCAAACGTTCTTCGAACTCGCCTTTGTACTTGGCACCCGCAATGAGCAAACCCATGTCGAGTGAGACGATGGTTTTGGTTTTCAGGTTCTCCGGAACGTCGCCCGAAACAATACGCTGGGGGGCGAGTCCTTCAACAATGGCGGTTTTACCGACGCCCGGCTCACCGAGCAGGATCGGGTTATTTTTGGTACGGCGGCTCAGGATTTGCAGTACACGCCGAATCTCCTCGTCGCGGCCAATCACCGGGTCGATTTTACCTGTTCGGGCGCGTTCATTCAGGTTAATGCTGTACCGCTCCAGAGATTGATATTTTGCTTCTGCGTTCTGGTCTTTCACCGAATTTCCTTTTCTAAGTTCGTTGATGGCCGCTTTCGTTTTTTTCTCGTTGAAACCGGCGTCTTTCAATAACGTTGCAATTTGGTCTTTGCCGCCCATTAGTCCCAATAACATCAGTTCGACGCTTACAAATTCGTCGCCGAACTCTTTGGTGTAACTGGTGGCTTTGGCAAAAGCAGCGGCTGTATCGTTGCTCAGATAGACACCATTCGTACCGCCCGATACTTTCGGGTAGGTAGTCAGAATAGCCTGTAGAGCGGCATTGGTATTTTGTAAATTAACGCCGGTCTTTTTGGCGATGAATCCGACAACGTTTTCATCTTCCGACAGAATGGCCTGGAGCAGATGCCCCGTCTCAATACTTTGCTGGCCGTTGCTGGCCGTTGCCGAGGGCAATCTCCGATGCCTTCTGCACGACCTCCTGTGCTTTTATGGTGTAATTCTTAAAGTCCATGATGGTAGTTAGGTTGTTCGCTGTTGCGATTGGGTTGTTAACTGTATGACTACTTAGTAACAAATCATGTACCGCGCTGGCTTTTCGGTCAATTTGGCTGGAAAATGGTCCTTTCTGGCTCGTATTGCGCCATTATGGCGTTTTTTAATAGTATAAACAAATGCGAAAGTGGAAATTATGACGTGAAGAACCGAGGGTTAATGTACCGCATATGTTCAGCCCCGGTAGGGAACGGCCTGTATAAAAATATACGCTGGACCAGGGCACCCCAATGGGATTACCAAAAATCACATATAAAAAAGCCGCCTTGTTCTCACAAGGCGGCTTTCTTTTAATCGAGCCCTTCGGCTTCTATAGGCTTCATTCGCTCCCGGGCAATCCCAGCCTGATGGGGTTCCCATGTTTCGATTGGGCTACTTATCAATTCAGCTTTGGTATCTTCTACTGTATACTCGTCAAATTCGTGGAATTTGCCTTTAGGGAGCCAGTACGCCAGTAGTCCAACGTAAGCAGCCGCCAGCATGGCCGCCGTCCACCCAACCACAGGCTGCTTTTCCCACTGCCGTGTGGCAATACCGCTAAACCCAGCTACGAAAGGTACCATGTACCAGGGGTCGTTAAGTCGATTGGCAATGAGGTAGCCCGCCCCGGCGGTGGCACTCAGAATTCCTGCCGAAACGGGTTCATCACGCTCCTCATCGGGCTCCCAGGCATTTAGTGTCAGTATGGTATTCGGTGTGCCGACAACCGTTGCCGCCGTTAGCCAGCCCGCGTATAAACTAACCGGAATACGGAGGTACTTTTCGGGCCCCGACACGTCGGTTTTGCCAATTTCCAGACTCTGATGCAGGCCCAGAGCGGCTGGCAGGTTAAACTTGGTTGTCAGGTCGGAAATGATAATGCTTTGGGGATCATTCTGGGAGAAGAATCGACCAAAAATGGCGTTGAGCGTCCAGCTCGCCAGCCACCAGGGCAACGCCTTCTGGTACCGGGGGTTGTTCTCCTGCGAAGGCAGGGCCTGATGAACCATCAATGCCCCCAAACCTGAATATATCGTCGACCAGACCACACCAAATGCCCAGCCTGCCGGTACGATCATGTTTTTCTCGAAGACCTCTTCGTACTCTACCGGCACATCGTATTCATATTCTGATCCGCTCTGGTCGGCATCATGACGGGCCTTACTTTGTTGCCGTGACCGGCTGCTGGATGTGGTTGTATAGATGATGCTGCCAACGGCAAAGACCGCCGTCGCAATTCGCCAAAATGATGAGTTTTTCATGCTATGTTGAGTCTGAAATGAATGAAACCCAATAAGCGCTTACACGGGCTTATTGGGTTAGTTGATTCGTACAGTCCGGTTACCTTATGCGGTTATCTCTTCCAGCATTTCCTCTTCCTTGTGGGCAAATTTCTCTGCTTTGCCTTTGGTGGTCTGGTAGGCGTCTACAACGCTGTGAGCCACTTTATCGAACACCGACGACAAGGTGTTGGATAAGGCATCGCCCGCCGATTTTGCTTTGTATTTGTACCGTACTTTGTCGTAAGGGCTGGCGTTTTTGTAGCCAATGGTCAGCGCAATACCCGCAATCACGGCAATACCGAAGCCAATGCCCCATGCAAGCGAAATCATGGGTTCTTTCTCTTCGGGTTCCGGCTTCTGCGACATCTTATCGCGCATCAGCGCGGCCAGTGCCTCCTGCGGGGCTACATACGCCATTACTTCGTACGATTTGTTTTTCAGTCCGCCCGGTACAATCTTAGGTTTACCCGCCATGAGAGCGTCATAACCGGCTTTCGCAACCATAACGGGGTCTTGTAGCTCGTCGGTTATTTTGGTGTTCTCAGCATTCGCCTTGTTAAAGAAATCGGTATCCGTAGCATTTGGCAGCAGGGCCGTAATGCTTACGTTCGTGTCTTTCAACTCGTTGACCAGCGATTGCGTGAAATTATAAACATACGCTTTCGTGCCGGCATAAACGGCCATCAATGGCGAAGGGGTAATAGAAAGGAGCGAGGCAAGATTCAGAATTTTACCCTCGTTACGGGCCAGCATATCGTACAGAAACAACTTGGTCATTTGCGTTAGCGACAGCACGTTGAGATGAATCATCGACTTCTCCCGCTCCCAGTCGGTGTCGGTAGCAAACAGACCATACAGACCAACCCCAGCATCGTTGACCAGTACATTGACGGTAATGCCCTTTGCTTTTACCTGGTTATAGACATCCTGCGCGGCATCCTCCTGCGCCAGGTCTTTGGTGATGACGGTAACCTGGTCAGTACCGTAATTGCTTTTGAAGACTTCGCCCAGCCGGTCGAGTTTTTCGTCGCTGCGACCTACTAAAACCAGGTTATAGCCATCTTGTGCGAAGAGCTTGGCAAGTTCCTGACCAATGCCGCTGGAGGCACCGGTAATCAGGGCAGTTTTTCCTGTCTCTGAATTCATAATCTAGTATTGTTTAGTGAGTACACACTTCCCCTAAGGAACTGCAACCAGCGAAAGTTGTTTTAACAGCCCGGTGTTTATACGCAGTCCGTAGTCGAATTTTTCGGGACAAAACGGGTCTGTCCGGTGTTCTGTTTATAGGTACAGATCACGATGTTATGAAAACGATACAAGGATTTATTATGCTGTTGCTGGTGGGGGTAACCGCCTGTTCGCCCTACCGTATTGTGCGAAATGAACGCGACAGTGCAGCCCCCTGGACTTCCTACCGAACTTTTGCGTTTGTAGATACCAGTCGGGTTGATCCCGCACCGGGAACAATTGAGTTCCGCTCCACGATGGAGCAGGTTAAACGGGCCGTTGCAACTGAGTTGACAAAGCGGGGCTATCGGCCAGTGAGTGATGATCGGAGTACGGGGCAGCCTGATTTACTGGTAAATATCGGGGCGGTTGTGAATGAGAAAACACAAACCCGGCCCACAACAATTTACGAAGCGCCCCGGTATATCGGCCAATATCGGTATCACTGGCAAAGTCAGGACGTACCGGTGGGTACCTACCGGGAAGGTACGCTTAGCTTGCACATTGTTGATGCCCGAAAAGAGAGCCTTATCTGGGATGCCGCCGTATCGAGTATACTGGGTAAAAAAGGCGTCACATCGGAACAGATCAACGACGCTGTCAGCAAGGTATTTACGAAGTTTCCCGGTATTAACTCATAACAATCGGGGCGGCCTATTAATAGGCCGCCCCGATTGTTATCGTATCGGTTATGATGGAGTTCCTACTTTGTTCTGTTGCTGAATGCTGGCGAGAAGATCGGCATAGTCTATAGCTATGCCCAATTAGGTTCCGCTTTTTTGTTGACTGGGTTTTGAGAATGTTGCTGTTACTTAACAACAACCCGCATCACGATTTTTCGCATGGATGGCTTCGGAACTCTGGATGTGTCGTTTCGCATGACACCCGTACCCCGCCCAATGGCATCGACGCGCTGGAAATTGATGCCCGAAGTAATTAGTTGCTGCTTGATCAAATTGACCCGTTTAAAAGATAATCCCTTGTTCGTTGTTCCGCCCTGTGCATCATTCGCATAACCAACCAACTGAATCTGTAACTGTGGATACGTTTTTAACAGCGTCGACAACTCGTTGATAGACGCCTGCGAAGTGGCCGTCATCGACAACGAACCCGGCTGAAAGGCAATTCCGGGAAGCGCAAAAAAACGTCCCTTGGGTAAGGTTGGATTGGTAAGATAGGGCGTCATTTCACGGGTAAGGCTTCCGGCGGCTGCTGGCGTCGCTGTGGCCGTTGCTGCGATAGCCGTTGTTGCCGATTTAGGGGTAGTTGCAGCTGGCTGCTCTTTAGGAACGGCCAGCGACCGGGTTACGGTATCTGCCTGAATCGTGTCGCTGGTAACGGTAGCAAGGTCAGACGTTTCTTCCTGTCCATCTGAATACTTTTGGGTGTTCTGATAAAGGTAATACCCACCGAAAGCCAGCGCCAGTGCGAATAGTATACCAACTCCCCACTTTGTCAGTGCCCCGTTGTCGCTATCCGAATCGTCGGCGGCATCATAGGCTATCGTTGGGCGCACAGGCGCTGCCGTTGCAACGGGCTTACCGGGCGCTTCTGCCGGTGTGCGCCGGGCAGGTCCGGCTGCACCGGCAACAATTTGATGAAGGCCCACTTTGTCCACCAGTTGAGGCATAAAGGACTCGGGCACGATGTTGACAAAAGACTCCCGTTCGGTAAACAGGGTGGCTGCCAGACCATCTGCGTCCAGCTTTTGCTCTTTTACCTGTTTGCCAAGTACCTGAAGAACAATGGTTGTTGTTAAGCCCAACAGCGAAATGGCCGATGAGTTGCGGATGTTAGCATAGCCCGAAATCATGCTGCCTATTGAACTCTTCATGGCTGGCAGCAGATGGCTAATAACATCGTTGCCCTGCGTAATGAGCATGTTTGTATGAGCAGGGTCACGAAGCACAGTTGCCAGATTATCCAGTGGGGTGCCGTCGTAACGGCCTTTTTGAATATGGTTAAATAGTTGATTGACGCCAATTTCACTGGTTGTGCGTTTCATTAACCCCCCCACAATTGTATACACAAGGCCATCAACGGCCTTGCTTGTTTTTTCGATAGGTTCGTCGATATAGGTAGCTATACGAGACAAAACCTCCGAGTTTAAAACATTAGTCAGATTAGCAAATAAATTCATAGGACAATGACTCAATCAGGCAAGAAATAGTGCTTATCAAGAAACACGCAGCCAAAACAACACGAAGCACCTTGGGATTTACCCCCGGGCTAAAATTAGGTAAGGTTTAGCAAAGGTTTCATATAAGCGGATTAATTAATTCCTTATTTCAACGCTTTGGTAACTTTTCTATAACTTCCTGATATTCCGTCTCAACAGCACGTAGCCGTTCCTGACAAAAGGTAATCAGCTCACTGGCTAACCGAATTTTGCCGGGTAGTTCATCCAGTGGAACCTGCTCATTTTCAATTTCATTGACCAGCGTAGTAAGTTGGTCATATGCATCCTGATAAGTCATAGTTGGTCAATGGTTGTCAGTTGGTAGCCAGGAGCGAACAGTCGTTCAGCAACAACGATTTACGAATGGCTAACGACTATATTGATACTTCCGTCATACATCTGTACCTGAAGTATTTCGTTGGGTTGAACATCGGTAATTTGAGTGAGTATTCGACCATTACGCAGCAACAGCGCATATCCACGACGCAGTACATTTGACGGGTCGAGGTGGCGCAGGGTAACAACTTTCTCGGCCAGGTTTGTGTGACAGGCTCGAAAGTAAGTCTGGGAAACAAACCGAAGCCGCTCCGTCTCCCGGTCAAGATCTTCCCGGGCTGTTTGAAAAGCCTCGCGGGTTACGACGCGTAACCGCTCCCGCAGAAGCAGGCAGTTCTCTTCAAATTGCCGATTGTGTTCAATCAAAAAAGCAGCCGCTTTAGTGGGTGTTTTCACACTTTGGTGGCACAGCAGGTCCGTAATACTGACGTTGCGTTCGTGACCAATTCCCGCCAGAACCGGAATCGGAAAGCCAGCCACAGTGTGTCCTATCAGATAGGTGTCGAACGAGCCAAAGTCCAGTTGTGATCCCCCACCACGTACAATAACAACGGCATCGTAAATCAACTCACTGCTTCGAATGCGTTCCAACTGGCTGCAAATGGCCCGCTCGGCTCCCTGGCCCTGTACCTGGGTTAGGTATTCATCGACAACGAAGTCATAACCGAACGGATTTTGAGCCAACTCATGCCGAAAGTCGCGCCAGCCGTCCGAGTTGGGCGCTGTAATCAGCGCCAGTCTCTGCATAACAGACGGACGGGGAAGCAGTTGGTTAGCCGTTATATACTGCCCAGCTTCGAGCCAAACCAAGTCCGGGTGCTTCTGAACGAGCGTGTCGAGTACCTGTTGCCGTTCGCGTTCCAAGTTGCCGAGGGTATACGACGGGTCGATTTTAAGGATTTCGAGCCGTAACCCGTATACCGGGCTGAAACTGACGGACACCAGCAGTAACAACTGAATATTTCGGGCGAAAGCTACGCCTGTCTCCCGTTCGAAATCGCTGATCGTGTGGTAGTTCTTTCGCCACACACAAGCATCGAGTTTAGCCAGCGTATCGCGGCCCGAAGTGCCACCGGTAGCATCTCGTTCAACCAGTGTCAGGAAGCAATACCCTCGATCCGGATAATTTTTAATGTCACTGGTTTCGGCCACTACCCACACGGCTTTCTGTCCGAAGGCTTCGTCAATGACGGCTTCGAGGGTAAAAGCTAAATCAGAAAGGCGGATGGGAGACATAATCAATGAGTGAATGATAGAATGAGTAAATAAGTGAATGGTCAGGTTGCTGTGAAAAGACTGGAATAGTTATTCACTCATTCACTCATTTAGGCATTCTATCATTGAGTTAAAGTCCTTCAAACTGACGCAGGAAACGCACGTCGTTTTCTGTATACAGGCGCAGGTCGTTTACTACATATTTCAACTGCGTAATGCGTTCGATCCCCATACCAAAGGCAAAACCTGTATATTCTTCGGGGTCAATACCGCAATTGGCAATAACCTGTGGGTCAACCATACCCGAACCTGCAATCTCGACCCAACCCGAGTGTTTGCAGATATTGCAGCCTTTACCGCCACAAATCTGACACGAAATGTCGATTTCGGCGCTTGGCTCGGTGAATGGGAAGTAAGAGGGCCGGAAACGGATCTGTGTACCGGGCTCAAACATTTCCTTTACAAAGTGATACAGGGTGTCTTTCAGGTCTTTAAAACCCACGTTCCGGTCAATGTAAATGCCTTCAACCTGATGGAACATACAGTGTGCCCGCGCCGAAATCGTTTCGTTACGGTAAACGCGGCCCGGCATGATGGACCGAATAGGAGGCTTTTGCCGTTCCATCAACCGAATTTGTACATTCGACGTGTGGGTACGGAGCAACATATCTGACGGAGCCCCTTCGGTCATTTTCTCCACAAAAAACGTGTCCTGCATATCGCGGGCCGGGTGGTTGTCCGGGAAGTTCAGGGCACCAAAGTTATACCAGTCCGATTCGATCTCAGGGCCGTCGGCAACGTTAAAGCCAATGCGCTCGAAAATCTGGATAATACGCTGACGAACCAGACTGAGCGGGTGTTGAGTACCGGTTAAGTTGGGTATGGTCGGTAGAGTAAGGTCGACAGGAGGGGCACTGCTGGCGGCTGTTCGTTGCTCTTCAACCAGTTGGTTGAACATGTCGAAGCGTTCCTGAGCAAAGTTTTTCAACCCGTTCAATTCCTGTCCAACCGTACGCCGGTCAGCTTGGGGAACACTTTTCAGCCCCTCAAATAATTCGGTTATAACGCCTTTACGGCTAATAAATCGCATACGAAACTGTTCCAGCTGTTCCGGCGATTTGATGTCAAACTGTTCAATCTCCTGGTGGATGTCCTTTACTTTATCCAGCATATACTATGTGTTTCACTACTTGGTAGAACAAAGGTACATAAAACTGTGCAGAGGAGTTGAGGCTCTTGACGGTGGTTGGGGTCCGTATCGCTTAATTGCCCGGGGAGAAATTGTACAATTCCAAGCGTCGATTAGAGCCGATTTCTTTATTATTCGGTAAAACTCTACTGACAACTAATGAATTGAGTGTAAAATATGAACAATTTATCGTATTTCAAGAACTAGGTCTGATTGTTGTAAATGTAATAAGTATAATCGGGGATACAAAGGTCGCTTTTTATAGCCAAAACGACTTATTAAGTCTCTGATAATCAGCAGGAAACTATTAATAAACAATTATCTCATAAAACGATTATGAACGCATTCGCTAACGACTCTCTTTTCGAACCTATGTCTAGGCCTTTCCACAAAAGTGTGGAAAAAATTGCCGATTCCACTTGTTTGCAAAAGCTTCTCATACCGTTTTATGATCGCAAACGGACTGTTTCTGTAGACGAAATCGTCCGGTTGGAAGGTTGCGGCAACTATACCAATTTCTTTTTGAAAGATGGTACAAAAATGTTGGTCTCCCGCACGCTAAAAGAATACGAAACACTTCTCGATGGACAGGCATTTGTACGTGTACACAAATCCTGTATTGTTAATTTGGTTTTTGTGCGCAAATTCTTCATTAAAAAAGAAGGCGAACTTGAACTTACAGATGGTCAGCAAGTAAAAATCTCTCGTCGCCGGGCGCAGGTTTTTATGGACCGTATTCGTGATTTTCAGCCTGTAGTAGTAAGTTAATAATTAGTGCCGATTTCCCACAAAAAATGTGGGAAATACACAGTCTGCGTAACCGCGTAGTTTTACGCATAGAGTTGAGTACATTCACCCGAAGAAAAGAGGAGTCTAAACTCTAATGGCCTGATTTACAACTGGTTGAAGTTTTCCTTCGGCCCTTGTTCATCAGGCCATCCTTTTTGGGAAAGCGGGTATGAGGTAGTTTTGTTTCATCGGTCAGCAACTCAGACACTGAACATAAACTATTCTCTACTATGGAATCTCCAGTTTTTTCCTCGACCCAGCCACTTGCCGTTGTTCCTCAATTTCCAACGTCTTATCAGCGTGGTTCACAGCGCATTGCACTGCCTTATCTGAATCGCACAATTTTCATCTCGGTTGATGACATACTGTGTCTTCAGGGTGAAGGAAATTATACGTTCCTGCACACACGGGATCGTAAACGCTATCTGGTTTCGAAGACCCTTAAAGAGTTTGAGAAAACGCTGGATGGTACCATGTTTCTGCGTATTCACAAATCTTATATTGTTAACCTGGCTTACGTTCAACGGAGCATTTTCAACCGCGAACGTCAGGTACGTATGGCCGATGGTCGTGAGGTAGCCATCTCAAGGCGCCGGATGAAAGACATTTCTCAACGCCTTGCCCAGTACTGGCTTCGGTTACTGAATTAAGTAAGTTAAAAGAGTCGATAGGTCGGTAAGTGGCTACGCCCAAGTCGGTAAGTGCTGACGCGAAAACAAATCGTTCGCATCAGCACTTACCGACTTGGGCGTAGCCACTTACCGACTGACTAATTTAAAACAGTTTGTACGCCAGCGTAATCTGCCATGATTTTAGGCGTTGGCTGAATTTGCCCTGGCTATCTTCAATTTGAGCAATGTCGGACAGATTGCCTTCATAACGCACATCAATTCCAAGCGAACCAAGATCCAGGCCACCACCTACCTGATAACCATAATAGGCTTTGGACCAGGCATCATTAAGACTGCCACTGGTATACTGACTCAGTGCCTGCCCCAGTTTCTGATTATCGTCGATTCGGAAAGAAACAACCGGACCGGCCATTACCCGAATGGGCCCACCTTTAATACCCAGCAGCAGCGGAACATCAAAACTTGTGGTCTTCACCGTAACCGTTTCTGTTTGCCCATTGCGAATAACGCCAAACTGGCCCGAACGTGTCGAGTACAGTAACTCAGGTTGAATAAACAGGTTTTTACCAAAGCGCGTATAAATACCGAACGAGGTACCCGTTTTGCTATCGAAACTATCACTTAAGTTATTCCGAAAGGTTTGCCCGTCAATATTTACCGTTGGTGCGCCGGTTCCACTCGTTCCGGTTCGAATGAAGTTGCCAAAACTCAGTTTGGATAAATTGACACCGCCTTTAATACCAATCTGGAAACCACCCTGTGCAAATGACAGAGCTGGCAGCATAGCGAGCGAAGCGAAAAGCAGGATTTTTTTCATGTGTAGCTGTGTAAATAAGATATTGATAGGTAAACGTAAATTGGGGCAACACGGTACTTTGCATCAACTTATTTCGAGTGAATGGCGTTCTGTAAAGGATGCCCGGGTAACTAAAACTGCCGCGTTTCTGAGCTTTGATGCATTCGTACAGCACTAGTTTAATCGCATCAGAAATTAGTTGTCCGTTCCTGCACATTATTGCCTTACATACGTATAATGGCCAAGTTAAAAACTACTTTTTTTTGCCAGAGTTGCGGAAACCAGTCCGCCAAATGGATGGGCCGCTGCCCGGCCTGTGGCGAATGGAACACCATCGTTGAAGAAGTCGTCCAGAAAGATGAACCCGAAAAAGGGGGCTGGCGCAGCCCATCGGCCGGGCCGGGCGGCCTGAAGATAGCCGCTAAGCCCAAAGCGATTCACGCCATCAATTACGAAGAACAACCCCGTGTGACGACCACCGATGGGGAACTGAATCGGGTACTGGGCGGTGGTATTGTGGCTGGCTCGCTTGTATTAATTGGTGGAGAACCGGGCATCGGCAAGTCAACCCTGCTGTTGCAAATTGCACTGAGTCTGGCCGGATTGCGGGTACTGTATGTATCCGGCGAAGAAAGTGAACAGCAAATAAAAATGCGGGCCGAACGCCTGGACGCACCCACCAGCGATTGCCACGTGATGACCGAGACTTCGACGCAGAATATCTTCCGGGTGGTCGAGCATTTTGAGCCGGAAGTGCTCATCATTGACTCCATTCAAACCATGCAGTCGTCGCTGGTAGAATCGGGGGCGGGGAGTGTTTCTCAAGTGCGTGAATGCACGGCCGAGTTTATGAAATATGCCAAAGAGAGTGGTGTGCCGGTATTCATGATTGGCCACATCACCAAAGAAGGATCGCTGGCCGGCCCGAAGGTGCTCGAACACATGGTCGATACGGTACTGACCTTTGAAGGCGATCGCCACACCACCTACCGTATTCTTCGGACGACGAAAAACCGTTTTGGCAGCACGGATGAACTGGGAATCTACGAAATGCTCGGTTCCGGGCTCCGGCAGGTAACCAATCCGTCCGAAATCCTGATTTCGCAACGCGACGAAGCCTTGAGTGGCGTTACCATCGGGTCGATGCTGGAAGGCAACCGACCCCTCATGATTGAATCTCAGGCGCTGGTGAGCGTAGCAACCTACGGCACCCCCCAGCGAAGCAGCACCGGTTTCGATGCCAAACGGCTCAATATGCTACTGGCTGTGCTGGAAAAGCGCGGAGGCTTCCGACTGGGTCAGCAGGACGTGTTCCTGAACATTGCCGGTGGACTTCGGGTAGAAGACCCGGCTATCGATCTGGCCGTTTGTGCCGCCATTGTGTCGAGTTACGAGGATATTGCCATTCCGCCCTCCGTGGCCTTTGCCGCCGAAATCGGGTTAGGCGGTGAGGTGCGGGCCGTGAGCCGGATCGAATCGCGCATTGCTGAAGCCGAAAAACTGGGCTTTAAGAAGATGTTCATTTCCAAATACAACTTGAAAGGACTCGATACGAAAAGTTATAAAATCGACATCCATCCCGTTTCCCGACTGGATGAGGTTTTTCAGGGTGTTTTGATGTAGTGGTACTCGGAAAATGATTCATTCACAAATCCGTTCCCAACTATTTATCGTAGCTATAGTTCTACTTAGTAAATCGAATTACTCGACAAATCTTAAAACGTTATGAGCTACATTAAAGCAGGAACCGATGCCTTTGGGAATGACATTAAACTCTTTTATCAGGATTTAGGTACCAGCACGGCCGGATCAACGGTTGTACTAATTCACGGCTGGCCTCTGAGCCACGAAATGTGGGATTATCAACTGGCAGAATTGCCTGCTCATGGTCTGCGTGTAGTAGCCTACGACCGCCGTGGTTTTGGGAAGTCGAGTCAGCCTTGGGATGGATATGATTATGATACTCTGGCCGACGATCTGAAAGCAGTACTCGACGAATTGAACCTCCAGAATGTAACCTTGGTCGGTTTTTCGATGGGTGGTGGCGAAGTAGCCCGCTACATGAGCCGTCATGGGGGCGCACGCGTAGCCAAGGTGGCTTTCGTAAGCGCGGTAACGCCTTATCTCCTTAAAACGGAAGACAACCCGGATGGCGTCGATAAAGACGTCTTTGACGAAATCACCGAAAACATACAGAAAGACCGGGCTGCTTTTCTGCAAACATTTGGCAAGCAGTTTTACGGTGTAAACCTCATTAGCAAGCCCGTTAGTCAGGCGCATCTGGACGGCGACTTTGCCCGTGCCTATGTAGCTTCTCATAAGGCGACGCTCGAATGCGCGAAGTCATTTGCTGAAACCGATTTTCGGGATGATTTGACCCAGATTCAGGTACCTGCCCTGATCATTCACGGCGATTCCGATAAAACGGTACCTATCGAAGCGTCGGGTGAACGAACCGCCAACGCGTTGCCTAACGCCCAGTACCTTGTGTACGATGGCGCTCCACACGGCTTATTCGTTACCGAGAAAGACCGTCTGACGGAGGATCTGCTTTCGTTTATTCAGGAAGGCGTATCAGTTCGCGAGTCTGTTGGTACAACTACCTTGTATTAATTAAGCAATCAAGATCAAATAGCTTAGGTTACTTTTTGTCATGCTGACGCAGAAAGCAGCTTCGGTAAAGGCATTATGGCTGCTGGAGAAGATGTTTCCTGCGTCAGCATAACAAATTCGCTCTATCAAAAATACTCTAGTGTACTTTAGCTGGCCTACTTATCTAAGTGATTTTCTTTGAACGCAGAGACACGGAGAATACAGGGATTAAATGACCAAAAATTATTTTTTGACCTTTGTACTCTCTATGCCTCTGTATTTGAAAAAACCTGCTTAGTGACGTGTCAAGTCGTAGCTGTTTTTTAGTGTCGGCTTTGCTTTACAGAAAACCAAACAGCCCCCTTTCGTGAGAGAGGGGGCTGTTTTTTTGAGGAAGGCCTGTTTTATAGACGACGGTACGTTTTGACGTAGCCGGAGGGCGTCTGGCCGGTAATGTCCTTAAACTGGCGGTTAAAATTCGATAAGGTTCTGAAGCCGCTCTCAAAACTGATTTGAGTGATGTTTAGCTTGCCGTTCATGAGCAGCTTACAGGCATGACCGATACGAACCTCCGAAACGAACTCCGAAAACGTTTTATTGGCCCTGGCTTTAAAATACCGACAAAAGGCCGGCGATGTCATACCCGCCAGATCGGCAACGGTATCCAGACTGAGATCGTCCGGGAAGTGCCCCAGTACATAGTCATGAACCAGTTGCATCCGGTCTGTTTCGGCGGGTTTGACTGTGTTCGTATAACCCGGACTGGTCAGATAGCGAAAGTCGGAAGCCAGCGTAAGATCGTTCAGGAGCGTTAGTAGACTGATAACGCGCTGAAATCCCACGGGTTGTTTTGATAAATTCTTTAAGGCAGTCGCAGTTTGTCCACGCGTTGCCCCCATCCATTCCAGCCCCTGCCGCGACTGATTCAATAACTGCCGCAATGGAGCCATTTCCTGTTTTTCGAAGAAATCCGGACCCAGAAAGTCTTCCGTGAAATAGACGACAATGCCACGCGTAATCAACTCGTCTGGAGTTGAAGACAGTTGCCTATCAAAATACACCTGATCACTGCGCCAAAGGTGAGGTAAGTTCGGGCCTAGGAAAACCAGGTCGCCGGGGCCAAAGGGCTTTATCGAATCGCCAATAAAGCGGGTTCCCGTACCTTTTTCTACCAGAAATAACTGATAATGGGGATGGAAGTGCCAGTTTGGGTCGAAATGGGGCTCCACCAATTCTTTTACGATGAATGAAGCCGCAACGGGTTCAAGGTCTTTGCGTAGAGGCTGTTTCACTCAATTGCTGATTTTTAACACAAATAACGTGTATTTTTTATAATACGTGTAAAAATAAAGTCGGTATTCGGCAAGAAAAGCCAAAACGCAAATTTAGCTACTATTTATATTTGTTTAATTTTTTATGGAACGAATATGAATAAGTTAGGAATGAATATGTTCGTCTGGACGATGTCTATGGACGAAGACTTATCCGATACATTTGATTTTCTGAAAAGGAGCGGCTTCGACTTTGTTGAGCTGCCGGTAAACGATGTCAGCCTTGATAAATGGCATCGCATTGGCCAGCAACTAAGCGAGTTAGGTATGGGCGTACAAACGTGTACGATATGCGGCCCCGAACACAGTCTGATCAGTCCTGACGAGGCCGTGCGGCAGGCAAGCGTTGCTTATCTGAAGCAAGTTGTCGACTGCTCGCGAGCTGCTGGTTCCTCTATTTTGATGGGTCCGGTATACGCAGGGTTTAAGGAGTTCACCGGTAAGCCTGCTACGGCCGAGGAGTGGAACTGGTCGGTTATGGGTATGCGTGAGGTGGCCGAATATGCCCAAACCCAGGGCGTTACGCTTGCCATCGAGTACCTGAATCGGTTTGAAGTATACCTGCTCACTTGCGCCGATGAGGTAATTCGCTACGTTGAAGATGTCAATCATCCTAATTGCCGGGTTGCCTTCGACACCTTTCACGCAAACATGGAGGAGAAAAACATAGGGGCTGCCTTACGGAGGTGTGCCCCTTATCTGGTTCATGTCCAGATTTCGGAGAATGACCGTTCTACACCGGGGCAGGGCCATATTAATTTCGAGGAAGTGTTTGCCGTCTTGCAGGACGTCGGGTATGAAGGTCCGATTGCCATTGAAGCTTTTGGCCCAAACCCGCCCGAACTGGCTTCGGCAACGCACATATTCAGGCCCATGTTCGAGTCACCTGAGCAGTTAGCGGTCGACGGACTCGCTTTCATAAAAAGCCAGCTGGCACAGGCCGTTCCTGTCGGAAGTGACGAATAAACGAAACAAGCTCTTCAGACCGTTTTTATCAGATGCTGCAAACGGTTCCGGGCGAGGATAAATTATACATCTTAAGCTTTACCGCCGACCATCCTGGTCGGTACTACTCATGAAACTAAACATCGCTATTGTTGGCCTCGGTTTTGGGGCCGAATTCATTCCCATTTACCAACGGCACCCGAACACAAACATGTACGCGATTTGCCAACGCAACGTCGAAAAGCTGAACGAAATTGGCGATGCCTATGGCATTGAAAAGCGGTACAGTAACTACGATGAACTGCTGGCCGACCCGGATGTCGATGCGGTACACATCAACTCGCCCATTCCTAACCATGCCGAGCAAAGCCTGAAAGCCTTGCGGGCAGGTAAGCATGTAGCCTGTACCGTGCCGATGGCTACAACGGTGGAGGAGTGTCTGGAAATCGTAAAAGCCTGCAAGGAATCGGGCAAAAAGTACATGATGATGGAGACGGTGGTATATAGCCGCGAGTTTCTGTTCGTTAAAGAATTGTATGAAACAGGTGAACTGGGCAAGGTGCAGTTCCTGAAAGCCAGCCACCAGCAGGATATGGACGGATGGCCTGACTACTGGCCGGGTTTACCGCCCATGCACTACGCAACCCACTGCGTAGGTCCCGTAGCCGGGTTGCTCAAACTCGAAGCGGATTATGTGTCCTGCTTCGGTTCGGGAACGATTCGTGAGGAGCTGGCCAAGATTCACAACTCGCCGTTTGCGGTGGAGTCGGCGCATATTAAGTTCAAAGACAGCGATTTGTCGGCCTATGTGTACCGGTCGCTGTTCGACGTAGCCCGGCAATACCGGGAAAGTTTCGAAGTATATGGCGATAAAAAATCGTTTGAGTGGCAACTGATCGAAGATGAACAGCCTGTCATTCATACCGCCAAGAAGCCGGAACCGGAGATTCCTGAAAAAGTAACAGTACCCGATTATGCACGGTTGTTACCGGCCGAAATTGCCGGGTTCACCACCAAAGGGGTGTACGATGCCGACGAGCAGCAACACCTGTCGTTTACGCAGGGTGGTGGTCATGGTGGCTCACACCCGCACATGGTTCACGAGTTTGTTTCGGCCATTATTGAGGACCGTGAGCCCTTCCCGAACGCAGCCCAGTCTGCCAACTGGACAAGCGTTGGTATACTGGCGCATGAATCTGCTTTACAGGGTGGGAAGCTGATTAAGTTACCGGATTTTAACCTATAACGCCACCTGTCCGGGCGGCTATTGATATAGTCTATGAAAAAAATACTCACAGCAATTGGGGTAGTTGTGGCTCTCGCCCAATGTGCCCGCCAATCGGCTCCCAACACGGCTGTCCGGCAGGAGTCGACGAAATCGAGCCAGTCGGCTCCCCGCCGGACGGAGATTCTGTTCCTGGGCGATAACGGTCATCACCGCCCCATCGAACGGGTGCCGGAAATCATGGCCGCACTGGGTGATAAAGGCATCAATATCACCTATACCGATAAGTTGGAAGATTTGAATGCTGACAATCTGAACAAGTATGACGGTTTGTTGATCTTTGCCAACTGGGACAGCATTGGAAAGCCGCAGGAAAAGGCGTTGCTCGACTATGTGTCGTCGGGTAAAGGGTTGATTCCGGTTCACTGTGCCTCGTATTGCTTCCGGAATTCTTCTGAATACGTCGACAAAGTTGTTGGCGGTCAGTTCTGGCGGCATAAAATGGATACTATCCAGACGCGCTTTACCCAGCCGAATAACCCAATCGTAGCGGGTTTGCCGTCGTTTAAGGCGTACGACGAAACTTACCTGCACAGCCATTTACAAGCCGACAATAATGTACTTGCAGTTCGGGATATTAAAGCCAGTCAGGCATCGGACAAGCCGGGGGTTAAAGAAGAACCGTATACCTGGACTCGGCAATACGGCAAAGGACGGGTATTCTACACGGCTTATGGCCACGATGAGCGGACCTGGAGCCAGCCCGGATTTCAGCAGTTGCTGGAACGGGGTATTTTATGGGCTGTAGGCGACAAAGTAAAAAAGCTGCACGATGACCTGAAACCACAGCCGTTTGCGTACCACGAAGCTAACCTGCCGAACTACGAAAAACGCCCTGGTGTACAGTTGCAGCAAAAGCCGCTTTCGCCGGAAGAGTCGATGAAGCACATTCAGGTACCGGTCGATTTCACCCTCGATCTGTTTGCCCATGAACCAAACGTGATGCACCCCATTGCCCTGACCTGGGACGAACGCGGACGGCTGTATGCGCTGATCACGAAAGACTATCCGAACGAGCGCAAACCCGAAGGCGGCTCGGACTACATCGTGATCTGCGAAGACACGGATAAAGACGGTAAAGCGGACAAGTTCACGAACTTCGCCGAGGGGCTGAGCATTCCAACCGGGATGACCTTCGGCAATGGCGGCCTGTACGTATCGCAGGCACCGCATATGCTGTTTTTACAGGATACCAACGGCGATGATAAAGCCGATGTAAAGAAGATTGTCTTTACGGGGTTCGGTACGTACGACACCCACGCCGGACCGAGCAATTTGCACTATGGTTTCGATAACTGGATCTGGGGAAGCGTAGGTTACTCAGGCTTCAAAGGAAAAGTTGGTGCCGATAGCGTGAAGTTTTCGCAGGGCTTTTTCCGATTCAAACCAGATGGGTCGCAACTCGAATACGTAACCAGCACCTCCAATAACACATGGGGCCTTGGCTTTACCGAAACGGGCGACATTTTCGGGTCGACGGCCAACAACTCGCACGGCTGGTACATGGCCATTCCGAATCGCTATTTCCACGGTGCTCCCCACATCCGGGAGAATGGCAGCCGCAGTACAGATACCCACAAGGATATGAAACCTATCACCGAAAAAGTACGTCAGGTAGACGTGTTTGGTGGGTTTACGGCAGCGGCCGGGCATAATTTTTACACGGCGCGGGCTTTCCCGAAAAAATACTGGAACAACATTGCGTTCGTTGCTGAGCCAACCGGGCATATTCTGCACCAGAACGTAATGCAGAAAAGCGGTACCAACTACGAAGATGCCGAAGGGTTTAACCTGATGGCCGGTGCCGACGAATGGTTTGCGCCCGTATTTGCCGAAGTAGGCCCCGATGGTGCCGTTTGGGTAGTTGACTGGTATAGTTTCATCATTCAACACAACCCCACGCCTAAAGGAGCGACAAACGGGTCGGGCAACGCTTATGAAACGCCTTTACGCGATTTTACCCACGGTCGAATCTACCGCGTCGGGTACAAAAACGCTCCAGGCTATACGCCACTGACGCTGAGCAAAAACCGCCCTGAGGAGTTGGTCGCTACGCTGAAAAACACGAATATGTTCTGGCGGATGGCGGCACAGCGTCTGCTCATCGAGCGGAATAACAAAGATGTTGTACCGCAGCTGATTGCGCTTGTGAACGATAAGTCGGTGGATGAGATTGGCATTAATCCGGCCGCTATCCATGCGCTCTGGACCTTACACGGATTGGGCGCTTTGAACGGGTCGGATGCTAACGCAATCACGGCCGTTAAGCAGGCACTGAAACATCCGGTTGCCAGCGTTCGGAAAACCGCCATTCAGGTGTTGCCACCAACCAGCGAAGCCGCCAGCGTGTTGCTGGAAAACAACCTGCTGAACGACCAGGAGCCGTTAGTTGTGCTAAATACCTTGTTGAAATTTACCGAAGCACCACAGAGCAAAACGGTGCAGCAAGCTATTCTGGCCCGTCTGGATAAAGCCAGCGAAACCAACGACCGCTGGTTACCCGATGCGTTTGCCTGCGCCCTGACCGGCAATGATGGACAATTGCTCAAAACATACCTGAAGCAGGTGGCTGTAAATTCACCCGCGCCAACTAAACCGGCGCATGACATGAGCACCCACGCCGACAAAGGACACGGCCCCAGTGCCCCAATGCCTAAAACGGCATCGGCCCCCACTGGTAATCAGCCGGACCTGATTGTAGCTGCCATTCGGACAACGCCCGAATCGCCATCGGTTCGGGAAGGTGCCCGCATTTTTGTTGATGTGACCAACGCGGGAGGAGTAGCCATTCCGGAAGGCGTAGCCATTCCAATGACCGTTCGTATCGAAGGGCCTAAAGGAGAGCTGGAAGGAGCCAAAATCAACTTCGTGAGCGTGACCCATAATACGGGCATCAAACCCGGCGAAACGGTCACTATCAGTAAGTCAAATAATGGCCCCTGGGTTGGTGATATGGGTGTACAGTTTGAGCGGGCTGGTGAGTACACCATTTCGGTAATGCTCAATCGCGAAAACACCATTGCCGAAAGCAACGAGCAAAACAACAATGCCACGCATACCTTAACCTACCGCGCTCCGCAAAGCCTGAGCGCTTACGCGCTGGAACGGGCCACGCGCAGCTATGCGTCGGTCGCGCCCGTCGACTCCGTGATTGCCTTACTGCGCCAGACCCAGAAATTGGACCCTGCGCAGAGCGAAGCCATCGTGAAGGGTGTTTCGGAAGGCTGGAATATGAAGCAGACCGCGCAGGTTCGTGAGGCTGATAAGTCATTCCTTGCTAGCCTGACCGGCAGCGTATCCGCTGATAACCGCACTCGTCTGGGGCGGCTCTACGAAGCCTGGGGCCTGACAAAGAGCGAGCCCGTCGATCCAAACGTAGAAGTGATTCGGATGAAGACAATACGTGAAGAGATGCGTTTCGACAAGAAAGAGTTTACCGTAACGGCAGGCAAGCAGGTGGAGATTGTTCTGGAGAATCCGGATGCCATGCAGCATAACCTAGTGATTGGTAAGCCCAAAAGCATGGAGATCATTGGCATTGCTGCCGACAAGCTGATTACGGCAAAAGACGGGGCTGAGAAAAACTACGTTCCGTCCATTTCTCAGGTTATTGCTGCTACCCCCCTGGTGAACCCCGATCAAACGTTCCGGCTTAAGTTTACCGCTCCGGCAACTCCCGGCGATTATCCGTTTGTCTGTACATTCCCCGGCCACTGGCGCATAATGAATGGCGTAATGAAGGTTACGAAAGCCAGCGTGGGACTTAATGCGAAATAACGCCTAATCATAACGGCTTATTAAAATAGGAACGGCCAGCTATCAGATTGATAGCTGGCCGTTCCTATTTTAATAAGCCGTTATAGGGGATGATTCTTAGCTGTGCTGGAAACCGGGCATGTCAGGATAGCTGAAGGAGGGATATGAATAATAAATTCACTACCTTTTTCGACTTCACTTCTTACCCAGATAGTCCAGTTATGGGATTTTACAATTCGTTGTACATAGCTGAGACCCAGGCCGAATCCTTTCACGCTAGGTTGGTTTTGGTCATGAACGCGGAAAAAAGGCTGAAAAATCTGAGAGATTAAATGGGGGGGTATACCAACACCCCGGTCTCGAACCATAATTGTTAACCCATCGCTGCTTAGCTGGGTCTCCATCATTATGCTTGGCTCGGTCGAACTATACTTGATCGCGTTGTCCAGCAGGTTGTAAAGGACATTGGTGAGGTGAATCCGATCGGCCAGAATATAGGGGTCGGTACGGAGCAAGCTGAGCGTCAGGTAATCGCCATGACGTTCGGCTACAGAATGAAGTAGCTGGTGGAGTTGAATGGGTTCCGGATTAAGCACCAGGGTGTTTCGGTCGGCCCGTGCCAGAGTAAGCATGGTTTCTACCTGGTGTTGAAGCCGCTCGGTTTCTTCGAGTATAATCCGAACATACTTATCTGTGCGCTCCGGATGATTGCGGGCAATGGGTGAACTAAGAATGTCGGCCGCCATTCGAATGGCCGTCACGGGTGTCTGGAATTCATGAACAATCGAGTGAAGGACCTCCGTTTCCATGGACTGTTGCCGTCGGCGAAGCACCCACCATAAGCTATAGCCGATAAGAAGTTGAGTAATCAACGCTATACCAACCCACGTTAGCGAAACCACAGGTTGTGTAACCCCGGAAAATAAGATCCCATTGCCCACCAAAATACCTGCCAGTAGAACGAGCGAAATAGCGAGAATCAATAAAGGAACGCCAGTAGAACGGTGTAACATAGCGCCGTTGTCGATTAGTATAAACCCTGAATTCAAACAGCCGTAAAGTAGACGATGTCTATTGGTAAATGTCACACGGTAGCATTCTCAAAGATTAGTGAAGGCAATAAAAGAAGCCCGCTGACTAGCGGGCTTCTTGGCTGGGGTTATGTCAAAGGACGTTTTATACAGTCTCTGTCGAGTCATCGGTTGAAGGTAAGGCGCTGGTCGTTGTGGGCCGGGCCGGACGGGCAGACTTTGATGTGGCAGGCTTAGGAGACGCAGTTGATGTCTGGTTTGTATCTGCAAGAGAAGGGTTAGGTGTTGTAGCTGATTCTACTGCCTCAGATACGGTAGCTAAAGTTGCTGCTTTCTTGGCTGTACGTTTGGCGTTTTTGTCGGCTTTCTCCGCATTCTTCTTGGCTTTCGCTGCATCCTTTTTTAGCTTTTTATCGACGGATTTAGTGGGCTTAGTCGCTTTTTTCTCCGCCTTTTGCATCAGCCTGGTTAGCTTCTTGGCTAGTTTCTCCGCCGATTTCTCGATGGATTTCTTTACCTTCTTGCTAGCTGTACCTGCTTCGCTAAGTTTAGTCTCTATCGAACTGACTATGTCGGCTGCCAGTGATTTCTGCTTCGTTTTAGTGGTCTTATTTGCCATGGGAATTTTTGGTGAAAAAAATCTACAAAGAAATACGAAATTTTTATGACAATCAAAAGCCTAATGTTAAGTTTTTGTTATTTCTTTTGAAGGAAATCCCAACAAATAATGCCAGCCGTTACAGCAATGTTGAGCGAGTGTTTCGTACCGAATTGAGGAATTTCGAGGACAAGATCAGCCGCCTGAACAACCTCATCACAAACACCTGTGACTTCATTACCCAACACAAACGCATACGGTTTGTTTGGCTCCGGGCTGAAATCCGCCAGCGATGTGCTGCCTTCTGCCTGTTCTACTGCTGCAACCAGCCAGCCATCCGCCTGTAATTGCTTTACCAACGCTGTTACATCCGGTACGTGCTCCCAGACAACTGATTCGGTAGCTCCCAATGCCGTTTTGGTAATGTCGCGGTGGGGTGGCTGGCCCGTAATACCGCATAAATAAAGTTTTTCTGCCCTGAAGGCGTCGGCCGTCCTGAACACCGACCCCACGTTGTTCAGACTTCGGATATCGTCCAGAATGAGACAGTAAGAGAATTTTTCGGCTTCTTTAAAATCAGATACCGACAGCCGGTTAAGTTCGTCGAGGGAGAGTTTGCGAGGGGGCATTGTGTGATTCGTTAGCGAATAAAGTGGTTTTAAGGCCGATTGGCATTCTGATTAGTCTGAAGCAGCTGTTTAATGTCGCGCAGGGTATCTCGTATGTCAACCAGAACATCCTGATCGGGAGTTGATGCTTGATGATTTAGTTTAGCGGGCATCAGCTTTTGCCGCAGTTCGATAATATGCGTACGAAAGGCCTGCGCATCAATAATGCCGATCAGTTCCATGTCATTTGCCTGATTCTGGCTTTGTCCGGCGGTTTCAAACTTCAGGATGCAAAGATCGAAATAACGTAATATGGGGCCAGCGACAAAGGTAACATCCTGGATGTTTTCCAGCGGGATCGTTTTCTCGACCTGAACGAGAATGCCCTTTTTAAAGCGTAGCGACCGTTCCGATAATTCACATTCGAGATTGTGGAAATAGTGGCCGCTCCACCATTGCCCCACGCCAAGAAGCCAGAATGGGAGAAACAAAATGCCAATGACCGAGACACATAAAAAGAACGATACATACCACAGTAAGTACGTTCGGATGATTGGGTTAAAGCTTGCTTTTAACGGAAAGGCAGGTTCGGGAGTGAGCATGATGAGTTGACGATTTGTTTTGGATTTACGCTGTCAATAAGGCGAAAAACGGCCATTTTCTCGGTAAATTTTACTATTTTTGTTTACGACAATCCAACGAAAATCAGTGAAATCAACCACCGCAGCAAAGCCTCAGGTTAAGAAAAACGAAACGCCCCTCAACCGCCAATACAACCAGATCAAGGCTAAATATCCCGGCGCGTTGCTGCTCTTTCGTGTCGGTGATTTCTACGAAACATTCGGTGAAGATGCCGTCCGGGCCAGCAAAATTCTGGGCATCACGCTCACCAAGCGTAACAACGGTGGAGCGAATGAAGAACTCGCCGGTTTTCCCCACCACTCGCTCGATACCCATCTGCCTAAACTCGTTCGGGCGGGCGAACGAGTAGCCATCTGCGATCAACTTGAAGACCCCTCGGTGGCAAAAGGGATCGTTCGGCGGGGGGTTACGGAACTGGTAACGCCCGGCGTTTCATTCAACGATAATGTACTCGATACCCGGCGCAATAACTACCTGGCCGCCGTTCATTTTGGCAAGGCGGATGATACGTTTGGTATCTCGTTTCTGGATATTTCGACGGGCGAGTTCCTGGCATCGCAGGGGAATTCGGCCTATGTCGATAAACTGTTGCAGAGTTTCAACCCATCGGAAGTACTGTACTGCAAACGCAACCGGCAGGAGTTCGGGAGTTTGTTCGGCGATAAGTTTCATACCTATACCCTCGAAGACTGGGCATTTACCTACGACTTCGGATATAATTTCCTGAAACAGCATTTTCAGACCACTTCGCTCAAAGGATTTGGCATTGAGGGGCTGCCCGACGGTATCATCGCGGCTGGTGTCATTCTGCATTACCTCAATGAAACCGAACACAAAGACCTTCAACATATTACCCGCGTTACCCGGCTCGAAGAAGATCGGTACGTATGGCTGGACCGTTTTACCATCCGCAACCTTGAACTGACAGCCGCCCAGCAGGAGGGAGGTGTACCGCTGATCCAGATCCTCGACCAGACGGTAACGCCCATGGGCGCCCGGCTGCTTCGTAAGTGGCTGAACCTGCCGCTCAAGGAAAAAGCGCTGATCGATGAGCGACTCAACATGGTCGAGTTGCTGGTTGGCGATATTGATCTAGCCGACACGCTGGTGAATCACCTGCGGCAAATCGGTGATCTGGAACGCCTGGTTTCGAAAGTTGCCGTTCGACGCATCAGCCCCCGTGAGTTGCTGCAACTGAAACGGTCGCTGCAGCACGTGCTACCCATCAAGGAGCTGCTGATTACGGCCCTGAGTCAGAATGAGTCGGCATCCTTGAAGAAATATGCCGACCAGCTCAATCCGGTAGCTTTCCTGCTCGACCGTATTGAAACCGAACTGCGCGAAGATCCCCCGGCGCTGTCCAATCAGGGAGGCATGATTAAGTCGGGTATCAACGCCGAACTGGACGAGCTTACGGCTATTGCGTACTCTGGAAAAGATTACCTGTTGCAGTTGCAGGAACGGGAAGTACAGCGAACAGGCATTACATCGCTCAAAATAGCTTACAACAAAGTATTCGGCTACTATCTGGAAGTAACTCACGCGCACAAAAATCGCGTACCGGAAGACTGGATTCGGAAGCAGACGCTGGTGAATGCGGAACGCTATATAACGCCCGAGCTCAAGGAATATGAAGACAAGATTCTGAACGCCGAGGAACAGATTTTCCAGATAGAGTCCCGGATGTTCAACGAACTGGTGCTTGCCGCCGGCGAGTATGTTGGCGCCATTCAGCAGAACGCCCGCGTATTATCGGTGCTGGATGTGCTGGCTTCCTTTGGTCGGGTGGCAGTCAAAAACAAATACGTTCGGCCGCAGATCAACGAAAGCAAAGTCCTGAACATCAAAGACGGGCGACATGCTGTTATTGAGCAGCAACTTCCTCCCGGCGAGCCGTATATTCCCAACGATGTTTATTTAGACGACGAAACGCAGCAGATCATCATCATTACCGGGCCAAACATGGCGGGTAAGTCGGCGCTGCTGCGCCAAACGGCCCTGATTGTCCTGATGGCGCAGTCGGGGAGTTTCGTACCAGCATCATCGGCCGAAATCGGTATTGTCGATAAGATATTTACCCGTGTAGGAGCCAGCGATAACCTCTCGCGGGGCGAAAGTACGTTCATGGTCGAAATGACCGAAACGGCCAGTATTCTCAACAACCTGAGCGAGCGAAGCCTGATTTTGATGGACGAAATCGGTCGGGGAACGAGTACGTACGACGGCGTGTCGATTGCTTGGTCCATTACCGAATACCTGCACAATAAGACCGACTGCCGACCCAAGACGCTCTTCGCGACGCATTACCACGAACTGAACGATCTGGCAACGGACAACCCGCGCATCAAGAATTACAATGTGTCGGTGAAAGAGCTTGGCAACAAAGTGATTTTTCTACGCAAGCTTAAAGAGGGTGGTTCGGAGCACAGTTTCGGGATTCACGTAGCGCAAATGGCGGGTATGCCCGCCCAGATCGTGAGCCGGGCCAACGAGATTCTGAAACAACTGGAATCGTCGCACAATCGGGAAACGAACAAAGAGAAGATTCGGGAAGCCGTACCCCAGGAGCGGGAACTGGCCCTCCGCATCATCGAATCCGGCGACCCAAAATCCGAAGCGATCAAAGAGAAACTCCGCTCCATCGACGTCAATCGACTCACGCCCATTGAAGCGTTGTTAAAGTTAAACGAGTTGCTGAAAATGGCGGAGTGATTTTATCATAATCAAATATACTTTGAACAAGGCCATTCATCCCCAATACATTACCGACGAGCACGGCAAGCGTGTTTCGGTAGTCCTTGCCCATAAGTTACCTGCTCAGGTGGTCGATACGCTACTCGACGCTATTGAAAATTGTCGAAGTGGTGGCAATCGGGCATCGACGGCAGATTTATAAATAAACGAGTAAACAACAACTAACAACTAATGGAACTGAACATATTAACAGCCCCCCTCACTATACACGAGATTGAGTGGCGGGTGCAAAGCCAGACTAAAGATGGCCAGAAAATCGTCGTCGTGCCGTATATCACCAATCGGTGTGTTATGCAGCGATTTGATGAGCAATTCGGCTGGGCGGGCTGGCAGAATGAGATCAAGGAAATAGAGGGCGGTTTCCTCTGCACGATCACCGCCGTTTTACCCGGTGGCGAAATCGTTCGCAAAACCGATGGAGCCAGTCGCACGAGTGTGGAGCCCGTAAAAGGCGGTATCAGCGATGCTATGAAACGATGTGCGGTACAGTTTGGTCTGGGTCGCGCACTCTACGACTTCCCAAAAGTGTTGATCGAGACAACCGATAAGTACATTCCCAACTGGGCCACGCCTTTATTGGATAAAATGGTCGAGAAGATCAACGCTGGTGGAGCCGTACGCGATGTGGTCGTTCTTAAACCCGAACACGCCAAACCAACCGCTAAAGCGGCTTAGATTGATGTAAGATGTAGGATGTATAGTGATATGCCGTTTCTATACATCCTACATCCTATATCTATTTCCCGCTTCCAACAGCCGCTGGTCCGGACATGCCTTGAGAAAGGCCAAGCAGTTTATCACTTAGTGTTTGAATGGCGTTTTTGTATCGCGCTTCCAAATCGGGCAGGTTCGCCGTTGATTTAAGCGATGCTTCATACAATAGCCCCGGCAACATCCAGGATGCGTAGCCGCTGTTGGGGTCCGATGACGCATAAAGTGACTTATACCAAGCGCCAAAAGCGTTTCCCTTAGGGTTGATAAATGACCGTTCCAACAGGCGCAACTCTTTGTTCAACTCCACTAGTTTATCCGTGCGGCCACTTTTCAGGTAATTCTGACGGGCGAGTTCGCAGGCGTCTGCATTCTTTTTTAAATCGGCTACAGCGTTGAGTAATGGGTTGATCGAGTACGTTGGGGCGTACGCCTGAATCGCTCGTTCGGCGGCTTTCAGGTGGACGGCCAGATCGGTTGGGTAGCGGGCAATGTCATAAGGCACTAAGTCGGCGTTGGCCAGCCGCATGGTCATCGTACCGACTACCTGTTCCATCATCGGCCCCATTTTGTAGGTGGGGTCGGCAAATTTGTCGTAGAAGTACAGGTCGTCATACTGAGAGTGGTAGAGTGTTGGGCCTTCCATACCTGCACTGAGTGACGGAATGCCAATGTGCATATAGGGAGCAATATGGTCTGAACCACCCCCCAGGTTACCTATGGTTGGCTCGCCCGCTGCCTGTGCCGGAGCCGAGGAGCCCGTAACGCGGGTTGGATTCCCTGCCGCCGTTTTGCTCATCCAGTGCTGGTAAACCGTTTTGTTCGAATCAGGGTATTGAACCGCCTGCGTCGCTTCAATAATAAGTTTCTTCATCGACGGCGACGCACTCGCACCAAACGTCCGGCCGGACACGGCCGCGTCGTAGTTCATGTAGGCAACCGCTTTCTGTGACAGCTCATCGCGAAACTGCTCGCTCCATTCGGCTGATCCGATGACGCCCGGCTCTTCGGCATCCCAATGGCACACTTTAATTGTTCGGCGCGGGCGCTGACCGGCTTTCGCCAGTTTGCCCATCGTTTCGGTCATGCTCAGTAACATGGCTGTGCCTGAGTTCGGATCGGTAGCACCGTACGACCAGGCGTCGTAGTGGCAACCGGCAATGATCCATTCGTCGGGAAACTCGGAACCCGTCAGCGTACCGACAACCTGGTAAATGCGCTGAATTGTATTCTCCTGTTTTACCATTAAGCGTACTTTCAGAGCGGGGCCACCTTCCAGTCGGTAGGTGTACGGCAAACCACCCTGCCAACCGGCGGGAACGGGTCTGGCCCCCGCCATGCGTTTCAGGATTTCGGTAGCCGAGCCGTAGGGGAGGGGTGTTACCGGTATTTTGTGCAGACCAACGGTATTCTGGTCGAGTCGCTTAGGCGTGTTCTTCGCGTCCATTGGTAAAGCCGCTTCGCCCGGTGTGAGCGGGTCGCCGGTGTAGGGGGTTGTTAGCAACGAGCCCCGCTGAATAACGCTCTCACTATAATACGGACCCTCGGGAAAGGTCAGTCCGCGCATGTAGCCGCTGTCGGCCGGGTCGGTAAAGATAATGACGCCGATAGCGCCGTTGGCCTGGGCAAACTGCGCTTTGTAACCCCGGAAGTTTCCACCGTAGCGAGCCAGCACAATTTTGCCTTTTACGGAAATGCCCATTGCTTTCAGTTGCTCGAAGTCTTCCTTCCGGCCGTAGTTGGCGTACACCACTTCGGCCGTCACATCGCCCGAGCCTGACCAGGCATTGTAGCCGGGTGTCAGCCGTGGGTCGCTGCTGTATTTATCTTCTTTAAACAGAAATTCCCGGATATTTAGCGGCTGTCGAATGGGCTCGACTACTTCGACCGCAATCTCGCCGGGGCCTTTAGGCAGCAGCACATCGTGGGGGTAAATATCGACTTGCCAGCCCGCTTTGCGCATCGTTTCGGCGATGTAATCCCTTACTTGCTCATTCTCTTTTGAACCCGTCAGGTGCGGAACGCTGCTGAGCTTTTCGAGGTGAGCCTTGAAAGCCGCTGTTGATTGTTTTGCTTTAAACTCACTTTCGAGTTTAACCTGTGCGGCTTGCCGGGCGGGAATGAACCCGCTGAGCGTGGGCGTTGGGCTCGACTGGGCTTGGGCGGTTGCTACTCCACATGCCAGAAGAAGCATTCGGTAAGCAGTTTTTATAAGGAGAGGGTGTTGCATGAGAATCAGGTTGTCTAATTCTCAAATATCGGAATTGAGTTTGGTAAAAAGCATAAAAGGCCGTTTAATAGTTGGCATAAAAAAAGAGTCGTACACGTGTACGGCTCTTTTTTTATGCCAACTATTCCCACACAAACATTATCATTTGTATGAATACCATAGCAATCCACATCCATGTATATTCCATTGTTACTAAAGGTTTAGGAGTACTTTAAGTAGACTTTCTACCTTTACACTATAAATATACAGATTTTTACTATGGGTATATACTTTAGTGTACTATTCGTCTTGGTTAAGACTATAAACCTTATGGTTTATTGAAAATTTTTGGCTCAACTGTACTATTGAAAACAACTTTAGTCACTTTAGCCGTAATAGCCCCTGGCGCATTAGCAGCCGTTATCTCACTGCTGTAGGGCATTGTAATGCCATCCTGCGCTTTATAATCGGAGAATACAGCACTTACTTCGCCCTGTGGACTGATTCCTTTTAGTCCTAGAAGCTGATAGGTGCTGGCATCCACAAAGTAGCTAAAAGCACCTTCAGGTCGGGTAACTTTCAGGTTAAACGCATCTTTTCCGTTGAATTTTTCTTTACCGACCAACTCATATGGATATTTGTTGACTTTGACGTAAGCCAATTGAAGCACCTGGGGCTCCGTTAGGTTCTTGGATGCTTTCATCGCTTCGGCGGGCATATCCTGTGGCGTGTTGCCACCCTGCATGGGATTAATGGCCCAGCCTTTATCGCCATCAATTACGGTAGTGATTTGCTGGCCCATAACCGATATGTCGCTTCGCATGGATTTGCCGATTACGTACGTACTTTTGGAAGTTAGATCCATACCCATGACTGACATCGACTGCTCTAGGTCCATGGTATTAACGGCGGCAATTTTGTCGGCTCCGCCCAAAGCCGTCAGGTGTTTGGCAATTACTTCATCGGCTGTCTGCGCAAAGGATAAAGCCGGAATGGCCACGAGTGCCACAAGGGTAATGAGTTGCTTTTTCATGCAAAAAGTTTAGTCAGATAGTTCGTAAAGTTACTGAACCTGCCTTGTATAACGTACGGCAAGTAGCAGTATGGATAAAAAGATTAAAATTCATTTTTGCGCTATCGGCAAGTTTCAGGGCTGATCGGCTTGCAGGGCTGACGGGTGTTACTTACCTTCATTGGCTTAAACTTTAACTACCTATTCTACGATGCTGTCAACGACCCGCGTCAAACTGTCCGTCATGATGTTTCTTCAGTTTTTTGTCTGGGGAGCCTGGTATGGTCAGATGAGTAAATACCTCCTTACACAACTTCATTCAACGGGCGATCAGGTGGGTAATGCCTATGCGGCTTTTTCGCTGGCTATGATCATCGCTCCTTTTTTCGTCGGCATGATTGCCGACCGTTATTTTGCCGCTCAGAAAGTGCTGGGCGTATTGAACCTGCTGGGCGCGGTTGTTTTATACTTCATTACCCAAAATACGAACCCCGATAATTTCTTCTACCTCATTTTGGCGTATTGCCTGACGTTTGCACCAACGCTGGCCCTCACGGCGTCCATTGCAATGCAGCAGATGAGTGTTCCCGAAAAAGAGTTTCCGGGTATTCGGGTGCTGGGTACGGTGGCCTGGATCATCGTTACCAACATTGTGGGCTATTATGGTTTCGGCGATAAGGTGACCATCTTTCAGCTTTCTATGTATTCGGCGGTTGTGCTGGGTATTTTTTCCTTTTTCCTGCCCAATACGCCCCCTAAGGCTACAACATCGACATCGTTTTCGCAGATTCTGGGACTCGATGCCTTCAAACTGTTTAAAGACCGGTCGTTTGCCATCTTCTTCCTGTCGTCCGTTCTGATCTGTATTCCCCTTTCATTCTACTACGCCATGGCCAACCCCTCCCTGACCGATGGCGGTATGCAGAATGTAGAGAATAAAATGTCGCTGGGACAGGCTTCGGAAGTGATCTTCATGCTCCTGATTCCCCTAGCTTATACGCGGCTTGGCGTTAAGAAAATGCTCATTGTGGGGCTGATCGCCTGGATTGTCCGGTTTATCTGCTTTGGCTATGGCGACGGCGGTTCCGGCGAGTGGATGCTGTATCTGGCTATCGTGCTGCACGGCGTTTGCTACGATTTCTTCTTCGTAACGGGCCAGATTTATACCGACAACAAAGCCGGTGAGAAAATCAAATCGTCGGCGCAAGGGCTTATTTCCCTCGCTACCTACGGCATTGGTATGGGCATTGGTTCAAAACTGTCGGGTATCGTGCTCGACATGTACACCCGCCCCGATGGCACTAAAGACTGGCTGGCTGTCTGGCTCGTTCCGGCCGCTATTGCCGCTGCGGTGTTGATCATCTTCGTGCTGCTGTTCTCTGATAAAAAACGGATTTCAGCTGCGAAAGATGAGTTGGTGACCGGGCCGTTATAATTGATTGGAAACTGAACAAGGCATATGGCTGAACTGTCTGGCCGTATGCCTTATCTATTTTGCTTTGATATGGAAAAGAAACGACGGATCACCTTTTATACTGACCTGAACGGTCCCCATGAAGATCAGATGAGGGAGCAGGTTGCTATGACACCCGAAGAGCGATGGATGGTTTTTGTTAAATTGCGTAAAATGTATTTCGGTCTTGTAGGTGACCCACCTAAATTGCCTAAAGCTATTACAGTCACTCGCCCATCATGGATGTAGAGAACTCAGAGTTTCTTGACTTCATAGTGGCTGCTGATGCCAGTCAACTGGATTATATTCTCATTGGTGGTCTGGCCATGATTCTTAATGGAGCCGTACGTTTTACTCAGGATGCTGACCTTTGGGTCGAACCCAGTAACGAATTTAATTAAAGCCTTACTGTTATTCGGTTATGACGAAGAGGATGTTCGGGATATGAGAGATGCGAACTTTACCGAGCCTCAGATGATTCGTATTCATGATATTCCATATCAACGACCTTCGTCAATCAAAAGTGCTGGCCCGTCGTACCAAAGATCTGAATGATATAATCATGATTGATGAAATTATTGAAGAGGTCAAAAAACGAGGTGACTCTTTATCATAATTTCAGATCAGTTTTACTACATGCAACTCATTTCTTATAACATAAATGGCATCCGGGCGGCTATCCGAAATGGATTGATCGACTGGCTTGCCCAACATCAGTTTGATGTTCTTTGCTTTCAGGAAGTGAAAGCGACAACCGATGTTGTCGATCTATCCGTATTCGAACAATTAGGGTATCAGTATCACTGGCACGCGGCCGAAAAGAAAGGCTATTCCGGCGTAGCCACATTTTCGAAAATAGCCCCGACCAATGTGGTGTTGGGTTGCGGGTTACCTGTTTATGACTGCGAAGGCCGAATCCTCCGTACGGATTTTGGCGATCTAACACTATTGAACTGCTATTTCCCTTCCGGCACAACTGGAGAAGTTCGGCAGGGGGTTAAGATGGAATTTCTGCGCGATTTCTATCAGTTTGTCCAGGAACTCCGGAAAGAGCGCCCTCAGGTTATCGTCGTCGGCGACTACAACATTGCGCATAACGCCATCGACATCCACGATCCCGTTCGAAATAAAAACACAACCGGTTTCCTGCCCGAAGAACGGGCGTGGATGGACAGCTGGTTTGGCAGCGGCATGACGGATGGCTTTCGCTACAAACATCCCACCGATGTAGCGTATAGCTGGTGGAGTTACCGCGCCGGTGCCCGCACCAACAACAAAGGCTGGCGTATCGACTACGCGTCTCTAACCGATAACCTTCGCGACCAGATCATTGACTGCACCATGCTGCCGGATGCCGTTCATGCCGACCATTGCCCGGTGTGGCTAAACCTGAATTCATAGGATTAAACTGATTGTCTTGATTTGAGAGGACAGCTTTAAACAGAAAATCAGCTAAATCAATTTAATCACATGAATCCTGGTTCTGACTACTTTCTTATCTACAAACCTTACCTCATGCTCTCTCAATTCAGCAAAGAGGGCGATAAGCCAACACTGGCTGATCTGGATTTCGACTTTCCGAGCGATGTTTATCCCGTTGGGCGGCTCGATGCAGATAGCGAGGGATTACTGTTGCTAACCAATGACAAACAGCTTAACCACCGGTTGCTAAACCCAAAATTCCGGCACAACCGCACGTATTATGTGCAGGTTGAGGGTGCCCTGACAGATGGGGCTTGCCAGCGATTGTCGGAAGGGGTCATGATTTCGGTCGAAGGGAAAGCATACAGCACCTTGCCCGGAAAAGCGATTCGGATTGAGGAGCCGAACTTGCCGGAGCGAAATCCGCCCATTCGCTTTCGGGCCAGTATTCCAACTTCTTGGTTGTCTATTGCCCTGCATGAGGGTAAAAATCGGCAGGTGCGTAAAATGACGGCCGCAGTGGGCTTTCCAACGCTGCGACTGGTGCGGTGGGCAATCGAAAGTCTGACCGCCGATGGCATGAGGCCGGGAGACATTCGCCAGCTTAGCCGGGCTGATGTTTTGCGGGGCCTGCGCTTGTCCTGACGCCCTTACAAAATCCCTTCGTCGGCAAAACTATAATAGGCTTTGTCCGTAAAAATCAGGTGGTCGAGAACGGGAATGTCCAGCAGACGTCCGGCATCTTTTAGTTTTCGGGTTAAGTCTTTATCAGCCTGGGAGGGTGTCAGGTTTCCCGATGGATGATTATGGAACAGAATCATAGAAGAGGCCAGGTGCTCGATGGCCTGTTTGAAAATTAGCTTCGGGTCGGCAATGGTACCGGATATGCCCCCCGTACTGATTTGCACCGGGCGCAGAATTTCATTGGCACGGTTCATCAGTAAAATCCAGAATTCTTCGTGAGGTTTATCGATCAGGTGCGGTATCATCTCGTTATACGCGTCCCGCGAGCAGGTAACCCGTGCTCGTTGTGGCCGGTCCTGTTCCTTCCGCCGACGCCCCAGTTCAAGGGCGGCTATTATTGTAATGGCTCGTGCCTGGCCGATTCCTCTGAACTTGGACAAATCTTTAATACTAAGCTTAGCCAGGTCGTTCAGGTTGTTATTAACGCTCTTAAGAATGATTTTGGCTACGTCCACGGCTGTCAGGTCTACCGTGCCGGAGTTGAGCAGAATGGCAATCAATTCGGCCTCAGACAGGGCGGCCTTACCCTTGAGCATGAGTTTTTCCCGCGGGCGGTCTTCTTCGGCCCAGCTTTGAATGGTGCCGGAAGTTGGATATGACATGAGTATAAGTCAATTACGGTGCTGCTTTCGTTGACAAAGTGCACAAAAAAACCTTACCCACAAAAAGGTAAGGTTTCGAATGACCTATCTGCCGAAATAATTATCTGTTGTTTAAACAACGACAGATAATTCAACAACGACTGACTATAACTAAGCCTGAGCGGTTTTCAAACCGTTCACCAAACGAGCCAGTTTCGACTTGTTATTAGACGCTTTGTTCTTGTGAATGATATTGCGCTTGGCGAGTTTGTCTAAAGCAGAAGAAACGGCTTTATACAGTTCAACGGCCATTGCGTGGTCGGTTGTGGTACGGAGTTTTTTCACCATGTTCCGGGTGGTAACGTGCTGGTAGCGGTTCAACAGGCGCTTCTTGGCACTCGACCGGATTGCTTTTTTTGATGACTTGTGATTTGCCATTGGTATATAAAATGAGATCGTTGTCGCGATATGAGGGCGCAAAAATAAGAATTTCGGTTGGAACAACCAATAGTTCCAACCGAAATTCTTTGATTTACTTGACCTTACTGCCGAATATCGGCGTTGACAGTCAACGTTTTTTCCCAGATAACCTGGTTGTCTTTAATGAATTGCTTATAGGCTGCGCTGTTCTCAAAAGTTTTTATATCGGCTTCCGATTGAAACGTAAGATAATGAACGACGTCATACTCTGCGACGGCCTGATTTGGCAAAATTGTCTTTCCTGACGTGTAACCAACGATCTGTGGAATTTCGTGCTTTAGGGTCGCAAAACCATTCATATGCTGTTCAACTGCTGCATTTTCGACCCCTTTTTTAAATTTTACACACACAATTTGCTGTTTCTGAGCTTTTCTGGCAGGTGAGTAAGCACCATAGATTGTTAAAGCGAAAGCACAGAGTAACACAACGATTAGGGTATATCCCTTTGATTTGGCATTCATGATATTCGAAGATTTGTTATTTTGACCAAATTTTATTTTGAATCACATGGTGTTTTAAGTGAATAGTTAAATATTTTACTTGTAAAGTACCATGTTTGAGCAAATGTACAAACGTTTTATTTGGCTGCTAATTTTTGTCTCTTTTTTTTTCGTTAACCGGGTCTACGCTAGCTATTTTGTAGGGGAGAAAGCAGCTAATAAACTGCCGGTGAGTAGTATTAGTAGTCCGAAACAGTCCGATTGGGACCAGCCTCACCTAGAGAGTCCAATCCCGCATTATACATTGTGGGACCACCCAGCCTGGCAGCGTCCACTGTGGGGCCATCCAGCCTGGGGCTTCTTTGCGCATCAGCAGATCAACCGGCTGGCGGTGTTTACGCTGCCTGTCGATATGATACCATTCTTTAAGAAACACATCGATTTCCTGGCTGATAATGCAGTCAATCCCGATAAGCGCCGGTATGCGGTTGTGGGCGAAGCACCGCGCCATTTCATTGATCTGGATGCCTATCCGGATACGACAACCGCAACCTTGCCACGGTATTATAAGGACGCTACAGATCGATATGGTGAAGACTCACTGGCGTTGCATGGGCTGGTCCCCTGGCAGATACAATTGACAAAGTATCAGTTAACGGAAGCGTTTAAACAGCGTAATGTACGACGTATTCTGCGCGTAGCCGCCGATTTAGGACACTACATTGCCGATGCCAATGTGCCCTTGCATACAACCCGCAACTACAACGGTCAGTTAACGAATCAACAGGGTATTCATGGCTTCTGGGAGTCCAGGCTTCCGGAGCTGTTCAGTGCCAACTATGATTTTCTGACGGGGCAGGCAGAGTATCTTTACTCTCCACAAAAAGCCGCCTGGCGGGCAGTATTCAATGCCAATGCGGCTCTGGACTCCGTGTTGCACACTGAGCAGCAACTAACGGAACAGGTAGGGGAGACCCGTAAATATGGGTTTGAGGAGCGAAATGGAATTACCGCCAAGGTCTATTCGGCCGATTTCTCGCAGCAGTACCACGAACGGTTACATGGACAGGTAGAGCGTCAGATGCGGGCATCCGTAAAGATGGTCGGTGATTTCTGGTATACCTGCTGGGTCGATGCCGGTCAGCCGGATTTACGGGCTTTGGCAAACTATCAACTCACCGATCAGGAACAGAAAGAAGAAGCAGAAGAAAAGAAAGGGTGGTTGAAGCGGCTGTTTAAGGCGAGAGAGGAGTCCGAACCACCGGGCGGCCCCGCAGGATTTTAACTAGAAAGATTAAACAAGATTATCCATTCAACTTAACAGGATTGATGAATCGACGGAACAAGGTTGTTTAACTAAGCATGATTATACTTTCTAAGAAAAAAGGAAAGGATTAAACAAGCTGGCTTTTTGTTAATTGCCATAATCTTGTTTAATCCTTTCAATCTGGTTTAAATCCTGGTTTAGACGGCCAGCTTCTTCATGTATTCAGCGTCGTTCTTCAAACTAACCATCGGCGATTCAGCATATTCCTCCTGCTCGACCAGGAAGTACTTGATGCCGCTGTCCATGGCAGTACGCAGCGTTTTCTTGAAGTCTACGTTGCCTTTACCCAGATCATTCTGTACCGGTTTGCCGCCCTGTACGGTATAATCTTTAACATGGCATAGCTCGTAGCGTTTACCGTACTTCTTGAGGTGATCGGCTGTGTTTACGCCTGCTACATCAATCCAGCACAAATCCAGTTCGAACATTACGTTTTTAGGATCGGTGTTAGCCAGCAGGAACTCCTGCGGAAGTTTACCATCGAGGGGCCTGAAGGAATAGTCGTGGTTGTGGTAGCCAAATTTAAGCCCGGCCTTGCTAACTTCTTCCCCGGCAGTATTGAACATATCAGCAATTTTCTTCCAGTCGTCCCATGTTTTTTGGGGGCCAATGTAAGGGCACAGCAAATACGTTAATCCGGCACCGTGAGCCATTTCGATACTTTTCTTCAAGCCGTCGGGCTTTTCCATGTCACCCCGGAAGTTGAAGTGCGTGCTGACCATCTTCACGCCAAGACCATCGAGAAACGACTTCATTTCTTTGGGTTCCATGCCCCATAGGAAGCCCTTCGCCCCACTAAAACTCTCAAATTGTTTGTAGCCCATCTTGGCTAGCTCGGTCATTACGCCTTTTGGGTCTTTAGGCATTACATCGCGGGCACTGTACAACTGAACCCCAAATGGGCTGATTAATTTACTTGGTGCACCAGCCAGAAGGTTGGTTTGACTAAGGGTTAAGGCGCCGGCCGTTAACAGGCCAGACTGTTTTAGAAAACTGCGTCGTTGCATGGTTGGTAAAAGTTTGCAGGTTTAAAACGTAAAGATGGGCCGCTTCTACGCAAAATGGCCTAAAATATTTTAGACAGCTTAACTCTTTTCCGGTTTAACGGGGCCTTTACAGAATGACAAATATCAACAACGTATCTTTGCGGTCTTTCTTCAGGACGAATGACGTTTTCAAAATTATATCTACAGGCCGGACGCGACGAGGCTCTCCGGCGATTTCACCCCTGGGTGTTTTCACGGGCCATCAGTCGGTATGAGGGCAACCTGAACGACGGAGATGTCGTTGAAGTATTTGATAGCAAAAAGAACTACCTCGCCACCGGACATTACCACGATGGCAGTATTGCCGTACGTATCTTCTCGTTCAACGCAACGGCTGGTGGACCCGTTACCCCCGACTTACCGTACTGGACAAAAAAGCTGGCGCATATTCGATCTATTCGAAAAGTGATCGTAACGGGCGAAACAAACTGTTATCGACTTGTTCATGGCGAGGGCGACGGTTGTACGGGACTGATTCTGGATATGTACAATGGGGTCATTGTTCTCCAGGCCCATTCTATTGGTATGCACCGGGAACGGGAAGTTATCACCGAAGCCCTGAAAGCCGTTTTTGGTGACGAACTCAAGGCCGTATATGACAAAAGTGCCGAAACATTACCCGACGAATACGGTGCTACCGTAACGAATGGCTATCTGTATGGCCGTACACCCGTACCGCATCCGGTGCTGGAAAACGGAAATACGTTTATGATCGACTGGATAACCGGTCAGAAAACCGGCTTCTTCCTCGATCAGCGCGATAACCGGGCATTACTGGCGCAATATGCCGAAGGGAAAAAAGTATTGAACGCTTTTTGCTATTCGGGCGGGTTTTCGGTGTATGGCCTTAAAGCGGGCGCTACACTGGTGCATTCTGTCGATGTGTCGCAGAAAGCAATCAACCTGACGGATCAGAACATAACCGCCAACTTTGGAGAAAGCGATGATCGACACCAGGCCTTTGCCGAAGACGTCATGCATTACCTGAAAAATCACGATCAGCAATACGATGTCGTGGTGCTCGACCCACCGGCCTTTGCCAAAAGCCAGTCGGCGCGGCACCGGGCGGTGCAGGGCTACAAACGCCTGAATGCCGAAGGCTTTAAGCGGGTAGCCAAAGGCGGCCTGTTGTTTACGTTTTCCTGCTCGCAGGTGGTTGATCGTGAGTTGTTTTACAATACAATTGTGGCAGCAGCCATTGAAGCCGGTCGGCAGGTGCGGGTGCTGCATCACCTGAGCCAACCCGCCGATCACCCGGTCAGTTTGTTTCACCCGGAGGGCGGCTATCTGAAAGGACTGGTCTTGTGGGTAGAGTAACTAACGGCTAGTAAATAGTAGTAACTAAAGCGATATTGCCGACTGTCGTTTAACGAAATACTGTTGGAAGAGGTTTATATGTAACGGCAGAAGAGGTTATACTTCAATTGCTGTTATAGATATTGACTGGTTTCCGCTAATTTTGGGCTTCAACCGGCTCGCCACGCTGGCGACCCAGCAAGTCTTTTCGTATAACCCGATTACATACATAGCTTCTTATGGCTGAATTAATCCGAATGCCCAAAATGAGCGACACAATGACCGAAGGTGTCATTGCGGAGTGGCACAAAAAAGTGGGCGATAAAGTAAAGTCCGGCGACGTACTGGCCGAAGTTGAAACTGACAAAGCAACTATGGACCTCGAAGCCTATGACGAGGGTACATTGCTGTACATCGGTGTTGAGAAAGGGGCGTCGGTGCCGGTAGATGGCGTTCTGGCCGTTATCGGAGCAGATGGTGAAGATTACAAAGCCGTACTCAACGGATCGAGCGGAGGAAGTCAGGAAGCTGCCCCGGCGGCTCCAAAGCCAGAACCAGCGCCTGCACCTGCCAACAGCGCCAGTAATGAGTCGACCACAAAACTGCCTGACGAAAAGGCCGTATCGGCGGCTCCCGCCGAAAACGTAAACGCGTCGATCATCCGGATGCCTAAGATGAGCGACACCATGACGGAAGGAACCATCGTGGCGTGGCACAAAAAAGAAGGCGATACCGTGAAATCGGGTGATGTACTGGCCGAAGTTGAAACCGACAAAGCGACCATGGACCTCGAAGCCTATGAAGAAGGTACGCTGCTCTATATCGGTGTAAAAGAAGGTTCGTCGGTTGCCGTCGATGAGGTCATTGCCGTGGTCGGTGAAAAAGGTGCCAATTTCAAAGTACTGCTTGACGGTGGTGCGGGTGCACCCGCAGCGGGCCAGCAGGCCGCTACCGGCGAAGGTGGAAGCGCAACCGCTCAGCAAAACCCACAGGCAGATTTGCCCGCCAATGCCGATACGGATTTGTCGTATGCCGGTGGTGAAGGGGATGCCGTCGAATCGAATGGTCGGGTGAAAGCCTCTCCCTTAGCCAAGCGTATTGCCGAAGAAAAAGGCATCAATCTGGCACAGGTACAGGGCAGTGGCCCGGAAGGCCGCATTGTGAAAAGCGATGTCGAATCGTTTGTTCCCGGTAAAGCAGCTCCTGCCGCTCAACCAACGGCTCCTGCTGCTCAACCAGCCGCACCAGCACCCGCTGCAACGCCAGCTCCGGCATCAGCACAAGCGCCAGCAGCAACACCTGTTGCAGGTGAATATGAGGATGTTCCGGTTAGTCAGATGCGCAAAACAATTGCGCGTCGTCTGAGCGAAAGCTTATTTACAGCTCCGCACTTCTACCTGACCATGGAAATCAACATGGACAAGGCGATGGATCTGCGTGGTACGGTGAATGGCCTTAGCCCGGTTAAAGTATCATTCAATGATTTCGTGATCAAGGCAGCTGCGCTGGCGCTGAAACAGCACCCCAACGTCAACTCGTCGTGGTTAGGTGATAAAATTCGGAAGTACAAGTACGTGAACATCGGTGTCGCCGTAGCGGTCGATGAAGGCTTGCTGGTACCCGTTGTACGGAATGCCGATCAGAAAACTCTGTCGACGATTTCGGGAGAGGTGAAAGATCTGGCCGGAAAAGCCAAGGATAAGAAACTTCAGCCGAAAGACTGGGAAGGCAGCACGTTCTCGATTTCCAACCTTGGTATGTTTGGCATCGAAGAGTTTACGGCCATCATCAACCCACCCGATTCGTGCATTCTGGCCGTTGGTGCTATCAAGCAAACGGTGAAGTTTGAGGGTGAGATAGCTAAACCAACGAATGTGATGAAAGTGACCCTGTCCTGCGACCACCGTGTGGTGGACGGTGCTACAGGGTCTGCTTTCCTGCAAACGTTCAAGCAACTGCTCGAGGATCCAATGCGGATGCTGGTATAAAAAGAGGGTAAGTAAAATAAGTGGAGTAAGTGCAGTGGTGAACAGTCTGTCCTCACTGCACTTACTCCACTTATTTTGCTTACTACGATACCAATAAAAAAGGCCTTCCGATTAATCGGAAGGCCTTTTTTATTGAAAACCTAAAAACTTAGATCGTTGCGGGTTCCATTGCGCCCTGAAGTTTTTGCTCCAGTACGTTTTTGGGAACGGCGCCGATTACTTTATCAACTAACTGACCGTTTTTGAAGATCATCAGCGTCGGGATGCTGCGGATACCAAATTTAGCGGGAACCTGGGAGTTTTGATCAACGTCCATTTTCGCTACTACGGCTTTCCCTTCGTATTCACCGGCAAGTTGCTCTACAACGGGCCCGATCATTTTACAGGGACCACACCATTCGGCCCAGAAATCTACTAAAACAGGTTTGTCAGAATTTATAAGATCGTTGAAGTTCGCGTCGGTTGCTTCTACGGCATGTGTTCCTGCTGCCATGACTGAAAGAGTTTATTTGTTGAACTTGTTTCATGAGCATAAACCGTTTTCACGCCGTTTAGTTCCGACTTTTACGCCACCTTGCACGTCACGCCGTCTATGGCTTCCAGCGACCGAAGCAATGAATTGGCGGGTGACACTTTCAACGTTCTTGCCTGTAAGCTGACTTCGATGCGCTCACTATGATCGATCACATTAAGCGACAGCGTACAACTGCCGGGATGGGCATTTACTAACTCGTTGATTCTGGCTACGAGTTGAGCGTTCAAGGAGTCCAGGGTTAACGATACGCGTAGCTCTTTGCAGAATTTTTCGCGCATGTCGTTCAACAAACGGATGCTGGTGGGTTTGAACTCTAGTTGTTCCGAACCCCATTTATTCTGGGTCTTGCCCGTAATGTGCAGGAAACGCCCCACCTCGATATATTGTACCAACCGAACATAATCGTCGCCGAAAAGAGCCATTTCCAGGGACGAATTGTAATCTTCTACTTTGAAAATACAGAACGGATTTCCACTTTTTGTTACCCGCATTTGTACCGCCGATACAATGCCCCCCACTTTGATTTCGGGTTGTTTGGTCTCGAAAATATTGGCTAGTGTGCAGTTACAAAATCCGTCCATCTCAAGTTTAAACTCATCCAGCGGATGACCGGTGATGTAAAAGCCGACAACATCCTTCTCGAATTTCAACTTTTCGATTTGATTCCATTCTGTTACGATAGGCGCTTTGGGACGGGAAAGCATTGGTTCGCCGTTCATCATTGCCCCAAATAAAGACTGCTGAGCGGCTGCTTTCTCGGCGTGGTAGTTGTTGGCGTAGCGGATAATTTTGTCCAGAAACGGTGATGTATCGCCCTCGGCCATCTCGAAATACTGCGCCCGATGGTACTCGTCGATGCTGTCAAATGCACCGGCATAGGCCAGTGATTCCCAGGTTTTCTTGTTCACCGTGCGCAGGTTGACCCGGATAGCAAAATCGAATATGTCTTTGAATGGGCCACCCGCTTTACGTTCCTCAATGATGGCTTCAACGGCCGCGTCGCCTGCTCCTTTGATACCCCCCAGTCCGAAACGAATCTCCCCTTTTTTGTTAACCCCAAAAAAGCGTTCGGATTCGTTCACATCCGGCCCCAGAACCGGGATGTTGATGTTCTTACATTCTTCCATGAAGAACGTAATCTTGTCGATCGTGCCCAGGCAGCTTGTTAAAACAGCCGCCATGTATTCTGAGCGATAGTGGGCTTTGAGGTAAGCTGTTTGGTACGCTACGAAGGCATAACAGGTTGAGTGCGATTTGTTAAAGGCGTAGGAGGCAAAGGCTTCCCAGTCGGTCCAGACTTTCTCGCATACTTTCAGGGGCAGGTTATTGGAAGCACAACCATCCATAAACTTGCCCTTCATCTTATCCAGCGTGGCTTTGTCTTTTTTACCCATCGCCTTCCGCAGTACGTCGGCGTCGCCTTTGGTGAAGTTGCCCAGCTTTTGCGACAGCAGCATCAACTGCTCCTGATACACCGTAATGCCGTAGGTATCCGCCAAATACTCTTCCATTTCTGGCATGTCGTATTTAACTTCTTCACGGCCGTGTTTGCGGTTAATGTAGTTCGGGATATACGCAATCGGACCCGGACGGTAGAGGGCGTTCATGGCAATGAGGTCACCGAAACGGTCAGGTTTCAGGTCTTTCATGTGCTTTTTCATGCCGTCGGATTCAAACTGGAATACGGCATTGGTTTCGCCCCGCTGAAAGAGTTTATAGGTTTCCTCATCGTCCAGCGGAATATCATCAATGTCGGTTTCAACGCCATTAATAAAGAATCCACCGTGATTTTGCCGGATAAGCCGCAAACATTCCTTGATGATGGTGAGGTTGCGCAACCCCAGAAAGTCCATCTTGATTACCCCCGCATCCTCAATAACTTTACCCTCATACTGGGTGATGATCAGGTTCGTATCTTTTGAGGTCGATACGGGGACAATGTCCGATAAGTCGCTGGGAGCAATGATAATACCGGCGGCATGAAGTCCCGTATTGCGTACCGTACCTTCGAGTTTACGCGCTTGTTTGAGAACTGCCGATACCTTTTCGTAATCTACGATCCGCATGGCGGCTGCCGCACTCTTGTCGCCTGCTTCCAGCGCGCGCATCCGTTTCACGTTATCCAGTTCTTCGGGCTGAATCACGTTCGACAGGCCACCCGGCCCTTCGAGCGGGTCCTCAAAAATACGTTTGAGGGTCATGTTGTAAGTCGGCTTGTCGGGCACGAGCTTCACCACGGCGTTGGCATCCTGCAAGGGTAAGTCCATTACCCGCGCTACGTCTTTGATGGACGATTTGGAGGCCATGGTACCGTAGGTCACGATCTGTGCCACCTGCGCTTTGCCGTATTTCTGAACAACGTAGTCGATTACTTTCTGACGGCCTTCATCGTCGAAGTCCGTATCAATATCGGGCATCGACTTCCGGTCGGGGTTCAGAAAACGCTCGAACAGCAGGTCGTACTTGATGGGGTCGATATTGGTGATACCGGTGCAGTACGCCACCGCACTACCCGCAGCCGAACCACGTCCCGGCCCGATCATAACTCCCAGATCGCGCCCGGCTTTGATGAAGTCGGCCACGATGAGGAAGTACCCGGCGAATCCCATTGTTCTGATCGTGAACAGCTCAAAATCAAGTCGTTCCTGAATATGGGGCAGAATGTCGACGTAGCGTTCTTTAGCCCCTTCATAGGTCAGGTGGCGCAGGTACTCCCACTGGTTAAGTACGTCGTCGGTATGCTGCTGGAATTCCTTCGGAATCGGGAAGTTGGGCAGCATGATATCCCGCTTCAACTTCAGCGTTTCGACCTTACCCACAATCTCGTTGGTATTGTCGATGGCTTCGGGCAGGTCTTTGAAGAGCGTGGTCATCTCCTGCGTGTTCTTGAAATAGAACTGGTCGCTGAAGAAGGCGAAGCGGGTGTTTTTAGGCATTACATCGTCGTCGCTGAAATCTTTCATCGACGGGGTGCTTTGCTTTTCGTTGGTATTTACGCACAGCAGAATGTCGTGGGCAACCCAGTCGTCCTGATCGACATAGTGCGAATCGTTGGACGCAATGATCTTAACGTTGTACTTCCGGGCGAACTTGATCAATACCTCGTTGGCTTTGATCTGGTCGGGAATTTCGTGGCGTTGCAATTCAACGTAATAATCCTCGCCAAAGCGGTCGAGCCACCATTTGAACTCGATCTCACCCGCTTCTTCGCCTTTTTTGAGAATGGTTTTGGGTACCGATGCGCCAATGCAGCAAGTGGAGGCAATGAGTCCTTCTTTATACTGGTCAATCAGTTCTTTCGTAACGCGGGGATATTTGCCATATAATCCCTCCATATAGCCCAGCGAGCAGAGTTTTGCCAGGTTTTTGTAGCCTTGTGCGTTCTTCGCCAGCAGCAGCTGGTGGTAACGAACGTCCTTTTGCTCTTTGGTGAATTGTTTTTTGTGGTGGTCTTCAACGACATAGAATTCACAGCCAACAATAGGCTTGATGCCCTGCTTGCTGGCTTCGGCTACAAATTCAAATACCCCGAACATATTGCCGTGATCGGTGATAGCAACGGCCGGCATATTATCGGCTTTAGCCTTCTTAATCAGCTTCTTAATATCGGCCTGGCCATCGAGCAGCGAGTATTGAGTATGGCAGTGAAGATGTGAAAATTGCATATTGTCTGAACCCGGATTTTTATGATTTCACTGATTTACAGGATTTCATTCTCTGTAAAAATAGAACAAACTAGCCGGGAACGGGCAACCGAGAAGCAGGAATTTTCAAAAGACCTCGCTAATGTGCTGATGGTGAAACGCTTTTTTTTGGGGTACCGGGCTGTTTAATTTTACGCCATCCTTGGTCTGTTTGCTGGTATCCCCAACTGGCAGGAGGATGCGAAAAATGGACTAGGATTCGCAAGTTGCCGCGTTGAACCGTTTTATGGCGGAACATAATTTTTGCCCGGCGGTCGTAGAAGTCACTAACCCAGACCTGATCCACTTTACCCTTCATTATCGACCCATTGATAGCTATTGACGAGTCATTTGGGTAGGTAACTAAAACACTGGCCGTGGAATCATCGACCTGGCCCACCGCCCGCACAGCCACTATACTGCCTTCGCCAGATTGGCTCTGGTTAGCTCCTGCGTAGAACGTAGTGTCTCTTGCTACGCTGGTTAATTCAACGCTGGTCTCAGGCAGTGCGTTGGCGTACAGGTAAATGGCAAAAACGGCTGTCAGAATGCCTATGAGTAGCGTAAGACCTAACAAGGCACTTATGACCAACTTAGTAACCGTTTGAGTAGCCGTTTCAGGGGCATCTTCTCTTATTTGTGTGATCATTGGTTTTTGGGTTTCTATACGTCCGTTCAGTTCGGCAGCTTTAGATACAGGCACAAGAACGGCGCTTCCTGCCTGGCTATCCCATTCGCTCAACTTTTCCGAATAAAGTTAAATTCTAAAAACCCTACGCTTAAACGAATGATTTTTATTTCATATCAAACCCAATAATCTCATGCAAGCTCAACGCACATTAAATCCAATTGAACTGGATAAGCTTAAAGACAAAATCAAGGACATTCGCATTGCCATGCTCACCACTCAGGAGTCGGATGGCGATTTTCATACTCGGCCCATGGCGATGCATGAGATAGACCCCGATGGCGCCATGTGGTTTTTTACGTACGAAAACTCGAATAAGGTTAGTGAAATTCGGCAGAATGAGCGCGTTGCGCTGGGTTTTGCGGACCCCGGCTCCGAGGTGTATGTATCAACATCCGGCTATGCCGAAATAGTAAAGGACAAAGCTAAAATCGATCAGTTGTGGAGCGATTTTCTGAAAACATGGTTCCCAAATGGCAAAGACGATCCGGAGGTTACGCTGCTCAAAGTAACAACCCATGCCGGTGAATACTGGGATCGGCCGGGGGGCAAAATGGTGAAGTTGTTCGAAATGGCGAAAGGAGCTATCACGGGTGATACGGACAAAACGGGCCGCAACGAGAAGTTCGGTGATGAGCCGCAATAAGGGTAAGAAAATGACTCGAAGAACAGTGCTGGCAGCTATGACTTCAGGTCATTCTGCCAGCACTGTTTGGTTTTCGGGAAAAGCGATTTGCTGAAAAAATGTTGTTGACTGAGGTATGGTAGAACAAACGATTTGCTTCCTTTGACAAATGACTAAAAGTTAATTTCTACCTGATACGTACCGAAAAAAGCATTGTTTATGAAAAGACGTCAGTTTGTGAAAGCCTCTCTTCTTACTACTTCCGTGGCGAGTGTTTTAGCACCAATTAACCAGGCGACAGCCGCTGCCGACGTTCAGCAAAACGCTTCCCCGGAATTTTATGAATTGAGGACATACACACTAAAAAACGGTCGGCAACTCAAGATAGTCCAGAATTACTTTCAACAGGCCGCTATTCCTGCCTACAATCGGCTGGGTAGCAAGAATGTGGGCGTTTTTACGGAGTACCTCTCTCAGGGTTTTACCAAACTGGTTGTGCTGATACCCTTTACATCATTAGATGCCTACCTGAAGATTTCCGATCAACTAGCCAGCGATAGTGCCTATCAGCAAGCCGGCGCCGAATACCTGAATGCCGAGGCTACGGCGCCCGCCTACGAACGCATTGAGAGTTCGTTACTGAAAGCGTTTTCGAACATGCCCCGGCTGGAATTACCCGAAAAGAAGTCGCGTATCTTTGAGTTGCGTCGGTATGAAAGTCCAAATGAAACCGCTGGGAAAAAGAAAATAGAGATGTTCAACCAGGCCGGTGAGATTGCTATTTTCAAGCGAGTGGGGCTTACCCCCGTGTTTTTCGGAGAAACGCTGATCGGTCCAATGCGTCCTAACCTCACGTACATGTTGACGTTCGATGACATGAATGAACATGACCAGAACTGGAAAGCCTTCGGCGGTGATCCTGAGTGGAAAAAGATAAGCTCTATGCCTGAATATGCAGATGCCAAGATCATATCGAACATCCACCGCACATTTCTGATTCCGACTGCTTTCTCGCAGATTTAACAAGGTCTGATTCGTAAAGCATCAAGGCAAGGGTTTTTAAACGACATATCTTCAAGATACGTCGTTTAAAAACCCTTGCCTTGATGCTTTACGATATGCATTATTCACCTTTGGATTGGCTGCCCGCCGTCGCCGTTGGTGTTCCTGAAGGAAGTTTCTGGGGTGTGGTGGTAGGACCTGAGATCGTTATGATTCCGTTTTTGACCTGCATGCGATCAATGCAAACCACCCGTTCGTCGCCGGTTTTGGCCGTTCTGGCGTGGTAGACGCAAAACATTTCTTTACCATCCGGCGAGTACGTTACACTGTTGTGCCCCGTACCCGTCACTGAGCCGCCCTTGTCGGTATTTTTCTGCAAAACTGGGTTATTAGCTGCTTTTTTAAACGGACCTAAAGGTGAGGTCGCGGTGGCGTATCCGATGGCATAGTTCTGCCCGCCGAAATGATTGGCCGAATACATGATGTAATACAGGTTGTCTTTTTTGAAGGTAACCGAGCCTTCCGTCCAACGGCGGTTTACTTCGCGGGCGGTTACGGAGCGGCTTTCCCATTCGGCCTGCTTGTCGCTTAGACGAACCGGAGGACGCAGCACCAGAACGGGTTGGCCGACGATACCGGAAAAGTCAGGTTTGATTTCGACACCGTACACCCAGCTTTCTTCGATCTCGTTATACCAGCCATTCTTTTTGGCCAGATCGGCTACTTCACTCTTGACCGGGTGTTTGTAGCAGCAACGCGAAAAATACAAATAGGCTTTTCCGTTGGTATCGAAAAACACGTTCGCATCAATAACTGGGTACCCAGGGTCAAAAACGGGTTTGCTGGCCAGGTCGACGAACGGGCCGGTGGGTTTGTCCGAAACGGCTACGCCAATACGGAAGTTTTCCAGTTCTTTAGTCGGATTCACCTTCCACTGTGCACTGTAAAACAGGTAAAACTTTCCCCTCACTTCATAGACTTCCGGTGCCCAGTAAGCACCGCCCCAGCTTGCTTTCGGATCGCTCCAGCCATTCTTATTATTGTGAAAATAGACCTGCCCTTCTGGCTTCCAGTTCACCATGTCTTTTGAGGAATAAGCCGAAAATCCCTTATCTGCTCCTCCGCCGGTGCCATACATATAATACATATCCTTGGTATGTAAAATATAAGGGTCACCAAACTGGATGGGTAGGGGGTTGGAAAAAGAGTTTTTAGTTGTAACGCTGCCTTGTGTGGTTTGCGCCACAGAATTGTGCAGAACAATAATGCTAACAATAAAAAACAGAAGCAGTGATTTTTTCATGACAATGGTTAATCGTGTATGCATAAGCCTTTACTAAGCGGCTTCTAATCTGCAGCAAACTTATGTATTTCTATTAATGTGTTTGGTATTACATAGATAACGGAAGCTGATTACTCACGGATATGTTAAGTTATGTCTATCTATACCGGCCTGCTGGCAAACGCTCCCGTTAGGAGTTTCGGACAAGTCTGTTGGCTATGTGCCACCAGAAATGAAATAAAAGTGGAAAATAAAGTGTAATCTATTTCAGGCTACACAATAAAAGTGTTCAGACGTCGTTTTTAGTCTGTTATGTTTCTTTGAAAAGCCCCGGTAAGTTAATTGCCGGGGCTTTTTTGATAGGTAATCTCTTCATATGCCGGTTGACTGGTGTTTCTTAAAACGGTTAATTTTGGACTTCTGAAGCTACATTATACGCTCGAAACACGGCATGACGTTTGTATAGATAACGTCTGAACACAACCCATAACACAACTTATTCAAACTCATGGCTACTCCTTATGCCGTTCGATCTTTTCGAAATATTATTTTGGCTCTAACCATTATTGGCTCGCTTACTACAGCCTGCAAAAAATCGGGAGGGGCCGATGACGTTGACCCCCGCGATCAATATGTCGGTACGTACGAGGGAGGATATCAGAGTGTAATTCGATTTGGTGGTGCTGAGTTGAAACCTGAAACAGGTACAACGACCATAGCCGTTACCAAAAGTTCAAATAATAAAGAGATTTACATTGATATCAAAGGTACTCGACCTTATCAGGTAACCGCTGAACTGAACGGAAACAGCTTTACCGTGATTGACCGAACGCAGGATCAAATATACGTTCAGGGCACAACCTTTACCGGGCAGTACAGCGCTACCGGCGCATTTAATGAAAAGCAATTTGCTATGTCTACAACAACGGAAACGCTCCAGGGTGGTACCGTAATCAGTCGGGCTGAGTCGATAATGGGTGTAAAAAAATAACTACATCCGCCCTGATCCTGACGCCTTCAGGCGTGTATGAAACTAGTTGATATGACCGGCCTGATGGCCGGTTTTTTTATGGCTGCCGCTGAGCAGACCTCCATCGCTCAAACCGGTTTGTCAGAAGCTGTTCTGAAAGAAGCCGCTGTACAGGCTATTACGCAGATGACATCTGAACCGCCGGGCGGCCCGGCGGTTAGACTTGCAAAAACTCCCTCAGTTCTGTAGCGTCCTGAGGATTCATGCGTCCGGCTAAGACAAGGCGCAGCTGCCGCCTACGAAGCGCACTCGCGTACCGGTCTTTTTCGTCGTCGGTTTCGGGGATAACGGCGGGCACTTCAATGGGCCTGCCGCTTTGATCGACTGCAACGAACGTATAATAGGCACTATTTGTGCTGACCCGGATACCGGCCGGAATATCTTCTGCCCATACTTCAATAAACACTTCCATCGAAGAGCTGAACGCACGGGTTACCTGCGCTTTCATGGTAACGATATTCCCTAGCCGGATAGGCTCGGAAAAAGAGACATTATCGACCGATGCTGTAACAACGATGCGGTTTGAATGCTTTTGAGCAGCAATGGCTGCGGCAATGTCCATGAAGTGAAGCAGTCGCCCACCCATTAGGTTATTGAGGGTATTGGTATCGTTGGGAAGCACCATTTCGGTCATTACCGTTATGGAGTCGCGGGCGTTTTTGGGTTGGGGCATTAGTTGGTAGAAAATTGTCAATGAGTGATTATCCGATGAACTGTAATCTTAAACAGATGGCTAATTCCGGTTCACAAACCAACGACCGAAAAGGCAGACTGACAAACAAAGCAATAAGTTTGGCGATTTTTTACCAGGCCATTGCTTCTTTAAATCGCCTTATTTCTTTGTAGATTTGTACTAAAGCGATAAAGATTTAGATAATGGTTATGGAACGGTTGGTTAATTATTTCGAACACATACCATCGTCGCATCGGGCGTTGATTTTGGTTGGGGGTATTACCCTATTCTGGCTTATTGAAAATGCGTTGCCTCTGTTTGCGTTTCCTTACCGAAAAGTACAACACGCGGGCATCAACCTGTTCTTTACGCTAACCACTATTATTGTCAACTTTGTGCTGGCCTTCATTCTGCTTAACACCAGTGATTGGGCCGTTAGCCATCACATTGGTCTTTTGCAGTGGGTTCAATTGCCGCTTTGGGCCGAAGCTATCGTTGGATTGCTGGTTCTTGATCTGGTGGGGGCCTGGCTGGCGCACTGGATCGAGCATAAAGTCACTTTCCTGTGGCGCTTTCACCTCATTCATCACACGGATACCTACGTCGATACAACCACCGCCAATCGGCACCACCCCGGCGAAAGCGTTATCAGGTTTACCTTTACAACGCTGGCGGTGTTGATTACAGGAGCGCCCATGTGGCTGGTTTTCCTGTACCAGGCGTTGTCGGTCGTGCTTTCGCAGTTCAACCACGCTAACATCGAACTTCCCCGCTGGACCGACCGAATTCTGGGCCTGTTTATTGTAACGCCCAACATGCATCACGTACACCATCATTACGTGTTGCCGGTGACCAATACCAACTATGGCAATATTTTCCCCTACTGGGACCGGCTCTTCGGTACTTATCATGAAATGCCAGGCAAAACCATTCACTACGGAATCGATACGCATACCGAACCGCATGAACATTCGAAGATCGGCAATCTGCTGAAAATACCGTTCCAGAAATACCGTCCGCCAGTAGGGGAGAAGTTGACCGAAACTCAAAAGACGCTGTCAGATGTTTAATTAGGGGCAAGTAGTTTTCACCAGTACGTATCGGTAGCCACTTCTGGGTTCTTTCAATACCCATTTCCCGGCTTTCTCCACGCGTTCTCCTTCGTACCAGGAAATAGTGTCGCCGTTCATAGTTAAGTCGAGCGGATAAATCTGCGTGGTGCCTTCGCCCGAACGCTGCCAATCGGCCTGAATCGTGTTAGTACTGACCGATCCCTGAAAATTACCCCGTGCCCTGTCTTTTTCAAACGGCTTGTTGTCCAGGTAGCCCGTAGCCAGATTACCGTTGATAACCAACTGCAATTTGGTGGTATCGCGGTTCATGACCTGTTGAAAACAAAGCGTATCGGGGACTGTAGCGCTAGCTTGCTGCCTATCAGGCTGGGTTTGAACTGATTCGCTGGCCGATTGTTCGGAAGGGCGACTTTGGCAACTTGCAAGCAGGAATAGTGTAGCGAGAGTCTGATATGGAGACATGAGAGAGATGGGGATTTTTAAATTAACCCATCGGCTATTCAATAGTTTCGGCGGTAACCTTTTGAGCGAAAGGAACGGTCAGTAAATATTGATGAACATTAGCATTAGATTGTTGTTGTTTGCACAGCGGACAATCCGTTCCACTCAAATCCCATCTATAATCACTCATGTTAGCTAATCATAATCCGTTCGCAGGACGGAAATCATCGTTGCTTATAGCCTTGCTGGTCTGGTTGACAGTTTCTTTTTCTGCTTGTAATGAAGCAGACAAAAACACGCCTACTTTACCCACAATTGGTGAGATTGTCAATACAGGCAGTCGGTTTACCTTATTAAAAGAGGCTCTGCTTCGGGCCGGTCTGGACGGGGTAATGGCTCAACCCGGCACCTACACTGTATTTGCCCCAACAGACGACGCTTTCAAGGCATTTGGGTATGTAGATGCTGCCGCCATTAAAGCGGCTCCTGTCGAGTTACTGAAAACGGTATTGCAGTATCACGTTCTGGGCGCTCGGGTTCCCGCGTCGGATATCCCAACGGCGATCAATACCGCCCAGCCAACGCTGTCAGGCTTGCCTGTATACATATCGAAAGTTGCATCAGGCACCGGAACATCAGCGGTTGTGTCGGTCAACGGTGCCCGCGTTGTACAGGCCGACGGACAGGCTAGTAATGGGGTTGTTCATGCAATTGACCGCGTGCTGCTGCCACCCGTTTTCGGGAATGTCGCTGCTACTGTTCAGGGTATTCCAACGCTGCTGCCGACCGCTTCGTTCAAGCTTCTGCTGGCAGCAGTTACGAAAACAGGTATTGGCGGGGCACTGGCCGGCCCAGGGCCACTAACCGTATTTGCACCGACCGATGCCGCCTTTAAAGCAGTGGGTATCGACTCCACCGTAATTGCCAATACATCAGCAACGGTTTTAACCGGCATTCTTACTTATCACGTGCTTAACAGCCGTACCTATACCCCTCTTGTTACAAACGGAGCCAGCCTGTCTACGTTGCAGGGTGGAACCATCACGGCGGGTGCCAGCACAACGGGTATAACCGTTACGGGGAAAGGAAATGCGGGCGTCGCGTCTAATATTACCGGCCCCGACATTACGGCTACGAACGGCGTTGTACACATTATCGACCGCGTCTTACTGCCTCAGTAGGCTCGGATTAAAGATTAGGAAGGGCGCAACGGCAGCCGGGGCAATAAGCACTATTCCCTGGCTGCCGTTGCGCCCTTCGCGGTTTTGATTCCTGCTGAACTGCCCGTTCAACAGGAATCAAAACCCTTATCTAACTGTTCTGTTTAAGCAAGGTTCTATCTGTACTTCTTCAGAATTTGTCGGGGTCGAAACGAGTGATTGTCCGCAATACTTTCGACCTTTGGACTATTGACAGCTACTTCACCGAATGGCCAAACCAACCAAAAAACTGTTTTTATTAGACGCGCTGGCACTTATTTACCGCGCTCACTTTGCCTTTAGCAAATCGCCCCGTATCTCATCGAGGGGTATCAATACATCGGCCGTGTTCGGGTTCATGAACGCCATGATCGAGGTGTTGACGAAAGAGAAGCCGACTCACATCGGTGTCGCTTTCGATTCCGCGAAAAAGACATTCCGGCATGAGTCGTTTCCCATGTACAAGGCCAATCGGCAATCGCAGCCCGAAGATATCAGCGTAGCTATGCCGTATATCAAGCAGATTGTGGAAGCGATGCACATTCCCATGCTGATTCTGGATGGCTACGAAGCCGACGATATCATTGGGACCATTGCTAAAAAAGCTGCTCTGGCCGATTTTGAGGTATATATGATGACGCCCGATAAAGATTACGGGCAGTTGGTCGAAGAACATATTCATATTTATAAACCAGCCTTCATGGGCAAGCCTGCCGAAAAGCTAGGCGTTACGGAAGTTCTCGAACGCTGGCAGATTGAGCGGATTGAGCAGGTGACGGATATGCTCGGGCTGATGGGCGATTCGGTTGATAACATTCCCGGTATTCCGGGTATCGGTGAGAAAACGGCACAGAAGCTCATCGCCGATTTCGGGTCGGTTGAAAACCTGATTGCCCGCGCCGACGAATTGAAAGGAAAGCTTAAGGAAAACGTTGTCAATTTTGCCCAGCAGGGGCTGATGTCTAAAGAACTGGCCACTATTCATCTGGATGTGCCGGTGCCGTTTGACGAAGAACACCTGCGCCATACCGAATACGATAAACCCCGCTTGGCAGCCTTGCTGGACGAACTGGAATTCCGGCAGATGAAGACCCGGTTGCTGGGGGGCAGCTACGACGAGAAGCCACTGCCAACTGCCTTCCAGACCCCCGGTTCTGCCCAGATGAATCTGTTCGATTCGCCCGGTGTGGACTCGCCCGGTGGAGATGCTCCCGCTTTTTTACCCTTCCCGAACATGGGAGCGTCCAACCCCTCGGGGGCGGGGGATCTGCCGTTTGATTTCGGTACTGAGTCGACACCCGCAGCGGCACCTGCCGAGAAGCCCAAAGGTAAGCGCACCGCCGTTAAAGTGCCAGTGGCGTCGGGGGCCGAAGCAACGCCAGCGAGCGTGACGGATACCATCACAACGGATGACAAGCCGGGCGCGGAGGTGAGCGAAACAAGAGGAACACCGGCTTATCTGGATGTCTATCCCGACTACGAAATCGACGAAAACCAGCCCGAACGACGCAAGACAATTCTGTCGGTCAAGCACGATTACCGGCTGGTCGATACGCCCGAACTGCGGGCCAGTTTGGTGCATTACTTAAGCCAGCAGGAGAGTCTGTGTTTCGACTCCGAGACGACCGCCATCGACCCCGTTGAGGCCGATTTAGTTGGGTTGTCTTTTGCCTATCGTGCGGGAGAGGCCTTTTACGTACCCGTTCCCGCCGACCGCGCCGAAGCGCAGGCGATTGTCGACCAGTTCAAACCTGTTTTCGAGAACCCGGCCATTGAGAAGATTGGGCAGAACCTGAAGTACGACCTGCTAATGCTGAAAAAGTACGGCGTGGAAGTACAGGGCAAGCTGTTCGATACCATGATTGCCCATTACCTGATTGAGCCCGAAATGCGCCATAACATGGACATGATGGCCATGACCTACCTGAATTATAGTCCGGTTGAGATTGAAGCCTTGATCGGTAAGAAAGGGAAGGGCCAGTTGACCATGCGCGACGTGGACATTCAGAAAGTGGTCGATTACGCGGGTGAGGATGCTGACATTACCCTGCAGTTGAAACACGCCTTTGCACCCCGGCTCGAAAAAGATAACCTACACAAACTCTTCGATCAGGTAGAAATGCCGCTCGTTCAGGTGCTTACGGATCTGGAACTGGAAGGTATCAAAATAGACACCAACGCACTGGCTGAACTGTCGGCCACGCTGGAGGTCGATATGCGGCAGGTGCAGCAGGAAATCTTCGAGATTGCCGGTGAGTCGTTCAACATCGGCTCGCCGAAGCAGTTGGGCGAAGTGCTGTTCGATAAACTCAAACTTGATAAAAACGCCAAAAAGACTAAAACCGGTCAGTACGCCACGGGCGAGGAAATTCTGTCGAAGCTCGAAGCCGAGCATGAAATAGCCCGCAAAATTCTGGACTATCGGGAGCTGATCAAACTAAAGAACACCTATGTCGATGCGTTGCCGTTGCTGATCAGCAAGCGTACCGGTCGTATTCATACGTCGTTCAATCAGGCCGTAGCGGCCACCGGACGGCTATCATCCACCAACCCGAACTTGCAAAATATTCCGATTCGAACTCCTCGCGGGCAGGAAATCAGGAAAGCGTTTGTGCCGCGCGGGCCGGAGTTCGTGATCATGTCGGCTGACTATTCGCAAATCGAACTGAGGATCATGGCGGCTTTCAGTGGTGACCAAACTATGCTCGAAGCCTTCAACAACGGTGTCGACATTCACACCCAGACGGCTAGCAAAGTATTCCACGTGGGCCTGGACGAAGTGACCAGCGACATGCGCCGGAAAGCCAAAACCATCAACTTTGGTATTATTTACGGTATCTCATCGTTCGGCCTGGCGCAGCGGCTCAAGATTCCACGCAAGGAAGCGGGACAGATCATTGAAGAGTATTTCGCCGGTTTCCCGGCGGTGAAAGACTACATCGACCAGTGCATCGAAAAGGCACGTGGCTTTGGTTATGCCGAAACGATCCTGGGTCGTCGCCGGTACCTGCGCGACATTAACTCCCGCAACCAGACCGACCGGATGTTTGCCGAGCGTAACGCCGTAAACGCTCCCATTCAGGGCAGTGCTGCCGACATGCTCAAGATTGCCATGATCCAGATTCACGAATTCATGCAGGCCGAGCAGTTGAAGTCCAAAATGATCCTGACCGTACACGACGAACTCGTTTTCGATGCCCACCGCGACGAAATCGATCTGCTGCGCGTGCGTGTTGACGAAATCATGAAGAACGCCATCCCGATGGGCGTGAAGATGGAAACCGGCATCGGTACGGGTGCGAACTGGCTGCTGGCGCATTAAGGATTTTTGGTGCGAGCTGCCTGGCGCGGGCATTCGCCTGTGCCTTTACGTATAGGCGAGCAGTTGCTCGCTAATCGTCTATACCGAAACCCCATCCTAACTACTTCACGGGATGGGGTTTTTCTTGCCTTTTATCCGGGCTATCAACCGACAACTCACTTTTCATAAGGCTGAGGAATAGAAAGTGCTAATCTTGGCGAGCAATCACTTTCCCATCTCCTCTTATGAAACATGTAGGTGTACTTTACCGGATCAGCTTATCGGCGGTCGTTGTGCTGCTTGTGGCAGGGGCAGCTTTTGCCCAGACCAAGTCCGCTAAAATTGATGCCCTCGTTCAGCAGTATGTCGCCAGTCGGCAGTTCAATGGTGCCGTGCTGGTGGCGGATAAAGGCCAGGTTATTTTCAAAAAAGGCTACGGCATGGCCAATATGGAATGGAACATCCCGAACGCGCCCGATACCAAATTCCGGCTGGGGTCCATTACCAAGCAGTTTACGGCCATGCTCATCATGCAGCTGGTCGAAAAAGGGAAGCTGAAGCCAGCCGGTAAAATCACGGATTACCTGCCCGATTACCCCAAAGCCACCGGCGACAAGATCACGATTCATCATTTGCTTACGCATACTTCGGGGATTCCTAACTACACCAGCTTCCCAAAGTTTTTCGAGACGCAGAGTCGGGAACCAGTTACGCCCGAAGGCTTTACGAAATTATTCGCCGATAAGCCGCTCGATTTCGAACCGGGCACCAAATTCTCCTACAGCAATTCGGGCTACTTCCTGCTAGGGGTTATCATTGAAAAAGTAACCGGGAAACCGTATGCCGAGGTATTGAACGAAAACATCCTTGTTCCGGCGCAGATGACGAATTCCGGCTATGATCTGTTCGGCCCGATTATACCCAAACGGGCAACGGGCTATGAGAAGAAAGGCAACACCTACGTGAACTCGCCTTATCTGGACATGTCGATCCCCTATGCGGCCGGGTCGATGTATTCGACCGTCGAGGATTTATACCGCTGGGACCAGATTCTGTATACCGACAAACTTCTGTCGGCTAGTGGGAAGGCGACTATGTACACTCCGTTTTTAGATGGCTATGCTTACGGTTGGGGCGTTGGTAAAGTAAAAATTGGGCAGGTTAAGGATAGCCTGTTGTTGATTGAGCACTCCGGGGGCATCAACGGTTTCAACACCATTATCAGTCGTTTGCCCAAAGACAAACAGTTGGTTGTTTTGCTGAACAATACCGGCGGGGCACCCCTTGGCGACATGCGCAAAAACATCCTTCGTATCCTGTTCGATCAGCCGGTGGAGGCACCCAAAAAGCCCATTACGGATCTGCTCCGTCAATCCGTACTAAGTGACCCATTAGATAAAACTAAACAAAAATTTAGTGCCTGGAAAGCCGACAAAGCGTATGCCGTGAGCGAAAATGAGATCAACGCGCTGGGTTATGAACTGATGCGGGAAGGCAAGGATAAGGAAGCACTGGTAGTTTTTAACCTGAATGCCGATACCTATCCCGAATCGTATAATGTTTATGACAGCCGGGGTGAGCTTCACAAAAAAATGGCCGATAAAGCGGCTGCCATTCAGGATTATAAACGGTCGGTGGCGCTCAACCCGCGCAACACCAATGGATTCTTGATGTTGAAAGAGTTAGGAGAGTCTGTTGAAGTACCCAAACAGGAAGGCGTTGTCGTTGATAAAACTACCCTGGAATCGTATGTTGGCGAATATCAGTTAGCACCAAGTTTCTCTATTGTCATCACGCGCGAGGGCGACAAATTATACGGTCAGGCTACCGGACAAAGCCGATTCGAACTCTTCCCCGAATCCAAAACCAAATTTTATCTGAAAGTCGTTGATGCCCAGGTGACCTTCTCCAGCAATGACAAAGGCGAAGTAGAGCAACTTGTTCTGCACCAGAATGGGCAAAATTTGCCGGGTAAACGGATACGCTAATTGTTTGATAAATTGAATAATTCTAAGGTAACGGCGGGTGACATTCAGCAAGAATGTTGCCCGCCATTATTTTTATTGTTCATTATAAATGGATTGCTTCCGATGAAACAGGTGTATCATCATTTTTATGCAAAATAATTTAAACGTTTAAACAAGGTTTGGAGCCAGTAGGTGAAGCTTATCGTCCCCGATACAGACCGTAATTGTACCGGCTGGCTAATAAATTAGAACATTTGGAGAATAGGGAACAATTTTGCACTTTTTTTATTTGCGTGATAGAGTAGGCCATGTTCAACGGTGATCTATAGTGAGCTTTCTCTGTTGAAAGAATTCACGAGCTGTCAGTAAAATAGTACGCTGCAAATGAAAAAAAGTCTCTTACCACTTGCCATTGGGGGCTTCGGTATCGGTATGACCGAGTTCGTCATCATGGGTATTTTGCCCGATGTGGCCAGTTCCCTTCAAATCTCCATTCCCGTTGCCGGTCACCTGATTTCGTCCTATGCACTGGGCGTCGTTTTGGGCGCTCCGTTGCTGGTGGGCATTGCCGGGAATTATCCGCCTAAGAAAATTCTGCTGGGCCTGATGGCCTTATTTACGTTTTGTAACGCCCTTTCGTCGTTTGCGCCAAACTATGAAATCATGATGATTACGCGCCTGTTGTCGGGCTTGCCGCATGGCGCATTCTTCGGCGTTGGGGCTGTGGTTGCCAGTCGGTTGGCGGGTAAAGGAAAAGAAGCGCAGGCCATTTCGATGATGTTTGCCGGTCTTACCGTGGCCAACATCATTGGCGTACCTTTGGGCACCTATATTGGTCACACAATGAGCTGGCGCATCACGTTCATTATTATAGCCGTTGTGGGGCTGGCTACCATGTTTTGTATTCAGAAATTATTGCCTGTAATGCCCGTAGTAGGCGAGTCCAGCCTGCGTAAAGACCTAAAACTGTTCACCCGGGTAGAGCCCTGGCTGATTCTGGGCATTACTGCCATCGGTACGGGCGGTTTGTTTGCCTGGTTCAGCTACATAGCCCCCCTGCTGACCGAAGTCGCTCATTTTGGCAGCAGCCAGATTACTTGGATACTAATTCTGGCGGGCCTGGGTATGGCAACTGGCAATCTGATTTCCGGCCGCACCGCCGATTTGATCTCACCCAGCAAAGCAACCGCGTTATTTTTACTGCTGATGACCTGCAGCCTGATCGGTGTGTATTTTGTGGCGCAGTATCAGATACCGCTGCTGATTATGACCTTTATTACGGGTGCCATTGCGTTTTCGCTGGGCGCACCGATACAAATTTTGATGATCCGGGCCGCCAATGGCTCCGAAATGCTGGCTTCGTCGGTTAGTCAGGCCGGGTTTAACATGGGCAACGCACTCGGTGCTTACCTGGGTGGTTTGCCCATTGCCGCCGGATTGGGCTATGCTTCGCCCGAATGGGTGGGCGCTGCGCTGGCATTTGCCGGTTTTCTGCTGGCGATGGTCGTGTACTTCCGGCAGAAAGAAAAAGGCGTAGACGAAACTGAGGAAGTCGCCCACTACGAACTGGTAGCTGGTCATTAGCTGAATTGAGTGAATAGTGGAGTAAGTGAAGTAGGACTTGCTGACTCTACAACCTAACCGATTCAACAATATTTTACCTTACTTATCAACGGATTCTGTACTTTACACAGAATCCGTTTTTTGTTTCTAACCAATTGACCTTATGAATTTTTTACTGATCGTTTTTATTCTGGCGCTGGTCGTTATCTACCTCTCCGTCGTCATTGTGCAGCAGGGTACTGTTGCCGTCATCACCGTATTTGGGAAGTACGCTCGGGTACTACGGCCGGGGCTCAACTTTAAGATTCCATTTATCGAAGTTATTTACCGGCGAATATCTATTCAGAACCGCTCCGTCGAACTGGCGTTTCAGGCCATTACCGCCGATCAGGCCAATGTCAATTTCAAAGCCATGCTGGTGTACTCCGTCCTGAATCAGGAAGAAGAAACCGTTAAAAATGTAGCCTTTAAGTTCATCGACGAAGCCTCCTTCATGCAGGCGCTGATTCGAACCATCGAAGGCTCCATCCGGAGTTTTGTCGCCACCAAACGACAGTCTGAAATCTTGGCTTTACGCTCCGAAATTATCGAGCACGTGAAATCACAACTCGATACCCTGCTCGAAAGCTGGGGGTATCACCTCACCGATTTACAACTCAACGACATTGCGTTCGATGAAGTCATTATGCGGTCGATGGCGCAGGTGGTGGCGTCGTCGAACCTGAAAGCAGCTGCCGAGAACGAAGGGCAGGCGCTGTTGATTACGAAAACCAAAGCCGCCGAAGCAGAAGGTAACGCCATTCAGATTTCGGCCGAAGCCGAGAAAAAAGCGTCGCAACTACGCGGGCAGGGGGTAGCGTTGTTCCGGGAAGAGGTTGCCAAAGGTATGGCCGAATCGGCTAAAGTAATGACGGAGGCTAAACTCGATGCTTCACTGATTCTGTTCTCGATCTGGACGGAGGCCATTAAGCATTTCGCCGAGAATGGGCGGGGCAACGTTATTTTCCTGGATGGCTCAACCGATGGAATGGAGAAAACGATGAAGCAGTTGCTGGCTGTTCAAACCCTGAACAGTGGTATTGAATCGAGTGGTATCGTCACACCACCACCTATGTCGGGTAGACAATAGCCTGATAAAATTCGAAAAATGTTGGGAACGTTGCGCCTTTCATTTGTTGATTCTAACAAACCTGATTCACGCACAAATGACAAACCTGCTTTTTCCTACCGATTTTTCGAATTATACATCAGCCGCTTTGGACTGGGTTCGCCTGTTTGCGCGCAAAACGGGGTCTACTGTTACGCTGCTCCATATGTACCAGCCCATGCTGCCCGATACCACATTGCCGACTGTCGGCGACCCCGGTCTGGGCGTGATGGCATCTATGGAAATTGAGGACATAAGCCGTAAACGGCTCGATGAACTCGCCACTGAGCTTCAGGCCGAGGGTTTATCCGTAACGACTGAATGGCGCATTGGCTCGGTCGATGATGGCATACTTGAGGTGGCTCGCGAATATTCCGCCGATCTGATCATCATGGGACGCAGCGACCTGAGTACGTTCTTCGACCGTCTGGCAGGCAGTGCCGTGACGGATGTTGCCGATGAAGCCCTCTGCCCGGTGCTGATCGTACCCACCACGCCCGAGGGGCAGTCTATTCGTCCGGCACAGGTGCATACAATTGTGTATGCCATGCAGGCCCAAACGACACAGTCCATGGTAACTGCCCAGACGGAATCGCTGGTTGATGCGTTCAACGCGAAGCTGGAGGTGTTGACAGAAGACAAACTTGAACATGCCCACGCCGACCTGATTGTCATGCAGCTATCGCCCAAAGCCGGTTTTCTGGACAATCTGTTTCATCCGAACCACACAACGGCCCTGATTACGAAGTCCGATGTGCCGGTGCTGGTGTATCATGAGAAAAAGTAGGCGTAGATTTTTGAGTCAGAAACGGGTTGGCGACTGTTTAGTACCTGATGGGGCTAAATGGTATCTAACCCGTTTCTTATTCTAACCCATTTCCTCAATATCTTTCTTGACCAGACACGACGGCTTATGGTAGACCGGGAAATTGCAGGAATTTGCGATGAAACATACCCTGTTGGCCTGTTCATGCAGTTCATTGGCTTTGTCGACCATAGATTGATCAGTAAGCGTAACAATGGGATTGAGCGTAACCTCGCTAAAGTGCCCGCCCCCGTCCGGTGTTTCGACCATAATGCCACTGGCGTTGTCTACATAGTCGGTCACTATAACTCCCGCCACAGCGCAGAGGTGCAGGTATGAGAGCATGTGGCAGCTCGACAAGGAGGCAACCAACAGTTCTTCGGGGTTGTATTTGGTTTTGTCTCCCCGAAAGGCCGGATCAGACGACCCCATGATCACAGACTTCGTTCCTGCTGAGATAACATGGCTTCGCTCGTAGGACCGATAGCTGGTGGTTCCTTGCCCGGTGTTGCCGTTCCATGTTATGGTTAGTTCGTACTGATGTTGTTTTGCCATGGTGCGATCAGATAGTGTGGTACGCCCACATTTGTTATTCCGTAAGTTAAATAAAGCTCGTTATACTATATTAATGTATTAAACTGTGCCAATATTTAATTAGCTTTTCCATTGAATTCACACAGCAACGGATTTCCTGGAAAACAGTAATGAATGGTACTAAATTTTACGCTCTATTGTCGCTAACGACATTATATGTTAGCCTGTCTACAAAAACGTTTTCTCAATCTGACACACAGCATTTTAGTCACATCAGCGTAGACGAGGGATTGTCTCAAAGTAGTGTATATGCCATTACGCAGGATGCCAAAGGGTTTATGTGGTTCGGTACCCGCAATGGGCTGAACCGCTACGACTCCCACCAGGTCGTTGTATACGAACACAAATCCGGCGATGTCAACAGCCTAGCCGCCAATACAGTCAACAGCTTGTTACACGACCGGAAAGGCCAGCTTTGGGTGGGAACTACCAAAGGTATAGCCGTCTATCGACCCAAAGAGAACAATTTTTTGCGGCTGTTGCCGGTCATAACCAAAACCGGCAAACTCGCCGATTCGTCTATTACTGTACTGGTGGAAGACCATCAAAAGCACATCTGGGTGGGTACGCCCCGTGGACTTTTTCGGCTTCACACCACTAATCTTCGTCGTGCTGACCGGCTGGTCGACCTAACCCAGCAACAGCAGGACCTCAGCCACCAAACGATCAGAACCTTATACGAAGCCCGCGATCACACAATGTGGGTGGGTACATCGGCCGGACTCGCCCGCTTGCAGCGGACCCCGGCGGGGCGTCTCAAACTAACCAATTTTTACCTGAATCCGGCCGATTCCATTTTTCACAATACATCGAATGGCATCAACGCCATTGTTGAAGATAAACGCGGTCGATTGTGGTTAGGTACCGAGCGTAATGGCATTGCCCTGTTCGACCCGCAGCAGGGGCGGGTCATAACCTGGCAGCCCGCCCCCGGACTCGATTTAAGTACGCAGACGATCCGCACAATTCTACCCGACGACAAGGGGAACTACTGGGTTGGCACCATGACGGGGCTACACATTATCGCTCAGGATGGTAGCCGGTCCAGTACCCTGATCAATCACCCCAATGACGTCACGTCGCTGAGCGATAACTCTGTACGTTCGCTGTTTCGGGACCGTGACGGCTCGGTTTGGGTGGGTACTTACTACGGTGGCGTTGGTATGTACAGCCCGCTTGCCAGGCAATTCAGCGCCTATCGGCCACTGGATAGGCAGGGTGGGTTACCCTTTAAAATTGCCGGGCCGATGCTTCCCGCCAACAGCCCCGCCCAGCGGTGGATTGGTACAGAAGATAAAGGGTTGTTTCTGATCAACGCCGATAAGAGCATTGCCCGGCACTATACCCACAACCCGAAGCAGCACCAGTCGCTTACCAATGATAAGATAAAATGCCTGCTGGCAGATGGCCAAAGTGGGCTATGGGTCGGAACCTTGAAAGGACTCAATTACATTGACCTTCAGCAGAATACAGTCACCCAGTATCTACACGAACCCAACAATCCGCATTCCTTACCCGACGATCACATTTATGATGTGAAGCGGGATGCCGAAGGAACACTTTGGGTGGCAACCTATTTTGGGGGTCTGTGCCGGTTTGATGAAAAGACGAGATCGTTTATCCCGCAGACTCACCAGGCATCTCAGGCATCCTCCCTAAGTTCCAGCAATATCACCTGTCTTCTGCCTGATAACCAACAGCAGCTATGGGTTGGGACACTGGGTGGGCTGAATCGAAAAATAACCGGTCGGGATGCGTTTGTGCGGTATACACATCACCCCGGCGATAACCGATCCCTGAGCAATAACCACATCATATGCCTGTTTGAAGATCGAAAACACCGGCTCTGGATCGGAACGCGCGACGGTGGTCTAAATCTGCTGCTACCCGATCAGCAGTCATTCCGGCATTTTACAACCGCGCAGGGCTTACTTAGCAATTCCATCTTTGGTATTCTGGAAGATAATCGGGGAATGCTCTGGCTCAGTACCGATAAAGGCATTGTTCAGTTCGACCCGGAACGGTCGACGTTTATCGCCTACAATAAATATGATGGCTTGATCTGCAAGGAGTTTACGCCGAACTCAACGTTCCGGGATATCCGGGGTTTGCTGTATTTCGGTGGATACAATGGTATTGTCGTCTTTAATCCAGATAGCATTCGGCGTAATCCAACACCACCCAGGCTGGCATTTACAGGGTTGCATTTATTTAATCAGCGGCAAACGGCCCCCTCATCCGGAAACCGGGCCGATGCTCCCGTGGATTTTAGCCGCCCTCTGACCTTCACGCACTGGCAGAACGTGTTTTCATTGGACTTTGCCGCTTTCAACTACATCAATTCGCCCAAAAATCGCTATGCCTATCAACTGGTGGGCTTCGACAACGACTGGAACTACGTGAAAGACCCGCAGGCAACATACATGAATCTGCCCGCGGGCGACTACGTACTGCGCGTAAAAGGGACGAACAACGACGATGTCTGGAATGCCAAACCGCTGGAACTGGCCATCACGGTCTTGCCCCCCTTCTGGAAAACTATTTGGGCGTACTGCCTGTATGTACTCGTCTTTCTGGGGATGCTGCGGCTATGGTCGGGATTTAACCGAAACCGGCTGCAACTGGCGCACGACCTGCAGGTAGAACACGACGAGAAAACCCGCCAGCAGGCGCTTCACCAGACTAAGTTGAATTTCTTTACGGAAATAGCCCACGAAATCCGCACACCGTTGACCCTCGTGATGGCTCCCATCGAAGTGCTGGCCAACCAGTATACGGCCGATACATTGATACAGAAGCAGGTATCCATTATGCGGAACAGCACCGACCGATTGCTTCGCCTGCTCAATCAGCTCCTCGATTTCAGAAAGCACGAAACCAGTCATGTACAGCTGCACTTGCAAACGGTCGATCTGGTTGCCTTGCTGCGAACTATTACCGATTCGTTTCTGGAACACGCCCGGTCGCGACGGATTACCCTACAGAACGACTCGACGGTCGATGCGCTGCCCGCCTGTGTTGACGTGGGTGAACTGGAAAAGGTACTATATAATCTCTTACAGAATGCGCTGAAATTTACCCCGGCAGAGGGTACCGTATTGGTACGACTGCAACGGAATATGGGTTCCGATCAGGCCGTTATCGTTGTTGAAGATACGGGGCGGGGCATTCCGGCTGCTGACCTGGAGCATATCTTCGACCAGTTCTATCAGGTTAACCATCCGCAAATGTACGACACCGGGTTTGGGCTGGGCTTGGCCCTCAGCAAGCACATCGTTGAACATCACCAGGGGCAGATTAGCGTTGAGAGCAGCGAGGCAACTCCCCAGCAGCCTGGATTTACGCGCTTTACCATCACTTTGCCCGTGTCGCTCCTTCTCCATAATGGAGCTGGGGATTCCGTACCCTATGCGCCAATGATCGTCCCACCCGTTGCCCTATCTGCACAGGCGGAGTCCCCGCCTGTGGTAGCCAAACCAACTGACGGTAGCGAAAAGCCAATCGTTTTACTCGTTGAGGACCAGGATGATATTAGAACCTACCTGAAGGGTCTGTTTGTGGAGAAGTACGACATTATGGAGGCCACCAATGGGGCGCAGGGCTGGGAGATTGCCACGCGAGCCCTACCCGATCTCATCATTGCCGACGTAGCCATGCCCCTAATGGATGGCTTTGCCATGACGCACCGGATTAAATCGGACCCGCGTACCAGCCATATTCCCGTTATTATGTTAACGGCTAAAGGAACGGTCGATAGCCAGTTGACGGGCCTGGAAACCGGCGCCGACGATTACGTGAGTAAACCTTTCCACCCGATTCTGCTTCAGGCGCGGGTAAGCAATCTGTTGGCTGTTCGGGAGCAGCTGAAGGCGAAATATAATCGGCTCGTGACCTTACAACCACAGGCCCAGACGTTGGACCATCCGGACGAGAAATTTCTCAATCAGCTCATGACCGTGCTCGATCGCCAGTTGAGCGAGCCCGATTTTAACGTGGCCAGTCTGGTTACCGAAATAGGCATGAGCCGACCCGTTTTGTTTCGGAAGGTGAAAATGCTGACGGGCTTATCGGTCATTGATTTGCTCCGGACAACACGACTCAAGAAAGCCGAAATGCTGCTGAAGCAGCGGAAAGTCAGCGTATCGGAAGTCGCCTTCGCCGTGGGGTTCAGCGATCCCAAGTATTTTAGCCGGGTATTTCGCGCCCACTTCGGGCAAACGCCTTCCGAATGCATCGCCCGAACGGATGAACAGGAAACGGAGGTATTGGTAGAGTAGTAGAGTGAGTGGAGTGAGTAGCGAGGTTATTTATTAGGTTATAGTACCCACTCCATTTACTCCACCAATCAACCATTAATCTTCTTCGCCCTAAGCAGGGCTTCCAGGTAGTAATAATCGGCGTAGATCAACGGCACATCCCGCTCAAACGTTTTGGCACCTGTACTGTGCAGCAGCAGGAAACCGTGATTCTGACCCTTTGACGATGTGTAGCTTTTCGCCAGACTGGTCATCACCTGATCGGCCTTTTTCCGGTACGGGGCATTCGGTACATACGTACTTAGTTCGAAAAGCGCCGACGCCATAATGGCTGCCGCCGATGCATCGCGTGGCTCGTTGGGAATCCCCGGTGCATCGAAGTCATAGTACGGCACCAGATCAGCGGGCATGTGCGGATGGTTCAGCATGAATTGGGCAATGGATTCGGCCTGCCGAAGAAAGGCGGGGTCTTTCGTTTCCCGATAGCAAACGGTGTAGCCGTATAATCCCCATGCCTGTCCACGCGCCCAGGCCGATTCATCACTAAATCCCTGATGCGTATTTTTCTTCAGCACCTTACCCGTCAGTGTATCGTAGTCGACAACATGGTACGAGCTATGATCCGGACGGTAATGATTTTTGAGGGTTGTACGGGCATGGGTAACGGCAATGCGATAGAAGGTTGAGTCGCCGGTGAGCCGGGTAGCGGCAAAGAGCAATTCCAGGTTCATCATGTTGTCGATAATGACCGGGCACTGCCACACCTCCTGGTGGTGATCCCAGGAGCGAATAATACCCGCTTTAGGCTTAAAGCGGGTCGACAGGGTTTTAGCCGCTTCAATGAGGACTGCCCGGTAGGCCGGGTCACGCGTTAGCCGGTATCCGTTGCCATAGCTGCTGTAAAGTTTAAAGCCCATGTCGTGGGTACCGCCATTGGTCTTCTCGCGTTCCAGCCGGGCGGTGTAAGTGCGGGCCTCATCTGCCCATTCTTTCTTGCCGGTATACTCATAGAGGTACCAGAGTTCGCCGGGGAAAAAACCGCTGGTCCAGTCGCGGGCGGGTACGGCCTGAAGTGAGCCATCGGCCGCGATGGTGCGGGGCGACACCAGGGCAGGCTTTCCGGCAGCAGGCTGTTTTACCCGCTCCGCCATCTCCCGGAGCATCAACCGTGTTTGCTGTTCAGCTTCGTCAAACCGGACCCGAATTGCCCGCTCAGGGATAAAACCGGTCAGCAGTATGAAAGGGAGTAGATAGCGAAGGGTTCGTAGGTTAGGGGTCATAGCGTAGTGACAAAGTCATTAAAGGATAATTGACAGCATATATACCAGTAAGGTGACGATGAATACCACCGCGCCAATTTCAGCGATTATATACCGGTTTTTCACCTTTCTCATATCTGCTCCCGTTTAATACTGCAAGTTTAGTACCCTTTGACTTTTCGCTGGATACCTCAACTGTTCATAAAGGAGGACAAAACGTTCGGGCGGGTGAAGAAGCGTTCAAAAGGGTGGATTAATCGCTCATTTTTATATTATTCCATTATTTTATTGTCAAATGCCAGTAGTATTGTCCTGGTAACGGGTCCCGGAGGCTCCGGAGCGCAACTCAGCAGCGCCCGCCATTTACCTCTGTTGCACCCCCTCAACTTTCACCTACTTTACAGAAAACACATGCCAAACTATTTACTCAATAGGCTTCAACAGTCGATACCCTACTGTTGGTTAGCTCTGCTGTTGACGATCGGCATAGCCAATGGGCAGACAACCACCTACTCGTTCAGCGGGCGGGTGCTGGATGAGAAAAATACGGGCCTGCCCGGCGCTACGGTCGTGATCAAAAACAATAACAAGACGGGTACGACCACCGACGCCAACGGTAAGTTCACCATTAGCATGCCCACGGGCGGTGGCACACTTGTGGTATCGGCCATTGGTTACCTGGCTAAAGAAGTTGCCGTTACGAGCGAAACCACCATCGACGTACCGATGGCTCCCGACGTAAAGACACTCAACGAAGTAGTGGTAGTCGGTTACGGAACCCAAAAGAAGGAAAACCTGACAGGGGCCGTTGCAGCCATTACCATCGATGATAAAATATCGAGCAGGTCGCTGTCGAACGTTTCCTCGGCGCTGTCGGGCCTGATTCCGGGTCTCGCCGTTCAGCAGTCGACGGGGCAGGCGGGGCGCAGCGGGGCCGCACTGGTAATCCGGGGGCTGGGAACAGTCAATAACTCGGGGCCGCTGATTGTCGTGGATGGTATTCCCGACGTCGACATCAACCGGATCGACATGAACGACGTTGCCAGCATCTCCGTCCTGAAAGATGCGGCCTCGGCTTCCGTTTACGGGTCGAGGGCAGCTAACGGCGTTGTGTTGATCACCACCAAAAATGGTTCGCAAAACAAGAAACCGGTCATCAGCTATACGGGCACGTACGGCCTATCTGAACCGACCAATTTCTACAACTACTTCGACGACTATGCCCGTTCGCTTACCATGCATTTGCGGGCCTCGGGGGCGGGGGCATCATCGACCACCTTTCGCTATGGCACCGTGGAGGATTGGCTGTCGAAGAGCCTGATCGACCCGATCAAATACCCTAGCACTAACTGGTGGGATGTGGTATTGCGCGATAAGGGCCGGATTCAGACACATAACCTGTCGGCAGCGGGTGGCAATGAGCGTTCCAATTTTTACCTGTCGGCGGGGGTATATGATGAGTTGGGTATCTTGATCAATCACGATTACAAGCGATACAACACCCGATTCAACCTGGACTACAAACTGAGCGACCACATTAAAGTTGGCATCCGGATGGACGGGCAGTGGTCGAAACAAACCTTCGCCAACTCCGAAGGACTGATTACCTATACCGGAACCGGGGGGTACGATATTCGCTATGCCGTGGCCGGTATTCTGCCGCAGAACCCGGCTACCGGGCAGTATGGTGGGGCAATGGCCTATGGCGAAGATGCTCTGGCGTATAATATGCTGGCGGCCATGAACGTCAATCACAACCTGCGCGACCGTCAGGAAGCCAACGGCAATTTATACGGCGAGTGGACACCCATTACGGGGTTGACCATTCGGGGTGATTATGGCCTGCGGTATTATAATCAGTTTACCAAAAGCTACGCCGATCCCTCGGATGTCTTTAATTTCCAGACGAATCAGATTTCACGCAATCTCGTATCCAGCAGTGCTGGCATCAGCAACGCCATCAATTCGGGCTATAAAACGCTGCTTCAGGGCCGGGTAACCTACAACAAAACGCTTTTCGGCAATCATCAGCTGAGCTTGCTCGGGGCTTATACGGAAGAATACTGGTTCAACCGAAACCTGTCGGCCAGTCGGCTAGAGCGCATCAACCCGCTCCTGAGTGAAATCGACGCGGCCCTAACCACGACGCAGGCTGCCGGGGGTAACTCCGACGCCGAAGGGTTACGGTCGGGCATCGGTCGACTCAATTACGTCGTCAACGATAAATACCTATTTGAAGTGAACGCCCGCTACGATGGGTCCAGCAAGTTTCTGCCGGGTTTCCAGTACGGCTTCTTCCCATCGGCATCGGCAGGCTGGCGTTTCTCGGAAGAGCCTTTCTTCAAGCGGTTCAGTTCCGTGGTATCGTCGGGTAAAGTCCGGGCTTCCATCGGTAAACTGGGTAACAACTCGGGCGTGGGGCGGTACGAGCAGCGCGATATTTTCAACCTGACCAATTATATCCTGAATGGAAAAATCGCCAAAGGCTTTAGTTCGGCCAAAATCATCAACGAAGATTTCTCCTGGGAAGAAACCAACGTTACCAACCTTGGGCTGGACCTGGCTTTCTTCGGCGGACGCCTGACAACCGACATTGATTACTACAACAAGCTGACCTCGGGGATGATCCGCCCATCGTCGCTGTCGACTTTCCTGACGGGCTACAACGCCCCTCGCGTGAATATCGGCAAGCTTCGGAATACGGGTGTGGAAATGAATGTCACCTACCGGGCCAAGGTTCGGGACGCTAACGTTGGGGCAACGCTCAACATGGCCTTTAATCAAAACAAACTGCTGGAGTGGAATGAGTTCCTGAGCAAAGGGTACACCTACCTGAACCTGCCTTATCACTTCGCTTATAGCCGCGTGGCCACGGGCATTGCTCAGAGCTGGGAGGATATTGCCAACGCTCCCTACCAGGGGCAGTACTTTTCGCCGGGCGATATTCTGTATAAAGACCTTAATGGCGACGGTCAGGTGAACGACGAAGACCGTAAAGCCGAACCCAAATTTAACCGGGATCAGCCTACGGGTACCTACGGCCTCAATCTGTTCGCCAACTGGCGGGGTTTCGATGTCAGCATACTCTGGCAGGCCGCTACCGGTCGGAAAGATTTCTGGCTGGAGCCGTTCAACAACGTCAACATTCCGGCCGCACGCAACGCCTTTCAGGACTTTTTATGGAACGATACCTGGAGCCTCGACAACCGGCTGGCGTCGCTGCCCCGGCTGATCACCGGTTCGGGCGGTAACAACCAGGCCGAATCGACCTTCTGGCTCGACAACTTTGGTTACCTGCGGCTTAAGAATATTCAGGTGGGCTACAACATTCCCACCAAATACATCAGTCGGTTGGGGCTGAGCAAGGTCCGTATCTATGGAACGGCCGAAAACCTGCTGACCTTCACAAAATACCGTGGTGTCGATCCGGAAAAGAGCACAAGTGTGTCGGGAGCCGACAATAATGACGACCCGTTCCCGCTGCTCAAATCCTATTCGTTCGGTCTTAACCTCAGCTTTTAATATATACCCCCTTTGCCATGAATCGACTTTATAACGTATGTGTGCTGCTGGGGCTGATGCTGGTGTCAGTGGCTTGTACCGAGAATTTACTCGACCAGATCCCTACGACGCAACTGTCGGCAGAATTATTCTGGAAGACAACGGCCGACGCCACAGCGGCTGTTAACGGCGTCTATGAAGCCAACCGGACTACCTTCGACCGGGACTACTATTTCGATGGAGCCGGTGAATTTGTCAATACCCGCGGTACCAGCAATAACCAGGGTACATTTAACCCTAGCGGTCTGGGCTCTAACGGTAATTTCGGATTTCTGTGGGGCGATTGCTATCGGGCCATCAACCGCGCCAACTATGTGCTGGGGAATATTGGTACCCTGCGATCGACACTCAAAGAGCCCGCCGATCTGGCCTTGATGGATCGACTGGTGGCCGAAACCCGCTTTCTGCGCGCCATCAACTACTTTCGACTGATCGACCTGTGGGGCGATGTACCTTACTTTACCAAAAAATTGGATGGCAATGCCGAAGCGTATGGCCTTGCCCGAACTCCCCGCGCCGTTGTCAAGGATTCTATTCTTGCCGACCTGAGTTTTGCGGCAACGATTCTGCCCGAAGTTTATGCGGGTGATAATCTGGGCCGGGCCTCCCGGCTGGCGGCTCTAGCTTTCAGCGGTAAAGTGAACCTGTTCTGGGCCAGCTGGATGAAAAACGAAGGTAACAGCGCCGAAGCACAGAAGCATTTTGCGGCTGCTGCGGCTGACTTCAAGAAAATTGTCGACAAAAACATTCCGCTATTTCGCAATGGAGAGCCGGGGCCGTCCGATAACCCCAACTACTGGCACCTATTTCAGTACTTCAATGAGTATGACCCCGAGATCATTTTCTCCGTACAGTTTGGCGGTCCGCTGCTGAGCCAGGGCGAGGAGCTGTCGCGCGATTTCGGTAACCGGAACACCGGTTTCGGGCAGTGCTGGGTTGCGCCCACGTTCCGCTTAGCCAACCGGTACCAACTGGTGAGCACCGGCGATTTTGCACCCCCACTCGTGCTGAGCCGTGCCACGACGCTGCTCAACAGCGCCACTAACCCCAAATCTTACGAAGGGCGCGACTACCGGATGCGGGCCACAATGGTCTGGGACGGTCAGAAAATGGTGCAGCTGTCGACCGATGGGTTAACGGTGCTGCCCGATAGCCTGCCATTCCGCTTTGGCAACCGCGACGGCGTAACGGCCCTCAACTATGATGGACAAACCTCCGGATATATGTTCCGTAAATGGGTGCGTCAGACGGGCGGTATCGGCCGGAGCGATGGCCCCCAGGACATCTACCTGATGCGCCTGCCCGATGTGTGGCTCATGTATGCCGAGGCTGTTAACGAAGTCAACGGTGGCCCCACGCCCGAACTCTTTACCCTGCTAAACCGCATTCGTCGCCGGGGTAACCTGCCTGCACTCAACACGGCTAAGTTTTCGACCCAAGCCGAGTTTTTCAAAGCCATCGAGCAGGAGCGTATCATCGAACTGGTTGGCGAAGGGCAGCGCTTCTTCGACATTCGTCGCTGGAAAAAGGCCGAAGAGATCTGGCCCGCCCCGTCTGGACAAGTACTCTTCGACACCCAGGGCACCCGCATCCGCGACGAGTTTGTCAATGCCGATCTGCGCGCCTACCAGCGGTATTATATTTTCCAGATTCCGCCCGCCGAGATCGAAGTGAATGCCAAAATAACCCAAAACGCACCCTGGTTATAACCCGACCCACTACTATGAAACGTTCGATTCTTTATATCTGTCTGTGTCTGTTCATGCTGGCCGGTATCGCGGCCTGTAGCAAGCAGGACCCCATCGACGAAGCCGGTCTGCTGATTACGCAGCGGTCGCAATCCTACATGACTTCCTTCGATCTGCTGGGTTCTGATCACCGCACCGTGCTGGTGAGCGGCCAGACGAAAGTAGATACCACGGCACTGACCGTTACGGCAGTGGCTAAATTCGGTACCAACATGCAACGGCTCAAACCGTTTTGCAGTGTGGTGAGTGATGCCATAGTGGAGCCGACCATGGGTGTCTGGACCGATTTTTCTCAGCCGCTGACCTACACGGTTGTGTCAGGTAACCGGCTTGTGCGCAAAACCTATACCGTAACGGTCACGCTTCAAAAATAACCATCCATGCGACCTTATCTTCTTTCTTTCGTGTATGCTGCTTTCGTACTGCTGGCTGTAAGCTGCAAGGAAACAGTACAACCAGACGAACCCTTCCAAAACGATTTACTAAAAAAAACGACCGGTCCCGCCGTAGTAGGCGACCGCATCGAGTTCGCCTATGCCATCGGCACCCTGGAGGGCGATCTGAAAAACGTTCGTGCCGAGGCTACCCTGGCTGGGGGAGTCGGTACGGGGTTCAGCCGTAATTCGTGGTACACCAACTACAGCACGGGGGTCGATCAGCCCCGGCAAACGGCGACCGATACCATCACAAACGGGGCTGTATCGACCGCAAATATTATCGACGCGGCCACCAACAAAGCCGTTACGCTGCGCTATTATTACTACCCCACGGCCGATGCCCAGGGGAAAGATGTGTCGTTCCGGTTCAGCGCGACCTCATCGACCGGTAAGGAAGTGAGCATTCAGTCACCGACTTACCGCATTAGCAGCATGGATATGAAGCGGTCTATTGTGCTGGGCGACGGGTCCAAAGCCTATGTTTCACTCGCCGATATGACGGCTTACACCAAAGCTGAAGTGGAGCAGAATAATTTGGCCGGGAAAATCGACTTCGTGTACATCTACCGCCCCACGATCAATACATTTGCGTTTGGTCATGCGCTCATAGCGCCGTCAAACCCAACATATCTACAGGATGTTATCCTGCCAACGGGTCTGAGCAAGACGCGAACAGCGATTGACAAACGAGTCGATGTGAAAGATGCGCAACTGCGGGGTACGGCTGGTTTCGAGGTGTTCATTGATGACATCGATCTTCGACAGACAACCTTTGTCAACGCGGCCGACTATGCCTACGGCCTAGCCGCCGATCAGGGCGCTTTTGTGAAATCGGCCGATGGTTCCTACACGGCTTACGTGTACGTCAACGCCGTAAACAATACAGCAAAAACGATGACTGTCAGCATCAAACGCCTGAAACTGAATTAACGAAGTGAATTTAAACGGTATTTCAAACCCTATATCGTTAAGATGTAGCGTTTGAGATACCGTTTAAATTCACTTCGTTACCTATTTACTCAATTGACTTATGCGCCATCTTCGAAGCCAGATCGGTTGGCTGACCGGTATTCTTTTTGCAATTTGTGTGCAGCCCGTTCTGGCGCAGCCCGTTACCACACCAAGTACGTTTCTGCTGGATGCTACGCTGCTGGCGAGCAATAAAGCCCGGCTTCAGCAGGGTGACGCAAGCTTGCAGGCGGCCCGAAAATCGCTGCTGGCTCAGGCCGATAACCTACTGACCAAACCGGCACATTCGGTGGTGGAAAAAACAAAAACTCCACCCAGTGGCGATAAGCACGATTATATGAGCGTTGGGCCTTACTGGTGGCCCGATTCGACCAAGCCCGGCGGATTGCCCTACATCCGCAAAGATGGTCAGATCAACCCCGACCGCTACGCCATTCAGGATGGCACGTACCTCAACGCCCTTTGCGATGATGTACAGACGCTGGCGCTAAGCTACTACTTTTCCAATGACGACAAGTATGCCCGCCGGGCAGCGGAGTTACTGCGAACCTGGTTTCTCGACAAGGAGACCCGCATGAACCCGAATCTGAACTACGGGCAGGCCATTCCGGGTATTACTGAAGGGCGCGGCATTGGATTGATCGATACCCGGATGCTGGCCAAACTGGTCGATGCCGTGCAACTGTTGAACGGATCACCTGCCTGGCCGAAGCAGGATCAGACGGCCCTGCAAGCCTGGTTTCGGCAGTTTTTGACCTGGATGCTCACCAGCCCCATCGGTAAAGATGAAGCTGATGAGCACAATAACCACGGCACGTATTACGATTTCCAGACGGTTGCATTTGCCCTGTTTTTGCAGGATAAGACGATGGCTAAACAGCTCATCGAGCAGAACACCTACAAGCGGATTCAGAGCCAGTTGAAAGAAGACGGTAGCCAGCCCCACGAACTCGCCCGAACTCTGAGCTGGAACTATTCTGTTATGAATTTCAAGGGGTTTCTGGGGGTGGCTCTGCTGGCGAAGAACGTTGGTATTGACCTTTTAAACTACGAAACCTCCGATGGTAAAAGCCTGAAAAAAGCCTACCAATGGCTATTGCCTTATGCTGAAGGCCAAAAACCGTGGCCTTTTCAGCAGATCAAAGCCATGCATCCAGAGGAGTTCATGCCCGTACCGTTTATTGTCAATGCCCGCTTCAACACAGGCACTGCACCCAATAAATCGCCCGCCCGAACCCCCGGTAGTCCTGTCTTTGTACTCACCAACGCCTTGTTTTAGCTAGCCAGATAAGCCGGTAAGGGAATGTCTTCGTCGCCTGTTTTGGGTATGGGCGCTAACCGAACGGTTTGCAGCGGAATGACGCCCGCCCAGGTAGGCAAGTGCTCATCTTCAGGGTCGTCGCCGGGGCCGCCGGTTCGTACTTTGGCTGAAGCTTCGGCCAGCGAGAAAGCCAACACAGTTGTTTTCCGCATTTCGCTGTCCGTAGTCGGGCGCAGGTCGTCCCAGCGGTTGGGAATGAGGTGATCCGTAATCAGGGCCAGGGCTTCCAGGCGCTCGGCTCCGTCGGTTACTTTCTCCGCCGAGGCAAAGACGACGACCGAGCGGTAGTTGACGGAGTGGTGAAAGGCCGATTTTGCCAGCACCAGCCCATCTGCCAGCATCACCGAGATGCAGACCGGATTTCCCTGCTCGATAGACCGGATAAAATGACTGCCCACCGACCCGTGAATGTAGAGTTTATCGCCTTTCCGGGCAAAAGCGGTAGGAATGGCCATCGGTTGCCCATCCAGTACGTAACTAACCGTACAGAAAAGGGCTTCGTCCAGAATGGGATGGATGGTGTCGGCGTCGTAATGGGCGCGTTTCGCTAAACGACTGGGGGTAGTGCGGGTTGTTTGCATTGAGTTACTTGCTTTTGATAAATCAAATGTCTTGCTTTATCGGTCTATACAAATCGTCCGGTTTGGATAAAGCAGCTAGTCCGGTTATGGTCCCCTTTAAATCCCTGGTTCAATTTGATAAGGCGTCGTCCACGCCCGTTTTCATTCAACTGAGCAATCAGTTGGGCCACCTCATCCGACAGGGAACTCTCGCGCCGGGACAACGGCTTCCCGGTACCCGCCAACTCGCCGACTTGCTGGAGCTGAATCGGCAAACCATCGTGGCTGCCTACGGGGAAGGGCTGGCGCAGGGCTGGCTCGAAAGCCGGTCGGGCAGCGGGACCTATGTTGCCACCCATTTCCCGGAGATAAAGCCGCAAGGGTTAGCGGGCGAAGCAGATGGTTCGTCAGCTACAAACAGCGGGTCTGCCAGGAGCAGACCCGGTAATGAACAACCGGGTTATGTGTTTGAATCGGTAGATTTTCTGGTGCGGCCGGTATTGACCAATCAGGCCGGGCTGCGCCTGGACGATGGCTTTCCTGATATCCGACTGGCCCCGATGGAGGAACTGAGCCGGGCATATCGGTCGTATTTTCGCTGGGGCAACCCGCAGCAGCATTTCGGTTACGGCGACACCAAAGGGCACCCGCTGCTCCGGGAGCAATTGTCGGCTTACCTGAACGAAACCCGTGGCCTTCAAACTACGCCGGAGAATGTGCTGATTACCCGTGGAAGTATCATGGGCCTTCATCTGGCCAGTCAGGTGCTTTTACGGCCGGGCGATGTGGTTGCGGTGGGCGAAACAACCTGGTCGGGGGCGACCATGAATTTTAAGAAAACGGGCGCAACAGTATTGCCCGTACCCGTCGACCAGTATGGGCTGGATGTGGACGCACTGGAAGCAATTTGCCGGACCAGACAAATTCGGATGGTGTTCGTAACGCCACACCATCATTATCCCACCACGGTAACCCTCCGCGCCGACCGGCGTATCAAGCTGTTGCAATTGGCCGAAACGTATCGTTTTGCAATTCTCGAAGATGATTACGATTATGATTTTCACTACCTGAGCCGTCCCATTCTGCCCCTCGCCAGCGCCGACCGGCGGGGCATGGTCGTGTATGTGGGTTCGCTAACGAAATCCGTGGCACCCGCGTTTCGGGTGGGGTACGTGGTGGCGCCCAAAATTTTGATTGACGAACTGGCGCGGCACCGGCGCATTATCGACCGGCAAGGCGATCCGATGCTTGAATTTGCTATTGGGCAGCTGTTTAAAACCGGAGATATGAAACGCCATTTTCGCAAGACCCTGCGTGCCTACCACGCCCGTCGTGATTACTTCTGCGATCTACTGGCGAATGCGTTGCCGGACGCTGTTCAATTCAACAAACCCGATGGGGGACTGGCCGTCTGGGCCTCTTTCGATCCGGCTATTGGTATGGAAGCGTTGACCCAGCGGGCAGAACAGGAGGGGCTCTATCTGTCAAATGGCCTGTTTCATAACCCGCCCGGACAGCGTCTGAACAGCACTCGGCTGGGCTTTGCGTCGAGTTCGGAAGAGGAACTGAAAAGAAGCGTAGCGGCATTGAAAAAGGTGGTTCACGCTAATAGGTAAGTTCCTCGTCGTCCAGAAGCTGTTTTAAACGCATTCTCAGGCTACTGATCGGTTCGGGCTGCCTCCCAGCCGAGCATGGCTTGTTTGCGTTCAGCACCCCAGCGATACCCACCGAACAGTCCCGTCTTTTTGATGACCCGGTGGCAGGGAATCAGGTAGCCAACCGGGTTTGAACCAATGGCGGTCCCTACGGCCCGCGAGGCTGTGGGCTGACCGATGGCGTTGGCAATCTGATCGTAACTCGCCAGATTACCTTCCGGAATTTTAAGCAACGCTTCCCATACCTTTAGCTGAAAAGCGGAGCCGCGCATCAGCACCGACAGGACGGGTTTACTGCCTGTCCGTTCGGCCAACCCAACCGCCGGGGGGCTAAAAATTTGGTCGGCCAGCGGTTGCAGCGTAATAGGGTCATGCTGAAATGAAGCCTCGGGCCAGGCGGTTGGCAGAATGGTTTCGATGACGTTATCCTCATTCACAAAGTGCAGCAGGGCAATTTTGCCGTTTATGGTCCCTAGAAGATACCGCCCGAACGGACTGGTAAAAATGCCATAAGTGAGGACTAAGCCGGAGCCGCCCTGTTTGAATTGCCCCGGTGTGATGCCTTCAATATTGACGAATAAATCGTGCAGCCGACCCGTGCCCGATAGCCCCGCATCGTAAGCGGCATCCGTCAGGAGTGCGCCGTTGCGCAGTCTGGTTTTGGCGTGTTCGAGAGTCAGGTACTGGCTGAATTTTTTGGGACTGACACCCGCCCATTCCGTGAAAAGCCGCTGAAAGTGAAACTCGCTCAGGTTCACCTTTTCGGCCAGTTCACTCAGGGATGGCTGTTCCCGATAAGTAGCAGTCAGGTGTTCGATAGCGCGGGCAATCTGCTGGTAAGTGAATGTGCTGACGGATGTCATCGTTGTTGTGCGGGTTTGAATGCCGATGTTTCGATTTGTTTACCGATACAAAGGTCGCTCGAAAAGTGGGCCGAATAAACCCGATTCTTGCGGAGTTAAGGGGGCAAAACGGGCTGTCAGTAAATGCAGGTGATTCGGTATCTTTGGTGAAAATTGGGCGTATGCCATTTGGGTAGCCAACGCCCGCAGAGGCTCATCTACGTATGAAAAAAGGGTTACTTTTTATTTTCTTCCTGGTCAATGGGCTGGTCCTGAATGGGCAAAATCGATTTGGTAACGAATGGACACGGCCGGGCCAGAAATACCTCAAATTTACCGTCAATCAGGCGGGGATTTACCGGGTTGGGTACGAGGATATCAAAGCCGCCGATGCGTCCTTCCTGCAAAACAATCCAGCTCGCTGGCAACTGTTTTTCAGAGGGGAGGAGGTCGCTATTCGGGTGGTGGGGCAGCAGGATGGGACCTTCGATGCCCAGGATTATATTGAGTTTTATGGCATCGGGAACGACGGCGCACAGGATTCGCTGGTTTACCGACCGCAGCAGCGGCTGCATCCCTACCAAACCCTTTTCTCCGACAAAACGGCTTTTTTTCTGACCAGTAACCCGACGTTGGCCGGTAAGCGAATGCCCGAACTGAACCTGTCGGCGCAGGGATTGACGCCCGAGCCATTTCATGTTGAAGAGACCGTTCAGGCCTTCACGAGCGAGTACACGTTCAATAACCTGAAGGGGCTGGAACCGTACCTTCAACAAAGCTATTTTGAGCCGGGTGAGGGCTGGTCCGGACGACAGCTTACCGCCGATTCTGTGAGCGTTGTTCAACTGAAACTACCGGGCCGAACATCGGCAAACTGGCCCGTTACGCTGGAAGGCATGGTCAACGGGCGCGATAATTCCTTGCATCAACTCCAGCTTCAACTCGACGCCAATACCACCGCGCCCCTGTCTGTAGAGCCGTTTAGCGGATTTAGGAGTCAGACATTTAAGGCAACGGTTACGCCGACAACGATTCAGAATGATCAGCTTACCTTGCGGCTCCAGGTCGTGAAAAGCGGCTTCACGACCAATTATTCCATCACTTACATCAAGGTGGCCTATCCGCAGGTGCTAGATATGACCGGGCAAGTCGGCAAGGTATTTACCATACCGGCCAACCAGCGGCTAAATGCTTTGCTGGCCGTTAAAAACGCGCCAGCCGCATCGCTCGCGTACGATATTACCGACCGGGCCAATGTCCGGCTGCTGGCTACCCAAACCTCCGGCGACCAAACGCAGGTGGTTGTAAACGAGACGGCCCGGAGCCGGGTCGTTTTTATTTCCAATAAAATTAATAAACCGCTGACTATCCAGCCGATCCAATTTCGGACGACGATTCCCGAAACGGCGGATTACATTATCGTTACACAGGCGTCGCTTCGGCAGTCGGCCGCTACCTATGCCAATTACCGGTCGTCGGTGGCAGGTGGGAGCTATAAGTCTTTTATTGTCGAATCCGACTCCCTCTACGACCAGTTCAACTACGGCGAGAAGAGTCCGCTGGCACTTCGGCGTTTTGCCGATTATCTGGTGGCTAACACGGCGGTTAAGCACCTGTTGCTCATAGGCCGGGCGAATAGTTACCCGTATACGGTCAAAACCGCCACCGATGATTTAGTCCCGACCATGGGCTACCCCGGTTCCGATATTCTTCTGTCGGCCGGGCTGGGTGGTTTCCCCCCGAACACACCCGCCATCCCGACCGGGCGCATCAATGCAACGACCAACGATCAGGTACTTACGTATCTGGACAAGGTGAAACAGATGGAAGGTGCCAGTTACAACGGACTTTGGCGAAAGCACATTGTTCACATCAGCGGGGGTAAGTCGGCGGGTGAAATATCCAGCCTGCGCGAAGCCCTCAACGGCATTGGCCGTATTTATACCGATGGTCTGTTGGGCGGGCAGATAACGACATTCAGCAAAAACACCAATGCCGAAGTTGAGCAGATCAATATTGCCCCGCAGGTGAATGACGGGGTTAGTCTGGTTACGTTTTTTGGTCATGCCGGACCGGCCATCACCGACATGAATTTTGGGTTTGCCTCTCCGCCCGAAAACGGGTTCCGGAATCAATATTATCCATTCATGATTTTTAATGGCTGTGGTGTCGGAGAGATTTTCTCCAGCTTCAAGACCCTATCGACGGACTGGCTGCTGGCTCCGCAAAAAGGAGCGGGCCTGGTGCTAGCGCACTCGTATTACAGTTACGAACTGCCCACAACGCGGTACCTGACCAAACTGTACTCCCGTTTATACGCTGATGCCAGCACACTGGGTGTGCCATTCGGCAAGGTGCAGCAGCAGGTTAACCTGGCGTTGGAAAAAGAAGGTGTGGATGGGTACGACATTTCCGTGATTCTGCAAATGCTTTTGCAGGGCGACCCCGCCCTGAGTATGTACCCGCTGCTAAATCCGGACTTTTCGGTGGAGTCGAAGGGGCTTTACATTCAGGGTAAAATGGCGGGCAGCTCGCTTCAGAACAGCGATTCACTTCGGGTTGTCGTTCCGGTAGCCAACCTCGGTAAGTTCGTGGCTGGTCAGTCGGTGGCATTGGCGTTGACAAAAACGAGCAACGGCAGTGCGGCCACCACCACACTCCGGTTTCCGGCCTTTCGGTACCGCGATACGCTGGTATATACCATAGCCAAAGACGAAAAGCTACAGAAACTGGAGGTGACGATCGATCCCGGGAATCAGCTTGTTGAGTTGAGCAAGTCGAATAACAAAGCCAGCCTGGATATTGACTGGGCGCAGGCGAAGACGAGTACCAGTTACCCGCCCAATCGGTTACCTGACCGGGTAAGCCCGGCAATCAGCGTGTTTCTCGATGGGAAAGTTCGGGAAAATCGGGCAATCGTTGGGGTGAATCCCCGCATAGAGGTGTTTATCCTGGACGAAAACCCGCTCTCGCCAACCGATACGAGTGCCGTTGAGGTCTATCTGAAAAGCTGCGCCAGTTGCTCCCCCAACAAACTGCCATCGGGCCGGTTCACGGTGTCGGCGGTTTCGGCAAATCAGCTTCGGGTGGCTACAAACGCCGTGCTTCAGGCGGGGGAAAACTATCAGCTTATTGTGTTCGGGAAAGATGCCGCCGGAAATCGTACGCAACCGCCCTACGTGCTTGATATTGGCGTCGTGGCTGAAGATAAACCCGTTACGGTAACAGCCTACCCAAATCCGGCAATGACCTACGTGAAATTTGACCTAAATTTGACCCTATCCGAACTGCCCACCGAATCCCGGCTACTGATTTATAACTCGTCGGGCGCGCTGGTCTATGCAGATATGGTGTCGGTAACTACTGGTAAAAACACATGGCTGTGGCAGGCAACCGCAGCAGGCGTTTACCCCTATGTGTTCCGGTTAACCTACAAAGACGGACGTACCGAAATGCATACCGGCAAGGTGGTCTGGCAACATTAGGGTAGCCGGTTAGTGCTGAGTAACGTCCATTTTTGTCGACTCCCCGATGTAATAATGCCTTTGCCGATGCAGTCGGGCGTAGCTTGGCAGTAGGCGAGGGCGGTGTTTTCGCGGTAAACCAGCCCCACGTTCGGCGCATACATCCGAACGTATTTATTCAGTCCGATGAGGGTCGAGTCGTTCGGGCCTATTACGGATATGACGTTGTCGAAGGATCGCTTATTCAGCGTAAGGGACCGACTCTCGTACTGATACCGGAGCAGGGTGTCAGGGCGGGCATTGTAGGTATTCACATTCCAGGTGGTAGCCGCCGAAATCGGGAACACCAGATTCACGGTCGGTACATTAGTCTCCTGGCTGACAACTTCCGAAAGCGTTTTATAGACCGTCCGGACGGTGCTCACCTGCCAGTCGGCCTGATCCGAGTTGCGGGCCGACTCTTCAACCTGATAAACCAGTTGTCCGTTACGTACAAATGAACTGCCAACCTTCTGCTGAACCTGAAACACGCGCGTAGTAGCCGGGCTTGTGAGCGAATACGCTTCCTGCGTAACCTGGTAAATCCAGTAATCGCCGGTTTGTAGCGGGAAATAAGCCGAATCGTCGGGGAGTGGGTCCGTTGCTGGCTGGCACCCATTCAAAAGGGCAAGGACAATCAGGAAAACAGGGAGAGGATATCGTCTGCAATTTTTGAGCATGGTTTAACGGCAACAAATGCTTTCAGCATACAGAACCTTATTCAGCCAGGCCTGTCAGATGTGGCTACGAATGTACAAAAGATACCTATCGGAAGGCCTTGTGCTCATAAATTCGGTAGTTTTAACGGCTATAGATAACACAGCCACTGAATTGTTCAGGCATATGGGGGGAATTGCGGGCATAATCCGATTTGATGGACAAAATGTACTCGATACGGACCGAAGCCGGGTAATTGAGTTGCTTAAACACCGGGGTAACCCGACCAGCCAGGTAGTCAGTGAGGGAGTGCTGCTGGCATTCGGCGGCAGACTGGAAAGGACCGGTTTTGCCGATGCCACCATCGATATTGACCAGTATGCCGGGACAAAAAGCGGCTCTTTTTCGGATACGTATAGCCGCAGCGGTTTCCGGTCGCTGAACGATCTGACGGCTGATTTCGCCTTGGCTCTCTGGGATCAGACCCGGCAAACGCTCGTCTGCGCCCGCGATTGCATGGGAATAAAGCCGTTGTATTATGTGCATCAGCCCGGCCGATTTGTGGCTTTTGCATCCGAAATAAAAGCATTACTGGCTCTGCGGGAGGTAGTGGTTCGCCCCAACGAGCATAAATTTCGGGAGTATCTAACCTGGTCTACTGAATACATCCCCTACAGCACTGAGACATTTCATAACGACATTTTCAGCCTGCTGCCGGGTCATTATGTCGAGATGAATGCGCAAGGCGTCGAGGTGCTGCCCTATTGGCAAGTCGACTGTAGCCGGTACGCCGATTTAGCCAGCCCCAACGACTACTCGGCCTTGTTTCAAACCTGCTTTACGGAGGCCGTCGACCGCCGGATGGCCGGTAAAAAGCTCGTTGGGGCGCACTTGAGCGGAGGCCTCGATTCGTCGTCGGTGAGTTGCGTGGCGCAGGCTTTGCTACAGCAGCAGCAGCGCCCGGCCCTGCATACGTTCAACATTGACACCGAACAACCCTCGGCCGATGAGCAGGCGTTTGTGCAGGCCGTTGTCGATCAATGGCACCCCAGCCACCATACCGTTCACCCGATCAGCGATGTGCTCGACTCGGTGCTGAAAATTAACCGGCTGTTCGACCGGCCGGAACATTTTATTATCCCGTCCAGCTTTCACCTGAGTGTGTCGGAGGCCACACAGCAAGTCGGCTGCGATAGCTTGTTAACAGGACATGACGGCGATAGTGTCGCAACCACGGGTTTCGACTTTCTGGAGCAGCTTGTCGATGCCGCCGACTGGGCGAATCTGAAAACGGTCTGTCAGCAGGTTACGGGCTTACCGGGCCGCAATCTGGTTCATATCGATGCAAACTGGACGAGCTTATCCGGTCAGGCTAAGTTCGACCAATACGCGCTGAGTGTTATTGGAAGCAACCTGAAAAAACGATTTCGGGAGCAGTCGATTACTGACTTTCTGATCATGTTTCGAACACAGAAGGCCACGCTTGAGCTGTCTTCATCGGCTTTTATCCGCTATCTGTCGAAGCGACTGTTAAACCGGTTGACCGCAACGGTTCCCCTCGCCAGCCCACTGAGCGATGCCTTCGACCAGCGGGTGCCGGTACGGGCGCAGCAGACAACATCGGGCTTGACGGCCGGTTGGACAGCGGGCCAGCAGATGCCGCTCAATCAGATTCTCAACACAACCAACGTCATTTGTAATGAGCAAATGAATCACATCGGCGAATATTACGGGCATAGTTATTCCTTTCCTTTCTTCGACAAAAACGTCATTGAGTTATGCCTGACGACTCCACTCACGGTTCACTTCGACCAGGGCCGGGGGAGGGGACTCATTCGGAATGGGTTGGGGGCCGTGTTGCCACCGGCCGTTACCAGCCGACTCACCAAAGCCAATTTTGTTGAGTATAGTACACTCTCCGCACAGCAGCTCTATCAGGCCACCCGTGAGTTGTTTTCGTCGGCTACCCATTCCATCTGGACGGTGGTTGATCGACAAAAATTCGATCAGCTAGTCAAAACGGTGTTCGACCGGCAGTTGCCTGTAAGCCGAAAAACCCGCTTCAACTGGATGCTCTGCCGGGTTATTTACCTGGCCCTCTGGCTGGATACCCTGCCCAAAACACCCTAAACCAGCTAGCGACGCGTTGGCAGAAAGCGGTTTAGCGACTGGCCCGCGCGAACGAACAATGTTAGTAAACCCAGCTCTTTGGGCGCGTAAACGAACCGATTGCCCAATCTGAAAATGCTGTATTTAAAAATTCGGCTGCTCAGAAATGTACGGCAAACCGTTAGCCGGCGGCCTATTCGCGTCTGAGCGTTTAGGAGCAGGGTTGTCTGCTTCACAATTAACTCACTTAGCTCGCTGGGTTGATTGGCCTCCCAGGTTTTAGTGTACTTATCGGCCAGTGAGCGAAGCTGAGCGGAGTTCACCAGTGGCTCGACGGTTGGCGGAAGGGGTAATGCCCAAATGTCTACGCACCAGTATAGACCCGCCAGAAAGACCTGCTCAATCCCGTATCGACGCAGTTCCTCAAGCAGAAAAGGCCAGTTGATGTCTCGCTTATGGAGTAAAAAGTACAAATCGTTGATGTAATAAAGCTGCTGCCAGACATTATTAATGCCGTGATGAACGACCAGAAAGACAATCTCCCGCTCGGCAGAAACGTCGGGTTGGGCACGTACGTAGTCCAGGTCGAAGTGCCCATAATGCTGGTTAAAACACAGGATTTTCCAGTGCAGATCAATGTCGAAATGGCTGTTGTTAAAAAACGGCTTGTACAGACTAACCTCCGTCAGATCGTCCAGAATTACCACTTCGCCCTGTTGCCAGTGAAGCCGTTGCTGGTTGTTTAGCTGATACTCGTTTGCCTGGAGCAGCCGAATGGCCCTGAAGGCATCTTCCCGGCGAACTAGTATGTCAATATCGCCACTGATGCGCAGGCTGCTGTCCGGGTAGTACTGTTCGGCCAGGTGCACCCCTTTGAGGGGCAGATGATCGATGTTGTTTTCGGCCAGGAGGGCCGCCAACTGGTGATAGTGGTGCAGTTTCAGCAGACTGTCCGTGGCCGATGTCCGGCAGTCCTGCTGAAGCGTACGGATGAACGATTCCGGAATGGTCGGAATTTGGTAGAGCGAACGGTATAGAAAAGGCGTGAGCCGATGCCGAACGGCCAGGGTATACACGCGATGCCAGTTTACGGGCTGCAGACCCAGAAAATCAGTTAGCTGCTCCTGCTTCTCCGGTGATGGCGAAACGGTGCAGGCCATCAGTAGAAACGTAAGCTCGGGCGAAAAACGAACCATTAGGCAGGAGCGGGCTACTTAACCGGGGAAACGATGTAAAAACGAATGGAGGCTGGTTAAACTTAATTCCAGTGTAAAATGGGTTTGAACACCTGATTGGCCTGTTCGCCCAGAATCGTCTTGTCCTTATAAACGATCCAGGCATGGGCGGCAAACGCCTGACGCTCCGTTTTGTGAACCCCGATATAAATGCGGATGGCGGGATGTTTTTTCAGCAGCCATTTAGCGCTAAGGGCCTGAACCAGGCAAGTGAACCCCAGCGGCAACCGCGTGCTGAGTGCCTGAATAGCCCAAATGACCCGGCGAAGTTCGGTTTCAGAAAGGGCGTCGCCAGTGTCGGCCGGGGGGTGGTGGCTCAGGAACGTGCGGAACGGCAGAATGACAAGTAGCCCTTTGTAGGTAATCAGCACGGCGAAAACCTGCATCAGGAGCCACCTTTCCGACCAGCTTACCCGCCTGAGTTTGGCTAGCCTAGACCTGAGTTTCGATAAGCTTCTCATGGGATAGATTATCTAAAAACGAGAGCAACTCGGCCTGGCACACAGACGGTTCTACGTCAAATTCAGCCAGGAGTTCATCCTGAATATCTTTAACCAGCATCGTCTTTTTTTCCTGCAGCAGTGCCCAGATAAATCCGCCAACGTCATTCAGTTCGTAATAGTTACCGGCTTTATAATCGAGGAGAATGGTTTCGTTGCCAATAACCGATGACGATTGATTCGGGACTAATTCGATACGGGTGGTAAGCGTAATAGCCATGAGAAAGCGTAAAAAGAGAAGGGAAGGTACTGAAAAGAACTTGATTTGCCAACTCAGCATGCCGCGTTGCAGCGGTCGGAAAAGTGACCGGTCTGGATCTACTAAAAATAGCCTGCTCTCTTCGGAGAGAGCAGGCTATGATTTTTAAGATACCATGTCGAAAAAATGGACTGACAATTAGCCAAAAGAGCCAAAGCCATCGACGCTGGAGCCCGTTTTCAGGGTTAGTTTCTTCACGTTGCCCAGTGGCTTTAGTTTGGGAGCACAGTATGCTTTCTTGCGTGCAGGAGCCGAAACGGATATATCTTTTTTAGTTGATTTCATTGGTCGAGATAATTAATGAGTTGGTATTGACTAATGAGCGAAGCCGTTTTTATTCGACAATAATACGATGAGTACGGGTTTGAGCACGTTCTTTCACGGTAATCAGGTAGACACCGGTTGTCAGTTTGCGGGTTGCCTTGAGCATGAGAAGGCCTTCGTCGGTTCCGGTTTTCTGCATGGGCATCAACCGGCCATCCGTACTGTACAAAGACACCTCGGCAGTTTGAGGCTCATCCAGACGTAATACAAACTTATTGTCGATAACGGGATTAGGAAATACACCGTACGAATCGCTGCGAAATACTATCGATGCCGTTTGAAGGGAAGAACTCGTACCATTCAGGTCCGTTTGCTTCAGGCGGTAGTAACTGGTGCCGAAATAAGGCTGTTCATCGACAAAGCTATAGGTGTGTCCCTGCGTGCCTTCCTTGGCTTTTACCCGTGCAACGGTCTCAAACTGCGTTAGGTCTTTGCTGCGTTCAACAACAAAATAATCGTTGTCACGCTCCAGCGAAGTAGCCCAGTCGAGCTGTACGACCTTGCCATTGACCGGTTTTGCGGTAAACGATGTCAAATTCACGGGCAAGGGAGAGCTGCATGGCGTACCCGCATAAAATTCGTAGAACTTGCGGGTTTGTGAGAGCTGGTTGTTGGAATAAGTTACTTTAAAACCCGTTACCTGCTGGGTTGACAGGATCTCAAAAAAGCTGAAGCCATACACGTTTTTTGTCGTGACAGTGATATCACTTCCCGTAATAGTCGTTGCGCCGTTGTAAGCTTCTATTGTGACACCGGTCAGGTTATCGGCCTTCAGGTAAAGGTAGGTACTTGGCGGAATGGTCTCGTTGATCGTTGAGGTAATGCCAAAAACGACGGACTGGCTGGTCAGGGGAACGTTGGATGAAATATCCAGTGATGTATTCAAATTACCATCTACCAGCCGATCCGGATTACTCAGGCTGTTAGTGCCATCCCCCACAGTACTTACCGATGTACTGGCAAGGGTGTAATATTTCGTAGGGCACTGGGCAAAACTACTCCGACACAGAAGCAGAGTTATGCAGGCACATAACACATGTAGAGTTTTTTTCATTTGTATAAGGGTTATGATATAAAATAAGGTAATTGGTAAATAATTAAGCCTTTAAAAGGATTGAATTTTTAAAAATGGGGCCTAATATATGTACTATTGGCTCCTATTAAGGGTAAATGTAAATAAGATATGTATATAATAAGATTACCGTTTAATAGAATGGGTTTTTTTGTTACTAGATGGCCTTGTTAAGAGTGATATTTAGTGAGTGGTAGTTAATTTGCGGAGGACTACGCTTGCGGAGAAGTGATCGGGGTAATGCTTTAATTCAATCGTAATTACAAAACCATTTGCCTGGCAGGGGGTTTAGTTTGTATTACTCAACAAAAAACAGAGCGCATGGATAAGTTACAGAAGTTTGAGCTGATGAATAAAATTGTTCGTGAACTCGAAGATTTACAGAATAGCCAGACAGCTTTAATCGCCAAGATTGGCAAGATTGAAGTCGATAATATGAATGGTCTGAACGACTCCTACCTGGAGCAGAATTTAGGAACCATGCATGGGAAAATTTCCGAAAACGTCGATTCGATTAACGAGATTTTTGCTCACTTCGAAACGCAGCGTGACGAATACGCTGAGAAGAACGGAGCCGCTATTGCCGCCATTGAAGCAGCCGCAGCGCAGGAGGCAATCAAATAAGATCTTAGAAGTAGGAATACAGAAAAAGCCGGACGATCATCGTCCGGCTTTTTCTGTATCCGTGCTATCGGGTTTACTGATGCCCTGCTTGATGCTTTTGGCTAGCGAATCGGTCTAGTCAAAGACAATGGCAAACGATCAGGTCTGTTGTGTATAATTTTCAATCCTGCTGCCAGAGACATTGTCACCAATGTTATAACTGATCCGGCTTTTTCGGTAAGTGCCGGAAGAAGGTATAATCGGCGTAGAACGTGCCGCCCGGCAGAATGGATGCCACTAATGCCATAGCTAGTTTGCTCAGCGACCAGCCGTATTCGATCTTCCCCTGGATGACTACCAGCACGTATAGAATAAAAAGTAGTCCGTGGATTGGACCGATTATCTGCACGGCTTCTGGATAACCACCCAGCCGTTTCAGCGGGACAGCAATGAACAGCAGAAGTAGATAAGATACCCCTTCGGCAATACCGATAACCTGTAGTCGGGTTTTGAGAGAACTGAAAAAAGTCATGTCTGATACGTTTATGGGTAGGCCAGTGCGGCAGCAACAGGGCAGAAATCTAGAATACTAATTTACTGGCTCGGAACGGGCCGTCGGCTGCCTGAAGCAACTTGGCTCGCAGCCGGGCATTATACGTCGGCCGATCGGCCAAAAACGTGCGTACCAACCGGGCGGTCTCGGGTGTCTGGTAGTTGGACAACGTTGACCTCAGCCACGATTCAGGAAAGAAAATATCGCCGGTGCGCTGAATTTCTTCCAGTAGGTCCAAACTTTTGGGAAGGTATTTCGCTGAGGTTTCAGCCCGTAGCGGGTGGTGTAGGTAGCTCAGCGCCGATGTTACCCAGGCTTCATGCTCACGGTTGGTTTCAGACGCCAGTGACCTAAAAAAAGCGTCGCGTTCGGCTACATCTGACGACAGAGCGGGGGTCATGAATTTCAGCCGATTTCGGCGGTCCGGGTTTTTGATGCGGGCCAGTTGCCGGGTCAGAATACCTTCGGCCGGATAGTCCCGAACGGCCAGCGCGAGCGCCAGTGCGGTGTAATCATCTTCAGTAAGGGTAACGCCCGCCGGGGCTTTCTGCTCATTCCAGATGCCGTAAAGCCGGTTTCGGGCTTCGGTGCTGAAGGCAATACTCTGATAAAGTCGGAACAGTAGTTTCTTTTTGCCGGGAGCCTTCTCTGCCTCCATAGTCCGCCAGGCGTCCTGCTCCACCGAAGCCGCCAAGGCGGGCCGCATTTCAGGACTGGTTAATGTCCAGACAATATCCGACAATTGGCTCGTCAGTAACCGGAGATTAAGTTCTTCTGGCTCATTACTGAGAAGCTTCTGGTAGGTAGCAACTAATTGTGTCGGCGTTACGGCCTGGCCCGCCAGCATGTTTTCGTACAGATTAATGTAGGCTGCGGCCCGCGTAACGGGGTTTTTAAGCATTGCCAACTGCGAAATCATGGCTTCATCGACCGGAAATAATCCGTATCCCTGCCCCGACGAGTTGAAAACCACAAACAAGGGCACTGCTTTCCCAACGGCTGCCGGTAGCGTAACAGTAGCTTTAGTCATGTCGATAGGGAGTTCCTCAACGTGGTCGGCATACACCAGCGCGATCATAAAACGCTGGGGCCACAGGCGGTTCGTTCCATCTTCGCCCTTTTGCGAAACCGTTAGGCCACGGATGGTGCCCTTTTGCTGATCGAGCTGGTACGTGAATTTCGGACGGCCCGTTTCGGTTACCCAAACGCGGTTCCAGGCCTGCAGATCGGCCGGGGTGTGCGTGTCCAGAATGGCAATCAGGTCGCGCCAGCTGGCATTGCCGGAGGTGTATTTTTTCAGGTATTCCCGAAGACCATCACGCAGGGCATCTTTCCCCATTAGTTGCTCCAGTTGCCGCATCATAATGGGGGCTTTGTGGTAGATAATGCCCCCGTAAAGCGACCCGGCTTCCTGCAAATTGCTCAATGGCTGCCCAATGGGATTGGCTCCTTCGGTACGATCGACCCCGTAAGCCGCCGGGTAATGGTCGACCACAAACTGAAGGTCGTAGTTGGCATCGGGTGTGGAAACCTCCATAATCTTGTCGGCAATGAAGTTGGCAAAGACCTCTTTCAGCCACACATCGTCGAACCAGCGCATAGTTACGAGGTCGCCAAACCACATGTGCGCGGTTTCGTGAGCAATTACATGAGCGCGCGACAGGCGCTGGTCGCGGGTGGCGCCATTGTCCAGAAACAGCGCCGACGAGCGGTAGTCGATAGCACCCACGTGCTCCATGCCACCGTACTGAAAGTCGGGCACGGCCACGAAGTCAAACTTTTGAAACGGGTATTTGATTTGGGTAAAGTCTTCCAGAAACGTTAGCGCATCGGCATGAAGTGAAAAGAGGAGGTCGGTACTAAGCCGCAGCTTGGTCGAGTCGGTTTCGCGGTGGAGCAGTGTCATCGAACGGCCTTTCAGGGTGCGCGTAACGGTGGTGAACTTTCCGGTCACAAACGAGAACAGATAGGTAGGGATGAGATTCGATGTACGGAAACGAACGGTCTTGCGATCACCCGCCACGGTCGAACGCTCCACAGGCGAATTGGTCATGGCCTCCCAACTGGCCGGTACGGTTAGCGAAACCTGAAAAGTAGCCTTTAAATCGGGCTGGTCGAAGCAGGGAAAAACCGTTCGGGTGCGGTCAGGAACGAGCAGGGTATACAGGTAATCATCATTCCGGTTGAGCGACAGATTGCCGGCGGTAAACCCGATGGAAATTACATTGTTTCCAGGCTTCAGCAGAGCAGTAGAAATCAACAGATGTTCGCTCTCAAAGACAATAGGAATTTTGGTTCCGTTGACCGAAACCGTCTGCAAATGAGTTCGTTCCTCCTTAAAGTCGAGCGGGAGCTGGCGAGCCGACGCATCTCTGGTCCAGCGGGACGCGGCCCAGTTAAAGGTAATTGTCTCAGTGGATAAGATTGGTTGGTTTTTTTGCCCCGGAATATCGAACTTTAGTGCATATGCCAGTTGGCTGATTGCCTGCTTTCTGGCCCTTGCCAGGGTTTGTGATACGCCCGGTTCGAGCATGGCAGATGGAGGTGGTAAAGCCTGACCGGCCGATGACAGGACAAGCGTGAACAAAGTAACCAGCGTGGTGCCGTAACGAGTAATTTTTGGAAAGTTCCAGACCATGGGTCGGTTTGGGAATGGGTTTGCAACAGTGGGTCAAAAATAACGCTCTCTATGAAACAGCGCCTATGTTTTCTGTTATTACTGGCAATTAGTAGCTGGGCTGTACCGGGTCTGGCCAACTCGATTCTGATTCCGATGGATAATCAGCAGGCCAATCACCTTAAAGCCTATGGCATCGCCTACAAAGCGCTGAAAGATGATCTGGATGTAGATTGGCTGCTGAACTACCGGGGTGGAAGCTTTATGCTCAAGCAGGTGCCCGCCATTGAAGCGGAATGCCGCATTCGGGGCGTTTCGGTGGAAGTCATCTCCGATGCCAGAGCCGCTTCTATAAAGCAGCAACTGTCAGACCCCGACGTGAATATGAACGTGGTAACGCTCCAGAAAGCGGCCAAAATCATTGTCTATTCGCCGATTAAAGTTAGCCCCGCCGAATTTGAAAATACCGACGCGGTACTGTTGGTGCTTACTTACGCCGAAATTCCCTACGAAGTCGTTTACGATGAGGAAGTGCTGAAAGGCGATTTGCCCAAGTACGATTGGCTGCACCTGCACCACGAAGATTTTACGGGGCAGTATGGCCGTAACATGCACCGGCAATCCATGACCGATATTAAAGTGCAGGAAGATATAGCCCGTAAATATGGATTCTCGAAGGTGTCGCAGATGAAACTAGCGGTGGCAAAAGGAATCAAAGCGTTCTGTGCGGGTGGCGGCTACCTATTCGCCATGTGCTCGGCCGCTGAAACGCTCGATATTGCGCTCGCTGCCGACGGTGTCGATATTGTAGGCAGCAGCTACGACGGCGACGACATAGACCCCAATGCCCAGTCGAAGCTGGATTTTAGCAAGACATTCGCGTTCGGCAACTTTACCCTCGAAGGGGATAACGGTTACCGTGGGTTCTCGACGTTTTCGGACATCAACTCAGCCGGGGGGCGTGGTTTCGATCAGGCGAGTGGCTTCTTTGAGCTGTTTAACTTCTCGGCCAAGTGGGATGTGATTCCGGCCATGCTCACTCAAAACCATGAATCGATCATCAAAGAGTTTTTCGGACAAACGACCGCTTTCCGAAAAGGTGCCGTTAAACCCAGTTCGCTGGTAATGGGGGAGGGGAAAACCTCCGACCGCTATATTTATGGTGAGTCGGGAAAAGGTCAATGGACATTCTACGGGGGACACGACCCCGAAGGTCTGCGAGGTGGGGGTGGGTTCAGAAACCCCACCGATCTGAATTTGCACCCGCACTCGCCAGGCTATCGGCTCATCCTGAACAACGTCCTGTTTCCGTCGGCCCGCAAAAAGAAGCGGAAGACGTAGCTGCTTAGCTTGCCGTTGGCCCGGAAACAGGTACGTATTAGACTGGCAGCAGGTGAAACGTACCCGTTTTCGGGTCATAATCGTACTGGCGGGGAATGCCGGTTGCCAGTTCAACTTTCTCAATGTCTTCGGGGCTGATATGCTCCAGATCCATCAGCAAAGCCCGGAGGCTATTGCCATGGGCGACCACCAGTACCGGCTGGCCAGCCTGTAGATGAGGCAGAATCGATTGATTAAAATACGGCATCACCCGTGCCCGGGTGTCGGCCAAACTCTCACCGTGGGGCGGTTTATCGACATAACCACGTCGCCACCGAAAGACCTGATCGGCTCCGAAGCGTTCTTCTGCTTCGTGTTTGTTCATGCCCTGCAAATCGCCGTACATGCGCTCGTTAAGGGCTTGACTTCGGTCAATGGGCAAATTCGCCTGGCCTATCTCGTCCAGAATAATGTCCATTGTGTCGATAGCCCGTTGCAGAACCGAGGTAAAACCAATGGCAAAGTCGGGTGGTTGTTTTGCCTTTAGCAGCTTACCGGCCTCACGGGCTTCGTGTCGGCCAAGATCGGTTAAGGGCGTATTGGTTGCGCCGGTAAAACGGTTTTCGGCATTCCATTGGGACTGGCCATGCCTGACGATAACGAAAAGAGACATAAATAGGCTATGCGTGCATCAGCCCTTATTACCCGCAAACCATCGGAAATGTTCAAACAGGGAAGCAGGTTCTGCGCCGGGTTTTACCTGGGCGCAGACCGGACAACTTAGGGCAGGTTGATAACTTCTGCCACAACATTGGTTTCAACCAACACTTCCTTAGCGTACGACCGATGCCCTCGGGGCGACATCAGGAAAAGCTTGCCTCCTTTTACGGCAGCCAGCTGGCTTAGTAATTTTAATTTGGATAGGAGATGTTTTGCTTCGGCAGCATCCGTCTTCAAAATCACCTCAAAGTACGATTCCTGATCGAATTGTTTACCCGTAACATCGGGAATAAATTGTTCGCTGTCCTGCTGACGGCCATAGGTGATTGGCGTTTGATACCCTTCGGCATTGGCTCTAATGTCATTGTAGCCGTGTTTTTGTACCCACTCAACTACTTTCAGGATATGCGCTTGTTTGCTCATGAATAAGGTAATTTAATTGTCAAAAGATTGCCGCAGGTCGTAGAATTAGTCAACCAGCCAACAGTAGCTCTTGTTAAGGTGAGATAATGAGAATACAACGGAAGAAATCGTCGGCTCAATGACGGTTTCCGGAATAACTTCAGTAAAAAAAACGCTAAAGTACAGGCAAGCAGTCTACTGTCGGATGATACATCTGCCAGTAACAGGGCTACCATACTGGCAGTAAAGGAGATTTATGCATAAAAAGCGGATACGCATCACCACTCTTTTCTATAAACGTAGCGCAAGTTACGAAAGTATCCTGATACAGATGGTCATTCTACTGAAAAGGACGTTTGGGCGACGAAGACATTAATGGCTGTTTGCTAACCTTGTCCCTTCCATTAATCCTATATAAAATTGGCTTTTGTTTATAGAACTGCCAACTAATAAATTTAATATATATGAAGATTTGGTTATGTGTAAGTTTGGGGGATTTATTTACTGTACTAACTTGTATGAGATCATCTATAATGGAGTCACAATCAGTTACTAACGACCCCCACCCGTACACAAAAACCAGCTCCAAAGCCAAGCGGCTAACCTTCGACCGTGGATGCCCCTGCTGTGGTAAATCATATGCACTGGAGCGAGTACCACGTAATTTTCTGTTTAAATACCTACTTCGTTTTATTCCAACGCGTGCTTTTCACTGTTATTACTGTCAGCACTCCTTTATCAGAATAGGCTAAATTGTACAAATGATTATAGAGGAGGTACTTATACATAAAAAGTTTCTCGAAAAAAATTTATTCATAGCATTAGTAGGGTTTGCTTATAGGCAGCGTGCGTAGGTCATTAAAAAGGAAATGGGCTGATGCGTATGCACCTACGGGATTAATGCGAAATTTACCGGATGAAAAACGCATTTAGCCTACTGTTTGTCGCCAGCCTGCTTGCGGCCTGCGGACGTTCCGAGAAGAAAGAAGAAACGACAACCCAGTCAACAACGACTCAATCGACGGCTGATTCCACGCTGGCAACAGCGCCTGATTCGAAAAATTGCCGGTCGGTGGTAGAATCCGATAAACTGGGCAAATCCGATGTTTTTCAGGAGTCTGCCAAACCAATAACCGTAACACTCACGCTGGCTCAGGACAGCAGCGCTACCCAAGCGGACGATGGCTGTTATTTTAATAATACAATTACGGTACTGGCCGCAAAAAAATCGGGTAGTCAGGTTTTTAAACGAACCCTGCTTAAGGACGACCTGCTCTATTTCATCAAAACGGATGACGTAGTTGAGCGGTCCGTTTTACAGCAGGTCGTCTATAAACCTACCTTCAACGCCCAGCGATACATTACGCTGACGATGCAACTGGTTGAGCCGGTCAGCAAGAAAAAAGCTGACTACACCGTAACGATGAATTACTTCGGTGAAATTATCAAGGTGAAATAATGGCAGTGTGTTAAAACGACATATCTTGAAGATATGTCGTTTTAACACACTGCCCTACACCGATTATTTTCGGAACGTTGTAATGGCTTCTTCATAAATACGTACACCGGGGATGTCACGGACACCATTGGCAATATCGGCTTTAATGGCTCCCTCGTCAATAATCCAGTAGCCGTTGGGCACCTGGTTTGGGTCGACAATGTTGTACGTCCATTTCATCTGCACCCCTTTGGGCTTTGCTACCAGGGCGACATCGGGCATTAACCAGGTCGTCTCGCCGGAATGGGTGATGGGTGTTTGGTTGGCGGCCTGTGCCTGTTGATGTTCACGTACCCGTAATACTTCCCGATTATAGTGCTCTACGGCATCCTTAAGTGGTTGCATCGCGGCCAGAATCGGTGCTGTCATCTCCTTTTCTATCTCCATCCAGTCGTGTTTCTGTTTGTCGAGCTGGCGGGTAATCTTGAGCCGTTCGGCAGCAACGAGTTTAATTAACTCATGCCCCTGAGCAACGTGCTTAATGAGGGTTTCCTGTTGCTCGGGTGTGCCGCACACCGCTGGTTGCCGCCGAAGAAAGGCAACATAGTCCGACAGTGACGATTGAAGCAGTTCGCGCCCGTTAGAATCAGTAAGGGATAGGTCGGTGTTGGGTTTAGTTTCGGTATCCATACCCTTAAAAGCATTTAGGGGGTATAAATGTTGTCTAAATCATGTTTGAACAATCATCGTTCACAAACGAGCAAGTGCATGGCCTCACCTTTAGTCAGTCGAATCGGGTAGCCATTCAATAAAGCCCAACCTTTAACCGTAACGGTTTTCTGTGTTTTTGTATTGGTAATTGTGTAGGTCTTTCTGCCGTCAACTGGATACCACTCCTGAAACTGGTTGATTCGTGGGTAGTTGATCGGTAAACGCATAAAATCCCGGTGAAAGGCGGGTGAAAAACGAAGGCTACCCGACCACGCTTCGGCAGTCTCTACGCTGATATACAGGTCTGTTTCGGTTGGCACGGCCCCGATAGTAACGGATTCCTGCCAGTCGGAAAGCCAGGTTCCGGCCGTTTTCCAAAGGCAGTACATCAGGGTTGTGCGGGCAAAATTACCGTCGCCGTGCCAGCCTTCGATAATGCCCGACGGTTTCTGCTTCGCCCACATAACCTGCATTTCGCTGTCGATCCACTGGGCGGCAGAATGACTTTTTTCGCGGAGAATCAAGTTCAGCGCGCCTTCTATGGAGTCGGCATAGCCATCACTGCTTTGACCCTCCCAGGCGTAGTTGCGGTAGTTTTGATTGAGCGATTGGAGCGCCTTGATTACTGCATCCCGGTAGTCAGCACGTCCGTCGGTGAGATAAACCGTGTAGCAGGCATTGAGCAGGTAGCCCCATGTGTCGGCCAGCGCCGGGTCCAGTATTTTACCTGTCGAGGGGTTTATTTCATTGTAAAACAGCCCGTCGGCATTGCGGCCTTTGGTGAGAATGAGGTCGAGCAGCTCAGTCATGTAGGGCTGCCATTGTTTCTTTTTTGCCGGGTTCAGGAGGTGCATGGTCGCGTACACTTCTGATAGTCCGGCAATAATTTCGCAGCCGTGGTCGCGCATGCGCAGCCTGGTCGATGCCTGAGTGAGCAACCGTTTGTCGTTCAGATATTGATCGCCCAGCGCAACGGCCACATCCAGGTATTTCTGTTTGCGCGTAATCCAGTACATGCGGTTGAGGACTTGAAGCAAATCGCCGTTTACTTCTACGTCGGCGCTGTTGCCGTAAAAATTTCCTGTTAAATGAATTGGGAAGGAAACCACAGGAAGCAGGTCGTCCAGTATACCTTCCATCCGCCGGAACCAGGGCGTGTTCGGCCCCAGCCATTCCGTAAGCGGCACAAGGCCGTCTTTCATGTATTCGGCGCTCCCGAAAATAACCTGACTGCTATCGACAGGCTCTTTCAGAAACCCTTTTTTTGTGAATGAATAGGTGTCGGGCAGACGGCCAATTCGCGAAGTCAGGCGTTGCTCGGTTTGTAACATGGTTTGCATCGTCCCCCTAAACAGGTCGGGGCGCAGCAGCGAAGCCGTCATGACCATGAAAGGATAATTGTCGGCGGCTGCATCGTAGGCATTCCAGAAATGACGGCTGTCGGTCAGGTTGCGTGGAATGAGGCCCGTGCCGGAATCGGCTTCAGCCAACCAACCGTTAAGGTAGAGCGCACACCGCCGGAAGCCGCTGTTGGCCAGACGCCCATTGAGGGAGGCCTGCTCAAAAAGCAAACCTGACGATTGGGCACCTGCCAGATTCGCCAGCAGCAGTGTCAGGCAAAAAACGACGAGAAAGCAGTTGGTACGGCGCTGTGTCATAAGTGGCTCATTTCTTACCTAAAATCCGGTAACTGCCAGTTGCCTACTCATACGTCCGAAAAGTTGGGCCTATACCAAAGTAGTGATTGGTTACCGCGTGCTTTCCCCGGTATCACCCGGTAGGGCCAGCAACACCAATGAGTAACTAAAATGAGGAATGGACGTAATCCGGGCCGTGTAAAACACTGGCTCGCCGTTGGATTGGTTTTTGTTTTGTTCAGTAGTGTTGCCGCGCCCAAGCCGCCCCCGAACATCATTATTTTTCTGGTCGACGATATGGGCTGGCAGGATACGTCCGTACCCTTCTGGAAGCAGCTTACGGATCTGAACCGGCGCTATCGTACGCCAAATATGGAACGGCTGGCCAAAGAAGGAATGAAGTTTACCAATGCCTATGCCACGCCCTTGTGTACACCCACGCGGGTGAGCCTGATGACCGGCCTGAACGCGGCCCATCACCGTGTAACAAACTGGACGTCTCCCAACAAAAATACCAGTACCGATTATCCCGACACGCTGTTAAATCCGGTAGACTGGACTATCAACGGATTGAGCCCGGTGGCGGGTGTGGAACGAACCGTTCAGGCAACGCCCCTGCCTGTGTTGCTTCGTCAGCAGAACTATTATACAATTCATGCCGGAAAGGCGCATTTCGGCCCCCTCGGAACTCCCGGTTCTAATCCTGAAAATCTGGGGTTCATGGTCAATATCGCCGGGAGTGAAATAGGCCATCCCGCCAGTTATTTAGGGCAGGAAAACTACGATCACCCCGTTAATGGAAAGCCGAATCGAAACGCGGTGCCCGGTTTGGACGCCTGGCACGGCCAGGATGTATTTCTGACTGATGCCCTCACCCACGAAGCCCTGAAAGCACTCACTGTACCAGTGCAGAAGAAACAGCCTTTTTTTCTGCACTTGAGCCACTATGCCGTACACACGCCTATTATGGCCGACAAACGCTTTGTCGACCGTTACCTGAAAGCGGGACTGGACACCACCGAAGCCCGGTATGCATCGCTGGTTGAAGGGATGGACAAGAGCCTGGGCGATGTGCTGGCTTTCCTCGACGAGCGAAAACTGACTGGCAACACAGTTATTATCTTCATGTCAGATAATGGTGGGTTGAGCATGAGCCCGCTGCGGGGCGGAAAGGCGCATACGCATAATTTGCCCTTACGGGTGGGCAAGGGGTCGGTCTATGAAGGTGGCATTCGGGAGCCGATGCTGGTGCGCTGGCCCGGTGTTGTGAAAGCGGGCAGCCTGACAGAACAGCCCGTTATTATTGAAGATTTCTTTCCTTCAATGCTGGAGATTGCCGGTGGGCAAAAGCATGCACTTCATCAGCCAATCGATGGCCGTTCGTTTGTGCCTCTGTTAAAAAACCCGGCATTACGCGATTCGTCGCGGGTGTTCGTGTGGCACCACCCGAACCGCTGGGTTGCTGCCGAAGCCCCCCTTATATCGTGGGCCAGTGCCCTGAGGCAGGGTGACTGGAAGCTTGTCTACGACCACCGAACCAGCGTTCTTGAGTTGTATAATCTGCGGAACGATATTGGCGAGCAGCGAGATCTGGCCGGGCAATATCCAGAAAAGGTACACGATCTGGCTACGCTGCTGACGCGTCAATTACAACGTTGGGACGCGCAGATGCCCACCTTCAGGCGAACCGGGCAGCCTGTGCCATGGCCGGAGGATGCACTGGCAGCGCCCAAACAGTAACGGATGTCGGTGGAAAGCGGTGTCAGTGCTGTAGGTCGTCTACCACCTGTATCGCCCCATCTTTTTTGCCTGGCCAGGCGGCATGCCTTTCCCGTTTTTGTACCAGCTTTTGTGAAGATCGTTGTCGTGACGGGACGCGGTATTGTATAGGGTCGACTGGCGGGTACAGGCCGTTGGCAGCATCGTCAGAAATACCAGAAAAATCAGTAGTTGCTTTATGTGTATGTAGTGCTTCCGGATAAGCCAGAGCGAGTGAGCACTCCCTAAGCTGAAACGGCACGTGAGTCGCATATAGTACGGGTAAGCTACCGTGCAGGCCACCCGATTATCGAATGGGGTGAATCAGCTTAGCTGCTGAATTTCTTATAGGCGTTGCTGAGTTTGATATCGTATTTCATCAATTTAAAATTCTTGCCATTATACATGCGCGCAAACCGTGCCCACTGGTGCTCGCGCAATTCATCATCCAGCCCCCAGTTGGTGATCAGGTTACAGAATAAATTGAGCTGATCGGCCTCCGATTTGCACATGCGGGTGATAAACTCAGACAACGACTTACAGCCACAGTCGGGCCAGTTGGAGCCAAGAATCTGGAACAAACCAAACGAAGTGGCCATGCGCGCGGCCTGGAGGTTGAGCGCTTTGGCTTCGTCATACAATTGCCAGCTATGCAGCACACCGGTTGGGTAGCCCACCCGCAGGTTTTTGAAGCTTATCTGCGGATGTGATGCGTCGAACTGTCCCTGAGTATACCGGTGAAACAGGTGCGGCTCAAAGCGAATAACAACGCGGCCATTCGTCAGGAAGCCCTGTCCCCCTGACTCAACCTCGGTTACGGTCTTAATTACGGCAACTTCAGTGCGCAGACTTTTTGCCGCCTGTTGGTAATCAGCAAGAGTTAGACTTGTTGGCATGGCTGAAAAGAGATTTAGAGCGGCTAAAGTAATTCGTTGGCGGTCAGTGTAGTTGGTTGCTTTATTTACCGGTCGTCGGACAGAATCAACGAAGCGCAGGTGTTTTCGGTAAAATCTACCGTTAGCTAAATGGCGCATTAAGTCCCCATTATATAATGGCCGCTTATTTGCTTATTTATCAGGTATCTCGCCCGAAAGCTGTTTCGAACTTTTCTATTTCACTTGACAAAAAAAGTGTTTTTGAACGTGCGGTGCTGGCAGGTTGACGGATTTGGCAGTACTGAGACCTGGATATCAGCTACAATGTAGTTGTCGAGCCACGAAAGGAAAAAAACTTTCCCGATAGGCTATTTCTTTCATTAATACGGTGTACTGAAAAACGGACTGTTTATGAAAATTTTCGTTGGCTACGGCTATAATGAAGACGATAAATGGATAGAGGAAATGGTATTCCCGCTAATTGAGTCTTACGGCTTTAAAGTAGATACCGGTAAGGAGTTATTTGGGAAAAATGTACCTAAATCCGTATTGGAACGGATTAATAATTCTGACGCCGTAATCGCATTTTTAACCAAGAGAAATGCAATGAAGTCAAGTAATACCTTCTCCACGCACCGTTGGTGTATTGAAGAGCTTGTTGCTACTATACCAACCAATATTCCAGCTGTTGAAATTAGGGATAAAGCCGTAGAGTCGCAGGATGGTATGGTTTTCGATCGGCAGCGTATAGAGTTTGATATCAAAAGGAAAGATAAACTTTTGGTTGAGCTGGCCAAGTTGGTGGGCGGTTGGCAAAAGCAAATGATGAGTAAAATAGTAGTTCTATTTGATAAGAAAGGGCCAGCTTACAACACCTTCTCAAGTAGAATACATGAATGGAGGTGTATGTACTATTTTTCTGTAGATGGGGAAAAAACGCCGGTATTTGAATCCATCCCTTACAAAGCCCCGGATGGGAGCATAGTGGCGAAAATAAAAAATATACCAGACTCTCTGCAATCGCTTATTTATATAACGCTCGAAAACAAGGTTGATAAAAGCTCACTAGCCTTGGAAACACTTATCCACTATCAACTCATCAAACGATAAGTTATGGCCACTTCTATTTATAAATTACAGCAAAAGACAAAACGAACTGCTGACGATTCCTGGGAATGGTCTGTTTGGGTTGAGGCTGGTAAAGCAGCCCTTAACAAGATTGATTCGGTAGTTTATGAAATCCCGTTTCTTGAACATCCAGTACGAATAATATATGACTCCGAGTCGCGGTTCAGACTTTCGGATGTTTGCTTTGCTGGTTTTACAGCCAACGTCGAAATCAGACTGAAAGACGGGACCACTGAAAACGCTAAAATCAATATAGACGTAAATGACGCTCCTCTTACCGTAAATGCGCCCCCAAAGCAAACCGAGTCCGGCGCTGTAAAGTCTGCCTCCAATTTTTTGATCCAGTCAATTGTCTTGCAGGGCGACTTGGACGAAAGCTTTGATTCGGACGAAAGCGAAACCTTAACCCTCGACGCTGTCTATACGGTACGGCCCGCCACGCGCGCTGGCAATACCCCACGCCATGTAGTACCAGTGGTTGATGAGGCTGGCCACCCAAAAGTCATCGAGTTTACCTTCAGGAAAGTCAGCGGTAGCGAGGCAGATGCAGAAACCGACACTGTGTGGATTGGCGATTTAACGACTATTGATGACATTTTCCCCGGTACGTCGACTCAGGTCAGGGGTATTGAGAATGGCCAGGAAAGGACTGTTGTTATTCCTGCAGAGTTAGCGGTTGGGGAGTCGAACCGTGGCGGTATGCTGCCCAGAATTGCGCTCAAGCTGGTTCGGATCTTTACCAGAAGAGAAAAAGTTGAAGATAGTCGGCCTCAGATAGAGAAAACGGTTCGAGATTTGGCAATCCGGCTGGAAGACCACCAACTGGAAAATAGAACGGGTTTGTTTCGGCTTACGGAGCAGTTCGAACTGGAGGACATAAAACTACAAAACGGGGGCAATTACCTCCTGTTCATTCACGGTACCATGTCTTCCGCGAAAGGGGCGTTCGATAAGTTAAAGGACACACCTGTATGGACATTTATCAACCAAACGTACGAGAATAGGGTACTGGCTTTTCAGCACAAAACCATCACTCAAAGCCCGCTGCAGAATGTACTGGACCTGGTAAAAGAACTACCAAAGACGGCTACGCTGACCCTCATCAGCCATTCGCGTGGCGGTTTGGTGGGCGATATACTCAACCGATTCTGTCTGAGCGATACGTCGAAGCGTGGCTTTTCCCTTAACGAGAAAAATTACCTGCGCCGACAGAATCGCGACAACGACCTGCGGCTGATCGAAGAAATTGACGCTACGATTTCAGACAAAAATATTACCATTGCCAAATTTATCCGGGTGGCTTCTACCGCCAGTGGAACAACGCTGTTATCTCATCGGCTCGACACGTTTTTCAATGTTATCGCCAATGTCATCGGCCTGGCTATTCTTCCGGCTTTCGGCCTGGTTCGGGATTTGATCGCTACCATACTGGAAAGTCGGCAGGATGTATCTATTCTGCCGGGTCTGGAAGTGCAGAGCCCCGGTTCGCCCTTTAACCAGATGCTCAACAATGCAAATCCTGACGTTCTCATCGATACGCCCCTCTTCATTATCTCGGGCGATGCCAAACTGAGTTTGCGCTGGCAGGCTATTAAGGTTGCGCTCACAAATCTGTTTTTCCTGGGCGATAATGATTTTGTGGTGGATACCCGCTCCATGTACAATGGCATCCGGCGGGTCGAGACTAAAGTTCAGTACTTTTTCGACCAGGGGGCTAACGTGAACCACTCCGGTTATTTCGAAAACGACCGAACCCGGAATGCGTTGCTGCTGGCTTTACGGAGCACCGGCGATGCCCCCATACCCGGTTTTTCTAAACTGGACAGCCGCGCGTTCAGCCAGGAGGAGATTCGGACTATAAGCTCGGTAATGCCGGGAGGTAAGGTAGCGCCCACGCCGGTATCGGGCACGAAACCAATTGTGGTCTTGCTGCCGGGTATTATGGGCAGTACCCTGACCGTTAACGGCAAATCGGTATGGATCAATTATTTGAGCTTTCTCGGCGGTGGCCTTACCTCGTTACTGCATAATAATGACAACAACAGGTATGTAAAAGCTGACGGGCTCGTGGGCAGTGCGTACAAAAAACTGGCCGATGCGTTGTCGCGGGATTACGATGTGGTTGTTTTTCCGTTCGACTGGCGCATCGACATGGCCACCAATGCCGCAGCACTGGATCGAAAGCTGATGGACTTGAAGCAAGTGGGGCAGCCGGTTAAACTAATCGCCCATTCTATGGGGGGCGTGCTGGTGCGAGACTATATTATCCGATATGCCGATAACTGGAAGTTGTTGCAGGGCATTCAGGGGTTCCGGCTCCTGTTGCTGGGAGCGCCCCTGGGCGGTTCGTTCCGGATTCCTTACGTATTATTTGGGCTGGATTCTCTAATTCATACGCTGGATTTTATCGACGTAACCCACTCCAAAAAGGAGCTGCTGGCGGTGTTTTCCCAGTTTCCGGGTATTCTTAGTCTGTTACCGCTAACGACCGACAAGGAAAATGATTTTGCCAGCCGCGAAACCTGGGAGCGCATGCGGACAGCCTTTGGCGATACCAGTTGGCCCATTCCCGACGATGCTTTACTGACCCAGTTCGGTGCCTATCGGGCGGGTATTCTCGACAAAGCACCGACCATAGACCTGTCGCAGGCCGTTTACATCGCCGGTCAGAGCCGGAGGAATCAGCAAACCATTAGCGGGTTCACAACGGACCATAACCGGCTTACGTTTCTGGCAACGAAAGAGGGCGACGAGAGCGTAACCTGGGCAAGTGGTATCCCCCAGCAGCTCGTTGAGCGTAATGCTGTGTACTACTCCGACGTGGCGCATGGCGAACTGGCGAATGAGCCCCGGTTGTTTGGCGCCATCCGTGAACTGCTGGATACGGGCATAACCTCGCAGCTGAAACGGATTCGGCCGGCAGTCCGTAGTCTTGAGCGGGAGTTTAAAGCGAAGACTATCGTTAATTTTGACCTCTCGTCTACCGGCGTTGAGAAGGCACTGATGGGCCTGGGTACCAACGACCAGTTCGGAACCAGCGATGTTCCTATAACGGTTTCGGTCAGTAATGGCGATTTGAAATACGCGATGCACCCGCTGATGATCGGTCACTTTGATCGCGACGGTATCATTTCGGCCGAGAAAGCCGTTAACTGGCATTTAGGTGGCGAGTTAAGCCGCAGGCACCGGCTAGGCCTTTATCCGGGCCCTATTGGCACCAGTGAACAGGTAGCTTCAGGCAGCACCAGAGGATTTAGGGGGGCAATAATTGTAGGGCTGGGAAAACAGGGGCTTCTAACAGAGCACATGCTGACCAGCACAGTGGAACAGGGTACATCCAAATATCTGGTAAACATAAACAGTAAACCCGATAACCTGACCGGCAGGGAGGCTACCCCCGAACGGGTCGGTATTTCAATGCTGATTATTGGCTCGGGCTACGGTGGGCTGCGTATAGAGAACTCCGTAAGGGCCATCATACAGGGTGTGCAGAATGCAAATGCGAAGGTTCTGCAGATTTATGACTCCCCTAAGCTCATCGAGGAAATTGAATTTGTTGAGCTTTATAAAGACAAAGCCTTAACCTGTATAAAGGCCATCAGTGCGATTGAAAAGGACGAAAGCCGATCGCTCAACATATTCAGAAATAGTAATAAGATAAAAGAACTAACCGGTTTGCGGGAGCGGTTGCCTGTAGATGACACGACAGAATGGTGGACGCGCATCAATGTAAGCAGTGAAAAAGATGCGTTTGGCCAGCTTACGCCACAACGTAATCTGCAGTTCGAGATTTCGACTGATGCGGCCCGGGTTGAAAAACAGTCACTGGCAACAATCAATGATACGCTTACTGGCATGCTGGAAGATTTATCCCGCCATGATACATGGTCGCCGGGATTAGCAAAAGCCGTTTTCGAGTTGATGATTCCCAACGACTTTAAAGAGCAGGTTAAGCGGCAAAGCAACATCAACTGGATATTGGACAGCTACACGGCCGCTTTCCCCTGGGAGCTGTTGCAGGATAGTACGGGTAATGCCAGCCCGCTGAGTGTGAATGCCGGGATGGTCCGGCAACTGGCCACCAGCAATGCCCGTGCCACCATCACGCCCGTTCTTGAACCTACCGCCATTGTTATTGGCGATCCTGATCTGGGCAATCCGGCTATTCAACTAAAGGCCGCACTTGAAGAGGGAAAGAAAGTCGCCGATCTGCTGGAGACGCACGAGTTTCAGGTGACCCCCTTGATGGGGAAGTCGGCCTCAACGATTTTGCTGGAGCTGTTCAGCCGAAATTACCGAATCGTACACCTGGCAGGGCATGGCGTATTTAACCCTGACCCGAAAGCACCAACCGGTATGCTGATTGGCAAAGATGCCTACCTAACCCCGGCATACATTAAGCAGATGAGCAATGTGCCCGAGTTGGTTTTTGTGAACTGCTGCTTTTTGGGTCAGTTTGACGGGGCGGCAGAACTAGCCAACAACAACCGATTAAAGCTGGCAGCCAACATTGGCACGCAGTTGATTGAAATTGGGGTCAAAGCTGTTGTTGTGGCCGGTTGGGCGGTAAACGATACGGCAGCCCTCGACTTCGCCGAAGTATTTTATCAGAGCCTGTTCGAGGGGTACAGCTTCGGGGAAGCTACCAAGAAGGCGCGGAAGCTGGTCTTCGAAAAGCATGGGGCGCGCAATAACACATGGGGTTCCTACCAGGCCTATGGCGATCCCTTTTATCGACTCTCGACAAATTTTCGGACAGCAAAGCCGGCCTATAACTTTATTATTCCGCAGGAAGCCGAAATAGAATTGAGCAACTTACTCAACCGGGTCGAAAGCGGGGGCTATGATATTGAAGAGGTTAAGCAGACAATGGACGCCATTGATAAAGCCCTCATCAGGGAAAGCCTGAGCAGCGGCCGGATCATTGAACTACAGGCGCTCCTGTTCAGCGGGCTGAATTTGTACGATCAGGCAATAACCCTGTTTGAAAAATTATGGAAGGAAGAAAAGGCCTCCTTTTCCTTTTCGGCCACGGAAAAATTCTGCAACACCAAAGCCAAGTATCATGCGCAAGCCATAAAAAAAGTGAAAGGGGTAGGTACAGGCGTAAGTGCCGAGGTCCTAAAGACGGCCACTGATGAAGCCACCAAAGCGATCAGCGAAGTTCTTCAGGATATGCAGAATCTGATTCGCTTCGGCGAAACGGCAGAACGGGTAAACATCCTGGCGAGTACCTACAAACGTCTGGCCCTAATTAGTGATCAACCCGATAAGCAAAATGCGTATACCTGCTCGGCCAATCTGTACAAAAAATCATACCTGATACTGGGTAACAAAACGAGATTTTACCCGCTTATCAACTGGCTTTCCATCGAAAATGCATTGGTTCTCGCTAACGTCCATACCTGGGGGGAGGGGGGGCTAGTCAAAAAAGAGAAAGCGAAGGAGTTCCTGAAGACGGAATTAGCGGCAATCGACAAAAAAGAAGGAGACGAAAAAGACTATTGGGACTGGATCGCCGAACCAACCATTCTCCTGTGCCAACGGCTACTTGGCGATACGAGCGTAAGTGACGATGCAATAGTGGCCAGTTATATGTCTGGCTGGGGTTACATTGGTAGCCAAGGGCAGCACCAGGCAGAAATTGAGCACCTGGACTTTCTGGAGAATGCTCTGAAAATGGGGATTCCTGAGCAGGCAAAAGACGGTCTGGAGGTGGTTAAACGAATGCGAATGGTGCTGGAAGGCGTGCTTTGACAGCCACTATCAGTTGATGACGAACCCGCTGATGAACGATCTATAACACTGCCAGCACCGTTCCGGCGGCCGCTTTTACCTGTCTCCAGTCTTTGTCGATATCGGCTTCGCTGAGGAAGTAGAAAGGGGTAAAGGTATCACGGGTGATACGCCTTAGCCCCCGGAAGGGTTGACTGGCTTTCCAGGTGGCGTTGGCAAACCGGCATAGCAACTCGCTGTCTTCCCGCCCGATCGAGTCGCTGACGATAGCGTTCAACACATCGGAAGGGAGCTTTTGCTGCGTGGTGACCAGGTAGTTGAGGCCGCACTCCAGCGCGTAAAAACCGGCTGCGTTCGTTGCAATCTTCTGGTCTTTAACCGGCTTCATGACTGTTGTTTTCTCTTCTTCGGGCGTAAGAAAAGGGGGTGCCGGTTTCTGCTGAGCGGTATAATAAGCCGCGTTCTGGGCGGTGGCCATCCGGATGGCAAACAACTCATCGTGCAGTAGCCTTCTTAATGTTTCCATCTGAAATTTCAGAGACTCGTTCAGGACATCCTGCATGGCGGTCAGTAGCGTACCGGATGCGGCCTTAATCTGGTCGTAATCTTTCCTGACCGCATCGGGTGGTAGTAGACTGGCCGTTCTAAAGGTTGGTCGTTTGATGCGTTCCAGCCCGCGAAACGGCTGTCCGGTTTTCCATGTGGTGTTGGCAAACCGGTTGAGAAGCAGTACCTCAGACGAGACGGCCTGATTAGCGACAATAGACCGTAGTATGTCGGTGGGCTTTCGGCCGCTTTTGGCAGACAACGCGCCAAGGCCACATTCCAGCGCGTAAAACCCAGCCAGATTAGTGGCTATTTTTTCGACTCTCCGGCTTACCGGCACGTTCGCCGTGTCTTCTCCAGGCAGCAGAAAAGAGGGAGCCGTTTCGCCGAGCCCCGTGTAGTAAGCCGCACGTTGCGACTCGGCTACTGCCAGCGTAAATGCTTCGTTTCGCAGTAGTGAGTCGATAATGGAAATTTCTCGTTCAATGTGTTGAGCTTGCGTATTCTCTTGCTGGAGTTTCATACGGGACAAAACTAAGTATAGAGGGTATTATGAGCCACAATCTGCTACGGAGGTGCTATCGTTAAAGTAGATTTGCCCGGTTAATTGTTTTAAACTTTGTCGTCTGCTCATGCCTGCATGCTGGTGGTTCGTACAATTTATTATGACGCATTCCAGTCAAACAAAATTTTTCATGAAACCAATATACGTACTGGTGCTGCTGTTTCTGGCTTTTTCTGCAGAGAACGGTCTTGCTCAATCAACTAAAAAAGGAAATGCCAAAGTCATTCGAACGCTGATCGTGGATGGACAGAACAACCATGACCAATGGCCCAAAATTACGTTTATGATGAAGCGCTACCTGGAAGAAACGGGTAAGTTTTCGGTCGACGTAAAGCGGTCGTACTATACCTGGAACGGGGGCGATTTAGTCAATAAATATAAGATTCCGGGCGTTGGCAGCACCGTAGACCTCCCGAAATCGAAAGCTGATTCCAGCTTTCACCCCGACTTTTCCAAATACGACCTCGTAGTATGTAATTTTGGATGGAATGCGGCTCCCTGGTCTGACGAAACACAGGCCGACTTTGAGAAATTCATGAAAAACGGGGGTGGTCTGGTCGTTGTTCATGCCGCCGACAACTCGTTTCCCATGTGGCCTGCTTACAACAAAATGATTGGTCTGGGTGGCTGGGGCGACCGTACCGAAAAAGATGGTCCGTTCGTGTATTACGACAAAGAGGGCAAACTTATCCGGGACCCACAGCCAGGTCGAGCCGGTTCGCACGGGGCGCAGAATGAGTTTCAGATTACCGTTAGGGATACCAAACATCCCATCACGAAAGGTATGCCGCTAACCTGGATGCACACTAAAGATGAAATGTATGATCGGCTGCGGGGCCCTGCCGAGAATATGACCGTACTGGCAACGGCCTTCTCGTCGAAAGAGAACCGCGGCACCGACCGCAACGAACCTATGTTGATGACCATCAACTACGGGAAAGGGCGTATTTTCCATACACCCCTGGGCCATGTCGATTACTCAGTCGAATGTGTGGGTTTCATTACCTGTTTGCAACGGGGGGCGCAGTGGGCCGCCACGGGTAAAGTCGATATCCCGATACCGGCCGATTTTCCGACCGAAAGTGCCACCAGCAAACGCAGTTTCGTGGAGTAAAAGAGCTATTCGGCAGGGAAGTTTACAACCCGGGGCTTTGGCTAATCTGTTTCAGCAGACGAGCCAAAGCCCCGGGTTTTTGTTGTTCATTTCTATTCGCTCAATCACGGGTTCACCGGGCACTGCCAAAAGGTAGAACGACTGATCGGCATAGTCTGTGACTATGTCGTGGCGTTATCCGACACCACGACAAAAAGGGTGATTTCCCCGTTTTATGCGGTCTGTATGGCTGGTTAATTTGCTTTTGACAATTGAGCCATCTTCTAGGTCGATTGCAAGGGTATAAATGAACAAAGAGGAAAAGCTAGCCAAAGAGAATTTGCTAAAATCTATGCTGGAAACAGGCGAACGCATTGTTGAGGGACTGCGTAAGGATTTAGCCAACAAACCCGGTAATGAGAGTGGCAGTATGACCGTACGCGTTTCGGATGTATTTGATACAGAGGGACATCAGTATGTCAACCTGGTGCAGGAGGGGGGCGGAGTGCTGGGAATCGCCTTGCTGGGGTATACCTACGTACTGGAAAGTATGGGTATCCGTTTTCTCAAACTAGCCGGTACTAGTGCGGGGGCTATCAATGCTGCTTTGATGGCGGTCGTTCGTCCTGAAGATACTAAGGTGAAAAAGTCGCCCATTATACTGTATTACCTGACTCAAAAGAATCTGTTCGACTTTGTAGATGGGCATCCAATTGCCAAGTGGCTGCTCAAAAATACCATCAACTACAAAAACTACTTTCAGTGTTTAGTTAAGTCAGCTCTGTTTACCCTTATCAGCGCCTTAGTTTTAATTGTGTTCAGTAGTATGCTTTTATGGGAAGACCAGAGCATACAGGGCTTATTGGGAGGTCTGGTTACGTCTTATCTGGTAGCGCTGGTAATTTTTAAACGCGGATTCATCAGCAACGGTACTGTAGCGGAGTACCTGAAAAGTCGGTTCTTTTTAGGGGCTCTTTCAGCGGCTCTGTTCGTATTGCTTTGTGCTTGGGGCTTAACGATTGTTCCAAACGATTTGGATTGTAAGTACCAGATCATTCTGGCCTTGCTTCCCATTGCCTTACTACTGGTTTATTCTGTCTTTCTGGCTACCACAGGCCGGTATCTCCAGTTTATTCAATACGTCGTCTGTTTAATTCTCGGAGTTATTCTGTTCGATGGTATTCTTAATCAGGTTTTTCGCATTCAGATAGCTCTCTGGCAGTACCCGTTGGTAAAGACTTACACCGGGATGATAACCCCTTACCAATACCTGTCGGAGGCCGGGATCTCGCTGCTCGTCTTTTTTTCGCTGCTCCTGGGAAGTATTACGCTGTTCTTATTCACTCGATTCAGGGAGAGTAAGTTTGGTATTAACCCCGGCGATGCTTTTGAAGAGTGGATTGCCGATCTTATGAAGAATGGCGACGTTAATACGGAGATTGATCTTTACCCTGGTGGAAAGGTATCCATTATTAATCATAAAAATGGGATAAGTACGCTACGGGACCTGGAAGAAAAGTTAATGATCATCCCTAAACTGGAGTATAAATTCGAAGGAGAAGGATACAAAACAAAATACAAACTCTCAGATCCAAAAGAGCATGTCCTGACAGGTCTGGATACCTATAAGCCCGATGAAGATGAGCCGCCCCTGGCCCTGATCACTACCGAAATCGTGACCGAAAACAAGATCATCTTTCCGAAGATGTGGCGGTTATTCTACCATGATAAAGACCATACCCTGCCCGCCAAGTTTGTTCGGGCATCTATGTCGATTCCCTTTTTCTTTGAAGCTTATCGGGAGAAAAACATTCCGAAACGGTCGTTGAGAGCCAAAGAGTGGCTACAGTACCTGAGCTATGAGGGTAACGAAATTAAAGAAGCTGTATTTGTGGATGGTGGGTCACTCTCTAATTTTCCGATCAACGTATTCAACCCAACCAGAGCAACAACGCCAAGGCTGCCAACCTTTGGCGCAAGACTTCAGGATAGTGATTCTGAAGACTCCCGATCGACCCAGTCGCTGGGGGGCATTATCTCGTCGATCATTAATACCATGCGGGCCAATTATGATAAAGATTTCCTGATAACGCATCCGCAATTTGGAGACTGCCTCGCCTGTATTGATGTGAGGGATATTAACTGGCTGAATTTTAATTTACCCCCTGATCAGCAAATCGACCTGTTTAAGCGGGGTGCTCAGGCTGCTGCGGCTTTTCTATTTGGCTTTAACTGGGAGCTGTTCAAGGCTAAGCAGGAAGCGCTTAACCTTGGGGTTCTTGCCGCTGAAATACGCATTGCCGAGGATCTGGAGAGTGTGGAAAAACTTATCGAAAAAATCAAAATAAAGCGGGGGATGGATCATCCCCAGTCGTCTAATTCGTAAGTAACTAAACTTTTCAAACCATGCCGTCATCTGCCTACTCGTTACCAGCTGTGTTCGCTTTGCTGGTCCTCCTGGTAGCTATGTGTACGATGTTGTACCAGCGTGATGTGCTACCAGCCGACGCAGCCAAGGATTCCCAACCCGTTATACGCTTCGAACTAGCCCGAACTCCCGCTGATATTCGGGCTTTGTTTACAGATGCCCCGCAAAAGCCGCGTATAGCCTTCGTCGATAAGATGCGTTTCCTCACCAGGCTTGATTTTTTGTTCATCCTGTTTTATACCCTATTCACGTTTCTGTTCAGCTGGAAGGCCATTCAGGCTGATCCTACTGTTCCGAATCGGTTTGTGTTAGTTCTGGCTGTGGCGGTTGGCCTGTTCGACGTATTGGAGAACATACAGTTGCTTGGCATCCTGGCTAAGGTGGAGCAAAACACCATGGACACCTTCCAGCCTGAGCTGCCGAGGCTCTCTGTGTTTACCTGGGTAAAATGGGAGTTGACGGGATTACTCATGGTGTTGATCGCTCCTTTTTTGTGGAAAGGGGATAGCTGGTCCAAAGGGCTGGCTGTATTCTTTCTGATAGTCTTTCTCTTCGGCTTACTCGCCCTGGAAGAGCGGCTGTCAGACAGGGAGGGTATCGATCAGGCAGCGCACTTTACTGGACTTGTACTTCTGGCCTTTGGAGCCTTTGCCCTGTATGTCATCGGAAAAACACTGGTATACCGTTTTGGTCGGCATCGACCAATACCTACGTCGTAAGTAACTTCTTGGGCGGATTTTCCTGCTCGTTTTTTGCCGATTTTGCCCTAACGATACTTATTTTCTCACCATAACACGACCATGAAATCTCCTTTATTAGCCATCGACATTATTTCCGTTTACACGAATAAGCTGGGGGACCGCCTGCCGTTGCCTATACGTATGGCAAAATGCACACCCGATACCCACACGGCTATTTTTAACATCGCCGTTGAACTTGCCCAAAAAGGGGGCAAACTTATTTTAAGCGACCTGTTTCGCAGCTACGACATGCAGTCGCAGTCGCATAATGATTTTGTTTCCGGGAAGAAAAAGGCGTTTAGCCCCCCGCCCGGCGGCAGCTTTCATGAAGCCGGGCGGGGTTTCGACCTGGATTTGAGCGCGCTTAAAATACCCCTCGCCGACTTCTGGAAAATTGCGGCCGGGCATGGTGTAGTTCCTATTATCAGTCAGCCCAAAGCCAGTATGTCGGAAGCCTGGCACTTCGACTGTCGGGGTAGCCATCAGCTCGTTTATGACTATTACGAACAGGGCAATGGAACTAACTTCAAACCTTACAAAGCTGCGGCTGCCAGTGCTATTCTGTCTGTCGGTATACAAGTCGATGATTTTGGTGATACGCGACAGGCAGCTATTCAGTCGGGTCTTATTCGGCTCGGTAAAGTAATCGGGAATCTTGACGGGAATATCGGTAAGCGATCGCGTCAGGCGCTGAATGAATTAGGCATTTCGGTCGACATGGCCAACATACCGGAAATGCTCCTGCAGGTAGAAGATATGGTACAACAGGCATTCCCGGATGAATTCAGAATGCCTTCGGTTTAATGTTATCAAAACAAGTAGTATCCCGAACCGCTCAGCGTTTCACAATCGTATAAATCCATAAGCCATGAATGAGATCAACATAGTGAACCTGGATGAAGTGACGAAGTTACTGGTAGGCAAATCTCTGTCCGACAAGGACTTTACTAAATCAGATTTGCTCAATGCTGCCGTTGATAAGCCCATTGAACTTGACGGTATTTCCTTTGCGTTTGGCGCTTCGGGTAGTTTTTCCATCCAGCTCTTTAATTCTCCCGACGATGTGGATGACGATAAGCTGATTGGCACTGCCGCCGAAAATTCTATCCAGTTCGATCCGGCGCAGGCCTGGCTCAAATATTCGGTCAGGAGCGACCTGAAAGCTGCTGCGGGTTTCGACCTCGGGTCGGCCGGGTTTGATATAACGGGCGAAAAAAGCCTTATTTTTACCAGTTATCGAGTCCATAAAGACCCGAACGCCAAACTTCAGGAGTCGATTCTGAAGGATTTTAACCCGTATCTTTTTCTGGCTAATGCCAGTCATCCGGAAAAACTGAATCCTGGCGAAATACTGTCCGTTCGGATGCCTGGCAAACTGAGTACGACCATAGCCGTAAGCTGGTCCGATCTGTTTACCGGCAATCTGTCGCTGTTCCAGAAGCTCCTCGGCCCGAATCAGCTATTCAGCCTCGATATAAATGCAGCGGTATCCGCCGATTTTACCGTTGAGCTACAGGACGATTTCTCGCTGCAAATTCGTCGGAATGCCGGTGATACCTTCGACGTATTCCTGAATAAAGCTACATCAAGCAAGCTTGGTGGCTCCGTTGCGGCTTCCATCGGGGTGGCCTTTAAAGACAAAGACGCCGTAAAAAAGGCACTGGGACTGGTTACGGAAGGCTTGTTCGGTAAGCTGAAAGGAAAGATACAGCCCATACTCGATAAAAATCCGCTGAACAACCTCAGTGATTCGGAAAAGGCTATTGTGCTGGAAGTTGCCAAAGCCCTTGGATTGGATAGCGACCTGATTAAAACAGTGGGCGATTTTGCCAGTTCACTGCACGAAAAGCTGGGGACGGTCATCGAAGAAGTGGCCAACTCAAAAGTTCAGGCCGGTTTCGCGTACGAGTACAATCGGGTTAGCACGACCGAAGTTGTCCTGCAGGCCGAATTGACCAAAGATGCCCTCAAAACGTACCATTCGAGCCTGATCCGCTTCAAACTGAACGGGTTTGGAAATGGTACGGGACCGGGACTGTTAAGTGACTTTAGGAAAGCCGAAGAAGCCGGGCAGCCGCTGCCTGGGGTAACCCTGAAGAACTACCTGAACGAGCAGACGATCAGCCGAACGCAGTCATGGGGTTTCTCGCTGGGCATTGGCAAATGGACGCTGGAGGGGAAAGACAACAAACAGATCAATGAGACGATTCGGGAAAATAGCCGGGGAAATCGTCAGATTGCCTTTAAAGGCGTCAGGGGTTATAACGGCAATCTTTTCGGCAGTGAGAACAACTGGCGGGTCGACTTCAACGCGGAAATGGAACGCTTTTCGCAGAATCCGATGCCGCTCGTCAATGAGTTGACATACAGTCTGTTTCTGATGTCGGAGTGGAAAAAGCCCAAAAGTGTTAGCCAGGAAACCATCGGCCATATCGTTGACCAGGCCATACTTTGGCAGGTTTTGCCGCAGGATCAGTTCGATACGGTTCAACAGCAGTTACAGGACTTACTGGCCAATAAGAACACCAAAAACATACGTGCTTCGGTACATCTCAGCTTAAATCCGGATACGTTTGTAGCCATACTTTTGAACATCGGGTTTCTGATTCAGCACAAACCCCTTGACAACGCTACCCTAATGGCAACCTCGTTGGGGGCGGCTATGGCCTACCGGAAAGATTTTGCTGTTCGTAAGAATGTGGCGCTACGGGCCAAAGTCTACGGACCTTTGTGGGCAGCCTGTCTTATAAAAGCCAACAAGACCGAGAACAACAACCCCATTGAACCCGAAGAACGCAGCGCGCTGGGTTTTGCCGCCAGTGACCGCCTGAAAGAGTTCAGCGAGAACATGCTGGCCGCTCATGAGGTTGATGCCAAGCTGAGTCAGCTGCCTAACGAAGACCTGTTTACCAGCTCACTGGCCGTAAACCCGAACGTACGTGTAGACTGGAGCGCATTCAGGAGTGGCATCCTGATGCTGAGTAACGGCTTCAATCAGGGGCTGATCTATGCAGATGTGGTAAAGAAGTCGTTCACTCAGATGCAGTGCTTTTGGGGTCAGGAGCATTACGTCCGTGCGTTGGGTCACTACCTGCTTAGCTTTGCCAATAACAGTTTTCTGCTCGACGGTGTCAACCGCTCCTTAACAGTCAGTTATGAGGTCGATGGCGAGAAGAAAGTGCTGAATATGATTGGGAAAGTAGGATAGCCAAGGCAACTCTCCAGTTTGATAAAACCAGTCGGTGTGATGTTTGGCGTAGTCACAGACTATGTCCAGCGGGGACTTTAGCAATAGAATACCCCTCCCCTTTAACTAAGGGGAGGGGTGGGTAAAACAATTCGACTCCAATGGAGTACATCCCGGCTTTTAGAACCCGTATCGGGCACCAAGCTGGAACTGATAGGGGCTGCCACTCAGGCCGGATACACCCGCGTTGGTATTCACCGCATATTTATAGCTGTTGGTAGCCGGGTCGAAACCGGTTCTCGACAACAACGTAGTAGCTCCCAGCGCGTGGTTGACTCCCCATGATTTATTGATCAGGTTAGCCGTGTTAAACAGGTCGCCTGACAGTTCGAGGTATTGTTTGCCGAACGTTTTGACTTTGTAGGTCAGCCGCAGATCTACCGTTCCATAAAATGGATTCACGCCACCATTGCGCTCGGCAATCTTCCCGAAGCTGTTGCGGATGTAGTCCTTCGCACTTTTTTCCACGTTCGGGTTATTCAGAATAGCATTGATACCATCTTTTAAGTACTGTGGTGTTTCGGCGCTGTTTGGGTTATACACAAAGGCCAGATCGTTTGTTTCTACAAAATCGCCGTTGATGTTGCCATTGACAATCATCGAATAGCGCGTGCCGCTCAGGCCCGAAAAGCGGAAACCCAGGTTGAATCCGTAGAAAGTAGGCGTATTTCCATAAACAACAATCTTGGTCCGGAACTGATTGTCGGAGTAGTTTATCTGATTCAGCGTGCGGGGGTCACCGGCTGTATACTGAACCAGGGTTGCGGTATTGGCTACGTTCCCGTTATAGGAGGTGTTGTCCCGGGTATCGTTCCAGGTATAGGAAGCGGCAATTTCGCCATCCCTGAAATATCGGTAGTTGGCATCGACAACAACGGCAGCCTGATTCACTTTGCCCAGACTTTCCAGTTGCAGCACGCGGCCTACTTCAGTCGTTTTGCGGCCCAGTGTCCAGTTCTGGGAGCCGTTAGACGTTAGAATAGACGAAGCAGGTACATAAACGGGGCGGTTGGCTTCCTGCGACAACGTGAAGTAGGGCTGATCGACCATATTCTTGTCGATGTACGTGTAGTTATTACGGGCAAACGACATATATCCCGCAATACTCATCCGAAAATTAGAGCTAAAGAAGTGGCTGTACGACCCATTGATTTTATAAACGGTAGGCACTTTGGCGTCCTTACCGTTCATGTTGATGGTATACAGTTTGGGCACATTGGGGTTATTGACCAAGTCCATACCCGGTGCTGCGGCCGGATTGGCTCGATAGGCGGGGAAGTTGGGCGTTGGCACCAGGTTGCCGGTCACATCAATGCTGGCAATGTGGCTGCCGTCAAACAGCATGTTATTGATCATCGAATAAGGGTTCAGAGCAGAGCCCAGAATGCCGCCCCCTACACGAATGATATCTCTACCATCCTGATGAACATCCCAGGTAGCCTGTACGCGAGGCTGTACCTGAAGGGTAGCCAGCCGGTTGTCGGTTCGTAGCCCCAGCGTGTTGAAGACGGTCTGGCTGAAATTCGGTTTGGTCAGATAATCAGTATAATCGACCCGGATACCCCCCGTCACGTTCAGACCCGGCGCAACGGTCGTTTGAGCCTGCGCGTAGATGGTGGGGATAAGCACGTTGAATTTGACATTGGGCGTGTTGCTCAGATACACATCGCGTGTGAAGCGGTAAGGAGCCAGATTATCAAACGCATCTAGTCCGGTGTACCAGAAACGGCCGTTGGTTTCGCTGCCGTAAATGGAGTTCTGGTGGCTGAACGTCAGGCCCGCCCCAAACGTGAAGTTGAATTTGTTGGTATTCACGTACAAATTGTCGACCAACTGAATCAGGTTATTATTGAAGTAATCACCGCCGTAGCGCTGTCCGCCCAATTGAATACTCGTAAACAACGTCTTGGTAGGGTCGGTTGGGTTTACAGACGCCACATTGGCCACGGTGGCCCTTGGGATATTGGCCTCCGGCAATTGCGGATTGGCATACATTTTATTGTACTCCCAAAAGTGCTGAAGCTTCAATTCGTTGGTCACTTTCGGGCTGATCGTGGTACGCAGAGAAGCCATCAGGCTGTTGTTGGAGCTTTTGCGGGTGCTGTACACCTCATACATGTTAATGGCCGTATTGTCGCCATCCGACTGGTTATCCAGGTCATAAATGTAGTTATCCCGGATCGTGAGCAGGTTTCTGGCATTGAGCTGCCAGTCAATACGCGCAAACAGAGCCTGTGTATTTTTGAAACGGGTGAACTGGCCAAACTGCGGGGCATTTCCCACGCCATATTTGCTGCGGGCGATACTTAGAAACTTATCTTCGGTGGCCTGGGTAACGTTATAGCGCAGCGCATCGGCCGTCGATTGAATGGGAGCAATCAGCAGTGGTTGCGTACTCGCCTGACGGTCCCAGGCAACAAAAAAGTGCATCTTGTCTTTAATAATGGGCCCGCCCAGCGAAAAGCCGTATTGAGCTGTTTTAAAAGGCAGGTCTCTTTTCTGCTCATTCAGTCCATATGGGCTCGAAAGCCAGCTGGTTCTGAGGAAGGAGAAAGCGCTGCCGCTCAGCTTGTTGGTGCCCGACTTTGTTACAGTACTGATAGTACCGCCACCGGCGTTTCCGTAGGTAACGTCATATTGGTTAGTCACTACCTGAAACTCCCGAACGGCCTCCATCGTAATCGAATATGCACCGGTAGGTTGCCCACCGGCAATGGTGCTCCGGGCCGCCATACCATCAATGGTGAAGTTGGTGGCCGAGCCCAGCTGTCCACCCAGGCTGTTGCCGGTACTCAGGGGCGAAAGATCGGCCAGAGTCGAGAAGTTACGTCCGTTTACCGGCAGCCGATTGATGTCTTTGGCCGTAATGGCCGTGGCCGTGCCAATATTTTCGATCTTATTGGTTAAGGACGTTGAGGAAACCACGACCGTTTCCAGTTGCTGCGAGTTTTCGACCAGTTTGAAGGATACCTGTAGCAGGTCGCCCTGGCTAAGTGAAAAGCCGGTCTGCGACTGCGTTGCCATGCCAACAAACTGAACCGCGATGGAGTACGGCGCTCCCAGTGGTAATTCCTTGAAGCGAAACTCGCCTTTTTCGTTAGACACCGTATTGGCCTTGAAACCGGTAGATTCGTTTTTAACCTGAACGGTAGCCATTTCCAGAGGCTTGCCATCCTGATCGGTTACCTTTCCGTAAACGCCGGCCAAATTTGTCTGGGCTTTTGAAATTTGAATTGAAAATAGGAAAAGTGCAAAAATTATCTTTGAGAAGTTGACCATTATTCGGGGTTTTTTGTGCCCTCAAAGGTCTCTGTTCAACATTTCCTGGATGTGATGCGTATGTTATCTTACGTTGAATAATACAAGAGTCATATTTACTTAGTGTGAATAATCATACTGGTTGTCAAAATTTTAGTCTGTTAGATACTGTGGGTATGGCATGTTTGTCGTATTGATAAGCATCGACGTAATGTGCGAGCCTTTATATAAGCTGGCTCGCTCTTAAGACCATTTCTGCAAACATCCGACGGCAACGAGGCCGCCACCAGCGTCACTCAGCCCGCAGCGTGTAGGTAGGTTGAAACGATGATCTAATATATTATCTATATGATAAAAATGGATACATCAAATATATGTTATCGAGAAAAAACACCATATTTACGCACACGCGGAGGCTGCTCATCTCATTGAGACAACCCTGCTACGCCCTACTGTTCAAAACATGCATTGCCTGATAAGCCAGGTTCACTATTCATGCACTCGGTTCAGGAGGTGGATTACAGTTGCTACTCACTGATCATCGCGGGCTGACCCACCAAGCTCCCTTTTTTATGTATAATCATCTACAGGCAGTTCAACTAACGGGCTTTACCCAGGAGTCGCCCGGTAAACGTCCCGTTTTTCTTTTTTTACCCCTCCGGGATGCTCAAGGGAAACTCGTGGATTTATGGCTGGAGACAGCTTCCTTAGCGTCCCTTTCGGTCACCGAAGTCTGCTTTTCGTCCTGGCTGGGTATGCCTTCCTCGCTGCTGCTGGAACCACTGTGGCAGACCCTGGAAGCGGACCTGGTTGGTTGCCTGCATTATCAGCTGGCCAGTGGGAAACTAGGCAAGGTGACCGTTACTCCCTTGCCGGGACGGTATCTGGTCGAGCTGCTCGAAGAAATCCCACCCATTCCGGATAATGGCGATGCTACGGATGTTATCGTTCTGAAAACGGTAGAAGACTACTTACAACAGAAGAATCGGGAACTGAAGACCTTCTTTGACGGAGCGCTGGATATGCACAGCATCAGCAACAGTCAGGGGAAGTTTTTTGAAGTCAATCACGCCTTTTACCAAACCTTGGGCTACTCCCCCGATGAACTGAAGCAAATACCTTTTTTAAACCTGATTCACCCCGATGAGCAATCGTGGGTTTATGAGAATCTACTGCGAAATATCCTGCATCATCCGGTGCGCAATCAGGTCAATCGCCTGCGTAGAAAAGATGGTACTTACCGGATTTTTGAGTGGAACGCCATTGGTATTGATGAGGTGGTGTATGGATCGGCTCGCGATATTACGGAGCGGGAACAGGCGCAGGAGCAGCTTCGCGCCCTCCATGAGCGGCTTCAACTGGCCACTCAGGCGGCAGGGCAGGGCATCTGGGAGAACAACCTGGAAAAAAATGAAATTATCTGGGATGACCGGTTGTGTGAAATTCACGAGCTGCCCACCTCGAAACATAAAAGGTCCTATGCCGACTACCTGCAAACGATTCATCCCGACGATCGGGCCGATTTCCTGACAAAGAGACAGTTTGAACTGGCCGGTACTGATGACCGGCTGAAGGCAATTTACCGAATTCACTGGCCGGACGGGACAATCCGCTGGATAGAAACAAGCGGCCGAATCTTTCGGTATCCTGATGGCCGCCCGCGTCGTCTTATCGGGGTAGCCTGGGATATAACCCCGCGTATGCTGGCAGATGCCGCACTGCGGGATAGTGAGCAACGGTTTCGCCAAATTGCCGACCATGTTGATGAGGTTTTCTGGATTCACTCGGCCCAGCCGTTTGAGTTGCTTTACATTAACCCGGCCTATGAGCGGGTCTGGCAGCGAAGTTGTGAAAGTATTTACGAAGACCCGATGTCATTCATTGACGGGATCGTCGCGGAGGACAAACCGGCGATGCAGGCCTTTATTCAGGACTATCGGGCGGGTAAAGAAAGGCAGATGGATTATCAGCTGGAACGACCCGATGGGTCGAGGTGCTGGGTTTCGGTTCGTAGCTTTATTGTTCGGGATGCCGCTGGTCACATTATTAGGCACTTGGGTGTGGTTACGGATATCAGCAGCCAGAAAGAAAAAGAGTTGGTGCTTCAGCAGGCCCTGCTACGAACGCAGGAACTGAGTCAGCTCAAGTCGCAGTTTGTGGCGACGGTATCCCATGAGTTTCGCACGCCCCTGGCCACGATGCAATCCAGCCTCGAACTTATCAATTATCACCTGGCTTCAGCCACGGCTCCCTTACCAATCAGTAAACACCTGCGCGTAATTGAACAGGAAATCGAGAAAGTTACCGACCTGTTGAGTGACTTTCTATCAGCGAGTGCACTGGAATCCGGCAACATCCGCGTTAACGCCCGCTGGTTTGATCTGGCTGCCCTTTGTGAAGAGTTGCTCAGCACTCATTTCAGCCGTCGGCAGGATCAACGCAGAGCCCACTTTCTGGTTGAGGGTACTGCCTGTCAGCTTTATTCGGACCCCCGGCTGGTAGAGCATGTGCTGATTAATTTGCTGGCAAATGCGTTTAAATTTTCAACTACTGATCCGCCCACCCTGCGGATCGAGTTTAAGCCGTCTAAGGTGGTCGTGCACGTGATTGACCAGGGGATTGGCATTCCTCTTTCTGAGCAGAGTAATCTGTTTCAGGCTTTCTTCCGGGCCAGTAATGCCGGAGCTATTCGTGGTACGGGCTTAGGTCTGGCCATTGCCCGTCAGTTTGTTGAACACCTGAGCGGCCATCTGGGCGTTCAGAGTCAGGAGCATAAAGGAAGCACGTTTACGATGACCCTGCCGATTAATTTCAGTGTATTGGCTGGCTGATGTAGGGCATCCCCTCCGCGCTTTGTTATGTGCGGGGCTGTGCCGATTTACTTCACGAAGGTTTATTTGCCAGGGCACCGTAGGAAAGCATACAGGTGCTGGCTGGGTCAATATAAGGCGGGCTTATTATAGTCGATAGCCAGGATTTTCCACTGGTAATACGTGAAGTCACCCGTGGGTAATTTCCAGATCACGTCCCCGGCCACCGGGATAGTTATCCCGTGGAACGTCTTCCAGGCCTTGCAGGGAATATACCAGGTTTCCAGTTTGCCTTCCTGCCCTCCGCCCATGTAGCGCCGGGCCGTTACACAGGTAAGCCGGTGTTGGGCATCGAAGGCAAATACGGCTTTGGCCGTTACACCTGCATACTGCATCGTAGCTTCTGCCTGCGTAGCATCGATCGCCCGCCACGACAGGTAAGAACTCAGGGCGGCTGAGGGAAACCAGCACATCTCTCCTAAAAACCGAAGCAGGCTGCCCTGATCAGTTTTGGCATCGGCAGCATCCACCACAGGCACAAGCGACAAGGCTTTAATGAGCATATTGCCCTTGCCCTCAATGTATTTGTCGCGGCCTGCCAACGGCAGAAACGACCGCATCTGCACATTGGCTTTCCAAACAAAACCCGGTGGGTCGATGCTGAAATACTGCCGGGCTTGCGTGGGCATCCAGTCGCCGTCGGGACTGGTGCGCATTAAGCCCTGCTGCTGGAGCCGGACGGTGGTTATTGGCTCTTTACCCACTACCCCCGATGCTATCAGCCACTGCCGAACGGGTAAGGGCAGGTCCTTCAGTCTGTCGGCTGTTATACTGGTACGACTCGGCCTAGCCTGCCGGAGCAATTGACGGGCTTCGCCGTCTGCGCGCTGGCCGAACTGAAGCTGGGCATAAGTCAGTAGCAGTGCCAGCGTAATAAGCCCATTGACCAGCGTTCCTGCTTTGGCTTCTGGCCAGTAAACAATAATCAGGAACTGCGAGAGTACGACACTAATCAGGGTAAGCGTTATCCATCCGTCGCGCTGCGCCCAGTAGCCGATCAGTGCGATGATAAAACCAAAGCAGGCCAGCAGCCAACCCAGTCCCAATAGTTTAGACGTGTTTTTCGATACCAGGATCAGTGTGTGTCTTTGAAGCGGAGCTACCCTGGCCAGCCGCCCCAGGCTGATGAAGCCCAATACATGAATAAGCCCGTGCAGGAACAGAAGGCCGGTCAATGCAATTCGAAACATATATAAGCCGAGTTACCAGATAGCCGCCCGGCCGGTGTATCAGAAAAGAACAGATAGTCGACTGGCGAGGGCGTTAAATCGGGCCTAATTTGCCCTTTTCACGATGGAATAACGCTGATACTGCTCAGTCCATAAGCTGACGTTATACCAGTCTGGTTTCGTTGCTCTTCGGCTGCGAATCTATTTTAAGCTGCTGACCAGGCTTTGGGTCATATCTTCGAAAAATTGGGCGGTATGCGGGCCAAATCGGTTAGTCTGACTAATCATGTAAGGGCTGTTTTCAGCATAATAATAGGAGTCGGGGACGATTCTACCCAGATTGCCTCCGTTGTAGCTGGTGATAACCAGGGGCCGCTGATCCGCTATCGGCAAGGTCAGCAAATTCCCGGCTAATTCTGTCGAAACGCCACCCGGACAGCCCACAAAAACAGTTTGGCCGATGCGTAAGGCTTTTAACTCGGCTGGGTAGTCTCCGTAAAGGGCTTTGGCTAGCCAGGGTTTTAGCCGCCAGTTTTGGCTGATCCGGATTTGGGGGTCATTCTGGATGAGCGGGGCTGTTTGGGCGATCAGCGTACTGTCGGTATGCAGTGGCTGCCGGGTGAGTAAAGTGGCCAGACGAACCGCTAATGCCTGTACGTTTCCGCTGGTTAGTTGACTGGAGAGCCCGGTATCGTCAATCGATCCGGCCAAAGCCAGGGTAAACGAGTGCGTTTGTTTTTCAAGCTGGTTCGTCAGCGCCTGAAGACCGACAGTCTGATCAGGGGCGTTGGCAGTTTCGCCCCCCGGCATCGAACGGACGGGCGCCGTGTAAACCAGAGCCGATTCGCCGGTTGGCTTGCGAAATTGAAGGAGATGGAGTACCTGACGGCGGTCGATGATGCGCTGTTCCTGGCCGTTCTGATCGGCCTGCGTGTAGCCAAGCTGGACAGTTGCCATCTGGCTTTGAGCCAAACTTACCGCTTTGAGAATAGCCGCAGTCAATTGATTGACCCGTTGCTGGTTGTAGGGACCGAATTGTCGTTGCGCCATATAATCGTTGGTCCAGCTACCCAGCCCCGGTTGGGAATACGTAGCCCCCAGATACACATTTTTCCAGGCGAAGCCGAGCTTAGGCAGCTTTTGTTCCAGTGCCTGAGCAACGGGAGGAGGCATCATTGGTAAATCGACGGACAGGATAACTGCTCGCGTTGTGCCATTAGTAAGGGCCAGTGCCTGGGTTCGAATAGAGTCAGGTGTTGTCCCGGCCGTAGATGTGCCTGCCAGACTAACGGCTACGCTTGCCCAGCCAGCCTGAATCGGATAGGCAGGGCGGGGGTCACTGAGTATCCAGGCAAATCGTTGCCGGGTAAAGCGATAATAAAGCGAGTTCCTGTAACTTCCCCTGTTGACCAGAGTAAGGCTCAGGCCCAGGGCATTAATCACCACTAGGGCTACAACAAAGAGTAAGGTTCTGTAACGGCGCATATTGTTGCCATTTTTTTTGTCAATACCTTCGTTCGAAGGACAGGCAAAATTGGCTGATTAATCAGGATAAAACAGGTCCGAACTACGGCATAATTCGTCTGAATTACGGATTCTTTGAACTCAGCCTACCTACAGTCATCCGATGCGCCCGAAACACTATGGCATCACTTTGCACTTATTCGATCGCTCAGTTACTTCATTTGATAACAGGACAATTCATAGAGGATAATACCTTCCATCTGGGTTACTTTACCGGGCAGGACCGTCTACTTCCCTATCCCTACCGCGTCCACAGCTATGCCCTTGGTGTTCCGGTTTCGGGAAGCCTGTCAGGAAGTCTTAATCTGGATACTTTTGAAGTACAACCCGGGCAAATAATGATCATTTCGCCCGGCCAGATTCATCGTATTCTGTCGTGTAGTGCTGATTTTGCCATGCGTAGCCTGTTTTTTACCGATGCGTTTCTAACAAATTGTTTACGGAACCCGGCGCAGGTAATGACACTCGGTTTTTTTCAGCCCCCCGCGCCAATTGTCATGACCTTGACACGCGAAGAATGGCAGCGGATCAATGCGTTGATCGATGTAATTGAACATCATTACTGGCCCGTAGATCAGGCTGCTTCACAGCCCGGCGGGTTTGTCCTGCAGGCGCTATTGGCCAATTTGAACCATATTTATAATAAAGGCGAATTTGGCAGATCTGATTTGACGCTTACGAACCGCCCCGCCGAGTTAGCCAATCAGTTTCGTCGGTTAGTTACTCAACACTACCTCACAATGCGCCATGTTTCTGTTATCGAGCGTAACCCTGTAAAGGCACCACAAGGGAACACAGCTATCGGTCAATCCGGCTCTTAAGTCTCGGTGTGTTACGTGAATTTCTGCCCTTTGCTCAGGGTAAGGGAAATCTGTCCTGCGTGATGTGCCGTGTGAAACAGAATATGCCCTAACAGCCTTGCCCGGGAGACCGTACCGAAAAAGGGAGTCTCGATCGGGTCCTGCCACGCTTCGTCAGCAGTCGTTTCTATGTAGGTTTGAAGCATTTGGTACCCTTCTTCCAACAGATGCTGACTAGCCAGGACATCCTGCCCCTGACCGGTGTCGGTCAGGCCCATGGTGGTATTTTGCACTGCCACAGGAAGACCGAAGAATAAGCCAAACATATTCATCATCTCACCGGTATGCCGGTAAATAAAGCCAATCGACGCCGTTTCCTGATTGAGTCTGAAATCGGCATTCTGAGCTGTAATCTGGTCAAAGGCAAACGAACAGGTCGTTCGGTTTTGGGCCAGCATATCCAGGAGAATCTGTTTTTGCATGTTTATTGATCGAAAGATAGTTAATCACCCAAGCAAAGCTAAGGATTAGCGGCCTATTTAACCGCCGGCTTTTGTACCGATTTTCGTTCTTTTCGGTTGGGTCGATCCGTAGCTGGCAAGCTATGCGTTGTTAAAATGCGGGTTTGCTCGGCAAGCCCCACTTCAGTCTGGCGGGGCTCGTGAAGTTGTATGCGGGCCCGGCGTGCCATAGCGGCTGCATCAATAATTGGGGCGGGGTAGTCGATGCCGATCTGAAAGTGCTCCATCGCCTGTTCCAGCGGAGGCATCGTCCACGGCTGGTGAATATAAACCAGGGGGCAGTTGGCCAGTTCGGGCACCCACTGTTTGATGAATACGCCCTGCGGGTCATGTTCCTGCGATTGTTTGACGGGGTTATAAATCCGGATTGTATTGGTACCCGTCATGCCCGATTGCATCTGAAGCTGGGCGTAATGAATACCCGGCTCGAAATCGGTATAGAGCCGAGCCAGGTGCCAGCCTCCTTCCTGCCAATGCTGAAACAGATGGTGGGTCAGAAAGGAGGTTAACATAGCTCGCATACGAAAGTTAATGTAGCCCGTAGCGGCCAGACAGCGCATACAGGCGTCGACGAGCGGATACCCCGTGCGCCCATCCCGCCAGGCTGCATAATGGTCGGGGTTGATATTTTTTTGAACGGCATCGAAAGCCCGGTTCACGTTCTCGAATTCCATCCGCTCTTCACGCTCAAACTTTTGGATAAAATGACAATGCCAGCGCAGCCGGGAGGCAAATGCCGCCAATTGCCGTCTCAATCCCGCCAGTTGGGGCTTCTTAGCGGCCTGTTGCTGAGCCTGGTACACCTGCCGGATACTCAAACAACCCCAGGCCAGGTAAGGCGACAGACGGCTACACCCCCGGCGGCTTTCGAAGGGCTTTGAGATGGAAGCCGCATACAGGGCGATTCGCTCCTGAAGAAAGCTGGCCAGATAACGATGCCCATTGTGTTCCCCGCCGGGCTGAAACGACGGATTTGGTCGTTGCCACGCTGCCGGTAAATCGGGGCCGCGTTCGGCTTCGAACCATGCCGAGGGTACATCGGCGGGGTACCAGGCCGTCAGGTCCGGATGCTGTTGGGGTTGCTGCATGGTCTGCTGCCACTGCGCTGCCCAGGTATCCCGATTTTTCAGGCGTCGGAACACACCATTGTTTTGAAATTCTTGCCAGCCAATCCCCTGTTGCCGGCAAAATTGGGCAACCGCTTTATCGCGGTCGTAAGTAACGGCCAGACCCGTTTCCTGATAGGAGAAAATCGAACCAATGGTGAATTGTGTCTGCAGCGCGGTCAGCACATCGGTCACCTCCCGATGAAATGCCCAAACTGTGGGAAGGCCCGTTTCCGGTTGATGATCATCCGCCTGATCGTCGAATTCAAACGGTAGCCACTCGTGCACCAGACGGCTTGTGTCCGACGGAATTGGCGGAAGTACAGTCGCCAGCTGCTGCCGGAGGTCTGCCAGGCATTCGTAGACGAATCGCCAGTGGCGGAGGTCGTAATTAGGATCGGCAATGAGCGATGGCTCGAAGCAGTACAGCAGGAGCAAGGGTCGTTTGGGGGCACGCTTTCCCATTGCAATAGCTGCCTGAAGGGGGGCGTGGTCGCGCAGACGCAGGTCTCGCTTGAACCAGAGTATATTAATGGTTGGCAGGTCAGGTATGGAGGGTAGAGGGGCTCCTTTGTCCACGAGTCGCTTGAGATCGGTGCGGAACGATTTATCCGCCTGTTATAACGGTATGAGTAGCGGATGTGTTTCGGTTCGGGATGCACCGACTTCCGCTGCGTTTTCCAGAATAAGGCTTTAGAAGGCAATTGATTTCCGAAGGAGCCCGGCAACTACAATAGTCCGTGGTATACGTTACGGAAGTGGTTGAGGACTGAAGCCATATTAACTTTTTCTACGTTAAACCACCGCCGGAATCTTGACTAAATCCTGAATTTCATGACCGTTATGATCGAATCGGGCGAGGGTATACACCGACCCATCGGCACCGATTGCCAGCGAATTTACGTAGGTTGGCCGGGTGCCATCGGCGTAAACAATAGGGCCGTGGTCGCGGTAGGTTCTGCTTTGAATGTGGAACGTGATCAGGTGCAGATTTTCGAGCCCTTTGGCTCCCCCTCTGGCAATCTGGTCTTCGCCCTTTACTCGTTTGCCGTTGATGTAAATGGGGCCGCCCGTGAGGTAGTAAATAGTTTTTTGATCGGGCCCTAGCTGAAAACCCAGATAGCCGTAGCTGAACTGGTCGAACATGCCGCTTTTACGGGATGGCTCAGAGGTAAGTCGCTCAACGAGTTCGATCCGTTGCTGACGCGGGTCGAATTTGAACAGGTAACCTGAGTTGCCGTGGATGCCGTAGGCCACTTCTTCGGGGGCATACCAGAATATTTTGCGCCAGTTGTACCCCATGCTTCCAGGACGCGTAGGGTCATACTTTCCGAAGTAATCGAGCCGTAAATCGACGTTGTCAAGTTTCTGTATCCCTGCCTTGTCGGGGTGATACGTGTCAATATCGCCTTCCGAGGTTGAAAAATAGACCGCTCCATCGAGTGGGTCAACTACCATCGAACGACATAGAACCCGGTAGTCGGCTCCAGGAACACCCGCTTCTCCTCTGGCCGAAACGAGCCCGACGGTCTTGAGACTGTTTGCCCGAATGTTGTAGTCGATAAAGTAGCCCAGCGGCCAGGTGATGCCGTACAGATGCCCGCGAACGTGGTCGATGGTCATAGTCAGAATGCCTTCCCCTTCGGGGGCGATGGCCAGATTCTGAAACTCGCCCGAGGCCAAATCGTAGGAAATGAAATGTCCGCCGGGGTAGCGTTTTCTGCCATTGGGTACGTTTTGCGGAAGTTGCTCCATACCGTCGATCAGTTCGTAGACGCCAATGTGCGTAGCGAAATACAACTTGCCGTTGCTTTCGTAAAACCGGACGTGGCTTTTGCCCTGCGGAATGGCATTGGCTTTTGCTTCACCACAGATGTCGGTTAAATCGGCCAGCCAGTTCGTACTGTCGGTAGCGGGGTCGTATACGTACATCTGCCCGCCCTGCTCGTATGACTCGGAGGAGAGGACGTAGTAGATTTTACCGTCGCTGGCAGCGGTAATGGCATTGTACGTATCGTGTGCCAGCGCAAAGCCTGAATAATACGGGGTTGCGATCAATGAAGGGGCCACATCGGTTTCGGTAACTGGATTCATCATGTTTCTGTCAAAGGTCTGTTAATTGGCCGCCTAGTAATTGATCTCCGGGTTGACTGGATTCGGTATTGTGATTCACATATAGATTACTTCAACGTAGTCAGGCCTATCTGTTCGGCAAGCCGGTTAATCTCCCGGTCAATCAGGGTCGGAACTTCCGCTGCCCAGATGCTCGGCAGGCCGTACACCATCTGCGATGAAGCGCCTTCGTAACCACCTTCCCGTAAAATGGTGACTGAGGGAATATAACCCATCACATCGTTGGCGTAGCCCATCACGAAAATGCCCTGCCCGAATCGTTTTTTACAGTCGAGAGCGTACTGAACTACGAGTTCGCCCCCAAAGCTCAGGATAGGCTGGCTGCCTAGCTGCCAGATCTGCAACGGGTACAGATAGCTGGTTATAAAGGGTTTGCCCTGCTTCGTTTCGGCCAGCAGACGCGTTGCCCAGCGTTTCATATAGCCTTCGCCATCCTGACTTGTTTTTATCAGTTCTGCTTCGGAAGGCGGAGCCGAAAGGGGGAGTTCAATTTCCGAATAAGCCGTGCGGAGCTGCGGTGACAGGTTTCGCATGGGTTCGTCGAGTACACGATCAACGGCAGCGGCCAATTCCCGCCCATACTGACGAGCCAGCGGAATGGTTCGTCGGGGCAGTGGGTTCTGATCTCCGGCTGCGCCCTGAAAAAACAGCGCGGTGGCACCAGGGTGCGCTTTTTCCAGCTCCAATTGAGCAAAGCCTGCGTAATCTCCCGACCATTGGTATAAATCCAGCACGGTGGGGTGGCAGGCATACCCAAACACGATGGCTTTAAGCTTCCCCCTGGCATCAATAATCCGGATCACAGGAACGGCATAGTCGTTCGGCCCTTTCAGCTCCGTTTGTTCCGGCAGAGCATTCTCTTTATTAGCCCGGCGATTCACCTGAAATCGAGTAACCCCATTTTGAGAGAATAGGGTGGCTGGTGCCAGTTTCTGCAACGCCTGACTCGCCAGAGTCACAATCTGTGTTTCCAGCCATCGGGAGTATCGATCAATTTTCTCTTGCTCCTTCGTATCGAGCGGATAAATATCCTGCAGAGCATTATCCAGCACTGGCCCCGAATGGGTGTGTGAACTATTGAGAATGACCTGCGCCTTCGACAGACCAAACTGGCTGTTCAGTCGGGCTCGAATCCGGTCGGACATCGCTTTGGGGAACCCCAGCATATCGGTCGTGACCAGCACAGCCCGCTTGCCCGTACTGTCTTCCAGCGCCAGCGCTTTGGCCCATAGGTCGTGTAGTTTACCATCGGCAGCGTGCGTACGGGATGCGTAACCCGCCTGCCAGAGGGGTTCTTTGGGCGTGATTATCACGCGGGCCGTTCCCGCTTTCCAGCCCTGAGCCGAAGCCGGGATATCGATAAATACAACCAGCCACAAGAGCCAGATAACTCCTGGTCTGTTGCTCATTTCTGACTCAGGAGTTTATCCGCGTAGGTGTAAATTTTCTCGATGGCACGGGCAATGTCATCCATGTCGGACTGACTACCCAGCAGCATATTCTGCGTAAACCAGACGGCTTCCTCATTGCACAGCCGGTCGTTTTGCGGGCATTGGTTCCGCTCTACGTAGCTGTTGAAGTTCAGCATGCCTTTGGGATACATCTTCTGGAAATTTTTCGACTGGAAAGCGTCGTTAAGGTAAGGCATGTTGTTCAGCGTGGCGTACCCTTTCGAACAGGGAATCCCCTCCGCCGTAAGGGCCTTCAGAAACACATCACGCGAAAGGCCTTTGAAGGATTCTTTTTTGTACCGAAACGGAAAAAGATGGAAGGCCGCCCGTGTTACACTGTCGTAAAGTTTATAGGGAACAATACCCGGTATGCTGCTGATTTTGGCTTTCAGGTAGGTCGCGTTGGTGTTTCGCGTAGTCGTTTCGGCATCGAGCCGTTTCAGCTGCGCCAGGCCGATAGCCGCCTGGTATTCGGTTAGGCGGAGTTTCGTGCCCTGGATTAGCGTACCCGCACCGATAACGCCCGATACCATACCGTACGGATTCCCGTAATTATGGTACGAGAAACAGCGGTCCATAAAGGCATCATCATTACTAACAATGGCTCCCCCTTCGCCAATGGCCAGGTTCTTGGAGTTCTGAAAGCTAAAGCAGCCCGCATGTCCGAAGGTCCCCACTTTCTGATGACTGATTTCGGCCAGATGCGCCTGACAGGCATCCTCAATAACGACCAGATTATGTTTTTTGGCAATGGCCAGAATCTGCGGCATATTGGCTGGTAGCCCCAGGATATGCACCGGAATAATTGCCTTCGTCCGGGGGGTGATCTTCGCTTCAATCCGGGCCGGGTCGATCTGGAACGTTTCGGGGTCAACATCCACGAATACGGGCATGGCTCCCGTTGCCAGTACGGGGGCTACCGTTCCAATAAACGTGTAAGGCGGTACCAGCACTTCGTCGCCCCCGCGAATATCCAACTGGGCCAGTGCTGCCATGATGGCGTTGGTACCATTTACGACTGCCAGCGACCGTTTAACCCCGAGGGTAGCTGCCCATTTGGCTTCAAACTCACTCACCACGCTAGCCCTCGACCAGATGCCACCGCGAATCACGTCAAGCAACTGTTTTTCGTCCTGCTCGGGTTTCCAGATGGGCCATACCGGCCATTCGGCGGTTCGGATGGGTTTGCCACCCAGCAGGGCCGGGGGCTCTGCCAGCGAAAACGAACCCGACTGTACAGGGGCTTTTGTTGTTCCAGAGGTGAGTGCGGGCGTATTGGTGAGTAACGAAGGCGTCAGGATGGCGCTCAGACCCGTTAACGAGTTTCGCTTTAAAAACTCCCTTCTTGATACATTGGGATGCGACATGCTGTTGGGTGGTTAAGGTTATTTCGTTGCTTTAGCCATGACACTTTCGAGGGTAACGGGCGCCCCCCCGCGACGTTTGCTTTCATCCGCAGCTTCCATAAAGGCGAAAATCTCGATAGTCTCCTCAGGCGTAACGGGTACTTCGCCCGTCTCGTAATAAGTTATAATATCCTGTAAAAGGGGTTCATACCCACCGTATGGCCCCAAGACAAGGTTGCCCGTCTGGGTAAAGACCGTACCGCCGTAATCGTGCCTGCCCGTACGGGTACCACGAACCGTACCGATGCGGCCATCGGCCCAGGTACCCACAATGATATCGGTGCCGTCGGTATGTACCCGAACCACCTGTTTGCAACCCGTTCCCATGACGGTATACAGCGTTTCAACGCCGTGAATGCCGTACCAGAAAAAATCGGGGTGGGTTTTTTCGAGAACAGCAGGGCTGAACGTATCGGCCCCTACAACCTTGCGCTTGTCGACCTGTTCAATCCCTTTGATATGCCGCAGGGAAGAGGCCGAAAAGAGCGGAATGTTGTATTTTCGGGAAGCTTCGTAAATAGCAATGGCATCTGGCAATGAAGCCGCAACGGGTTTGTCGATAAACAGGCGTTTGCCAGCTTTCAGGACCTGAATCGCCTGTTCGAGATGGAGCCGGCCATCGTTCGTTTCCAGCAACACCACATCGACTTTTTTGAGTAAATCGCTGATCGTGCTGACGATTTCGACGTTCTGCTTTTTTACTTCTTCGGTGTAGGCCGGTACCCGCGAGGTGCTGCTTTCGATGTCTTTACTGCCTTGCGGATAGGCCGCCACGACTTTGTATCCTAAAAAACCGGCATTGGGGTCGGGGCCGTTGAGGGCTTTGACAAAGGCGGTACTGTGCGACGTATCCAGTCCGATAATGCCTACCCGTTTGCCGGTGGCCACAGCCAGGCTGGCCCTGAGTGAGGAAGGGGCCAGCAGCAATGCCGCACAGCTTTGGGTTGCCTGCTTCATAAAGGTTCGTCGGCCGGTATGCATATAGATAGTTTTATGTGCTAAGTTATTGAATGTTAGGCTATTTTTTTTGGGTTAGTGCCGCAGGTAACTCCAGCGCGGTATCCAACAGAGTGCCTACACTTTTGCCTGTGTATTTCCACCCTGGGTCATCGAAATGTCGATGGGTTTGTTTTTCTGCCAGGATCCGCCCGTAAAATCGGGGACATCGATCGAATTGGAGCGATGCGCTACCGACCATGCGCTCAACGGCCCTACCGAACTCCACAGGGCGGCATCATAGACGTCCTGGTCGAGCGGGAGCCCATTCCGAAGGCAGTCGATGGTACGCCAATCCATCAGAAAATCCATCCCACCATGACCGCCCACGTTTTTCGCGACTTCGCCCATTTTTTTCACGATGGGCGGCATGTATTTTTGCTCAATGGATTTGATTTCCTGTTCCGTCATCCACTCATGCCCCGTTGAGTAGCGGGCTGGTTCGGGGTATTTCAGAGCTACCCCTTTGGTGCCGCTAACCAGTTGAATCCGTGAATAGGGTCGGGGAGAAGAGACGTCGAACTGCACCATAATGGTCTTTCCTTTTTTGGTACGGATGGTGCTTGTATTCATATTACCGTTGTAGGGCTTTCCAGCGTAGGGCTTGTAAAAATCGTCGCTGGTCGCCAGAGAACGAGCCATATTGCCCAACACAAAGTCATTACTGGACATGGAGACCAGATAATCCATCTGATCGCCCCGGTTGATGTCAAGCACCTGACAGATTGGCCCCAGGCCGTGGGTGGGGTAGAGGTTGCCGGTACGCTTATACATTTCGGTCAATTCCCACATCTGATAGAAGTGATCTTTCGAAAAGACCAGTTCCTGCAGGTTATGGATATAGGAACCCTCGCAATGGACTATGTCGCCGAAGAAGCCGTGCCGCGCCATGTTCAGCGTGAGCAACTCGGTGAAGTCGTAGCAGCAGTTTTCGGTCATCATACAGTGTTTCCTGGTCCGCTCCGAGGTTTCGACCAACTGCCAGCATTCTTCGAGCGTTTTGGCTGCCGGAACCTCCACGCAAACGTGCTTGCCGTGATTCATGGAGAAGACCGCAATGGGCGTGTGCAGTGCCCAGGGCGTAAGAATGTAAATCAGGTCGAGGTCGGTTCGTTCGCAGAGTTTCTTCCAGGCTTCGGGGCTTCCCGAATACATTTGCGGGCGGTGACCACTGGCTTCCACGAGTTTCTGCGCCAGATTTACCCGCTCGGGACGCAAGTCGCAAAGGGCTTTTATGGCAACGCCTTCAATTTTGTTCATCCGCTCCACCGCCCCCATGCCCCGGTTACCGATGCCGACAATGCCAATGCGGACAACATCCAGCTTTGGTGCGGCATACCCGCTCATGTTGAAGACTTGCGGAGGTGTTCGGGCCGCTTGTTCGCCAATGCTTACCAGTGCTTCCGGCGTGGTGGCGTAAGTGGCAAACGGACTGGCGGCAACCAGTCCCAGGCCACTTAGCCCGGCTTTTTTCAAGAAATTTCGTCGCGTGTTTTCCATGTTCGTTTTCGTTTGTGTAAACACAATCCCCTGCGTCTTTACGGCGCGTCAGTGAAAAGACAATCGCCCAGAAAAGCAGGGGTATAGCCTTTGTCGGCGGCCCATTTTACGGCGGTCAGAACACGCTCCCGGAAGTCGAGCTGGTAAGCTTCGTAAAAGGGGTAGAAATATTGCTCATGAACGAGTAAATCGACAAACGGCGGCAGACCCGACGGCTTGTCCGCATAGTTGTCCAGAAACGGGACAATGTCGGAAAGTCCGGTTTTATCGATGACGATACTGGCCCGGACGAAGGTGATGCCTTCCTGATTATCGTGCCAGACGAACCGCTTTTTCATATTCCGGCGCTGTTCCACCGTGAGGTAATACGAAACGGGCGGCAGCTCATCATCGACGTTGAAGTAGCCCAGTTGCGCGATATAGCCCGCATCGCGTAGGGCTCGCGAGCCTTCAACCGTAGCTTCGCCCCAGTGCAGCGTCGTTACAGGTCCCATTACGGTCTCTCCCGCGAACCGTAAAATCTGTTCTTTTACACAGTCGCAGTCGTGTTTCACCTGCTCATAACCTGCCTGCTGGTAGGGGCGGTCAGGAAATTCGCTCCGGGCATGAAAACTCAGTCGGAGCCAATCGGCATTGGCCTGCCATTCCGGCTTGAAACGATCCGGAAATTGCGATAGGTTGAACCCTTCCGTTTCGTAAAAAAGATTGAGGTGAATGGTAGTGCCGTAGGTGTCGTGCACTTGCTTCAGAAAGCCTAAATACGGATTGTCGAACAGCGACGGGTAATTGTCCTGTTGCTGATAAATATCCCGCAGAAACCAGATGTTATCGTCAATCGACAGGCGGTAATGGCCTGCAAAATGGGGAAGCAGGTAAACGGTAATCTGCCTGCTTTCGGCGGTAGTATAATCGTAAACGGTGATCGAATTTTTGGCCTGATTCAGCCGGATTTTTCCGGAGAAGATGCCCTTGGCATAGGTTGCGCTGATGCCGTTGATTGTTAAGACGTGCGACGAAGGGGCGGAGAACTGTACATCGATCTCCAGTCCGTCAGCCGTTGTCACGCCATCGCGGGCGTGGATCATATCCCCATCAATAGGACTTAAAAACTGAAAGGTATTGTTCATTGCGGCTAAAAATCAGGGGTAAACATCAACTCAAAGGATTGCAGGGGGCCGGTCTTTTTCTGAATCTTAAAGTCCAGCACATTTAAATGGATCTTCCGCCAAAGAGCGAAATCCGTATCGAACCGGCCCAGCATGGTGTTTAGCCGGTACGGCATATTCTCAGATAGCCAGGCCTGTGCGTACGCTTGTTTTAGTTCACCCGTTTCGTCCATGGCATCGACCAGTAAGCTGTGGCAGGGGTAGGTCAGGTCATAGAATACGTAATCATCGTTCGGTTGGGCCATCGTGCCATCGTGCCAACGATCTACGATGGCTCTGGCCCACAAAAAACGACTGGCCGAATAGTTGATCAGCCGGGCCGATACCAGCATCGACTGAATGAAACTGGTATCGGACGGGTTTGCCTGCTGAAGGGCCCGGATCAGCTTTTCCTGAGCCTCCTCGGTATGGGAGCGAACCTGCTGGAAATCGGCTTTGTGTTCGGTTGTATTTGCCAGGTAATAAGCCGAAAATGGATTCGACCAGCTTTCCACGAGCGTACCCCGGGGCAAACTCTGGGTATTCTTTCCCAGGCATTTTTCGAGGTACTGACCAGCGGTGGCAATATGGTCGAAAGCTGCCTGTATATCCGGCGCTACCGATGGGTAAACGACCGAGCTATAATGCCCAGTAAAGGTGGTTTTGTCGGGTACTGTACCCTGCCAGGCTGCTATGCAGCCATAGGCCATAAACAGCCAGGATGTCCGGACAAACGGCTCGACAGAGTCGGTCCAGACCGAGGTGATAAAGCCTAGGGTGTTGTGCTGAAGGCCCGCTTTCAGGCACAGATTTATATTTTCGTAGGTATAGTCGGCCGCGGGGTAAATATGCCCCCAGCCAGAAACGGCGGGCTGAATAAAAAATGGTTTCTGCTCTTTCAGAACCGGATTCAGGTACTTGCTGATGGCCGTCGTATCGGGCGAATATTCCCAGATAACGGGGATGATATCTTTTGGGAATTTGGCCAGAACGTTCGGGTAAAAGGCGTTCATGTCTGTCCAGGCCAGCAGCGTTTTGCCGTACTGCCTGAACTCGTTGCTCACGAACGTAAGTTGCTGAATATACATAGCTTCGGGGTCCAGCCGGGTTGGGGCGGCATTGGCCAGCCGTTTGGTTTCCCAGGTTTCGTCGAAGCCGACGTGAATGAACGGGCTTTGGAACAGGCTCGTGTATTGCCTGATCCAGTTTTTTAGGAGTGTCTGCACGGCCGGGTTACGCGGGTCCAGTTCGTGCCCATACTTCCCGATGCCCAGCGATGCGTATTTTTCGTTGCGAATCAGCTCATGCAGATGCCCGTAGAAGTTAACGAACGGAATGATGTCTATATGCCGCTCGCGGGCGTAGGCAATAATGTGTTTAATCTGGGTCTGCGAATAACTTGCCTTGTAATTCAGGGTCGGGAATCCTTCCAGCTGAATACTGACCTCATTGTAAAAATAATATTGGTTGGTTTTCCAGCGGGCCAGAAAGTCGATCTGCTTTTTAATTTCGGCCACCGTCAGCAAACCGCCATGCGCAAAGTCCATCATCACTCCGCGGTAAGCCAGTTTGGGTTGATCGCTGATCGTAACAAAGGGCAGAAAAGTGTGTGGGCCCTGCCCTTGTATCAATTGACGAATCGTTTGCACGGCGTAGTACAGACCCGTTGAGGTTTGGGCGTTGATATCGATGCCTTTCCGGGTAATCGTGAGCGTATAGTACTCACGCCTATTTCCGTTGGTAGCCTCGCGAGTGCCCGGCAACTCCTGCCCGGTAGTTTTGACCAGATACCGAACCGTGGATGCCGTGACGGACGAACTTGATTGTACGGGTTTGCCGGAGCGCTCGGCGAGTAGTTCCTTTAGCTCATTCAGGGCAAAAACTACGTCGGCCGATGCGTTGGGAGCCACATACAGGGTCAGGTTCCGAACCGGCAGCGCCCCCTGTCCGTACTGAACAGACTGCGGGGCTGGCAGCAAGGTAGCACGCTGCTGCGCCGAGGCTACGCCAAGCCAGCCATAAACGAAAATACAACTGATCCAGAGGTTTTTCATGGGTAGATACCTGATGTGTACTATGGGTGCGGGCAAGTGCCCGCACCCTATCGAACCAACCTAATAAGTTGCCCGGCCCCCCGATAAGTCGAAGGTGAAACCGGTGGTGAAACTGTTTTTGGGCGATACAATATAGGCCGCCAGATTCGCTGCTTCGTCGAGCGTGCCACAGCGTTTCATCGGAATTTTATCCGTCATATACTTGACCTGCACCTCGGGCATGGCATCGACCAGTGGCGTTTGAATGACCGCCGGTGCCAGGGCATTGACCGTAATGCCCCGTTCGGCGTACTCTTTTCCCTGCACTTTAGCCATGCAGATCACGGCAGCTTTTGAGGCCGAGTAGGCCAGCATACCCGCGTTTCCTTCTTTGCCCGCAATGGAGGCAACGTGTAGGATGCGCCCATAATTACGGGCCAGCATCAGGGGCAGTACCGCCTTCGAGGTGTAGAAACTGCTCATGAAGTTGACCTCAAATACCTTGTGCAGATTTTCGCTGCTCACCTCATGACTCTGTACGTTCGTGATGCCGGTAATACCCACACAGTTGATAAGAGCGTCGATCTTGCCAAACTGCTCATGAACCTGGGTAACGGCCTGCGCTACCCGGGCTTCGTCGGTAATGTCGATACCAATCAATACTGCATCGGGGCCGTAGGCGGCAAATGCGTTTTGTAAGGCACTTTCGTTGGCGTCGAGCAGGCCGACCCGGGCTCCTTCGTCGAGTAATTTGCGTGCGATGGACAACCCGATTCCGGATGCAGCTCCGGCAACAAGGACAACCTGTCCAGTAAATTCTCCCATGATATAATTTTGATTTTTGTCTGAATCCGGTGAGAACAAGCCTAGACAATACTGTTCTCTACCGGTCGGATCGCATATTTTTCGTCGCCGACGATGTCCAGAATGCGTTGGTTCAGCTCCCGGATGTAGCTGACCGACGATGGGTCGGGGATGTAGGCGGCTTTGCGGGCTATGCTGTTACTCAGTACTCCCCGCGCTATCAGCAGTTCCTTCTCGGCATAATGAAACAGCTCCATATTTTGCAGCGAGAAGAAGATCTGCGGCATTACCCGTTCGAATAGCTCAAACGCTTTGACATCGTCTCCCCCGGAACGCAGGGTGAAAATCTTTTGCAGAATATCGGCAACGGCCAGACCCGGCATCACTCCACGGATGCCAATGGGCACCAGTTCGAGCATGTATAGGCCGCCCCAGCCTTCAAACAGCCCAATCCTGTCGTTGGTCGCCTGAATGATACTTTCAAATTTGGGCGCACACAGGGGCTCCTCCAGCTTCAGGTATTTGAAGTTGGGGTTTTCGTCCATCAGCTCTTTAATAAACCCGACACTGATCGACGACCCGCCGGGGTTAAAATCCTGAATCAGCACGGGTGTGTCCGGAATCGACTGCAAAAACTCCGACAGGTAGGCCTTCAGGGAGTTTTCGGGCAGGCTGAATATCCGCGGAACGGCCAGCGAGATGACATCGGCACCGGCCTTTACGTTGGCCTGCGCCAGTTTAATGGCTACTTTCAGCGATGGATGATTCGACTGAGCCACGATCTTCAACCGGCCCGCAGCCCGTTCTACAGCCACCCGGACAACCTGTAGTTTCTCTTCGTCGGTCAGTTTGTAAAATTCGCTGGCGTAGGCGGGCAGGCACACGGCCTTGATACCGCCATCGATGGCAAAGTCAATTAAACGACGGAGTGCGTCTTCGTCGATCTCCTCATTTTCGGTGAAAGGTGTTGGAATAATGGGTACTACGCCAAACAGTTCGTTGTCTGTGTACGTCATAACTTTGCCGGTTCTTGATTTTGATTAGCTACTTTCTTTTGTTGTACTCTGGTATCGACAATGGATAGGATAAGCGTTGAGGCCAGCACGAGCAGTCCGCCGATAATGGCCTGTCGGTTCAGGGTTTCGCCAAGCCAGATGGCGGCAATGGGCAGGCCCATAAACGTGATGAGGTAGTTGGACAAGGCAACCTGTGTGGCGTCCAGATTTTTCAGGGCTTTGAAAAACAGGAGCATCGACAGGAAGTTGTGGAAAAGTGTGAGCGAGATCATGCCGATCCAGGTGTTTGTGGTAAAGAATGGCACCCGGGCAAACATCTCAGGCTCATAGTACAGCACCAGCGGAGTCAGCAGAATGGACATGACCAGATAGGTGTAAAAAACCATCTCCATTTCGGTGTACTGACCCGATACTTTTTTGCAGCCCACGTTGTAATAGGCATTGCCCAGAATGGCCAGAAAAATGAGGACGTTGCCCAGCGCATAGCGCGAACTGAGATCCACCCGTTTAATGTCGTCGGTTGAGCAGAGGGCCACCCCGATGATGGCGATGGCAAAGCTGATCCAGCGGGCGGCATTCATCTTTTCTTTCAAAATCAGGAAGGCGAACACGGCCGTAATCACGGGCAGCGTCATGACCAGTATGGCTGCGTTGCTGGCCAGCGAATACTGCGTTCCCCAAGTCATCAGTACCTGCGATGGAAAAGCGCCCAAAGCTGCCAGCTGCACGAAGATCAGGCTGTCGGTCAACTTCTTGCCACCCTTGCGGAAGTCCCGGATCACAAAGGGCCCCAGAAAAATAGTGGCCAGGAGCATAGGTGCCCAAACCGTGAAATACGGCCCCACCTGCGCCTGGGTCAGCTTGATGCTCGTAAAATGAAAGGCCCAGATCAGGTTGCAAAAAAACAGGATAGCCCACGATTGAATTGACTTGTTCATACACTGATGAGTAAGGTTTGTCCTGTTTTAAAGGTATTCAGGGCGGCATAATCCAGTTCGATACCCAAGCCCGCGCCCTGAGGCACCAAAGCCGCTCCATGCTCAAATTGGATGGGTTCCGCAATCAGGTCGTCGGTGCGGACAAGCTCGCCAAACAGATCGGAAGGGATGGTACAGTTAATGCTGGCTGCGGCAATGTGCAAGCCCATCGTTTCCGAAATTCCCAGGTCGACCTCAGAGCCCCGCCAGCAGGATTTGCCTTCCAGATGGGCGATTTCAGCCAGCAGTACCGAGTTGTAGGCCGACCCGTTGATGTTGTAGCCATCTACCGCATCGGCCCGGACAAAGGCAATCATGGCGCGGATGTCCTGCGTGTAAGGCAGCGAAATATGCCGATACACGGGCATAGCGAGCGTTTCGCGCAGGTATTTGTACCCGGCAACATCCTCGTGCAGGATGGGGTCTTCCAGGCCCAGCATGATGGTTTTGTCGACGCCGTCCATCAGGCGGAGGGTTGTGTCAACGTCAGTCCAGCGCTGGTTGGGATCGAGCAGAATTTTAATGCCGTCACCGCACTTGTCCCGGATTGCCTCCGTCCAGAGCCGAACGGGGTCTTCGTCGGAACACTTGAATTTGAACGCCTTATGGCCTGTCTGCATGGCGTCGTAAGCTTTTTGGGCGGCCTCTTCGGGCGTTCGCCGGCCCGTCCAGCCGAAGCAATCGATTCGGTCTCGGTAAGCGCCACCCAGCAGTTGAGCCACCGGTACGTTTAGCAACTTGCCCACCACGTCCAGCACCGCCGATTCAAAGGCTTCGTAAATGCGCTTGTCCACAATGGGTAGCCGTCGCCAGTTTAGTTTCAGCACATTCTGCCCTGCCAGCTCCTGCATGGCCAGTCGGAGCAACTCGCCGGAAGCACTGCGGTAGGTTTCGCCAATACCGGTCAGGCCATTGGCAAGCGTTAGTTCAAGGACCCACTTGGGTTGGTTGGCAAACTCCGTCCACCGCTCACCCGTCAGGAATTTTTGGGCAAAGGCCGAATCCCGGTCGATTACTTCGTCGGAATTCAGACTGCCCGGTCTGGCCGGAACAATAACTTCAGTAGCCTTTATGGATTGAATGACAGTCATTTCACTTCTTCGACAGGGGTTGGGATATATTTTTGGGCCAGCTTTCGTATGTCGTAGCTGAAGTCGATGAATTTCTCTTCCCACTCTTTAGCCGATTCGGGCGTATAGGGGTAAAAACCCTGCGCATTCTGTACACCTTTGGCCCCCGACGCCACCAGCTCTTCCATCAGCTTCGGGGTTTCGGGGCTGTTGCTCAGTTCCGGAAAAAGGTCTTTCATGACGGTCAGGTAAGCCGGAATGCCGGTGAGGTCCATGAACCGGAATGGCCCGGCGAAGGTGATCCAGTAACCCAGGTCGTTGCGAAGTGAGCGGTCCACATCGTCAATGGTGGCGTAGCCATTTTCGACCAGATGGAACGATTCTCGGAGCATGGCGTACATGATCCGGTTGGTAATGAATCCCCGAATGTCTTTCCTGAGCAGCGAAGGCTCTTTCCCCCAGCTTTCGGCCAGGGCGACGATCGCGTTGGCCGAAGCCAAATCGGAGTCTTTGCCGCAAATGACTTCCATAAACCGGGTGATGTGCGCCGGTTCGGCCCAGTGGATTCCAAGCAGCCGGTCGGGGTGCTTTAGGCCGCTCTGCAATACTGACACCGGAATGGCCGAGGTGTTGCTGCCAATGATGGCGGTAGGGGAGAGAACTGCTTCCAGTTGGTGGTAGAGGGTTTTCTTTTCGTCCAGGCTCTCCGTAATCGACTCAATCACAACGGTATGGCCGCTAAGTAACGAAACGTCGTCGGTGATGGTAAGCCGCTCGATGATCTGTTCGGGCGTTTCGATTAACAAACCTTCCTGGTCGAGTTGATGCAGGTAGCCCAGAATGCGGACCCGCGCTTCGTCGGCGGTGCCCATCTCTTTGATCAGCGACGTAACTGCATGGCCAGACGCCAGGATGCAGGTAGCAATGCTACTGCCCATCAAGCCCAATCCTACCGTTGCTATGTCTATTTTCTGTGTCATACGTTGCCGGGGTTGAGCTTTATCTGCCGGATATTCGGGCAATGGCGTCAATTTCGATTTTGATCCCGTCCGACAACACCGACTGAACCGTGGTGCGGGCCGGGCGTATGCCGCTAAAAAACGAGCCATAGGCGGCATCGTAGCGGTCGAACTCGCGCATGTCTTCCAGATGGACAGTACACTTTACAATGTCGTCGATGCTGCCGCCAGCCGCTTCCACAATCTTGCGGATGTGCGACAGCGTGAGCAGGGTTTCTTCTTCAATGGTTCCGTGCCGGACCGCTCCCGTTGCCAGATCCAGCGGGCCCTGTCCGCTGATAAACAGCAGGTCACCTGCCAGCACCCCCGCCGAATAAGCACCCGTATTGGCGGCCTTATCGGGATGTTTGATTTCCAGTTTACTCATAATTTTGTTGCCAGGTTTTCAGATAACGGCCAGGTTTTGAAGGCTTCCAGGAACTGGACCAGTGCCGATACAGCATGGTCGAACAGATGTTTTCCTTTTTCGGGTGTTCCCCGTTGGGGTTCGCCACTGCTGCCGTTGCCGGAAATAAATTCGGTCTGTTTGAATACAGTTACACCCCGATATGGCTCGTCGTCTTCCCAGCCTATGTAGCCGTTTCGTTCCGGTCGCTGTGCCCGTTCGGCCTGGTCCATCCAGACTTTTTCGGGAAAAAGATGCAGCATCAGACTCGTTTCGTATTCGCAGGCATGACTCAGTGCGGGGCTTTCCATCGGCGGTTCGCCCGCATAAACGGAACCGGCCAGCTCCCAGTACGTTGCCAGCGCCAGGGTTGGCTTATGACTCGCATCGAAACGTTTGCTCACTATGGCCAGTGCCTGCTTTACGGGCGTAATGTTGCCTCCATGTCCGTTCAGGAGCACAATCCGCTGATGCCCGCTGAGGATCAGCGACTCTACCAGACAGCTAATTACCTGCGTGTATAGTTCCGGGTCCAGACTCATCGTACCGCCGAATGAGAGATGATGATGGCTTGATCCATACGGCAGAGTAGGACAGAGCAGCACCAGGTCGGGCAGGGCCTTTTCGGCCTCGACCGCCAGCCGGGTAACAATATCGGTATCGGTAGAGACAGAAAGATGAGGTCCGTGCTGCTCCATAGCGGCAATGGGCAGCACAAGGACCTTGTCTTTATGATTGTTAATTTGTGGGTAGCTAAGTTCAGAAAACGTCATGCTCGGCGAACAGGCTAGCTGGCTAAGGTTAGGACTGAATATCAGTCTACTAGTTTTTGTCCCACCAAAGTGGCGTAGCGGCATTATCGGGTCCGCTGAGCATCTTAACGGCCTTGGCAACTTCCGGCGCGTTCGTTTGCTTTTCCGAATCCAGGAATGGCATCCGCCGAATAAAGGTACCGGTAGGCAGATCGGTGTTTTCGGAATGAACGACCGGGTACAGTTTGGGCAGACCGCTCCGACGTATATCGGCCCAGGCCTCCATGCCATCGGGGTAGAGCGCCAGCCATTTCTGCTGCGCAATCTGTTTTCGCTGCATATCGGTCGATGCACTCCATTTCACCGGATAATCGTTGACGGCCGGCGAGTTCATTCCATCCTGCGGGGTAATCGGTACGGCTGTGTTGCTGATATAAGCGGCAATAGCTGCGGGGTCTTTAATACCCCATTGAGTCATCGATGTTTCAATGCCTTTTTTGTACAGTTCTTCGGCCGAGCCGCCCATACTCCAGCCGTTCAGTGCACCTTCGGCCCGCAGGAAGTACGCTTCGGCGGAGTGCATCAAATCCTGCGGGACATTATAGGTCGTTTTCCAGTCATTATTGACCCAGTTAACCCAGCGAGTACCCATGTTGGAGGTATAGGGGCGGGAGTTGATCGGAATGATCTTCTCGGAGGTGAACAGGCCATTCCTTACCCCTTCGTAGGTGCCCGTGGCAACGGCTGGCTGGAAGTAAACAGGTAGTCGGGGGTCGTTATAGCCCTTTAAAATGGACTCCATCGAGGTGCTCATTCGAATATCGTCCCAACCTGCTGTTACCGCCAGCCCATTGTATTCGTTGTAGGTAGTGGTCGATTTGGGCATATACGCGTCATCGGCAATATCCGTCATAACGCCTGCTGCCAGGGCGGCTTCGGCCTGTTGTTTAGCCAGAGACGGGTTTACTTTCGAAATCCGCAAGGCAAGTCGCAGGCGCAGGGTATTGGCCAGTTTCATCCAGGCAACTGTCGGATTTGCGGTTTTTCCATATACCAGATCATACGTACCGAATGGTTTGTCGGTTGGTCGGGCTTTCAAAACGGTAGAGGCTGCCTCTAATTTTTTGAAAAAATCAGTATAAATAGAGTCCTGTGGAGTGTACGAAATATACCGCTTGCCCGAAGCCGCATCGAAGTAAGGAATGGGGCCAAAATAATCGGTTACCCGGTGGAACATCCATACCCACCAGACAGTTGCCACCGCATTTTCGGCCGATTGTGGGGATGTTCCTGCCATAATCGTTTTGAGCTGCGGGGCTGCGGATGTATACACGGGGTTCCAGCAGGCGGGCATCCAGTCCTGCCGGACGACATACCGGTCGGTGGGGAACGACTGCGCTGCCTGAGCAAAGAACTGAGAGTATACCGATGCTACCGTGCCTTCGCCTACTTCAAAATTATCGGGGCTCAGCGTGGGTGTCATCAGCGCGTAGGCAAATAAAAATGGGTACTCAGTACTGCCAACACTGCTGATTTTGGTTGGATCGGTATTCAGCGTTTCAAACTGATTAGTGCAATTGGCTAAGCCAATGCTTACCAGCGCCAGCACAATAAGCTTTGCGGTTGCCGAATAAAGGGAATATAGCCGTTTAGACATGATCAAATCGTTTAAAAAGAGAGTTTGAGGTTCACACCAATGTTTCGGGTCGATGGCAGGTTATAGTACTCCACACCCTGGAAGTTGCTGTTGCCGAAGCTCACCTCGGGGTCGAAATCCAGTTTCCGTTTGCCAATACCGGGTACGTTGAGGAGGGCATTTCCCCGGTAGAGGAAGAGCAGGTTGCGTGCTACGAACGATAGGCGGGCGTTTTTGAAGAAGCCTGGCAGCCGGGTAAAATTGTAGCCCAGTGTCAATTCACGTACCCGAACATTGGTAGCGTCGTAGGTGAAGAACTCGCCCCACGAGTAGTCGCCCTGTGAAACGGTTTGCCAAAATTTCTCTGCATTTACGGAGACTGTATTAGGTTGACCCTCGGGGGTGACACCGGGAATGAGCCAGGAGTTGGCTTCCCGGAAGGTTGCCGTACTGGCCGAGGTGCCCGCATAGGCCATCTGAGCGGATGTGCCCGAAGTTACTATTCCACCAAACTTGCCGTCGATGAGCAGGTTCAGGTTCCAGTTTTTGTAGGTGAAATTGTTGCTTAAGCCGGCGGTGAACTTCGGGTTAAAGTTGCCCAGTTTTTCAATAGCGTCGGTTTTTACCGGTACACCATTGGCGTTGACCACGTACTGATCGTTCATTCTTTGCCATTTGTAACCATAGAGGTCGCCGTACGAACCGCCCTCTTTGATAACGGGTGTGGCCATACGTATGTTGGCCGATGAACCGAGGTAAAACAGGCTCACTCCCTCATATAATTCAAGTACTTTATTGGTGTTTCGGGCATAATTCAGGCCAATACTCCAGGTAAAATCCTTTGTTACAATTGGCTTAGCGGTCAACACCACCTCTACACCCGAGTTCTGGATATTGCCCGCATTCACATTTAGCGTCGAATAGCCGGACGAGGCCGGTGACGCGACCTGGAGCAACTGGTTCTGAGAGTTGGTTTTGTAATAAGTTAGATCAAGTCCCAGCCGGTTGTTGTAAAAGCCCCACTCCGTACCGATCTCCAGCGATTGGGTCAGCTCTGGTTTAAGGTCCGATATAGCTTTGGTGCTGCTGCTGGCAATATAGCCGCCGAAGCCCCCACGGATATAGCTATACGTCTGGCCTAACAGATAAGGACTGGCGTCGTTCCCCACCTTGGTTACCGAGGCCCGAACTTTGCCAAGGCTAATCCAGGTGGGCATCCTGACCATTTCGGAAAGGATAGCTGATACACCAACAGATGGATAAAAGTAGGCGTAAGGCGAAGGTAACGTGCTCGACCAGTCGTTGCGGGCTGTCAGGTCCAGGAACAGGTAATCCCGATAGGCAAATTGGGCCGTTCCGTAAACGGATTGAAGTTCCCGTTTACTGGTAACGGCTTCTACTTTCAGCGTAGTAGCATAGCTGAGGTCATATTTGTTGGGGAAGCCAAGACCATCTGCCGCATTGACACGGTGGCGCAGGCTCCGGCTCAGCACAGAGCCACCCAGGTTATAGTTTACTTTCAAATCATCCGTCAGCCGGTTAGTACCGGTTAGTAATACGTCCAGATTGTGCTCGGCAATGAAATCATTGCCTTCCGAATAAAAACCACCGGGCTGACGAGCGTAGTTAACGGTATTGTTGGCGTACTTCTGGGTTATAAAGTCGTTGTAACTGTCGGAGCTGACACGCCCCTGAATGTTCAGCCAGTCGGTAAGTTTGTAGCGCATCACCAGCAGGCCCGTTACCCGACTCCGGCTCTCGTCGTGGTGGGTATTGTTTATCGTCCAGTAAGGATTCATATAGACGGCATCCGTGGTGGTCCAGTAGGTGGGCGTTTCAATTCCACTGAGGTTCACCGTCTTATAGGACTTCAGGGTTTCGGGGTCCACACTTCGGGGAATCCTGAAAATGTTGGCAACTACCAGGCCGTCGCCACCCACACCGGGCTTATCGTAAATGTTCTGAAGCATGTAAGTGACCTTGGCATCGACGGATAGCCGACTCGTTAAATCGACGCTCATCCGACCATTGAAGGTGTTGCGCGACAGTCGGTTATTAGGTACGATACCGTTGATGTAATTGTTCGAATACGACAGATAAGTCTGTATTTTTTCGGAACCACCACTCACGCCCACTGAGTTATTGGTTGAAACCGCAGTCTGGAAAAAGTCTTTGATATTATCGGGATAAGCTTGAAGATTAACCGTTTGGCCCTGCCAGTTGGTTACGCTCTGTCCGCTGATGGCTGGCCCCCAGCTTCCGCTTGCCAGTGTTGAGTAGGTTCCTCCCGATCCCTGAGCGTACGAGTTCTGTAAGCTGGGTGTGGTTAAAGCCCGGTCGACAGTCACCCCTGAGTTGATATTGACGTCAAGCTTACCACTTTTTCCTTTTTTCGTCGTGATAATGATAACTCCGTTGGCGGCCCGGCTACCATACAAGGCGGCTCCGGCGGCTCCTTTCAGTACGTTAAGTGACTCAATATCATCGGGGTTTATGCTCGACGCGCCATCGCTGCCGCTTTGTCCACCGGCATCACTTCGCACCTGACCTGCGGGCGTTGAGTTGTCGATAGGCACCCCGTCGACAACGATCAGGGCATTGTTGGAACCTTGAATGGAGCGGTTTCCCCGCAGCACAATGCGGGTAGCACCGCCGGGGCCGTTTGCCGATGGCGTGATGGTCAGACCGGCAATTTTTCCGGAGAGTGTGTTAGTAAAGTTAGCATCACGCACCTCATTAATTTGCTCACCACCAAGTTTCTGGATCGAGTAAGTAATGGTTTTGGCCGCTCGTTCGATACCTAGTGCCGTTACGACCACTTCGCGTAGTACCATGCTGCTTTCCGACAGAACGATATCACCCATTGCAGAGCGATTCCCCACTTCAATTTCCTGCGGTGTCATGCCAATATAGGAGATGACGAGTGAACTGATCGTATTGGAAATGGAAAGGGTAAATTTTCCGTCGGCATCGGTTGTAACGCCCGTATTACTCCCTTTGGCCACAATCGTGGCGCCCGGAACAGAGTTTTTCTGGCTATCCAATACGCGACCTGTAAGCTGTCTTACCTGCTGTGCGAAGGCCCGATTTGCGGTAGACAGGTTCATCAGACTCAACGCCCCTTCAATACCGAGTAGAAAAATAGTCAGACGGAAGACCCGCCAGAAGTGCTTGCCTGTACTGCGATCAGGACAACTGACTGATGCTTTTACTTGTGTTTTCATAAGGTAGCTTTTTGTAAAAAAACCGCTCGATAAAGGTTAGATAGTAGTTAAAAGTACGCTGAGAATCGGGCTGCAATAGAGACGTGTCGGGCAATAGGTTTCCTGATAGCCCCAGGGATTGTCATGGAGCTTTTGGGCGTATGTATCTGTTAGGAAGCCTGCGCCAGAGAGTCGGTATTAAACCTGAAAATTAAACTTCAGGCAATGGTCTTTCGGTCGGCTTACTAGCAACCACACAATTTGTCTCACTATTTTTGACTACAAATAAAGGTAAATTTTGTAAACAAAATAAAGTAGAGACAAAAAAATATATTTCTACAAACCGAAGGGCCGAACAGCAGGGGGGCAAGCAGGGCTAAGACTGGTGTTAATCGTAAAAGAAGGCAGGGCCAGGAGAGAGCCAATGGCCAATAAAGTGGTGACGAACAGCAGGTCGGGGAGAGCGCCTAAGAAAGCAGGGGGGCTGCTGGGGGAATCCTGTTTAGGGGCAGGTTTGGGTTTATTCAATTTCTAATGAAGCTGATTCGCCACGGAGCAGATGCCGGGTCAATGCTTCCTGGGCAAGGGCTAAGTTTTTCTCTTTTAGCGCTTTAAGGATCTGGCGATGTTCCTGATCTGTTTGCTCATAGTCATCCATATGGATCTGAGTTTTGCCGATTTTCTGGTGGAATAAAGGAATATTACTGATCTGGTAAATATCCAGTAATTTTGAATTGCCAGCGCAGTCGATCAGGGTTTCGTGGAATTTTACGTCGGCTTCTAGAGCACCGCTCAGGTATCCCCTTTCTACCATAGACGTAAAATCATTACAGATTTCTTCCAGTCTGCCAAGCTGCTGTTCGTCAATCTTCTGAATGGCTAGCCGTAGGGCTCCTAACTCCAGGATTTCCCGTATTTCCCGTATTTCCCGAATGTCATCGGCCGTCATCGACTTTACGAAATAGCCGCCCTTCTCGCCAAAAACAATCAGTTGTTCGCCCTGTAGTCGGGTTAGGGCCTCACGAACGGCTATCCGGTTAACCTCCATCTTTTTTGCCCACAAATCTTCTTTTAAGCGAGTGCCCGCTACTAATTGGTTAGATAATATTTTTCGTCTAATCTCAATATAAGCTTTGTTAGCAAGCGAATCGACTTTCATATTTTGTAAACAAAAATTGATATACAGCGAGCGCAAATTTAAGTCTTTTTGTAATCAATAATTCAAAATTATTGAACGTTTAGACTTGCTGGTGGCCGTTCAGGTTAGCGTAACGGGTTAACCTGATCGCTCTGGACTCAGACAGCTTCTGGCAAGGAGGGCTCTCCGGCTGGTAAGGTGACTATAAACGTTGTCCCTTTTCCTGCCTCACTTTGTACGGCTATGGTGCCATTATGCAATTCGACAAACTGGCGGGCGATCGACAGGCCCAATCCTGTTCCCTGAAACTGGCGGGCATTACTGGCGCGGAAAAAAGAGTCAAACAAATGGGATAGCTCCCCGGCAGGTATGCCAATACCATCATCGATTACCTCAATTTGGATCGTTTGCTCCGTTTGAGTGAGTCGAATCAGGGGGTCGCCCTTGGAATATTTTGTGGCATTTGTCAACAGATTCTGTAGTACGTGACTCATTAGCTTCCTGTCAACAGCAGCCCAGTAGTCCTGTTCATTGGCCTGGATCAGAACACGCCGTTGACCTAACCCAGTGGAAAAATAGTCGTCCCGAATCTGGGTAATATAGGGCAACAGATTCACCTGTTCGGCCTGCATACAAATCTTGCCGGAGTCCGACTGACCCAACAATAGAATATCGGCCAGAATGCTGGTTAATTTCCCGACTTCCCCCCTGATTCGGTGCAGGTGGCGCTGCACAGCCGGCTTTTGGTCGGCATTGTCCTGATTAACTAAAAACTCAATTAATTCTGAGCTGGACTGAATGGTCATCAGGGGTGTTCGAAACTGGTGCGAGGCCATGGACACAAACAGGGATTTAAGCTTGTTCAGGGCCTGCTCCCGTTCAAGGGCTGCTTCCAGCACTTGTTTATTCTCCATCTGGCTGGTCACATCCTGGCCAACTCCAATATGCCTCACCACTTTACCGGTTGCATCTTTGGTGAAAAAGCCTCGGATTTCAAACCAGCGGATTTCACCGGCTATTCTGGCCCGGAGATAAGTCGGGCCGTCATAAGGCTGGTTCGACATCAAAAGCTGTAGAAGTATGGGCCTGTCTTCCTCAACCACAAAGTCCAGAAACGAGGTTGGGTCTTCATACAAGCTTTCACAGGCTCTTCCCGTTAAGCGTTCATACATAGGGTTAACGTAGCTGAACCGGGGCGATCCGCTTTCACGAATCCACAACAGGGAGTCTACTTTCTCGGCAATTTCCCGGAATCGTTGCTCACTTTCCTGTAACGCCTGCTGCATCTGCTTGTAGCTAGACAGGTCGTGCCCTTCTACAATCAGCAGCACGACCTCTCCGGCATCGTTGAACAAGGGCCGCACCGAAAAGTCGATGGTAACTACCGTTTGGCCCGCCAGCCAAATGTTCGTTTCGTAGTTTACGGGTTCTCCGCCTGCCGCTTTGGTAACGGCTGCCCGGCATTTTTGCCAGATCGCCGGTGATAGTTGCCAGCAATACGTTTCCCACAGATACTGACCGGCCAGTTCATCCATGCTTTTTCCAGATGCCAGACAGGCGGTATCATTCATTTCGAGGATAGTCCCCTGTGGGCAGAGTAGTCCTATCATCTGGAAGGTCGAATTAAAAATGGCTTTGAAGCGCTGTTCACTTTGCCGCAGCGCATCAGTAGCTTTGTTTTGTTCCGTCACATCCCGGAATGTGCCCGTTATGCCTATCGGTAACTCCTGCGCGTCGGTCAGGAGCCGGGCATCCACTTCGGCTATTTTTGTTTCTCCATTCTGAGCGATAAATGCAACTGTCTTTTGGCAGATCTGTATTTCTCTGCTTACCAGCTGAGTGATCAGCTGGCTACATACCTGATGATCGGCGGGAGAAAGAAATGAAAGAATGGATTGACCGATCGAATCTGCCAGCGGATAACCAATCGTTTCGGTCCAGGCGTTATTCAGGAAGGTGAACGACCCGGTTAAATCCATCTGAAAAACAATTTCATGCAGATTATTGACTAAAGCCAGATACTGTTCCTTGTTTCGCTGAAGCGCCAGTTCCGTTTGTCGTTGAGCCGTACGGTCCTGCACGACGCCAATTAACTGAAGCGGCTGCTGGTGCTCATCCAGCAGGGGTTGCATGCGCATTTCGCCATAAACAAGCTGCCCACTGGGTTGTAGCAGACGAAAATTAAGACTACTGGTTAGCTTGTATGCTAGTGCGTGTGCCTTTGCCTGTTGAAAGCGTTCCCGGTCAGCGGGGTGAATGAGGTTGCTGAACAGTTCTGCATCAAGCGGCATGTGCTGGTTATCGATGCCACAGATACGCTGCATCTGCTCGTCCAGACTAACCTTTTCTGTCGCCAGGTCATATTCCCAAATGCCTAGTCCGGCCGTATCGGCAGCTAGCTGAAGCCGGTGGTAAGCCCTCTTTGCCGTTTCCTGTGCCTGTTTAAACACGGAGATATCCGTTACAAAATCAACATACCCCAGCAATACTCCCTGCTCGTCGTATAAACCGCTGACCGTTGAGAGAACCGGTAGTAGATGGCCATCTTTATGCTGCAGTGTATTTTCCCGTTGTAAAAAAGTATGGTCCTGGACATAGGCCGTTATAAGTGCATCGCCCTCCAGTGTTGGATCGTCCAGGTGGGGAGTAAGCTCCTGAATCAGCCGCTGGTGGGTTTGGGGAGCCCGAAGCGCGCCGGGAGAGACCTTGCCGATTAACTCATGGGCTTTATACCCCGTCATTACTTCCAGAGCCGGGTTTATCAGCTGAATAATCCCTTGTGCATCTGTTGCGGCAAATCCCAGCGCAGCGTAATTGATGATGGCTTTCTGAAGCGCATTCAGGTGTCTGATTTCGTTGGCCCGTAACTCGACCTGCCTTTCCAGTAGTTCATTCTGATGGCGCAGGAGTTCTTCTGCTTCTTTTTGCGGAGTAATATCCTGCACGGTAAAAAGAACATCCGGCCCAATTGGGATAAGATTAAAGTAACCCCACATACTCATCCCATCATGACGAACGTATTCGTCAAAATGTTGCGCCTGGCCGGTAAGTGCGGTCTGAGCCAGTTTGTCAAACAACCCTATCTGGTTTATTTCTGGAAAGAGCGTCAACAAGGTGTTGTCTCTCATCTGGTCAAGGCTTCGGCCGGTAAGCCTCACATTGGCCGGGTTGGTAAACCGATACGTAAAGTCATAAATCCGGTCATTCTGCCATTGGGGGCTGAATAACGCAAGGCCGGCCGGTGTACTGTCCACGATTGCCGATAAGAGCTGGTTGGTCTCGGTCAATTGATTAGCCTGCACCTGCAGCTGTTCCACCAATTCCTTTCGGACCCGGAAGTCGGCCAGCAGATAGGCCGCCCGTTGAAGAAGTGCCAGGTCGTCCTGGGTTAACAGGTGCCTGCGTGGGTCGGCAATCAGGAGGTACCCCAACAGTCGGCTTTCCTGCTGAATAGGTATGCAGCATACCGACTCGCAGGGCCGCCCGGCCTTTACCGCTGCTGACAGGAGTTGGGCCCGTTCAGGTTCCGGACAGTTTACTAAAGGTATCGTTTCGGGATAACGTGTATCGAACTCACTCGTGACGTTTCCGCTTATCAGCCAGCTGGTAGCTACGGCTAGTGGTGGTTCTTGTGCCACATTGTATATGGCCATCAACTCAGCCGGTACAAGCGTATACAGATGTTGCAATACCTGCGACTGAGCACCGAATGGAGTTATTTCACGAGCCAGCAAGGTCTCATGAATCAGATTCATGATTGACTCCCGGCGACTGAACGCAATGATCGACTGCTCATGCGAGAATCGCTTTAGGGTATTTACCAACAGTTGAGAGAACGTCTCCAGCAATTCGACATCCTCGCTATTCCAGTGCCTGGCTTCAGTAACCGCATCAAACCCGATAAATCCCAGGGGGCGCTGCTCCATCATAATCGGAATGACCAACAGGGATAGAATTTGCTGATCGGCCAATATGTCTCGTTCCGCTTGAGCCTCAGCGGGCAGGTCTTCCAGCGAGTATAGGCAGATGGTTTCACCACGTACCATTTTCTGGTGCCACCACGGAAACAGGCTTACCGGTAAGACCTGCAACAATTCCTGCTGGGGCGAAATGCCTGCTGCAGACCATTCGTGGGTACAGCTCATCTCGTCGGCCGACGCTGAATACCTGAACACATAACAGCGATCGACTTGGGTATAACGCCCCATTTGCTCCAGGGCGTCGAGCAAAAACTCGTCGAGTTTCGAAAAAGGCAGGTTAATTAAGGCGCTGGTCAAGCCATTGAAGATTCGTCGGTACTCAAGACGACGAAGGAGTTCTTCTGAACTTTCAGATATGGTATTTTCCGGATTGTAGCTCGTGTTGTGCGATTGAAGCGTAGCGAGATACCCCTCTTTGAAGGGGACGATCTGCCAGGTTCCCTGTAAACAATCATCGTTACTTATGTTCAGACAGGCAACATCTCCCTGTGCGAGGTTGAAACAGAGTGAACTTAACACCCCCGCCGATATAAATTCTGATAAGATCGTGCCGGTCAGCTCACCTGAGGAAGCCCAGCCAATTCGCAGATCCGCAAGTTTATTGTCTGGAAAAAATACGCCTTCCAGATACATAAAAGAAAAAGCGGATGCAAAAGACGTAGAAACTCGACAGGTCTTAAGTGAGTTAATCGAACTAATCATAAGGGTAATAAATGCTTACTCAAATGTACAATATTTTGTATAAATTGTAACTAGTATGCCTTGTATTCTAACATAGCTCGCCTTATTGTAGGAGTATCTCTGCCTGTTTCATGAAAAGCTCATTGGTATAGCCTTCCATTCGGTAAACGTCAGCTAATTCAAGAAGAGACTGTTGCAATAGACTGCCAAGCGCGTGAACAGTCAATCGCTTCTACGGATTGATTAACAAATAGTTACTTTAATAGCATGTTAGAAACGATACAGGGCCGATACCTCGGTTTTCTCAATTTCTTCATATAAAGAAGGGTCATACATACCTTCATTTTCCTACTTTGGAGGTCGGTAAGGCTTGTTCTTTACCCCTACCAGCCGATGCGCCTACCTTTCTTCAATTTTAGTTGGCCTTACCCGCAGCCAGGGTTCCTGTTTAACTCCTCTCCAAAACAGCTACAGCCTGTGGCCTTTTAAACCATTGCCTTTGGCAGCAGGAGCGTCTGACCTTATGTCCAGAGTCGCTTTCTTTTTCTGAATATCTAGTATGTCTATCAATTAACAATTTTAAAATCAAGCACGTATGAAAAACAACTTTACCCGATTTCGTAGTAAGAACCCTGCCTACCTGCCTGCCTGCCTGCTGGGGGTGGTATTATGGCTGATGAGCGCCCTGAGTTTGCAGGCTCAAACGGTGTATGTTACTCAGGATGGAGCCGGTCAGCAAACCGGTGCCGACTGGGCCAATGCCCTGCCCGGTAGCCAGCTCCGGTCTACCCTGGCGAGTGCCCGTTCAGGTAGTATTTTCAGAGTGGCGGCCGGGCTGTACAAACCCAGTGCCACGGGCGATCGGATGGTTTCGTTCAATATTCCAGCCGGCATAGCCCTCTTCGGAGGCTACGCCGGTACTGGACCTAACCCCGACAGCCGGGTTAACTTCGCCATCGTTGGACAACCCAGCAGCACCACCTTGTCGGGAGACATTGATAACGACAACACCCTCGACGCGGAAAACGCCAACAATGTGGTCATGTTCTATAATGTCGGCGAAGGAGGAGGTACGCAATTGGATGGAGTCGTTATTACGGGCGGCTATGCCACGACCCGAAAGTATACTGGAACGACAGCCGCCGGAGGAGGGGGTATCCTGAATTATGGGGACTTCTTCAATGATAACAATGGCGTCAGTAGCCCTTTGATTCAGAACTGCCTGATTACGTTCAACTACGCCCCCAGCCGGGGAGGAGGTATATTGAATGATGGCGTTAACGGCCGGACTAACCCGTTTATACAAAACTGTGACTTCGTTCGTAACACCGCCGGCGAGGGTGGGGCAATCTGCAATGCCGGTGAACTGCACCAATCGTATCCGGTGATCTCCAACTGTCGATTTCTCAATAACAATGCCGGGAGTGGGGCTGCCATTTACAATTATGCCCGGGGTGCTTATTCTCCGTTCAGTCGGACCATTGCCACTGCCAGCCCGCGGATTTTTAACTGTATTTTTTCCGGCAATAGAGCTTCCAGCACAGGCGGGGTCATGTATACGTATGCAACAGGAATTGGCAGCACCAGAGCCAACCCTGAGTTGCGAAATTGTACCCTGAGTAACAACTCGGCACCGCAGGGAGGGGCCTTCTATAATGCAGGTTACCCAGGTGACTATGGCAACGGCGCTCCCTATCAGGTCTTGAGTGGTCCTTATCTCTATAACTGTATTCTCTGGAACAATGGCGGATCAACGGCTATCTTCAACACGCCGACATTCGCCTTTACGCCGAGCATACTGGGCAAAGGCATTGCCCGACTATTCAACTGCCTGGTTGAACAAGGGGTAAGCAGTTCGGAACCTTCCGATCCGCTGGTACGAGTCATTACCAGTTCGCCCTTTCGCAACGAACAAAGTTTAGAGCCGGGGCCTTGCTCACCGGCCATTGATGCGGGCACCAACTCGTATTATACTAATGGTACTGAAGTTGGTACAACAACCGATATCGCCGGAAATCCCCGGATTTACCCCTCGGGCGGCACCATCGACATTGGGGCCTACGAGTTTCAGGGCCCGCCCGCCACACCCCTGGCCATCACCCAGCAACCCGCCAGCCAGTCCAGCGTGGTGGCCGGGGCCACCGTCGAGACAACCGTCGGCCTCAATGCGCCCGCCGACAGCTACGCCTGGTACAAAGATGGCCTGATCGTGACGGGTCAAACCTCGGCCACCCTCCGGCTCACCAACGTGCAACTCGCTCAGGCGGGTTCGTATTCGCTCGTGGCTACCAGTGCCTGTAACAGCGTTACCTCCACCGCGTTTAGTTTATCGGTAACTCCGCCCGTCGCTCAGCCGCCAGTGGTCAGCGCAACCACCGGCCAGAGTGCCTTGTGTGTGGGTAGCACGACCGGTCTGACGGCTCAGGTTAGTGGTGGTACGGCCCCTTACACCTACAGTTGGTCCACCTCCGCCGGAAGCCTGGATAATCAGCTTGACAATACCATCCGCTTCAGCGCCACGACCGCGGGAAGTGTACTTGTCAACCTGCTGGTCACCGATGCCAATAACCTGACGGCCACGGCCAGTGTGTCGCTAGTGGTTAATGCCAAACCCGTCGTATCCATCAATGGGCTGGCCAGTACCTATTCTCAAACGGCCCCCGCCGTAACGCTGGCCGGAGCAGGCACACCTGCCGGAGGCACCTTTACCATCGATGGTAACACGGCTACGGTCCTTAATCCGGCCGCTCTGACGCTGGGTACGCACTCGGTCAGCTATGCCTTTACCGATGCCAATGGCTGTAGTGGCGCGGCCAGCCAGTCGGTCACCATCGTGGCTAGCCCGTCCGTATCCAGCCTTGCCCACTTCTGGCTCATCAATGCCGATAACAACCAGCCCATCCGCGAACTGACCAATGGGCAGTCTATTAATCTGTCCACACTTCCCAGCCGTCGGGTTGCTATTCAGGCTACTACCGAACCGACCGCCGTGGGCTCCGTAGTCTTTCAACTCAGCGGCCAGGAGACACGTCGGCAAGTGGAAACGCTGGCCCCATACGCGTTGTTCGGCGACGATAACAAGGGTAACTACCTGCCCTGGACCCCCGCCACCGGCAACTACCGCCTGACGGCGACTCCGTTTTCGGGAGCGGGAGGCACGGGTAGTGTCGGTACGGCGTTGAGCGTTTCCTTTACCGTGATCGACTCTGCCACACCTGCTGCCGGGCGACTGGCTCATCTGTGGCTCATCAATGCCGATACCGATCAGCCCATTCAGGAACTGACCAATGGCCAGCAGCTTGACCTCGCCAAACTGCCCACCCGGAATCTGGCTGTTCAGGCTGTCACTGAGCCCACGGCGGTCGGTTCGGTCGTGTTCGCCCTGAGCGGACAGCAGAGCCACCAACAAGTGGAGACGCTGGCACCCTATGCGCTGTTTGGCGACAACCAGGGTGGCCATTATTACAGCTGGACACCGCCCCTCGGCAACTACAAACTCACGGCGACTCCGTTTTCGGGAGCGGGGGGCACGGGTAGTGTCGGTACGGCGCTGAGCGTTTCCTTTACCGTGATCGACTCTGCCACACCGGCTGCCGGGCGGCTGGCTCATCTGTGGCTCATCAATGCCGACACCGATCAGCCCATTCAGGAACTGACTAATGGCCTGCAAATCGACCTCTCTAAACTGTCCACCAAGAATCTGGCTATTCAGGCCCTCACCGAACCCACGGCAGTCGGCTCGGTGGTCTTTGCGCTGAGCGGCCGACAGAGTCGTCAGCAGGTGGAGACGCTGGCACCTTATGCGCTGTTTGGTGATGATCAGGGTAACTTTCTGGGCTGGACGCCGGCCTTGGGAACTTACACACTAACGGCCACACCCTATTCAAGTGTGGGTGGGACGGGTGTTGCGGGCACTCCGCTGATAGTGTCCTTTACGGTGATCAATCCGGCAGCAGCCCGACTGGCGGCCGGTCGCGTGGAAACGTTTGTCGACGACAACTGGCAGGTACGGGTGTTGGGTAACCCGATAGCAGGTAGTGAGGTAGTGATAGAAGTGAGCGGGGCGCAGGGGCAGTCTCTTGTCTACACAGTTACCGATGCAGTTGGGAAGTTGATTGACACCCGGCAGGTAGCCCAGCCGAATGCTGTAGAGCGGCAGACGCTGAGTACGGGTAGCCAGGGGGCAGGCCTCCTGCTGCTACAGATCAGCACTCCTGCCCGGCGTCAGACGGTGAAAGTACTCAAAGTTAATTAAGCTATTCGATAGTATGCACCCCAACCATCTCGCTTTGAAATGGTTGGGGTGTTACTGAGTACCTCAAAATCAGCGGCCCTGGAAAAGGGTTTAAGATGCAAAACCATTCAGTGGTACCCGGTAAATCGTTACCCGGTAAATCGTAAACTTATGCAGCCAGATTTATCAAGACTTTCACTCCAGCAAAAAGACATTATGCGTTTACTGGCCAAGGGGCTTACCGACGCAGCTATCGCTACGCGCTTGTCCTTGTCTGTCGCTGTGGTTTTGGCACACAAACAACAGATGGCCGATAAACTGGGCTTGACGGATATGGATGAATTAACTCGTATTTCCGCCAAGGTGTACTTGTAAAGAAACTGGCTAGTAACTCTAGCCCGACTCCGACTGGCTTTTAGGAATGCTTCACCGCTGTTTTTGCACTTGATTGCCCCTGTCAGTCGTATATAGTAGTCAGCCCGGACCAGCCGCATCCGTTTCTAACCGACCGAGCTAGCCTGGCTCATTATGACCAGAATGGTTTGACATTCCTGCTCAATATCACTGTGCAGAGCGCTTCTAATTGCTCCTTCAAACGAGTCTGATTGCTCAAGACGTTGAGCGAGTCGGGCGAGCCTGGGCATACCCGCGCTCAGGGCTGTTCCCCGCAGCTTATGCCCCAGTGCTTTTAATCCCGCCAGGTTCTGGTGCTGGATTTCCTGTTGAAGCGTCACGATGGACTGGGTTAACTCCTGGCTCGCTGTTGCCCGTAACGACTCCAGCAAAATCAGATCGTTACCTCCGATCGACTCCAGGACACGCCAGTCGACATGAAGTTCCTCTTCCGCTATTTTGTCCGATGCTGAATCAGTATCCGTTCGTTCCTCCATCCACTTGTCAAAGAAGGGACGAAGCGATTCTTCCACGATTGGCTTGGTAATGAAATCATCCATACCGGCTGCCAGACACTTTTCGCGTTCGCCCTTTACAGTACCGGCGGTGAGGGCAATAATGCGGACATGAGCGGTTGGATCGAGTTCGCGAATTTGGCGTGTGGCCTCGTAGCCATTCATCTCGGGCATCTGAATATCCATTAAAATCAGATCGGGCCTTTGCTGCTGGTAAAGCTGAACGGCTTCTATTCCGTTGACAGCTTCGACGATTTGGGCCTGGGGTGCAATCCGGTTAATAATTGTCCGGGTGAGCAGCTGGTTTACCGGATTATCTTCAGCAATCAGCACGTTGAGAGGAGCCGCGATGCTTTTTAGCGCTACCGGCGGAGTTGCGGCATTTTCCTGAATACTGGCTGACGGGCTTTCCTGCCGACCAATACGGCCTAATACTATAAACAGATCATCTATTTTAAGCGGTTTCACGAACCGTTGATGGACGCCTAACCGGGCGCAGGCTTTATCGATTCGTTCGTCTTCCGACGAACTGTGCAGCAGCAGAATGGTTGGTTCAGCTGGGGAGGTCGAAAAGTTAGCTCGTATTTTTTCGATCGTTTCCAGCCCATCCAGATAAGGCATATGGTAATCCATCAGGATGACATCGAACCCCTGGGGTTTGGCGGCCAGCAACTGAAGCGCTTCAAAGCCATTGCTGGCTTCTTCTACGGCAATTTGTTTCAATAGAAGCAGTTGCCGTAGAATCAACCGGTTATTGGCATTGTCATCCACAATCAGCACTCGTTTGATCCAGCTCAGATCGCCCCAGTCGATGGCATCCCCGGCTTCGGTCTTCAGCTGAACGGTAAAATAAAAGCAACTGCCTGCTCCGGGTTCGCTGATGAGTTCCAGTTGACTCCCCATAAGGCCCAATAACTTATTGGCGATCGTTAACCCGAGCCCGGTGCCCCCAAACTTCTTGGTCGTTGATGGGTCTTCCTGAGAGAAGGCGTGGAATATTTTTTGCTGCATATCCGCCCGAATACCCATGCCCGTATCACGAACAGCAAACCGGATGGCTTCCTCACCGGCTTCTGATGCACCCGTTGCGGTGACTTTTAGTTCGATCTCACCCTGCTGGGTAAACTTGACAGCATTGCCCAGCAGATTAACCAGTACCTGTTTCAAGCGTACCGAATCGGTATAGATAAACCGGGGAACATCGGGGGCCACATTCAGCAACACTTCCAGCCCTTTGGTTTGAGCCTGATAGGTAATGATTTCGGCTGCCTGGCTGGTCAGTTCATAAATGTCTATCTTTTCGATAGTGAGCTCCAGTTTGCCCGCTTCGATTTTGGAAAAATCCAGTATATCATTAATTGTCGTCAACAGGGCATTCGCCGATTGATTGACAATGGTTAAGTATTGATGCTGGGTAGGCGTCAGCGTTGTTTTCAGCACCAGATCCGTAAAGCCGATGACCCCATTGAGGGGCGTTCTGATTTCATGGCTCATGTTGGCCAGAAATTCTGATTTGGCCTGACTCGCCTGCTCGGCCACCAATTTGGCCTTTTTCAGCTCATCCCGCTGTAAACAAATCTCCGTTATATCCTGGGTCAGCATCATAATGCCCCCGATCGTCCCGTCAAATTGGTACCAGGGTCTTACCTCCCACCGCACATACTGATCATGAGTCCAGCCCAGCGGTCGCCAGACATCTTCTTCCTTTTTTTCCACTGCCCCCTGATTACACCGCGCATGAATGGCTTTCCACGATTCGGGAGTTGTGGGAAACACCTCATAATGACATCGCCCGATGATCGTGCCTGTGAGGTGGTAGTCCTCCATCCAGCGGTTGCTGACAGCGATGTAGTTCATCTGCCGGTCGAACATGGCTACCGCAGCGGGCGCATGTTTAACGAAAGCGGCCAATCGTAGTTTCTCGGTTAGTAAGGCCTGTTCAACTTTCTTTTTTTCGTCAATATCCTGAAACGTGCCATAAAGGCGCAGGCATCGCCCCTGATCAAATTCGGGAATACCCAGTGCTCTTACCCATACCGTTTTACCCTTAGCCGTTATAATCTGCAATTCCAGATCGTAGCCTACGCCTTCCTCAATGGCCCGCGTCACGGCATTACGGATGGCTGCCTGATGGTCTCCTTTAAAAAAGTAGATGGCTGTCTCCAGATTCGGAATAAAATCCTCGGCAACTTCGTGAATGGAGCGGGTCACGGCCGACCAGTGGATGGTTTGCTCCAGTACATTAACTTCCCAGAAACCAATGCGAGCCACTTCATTGGTTTGCGACAGCATCTGCTGGGTGCGGTTCAATTCAACTTCCAGGCGATGCCGTTCGGTTATGTCAATGGCGTTGCCCAGAATGTAGGGTTGTTCGTCCAGGTCTTGCTCCAGGATGTTGTTGAACAGCCAGATCCGTAGCGAACCGTCTTTATGAAGCGTGTGCATCAGGCCGCTCGCCCGTCCCTTTGTATGGGCGATCTGTAAATAGCGGGCCAGCCCTTCCTGATGATCCATCGAAACAATATCCGCCAGCCGACGCCCGACCAATTCGTCGGGCTGGTAGCCTAAAGCCTGCGCCCCGGCCATGTTGACGGATAACAACTTACCATTAAGGTCATGAATACACAGTAGCCCCTGAGAGTTTTCGAAGAAGGTTCGGAATTTGGCTTCCGAATGATTCAGCCTTAGTTCCCGCTGTTTTTCCTCGGTAACATTGCGCGCAATGGCAAATACATACCCCGTTGCGGGTTCTGGGGTAGCTACCCACTGAAGATAGCAGTAGGTGCCGTCAAAGCACCGAAACCGATGGACAAAATTAATGGTCTTCTTACCGTCGGCTAACTGGGAAATTTCGCGCTGGGTATCAATCAGGTCGTCCGGATGAACCAGTTCATAAAACGAATGGCTAAGTAAATAAGGCTCGTCCCAGCCCAGTACCTGATGGAAAGCAGGATTAACTTTTTTTAAGAAACCATCCACACCTGCCAAGCAGATGAGGTCATTCGATAAGTCGAAAAGTTGTTTTAAGTGAATAATTTCCTGGGTCTGTCGTCGCCTGATAATCAGCTCAATGGCCGTTTCAGCCAGTACCCTTAAAGCCTCTTGCTGAGTTGGGGAAAGCTTTCGGGGTACTTTGTCCAGTACACAAATTGTTCCAAGGGTAAACCCATTAGGGTCCGTCAGGGGGTAACCCGCGTAAAAACGGATCGATGGATCGGATAGAACCAGCGGGTTTTTACTAAACCGGCTATCCAGCGTCGCATCTTCAATTTCCGTTAACCCTTCTTCGAGGATAGTATACCGGCAGAAAGCAATATCCCGTCTGGTTTCCGACAGATCAAGGCCTATCCGGGACTTGAACCACTGCCTGTCCTGATCCAGTAGTGTGATGAGTGACATGGGGGTTTGACAAATCAGGGAGGCCAGTTCCGTAAGCCGGTCAAATTCTTTCTGGGGTAAGGTATCCAGAATAGTGTAGCTCTTTAACGCGTCTAGCCTTCCTGCTTCATTCACAATATCCATACCAGTCACTTCTCTGAATTCTAACTAAACAAATATCACATATATATTTTGATTTTTATCTATTGACTAACTAGGGGTAACCAATTCGATGGTATGATAAAAATTGTATTACTCATTGTTGAATTTGGCTTCGGCCTAACCGCATCACAAGGAGACATAGGCCTTTGGCCCGGTGCCCTGCTCGTAGTTAAATGTACCTGCCCGGTAACCCGGTATACTCAGTTGCATACGAACTCCCAGGCCAGCATTATATATGAAAAAATGGTCCATGATCTTACTCATACGAATGCCTAACAATTGTCAGTTGCTGAGCCTGGTGGCCATCCTAATTTTACAATGAAATCAACGCAGTAATATTCAGGACGAATCTTTTTACCAGCTTTAGTCATAACTACTAACTCTCCCATAAACAGATGACTACCATCCCTCAAGCCGGCCTATACCTGTTTACGTATCCAACCTTCGTCGAAAAAGCGCAATGGATTTACGTTCATTTCATAACGCCTGATCAGCAACATGCGTTTGTCACATATCCTCACCACCGCTTTCAGAAAGCAGGTCAACTGATTTCTGTCAACTGGTTTGAGACGGTCAGTATGACCGCCATGGTAGGGCACTCACCGCTGATGTCCTTTCTGAATGTTACACTTCCGGCGTTGGTAAGCGCTTTTGGGCCAAAAACAGAGACTGTTGATACGCTCTTCGGTCAATTTGAGTCGTACGATGTTGATCTGTTGCTGGCGGCTTAAACGCCACCCGCAGCCCCCAAAGGCGGTTTATTGGTTTTGACGTTGCCCCTGACCCGGTATCGACGTCCTCATTCCCACTGAACCTATACTAGATAATACCCAAGATGATAAAATCAGGAAGAAGCTTCGTTAAATAGCTGTCATGAATTATTGGCTAAAAAGGAAAATGGGTAATTAAAGTACAACGAAATAGGAATGCTTACTTTCTTAAGTAAAAAGGTTGGTTATAAAATATAATAAATAATTAGAGGATCAAAAGAGAGTTCTCTGAACCTCTAATTATTTTAAACTACTATCTGAAATAAACTTAGTAATAGTCGTGAATTGCTCCTGTCTATTGCTAAGTTTATTTTACAACTGTTAAAGGGAATGATGAAAATCTATATTCAGGAACTTGATGAAGAGTCAGAAATAAATTATTAATATCAATATATTTCGTTGCCTTTGAACTGCCTAAACATTCTTCAACTAAGATAATCCTAACTGTTTGTCTTAGTAAATCAAAGAAGGTATCATTATGTAATGTTCTCGTTTTATTGTTTTTCAAAATATTATTATGAGCTTGATTACAAACTCTAAAATCATCCTTTTTAATTGTACATATCTGTATATTATTTGGGAAGCAACCACCAGTATGTAGCATACAATTCCTATGGCGGCTCCATATAGAAAGAATGTCATCTGGTATTATTATACCATCGTATTTTTCATTAATTACCCTTTTTAATTTTGGGTTTTTTATTTATAAACTCTCTTATTAACTCCCTCACTTTATCTTTAGCGCTAACTTCTTTATCCTTAGTAGGTTGTGGGACTCCTTGAATCTTACTACCATCTAGATATATTTTTCTGAACTGCCCAATAGGATATGCTTTTTTAGTAGCCATAGATTCTAATATTGACCATAACTTTGAGTATGCAAGCTCAATATTCTTCTCATTTAATGCCTCTGCGTATAGTGATACGCAGAGATTTAGAAACCCATTATCTTTCAAAAATTTGACTATTGCTCTGTTATTAAACGGATTTTCTCCAAACTCGTCACCAGGCATTAGACTACCAGTATAACTCGGTTTATAAATTCTAATATTCAAGCTTGCTTCATCTAGGACAGTGCAACTGATAATTGATCCATAGCTAACTCTAGTTAGTGAAAAAGCCTTTAACAGGGTTAAAACCTCCTCTTCCGCTATGTTACCTGCCTCATCTACATTATCAGCAAACAATTTAGGGAAGGATATCACTATGCCAGGAGAATTATGAGACGATACTTCATCTCCTAATGGATAAGTAAGCGGTTGTAAATTATTTATTAAAAGAAATTTATTTATTAATTCAATAGTATCATAATACCCTAATGATTCAAAAGGTATAATTTCATACTTATCATAATCATACCTTTTTGTGAGATAGATATCTTTACAAAACACAAATACTTTAAAAAAAGAATTTTTTGTATTATCACCGAAGCCAGAGTTCATAATATTTATCCTGTGTAAATAAATATTATTAATCTTGCTATTGATAAGATCAAAGCTAGTTTGAGCGCATGATGTTGTAGATAGTTCAAAACCAGGACTATTTATTTGATCATCTTCATATATATCAAATCTGAGAATTTGGTCTCGGTTTTCCTTTTCAATAATATTTAATTCAGCATAAGCAATGCGGTAAAGCCCCGGATCTAAATATTCTGCTTTTACTCTTACTATATATAATCCCTCATTATCCTTTAACAAATCGAAGAAAAAAAACTTCTCGAGAATGTCATATTCTTCTTCTATAGAAATTCTATATATTCTAAGTCGAATAAAATTGAATTCGTCAACAACGTTTCCATTTATGATAAATTCGATAAGGTCATTGGATTGATAACAAGGCTTTTTAGGAATAATTTGGAGCTTATTTTGAGTACTCATACTTCTTGTGTCCTATATATAGTAATAGTACAATTTACCAATTTGGGAGAGAAAATCAAGCCTTATAAGCATAGTCCAAAGGGATGCGAACACTCACCACGGGCGCATGTATATTCGATTATGGTATATTTTTTGAATTAAAATTGGGTACAGCTAAAAGAAAAATCCCTCAAAACAGCCTGTTTTGAGGGATTTTCTAACTTTTCGTGCACTTGTAGGGATTCGAACCCCAAACCTCCTCATCCGTAGTGAGGTGCTCTATCCAATTGAGCTACAAATGCGTAATGTGTTGCAGTGTAGTGAGGTGCTCTACCCAATTGATGTCGAGCGCGACCCTAGTACAAATGCATTTCCCGTTGATTGGGAGTGCAAAAGTAGGCAGAAAAACGACGCTTGTCAATCTATTTGCCGGAAAAATTTGCTTTTCGCTTCATCAGGAAGGCGCCGATACCCTCGGCAGCATCGGCAGAACGGCCTAGTTCGTCCTGATTGTCAGCTTCTTGTTCGAGCTGATGGCTCAGGTCGGAATAGAGCGATTCATTCAAAACTTTTTTCATCTTACCAATGGCCAGCGTAGGCGCAGCGGCATAATAGCCCACAACGGCTTCGACAGACGCGTCTAATTCAGCCGCCGGTACCGACTGGCTTACCAGTCCGATCCGGGCGGCCTCCGGACCATAAACGCGTCGGCCGGTACTGCACAACTCGAAGGCGCGTTGTGGGCCGATGAGCCGGGGCAAAAAGAATGTCGAGCCCGCATCGGGCATGAGACCGATGTTGACGAAAATCTGGCTGAAATAGGCTTCGTCGGTGCAGATAACCACATCGCAGGCCAGCGCCAGCGAACAGCCCGCTCCGGCGGCTACACCATTGATGCGCCCGATTACGGGTTTCGCCAGGTTGCGGATGGCCTGAATCATGGGGTGGTAGGTTGTGCGGAGGGAGTCGCCGAGGGCAAGTTGACTATCCGAAGCGGCTGCCTGCATGACACCTTCTTTCAGATCGGCACCGGATGAAAAAGCTTTGTCGCCCGCACCCGTCAGCACAACAACACGAACTTGCGTGTCGGCACCGGCGGCTTCCATGGCGGCCGTAATATCGCGGATTAGTCCGGGACTGAGAGCATTGTATACGTGCGGACGGTTGAGGGTTATCCGGCAAACAGCACCGCTGACATCATAAAGCAGATTTTCGTACATGACGGAAAAGGGAGTACCTGATAAATAAAAAGCCAGCGATTGATAAACGTCATATCGTCAAGATATGGCGTTTATCAATCGCTGGCGGTAAGTTACAAAAAAGCTAGATGAGCCAAACTACCGTCAGCAGACTGACAGTAAGCCCAAGTGCCAGACCGGCCAGAATCTGGGCGGGGTTATGGGCGTTGAGCCGCAGCCGGGCACTGGCTACAAAACCTGTCAGCATAACCAGCAGGAGCAGCGGAAAAAACAGATCGGTGATGCTGAATTTGAGCATAAGGCTGCCAATAACGCCAACAACCCCCGCAATACCTACGCAATGCGCACTGATTTGCCAGTACAGACTGATGAGGCCAACCAGCAGAATGGAAACGGCTATACTGGCAATGAGGGTGCCTACTTCGGGTGCCAGGCTCGAGAGTCCCTGCATCTGGTAGGTAAACAGGTAAGCCGTTATCGTGTAAACCAGAGCCGTTAGGAAGTAGGGTAACCGCCGGTCGGACAAGGTTGTCATCTTCAAATTTTTAACGTAGCCCGTGCGGAACAGATAATAGATCAGCAGGGTAGGGGTCATGAAGGTGCCGACAAAAATCAGGATCAGCAGACTGAGTCGGAGGGAGACCGAAAATGCATCCAGCCCCAGTATGGCAGGCACCCGAAACAGCAATAGTGCAAACAGCAGCGTCGGCATCAGCAACGGATGAAAAACCGCCGATATAAAATGAGCAAAACGGGTACTCAATGGATAATGGATAATGTAAAATGAATAATTGTGTAAAAATACGCGCCAACCCTATTGCATTTCACATTGTACATTATCCATTATTCATTTTTTATAACTGTTTCCTAAGCCGCGCCACGGGTATATTCAACTGCTCGCGGTATTTGGCTACCGTTCGTCGGGCAATGTTGTAGCCGCGGTCGTTCAGGATTTTCTCAAGTTTGTCATCCGACAGCGGGTGAAGCTTGGGCTCGGCATCGATCAGATCTCTCAGAATGTTTTTCACCTCCCGGCTGCTGACATCCTCGCCGGTATCAGTCGAGATACCCTCCGAGAAGAAATATTTGAGCGGATAGATACCAAATTCGGTTTGAACAGCCTTGCTGTTGGCTACCCGCGACACCGTCGATACGTCCATGTCGATGAGCGTGGCAATGTCTTTCAGAATCATGGGCCGCAGCCGGGACTCATCGCCGGTCAGGAAGAAGTCGTACTGATAACGCACAATGGCGTTCATGGTGCGGAGCAGGGTTTGCTGCCGTTGTTTAATGGCGTCGATGAACCACTTGGCCGCGTCGAGTTTCTGCTTAACGAAAGAGACTGTTTCTTTCAGGTTCTTGTTCTGTTTTTTGTTGCTCTTGTCGTAGGTGTCGAGCATATCGGCAAAGGAACGGCTGATGCGCAGTTCGGGCGCGTTTTTTGAGTTCAGCGATAGTTCAAGTTTGCCGTTGTTGTTGGTCAGCAGGAAATCGGGGATGAGGTACTGTATATTTCCCGCTTCGCCCTCCATCGATCCGGGTTTGGGATTGAGCCGGATGATAATATCGATCACTTTCTTCAGCGACTCGTCACTGATGTTGAGTCGGCGCTGAATTTTGTCATAATGTTTTTTTGAAAATTCGTCGAAGAACTCGTCGATGATCCGGATAGCCAGGATGTTATAAGGGTCGGACTGGTCCTTGCGCCGGAGTTGCAGCAGCAGGCATTCGGGCAGGGAGCGGGCGCCAATGCCGGCCGGATCGAACGACTGGATTTTATGCAGCACATCCTCTACTTCTTCGGCATCGGTAAATACATTCTGGGAGAAGGCCAGATCGTTGACAATGGCCTGAACCGACCGGCGGATGTAGCCATCGGCCTCAATGCTGCCAATGAGTTGATAACCAATTACACGCTGCTCCTCCGTTAGGTTCAGGTAGCCAAACTGCTGGAGCAGCGAATCCATCAGGCTGGAACTGGTGGGCAGGGGCATATCCCGGTCTTCTTCCCCGTAATTGCCATCGCCCTGCATTTTATAGCCTGCGTAATCTTCGTCCTGTATGTAGCCGTCAATGTCGAGGTCATCGTCGCGGTCCTTAAAATCGTCAGTATCGTCGTAGTCGTCATCATCTTTCTGATCAAACTCCTCGTCCATGCCCTCTTCCAGAGCTGGGTTTATTTCCAGTTCCTCTTCAATACGTGTGTCTAGTTCAGCGGTGGGTATCTGCAACAGTTTGATGAACTGAATCTGTTGCGGGGAGAGCTTTTGCTGAAGCGATTGAGAAAGACTTAATTTCTGCATAGGTCGTACGGGCGTCTGTAGATAAGTGGGTTACGTTGAGCAGAGAGACATTGGCAAAAGTGCCCCTCACAATTATCAGGCCAATTTAATTAAAAAATGTTTTTCATAACACGAATTTTCTGTAAAGTATCAACTTGCTACCTTCGCATTTAATGACGAACAAGCTTTATGACACTTCGCTAAGCCTGCTCACGGACCTTTATCAGGTAACGATGGCGTACGGCTACTGGAAAACTAAAACATCGGAAAAAGAGGCAGTGTTCAACCTTTATTTTCGGAAAAATCCGTTTGGTGGTGGCTTCACTATCGCCTGTGGACTGGCAAATGTGCTGGGCTACATCGAAAATTTCGGCTTTTCAAAAAAAGATCTACGGTACCTCAGTACCCTGAAGGGCAATGATGGAAAGCCCATGTTTGAGCCCGAATTTATGGACTATCTGGCCGATCTGAAGCTCACCTGCGATATTGAGGCCATACCGGAAGGAACGGTCGTTTTTCCGAACGAACCTCTTATTCGCGTTCGTGGGCCTATTTTGCAGTGTCAGTTGCTGGAAACACCACTGCTGAATCTCGTCAATTTCGAATCCCTGATTGCGACCAAAGCCGCCCGGCTTCGGCTGGTCGTGGAGAAAGACACGCTGCTGGAGTTTGGCCTGCGTCGGGCACAGGGGATTGATGGAGGCATGACCGCCAGCCGGGCTGCGTACATTGGCGGGTGCGATGCGACCTCTAACGTGCTGGCCGGCAAGTTATATGATATTCCCGTTGGCGGTACGCACGCGCACAGCTGGGTGATGTCGTTTGCCGACGAACAGCAGGCGTTTGATGCCTACGCCGAGGTACTACCCAATAATGTAACCTTGCTTGTCGATACCTACGATAGTTTGCAGGGGGTTAAACACGCCATCGAAACCGGTCGTAAACTGGTGCAGCGCGGGTATAAACTGGCCGCCATCCGGCTCGATTCGGGCGATTTGGCTTACCTGAGTATCGAAGCCCGAAAACTGCTCGATGCCGCCGGTTTTGAGGATACAGGCATCGTAGCCAGCAACGACCTCGACGAAACGATCATCAGCAGTCTGCGGCAGCAGGGTGCAAAAATTAATATCTGGGGCGTTGGCACCAAGCTCGTCACGGCTTACGATCAACCCGCGCTGGGGGGCGTGTACAAACTGGCTGCCCTGCGCCAGGAACAGTCTGCCGAGACCGTCAAAACGACAGAACAAACCGATGCGCCACGAACCAACGGCTGGGAATACAAAATGAAGCTTTCGGAACAGGCCATAAAAATTTCGACGCCCGGCATTCAGCAGGTACGCCGGTTTCGGGATGAGCAGGGTTTTGTGGCCGATATGATCTACGATACCGAAAGCCTGGAGGGTTCGGCCAGCCAGGCAACCACGATGATCGACCCCCTCGACTTTACCAAACGTCGACGTTTTGAGGCTGATCGGCCGTATGAAGATCTGCTGGTGCCGGTCGTAAAGTCGAGCAAACGGATTTATGAGAGTCCGGATATTCATACCGTGCGCGAAAAGGTGCAGACTCAGTTGGCCAATCTGCATCCGGGCGTCAAGCGGTTCGTAAATCCGCATACGTATCCCGTGGGGTTGGAGAAAGGCTTACATGAACTGAAAACCAAACTGATTCTGAAGCTTCGCGAAGGCTAGTAACGTACGGGCACGCTACTCATGTATTTTATGAAAAAAGTCCTGATTCTAACGGGCCTGAGTGGCAGCGGTAAAACAACCTTTGCCCGAACGTTTTGCGAAGAGCACCCGAACTGGCTGCGTGTTAATCGGGATGATTTCCGGCGAAGTCTGCTGTCCGTACCGCTTCGGGAGTATTATGAAAGCTGGCCGGAGCGGGAGAAAGACCGGGTCGAAATGGTCGTCAATGAATTGCAGAAAGCCGCTATTCTGGAAGGGCTGAGCCGCGGCTGGCATATACTAATCGATAACACAAGTCTTAAATTAAGCTATATCAACGAATTTAGACAACTGCTGATACGCCATTTCGACAGCGTAGAGATTCGATATAGGCTGCTCCAGGTGCCGCTGGAAGAATGTATCCGTCGCGACCAGGAGCGGCCCGATTCGGTGGGGGAGGAGGTGATCCGTCGACAGGCTGAACAGCTGACGTCGCTGAAGAGATATTTCAAATTTCAGACCGAAATCCTGACCCGACCACCTGCTTTTCAACGAGAGCAGGACGAGACACTACCCCGCTGTATACTGGTCGATATTGACGGTACCGTTGCCGACAGAGGAACGCGGTCGCCCTTCGCCTGGCATCGGGTGGGGCTCGATACCCCTAAATGGCCCGTTATCCGGTTGGTGCAGGCCATGCGGGCGTCGGGGTACGCGATTATATTCTTTTCGGGTCGCGATGCCGTTTGTCGACCGGAAACAACGACCTGGCTGAATCAGCATTTCGGTTGGCAGGAAACGGATTATTTGTTGTTCATGCGTCGGGAGCGCGACAACCGGAAAGACTCCCTTGTAAAACAGGAGTTATTTGACCAGCATATCGCTGGTCGCTATTATGTAGAACTCGTCGTTGACGACCGCCAGCAAGTGGTGGATATGTGGCGACGTACCCTTGGCCTGACCTGCATTCAGGTCGACTATGGGGATTTCTGATCGCGTCGTATCGGTTGACCAGGATGCTGAGCCATTGGCTGTTAAACACGATGGATATGCGGTCTATCTCTACAAACGGCCCTATTTCATCGATGAAGCAGTAAATAAGGTAGAATAACGTTGATAAACAGAGGATTAGATTAAATGAAGCGTTCTGCCGACGTTTGGCAGCTTTCTGTCGATTTCGCTTTTTTATTCCTGTTGGTGGGCGTTGCTTTGTTTCAGAAGTCGGGAGCAATACCGCATCCAGACGCAAAACAATGTCACCTATAAACACTGCATATCATGAAAACGTTAGCCACATCCCTGCTGATTGCCGCATCACTTACCTTCTCAGCAACCGGCTTTGCCCAGCATAGCCAGTCAACTGCTATTACCCCAAAAACACCAACGACGATTCAGCCGACCACGAATGGAAAAGTTGATGTGGTGGTTGGGGAAACCGACGGTCATTTGTCAATTCAGGTGGTGGATCAGCAGGGGCATACATTATCAAAAAGAGCCGTCTACAAGCAGGAATCTAATACGCGTATCCGCTTCGACCTGAGTGCGCTGCCCGACGGGGTTTATCAACTGGTGATTACAGAAGGCACAAGCCGACAGACAAATGCTATTGTCCTGAATACGCAATCCGCTGATACCTATCGGACAATTAAAATAAGTTAAGCCTCTGCTGCATTTGTCAGGCCCGCCCGTTCTGTAATGGAACGGGCGGGCTTTTTGTTGAGAGTCGGAAAAGCATGTCGGTACAGGTAGCGGTTTAGCAGTAGCGTTCCTGCCAGCGACTGATGGAAGGAGATTGTTTTGCAGATTTCTTTTCAAGCAATTATTGGTATTAGCGAGTTTTCGTAAAATAATACAGTAAAATAACAGGGATATGCCAAATATTCAGGCCGTAGAATACAGTTAAGAAGAACCTTATTAAATTTTGCCTTATGCATTTTAATTTCGTCGTATCTTCATCTCTCATTATAATTGAAATAACCTCTCCCTTATGCTTCATAACCTGACTACCCGGAAAAGTCGATTGTTTTTGGTGATCCCCTGGCTGGCTGCTTCGCTCGCCGTACAGGCTCAGGATGCGCCAGGCTATCAAACGCCACCCAAAGCGCTGGCCGATCTGGTCACGGCTCCCCTGACACCCACAGTTAGCATGTCGACGAAAGGCGATATGATGCTTATTCTGGAACAGGCTGCCGCTCCCGGCATTGACGAACTGGCGCAACCAGAGCTTAAACTAGCCGGGCTGCGACTAAATCCGGCCAACAACGGTCCCAGCCGTGCCCGCTACATAACGGGTCTGAAGCTCAAAAAACTGACGGATAAGGACGAGAAAGCAATAATCGGTTTGCCTGCCGAACCCCTGATAAGCTTTGTAGAATGGTCGCCGGACGGAACAAAGGTGGCGTTTGCTAATTCGACTGACACCCGGATTGATCTGTACATAGCCGATGTGGCCAGCTTATCGGCGCAAAAGGTTGGCTCCCTGGCGCTCAACGCAACGCTGGGTTCGCCCTATTACTGGGTATCGGACAGCAAAAATCTGGTCGTGAAAACGGTTCCCGCCGGGCGTGGTCCCGCCGTTGAGGTGAGTCGCGTTCCATCGGGACCGACCACACAGGAGAACGTGAAAGGATCGCGCGGGCAGGCCCCCACATACCAGGACTTACTCAAAAGTCCATCGGACGAAAAGCAGTTTGCCTTTTATACAACCTCGCAGGTTGTTCGTCTGGCGCTGGATGGAACGGCTACGAACATCGGTCAGCCGGGTATTATCCGTACGGCAGAGCCATCGCCCGATGGGCAGTATGTGATGATCGAGACGGTACATACGCCGTTTTCGTATCTGGTGCCCGTTGGCCGATTTCCACTTAAAACAGAAATTTACGCCATCGCGGGTTCACTGGTAAAAACGCTGAACGATGGCCCCTTGCAGGAGGCTGTTCCCTACAGCCGCGATGGAGCACCCACGGGACCCCGCGATTTCAACTGGCGGGCCGATGCCCCGGCTTCGGTGTATTATACCGTGGCACAGGACAATGGCGACCCTAAGGTAAAAGCTGAGGTTCGGGATAAGGTTTACCTGATCGAAGCGCCTTTTTCGGCTCAGCCCAAAGAAATCTACGCGGCTCAGTTCCGTTTCGAAAATTTCAACTGGGGCAATGAGTCGACAGCACTAGCTACCGAACGCTGGTGGCAGAATCGTAAAATCATCACCAAAATCGTTAGTCCAGCCAACTGGCAAACGTCGGTGCTGTTCGACCGATCGTACGAAGACCGGTACACCAACCCCGGTCAGCCCGATACGAAGCATAACCAGTATGGACGCGAAGTATTGAATCTGCTCCCGACTGGCGAAATCCTGATGCTGAACGCCGTAGGCTCATCGCCCCAGGGCGACCGGCCTTTTGTGAGTTTGCTGAATCTGAAGACGAAGCAAACCCGGGAACTCTGGCGGTCGGCGGCTCCGTACTTTGAGCGGCCCGTTGCTGTCCTGGACGCAGCCAAACAAGTGCTCCTGACCACCCGTGAAACCCCCGACGAAAACCCGAATTATTACGTCCGGAATCTAAAAGCCAGAATTGCTCCGATTCAGACAACGTACTTTCCGCACCCATATCCGCAGTTGAAAGGTATTCAGAAACAGCAGCTTCGCTACAAGCGGGCCGATGGCGTTGAACTGACGGCTACGCTGTATTTACCCGTTGGCTACAAGAAAGAACAGGGGCCATTGCCAACGTTCCTGTGGGCGTATCCGGCCGAGTTCAAAAGCAAGGAAGCCGCCAGTCAGGTGGCCGGTTCGCCGTACCAGTTTAACCGGATCAGCTATTGGGGTGGTGCCGCTTTTGTGACGATGGGCTATGCGATTCTGGATAACGCCAGTATCCCCATTGTGGGTGAGGGGGATAAAGAACCGAACGATACCTACGTTGAGCAATTGGTGTCGAGCGCCAAAGCGGCTATTGATGAGGGTGTTCGGCTGGGCGTGGTCGATTCGAGTCGGGTAGGCGTAGGCGGTCACTCGTACGGGGCGTTCATGACGGCCAACCTGTTATCGAACAGCAAGCTTTTCAAAGCGGGTATTGCCCGGAGTGGTGCCTACAACCGTACCCTTACCCCATTTGGTTTTCAGAACGAGCAGCGCAGCTACTGGCAGGCACCGGACGTATACAATAAAATGTCGCCGTTCATGAATGCCGACAAGATGAAGACGCCCCTGCTGCTGGTTCATGGTGAGGCCGACAACAACACGGGCACCTTCCCGATTCAGTCCGAACGGTATTACAATGCGCTGAAAGGTTTCGGCGCTACGACCCGGCTGGTGTTCCTGCCCTACGAAAGTCATGGTTACACCGCCAAAGAGTCATTGCTGCACATGTTGTGGGAAATGAACGGCTGGATGGACAAATACGTCAAGAATCCGACTCCCGCAGCCCAGGCCAACAAAGCCGGTAAAACGGGCGGAGGGAATAACGAGAAGTAAGGTTCTACGCTGAGTACCTGACACCACTGACACAGAAAAAGCCGGGCCAACAACCCGGCTTTTTCTGTGCTTATAAATCCGTTTAGTTAGTTAAATAATATTTTTTGATGTTTTGGTTCAATTTTAAGGGAAACATGATAATTTGGTAATATTAAACTAACATTCAGGAAATATAGCCGTAGTCTCTTTGCAGTTCGAAAAATTCTGTCATCAGCTGTATGAAAAAACATCTTCTTTCTCTTCTCTTCTTTCTCCTTTTTGCCGGGTGTAGCCTTAAGGAAACAAGGGCACAAACAACGCAGGCCTCCATTTCGGGGGTTATTTCCGATACGCAAAAACAGGGGCTTCCGGGGGCTACGGTTCGGGTGCGGAACGAATCGACGGGCTTTTCAACCGGCACCGTCACCAATGTTCAAGGCGAATATCAGTTTAAAGAGTTGCCCCTGGGTGGCCCTTATACCATTTGGGCTACGGCGGTGGGGTTAGGCGAGCAACGTCGAACCGGTTACATGGTAAACCAGGGCGACGCGATCCGGATTAGCCTGACCATGCAGGAAGCCGGTCAGGATCTGGAAGTGGTACAGGTAGTGGCATCGGGTCTAAAAAACAAGACCGATAACCTGGGGGCGGCTACCGCCATCACGGCTAAAACGCTGACAACCATGCCTGTCAACGGGCGTAACTTTACCTCGCTGGTTAACCTGTCGCCCCTAAGTGGAAACAATGGCAACCTGTCGGGGCAGATCGGCTCATCGACTAACTTTACCATCGACGGGATGACGGCTAAAAACCCAACATCGGCCGGTGCAACGACCAGCCGCAGTGGGGCTCCTTATTCGATCTCCATCGAAGCCGTCCGGGAGTTTAAGGTTATCACCAACCAGTATGATGTGGTGTACGGACGCGCCGGGGGCGGTATTGTGAGTGCCGTAACCAAATCGGGAACTAACAAACTGGCGGGCAGCGTCTTTAACTACACCCGCGCCAACTGGCTGTCGAGCAAATACGACATTCGCGGTAACCTGCGTAACAACAAGTTCTCGACCAACCAGTTCGGTTTTTCGCTGGGTGGGCCGATCATCAAAGATAAACTGCATTACTTCGTGGTCTGGGATCACCAGCAGGATTCGCGCCCGCTGATTATCGCCGATGTACAGACACCGCTCGACGAGAGCCGCTTTAATGTGACCCGCGCCACCCTCGACCGTTTTGTCGATATTGCCCGTAGTAAATATGGCGTAGCCAACACGCCCCAATACGGCACATTCGACAAGAGCCGGGGTTCCGATGCCGCTTTTGCCCGAATTGACTGGCAGATCAACCAGAACAACCTGCTCACCATTCGGGACAATTATACCAACGACCGAAACAAGCTGGGCTTGCAGGATAACACGGCTGTTAATATTTACGAATCGTACGGCAACGACTTCAACATCGACAACAGCCTGCTGGCTACCCTGCGCACGACCATTACGCCCAAGATTACCAACGAGCTGAAACTTCAGCATTTGTACACCTACCAGAAGAGTGCTCCCGGCGATCAGCTTCCCGGTGCCAACATTCCACGGAACATTGTCGAAAACGTTGTTTCTACGGTAAATGGAGGCACATTATCGACCAATATTCAGATGGGCGGTCATCGTTTTGCGCAGGAAGGATTCACGAACAACGTAGTGCAGCTGGTCGACAACCTGTATTACAATACCGACCGGATTCAGTACACGTTTGGTCTGGACCTGATGTATACCAACGCCCGTTCGCTATATGGCAGTGAGGTTAATGGTCGCTTCCATTACAACATTGACGGTACGACTTCATCGTTGGACAAGTTCAACGCCCTGCAACCGTACCGATACTACCGCGAGGTGCCGCTGGTTGCCGACCCTACCGTTGTTGGTAAAACCCTCAACGCGGGTATTTATGGCCAGTTGAGTACGCAACTGGCTCCCGGACTCGACATGACCGCCGGCCTGCGTTTCGATTATGCGCACTACCCGAAGGCGCCACTAAACCAGTTGGTACTGGACGAACTGAAGCTTCGGACCGACAATGTGATCAAGTCGTTCATTGTACAACCCCGCCTGCAATTTAACTGGGACGTGAACGAGCGGCACACGGATTTTGTCCGCTTTGGGGGCGGTGTGTTTGCGTCGGATATTAACAACTACATGATTATCAACAACCTGACTTTCGACGGGAAGCACTTCGCTACGGTTGATGTGCGGGGTGCCAACGTACCCACGCCCGACTTTGCGGCTTACCGGCAGAACTACGCCAGTATTCCAACGCTGGCGGCTTTTCAGGTACCAACGATCAACATGACAGGTCCGAATGCCAAAGTGCCGGTTCTTTACAAAGCCAACCTGTCATATTCGCACTTCCTGACCGAGAAACTGCGCGTTGGGATCGCGGGCTATATGTCGTTAGGCCGCAACAACTATATGTATGTCGACCGGAACATGGTGGCTGACCCATTTTTTCGACTGGCTAATGAAGATAACCGGGGTGTGTATGTGCCGCTGGCTTCCATGCCGACGAGTGGTGTAGGCGACTGGCAACTGGGGCGCATCAGCCAGAAACTGGGCCGGGTGCTGGAGCTGAATAGCGTGGGACGCGTGAATCAGTTTGCTGTCGTGGCCGACGCTACCTGGCAGTACTTCCGCGATGGTGAGATAACGGCCAGCTTCACCTGGAACGATACCCGCGACAACACGTCCTACAACGGTAACGTAGCCAACACTGCCACACTGTCTGTACCGGTAAAAGATGATCCGCGTAACCTGAGCAAAATGACGTATTCAGACAACCATTTCCGCAATAAGGTTGTGTTTTACGGTACGCTGCCGTCGTTCTTCGGCATTACGTTGGGCGTTCGTTACTCGGGTATTGGGGGTACGCGGTACTCGCTGCTGTCGGGCGCTAATACCAATGCCGACTTTGTTGCGACGAACGACCTGGCCTTCGTCTTCGACCGCAACAGTGAAGGAGTACCGGCCAATGTGCGGACGGGACTGCAAACGTTGCTGGATAGTCCAACGGCCAGCCAGAGCCTCAAGAACTATATCAATGCGTATTCGGGTCAGATTGCCGAACGGAACGGCGGTATCAATGGCTTCTATGGCATATTTGATATACGGGCGATGAAGCGGTTCCGGTTCAATAAGAACCATGCGGTTGAGCTTTCGGCCGATATTTTCAACTTCGCTAACTTCCTGAAACGCGACTGGGGCGTCAATAAATCGTTGGGTACGCAGGCACTGTATGCGCTGAGTGTTCCGGCTTCCGGCACCACGGCTGCTCTTCCCGGCTTTAGCCAGGCCAGTCAGCGGTTTAACTACCGGGTCAATAATTCCGGCGTTGTAACCCCGTCGGGCGATCCGTTCCAGGTTCAGATCGGCTTACGGTATAGCTTTCAATAAACCAGCTTTAATCAGTTTAACCGTAAAGAAGTCTGCGATGCCCTTTTAGACACCCTGCACGTCTTTACGGCTAAATCTTCTTTTACCGATTATACAATGAAGAATATCGTTTTAGTAGCCCTTTTGTTGGGCGCGCATAGCCTTGTTGCTCAGTCAAAATTCAATACGGAGGGCCACCGGGGCGCCCGTGGTCTCATGCCGGAAAACACCGTTCGGGCCATGAAAAAGGCGATGGATCTGGGTGTTCAAACGCTGGAAATGGACGTTGTCATCGCCAAAGACAAACAGGTGGTGGTCTCGCACGACAACTATATGTCGGCAGATATTAGCCTGAAGCCCGACGGAAGCCCTGTCACGGCCGACGAACAAAAGAAGATCAACCTGTACCAGTTGACATACGCTGAGATTAAGAAGTTCGACGTGGGCAGTAAGCCGCATCCTCAGTTTCCGCAACAGCAAAAATTTCCGGCCTATAAACCGCTGCTGTCCGAGCTGATCGACTCGGTCGAGACGTATGCTAAAGCAAAAGGGTTGCCGATGCCGATGTACAATATCGAGATCAAATCATCGGCGACTACGGATGGCGTGTATCATCCCGAGCCAGCGGAATTTGTCAGCTTGGTGATGGATGTCCTGCAAAAAAAGAAGCTGGGTAAGCGGTTGACTATTCAGTCGTTCGACGTTCGGCCCTTGCAGTTGATTCATAAGCAGTATCCGGCTATTTCGCTCTCGTACCTGACAATGAATTCAAAACCGCTGGATGAAAATCTGACCTTGCTGGGCTTCAAACCTCACACTTACAGCCCTTATTACAAAACGGTAACGGCCGAAACCGTAAAAGCCTGCCACGAGCAGAATATGGCCATTATCCCCTGGACAGTAAATACCAAAGCCGAAATCGAATCACTCAAACAACTGGGCGTAGACGGCATCATCTCCGACTACCCGAATCTGTTTTAATAAGTTGTCGTACAGGGCGGGACGCCTGGCCGTTGAGTGAGTCGATTGACTTATTCCCGGCTGGGCGTCCCGCCCTGTAATATACAATGGTAGGAAGTAACGTCATTGTTCTTTCTTTCCCGACATTACTTTACTGCCATGACACTGACAATCGTTAAAAACGGGCTCATTACCCTTTGTTTTCTTCTGCTGATGCTTCGTTTCGGGGCGTCGGCCCAATCAGCGCCGAGTGCCTCTGCGGGCTGGCGTCAACTCTTTAATGGTAAAGATCTTACGGGCTGGAAACACGTAGGTAAGGGTCGGATGTCGGTCGAAAACGGGCTGATACGCGGACATGGCGGCATGGGGCTGCTGTACTGGACAAAAGAGAAATTCGGCAACTGCACGATTCGGCTGGTGTATAAAATGCAGAAGATGAACAGCAATTCGGGGGTGTATATCCGTATACCGCTTGAGCCGCGCGAGGAGTGGATGCCGGTTCATTATGGCTACGAAGTGCAGATCGACAACCACCCCGAAACCTCCGACGAAGACGAGTACCACGTAACGGGCACCTTGTACTCCCTGACGAAGCCCCTCGCCAAACCCGGCAAGCCCGGTCCTCAGTGGAATACGATGGACATTACCCTCGACGGCCCCCGAACCCTCGTTTACGTCAATGGTGTTAAAGTAACTGATTACAAAGAAGGAGCACCGGTGCCACCGCGCAAGTTTGATTTTGAGCCGTTTCGCGGTTTGCGCCCGAATACCGGCTATGTTGGTCTACAAAACCATGGCGAGCATGATATCGTCTATTTTAAAGAAGTATCGGTGAAGGCGCTTTCCGGGAAATAGATGGAATGACAGGTTTTTGCAGAAGCCGGCTTTATCTAACGTAAAGTCGGCTTTTGTTTCAAAGGCTAGTTACTTCGCTTCGACAAATCTATTTTCGCCCATTCGTTGTTATCTCTGCAATAAACTAAATATCACCGTGCCGATCACGACTCGTGCATATCGGTGCGCTTCCGCCTTTATCTATGAAATTACTGAAAGTAGCCGCTGGTGTCCTGAATCAGATTCCGCTTGCCTGGGAACATAATAAGCAAAATATTATCAACGCCATCGAAGAAGCCCAGCGGCAACAGGTCAGTCTGCTGTGTCTGCCCGAATTCTGCATTTCGGGGTATGGCTGTGAAGACGCATTTTTTGCCCAGAACACCATTGATCAGTCCATTGCCTCATTACTGGAGATCGTTGAACACACGAACGACATTGTCGTGGCCGTTGGCTTACCCCTGCGCCATAACAACCGCACCTTCGACACCGCCTGCCTGATTGCCAACAAGCGAATTCTGGGCTTCACGGCCAAGCAGTACATGGCGAATAATGGCGTCCATTACGAAACACGCTGGTTTCAGCCCTGGCCGCCCTACGTTCGGGACGAGATCAAAATCGGCGATTTTACCTATCCCTTTGGCGATGTGGTCTATGACCTGTCGGGTATTCGGATTGGGTTTGAGATCTGCGAAGATGCCTGGGTCGCCAATCGTCCGGGACGTATTCTGTACGAGCGCGGAATCGACATCATTCTGAACCCCACGGCCAGCCACTTTGCGTTTCTGAAGTCGCAGGTGCGGGAGCGCTTCGTGGTCGATGCATCGCGGTCGTTCGGGGTGAGCTACGTGTACTCCAATATGCTGGGCAATGAAGCGGGCCGGATCATCTACGACGGCGACGCTATGGTAGCCTCCAACGGCGAATTACTGGTATCGGGACCACGGTTGAGCTATGAAGATTTTGTCATCGTTCCGGCCGTCATCGACGTAGAAGCTACCCGCCTGAACCAGACGCAAAACCGGGCCAATATTGCGTTGGCTTATCCCAATCTACGCGTTACGGACCGGTTCGACTGGCCCGAAATTGCACCCGTTATCCAGAAAGCACAGCTGGAAGGCTGGGAGCGGGGCGGTTACCTGAAAGAAGAGGAATTTGCGCGGGCGGTAGCACTCGGGCTGTTCGATTACCTCCGGAAAAGCCGTTCGCAGGGCTATGTACTGTCGCTGAGTGGCGGTGCCGATTCGTCGGCCATTGCGGCACTGGTATTCCTGATGATCCGGATGGCGGTCGAGAATATCGGCATGGACGGCGTTAAAAAGAAGCTGGGCTATATAAAAGCCATTCAGGATTGTACCACCGCCGAAGAGGTAGTTGGTAAACTTCTGACCGTGATGTATCAGGGTACCGAAAACTCATCGGACGATACGTTTAACTCGGCGAAAGAACTGGCGGATGACATTGGGGCAAAATTCCTGAATATCAATATCAACGGGCTGGTTGAAACCTATACCGGCCTGATTGAAGAGCAACTGGGGCGCAAACTGTCCTGGGATACAGACGACCTGGCGCTGCAAAACATTCAGGCGCGGGTACGGGCCCCAAGTATCTGGATGCTGGCCAATATTAACAATGCCCTGCTGCTCACCACCTCCAACCGCTCCGAAGCCGCCGTTGGGTATGCCACAATGGACGGCGATACGGCGGGCAGCATTTCGCCCATAACCGGCATCGACAAGCATTTCCTGCGGAGCTGGCTTCGCTGGCTCGAAACGGTTGGTCTGAATGTTAAAAACGCTCCCGAACCCACCGACCGTACCAGTCTGGCCACCAGCCCGGCATCGCCCGATGAGCTGATCAAAGTAAAAGGGCTGAATGCTGTAAATAACTTGCAACCCACCGCCGAACTCCGGCCGCAGGACAAAAAGCAAACCGACGAAGATGACCTCATGCCGTACGATGTCCTCAACTCCATCGAAGAGACGGCCATCCGCGACAAGCAGCCGCCGGTTGAGGTACTGAAAATGATGGAAGTGCGCTATGCGGGCACGCACGACCGCGACAAGTTAGTGGTGTGGGTAGAGCGGTTCTTCAAGCTCTGGAGCCGCAACCAGTGGAAGCGCGAACGGTATGCGCCCTCGTTCCACCTGGACGACCACAACCTCGACCCCCGTTCGTGGTGCCGTTTTCCGATCCTATCGGGTGGTTTCGAAAAAGAACTGGCCGAGATGCGCGACTGGGCCAACGAACAGAAGCCTAATGGAAGAAAGGGCAAAATTGGGTTTTAGTGTATATTTGCGTAAAACGAACCCGGCTATGATTGATGTAAAGTGGAAGGATTATATCACTACAGATCCGGCTATTATGGTAGGTAAACCTATCCTCAAAGGCACTCGAATCACTGTAGAACTAATTGTTGAAAAACTTAGCTACGGCGAAACCGTTGACGAAATTTTGGAAGACTACCCGCATTTAACCCGCGAGCAGATTTATGCCTGTTTGCGGTTTGCTGCCTATACTGTACACAGTAAGCGCAGCCGCAAATTAGTAGCATGATCAGTCTGCTGGCTGACGAAAATGTAAAAGCTAGGGTTATCCGTCTACTGCGTTCGGCAGGATATGTCGTTACGTCAATTCATGAAACACAAAGTGAAGTGGCTGACGAGATAGTGCTTGAAGCCGCTGTCTCGTTAGCCACTGTTTTGTTGATCGGAGATAGTGATTTTGGGAAATTACACTTTCAGAAGGGACAGACACATAGTGGGATTTTGTTTTATCGGCTCCCAAGAACAACAACGGAAGAAAAAGGAGAAATTATTTTGAAGGTGATACGTGAATACGACACTCAGCTTATTAGCGCATTTATTGTTGTGACTGCTAAGAAAGTTCGTATTCGAAAATTGTAATTGTGCGTCAACTCATTCCCGGCCTTCTCTTTGCCGCCCTTTGGGCATCGGCTTCGGTTGCAACCAAGTTTGGTGTGCAGTCGGTTCATCCGCTTATTCTGGCGAACGTACGGTTTTTTATTGCCGGTAGCGGTATGCTGCTGTTTGCGTATGGCATCCAGCGGGCAGAAAATGCCTGGCCAAGAGGTAAAGAATGGGGGCAGCTAACCATTTTCGCCCTTCTTAATACTACCATTTACCTAGGGGCTTTTGTACTGGCGTTAAAACAGGTATCGGCGGGTATCGGTAGCCTGTCGACGGCGACAAATCCGCTGTTTATCGCCCTGCTGTCGGCGGTCTGGCTCCGTCGGATGCCGCGCTGGAACGAGACAGGGGGCTTGCTGTTGGGCCTTTTGGGTGTGGGTGTTGCTACCTACCCGCTCTTGCAAAATAGTTACGCTACCGTTGAGGGGCTGCTTATTTTACTGGGCGGCATGGTGGCTGTATCGGCTGCAACGGTTTACTACGCCAGTATTGAGTGGCGACTGCCCAGTCTGGTCATCAACGGCTGGCAAGTGCTGTTGGGCGGCTTTTTACTTATCCCGTTCACGCTGCTGATGGCCTATATCGACCCGGCACCCTTCCGGGTCTCTACGTTCGATCTGCGTTCCTGGGCCTCGGTGTTCTGGCTTATTTTGCCCGTGTCGGTGGCGGCTTTGCAATTGTGGTTTTATCTCGTTCGGCAAGATGCCATCCGGGCGTCTCTTTGGCTGTTTCTATGCCCTATTTTTGGCTTTGCCTATTCCTACCTGCTCATGGGCGAGCCAATTACAGTCTACACCGTTTTGGGTACTGGGCTGGTTATTGGTGGCCTGTGGCTCGGGCGAAAAAAGTAACGCGGCTTTCCCGCGATATCCCGGTCAAAAGCCGCGTTTTATGCGAACCATTCCTGAATAAAGAAGACTTTACCTTGCGGCTGGGTTTTATTGTTTCAGCACAATCATCTCGACGCGCCGGTTTTGCTGACGGGTGGTTTCGGAGTTGTTGCTGGCGATTGGTCGCGTAGGACCGTAACCACGGGTTGTGATGCGATTAGCGGCTATCCCGTTCTTAACCAGATAATCCTTGACAACATCCACTCGCTGTTTTGATAGTTTTAGATTCTCATCAAAATCGCCCTGATTGTCGGTATGGCCGGATAGCTCGATTTCGGCGGTAGGCTGACTTTGCATGAATTGTAGCAACTGTTCCAGGCCCGGTTGGGCATCGGGCAACAGCTCCGTTTTACTCTGCACAAACTGCAATGCCTGAAGTTGCGTCGTTTTCCCGACGGGCGCTACCACAAGCGGTGGCGTATACACAACTTTAGCGTCGAGTGTTTTGGGCGGCACCACCCGTTCGTTACTGGCCGCGGCTGTTTTCACTGCCGGGGGCTGGCTCACGGATTTGGCGATAGCGGGTGGGGGAGAGGCCGGTGCCGGTTTTGTGGCTGAAGCGACTGCGGTGGCTGTATTGGCGGATTGAGGGGTGACACGAAACAGAAGTGTTGGCCTTCTCATCATGCGATCTGCTTTGGCTGATGTAAAAGACAATTGCTCATCCAGGGTAATGTACCCCTGTGCTTTCGTTGTGAAAATGTATGATTGTCTGGAATCGAGTTTGAGTTCATACTCGCCATTAGCATTTGTCGTTTGCTGGGCTCGAACGATACCGTCCTGATTCTTTGCCGTAATGGTAGCGCCGACAATTGGTTTTTTTGTTTGGGCGTCCTGTATGCTGCCTTCTACAAAAGCTGTGCCCTCCGTTGGAGCTACCTGGTGTTGGGGCTGGGCTAAAACCGAAAACGAATTCAGGTTTGCCAGGCACAGAACCCCGATTACTGTACTATACTTCATCCACTTCATACTATACTGCTAACGTTGAAACGTAGCCCAAAAGTACGTTTAAATACGCAAAACCAACGAATGGAACGATCATCGACAGCAGGGTTTTAAGGGTGCTTTTTGAGGGTTGAAAGATGCAGGTAAACTGTTGATTTTCAGTATAGTTATTAGGTAGAAAAAGATGCCTGAAAATGAACGGGGAAACCTACTTTTTCGTTTATTAATTATGACACAGAGAACCAACGTGACGATGCATTCTACGGACGCTCAGGCACCCCTTGCACCGGCGTCGACGGGCAATTTGCCGCTCGACGACAGCTGGCGGAAGTCGATTCCGGCGCAGGTGTTTCTGAACCATTTTTTTGCGATGGACTACCACATCCATCATCAGAACGACCTCTTCGATCTCGCTAAGTTTCCCATATTTCAACAGTTTTATGGCCGCGTAACCGAAGAGAGCCGCAAGGCTTTGGAGAAATTATTATTGAATAGCTGGAGCGCCGAGTATGCACTGCGGATTACGCCTGTTGTCAACGACGAGCAGTACCTGCAAAGCTCGCTGCACTGGACGTTCCCACAGGCGTATTATAGCGCCCTGTTCAGTGCCAGAGCTTTTCTGGCTGTGCAGGGTATCAATGTAAGCAATGAAGAGTTGATTCGTAAGCGTATTGGCAATACCGTCGTGCGCGGGTATTATCCGGCTTCGGTTGGTTACTATGCCCTTGGACCGATCAACAGCTACCGTATTCAGCGGTTGCCAATGGCCCGGCGATTTAGCGTGGCGTCTAAAACCGATCTGCTCTTACCATCTAGAGCGGCTTCTGCACAGGCTGAGCTGGCCCAGTTTCTGAAAACCACCCGCGACCAGCGTGTGAAGGCCCTGCGCAATGCTATTCAGAACAATCCGAAAACAGCCCTGCGTAGCCCGAAGACCGGGGAGATTCTGCAAAAGTTCAGCGTAGAGCAATACAAACAGTTAGCGAAACAAATCGGATACACGACCTACTTCGACATGCTGAGCAGATTACGAATTTCGTCGACTAATCGGGAGATTGAGCGGTTTGTCGATTCGGAGATTGATGTAAAGCTCTTTCACCAGAGTCTGGTGAATATTGTATCGCATGTCAATTCGGTACACGAAGCGTACGTTGCCAAGGCGCTCGGTATAACGGCCTATCGCCAACTAGTGGCTAAGCTACCCTCGTATTTGCAGGAAAGTTTCGTGCGCGAGCGTATGAATAGCGTTATCGCACCCATGTTGGCAGAGCCGCAGGCCGGTGAAGAGCCAAGCCTTCGGTTGGCTGCTTAACAGCCTAGTATCAGCCCGGAAAGCCCGATCAGCCGAATGGCCGATCGGGCTTTTTTGTGTTTATCGGAAAAATTATAATTAGTACCATTTCAATGAATAAGATTACTCTTTGAAGAAGTTAGCAGTACGGTCTCTATCTGTTTTTAGCATAGTTTGTTGAAAATCACCATAAATATTGATTTCTGATAGTTTTTGTCTATATGCAGATTGATAAAAGTCATGAATTGTTACTGTATTGAGCCCTTACTTTGCACTCAAGAAAGATCATACAGTTATACAACCTCAATAAATTCCATGAAAAATCATATTGTATCCGTCGGCTCAACTTTTCCTGAATTCAAAAAACTGGCTGTTGTTTCGCTCGACAAAGACAAAGAGTTCTACGAAATTTCGTCTGAAGATCACAAAAACGCAGGTCAGTGGCTAGTGATGTTCTGGTGGCCTAAAGATTTTACGTTTGTTTGCCCAACTGAAATTGCCGAGTTCAACAAGAAGTTCGAAGATTTCCAGGACCGCGATACGATGGTTATTGGAGCCTCGACCGACAGCGAATTCGTTCACCTCGCCTGGCGCAAGAACCACGACGATCTGCGTGGTCTCAAATTCCCAATGCTTGCCGACACATCCAAGTCGCTGGCCGAAGAGCTGGGTATCCTGGAAGCAAACGAAAAAGTAGCATACCGTGTAACCTACATCGTTGACCCTCAGGGCATCGTTCGTTGGGTAGCCGTTAACGACCTGTCTGTTGGCCGGAACGTAAACGAAGTAATCCGCGTACTGGACGCTCTGCAAACCGACGAGCTTTGCCCCTGCAACTGGGTAAAAGGTGAAGAGACACTAACGGCCTAATCAAAGAGCGAACGAGTGAATGAGTGAAAGTGTGGGCCTCAAAGTCACTCTTTCGCTCATTCACTCGTTCGCTCATTCGCTCTTTAAAAATGACAACTACGCAAAATGAAACCGTTGTGTCGCTGCTGAATCTGGTAGGGCTCAACGCTGAAGGTACCTATCCGGCATTGGACGCTCTGGCGCAAGCCGACCACCGTTACCTGCGCGATCTGAAAATCAACGTAGGTAATGTGCTGAACAGCAGCCAAACGCTTACTAAAAAAGAAACACTCTTGCTGGCCTTGTCGGTGGCGGTAAACGAGAAACATCAGCCGCTGATGGACTCGCTGACGGAAGCTGCTCGGCAGGAAGGAGTTACGGCTGCCGAACTGGCCGAAACCATTGCCTGTACCTCCCTGCTAAGCACAAACAACGTGTTTTACCGGTTCCGGCATTTCATCAGCAAGGATTATTATCAGCAGACACAGCCGGGTATTCGCATGAGTATTATGATGAATCCGGTGCTTGGTAAAGAGTTTTTTGAACTGATGAGTCTGGCCGTTTCGGCCGTTAACGGCTGTGAACTCTGCGTTCGTTCGCACGAAGAGAGCGTCCTTAAACACGGCTCCAGCGAGCCGCGTATTTTCGACGCTATCCGGTTAGCATCGGTTATAAAAGGACTAATTACACTCCTGTAGTCACTGTCTCACCAGCTTGGGTTGAGGCCTGTGTACTTATAGTCTAGATTATTTTAAAAGTCTGCTAATGCCCTATTGTAGAAGGCATTGGCAGACTTTTTTTGTGTTCGCCATACTTGCCTACCGTTTACACATATTGCTGTGCAAGTTTTTAGTTTTTCCTATAAAATTGCTGAAAACTACCATCACTACGATACATGAAAAAGCGAATTGTAAAGATTGTTCTGGCTATGCTTGGGGCCTTTGGTCTTCTCGTTGTTAGTGCGTTGGCTTATGTTAAACTTGGTTTGCCAGCTGTTGAAGCCGCCCCCAAGGTGAGTATCAAAGCGACTGCGGCCCAGGTTGAGCACGGCCGTTATCTGGCCAATCATGTGGCGTCCTGTATGCACTGCCACTCCTCCCGTGATTTTACCAAATTAACCGGGCCAAATATCGCCGGTACAGAGGGAAAAGGTGGAGAACCATTCCTGCGTGAAATGGGCTTTCCGGGGAACTACTATGCCAGTAACCTGACGCCTGACCACCTCGGGGAATGGACCGACGGGGAAATTTACCGCGCTATCACAACCGGTGTCAGCCGCGATGGACACGCCCTGTTCCCGGTAATGCCATACATGAGTTACGCGCAAATGGACCCCTCAGATATTAGAGACATTATCGCTTACCTGCGAACCCTGAAGCCAATCAAGCATATGGTACCGACATCTGAGTCCGACTTTCCAATGAATTTCATCATTAATACCATGCCCGCCCAGCGTGAACCTGGAACCCGCCCCGACACAGCCGACCACGTAGCCTATGGTAAATACATTACCACCTTTGCCGCTTGCGGTGATTGTCACACACCTGTTGATGGGCAGGGCGCACCACTACCGGGAATGGATTTTGCCGGTGGGCGTGAATTTCCACTGCCAACGGGCACCGTGCGCTCCATGAACATCACCGCGGATAAGTCGGGTATTGGTAGCTGGACGAAGGAAGCATTTATTGCCCGGTTCAAGTCCTATGCCGATAAAAGTAAACCCATGCCAACTGTGCACGAAGGGGAGTTTAACTCGGTTATGCCCTGGACAGTGCTTGCCGATATGAGTGAGCAGGATTTGGGTGCCGTATACGAGTACCTCCGGTCGCTGAAGCCAGTTCAGCACAAAGTAGAACGGTTTACACCCAAGGCAAAATTGGTAGCGAGCCGATGAGAAAAGGTGAACATTCTTTTTAGTCTACGGTTTAAGAATAGAAATACATCTACAGCCTAGTAGTAATGAGTTGTAAAGTTGCTTTGTGCTTCAGCATATGGGCGATAAGCACCCAGAGACCTGTTGCGATTGATGATATTTTATCAACTTTAGTGCTGTATCTGCCGTAATGTAAAGCCCGCTCTCTCTAATCAAGAAGCGGGCTTTTGTAATGAAGTGTAGTACAAGCTTTCGTGAACGCAGTACAGCCTGGTTATTTTTCAGAGATTTGCTGTATGTTTATGTTTCAGGCAGTTTTCACCAGATCGACCAGCGTTTCAATCCAGATTGGACTATCATTTAGGCTTTCGACCAGTTGCCAGTGCTTACCACCAACTTCTTCAAACATCTCTTTATACTCAACGCCTACTTCAATGGTCGTTTCCAGACAATCGGCAACGAAAGCGGGCGAGAAAGCCAGGACGCTATGCACCCCTTTGCCCGGTAAGGCTTTGATTACATCATCGGTATAAGGCTTGATCCAGGGGTCGCTGCCCAACCGCGATTGAAAACAAGTTGTGTATTTGCCTTCGGGAATGTTGAGTGCCTTGACCAGTAAACGTGTCGTTTCGAAGCATTGCGCCCGGTAGCAGTGCTGATTCATAGCCTGAAGGGAGTCGCAGCAATCGCCAAGTTTACAAACCGTTTTGGTTATGTCGCCTTTTCGAATCTGCCGTTCGGGTAACCCGTGATAGCTAAACAGGAAATGATCGTAGTCGTAATCTGCCATGTATTTACGGCCAAGCTGTGCAAACCCTTCGATGAATTTAGGATGCTCCAGAAACCGGTTGATAAAGCGAATGCCCGGAATTACCTGCCAGTTTTTGATAATATCCATCACTTTCTGATACACCGAACCCGTTGAGGCTGAGGCATACTGCGGAAAAAATGGAATCACGATGATGTCTGTCAGCCCTAGTTTCTGAAACTCACTCAAACCGGCTTCGATACTCGGACTTTGGTAGCGCATGGCCAATTTGACCACATAGCGGTTGCCAAGTGCCTGTTGTAATTCCCGTTCAACAATATGGCCGTAATACTTCAGCGGTGAACCCGTTTCGGTCCATAACTCTTTGTAGACTTTTGCCGATTTGGGCGCCCGGAAAGGAGCGATAATGCCGTTGACGAGTAGTGAACGGGGAACAAGGGGTATATCGATCACCCGGCCGTCCAGCAAAAATTCGCGCAGGTATTTACGCACGTCGGGTACATTTGGGCTGTCGGGTGTGCCCAGATTAACGATCAAAACGCCCGTCTTACCGTATATTTTCGGGGCGGAAACGGGTTGTTGTAAAACAGAAACGTCCATGGTAAGAAAAACAAGGATGATAACGAGTAAGTTGCAGCTATGTGGTATTAAAAACTGCTGTCAAGACGGTTGAGTCGCATCTGTGAACGGCAAAAATACGACAAGGATAGGCTTGTTTCGTTCGATGTGATTTAGATTTGTATCAATTTTATTTATACTTTATTGAGTTACTGACTCATTCATGACCCTTACTCAACTAGACTATATTGTTGCCGTGGATACCTACCGGCATTTTGCAACGGCTGCGGAGGCCTGTCACGTTACCCAGCCAACGCTTAGTATGCAGATTCAGAAGCTGGAGGATGAACTGGGTATTCTGGTATTTGACCGCTCGAAACAACCCGTTGTACCCACCGAAACCGGACAGGCAGTACTGGCTCAGGCACGGGATGTACTGCGGGCGGCCAAGCGTATTCCCGAAATTGTGAGTGAATCGAAAGAAGATTTCAGGGGAGACTTCCGGATTGGCATCATTCCCACGCTGGCTCCCTATTTGCTGCCTTACTTCATTGGTGAATTCGTCGGGAAGTATCCGGCCGTATCGGTACATATTCAGGAACTGGTAACGGAGCAGGTAGTTGAAAAGCTTAGGAACGGCTTGATTGATGTGGGGCTGGTAGTAACACCGCTGGAAGAGAACGGGATTTCTGAAATACCGCTCTTCCAGGAGCCTTTTGTTGCCTATGCGGCCGACTCGAATCCGTTGTTGGCCAAGGCTACCGTATCATCGGCCGACTTGCTTTCCGATGGCTTGTGGTTACTGACCGAAGGACACTGTTTTCGTACGCAGGTGATGAACCTGTGTGGGGCCGATCGCCACTCGAACGGAAAAACCACTTTACGTTACGAAACCGGTTCTCTCGAAACGCTCATTAAACTGATTGATAAGCAGGACGGATTTACCTTGCTTCCGTACCTAGCCACGCTCGATATGGATGCTGCCCGCCAGGCACGGCTTCGCCCGTTCGATGCGCCCTCGCCGGTGCGTGAAGTTAGCATCGTGATGCACCGCAGCTTTCTGAAACGCCAGCTTATCAATGCCTTAAAGCATGAAATTATGACCCATCTGCCTCCCGAAATAACCGAAGTGTCAAAAGGCGGACCTGTAGCCAGTGTGCGATAAACACATGTTTAGTTGCCCGGCCGTTTACGGGCTTTCATCGCCCGCTCCCGTTTGCTCCGTTCCAACTGCTGGTAGGTCTGGCGAAACCCGTTACCGGCCTTAATGGCGTTGGTGAGCGTTGGTACGCCCGCCCGCCCAACTACAGCCAGCCAGCGGGCTACTTCGGCGGCTGAGGTTCCATAGGCCAGCATCGTATGGATAGAATTGCCGCCGAAGAATTCGCGGGTAGATTCAAGGTCGGCGAGTTTCAGCATCGGGTAATGCGAAAATGACTCCAGGGTGGCCTCATCGGCAAACGACTCCATCGACGTCAGACTGTCGGGTTGTTCCCATATCGATGGGTTACTGAAGCGGTAGTCGACCATCAGGGCAAGCCCTTCGTTGAACCATTGCGGAATTTCTCGTTTGACCCGCCACCAGCCCAGCCGTGCGAAGAGTTCGTCGTGGCAAAGTTCATGGGCGATCACATCGGCATTGTTTCCTTCCGGACCCAGAACGAGGTACGACGTTCCCCAGGGTGTACCAATACTACAGCCAGCGCCTTCGCCCCCAGCGCAGTACGTTTCGTACTCATCCTGACTGGGACTGTAAATTAGTATGGCTTGCCCTTGTTTATCGCCCCAGAATCGGCGAATGCGCTGCCGGGCCGTTTGGGTATGTTCACGAAGTTCTGCCTGCTGCTTTGCGGTGGCCGTGCGGCTACTGTACACGTTGCCGGTTTTCTCGAGCAGCCGAAAGTCTGACGAATAGCTAACACGCATACACCGGATCACCTGCGGAAAAAGCCACAGAAAGCTGATGGGCACCACAACCAGCGCCAGCAAACTATAGCGGAAAAATACACGTCCACGCATGAAAAGGGCAGCAAAACATTTTTTACTTAATGGGTACTGGGCTATTAGTCCTGAATCGGTACAGATAAGGTGCTTTGTGAGCGCCACCGCTGTACTTTTTATCGAGCCGCTCCAAAATTCCCAAGCTAAGCATCTTTCGTTGAAAACTGGAACGGTGCAGGGGCTGGCCCAGAATTGTTTCGTAAAGACGCTGTAGATCGGCCATCGTAAATATGTCGGACAGGAGCGGGGCTGCCCATTGGTTAAAGCCAGTCAAGTTCCGGTCGAGGTCGGCTCGTAACGTTTCCAGCGCTTTCTGAACAATGAGTCGATGGTCCTGTATAAGCGTTGGCAATGCCGTCAGTTCATACCATGTACAGGTATCGGACAGGGAGTCGGGAATAGGCACCGCTTTCGTGAAGTCAATAAGGGCGTAGTAGCCCACGGACACAAAACGGCGCAAAAGCCAGTGGTTATCGGTAGGAGTTATCCCCTTGGCCTCCATAATGGCCCGCATAGGGGCAACATCGTACCGGGCGAGATCACCAAACGTATAAAATTGCTCCAGAAAAATATCGGTCAGGCTGGTGCGCTCAGCCAGTACCCGCCGGGCGGCATCGTTTAAGTTTTCGTTCTGCCGGATAAACCCGCCGGGCAAGGCAAAAAGGCCCGTATTCCGATACTCCAGCAACAGAATCTTTAGTTGGTTCTGATGAAATCCGAATATGACAAAGTCCAGCGCGAGACCCGGCAGAAAGTCAACGCCAGCGGGGCTTATCTCTTCCGGAGATAATTGGTGAGACATAGGGGATTAAATTGAAAGCGCAAGTAACAAAAAATTGGGTGGTCTGGGTTTAGTTTTTTATTATTGTCGCAGAATGAGACAATAGCCGTATCGTCTTATCTGTGCGTGCTTCAATCAGGTTAGATAGTTGCTGCATCCTCTTTTTAAGTACACTAAACCATACAGTATGAACCGTATTTTCTTTCTGATTTTATCAACTATTTCGCTAGCCCATCTGGCTACTGCCCAGTCAGCGAAGGCCCCACAAGCCAAAACGGCCAACGGTGTCGTTGAGGGAGTCGTTGAACCGAGTGGTATTCGCTCCTTTAAAGGTGTTCCCTTTGCGCAGCCCCCCGTGGGTGAACTGCGCTGGAAAGAGCCCCAGCCCGTCAAAAACTGGCAGGGTGTGCACAAAGCCGACAAATTTGGCCCTCGTGCCATGCAACGGCCTATTTTTGGCGACATGGGATTCCGGTCTAACGGCATGAGCGAAGATTGCCTCTATCTGAACGTCTGGACACCCGCCAAATCGGCCAACGAGAAATTGCCCGTTCTGGTGTATTTCTACGGGGGCGGATTTGTGGCCGGCGACGGTTCGGAAGCCCGCTACGATGGGGAGAGTATGGCTCGTAAGGGCATTGTTGCTTTAACGGTAAACTACAGACTTGGTGTGTTTGGCTTCTTCGCGCACCCTGAGCTGACAAAAGAATCGCCGAATCATTCGTCGGGTAACTATGGGTATCTGGACCAGGCCGCAGCCCTTAAGTGGGTAAAGGAAAATATTGCAGCGTTCGGCGGTGATCCCAATCGGGTAACTATTGCGGGCGAATCGGCCGGGTCAATTTCGGTCAGTGCGCTGATGGTTTCTCCGTTATCCAAAGGGCTGTTTGCTCAGGCTATCGGCGAAAGTGGTTCGTTGCTGGGCGGGCTTCCGCCAACGTCGCTGGCTAAAGGCGAAGAGGCAGGTACCAAATTTGCAACGGAGGCTGCCGGTGCCAACACCCTGACTGAACTGAGGGCCATGCCAGCCGATAGACTACTCGAAGCCACTGCCAAGCCCGGAGTTCCCTGGTTTACGTCGACCATTGACGGCTACTTCTTCCCAAAACTGCCCCTTGAGATTTTTGAGGCTGGACAACAGGCACACGTGCCCTTGCTGGTTGGCTGGAATTCGGAAGAAATGAATTATCGGGCCGTGATGGGTCAGGAAAAGCCAACGCCTGAAAACTACGCCAATGCCTTAAAGAAACTTTATAAAGAGCAGGCCGATGAAGTGTTGAAATTATACCCAGGTACTACGGAGCCCGAAATTTTAGAATCGGCTACGGCGCTGGCCAGCGACCGTTTTCTGGCCTACAGTACCTGGAAGTGGGCCGATATGCAAGCCAAAACCGGCGGTGGCAAACCCGTTTATCGGTATTATTACTCCCGGCCACGTCCGGCCATGACGCCTGCTATGGGCAATGCCGCTCCCGGTTTGGCTGGTGGCGTGGTGAAATCAACGGATGCAAATGCGATGAAAGTGGCCCCTGCCAGTGGGGCAGTACACTCGGCTGAAATTGAATATGCGATGGGCAATCTGCCCTCCAACAAGGTTTATGCCTGGACACCCGACGATTATAAAGTGTCGGAGGTGATGCAGAATTTCTTCGCTAATTTCATCAAAACCGGGAATCCGAACGGGCCGGGCTTACCCAAATGGCCGGCCGCCAATGTGGGTAACAGCGTGCAATACATGCATATTGACGTAAATACCCGACTCGAAACGGAGAAAAATCGAGCTCGTTACCTCTTCCTCGACAAGTCGTTTGGTCGGTAGTGAATGGGTGGATTGTTGAAGTGAGTCGAGTCGTGCAATTACTACTTCACTCACTTCACCAATCCACTAATTTACTACTCTATCACTCCGCTAATCATTTCCGCAACTTGCCGACCCGTTTGCATGGCTGCATTCAGGGACGGATAAGCTGTTTGATCCCCGCACTGGTACAGGCTATCCGATAGTTTCAAAGGTTGCCGGAGGGCGTCATTACCGGCTTGTTCAGGATTGTAGGCCGGTAAAGCGTGGGGTAGGTGGTACGTGCGCAAATGCCGCCACTGTTGCACATCTTCGCCAAACCAGTTGCTGAGTTCAGTACGGATTTTGGCCGTTAAGGCGACCTCATCCAGCAAAACCAAACTTTGGGTGCTCACCGAAACCAGCGTTTGCCCGGCTGGCGCGTAGGCTGGTGCTACATCGGTCAGAATGGCCACGTTATGCACCGCCGAACTCCGGTGCGTGTTGAGTAATAATAATTTTTCTTCTGTAGGCCGATTTTTGAACTGATCTGGTCCAACCGCAAAATACGTGCAGGTGGTGTGATTAAACGCCTGCTCAGTCGGCAACGGGCGACCCGTTAACTGAGCCGACTGAGCGGCATCGACCGCCAGTACAACTGTCCGGCCGGTCAGGGTTTCGCCTGAGTTGAGATAAACCGTATTGCCGTCAATTCGTTTGACGGGCGTTTGTAGCCGAATCTGACCGGGAGCCAGCCAACCGGCCAGTTGATTCGGAATGGCTTCCATGCCGTTGGCCGGAACAGCCGCTCCTCCAATGAAAAACATCCGAAAGCAAAACTCGAAGAAATTGCTTGAGGTTGTGAGCATATCTTCCAGAAAAACACCCCCGAAAAACGGCCGGAAAAATCGTTCGATCATTTGCCTGGAAAACCCAATGCCGAGTAGAAAATCCAGCGTACTGACGGGTGTTTGCCGGAAAAGTTCGTCGATGGGCAACTCCTGTGTTCGGCGGAGGAGTTCCACAATACGGAGTTTATCGGCCAGCGTGCCAACCGGCGATGCCAGCGTTTTGAAGACAGAAAGTGGCTCCTGAAAGGGATTCAGCAGCGTCATCCATTCGGGAGCGGGCGTCTGGTGGTGGATTAATGCGCCAGAGCGGAAGTACTGCAAATTCAGCGCACTGTAGTTTAGTAGCCGTCGGGCTTCCGGGTAGGCTGTCAGCAGGATCTGAAAACCCCGGTCGAGTCGAAAGCCATCTACGGTATCGGTACGAACCCGGCCGCCAACGCCATCGGCCGCTTCGAGTACCCTGGCATCAATGCCCGCTTGTTTAAGGTAAACGGCACAGGTTAACCCGGCCATACCGGCACCAATAATCAGAACAGGCTTATCGGTTATTCCATTATTGGAACTGGATGAATCTGGTGACATACCATGAAGTCTTTGGTTCGTAAATAAAAACCAAAATTAAACGCTACGCCTGCCAATCAATGAATCAAGTTCAGTGCAGGTAGTATTATTTTAATAAAAATTGAACAATAGTAAGTTGTTTACCTGTTAACATACTGGTAATCAATTGGGATGAAATAAAAGTTGTTGGTTTTTTTTAGAAATATTAATTTTGCTCGACTGAATTGCGTTAGAGGGGTATGAAGCTGTTGGTAGTAGATAACTTCGATTCATTTACGTACATGCTTGTCGATTACCTACAGCAGGCAGGTGCTGTCTGCCGGGTCGTCAGGAATGATGAATCCCTGAGTTGTCTGACCAGCGATCCAGTAGATGGCGTGGTGCTATCGCCGGGGCCGGGTAGTCCAAAAGCGGCAAACCGGTTAATGGCGGTTATCGACCACTACCATCGGCACGTACCTATGCTGGGAGTTTGTTTGGGGCACCAGGCACTGGGTGAGTTTTTTGGTGCAACGCTAAGCCGGGCCAGCCAGCCCATGCACGGAAAAATATCGACCGTTCGAACACTGGAAGAAGACTGTTTATGGCGGGAAGTACCGGCTACGTTTGAGGTAACTCGCTATCATTCGCTGGTTCTGACGGCCCTGCCGACCGATTTGATACCTACGGCCGTAACGGAGCAGAACGAAGTAATGGCCATGCGGCATCGAACGTTACCACTTTGGGGAGTTCAGTTTCACCCCGAAGCCGCATTGACACAATACGGATTTACCTTAATTCAAAACTGGATCGATTTTGTCCGGTTAACACATAAAAGAAACGACTTGACCACATCTTTAACCGCGCAGTACGCATGAACTATCAGATTCGGGAAGAAGCAGGATTCCGTTATGTAGACGAAGGCCAGGGTGAAGTATTACTTCTGCTGCATGGCTTGTTTGGTGCTCTCAGTAACTGGGACAGCGTCATAAATACGTTTTCAGACCGGTATCGGGTTGTCATTCCGTTGCTGCCCATTTATGAAATGCCCATTCGGCAGGCTAGCCTGGAGGGGTTGGTCGCATATATCGAAAAATTTGTTGTCCAGAAATCCCTGTCTGATATGACCCTGCTGGGGAACTCCCTTGGCGGTCATTTGGCTATTCTATATACCTTCAAAAACCCTGAGCAAATCCGGCGTTTAGTACTAACGGGAAGTTCAGGTCTGTTTGAGAACGGTATGGGCGGTTCTTTCCCCAAACGTGGTAGCTATGATTACATTGCCGAGCGAGTAGCCTACACCTTTTATGACCCGAAAGTCGCTTCGAAAGAATTGATCGACGAGGTATTTGAAATAACCAGTAGTATTCCCAAATGTATGAGCATTGTTGCCATTGCCAAGTCGGCACAACGGAACAATGTAGCCAAGGACCTGTATAAGATTCAGGTGCCCACGCTGCTCGTTTGGGGATTAAATGACACCATAACTCCCGCCGAGGTAGGGCATGAATTTAACCGACTGATTGCGGGTTCAGAATTATACTTTATTGACAAGTGCTGTCATGCACCCATGATGGAATGCCCGGACCGCTTCAACGAATTATTGGATAACTGGCTGGCCAAACATCCGGTTATTGAGTTAATAGCGTAGGTTTACTACGTGAGTGAGGCAGTACGTTTTATTCACTATACTAAAACTTGAAAACTATGCAGGAATTTCCGTAGTTTTCAGCGAACAGTTTCAGTTGTTAAACGACATCGATTATTTATGCTGGCTGCCGAACTAATAGATCCCATGCTTCCGGCTCTGAAGCCAACCGACCTGGTCGGGCAGGCTTTGGCGTGGATGGAAGAGCACCGCGTCGGGCAACTTGTTCTGACAGATCAGGGCGATTACCGGGGCATTGTAAGCGAGGAATTGCTGATGGATGTTGCCGACGACGATCGGCCATTGAGCAACGTAATGTGCCTTTTTGAGCAAATGTACGTGCTGGAAGATCAGCATCTGTTTGAGGTACTCGGATTGGCTATCCAGCATCAGATGGAAGTTATAGCCGTTCTTGGCGAAGGGCGCGAATTTACGGGCACTATCGCTACGAGCGAATTGCTCAAAAAATTTGCGCAGGATTTGGGCGTACAGGAAGCAGGCGCTATTCTGATCCTGAATATGAATGAACGTGATTATTCAATGGCCGAAATCAGTCGACTTGTCGAATCCAATAACGTAAAAATCATCAGTAGTTATTTTTCCAGCGCGGCTTACGGTATGCCCGACCGTTCGCGGTTGACGCTCAAGCTTAATCGACGAGACATTACGCCGGTTATATCCACGCTGGAACGATTTGGCTATCAGATTGAAGCGGCTTTTGCCAATGCCCCTGTTGAAAGTATCGATCAGGAGCGACTCGACTTGTTGCTTCGTTACCTTAATACATAGATAGTCGGTAAGTTGGTAAGTCAGTACGTAATTTGCTTATGTAATTACCGACTTATTAACTTACCGACTTACTGACTCCTTTCTATGAAAATCGCCATTCACGGGCGCAACTTCCCCGAATCAGCACGGCCTTACATTCAGTCCATGTTCGAAGAACTGTCCAAACGGCAGGTGGAAGTGCTGATTTCGCTGGGGTATCGCGAGTATCTGGATACCATGGGTGTAGCCCATTACAGCCAGGCGACTTATACGGTTGAAGAAGGGGTTAGTGACGCCGACTTTATCTTTAGTTTAGGGGGCGATGGTACCTTGCTTGATGCCGTTACCCACGTTGGCGTCCACCAGATTCCAATTATTGGCATTAACATTGGCCGCTTAGGCTTTTTAGCTACCGTTGCTCCGGCATCAGTACGGCTCATGATTGATGCCATTTTCAACAATCAATACAGTATTGACGAACGGAGCCTGGTGAGTGTACGATCCAGCCAGGATATTTTTGGGAATCTGCCGTTTGGCCTGAATGATTTTACCATCACGCGCACCCAAACCTCATCGATGATTACGGTACATTCGTACCTCGATGGCGAATTCCTGAACTCGTACTGGGCCGATGGGCTAATTATTTCGACGCCTTCCGGCTCAACGGGGTACTCGCTCAGCTGTGGCGGCCCGGTGCTGCTGCCCCAAACAGAGAGTTTTATCATAACACCTATCAGTCCGCATAACCTCAACGTCCGTCCCATGATTGTGATGGACAGCTGCCAGTTGGCGTTTGAGGTAGAAAGCCGGAGCGGTAACTTTCTGGCGGCTCTGGACTCTCGCTCGTTTACCGTCGATACATCGGTACGGATTAGTGTTCAAAAAGAGGCCTTTAAAGCCCGCCTGGTTAAACTCAGCGATGATAATTTTCTGAATACACTCCGGAGTAAGCTTAACTGGGGCTGGGACATCCGTAATTGATGAGTACATCCACCAGCTTTAAACACCAGTAAAATTTTGGACGTCCTCAGCTTTCTCTTTATTATAATTTTTACGACCTACTTCCAATAAAAGTGACAGCCCTACCGTTTCGGAATTGGTTGGCTTTCGGGCCAACAGGGGTTGATTCACGTATTTAAATAGTATGAATAACTATAGACAGGTAGTTACAGGCGCTGCGGTATTCTGTTTGCTGGCAGGCTCAGTTACAGAAAGCTTGGCGCAAAGACGGCCGAATCCTCGTTTTGCTCCTTATTCGTCCGTCACGTTTGGCGTAGGGACATCTACTTACTTTGGTGATTTAGCGGGCTATCGGCAACCATTTAGAACGTTAACTACGTTGCCCAGATGGAATGTCGGCCTTGGATATACACGTCAATTTACACCTCATTTTGCCGCCAGAGCTATGTTTACCTGGGCGCGAATTTCGGGTGACGATTATACGTTCAATAAAAACAATATCGAAAAGAATCTGGTGCAGTATGCCCGGAACCTTCATTTTCGAAACGACCTGAAAGAGTTTGCCGTTACCGGTATCTACAATTTTATTGAAGATGGCCGAAACTCAAATTCCCGTGCGAAAATCACCCCATACATCTTCGCAGGTCTGGCCCTGGTAGCGCATAGCCCGGAGGCCCGCACCCCTGCCTCACCCGACAATGGTGATTATGAAGCCCGGAAATGGGTGAAGCTCCAGCCGTTGCATACGGAAGGGCAGGGGCAACCCGGGCGCGACAAGCCTTATTCGCTCGTTACGCTGGCAGTTCCGGTGGGTATTGGCGTTCGATATAAGTTAAACGATAACTTTAACATAGGCGCCGAAATAGGTTTTCGGTACGCCTTCACCGACTATATTGACGATGTAGGCTCCGGGAGCTATGCTGACCCGGCTACTCAGCAGGGGGTTGGCACGATTATGTCGGATCGTCGGTTTGAGCAAAATGCGGCCCGTTACAAAAATCCGCCGGCCCGGTATGAGGTGTTGCGGAACATGTTTGACAACGGCACTCCCGAAATGCAGGCTGCTATCTCCGATGCATTGACCCGACCCACACGCAGCGATGACGGCAAGTTAAACGACGGATATCTGCTGACTAACTTCTCGATTCATTACATCATACCGGGTAAAATCAAATGTCCGCCAACCAAATAAATGGCTGTCGCCTGGCAACCCGGTTCGTTGCTTTCTGTGGGCAGGTCGGCTCTATTACTTATTCTTGTCAGGAACAGGTTATGGCCCATTGATTGCTTAGACCTATTTATGAATCAATACAAACAAAAGACAGCCCGGCTTTTCATAGTCGGGCTTTTTATCAGCCTGGGCGTGCACGCCCAGAAGATTGAGGTCGGGGCTGGGTTAGGCGGTATGCTTTACAAAGGTGATGTGTCTCCAGCCCTGAACCCTCGCTTTTACAGACCTGCAGCAAGCTTGTTTTTTCGATACAATGCCACTCGTTCATTTTCCATCCGGGGTAGTGGATTTATTGGCGGGCTTCGTGGTGACGACCAGGCTAGCCGGGACCCGTTTCAACAGGCACGTAATTATTCATTCCGTACAAATCTGAGTGCCTTAGAAGTTGATTTCGAATATAATTTTCTGAACTACAAACCACTGCCCAAAGCAAAAAACTGGACTCCCTATATTTTTGGTGGCATAGGATTATCCCGGTTCAACAATGCCGTAATCAAGGTAGGTGGGGTAGTGACATATCCATTGGGTATTGGTGTTAAATACGAAATTAAGCGGCCCTGGAGCGTAGGGGTTGAGTTTGGGACGCGTTTTATGCGCAATGATTACCTGGATGGCCTGGGAGATGCTACGTTTGGGAATGCCTTAACCAAAGTGACACAGGGGAACCCTGCGCTCAAGGATAGCTATACGTACACTGCCTTTACCCTGAGCTATACGTTTTATAAAATTGTATGTCCCTGAGGAGCCCGGCCAACAGATTGGGTGAAAAGCTGGGTATTGGTGCCCAGCTCTTAAATCAGTGAGAATAAATCTTTTACGCCCAGCATTCGGCGGCTAATGAAGCCTTCGCCAAATTCCACGCCGATCATGTGCCCGTGCTCCCGAGAGCGAGACTCCAGAAATTTCATGAAGGGCTCTCCCGAGATGTAACTTTCCGGTTCGGTGCTTTCGGGATTGAAAAACTGACTCTTGTAGGCCTTTATCGCGGCTATCTTGCCCTGCCAATACGGTGTTATATCAACGATAAAGTCTGGCTTCAATGTGCGATCCTGAATGAAACTGTAGATGAATTTTGGCCGGTGGGCTTCCTGCGTCTGCCCATCTTTACCTACTGTTTTTATCTGCCGTAAGCCAGCGTAAAAACAGGCGTCTATTACGAGTTCAGAAGCACGACCGTGGTCGGGATGGCGGTCGTCGGGAGTATTAGTTATAACAATCTCTGGCCGGAAGTGGCGAATGAGCGGAATAAGTGCGAGCTGATGTTCTTCATCATTTCGGAAAAACGCATCGCGAAACCCCATGTTTTCCCGGGCTGACAATTTCATTATACGGGCTCCTTCTGTTGCCTCCTGAAACCGGATTTCGGGTGTTCCCCGAGTGCCTAGTTCTCCCCGGGTCAGGTCAATGCCGGCCACAGTTTTACCCTGCTCAATTAGGGAAAGAATGGTGCCGGCACAGCTCATTTCAATGTCATCAGGATGGGCCGCAATGGCCAGTACGTCAACGGTCATGTAAGTAGAATAATGTAACAGAAGTGGTTCGTCTTATAAAGAGCCACTGAATGTCAAGTAAGGTCGTTGGACTAAGCAACTCTTAAAAAAACTCAGATGAGTCAATTCAAGAGCTGTCTAGTACGTAATCAACCAAACCTTCGATTTGTTCCTTACTCGGGGCAAAGTAAAGGATTAGCGATTTTCTCATCAGAAACACTTTATTTTGGCGACCTAACCGTCACATTCCTTATACACTTAACCGATGTCTTATAAAGCACTTGCTCTTCAACTAACTTGCCAGACGATAAATTACTGCCAAACCCGTGATGAGTCGGAAGCAGCCATGCTCGAGACAATAGAGCGGATTGAACGTCAGATTGTCGCATCGGTTGGGCTGCTTGGCCGTGATACGTTACTTGTTGTGGTCCCCGAATTTTTTCTGACCGGGCCGCCAGTGGACGAAACGGTAGATCAATGGCGCGAAAAAGCGGCTCTGGACATCGATGGCCGCATTTATGAAACGTTGGGAGCCATGGTGCAGCGTCAGCAGATTTACTTCTCGGGCAATGCTTACGAACAGGACCCATTCTTTCCGGAGCTTTACTTCCAGACTAACTTTATAATCGGCCCTAGTGGTGATGTACTCCTTCGATATCGGCGACTGAACGCTATGTTTACTCCTACACCGCACGATGTTTGGGAGTTGTATTTAGATGCCTACGGGTACGACTCGCTGTTTCCTGTTGTGAAAACAAATATTGGAAACCTGGCCTGCATCACGTCGGAAGATATCCTTTTTCCGGAGGTTGCCCGCTGCCTGGCTATGCGTGGGGCGGAGGTACTTATTCATTCAACGGCCGAAATTGGCAGCCCTCTGCTCACGCAGAAAAACATTGCCAAGCAGGCGAGGGCTATTGAGAACATGGCCTATGTTGTATCCGCCAACTCAGGAGGGATACTGGGAAGTGTGCTGCCCGGCAATACAACCGACGGAGGGTCCAAAATAATTGATCCAAGAGGTACGGTACTGGCCGAGGCCGCTTATGGAGAGAGTATCGTGGCAAACGCGGAGATTGACCTGGCCGCTTTACGTGAGTTTCGGCAACGCCCGGCCGCCGGAAATCTATTAGCTCGTCAGCGCCTGGAATTGTACACCGAAAGCTATAACCAACGTGCAATATTCCCGCCTAATACGCTCCTAAGCCAGTCTGCCGAGCGCCAGCATTTTATGCGAACACAGCAGGACGTCATTAAGAAGCTGTATAGCTAAGCGCTGATTTCATCGACTTTGGGTTTTCGTCGTCGCTTGGGAAGTCGAAACAAATTACTACCTGCCTCTTCGGGGGTTTGATCCCCCAGCAGTACACCCCATGGGCGCAGGCTTTCTACCCGGTCGAAAATTACTTTTAAAATCGCAATGGCAGGAATGGAAAGAAACATGCCGGAAACACCCGCCAAAGCCCCCCCAATCAGTACGCCCACAATAGACACGAGCGCGTTGATTCGGACTTTGGAGGCTACGATAAGCGGTACGAGTACATTATTGTCGATGAATTGCACTACCAGAAAAACAATAACTACCCCCAGAATAATTGAGGTTTCCGGGTTGTTGCTGAAGGTGATGATCACCGTTAGTACCGTAGCGACCAGACCACCAATGTAAGGAACTAGGTTTAGTATGGCTGCCATAATTCCCAGCAGGATGGAGTACTGAACGCCAAGAATTAGTAATCCGACAGAATTGAGTGCCGCTACACAGGCTGTCTCGATCAGCAGGCCTACCATGTAGCTTTGAATAACCGACTTTACCTCCCCAAGCACTTCACGTACATTATTGGTGTGCTTTTCGGCAAAGAGTACGACGACAAAGTGCAATAGCATTGTCCGGTAATAGAGCAGCAAAAACACGTAAATGGGAACCAGCGTAAGGGTTCCCAGCGGCCCAGTAATGAAACCGAGCGTGTCCGGACTTTGCAGACTGTCCAGTGTTTGCGCCTGGGCTTTTTTAAGGTACTGCTCCTGTTGTCGATAGCTCACATTGTACTCGCGCCGAACCCATCGTTTGGCATCACTAAAAAAGTCGGCTAAATTCTGTCGTATCTTGGGTAAGTCGTCGGCAAAATCGGAGAGTTGCATCGACAGGATTATAGTAACGCCAGCCACAATAATAATGGCCAGTAACAGCGCCAGGCTAATGGCAATAACTTTATGCATACCCAGGCGGATAAGTCGGTCCTCTACGGGTCTCAACAGTACGGCAACCAGCCCCGACATAGCAAGCGGTACCAATATGTCCTGACCCAGGTAAATGGCCACCGTCAGAATAGCCAGTGAAAGCAGGGAATGAGAAAACTGATGATAATGAGGACGTAGAGGTTCGGATGTCATGGAAGCTCAGATGGTAAGTTCGTGTGTGAATGAATAAACGCAACCCCAGATTGTGTTGCATAAACTCTCAACATTCCATTGCCTATTTTGTTTGTTGGGGGAAAGCCTGACGTCTATCTTCCCGATAACTGACCGTCTTTCGCCAAACTTGCTGTATTTTTGTGGTTTGTTTACGTATGACTACAAGCATTCGCGATATCGCCTATCAACTAAGACAGGGAAAACTCATTGCCATTGCCGATGAAACGGGCTGGTCTATTATGGCCGATCCCGTTAATGAAACCGCTGTTGAGGAGTTGTTAACCTTAAAGCCGCTTATGCCTGCGGGTTTGCAGCCTACAGTTATTATTCAGAATGCTGACCAGTTAGGCCTTTACGTAGCGAAAGTTCCGGACGTTGCCTATGATCTGGTCGACTTTGCCGAGAATCCGTTAACCGTTCTTTACGACCAGGGTAAGAACATTGCAGGGGCGTTGTGGTCATCGTCGGATACTATGAAAAATGGTCAATCGGTGGGCGAAGTCGCTGTTCGGCGGGCGTTAAATGCTGATCTACAGCGGCTGATCGGGAGTTTCGGGCGTGGGCTATTATCCATTCCCCTCGAATCCCTGGTACTGCCGGCAGCTGCAGAGACGCTCATCGTCGAACGGTTTGGAACACTCCCCGGTATGCCCAAACGGCCGCGTATCATGCGGTTGGCCGTCAATGGTGAAGTTAGTTTTATAAGAAAATAAGTCGCGGTCATCAGTCGGTAGTTGGGGAAATTCCTGCAAACGATTGACCATTATCTGCCGACTATCATCTGTACATGAATTTCAGCGATACCTTACATAAAAATCCGGTTTTTGATGTTGTTTCCCAACAGGCAGACAGGCTTGGTTTGCCGACCTACGTCATTGGTGGTTTTGTACGTGATTTGATTTTAGCGCGGTCGTCAAAAGATATTGATGTTGTTTGTATTGGCAGCGGCATCACACTAGCAGAGGCCGTTGGAAAGGTCTTAAACGCGCATGTGGCGGTTTTTCCAAACTTTGGTACGGCCATGTTGCGGGCTAGACAGGGTGATGAAGAATGGGAAGTCGAGTTTGTTGGTGCCCGTAAAGAGTCATACCGTAGCGAGTCACGGAAGCCCATTGTCGAAGATGGCACCCTGGAAGACGACCAGAATCGCAGAGACTTTACCATCAATGCAATGGGCATAAGTCTCAATAAAACTAGCTTTGGCGAACTCCTCGATCCATTTGATGGGCTGAAAGACCTGAAGAAGAAAATTATCCGTACGCCGTTAAATCCGGATATAACTTTCTCTGACGACCCGCTCCGGATGATGCGGGCCATTCGTTTTGCCTCGCAATTGACGTTCGATATTGAGCCCGATACGTTCGATGCTATCATGCGTATGAACGAGCGAATCGACATTGTTTCGCGCGAACGTGTAACCGATGAGCTCAACAAGATTATTCTGTCGCCAATGCCCTCATATGGATTCAAATTACTGTATCATGCGGGCTTACTGGAACGTATTTTTCCCGAGCTGATAGCGCTGAAAGGAGTTGAAACCATCGAAGGAAAGGGGCATAAGGATAATTTTTACCACACGCTTCAGGTACTCGATAACATTGCTAACCGGGCTGATAAGAACCAGTACGCCGGCGAGGCCGAAAATGAACTTTGGCTGCGCTGGGCTGCGTTGCTGCACGATATCGCCAAACCAGCCACTAAACGGTTTGATCAGAAAGCAGGCTGGACCTTCCATGGACATGAAGACCTAGGCGCGCGTTGGGTACCAGGTATTTTCAGGACTATGAAACTGCCTCTGAACGAGCATATGCGTTTTGTTCAGAAACTCGTACGCTTACATTTGCGGCCAATTGCCCTGACCAAGGAGCAAATAACGGACTCGGCGCTGCGTCGGCTTCTGGTCGATGCAGGTGAGGACCTGGAAGGGCTTATGGCGCTTTGCCGGGCTGACATTACCTCAAAGAATTATGAGCGTGTGCAAAAACACCTTCGTAATTTTGACCGGGTAGAGCGGAAACTGCATGACCTTGAAGAGCGTGATAAACTGCGGAGTTTTCAGCCTGTTATAACGGGTGAGCTGATCATGGAAACGTTTGGTCTGCCACCGTCGAAGGAGGTTGGCGAAATTAAAACAATCCTTCGAGAAGCGATTTTGGATGGCGTTGTTCCTAATTCGCTCGATGCAGCCTATCCATTCTTACTTGAAGAAGGACGCAAACGGGGCCTAACGCCTGTTGAATAGATCGATAGCTGTAGTCACTCTGCTATCTGGGTTATACACAACTTTTAACTAAAGATCATGGAGAATAATAATACCAGTTTTCGGCGCTTTTTTGGCGCATCACTCACCATTCTGGGTGTAGTTGTCGTGCTATTTGCCCTCGTGGCTTTTTTATCTGAAGGTAAGCCTGTATTAGGCCTTCATGTCTCCAAAGCAGAGTCGGCCGCTCCCTTTATTGTTGGCATGATTTTCCTGGTTACTGGTGTCAACCTCGTTCGGGAATCGTAAAAAAGCAGGGTGGATGCAGGATATGTGATGTATTTTCTTCACTTGGGTTAATGAATCTTTTCATCCATCCTGCATTTCATTTTGATTGTTTAGCTGTAAGGAGCCACTCGTAGGTGTTTATGGGTTGCGGTAAACCATCGGGCTTTATTTGCAGATACATGAGATGTAGGTGCGTAGGCGAGCGGGTTTTGTAGGCGTTAAAGCCACTACGACCCATTTCGCCGAGTTTATCACCTGCGCTAACCCATTGACCCGGTGTTACGTCTACCTCATTGTTGTGTGCATAGTAAAATAACCCATGCAGATTGGGATCGTAGACCCATATCCAGTTTCCTCCCCGGTATTCGGAACCGGGCTTCCAAGCTGTTTCAATGGCTAGTACCAGCCCCCGACTCATGGCCAGAATATCCACTGGCTGGCCTGTTCGGTCATCAATGTTGTCCTGATTGCGATCACTTATAAAAATGTCCTGTGCAGGGTGGCTACCCCGTACCGTATAATCGAACAGATCAAAGCCGTTGCCTCGATAGCCTTCGCCATGTCTACCCCCAATAGCACTGGGGCTATAACCTCGTATCGGAAAATTAAAATACAGCCCAGTCTTACGCAGACTGTCCCGTTGAATGGAATCCTGCCGGAAGCTCTCCATACTGTGGAAGCGCGTCTGCAGACCATGCATAATATGGCTGAACTGCTTCCGGGCAGAATCGGGTGTTACACTCTGCTCCCGAATTTGCGTGTATAAGGTCTGAAATTGCTGGCAGTACGAGTAAAGTGTAGGGCTACCGGAGTTGCTGCTAACCTCCTGCGACGAAGCTACGTTTAGTCCTCCGATCAATAACGCCCCAACAATACCCAATACCCGCATGAACGAAGTTACATCAATGTTCACTCTGTTTGTATTCGATTAGGGATGTAAAAATAAACAAAGTAGAGCGACAGTGCTCTAAAAATGCGGTACAGAAAGCAGCCGTGTCTATTTTTTAAGCTGCCCAGTTAGCTAAGTATCTATAAATAAGATTCCCGTAACTTGTTCTTTTAGACGGCAACTCTGGCCTGAGGATGCATTATAAGAAGAGATTAATTGTAAAATTTAGTTTTCATTGATTCTCAGTCTAAGTGTAGAGCCTCAAAAAGCGATTCATTGCGGTTTTACACACTTGTGCTTAAGGGATTAGCCCATTGTTCAGACGACCAGTTAATGGCTGTTTCAAGAGCGTGTATTAATTTTATTCTTGAATCAATGTTTACCTTCTGGTGTAGAACCAATATATAGTGTTCAGTTAATCAGGTAGTTGACAAAAAAAAATAGAATATATCATAAAATCTTACAAATACATTTGGAAATCAAATTTATTGTGCCGTCCTTCGCTTAAATTTAAAATAGCAATGCAAACAGGAACTGTAAAATTCTTTAATGAAACCAAAGGGTTTGGTTTTATTAAACCCGATGACGGTGGCGAAGACATTTTTGTACACGCTTCCGGTCTCATCGACCAAATCCGTGAAAACGACAAAGTTAAATTCAATGTCGAGCGCGGTAAGAAAGGCTTAAACGCCGTAAACGTCGAAATGGCTTAATCGTAAGATATACCAAGACAACCGTTGTAAAAAACATGCCGATTGGCATGTTTTTTTTTGACCTGTCGGTTCCTCAGGCCATTTTTGCAGGACCTTTTCGTTTTGCCATACGTTGGGCCGCTGTTTATCTTAGTACATAGTATAACTGAAGGCTGGCATAGCGCTAACGCAAAAGGTCTACTCGTTTTAGTATGACCCAATCTGTTGAACAACGCATTGCTGCCCGGCTCAGCCTACATCTTAAATCGGTAGCCGCTACCATCGAACTACTCAACGGTGGAGCCACCATTCCCTTTATTGCCCGATACCGTAAGGAATTGACCGCATCTAATGGTAGTCCGCTCGATGAAGTTCAAATCGGCCAGATCAAAGACACTTACCAGAAAATACTCGATTTGGATAAACGGCGTGAAGCCGTAATCAAGTCCATTGATGAGCAGGGAAAACTCACGCCCGATCTCCGGAAGATGCTTGAATCGACGGATTCAATGACTGACCTGGAAGATCTTTATCTGCCATTTCGCCAAAAGCGGAAAACACGTGCCACGATTGCAATTGAACGAGGGCTGGAGCCACTTGCCAACGTAATTCTGGCTCAGCGTGAGGCCTCCCTCGACCGGATTGCGCAACGGTACCTTTCCGACGCTGTTGCTACTGCCACCGATGCTTTGCAGGGCGCACGCGATATTCTGGCTGAGCGCATCAGTGAAAACGTAGATGCCCGACAGCGTATTCGCAATCTGTTCGAACGAGAGGCAATTGTTCGTTCTGTCGCTAAAAAAGGAAAGGAAGTTGAGGGTGTTAAGTATCGGGATTACTTCGACTTTGCCGAGCCCCTGCGCCGGGTACCCTCTCACCGCTTGCTGGCCTTGCGTCGGGGTGAGGCCGAGGGATTCTTGTCTGTAAGCATCGGACCCGATGAAGAGGCTGCTATTGAACGGCTCGAACGGCAATTTGTTGCCGACCGCTCGGGGACGCCCGCCTGCAAGGATCAATTGGCTCTGGCGATCCGTGACGGGTATAAACGTCTGCTTAAGCCTTCGCTCGAAACAGAGTTTGCTAATACGTCTAAAGAGAAAGCGGATGCTGAAGCTATTCGGATTTTTGCTGACAACCTGCGCCAGTTATTGCTCAGTGCCCCTCTCGGTCAGAAGCGTGTTTTAGCTATTGACCCCGGCTTTCGCACGGGTTGTAAAACAGTTTGTCTGGACGCTCAGGGGAATCTGCTGGCCGATACGGTTTTGTACCTATCGCACTCAGATGCCCAGCGGCAACAGGCGATGCAAACCGTTCAAAAGCTGGTAAGCCAATACAAGATCGACGCTATCGCTGTTGGAAATGGTACCGCCGGGCGAGAAACAGAAGAGTTTATCCAGTCGCTTAAACTTGATAAACCTATTTTTATTGTCAGCGAACAGGGGGCCTCAATTTATTCGGCCTCCGAGGTCGCGCGCGATGAGTTCCCTGATCATGATGTAACCGTTCGGGGCGCAGTTAGCATTGGTCGGCGACTCATAGACCCTCTGGCCGAACTGGTGAAAATCGATCCTAAATCCATCGGAGTTGGTCAATACCAGCACGATGTTGACCAAACCGATTTGAAGACCAGTCTGGATACTGTTGTTGAGAGCTGTGTGAATCAGGTTGGTGTTTCGCTTAACACGGCCAGTGCTTACTTGTTGCGGTATGTATCCGGTTTGGGACCACAACTGGCTGGAAATATTGTGGCTTACCGAGCGGCTAACGGGGCGTTTTCTTCTCGCGAACAGCTTAAAAAAGTGCCCCGATTAGGCCCAAAAGCATTTGAGCAATGTGCAGGATTTCTGCGTATCGAAGGTGCCAAAAATCCCTTGGATAACAGTGCGGTCCATCCCGAGCGGTATTCCGTTGTGGAGCGTATGGCTGCGGAGGTTGGTAGTCGCGTGGAAGACTTGATTATGCGCCCGGACTTACGTCAGCAGATTAAAGTTGAAACGTATGTAACAAACGAGGTTGGTCTGCCAACACTTCGAGATATTCTGTCTGAGCTTGCCAAGCCTGGCCGCGATCCAAGGGAGCAACTTTCGGTCTTTGACTACGATACCCGGGTTCGAACGGTTGATGACCTGCACGAGGGTATGATACTGCCTGGCGTTGTAACAAACATTACAGCCTTTGGTGCTTTCGTGGACATTGGTGTGAAACAGGATGGTTTGGTGCACATCTCACAGTTAGCCAATCATTTTGTTTCTGATCCGAACACAATAGTTAAGGTATACCAGAAAGTGAAAGTTAAAGTGATGGAGGTAGACAAAGCCCGTAAACGAATTGCATTATCTATGAAAATTTAATAGGTTGCAATAGTCTACTGCACCGAATCGTTAAAATAAACAGACCTTATACTGTCCTAACTAATCCTGTATGCAACAACGCTGGTCTCGGAACATTCTGCGTTCCGTACTGCTGAGTGCCTGTTTATTGTCGCTGCTTACAGCCTGTAATGCACTCCGTTCCTCTGGTCCATCCGTTAGTCGTCGTCCATCCTCATCGCGTCCCATTGCCAGTCGAACGCCAACGGATAGAACACCGTCTCGTCCCCCTGCCGTACCGGCTAAAGCGGTTGGTAAGGTCGTTGATAGTCGTACGTACGAAAGTCGGTATGTGCCCGAAGTGGTTAAAATTGCTCGTACGTATACCGGAACGCCTTATCGGTCGGGTGGAAATACAACCGATGGCATTGACTGCTCCGGGCTGGTATACGCAGTGTTCAACACTGTTGGATTAAAAATGCCCCGCATTTCCTGGCAGCAATCGGAGGTAGGACGTGAAGTGGAAGTTGCCGAGATCTTACCGGGCGATTTAATCTTTTTCGTTCCTGATAAAGGACAGGCGGGCTATGTCTCGCATACGGGTATTGTGACTGAAGTAAATGGTAATCAGAATATCCGGTTTATTCATGCGTCTTCGTCGCGGGGTGTTCGCGAGGATAACCTATATGCCGATTATTTCAAGGGACGATTTGTAAAAGCACTACGTCCATTCTGATATAGCTGCTTCATAAAAAAAGCGCTCTGGAAAGAGCGCTTTTTTTATGAAAGAAGTGATTAAACTGTTGGCTGTGTACTATTAATGAGCTCTTCCCAATGGGATCGATCTTTATTTTTGAGCTTCATCTCCAGGCTTAATGCTTCATTACGTGTGTCGAATGATTGAGAGAATCGTACCTCCCAAGGTTTTCCGCCAGCGGTATTTGGATTTGTTTTTGCATTATGTTGCCACAACGCTATTTTCAGGTCTTTTGCCTGACCAATAAAATACTGATCAGTAGTTGGACTATATATAATATATACTGTGTGCATGTGGGTGTCGAAGTATTACCAAAACTACACAATTGGCAATACAAAACAAATATTGACTCAGTAAGTAGTAGTGTTCGGCAGAAGATTCAAAAAAAAGAGATTTACTAGTTATGACAAGTGGTTTTTTTTTCTCATCTTTGCAACCACAAAACGCACTACAGCGGTTTGACGGGGGATTAGCTCAGCTGGCTAGAGCGCTTCCATGGCATGGAAGAGGTCATCGGTTCGACTCCGATATTCTCCACAACATTGTAGATAAGCTGCTCTATTAGAAGCAGCTTTTTTATTTAGCGGTTTAACAAAAAAAAGTCCTGACCATCGGTTGATGATCAGGACTTTTTTTACTGATTAGATCAGTGTTTTACTGGTCAAGCATTTCGGCATCAGCCAGAATGTAATTCAGCTCGTAAATATTATCGGCATTTAGTTTGAGCGTTCCGCGGAAGGTACGGCGCTCATCCGTTTTAAATTTCTTACCCGATTTTTTGAATTTCAGTGACACAACCGATTCAGGTCCAGCACCACCACAGAAGAAACAGGCGCTGTACGGAAATGCGGAAAGTACATATATGTTCGATTCCAAATCTACGGGTAACACATAACCCGTCAGATCAACTACTTTGCCGTTCAACTTCTGAATGCCCTGCCCGAAGGTTGGATAAAGCATGTAAACAGATTCTTCGGCATACCATTTTTTCTTAAAAGTAACATCGCGGAGAACTTCCCACGAAAGTTTTACCGGTTCGGCAGCCACCGAAGCCGGAATACCTGGCTTGATCCGGTCTGTAGAGGGCAGTGCCGGACGGAAAGCCGGGGCCACAAGCGATACAAGTAATAAAGCAATTAGTAAACGCGCCATGTTATGGGAAGACTTAAGCGATGAGAAACGATGGTAAAAATACAAAAAAGATTACTTTTACTAACTCATTTTGGCATCGACTACGCTACTCGTGTCTGACACTCGCATTGATAACACAAAAGACGGCTCGGTAATTCCCGTTCGGTTTACCCGCTTGTACTTAACGTTGCTCATTATTCTTGCTGTTTTATTGACGGTAGGGCAGGGGCTTACGCAATGGCGACTGCGGGCCGTTCAGGATGAACTATGGGTGATTCGGTACGCAGCTTTACAGCGGCATCAAAGCCAGCAGATTGTTAAACAAGTGCTGCAGATAGCTGATCCGGGCGAAAAAGAAAAATTTTCTGAAAATGTAACCGCCCTCAGGCAGGTATTTCCTGTTTTTGAGCGATATCATATGCAGGTACGTCGGGGGGAAGCTGATGATCCGAGAGTGTCGATAAAAAACTCCGATACCGTGCAGCGGCTGTATGAGGGTATACGCCCGGAGTTTGAAGCCTTTCGCAAAAGTGCTCATCAGCTAATGCGTTTGCAAGACTTTGAAGCGGTGAGACAGCCTGATATTCAGGCGAGTATTAAACTAATTCTTGCGAATGAAAAACCATTTCTGGAGGAAATAGACCATATCGTGCGCGAATATAATGGTGAGCTAAGGGCTAAATTAACAACGCTTCAGTCTATAGAGTTGTACCTATATATATTCACTGTTGTTGTGCTAATCGGAATCGGCTTTCTGATTTTCAGACCCGCTGCCGAAAAGCTTCGACAGACATTTGCGCAACTTATTGAAGCCGAAAGCCAAACGACTGCTGCCAATAAAAAATTAATGAATGCTAATCGGTCTCTTAAAGAGACTCGCCAGAAATTATTTGAAGCTACAAAACTGCAGTACCAAAAAGAAATTGATGAGCAGAAACTCCGGACCTCCTATCTGATTGCCGGGCAGGAAGAGGAACGTAAACGCCTGTCTCGCGAACTACACGATGGACTAGGACAAATGCTCACTGCTATTAAGCTGCAGATTGAAGGACTTGAGGCCAGTTTAGCCAGAACCATCCCCACAGACCCTGCAGGAGCAGCCCCCCATTCAAAAAGTCTAAAGACACTAAAGACTTTAGTAACTCAAACGATTCAGGAAACGCGGACTATCTCCAACAATCTCATGCCCAGTGTATTAAGCGATTTTGGCGTGATACCCGCTATAAAGATGATTGCTGAACAGGACAGAAGTGAATCGCTGGATGTAACGTTCGAAACCAACTTTACACCTGACATGTCCCGGTTAAATAAAAATGTGGAAATTATGCTGTATCGGGTTACGCAGGAAGCTGTGAGTAATGCCATACGGCATGGTAAGCCGTCCCATATTCATATTGAACTAAACGACCGCGGGACAACCCTGCAACTGGTTATTGCAGACAACGGGCAAGGGTTTAAGATTCCACGGAAAAATCCTGAAAATGGACAATCATCAATTAAAAAATTAGAAATAAATGATGATACTTCCGCAGTTTTAGAACTACGACCCCCCTCGCAAGGTTTACAAAATATACAGGAACGAACAAAACTGCTTAACGGCAAATTCAAACTTCAATCTGTACTTGGAAAAGGTACTAAGATACAGATAAGTATCCCTTACAAAACGCATTTTGCGCCCCATGACACCTACTAGATTAATGTTGGTGGACGATCACTCAATCGTTCGTGATGGCATTCGACTACTGCTCGAACAAGCCGATGGATTAGAAATTATTGATGAAGCTAATGATGGCGAAGAAGTACTTGATAAGCTGAAGGTACTTCAGCCTGACCCCAGTCTTCTGCCAGATTTGATTCTGATGGATATATCGTTGCCTGGTATGTCGGGTATTCAAACGACCCAGGTGATTAGTCGGCTGTATAAGAATGTTCGGGTGCTTATGCTATCAATGCATAACAATGAGGATTATATCTTGCGTTCGGTTGAAGCCGGTGCTTATGGTTACATTTTGAAAGACTCATCGTCCGATGAAATGATAAAAGCCATCCGCACCATTGCTTCCGGCGAAAAATACTATAGTTCTCCGGTAGCGTCTATTATTTTGAGTGGCTATATGCAGCAACTCAAGAAGGGAGATCGCCACGGCCGGGCTGAGCGGCAGTCTAAACTTTCGAATAAAGAGAAAGAGATTCTCCAATTCCTGGTTGATGGCATGAGCAGCCGCGAAATTGCCGAAAAACTTCAACTCAGCGTTCGAACAGTAGATAACCACAGAGCTAATATGATGCGTCGATTACAAGTTCGTAATGCTGCTGAACTGGTTAGAATGGCAGTTGAAGACAAGTTGATCTAAAACTTGATATTGTCTATCCAGACTGTTGCGAACTCAACATTTGTTGTTTAGGTTTGCTGCTTAAACCGGCTTTAAAGCCGGTTTTCCACTTTCATAATACTATATTAACAAGGTAGGATTTGTAGGATAATAAAACCACTTAATTATGTCACTTCGCTTAGGAGATATTGCTCCCGATTTTGAGGCCGATACAACACAGGGCCATATCCATTTTCATGAATGGTTAGGTAATTCATGGGGTATGTTGTTTTCACACCCTGCCGATTTCACACCTGTCTGCACCACTGAGTTGGGCAGGACTGCGTTACTGAAGGATGAGTTTGGTAAGCGTAATGTAAAAGTGATTGCGGTATCAGTTGATGATCTGGAATCTCACAATCGCTGGACGCCCGATATCAAAGATGTAACGGGTTCGGAAGTTAACTTCCCGATCATTGCCGACCCGGATCGTGTTGTCGCTACATTGTATGATATGATTCATCCGAATGCCAGCGAGAAAGCAACTGTACGTTCGGTATTTGTGATTGGACCGGACAAAAAAATTAAATTAACACTGACTTATCCTGCTTCTACCGGGCGTAACTTCAACGAGTTGATCCGGGTGATTGATTCGCTACAGTTAACCGCAGATTACCAAGTAGCCACGCCCGCTGACTGGCAGGAGGGCGACGATGTGATTGTAACACCCGCCGTTACAAATGATCAGTTGGAAGCAAAATTTCCAAAAGGGGTTACGTTTGTAAAGCCTTACCTCCGTACCACACCACAGCCGAATAAATAAAGGCTGATGAAAGGTGTGTACCCTTATAAACCCGTTGTACCAACTAGTTGGTGCAACGGGTTTATGTTTTTAATATAAAAAGGGACTCTTTACTCACAATATCATACTAGCTCGATAGTATTAAAACCTTACTCCTGATTGCTGAGTTAAGAGCTATGTTAATAATTCAAACACTTAGCGTTATGGCAAAGCAAAAAAACGACAATCCTGAACACACAGAAGGACCGGTTGCAACAGCTATTGAAGAGCAAACCGCCAAATTACCTTCCGATCTGTTTTTATGGGCGGCTTTAGGATCAATGGGCGTTTCGCTCTATTTACAGTCGACAAATAAGCGGGATCGGAGTTTATTTGTCGGGCAATGGGCGGCTCCCTTTTTATTGCTCGGTTTATACAACAAGCTGGTTAAACTGGAAGGCCACGATTAATTAAATGAATTAGCTAATTGTAGAAGAAAGCCCCTTGCTTATGCAGGGGGCTTTTTTATGTTCGGGATGTTCAGCGCTAAACCTGTATTTTTGGATTATTAATTAACTAGCTACATGAAAAATCGAGTTCTTTTCAATCTCATTGCTCGACGGTATGGCCTTTGGATTGCGGGAATTCTGTTGGTGTTAGTCACAATTTGGATCGTCAGATGGCGTCGGCCAGAGAGCATGGACTGGCAGTTTATTCAGGCGTTTGGTATTCGACTGCCCATGCGATACGGTATTCATGGTATCGATGTATCCCGGCACAATGACCGCATTGACTGGGCAAGGGTTCGAAAAATGGAAGCGTATGGTGTCCGTTTACAGTTTGTCTTTATAAAAGCAACCGAGGGAGCTACCCTGGCCGACAAGCACTTTAAAAAGAATTGGCGTGAAGCTAAGAAATCGGCTCTTCGGCGGGGGGCCTATCATTTTTACCACCCCACCCGCGATCCACTCAAACAAGCCAATAATTTTATTCGGAACGTAGACCTGAGCGAAGGCGATTTTGCGCCGGTCGTCGACTTCGAAGTAGTCAATGGACAGAGCGACGAAACAATCGTGAACGGGTTACGCGTGTGGCTCCAGACGATTGAGGATCATTATCAGGCTCGCCCAATCATTTACACCAACGGTAACCTGTATCGTAGATACATCAAGGGTAATCTGGATGATTACCCCCTCTGGATCGCTGACTATTCGGCTAGTCATCTGCGCAGTTATAACCCGGATAAATTATACCTCTGGCAACATAATCAGAGTGGGCTGGTACAGGGCATAAGGGGACAGGTTGACTTTAATGTATTTGTCATGGATGAGAACCGGATGAGCGAGATATGTCTCTAAATTAATCAGGGCAGATTAAGTTAGACAGCCACTTTGGTTAACTCGGCTGGTCCTGCCAGCCAGTCTTTGGCTTTATCGCCGAAGACCTTCATATGTGGCATCTGGCTATGCGCCAGCAGACCAGCCTCGTCATCCCAGCGTTCGTGCATGATAAAACGTTCTGGATACTCTGTGCTTTGATACAACTCATAAAGCTGACAAGCAGCTTCCGTTCTTACTTCCTGAACGAGTTCGTGCAGAGCAAGTTTAAGATCGTCTGCGGCACCAGGTCTGGCGGTAATTGTTGCAAATACTAAAAGAGGCATTTGATTGGCTGTTTATGGCTAGATGTAAAAATCAAAGGGTTTCGTAAGTCATTGCTGCCAGATTTCCCACGCCTTTTCGGCTTGAAGCTCAAGCATTCGTAGCCCGTTATGAACCGATGCACCGTGCTGGCTACCAAGTTGCATAAAGGTCGTTTCGGCAGGATTGTACACTAAGTCGTACAGCAAGTGGCGTTCGGTTAGTTGTGCATACGGTATGGCAGGGGCTGCTTCGATATGAGGATATGTACCAACTGGAGAACCATTGATGATCAACTCATACTTGTTTATTACGTCCGGAAGGTCAGTGTAGGTTAGTGTGTTGGCTGCTTCTGTACGTGAAACATACCGGAAAGGGATGCCTAAATCAGCCAAAGCGACCGTCACAGCTTTTGATGCACCTCCTGTACCCAATACCAAAGCCTGTAAACCTTCTGTTGTACGTTTCAGAGCAGTTAGCCAGTCGGTCAGCGATTGCCGAAAACCAAAGTAATCCGAATTATAACCCGTTCGTGAGCCATCAGCTTCAAACTTGATGACATTGACCGCACCAATTTTTTCGGCTGAGGGATCTAACTGATTCAAATAAGGTAGAACGGACTGTTTATACGGAATGGTAACGTTCAGACCACGCAGGTCTGGTGTAGCGAGTAAATCAGATAAAGTAGAAAGGTCTGGCATCTCGAACAGCTCATACTGGCTATCGGAAATGTTTTCACGGATAAATTTTTCGGTAAAGTACCGTTTGGAAAACGAATGCGTAAGTGGAAAGCCGATCAGGCCGTAACGAGTCATGGGTATTGATTTAAAAAAGACTATGCCACCGCAAAAGCAATGGCATAGTCAAAGAAAGAACAGTATAACGAAAACTTACCGCATCTTTTTCTTAACAAATTCGAAAATGATCGGAAGTATAGATAGACCAACGATACCAAAGACTACTAATTCGAAGTTTTTCTGAACAATGGGGAAGTTACCGAAGAAATAACCCAACAACGAAATGCTGGTTACCCACAGGATGGCACCCATAATACAGAATTTAATATACGTACCATAACTCATGCTACCGGCGCCGGCAACAAACGGAGCAATGGTCCGAACGATAGGTATAAACCGGGCTATAATAACGGTTCGTCCGCCGTATTTGGCATAAAACTTCTCCGTCTCAGCAATGTACTCGCGCTTAAAGAACAGAATTCGCTCCCGTGATTTAATCTTGGTCCCCAAGTATTTACCCACAAAATAATTGACATTATCGCCCATAAGGGCGGCTATGATGAGGAGGGGGATAATAACCCAAACGCTAAGTTCATTTGTGGGGCGAGCCGCCAGGGCACCTGCCGCGAATAACAGCGAATCGCCGGGCAGCAGTGGCATAAAAATAAGGCCAGTCTCTGTGAATACAATCAGAAAGAGAATAGCATATAGTAACACGCCATATTCGTTTGCCCACAAATCGAGATAACGATCGAGGTGAAGCAAAAAATCAAGTAACGATTTTATAAGGTCCATGAGAAAGGAGTTAAGTGCTAATAGCCAGTCATACCATCGAAAGAAAACGCGTCGTTCGCTGGTTATGTGCAGGCTATTATTCCTTATCTAAAAAATGTGAAAAGGTGTCTCCCCGAAGCCCTAATCGGATCGTTTCTAAAGGAATTACTTCATGAGGGGCAATGTTGCCAAGATTGACATTAGCACCCAGGAGTTTAACAAACCACACCTGCTGCTCTTTCTGAGGGGCCTCCCAAAGAATTCTTTCAAATGGAACCTGGGTTAAAATTTCTTCGACCAGACCCTGTCGAACTTCGCCACTGGACCGAAATAAACCAACGGTACCACCCTCACGGGCTTCCCCGATAACTTTCCAGGCACCTGCCTCAAGTTCGGCTTTCATCAATTGAATCCATTTGTAAGGAGGTATAATTTTAGCCTCATCTTTAGAGCCTACTTCCGATAAAACGGTTACCTGTGTTGCCAGCTTCCGGATGTACTCACACTTATCATCCTGATTCATGTCAATAGACCCATCCGACACTTCAGCATAAGCCATTTCGTACCGGTCCAGCAACTTTCGGTATTCATCAAATTGCTTTCTCACAACAAAAGCCTCAAATAATGTTCCACCGAAATAGACAGGGATGCCAGCTTCCCGGTAGATCGCCAGCTTTTCTTTAAGCCTTGGGGTAACAAACGAAGTTGCCCATCCGAGTTTAACGATGTCTGTGTGATCAGCAGAAACAGATAAAAAATCCTCTACTTCCCGAAGGCTTAACCCTTTATCCATAACCATTGTCAAGCCACTTTGACGGGGTTTTAGGGTGCGTTCGGGTATCTGCGTAAGCGTATAATTCATGAGAAGTAATTTCGTGGGCGTATTAAAAACGCCCAAAAGTAGTACAACTCTTGAAAAACTCCCAAGAAAGTACAGACATTATAGCATCTTTTGGACGTTTGGCTTAGTTAAATGCTATTTTTGCCTATTATGAACGAAATAACAAACCCTCGTCTGGAATTCTTCCGCTCTAAAATCGGGAAAAGCATGGACATCAGTCCATCCCCCTTCGGCAGATGGTTAAATGGTAAGATTATTGCAGTAAATTATGGTAGGCTAGTCGCTGATTTTACTGTACGCAGCGAAATGACAAATCCAGCAGGTGTTCTGCATGGGGGAGCTGCTTCGGCCATTCTGGATGATTTAATTGGAGCTATGGTTTATTCCCTTGGCCGGGAGTATGCTTATACGTCTGTAAATCTAACTGTTGACTTTTTGCATGCCTCCCGTGAAGGAGAGGTTGTGACAGCAACGGCTGAAGTCATTCGTGAAGGCAAGAATATAATTCATTGCGAAGGAAGAATTGTAGCCGCAAATGGCAAGGTTATCGCAAAATGTAGTACAAACCTGATTCAAACATCTATTAAAATTTGAATAAGTTGGTTAAGACATTCATTTCGCGCATCTATGACGAATAGTTTGTTAACTAATTTAAGCGTTTTTGCTTGTAACAAATTTAGGCTTTGCCCGCATTGAGTAGAAAGCTACCAGACTATAATTTAAGTCCTAATTTGCCTAAACGCTGTCACACCAAGTGCATCAATATTGATCTCGACTCACTCAAGGCATAATTAGTGTAGTATCTAATTAGGTAAAATTCCGGTACGAAAGTCTGCCAGATAGTGAGCTAATAAGTCTGAATTGAGTGTCTGGAAAGAAGTCAACGCCTTTAATAGGGAGACACCCTTAGTTTCATTAGCTACAAATTTTTTGGAATAGTTGTTAGTAATAGAAATAATCTGAGAAGAAATGAAAATATGCCATGGTTTTTCGCATAGTTTCGGGCTAGATAGAAGAATTGTTTTTTTATCCTTGTATTCTTGCTATTATTGACAAACAATAAAAAGTCAATTACTTTCAAACACGATTACCCGAAATGAGTAATAGTGGTGCGAAGTGAATTGATTGTCGAACCTGAGCCCATATTGAAATAAAGACGGGGAGCCAAGATGTGGCTTCTGTACAGCGATGTCTTTTGAAAAAAAAATTGAACTGTGGACTAATTTTTGCGATTCAGTCTTAACATTGCAAAAAAAAGCGGATTTTTGGGCCGTTTCTTGGGTGCTCCTGGAAAATGGTCTATGTGGCCGGTCAAATTTCTTGACCATAAGTTAAGGATAACGGTATTTTTCAGATAGCCTGAGAAAAAAAGTTAAATCTGAGAAACATTTGTCGATGAAGTTAGTCATACATGTGAACAGTAGTTTATTAATATCACTCACTATGAATGATTACCAACAAAAGACTCAAAAATCCACGGGGCTAGTGGATTGGCCGTTGCCTAAATTTCCGTAGCCATATTTGGAAGATTAAAAGTTTAGTCGGAAACATTGCGTCAAATTAACCCAATAAATATGCGAACATTTATCCAACAACACCCCATGAGGATGCTGGCTGGACTCGTGTTGCTAAGTTTTGCAATACCTTCTGTTAGCCTTGCTCAACAGGCTGACACAGTCCGGGTTCAACCCGCAACAGTTAGTCCATCAACAACTGCCCCTAGTGGCAACTACCAGCGCGAAAAGATTTATCGCCTGGGTAAAGGTGTTTACACTGATACCCTCAAGCGAAGTGATTTCAAAGCGCAGGCAAGTGATGTTGCTGAACTGGATGACTGCGATACAACCTTTCAAACATTTATCTTAGTACGGCGACTGTCGCCATGGCGGGTAGGTCTTTTTGCAGGACCTAACTTTGCTTACTGCGGTACCTGGGAGAACACCTTTGGCCCTAATAAGCGTGACAAAACGCTTTATAACGGTGCAGGTTTCAATGTTACGGCTAATGTAGATTACTTTTTGACGCCAGCTACCCGTCGACTCCGTTTCGGTATCGGGGCAGCTTTTGGCTACCAAAACTATATTACCCGGAGTGTTTATCGCGATTATTTATACGGCCTGGCTAATGCCCGGGGCTTTACAAATGATCAGGTAACTATCCGTCAGCGTGCTTCAGAAGATATGTTCCTGACAGTTGGACCAGTTCTTACGTTCACACTGGCCCGCAGTCGCCGGAATCCGGATGCAACTACCTTTATCGAGTTAGGTGCGCGTGGTGGTCTGTTCCGTACCGAAGCAGCAACCATCACGGCTTTCACACCGTCGACGATAACGTTGCCGAATGGAGTTCCTTCGTTTGTTGAGGGTGGCGGTCTGATTCGGTCAGTAAATCCTAGCTCCCGCCTTTACCATCTGGGCGCCTTAGGATCGGCTGCTATCTTCTTCCCATTGCGTAACAACTGGAACATTGGTATTCAGGGACAAGGCTTCATCACACAGTTGAATTACCTGATCATCAATGGGGTTGACGATCAACTCTATGAGTTCAAGCGTAAGCATGGTGGATTTAGTGCTGGTATAGCGCTACGGAAAGGATTCGTTCAAAAGAAACTTATTCCTAAAGCTCCTGTTACCTGCCCAACCTGCGAACAGATTCCTGAATTGAACGTACAGTTTAACGGTGCTTCGCTAAAAGGTGCTTCACTTGCCTTTGTTGACAGCACAAACGCGCAACAGTCGGCTCCGGTTAATACGGCCGCTACTGCTCCTGTGATTAGCTGGCGCAGTACGACTCCAAGTCCGAAAAACGAAACGTTCACGGCTCGTTTATATTACCGCGCAGATTCAGTAGCTGCTGGTGCAACAGATCAAGTTATCGCTCAAGTAGAGAATACTACCGATACATCGCTGCCCTTCCCAACTGCTTATTTCTCAAATGGTCAGATCAATCCAGGCTTCTACTACGTGACCGTTCACAACAAGCAAGTTGCTAAATGTGGCACATGTATGAGTGAAGTTGCTACGACAAGCTTCGCAAGCATTCGTCCGCGCACTACTATTGTTGATTCGAGATTCCGTCACAGACTGGAGCGTTTAGAGGTGTATTATCGTACGCCGTATACTCGTGAGGTGGCTAACGTTTGTTACTGTAATGGTACGGTTACCTCCGTTGGTGACACTGTTACTCGTCTTCGTTACCGTGGTTTCAACCGCGCACTCGCAAACAGTACGGTTGAATTCGATACAAACACGGTTATCCTCAACCTGAATGAACTGCCAGGCAGCTTAGCTCAACAGTTACAGGCTGAAAAAGCTAAGATCGAAAGTGGCAATGCTATCCGCTTCAAAGGTCGTCGCGTACGTCCGCAGGTTCAGTACTTCCGCGCTGTATTCACAGTTACAAAACTGCCAGCTAACGGTCAGCCTGAGCAAGTGATAGGAAGCTTCAACACAACGATTAGCGACAACAGCTACTCAATTACTGATCTGAAGCCATTGACAGATGCGCAGAAAGCTAAGTTATTAGCACCACCAGCGCCTAAGAAAGCAACACGCCGAGCTGGCAACAGCGGTCGTCGTTCAACTGCCGTCTTTGGTGTTGAGTAATAAAGTAATAGTTGCTAAAAAAACCGGGGGCCAACGCTCCCGGTTTTTTTATGTTTGATGCATAGTATAAATTGTAACGATGACGATGAATAAACTTCAGAAATGTTTGTTGGCAATTCTCATTCAACTCTTTATTGTTATGTCTGACGCACAATCACAGCCTCTTTATACACCCCTGTCTTCATCCACTATGCAGACCTATTCGGTGCGGCTAAAGCCGGGGCAAGACATAAAAAAAGCATTAGAAACGATTGTACAGAAAGAGCGGATTGGTGCTGGCGCGGTATTGACCTGCGTAGGTAGCTTAACGGATGTAACGCTACGTTTGGCCAATCAGGAAAATGCTAGCGAATGGAAAGGGCATTTCGAAATTGTGTCTCTGGTTGGGACACTCTCAACTACGGGTAGTCATCTACACCTATCCGTTTCTGATTCAACCGGACGTACAATTGGTGGGCACTTGCTAGATGGGTGTAGGGTGTACACGACCGCAGAGCTGGTAATTGGAACATTTCCTGACCTCAATTATACGCGCGAGCCTGACCCGACATTCGGTTATCAGGAACTGGTCATTCGGAAACGCAAAAGAAAATAGCAAAAAAGCCATCTTCCCGGCGAGATGGCTTTTTTTATTAATGGAGAAAAATTGGTTAGTTACGCTTACTCATTTCGTCGCGAATCTTTGCCGCCCGTTCATACTCTTCGTTGCCGAGTGCTTCTTCGAGCATGCGCTGCAATTCCTCCGATGTTGCGTTTTTTAATTGATCGCCAAAAGATCGTGTTGATGGGCGATTTGATGAACGAACAAGTTCTTCCTGCTCTTCTTCCTCATCGGTACCACTGGCCGTAATACCCGCTTCGGATAAAATAGACTCATTCGTGTAAATGGGGACATCAAATCGAATCCCAATGGCTATGGCGTCAGATGGCCGGGCATCAATGACCGATTCGCGAACGCCATCAAAACAAACGATTTTAGCAAAGAAAATACCTTCGCGCAGATCAGAGATCATGATTTCACGGACCGTAAATTTGAATTGCTCCGCAAATTGCTTGAACAAATCATGGGTCATTGGCCTGTTTGGCACAATCTTTTCTATTTCAATAGCAATGGCCTGCGCTTCGAACATGCCAATGATGATCGGCAACCGACGGTTGCCATATTCCTCTCCTAATACCAACGCAAACGAGCCTGATTGCGACTGGCTGGGCGAAAGTCCTAGTATTTCCAGCTTAATCTTATCCACGATGCGAAATTAACAAAAAGTCGTAAGTCATAAAGCCTTAAGTTGTAAGTAAAAATAGGAAGTCTATCATACGTACGTATTCGGACTCTATGACTCACCAACTATAGGGCCTGCACTGCCTTTGTCAGGCGGGGCAGCACGTCGAAAACATCACCGACAATGCCGTAATCTGCCGACTTAAAAAACGGTGCATCAGCGTCTTTATTAATAACAACAATCACCTTCGATGAGTTTACTCCCGCTAAGTGTTGAATGGCTCCCGAAATACCGCAGGCAATGTACAGATTAGGGCTAATTTTAAGCCCTGTCTGCCCTACGTGCTCAGAGTGGGGGCGCCAGTCGAGGTCCGACACAGGTTTGGAACAGGCAGTTGCCGCGTGCAGTGCTTTGGCTAAATCTTCAACAATACTCCAGTTTTCAGGACCCTTGAGGCCGCGCCCTGCTGACACAACAAAATCAGCTTCCGGTAGCAGAATATCGCCAGACGATTTTTCAGTGTTTTTTACTAAAACAGCAAAATCGGCCTCGTTGAGTAAAGGAGTAAAGGCTTCAACAGAAGCTGATGCATCGCTCTCTTCCGGCGTAATGGTGTTTTTTTTGATAGCCAGAATTTTCACATCCGCCTTCAATGAGTTGAAGGCAAACGCTTTGCCTGTGTATATGCTGCTTTTAACCACAAACCCATTCGATATATCGGGTAGTTCGACCACGTTGGCCGCCAGGCCAGCTTTCAGTTTACCCGCCAAACGGGCTGTCATGGCATCGGCCAATGATGATTTGGCCAACACGATAACCTTACTCCCTTCCTGCTGAGCGGCAGCCGCTACAACGGTGGCGTAAGCCATACCATTGGGCTCATTCAGTCTGGCATCGGTAGCATGAAGCACTTTGGTGGCACCAAACCTGCCCGCAGAGGCTAATTCAGTATCATTGGCTGCACCCGCAATGAGAGCGGTTGCTGAAGTACCCAGCATCTCGGCAACTTTAGCGCCGTAGAAAATAGCCTCCTGGGAGGATTTCTTTAGTTTACCTTCGTCTAATTCGGCAAATATGAGGACTGACATAATATGGGTTCGGTTTTGGGTGTTCAGCGTATGGTTCTTAGGTTGAACCGAAACTATATGCTGAAAACCGGCAGTTATTAAATGACTTTTGCTTCGGTGTGCAGGAGTTGGATGAGCGTTTCAGCTGCGTCGGCTGGAATCATCTTGACGGCACCACGCGGTGCCGGTAGCTCATAACTGGCCACCGCACTTAGTTTATCCGTTGCGGTAGGCTCCACAACCTTGAGAGGCTTGGTCCGGGCGGTCATAATGCCGCGCATGTTCGGAATTTTCCATTCGGCAATGGGTTCCTGACAACCAAGTACCAATGGTAATTTTGCCTCCAGGCTCTCTTTACCCCCTTCAATTTCACGGGTGATTTTAGCGGTGTCGCCATCCAAGTCTAACAGCATAACGGGGGAGATGGATGGAATACCCAGCATTTCACCCACGATCCCATGTACCTGTCCGCCATTATAGTCGATAGATTCGCGACCCATCAGAATCAGATCATAATTATTTTCTTTAGCGATGGCGGCAATTTGCTCAGCAACAAAGTAAGCATCAGTGGGCTCCGCATTCACGCGAATGGCATCATCGGCGCCAATGGCCAGGCATTTACGGATAACAGGTTCCGAATCTGCTTCGCCCACGTTTAGGACTGTGATGGTCGCACCTGTCTTTTCCTTCAGCTCAACCGCCCGCGCCAACGCGTAGTCGTCGTAAGGTCCGGTAATGAACGTGACACCGGCTTTATTCAGTTTGGTGTTGTTATCCGTGAAGGTAATTTTGGTGGTGGTGTCGGGCACACTCGTCACACACACTAATATTTTCATACGTGTTGGGGTTTTGTGGTTGCTGTTAAAGGCTAGTGTCTAGTAGCCGGTTGCTCCATATAGAAACCATCTACTAGCTACTACCCATTATTCATTACTTTTATGACTCAAAAGTACAAATAGTCTTAAAATAAAAGTATGCATGCATACTAATTTTCTCGCACGCATGAATAACGAACGTATCCAACAATTAATTCGATTTGTACAGGAGGAACCTAATGAGCCATTTAACATTTATGCGCTGGCTATAGAATATATAGGGGATCAGCCTATAGAGGCAAGGCTATATTTTGATCAGTTATTGACCCAACATCCGGATTATTTGCCAACGTATTATCATGCAGCCGCATTGTATGCCGAACTGGGAGAGCGGGAGAGGGCGGCCGAACTGTACGAAAAAGGAATTGCGTTGGCTAAAGTCCAAAACAAGCAAAAGACATTACTAGAATTACAACGGGCTCAACAGGCGTTTGAGGAGGATGCCGACGAGTGGTAGCTGTTTTTCAGTTAGACGATTTGTACGAATCAATCTTCGAACAAGATGCCTAAAAGGTTACTTTATCGACGCTGACGTCCCTTTTTCTCTCGAATCAACTCTTGTTTGAACAGAAGTGGAATACTGGCCTGCTCCGGAATGGTGTAGTTGACCGCCAGATAGCGGGCTCCTGCTACTTTAGGTAAATAGACAAATCCGCGTACCGATTCGCCGGGGGCAACTGTATTGGTTTTTAGGGCCAGCTCACGCCAGCGGTATTCTTCATAGTCGTATCGTTGCATCCGGTCAGCGAAGGTGCTATAATCAACGGCTCGTTTAACGGCTAGGCCCTGGTAGCCAAGTCCATGAGCCGTTCGGTTGCCTATGTATTCGCGATACGTTCGGCTTTTTGATGACGAGGAAACATCGCTGGCAACGAGTGCTACCATCAGAATTGTATTTAACACTTTCGCTTTTTTGAGCCGCTTTTCTTCCAGCTTGCGCTTCAAACCTATACGTCCTGCTTCGTATGTAGGATCTGCCGCTGCGCGCGAAAGGACGATGCCTGGGTTACTGGGATCAGTCAGCGTGTCTTGAGTCGCACCAAGGGCTGTAAGACGAAAATCTGCCGGGTTAACCTCAATGGGGTGATCTGTACGATTTTTTACCTCAATATCCAAGGTAACAAACTCCAAATCTTCTCGCTCGAACGAGGCAACTACGCCTACGCCATTCTGTTCAGCTTTGGTAACTGGTCGTCCATCAATCATAGCCACATCGCCAGAAACCGGTTCAAGCCGGTAGGCAGCAGTAAACGTCGGGGCGCAGCTACTTAAGGTACCAGCTAACAGACCAGCGGTAAACAAGGTGGATAGGGTAATGTGGAGCTTCATATACAAAAAGTTTAGAAGCGGCTTTGCGCTTTAGGTACGTAAAGTTACATACCTGCCGGGTTTATTTTTGTTAAAAAATCAATTGTTTGTTAAACGGAAAATTAGCTTGGCCAATGGGACAATGAAGTTAGGTAAAGGTTTGTTAACCAGCCGTTCAAGACCAAACAGGCTCAATAACATTGGGTATAAGTAAAGCCCTGACAGCCTTTGCGTATGCATAGGGTACTTTCAAGTAAAAGACTCATGTTCATTCCATGAGCAGACAACCTTCAGGGAAGCTGTAAGGGAATACAGAATTGAAAAAAAACAACAAAAATTAGGTGGTATATTGAGTTGGGAACGAATATTGCTCTAAATATCACTCCATAACCTTCTTTGGTATGAAACCATCTCTAAAACATGTATTAATCCTCCTGAGCTGCTCTATCGGACAGGGCATTGCACAAAGTCAGATTATAACGCCTGACAACCAAGTCGTTAGTTTTCAGTCGGCTAATGGTACGACTAATCTGTTTATTGGTCAGAGTACCAGTGCTGTAATAGGTGGGACGTTCAATACCTTTATGGGGAGCCAGGCTGGGCAGGGTAATACAACGGGTTCTTATAATACATACTTCGGTTATAAAGCAGGCTTTCCTAACACCTCAGGTAGTCATAATACATTTGTTGGTTATGAAGCCGGGAAGCTGAATATTGATGGGGACGATAATGTTTTTATCGGGTATAATGCCGGGCATCATAATCAGCGTGGGCGTCGTAATTTAATTATCGGGCCTAACGCGGGCTTTGATTTTACCGATGGTGAAGACAATACCTTTTTAGGAGCCAATGCCATGGGAGCGGGGGGCAGCTTATCCAATGCAACAGCCATTGGTGCCAATGCTCGTGTGTTGAGTAGCAATGCCATGGTACTCGGAAATAACGTAAATGTTGGTATTGGGACATCGACTCCTCAAAATCGGCTTGAGTTGACAGCGGGTGTAGATGGACGAAGCGGTTTACGCTTAACCAACCTTACGGCCGACTCGCCCACCTCAGGTGGCGCAACCACTAAGTTTCTGACAGTAAGTAGCCAGGGTGATGTGACCTTATCAGGCCATCTGTCGGCGCTGGCTATGCAAGTCAAGCCGGTATCAGAGCGTCAGTGGGCAGATTATGTGTTTGCACCAGGTTACCGGCTTCGGTCATTACCTGAGACGGAAAAATACATTCAGCAGTATAACCATTTACCAGACGTGCCGAGCGCTGGTGAGTTGGTAAAAGACGGAATCGACTTGACAACCCTCCTGGCTATTCTGGTGAAAAAGAATGAGGAGCTTACACTCCATGTCATTGAACAGCAAAAGAGAATAGAGCGTCTGGAGGCCCAACAGCGAAAGAGGGTAAAAACTAGGTAATTCAACCAATGAGAAGCGGCATTAGATTAACTATCTAATGCCGCTTCTCATTGGTACAGACTTAGGCAGTTTCAAAGAAATTACCTCAACGGGTATAAATTTAAAACGATAAGCAACAACCAATACTAATGTAAACGCTTTTGTAAACCAGAAGGCGTAAAGTATAGCCTATAAGGACGATCTAATTAGTTCATATAGTTACTTAGCTCACGTTAAGCCGTCTCAGTGGTAAGGAAGACGACGATATATAACCTTAGATCAAGCGCATCGCCCGCTACATCTACCTAACCGACTTCCTGATGCAGTTATGTTTAAGACAATACATCAGGTGCCGATACCACCACCTGCTGCAAGCCAGCAAGATCAGCTCAAACAAACACCAGAGCGTAGGTTTGCCATTAGCTTAGGATTAACTATTCTCTCGTACAACGCCTTTATTCAAACGATAATTGGCGCGGCCCGTCAGCGTAAAGCTGCATATGGCTGCTTTGCTAATGTCCATATGGTGGTGGAAGCGGTTAAAGATGCCGTTTTTGCTGATGCGGTTAATAATAGTACTTGGGTGACTCCAGATGGCGTACCGTTGCTTTGGACCCTTCGGGCCTTCTATCGGCTTCGGCAGGACCGTATAACAGGTCTCGATGTACTGCCCTCCTTACTTGAGGAAGCCGCCCGCAATCAACTCCCCGTTTATTTCTACGGGTGTACTCCGCCTATTTTGGAACAATGTCGTGCTTTCTGCGTCGAGCGTTATCCTACACTGACTATAGCTGGCATGTGTTCCCCTCCGTTTCGAGCCCTTTCTCGCGAAGAGGAGCAACAAGCGATAGCTAACATAAATGCATCGGGTGCTTCCATTGTGTTTGTCTCGCTGGGCTGTCCCAAACAGGAAAAATGGATGGCGGCTGTCTCCGAGCAGATTTCGGCAGTACTATTAGGTATTGGCGGGGCTTTGCCCGTATTAGTTGGAGCCCAGAAACGAGCCCCCAAGTGGATGCAACGCAGAGGATTGGAATGGTTTTACCGGTTGGTTCAAGAGCCGCGTCGGTTAATTAGCCGATATGTGATAACAAATTGCTTGTTTGTATACTATTTTTTAAGAGACTTCTACTATTACCGTATACGGCATCAAGTTTGATAGCATCCCAGTATTATCTATCTGGCTTCACGAAGTTCCATGTCTGCCCCCGTTGTACTTTTTGCGTTCAAACGCCCTCACGAACTGAAACAAACGCTTGCAGCTCTGTGTGCCAACAGACTCGCTTCCGAAACAGATTTGTATGTTTTTGTTGATGGCCCCCGGCGTATCGATGAAGTGGCAAAGGTTAAGGCTGTGCGTACGGTAGTTGACAGCATTACCGGGTTCAGATCAGTGCAACGGGTTTATAGCGAAACCAATAATGGGTGTGCCAACTCCATAATATCGGGTGTAACGGACGTTTTGACGCAACATCCAGCAGTGATTGTTCTTGAAGATGATATTGTGACCACACCTAATTTTCTGGAGTTTATGAACCAGAGTCTGGCGCAATATGCTAACAGCACCAATGTGTTTTCCGTAGGTGGATACACGTTTCCGTTTAAACGTCCAGCGGAGTATACGGCAGATGGCTACTTCTTTCAGCGGACCTGCGCATGGGGATGGGCAATTTGGGCAGATCGCTGGCAACAGGTTGATTGGGAGTTGTCTGATTTTGAGGAGTTCGTGGGTAATTCAACTGCCCGTAAACAGTTCAATGCCGGAGGGAGCGATCGGGTACGAATGTTAAGACGGGCAAAGAACCGGACCATAGATGCCTGGGATATTCGGCTATGCTATGCTGAATTCAAGGTTGGCGGGTACACCATTTATCCAACTGTTTCCAAAACAGTCAACATCGGCGTTGATTCGCCCGATTCAACGACGGAGATTGTATATGACCGCTATAAACCCATTCTGGATGATGGGCATCAGCAACAATTCAACCTTCCTCAATTAATACAGGCGCATCCAGACTATAGCCGTCAGTTTCGCTGGAAATTCAGCATTCCGGTTCGGTTATGGAATAAGCTACTTACCTACACTACCCAAGTTCGCCAACTTTTTTAATCATAGCCTCCTTTCACCGACTCACTACCTGAGTGGCTTGGCTTATTCACTGTATACCCTGATTTATGCGCGTATTACTGATTCACAACTACTATCAGCAACGGGGAGGAGAAGATGTTATTTTTGAACAGGAGGTTGACTTACTGCGCGAGAACGGCATTGCTGTGGAAACCCTGATCTTTACCAATGAGCAGTTTGATGGAACAATGCTGGGCAACGCCCGATCAGCAATGCAATCGTTTTTTAACTGGCAGTCTGCTAAACGACTTGACCTGGCCATTCGGCAATTCAGGCCAGATGTTGTGCACATTCATAACTTATTTTATACTGCTTCCGCAGCGGTAATCTGGGCTGCAAAGAAACGGGGCATCCCTGTAGTTATGACGCTCCATAACTATCGGCTGGTGTGCGTCAACGGGCTGCTTATGCGAGAAGAAGAGATTCCCTGCGAGCAATGTCTTACCAGGTTGGTTGCTTTGCCGGGTGTCCGGCATGCCTGCTTTCGGGGTTCCAGCGTGCAGTCGGCTCATTTGTCAGCTATTACATTACTGCACAAATTGACAGGCATCTGGCAGCGGGTAGATCGGTTTTTAGTGGTTACTGATTTCGCCCGTCAGAAAATGCTTCGCTCCTCGTTAACGCTTCGGCCGGATCAGTTGAGTGTAAAGCCCAATTTTGTAGCTGATGCGGGCTATGTAAAGCCAATCGATAGAGAAGATTTTTTTCTATATGTAGGCCGCCTGACATTTGAGAAGGGCATCGGGGTGCTGCTGGATGCGGCCCAGATGGCTGATTTTTCGATTGATATTATTGGAGATGGGCCTCTGGTAGCTGAGGTGATACAAAGTTCGGAGCACACACCTGCCATTCGTTACCGGGGGCAGCAACCACGTCAGATTGTAGTGGAAACCCTCAAACGCTGCCGTGCCCTAATTGTACCTTCTCTTTGGTATGAGGGCTTACCTACCGTAATTCTTGAGGCATTTGCAACGGGTACACCCATTATCTGCTCGGATCAGCAGAACCTGAACGAAATTGTAAAAGATAACTACAGCGGCCTTCTATTCCGGACTGGCGACAGCCGGGATCTTTGCCGGGTGATTGGAGACTTTACTCAGCGTGTGCCTGACCAACAGCGATTGGCGCAGAATGCTTACCGGGAGTTCCAGACCCGTTACACACGTACTAGTTCGCTGCGGGCAACATTAACCATCTATGAAGAGGTAATCGCCAATCGCCAGTCACTCAGTCCGGTAAAGCAGGCAACTTGATTTAGTAAGCTCCGCAGTTACTCAGTCTCATACGTCCGTTCCCGCAACCAGTCTACATTACTTTTTATAACTTTTGCCGGTACGCCCGCAGCTATCGAATGGTCGGGAATCGGTTGGGTAACAACGGCTTTGGTACTGATTATGGAGTTGTTGCCAATTGAAGCGCCTTTCAGAAGGACGGCATTCAGGCCAATCCAGACATGATTACCAATTGTAACATCCTGGGCATAGTTGATTCGCTTCCCCGTTGCGGTATCTAAAATGCTATGGGAGTCGCCGGTTCGAATGTCGATCCCCGCCGAAAGCATACAATCTTCGCCGATGGTGATGCGTTTGCCGGGTTCAGTAACGGCTAAGTGCGCCGACTCAATACTGGTATGATCGCCTATAATGACCTGACCGTTGTTGTCCTCAAACCATACACATCCCCCTTTAAACTTGCAGTAGGCACCGATTCGTAGAAGGTTGTTACTCCCTCTGATGTAAATCGTCATGTTCGTTAAGAAAGCCCCCTTTGCAATATCAACGATGTTGTTGTTGCCGTCAATATCGATCCTGACCTGAAGAAACACACCTTTGTTGATAATTCGGTTGCCCCGCCCCCGTATGGGTAAGGCCAATTTTGCTTTCACTGCCAGTAGAATCTGCGCAAAGGTGTGTAATACTTTATTACGCTTCACAATTGACTTAATTTTCTGATTCATGGCGTCTTGGGTTCATACGAAGCAACGGTCTACTGATTCTGATGCGAGATGGCGTTGAGTTGTCGGCGTAGATAGCCAAGTACAATCCGAAGCATATCAACGGTAAAGTAGGCATAGGATAACCTCGCATGTTTTACCGCGAAATGATACCGTGTGCGATAGTTAATGGGCGATTTTATGGCCGATAAGGCCTTGATGAACTCCCGTAATGACATCGGCGATTGTAGGTCTACGCCCGTAGCGTCCGTAAATTCATGGACGACGCTCGATGCGGATACGACAAGTGGAAAGCCTGCCCGGCGCGCACGGACTGAAAAATCCTGATCTGCCATATGATGCTGGAAGCGCTTTTCGTCAAAAACGCCAATTCTATCGAAAACAGCTCGGGGGATAAACATGCCTCTTCCCGGCAAGCTGTCAGACAAAAGATAGGGGGCCGTCGTTTTCAGAAGATCATAGTTGTTCTTAAATCGGGTTTGGGCCAAGTTTTCGATGTCTGGTATAAGCAGATTCAGTCGTGTACCAGCGTATAATAATCGTTGGGGCGTTTTTACATCGACCGATACTGAGCCGACGATACAGGGTTTATGAGCTTGGTAAGCGCTCAGGAGACTTTCCAGATAAGTCGTATCAATTGTCGTATCGTCATTCAGAGTCAGAATAAAATCGTCTTCTCCAGGGTTGAACGTCTGGAGTACGTATCGGATGCCAAGGTTGGTAGCCCCAGCCCACCAGAGGGAGCCGTTGCCCGGTAAAACGAGTACATCGGGAAAATTGGATCTTACCTGTTCAGTGGTACCGTCGGTAGACCCATCGTCGACCACAATAACCTGTTGCACCGTTATGGTTTGTCGGGATAAACAGGCAAGGCAGTCTAATGTATAATGCCTGCGATTATGGACCGGTATGACGATATAAATCATGCTAGATAGGACTCCGTCGTTGACTGACGTGGGCTAAAGAAACTAAATATGGCAAAAATGCCATATAAGTACATCGTAACAGAAAGACAACCGGCGGTAACTGAACTCTGCCCAAAGACGGTCAGAACGAGTAGTCCATAGATAGTACTCAGAAAGATCATGCTCGACTTCTTCGTTACACGTACCAGCTGATAGGATAAACTGCTGATTAGCCAGCCAAAAAACGTGATGAAGAACAACCCGTAAAAGCTATAAGCAAAATAGAGTTCGGAGGTTAAGCCAGTCCGAATACCCAGGGTGTTTTCGTTATCGAAGAGTTTCATGAAGGTATAGGCGCTGTCTTTATGAACTAACTCAGACTTGTCGAAGCCCATGAGTTTAAGGACGAATGAATTGACAAAGCCACCGATTGTGCTTCCCAATAGATCGTATCCCGCTATATCGCCGGGTTTATACTCATTGACGGCTCGGATATACTCCCGAAACTCGGAGCCAAGTGGAAAACCATCGCGTTCAAACGGAGACTCCGTTGCGTTGCCCAGCCTGATATTCTGCAAAATGACGTACAGAAATACGCCACTCAGCAAGATCATGATCGTTCGATAATCGATGGTCAATGCGCCTGCCATTAATTTGTCGTACACGAAGATGCCCAACAGCGACACCAGTAAGTACAGTCGCTTGCTATCTGCCGACATAATCAGCACAGTTAGCATTAGCATACTCAGCCAGAAGGCTTTATTTCGGGCGGTTGTGCTGTTTAAGAAGCGGTCGTACAGGAAAATGGCTGAAAAACAGTTGAAAAAACCGAAGTTATAGATATAGCCATAATTCAGACCGTACATAGTATCAGTCACATCGTTGCCTGATAAAATAGGAATAAAACCCACATTCCGGACGAATTCAATGATCCAGATGAGCGGAAAAATCAGCAGGAAATACTCGAAGGGCCCCAGGTTGTGACTAATTAACCGGCCTTTGGCCTGCTCCTCCACTGACAGAGTTGGAACATGGGTATTTACGTCGTGTACCAGCATACCGATACTGAGGAAGATCAGATAGATATTATAAATGATGCAACCTTCATCCATCGAAATGTAGTAGGGGTTGATGGCGAAATAGGTTAAAATTTTGAGTTCACCAACATACAGCCAGGCGATCCAGATAATAAGAAAAGCCTTTGTATACCGGTTCTTAAGGAGAAAGATCGTGGCAATGGGAATGATAAGTAACGAGTGACTCAGCAGCGAGGGATAGATATAATACTCATTATAGCCAAAGAACGCCTGATAAAGCAGTGGAGTTACCTGCACCAGAGCGAAATAAATAAGCAGCTGAATATTCTTACTCATAAACAGGTTGAGCTTGAAGTGAACGAATAAATTGGGCGGGATTGCCTCCCCATATCTGATTGGGCGGGATAGTTCCGGTAACGACTGAACCGGCAGCAACGACGGAATGAGCACCGATGATTACACCTTTTAAAATGGTAACATGTGCACCAATGAAGACGCCATTCTGTATGACGACCGGAGCCGTTCTGGCCAATGCGTTATCCCGGAAGCGGACTCGCTGAGCAGGATCTAACGAATGGAAATCTGTGTCGTAAATAACGGTGTTACCCCCAATCGTAACATCGTCGCCAATCGTAATGGCATTATGGCAAACCAGCGCTGTACAACTCATACCTACACGGTTGCCAATTTGAATGGTTCCCCCCAAGTCAGCAATGAAAAAGCAGGGCTGCTGTCGACCAATTCGATTATGATTTCGACCACTGTTGATGCTAAATGACTTGCCGACGGTCATCGAACTGCCGTCGTTAATGTCGACGATGGGTATACCGTAGCTTTCCAGGCCCGAACCGTACGAAACGTTATTCAGATAAAAGAGCATACGGGTAACCAGTGCCCCGGCAACCCGCCGACTGCGTCGCCATCCAAATCGAATGACTCTGAAACTGAATCGTATAAGTTTAAAGGGCATACATGATTTTTTTGTACTCGGCCCGACATACCAGCAGCATACTTACATTCCAGATCGTTCCGGCAATCGCCACACTGGAGGGTCCGACCTCGAACCAGCGGAACAGGGCGGTAATTAAACAGGCATACAGTACAACACCGACTAATGAAACGTAGACCAGAAGGCCAATCTTCCCGGTTCCATTGATCAATGAATTGTAGTTGCTTAAAAACACAAAGCTGACTACATAGATCATCAGTGAAAGCGATAGCGCTGTTGAAACAGTAAAATTTGTTCCAACCCACAACCGAAATATCGGGTTGGCGGCCAGTAGCATTACTCCGGCCAGTAACGTCATTCCAACGCTAATGCGATTTAACTGGCGTAAGGTTTGCCGAATCCATACTTTATCGTGTTTGACGTATGCGTCGGTAAAGGCTGACCAATAAGGGGTAATGAGGATACCATGCAGTATTGTTATAACGCTGAAATACTTGCTCGCAATACTGTAAGGCCCTACACTGGCAGAGCCCAGGAAGTAAGAGATGAACAAGCCCCCTGACGTGAATACCAAGATACTGATGAGTTGAAGAATAAAGAATTTGCCCCCCAGATTGACTAGCTCATAGCTTAGAGAAAAGTCAATGTCAGTGAAACGGGGAGCGATTTCGGGGTAAACGTATTGGAAAAGGTAGACCGAAACCAGGCCAAGCACCATGAGGGGGGCCAGGTTATAAACATGGGCGATAACGGATAGCGATTTATCGAATGTACTGGCTCCGAGATAAATGACGGCTACGATCAGGGCATTGGTCAAAAGCAAAATCCAGCCCACCCAGGCCGCCTTTTGATCGGCAAAAAGTATTGAGTTAATGGGTTTCAGAATGAGCTGAACACTAAAACTTATCAGCGTGTACGTGATAATGCCATTGACCTGCCGGGGTTCCGGGCTTTGAATATTCAGTACGGAGGTCCATTGAACGTAATGCCCGATTACGACGAACAGGGCAATCAGCAGTAAGGCTATACACGTTGATAACGCGTACAACGTGCTCACGTATGCTCGGGCTGTTTGAACGTCGCCAGTATTAAAAAAAACAACCAGTTTGTTTCGCAGGCCGTTGCCGAAACTCACATCGATCAGACTAAACCAGGACGTCAGGAACGTGACGGTCATCCAAATGCCGAAATCCTGAATGTTGATGTATCCCAGTGTGAGCGGAATGGTCAAAAATCCAATCAGAATACCTACCCCTTTCACAACCACCGATTGTACTACGTTTTTGTAAATGAGCAGGCTACGCGCGTCGATAGACCCTGGCCTGTTGATTTTAGCGAGTAGTGACCCTGGTTTCATCGGCATCAAAAGGCATCTGTATTCCCCTTCAGCATGGTCATCAATGTTTGTAGGCAAATAGAGATGTCCATTCTTATCGAGGCATTGCGGATATAAAACTGATCGTACATCAGCCGGTGTTTCATCTTAAGGGGGTTGCCTGTTTCGCCCCGGCATCCCTGCGCCTGAGCCAGCCCTGTAATGCCCGGTCTGACACTATATCGATGTGGATACCCCGGAAGGTTAAACCAAAATTGAGCGTCCAACTGGATAGGATGGGGGCGTGGCCCCACAATGCTCATGTCGCCCCGTAAAACATTAATAAACTGCGGAATTTCATCAAGATTCGTACGCCTGAGAACTCTACCGACTGCCGTTACGCGGGTGTCATCCTTCGAGACCTGGCGGAATGGCCCTTTACTGGCTGGCCACTGCATGGTTCGGAATTTGTAGCAAGTAAAATTCTTCCCATTCAAACCTGAACGGGTTTGCCTGAAAATAGCCGGTCCGCGGGAAGTAAGAACAACCAAAAGACTAATGATCGGCATTAGCCAGCTTAAGATCAGCAGCGTGACCAGGCAGGCCATCACTAAATCGAATAAACGCTTATGCTTATACAGATTGATGACCGGCGTGATGGGTTGCCTGACGCGGGCTTTTATACGGTGGGGGTCGAGGGCGTTGGAGACCATAACAAAAACACGTTAAGTAGTAGAAAGTATGCGGCCTAGCAGCGTTTTTTTCTTGGTATTTGTATAGCCGTAGGCATTTCCTTTCTGGCCATAGCTGTAGTAATTCGGTTCGCTGTCACCAACGTCATTGAGTACAATGTTGAGTTTGTTGAATCGCTTTTCGCGGTGAAGCATTTCAATCATTTTTAAATAATTTCGGGGCGTAACATCGTGCCGAACTATGTATAAGGTAGCATCGGCGTATGGGGCAATGAGTTGGGCATCGGTTACCAGTCCAACGGGTGGTGCATCGATGATCACATAGTTAAAGCGTTCCCGCAATTCACGAATTAGCTTTTCCAGCCGAATTCCGCTTAGTAACTCAGACGGATTAGGGGGCAGCGGGCCGCTACGAACGATGTAATAATTATCATTGCCCATAATTGGTTGGATAATAGCCTCTACGGTTGTTTCACCAATCAAATAGTTGCTCAACCCCAGGCCATTGTCGATATCGAGGGAGTTGCGAAGTTGAGGTTTGCGCAAGTCCATCTCCAAAATTACGGTTCGCGATCCCACTAGAGCCAGACTAGCTCCGAGGTTCAGGGAGAGAAACGATTTGCCTTCACCGTTGATGCTGGACGTGAATAGTAAGACCTGACTGCCCGTGCGGTGATCGCGCAGAAAACTCAGGTTGGTGCGCAGGGCCCTGATCTGTTCGGCAATGACCGAGTTTACCCGCGAGGATACAACGAGTGAGTCGGGTGAGCGTTTTCGTACTATTTCGCCTAGAATGGGCGTTTGGGTCTGGGCTTCTACATCTGCTCGCCGGATTACCCGGTTGTTAATGACATCACGACTACCCATGATGCCAATAGGGATCATTAGACCAACAAGCATGAACAACAGGTAAGTGAGCGGCTTGTTCGGTTTCGTTGGTTTTGCCTCACTACGGGCTACGTCGATTACCCGGGAGTCGGAAATTGTCGAGGCAAAGGATACCGCTGTTTCTTCCCGTTTGCGTAGCAAATAGGTATACAGATCATTTTTTATAGCTTGCTGGCGGGTAATGTTTAGCAGCGCCCGCTCTTTGGTCGGTATTGTTCGAATTGTTCCTTCTATCGTCTGGTTAGTCCGGGCAAACTGGCGCTGAGCTGTAGTGAGCATAGCCCGCATAGTGCCTATATTCTCGTTGATATCGGCTTTAATGGCCCTGATCTGGGCATCGACGGTGCGCAGGAGCGGATTTTTATCCGGAACTGTCTGTGCCAGTTCATTTCGTTGTGCCTCTAACTTGGTAGCGGTTTGAATGAGGTTAATCAGCGTAGGGTCACTTAAGCCAAGTGTCGCAGGCGTACCATTCCGATGACCGGGTTGCTGTTGAATATACTCCTCAATTTCACGGAGGGCTCCCAACTGAATAGAAACTTGACTCATCTCGGCGTCATTGCGCTGAACAGTTTCCAGAAAGCCCTGCGCCTGGCTGGTAAGGTCGGTAATTCCCTGCGCTGATTTGTATCGTTCAACGCCTTTTTCGACCGATTCCAGTTCGCCCGCTACCAGTTGCAGCCGTTCTTCGATAAAATTCAGGGTATTCGACGCAACACGGTTCTTATCCAGTACGGCAGCTTCGTTGTAAACATCGATCAGGCGATTCAGAATAGCTTCTCCTTTATCCTGAACGGCTGTTTCCAGCGAAAGGGCTATCACCGTAGAGGCTTTACTGGTAGGCTCGGCCTTCAGTACTTTCAAATAGCCATTGACTACTTTTTCTTCCTCAAAAACCTGAATGAAAACTGGCTCGGTCGACGATGAAACCGGCTGGCGGGGAAACACTCGTAACCGTCCGTAAGGGGTCTTAATGCTCTGGTTGAGAGGATACTGTTGACCGTTTAGGTTTATAGTATTTTTATCAATAAAGGAAAGGTGCAGCGGATCTGCCGTATAGAGTGACGGGTTGGCCTGTTCAATGATCAAACGCACCGGCGACTGGTTAAATAGCTCCCGTTTACCAAATGGAGTTTCGTAATAATAGACTACGTCCAGGTGGAGTTGTTGGACCACCCGGGCCATCAGGGTGTAGGATTTTAGCACTTCAATTTCATTCTCGACTACTTTTTTCGGGGCAAAAATTTCCAGCTCCTTGAGCATGCTCTCGGAGTCCAGTCCCTTTTTTTCGTCCTTAACCAGTAAACTGGCCGTGCTTTTGTAGATAGGGTGCTGGTAGAGCAGGTAAAAAAAAGCTAGGATAAGTAATGTCCCTACCGATAGCACAAACCAGTACCAGTAACGGACATACCGCAACAGCGTTGCTCTGATCTGGGTGTTGCCAGTGTCCATAAGCTGGTAAGGCACGTAGCTGTAGTTCGATGAGTTGGTTGCCATAGTACAGTTAGTAGGTTCGGGATAGAATGATGGCAACTAACGACAAGGCGCTTAGAATGGCCGGTACGATCTGATAAAAATGATCGGCATTGTTGACTCGGGCCCGGCCGGGCTCTACGTAAACAATATCGTTCGGATGTAAATAGTAATACGGTGATCGAAACAGACTTCGCCTGGTAATATCAACGCGAGCAAAGGTCTTCTGCCCGTTCTCCTCCCGAACGACCAGGACATTGTCGCGCCGTCCGTAAATGGTTGCATCACCAGCCAAACTAAGGGCTTCGATCAGGGTAATCTGGTCGTTGGGAATTGTAAAGAGCGAAGGACGCATCACTTCTCCGAGTACTGAAATACGGAAGTTCAGGTTTCGTACGTTCACTGTTGGCTCTTTCAGGTAAGTAGCCAGTTTTTCTTTAATCAGTGCGCTGGTTTGAGAAATGGTTAACTTTTCTACTTTCAGCAGGCCAATCAGCGGCAATTCGATCTCGCCCGTAGCTGATACCATATACCCTGCCATCTCGGGTAGCCCTGGGCTGTTTGTAGACTGCTGAGTTCGTGGAATGCTCTGAGAGATAGGGGTGTACGGGTTGAAAAAAGTACTTGCCTGAAGATTAAGACTACTTACCTGAACCGACAGTACATCGCCTGCCTTGATAAGTGGAACGTACGTTTCGGGCATGCGAACATTGGTACCATTTTCTGTATCGCTCTGGAAGTAGACGATCTTTTTTGATGATACACAGCCAGCCATAGTAAATAAAATCTCTAAAAAAATGACAGTGATAAAGAACCGTCGAAAAGTACGCTGAGAAGGGTAATCGTAAAACGTATAATTCATGCGATGGTCATGTCAACGGTTGGTAAAACAAGTTTTCAGACGAGCCATGTATTCTTTGGTAACGTATCATTCTCGGTCCTATGGGTTACCATTTTTTGTATTCTCCGAGCTGAATTGGCTACTTGCTTAGTGCATGATTCATGCCAATTCGTATAGTAAGAGGAAAATATTGAAAGGTTATTTCCTAGCTGGCAGTGGAAAATTAGTCCTTAATCTGTGGCTATAAAGCAAATTGCCATTATTTAGCCATTGGATTCCAATGGTTAAATAATGGCAATTTATCTAGTAAACAGACTAATAAGTGGGTTGAGCCGCCGTCGAACCCGAGCGGATTTAGCCTAAGGAAAATACCGGGATGTTAAACAGGTTTTGCAGGATAGTCGGCTTGTTGGCAGCGTGTATACGTTGAGTGCTTCCAATTAAAGTCGTCGGAGGTCACGCCGGAATCGTTTAATTAACTCCTGCTCCTTGCGGGAGGTGTCGTCGTGCGCCTGAGCAATCTGTATCAAGATATTGATGAACTGCTTTTTAAGCGATTCTGTGAGACCTTTTCGGTTGTTGCTGAATCGTCTCATCCCGAAAGCATAAGCCTCTTCAACGGTTTCACCACAGTTTTCTCGCAGAAAGAAGGCGTACAAGGCCAGGTCACCGTGGGGGACACTGGCCAGTAACTCTTTTACAGTTTGCATCTCGGCTAGCTGAATCCGGCCATCGACTTTGGCCAGTGCATACGCTACGCTACCAAGACCCATATACAGATCGGCTGGTTCAGCAGTGGATTGATCAAGGGTATTCACTTCTCCGTTGGTATTCATGGTAGTAAGTAGGTTAATTTGTGCGTGTTAGTGGGTAGACCAAGGTCTCTTGCCAGAGCCTCCAGGCCTTAAAGTAACTGCAATCAAATGGTTGGCAAAATCAGGCAAATCGGTATATGAATAAGCCGGATGTCGATAGCTGTTTTGCCTTTATCTGCCGAAACATAGGTGCTGATAGCTGAGATCATCAGACGATTTCGAATCAGTAAATTAGAAAAACGGAGATCGTCGCAGTCGAAATTATGGCACCCCGGGCGCGTTAGGGTAATCTCGATGGACTGATCGTTCGTTTGGCGCCGATCCTCTAAAACGACTGTCCACTTGGGAAACTCATTGATGAAATACTGGTATACCGGCAGAACGGGCGTATCTGTTATAGTCATGGGTGAAACGAACGGATAATGTTTATATAAATCGATTCAGGGATAACCAGTGGGTAAACCAGCGCGCCTGGCCAGTACTAGCTGGCGATGTAAAGCGGCTACCTGCTGCTCTGTTTCCAGTTTGGCGGCCAGCAATGAATCATATTGAATTACCTGATCATGGTAATGCATGCGAATTTGGTTTAGCTCCGTATGCTGTCGAATGAGGTAGGCTAAAGCAACACAGTACAACAACCCATTTGACAGAATAAGTACCCGTTTAAGCGTGCGGTACATGCGCTTTCGCCGTGGATCGTTGTGATCGGGTTGACGGCCCAGATCATTAGAATCTGAATAGTCGAGGATATACGGGTTCATAACGATTCGGGATAAACGTTGGTCTCGGCAGCTGTCCAGCCTAACATCTGGCTGACTCCTGCTTGATAGACACAAAGTTGCCACCCCGGCTTTAGAGCCGAATTAGCCTGTCATTAGAAACAGATTAGAATTGGAGTGAAGAAACTGCTTTTAGGCAGATCGGGGGAGGTCAAGCCGGAAGAAGGTACCCTGAACTGCATTGGAGGTAACCGTCAATCGACCCCGGTGCAGTTGGACAATCCGTTGCGTAAGTGATAAGCCAATACCGTGACCGGCTACTGTCCGACCGTTGGTGCCCCGTTGGAAGGGTTTAAAAATTTCGGGTAATTCCTCGGCCGGAATGGGCGGGCCCTGGTTGTGAAATATCAGCGCAATCGTGTCCGATTCAACAGTCAGCCGGACGCTCACGCGATGATCGGGGGAGAACTTGCCACCATTTTCCATCAGGTTAAACAGCGCCGTGCGTAGCAACGATTCGCTGCCCGTTACCAGCAGGGCTGTTTGCTGGTTAGGTAACTCCCCGAATGTGACCGCTACTGTATAGTCGGGTCGAAGCCGGAGTAAGTCGGCCCGCACTTGCCAGACCAGTTCGTCCAGGGAGACGGTCCCAACGGCTACTGCCGATTCATCCACGCTGACGTTAGCCAGACTCAGCAAGCCGTTGGTCAGACGGTTAAGGTCCCTTACGTCTTCCAGTACCGACCGAACCGTAGCCCGTAGTTCGTCCAGGTCATCTCCGGCCAGCAAAGCTACTTCAAGCTGCCCCGTAATGGCGGTTAATGGAGTCCGTAACTCGTGCGATGCATGAGAGACGAAGGTACGTTGCTGGCGGAAGGCCTCTTCAAGACGGTCGAGCATACGGTTAAAGCGTTGAGCCAGTTGAGTGAGTTCATCGGCATCGGTGCTTTCGGCCAGCCGCCTTTCCAGTTTGGAGGCTGTGATCGTGTCGATCTGCCGGATTATACGCCGGATAGGCCGTAATGCCCGACCTGCGTACACAAGCCCGCTGCCAAAAACAATCAGTACGGCGAGTCCCCAACCAATCGACAGCAACAGGGCCAATGCACGCTGTTTACTAAAGCCATATTTGTCGACCCCCGAGGCTAGGACAACCAGTCGGTTATTATGCTGCGTGTACCGTATACCTATGATTTCACGTAAGCCAACACGCCAATATAAATGACCAGCCAGCCGCACCTGGTTGAGCTGACTTTTGGAGACCGTCAGGTAATCGGTTCCACTTTCATAGACGATCCGGTTTCGGTAGTCGTAGATGATGATCTCTTCTTCATCCAGCACCGTCATATGGTTCTTATCCAGAAGCTTATATAACTGCCGCCCGGTGGTGTCGGGGCCGAATAGAAGTTCGGCTGAAGTAATGGCTTCGGCTTCCAGCCGCTCGCGAAATTCATCCTGCCGGTGGCGTTCAGCCACGAGGTAAATAATGCCGCAAAACAGCAGCAAAAGGCCGGATACAATGGCGGTGAACAGGCTCGTCAGTCGATTGCGGAGGGTCATGAGATGGGCGGCAGGGCGTTATTTTTCCTTTAACACATAGCCGAAACCAACTACGGTATGAATCAGCTTCACCGGTTCGCCTTTGTCAATTTTGTTCCGGAGGTAATTCACGTATACATCAATAACATTGGTGCCGGTATCGAAGCCTACATCCCAGACCTGTTCGGCAATATCGACCCGCGACACAACCCGTCCCTGATTGCGCAGCAGATAGTCCAGTAGGGCAAACTCCCGGGCGGTCAGGTCGATGGTGCGCCCGGCTCGCCGGGCTACTTTTTGCTGCCTGTCCAGTTCCAGATCGGCCAGCCGCAGTATGGGCTGGCTTTCTTCGGGCGGGGCCGACCGGCGCAGGAGGGCCCGAACACGAGCGACCAGTTCCAGAAAATCGAATGGCTTGGCCAGGTAGTCGTCCGCTCCAGCTTCGAAGCCCATGAGTTTGTCGGTGGTTGAGTCGAGAGCCGTGAGCATCAGAATAGGCAGTTGTGCATTTTTGGCACGGATGTATTCGGCCAATTCAAGACCGCTCACAAAAGGGAGGTTAACGTCCAGAATCACCAAATCAAAGCGTTCCGAACCAATCAGGCGTTTGCCTTCACGACCATCAGCTGCAACCGTGACGGTGAGAGACTGCGTTTCAAGTCCTTTTTTTATGAAAAGGGCTACTTTGGTTTCGTCTTCAACGACCAACAAGTGGGGCTTAGCTGTATTTACCATACGTTACCGTCCCGATTTAGGTGTTATTCGGTCGGATGGGCACAAGTTAGAACACAAAGACCGAAAGCGTGTAAGTGAGAGGATTATATTGATAGCTTTACGTTCAACTCGACTAAAACATGATCAAAACTAATTGCTCATCAGTGCCTGCCACACATTTCTGAGGCCAAGAAAAGCCGTAACACTAACAATAATAAGCATTAGGGCGTTTTGCCACATCCGATTCCGATACGCTTCCGGGATAATGGTTTTTTTGTTAATGGCAATGAATAAAAATACCGTTACTACCGGAAGCAACAGCCCATTTGCAGCTTGTGCGAGCACAATAACAGGTATGGGTTTGATACCTAACAACCCGAATGTCAGGCCTACCGCCATAACTGTAAGCCATACCGCTTTATAAGCCGGAGAATTTTCGGACCAGCCAAGCAGGCTTTTCGCAGTTATCGCAGCGGCCAGCGGGGCAGTCAGGGCCGATGTAAAACCGGCTGCGAAAAGCCCGAAAGCAAACAAGGCTCCTGCCCAATTGCCCAGGCGGCCGGAAAGGGTATGAGAAACGTTCTGAAATGAAAAATCGCCCGTTACCAGCGTGCCCGATACAAGAATGGCCATTGAAATAAACCCGCCAATAAGCACAGCAATACCAATACCCCAACGCATTTCTAACAACGACTGCGTTTGTCCGATGCCCGAGCCAAGAAATAGGTTATAGGGTACGATGGTGGTACCAATCAGGCCAATGGCCAACACGGTGGCGTTGGCCGGGAGTGAGGGAACGAAAAGAGCGGTTGTGAGTTCGGAAGGAGTGGGCGATGCGTTGGCCGCTACGTAGGCAAAAGCAACACCCATAATGAAAACGACTAACCCCAGAAAGTTGGCAATGAGCCGGGTAGATCCCTGCCAGAGCAAACCTATACAGACAAGACCCAGTAACACGGTTACTAACTGGGGGTTGAGGAACGTTACATGATCGGCGGTAAGCAGCGATAAACCAGAGACGGCCCCGAGAATGTTACCCGCCTGATAGGCAGCGCAGCCTACGGCAACAGCACAAAACAGAATGACGAGTAGCCATCGAACCCGTAACCCATATATTTTGGTCAGTAACTCTCCCAGAGTCAGCCCCGAAGCGATGGTAACCCGCGCGGCTGCTTCCTGCAAAACGATGGTGCCAATGGTAGAGAATGTAAGAGTCCAGAGCAAATCGAGACCGAAGCGCGACCCCGCCATTGAGCAGGTTGTTACGGTACCGGGACCAATAAACGCGGCCGAAATGACTGACCAGAATAATACGCTCCCAAGACCGGAGCGAAAAGATAGAGCTTTAGGCACTTTTAAAAATGGTGAATGATGAACGATGAATGTAGAAAAAACTTCGTACAATTCATCATCCATCATTCACCATTCATTCTACGAAAGGTATTTACGTAGCATCCAGGCCATTGCTTCGTGAGCTTCCATCAGGCCGGTCAGGAAATCGGCCGTACCGGCGTCTTTCAGTTCTTCGTCGCACTTGTCTACATCTTCGCGCAGTTCACGAACAATTTGCTCATGATCCGAGAGTAGATTCCGGAACATATCTGCCGTGTCTTTCGGCTTACCCGAATCTTCTTTGAGGCTTGTATTATGGATAAATTCGGCCATGGTAGCCAGCGGGGTGCCACCTAACTGCCGAATCCGTTCGGCCACTTCATCAATTTCAGCTTCAATGGCTTTGTACTGTTTCTCGAAGAATTTATGGTACTCCATAAAATTCGGTCCTGCTACATTCCAGTGGTATTTGCGGGTTTTGATGTACACCACATGAAGGTCGGACAGGAAATCGTTCAGGAGTATGTTGTCCTGTTTGAGGACATCTTTTTCAAGGCCAATATTGGGTTGCATGATCGTAACGTGAGTTTGTAAGGTTGTCAGAAGCACAGCGCTTCGTACAGTAATTAACCCACAAGCGTCCGCTTTGTTTTGCTATCCTATCAATCCGGCAAACAAGGTTTTTACCTTGGCCAGATCCTGCTTATGTGCATCCACTACGTTCATCGTATCGGGCGACTCTTTCTCCAGACATTGTTCCAGTACCAGATTCGGGCGAATGTTATTGGCTTTCAATTCAGTTGCCAGCCGTTTGTAATTAATATCACCCTCCCCAAAAGTTTCCTGCCAGATGCCGTTCTTTGACTGCCGGATGTGAACTTCAACGACCCGCTTGCCGTACAGTTTGACCACGTCGAATAAGGCTACCTGCGAATCCCCCGATCCCCGGTACACCCAGTGCGCATCCAGGCAAAGGGACACATTTTTTGGGTCGGTGGCCAGCAGCATGTGATGAAACTCGCGGGCGGCCTGCCGGTGCTCGGGGGCGTGGGTGTGGTAGGCCAGCGTAATGCCACGTTTGCGGAGTTCGGCACCGAGCCGGTCGAGGTTGCGGGCTTGCTCTATTAAGTTAGCGTCGGTTTTATCGTCGTTCGTTCCCCATTTGATGGGACTGGGATTAGTAACGAAGATCGACGTTCCGGCGGGCCGGGCGGCATCCGCAATTTCCAGGACGGAATCGATGGATTTCTGCGCTTCGTGGGCCTCGTGGAGCGTGCTGTTCACGTAAAGCGAGTGCATCGCCAGCTTATGTTTTGTCAGAAAGGGGAGTAGTTTCGTTACGTCTGTTGCCGAATTAACTGCTGGCTCGTAAGCCGTTATGCCAGACTGCGCGAATTCTGCTAGCGACGCGTCGGGGTCGGCCATCCAGGTCTTTCCCTGCCGTGCGTAAAAGGTCTGCCAGGTATAGGAGTTACAGGCAATGGGAAACGACTTTACTAGTGGTTTCGCCTGAACCGGTTGGCTGTCGGGAAGCAGGGTAGCCCCGGCCAGAACTGTGGCGGTGGAAAGGAAACGGCGTCGTGTAGCGGACATAAGGCGCAAGAAGATACGTTTGTAAATGCAGATACGGGCCTGATTTACTGTATGAAGCGTAAGTTTTTGCCGTCATAGACACCCAGCCCGTTGTGTTCGGTCAGGAAAAGCAGTGTGCCGTTGGAAGTAAATTTCATTTTCAGGACATTCATGGCAGGACCGGCTGCATACGGACTGTTCGCCGTCCACCTCAGGTTTAGCTTCAGAACATTTTGCCATTGTTTTATGTCTGACAGATCAGCCGTAGGTGAGCCTTTGAAAATGCCAAACTGTGAATAAAAATAAAGACACTTATTGACCGGATTATAGGCCATCGGGCCAATACGGTGCCCGCCTTTCCAGGTAATTAACTGCTTTTTCCCTTCCTTTCCTGTACGTGGATCTTCCATAACAACGTCCACTGGAGTTTCTTTATCTTTGGATTGCAAAACGGGCGTTGCTACATCGTTCGTGAACCGACTAATGGAGCCATGTGTCAAAAACATGTGGCTGACACCGCCCGACATATACACCTGTTGCTGATCATCGCAAAAGCCGTTTACCGGGCTCATGGTCATTCCAAGCTGCTCTGTTTTTAGTCTGCGGAAGGCCCGCTTGTGCGTATCGAAAGCAAATACATCTCCGCCCCATTCGCCATGATCAAAGCCCAGCCACAGGTTATCTTGATGATCTAAAAAGCTGACCGGTGGGTAAAACCAGCCTCGTTTGTACCGAATTTGACTATTGGTATAAAATGAACTGTCGGGGAAGTATGTCGTGCGGGTTTGTGCATCAACGATTCCCTTATCCGTAACCAGAAAACCCTGGTTCTGGCTGTTGAAGACAATACTGGTCAACTTGCCTGTGTAGCTGAACAGAACATGCCATGTTTTTTGCCGGGAATCGTAACGCTGGATAAGATGAGTAGTGTCGCCGATAACGATAGTGCCTTCGTGATCGATGGTCGCAGCAACAACAGGAGCATCTGTTTCCAGTGTTAATGCCTGTCTGGTTGTGAGTGTATTGAACAGTTCAAGGTGACTGGATTTAGTGAGTAACAGGATGCTCTTGCCAGTTAGCGAAAAATCTTTGTAGCCAACTTGTTTATCGACTTGCTGACTACGAACAGTCCCTATGTTTCCGAAGAGTAAAAACAGAGAGAAAAGGGTTGAAAAGACAGTTTTCATAAGTCGTTGGTTCTTGCGTTGAGTAAATCCTATGGATGGAAACGGCTTTAGGGTTTCCCAAATCAACCCCTTTCAGGGCCTACGATCAGTCAGATGAATTAGCTAGAAGATTCCATAAATTACGCTAAAGCAGCTTCTTAATCCTTCACTTTTACCGAACCGGCGCACACATCGCCTTCTTCAATGCCTGTTAGCCAGAGGGTGAGGGTTCGGGTTCGTTGCTGAGTGAGTTCTGTGCGGTAGGCGGCTTCGCACATGGGTTGGGCGCTACCATAATAACCAGCCGGGCGAGCCGGGTATTTCATATTAGCCTCAGCATCCCGAAACTGAACCCAGATTCGTTGCGCTGTTTTGAGGTTTTTAATGAATTCAGGATCGGTGCGGTACTGCTTCAAAATCTTTTGATAAACACTATTCAGGGCTTTGTCGGCCTGTTGAAAGGTTTGTAGCTGCTCGTTGTTCATAGACGCCTGGGTTTGGCCAAACGAAGCTGTCGAAACAAATAGCAAGAGAATCAGCGCGAAGAGTTTGAAAATGTCAATGTGCATAGTCGTGTATAAATAAACATGGGAGCGTCAGGTGTTGGAAAAGAATGGGTCAGCGTTCGTGAAACTTAAGCTGTTCCCGCGCCCCCGCCCCCCGGCGTTTTGATACGAATGCGCTCACCCGCCTGCATGGCTCGGGTGAAGATACCGGGCAAACGTTCCGTGCGACCGTCAGCATGAATCAATGTTTGCTGACCCGTTGCGCCCGCGTCACCGCCGTCGAGTCCATAGGGTTTCACCCCCCGGTGCTGGCTGAGGAGCGTGGCCTGCACGGGTTCCAGAAACTCAATTTCGCGGATAATACCGTCACCCCCGCGCCATTGGCCGTTGCCGCCCGAGCCAGTGCGAATGCTGAAGGTATGCAGTCGGACGGGGTAACGGCGCTCCAGTTCTTCTGGATCGGTGAGTTTGGTATTGGTCATGTGCTGATGCACCGCCGACCGGCCATCGGCACCAATCGTGGCCCCCGCCCCCCCGCCAATTGTTTCGTAATACCCAAATGGATTTGGGGCTTCTGCCGACTTCCCGAACAGAAAATTGTTCATCGTTCCCTGGCTACAGGCCGCTAATCCCAGCGCTTTAAGCAGCGTGTCGACCAGCCTCTGGCTTACTTCGGTGTTGCCGCCAACGACAGCCGGGCAGTCGGCGGGCGTGTCGGGGAAAATTGGGTTTAGAAAGGAAGAGTCCGGTAAAATCAGGTCGACCGGTGCCATTAACCCTTCGTTTAGCGGAATGTCTTTATCGCACCAGAGCCGCAGTACATACAGCACCGCGCTGTACAGTATGGATATGTTGGCATTGAGGTTATTCGGATGAACGCCCGAGGTTCCCAAAAAGTCGAACGTTATCCGGCCGCTGGCAATGCTGATCTGTACGCAGATTGTATAACCGTCGTCGAGGGACTCTTCAGCCGTAAACGTCTGCCCGTCGAGTGGCTGAAGTACGTTTAGAATGGCGTCCGTGGCCGATTGCTGCAAGCGGTTCATGTAATGCTGTACCGTCGCGAATCCACAATGTCGAACAAGCGATTGGAGCGCTGTTTCGCCCGTTTTTAGTGAGGCCAATGCGGCTTCGATATCCGCCTGATTTTCGGCTAGGGCACGGGTTGGGTAGGGGGCGTCGGTAAAATGGGTGGATAGTCCGGTTGCCCCGTTGTGTCCTTGCCATAAAAAATCGCCCGCTTTCACCACATACATCGGTTCCAGTACCACACCTTCCTCAATCAAAGACGTGGCATCGGGCGGCATGGAGCCCGGCACTTTACCGCCAATTTCGGCATGGTGCGCGCGGTTAATGACGTAGCCGATCAATTGCGGGGGAGTGCCCGACTGTTCATTGCTAAAGACGCCACTGATCAGCGTAACATCGGGTAGATGGGAGCCGCCGTATTTGGGATGATTCGTAATGGCCACATCGCCCGGTTCAAGGGATAATTTCGCCAAGACCAATCGGGCACAAACGCCCAAACTACCCAGATGAACCGGGATATGGGGCGCATTGGCAACTAATTCGGCGTTGGCATTGAGCAGGGCGCAGGAGAAATCCAGCCGCTCTTTAACATTGACAGAAAAGGCTGTTCGCTGCAACTGTGCTCCCATTTCTTCAGCAATGGCGCGGAAACGCTGGGTGAATAGCTCAAGCTGAATGACCTCATTCGCTTCGGATTCGCCCGGTTCTTCTATGTCGGCGATGTAGTCGACCAGGGCATTCTTATCTGCCTGAACGACCAACCGCCAGCCGGGTTCGATAAAGGACGAAGAGGTTGTGTTAAGCAGCAAAGCCGGACCGCGAAAGGTGTCGCCTTCCTGCAACTGTGTCCAGTCGTAAGCCGGGTACGTTTCTGTGCCAAAGGCCGGTACGGCGTGGTGATGCGTTACCGGAGAACCGTTTATGGGTAATTCATCACGAACGGTACTGACCAGCACCCGCAGACTTTCTACCTCAATGGACCTCGCCTTTCCGGTAGCATCGGTTGGGAAGTGTCCGAAAAGATGCTGGTATTTCTGTTCAAAATCGCTGGCTAACTGGTTACTGAACGGTATTTCTACGGTAGCTTCCTGGCCCACAAGACGCAGAAACACAGAGGCTGATTTTATTTCGACTGCCGTAGCCGGGCCAACATCCTGCCGAAGCAGATCGGTTGCGGTTACGATCAGGTTCTGGTACAGCTCATCAAGATCAGGCTCAATGGTTGTTAAGGGTTTGAGGACGGATTGAGCCGCCATACGTTCAATTTCTGCCTGACCGATGCCATAGGCACTCAGCAGACCACCATCAAACGGAAGAATGAGCTGTTCCATGCCTAACAGCCGGGCAATGGCGCAACCGTGTAAACCACCCGCCCCGCCAAAAACCAGTAATGAATAGTTTTTAGGATCGAACCCACGCGCCACCGAAATTTTTCGAATAGCCCCGGCCATCGTTTCATTGGCAATGTGCTCAAAGCCTCGTAGTACGCTCATTGGCGACATCACTGAGCCTGCTGCGTCAATTTGTCGGATAATCGCGTCCAGTGCAACTTGTGCGTTGGCAGGAAAAACAGGAATACCAAATTGTTTCGGATGGAGTTTACCCAGCAATAGATTGACGTCGGTAATCGTCAACAAAGGCGCATCGCCCGCAGGGTTTTTGACGCCGTAACAGGCTGGCCCCGGATTTGCCCCGGCACTTTGTGGACCAACACGCAACTGCGTACCATCGAACCAGCAAATGGACCCGCCCCCGGCGGCAACCGTTTCAATCGCCAGCGAGGGTAACTGTAAATCAAACGGGCCAATTTTTGTTGAATAACGATAATCAAGACCGCCCTGAATCCGCGCAACATCGGTGCTGGTGCCGCCCATGTCGAGGGTGAGGGCACCTGTTTGGGCCAAACTCAGACTTGGCCTATCGCTGAAATTGCTTGGGCCAAGCCTGAGCTTGGCCCAAACCTCGCTCGCTCCAATAACGCCCCCCGCCGGACCACTCAATAAACTATCTTTAGGTTGAAACAAATCGGCCCGAACCAGTCCACCTGCGCTAGTCATAATACGAACCGACTCACCGCCCAATTGCTGTTGTACATTGTCCAGATACGACCGCATCACGGGTGTCAGGTAAGCGTCGACCACGGCGGTTTGGGTTCTTGACACATACTGTGGGGTGGTCGAAACGCTGGTCGAAAGCGTTATATAAGGGTAACCGGCACGGTGAAGCGCGTCCAGTATTTGTTGTTCATGAATCGGGTTTCGGTAGGCGTTGAGGAGAGATACCGCTATGGAATCGGGTTTGACCTGGTTGAGGTTGTTCAGTAACTGGGCGATGGTTAGTTCCGATAAAGCGGTTAAAATCTGACCATCGGCCGTGATGCGTTCTTCCAGTTCGAATACGGAATCATACAGAACGTCGGCGGGTGGAATGGCCAGTTGGAAAAGGTTAGGCCGTTGCTGGGTACCAATTTTCAACAGGTCTTTAAAGCCTTTTGTAACGAGCAGGGCCACGCGGCCACCTTTCCGTTCGAGGAGAGCGTTGGTGCCTTTGGTGGTTCCTAACCGCATTTCCAGCGGTGGAAATGGGTTGTTAATGGGCGTCCGGGTTAGCAGACGTGCCGCTAAAACGGGCGCTTCTTCACCCGTAAATAACTCAATGGTCAGCGGCTGGTCGCCATTCTCGAATGGGCGGTCGAGCGTTAAGGTTCCATCGGTTTTTAGTGATGTGACCGTATAGACTTCGCCAGTTTCGCTGATACGGAGTTGGTAGCCATCAAAAATGGAAGCGGTTAGCCAGGGAGCTACCACGTTGCTGTTTATAAGTTGACCCCGTAGCCGACTGCTGCTTAGTACTTTGGCGCGGTAAAGGGTTCCTTTTTCGTCCAGGGCAAGGCCATCCGTAAAGGTGCCTCCGGTATCAATCCAGATTTGGTACATGGGTTAATGAATCAGCGTAACACCCGCCTTTTGGTAAGCCGATACAACGTCTGGCTTTGTTTCAGTATCGGTAATTAATACGTCGAACAGGCTTAAGGGCGCAAAATAGAGGTATTTGTTGGTTTCTAATTTCGACGAATCACAGAGGAGATAAACTTTATCCGTTTGCCGGGCAATGGCCATCGCAATGCTGGCTTCTTTCTCGCTATTTGCACTCAGACCGTGTTCGAGCGAAATCCCATCAACGCCCATAAACGCCCGATTCGCCCGGTAGCGAGCAATGTGTTCTTCGGCAATCAGGCCATGAACAGCCTGCCGCTCTTTGTCTACTTCGCCCCCCACCAGATTGACCGTCACTTTCGACGACATTAACTCCGCCACAACGGGTAGTGAGTTTGTGACGACCGTAATTCGTTTGTTGCGGATAAACTGGCACAGCCGAAATACCGTACTGCCGCAGTCCATGAAGATCACATCACCCTCCCGGATTTCCTGCGCGGCCAACTGACAGATGTAATCCTTCCGTTCGGCGTTGACGGCGGCTTTATGTTCAAAGCGCAAGGAGTCGGTGGCCATGCTGACTTTCATAGCACCACCCCGCGTGCGATACAACAGGCCGGAAGCCGCTAATTGGACCAAATCGCGCCGAACAGTCATCTCCGATGTTTGCAGTAAATCGGCCAGTTCGCGGACATCGACGGAGCCACGTTCATCGACCGTTTGTAAAATAAGCTGCTTCCGGTTTTGGAAATTCATGGGTAATTACGTTGATTTGATCAAAAATAAACAAAATCTAACAATATCAAACAAATGTTAGCTGAACAGTCGGAACGGGTTGAAATAACAGAAGAGAAAATACTATCTGATAACTGGTATACACTAAGGCGGTTTACCTTCAATTATTTGGGTAAAAATGGGGAGTGGACCACGCAGCAACGGGAAGCATATGATCGTGGAAACGGAGCAACTATTTTGTTGCACAATCCGAAAACGGATACGGTTATTCTAACCCGCCAGTTTCGGTTGCCCACCTTCGTCAACGGCAACCCAACCGGTATGCTGATCGAGGCCTGCGCGGGACTGCTCGATGATGAAGATCCTGAAGATGCCATTCGGCGGGAAACGGAGGAAGAAACGGGCTACCGGATTCAGTCGGTAGAAAAGGTAATGGAAGCGTACATGAGTCCGGGATCGGTAACCGAAAAGCTATTTTTCTTCCTCGCTGAATATACCGCCGATACCGAACGAACGTATGGCGGGGGTATTGATGAGGAAGAGATTGATATTCTGGAACTATCGGTTCGGCAGGCGATGGCCATGATGGAACGGGGTGAAATCATGGATGGCAAAACGATCATGCTTTTGCAGTATCTGCGACTGAAGCAACTGAGCGCAAAGTGACCCTGCTACCTGAAAGGTGTGCCGTGAACTTGCCCTAACGTTTGTTGTGTTGGACGTTGAATTGTGGTGTCAGTTTCTTAGAACTGACACCACGCCGTTATGTTCCGCTGCATGATTTGTGTGATGTCAGGTCCTCAGACCTGACATCACACAAATCACACAACGACATACAGATCACGCTACAGACCTGGTACGCCAGGCGTTTCGTCAACGAAATGCCTTAAACAGTAATCTTACCGTTTCGGCTGGGAGCCCGATACGGAAGCTGCCGAATTGTTACCCGCCGAGATCATGTTGGCGAACAGCCGGTAAGCACCCGGAACACCAGCGGGAAGCTCACGGAAGAATACCAGACCCGTGTACATGAAATGGCCTTTGCCATATTTCGCATAAATCAGGCTGCCTTCTTTAGGAGCTTCATTCTGGTCGTGGGAGGAGAAAATAGGCTCATACGCCTTGTCCCAATCCCGCGCAAAGTAGATTCCTCGCTCCTGGATCCAGCCCGAAAAATCGGCGTCGGTAATTTTATTAGGGTAATTGAGGAGCTGGTGCTTCGGGTTAATGAACGTCATGGGCGCATCCTCTTCCGTAACGCGCTCGTTGACAACCGCGAAGGGGTAGGGGCCTAACTGGGGCAACGGCGCTTCATTCCGGAAAAATGAATTAACCGGCGTTACGTACTGAACAATCATCGTTCCGCCGTTTTTTACATAGTCCATCAATTTAGGCTGGTAACGGGTCATGGCCGGGCCGTTGGTGTTATAGGCCCGAACGCCCACCACAATGGCATCGTAGCCAGACAGGTTGCTGTTCAGTTCGGTTGGGCCCAGAATCGTGACCCGGCATCCCATTTGCTGGAGTGCCGCCGGAACTTCATCGCCCGCCCCAACAATGTAGCCGATGTTTTTGGCTGTTACCTTTACATCCAGTTTAACCAGTTTGGCCTCTGCCGGTGGAAACAGCGTTTGGGTGGGAATGTGCTTATAAGCTACGTAACGAAGGCCCGTGGTAAAGGTTCCCGCGCTGGTGGTCATAACCGCCTGAAGCTTACCATTTTGCGCCTTGTCGGAAGGGGTAAGGCGAAACGTAATCCGTTGTTCATCGCCTTTGTTCTTTAGTTCGAACGGTTGCGAGGCCGGTTCGATCTGCCAGCCTGCGGGTACCGACATCTTGAGCGTACCCGACACATTAGCCCGACCGGCTCGCAGCACAATATCAGCGGTTTTAGGGCTGTTGTCACTGAAGGTAAACACGCGTTCGGTCAGGTTAGCCATCACGTCGGGCTGAATGATGAAGGGACGGTAAATCTCGCCATCGACGGGGTCCGTTGATTTATAAACAACTGGTCGGGTAAACGTAAACCGCTGCCCGCTGATATCAAACGTATAACTGGCCGATATAGCCGCTGGGTTTTCGGGCAGGCCAATAAGCTGCTGATTATCAACTTGGAATAAGCCCTTGTCGATGGGCTTTTCGAGCCAGTAGGGTTGTGAAATCTTCGCCGTTTTTGGGATAACGACCGAAGTCGGGAACAGGATGACATCGTTTGGTTTCAGTGCCAGATTAAGCGTCGTGTCTTTGCCGGTCGAGTACTGAACCCGTAACAGCGTAACGGGCGAATCGGCCCGATTGACGATGTTTGTTGTCAGTTTGATAGTTTCGCCGGGTGTTGCGGCATAATCGGCGGGGTTGGTTTCAAACCAGAGGCCAAGGCACTGCCGAATCAGCGTTTCGACTTCTTCTCGTTTGGTTTTTACGTAGATATTGGTTGTGTCCAGCTTGCTGATAGCGCCGTACAACTGAACGAGTGCCGGTATCGAAGCGGCCGGTTGATCGGGTTTGAAACCGGCAATGACCTGGTTCACCTGCGATTGAACAGCGGCACTGTTAGGAACGCGTTTCCAGGTCATATCGACACCCTCCATTGGGTCTTTCTGAACAGGGTCGCCACCTTTCAACAGCAGATAATCAACTTTAGCACCCCGGTTGGCAGCTACGCCAAATCCTTGGCTCTTATGCTGACTGCGGCTTTCCGACGCAATTTCGCCATACGATTTGCCGAGCAGGGGGTTATATAATCCCGTTTCGATACCAATCAGGTTTCCGGCTTCTTCCGGTTTTTTATTGCTCAGAAACGCGCCGGGAATAAACATATTCCACATAATGCGCCGGGCCTGCCAGGGTTTTACGAAAGCCAGCTGCTCGGGAAACTTCGTTGGATCGTTCGAAATTTTGAACGCTTCTTCAGCTAGAAAGCCAGACGCGCTGTGGTGTCCGTGACCAGCGCGGGCATCGGGTGGGAAGCGAGTCATGATCACGTCGGGCTGGTATTTACGAATCATCCAGACAACGTCGGCCAATACTTTATCCTGTCCCCAGGTACGGACGGCTTCGGATGTTTGTTTGGAAAAACCAAAGTCATACGCCCGACTGAAGAACTGATCGGGGCCGTCCACGCGTCGGGCCGCGAGTAATTCCTGGGTCCGGATAACACCAATGTTCTCACCCTGCTCGGGGCCAATCAGGTTTTGCCCGCCATCGCCCCGTGTGAGCGAAAGATAGCCCGTACGAACGAGCCGGTCTTTGGCCAGGTAAGCCAGCAGCAAGGTGTTCTCATCGTCGGGGTGGGCGGCTATGTATAGTACCGATCCGAGGACATTCAGCTTTTTTAGATTCGATAGGATTTCTCCCGGTGGTGCTGGCTTGATGGGGCCATAAGGAACCTGAGCGGAAGAAAAAGAGGCAATGAAACCGCTAATAAGCAGAGCATAGAGTATTTTTTTAAGTAACACAGGCAGGGAGCGAGTTTGGGCGATTAAACCCAAAGATAAGAAAAGGCTACCTAAAACTGAGGTAGCCTTTTGACTCACTTGACCTAACATTGAATTAATTACTGGTAAATCTGTAGCTTCTGAAACTGATCAGGTAAAGGATTGGGAACATTGGGGTTCGTATTTATCTCATTTTGTGGATAAATGAACCGCTGCGGTTTTTTCGTTCCGGCGTAAAGTGGAATAGGCAACTGGACAATTGGTGCTGCTTTTTCCAGTCGCCGTACGTCGTTGAATGCTTCGTACTGCATCAGGAAAAAGATATAACGCTGGGCCACAATCTCATACAGCAAAGCCGTTTGTACCGTGGCCAGCTTGGCTGGATTAGCCAGACCGGCAGGACCAAAATCGCTTTGGGTGTAGGCATCGTATTTCCGACCCGTCGCCGAAATGGTTTTACCATGGAGATACCCCGTTGCCAGGCCTGCACGAACCAAATTAAGGGCTTCCAGGGCTTTATCGTTTACACCCAGCCGGGCTTGTGCTTCTGCTATAATAAGCTGGTTTTCATAGTAGGTCAGAATAGGGTGGGAGGCATCTTCGGTGAACATGCCATCGGCTGTATTCGGATCCAGGGCGCCGGTGGTAGAGATGCCAATCTTGAAATAGTGGTTGTATAGGGCAGTTTCGTTTGTTTTGGTATTCGCCGAACCGATTCGCGATTGCATCAGCGCGGGTAGATAAGCACCGTCGAAACCCGTATCGCCAGCCCGGTTTATTCGGAAGAAATCGTAGTTCTGGTTGTCATCGACGCCCTGGCTGGTTCCGTGCGGGGTCAGCGCGTCACCGGCGGAACTGCTTATTCCCAGACCGGCACTGGTGACAGCTTTTGCATACTCTCCAGTGTGTAGGTATAGTCGGGCTTTCAGGGTGTAGGCCGCAGCTTTCCATTTCTTAACATCTCCTTTATAGATGAAATCCTGAGCGGAAAAAGACAGCCCAGCCGACGCAGAAAGATTCTGAATGGCATTATCCAGCACCGTTTGAAGAGCGCCATACACACTAGCCTGTTTGTCGAACACGGGCGTAGGGTATTTTACGTCATCGAACGCCTGGCTGTAAGGGACATCACCGTACAGGTCGGTTGCTTTGGCAATCACCAGCGCTTCCAGTATCTGCCCTACGCCCTTGGTCCATTTGTCGCCTACCAGATCAGCTTTTGTCTGGATCAGCCGAGCCTGGCTCGCTACCGGGTAAAGGGGGCTCCAGCTAAACGTACCGGCCGAAACAATGTAACTGGCAAAGGTCTGGTGTTGCCGCGACAAGCCATTTAGTTGCCCTGCCCAGATAGCCGATATACGAACGTCGGTATCTTCGTGCAGCATGGCCGTTCCCAGGAGGGTTCCCGACAGCAGGGTGGCCACATCGACGTCTGTTACGGCATTGGGGTTACTTTTAATATTGGATTCATTGAATAAATCCTGGCAACTGCTGAGCAGCATTAAGCTTAACAGCGCAATGGCGATTTTATGAGAAAATATGAATTTCATAGAAATATCGGTTTAATGGCTCTAACTGACTTCGTTTTCGCAACCGCTTAGTAGTTGATCTTAATCGAAAAAAAGAGCGATTTGGTGTTCGGGTTGGTGAACCAGTCCTGCCCACGTGACAAACTCGGACCGGTAATGCTGACTTCGGGATCGGTTCCCCGGTAGTTGGTCCATAGTAGAACGTTCCGCCCAGTCAGCGAAAAATCAACGGACGACAGGTGCGTGACCCGACGGAAACCAGGACTTCGCAGGTTATAGGTGAGCGTTACTTCGCGCAAACGGGTCGAACCGCCATCTTCTACAAATTGCTTGGTCGAAGCCGAGCTGAACGACGTGCCGGGTCCCTGATACCAGGCCTGGGTGAGGGCTACTGGCCCAGCACCGAAGTCGGTAATGTTGCCCTGAAACTTCGTGCCGGCAGCAATCGTCTTGCCGTTATAATCTTTGATGCCACCGGCTGGGGCTACGGCCGTATTGCCCACATCGCCATGTGTACCGATCAGGTAAAGCGCACCCCGCGTACCGTTGTAAAAATCATTGCCGTATACTTTATCGAACAACACATACAGTGATAGATTTTTGTAGGAGAAAGTACTCCCCAGGCCACCCCGCCACTTGGGGTTTGGGTTGCCAACAATTTCGTTGCTGGTGCCGCCCTGTGGGAAACCGTTCGCATCCAGGATGTACTTGCCCGACTCATCCTTCAAAAAGTCAGTACCATAGAACACCCCGAAAGGCTGACCGGCAATCAGCGACTGCCCGGCGTAACTGTTGGGGAGTGTGTAAGCGGTAGCGCCTGCCAGCGATAATACTTTGTTGCGGTTCTCCGAGAAATTAGCCGACAGGTTCCACTTAACGTTTCCTTTCTGCACCACATCAGCACTGGCATCGAGTTCTATGCCTTTGTTCGACAACTGGGCCGCATTGATGTTACGGACCGTATAGCCAGTTTCGTACGGCACAGGCAGCGACAGAATTACGTCGTTCGTTTGGTTGTCGTAGTAGGTGGCAGAAAAGGTGAACCGGTTGTTCAGGAAGCGCAGGTCTACCCCGACTTCGCTTTCAGTCTTACGCTCCGGTCTTAGGAAGTCGTTGCCTGCTGTTGTACTGCGCACATAACCACCACCATATAACGAACTGGCTGAGGAAAGACCGTTTGCGTAACTGTCGCCGAAAGTGGCTGGCGTAAAGGTGGTAAAGTTCTGATACGGTTGAGGTTGAATACCCACCTGTCCCCAGGTAAGCCGAAGTTTACCGAAGCTCAGAATTGAGCTGTTTTCCAGACCTTTCAACTTACTGAACTGCCAGGCCAGAGCCGCCGATGGGAAAAAGAAGCTGCTGTTCGTTTTAGCGCCGAATGTCGAAGCACTTTCGCTCCGTCCGGTCAGGGTGAGGAACAGCATATTGTAGGCCTGTACTTCAGCCTGGCCGTAATAGGCGTATGTCCGAATGAGCTGGTTGTAGTTGTTGGCCGATAGGTTTGAGTTTAGCGCATTGGTCAGAATATCGGGAGCTGTTGGTACGATCAAACTGGTGATCTGGTCTGATAAGGTAGCCAGTCGACGGCTGTTATAGTTCACGCCAACCAGCACAGACCCGCTGAAATTATTGCTGAATGTCTTGTTGGCATTGGCGAATACATCGGTGTTGAATTGCTTCTCCGTTATCCAGTTTTTCGACAAAAGACCCGTAAGAAATGACGCGGAATTCCGGGCAAATCGTTCCAGACGGGTATCCGTGTAATTATCAATCCCGGTACGGCCCGTAATGGAGAGCCAGGATTGTGGCGTAATGTTCAGTTCGACATTACCCGTAATCCGGTCAACATCACTGGTATTTTTGTTGTTGTTGATATTCCAGACCGGGTTGGAGTAAATGGTGTTCTGATCAATACCGAGCGGATTCCGGTACGAGACGTGTGCATCATTAAATACCTGCCCCGACTCATCCGTATAGGTGCCGGTATAGTATTGGTTGTTAAAATCGGAAGGAGTACGGGTACCACCGAGCAGAATACCGTCGAGGTTATCGCCCTGCTGAACCCGGGATGACGAGACTTTTGTATACGAAGCTGAAGCCGATGCCCGGAACCACTCCGTAAACTGGTTGCTGGCATTAAACCGGGCCGTGTTGCGCTGGTAGTTGCTGAATGCTTTGATAATCCCATCCTGACTTAAGTTCGAGTAACTAATGGCAATGTTAGACCGGGCATTGCCTCCGCTGATGTTAACGGCATTGTCTGTGTAATGACCTGTCTGGAAAACATCGCTTGTGTGGTCAAACGTATCTTTCGAGTTTTTGCCACCATGCGGGTTTGTTGCATTACCAGAGGCAATGGCGTACCGCTTTGTTCCGTCCGCGAACGTAACAAAGCCCTGATAGCCTGCTGCGTTGGGGTCGGTGATGTAGGTGTCCTGTCCTCCCGACCGCTCGGCAATCAGGTCGCCGTAGCTATACTTGTTGCCCTGTCTGAAAAAGCCGCCACTCCCTTGCCCGTAGGTAGTCTGAAGGGGCGGCATTTTATTGACTTTGTCAAACGAAACCGTCGATTTGAACGAAATATTGACTTTACCCTTCGAGTCCTTTCCTTTTTTGGTCGTGATGACAATAACCCCGTTGGCGGCACGGGTACCCCACAGAGCGGCTGCCGACGCCCCTTTCAGCACTTCCATGCTTTCAACATCTTCGGGGTTGATGTCGTTGATCCGGGATTGCTGAACGATAGCGTTGCCAGCGGCCGAGCCATCATTGAAGTTTGAGTTACTGACGGGTATGCCATCGACAATAAAAAGTGGCTGGGCATTACCGTTGATGGTATTCTGGCCCCGAATTTGAATATAGGCTCCAGCGCCCGGGTCACCGCCACTCTTGGTGATAACAACGCCCGATGCCTTACCGCTTAAGCCGGATAGCAGACCCGTTTCGCCAGACTGAGCTATGTTTTTACCGCCAACTGTCGAAACGGATGACGCAAACTTATCACGTTCTTCTTTTACCCCTAGCGCAGTGATGATGACTTCATTGAGCTGTTTTGTGTCAGTTTTCAATTGAGCGTTAATCTGACTGCGCCCGCCAATTGCTTCTTCAACACTTTGCATACCTACGGCAGAGAAAACAAGAATTGCACCAGTCTGCGGCACAGTCAAGGTGTACTCGCCTTTTGCGTCCGTTACAGTTCCTATAGATGTGCCTTTCACAACAATAGTAGCACCGGCAAATCCGCCTATCCCTTCGTCGGCAGTGACCGTGCCGCTGACCTTCCGGCCTTGCGCCCATCCATTCGAAAAACTTGAGACTACCAGGAGCAGACTCATGAGTAATAATCTTATCATAGCTTAGTTGAAGTTAGAAAGTAGTACAGAAAACTTACAGAATCCTATCTGGCTATGAACATACAGAATATAATTTTTAATTTTTAATTAAAATTGATACTATATTTTATGTATACAATTAAAATAAAGATAAATTATATTTTAATTCCATTTTAATCCAAATATTCTACTTTTTTGATATTTATAATGGACACACTGTATTTGAGCGATATAGCATGTATTCAGCAGAGAAATCTGTACAGATTTGTTAACTGAAAAATCATTGACGGTGGCGCTGCTCTATGTCAAAACTACTCAGGCACTACTTTAGAAAAAAAGCGCTCTCCGGCAGTAGGCTGGAGAGCGCTTTAGGAGAACTTACTTTACGACGTTGCCAACCTTAGGGGCGGGCGAGTAGCTGGTCAATGGGTATGACTTCGCCGTTTCGAATAACCTGCTTTACATTGAGTGCGTCCTTTATATGGGTGAGTGGATCGCCGTCAACAATAATTAGATCGGCTAGCTTGCCCGGTTCAACCGATCCAAGATCTTTACTGACGCCCACGGTTTCGGCCGCCCATAATGTAGCCGAGCGCAAGGCCTGATAGGGGGTAAGCCCCGCACTCACAAACGATTGAAGCTCTGTGTGCAGGCTCATGCCGTAGGGGACAAAAGGACTGTCGGTGCCGGTTGTGACATGGGCGCCGGCGTCAATAAGGGCTTTTACACCTTTTTGGAGATTGCCGAAGTTGCTTAGGTAACCCGGACTCAGCTTGGCGTACTGCGCTGAACCGGCCTGCAGGGCATTCGTATATTCTTCTGAATAGAATGTCTTATACTGCCGGTTTTCTAGTAGGCTTGGGTCATTGGTAGTAAGCACCGAGAACCCCCCTTGCAGGGAAGCTGTAGGGGTTATATTCATGCCCGATTTGGCCAGTAACTGAATTACATCCTGGTAGCTGTGGTTCATGGCCGTAATCTTGGGCGAATACCCCCGCCGACTCGTTCCTCCAATGTGTTCTACGGCATCGACATCGTAGCGCATAGCCGGAAAAATCTCATGAGATGATACCGGTAATCCGTGGGCGTGGGCAAAGGCCGTAATTCGCTGCTGTTTATCATCGGGCATCCGAACGTAGGTTTTGATTAGGTCATAGTCCAATTGTACGGCTCGGTTGAGTTCACGGTCAAGCTGCTCGTCGGAGTTGATGCTGGTAGCGGCACCATAATAAATCCGGTTGCCATCGGTTAAGCCGCCGGTAAAGAATTGCCGGGGACCGGGTCGTACACCACTGGCCCAGGATTCTTTGCGCTCGAGGGCATCGTAGGGATCGGCGCCGGGTTCGCGAATGGAAGTGATGCCGAAGGACAACCACAACCGACCGATTTTTTCACCTACCATTGAGTGCTGATGGGTGTGCATCTCAAACAAGCCTGGAATAACCGTTTTTGTTGAGGCATCGATTAATTTACCCGAACGACCAGCCTGGTGCGGGAGAATCGCCTTGATTCGGTGCCCGTCAATTATTATGTCAACGTTGGTACGGTAGGTGTTGGCCGTCCCATCGAATAAGCGCCCGGCATGGACAACAACCGTTCCGGTAGGCTGAGTGATTGTCCAGAATAGGTCCATGGGGTGAGTTTCAATGTGGCCATCTTCCAGATAAACCTGTTTAAAGGTGTCTGTTGCCAGAAATAGTAAGCTTTTCGAATCGCTTGTCCAGGTAGGGGTTTCGGCCTGCTCGGTGGTTAACTGGCGGGGTGTTCCAACCGGGGTGCCATCCGGTTTAACATCCGTAATCCACAGCAGGCCATCAAGCACATACGCCATTTTGGTGCCGTCCGGCGACCAGACAGGTCCATTCTGCCCCCTGGTGGCCAGACTATGGTTGAGTGCGGGCGACACATAGCGGTCGTTTTTTCCGTCGAAGGAGAGGAGCAGCACCTCACTCACCCCCTCGCGGTAGCGCGACGAGTAGGGGTGAAGGGCCGAGACAGCAAGCGTCTTTCCATCTGCCGACCAGCTTGCCTGGCTTGGAACGAATAAGGATTCGTGCAGCTTTCTGGTTTTAGGAGCGGTCACGTCGGCTGTATATGTGACATCGGCTACGTACAGTGTGCTGCGGCCCCATGCATTTCGTGGGTCGCTTTGGTAAAAGGCGATCTTACTGCCATCTGGTGACCAGGTTGGGTAATGGAGGTCGTCGGACATGTTTACCAGAAGCCGGTCTTGTCCGGTTTTTAAGTCACGAATCCAGACGTCCATGTTCCCGTTTCGGTCAGATACATAGGTCAGCTTTGTACCATCCGGTGACCAGCCGGGTTCGACTTCCATCGACTGCCCTTGGGTAAGACGTTCAGGGGTTTTGCTGCCTTTAGTCAAGAGCCATAGGTCGCCCAGGGCGGCAAACGCAATTTGTTTGCCATCAGGCGAGATAGCCGGCCCTTTAATACCTTTCACCTGCTTAGGTTTCCGGCTGTCGAAGTCATAGGTTTTTCGTTTGTAAGTGTTCCGGGGCAACGCAATGACCACCTGAAACGGGATGATCTGAGCCGTCGTACTACCCAACCGACACCGTTTTAAGAGCCCATCGGCCGTGTATAAATAAGTATCGGCCGAAAACCAACTGGTCCGAAATGGGAAAACATCTTCTGTGGCTTTCGTTAGCATCTGTGTTTTACCGTCGGTAACAGACACCGTTGTTAATCCGCTTTGGGTGTTATTCAGCAAATTGTAAAACAACTTCGACCCATCGGGTTGCCAGGCTACACCGGCCAGTTTACTCAGTGTGGGAGCAACCAGCTTTTCGGTACCGCCTAATGGCAGGATGTAAACGCCGGGCGCATCCGTCCGATCCGAAATATAAGCGATCTGTTTGCCATCCGGCGCGTAAGCCGGGTTAAACTCATTACCGGAGCCGTTGGTCAGCTGGGTTAGTGTTGCATCGGCCAGATTTAGCTGCCAGATATCGTAATTGCCACTTCTGTCGGAGGCAAAAATCAGGTGATTCCCATCCGGTGACCAGTGCGGTTCGCGATCATCATAGAGTCCGGTTGTAAGCTGCTGAGGTTTGCCGCCCTTAGCCGAAATCGCCCATATATGGTACCTCCCGTCCCAGAAAGAATGGAAGGCAATCCGTTGTCCATCCGGCGACCAACTGGGCTGTCGGCAGTCGCCAAGGTGATCGGTCAATGGTTTAGCAATGCCACCTGTTGCAGGTAAAATCCATATGGTTCCCTGTAAGTCGATGGTAATCTGTCGTTTATCGGGTGAGAGGTCGGCGGCCATATTGGTTCCCTCTTTAACCACTACTCGGAGGGAATCAGCAATGCCCGAGTGGGCTGCGTTTGGGTAAATGGATATAAGGCAGAATTGTATATTTAATAATACGTACAATGGCAAACGGATATTCTGCATAATATAGTAAATTCAATAGGATTTATTAGGCTAGCCTGTTTTTCTATGAACCTACGCAGCCTGTCCGCTACTTCCAAATGTTAGCCCGATTTGCATCCGTGTAACCGGTAAACTCCTTGAATAACCGAAAAAAACCTCAAAAAAAGTCAATGATTTTGCCCTGAGTTTGGCCGTAATGCAGAGGCAAATTCTATCTTTGCGGGCAATCAACTCTTAAACTTCTACCTATTTCTATGAATTACAGTGTTTATCTGGTCCCCATCCTTGGCATTATAGGCCTGCTGGTGATGTTTACCAAATTTATGTGGGTTTCGAAGCAGGAAGCCGGTGACGCTAGGATGCAGGAAATTGCAGGCTACATTGCTGATGGAGCGATTGCCTTTCTTAAAGCAGAGTGGCGTGTTCTTACTTATTTCGGCATCATTGTAGCGCTTTTGCTGGCTTATATGGGTAGCCTGGTGCCAAATTCCAGCCCACTTATTGGGTTTTCTTTTATTCTCGGCGCGTTCCTGTCGGCGCTGGCCGGGTACATTGGTATGAATATAGCTACGAAGGCAAACGTTCGTACTGCTCATGCCGCACGCACAAGTCTGACCAAGGCCCTTGAGGTATCATTTACGGGTGGTTCTGTGATGGGAATCGGTGTTGCCGGTATTGCCGTGCTGGGTCTGGGTAGTCTGTTCATTGTTCTCTATAAATTATATGTTGAGCCATCGGGCGACGTTAACGGTCTACCCATGGAGAAAGCCCTCGAAGTATTGGCGGGCTTCTCGCTAGGTGCCGAATCGATTGCCCTGTTTGCGCGGGTGGGCGGTGGTATCTATACTAAAGCTGCCGACGTTGGTGCTGACCTTGTGGGTAAAGTAGAAGCCGGTATTCCGGAAGATGACCCGCGCAACCCGGCAACCATTGCCGATAACGTAGGCGATAACGTAGGTGACGTTGCTGGTATGGGTGCTGACTTATTTGGCTCGTATGTGGCTACCATTCTGGCCACGATGGTACTGGGTCGTGAGATCGTCATTCAAAATGATCCGATTATGGGTCATGCGCCCATTGTACTGCCGATGGTAATTGCTGGTCTGGGTCTGATTTTCTCCATTATTGCGACCTATCTGGTTCGCGTGAAAGATGATAACGGTAATGTACAGGCTGCCCTGAACCTAGGTAACTGGGCGTCAATCGGTATTACGCTGGTGGCATCGTACTTCCTTGTTAATGCTATGCTGCCGACCGGCACAATGGAAATCCGGGGTGTTGAATTTACACGTATGGATGTATTTTATGCCATTGTAACGGGTTTGGTAGTAGGTGCGCTGATGAGCATTATTACGGAATACTATACAGCTATGGGCCGTCGTCCGGTTCTGTCGATCATTCGTCAGTCGGCAACGGGAGCGGCTACCAACATTATTGGCGGTCTGTCGGTCGGTATGGAATCGACGGTGTTGCCAATTCTAGTGCTGGCTGCCGGTATTTATACGTCATATCACTTTGCCGGTTTATATGGGGTGGCTATTTCGGCCGCCGGTATGATGGCGACTACCGCTATGCAGCTTGCCATCGACGCCTTCGGACCTATTGCCGATAATGCCGGTGGTATTGCCGAAATGAGTTATTTGCCCGAAGAGGTTCGTGGTCGTACCGACATTCTGGATGCCGTTGGGAACACGACAGCCGCGAGTGGTAAAGGGTTTGCCATTGCCTCGGCTGCTTTGACGGCCCTGGCTCTGTTTGCAGCTTTTGTGGGTTTGTCGGGCATCTCGGCTATTGATATCTACAAGGCCGATGTACTGGCCGGCTTATTTGTGGGCGGTATGATTCCATACATCTTCTCGTCACTTGCTATTGCGGCTGTGGGCCGTGCGGCTATGGCGATGGTTGAGGAAGTACGTCGTCAGTTCCGCGAAATTCCGGGCATTATGGAAGGAACGGGCAAGCCCGAATATGAAAAGTGCGTAGCTATTTCAACACAGGCGTCGATTCGTGAGATGATCTTGCCGGGCGCGATTGCTCTGACAGTTCCCGTTATTGTGGGCTTTATTTTTGGCCCCGAGGTACTCGGTGGTGTGCTGGCCGGTGTGACGGTATCGGGCGTACTGATGGGCATTTTTATGAATAACGCCGGTGGTGCCTGGGATAATGCCAAGAAATCCTTCGAAAAAGGCGTACTGATCAATGGTGAGATGTTTTACAAAAAATCGGAGCCACACAAGGCGTCAGTTACGGGCGATACTGTTGGCGATCCGTTTAAAGATACATCCGGACCATCCATGAATATTCTGATCAAACTGATGTCGATCGTATCGCTTGTCATTGCGCCGTACATCGCGGTTAAATCGACCTCAGCGAGCGAAGGTAATCGGGAAGGTATCACGGCACAGGGTGGAATGCATGGTGTTGACCTGGAGAAATCAACGGCCGCCGAGAATATAACGGTAACGGAAAATGTGCTGAAGTTCAAAAACGAAAAAACCGGTGTCGATCTGAATTTGTCGGGCGTTGGTAAAATTGAAGAGCAGCTCATTGAGTTCATCAACTCCGATAAGGCGGTTGACAAAGAGACCTGGTTCGATTTTGACCGACTAACGTTTGAAACCGGTAAAGCCACTCTAAAGCCAGAGTCTCAGGTGCAGTTAGGTAATGTAGCCCAGATTTTAAAAGCGTATCCGAATGTGAACATTAAAGTGGGCGGTTATACGGATAATACCGGTAACGCCAATGCTAATCTGAAACTGTCGGGCGAACGGGCTACGTCAGTAGAGGCTGAACTCGAAAAGCTGGGCATCGACAAAAGCCGTCTGGAAGCTGAAGGCTATGGGCAGGAGCACCCTGTAGCATCGAACGATACCGAAGAAGGCCGGGCGCAGAATCGCCGGATTTCAATGCGGGTTACCAAGAAGTAATTTAACCATATTACCAACGAAAAAGGCCTGCTGGAGTTGAGCAGGCCTTTTTCGTTGAATATACTTACGTGCATTATCAGCTTCCAAGCGCGTTATAGATTAACAGTTGATTGGTTGTTACGACCCGATCGCCGGGAGCAATGCCGCTTGAAAGGTAAGTTTTAGTGCCGATGGTTTTATAAATTTCGACTTCGCGAACGACAGGCTGATTCTCCTTATTGGCCAATACGACGAAATTTCGGTTTTTGTCAAATACAACAGCTCCTGCCGGAATGGCTACCCGCTGGTCACGGCCGGCATAAGTAACGCTTACGTTGGCAAACATTTCGGGCTTAAGGCGGTAATCAGCGTTATCGAGCGTGACCCGCACTTTCAAGGTTTTACTGTCGGGGTCAAGGACGTTGAAAATCTTGTCAATTCGTCCGTGGAAAACCTTGTCGGGATACGAGATTGTGGTTATTGTAGCTGCGTCACCTTCGTGTACGTTAGCCAGGTCGGATTCGTAAACGTTAGCCAATACCCAAACGTGGTCGAGGTTAGACACGGTAAAGAGGTTCTCGGGGTCATCGGAACGAAGCTCCATACCCGACGAGGCTGACTTCTCGACGATAAAGCCACTCATGGGGGATTTGACCAGGTAAACAGAGCCCGTACCACCAACGATCCGCCGTCGTTCGGCAACACGGTTAAGCTCGCCCTTAGCCGCTTGCAGCTGTTCCTGACTGGCTACCAAGTCCTTCTGTGAACTTAGACCGGCTTTGGTCATGTCTTCTGTCACCTGCTGATTTTTCTGCGCAACGGCAAATTGACCGCGAGCGGCTACGGCCTGTTGTTCGAGGTCGGCAAGGTCACCAGAGCGAATTACGGCCAGTACCTGCCCCTTTCGAACGTAATCACCTAAGTCTGCCTTCAGGGTTTCAATATGGCCGCCTACCAATGGAAACACTTTAACCACCTGGTCTTGGTTGAAGGTAATCTTACCCGTCAGGTTAAGCTCATTTTTTGCGTTCTCTAGCTTTGCGGTATCAAACGTAGCAGTGGCGAGCAGGTTGGTTTCCCGGTGGGATGGATCAGTAGAGGCTTCATTTGATTTCGACTCACTATGGCAGCTCATTAAACCCGACAGCAGCAAAACGCCTGTTAGGACCTGAATACCAGTCCGGATAGGGCTGAGAAATTTGGTAGGCTGCCCAACGATTAACTGATTCTGTATCCAGACCAATCGATGGCGTAATCTGAGCCACCTAGTATAAATTTGGTAGCTATTTATCGGGGAAAGTGGGTGTCTGTTCATGGCTATGTTTTGCGTTACAAAAGTCCAGATCAATAATTAAACCCCTCTTAAACCAAAATTAAAAGATTGTTAAACCCCTTTAACAAGCGAAACCTCCACTGGAGGCCAGTGGAGGTTTCTTTCAAAAACGTTGAGTAAATCAAGAGTATTACTTAACTGACTTTAAATGAAGATTGAGCGTCGTCTACACCTTCACGAGCATCGTCGGCCAGTTCGTCAACTTTGTCATTATATTGACCTTTAATATTCTCTTTGTTCGTATTGACTGAGGCTTGAGCTTGGTCTTTATACTGATTGAGTTGATCTTTTGCCTTTTCAGTATACTGGCTTACTTGTGTTTTTGCCTGCTCAAATCCTTCTTTAACCTGAGAAACTCCCTTTTCCCACTGATCTTTCAGATCACCGGAACGTTTGTTTGCTTCTTCAGTTAATTTATCTCTTGTTTCTTTGCCGCTACGCGGAGCTGTTAAAATACCAATAACAACGCCTGTGATAATACCGGTTAGAAAATCTCTAGTGCTTCTCATGATTTTGCCTGTTTTTAGGTGAGTTGGTAGATAAAAATAGTGAAATGAATTATTGTCTTGCCTTGCGTTTGGCCTGATTGACGACATCCTGGGTTTTTTCGGTAGCCGAATCAACATACTCGTTGTACTGACTCTTGATGCTTTCCAAACCTGATTGGAGCTGATCCTGGAGATCCTTAAAGAATGAGTCAGACTCTGACGAAATGCGTTTGCGCGTCTTTTGGCCGCTCTCTGGAGCGAGTAATATTCCAACAATAGCGCCAACAGCTAAACCTACTAATATTCCTGGCAATGCTTTCATAGTTTCTGAAACTTATGTGAATGAGTTACTGAGTTATCAATGACAGATGGGTAGAAAATTTTATACCAGTAATTCGTTTAGTGGATTAACTACTTGATGGTGAGTCAATTGATATGTAGGAAGGTCTTGACTCACTTTACTTTTGGTGAGGACTTTTTTCCACAAGGCCGTCCACGATTTACGCAACTGATACCCCATATGATAGATTGGAAAATAAGCTTTAGCCAGACAAGTATACGTATTTATGATTAAACAAGCCATGACGTCCTTAAGCCCAAGGCATATAAAATAAAAATCCCCGCGCTCAATTTGGCGCAGGGATTCCGTACCCACCGTAACTTGTACTTAACCTAAAATGAAATCACCTAAATGAATAGGAATGCTGTTTAGACTTATATAACCTATTTAAGGTTACTTTGTCAGTATCGTTTAGGTACTTTTTTCTCTACACGCTTCTACCTTGTATCAATCGGAGTATAATTGCGATTACGGCAATTACCAACAAGACGTGGATTAAGCTGCTAGACGCAATGCCTGTTCCCAGAACCCCCAGGAATCCCAGGAGCCATATGATAACAAGCACTACGGCTATTGTGTAAAGAAGGTTTCCCATTAAATTTCGTGAGTAAATCAGAATAAGCCATTTTGCAATCGTAAAGGCATAGAGAAAAATTTGTGCCAACTACCAATAAATTCATTTGTTGAGGTTGAGTCTATTGACAAAATGACCCTATAAGCTTGGAAATGAGCTAATATGACAAGTATTAATTCAAATGCCATAAATTTCATTGGGGGTGGAATTACATGTAGATGTGTGGAAAAATTTCTACATATGGGGAATTTTCGTAGAAAAATAGCCCATTCTGTACCCCTATTAGGTGAAACTCCTTAAAACGAATTACACCTAATTTAAGCAGTATTAATTCACAATCAGTTAAGTTATTGGCCTTTAGTTGTTATAACACGCTTATTTTATGATGGAGTATGAATTTTCGGCATCATATTTTATATAGAAAGAAGTAAGTAAGAAATTTTAGAAAACAAAATATACCGTGGTAAGACCGATAATAGGCGTTAATGCGGGACAGCAATTTAGACCAACCGTAATGAATACAACAGCTCTTGCAAAACGAGTGTTGATTGTCGATGATGAAGCGGATATATGCTTGCTATTATCTGGACTGTTACGTCGGTTAGGTTATCAACCTACCTGTGCTCATTTTATAGAAGAAGGCCGTCAATGGCTGGATTCACAGCAGTTTGATGCTATATTCCTGGACTTGAATCTGCCGGATGGACTAGGATTCGATTTGCTTCCGTTTATTAAGGACGGGCAAAATGAGGCTAAAGTAATTATGATAAGTGCCTTTGATGGCCAGGCTGAAAGACGACGTGCAACGGAGCAGGGAGCCGATTATTTTATTGGTAAACCATTCACCCGTCGCTCGGTTGAGACAGCATTGCAAACCATTCAGGTTTGAGTAACTTTGTTCATAAAGCCAACGAGGGCTAACTCCCGTTGCACACAACGCTGTGCTAACTAGCCCGGGCGTGGTCTATTTGAACAAGCTTCTTCCTCTTCATGGAAAAAATTCTGATTATTGACGATAACAACGACATATGTCTGCTTCTAGAGCGTTTTTTGACAAAGCAGGGGTATAAGACGGCATCGGTTCAGCGGGGGGATGATGGTCTCGTTCTGTTGCGTAAAGAATCGTTTGAATTAGTTATTTGCGATTTTAAACTTCCCGATATAGATGGTCTTGAAATGCTTCGCCGTATCAAGGTGATGCATCCGACAACTGCTGTCATTATCATTACTGGTTACTCCGATGTGCGTGTTGCTGTACAAACAGTTAAACACGGTGCGTATGATTATGTAACCAAACCACTTTACCCCGACGAAATCCTGTACACCATTAAAGGAGCACTCGAACGTCGTGGACAATCCTTGAGTCAGGCTAAGACGGTAACCCCGACTGCAGTACCGGTTGTTAAATCCAGCACTGTTAAAGCAACATCGGGGAAGTCGTCGTTAACGCCCGATGGCAAACGGTTTATTTTTGGAAAGAGCCGGGCAGCCGAACAACTCCAGAAACATATTGATCTGATTGCGCCAACCGATATGTCGGTTATTATTACGGGCGAAACTGGTACAGGTAAGGAGTTTGTTGCCAATGCTATTCACTTAAAAAGCAAACGGGCAGATAAACCCTTTGTAGCCATTGACTGTGGAGCCTTAGGAAAAGAATTAGCGGGTAGCGAGTTGTTTGGCCACGTAAAAGGGTCGTTCACTGGTGCCATGTCTGATAAGGCGGGCAGCTTCGAATATGCCAACGGCGGAACCATCTTTCTCGATGAAATAGGCAATTTATCCTACGATAACCAGATCAAATTGCTCAGGGTATTACAGGAGCGTAAAATCCGGCGTATTGGTAGCAATCAGGACATTCCGGTTGATGTACGCATCATCGTTGCTACGAATGAGGACCTCCGCGAAGCGGTACGGCAAGGTAAATTCCGGGAAGACATTTATCATCGCATTGCTGAGTTTGAGATGCATCTGTCACCCCTGCGTGAGCGGAAGGCCGATGTCATGATTTTTGCCGAGCACTTTCTTGAATCGGCTAACCAGCAGCTGGAAAAGGACATCCTGGGGTTTGAGGAGGAAGCCAAAGAAAAGCTCAAGGAGTACTACTGGCACGGTAACCTGCGTGAGTTGCAGAATGTAGTAAAGAGGGCCGTACTGCTTACACAAGGAGATTACATTGAAGCCGACGTATTACCCCAGGAAATTATATCTCCCCAGTACTTAACGGCGGAAGACACCGGAGCATCAGCTATTCAAATCAATTACGACCCGGCCCGACCTGGTGTGCCGGTTTTTAGTCAGTCGGCTGCCAATTTAAAATCAGTTTCAGAAAATGCCGAGCGGGCTGCCATTCTGAAGGTGCTGGAAAAAACCGGTTATAATAAAACTAAAGCAGCTGAAGTGCTTAATATTGACCGCAAGACTTTATACAACAAATTAAAGGCTTACGACATCCATCTGTAATATTAATCTCTTACAAGCTAAAAAAGCCAAACGTATTATACGTTTGGCTTTTTTAGCTTGTAAGAGATTAATTAATTAATGCTGAAACCTACTGAAAGTAAACCAACACCATTTTTGGCACTTCCCAATAATGTTTTAGCTGCTCCACTGTTAGCAACCTGCTGAAGACCTTGTTCGTAACGGGCTCCGATAAATGCTTTGCCAAAATAAAGATTAATACCGCCTGCAATACCGTAGTCAACTTTATTAAAATTATCCCGGTTAATTGCCGCTGTGCCCGTACCAAAATCACTGTTGGAGTTGATGTTCGAGTTCAGAAGATAAGATACGTAAGGACCCGCCTGAAGCTCAACAGCCTGGCCGAGTTTAAACGTCGCTAGAACCGGCAATTCGGCGTAGTTTAATTTGAAAGTGTTTTTTCCATTAACGCCCAATACATTAAAATCAGCTGATGCCCCTTTCGTCATGTACAGCAATTCAGGCTGAATGGCAAAAAACTCCCCAATAGGTGCCTGTGCAAACACACCCACGTGGTAACCAATACGTTCGTTCTTATTGGTTGCACCTTGGCTGTCGTAGAATAAGGAACTGGCATTCAAGCCACCTTTGATACCAACTCGTGTCCGGCCTTGAGCCAGAGCATCCGACGAATTAAAAACAATTGTACCGGTTAGTAAAACGGCACTTGTCAGTAGGGTGTTAACTAACTTTTTCATAACAATTAGTGAATTAGAAAACAGATTATAAACTTATCTGTAACATTTCACAATAGGTTAAAATCGTGCCAATACCCTGCAAGCTGGCTCTAAAAGGCCTATCACATTGTATTATACCTATTTGTGAACGAAAAAGCATTAGAACTTTATGAGGCTTTAATCGACAAGATGCGGAGTAAATTCCCCATTTTGTAGAAACATTCAGTCAGTCTTTCTTGACTAGCCTATAAAATATATTAAGTATATGATTGCTTGTTTTTTATATATTATAATTAATAAATTGATTCAAAAAAAGGGGTAAGTAATAAGATATCTATTTTTATTATAAATAATTTTATTAGAGTTAATCAAAATGAACAGTATAGCGTAAATTGAGTAAAAGAATTTTAAATAAAATAACATATGGTCTAGTGCAGATTGCCCAATAAAAAAAACAAGGTTTTTGAGTATCTTTGAAAGAAAGAACAGCTTCCAAATTAATTGAAATGGATTTTGCGTGTTGATTTAAGCGCGATAAGCCGTTTACCAATTACCTACCCAGGCGTAAGAGTCAATAAATCCAGGTTGCCGTAACTTCTTTATCCAATTTAACCGTATGCACCGTAAGCAAGCCCTTATGACCATCCTGATTGCTGATGACGATTCCGATGATCGCTTATTCATGGAACGCGCCCTTCGACAGAGTGGATACACACAAACTATTCAATTCGTTGAAGACGGCGAGGATTTAATGGAGTATCTGCATCGTAAAGGTCGTTATACTGAACAGAATGCCCCTTGGCCCGACCTACTGATTCTTGACCTGAATATGCCGCGAAAGAACGGATTCCAGGCACTTAGTGAAATTAAAGACGACTCCAAATTGCGTCGATTACCCGTTGTCGTTATGACAACATCCTCAGCTGATGAAGATATATTGAAGACTTATACATTAGGCGTAAATTCATTCGTTACAAAACCATTCAACTTTAACCGGTTGGTTGAAATGGTTGGTGCCCTCAAGACCTACTGGATGGATACCGTTAAATTGCCATAAGTTGTACTCAGGTTCTTTAGTACAATATCAGTTCACTGGTATTCGTATCTGCCTGTTGTTTACCAAGATTTGTTAACTGCTTGCCTTTATGACTCCTGTTACGGCTTTACTCGATGTTACTGATGAGGAAGAAATGATTCGTGTGCTTCTGATCGAAGACGACGAAGATGATTACCTGCTGACAAAAGCGCTCGTGTCGGCCAGAGAAAATGCAACAATTAAGCTGGATTGGGTAGACAGCTATGATCTCGCGTTAGAGACTATAGACGCCCATAAGCACGACGTATATCTAGTCGATTACCGGTTAGGGCACCATACCGGAATCGACCTTATTCAGGAAGCTTTTCGACGGGGATGCCGAGCCCCTATGATTCTACTTACTGGTCAGGATGATCTCACCGTAGATCAGTCTGCGCTAGAGCTGGGTGCTGCCGATTATTTAGTTAAAGGCCGGATCGATGCCCAGTTGCTTGGACGAAGTATTCGTTATGCCCTTCGCCAGGCGAGTGTGCTGGCTGAAGTAGCTCAGAAAGAGAATAAATACCGCTCCCTGTTCGAACGGTCGATCGATGCCATTTTTGTGGCTAGTAATGAACTTCGTTTTCAGGATGCTAACTCGTCTGTCGAACGCTTGCTGGGCTACAGTCGCGACGAACTGCGTATTCTTAATCCAGCACGCCTTTTTTCGGACCTGAATCAACTGCGTAACCTTCGTTTCAATGTTCGGGAACACGGACAGATCAAAGACTTTGAAACGACGCTTATTCATCGAACCGGGCGCAAAAGAATCTGTCTTATTTCTGTATGGGCAGTTGAAGATCTGGTGGGCCGGCCAGAATGGTACCAGGGTATTGTACGCGATATTACCGATGAGAAAAAGGCACAGCAGGACCTTATTTTGGCCGAAAAGCTAACGATGACCGGGAAAATTGCCCGAAGTATCGCGCACGAGGTTCGCAATCCACTCACTAATCTTAGTCTGGCACTGGAGCAGCTAAAGGATGAACTGGATACCGACAATGAGTATGTAACTATGTTTACAGACATTATTGGTCGGAACGTAGACCGTATCGGGCAACTCATTACAGAGATGCTTAACTCGTCGAAACCACGTGATCTCGACCGTAAAAAACAGGACTTTAATCAGGTTGTCAGAGAAACACTCCAACTTGTAAGCGACCGCATTAAGCTTAAGCGTATGAGGCTCGAAACAAGTTTTCTGGAAGATGATTGCCAGGCGCTTATTGATCGGGATCAGGTGAAAACGGCTTTGCTCAATATATTGGTCAACGCGGTTGAAGCCATGCAGGAAGGGAAGGGCATATTATGTGTAAAGACAAATTGTACGGAAGACAAACGAGTTTATGTTGAAGTGACCGATAATGGCGGGGGAATCAGCGAAACAGACCGGCAACGCTTATTTGACCCGTTTTTTACAGGCAAATCAGGCGGCATGGGCTTGGGCCTTACGGCTACACAGAACATTATAAATAGCCACAAGGGGTCTATTGAGGTAGAAAGCCAGGTTGGATTAGGAACTACTTTTAGACTTTACTTTCCAAAATAGCCCATCGTCTACTCGCCCTTGTAGTATTACTTGACGCAACGCTTATCGCCAGCCCATGACTAGGGCTGGCTTTTTTGTGGAATTGATTGGGTATTTTTCTACACATCTAGCTAGCGGTTTTCTACATACTCACTTTATTTCCTACAGAATCACAATAAATAAAAACTAAATCATTTTGCGATATGCTGCTGTTATACAGATAGTTATGCTGTATATGTGATTTACACTTTTAACACTATAAAGAAGTGGCACAATATGCGCTATTGATTGTGTAACCTTCATCCAATTATTATGTGGACTGTCAATCACTTTCCGGCGGCTATGCGGTCGCTTAATCCGAGTACTCGGGCTAAAGCCATTGAAGTTGCCAACCGGCTTTTGGAACAGGGGCAACTGGATGGCCAGCGTATAGTAGCCATAAGCATTGAAGAGGCTCGTCGTTGGGCTCGACTGGAAGCATCTCATGCCGATTGGTCCACATTAGCGGTACGAACATTTGCCTAACCAACACTAATCTCAAGCCATTACTAACCATGATTTGGAAGAAAACCATCTACGATTCACTAACCAGCTGCGCTACACTCTGTAATGAATTCGCTACTGAATGTTCGAACTGTGACAATATTGAGGACTGTTACCGGAGTATTTTTTTAAATCTGGATTGTGCTGATATGTGCCGGAACCTGGCTATATTATATGTACGAGGCTCGGAAAATGCACGTCTGCTGGCGCAAGCCTGTATTGAAGTATGTGAGAAGTGCGCACAGGAAGTAGAACAGTTTAACTCCGAGCGTGCTCAGCAAGTTTATGCAATGTGCAAGCAAACAATCTGTAGCTGCGTCAGCATCATCGACATGGGCTCACAGACTGAACTAGACGCTAAGAACCCAACTGTTACGCCCGCGTCCCTGTTTTACGGAATTGATCTTCGCGAGACGCTTTATAACTAATTAACCAAGCTGTGGTTAATTGATAGTACTTAGCCAGTCTGGCCAAGTGCTATTGATTAACCACAGTCTGTTTTAAATCCCAACAACATAACGTTATGGAAACAAAGCCACAAACAAATAAAAAGCTTGAGAAAGTCGCTGATCTGATTGGCGACATTCGTATTGCAATGATGACAACTGTCGATGAGCAGGGTAATCTGGTAAGTCGTCCAATGGCTGCTCTTCAGGTAGATGAAGACGGAACCATCTGGTTTTTTACGCAACGCACATCACCGAAAGTAGATCAAATTGACAACAACAACAAGCATGTAAACCTCTCTTTTGCTGATGTTGGAGATGCCAGCTATGTATCTATAGCTGGTACTGCGGAAGAGCTGGACGACCGGGCCAAAATTGATGAACTTTGGAATCCGCAGGCCAAGGCCTGGTTTCCGAAGGGAAAAGACGATCCTGAGTTAATCCTTCTGAAAGTAAATACCCACATGGCCGAATACTGGAGTGCTAGTTCGAGTACAATGGTTCGGCTGGTGCAGCAGGCTACCGCTGCGGTAACCGGTAACCCACCCAAAATGGGCGAAAACGAAAAAGTATACAACTAGGTACCGGTTAGTAGTCACTCACTTTATTTGAAGGCGTAACGACAAGAAGGGGACGTAAGAGAAAAAGACAGCCCATGCTGTCCCTTTCTTTTGTCCCCTTCTTCCCGTTGCGCTTTTACTCTTTCTTATGATTGTTACACAAACGGACGAAGGTTGGGAAATCATTAACCAGCAGGCGCATGGCTTACTGGCCGTTCAGCTCGCCTTAGAATGGCAGATTGACGAGAGACCCGTTCATTGGGTTGAAACCCTGATCGCCTTGACAGAGCATGACGACGGGCAGGATGCGTGGGAGGGTCGTAACCACCTGACAACGGCCGGAGCCCCTCTGCACTTTAAAATTCTGGAGTACTCAGTGGAGCAGTGCCGGAAAATGATTCAGATCGGCTTACAAAAAAGCCGCTGGAACGCCCTGCTCATGTCAATGCATACTACGTTTCTCTACGAATCGAAGCGGGGAACCGATAAGGCACTGGATGAGTACTTGGATCAGCAAGTTAGCAACCAGACAAAGTGGCGCAGCGAATTGAACGCGACAAAGGAAGAAGCCGCCTATGCTTATGCATTTCTTCAATGGTGCGATGCCTTGTCTCTGATACTGTGTCTTGGTCAGGTTCCGCCGGAAGGACGCCGTTTGGAAGTTAGTCTGGGACCAGACGGGGCGCCTTATTTTATTCATCAACGAACCGATGGCACTTTAGTGATGGAACCCTGGCCATTTAAATCGCCTTCGTTCGACGTTCATGTGGAATCCTTTCAACTGGACCAGCTAGTGTTTAAAAACGACAAGCAACTATATAATGCCCTTCAGGATGCACCAGTGTGTGTTAAAGAGTGGACATTTTGTGAGAGTAAATAATGCGTGGGTTCAATTGTGAGTCATAAAAAAAGCCATAACGGTCTGTTATGGCTTTTTTTATAGTTAATCCGCTTATTTGAGTCGTAATAACATTGACGAGCGGCCCGCCACATCTATTGAATGACCGCCTTTAATAGTCATCTCTTTCGGAAATACCTTGCCTGAATTGGTATCCATAATAACCTCCCAATCTTTGCTCTTTCGGCCAATTTTGGGAATCATGAACGGTACGGTCTCCCAATAAGCGTTTAAAATCCAGATCAACTGTTCATCCCCGATATCCTGGCCATCTTCAGTCTGTTCCGTTACGCGCATCCCGTCAATAAAAAGTGCGAGGCAGTGCGTATGTGGATTATGTAGATCATCGCTGGACATTTCTCCGCCGTCGGGTAACAAGTAAGCGATCTGTTCGCTTTCGAAGAACCGGCGTCGGCTCAGCAACGGGATATCCTGACGCAAAGCGGTTAACTGGCTCGTGAATTCAAACAAGGCCTGTTGAGTTTCATTCCAGTGCCAGTCCATCCAGCTGATTTCACTGTCCTGATTATAGCCGTTATTATTTCCGTGCTGTGTACGACCGCATTCGTCGCCCATTACCAGCATTGGCGTACCTTGGCTGAGCAGCATGGTTGCCAGAAAATTGCGTTTCTGGCGCTCGCGTAGTTCATTAATGGCTGGGTCGTCGGTTGGGCCTTCGGCACCACAGTTCCAGCTCATGTTGTCGTTCGAACCGTCGTTATTATTCTCACCGTTGGCTTCGTTATGCTTTTCGTTATAACTAACCAGATCGTTGAGGGTAAAGCCGTCATGAGCCGTGATGAGGTTAATACTATTTGCCGGAGAGCGACCGTCGTTGGCGTACAAATCGGGACTGCCCAGTAGGCGGACGGCCGTTTCAGCAGCTTTGCCTTCATCTCCCTTCCAGAAGCCTCGGAGGGTGTCCCGGTACTTACCATTCCACTCCGACCAGCTGACCGGGAAACCGCCAACGTGATAAGACTGAATATCCCAGGGCTCGGCAATGAGCTTAACAGAGGCTAAAATCGGGTCCTGAGCCACTGTGTCCAGGAAAGACGAGACCGTGCCAAACTCCTCGTCGGTGCGAATCAAAGCAGAGGCCAGATCAAAGCGGAATCCATCGACGTGCATATCGGTAACCCAATAGCGCAGGCTATCCATAACCAATTGCAGCACACGAGGATGGCTTAGGTTAAATGTGTTGCCGGTACCCGTATAATCCATGTAATAAGCGGGATTGTCGCCTACCTGATGGTAATACACGCGGTTGTCAATTCCTTTGAATGAAAGCAGGGGCCCTAATTGGTTACCTTCAGCGGTATGGTTATAAACTACATCTAGAATAACCTCTATACCTGCTTTGTGCAGATTCTTGACCATTTGCTTGAACTCGTTGACCTGCTGCCCCGCCATTCCAGACGATGAGTAAGTATTCTGGGGAGCAAAGAAGCCGATGCTGTTGTAGCCCCAATAGCTCTCGTCCGTAAACTGGTGTACAGGCAATAACTCAACGGCAGTAATGCCCAGTTTCTTTAAATAGTCAATGCTTTCAGGCTGACCCAAGCCGGCATACGTACCCTTAGTGTTTTCGTCGATAGTTGGATGCAGGTATGAAAATCCTTTTACATGCATCTCATAAATGACCGAACGGTGCAGGGGCGTGTCGGGCGCACTATCATCTTCCCAATCAAACGCCGAATCTACCACAACACTTTTCGGCATTGTGGGGCCGCTGTCTTCAGTACTCATGGACAATGGCTCATTGGCTTCCCGTTCAGAAGCCATCTTTTTATAATCGTAGCCGAGCCAGGTATCGTTGTGGTTTACAGGGGCATTTATGGCTTTAGCATACGGGTCGAGCAACAGTTTATTCGGGTTGAAGAAGTGGCCCGCCTGTGGTTCATAAGGACCGTCAACGCGGTAGCCATAGAGCTGGCCGGGCTGTAAGCCATCAAGATATATGTGCCAGACTAATTCTGTACGCTCTTCCAGCGGAATCCGTACTACTTCGTGGCTAGGATCGGCCGGATCGTAAAGACATAAATGAACAGCGGTCGCGTTTTCGCTGAAAAGTGTGAAATTCACCCCTTCGCCATCATACGTAGCGCCTAAAGGGTAAGGTTTACCCGGTTTGGAGTGTATAGATTCGAAAGAGAAATCCGATTTGGAATGTTTACTCATAACATGTGTAAATGAATGTTTACCTAATAGTAAGTCTTTAATAAATCAACAGCCTGTGCGTTAAGATTGTTTTCAGTTGTTCGGATACAAAAAAGCCTACCCCCAACGGAGGTAGGCTTTCCAATCCCACCATTCACTACACTACCAAGGCCAAACGAGCCATCGTTGCATTGGCCGAATCGATGCTCTGTTTTTGATGGAGCAATAACTCACGGGTGCTGGCAACCAGATCGGTTTCCTGCAATACCGTATTATATGTCTCAAGGGCCTCCTGATCGCCCCGGTGGCACTCCTGAACGGTAGCTTTATCGTCGTCGGAGGCAAATGTCGATTTAATATTTATCCAGGCACGGTGCAAATCAGCGGCAATGCTGGTGCCGTTGTCCGGCTCACCACCCAATGCCCGGATTTCCCGATCCAGCGTAAGGGCAAACTCACCCCGCTGACGTGACTGTTCCAGAAAAAGACTTTTAAGGTCGTTGTCTTTTGCGTTTTCTGCGGCTTCTTTATATCCTTTTTCAGCGTCGTGGCTGATCGTTAAAAGGCGGTTTAGCTGATCCAGGATTTCTCCTCTTGTTTCCTTTACATTCATGTTTCTGTATGTTTTGTCGAGTATTAATTAAAACTGGTAATCTTATGGTTGAGTAAATCAGAAAGTGCTTGTTAACAGGTACTGAATTGAAATTGGCTGTCTACTTCTTTTTCTTGGAGACTTCGCTAGCCGACTTCACAATTTTTTTGTCGCCTTGTTTCACGATGAGGGCAGGTTCCTCTTTAGAGCCTTTACGCTTTACCGTAGTGCCCTGTACCTTTTTTTCTACATCTTCGGTGTGCACTTCAGCCACTGTGCCTTCGGCTACTCCTTTTCCGTATTTCCAGGTCACTTCGTCCCCTTTCTTTACCGTTGTCATATGCGACGTATTTAGAAATGAATAAAGTCGGGTGGTTGCAAACACACTACACAACCATCCTACGCTTGTTATTCGCCGATCTTGCCATCTTTGGCATCCCGCTGTAATTGCTTGTTGGCAAAAACAGCCACATCGACCCGACGGTTTTTACGACGTCCTGCTTCGGTGCTGTTATCGGCTACCGGCTGCGCTTCTCCGTAGCCAATCTCATCGACTCTGGAAGTTTTAACGCCCTGCGATTCAAGGAAACTACCAACAGCCTTAGCTCTTTGTTTCGAAAGTTCTAAATTGTGAGAATCCGATCCCGTTGCATCAGCATGACCTTCAATTCGAATATCTGTATCCTCATATTTATTAAGCGATCTGGCGAATTCGATCAGTTGTTGCTTCGTTTCGGGCTTCAATGCGTACGAGTTGACGTCGAACAAAATATCTGATCCGAGTGAAACCTTTATGCCTTCACCAACCCGTTCTACCTGGGCATTAGGCATCTGGCGTTTCATCTCTTCGGCCTGCTTATCCATCCGCCGACCGATAACGGCACCGGCTGCACCACCAACTGTAGCGCCTAAAATGGCCCCTAAAGCTGTGTTACCCGTTTTATTGCCTAATATGCCGCCAATGACGGCACCACTACTGGCGCCAATGACGCCACCCTGCTGCGTTTGATTTAATCGTTTGGATGATTTGCAACTTGTTAAAACATTACCTGATAGAATACCCGCGGCCATAAGCACCGCAAGGGATTTTTTTCCGGCTGATTTCAACTGATAATTCATAGTGTTGTGAACATTTGGTACTGGCTGTACTTACCCAAATGCTGTACCATTTTGACCGGAGTGGTTAAGAGATGGTGTTGAAATTTAGCTATGCAGTTGATAGTCAGTATACTTGAGGTCTATGGTATATTATTTTTTGCTGACAGATACTTATTAATCTGAAGTAATCTTGTAGAGTAAGCGGGAAGTATGATGCCTATAGTTGTAGATTCTATTCCACATAAGTGGAAACGGCTGTGTAAGGAAAGGTGACACGAGCCGTAAACGCCCAAAGCCAAGTTTTAAAAAATGATATACTTATTCTTTTTCTTTTTAGATTTAATCGTCTGATATACAATGAATTGATCTCTGATCGGGGGCTGTCTTTTGCGCGTTTTCAGTAAACGAAAAGGGGCGCGGATACGTTAAAAAAGAAGTAGATAATCGCGCGATAATCCCCATATAATGTTACTGAAATCAACGCTTATTCTTTTCCTGGTCGGAACTGTGCTGCTGGTCATGCCAACCAGTTGCAAGCAATCAACCGGCAGTGAGTCTGTAGTGCCAGCGCCCACACGAACGCTGGTTGGTAGTACGCTCATATGCGAGTACACACCCGACCAATTACGGAGCCGTTTTAGTGGCGCTACGACGCTGTTTCAATTTTTTATTTTACATGGAATCAAGGCGTACCGGCTGGAATATACCACGACCAATACGGATGGGAAGCCCATTAAAGCATCGGGTGCGCTGATTGTTCCCAACGTAACGACCGCTGCCCCCTTGCTGAGTATGCAACACGGAACCATTACCAGTGACAATGATGCGCCGTCTTACTTTCGCTCGTCCAGCGAGGCCTATACTTTTGGGTCGGTATTCGCATCGCAGGGATATATCATTGCCGCCCCCGATTACATCGGGTATGGGGCCTCTAAAGACCTGCCCCATACCTACGAACAGCGGAATGGTCTGGCTACGGCCTCCCTCGATATGCTGCGGGCGACCCGCGATTTCCTGAACGATCAGAAAATCAACTGGGACAAGCGATTGTTCATTGCGGGCTATTCTGAAGGCGGATACGCCACCATGTCCTTACAGAAGAAGCTGGAAGAAGAAACAGGCTCGGAGTTTAATCTGGTTGCGTCTAGTTGCGGGGCGGGTGCTTATGACAAACCCGCTTTCATGAAACAGATCATCAACGAAAAAACGTCCGGAATTGACTACGTAAATCGTTTGTACCTATGGGTGTTGCAGACGTACGATCGTATTTATGGACTCAACAGGCCTGCAACGGCCTATTTTAAGGAGCCCTATGCGTCGCAGATAGCCGCTCAGGGGCAATCGGTTAACATTCCTGTTAGCCTTAACCAAACATTCACGGATAGTTTCAAGCAGGGCATTAACGATGGAACCGACAAGGCATTTCTGGCGGCCGTGCAGGATAATGATGTTCACGATTGGAAACCGCGAACCCCAACCCGTCTTTACCACGGCGATGCCGATGAAACGGTGTCCTTTCTGAATACGCAAAATGCCTACGATGCCATGCAAAAACGGGGTGCTACCAACGTACGACTCATTCGCATCAGTGGGGCTACCCACGCTACCGGAATCCTGACGTTTATTACCGGGACCTACGAGTTTTTTGGGGGGATACAGTAATAATGGTGTAGGCCGCCTGATTGGGCTGCCTGGTTCGCGTACCAACCGTTGTGCGTGCTCGGTCATCATCATGAATCAGAAGCAGACGACTGGCGTCGAGGAGCGTCAGGTCTTCTGCTTTATGACCGGGCGTGTGCAGCGGTTGCCTTTTGGCATCCCGAACCAGCGTAAACGGTCTGTTCGCGTACAGATCAGTGGCCGATATAGTCCATAAATAGGCATCCAGCTTCCCATTGGCCTCCATGGATGTCAACATCCAGAACTGCTTATTGTAAGGATCGTACTCCAGGCTCGACAGGGCAAGTGGCTTGGGCAGCTCGGGATGTGCAGACGCTACGTCGAAGTTATTGATAATCCGCCAGTCGTTTGCCAGCCGAATCCGATCTACGTTATTATGTTTCTCGATGCGATACGTAACGCTGATGACTTTGGCCTTGTATGAGAAGTTTTCGTATGATTTTCCCTCTTCCCGAATGCCGAAGAGAAGTTGCTTGTCTGTAGCGGCCAGCCCTTCTATTTTGAAGTAGGGCATGCCAGCCGGAAACGCAGCATCAGCCAGTAGTTTCGCTATCTGCTGCCGGTACGACATAGAGGTTGTGCTGGTATTGTCCGGAGCGAGTACATACGGGTGCTGCTCATCGCCGGAGCGCCAGTACAAAATCGTGTTATACCCGTCCCAGTCGTGACTGCCTTCTTTCACCCGGTCGAAAGCGGTCGTCAACAGAATAAACTTTCCATCGGGTGTGCGGGCGAAATCTTCGTATTTGCGGGCTGCGGAAAACGTGGGCTGGGTCAAATAAACCGGTGTTTCTGTGGAATCGCCCAGCGCAGATAGCGTCTTGGTAAAGACCGGGCTTTGTCCGGCAGGCATGTCTTTGTCATTAGCCAGGAACAGGTTTTTACCATCATAGAGTACGGCCGAGGCTTCACACCAGATGGGTTGATTGTTGAGGGTTGTACCGGCGGTAAAACAATTGATAAATCCTTCGTCCGTAATTGTGGCCGTAAAGGACGTGGTAGTTGATAGGGTTTTTGCTGTTTTACAGCCGTAAGTCAGCAGAAGTGTTGTTAAGAAAAGGGCAGACAATCGAACATTCATAGGTATGAAAAGGATAAATAGGTCTGCAAATCTCGCAGATTAAACGCGCAAAACGAATGATGACTTCGCCAATTAATGATACGGTATAACTAGCTGCGGGCGTTGGTTCGTGGATCGGTGAGCAGAAGTATAAATTCTGGCTACCCACCGATCCACGAACCAACGCCCGCAGCTAGTTATACTGTAAAGATCAGTACTTCATTTCACCCCGGTCTTTCTCTACCGCGCTCCGGCCTTCTTTCATCCAGACCGGCATGGGGGCATCTTTCAGGTAGTAATCGAAATACTGGTATAACCGAATACTGAGGTCCTTGGCGTTGTGCCGCTGGGTCAGGTTGTGGCCTTCCCCGTTATAGACCAGCATCCAGACCGGCTTGTTCAGCCGACGCAGTGCCGAGAACATCTCAATACCCTGATACCAGGGGACGGCTCCGTCGGCGTCGTTATGGGTCATCATCAGGGGCGTTTCAATCCGGTTTGCGAAGAAAAGTGGCGAATTCTCGATATAATTCATCGGTTTATCCCACAGGGTTCCGCCAATGCGGCTCTGTGTTTTTTCGTACTGGAACGCCCGGCTGATGCCCGTTTCCCACCGAATACCGCCGTAAGCTGATGTCATGTTTGCCACTGGCGCACCGGCTTCTGCCGCCCGGAAAAGATTAGTGCGGGTAATGATGTAGGCGGTCTGGTAACCACCCCAGCTTTGTCCCTGAATGCCCAGCCGGTTACGATCTACAAAGCCTTTGTCGAGCAGGCTCAATACGCCAGGTACAACACAGTCGTAGGCATTGGGACCCGGCTGGCCGGTTGTATACACGATGTCCGGTACAAAAACCAGATACCCGTTCGAAACGCAGTACGGAATATTGATGGTCGACCGGCTGGGCGAAGGAGCCCGATAGTCGTTCAGGGTTTCGGCGTTGCGCTCATAGAAGTAGGTCAGCATAGGGTATTTCTTGCTAGGGTCGAAGCCCTCCGGTTTAAATAGCAAGCCTTCCAGCTTGATACCGTTTGTGCCAATCCAACTCACAATTTCTGCACTTCCCCACCGAACGCTGTCCTGTTGGGGATTCGTCCGGGTCAGCTGAACAGGAGCCGCAAGGGTCGTATCCGTCTGGAAAAGATTGGTCGACTCTTTGTAGTTACCCCTATAAAACGTCATAACTGGGGCATTTTTTGCTTTGTTCAGCCCAAAATAACGGTGGTTGCTTCGGGTCAATACAGTTGGTTCAGCAACGGCCAGCCCGTTCTTACTCTTTAAAATACCGGTCGCTTTATCGCTCTCCCAGATACCCGTCAGAAATAGTTCAGCTTTGGGGTCGATGGCTTTCTCAGCCGCTCCTGATCGTCGGCCGGGGGTGTCGTCGTCGTTTTCTACTTCGGCCCGGCGCAGGCGAATTTTATTTTTGCGTCCCCAGCCAGCCGTCAGATTGGTTGGTTTTTCTTTACCGGTTGGATCAAACTGCCAGATGTCATAACGGTCGTAAAGCCACAGGTAGCGATCGCCGGTTGTCCAGCCAGCCGAGCCATAAGCACCAGGTAAATTAGGCGTGTCGTGTTCCTCATCGAAAAACTTGCTTGGCAAGCCACGGGTCAGATCCAGCCGTCGACTATCGGCTATCGACCACGCTCGCCAGAGTGAGTCGCGCTCATCGAACCAGTAAGCGTACTTGCCTTCGGGCGATAATTTGGGTTGCGACGCCATAACATCATTAGCAATTCTCTTTTTCTCACCCGTTTGCGTATCGATCAGATACAGGTCGGTGTGGCCGGGGTCCCAGGAGGCCTGAACCTGATAGGGCAGGTCACTCAGGCCCAATAAGTAGCGGGAATTTGTCTTGGCATCAAAGCTTACCGTTGGGATTTCCCGGCTGGCCAAGGGAATAACTTTCCCACTTGCCACGTCATACACCGTCAAAAATCCACGCTCTTTCTCTTCCTTGAGCCGCCGTTGCTGCATGGGCTGCAAGCGGGTGTCGGTCCAGGTCCAGACATCCATTTTGACTTTTTCATCCTCAGGTGTCAGGGTATCTTTCGTCGGTTTAGGCGCAATGGGTGACGTGGAGAAATAAAGTCGTTTGCCATCGTCCGAGAATTTTGGCTCGCGATATTCATTTACCGACCACCGTTTGGGTAAGGCCGAGGTTAGTGTATCCGCAATTACTCTGAAAGGAGCTTCGGGAGCCGCCGTTTTCGACCTTTTGCCTTTGACCGCGACCGTTGGCGACAGGTTCTTATAATATAGCGTGAAGACTTTTACATCACTACCGGCGCTATCGGCGGAGGCCATCCAGGTAAGTTGCTGGCCGACTTTATCAATGGCCAGTCCTTTGTATATTTTTCGTTTTGAACTAGTGTCGATAAGCATGGTCTGCCCATTGGCCGTATTAAACAGAAATACCCCTGGTACGCTTGATTCGCCCGTTTTCAAGGAGTCGTTGGCCGACTCTTTGCTGTAAAAAATAGCCTGTCCGTTGTCCGACATTACCACGTTTGATACGTATCTAACCGTTTTGCGCGTGCCATCGACCATGTTCAGCAGGGTTAAATCGTCGCCTTTGGGCTTTTTTACCGGTCCTTTGCGCGTGGCGATGGTGGTCGTCGAAACGGGGGCCGAGGGTGTGAGCGTATCTTTAAGCGAAGCACTTTTGGATGCTGGTGCAGCGCGTTCGTCTTTCCGTTCCTGCACTACAGCCAGCCAGGAACCGGTGTCCTTACCGAAGACAAACGATTTCGCATTTGGGAGCTTTGTCGGTTTGCCCGTGCTCAGATTCAGGACCAGCAAACTATCTTTAGGCAGTTCATCTGTTTTTTTCTTCTTGAGCTTAGCGTTTCGGGTGGCCATATATGGCGCTTTGAGCCGCATCACCAGAAACTTGCTGTCGGGGGTAAACTGGGCCATATAACCCCTTGGGAAAACATACTCCTTTCGGTTTGTGTTGGCTGTAGACGATACAACTTCCAATCGTCCATCACCTTCCTGGGGATCAATCTGGTAAGCAATCCAGTGGCCATCGTCCGATATTTTTTCAGACCGCACACTTTGCCAGCGATCGTAGTCTGTTGAATTTAGGGCTCGCTTCTGGCTTTGGGCAAGAAGGGGAATTGCAAGGAAAAAATAGAGTATTAGTTGACAGAAGTGTCTCATGAAGGAATAGGTTTGCGTTTCAACGAAAATACGAAAAAGTCATCATTTGTTTGTTAGTGTCACTCTATCAGTCTATTAGTTATGAGATACATACCATTCTTTATGTTATTTGCTATTGGTTTGCCCTTTTATGGCTATAGCCAGCAGAATATGCGGCTGAAGAGCGAACTCGACAGCATGTATGTGTTGGACCAGCGCAACCGTGAGTGGCTTACCAAGTTGGGAAATAATCAACCCTTAACCGACAGTTTGAGTAAAATCTACAAGGTGGATCGGGCCAATCTGGCGGGGAGGTTATGGGCCGAGCAAACAAAAATTGATACTAGCAACATAGCCCGTGCCGAGGCTATTTTGAAAGAAGGGGGGTATCCCGGAAAGAGCCTGGTAGGTACGCCCAGTAATGAAGCCATCTTTTACATTATCCAGCATTCCGGCAAAATTGATACGTACTTACCCGTGATAAAAAAAGCGGCTGACGAGGGAGAATTGCCGTTTTATCAGTACGCGATGATGCTCGACCGATCTTTAATGTATAGCAGGAAACCCCAACTGTATGGCACACAGGTTTCCTGCCAACCGTTAAAAAGTACGAAACAGTCACGCTGTTTTGTCTGGCCAATTGCCAACGCAAAGGAGGTTAATAAGCGCCGGAAGCAGGCCGGTTTTGAGTTGACGGTTGAAGAAAACGCCAACCGGTTGAATGCCGCTTACGAACCGGGCAGTACCGTCGATGCCATACGAAAAATGTACGCCCTGTAAGGAAGGCGCTGGGATTTATCTTTTTCAGGAGTTGATCCGGATTTAGGACTGTATCAGTTCTGCCAGGCCAACGCCCGAATCGGCAGCACCGTAATACACCCAGATTTCTCCGGCATGGTCGCTTTCGGCTGGCCATTGAACCCAGCCGTTTGCGAAAACTACATTTGGGAAAAAGCCGTCCCGTTCCCAGGCCAGTTCGGGGGTGAGCAGTGGGGTAATGGACCGGTCGAGTACCTTTGAGGGATCGTTGGTATCAAGCAAAGCGAGAGCCAGCGCGTAGGCATGGGTGGCATCGGCCCCATGATAGCAAACCAGCCAGCCCTCATCGGTTGCTATTGGCTCGGGACCCGCACCAATTTTTCCACCTTCCCAGGCAAACGGCTCATTAAGCACTCCCGAATTGGCCTGCCCACGGCCACCGAACAGAAATTTGTGATTACCCCAATGAATGCCATCGCTCGATTCGGCCAGCCATACCGATGGTTTGCCGATTTCTGAAACCATCGGGCGATGTAGTAGCATGTACTTGCCGTTAATTTTTTGGGGAAACAACGCGACATCTTTATTGGGTGGCGGCAAAATCATCCCCATGCGTTCGACCGTCTCGAAATCGGTTGTTACGGCCAGGCCAACGCCCGGCCCATTTTCTGAAACGGCGGTATAGGTAATCCAGTATTTGCCTTCCAGAAACGTGATTCGGGCATCTTCAATTCCGTACGATTCGTCCATCCGGGCCGGAAACAGGAACGGCTTTTCATCGATGGTGAAATGAACGCCATCGCGGCTACGTGCCAGACGAAGGTGACTCAAAGAGGTTAGATATACGGTGCCATCGAGGGACACTACCCGAGGGTCATAAGGCCCGGCGGGTTCCGGAAATCGTTTGATCGTCAACCCAGGAACGCCGTCCTGCTCTTCGATGAGCGGGACAATAACAAACCCCTTCTCAGCGGGCGGGGCTTCGGCTACACGCAGGAGTAGAAGAATTTCACCGTTGAAGTAGCAGGCTGCCGGGTTGAATGCACCCAGTACCTCAAAACCCGAAACGCTTGGTTTAACATCACTGGTTTGAATAATGGGCAGGTCCGAAAGCCGTCGGAGTTGGTAGTGTCTCATTTATACTGAATTAATGCGGGGCGTAGAACGCACATACTCAGTAACTCATAAAAAGAAGACAGTGTTCGGCGGCAAAAAGTCCAGGAACTTTGTAAAATGACTAAACCTTCCGGGAAATTGACGCGTTATGAGGGGTGAACTAACTTTTATACTCTGTTGACCATGATTTACGAGCCAGCATTTGATCAGGACGAAGATGTTCTGATGCTTAACCCAGATCCAGAAACAGCCGCCTTCGACGACGACGACGATGACTTCGACGACGCGGGTGCTGATTTCGATGAACTGGGCTCCGGAGCCGCCAGCGGCTATGGAGCAGATGATTTAGACGACATTGAAGAGGACTTCGATGAGGATGATCTGGATGAAGATCTGGACGACGACTCGATTGAAGATGACCTTGACGACGACGATAGTCTGGATTGATGCGTATCGGGTAAACCAATTACCGGTACGCCCAGTATAGTATTGTGAGTCGTATTAATCAGTTCACTACATTTCTTACTCAATCACCAGCATGGCAGATCTAGCATCGACCCCAGAACCAGAAGAAAAATCAATCGTTTCGTCGGAGGACGCCGTTACGGAAGGCACCGCACCTGATGCGGATACGCAATCGTCTGCAGCCAGTGAAGCCGGTGATCGCACTACTGAAGATGGTTCGCGCGCTCCAAACGACCCTGCCGAAGGCGCTTAAAGGAATGTAGCCTGATGAATGATAAATGATGAATGATCACGCTTGTGTTTTCATTCATCATTTATCATTCATCAGTACCTGTAAGAGGGTTTGGCATTTCATTTCTGTTTCCACCCATTCCCGCTCAGGTATAGAGTCCTCCGTGAGGCCTGCACCGGCATAAAGAGTGGCCTTGTTCCCTTCCAGCTTCATACAGCGGATATGGACAAACAAGTCACTTTCAGCCCCTTCATTATCTACGCTCACATTAACCGGTCCCAGAAAGCCGCTGTAGAACTCCCGATCGTGCGTTTCGTACTGGCTGATAAAGTTAAAAGCGGCATCGCGGGGCATACCACAAACAGCGGAGGTCGGGTGCAGTAAACGGAGCATCACCGTTCCCAACTGCGGATACCGAACGGCCTGCGTATCCACGGTAAAATAGGTGCTTAAATGCATCAAATTACCGGCTATAACCGTTTTAGGGCCTTCTTCGAGGTATTCGCGCAAGCGTATCTTTTTAAAGCACTCAATAATATAGCGGCTCACCAGGGCCTGCTCTTCAATCTCTTTCTGCGACCACATGGCTCCGGCGGGCCGCTTTTGCGTTCCGTCTGCCTCAAAAGCCGATTGCGTTCCCGCTAATGATGCCGTTCTGAACAAGCCAGCGGCATCAACACTCACGAGCCGTTCGGGCGTAGCGCTGATCCATATCTGTCCTCTTTCGGGTATCGATACGGCCGATATGAATGCGGTTGGATAAGCCGTGCAGAGCTTGTCGAATAAAGCCACGGCGTCGGGCGCATCGGCAAACTGTACCTGTTTGGTTCTTGACAACACCACTTTTCGAAACTCACCCCGCTGCATGGCTTCTATGGCCAGGCTTACATTTCGTACATAAGCTGCCTGTGCCTCCGGATCGGAGAGCGGAGTGACCGTCTGCGGAGTTTTTCCCGGCGTCTTGTTTGTCATTTGCTCACGCAAAGCCTGCCGAAACTTGTCAGCTGGGGTGTTTTCTGCAATACGGACATCGGTTTTACCAGACCGTTCTGAAAAAGATACCTGGAGGTCGGCCCGCAAAAAAAGCGATTGTGTGCTGATACTGGCACCCGATAGCGCCCCAGATGACATGTTGGTGGGGGCGGTGCTGGCCAGATTATCGAAAGGGCTAATCAGGAAGCCAGCCGGTAGTTCGTCAAGATCCGCCGATACGCGCGGCAGTACCTCATCGAAGGAGACGATCAGGTGCTTGTCGCGCTTGTTGGGCAATCGCCAGAGGGCCGCCGGAAAACCGAGCAGATGAGCCGTTTCCCAGAGCTGACTGGCGCTGGGTTTGCCGGTTCGCGTGTATGATTCAGTGGTTGATGAAGCTGTACTAAAATAATCAGATTGCATAGCCGATAACCGGGCGGGTTAGGCCCCGTTGCAGAGATAACAGTTTGTACATGAAATTTGTGCGTAAGAATGTAAAACAGTTCTCAGGCATGCTTAACGTACAGATAGTCAGGTAGCGAAGTTACCTGTTTCTGATGCAGGTGTGGTTGGGTAGCCGGGAAAATCACCCAATTTTGCAACGGTAAAAAAGAAAAGCCGCTTAGGTGATGCAGAGTTTCTTTTTTTGCGCTCCCAAGTCGTTCAATCATGAAAACTCGTTTCGCTCTGCCAAAACTACGCTGCCAGCTAGCATGTATAGCGGCTTTGGTGTCTCTGACTGTCTGCTCCGCTCAGTCGCCTGTCTTCAGGATAATTGAGAAACCAATCGTTTTTGATGAAGAACGAAAGCTGTTATCGCTCGACTATCTGATCAGACGGCATGGTATTCAGCAATCGGCGCCTTACATAAAACCGAAAATGATTGTGCTGCACTGGACGGCCGTACCAACCCTTCAGGCTGCCTTCGACCTGTTTAATCCGAGTGTATTGACGGATCGTCCTGACATTCAGGCAGCTAGTCGATTAAATATATCCGTTCCGTTTCTCGTTGATCGCGATGGTACGATTTACCGACTTCTGCCCGATACGGTTTTTACCCGGCATTGCATTGGGCTGAATTATTGCGCTATCGGTATCGAAAATGTGGGAAATAACAACCTGACCGACGCGCAGCTTGACGCCAATGTGCAGTTAGTGCGTTACTTGAAGCAACGCTACGCCATTGAGTACCTGATTGGTCATTACGAATACAAAGATTTTATCGGTACTCCGCTCTGGAAAGAAACCGACTCAACTTACCTGACCAGTAAAACCGACCCCGGAAAAGAATTTATGAAGAATGTACGCAGGCAGGTTAAAGACTTGAAGCTGAAAGGAAGTCCGTTGCAGGCCGAGTAGATGTCGGGATACTGTTCGGCCAGGTGACATAAATTCGAAAAGGAGCGGGATAAATGGTTTCTTTTCTGCGAACTTCGCAGCCGGAAAATCTCCTCTCGACTTTATGATCCGTATCTTTCAGCAGGACGCCACCGCCGTCCGGAAAATTCGTGATATCGACTCCTTCTCCAATACTGAGCGGACGCTCTGGGTGGATTTGCAAAACCCTACACCCGCCGAAATCAAAAGTGTTGAGGAGAAGTTCGATGTCGATTTTCTAAGTCAGCAGGAGCAACTGGAAATTGAAAGTAGCTCACGCTATATTGAAGAAGACGATTACCTGATTGCTAATTCTAACTTTCTGGTGCCCGATGCCGATCAACGGTATATCAACGTGCCCGTAAGTTTCCTGCTCAAAGATGACACGCTGTTTACCTACCGCAACGCCGACCTCAAATCATTTGCCGATACGGTAAAGCGCATCAAATCGCGCCGGGCTTTATTCAGTGATGGCGCGCAAATCCTGATTTCAATCTTTGAGTCCCGTATTGATTACGATGCGGATTTAATTGAGCTTGTCTCCGGCGAAATCAAAGCTATCAACCGGCTGCTCGATCTCGACGCCAACCTGGACCGCGAGATGCTGCTTAATATCAATGACTACCAGGAATTAACCATGCTGATTCGGGAAAACGTGGTCGATAAGCAGCGCGTTATTACGTCCATGATTCGGTCAGACGGTTGGTTCAACGAAGCGGAGCAGCAACGACTTCGAACACTTATCAAAGACATAAATTCCCTTATTGAACATACTAACTTCATTTTTGAGCGCCTGGAGTTCCTACAAAATACATACCTCGGTCTGATTGACCTGGAGCAAAACCGGGTCGTAAAAATCTTTACGGTGGTATCGCTTGTTTTCCTGCCGCCCACGTTGCTGGCCAGCATCTGGGGAATGAATTTCGACGAAATGCCCGAAGTCCACTGGAAATACGGCTACGTGTTTGCCCTGGCTATGATGGTCTTTTCATCGGCCCTTACCGTCTGGATATTCCGGCGTAAGAACTGGCTGTAGTTCGCAAGTAAATTTATGTATTGTACAGGCCCTTTTTCGGGGGAGTGCATTTCGAGCAGTGGCGCGGCTGAGGCAAGCGTCTGGTTTTCAGTAACAATTTTTAGCCGTGCAAGCGCCTAGGCAAGCCGTCTTTTGCAGGGTCAGGTAAGTTACTTTTCTGTTTCCTTTCGTCTGATTCTCAAACAATTTCTTTTAATGTTTATGGAGCAGGCACAAAACAGAGTAGAGCGTATTTACGACCAGATTCTGGCGTTCGCCACTATTTACGGCGGCAAAATAGTTTTAGCCATTGTAACGCTTGTCGTTGGCCTTTGGATCATTGGCTGGATCGTAAAATTACTGTCGTCCATGATGACTAAGCGGCATGTTGACCGGGATGTACAGCCATTTTTGTTGTCATTGGTAAACGGGTTGCTTCGTGTTCTGTTACTGTTAAGCATTGCCAGTACGCTCGGTGTCCAAACCACTTCCTTTGTGGCTATTATAGGGGCAGCCGGTCTGGCCGTTGGATTGGCCCTTCAGGGAAGTCTGGCCAACTTTGCCGGTGGGGTGCTGATCCTGATATTCAAACCATTCAGGGTTGGTGATCTGATTACGGCTCAAGGTTTTACGGCGACCGTAGAAGCAATCCGGATTTTTGATACAACCCTGGTGACCCTCGATAACAAGACCATTATTCTGCCCAACGGACCACTGTCAACGACGGCCATTGTGAACATTAGTACCAGGGGCATAATTCGTGTCGATCAAGTATATGGCGTGGGTAGCCAAAATGATCTTGACGCAACCAAAGCATCGTTCATGCGTGCTATTGGCAGCTGCCCTTACGCGCTGCCAGATCGGGAACATGATGTACTGATTGCGAAACTAAATCCTAACTCAAGAGAGTACGACGTGCGGGTGTGGACTAAAAGCGAGCACTACTGGGACACGTACTATTACATGCTTGAGTGCATTGCCCGGCAGTTTGTCATTGATGGTATAGAAGCACCGAAACCAAAAATGTTTATTACAAACGAAGAGTAAAACGGGCTAACCTTTACGTAGTTTCTTTCGACTTCCAATGACGCGGTTAGTCGGGTACGCCTTGTAGTTATCCTGGTCATGCACTAGCTTAGGAATAGCGCGGATGATCAAAATGGCTACAAAGCATCCCCCAATTAGATCAGGGTGAGTGAACACTTTATTTGAGGGACGGTTAAACGTTCGAAGGATAACTGCATCTAACCTTCGACGCGTTTCGATACGCGGTAGATAACGACCTACTGTCATGACTATCCTGAAAACAATACAGCTGCTTGGCCTGATGGCGGTACTTGCCATCGACCCAATCGCTCCCCAGAAAGCTACGGCTCAGCCGGGGATAAGTGTTCCGATACAAACTTTTTATAACGAACTGGCTCCTTATGGACAGTGGATTCCCAATCCGGTATATGGCTCTGTCTGGATCCCTAATGTGGGACCGGATTTCCAGCCTTACGCAACGGACGGCCACTGGGTTGTAACGGAGTTCGGTAATACCTGGGTATCTGATTACGCATGGGGTTGGGCACCGTTTCACTACGGACGCTGGTTTTTCGATAGCCAATACGGTTGGGCGTGGGTGCCGGGCAACGACTGGGGTCCAGCCTGGGTATCGTGGCGCACGGGGGGCGGTTATTATGGCTGGGCACCCCTGGGCCCCGGGATCGACATTAACGTAAATATCAACATTCCGGCTCCTTACTGGACCTTTGTGCCGCAAATTTACATCACCAGTCCAAGGCTTTACAGCTACCGGGTGGCGCGGCCAAACGTTATAAATATTTACCAGAACACAACCATTATCAACAACGTGTACCGGTCAAACAACCGGGCTTATGTGTACGGTCCTAACCGGTATGAAATTGAGCGTGTAACCCGCCAGCGTGTTCCTGTCTACCGGATTGACCCGCTGGACCGTCCCGGTCGGTCGGTTGTAGGCAATGGTTCCGTAGGCTTTTATCGTCCTGGTCAACCGTCGGGTTACGGACAGAATTATGGGCGGAATGATCGTGACCGATATAACGATCGCTACGACAACCGGCGTCCCGATTATAACAACAACAACACGCCCGGTCGTGATCCGTACAATGGTGGCAACAACGTCCCTAATCGAGAATATAATGGCAATAATTCGCCTGGCCGTTCTTATGAGGGCAACGCTGTTACGCCGAGCCGAGAGTATAACGGCAGTCCTAACCGGGGTGGAACCTATAACGGCGACTTTAACAACGCCCCAGCGTCACCAAACCGTAACAGGTATAATAGCACACCGGCGCCGGGGAATAACACCCCAACTCCGTCCGCACCTGTTGAATCTGGCCGCGGGTCATATTCGCCGGGTAACGCCCAGCCTCAACAGCAGGGGGGAGGGTTTTCCCGTAGAGACGATCAGCCAGCCGGCCTCCAGCAAACACAACCTAACCGAACCTATGAGCAGCGAACGGAGCGGTTGAATCAGAGCCCCGGAAATACACCATCAATACCCGGAGCACGCAGCGAGAATGGAGGGGGCTTTCAACGGTCTTCAGAAAATAGAGGTGCTCAACCCCAGCAGCGTATTCAAGAGCAGTCGCAACGCGTGAATGGCGCGGGCGAACGCCAGCGGGGACCTCGTTAAAGCAGAATCGGCAGAAAGACCTGGAGCGGCCACCAAGTGAACAATGTTTCATTTTGGTGGCCGTTTTGTCGATTGGCTCGGCTTAGTCAGTCGCTAAGTGCTGATTAAGCGGTACTTTTGCCCATTATGCGTTATTTTATTGAGTTATCGTATCGGGGAACGGCTTATCATGGCTGGCAGACACAGGCCAATGGCATAAGTGTTCAAATTACGCTGGAAGCTGCCTTGAGTCAACGATTGGGTAAACCCGTGTACATTATGGGCAGTGGTCGAACAGACGCCGGTGTGCATGCCAAACAGCAGTTTGCTCATTTTGATAGTGAGGAGCCACTGGATCTAACCGAAAACCTTATCTATTCGCTCAATTGTATGCTGCCGGAAGATATCGCCATTCACGCCATATTTCCGGTTTCGGATAAAGCACATGCTCGTTTTTCGGCAGTCTCCCGGTATTACCAATACCATATTACTCGTCAGAAAAATGCCTTTGAGGGTACTCTAACCTATCATTTTCGGCCGCAGCTGAACGTCGATCTGATGAATGAGGCTTGTACATTGCTGCTCCAGCACACTAACTTTCAGAGTTTCAGCAAAGCGAGGGCTAATGTTACTCACTTTCACTGTCAACTTGAGTTTGCTTATTGGAGTTATACAAATACCGATTGTCTGACGTTTCACATTAAAGCGAATCGATTTTTATGGGGCATGGTGCGGACCATTGTGGGGACTATGCTCGAGATAGGGCAGGCCCGTATGAGCCTTGACCAGTTTGAGAAAATTATTCTGGCCCGGGACCGTAAAATAGCGGGCCGGGCTGCACCGGCAAACGGCTTGTATCTGGTGGAAGTCGGCTATCCGGCTGAGGTGTTTCTGAAGCGGACGTAGTTTGCTCGCTGCCCATATCCCTCTGTACTTGACTGCATTTCCCCTTAAATTTTGTTAATTTGGACCGTTCCCCCGTGGAATCCATTATTTTTGTCTCATAACACGAACCCCATAAATGGCTCGTAACAAGAAGAAAGTAGGTGCGTATCCCAGTGGCATGATCTTATTTAGTCTGACACTGGCCTTGTTTTTGATCGGTTTTTGCGGATTGCTGGCTATACAGTCGAAAAAACTGGTGACCTATATCCGCGAAAACTACGAAGTGCGGGCATTTCTGGATAAAGACCTCGATGTAAAGAAGAGCAGCGCACTCTTTCGGACGATTTCCGAACGGCCTTACATCCTGAAGACCAACGGGGTGCCCCAGGTTAATCTGGTTACAAAAGAAGATGCTGCTAAAGAGTTTATTGCTGAAACGAAAGAAGACTTTTCGAAGTTTTTGGGTGAAAATCCACTTCATGACAGCTACCGCATCAAACTGGACGAGGGCTACTTCGAGGAAGCCAAATTGCAGGAAGTAAAAAAGGACCTGGAAGAAATTGACGGTGTATTTGAGGTTGTTTATCAGGAGAATCTTGTTGACAACATCAATCGAAACATTACAAAAATTTATGCCATCATGTCGGCATTCGCCCTCATTCTGTTGCTGATTATTGTGGTGCTAATGAATAACACGATCCGGCTGGCACTTCATTCGCAGCGCTTGCTTATTCGAAGTATGCAGTTGGTAGGGGCTACAAACGGGTTTATTACCCGACCGTTTTTAGGACGGGGCATGTGGCAGGGTTTTCTGGCGGGTGTCATTGCCGTTATTCTACTCATTGCCGGCTTGCAGGTCGCTATTCATAACCTCCCTGAACTGGGCGCTTTTCAGGACACCGAAAAAATGATTTTCCTAATGGCTGGTATTGTGGGCCTGGGCGTATTGATTGGCTTCTTAAGCACATTTCAGGCTGTAAATCGGTATTTGGGCCTGACATTGGATGAGTTATATTAGTTAAGATGAAGCGCTACCTATAAAAGGAGCGTAAACTAGAGCTTGATTTTTACAGTTACACAAAAAGCATAACTGACGAACGAATATGGCAAAGGATAAACAAGCTGGCACGCCTACGCTGATGCGTGATGAACCAGTTAAAAAAATAGCCGACACAACACAGGTAGCGCCTAAAACGGCACCAACGCGGGCGTTTGCTGCAGAGCCAGTACGGCGCGACTCGGCGGCAGCGCTTCCCTTCGGGCGGCAGAACTACACGCTTATGCTGGCGGGTATCGGCGTTATTCTGGCCGGGTTCTTTATTATGAGTCTCGACAAAGAGGAGTTCGGGTTTGGCTTCCTAGGCCTGACACTCGGTCCGCTGGTGGTTATGGGGGGCTTTGTTCTTGAGTTTTTCGCGATTCTGGCCCGGCCCAAAGCGTAAAAAGTTTAATTGTTAATCGTTTGTTATTTGCCGTTTGATTCTGCTTGCCATAAGTTTGTCTGCTCTTGGCAACCAATTAACTGCAAACGACAAACGATTAACTGTTTTTAATGGAACTGATTCACGCTATTGCGCTGGCCATAATTGAAGGATTAACCGAGTTTTTGCCGGTTTCCTCTACGGGCCACATGATTATTTATTCGTCATTGGCAGGTATTGCCGGGAATGAGTTCACTAAGTTATACACGGTCGACGTTCAGTTTGGGTGTATACTGTCGGTACTGGTTATGTACCACCGACGATTTATGACCGATACCCGTACGGGTACGTTCGTTGTTCCCGGTTACCTGAAATCACTGCCCGTCCGGCTTCAGCCCATGGCAGATTTCTACAGCAAAATCCTGATCGCTTTTCTGCCAGCCGCCATCATTGGTTTTCTGCTGAATGATTTTATTGACTCACTTCTCGAAAGCATTACCACCGTTGCGATCTCGCTCCTGGTTGGTGGTATTGTACTGGTCTTTATCGACCGGATTATCAATCGCCAGCCTAAAGATGGGGAAGTAACCGTACCTGACGCCATTCGCATTGGCTTCTTTCAGTGTATTGCCATGATTCCCGGGGTATCCCGGTCGGCGGCAACCATTATCGGAGGTATGTATCAGGGGTTGAGCCGGACTCAAGCGGCTGAGTTTTCGTTTTTTCTGGCCGTGCCAACTATGGCAGCCGCTTCGGGCTACAAACTGCTGAAAACCTATAAGCTGATACAACCGGCAGATTACCAGACGCTGCTGATCGGTAATGCCATTGCATTTGTGGTTGGCTTGCTGGCCATTCGCGGATTTGTTGGTTTTCTTAACAAGTATGGCTTCAAAGTGTTTGGCTATTACCGGATTGCGCTTGGCCTACTGCTCCTTGGCTTAATGGCAGTTGGCGTTAAGTTGGACGTTTTGTAATTTATTTTGCCACAGAGATACGGGGAGAAACATAAAGATATACAGAGGTATTTCTCGTCTTTTGTTCTACGTATTTCTGTGCTTCTCCGTACATAGTTGTGTCACAACAAAATCAACCAACACCCGACCCCGGCCAGGTGATCCTGATTGACAAGCCACTTACCTGGACGTCATTCGACGTAGCTAACAAGCTTAAATACGCCTGTAAGTTCAAGAAGATTGGTCATGCCGGTACGCTAGACCCCCTTGCTACCGGGCTGCTTATTCTTTGTACCGGCAAGATGACCAAGCAGATAGACCAATATCAGGCTCAGGAAAAGGAATATACCGGAACCCTAGTTCTGGGTAAAACCACCCCCTCTGTTGATTTAGAAACAGCTTTCGACGCCGAATTCGATACAACGGGGATCACTCCTGAGCAAATACAGGAAGCAGCCAGACAGCTAACGGGCGAGATCCTGCAGGTGCCGCCTATCTACTCCGCCGTTCGTGTAAATGGCGAGCGACTCTACGAAAAAGCCCGTCGGGGCGAAACGGCCGACCGCGTTGAAGGAGGTATTAAAGCGCGTCAGGTAACGGTATCGGCTTTCGATGTCGATGCAGAACGCTTTCCGGAAGTCGATTTCCGTATCGTGTGTTCAAAAGGCACTTATATTCGTAGTCTGGTACGCGATTTGGGCTTGTTGCTCAACAACGGCGCTTACATGAGCAGCCTCCGCAGAACACGAATTGGCGAGTTTAGAGTAGATGATGCCCCAACCCTCGACGCCTTTATTGCAGCGCACCGGGCGGTATCATCAGAACCGTTATCAACAAACGAATGATTATTTACCAAGGCCTCGATGACATTCAACCTCTACCGAATGCCGTTGTAACAAGTGGTACATTTGATGGAGTACATCGAGGTCACCAGATTATTTTGTCGCGGCTGACGGAGGTGGCGCAGGCGAGTGGGGGCGAGTCGGTTTTAATTACGTACTGGCCGCATCCGCGTACAGTTGTGTCAAACGACAGTCAGAATCTGAAGCTGCTGACAACACTGGAGGAAAAGATCGAACTCCTCGATCAGGCGGGTGTTGAACACCTCGTTGTTATTCCCTTTACACGCTCCTTCTCCGAACTAACCTCCGAAGAGTACATTCGGCAGATCCTGCTTGATAAAATAGGGACGAAGAAACTGGTCATTGGCTACGACCATCGGTTTGGCCGCGACCGTGAAGGCGGGTTCGATTACATACAGGCTCATCAGAGTGAATATGGATTTGAAGTAGAGGAAATTCCCCGGCAGGATGTAGAAGCGGTTGGTGTAAGCTCGTCGAAAATCCGGGCTGCTCTGAACGAAGGAAATGTACATACGGCAAATCTCTTTCTGGGACGACCCTACAACCTGACTGGCACGATTGTGAAAGGGCGACAGCTTGGCCGCACCATTGGTTTCCCAACCGCAAACATGCAGGTCGATGATGCATCGAAGCTTATTCCGGCCAACGGTGTCTACGCCGTCGATGTCGAATACGCTGGTCAAACGTTGGGTGGGATGCTCAATATTGGCTTCCGGCCTACCGTATCGGGCACGCATCAGACTATAGAAACCTATATTTTTGACTTCGACAAAGATATTTACGGAGAGCATATGACGCTCCGGTTCCGGGAATTTCTGCGGCCTGAACAAAAGTTTGAGGGGTTGCCTGCTCTGGTTGCCCAGCTCAAACGTGATGAGGAAGCCGCACGGAAAGTGCTTGGAAATTAAGAGGTTATAGCGGCTGGGTCGCTATTTTCCAATATTTAGCCCGGCTACGTAGCCGGTTGTCCAGGCGCTTTGAAAGTTGAAGCCACCCGTAATGCCATCGACGTCCAGCACTTCACCGGCGAAAAATAAGCCGGGCTGCGATTTGCTTTCCAGGGTTTGTGGATCCAGGCTACCGAAGGATATGCCTCCGCAGGTAACAAATTCATCTTTAAAGGTACTTTTTCCCATCACCTGAAACTGGTTGTTTGTAAGCCGTTCCGTAAGCCGATTCAAGGGTTTGGCGGGCAGATCTGCCCAGCGCTGTGTTTCGGAAATACCAGCTTCCGTTACCATCATCTGCCAAAGTCGGGAGGGCAATGCAAAGGGGTTTTGAGAAATTACCTGCTTTCGCCCGTTCTGCTGGCGAAAATCCTGCAAAGCCGCTCTAAGTTGATTCTCATTTAAATCAGGTGTCCAGTTTATGCGCAAGGTAAACTGATAGTCGAGTTCGGCCAGGTCGCGGGCGGCCCAGGCTGACAGCCGTAAAATGGCGGGTCCACTAAAGCCCCAATGGGTTATTAATAGAGGCCCGCGCTGTTCCTGTTTAGTACCAATAATAGAGACTTTGGCATCTGGCACCGATACGCCAGCCAGCGGCAGAAAAGGGTTATCCGGTACGTTGAAGGTAAATAAAGAAGGTACCGGCGACACCAGCGAATCACTTGGCTCGGGTAGCCAGCTATAGCCGTCTGCTCTAGGGTAACCGCCGGTGGCTATGAGTACACGGTCGGCAGTAAGAACTTCATCTGTGTATAAGTGAAGAAGCCAGCGGTTCTGCTCATCGCGTGTCAATGTGCTGACTCCACAACTGGTACGAACGCTGATGCCTAACCGGCGCGCTGTGGTCAACAGGCAATCGACAATGGTATCGGACGTGTTTGTACCGGGAAACATACGCCCATCGGCTTCTGTCTTTAAAGGCACTCCCCGCTTTTCGAACCATTGAACGGTGGCGGTGGCGTCGAATACATTTAGCAGTGGCCGTAGCGGTTTTTCGCCCCTGGGGTAGTGCTTTACCAACTGGCGATTATCGAAGCAGGCGTGGGTAACATTACAGCGACCTCCGCCCGAAATGCGTACTTTATTGAGTACAGTACGATTCTTTTCTAAAATGGTAACGGTTGCATCCGGAAAGGTTTCGGCAGCGGTAATGGCACTGAAGAAACCGGCGGCACCACCGCCAATGACGACAATATTCAACGAGGACATACATTTTTAACAGCGGTTTATGGTTTACGGTTCACGGCTTCATGTGCATGCTAAAAACCTTGTAACTTTACTTTTATGTTTTTCAACCCTCGTTTTTCGACAAAAAAGTATGCCCGCCGGGGCTTTCGGCTGCGCGGAAATACACTTGTGCTGTTGTTCATCTTCTTCCTGATCGGGCTGTTTCTACATTATGGTGGGCAAACCAAACCTGTTGTGGCTTTCTGGAACGATTTCAGACAGCTAATAGGGATTGGTCGTTCCCGCTCCGACGCTACGAAAGAAGATAACCCGTACAAAGCACCAGAACCGGATCAGACGGATGAAGCTACTGATAAACGGCGTGGTAAATCCCGGAAGTCGGACAGGGCAGACGAGAGTGAAGCCAGTGATTATAACGGTAAACCGTCAACGGCCTCGTCGGGAAATGCTCGGTTTGATTTTGAAAAGGAAGTCGATTTCCTTCTGCCGCTTGTGAAGGCCGGAGATGAAATTGTCCGTCATGAAGGGTACACACTCCGATACCGGGACCAGTATAAAGATGCCGACTGGGTGGCGTATCCGCTGCTGGCCTATGAAACAACGGGCGACGCTGACCGTAAAAATGAGCAGTTTAAGCCAGACCCAGGAGTAGCCAACGGAACAGCTCTCCCATCCGACTATACGCGCTCGGGTTACGACCGGGGGCACCTGGCTCCGGCGGGCGACTTTAAATTCTCTCAGCGGATGATGCGCGAAACATTCTATATGAGTAACATCACGCCCCAGGCGCCCGATTTTAACCGGGGCATCTGGAAAGAACTGGAGGAGCTAATTCGAACCTGGGCTATCCGCGACAAAGGCATTTACGTAGTAACAGGGGCCGTACTCAAACCCGGACTGCCCACAATCGGAAAAACAACGGAAGTCAGTGTGCCCGATAAATTCTATAAAGTGATTTTGTATTGCAACAAGCCAGAGATTCGGATGATTGGCTTTCTACTCGATAATGAGCCATCGAATCAGTCACTGAAACAGTTCGTCGTACCAGTAGACCGGATCGAACAGCTAACCGGAATTGACTTCTTTCCAAAGATTCCTGACGACCTTGAACGTAAGCTGGAAAGCAAAGGCCGGGATGAAATGGTAGCGGACTGGTTTACCTATTAGCGTTAGTAAAGGCACTGTCTAGGTCTTCTGCTTCTTCTTCTTAGCTGCGGGGAAAAGTATATTGTTGAGAATCAGTCGGTAACCGGCGGAGTTGGGGTGAAGGTTGAGGTCTGTGGGTTCTTCACCAATTTCGTGTCGATAGTCTTCTGGATCGTGTCCACCGTAAAACGTAAAGAAGCCCCGGCCATAGGGTGAATGTATGTAGCGGGCTTCACCAGCCGCCCGATTTTCGGCCAGGATGACTACCTCTGGTTTGATATAATTTTTCTTGAATGCCGTAGTCTGCCCCATAAATCCTTTGATTACGTTGGCATGGTTCTGCGTCAGCATTGTTGGAATAGGGTCGTACTTGGCCGAAAACTGGAACAAGGTGAAATAATCGTTATGCTCACTCAGGCCCCGCTCATCGGGCTGATTGTCGATGTTGGAGAACTCGATCAGGAACGGGTTTGTATAGACCTGAAAGTTGCGGAACGCCATAGTCTGGCTATAATCCAGCTTATTGTTCGCGTTCGGGTCTGCGCCGTCCCCGTCGTAGAACGAATCGACAATGTCGGTGTTATGAGCCGAGAGGGCAATGTCGTAGGTATCAGTCGCGTTGCACATCGCAAATAGATAACCACCACCCAGCACGAAATCACGGATTTTCTGGCTGACGGCCAGTTTTAACTGCGGCACTTTGGTTAAGCCAAATTTGCGGGTAATGTTTTCAGCTTCCTGCTTTTGGGCAATGTACCAGGGCTGGTCTTTGAAATGAAAAAACTTACCATACTGGCCAGTAAAGTCTTCGTGGTGCAAGTGAAGCCAGTCGTATTCGGGTAGTTTCCCATTCATGACCTCCTCGTCAAAAACGACATCGTACGGAATTTCAGCATAGGTCATGACCATGGTTACCGCATCATCCCAGGGCTGTTTTGTTTTCGGGGAGTAAACCGCCACTTTGGGAGGTTTTTGGAGTTTCACCGCATCCATATTGGCATCGGCCGCCGTAACCTCCGATAAGATCTGAGCGGATTGAGCGTCGGAAATAACTTCGTAACTCACCCCCCGGATAACCATCTCATTGATGAATGACTGGCTTTGCGGCAACATGAAGGAACCGCCCCGGTAATTGAGCAGCCAGTCTATTTCTGTATCGTGGGTTTTGAGTACCCAGTAAGCAATACCATAGGCTTTCAAATGATTCTTCTGGGCATCATCCATGGGAATCAGAATTTTAGAGGCCCACACATGCCCCGTCAGCGTGAGAAAAAGGATGAGCGGTAACAGCAGACGTTTCATTGGCTTCCCGGATAAAAATGCTTATGGTAGTTTTGTTATAACGAAAGATACACAAATATTGTGCGAGAAAATAGAGGTGAAAGAGCGAATGAGTGAAAGAGCGGTAAAAACTACGTACCTACGTTTACGCATTGCGCTCATTCACTCATTCGCTCTTTTGCTCTTTCACCTTTACTAAATGAATTTACTTGAAAACATACGGGAAGGTTTACGCTCCATTGCGGGTAATCGCTTGCGGACTATCCTGACCTCCCTTATCATCGCCATTGGTATCACGTCGCTGGTTGGCATTCTGACGGCTATTGATGGTATTCAAAGCTCGGTGAACAGTAGTTTTGCCGGGCTGGGGGCCAACACATTCAGTATTGTGGCCCGGCAGGATGCCTTTCGACGGGGTGGGCGTATACAACGGCAGGATGCTCCTATTGACTATTTCGACGCTATTAACTTTAAACGGCGGTTTCCCTACGGAGCAACGATTGCTGTTTCGAGCGTAGTAACGGGGGCTGCACAAGCCAAATTCGGTTCGAAGAAGACAAACCCGAATGTGCAGTTAATCGGTGTCGATGATGTTTTTCTGTCGGTAAAAGGTTATACGCTACAGAGTGGACGTAACATGACGCAAAATGAGCTACAGTTCGCGCGCAACGTAGCTATAATCGGCAGCGAATTGGCCGGTACGTTATTTGAAAAAAAGGTCAACCCACTCAATCAGCTGATCCGGGTATCGGGTGCTCAATATAAAATTGTAGGTGTACTGGAAAAGAAAGGCGGGTTTTCGGGAGGGGGCGACGACCGGCTGATTCTCATACCACTCGATAACGCCCGTGCTTTGGCAGGAACCCGTAAACTGTCGTTTGATATTACGGCTTCGGTACCCACCGTTACAGACCAGGACGAAGCCGTTGGCGAAGCCCGCGGCACAATGCGGTTGGTGCGGCAGGACCCGCTGGGGCAGCCCGATTCGTTCGATATTGAGCGGGCCGACGAATTGGCCAAGGAAACAGAAAACATTACTGGTTACCTGCGCATCGGTGGCTTTGGCATTGGGTTTATTACCCTTCTGGGAGCCGCCATTGCCTTACTTAACATCATGCTGGTGTCGGTTACCGAACGAACCCGCGAAATCGGCATCAGAAAATCGCTCGGTGCTACGCCCAAACGTATTCGGGAGCAGTTTCTGATCGAAGCTATCGTTATCTGTATTCTGGGCGGTCTGGGAGGAATTATTCTTGGCCTGGGTATTGGCAACCTGATTGCCACGCTTGTCAGCCAGGGCAAAGGTGGTTTTGTCGTGCCCTGGCTATGGATGGGGCTAGGGATCGTTGTTTGCGTTACCGTTGGTCTTTTCGCTGGTATTTATCCAGCCGTGCGGGCGTCTAAACTTGATCCCATCGAAGCATTACGATACGAGTAGATCAATTAGTTCGGATACTGATAAAGCTGTAGCTGATAAAATCAGTAATCAATCGACCGTTGGTAAAAATACCGTAAACGTAGACCCAGTTCCCTTTCGGCTCTTCACAATAATGGTACCGCCATGATTTTCGGCCACTTTTCGGCAGATCGCCAGCCCAATACCCGTACCTGAGTATTCGTTCCGACCGTGCAGACGTTCGAATAACTGAAAAATCTGCTCCTGGTATTTTTCATCGAAGCCAATACCGTTATCTGTAGTATCTATGGCAATCCAGGATGACTTTTCCCGATTTGGAACCTGCATAGGGACCTCTTCGAAAGAAACGGTCCGAACCTGGAAAATTACTTCCGGAGTGATGTCTGGCGAGACGAATTTGAGCGCGTTACTCAGCAAATTCTGAAATAACTGCCGCAACTGACTTCGGTTGCCGTTGATGTAAATCAAGGCGTGAGCGGATTGGTTCGGGATGGTTAGAAGGGCCTTTTTTTCTTGAATAACCAGTTCAAGATCACTTAGAATTTCGGCCACGATCCGCTGAATGCTAACCGGCTGAAATGGGTCCTGTTCACTGCTTAATCGGGAGTAGGCGAGCAAATCCCGGATCAGCTGACTCATTCGTTCGGCTGCTGATTGCATCCGGCGGAGCATTAACCGGCCATCTTCCGGTAGCAAATTTCCGTATTGGTCGATAAGCAGATTTCCGAATGACTGAATCTTGCGGAGGGGCTCCTGCAAATCATGACTGGCAATGTAGGCGAACTGCTCTAAGTTATGGTTCGACTGACGTAGGTTGATCACCAGTTTCTCCGCGTGTTTAAGCGTTCGGCGCAGAAGCGTATTATCGTGCACCACGACAACTATGCCGTCATCCTGTTTAACAACGGAGATGTCGAACCAGCCTTCTACAGCACCGTCACTATAATACTGCTCGAACCGCTGAGACTGGCCGGTTTCTACAACGGTAATATATCGGTCAAAAATACCGGATGGCACTAAATAGGGTAGTACTTCCAGCATTGTTTTCGACTGAGTCTCAGCTAAAGGATGGTTCACCAGACGGGCATTTGCGTCGTTTTGAACCAGATACCGAAAGTCGACAATTTGTCTGGCTTCGTCCCTCATTGCCTCAAACAGGACAATGGGGGTTTGGCAACCATCCAGAATACTCTGTAAGATAGATGCCCGGTGTTGGGCCAGCGATTCGGCCTGTTTCTGTTCATTCGTGATTAGGTATACAGATACAAGTCTGTTTTCGTCGAGTCGGTTGATCCAGTTTTCTGTATAATTGTTCGTTCCAGCTACCGTATAGAGCCATTCAAAATGCTTCGGTACGCCGGTCGACAGCGTATCAATGAAGGCGTCCCAATGGGGTATTTGCTTAGCGTCGGGGAAAATGGAAAGGAGAGACTTTCCGATTAATTGCCCGCTTGTAAGGCCTGTATCTCGTAAGACAGCTTCACTAACCCGAACAAACAGGAAGTCGATCGGATCACCATCCGAATCTCGTACAGCCTCCAGTACGGAGAGACCATTTGTCATGTTTTTCAACACACCGTCGAAAAGCTGTGCCTGTTCTTCAATCTGCCGGTTTACAGAGTAGATATGGGTGATGTCGTTGAAGGTTGTTACCAGTCCATCGCCAAGTTTGCTAATTGTTGCATCAAACCACTTGTCTAAAGTGGGGAAATAATGTCTACCTCGAAAAATCTCGCCCGTTTTGTAAACGGCCACATATTGATCCCAAAGGCCGGTAGTCCTGGTCTCAGGGTTAAGTGATGTTAACAGCTTGCCAATGATATTTTCATTTGTACGGTGAGAAGCCCGCAACGACGATTCATTAGTCAATACAACCCGAAGGTCGGCCAGTTCCCCTGACGCATCATGAACTGCTTCGTAAACCATGATCGAACTCAATGATGTACGTAGTACACCATCCAGTAATTCGTTCTTTTTTCGTAGCGCTTCTGCATCAATCCGTATCTGCGTAACATCATCGAATAAAACAATAATTTGGTCACTATCCATTGGAGTAACCGTCAGTGCCAGCTGTTTATGCAGCCGGGGGGCAAGAATTTCGGTCTGGAAGGGCTGCCCTGTTGCCAAAACGTTGCAATAGGCTGCCATCAGACCCGATGAAACAAAATCAGGATTCAGTTCGCTAATCCGTTTTGTTGCTAATTCCGTTGATGAATACAACCCCAGCCCCAGCGCTGCCTGGTTGAACAAGACGACCTGAAAGTCTATAATCTCGTCCTGCTGATCCCGAATAGCCCTCTCCAGCATAATACTGTTTGGCGAGGTGTCGAGCACACTTTTAAGCAATAGCTCCTGTTCTTGAGTACGGCTAATCGTTTCTTCGAGTACTTTGTTTTGCTGTTCCAGTTGCTGCTCCGCTCGTTTGAGGTCGTCGATGTCGCGAATGGTTGTAAAAAAACCATTACCCAACTGACGATTTTCAAAGGAAAACCACCGGTTTCTTTCGGGAATGACATGCTCAACATCAAATGGAGTTTGCGCTTCTACCACCTGCCTGAAATTTTCTTCGTGCGCCCGTGCATAAGGTGCCCGCTGAAATAGCCACAGGTTTATCATCTCCTCATGCGTATGCTCCGTGATTTGTATTGCCTTCTGATTGTAATACACCGTCCGATAATCCGTAATCACATTTGATTCGCTGCGCACTGGTTCATAGACGATTATCCCATTTGGTGAATGGTCTACTAAGCTGGCGAAAAGGTTTACAGGGATAGGAGAGGAAGATAGGCTCGTTGAGGTAGTCATGAGTAACGTTGTAGTAACGTAAATTTATAAAAACTCTAAGAAACCTACTACCTCATTTTATATCTGATTTTTATTTGCAAAAGCCACATAAGCGTCCTACTTTTGCACCCACGTTTGACAAACGCATCACGCTTTGGCGTGACGATTCTGTCGCCGGGATGGCGGAATCGGTAGACGCGATGGTCTCAAACACCATTGTCTGCAAGGACATGCCGGTTCGAGTCCGGCTCCCGGTACAACAAAAAGGCTTTAGATACTTGCTCGACAAGTGTTTAAAGCCTTTTTTGCTTGTAAGGCGCTCAGCTGTACTATAATGTGAATGGCTACGTGTCGAATTCCTACCCTTGCCAGCTGAAGGCTGTAGGCATATTACCTATACGGTTAAAATAAATTGCCTAAATGGCGGTTGGCTCTAACTACTAACAGCGCATATATCTCCAAGGCGATGCCTGAACCAAGTGCTATTTCCCTTCAGAATTCCTTCAGAATTTTAAAATACTTTTGAAGCCCAGTTAAACCATTGTGTCGCTATACCAATCTCACTGCTTCGAAAGCCTGTTAAGCATTAACGGGTTATTTTTTTGTCGTTTTATCCGTTTTAGCTACAAATTAATCAATTGGTGAATCGATCCTTATCTATGCTGGTTGTGGAAGCCAATCCCGATCATCATTTACTTATTGGCTATAGTTGTCAAGTAAACAAGTTCCAGGTAAAGCCTGTCTTTGCTACAACCGCTGAAGAAGCATTAGATTACCTGGAAATATACGCCAATGATAAACAGTTGTTTCCCCAGCTAGTCCTGCTTGACCTTCTTGTGCCCCGTCCTGACAAAGGGCTGCAACTAATTAAAGATATCAGAGCTATCTATCCTCGCCTACCTGTTGTAGTATTGAGCCAACATCAGGATCAGGACGATATTCAGCGAGCCTATGATATGGGAGCCAATTCGTTTATTGCCAAGCCGCTTAACTTACTGGATTGGGAAGAACACTTTCATATACTGCTTTCTTACTGGTTAACGGTAGTGACTCTGTCGCCCGCTTAATTACTTATCGATCAGTAATTACACCAAAAAGCCAGAGATGACTGAATGTCGTCTCTGGCTTTTTAGCATTACCTGAAGGAGTTAACTCACACCCCCCGTCCTTGAATAAGACGCAGAATTATAGCAATAACTGCAATGACCAGCAAGACGTGAATCAGGCCGCTTGAAGCAATACCTGTTCCTAAAACGCCTAAAAATCCTAGTAGCCAGATGATGATCAAAATCACTGCAATGGTGTATAATAAGTTGCCCATGGTATTTATTTAATTAGTAGATGTTCGGAGTTCTAACTCGGAGTTTTTACAAACGTTTAGAAAATTGAGTGAACGGGCTAATAAATGCGGAGCAATTCAGTGAACACAATGCTTAAACACTTACCCCACTCTACGTTAAAATAATACCTGGGCCAAAAATAAACCGCGCAGAATAAGCCTTTGATGCGTGAAAAGGATAAGTCAGTTTAGTAATGCTTAAGTCGCTGGTTATGAACTGGTCAGGACTGCTATATAATCGGAGTGTTTACCAGATAAATGGGCTATACTTCCCCTGATACTTGCTGATAATGCCTGCACTATTGGTGTGAACAGCCGTTTAGACGGACAAAGAGAAGCGGGGAGAGCCGAGAAATATGTTTTATCAGCAGGTTCAGAGTGTTCTTTACTGTGATCGACTCCTGATAACAACTCCTCAACTTTGTTTTCGGCAAGGTTGGAATTCGGCGAACGAATGGCGACGTTTGCTTCCGTTTCTTTTCCATCTTTCTCCTCTACAATGACTAATTCAACGCTTTTTCAACTCTTCCCGTCGGAAGATCAGATTCCTGCCGACTATCGTATCGAACCGATTCACCAGCGTGAATACCTGCTCAATGGTGAAATGCGCCAATGGGATGGACCTGTGTCTGACGTTTATTCGCCAGTCTGTACTCCCGATCAAAATGGAGTATTACAGCGCCAACTAGTAGGCAGCTTTCCCGTTACTGGTCCTAGAGAAGCTGTAGAAGCACTGGATGCGGCCGTAGCTGCTTACGATAATGGACGGGGTGAATGGCCCCAAATGTCGGTAGCCGGACGCATTGCCTGCATGGAAACCTTCGTCGGGAAGATGCTCGAACAGAAAAAACTGGTTGTGAACCTAATCATGTGGGAAATCGGTAAAAATCTTGCTGATGCTACCAAGGAGTTTGATCGAACCGTAACCTACATCTACGATACCATCGATACTCTAAAAACGATGGATCGAAATTCGTCGCGGTTTCGCATCGAAGAAGGTATTATTGGCCAGATACGGCGGTCGCCGTTGGGCGTTGTGCTGGCTATGGGTCCGTTTAATTACCCGCTCAACGAGACATATACAACGCTCATTCCGGCTATTCTGATGGGTAACACAATTCTGTTCAAAACACCCAAGCACGGCTCTCTGTTGCATTATCCCTTGCTGGAGGCATTCCGTACCAGCTTTCCCAAAGGCGTTGTTAATTCACTGTATGGGCGGGGTGCCAACGTAATTCCGCCCGTCATGCAGTCGGGCAAAGTAAATGTCTTGACGCTTATTGGCTCTAGCCGCGTGGCCGATGAACTTCAGCGGCAACACCCCAAACTTAACCGGCTGCGGTCGATCATGAGTCTGGATGCTAAAAATGCTGCCGTTATTTTACCCGATGCTGACCTGGATGTCGCCGTCAAAGAATGTCTTTTAGGGACGCTTTCGTTCAATGGTCAGCGGTGTACCGCAATCAAGATTATTTGGGTACACCGTTCGATTGCCGATGCGTTTTTAAAACGCTTCGCTCCAGAAGTAAGCAAGCTGAAACCCGGAATGCCCTGGGAAGCCGGTGTACAGATCACCCCGCTTCCCGAACCCAACAAAACCCAGTACCTGACAGACATTATTGCTGATGCCAAAGCAGGTGGAGCGTCCATAATCAATGAGGGCGGGGGCGAAACCGTGGCATCGCTGTTTGTTCCGGCGGTTGTTTCTCCTGTTAAAGAGGGCATGCGGTTGTACCGTGAAGAACAATTTGGTCCTGTTATTCCGGTTGTAGTATTTGATGATAATGAGGAGTTTATCGATTACCTCATTACAGATGATCATGGCATGCAGGCGAGTATTTTCGGCACCGATACGGAAGAAATTTCCCGACTAATCGACCCACTGGTGAACTTGGTGAGCCGGGTAAACATTAACGCTCAATGCCAGCGGGGGCCAGACACGTTTCCGTTTACGGGCCGTAAGGATTCCGCTGAAGGAACCCTGTCTGTCGAAGATGCCCTGCGGTCATTCTCTATCCGGTCGGCGGTGGCTACTAAAGATACAGCCGCCAACAAAGCGATTTTGAATGATATTGTGGAGCATCATAAATCGACATTCTTAAGCACGAATTTTATTTTTTAACGTCTGGGCCAAGCTCCTGCTTGGCCTTATGCCTGGCAGAATTCAACAGGCCAAGCGGGAGCTTGGCCCAGACTACATGCTCACTGCTACAAAACTATCTAAAGTATACGCCGACGTTCCGGCGGTTCGTAATGTTTCGCTGACGCTGGCACCCGGCCGGATTATGGCGCTTGTGGGAGCCAGTGGTTCCGGCAAAAGCACACTACTGAGTCTGCTGGCAGGCCTGACCGATGCAGATGCCGGAGCGGTCAGCCTCAATGATGAACGGGTAGCAGGTCCGTCAGAAGTACTGGTGCCGGGTCATAAAGACATCCGGCTCGTACATCAGGAGTATCAATTGATGCCTAATGTTTCTGTACGGGAAAACATCCGGTATGCACTCCGATTTTTTGAGAAGAGCTACCGCGACTTTCGGGTCGATGAATTACTTCGGCTGTGTCGCCTTACGGAGGTGCAGGACCGGGTGCCCCGCCAGATATCGGGGGGCGAAAAGCAACGCACCGCTATAGCCCGTGCTATTGCCGACAGACCCGCTGTTCTGCTGTTGGATGAACCCTTTAGCCATCTGGACCTGCCCAACCGACTTATCGTGCGTGATTTGCTGTTCGATATGGTTCGTGAAGAGGCAAACAGGTTGACTGGTTCACGTGCAACGTCCTGCTTATTTGTTACCCACGATGCCACCGATGCGCTTTCCATTGCCGACTCACTAGGCATTATGCGCGATGGGAAACTGATACAGGTTGGCTCGCCGGAGGCCGTTTACCATCAGCCCTTAACGTCCTATGCCGCTCAAATGACGGGCCCTGTCAATATTCTGAAAGCCAGACACCTGCCTTCGTTGGGCTTACCCAGTTCGGCCAGTCCCAATGAGTTGATCTGTTTGCGGCCCGAGCAGATTTTGCTAACCGAGGGCGGAGCCGTTGGTACTATTCGGGCGTTGTTTTTTAAGGGTAGCCATTACGAATTGGAAATTGCGCTGTCGCGCTATGTATTGCTGCGTCTGTTAACTACCCGCACTGATTTACGCATTGGGCAGCAGGTGGGCATTAGTGTTGCCAGTGAGTCCGTTTGGACACTAAAGCCTTAGCCGGTGTTAACCCTAATGGCTTGTTTTGCGTTGTATGGAAAACAAACCAACAACGCGTTATGGAAAACAAAGAGCAACCGCCCGGAGTGCCTCAGGCTCCTGGAAAGGATGGTTATCTGGTTAGTGAAGAAACCGAGAATGTAGATGCGTCCGGCGTCGACGACAAGTCGACGGGTATGGGCGAGGGTGATAAAGACTTCCTGGGTAAAACCAACCTGAGGGACGATGACGACGAGTAATTGATCTGCCATCTAACACAGCCTACAAATCGAAGGGGCCGACTTTGCTAGCAAAGTCGGCCCCTTCGATTTGTAGGCTGTATCGTATACTTACAACAGGCGTTTTATCAATTGTTCTACCGAAATGCCTTCGGCTTCGGCTTTGAAGTTACGCACCACCCGGTGACGCAAAATCGGAAGCGCTACGGCCCGAACGTCTTCGATATCGGGTGAGTACTTACCCGTCAGGAGGGCATTACATTTTGCCGCCAGAATGAGCGCCTGTGAGGCCCGTGGCCCTGCTCCCCACTCCAAATACTGATTAGCGTCAGAAGCGGCCATTTCGGTGTTAGGGCGGGTCTTATGAACAAGCTTAACGGCGTATTCAACTACATTGTCGACAACTGGTACCCGGCGAACGAGGTGCTGAAACTCCCGAATTTCTTCACCCGTAATAACGCGCTGGACATCGTACCGTTTGTCGGAGGTTGTGTTTTTAACGATATCCAGTTCCGACTGATACGACGGGTAGTCCAAATAAATATTGAACATAAACCGGTCGAGCTGGGCTTCGGGCAGCGGGTAGGTGCCTTCCTGCTCAATCGGGTTTTGAGTAGCCAGAACGAAAAACGGCCGACCTAAAGCATATTTCTGCCCGGCAATCGTAACCGAATATTCCTGCATGGCTTCCAGTAGAGCCGACTGAGTTTTGGGCGGAGTCCGGTTGATTTCATCAGCCAGAATGATATTGGCAAATACCGGGCCTTTGATAAACTTGAAATTGCGTTCCTGATCCAGTGTTTCAGAACCCAAAATATCGGATGGCATCAGGTCAGGCGTAAACTGAATTCGGTTGAAATCGAGGTCAAGCGCACCGGCAATCGTTTGAATCAGCAGCGTTTTGGCCAAGCCGGGTACCCCTACTAACAGGCAGTGACCCTGGCAAAAGATGGCCGTCAGCAGCAAACGGACCGTATCATCCTGACCAATAACGACTTTCGAGATTTCGTTTTTTAATTTCTGATAAGAGGCAGTAAGGGCTTCGGCAGCCGCAACATCCGAGGAATAAGGCACAGTTTTTACAATTAAAAATGATGAATTAAAACGGGGCCGCCCGCGCGGTGATGAAATAAAAACGGGTCACCGTAAGGCTAATGAATTATAAAAGATAAAGCAGGAAAGCTGTATTTCTTAACTCATCGCCGGGCGTCCCCGTCCTGATTCTGCATTAATTTCCTCCACTCAGTGTAGCGGCACTATTCTGAGTGGTGCCGAATATACGACAGCCGTGAAATTCAGGGTCAACAGTAATGTACACGTCGGCAACAGATTTCTTAAACCAGTCGTCAATGGCCCGGTTCTTTTTGTTACTCAATACAATTGCCTGCAATTTCTCGAAGTCTTTCGTGTAATCGGCCGTGTGTGGAGCAATCTTACTCTTATAGTACAATATTCGTACCGCACTCTTACCATCTTCAGTACGGTAAGGCAGGGGGGCAGAAATAGCGCCAACTTTCATGGTGTCGAGCATTTGGAACAGTGCATACTCCATTGAGCCATCCATTGCTAGACGGCTGCTACCCGACTGTCCATCGCGAAGGAGGCCACCGGCATCGGCTGTGTTTTTATCTTCCGAATATTCTTTTGCAGCCTTATCAAACTTGAGCGAGTCAAGCTGAATCAGAGTACGCAGGCTATCCAGGTAATGCGTTGGTCCCGATATATCCAGACGGTTGTAATCGGGCCGAAGTAGAATATGGCGGGCGTGGTATTCAGCACCGCGGGTTTCGATCAGCTGAATCAGGTGAAGACCGAAATCCGATTCAACTACGTCAGACAGTTGATTTGGCTTCAGTTTAAGGGCGGCACCTTCAAAGGGAGCCACCATCATGCCACGTTTAGCAAACCCCAAATCGCCACCGTTCTGCGCTGAACCAACGTCTTCGGAGTTTTCTTTGGCAAGCTTGGCGAAATCTTCACCAGCTTCTACCCGCTTCTTCATGTCCAGCAGCCGTTGCCGCAATACCTCTTTCTGTTCTTTTGTTGGCTTGGCAAAACGCACAATCTGCCCTACTTCAACTTCAGCCGGAATGTACGGCAAACTGTCTTTAGGAATGCCGTCGTAGAACCGACGTACATCGCGGGGGGTTACCTTTACATCCGTTGTGATCTTTTGCTGCATTTTCTGGACAACCTTCTGGTCCTTTACCTGCGACCGAAGTTCGCTTTTCAGCATCTCCAGGCTTTTACCGTAGGCTTCCACAATGTTTTTGTCCGACCCAAACTGCTGAACCATGTATTGCATCCGGGAGTCGAGTTCGCTGTCAACGATCTTGTCGTCAACGACAACCGAGTCAATCTCGGCTTTGGCCAGCATCATTTTATTGATGACAAGGCTCTCCAGCAACTGGCATTTTTGTGGGGGCGTCTGGTTCTGACCAACGTACGACTGGTACGCTTCTTCCAGATCAGACCGGAGCACATAGTAATTATCGACTTTAGCGATGATTTTGTTCAGGCTAACGCCCTGGCCTTGCCCAAAAGCAGGCATGGTCAGGAACCAGCCTACCAAACCAAGGAGCACACTGCTTATTACTTTTTTCATGTTTTAAAGATAAGAAACACATCTACAGCGTCCTAACGGCGGTTTATCGCGGATATTTCCCAATCGTACCGAAAACCGTACCGAATTAACTGTTTTTAACACCACCGGCGAGCAAAATTGCCCACTCAGGTAAGCAGCCCGACACTATACTTCCACCGCGTCCAGTACGTCGACCATCCCCGATCTCCAGCCCCCAGCCGTGACCGGCTTCTTTTCCCCGCGAAGGGTGTAGGCTGAAACGAAATTAATTTCGTCGATCGAGGCAGGCATCGCAATTTTCGGCATCGGAAATAAGGTGTCGGTGGTTTGGCTACTTACCGCGGAGAAATCCCGGTCACCCTCGTGTAGGTTCTCCAGCAGCTTCCAGTAATTCGCCTTGTCGCACGATAGCTGGTCGCGCTGCTGGCGCAGGAACTCGTTTTCGATCTTCAGCTTCTCGACTTCGTTCTGGATTCCCCGTAGCTGCGCATCGACCGGCTTAGGCTCCTGACGGATGCCCAGTATCTGGTACGTCAGATCGTAGTTCTTGTAGGCCTTGGCCATGTCGCGGTGAATGTCCACGGTCGGCAGCGTCGTACCCTTCGTTATATAATAGAGCGTCTGACGGAGGATACCCGTCTTTTCTGAAATCTCCGTCAAATCCGGCTTAGGGCCCAGAAAGTCGAGAAATCGCTGCCGTTCAGCTTCTTTCTCAGGCGTCAATGTCGTTGTTTTTCCCATTTTCACGTTGTTTAAGTAATATTTATTACAGATTTGATAATAATTAGTATATTTGTGTTTCAGGCCCGCAAGAGCCTGTTTCATAAATATTATGTAAATATAATAACCATTTTCAGACAATGGACAAAAAATACTCTCATAATGACCTCGTCTTATTAAGCGGCAAAGTGAGGAACACTCGCTATATTGCTGATGTTCAGGCGATTCTAAAAAAATGGGGCATTGAAAAGACTGATAATTACGTTGCCCAGGTCGTCCACCTGACTAAGGATGGCAAGTTCAAGAACTACAATGAAGCGGTCTGGGATGCAATCGTTCTTATAATTAACGACCGGAAGAAACGGCAGAGGGTGAGCGCGAAGGCAGTGGCCGAAGCATTGGCAGACTAACGGCTAAAAAAATTTGACTGAAAATTTAATCATTATTATATATTTCATTAATATTTATTATATTTACAGCATACTTAAGCAAAGCACAAAAAAAGCCCCGCTGACGCTACCAACATCAACGGGGCACATAAACTACTTAAATCGAACGCAAAGATATGACAGCTTTCGCAAACTACCAAGTGATTACTCCTGCGTCCCCCCTGATTAATACCAACAAGACGCTGGCCCAGATGGACGAGGAGGAAAGTATGTACGACTTGTTTGTGGCCATCGAGAACCGGCGTCCGGACCGCACCGTACGCACGATTGAGTTCATCGACGACCTGAACAACGGTGGTCAGCGCAAGCTGATTTTTGACGTCACCTACAAGGTAGGCATCGAGTATGACGAGGACGGCCACTGCGACAGGTGGGAAACCGAGCGGGGTATCAGTATCAACGTCAAGCCGACTAGCACGATCTACGCGATTGTCTTTCAGCTAATCGGAGAAGCCGAACACCTGGTCAGCGAAGCCGCCAGCGCCCGCATTTAACAGCTAATTCTGGACCTTATATATATATACGTACCATGCACTACTTAAACCGCTACCGCACACACACTTCCGCACGTATCACGCATACCCCTGAGCTGTCCGAGGTGCGCATTACCAACAACCGCCGACTGAACGGGATTCGGATTGACCGATTGCTGCGCCGACCCACCACCGACCACATGCCTAGCAAGGCTACGGTGCAGTTAATCGCCGGTATGGCGTTCACCGTCTGCGTTCTGGTTTTGTATTTTTTCGCAACCCTGATTTTTGCATGACTCCCAATCAGCATAACGAGCGCGTACTGAACTGGATTTTTACCAGCGCCTTTATCCTTATCGCCTTTTTGTCCCTTTTACGCCTTTTAAAAACATGGTAAAACCACAATCTGATGAAGTAGGCGTTCTGGCAACGGCCGGCCTGCTGCTTTTAGGTGCTGTTGCGCTGGCGGTGCTGGCGGTTCGGGTTGTCGTACTTCTTATCCAGCTTGTCCGATGATCAACACGCAGGATCTTATCAAAAACGCCTACCTCTGGCATAAGCAGCGCGGCCTGGTGCGTATCACCCAGATTGGCGAAACGACCGTTGGCGGGGTGGCCGAAAGTCGCCCCCACGAATCCACCTTTTTTCTGCCGGACAAGCTGCGCCCCATCCCTATCAGTCCGCAGTGGCTTAAGCGGCTGGGTTTCGAGAAGGCCAGCGACGCCAGCGACGAGGACCGGATGGGCTGGCAGTGGAACCCCGAATTTGACGAGTACGACTATCTGGTTGAAGTGGAGCCCAAGCAGGAATGGGTTTTACGCTGTAGTAACAACTTCATTGCCAAGCTGGACGGCGTACACCACCTACAGGCGCTGATCTGGTTCATGGAGCGGCAGCGACTCACACTACAGCCAATTAAAACCAATGAAAAAGTCGAAACAACCGTTGGTTAGTCGCCTAAACCATGTGCTGACTGGCATCCGGAAAATGACCCCTCATCAGGCAAAACTACAGTCATCGTATAAGATGGCTCAGGAGTTTTCGGCTATTGAGCAGTGTATACGACTCGGTATACTGGATGCCAACGGACAGAATACCGCCCGCACCCAAGCCCTGATCAACGACTTTCATGTGGGCAAATAGTCGCAGGAGAGTCTGACTCATTCCTCAAACAACTCCAAAAGAAACATCATAGCTAACTACCCTTGGCCTAAAGGCGCGGGGTTTCCTTAAAATGACATCACAATGACAACTCAAATTTTCTCTACCTATTCAGATTTCCTGAGACGTGACAATAAGAGATGCAATGGCGTATCGCCCGAATTTGCGGAGCGTAACCAAGATTACCAGCAACAGAATGAAGCCAATACGGCGTGCTGGAATTGCTCCCATTGCTCCGATTGCTCCGATTGCTCCCGTTGCTCCGATTGCTCCGATTGCTCCCGTTGCTCCGATTGCTCCGATTGCTCCGGTTGCTCCGTTTGCTCCGGTTGCTCCGGTTGCTCCGATTGCTCCGGTTGCTCCGGTTGCTCCGATTGCTCCGGTTGCTCCGGTTGCTCCGATTGCTCCGGTTGCTCCGTTTGCTCCGGTTGCTCCGGTTGCTCCGATTGCTCCGGTTGCTCCGGCTCCGGTTGCTCCGTTTGCTCCGGTTGCTCCGATTGCTCCGATTGCTCCGGTTGCTCCGATTGCTCCCGTTGCTCCCGTTGCTGCGTTTGCTCCGATTGCTCCCGTTGCTCCCGTTGCTCCCGTTGCTGCCGTTGCTCGCGTTGCTCCGGTTGCTCCGATTGCTCCGGTTGCTCCGTTTGCTCCGGTTGCTCCGATTGCTCCGATTGCTCCGGTTGCTCCGATTGCTCCCGTTGCTCCCGTTGCTGCGTTTGCTCCGATTGCTCCCGTTGCTCCCGTTGCTGCCGTTGCTCGCGTTGCTTCGATTGCTCCGATTGCTCCGATTGCTCCCGTTGCTCCGATGTGAAGGGAGATAAGTCAGGATTTGCAGTACCTGTACTGGAAAATATACACCAGCAAGTATTAGAAGCTGTTTCTCGGCCTAATGCACTGGATATGTCAACATGGCATACGTGCGAGACAACCCATTGCAGAGCCGGGTGGGTCGTTGCACTGGCAGGAAAAGAGGGCCAAAAGTTGGAGTCGAAAACCTCTACACTATTCGCGGCTATGCAGATTTACCACAAATCAAGCCCTCAGATCAAAGTGAGCCCCATGCGCTTCTTCGAGTCGAATGAGGTAGCCATGAGGGATATGGAGCGATGTGCTGAACTGGAAAAGAAGGCCCCTGAAAAATAGCATTACCCAAACAATTCATAGATAACCATTTAACAAGCAGTACCATGACCAAGCAAGAATTAATATCCGAAGTACTCCTGACTACTCCATCGACGACAAATGAGGAACAGGTAAAGGAAGTGATCGACCGCACGATGGACGTCATTAAAAATGCAGTAGCCTGTGGCGACACGGTCACCCTACGGGGCTTCGGCAGCTTTGTGCCCGCCCGGCGCAAACAAAAGGTGGCCCGTGTCATCAAGACCGGAGAAGCCGTCATTGTGCCCGCCCAGACGGTGCCCACCTTTAAGGCCAGTAAGGCGTTCAGGGACTCGGTGAAACTGGCAGCTACCATCGAAGCCTAGCATGAAACGACTACCCATTACCCGGGAACAGGGGACCGATTTTGCGATCGGTTTCCTGTGCCTGGGTCTGACTGGATTTATTCTCGCCTACCTGACGACCTGTTATGTATGGCCGTATCTGATCGCCCTTTTTTCCTGACAAATGATTAACCAACCATCATACTATGCAATTATCCCGGCATCGGTCAGGTACGACAAAACCCTGCCCCCGAATGCCAAGCTATTGTATGGTGAAATTACAGCACTAACATCAACCGAAGGCTACTGCTGGGCGGGCAACAAGTACTTTGCCGACCTGTACGAAGTTGACAAGGACACGGTTTCTGGATGGCTCAGTAAGCTAAAAAAGGCCGGTCATATAAGGATTGTTATCGAGGAAGCAACCAACTGGCAGCGAAGGATTTTTATTATTGAGGGGGTCGGTAAAAAGGTCGAACCCCTACCAGAAATAAAGGAGGGGGGTACGATAAATAAAGTAGGGGGTACTACAAATGAAGTAGGGGGGTACCAGAAAAATAGTAGGGGGGTACTAAAAAAAGACTACCATAGTAATACAAGTAGTACTACACCTATTACTAAAAAAGCAGACGCTGATTTTTCTGCCGCTGAAGCGACAGTTTTAAGTGATTCAGTAGTCGCTGAAAAAAAAGGAAAAAAAGGAGCCCCCCCGATTCCGCGCGTCCCCCCCAAAATCGCTACGCTCATTCAGGGCGTTGTTATCGAATTCGTACCCGAATACTACTGGGATGCCCGTAACGGCCGGGCCGCCAATGAGATTGCCGCCAAACTCCGTAACCTGATTAACGTAAAGGCCCAGGCCGACCAGAAAGACACCAACGAAAACTACACTCCCTGTACCGACGAGGACGTAGTCAATGCCTTTTCCGTACTGGTCCAACGGAGCTATGAACTCGAAGCCTATTACCAGTTCAAAGACCTGCCCACCCTCAACAGCCGATTCAACGAGATAATTACGCAGATCAAAAATGGAAAACCGAAATCAGCAACTAACCAGCAGAACAGAAACCGGACTCGCCAACAGGAGCCCGACGACCGAGAGGAACTTGATCGACTCGTTGGCCAAATGTTCTCCTCTTAGTATCTGTGAAAGTAAGCTGTCGGAATCGGCCTTTACCTCGCTGCTGATGCTCCAGCGTAACCTCACCATCGACAAAGCGGCTACGTCGGCTACGGTGCGGCAGGTGATCGCCTACCAGGGGGAGGAAACGACGACTAAGGTTGTATGCGCGATTCTGAAACTGTTCAACGATGGGCTCAACGTCAGCAACCAAATGTCAAATCGGCAACTGCTGGAAACGGCCATGATTTGGATGGAGACCTACCCCCACGATACCGTTAAGGATTTAATACTGTGTTTGAAAAACGTCAAAGCGGGCAAGTACGGGAAAGAGGGCCAGATTTTTAACCGGATCGACGGGGCCGTGATTGCCAACTTTTTCAACCGCTACCTGGAGGACAAAGCCGAGTGGGGAGAGCAGCAGAACCAGCTCTATAAGTCCAACCAGATAAAGGCCAGTACGGGCTTCTTTCAAAAGCTGGATTCAGAAACAGCCGGAGAGTTAAAACGAATGCTCCAGCGGGCTAACATCCGCGCCACGCCCGACGTTCAGACACCCCTAAGTTCCGACAAGCACTACTCAACCTATTTGGCCCAGCACGCCGAAGACATTGAATTCGAGGTGCTGACCAACCTCAACCAGCGAGCTAAACAGCAGGGCATCGAGGAAGTCGTAAAAATTACACAAACCGAATTAAGCCGCCGTTCCGCGCAGGACCAAGCCGATTATGAAGCCTACGAAAAACAGTACGACGATACCCAACTACCGGAATCCGAACGCCAATAAAGGCGGGGAGCAGTTGCCGATTCAGTCGCTGCGGATCAACTACGTCGTTGGTATTGATCCGGACATTGAACGGTCGGGCCTGGCCGTGTGGAGCCGCATCAAACGGCAGCATACGTTCATCGATGCGGTTGACTTTTACACCCTGATTCAGAACCTGCTGCTGGTGAAGCCCGGTGAAGCCCTGTTCCGGGTCGATGCAGGCTGGCTAAATGCGGGCTTTCACCACGCGGCCGGACTGCCTGACAATTTCGAAACGTGGACGGTCGAATCGAAGCTGGCCTACTACTTCAAACTGGGCGTTCAGGTGGGCCGCAACTTCGGCGTCGGTCAGGCTATCGTACAACTGCTCGTCACCATCCACGGCGCCGACAACGTCAAGGAGGTTCGCCCGATGCCGAAGAATCCCAAATGGTCGGCGGCTGACCTGAAACGCTACACCGGCTGGGAGGGACGCACCAACCCCGACAGCCGCGATGCCGCTAAACTTTGCTTTCAATTTTAATTTTTTATTCACGTATAACCCCCGTTACAACTATGTGGTTTTTATCAAAAATTAGGTACAGCGTACAGGATTCGCTGGGTAAGTTCAAAGCCATCAGCGAACAGTTCGTGCATGACGCTATCAGCTACGGTGATGTGGAAGCGCAACTGGCCGAGGTGCTGAAGGGCCGCGTCGACGACTACACCTACGACCTGTCCAAGATCCGTTTCGATTCCGTCTACGAGCCGCACGTAAAAGGCGCGTTCTTCAAAGTACAGTACGAGGAGAAAACAACGACCGAAGCCGGGGTAGAGAAAGTTACGGTCAAGTCGCATTTGGTGGTGGCGCAGGACGTTCCGGACGCCGAGAAAAAGGCCAGCGAGTACATGAAAAATTGGATAACCGACTGGACGATCATCGGGGCCGACAAAACTAAAATCCTCGGCGTGTGGCACCCGCTGAATCAGGACTGGAAAGACGATTTTATTGCCCGTATGGCTGACCTGGCAGCCGCGGGTAACGAAACGGGTGAACCCGCCCCGACGACGATTTTCAACGCGGACGGCACGGCCAAAAAAATAGCCTTCGGTGACGATGACCTGATCGACGAAGAACACGCCCAGATTGGCAGTTATGCCGATGCCCGCGCGGAAGTGGATGCCATGACGCCGACCTCCGGCTTTACGATCGGTGACGACTCCGCGCTGGCCGATACGCTGAAAAGTACGCTGGACGAATTCGGAGCCAGTGAGGTATCGGTTACCGCTGAGAAAAACGGAAAAGTCACGGCTAAGGCTACCATGAAGAAATCAGCGAAGGGCAAACTGACGTTTCAGTCAGCCCTGGGTAAAGAGTAACAGCAACTTACAGCGCACCTGCCGACATACGTGCCGGTAGGTGCGCCTGACTAACCTATACAAATACGGTTGTAACCCACTTAAAAGACGATACAATGATCACTAAAGTAACGATTACCGGGGCTGACGATAGCATTCAGCCCGCCGAGTTATTGGCCCTGACGCGCGAATTCCCCTTTGTCGAATGGGGTATCCTGCTTTCCCGTTCCAGTATGGGCAACAACCGATTTCCAAGTACTATGTGGCTATTAACGCTGGCCCGTTACCAAAAGTCGTTAGCGCAAACTGGCCAGCAGTTGACTCTTTCGGGCCACTTGTGCGGTCGTTGGGTAAAGGATATACTGGTGGGTAAACATGAATTTGTTGATGCGTTAACCCCTGAAGTATGGGACATATTCAGCCGAATTCAGATTAACACCCACGCTGAATTCCATTCGGCCACGGCGGTCGGCATTGGTATGCTGAATAGGCTTCGTGACAAGGAATTTATTTTCCAGTACGACAACGTCAACACTATTTTATTGGAACTGGCCCGAAATGCCAGCGTCAACCACTCCGCCCTGTTTGACCTCTCACACGGTGTTGGCAAACTGCCTTCACAGTGGCCGGATTTAATTCAGAATCTATCCTGCGGGTACGCCGGGGGCTTATCGCCCGAAAATCTGCGTGAACAAATATATCGCATCGAGGAAAAGGCCGGGGATACACCCATCTGGATTGACATGGAAACCCACGTTCGAAGCAATAACGACAAGCAGTTTGACCTGGGCAAAGTACGGGCCTGTCTGGAAATAGCCAGTGAGTTTATCGAGGCCTATTGGCATCACGAATAAGCATCAAAAACAGCGCACCTACCGGCATGTATGTCGGTAGGTGACTAACCCCCTTTGCTATGCACGCTACTATACCGGAAAGCCCGCGCGGACCAATCATCACACTATCGGTTCGGCAATTACTGGATGTTGAATTAGGGCTGTACTTACTGACGCTGCTCAGTGACGATGCTGATCCATCAACGCTACCCGATTTTCTACAGTCCGATTACGAAGGAGCCCCCAGCCTTACTCCTCGGCAGTACCGGTTTTTAAGCCGGGCCAAGCTGCTGCTGGCGCACCTGAGCAACCGGGAACACTGGCAAATGATGCTGACGGCCTATCGTGAGTCACGCCCCCACCGGCACGCTTTTGATATTGCCGCCGATGGTCGGACTTGTACAGCAAAGGCCGTTGGTTTTTCCCGCAACCGACTCAGTATACTCCGTAAAATGTTAGTTGGCTAATTAATCAATCAATCGTATATGGAATACCGTTTTGCCCGCAAAATAGCCATTGACACCGGCCTGCTGCTGATGCCCCACTGCGTCCGGCTCAACATTGCCGGCAGCGTCCGCCGAAAAAAAGCGGAGGTAAAGGATATTGAGTTAGTGGCCATACCCAAAACAAGAACCCTACAAACCGGGCTTTTTGACTCGTCCCTGACTACTGTTGTCAGCCCTGATTTTGTCGCTATGCTGGAATCGTTAGGCGAAGTGATCAAGGGAAAGCCGGACGGGCGGTACATGCAGATACAGCTACACGAAGGTATCGCGCTGGATCTGTTCATGCCGGATCCGGTCGATTATTTTCGCCAATACTGCATCAGGACTGGCTCGGCGGACTACTCGGCTAAAGTCATTGCCGGGGGCTGGAAAAAGCTGGGCTGGTGCGGCTCTGACAAAGGCCTGCGGAAAATAGCCGACTGCCAGAACCGGGCGTCGGGCGGCAAAATGAACTGGATCTGCGTTAACCCGGATGCCGAACTGCCGCCCGTCTGGTCCAGCGAAGAGGAGTTTTTTGACTGGCTGCAAATACCCTGGATAAAACCCGAATTGAGGAACGTATGAAAACCACCACCGAGCAGCTGAAGCAGATATTTGAAGACTGTACATTGACCCATTCGGGTAAAGGGGAGTACTGGCTCACAACACCGGACTATCCGATTGAGGATTATCCGAAGTTCAAAAAGATGATCACCGATGTTGGGGGCGTGTGGAAGCGGAAAGGATTTCTGTTTACCAGTGATCCGCAGCGGGTACTGGAGCAAATTTTTCAGCAGGGGATAGACTGGAAAAAGCTGACCCAGTTCTTTCCTACCCCGCACCCCGTTTGCCGGAAAATGGTTGAAAAGTTACCCCAGGGTGTCGAGTACTGGCACGGGAAACGAATACTAGAACCCAGCGCCGGCCGGGGTAGTATCCTGATGGAAATACTGCTGCGCACTTGTTTTTTAAAGCTGGCAAAAAATAGCGTCGGTGAACAAAAGCTGGACCCTACGCTGCAAGTGCTGCCCCAAAGCCAGGTTGATTTATGCGAAATAGACGAATTCAACTACCTGTGCCTTGAAAATAAAATCCCCCAAAAGATGGGCTATAATCGGGTATGCCGGGATTTTATGCACTTACCGACTGACTGGAAATACGACATCATCCTGGCGAACCCCCCTTTCCATAAAAACCAGTATGCGCTACACCTAAAGAAAATGGTGCAGCACTTATCCCCCGGCGCTGATATCGTCTGCATACTACCCGCCAACGCGCAGCACGAAAACCTTTTTGACGACTTGTGCGACATAACGTTTGAGCCGCTGAGTAATGGCGAATTTCGATCATCCGGAACAACAGTAAACACGGTTATTCTGTCGGCAAAACGAAAGCGTGAACTAGTCTTAGCGCCTGTCTTTCATAAGCCTGCCAAGCGGCACAAGCACGAAGGCCAACTAACCCTATTTATCTAACTCCCACAGTTTACCCCTACAAACCAATGAAACAACGATTAAAACACCTACCCAAAATATGGGGCTCCCTGCTTGGAAAAATGCTGCTTGGCTGGGTCATCTACCTGCCTATCTACCTGTTTTACGCTTTTGGCTTCTGGCTTTCGATGCGACTTACCCACCTGCTGGATATTGATTTCTGGCAGGCTTTGGGTATGGTCATTCTGGTCCGCTACGCAAAAAACCTCTGGATTATCTCGGGAAAGATGGCCAGTAAACCAACGGTCGAAATCTACAAACAACCCTACCAGGTGCCCGAATCGGCCTTACAGCCTGGCCTGTGCATGTACGGAGACAGGCTGCTGCTGAACACGCCGGGCGATGGGTTGTTCGATGCGCAAACCGGACAGCCCTTTGTCGGCATCGGCTTGCAGTTCTCACCCACCCAAACAAATTAATAACTAATCACAACCTATGCAAACGTCCCCGACGATCCCAACCCCCGACCAGACCCAGCAAGCCGTCCTCACGCTGATTGCCGCCCTGAAAGCCGACAAAGACCTGTACCATGCCTACCAGGCGAATATTGCCATGGCGATTAAGGATGAGCGAGACAAGTACACGAAAGACTCCGAAATCGATAAAGAGTTAATGCATGAAATTGCCAACGCTGGTGCGATTCGGTTTCTGAATATACTGTGCGAAGGAGCCGAAGACCCAGCGGCCCCGCTGAACGGTGCGCCCTACTCGCTGAAGCCCGAAAGTTACCTCGAAAAACTTACTGACCTACAAACAAAAATTGGCTACAAACCCGGCTCAGTGCATCCGGTAGCGATGCTGGGGTTAATGGGTGAAGTTGGGGAGGTGAGCCAGGAAGCCAGGTTCGAAGAGTGGGCAAAGTTTGTTCCGGATGGACAAAGGATTGCTAATAAGCTCAATAGACGAAGCGGCAACTTTGAGCTTAACGCTGGTATGCTTGATTCGATAAAGAAGGACATTCGAGATATTCATAAAGACATCATTTTAGTTGCCATTGATGACGACGAAGCCTTCGATAAGGAACTGGCCGATACGTTCTACTACCTCAAAGCGGTTGCCGCTGGCCGGGGGCTGACCATCGAAGATTTGGCCCGTATGAGCTACCAGAAAGTCATCGAGCGCCGGGGCCAGGTAGTCGAAGGCGACCCCGCCAAATAGTCTTCTCGCCCAACCACGTATAAGCCCATGAGTACTATAACAAAAATAACGGTCAAGGTCATCCGCGACACCAAGCCGCCTTACGGTACGATTACGTCAGTTGAAATCACGTCCGGACGACCAACGGATAAAGTGCGAGGTGTCGAAGCCCTGGCCGTTTTAAACGACGCCATGCAGCAGATAATCGAACAAATGAAATAGTTTTTCTCAACCAGTCTCTCAGCCAACGCCCGTTTATTTGACGCGTTTTGGTTGAGAGATAAACCCACCAAATCAATGCGCGTAATTAGCTTATACCAACCCTATGCTACCTTAATGGTGCTGGGCCTGAAAACAAACGAAACCCGTTCGTGGGACACCAACTACCGGGGGCCGCTGGCCATTCATGCCACTGCCGGCATGCCCAAATGGTGCTGTGATCTACTGCAAGAGGAGCCGTTTAAAACCGAGCTTGCAGGGATCGAATTACCAAAAGGGTGCATTGTCGGCACAGTAGAAGTTATTGGCACCGTGGACGCCAAAACGTGGGCATTTGAGGCCTGTAAGAAAATAGGATTCCAGAGAGACCCGAACTGGAAAAAGACGCTACAGGAAATTTGTTACGGCGACTATTCAGAAAACCGCTTTGCCTGGCAGACGAAAAACCCCGTCCTTTTTGAAACGCCCATCCCGGCCAAAGGCAAACAGGGCTTTTGGAATTACGAGATACCCCCACTTAACCAGCCCACCAACCAATGATGCAAACCATTGACCCGGTCAAAGCCCTTGGCCCCCGTCAGCTACCTACCGAAAAGCTACACATTGCCGTTCTGATGGCTCACGCCTGTAACACCATTATGCTTGGCGTCTGCGACGACGTTAAGGAAACCGAAGCCTACAGCCAGGAAATCAAGATGCTCACCAACCAGCTTACCAAACGGCTGGACGTTCACATAGAACGGTTCTACAAGGGAAACCTAGACGTTGAACTGACGCACTACAAGCTGGTCCGGATCGTCGAGGAATCTATGATGCTGGTCTGCCGCATGGAACCGTCCCAGGTCGAGACGTTCAACAAACTGATTACACTGATTCGGACGGGATCGGTCGAACTACCCGCCGACGATACGGCCATAGATGCTGTGCTGACCCAAAAGAGCCTACTCCCCGCACCCGCTGCGGAAACCTTACCCCTGCGAATACAGCGCAAACGAACCAGGGGCTTCAGGCTGCCCGAAAATACCGTCTGCGTGACCCGCCCCGGCAAGTGGTCGAATCCGTTCACCGTCGAGGAGGAAATAGAAAACCTCACCCAGGCCGGGAAAAAGGCCGGGTTCTACTCGGTCGCTGAAATCGAAAAACAGGCCCGTATCAACGTGGTACAGAAGTTCCGCGATATGATGAACAACCTGAATTCCCACGAGGTCATGCCCGAAGTCCGGGACCGCTTCAAATACATGAGGGACCGTATTTTCGACCTCAAAGACAAAAATCTGGCCTGTTACTGTAGTCTCGACGGCCCCTGCCACCGGGACGTATTGATCACCCTTGCCAACCCGATCAGCTAATGGCAACCCACGCCGAATTTATCGAACAGAATGCCACGGCTGAAAATGCGGCCGGGGAACGCTACCCCGTCTGGGCAAAGGAAACCACGCTGGGTAAGCACAAGACACAGGAGTACGTCAGTGCCTGGCAACTCAGTGAGCAGGAATACCAGCGTGTCGCCGAAACGGGCATGGTGTTCGTCCGCATGGTAGCAGGCCAGCCGCCTATGCACGTTTACTGGGCTGATGCCTGTCAGTTCGAAGGGCAGAGTCAGGAAATGAAGCACCCCGACTGCTTTGATTTACCTGTCTACCGGCAAGCGGCCACCTTCAACGGTCAGCCCACGTTTACGCTCACATCGGCCTGGAAGCTGCGGGAGTACGGGCTCAAAGAGGTAGCCAACAACCACGGCATCGTATTCGTGTCGACTGTAGGCTGTATGCCGGAAATGGAAGTATTCGGCATTAACCCAATTGACTAGGCCATTCCATGCCCCTGTCGCGCTGACAGGGGCATTACGACACCTTTAATGACCTTAACCACTAATCACTACCCAAATGACACTATTTGATTTAGCCCTTCGCCTGACGGGCCGGGAGTACGGAAATGAGATAACGAAGCAGGAAGAAGAAGCCGCCAAAGACGCGGGGCTGGTTGTGGTCTTTGGGGCGTCCGACGATCTGATTGAATTCAGGGGCGCCATTCATGACGAACGATCAGGCCCAGGCTCAATCTACCTGAACCGAAAAGGGGAGTTTCTGGACGATGAAGACATGCAGATTTATACCGGGATGAATTACCCCTACAAAGAGATACAAAGCCACTGGTGCCCGCCTGGCGCACAATCATCATGGGTGCTCGGAGCCAACATACCGCATGCCTATTTTGTGATTTTTGAGGACAAGGAGCCGTACTGTGTGGGCATCATCTTTTCAATGGACGACTTAAAAACAGAACAGGAAAAAGAGCTACTGACCTAAGTTGGATTACAGGGGAAATCGATTGTATCAAATGCCCAATGGCTTCCGTTGGGCATTTATTTTTTACATTTATTTTCACTATGAATAGTAAACTTAAAATAAAGTACTATATTTACATCATAGTTCAGTACTTAAATCAGCTACCACAATGGAAAAACAGTTAATGATCGGCGGACAGGCTTTAGTTGCATTAGGATCGAGCCGGACGACAATCGATACCGACTACCTGATTAACGACAAGACCAGCAAGCTGGCGTTCTCCCATGACAAGGCCAAGAACGTAGACTACTGCAACGCCAATGGGCTGAAGTTCTTCGCGGCTATCTGGAAGATGGAAAAAAACAACATCGGCCCTCTGGCCAGCCCGCAGGCCCTGCTGGAACTGAAAGCCTTCTCCTTCGTTCAGCACTGCCAGAACGGGCATTTCACCAAGGCCGACGATGCCGAGTACGACATCAAGTTTCTGGTCCGCAAGTTCGGCCTGACCGAAATCAAAATCGCCAATAAGTTCATCAGTGAGGGCGAACTGTTCGAAGTCAACAAAGTCATTCAGTCCGTCCGCAAAGCCTAATCATTCACCCTGCTTAAATCAGCTACCCCCATGAAAATGCCTAATTCAGCCTACGAAATACCCGAAATCAGCATCTCGGTCAAGTACAAAAAGTCTAAGGCTGACCTCAAGCTGTACACCGTCCGCACATCAAGCGACGTGGCAACCTTTGCCCGTATGTGCTTCAACGCCGACGAAATCGAGTGGCGGGAAGAAATGGTAATGATCTGCCTGAACAGCCAAAACGAGGTGTGTGGCTACTATAAAGTCAGTTCAGGCGGCATTTCGGGTACGCCCTGTGATCCTAAGGTTGTGTTCACGGTAGCCCTGAACTGCTGCGCCAGTTCGATCATCGTAGCCCACAACCACCCCAGCGGCAACCTCACCCCGTCCGAAGCGGACCGCGATATTACCCGTCGCCTAAAGGATGCGGGTAAGACGCTTGGTATTTCCCTGCTGGACCACGTGATTATTACCGTAGGCAGCTACTATTCATTCGCCGACAACGGCGCATTATAACCCCCAATTACCCCAATGGCTAACAGTAAAGGCGAAATCAATGATTACTTAGTTACCGAAGCGGAAACAGGCAAGAAGTGGCTCTACGGCTCTATGCGGGCTTTGCTCGCCCACAAGCAGAACCCAATTAATTTAACGGAGCAGCGCATCAGTCAGATTCGCCGGGAAACCGGTTGGCCCGTCACAGTGCAGGGCTGTACGATCGACAAGTTGCGGAAGTGGTCGGTTAGTGAAGTGATGCTAGACAATCAAAATCAAGTATAATTAATCAACTCATTAAATCAGCTACCAGCATGAAATTACAACACACCAAAAAAGGCGACACTGTTTTTATTGTATCAATTAATCATGGAAACCGAAAACCAGAAAGCAAAGCATGCCTGGTTGTACAGGCGGGGCCAAAATGGGTATCGGTCAATATTTACGGTAATAAGATAGATCGATTTGAACGGGAAAGTGGCGAACATGACGGAGGTAACTATTCTCCTCAGTACCGAGCTTATCTCAACGAACAGGCTTATGCTAACGAGCAGGAGGCCAAAGAGCTTCGTATGACGTTAAGCCGATCAATAGCCAGCCAGCCCTTATCTATCCTTCGCCAAATCAATCAGCTAGTCAATCAGGAAGCATGAAACGAACCGTCTTTGTCTTTGCCAGCGAAGCCCAGCAGACAGCCGCCAAGGATTACCTGCTCCGCACCAATACGCCCTTTTACGCCAATTTGACCTATCCCTACTGGCTGGACACCACCGCCAAGCGGGCACTCAAGCTGGACCTGCCCGCCAATCTACAGTACGTTAAATGCTACTCCAATCGCTGCTAAGTTTATGAATCACCTGACCGATTACTACGGTGCCGAAGAATGGACGTTAAACGGGTTCAGGGTCGTTTTCGGATTGACGATACCCTACGCAGAAACAATCTTAACCCGCGTTAATGCCGAGGACGACACAGACGAGTTTCTGCAACTCTGGATGAATTCGTACGAGGAGTACTACCAAACCATTAAGGCATACCATACCGCGTTTGGCTTTTTTCCCGGTATTGGCGACGAAATAGCCGACTCAGATTGCAATTTTTTGCGGATAGAGTCAAGGTTGATCCAAGCGGATTCTGTTACGTTTCTCCTCGACCAAAAATCAGACTTTGGCAACCAATCCGATGAATAAGCTACCCCTGAAAGCGTATAAGGTAGGCCGTCTGCTGACAATCCTGCTGGACGGTAGAATTATCTACTGTGAGAAACTGCCCCTTTATAACGGCGCTACGGCACCCACGGCGGCAGGCCGGTTCCATATTAACCAGACCGATTTCATTGCTGACTACGTGGGCCTGTTTCTGCTCAACCCAGGCCGCCCCAGCCAGTTTGTGTCCGTACAGGACTTAAGCCCTACCAACCGTCTACCCCGTACTGACAAGCGCATTCAGCGCCAGTACTCACTCACCAACCCAAAAAAGCCCGTCCGCGATATATGGAAAAAATCAGTACGACCATCCCTGTAATCGACTACACGACCGCTTTCTTTACTGCGGCCGTTATGGGTACGAAAGCGTTTCACGCCGGACTGGTTTGCGCGCCCTGCGTGGATAAGGAACTCGAAAAGCTGGTGTACACCAACGGTTTTGACCATGCCCAACGCTGTGCGCTGATGACCGCCTGGACCGATAACTGGCACATGGCCAATGCCAACCAACCCTTTAAAGACTAAGCAGCCATGAAAACAAACTACTTTATCGGCCAGTCCGTCGTGCTGGCTGTAAATCCCAACCCCGTAGAGGTCGTCTACATTATCCGCGACATTCAGGTGTATGTAGAGTACACAGCCGTAAAAGCCATTGCCGAACTGGAAGTGGCCAGGGACTACGATCTGCCCGATGGGGGTAAGATCACGCCCGGTAATCGCCGGGAGGAAAACGTGCTGCAACTTAAGCCGTGGCTGAGTCAGCAAGATTTGGTCTGATTACTCATCACTAAAAACCACTAAACCAGAACAACCATGTTAAACCAAGCCGCCTACGAAGCCCTGATTAATTTGAATGACGATACCATAATCCGGGTATATCCTGATAATCTCCCACACGTTACTAGCCTGGAATATGTCATTATGATCGACGGTAACGACCTGTCTGAAAATAGCAACTTTGCAGGGGTGTATGTCAATCAACATGTGGATATGAACGACTGGGTTTCCCACTCCGAAGATGCCCGCTTTGGGGGTGACGGATCCATTGCTATTAAGACAGACAGCTTAGGACGCCAATATACTGAGTGGCGTAATGGTGATTTCTGGGAGCCTTTTACGGTTAACGATTCCAGCGTACAGGAGCGAGTTCATTACTACGGAAGCTAATTTACTCCCTCAACTTTTGCGGGGAGTCCCTGTTTAGATTGCCACTCAATCGCACCTTCGGGTATCAGGCTATTCTGATAATAACCTAATACAGATAAGGCAATGAATGTAGTTAACCTTACGCTAACTTTAGAAAACTCAGTCCACACGTATCAACTGGCCGAATTAGTCGATGATGCAAAAAACACGTTATTTTCAGACAGTCGGCATTATCACGGTTTATCTAAAGAAAAGCCCGGGCATTTTTTTTGCGCCAAAGCCGGGGGCTTCTCATTCGAGTGTACACCGGGAAAAGTCATATGGCTAGCCTTAAACGATAATGATATTGACTGGGATTGGGCTAATAGGCAGGCCGACATTATGCGTCGGGTAGCATTTGGGGAAAACGTTGCCCGGTGGTCAAAGAGTTAATTGCATAAATGCCTGACACTGACTGTCAGGCATTTATTTTTCATAAACTATTAATAATCATTATATATTTCAATAATATTTATTATATTTACATCACAATAATTCACTACTTAAATCAGCTACCACAATGAAATCGCAGTTAGAAGCCCTGGTAAAAACGTTGGAAAGTCGCCGGGTCGAAGTGAAGAAAAAGCTGGACCCGAAAGGCTACCCGATTTTGTCCGCCACGCCGTGGATCGTTGCCAGTGAAGATGCAGTCTACACCGTAATGGCTGACTCTGACAACCTGGCTCAGGTTGAAATCGGTCAGGTGTTTCCTACTCAGTTTTCAGAAGCTGCGGCCAATGATCTGTCCGCCAACTTCTGCGCTTCCAATGGCCACGGGCCAATCGAATGGGTACTAATGACCCCGAAGGACTTTTACACCATCAAGTCAGCCGAGCTTAAACAGGCCATTCACGACCTGAAAAAGTCAATCCGCAATCTATAAATCTATACACCCCCGGCTGATGATACCGGGGGGGATGAATTTACTTTCATGAGCAACGCCCCCAAGCCCGACACCATCCGACGACTCCGCAAAGTCACTACGTTCGGCAACATGCTGAACGGCAAGCTGTCGGTCATTAAGCGGGACCAGTTTCTTAATGCGCTGCTTAACGTCAAGAACGGCATTTGTTCGCTGACCGTCGAGATAATCGGGGAGAAACGGACCGGAAAGCAGAACGGCTACTACCATGCCGTCGTGGTAACCATCATCCGGGATGCCATTAATGAAGCCTACGGGGAAGACCTCGACGACGAAGAAACCCACGAACTACTGAAACTGCGCTTTAATAGTAAACTGGTTTGGAATCCCGAAACAGGCGAATACGATAAAATGCCCATGTCTACCTCGCGGCTTAATACGGCTCAGTTCGGGGAGTACGTCGAGAAGTGCCGCCGAATGGCTAAGCGCGATTTTGATATTGACATACCGGACGCCGACAAGCTCTGGCGCGAAAATCAGCAACTCCAGTTAAAATAAACCGCCTGACCAACTACCATGGCAACCCAAGCACAGAAAGAACAAGCCGCCCGTCTGCTTCAATTAAAGGCCATTACGGGCTACAAAGCCGTTGACTGCGGCAAAGACCTGCCCGACTACTTTAAAGGGCTGTCCGCCATTGATTCGGGCTTTGATGAGGTAGTCGTAGGTGTAGGCGATAGTGCCTATGAAGCCTATCACGATGCCCTCGACAACATGAGCTTGTCGGCCGACACGGCGTATATGCCACAGCGTCACACCGGGTTCACAATGGGCAAGAAGTTAAGCCAGGGCGAAATCAGTGTCGGCTGGCGGTACTACGTTGGCATTTATTACACACTAAGCAAATGAGTCAGAAAATTAAATCGCCTGTAACCTACGGTCAGGCTATAGGCGTAAAAATAGCCTATGGAATTGAGGTTGGCATTTGTGATAAATCATGGAAAACTGTTGCCGATAACCTTATTGATCAAAACGATGAACCGATTAAGTGTTATACAATTATGGCGGAGCAACAGGCCGAAAAAGTAAGATCATCTATAGTCTCATCTGGAAAGTTGGATGAAGCTAATAAGCGACTTGATGAATTAATTAAAGAGCGAATAAAGCCCATTCCAGATGCGAAACTTTCAGCTTAACGGCACCGAATTCAACGAAGAGTCTACGCTAACCGTCACCGCCCCTGAACTGGGCACGATTACCGCCACACCCCTTGTTCAAACGTTTATCACGCAGGGGTCGGTGCTCGGACTGGATCTGGGTTGGCTACAAACCGCGCACCCCTGCCAGGCCCCCGGACAAACCGGCAACGCCCGGCTATCGCTCTACTCGAACGGCAAGGCTTACCACAGTCTGCAACTCGCCTATCTGTGCCCCTGCCCGCATCAGGCCCATAACCGTTCGCTTCGCTGGATGGTCAGCATCGACGGGGACGCGGTTCGGGCTGACTCGCTGGGTACGGAATCCAGGGAACGACATAATCACGCACTGGCAGCCGGGTATGAGCACCTGCAACCGGAACGGGTTGAACCCGCTACCGTACCGGTGCGGATCGTCAAGCCACAGGTGGCGCCCAAGCCGCTACCCTGGCCAGTAGCTACGCCCGCCGAAAAGACAACTAAACCCGTTCAGCTTTCCCTATTCTGATTCCCGTATTTAGTACGCCTACTTTCTTACTTGTTCAATTACTTAAATCAAATACCATGCAATTTTTCCAAGGCATTGCCGACCTCAACCTCACCGGAGACCTCCACATCGTTATTCGCCCCAATGGCGAAAAACTGTCTGTCAGTGTTATGCTCCGTAACGAAAAGTGTGGTGACCCAGCCGCCAAACAGATTGCCCCCATTGCCTTTACCGACTTACCGGCCACGATTGACGAAGGCTTTTTTGCGGCCCTCTCAACGCCCCTGAAAGAACACTCTGGCCTGCTGATCGGCATGGAAGCCCACCTAAAATCCGTCGAGGACGCCAAGAAAATTTCAGCCGCGGCCAAAGCTGCTGCCACTAAATCCGCTACTCCGGCTAAAGAAATTGCCAAACCAGCCCCGGCACTATCACCAGAGCAGATTGCCCAGCAGAAATTCGATAACCTGATGACTGACATCGACAAGCTGGTAGCGGACAAGAAGTACAACGAGGCCATCAAGAAGTTGCCCACGCCTGCCGAATTCCCCAATCACATACCCGCCGTAAGTCTCAAACGCAAGCAGTTGAACGACCTGCGCGCCTACGGCTTTATTACCCCGGCGAACGTATCACCAAAGACGGAAGACATTGCTCCGGCCGTAAAATCCGACATTGATGTAGTAGACTCGGAGGTTGATCAGGCCCAGGACGATGATTATTCCACGGAAGATCAGGACGACGAGGACAGCAACGTTGACGACACCAACGACGACTAATTTACCCACTACAGCAGCTACGTTAAATCACTTTATTATCCCAACCCCCAATACATCCTATGGCATCCCTACTGGTTACTACCATGCCCCGCGTTTTCAATTTCAGCCACAAAGGCACGACGATTCCCCTGGTGGATATCGACCCTAACATGAGTCCCGAGGCCATCCAGAATTTTTACGCCAACACCTATCCCGAATTGGTGTCAAGCAAAATCAACGGCCCCTCGATCATCGACGGGGACCGCATCGAGTACAAGTTCGAATCCGTCATGGGTACTAAAGGCTAGTATGCACGAGCAAAAACTACAACGGGCGGCTGACACCGATTCAGTCGCCCGCCCCATGCGATCCGTTCAAAAACCCGATTACTCCGTATGCAACCTGCACAGCAAACTAGGCAGCTTCCTCAACCACATGAACCGGCTAGCCGACGCGGCAGACGTACCCGGCAACCCGCGCCGGAGCGTACCCCTGAGCCAGTTGCCGATGCCCTTCTGAACCACTCCTTCGATTCGGTCTACATGATGGAGTCGAACGAGCTCAAGAACCGGGAAGCCATCGAGGATGAGTTTTTTTACGCCCTCTCTAACCTGTGCCAGTTTTACGGCTGGCCTGCTTACCGCGCCAAGGTGGTAGACGCCTATCCGGGCAACATTGCCCAGGCCTTCGCGTGGGCTCAGCAACGTCTGGAAAAACAGGACGAGAGTTTACACCTGCTGATCTGCCAGGATGAGCAACACGCGGCAACCCTGGCCACCGCTGCTGAGATGGGCATGGATACCGAACTGTTCTACATTCCCGTTCGGCCCTACTACCACCAGCTAAAAGACCACGACCGGCGCGACCGGCTGGCGCTGCTCGACTGCTTGTACTGCTACCTGAATCACATTGTCGAAATCCCGTTTTTTACCGAAAATGGCTATATCGGCTACCAGTACCACATGGTTACCGAAGGTGTAGAGTGGGAGGATGAGGATGAGGAAACAAAAGCCCACTACCGGCACATGGAGCAGTATATGGCTGACATCCAGAAAAAGGGGCAGGCCTGTCTGGAGCATTTCAACCACGCCTACGTACTGCTGCAATTTGCCGACCGGCTGGAACAGTTCAAGGTCAAAACCGCGCTCGACGAAACCCTGAAACGGATAGCCCAAACGGGCCTTGAGCTTTACCGTGAGTTCCCCCACCGGTCGATAATGGAGCACTGCGACATCAGCCTGAAAAACCCCGAGGAGCAGTATGGCCCCGACTTCGATTTGTCGCAAACGATGTCCTTCTACTGGATCGATTCGGACGACTCCTACGAAGCAATCAGCCACGCCATTGATTCCGACTTTGGTGAAGCCGAACCCCGCTACCCGACGACGTTTCAGTTCTTCGATACCCCGCAAACGGGCCAGCCCGGCAGCGCCCATGACTTTAGCTTTCACCGGCGCGTGATGAAACTGATACACACCTTTACGACTTACCTCTACAAGCTCGATGCAGAATATAACGCACCTGTTCAGTAAGACCTACAGCCCCGTTCAGGCGCTGGTCCTCATGCGGCTCAATGACCCCGATAAGCAGTCCTACTACGTCGAATCGCACGACATTGACCCCCAGACCGGCAAGCCCATCAACGCCCACCCGCTCAGCCACGAGGAAGCGAAAGCCCTGTCGGAAACGCTCTACCAGCCGCCGAAAAAGACGGCCAAAAAAGGCAAGCAGCCGCCGAAGGCACCGTTCCACTGCGCGGGCCTGTTCCCCGAAAACGTCCTGTACTTTAACACCGACAAGAGCGATACCGTCGTCTGGTACACCCCCGCCAAAGAGCAGCCGCTGTTCTTCAGTAAATCGCTCGAAATCGACAACGGCAAAGGCCAGGTACCGGCCCTGCTGTGGATTGCCACCCGAAAATCACTGCGGCTCTTTGCCCTCAAATCCAACAAACGACCCACGGCCAAAAGTCAGTTGTACTACGCCCCCTTTTTCAATACCAGCAGTGACGGGCACGTCTGCATGGGCAACGTCCAGAAGGATTTCGCCGGTGACGTTTCGCTCACCCAGTTCATGGACCAGTGGGAACACTACTTTTTTAACAGCTACTTCACCCACGCCAGCGCCATTCTCACCAAGACGAATATCGTCCAGCTTTGGAAGGAGCAGGTCGCCACGCCCCGGCCTTTTCCCGTCAGTGCCTTACTCGAAACCAAAACCACCCTTGCCCAACTGCTACAATGAGCCGTAAACACTACACAGCACCTTATCTGCTCCAACCGACCAATCCCATTACCGTAAACCTGATCGGGGCAGGAGGGACGGGCAGTAAGGTCATAACGGCCCTTGCCCAACTCGACACCGCCCTGTTTAATCTGGGACACCCCGGCTTGCAGGTCAATGTCTACGACGATGACGTAGTAACGCAGGCTAATCTTGGCCGCCAGTTGTTTGCCGAATCGGAACTGCACCTAAGCAAGTCAGTGGCCCTTGTCAACCGGATCAACCGCTTTTACGGCACCTGCTGGAAAGCCTTTACCTGCCGCTACAGCATCGAGGGACTCAAAGCCCGTCGTCGGACGGGGCTGGCCAACCTGACCATTACCTGCGTGGACTCGGTAGCCGCCCGCATCGAGATTGCCGCCATCCTCAACAAGCCGCAGAACAAACAGGACGGCCCCGAGCATAAGTACTACTGGATGGATTTCGGCAACAGCCGCTACACCGGCCAGTGCATCCTGTCGACCGTGGGTGAGCACCCGCAGCCCAAATCCGAGAAGTTTACGCCGGTGGGCCTGCTGCCCTTCGTCACGGACGAATACGCCGAGGTACTGGCGCAGTCGGAAACGGGCGATGATACGCCGTCCTGTTCGCTGGCCGAAGCCCTCACCAAGCAGGATCTGTACATGAACGGCACGCTGGCTACGATGGGCATGAGTTTGCTGTGGAACCTGTTCCGCAACGGCATGACCGACAGCCGGGGCTTTTTTCTTAATCTGGCCGATTTCCGGTCGCAACCCCTCAAAGTGTAATGAAAATCCTGTACAGTATCTACCACCGGGCCAAGTACATTCTGCCCCTGCTACGCGCTAAAAACTTTATCCTCATCACGCAGGAAGCAAACATCAAAGGAGGCTTTGACGCCAATTTGCACAGCAACTTAACCAGCGACGCAACCATCTGCTGGGTACTCCGGAAGGCATTCCTGCAGGTCGAGGCAGCTACCAATTCAGTAGACAGCCTGACCAACGAACTGGGAATTAAACGGGACGACGAGGAGCAGCTATGACAATCAACACCAACTACGAACTAAACCAAACCGTCTGGTTTCTGGACTGGCGGGGAGTGGCGCACAGCGGCACAATCAAGCGCATGAGCTACGACGAAAAGGGACTGTCTTACTGGCTCTACGTGCCCGGCATACCCTCCCCCGGCTTTTACGAAAACAAGCTGTTCAGCACGGAAGCCCTGGCACTGGCATCAGCCAATGTCGAGGAACTGACGCAGTACTACGTTCTTTCGCTGTATCACACCACGTCCAAGGATAGCCACATACTGCTGTGGGGCCCTGATAACGCGGGCTATGTACTCAGCAAACAGTACGCTGGTCTGTACGAAGAATTAACCCCCGGCTATCACGACTCGGAGCGCAGTATGCCTATCTCAAAGCTGTTGGCTGATACGCTGTTTACGCTGGTACAGCGCGAGGGGCAGGATAGGGAAATGATACCTAACACGCCGGAAGTTTGGGCCGCGCTGGGCCTGAAAGCGGATAAGAAAGAAAAGTGTTTAAAACGAATCAAGGCATGAAAATCGAAAAGTTTGATATCTACGAAGCCGTCCACGGCATCAGTGACGTGCGCTACATTGTGGCCATTATGTTCGGCACCACCGACCGGGCATTTATCAAGCGGGTGTTAAACCTGTCGGGCTACCCCTTCGGTTCAGAAACGTGCTTTGCCAGCCAGCTACGAGAAATTCACGGCGAATGGCTCAGCCGGGGTAAAACACTGGAAGGGCTACGGAGCTACGGGGGCATGGTTGATCCGTTCGACAAGCTGGAGGACCAGCTACAGGTAGAGCAGCTACAAAGAGACAAACAGGAAGCCAAAACCAATAAATAACCATGTTGCCACCGTATCCCCTCACCTGGCCCGCCGGTCGGCGTCGTCGCGCAACCCCGGAGTCGACAAAGACCGCCGTAAGTCTGGCCAGTGCCCGCGACCACCTGCTCAAACAGATGGACGCTCTCGGCGCTAAAATCATTGTGATAAGCTCAAATGCGGCACTTCGCAAGGATGGGCTACCGTCTGCGAGACAACCGAAGCTGGGGGATATGGGTGTCGCTGTCTGGTTTAAGTGGACCCTAACCAGCGAATGGCTGTGCATTAGTTGCGACCTATACGATTCAATTGCGGGGAACATTCGTGCGATCGGACTGTCTGTTGCGGAGATTCGTGGATTTACAAACAGGTTAGCCATCCCCATGTATGCGACGATTGGGGAACTATTCAGTTGTAAGCCACCACCGGTCGAACAGAAACCACCGCCAAAACAGGAAAAGCAGCCACCACCGCCCCACAAATGGCCAGAAGGTGACTGGCGCAATGTGTTGCAAATTGTGGGTAAGGTGGTAACCTACTCGCAGGTTCAGACGAACTATCGGCGACTGGCAAAACAATATCACCCCGACAAACCGGGGGGCAGTACTATCAAATTTCAGGAACTTCAGGAAGCCTACGAGAAGGCGAAAAAACACTTTGGATTCAAATAGCTATGAGCGTAATCATCGAAATAACTACCAAACTTAGTAATGCTATCCCGGTTGTCTGGGACCGCTACACCGTAACCGACGACGGTTTCTACGTTGTCTATGGCTGGATTGCCCGACCCGACGGCCAGCGCGATTTTGTGATCTTCGAAATGTGGGATTACGAAAAGCCGGAGAATGTATTCTGTACAACCTCATCGGCCAAGTACTCCAGACTGATTGGAGAGGTACTTTACGGCAGTTCGGACGATCACAATGATTGCCGGAAAATTGAGGAGTTGTTTACCGAATCAATACTTGTTCCTCAGCAGGAGGTTGCTAGACCAACCCCAATGCCCTTGCCAACTGATCAGCCAGCGTTACCGGTTGAGAAAATGAGTCAAGAGGATTTGGATACGTTAATGGGCACATTCATTGGTGACCGCCACGAAGTGGGCACGTTGCCGACGTTTGAGCTATTGTGGAGCTTCTTTTTAGCACATAGCCCCGACGCAGAAACGGTGTATAGCTTCTTTGAGGAAGTTGAAGAGTTGGGGTACCATGTGAAAGAGGAAGTCGAACACCCCTACGCCAAAGAGTGGGCTGGCTCACATACGGGCATCACTGAGAACGGAACGCCGTACCACATGACCTGTAGCAAAGAGTTTGCCGAGAGTCCCGAAATGAAGGAGCTACAGAAGGCAATCGACAAAGCAGCAGCAGATGATGAATCAATTTGAGGTAGGTGACTTGATCGAAGCCGACCTCGATGGTCGCCGGGTCAGAGGCAGGATAGAAACAGTAGGTAAGTACGGCTACTGGATACCCACCACGCACAGTAGCCACGGCAGCCGGAGGGTAGACTTTGACAAGGCTCAATTAATCGAAGAAAAAGCCAATGACGATAAAACCACTTAAACACTGCCCGCAAGGCCACCAACACATTTTTCTGCCGGAAAGCCTGTTATTCGAGGACTGCTACTACTGCCCAACCTGCGACGAAATCTATCACGTTAAACTGGTGAAAACAGGTAGGGAGTTTTTCGCACAGCACTTTTCAACCGACCGCTTCCAGGAGCTAAAAGACCGGGCACTAATGCAACAGGCCCGGCAGAAAGTAAGCCGGGACGATTTAATTAAACTAGGCATACTACAACCGTAAAAACACCAAAAACAGCATGGATGCCACAACAAGGGAAATGACACGAGGGGAGGTCTCGATATTTATCTGTCTGGAGCAAGCGGCCAGCGTAGACGGGCTATTTAAGGAGATTGCCGCTACCGCCGGGGGCTGGGTACTGAAGGCCATAGAAAAGCGATTTGAGGCCCACGGCCTAACGGTCGACAAAAAGGTAATGATTTTTATTCTCACGATTGGCAACGGAGTAGTCGGCCAGTGCGCACAGCACGTTGACAATATGGCTGAATGGGCCGGTAAGCAGCAGCAGACACAAATTGACTGGCGAACGTTCACCCACCAAATCTACCCGCACGGAATCCCGGTGTTTTAACGCCCACAGTAAAGGCTAACAAATGCCCAAGCCCGACTATAAATCAATAGTCGGGCTTTTTGCTGTTGAATGATTTAATGTTTGTTATATATTTGTTAATCATTATTATAAATCCTCTCCCTTTATGGCCGTTAAGTCCGGTAAGATAAAAGACCTGCGTTTGGATAGTAGAAACGCCAATACAGGTACCGAGGAAGGCGGCAAGCTGCTTCGCAAATCACTCTCCGAACTGGGGGCGGGCCGCAGCATCCTGGTCGACAAGAACAACAACATTATTGCCGGCAACAAAACCGCAGGTACCGCCGAGGATGCGGGCATTACCGATACGATCATCGTAGAGTCGGACGGCACCAAGCTGATTGTCGTGAAGCGGACCGATTTGGATATCGACTCGAAGGAAGGCCGTGAACTGGCTTTGGCCGATAACAAAGTCAGTGAGGTTAACCTGAACTTTGACGTCGAGGTAATCGACCAGATAGCGGTCGATTTCGGGGTACACCTCAACGACTGGGGTTTTGTACCCATTGAAGAAGAAGGAGAAGGAGCCGGGGGAGCCGGGGCCGGATCATCGGGCGAAAACAACTACTCCCGAAAAATCGAACCCCCGATCTACAACCCGTCCGAAAAAGCCCCGTTACTCTCCGAACTGGCCGACCAGACCAAGACCGTTGACCTCATCGACGAAATCAACGCCGAAGAGATTCCCGACGAAATCAAAGCCTTCCTGATTGCCGCGGCTCACCGGCACCGCGTCTTCAACTACGAGAAAATAGCCGACTACTATGCCCACGCCCCGGCCAGTATTCAGCACCTGATGGAACGCTCCGCCCTGGTGGTAATCGACATGGACCAGGCCATCGAATACGGCTTTGTCAAAATGAGCAAAAGCCTCAGTGAGCAGTACGCATTCGATCATCCATCCGACATAGACGAAGATACCGCCGATGCGACCCCAGCCAACTAAGGAAAACTTTGCCGTTCTGATCCTAACCCACGGACGGGCTAATAACGTCGCTACGATTGCTACCCTGCAGAAAAGCGGCTACACGGGCCGGATTGTTATCGTCATCGACAACGAAGATGCCCAGGCAGAGGACTATTACCGCAACTTTGGCGATCAGGTCGTGATGTTCGACAAGCTGGCCGTTGCCGAATATACCGACGAGGGCTACCACGACCATCAGGACCGACGATCGATCACCTACGCCCGTAATGCGGCCTTTACCATTGCCAAAGACCTCGGCCTGCAGTACTTCATGATGCTGGACGACGACTACGTTAATTTTCAGTACCGCTTTAACGATAAGCAGCAATACTGTAACTCCAACATTAAGAACCTGGATGCCGTACTCGACGCCATGCTTACGTTCTACGTCTCGATCAACGCCCACAGTATTGCCTTTGCGCAGGGGGGCGACTTCATGGGGGGCGGCAATGGCACCTTCGGCAAGAAAGTGACGCTCAAACGCAAATGCATGAACACCTTCATTTGTGACGTTGACCGGCCGTATCTGTTTCGGGGGGTCTTCAACGAGGACGTAAACACCTACACGACGCTATCCCAGCAGGGGTGTCTGTTCTTCACGCTCACCAACGTAATAATCAACCAGAAAGAAACGCAATCTAATCCTGGCGGCATTACCGAACTCTACCAGAAGTTCGGCACCTACGTAAAGTCATTCTATACCGTGATGTATTCCCCCTCCAGCGTGAAGATAGCGATGATGAACTCGTCGCACAGCCGGATTCACCACGAAGTACGCTGGAAGAACACAGCCCCCAAGATTCTGCACCAGCGCCACAAAAAGACGCAGTAAGTGTAATCCAACCCCGGCCGGCATAGATCCACCAGGGGGGGCAGGAAAAGGGCCACGTAATAATGAAAAAATAATGAAGTCTTATGCCCAGCGGAGAAAACTCACTCGCCAACCTAAAGCCCATCAAGCCGGGAGAAAGCAGAAACCCCACTGGCAGGCCTAAAGGCCCGATTACGCAGTTTCTACGGGAGTTTGGTGACGCTACCGAGATTGAGTTTTCGATCACCATCACCAAGCCAGGCAAAGACGGTGCGGTGGAAAAGTCGCGGTCATCGGCCTCCATCAGTACCGGGCAACAGACCATTAACCAGGCGGTCGCGGCCCGGCTCCTTCAGATGGCCATGAACGGCGACATAAAAGCCATTCGCGAAGTGCTCAACCGAACCGAGGGCCGGGTGCCGCATCCGATTGTCGTAGCGGGCAGTCGCAGTGGTGGGGGTGCTGATCTGAAAGGCTGGACGGTCGAAGAACTGGACCGCTACGAGGAATGGCAGCGGCAGACTCAGGCACAGGCGGAATCCATCGACTACGAAGAAGTAAACGACAACCCCGAGGAGTAACCATGCGTATTGACTACTTACCCGCATCACGATTCAAAGGACGGCCCGTGCCGGACTATTGCTTTGTGGTGCCCGACGTATTCATTCCGCACCTGTTTAATCATAACCCGGTCCAAATCTGGTACGGCAGCCGCTTTTCGGCCAAGTCAGCCACCAAGGCGCGTGAACTGCTCGGGCGCTGCGCCGGAAAAGACTACTTCCGGGGTATCTACGCCCGCCAGAATCAGGTCGACGTAAAGAACAGCCAGTACCAGCTCTTCAAAGACATCATCAACGCCCGGCCCTGGCTCAGTAACCAGTTCGTTTGCCGTGACTCCGATTACACGATCATCAACACCATTACGGGGAATATGCTGCTGGCGGGTAGTTTCGACAATCCGCAAAAGATCATGAGTATTGCCGACCCGACCGATATCTGGGTCGAGGAGCCGATTACCAAGTACGGTGAGATTAGCCAGCAAGCCTTTATCAGTATGTTCGGTTCGCTCCGGAACCAGTACGAGATACCGCCCCGCTTCCACTTCACGTTCAACCCGATCAGTATTGAGTCGTGGATTTATGAGCTGTTCTTCGATAAGAAGACCATCCCCTGTAATGCGGTACTGGCTAACTACGGCGATAACCCGTTCTGTCCGTCACACGCCTTTAAGTTCTTCGACTGGCTGCTGACGGTTGACCCCGACCAGCACGAAATTGACGCACTCGGCAAATGGGGCGTACCCAAACCCGAAAACCCGTATTTCCACCGGCTGCTTGCCAACCCAGGCAAATACTTCGGTAAAGTCGAATACAAGCCGGGTCTGCCCGTCTACCTGATTCACGACTTTAACGTGGTCAACTCAGTACTGATCATGCAGAAGCAGAACGGGGCTCCGGTATTCCTCGACGAATACCACATCGACGGGCTGGATCTGGAAGCACTGTGCAAAGAACTGTGCATGAAGTACGGCAAGAACTTCCTGCTGTTTACCGGTGACGCATCGGGCAACAATGCCAGCGCCTACACGAAGGGTAACCAGTCGGCCTGGAATCTGATCCGGGGTTACATGATGAAGTACGGTGCCAAGATGACCAACTACGATGCCGTCCCCAAGTTCAACCCCGGCACCGACACCAGCTGCTTTATCTCGAACGCCCTGATCTCGCACTACCTGGGCAAGATGCGGATCGACCCCGACAAGTGCCCCATCACAACGTCCGACATCAAAAAGATGCGCCGGTTGTCGGACGGAACCCTCGACAAGAAACACGCCGACAAGAATGGATATGGTCATTTGGGAGATTGTTTTAGGTACTCATTATGTAATTTTGAGTATACAACTTATAAACAAATAATTCAAAATCATAATGTTAACCCATAGATAATCATGCGGACACATTGCGTTATTCTTTGTATATTTATGGTAGTTTATACCCTAATACTATGCAAAAAGAAATTGTTACCTATAACGGCACCCGGTTTATTCGGTACGGAACTGCCAAATCAAGAAGTGACCGCAAGTACTTCCGTGGTCAGGTTAAGGTCAATGGTTGCTGGGCTAAACAGTACCTACACCGGTATATGTGGGAATGTGAAGTCGGGCCTATTCCTGACGGGTATGAAATTCACCATGTGGATAATAACCCAGACAACAATACGATTGGCAATTTCGAGTGCAAACTTAAGGCTGACCACATGTCAGATCATTGGCGAGAAATACCCGGTAAACTTGAAATGTCTATTGCTGCCCTTGAGTTGGGAAAAGAAGAAGCAAAAAAATGGCATGCTTCACCAGAAGGCATTGAATGGCACCGACAAAATGCGATCAACTGCGGATTTGGTCTCAATCACGAAAGGCGATCAATTAACTGTGAACAATGCCAAAAACCCTTTGAGGGTATTTATCAGTCTCGCTTTTGTTCCAACGCCTGTAAGGCAAAGTATCGTCGGGTTAATAAGCTCGATCATATTGATTTTACCTGTAAGTTTTGTGGCAAGGTGTTCAACGAAAGCAAATACGCTAAGCCCGATTGCTGCTCTAAAACCTGCGCCCAACGGTTACGGTTTAGAAAGTAATTTCTATCGACTTGTAAAGAGCCGACTCTTAGCTGCTATGGCTAGGGGTCGGCTCTTTTGTTTGGGAGATTGTTTTAGGTACGCACTAGTAAACTTCGAATACTCCACTTATAAACAAATCGCCGGTAACTACGGCAACGCCTAACATGAAGCAATCCACCGCAGCCCGTCCCACCCGCGACAACTACCTGATGGCCCTCAATGCGCTGGTCGGTAGCCTGGCGGTTACCGAGTTCAAATCCTGTGACGTATTCGGCATCTGTACCCAGCACGCCGTACCCCAAATGCTGATTCATGCCCTGATGGACATGGGCTTTATCGAGCGCATCGAGGACGCCAAAGGACTGCTCTACAAAGCCGCCCGGAGCCTGTACAACGTAACCCCCGAACAGGCCATTAACTGGACCAAGCGGGCGGAGAAAGAAGCGAAGGAGGCCGCGCAGCAAACCAGTACCACCACCGCACAACTAACTACTACCAATATGGCTAAGAAACAAATCATCTGGCACAGCCCACTGGAAGAACTTGGCAAAGCCGAAAGGCTGGAGCTGGAAAAAGCCGCCAGCCAAAAAGCAAGGCAAACGGCAGCCGCGCAACCCGTAGCCGCCAAGCCCGCCCCGGTTGCTGAAGCCGAACCCGTTAAGCCCCTGCCGGTGGTCGTGGAAGCGCAACCCGTAGCCTCCGCGCCGGTTATCGATCAGACTGAGAAGGAGCGCATGAACGAAGAGAAAGTAGTCACCATGCTTTGTGAGCATAAAAACTGCAAGGAACGGCTGTGCGAAGTCTGTCACGAGTTTAAAAGCAAATGGCCCCTGATTCTTGGCCCCGCTCAGATAATCCGCGATACGCAGAAAACCACCGGCCAAAAGCCACCCTGTACGGGCAACTGTGGTATGAACTACTGCGACGAACACGGCTGTGTAGACCAGAAACAGCTTACGGTAGTACAACCGCTAGCCCCTAAGCCTAAAGACGCTTGTTCGGGCGACTGCGACAACTGTTTCTGTGAAGCAGCCGGATTGCCCACCCCGGCCACTACGCCCGTTCATGCGGTTTGTACCAACTGCGTAGACCCTACGGTTTGCACCGTTGCTGGCTGTGAGTTAGACGACGAGCCGGTCTATGCCAACCCGCAACCCGTACACGCCAACGGTGAGTATGTCGTATCGGATAAGGAGGGTAACAACTTCCACGCCGACAGCTACGAGGCCATTCTAACCATTGCCAAAGACGTAGCCGGAGCAACGGGTGTCAAGACCAAAATCTTTAAGTGTGTCGCGGAGGTAGAAGCCATTACCGTATTCGAGATAACGCCGAAAGCCTAGCTGTATGACGCCGGAACAACGGGCCACCGTCGCCCACATTGGACTGTCTAATCGAATCGCAGACGCAGTAGCGGAATTACTGATTACGCGAACCTTGATGCATGGTGATGGACAGATCATTGTCGGAGCCGCAACGCGCCCCACCTACGGGGAACTAAAACTACACGCGCATTTCAATCAATTTAACCAACCCCCAATTCACGTTGCCATGAAAAAGAGAACTCTACTCGCCAGCACAGTAGCCCTAATCGCCGGAGGTATGATAGGTGCTGTTAGCCCGATACCCCCGCAGGCCGAGCAACTAACCAAGAACCAGATCCAGCAGGAGCAGCAGCGCGGCAGCCAGTCCAGCGACCAGCAGCAGGAAGCGACTAAAACCGCCCGTCAGCAGCCCGACGCCAACGAGCTCAAAGACTTTGCCGACCAACTAAGCTACGCACTACCCAGCCACAACCCCCAGCAGTCGCGCCGGTTCTACCGCAACGTCAGCAACGGCCACGGCGGAGGCTTCAACAAGATCACACACAGCCGTCGAACCAAGCGCAAGCATCGCCGGGCCTAATCTAAGAAAAGTACTACGGCAAAGTGGTCTTTCTCCGTAGTAAAAACCTAAGACCTCCTATTAGAATAATACAACTCTTCAGTACCATGCAACCAGCAGAAACAACCCCCACGACTACGTCACCAGTACCAGCAACCCAGTTTTCATTCTGCATGCCGCGTCAGCCGCAGCCATGTATCCAGTATACGGGCGAAAACCTGGAAGCCCTCAACACCTTCCTGCGCTATTTCGGGGGTCAGGATGCCTTTCTGGAAAAGGATGGATCGGCTAACATCTTCACGACGTACCGGGGGGAAACCCGCCATTGCTACTGCAAGCCGGGTGGCTGGGTGCGGGTGCTCGGCACCTGCCAGTTTACCGCCATGAGCGACCCCGGTTTTGAGCAACTCTATACCCTCGTTTAACATGAGCATCTACCGGATTGATCAGGCCGATTTTAGGGGCGTCATCGTGGATATCAACGCCACCGATAACATACAGTGTTCGCGGGTACAGAACGACGAGCATACCGATGCCGACCAGCTTTGGTTCTTCGAGCCCAGCCAGCCACTGGCCGAAAACGAAATGGCGGGTAAGTCCTTTTCCGCTGGCGAGATAACAAGCGGGGAAATCGTCGTCGTTAAGTTCGATCACTCGGCGGCTATCCTGCCCATCCTCCAGGATTTGGCAATCATCTACGGAAACCTAGTAAAAGCAGGAAAATGAGCCAAACGAAAGTAATTCTGATCGCTCCCAACGGGGAACAGGTTAACGTCATGATGCCGAGTCTGCCCCGGCCCGGTGATTTGCTTAGTGTGGAGAGTGCAACCTTTATGCCGCCCGACAACAACAGTAAACAACAAGCCCGGTGGAGCCTGATTGTCTTTGCCGTCGTCAGCGTCAAATGGCTAATCATCAGTGAGGGTAATGATGCCATTGCCGAGGTAAGACTACGTATTTCGGACACCAAACTACCCGCGTAAACAGTACACATTCATTCACCACTAACCAATAAACCAATGCTTACTAACAAAGAAATCGAAGAAATCAGCCAGCGCGTGGCTCAAACCCTCCAGGGAGAAAGCCCGGTAGCTGTTAACGGTTGCAGCATGATGCCCCTGCGTCCGGCTATCAACGAGGAGCACATCAACGAAGTCGCGGCACAGTGTGTCAGGGAAATCGTCAACTCGTTGCACAGCGACGAGGAGCAGTTTATCGCCATTGGCCGGATTCGGGACGGGATCAGCAAGCACTGGGACGACCAGTTGCGCACGTCGAGCGAGGTGGTCAAAATCAACTCCGACCGCGCCAACAACCTTAGCCGCTTCATTGAAATGACGACCGTACGGTAGATGGAAGGTCACGACTACAAGCTGCTGGGTGGGAACATCAGCGCCCACCCGCAGCTACTGTCCTGCCGGATTAACTGCTACGATGCAGCCCTGGCAGAACTGAACATTGATTCCTCTGTCTGGATCGACGGCGTCATTGACATCTCCGACATTTCGGTGGTCAAGGCATCAGCAGAAGAAGGAGAGGAGCAAATCGGTACCCGCGCAAGTGTACTGCTTAAGTCGGGGGATTACCTGCTGATTAACGTGGATTACAAGACAGTGCTAAATATCTGGATCAAGTGGCAAACCCATTCTCATTGACTGTCGGACTAAAGGGCGTTACCAGCCCCGAACCCGCCCTACTGATTAACGATTTGCCCGGCATCAGTACCGAACTGGTGTCCGGGCTTTCCAACGCTGACAAATCAACAGCCGGCGATGTCTGGGACCGGGTACAACCCCCCGCCCTCAACAAGCTGGCGTCAATTATCAAAAACGAGCTGTCGAAGTCGGCGGACTTTATGTACGAAGCCGCGCGGACGGTCGAACCCGAATCACTATCGGCCAGTCCCGTAGCCCTGCAAGCCGCCCCCAACCTGGTGGGCGTACTACTGCGGGTGCCCTTTTCGCCTTACTCCGAACTGGCCGTCCTCTCGTTCGCCTGCTACTCACTCTCACTGACAGCTGTGACGACGACGCTCTACGTCTACGATGCGGTATCGGGGGTTCAGCTTACTACGGGCTCGGTAGTCGTCCAGCCGGGCTACAACGAACTGACGACGGTAACCAAAGCGGCCAACCTCACCATGGGGGGGCTTAAGTGGTTTGTCGGCATCGATGCGTCGAATCTGATTCTGCAGGAACTCGGCACCAGCGAAACGGGCTGGAGCATCAGCCAGTCACAGTACAGCGTAGACTGTGGCACGATCCCGCTTGCCAGTAGCAAGACTGCGGCCAACTTCGTCTATAGCTACTGCTATGGGTGGGCCGGGGCCAGCATACGCTGCTCACTGGATAAGGTCATGGCCAAGTACGCCGACCAACTGCAATGGGCCTACGCCAATGTCTGCGGCTCCCTGCTGATGGCCGAAAAGCTGGGTTCGTCGAACATCAACCTGTTCACCAATACGAACCGCGACTTTACCGAGGACCGGGAAGCTAAGTTCATGGATGAGGCCGTAATGCTGGCTAAGCCCGTATGCCGCACCATCATTAAAGAGCTACGGGCCACCCCCGTCACGCAAACAGATCCGGAGTTTCAGGGCGGGTACTTTGTCGGCGGATTCGTATGAGCCACGACGAAGCGGTACAGGCACTAAGGACGCGGGCAAACCATCACATCCGCCTGGCCGAAGAATACTCGCATCAGGCAAAATCTAATGAATGGTGGAAGGAAAGGCTACCGTACCAGTGTAACTACATCGCCTTACGTATTGATAAGTACAACGAATCAGCAGAACAGAACGCCCGCCATGCCCGGCGTTACCTGCTGAAACTTGAACGGTGCAAGAACCTAAAACCCAAAGCCCATGCACAACCTGGTCGAACATAGTAAACTAATGGGTACGGCAGGTACAGTAACGATAGGGATTCTGCTGGCAATGCTGCTATGCCTGGAAATCGTCTACGCCGTTGCTAGCTCGAAAAACAAACCCGACAACCCGCACCACTACAAGGATTGCCGCAAAAAGTACAGAAACAAAAACTCACCCAAATAAATAAACATGGACACACAACCCCCTAAAATGCGCCGACCCATCGACGGACTGATGGATGAACTTAATGTACTGATGGCGGTAGAAACGCTGGAGTACCACGACAAGAACTACCTGGCCGGTAGCAACAAAAGCCGCAGTGAAGAACGTACCCGGTCGCTGCAACGCTGCATGGACCGGGCTATTACGATCTACAAGCAACTGCAAGAGCTTGCGCGTCCGGAGCCGCAAACAGCCAACGTGCAAACGCCGGTACTGGCCGGACGAACGAGCGTTAAACCCAGTGCGGATATGGTAACAAATCGCGGTGATGGGCGCTGGATCAAACTAACCGACCGCAAGCCGCCGTATGGCAAATTGGTCTACACCCGTAGCCCAGGCGGAACAGTCGGTGCCTATACGCTCTACGAACTGGGCTGGAATTCCTGGGTATCGACCGACAACGAGGAAATCGCCGAGTGGTACGAGTTCTTTACCTGGGACACGCCGGTAGCGGACCCCGCAGGACGAACAGAATAACCCTTGACTGTCAACGTATACAAGACCCCGTTACCGTAAATGGTGCGGGGTTTTTGGGTGAACACTAACGACTAATTAAGTAATGGACTTTACACTATTTCTAATCACGGTCGGCACGTCGGTGCTGATTGGAGCCGCAGCAGCGCAGGCCCTCAGCCTACGCTACTTCAACCGGGCCGTTAAGCCCGTGAAAGTAAAACCGCGCGGCCTCTCCCCAAAGCACAAGGTCAAGCTGATGCGGATTGCCGTCTACGGCGGAGCCAAGAGCGACACGATGGGACTGTACAACCGGATGGTCGATGAAATCGAAAAGGCGAGCCGTCCCGTCACGCTGCTACACCCCAAGTCAGGCCACGGCACCCATGAAGCCGTAATATTCGGCCCCGGTACGAAGCCCCGGAAACTAGACCCCAACGCCTAACCCGCACACGTATGTCGTTCACCATCGAGTCGAACATGGAGGGTATTTTAGTCAACCTGGCGAAGGCCATTCAGCTAACCGACGACAGTATGGAAGAGATACTGTTTGATGCGGGCTCAGATGCCGTGGTGATCGTTGCCCACCGGGTACAGCAGTCGGGACTGGCCGCCAGTGGCAACCGGCTCCAGACCAAAGCCAGTCTCCGCATGGGTGCCTACTCGGCCGCGCACGCCAAACGACGGGCCGAACGGGGCCGCCAGATCGCGTACAAAGACTTGACGATGGACGGCACCCTGATGAAAGACTGGCAGGTATTAACTACCGGCCCTACGGAAGTAGGCATTGGCTTCTCGGACCCTAAGCAGTCGGTGATCGCAGACGGGTTGGAGGAGTATCAAGGGGGCGTGATTTTCGGACTTTCCGATCAGGAGCAGGACAAGGTAGCCCTGGGTATTATGGACAGTATAGAAGACAGACTACGACAATGACCATTCAAACCACTATTGCCGCGATTAACGCATCGCTGGCCCAAAAACTTACCGTCGTCTCCCCGGTGCAACTGCTGGCCACGGCCCGAATGGTGTACGACCAGCAGGAAAAGGGGGTAAGGCTCTTTGTGGAAGGCCCGCCCATGACTCGCCTGACGCTGGATGATAGCTACGCATGGCAGTCAACGCACATACTGGGGCGATTAATCACGAATCGCGGGCTGACAAGCACGTTCGGGACGGTAACCGAGAACAGGTACGATTTAAGCGTCACGTTCGTTGTGGCCGCTTTAATGGACAATCTGCTGGATACGGTACTCGATGCCTTTACGCAGGTCCATAATATCCAGATCAACGAAGTGAATCCCGACACAATCGACGTACTGCGCCGGGTATGGCTTCAGCCGATGGACCAGAGCAAGAGCTACGACCCCCGGCTGTCGGCCGTGGCGATCCGCTACACGTTGCCCGACGTACAGGGCATCACCGCTGACTTACTGCCAGCCGAAGACTAACCATAACAGCAAAGCCGATGACGCAACTTAAAGCAATTCAGGGCGTGACAGCCCGCTATCATCTTATCCCGACTGATACAATGACGGGTGAGTTGACGTTAGCCCTGCTCGACCAGTACAAACGGCTGGTATCAACCTATACCCTCGAAAACGGTGGCCTTTCACCGACGACAGGGGGGATTTTGCTTACGCTACAGGCCGAGGACACCGCCAAGCTTGATGCCAACACAACAGCCTACCTAGCGGCACAACTCGATTACGGGAACAGCAAAATACAGTCACTTACGGCAATAAATGTTACCCCCAATCTAATACCTGTATGATAATAATCGAAAATAACGACCTGCAACTGCCGGTAGCGCCTGCCGTCTACGTAGAATCGGCCGGCCCCAACGCAGCAGTTTCCGCAGCCCTGGCCAGCCAGAAAGCCGCCGAAGCCGCAGCCGCAGCCGAGCAAGTCAGTCTGGCAAAGACCCAGATTGACATCACGAAAGCCAGCATTGACTCCCTGGCAGCCGACGTAACAACGAAGTCCGCTGCCGTCAGTAGCGCCAAAACCAGCATTGACGCAACAAAAGCCCAGATTGACATTACGAAAACCAATGTTGATAACTCCGCAACGACAGCGTCTAGTGCGGCTACGGCGGCCGTTACGGCCCGCAACGAAGCCGTTGCCGTAGCGGGCAACATACTGGCCTACATTGGTGAGACGAGTAACTCCGTAACGCTGGGTGTAGGCGGCAGTATTCAGTATCAGGAAAGCACCTTCAACGGTTACCCAACAATTAAGCTTACTTTACTATGAGCGCACAAATAGAAGTATTAAAGGCGTCTGCCCTGCCGCAGATCACGACCGACCTACAGGCCGCCGTTGCCGCCAGTGCCACGACGGCCACCAACAAAGCTACCGAAGCCGGTAACTCAGCCACCGCAGCCAATACCAGCGCCGTTGCCGCCAGTGCCAGCGCAGCCGCAGCCGCAGCCGCCAGCATTAACACAGCCAGTACACTTGGCTCGGTGGCAACGGCAGTCAACCTCGATTTCGGTACGGGTGGTAACGTAGTCGCTACGTTGACGCTAACCGCCAACACGACGCCTACCTTCCTGAACGGGTCGCAGGGCCGCACGATGATGCTGGTCGTTACGCAGGGCGGAGCGGGGGGCTTTAGCCTGACCTTGCCCGCTGCCTGCAAAGTGCCGGGCGGGGCCGTTCTTGACTGGAACACCACACCGGGGGCTGTCAATATAATCTGTCTGACGTATATAAACTCCTCTTACATCATCACTACTAACCTGAAAATGTAATGCTGAACGTCATTGCGCAAGCGCAGGGGCAATACATGCCGTCGCTGTTTCTGGATTTCAGCAAAGGGGTTATGCCGTCCGGACTCACCTTCACAAGGGCCAGCATCGGGTCGCGCTGGAATGCGTCGGGCCAGATGGAAACCATCGCATCGGGCGTTCCACGAATCGACTACGACCCGGTCACGCTGGCCTGTCGCGGGCTGCTTATCGAACTGAGTTCAACCAATATACTGCTGAACTCCGATACGCTGTCAACCCAGAGCGTGACGGTGACGGCGACCGCCCGAACGCTTAGTTTCTACGGAACGGGGACGGTTGATCTGTCCGGAGCGGCCACGGGAACACTGACGGGCACCGGGGCCAACCAGCGGGTTTCGCTCACCTTTACGCCAGCATCCGGGACGCTGACGCTGACGGTAACGGGTTCGGTACGGTACGCCAACCTCGAAACGGGTAACTACGCCACTAGCTGGGTGCCCACCACGAGTACCAGCGTGGCGCGGGCGGCTGAACTATGCACCCTCAGCACCTCGTCCGGTGGCTGGTACAACGCCAGCGAAGGCAGTATTTTTCTGGACTGCATACCAGGTACGGCCCAAACCAACAGGAGCGTATACAGCTTCAACGCCGGGTCGGCCGCGAACCGGATGGCCCTCCAGGTAACAGGGGGCGTCGTTGTGCTGTCGGTTTCGAGTGCGGGGCAGTCCGTACCGGCTGCGCAGGCAGCTACGCTGAACGTTAGCAACCGGTACGGCTTCAGCTACCTGGCGGGGGCTACCGCGCTGGTCAAAAATGGGGGAACGGTGGCAACGGCGGCTTCGGCGGCAATCCCATCGGTGACGCAGTTGCAGCTGGGGGGCGCAGACGGTTCAACAGGCTCTAACCTAGGCGGCTGGATCACCACCTTTCGCTACTACCCCAGAAAATTAACCAATACCTACCTCAAAGCTATCACCCTCTAATTAATTCAATCTATGTTTGAGCCAATCACATTCGAGGATTTCAAGGCCATTTGGCCCCGCCTGAGCAAAGCCCAGAAGGAAGCCTATGCCGTCGACGGCGGCCCCGTTCGCCGGGTCATTAACGCCACCAACAACCAGGAGGTGCTGGGTAGTAACTACTCCCTGACGACCAATCAGACTAATGTTCGCTCGGTCTATGTCTGGGGGCCGGACGATCTGCCTGAATTCATACTCGGGTCGGCCAATGAGGTCGAGTGGCAGCGTGTCGAGAATATCAACCCGTTGCATACGGCACAGGTACTCGGCTACGGCATGCAGATTGAACCGCGCATCATCGACGCCCTGAAGGCGGTCAACGAGGGTCTTATGCCGGCTATTTTGAATCCTGTCGTACCGAACCACTAACGGTCTTACCCTCGACAAACACGATGAACGTAGCCAGGGAGTACACCTACGCCAAAACAGCCACTGAAGTCCGAAATCTGCCACTGGTTTCGGACTCAACGCTGGAAAAAGCCGATCAGATGCGTCTGGGGGCTGCCATACGGGTAGAGCTGAACGACGGACGCTGGGTGACGGTACCGGAGGGGTTCGTAACGGATCTGTTCTCGGTGCCACCCTGGCTGCATACGCTCTTTAAGCCGTATGATAATCGGCTTAATCTGGCGTCAATCGTGCATGACTACCTCTACGAGTACTGGGAGGTATTCGAGAAAGACCAGCGTTGCTACATCGGCCTGGAGTGGGAACCGGTTTACTATGCCGGGGGCGAAGAACGCCGGTATGCCGACCGCGCCATGCTGGATATTATGCTTCGTTTCCGTCAGCACAACAAAACCTTACACGTCTTTTACTACGCCGTCCGGCTGGGCGGTCGTAGTAACTGGAATTATTTTCGACACAGAAACCAACATGAAAAAGTCATTTAAGGACGCCCTCGACAATGGTATTATCATCCCCGCCAAGCTACAGGACGGCAGCCCCTTTGTCGTAGACGGTGTCCAGTACTACCAGGCCACCGAGGATGGGTTCAACCTCACCGTGGGCCGCTTTCTGGCCTTCAGTGACACGCTCCGCAAGCACGATGAACTGAAGCTGACCGGGGAGCAGTTCGAGATGAGCCTTTCGACGATGGAAAGCCTGTTTCGTCGCTGCCGGGCGCAGGCTACGATGGATGCCGAGCAGGTAATGGATGCGGCCGGCGAGGGGCTTGTATTGATCAACCGGCTCCGGCAACGCCAGAACCTGGGCCTGTCGATTGAGCAGGTCTACGAGGTGGCCAGCATCTTCTACTTTGCCGACGACGAGGAACTGACCAGCATTGACAGCGCCAAAAATCGCCATAAGATCAACCAGTGGCTGAAGTACGACGAGAAGGGGGTTTTTTTTTACACCTTTTTGTCGTCGCCCATCGGAAACTACATACCATTAACGAAGCTATCCGAGGAAAGTACCCTGAACTTTTTACGGGAGGATCTACGGGAGGAATCGCTGGACTGGACGAGGATGTTATTTTTATTGAAAACGAGTGGAGCAAGCAGCGAGACGATGAACACTATCGAATCGCGGACGGAAACCCTCTTACGATACGCTGGCTTGCTGAGTGTAGTATTGAATCCTACTACGACTACCGCAGTGCCTGGCAGCGAGCCGAAGAACGAAAACTAACGAAACCCGCGCCCCCGGCGAAACCAACTCCAGTCGACGAATAATTGACGCACTTACCTTGATTTAAACCGGGCTTCATAACCTGTAGCCCTCTCAAAAAGAATATACATGGAAAAGGGAGATGTTTTTAAAAATGACGGGAAGCGAGTAAAAGTACTTCAGGAGTCTGGATATGTGTGGGGTAGATTAATCTGGCACCCAAAGAAGGAAAACCCTGAATCTGTGACTTATGTCCGGCTTTACGGGCAAACCAAAGCCAGACTATTTCAAATTGATAAAATAGAATTAGCTGGCGATACCGAGACGGATTGTAGAACTGAGGAGGGAATTACTGTTGGGTTGATAGACTCAATCCTCTCGGTTGCTAAGGTGCTAAAAACCCGCGATCTGATGGGTGAAGCCATTCAGGAAGCGCTTTTGGATTTGCAGAATGACGAGTCGATTAAGTTCATACTGAGTAATAATCGAATTATTGATTTTGAGGAATATACAAGATGAACATACCCTTATTCTACCAGCCCGGCCTACCCGTTCAGGTTTCATCACGGCTACCGATGTCGGAAACCTATCCGACTTGCGATATTGAAACGCGGGAGATGCAAAACATAGTGACGGGCGGCACTACGCACTGCTTTATTATGGGAAATGTCATCTATGTCTCGCAGTCGCTATACGACCAATTGAAACTTCAGGCCGTAAAAACGACTAGTACGACATTTACGGGATTAAACTTAGACGCAACCTGGGTCACAAAACGCGGATCTGATTACGTTGATCTTGCTAAACGTGGACCTGATTACATTGACTAGTTAAACTCCCCCAGCTCGAATAAACAGTAATTCAAATGGCAAAACTAAAGCGGTTTAAATTCAGCTTTAACGTACCAATCTACAATAACTGTGTATTGGTTTTTCACGGCTATACTCATGCTGAACTTATCTACGATTTACACGACCTAAATGGTTCTGAAGAGTTTATAAGGATGGCGATGGAAGCAAAGGCGTCAAATGGTTTTGCTATGCTGGATGACCAAAACCGTGTTGTTATCTGGACATCAACGTTGCCATTAGGCGCTTCTGAAATGGCGCTCGCTGAACATGAACGTAGGCATGCTACAGACCTGATACTTAACTCAAAGGGCATACCTCACCCAAAACATGAAACATCTGAAGCGCACGCCTACTTGCAGGACTGGATAGCAGAAAGGATGTGGGATGAATTGGCCAAATATGTAGCTAAAAACTAACGCTAATCAAATGAAGACCCTATTTAATCGAATATCCCTAATAGTTTCAAACCATATACCGCTTGGCGTATCTTTACGCTGGTAACCCCCTTGCCTTTCACTCTTACCACGCTAAGAGTGAAAGTTTTTTTCTCCTCTTGGAATACCCCGGCTTCGCGCTCCGAAGCAAACGACCCTCTTATAGTGCGGCCCCTAAATCGGGCAAACAATACACAAATTTTACACTGTATTGCCGACTCTATAACTCATGTCAGGTATTGTAAGAGACGACACCATGCGCCTGCGTATCCAGGCGATTTCTGATTTACCGGATGTTGCCGACCAAATGTCGGAACTGATCCGGCTCACCAAACAGCAGCAGGACATTACCCGGCAGGCAGCCCTCCAGACCCTGTCGATGAATATTCAGCAGGTAGATGGCATTAAGGGGATAACCGATGCGCTCAAGGTCCAGAAGAAACAGCAGAAAGAGACCGACGACGAAGCCGCTGCCGCCAAGAAAGAAGCCGCTGCCGCCAACAAGAAAGCCGCGTCTGATATCGATGAGTTAGGCAAGCAAATCCGGAGTTTTGGCACCCTCGTGGCTGCGGCCTTTACCTTCAACGAGATTGAGCAGTTCGGCATGGACGTGATCGATGCCAAAACCAAAATCGACTCCATCAAAATTGCGCTCGACGTTATGCTGGGCTCAAAGGCCGAATCCGCCAAGCTGTTTACCCAGATTGTCGACCTGGCCAAGAAAACGCCGTTCACCCTCGACGAGGTTGCCGAAAACGTCGTTAAGCTGAAAGCGTACAACGTTGCCACCAATGACCTGATACCGACCCTGACGGCACTCGGCAACATGGCCGCTGCGGTGGGCAAGGAGAAGCTGCCGCAGATTACGCTCGCCTACGGGCAGGTGATCAATACGGGCAGGCTGATGGGCGGGGAAATCAAGCAGTTCATCGAAGCAGGTATCCCCTTGTACGACTTGCTGGCGGACTCGATGAAGAAGCCCCGGCAGGAGGTGATCAAGCTGGCGCAGGATCACCAGATCATGGCCGAGGACGTCAAGAATGCGATCATGTCGGCATCCGAAGTGGGGGGTAAGTACTACAATATGATGGTGCTGCAATCCAAGACGCTAGGCGGCCAGATATCCAATCTCTCGGACTCCTACCTGATGGCAAAGGTGAGCGTGGGCAATTTCTTCGAGGGGAGCGTGGCGGGCGGCATCGGCATGCTCAGTAAGCTCATTGACGCCACGATGGGCAGCAACACCGCTATTGCCCGATCCATCGATATTGTCAAGTCGATCACGGCGGCCATGCTCGCGTATACCGTAGCGACCAACGCGCAGTCGGTCTTTGACGGCATTTCGGCGGCTATCCAGAAAGCCCGCACCATTATCTGGGGCGAAAACCTGCTCTACACCCGCGCCAATACCGCCGAACTGATCGTCTATACCGCAGCCGAAACCGAAGCCATGGTAGCCGCTCAGGCCTTCAACGATACGTTGAAAGCCAACTGGGTCGGCATTGCCGCTACGGCCATTATTGGGGCGGTATCGGCGGTTTATGCGTACTCGGCGGCTACCGATGAGGTAATCAATAAGCTCGGCGAAGAGGAGCTAAAATTAAAATCTCAGCAATCGGAACTGATCAGCCTGACACAGTCGGCTATGCTGGCCGCTGACGGCACCAAAGAGCGCAAAAACGCTATTGAGCTGCTAATCCAAAAATACCCCGAATATTTCAAGGGCATCAACGCCGAAACGGTTACCAACAACCAGCTTAAGAAGATACTCGATACGGTCAATGACTCCTACCGGGATCGAATCGTTCTGGCTCGTCAGGCCTACTTGATGGACCAGGCCAATGACAAACAGCAAAGCGTATTTCAGTCGGAAGCGGATCTGTTCGACCGGGTGACCAGGGCCAATGTTCTTAATGAAGAAGTCGTAAAGTCCTTTGGCGGTAGTGCCCAGAAGCTGTTGGAGTACATGAAGGCCAATAAGGCCGAAGCAACCGCACTCAACCAGGCATGGACAGGCATCGGCAATACGTTCTCAAGGTCGATCGGTCAGGTCGCCACCGATCTGGTGAAGCAGCAGGACGCCATCTCAAAATCGGTTACCGATGCCAACAAAACGATTACCGAAACCAATGCCCAGAGGATTGCCGACGACATAAAGACCGAGAATCTGCGATGGAGCAATCAGGTAGAGAACCTTAAGAAAGGTTCGGCTGAATACAAAGCCGAGGAGCAGAAGCACCTCGACGCGCTGGCCAAGATCAATAATACGTATCGCGAAACGGAAATAAAAACCTTAGTCGGAGCCGGAGAGAAAATGAAGCAGGTAACACTGCTGACGGCGAATGAAATTGCCCTGATTAAAAAGCAGGGAGCCGCTGAGGAAGAAATGGACCGGGGCAAACAGCTAAAGGCGCAACTTGATTTCCTTAATAAACAGGAGGATGTTGAAATTGCCGCCGTTAACAAGGTCAAAGTTGCCAAGGATATTTCGAACAAGGCATTGGCCGCATTGACCGAAGAGGGAAGGCAGAAAATTATGGCCATTGAGGCTAAGTACGACCTTAAACGAGCCGAAGTACTCGAACAAATCGAGGTCGAAACGCAGAAGAACTTCCTGCTTAAAGTTCAGGAAAGTAACGATAAAATTGCCCTGAGTACCGCCAAGCGACTGGAAGCGGAAAAGATGCTGATTCTGCTGAACGATGCCTCTACAAGTACTCAGCGGCTGGCGGCACTGAAGGTCTTTCAGCAAAAGTACGGGGATACCGTCAACGCGGCTGCCGTGGACGAGTTGCGGACACAGCGCGACAATTCCCGCCGACTCCTCGACGACATCATTGCCCGCGACGGCGAAAAAGGGGATGCCTACCGCAAAGCCTATGCGGCCTGGCTGAAAGACAATGAGCAGTATAATACCGCCCTGACCAAACAAACCGTTGACGCTGCCGCTACCACGGCCAAAGCGATTGACAAATACGAAAAGGAGATCCAGCAATCCCGGAAGGAAACGGCCCAGCTAGAAAAGGAAACCCTTAAAGAGGCTAACCAGAACCGGAAGGAATTTATCAATGGGCTGGCTAACCTGCTGGGTCAGGACGGCGGCTTTATGGGTAAGCTCGCTCAGGGGCTGGCTGGCGTCTACTCCAGTATTGACGGCTTACAGTTAAAAGCCCTGGACGGGGCCAAGGAAAACCTCAATACGGCTCGGAACAACCTGGCCGTCATTAAGGGAATGTACAGCGATACGACGGCCGAGGGAGCGGCTGCCATTGCCAAAGGAACGAGGGATGTAGCCCAGGCATCGGCTGCGGTGGAATCCGCCAGGGGCGTAACGATGGCATCGGCCCTTTCAGCGGCCGGGGCTATATACTCGGTACTCGCAACGGTGGCGGCTGCGGTGAACGCCCGGATTGCCCAGACTTATAAGGACATTTCCAGCGCCCTTAGCGTAACCCTGGCGACCTACCGGCAGTTTACCAGCGACTACCAGAAAATACAGCAGGATAGCTACAAGCAGGGTATGGCCAGCTTCATCGGCAGCGAAAAGGAAAAGCTGGCCATGATCAGGGACTACTACAAACAGGCCAACGAACTTGCCAAAAGTAAGGATCGGGTCGAAAACGAATTGGCGTATTATCAGAAAGTAGCCCAGATTGCGGCTGACTCAGCGGGCGACATCAAAAAGTACACCGCCGACATGTACCGCCTGATGGAGTCCAAGAAAAATGATAATCTGCGCTCGGAGATTGCGGCTGCTGAACGGGCCAAAGAGGAAGCCGCTGACGTCCGTGATGCCAAGCTTGACTACATCGATGAGGTGTACCAGGCTAATAAAAAGGCCATTAATAAGCAAATTGATGATGCCAAGGATGCCGCCGACAAGCAAAAGGATATCGCCGAAAAAACCAAGGACGATCTGATTAAGCTGGTCGATGATCGGGTCGATAGTGCCAAGAAAGCCTACGACAAAAATCTCGAAAATTCGCGCAAAGCCTACGACAAAGAGGTTGACATCGTGCGGAAAGCCTACGACCAAGAGCTTGAACTGAAGCGGGCGCAGGAAGCCGCTGACCGGGCCGAGATTCAGGCGACCTACGACCTCAAAAAGCAACTGCTCGACCAGGCCACCAGCGACCAGATCGAAGAAATCGCCATTCTGGAACGGCCCCGGCAGGAAGCACTGGCACGCTACGAAGACGGGGAACGTACCCGCATTATCGCCACTCGCGAACGGATACTGGCCACACTGACCGACGAAGGAGAACGGGCTGCGGTGACGGCTGAGTATGATAAACAGCTTCGGGATTTGCATACGGAGGTCGAGGACGCCAAGCTCGACAAAACGAAGGGCGTCAGTCTGGCCACCAAACAAATCAACCTGGAGCAAAAGGAAGATACCGAACGGCTCAAACAGGAAGAGACGGCGGCCCTGACCAACCTGACCAACGCCTACCAGACGCTGTTCAAGCAGATGGCCGACGAGCGCGACCAGAAGCTGGAGGACATGAAAAATGCCGAAGAGACGCGGCAGACCAAGCTAAAGGACGACCTGACGAAGCTGGAAGAAGATGCCGCTGCCGACCGCAAGACCATCAACGACAACTACGTCAAGTCAATCGAGACGATTAACAACAACCTGAAAGGGGCGATTGACAAGCTGACAGATGCATTAACCACCAATGAGCAGAATGCGGCACTGGCCAAGCGGGTGGCCAATACCGAGTACGCCAATGCAGTCAAGCAGCTTAACATCGAGATTTTCGAAGCCAATAAGCAGCTGATGATTGCTCAGTTGAAAACCGAAGTTGCCATTCTGGAGGCTAAAAAGACCTGGACCAACGACGGTAAGATTACGGCGGCCCAAAACCAGATTATCGACATCATCAATCAACTGATGGGTACGTCAGCGGGGATTGCTCCCGTCGAGGGACTGCCCGAGCAGGTCACCGGCCCCAACGCCGGTACGCCGATCTACGAAGCCTATAACAAGGAGGGGAAAAGGGTGACTATTGCCTACGGGAAAGACCACAACATCACCGTCTACGACAAAAACGGTAATGAGATACAGGTAAAAAATGGTATCGGCTACGTGCCGGAAACGGGCGAATACTTCTTTAAAGGCACGAACTTCGTGGAGGGGCTGGGGCTACCGGACGGGCGCGATACGGTACCGGCGATGGTCAACAAAGGGGAACGGATTATCACGACGGCCGACAACCTGGCAATCGGCGGCAAGAACCTGAGCAACGAGCAGCTGATCGAAAAGGTGAAGTTCCACGACTTGTTCATGGCTAACTACCCTAAGTTCATGTCGCTGATGATGCCCGCCACGACACCGATGCAAATTCCGGCCAACATCATGAATCCGGGCGGTCAGCAGGCACTGGATATGGCAGGACTACGCTCGGATATCGCCCGGCTCAATAAAACAATGACCGGCCTTAAGCAGGTACACGTCAACGTCAACAAGCACGGGCTCTACACCTCGGTAGAAACCCACCAATCGACGGTTAACTACATTGCCAATCTGCAGCAGCAATAAACAAAAAAGCCCGGCGACCAACCGGGCTTTTTTTACGGTTTGGCATTGCATTTTGTGATCAGGTACATCGTTAGTCCGGGGGAGGCATACCGCTGGGTGCCCAGGTTAATAACGGCGCCCTTGGCCGCTTCCCCGCAGACGTTATCCTTTACCTGCGTCGTCGTCGTCGTACCCGCCGAACCTTCCAGGGTAGAAATAGTCGTCGTCGTCGTCGTGCAGACGTAGCAGGTCTGGGGCGGGGCCTCGTTGGTTTTGCAGTCGGTTAACAGGAAGGTTAAGCTCAAGAAGGTGAATAGGTTTCGCATGGTGGAGTATATGTTTTTTGTAAATAAATAACAAAAACAAATACATAGCTACATTCATTGAGACTACTGATTTATTTTTTGGGCTTAAAAACGATTAACTTTACCTCACCAGCCGATTACCGCCCCCCCTCTTTGCGTTCCCTCTTTGCGTTTTTTGTGCCCTCTTGGATTGTCGATATACGCAAGCCGGACCCATGAACGAGGAGAACCAATCCCCCAAACGACCCAGAAAGCAACATAAAGTTCGCTCCGACAAGAAGCTGCCCGCCCCCCGGACACGCTACTACGTCGGGGAGCCTGTACTGGTTATTCCCCTGGCTGAGTACGAGCAGCTGACAAACCACCTGACGAGTATGACCCTGCTCGACCGGCTGACGCAAAACGAACAGCAGGCTGTCAGTGAAAACAACCGGCTCTTTCTGCGCCAGTTGCGCGACCGGCTCAAAAAAGCCCGCCAATACTACCAAATCACCCACTCCAAAGAGAAATGATCAACTACTTTCTCAATAGCCAGCTTATCGAAGCCCCGCAACAGGCGGACGGGCTGACGCTTAAGAAAACCCGCAATCTGACGTACTGGGGCTTCCTGTACCGAAAGCTGGGCTACGTGGCCGGGCCGACAAACCTCATCTTCGACGATGCCGATACGGTGTCCGTTATCCGGCAGGCCGCTTTACGCTACGGCATACAGGCCGAAACGAGTCTGCGCATGGAGGAGTTCGGGGAGGTTATTTACGAGGGCTTCCTGGACTACAAAACCTATCGCTACGACGGAACGGTGGTGTCGATCGGACTGCGCGACAACCGGGCCGTACTGGATCTGTCGAGCAATGCCGGCACAGCCTACGCCCTGCCCGCCAGCCAGAAACTAAGTTTGCACGAACGGCGGCTGGCGGGCGTGCCGTCGCTGGTGACGGACCCCAAAGCCCTGACCGTTCAGCGTTCCGAGATCAGTGCCGTTTTCATCACCCACAGCGTACCGTTTACCCGCAAGTCAGAAACCGACGACACCATTGCCGGTACGCTGGCCCCGGTCGTAGTCCCCATTTTATCCGACCCCTGCTACTACAATACCAGCAGCAAGACGCAGACCGTCAAACTGACCGGCGTTATCTCGGTGACGGCGTCGGCATCGTCCAGCCTAACGGCTATGCTGTACGCCACGCCTTCCGATAGCCTGGCTAACCGGGTACTGATCGGTCAAATAGCCGTGTCGTCAACCGCCAGCCTGAAAACGATTGCGGTTGACGTGTCGGTACCGGTGGCCGCGGGGGCCAGCCTGAAAATTGACTGGTTTAGCAGCACCGGCGTGAGTAAATGGGTTTTTACTTACGACGCACAAACGGGAGTGGCGCTATCGGACGAAAAAACGTCGGGCGGCTCAGTAACCCCCGCCGAAACACTGTACTCGGTAATAAGCCAACTCGTCGCCAAAACCTCAGGCGGCAGCCTTACGTTTTCGTCCAACTGGCTGCGGACGGGTGGGGGATCGAGGCTGTTGCTGGCCAACGGCGCGGGTCTGCGGGGCATCAGCAAACCTCTGGCGGTAAGTCTGGCGGGACTGTTTGCCGGGTTAAACAGCATTTCCTGCCTGGCCCTGTGGGCGGAAGGTGATACCGTACGACTGGAACCGCGAACCGACAAACCCAAAACCGTTACGCGCCTGGAATCGGTACTGGGACGGGGTGAAACGATTGCCGCCGACTACCTCTACAATGCCGTTCAGGTGGGCTACGACACCTGGCAGGCCGACACGGGTACGCTGACCAATGACGAACCCTGCGGCCAGCGTAGCTACTCGACCGGCATTACGGCCACCAAAAATGAGCTTAAGCTGGTGTCCGATTTGATTACATCGAGCACCGTGATCGAAACCCAGCGCCGGAAACAGTTTGATTCGAAACTCGCCAGCGAAAGCAAAGCCGACAGCCTCGACGACCGGCTGTTTTTGATTTGCGGCATCCCCGTCAGTGGGGGCTGGAAAGCCGAGCGCACCGAAAATACCCCGTTTATTACCGGCAACTACGACACCTCGACGCTCTACAACGTGGGACTCACGCCCGGGCGAATGCTCCGGAACTGGCTGCTGCAACTGGGCTCCAGTCTACCCCTGTCGGCGCAGTCGGTACTCGGCTCGGACAGTTTACGCTCGACCTACAAAGATGTGGCCGTTAGTGAGTCGGACCCCGTACCGTATGCCGCCAGCCGACCGCCGATGCTGGTGGTGGTCGAAACGCCAATGGGAATGGCTGACTACGCGAATCTCGGTGAGTTTTGCAGTTACCCGTTTGAGGGCAACACCTACACCGGGGAACTCCTCGACGCGGAGTGGAAGCTGACCGAAACGGGCGAAACGGCAACGCTGCTCCTGCTAGAACGATAATTCCGACGCATTGCCCATTACTCACTTTTAGCCGCTACTGTGCATGAATAGCTTTGATAATTTTTTCCGCTTTTTTACCCTGGCCGACAATGCAGCCGCCCGGCCCCTCAACCAGAACCTACCCGCAACGGCCTACCCCAATCTGCCGGTCGTGCCGGGTGATAAGTTGCGCTGGCTGGTGCCGAAAGCCGACTGCGGGGGCGTCAACCCCAACTACCTGACAATCGGCATCCGGCCCAAAGGGGCTACCGATGCGGGTACGCTGTGCGGACGGCTCCGCAAACAGGCCGGAGCCACGTATACCGAGATCCGGTTACGGGTCGATAGTCCGCCCACGCCCGATACCTACCGCCAGTTTGCGCTGATGGCGGGTGACAAGAATGTGCTGTCTACGTTCCGGGGCCAGCAGACCGACCTCGATGAGTACCTGAACGCCCTTCAGGAGCACTTCCGCTGCTACCCCTATGCCCTTGTCGACTGCGACCGGACGGGTAGTGAGCTACGCATCCGGTTGTACCCCAACGAGCGCGTGAGTCTGCACGGGGAGACGATTCGGGTAGGGCTGGGTACGGTAGAGGAGAAAAACACCAACAGCCCGAGCCTGATGTCGGGCAGACGGGCAGCCATCGCCATGGCCGCCCTCGACACCTACAACCTGAGCGTATCGCCCGACATCCAGGAGGGCAATATCTTTGTCTTCGATACGGTCAGTTACACGGCGTCGGGCACCGAAAGTCCCGACGATATTCTGTCAGCCCTCGGCGTGCCTACGGGCAGCTTCAGCCGGACAGGCGGGATTAACGTGAGCGCCTATACGCAGCCGGGCACGATTGCCGTTACCAACACCAACCGGCCTACGCTCCAACTGCTCTACGTGACAACGTCGGGGGGCAATGACCTCTACACGGCTGTCGTTTCGTCCGATGTGCTTCCCGGCAACGTCTACCAGATATCAGCACCCGGCCTGACAACGCGCACCGTCACGGCTACGGCCTCGGACACCAAAGCGACGATAGAAGCCCAGTTCAACACCAGTGCGGGCCGTACGGCACTGCCAGCGGGTACGGTCTATGCGGCTATCGCCGTCGTCGGCAGTCAGACGATCAGCAACAGTAACAATCCCGTCCTGACGCTGACGAAAACCAGCAGCCTTGCCGCCCGAACGTCGGATTTGTACACCATTTACGTGGGCAGCAGCGTGGTCGAAGGCAACCGCTTCGAGCTAATCAACAACGGCGTGGTGACTGCCGTGACGGCAACGGAAACCGATACGCCCGATACGATTGCTCAGGCACTCGGGTATTCGAGCAATCCCTTTACGCTCGAAGTCACGCCGGGAACCGTCGTAACGGCCCTGGCCCGGCGCGGCCCCCGCTATCACGAACCGGCCAACCTGGCCAACATCACCCTGCTATCGGCCCAGACTGCTGCGCGCCTTCCCTACGTGGCAGAAGTGAGCATCCCGGCCCTGTCGCCGGGTGATTACCAGTTTGTGCTGCGGCAGGGAATCCAGCCGGTCGGCGTGAGCAACTACGTCCACGTCAAGCCCGACACCAAGGATACGGCACTGATGCGGTTCGGCCCCCTGAAACCGTCTGTTGTTTTCGGTTCGGCCTACAGTGAAGACGGCTTAATGCAACAGATCCGTCTGCCGATCTACATTGACAAGCCGCGCCGGAAAGAAAGTGAAACGCTGTATACCACGCTGGACAGTAAAACCACCCGGGGGCGCACCATGGCGACGCGCAGAACGACGCTGACGACGACCCTACAGGATACCGCCTTTCAGGACAACCTGTACCGCGCCCTGAAACACCCCTGCCTGTATATTGATGGGGTCGCTTACCGCTGTGAGGGCGAGGTTAGTCAGACAGAACCCACCGGCCGGCGCAGGCGCACCCAGGCTACGGCCGATTTAATGCTGCTCGACATGCTGGACTACCGACCAAGTTTAGCCGCCGACTTAAGCTATGAATCAGGACTTTACGCAATTATCTACTCGGTTTTGGGGATGGATGGGTTGTGGATTGCGGCAAAGCGGTTGAGATTTGTAGAGCCGATTGCCGAAGGAGTAGCACTACCTGCCGCCGATTATGACCTTCTCATACGAACGGGCGGAGTGTCCCAGCGATTAACCATTAGTCAGGACGACGAGCGGGTAGCTACTTTTTCGCTGATTGCGGGACGGCTCAATAAAGTGGGTCCGGTGCGGCTTTCGCCGGGGCGGATCAGCCTAAAAGCAGAGGAACTAACGGTGAGTGCCTTAACGACAACCATCGACGCCTACAATCCGCAACAGGCCGAAACGGACAGTACAACAGCATACAGCACCAATCGTCCGGGAGATTTCTCGCCGGACTTTTCAACTGACTTTAGCCACTGATGGTTTTAACCGCCTTACGTACCTGGATAACAAACACCTTTGGCCTGAATGGGTCGGGGGCAATTGATGGTTCGGAGATCCAAACTGCTCTATTGGAACTGTGCGGCCAGATTGAGCAGCAAACGTCCTGGACACCGGTTTTTACGACCGTAGCGGACGGGCTGCGGGTTGTGATAAAAATAACAGACTGGACGGGGGGCGTAGGCGTGAAGCCAGCCGTCAACGTTTACCTATCGTCGGGCGGGCTGACGTCCGTGCTGGCCAGTGCCACCGACTTCAAGGGGGCGACCGGCTCAACGGGTTCAGCGGGTACGGCATCGGCCAGCTCCCTGCTGTCAGTTAGTGCGGCCAACCCCACTACAGGTATACTGGCAAAGCTGGTAAACACGGCGACCTCCGCCTGGACGGGTGCCCGATTGGTATTCGAAAAGACGGGCGTTGCCGTCTGGCGCATGGGACTGCCAGCCAGTAACGACGACGCATTTATCATCGAGGGCTGGGGCGTTGGTACGTATCCTGAATACCTGCGAATCGACAGCGTCGGGAATATGGGCGTCGGTACGCCGAACCCAGCAGAAAAGGTCGATGTCAACGGCAACGTGCAATCCCGCTCAACAACAGCACCAAAGGTTAAGCTATTTCTCGATCAGGCGGATAATGCGATCACCAACGGCACATTCGGCGAACTGCAATTTGTCGCATCCAATGCGGCTAAAAAATACGCAGCTATTCGGGGTATAGTGGGGGGCTTTTCGGATATAGTAGGCTTGTCGTTTTGGACGACGTTTGCCGGGACGTATGCCGAATCCGCCCGTTTGACGGCTGACGGTAATCTGGGCGTGGGCACGACGACGCCAAGCGAAAAAGTCGATGTCAACGGCCGGGTTCGCGCCAAGGGCATTGTTACGTTTGGCTCCTCGCCAACCATCACGCCCGGGTCGGGCCTGGGGACGAGTGGCACAACCGCCAGCGTGGCATCCGGCAGCAATGACGTAGCCGGGAAGGTGACCCTCACCACCACGCCGGGGGTAGCCGTCAACTCGACTATGGCCACGATAGCGTTCAATACGCCCTATGCAGCCGCACCGAAAGCCGTTCTGCTGGCTCCCCGGAATGCCCGGATGAGCGATGAGCAGGGGCGGATCTACGTTTCGTCAATTACCGCATCCGGCTTCGTGATTTCGTCGGGCTCAACGGCCCTTTCGCAGCCGTATTCATTCGATATTCAGTACACTGTAATCTCGTAACCGACCGATGGCTATCATCACCGCCAATATTACCGCTGGGGCGTATAATCTCTCTGAACAGGTTACCGTGTCAGCCGCCGTTACGGCTGGCTCGACGGTGGTTGTTTACCGGGGGGAGTTTTTGCTCGGCTCCGGGTTGGTGTCATCGGGTCAGGCGCTGGTGGCCGTTCCCCCTTTGGCAACGGGCGATATCATTCAGGCCAGCGTCACCGAGCGCGGTAATCAGTCGGGCATCCCGGTTATGGTGTCGGTCAATCCGATCCTGACGACGGGTTGGCTCGACCCGGATACGCTGCTTGTCACCAACGCGGACGGCTCCCAGACAACCTACACGGTAGCCAACTACATTGCGACTTTTGGCGAAACGCCCGGTTCGTACTACGACCCTATGGCAGCCGGACTATCGCAGCTACCCGCCGACTACGACAAAAAGCCGGTTACTGAACTGGGCTTCGACGTTCAGCAGGTCATGCAGGCCGGGTCTACGGTACTCCGGGTGATACCCCGCGGCTCGGAGGGCTTACTTGTCGGCTGGAATGGCGCGACGCCCGGATCGCCGGCTCCGCTAACGGTCACCACCTCGGCCACCGTTACGGTATCCGTAATCCGCGACGACGACCCGACCGTTACCCGCACACGCAGCATCAGCGTGAGCGTCCTGCCAGCCCCGACCAGCGCCAGTACGCCCGCAGCCGGAGACATTATTGCCGCCAGTTTTCGGGTAATGAATACCGGCGGTTATATCCGCGCCATGGTCAACTCGTCCAAGCCCTGCGAGGGGTTTCTGGTGGGCTATTCCAGTAGCTGGATACCGGGAACATTCTACGGCTACCTATACCAGGAAATTGATTGGACGGGGCCGGTACCGACAACCGGACCAATCACTTACACCGTACAGGTACGAGTCATCGGGGAAACCAACCCCGCCAACTACACCAATTTCCTACTTACATTCTAGCATGAGCAAAACGAAAACAGTACCCGAAACCGATACTGCTGCTGAAATCCCGGCTCCGACTTTACCAACCTTTGACGTAAAGGTGACGAGTATCGACGAAACCCACGGCACCGTCGTCTGTTCGACCGACGCACCGGACGGGGTCGAGTTCACGGCGAACATTGACGGTAGTGAGGTCAAGGCAACGGCCGCGGGCGGCCAGCTTTGGTTTTACGCCAGCCGTTCACTCAGTGAGGCCGCTATGGTGCGCCTGCTGTAAGACTACCCGTTAGTCTCCTCTTTTTAGTGCTCCTCTTCAGTGTCTCCTCTTGTAGTGACGGCCAGCTCGGCCAGCAAACAACAGTAAACACACAACTATCAAATGGGAGCATCCTTAAAAGATTTTGTATCCGACCCCTATGCGGTGGGGGCTCCGTTGCGCATTGCCGCAACGGGCAAGAAACTGCCAAAAGGCAACTACATCGCCCTGGCCTTAGTGCCCAAGAACACCCTGCCGGATATCGGCTCAGCCACCACCTTTACCCCGCCACCATCCGGAACGGCAGCCCCCGTAACGGTCAACAACATCGTTTCCGTACTACAGGCCCTGGCCTGGAACGGTCAGGCATGGGTATTCGGTAACGGCGTCGTCAACGGCAAACGCGGCAAGCCGAAAGAAGACATGGAGAAAGTCGTTTTCGGCAGCCGTCGTTCGGCCCGCCCCACGGGGGAGGTTGAGGAAACCTACGACTTCACCTTTAAGTACTTCTATCTGAACCGGCTGTTCTTCAACCAGCTACGCTACAACTTTGCCGAATACGACATCTACGCCTTTACCGATCGCAGCGTAGAAACGCTCCGCTACGACCTGGTAGAGCCGACATACCTCAACATCGGGGATGAAACGACGGGCAGCAACAGCGACGAAATTGGCGGGGGCTTCCAGATTATACTCGGCTCGGACGGGCAGCCGGACCCGGATTTCATTTCGGGTTCCAGTGGCTTCGAGTCACTGTTGGGCGTCAGCCAGTTCAAATACACCTTCAGCTCGACCATTACCACGACCGTACTGGTGAACGTCCTTTCGGGGGCTCAGTTCAACATGACGGCCGGTGCGGGTGGCACGATCACCCGCGCCATTAACCAGACCGTAGGCGCATCGGTGGTTAAGTACTCCATCTTTTCCTCGGACGGCTCCGCCCCTCCGGCCCTGTGTACCATCAACTCATCGACCGGCGTGGTGACGATTGGTTCCCTGACGGCCGGCACCTACAACCTCAAAGTGATTGCCGAGAATACAACCGGCGTCATGGGTGAGTGGGCCTTTAAGGTGGTCGCTGCCTAGTTCTAACTCCTAACTAATTTCTATAACCGGAACGGGGGCTTTGGGCCCTGCCTGCGTACCCTGTTCCGGTTTTTTATCCCATCCCCATGCTGGACTACCAACGAGATATATTGCCGTATCTGCAACTGGACGCCGAGAAGCGACCACCGGCACCCCTGCGGCATAGCTTCTACCAGGCCAGTATCGACCACCGCAACCGACTGGCGGCTGTCTTCGGCAAGGCCTATCCCTACTACCTGGACCTGAACCGGCCCAAGGAGACGGAAACCTACCGCGACTACCGCCGTAAAATCTACAAGAACCCCCTGCGCTCGTTGCGTCGGCGGGTAAGTGAAGTACTGGACTACATTCGGCAGGCCGACGATTTTCAGGTCAGTTACCCCCAGCAGGAGGACGAAATCGAGGACTCGCTCCAGTCGCTGCTGACCGATTCCAACTACATGCCGGACGGTGACAGTGAAAGCTGGTTTTTTAAACACATACGTAAACGCTACATCAACGACCCCAATGCGGTACTCGTGGTGTTGCCGTTTGAACAACCCGAAAGCGAACAGGTACGGGCCAGACCCGAGCCGATGCTGATTGACTGCGAGAAAGTCTACCAGTTTCGGGCCGGTAAGTTCGCGGTACTGGAGTCGAACGAGAAAACGTATATTATTACCGGTAAGGGCATTCAGAAGGTCGGCAAGGTATTTATTTTCCTCGACCATGACAGCTACTGCATCGCCCGGCAGATGCAGGAGATGCGGCCCGAAGATCCGAATTCCGCCACGCTCAATACCTGGCAGATTACCGGACTCAATCAACTCGTCACCGAGCAGGGGGAAGTAATCGGCAACACCTTTACGCCCCTGCCGCACTACTGCCCGATGATGCCCGCCCGGAAAATCGGCAAGCTTCAGGAGGATTTTGCCGAAGCCGAGCAGCGCAACGGCAACGCCAGCCCGACATCCGGCAATTCGGTGGGCATGATGAACCCCGAAGCCACCGGCAACTACAACGGACGGTTTACCGCCATCCGGAGCGAAGATACCGGCGAGGAATACTACGAATCGATTCTGGCCGATGCCATGCCGCACGTCGAATCGGCACAGGCTATTCAGTCCGACATCGAGGTAGAACGCAATTTCCACGTCAGCAGTCAGGAGTGGCGCTACGCCCAGAAACGGTGCGTGGACAGTTCGATGGACGGCGGGCCGTGCAACAACGGCAAAATCGCGGTTCGCAACCTGGAACAGGAAGTGATTGCCTCGGCCCAGTGCCCCAAGTGCAAAGGGACGGGCATGGACACGTCGGGGTCGGGCCTGGGCCTGATTATCGTTTCACCCCCCACGGCTAACACGCTGGGTTCGGAGTCGTCGAGCACCAGCTTGCCAACCCCTCCGGGCGGCTTTATTCCCCGCAGTATCGACCCGATCAAAGAGTTTGTCCTGGAGTTCGAACGCGAAAAGAAAGCGGCTCACGAGGTCGTCAATATGCAGTTCCTGATGGAATCGCCCATCTCCCAGTCGGGCATCGCCAAACGCGCCGACCGGGAGGAATTATACCGGACGCTGATCGTTCAGGGCGTTCACCTGTGCGGGCTGCTGGAATTTTTGCTGCTGTGCGCGGCCTACCAGCGCGGCCAGCCGGAACAGGCGCCGAAGGTGTTGGCTCCGGTGCGGCTGACGATTGAGAATTCGGAACTGACGCGGGACGAGTTGATCGATGCGGTAAAAAACGGACTCGACGCCAACTACCGCAAGCCGCTGGAGAAAAAGTTGATTGCCTACCAGGTAGGCGAGGACAGTGACTACTACAAACGCTACGAGCTAAAAGAGAAGCTGGACCCCTACGAGGAACTGGATTTTGAGAAAAAGGAGTTTTTGCTGGCTACCGCGCGGGTGACGATGCAACCCGGCAGTGTGGAACTGGAAAACCTCAATTTACGGATCGCCCTCAGTATTCACTTCAACGGGCTGGTAGCGGATCTGATCCGCACCAAACCCGGCTTCCTGGATATGGATACGGACGTACAGTACAAGCTGCTGCTGGATGCCGTACGGCCCCTGACGGGCCTTGCCAAACCCGTACCGATAGACCCCGAAACGGGGATGCCGGACGCACGGGCGGGCATTCTGGAGCCTATCGTGGACCTTAAAAACGTAAACCAACTACACTAAGCCGTGGACGAAATCGACGAAATCGAACAGCTTGACGCCGACCTGTTGCTTTGGGAAACCGAAGTGGAAACCGGTGTGCGGTCGCTGAACGAAGCCGTACTGTCGGAAGTCGATGGGTTCCTGGACGGGCGGGCGGGTAGTTTCCTGGGGCCCAAAACAACCAGTGCCGACTGGTCGGACAACATGCGGGCCGTGACGTACTTCAATGCCGGCCTAACGGCGATGATCTACCGGGTCGGGTTTTTAAGCCTGCTGTCGGGCCTGGTCGAACGCATCAAGGAGAGTGCCCGGCGTATGGATGCCTACTACGCCAAGATTCAGCCCGGCTACCAGTCGGCTACCTACGCTACGGTCGTCAACCAGCTTACCGAGCAGACGCGGGCATTAGTGGCGACTGCGGCTGAACAGACGTACGGCAAACTCGTCGGGGAAAGTCTGATGCTGGGTACGCTCACGAAATCAACCGGTGCGGAGTTGCGCCGGACGATACGGGAAAAGCTGAAGAACGAAGGGCTGGCCGTTCGCCCCCTGTCGACAAACGCCAGCGAATCGCTCTACATTTCCAGCCGCGCCTACATGCAGAGCGTGGCCGAAAATGAGCGGATGAAATACTACTACTACATGGGTACGGCGGTCGCGGGTTCGCGCTCGTTCTGCCTGTCGAAGAAAGGTAAGGCGTTCACGCAGGCCGAGGTCGAAAGCTGGCCGAATCAAACGTGGGCGGGGAAAATTCCCGGTACGAATAAGCAGTCCATTTTTTGGTACTGCGGGGGCTACAGATGCCGGGATCGTCTGTTGCCCATCAGTAAAACAATGTATAAAACGCTAAAAGCTAACGAGTAATGGCAAAAATGTTCAGTGAGCTACGCAGCTCCGATATGGTCGTGTTGAATTTTTCAGCCCGCACCCAGCGCAACGAAGTGACGGGAAAAGATACGGTGATCGACCCCGAAAAGCAGATGGAAGTGCCGTTCGGCTACTGGGAAAACATCACGGCCCACAATGACGACTTTACGCCCGACGAGGAGAACCCGCAGAAGGGCTACTCCCGGACGATTAACCGCGATATTGAACTGCTGGGCTTATCGAGCCCCATCAGTGCGACAACCGACACGAACGACAACTTTCAGACATTTTCCGTCGTGCCGTTCGAAACACTGGAGCAGCGCCACCAGGCCAAAGTCGATGCCCTCACCGCACAGTCCGAATCACTGGCGCAGCGTGAAGCGGAGATCCGCGCCGAAGCCTACGCCAAAGCGATGGCTGACTTTGCCGCTTCTCAAATTCCGTCACCGGCCGCTCCTGAGGCTCCGGTAGAAAAGCATGACGCTGCCGAACTGACCCCCGCCCAGAAAGCGGCTCAGACCCGGCTCGCCAAACAGCACGCAGCAGCCGCTGAAGAAGCCGCCAAAGCCGCCCAGCAGCTGGCGCAGGACATGCAGCAAGCCTAATTACCCCCTCTTTGTTTCCGACCCGTTCGGTCCTCTTCGCAGTCCCCCCTCTTCGTGCCCTCCTCTTGGATTACCGGCCCCCACAGGGCAAAACAATCTAACTGGCCTACGGGCAAAACTGATGTTACTCAAAGAATTATTCAAGACCCTGGCAATCCGCGCGGGTGTACCCGAAACGGATGCAAAACTAGTAGAGACAATCGACGCCTTACCCGAACTGGACGTAGACGACGACATCATTGTCAAGCCCATCACGGGCAATCTGATTACCGAATCCGAGGCCCAAAACCGGCCGGAGATTAAAAAAGTATTCACCGCCCAGGCCCTCAACGGCATCGACGCGCAGGTGGACGCGGTACTGGCTGATCTGTTTGAAGGTCCGGAACTGGAGTCGTTCAAAACCGACAACAAGGCCACCAGCAAAAAGATCGCCAAACTGGTGGCGCGGGCTAAGGAGCTGAAAAGTTCCTCCAAGCCCGCCGACCAGACGGAGCTTAACAAGACGATTACCCAGCTGAACGAGACGATTGACAAGCTGAAAACGGATCACGAAGGAGTCGTTACTACCCTCCGTTCGCAATACGACGAAAAGCTGTATTTCAACTCGCTGGCCAACAAAGTCATTGTTCGCCCCGACGTTGTCGACTACGCCAAAGCCAAAGAAGGCAAACGGGTTATCGCTGATTTACAGGAAACGATTGAATCTGTCGGCGGGGTGCTTGACTTCAAAACGGGCAAGATTATGCAGAAGGCGGAGCCAGAAATGCAACTCTTCATCGGCAATAAAGGCGCTACGATTGACACCCTGCTGGAAAAAACGCTGGTCGAAAACGAATACCTGAAGAAGTCGGACGGTCCGGCTCCTGCGGCTCCCGTCGTGGTGCCGGGGGCTCCACCCGCCGATCAATCCCAGTTGTCCGAAGCCCAGCGCAAAAACTCCGCCCGTCTGGCGAGTTAGGACGAATGCCGATGCGCAGTAGGCACATAATGCGAAAGCAGTAAACAACAAAAACGAAGAATGGCAAGTAACACAAATTTGTCGGTCGCCCGGGTTGCTCTGGCGGCCATCAACATGACGCTGGGCAATAAGAAAAAATTCTCGCCGGTCGGCGCCCTTCAGGCGGCTCGTTCGCCCCAAAACGCGGGCCTGATTGCGGAAATGAACCCGAAGAATGCCAACGACGCCAACCGGCTGTCGACCATTCCCGGACAGACCACGCCCCAGGCGCGGGTAACGCTCAACTACCGTCCGCAGGAAGCGGCCACGATCAAGACCAACCGTACTGTTGCGACGGGTTCCAACCCCACGCAGGCGACGAGCTTGAACGTTGACTTTGTGACGCACCGGGAACTGGATTTGACCTACCGGACGGTGGACATACTCGCCCTGGAGAAGCAGACGGAGGACTACCTGAACAAATCGAATAACGGGGCGCTGGCGGTCAATATCGCCAATTTCCCGCTGCTGTCGGACATGGGCGACCAGATCATGAAGCGTGCGGATTCGGTACTTGTCAACGTAGACACGGCCGTACTGACGGCCCTCGTAGCTGGGGTGGGTGGTAACCTGATGCTGGGTACGTCGTCCAACACCGGCGTGCCAACGATCACGGCCTTTAACTCGGACGGTTCGGTGAACCCCTACGTCATGGACTGGTTTGCGGATTTGAAAAACATCCACCAGTTCGAAGGCAAGCCCATCGTCATTGGTGGCCTGAAAGCCCTGCGCTATTTTAACCGCAAGAACATCGTTTCCGCGGCTGCCCTGGGCTACGATTACGCTAAGGTCTTCGACATGCTGGACGTAGAGTTTTACTACGATCCGCAGGTTGATACGCTGTCGGGTACTGACCACATCATTGTCATGGACGCCGGAGCCTTCTGCATGGAGTCGATCATGGAACACGCCCCCGTCAATGAAGGTGGCGTAATTCCAATGACGCACGTAGGTAACACGAGCTACGGTCAGGCATCGATTACGATTGCCCAGACGACGGCTCCCACCTTTACGCTCGACCACGACATTCGGGTACGGGAAGATGACTCGTCGGCTTACCCAGCCTTCACGATCACGCCTTCGGTTCACTTCGGTACGTTCGCCCGTCCGGCTGGTTTCTTCAAAAACTACGCGGGTTGGGATACGGTAACGGGTATTTTCCGCGCTAAACTGATCTAAACAGGGCTAACTGGCCGGTGTCCCTGCGTACCACGCGGAACGGCACCGGCCGGGCCTGTTTTTTACATTCGTTCGTCTTTCATCTCTAATTTACTCACCTCATGCCTTACGTTATCACCCGGCAGGGTAATGCCATTCAGGCCGTAGAAGCCGGTGGCGAAGTGCGGGTTTTTACCAGCCCCATCTACCGAATATATTCAACCATCGCCTTTCCTCAGGCGGCTACGCCCTGCGTTGAAGTCCGGCAGGGTACGGAAACGCTGCAACTGGCCGTGTCCGACGTTACCAGCATCAACGGCGCTACGGGTACGGCCGTGGATTCGCTCACCAAAATCCTGGCCCTGTTGCTGGCCGTACCATCGGGCAACCTGTCCGCGAACACCAGCGGCACCGGAACGCCGTACGTCGCCTATACGTCACAGGCCGCCACGTCGGCAACGATCTACAACGGATCGGGGGTTGCCGTTGACGTACAACGCGGTGGCAGTGGCGCGGCTGTATCGGTAGCAGCCGGCAGTTCGGCCACCTTCGTCGGCATCACCAACACCTCACAGCTAGGCGTTCGCCGGACGGACGTATCGACGACGCCGGTAGCGGTTGGCCTGAGCTGGACGGCGTAACCGCAAACGACAAGCATACTTAAAAAGGGTTGCTTGCTCAGGCAGTGGGCAACCCTTTTTTATTTCTCACTATAAACGGATACCCCAGTGGAAAATCAGGACACAACCCCCGAGGAGTCAAAGCCGACCGTTCAGCAGGCCGCCCAGACAATTTTCGATTCGCTGACGAATGAGGGCTTTACGCTCGACGAAAAAGTAGAGGTCAAAGACCAGTTCCGGATGCTACTGCAAGCCGAAGCCGAAAGTCAGGCCGAAGCGGAAGCCGCGGCCCACCAGAATCTGATGTCAAATCTAAAACGGCTCCGCGCATCAATCTAAATGAAACTGGACTTTAAAAAGCAGCCAACGCCCCCCAGCGCCCCTGACGCCCCCGCCACACCACCGGCAACCGAGTACCGGTCAGCGCGGCCCGCAGGGGATGCAGAGCCGCAGACCCTCGACAAGCGCCATAACCACATGCTGCAAATGGTGACGGGTTTGATCCTTTGCTTTCTGTTGTTCTACTCGCTGGCCGACTACACCAGCTACAGTGCCGGCCGAATTCACCCCGGCGAAATGATCTTCAGCAATACGATGATACAACTGTGGACGGCGACCTACCGGATGGCGTTCATCTTTGCCATTGTAATGGCTTTTATCTCGCTCTGCTGGACTGGCTTATGGAAGTTTTTCAAACCCAGCCCGGACCGCGATTTCGATTTACTCACGTCCATCCGCTACGATTTAACCCCAGAAAAACGAATATGGCTTTTCGTCATCGTGTTCTTTGCCTCCTGCTTTTTGTTTGCGTTTCTGCTCACGGCCAATCTAACGGAGTCGGTAAGCGTCTCGCCGTAATACAATCGGCCCAGCGGTACGTCGGCACCCGGGAAACGGGCCACAACGGGGGCGAACCGGCGCGGCTCTTCATGGTGCCGTATGGCTATCAGGCGGGAACGATGTGGTGCGGCTTGTTCGTCAACCACGTGTTCATGGTCTCCAACGTCCAGCACGGAGTAAAGGGGGCAGCCCTGGCGGCTAACTGGAGCATACCGAAAAAGGCCATTATCTACCGGTGGGGCGTGGCAATCTCCAACCGTAGGCCCATGTCGGGTGACGTCGCCTTGTTCCGCTTCGGGGGCAAGCGCATCGACCACGTCGAGATTGTTATCAGCTGGCCCGAGGAAACGAACTATTTCTGGGTGATCGGCGGCAACACCTCCAACCCATCCAATCCGAAACAGGAGGGCGTATACGCCAAACAGCGACTCAAAAGTCAATCACTCATTGTAAACCGAATCGATTACTTCAACTAACATGCGACAGGTACATATTCACTTACTGGCGATCTGTATATTCCTGGGCCTTGTGGCCTTTAAGCCGTGGAAAAGCATTAACCAGCACATCGGGGTGCGGAACGTAGCGGATTCGCTGGCCATCGCGGGCGAGCAGGCTGATTCAATGGTCATCACCGAGCCAACCAACTTCGTACTCCCTCAGGCCGTTGTCGACACGCTGGTAGCGGCTACAATGCGGAAAGACTCATTACGGAAGGTGCTGCTGAAAAAGGCCAAAGAACTGGACGAGGAAATTGCCCAGATTCAGGCCAAAAATATCAAAAAGCAAAGCAACCTGGTGTCCGAAAAGGAAATCGAGAAGCTACTGACCCGGCAGAACAAGGCCCGTTCACCGACCTACGAGCCAGACCGCCCAAAGTAGCGGCCCTGTCGTTTTCCACCCGGGCCGAACGGCTGGCAAAACGATGGGGCGACCCGGTTACCAGCATTGCTGACGCTAATTTGTTGTTTCCCGAAACAGCCCTGGCCATCGCAATGCTGGAAACGGGCAACTTTAGCGACAAGCGGCTGATGAAAACCCACAACTGGTTCGGCTTCCGGCCCAACGGTCGAGGCTTCCAGAACGGGGTTAAACAGCGTTACGGCACCTACGCGACGGGTGAGGCTATGCTGGCCGACTACAGGGAATGGGAAATGGGGCGGGTGATCCGGCACGCGCTCTATTCGGAAACCGAGTTCCGGCAGTGGGTCTACACGCACTACGCCGAGGACGGAGACTACCAGGGTAAATTAATTCAGAAACTAAACTTCGTTCGTCAATGAATCTCCTGAAAACAGTACAGATTGCGAGGGTGCTGGCCGTAGTGCTGCTGTGCGTAGGCATGGCCGTTTTAGGCTGGCACGTTCGGGGAAACCACGAAGCTACCGCACGGCAGGAGATTGCCGACGCCCTAAGCCGGTGCGAAGACGACACTCAGCTAGTCATTCAGCAGGGGCAGGACGCATCCGCCTGGGTGGCCATTGCTGACCAGCAGGTGCAGGACATACAGGCCGAAAAACAACAGCTAAAAAAACAGTATGAAGACTCTATACGTATTATTATGGCTATGCTACCTGCTGATGCAGCCCGCAAAATCGCAGCCCGTTACCCGCACCGATAGCGGAAGCTGGATAAAGCCGTGGATGTATCCCAAGATTCTGGCCGACCTGACGCACCTCGACTACCTCAAGAAAGATAGTGTCACGCTTGCAAAGGAGCGGGTTTTGCTTAGATTTCGCAGACAAATGGATTCGACCATTATTCAGGGACTGCGATCGGAAAAGGGGCAGCTCACCCGGCGAACGGAGGTGCTACAGGATAGCAGCAGCCGGGGCTGGCAAATGGCCGATTACTGGCAGAAACGCTACAGACGGGCCAACCGCGAACGCTGGGGGTTTCGCTTCCTGCTGGGCTGGAAGGTCTACGACGCGATAAAAAAATAGGTTAAGTACAAGTTACGGTGGGTTACAACAAAGCCCCGGTCTTTTAGGCCGGGGCTTTTTTATTGGTCCTGGTAGGGCTCCGAGATTGGAGCCTGAAACCCAAAAAACCAGTCGACAACTTCCTGTTCAGTTAAGGCCAGCAGTTTGGACGGTGAACAGCAACTGGTAACCTGTTCGATCCGTTGCATGGCAAACAGGTTAAAACTTAGGTTAACGGCATAGACAGAGGCCCGACGTTCCGGTTCCGGCTCGATAGCGGCTACCCGCTTGAATTCCCCCTGAAAATGCCAAAGATTATAGTACCGCTGGGCGGCTTGTAGTGTTGAAAAGTCACCGTTCGTCATAAAATTACGCACGCAGCGGAACAGGTGTTGACGGGCATTATTCATAGGTAATACGTTTATTGATTAGTAGTCAGGGGGCGATACCGATATTCCAGTCGTAGGTGTCGGGGCCATCTTTCCCGGCTTTTGCCTGAGCTACGAACGCATCGTAGTCGTCGACGGTAATCAGTCGGGTAATCTGATCAAGTACCCATGCTTTATGGTGTTCCCCGTCCGTTGCTGCATAGTGGCTGATTAAATCCAGTATCATTCGTTCGGTATCGGTGTAGGTAAGGGGCGGGCCGAGGGTTTCGACCTGTAGCCGGACATAGGCCGACTGCGGACCGACAAGATGCCAGGTTATATTCGTCACAATGGCCCGTTCACCTAGCAGCCGGTTAACCTCGGCATCCTCACTGTGCATACGTCCCATATTCAGCCGATCCCCGGCACGGGGGATTTCGGGCATAAACGTTTCAAAAAACAGCGTATCCGTAAAGTCGATGTAAACGCGGGTCATAGGGCGTCAGCTAAATTTGAGTAAGGGGTATTTGACGGACCGGTACTGGTTGAGTTCCTGAACGAGTTTAATATAGTTCGGGTCGCTGGTGTACTCGATATAGTCGATTACTACCTGCCCTGTTTCCGGATTAAGTAAGCCCCTAGGTACGTAGTTATTAATGATAACAACCATAGCATCTGTTACGACTTTTACGGCCGGGTCTTGCCAGTACTGCTCATACTGCTGTTTGGCCTCGTCCTGTGTATAGTGGTTCATCGGAAGGTTATGTTAGTGATCATCGTGTAAGCACCGGCATCATCAACCTGCATGCGGGTAGTGGGCTCAAACTGCTCCAGCAGCAAAATCGTCTTGTCCAGAAAGACCTGCATAGGGTAGGGCTCGCCTTCCGGATGGGCGACGGTAATGCGGTCTTTATAGGTGTCTACGTTCCAGCGCGCAGCATCGGGAATGTACTGCTGAAGCCGGGACAGAAACAACTCGTCAAGCTGCCGGGTAAGTTCGTTCACCGCCCCGGCCGTCATTGCCGCTTCGACCGGCTTACCCGACAGCAAATCGCGTTCCCCTACGGCTGCGGTCATTTTAATGAAGTCCAAGTACTGTCGGGTTTGTGGCAGTACGAGGTCGGGCCGGTTGTTCCAGTCGACAGTGACGTCAGACAGCGTGCCGCTACCCAACAGCACCGCGTCTTTCTGGCTGGGGTAGCCCTTATCCACTGACCGGCATTCAGTGTACACCTGGCCTTTAAAGAGCGGGTCCTTGTGGGGCTCACCCAGCGCGTCAAAAAGGTGTAGCTCGTCGTACTGCTGCTGGGAGTAGAAAAAGTTCAGTGTCTTAAGTTGGCTTTTCATCAGAGCTGTTACTTATCTTCGATTTCGTCAATGACGGTCAGTAGCATGTGCCGCTGGCCGGGGGGGACAATCGCAATAACGGCATGGAGCATCTGCTTAACCGACAGCCAGTGCTCCAGGGGCATAAAAATAAACTCGGTCTGAAACGACTCCACCGAGGAGTGAATAGACGCGTTTCGCTGGGCATGTCGTAAATACCCTTCCGGATAGTCGGGGAGGGTGAATTGCAGTTTAGCCTTAAAATCACGGGCCAGTAGTCGCGCAAACTGGTCCCGTATGTAGTCTTCCTTACTATCGCCCAGGTCGGCAAGCTGATAAGTGTGTAGTCTTTGTTCTAATTTGTAGTGCATAGCATTGTTATTTATATATGCTGATATCATTGAATGCGCCATCCAGCGGGGCCGTAACGGTTTCCGACCGCTTAAACAGGCCCGTCACCGTATAGTAGCGAAAGCTGACGGGCCGGGGACTGCGAACCAAATCCATGATCTGAATCCAGACACTGGCGCTATAGACGGGATGCTGGGGATTCTTACCGGTGTAACCCACAATCTTTACCGCAGGCATGTGGGTACGGCTGGGGGCCACGACGGCACCCGCCTGGTCGAGCAGTTCAATTTCGATTTCCAGTTTACCCAGACGGGTACGGTTTGACCACTGGAACCAGTAGACCATAACATCAAGATCCAGTTCGTTATCGAACTGCTGGCTGGTTTTGAGGTGGGTTAATTCTAAACAGGGGGCGGGCATTGGGTAGGGGGTTAAGGTTATCGCTGAAAGGTGTTTGATGATTTTATCGAGATTAAATCCCCATCGTAGCGATTCAGATAATAGTCGCAGATGTCAGAAAGGAACTTGATAGCCAGTTTCATCGACTCCTCGCTACCCAAGGATTCGCCGTTTTCGGCCAGAAACTTAGTATAGGCCCTGTACGATGCGTTGGCATTGCTGATGGGCGGGAAATCGCAATCCTCGTCCAGTTGCTGTTGAAAATCCTCAAGCTGAAGTGTAGTTATGGCCTTGAGGTCGTCAATGTGTTTTTGCAATCGCCCCAACTCGTCAAAGACGGGTTGGGGTACTTGGTAGCCTCGATTATTGATCTGTATTTCCGGCATACATAATTTAGCTTAAAGGTAGTGATTATTAAAACGGGATATCATCATCACCGGCCGCGTGCCAGCTATGCACTTCGTACCGGGTATCCGGCTGGGGCAACTGTCCGAAATCAAGGTGTTCGCGCCTACGCTCCAGTTCGCGCTGCCAGTAACATTTCAGTTCGCGTAACCTAACCAGCAGTCCGGCCTGATGCGGCCACGAAGCCCGCCAGCGCCACATATACCAGAAGCGGGGCCGGTCGAAAAACCAGAACAGCCACAAGTGGGCTTCGTGGGTCCAGATCGAGGGCGTGAACTCCTTGTAGCCCTGTATCTGCTGCTCTTTCGGCACCCGGTACTGAACGGGTATGTCGGCCGGTGTATCGTATCGTTCGCCCGGCTGGTGAAAGACGTAGCGGCCTAACCGGATGCGGTGAAGCACTACATATTTGGGAGAGATGTACCAGCCCCGCCAGCAGCGGTTACAGGTATCGTGCCAGGCTTCGCCACTCTGCCAGTAGTAACCGGTATAGATGCCCGTTCCGTCACAGGTGTAGCACTTCTTGCCCGGCAGTATTTGCATGTCGGCTCCCTCCGGTGTACCGTAGTAATCAAGAATCTTTTTCTTAATGGCGTAGAAGTCATCCCGGTAAATCGGGTTTCGGTTGGCGTGATGCAGCAGAAAGGCTAAAATGCGGACTTTCATAAGCCAGTTAGTCTTAAGGTCGTTTACAATTGTTATTAATCGTTAATTATTAAGCAGTTAGCACAAGCGCATGCCTACTGATACTACATTGTTAAACCTCAGTTTATGGAATAAAATCGTCAGTTAACAATGTAAATCGGGGGATACCCCCAACCCTACCCCCAGACAAGATCGGTGTAATCAGTGCGGCATTTGTTGCGGACGTAATCGACCATGGCCCCGACTGAGTTCCAGCCAATGAGTGTACCCGGCTCACAATCGGGGTGGCTCCGGTTGCCATGGGCGTGGGTCGGTACGTAGGTAACCTTGCTGCCAATGTCAGCCGCCACCAAAACGCGCCCGTCGATCACGTAGTCGCGAAAGGGAATTAGTTTGGTACTGCTGGGCAGGTAGAGGGGGTGGCGGGGATGCCCGTCTTTGGTTTTGCCCAAACAGTAGGCGTGGGGAAACATATCGATTACCTGTTGGTCTCGGCCCCGGTGTCCTCCGTCCGTTCCCCAGGCAAAAAGTACCGCGCTGCTTTTGTCTTTGGCGTAGCGCAGGTATTCGTCGTTGGCCATACCGACCGGCTCGGCTTCATCTTTCATGACGGCGGGTTCAGTGGCCCGAAACGCGAACAGGTTAGTCATGTAAAAACCACCGTAACCGAATCCCTTCAAAAAGGAGATACAGCGCCGGATGGTCGGATCGTCGTTGGCATCGTCAGCCGTCGATGGATTCAGTCCGACAATCGTAGCTAAGGGTAGGGTGTCGTCCCAGATGCGCCACAATAGGTACCGGTATTTGCCGTTTTCGGCAAAGGTGGCTCCCTGTTGCATTTCAGGGAATAAACTAACTTGATTTCGATTCATGGCAGTGCTGGGGATTGAGGTTTATTAACGGCGTTGAACTTTTAGCAGCGGATTTCTACTATGGGATTTTGGCAAATCCAACACGTTAAAGTCAGGGTCAAAACTGAAGTAGTACGCGCATTTATACAGACCTTTTCGTTTTATACTAGTTATTACCGAGGCAACCGGAATATCCATTTCCTTTGCTGCCACTGCGTAAGAGTCATAGGAGCCGACTATTCCACCCTCTATCGAGAACGCATAGACGCGTTTCGCATTTCGCTGAACAGTTACCCCCTCTTTATTTTTCCTTTTGATTTCTTCCGCAATTGTGTCTTTTAATAGGATCTGGAACTGGTGAAATGAACAGGTGGAATCCGGTGACTGTCCGGCACAGTATTCATTATAACCCTTAGCGACGATAGCTATAAGTTGTTCATGGCTAGGCTCGATGATTTGTGTCTTACGAGGCATAGTGGTAGTAATTAAGTAGTGAGGGAAAAAGTAGAGAACCCCGCCGTATATGATATAAACAACAAAATCCTTGGGTGGATTGATATAGTGGCGGGGTTCTTACGACAGGCAATCAGGGGGCTGGTGGTCCGCGCTGGTGGTGGTTTCTGTTCATGACCTACAGTGCGTCAATCTGGTCGATAAACGTCTGGGTAAGGCTGCGGAGCTTGACCAGAAAGGCTTGTGATGCGTCGTATACCTCCGGTTCGTTGACGGCCGGGTTTTTGGTGTTCAGCAGTGCCGTCGCCCATTTTTTCAACTCCTTCTTATCGGGAGCCAGCCGGGCGGTGCGGGCCTTATCAGCCAGTCGTTTGGCTTTGGCTTCGTCGTCAGCCTGTTTGTTTTTATCCTTGGTGTACTTGATCAGATAGGCAAAGGTGTCTTCATCCATCGTGGCCACTTCGTCAGCATACAACAACTTCTGCAACGGGTGGGCAAAGGAGCCGATGTTATCGGTAAAACCGACTACTTCCAGCAAGGGGCTACGCTCGGCCAGCACCTTGTTCTGGCGCTCCTGTTCCGCCTGCTCTTTTTCCTTCTGCTCTTTAGCAAACTCCAGTTGGTTGTCGCGGTCTTTCTTCCAGTTGATATAGGCATTCACGGATTCACCGAAAGCCTCCGAGGATAACTCCATCAGGTAGTCCTCGGAAAAATACGTCGGGTAATCCTGGATCGTATAGTATCTACCATCCTTCAAGAAACCTAAGTCCAGCAAACGGGCCACGCGAAGTTTAAGGCATTGATTGGCCAGTTCGTCCTGCTGTGCTTTCAGCGCGTCCTGATCTTCTTTCAGCTTGGCCTGCTGGCGGGCCAGTTCCTCGGCTGCTTCCTGGTCGGCAATGGCTTTTAAGCGTACCCGTTCGGTTTCGGCGGCTGCTTCTTCGGCCAGCTTTTCCTGCTTGATACGGTGGGCCGTTTGGGCGTGGGTGACGATAGGTTCATACTCTTCGTCGGAGAGTTGCTTCATGTCGTCGAAGTTGATAAAATCCCCGTCGTGTTCGTAGGCTTCCAGTGCTGCATTAAATACGTAGCCGTAGCCGACCAGTTCCTTGTGCCGGGCTTCGGTACGACGCTGGTTCGCCAGCATCTTTTCGGTCTCAATCCGTTCGACCTCGTCCCGGTGCAATTTGAGTTTCAGCTTGGCTCTATCCTCAATGGCTTCAAGTTGCTCGGTCAGTGCGTTGCTGGCGGCATCGACTTCTTTATTGTAGCGAATGTGGGGGGCCTTTAACTCCTTAGCTTTCTTCTCGACTGAGGTACGCTGCCGCATCACCATCAGCCGGAAGTCGTTGACGACTTCGGCTCCGCGCTTGTCGTCAGGGCCGGAAATTACATACTTGGCTTCCTCGTCGCGGAGTTGCTGGATTTTAAGCTGTGTAATGTCGAAGGCGATCAGGGCATTTTCAACAGGTGTTTTGGCTAACTGGTTGGGCTGTTCTTTGGTCGGAACGGCATCGAGCGTCATTTCGTCGGTAGGCATTGCTTCGGTATTCATTTTTTTTGGTGCTTGGGGGGTAAAAGTGTAAGTTGATCGAGTTCGTAAATGCCGGGGGCTGTTTTGTTGTCCTCCAGGACGGTTGCCTGATCGTGGCAGGTGATGCCAACAACGGTGCCGGTAAAGTTGCGCAGGTGGCGGCCCGACCGGGTAACGGCTACCCGTACCCGGTCGTCAGCCTGAAAGTCGCTCATACGGCTCCGCAGTTTGAGCAGGTGGGCCAGTTGATCCCGTCGTCGTTGGGCGGGCCGGAATGATTGCAAGCGATACAGAACGTTTCACCGCTTTTGGTAAACACCGTTCCATCTTCGGCCCGTAGCTCCTTATCGTACTGCTCCGTAGTAATCAGGGCCGGGGTCGGGTCTTTGGGGTGACGGAAGTAGTCAGGGCAAGCGGATTGAATGGCGTAAATAACCCGGTTCCACTTCATCAACGCATCGGGGTCGGGGTGGCCCCCTTCCTGAATGTCGGCGCAGTAGTCCTGAATCTGTTCGTGGGCGTAATCAGCCAGACCCGTCAGGGCCTCGAACATTTCAGGAGCCGCTGCAATTAACTTGGCATTGGCTTTCATTTCGGCTATCGTAGCGTTTTTAGGGCCAGCGGCCAGACAAAGTGTTGTACCGTCTTTACTGTTTACTACCAGGTCTTCCCAACCTTCGGCACGCCAAGGGCCTTCTGTATGTTTACTCATTATTCGGTTAGTTTGACAATTAGTTCAATCGCTTTGCTGTACTCCTCATCTTCGTGCCCGTCGAACACTTCGGCTTGATACCGGTAGGCCAGCTTGGTTAGGGCATCGAGCAGATCCGGCGCGGCAGCAATCAGTTTGGCGTCGGGGTGGTTAATGTCCAGTGCCCAGTCTTTGTGATGCTCACGGCCTTTGATGGGTACACCAAAGCTGATGGCGTCGTGCATAATATTGCCTTTGTTGAATTGCAGCGTGGCCCGTTGCATCCCCCATCGGACGGGTCGGAAAATTGTCGTCCGGCAATTACTGGCTGATTCCAGTTCAAGGGTTCGATTGGCCGGGTTCAGTATCCAGTACCAGGGGCCGGGGGTCGTTTTGGTGCTCATAATCCGGTGGCTTTTTTTATGATTGCTTCTGCTATTTCCACCCATTCTAATTTTTTGGGTTCATCAAACCCCATCTCCGCATTAGCGTCAATCATTACCTTTCGGTTGCGCTCTTCGGAACGAACGGCCAGAATCAGACACTCCAGTAGTTCAGGAGAAGCCGCAATCAGTTTAGCATTGGCTTCGGCTGTTCCGTTTACAGCGGGTACGCCATTTGGGAAAATACCGTAAGTCATTTTTGTGCCAGGAAGCGGTACGCTTACGTGCCATTCATCATATTTACGCTTATAGAATGCGGACCACGGGCCGGGCGTATGCAGTGTGTACATTATTCAGTGGCTTTTTTAATGGCCGCATTCACTAACTTACCCGCGTCGTTTTTTAAGTCCTTTACGGCTTCATCGAGTACCAGCATCGATGCCCCTCTCCCGTATACGTCAACCATATCCCGGATGCACTGCTGGGCGGCTAACAAAGCCTGTAGCATATCTGGACTGGCGGCAATCAATTTGGCGTTAGCAAGCCGTTCACTGTAGTGCTCCGTTGTCTTCCAGTATTCGGGGGCGTCTTTATAGGTCGCGGCAATGTCTTTCCCAAACTTTTCGTGATCAAAAACCAGAACTGTTCCAGTTGTAGCGATTTCGTTTTTCCACTCCTCCTTGGTTTTCGGATCGATACACTCCTCGGTAATGGCAAACCATGCACCGCTACAGGTACTGTTAATTTCCAGTTGCCATGTGGTAGGCACAAATGGCTTTGGCTTGCGCTCTAAATGAGGAGTGGCTACCGCAATCAACGTTTTTAGTATCGAGTCCCGGAATTCAACTGCGTTGGTAACTCCGGTCGTAAAATCATTTATCGTACCGTCAATAGAATTTGTAAAGTCTTCAGTTGTCATAATGCAGTGGCTTTTTTAATGATGTTTACGGCATTCATGTGCTCGATTTCCTCGTGGGCGTCGTTAATTAACTGTTCGTAGCTTTTCAGCAGCATCTGCAACGCCTGCAGCAACTCAGGGGCGGTGGCGCACAGCCGGGCATTGGCTTCCTTTTCCTCGTCGGTAAAGTCATGGCTAAAGCCGGGGGCGCAGTCAATAATTCGGGACGGGCGACCCATTCGCGTACTGTAGGCGTAGACGCTAAAGTGTCTCCGGAAGGCGTCTTTCTGTCCCTGTGCCCACGGGCCGGGGGTTGGTTTTAGGGACATAATCCAGCGGCTACAGGGTCAGTGATTAACTCTATTTTGGTGACGTTCCGAAGCACCATAGGACCGCTGTTATCTAATTTTCGCAAGTCATAGCTGAACTCGTACTTATCGGTAAGCACAGCCATCGACGCTGAAAGCACAATGCAATCCGTTGACTTGGCCGTTTTTTTTAACTGCTGATGGACGCGAACAACGTTCTGTGGCTGGAAGGGGGCGAACGTGCCGTAGGCCTTTTCCAGTTGCCGGCACTGCTCCTCTAACTCGCCGGTAGCCCGGCAATATTCCCGGTGAAGTGCGGCCATTTTATCTTTCAGGGCCAGCCGTTTTGCCTTCATTTGCTCCTTGCTAAGTTTGGTTACCGGCATTTCCAGCAACCGGTCGGTGCATAAGGCGTGACCGAATAGGCGAATGGCGTCCTCGTGGTTGGCCCGGTTAATCAGATCGGCGCAGTTGGTACAGTAGTATTTTCGGGTACTGTGGTTGTAGAACGTAGCTCCGGGACTCTGGCAACTGGTACGGTAGCAGGTGCCGTTAATATCACCTTTGGCCGGTGCGGCTGTAGTTGTAAGTGGATTCATTATACGGGGGCTATTTAGGTAGGTGGCCTGTTACGCGCTGGCAGGCCCATTTCGCATTCGTTGTCAGTTGGCGCTGCCAGGCTTGTTGGGAGGGTGCCCATTTAAAGCCATTCGATTTTAGCTTGCTAATCGTGGCGGCATCGGGCTTGCCGTCGTAGACAATCTGGAGCCGGTCGATGATGTGATTGATGACAATGTGCCAACCGTCCTCGATGCGGATCTCCTCGGTACCGATTTCCTCGGCACGCTGCTTTTTGGCGCTGAGGATCGCGATACGTTCCTGTATGCGCTTTATTTCCAGATTAACGCTGTTTAACTGGTAGGGCTCAAACGGAACTTTGATATAGGCGTACTCCGGCGTCCAGTTGCGAATAGACGCTTTCAGGGCATCCGATACCGGGGCATTTTCGAGACTGTCGGGGTCAGCCTTAAACTGCCGGTACAGGCTGTTTGTCTGCTTCATAAGTGCCTGACGTTGCAAGCACTCATTGAGCCGGACATCTAACTGGTCCAGTTCGGGAACCTCCACGACACCCGCCTTACGGAGCTTGGTACAGATAGCGGCATAGGCTTTAGCTTTCCACTCGGAAAACTCCTCGGCCCGTTTGCGCTCGCTGCTGTGCCGTTTTTCCTGCTGGGCAACGGGGAAGTTAGCCGGGCCGGTAATCATCGTCGACGCACACCGGGATTTGGCCGAAAGCCAGCTCACAAAACGCTGTTCAAATCCGTTGGCGTACCGCTGCTTTTCGTCAGGCAGCAGCGCCTGGGCTTCGGGCGTCAGGGCGATACTGTCAAAGTGGGCCAGATCATCGGTAATTTCCTTACTGTACTCGGTAATGTAGCTAATGGCCCGAACGTCGGGGGAAAAGGAGGTATTCGAAAAAGCGTGCCAGGCCAGCCGGGCGTGCTTGCCGAAATACAGGTTGTCGATTTTTTCCTGTCCGGCGAAATACTTAATGTAAGCGGGTTTTACAGCGTCAGCAGTTGGTTGCATGGGAGTGGGGATTAGTCAAGCTGGATGATATCGATAAGGCCGTCCTCTTTGGCTTTATGCACAGCGTCTTTGGCGTCTCGTTCGCTGCCGCCTGCGGGTGTCCAGTGCGGCTCGACCTCGGCAATCAATTCCCGCGCCAACTGGTCGAACGTGATTGATCCCTCGGTTTTGGTGGCTAAAAACTTAATGCCGTTATCCTCAACTTTCCAGACATTGACCGTCCGGCTGAACCAGTCGTTGCCGCGTTTTCTGGATTGACTGGTAGTGAAAAAATAGGTGACTTTCATACAGGTAATGTGATTTAAGCAGGTGAAAAAATGCCCGTTGGTAGCGGATTAAACAGGGGTAGCGGTGGGTTCCGTCCAGGCGCGGTACTGCTTGGGTAGGGCGGTTTCTTTGACCCAGTACTTGCCGCCCTCCTGCCAGAAATACCAGTGGATGGGCAGGTTATCGGCGGTATGGGCCAGCGGCTCGGCAAAGAAGAACGAACCGGGACGGTGGCGGATCGGCAACATTTCGTTCAGCCAGAAGTCGTAACACCTTTCGCTCACTTCGACCCCTTCCAGTAACATAGGTGCCTTTTTGAAGCTGTGGAGTTCAGCGGTTAGAGCTTCCTCGATCTCGTCGCAATACCACTTGGCGTATACCGCCTGCTCCATTTCCGGAACCAGTTCGTTCAGGGCCTGTACAAACTCCAGTACCAGTTGCGCCCTGGCTTTGGCTACGGCCTGGGGAACGTTCTTGCCGTTGCGGTAGGCGTCCCCGTTATTTTTTGCGATAATTTCCCAAACGTCTTTGATGTAATCGGTGTCAATATTCATGCGGGTAGGGGGGGGTTAGGCTTCGACAAACAACCAGACAAATTCGGGGTAGGGGCGATTATGCAGGTCAGGTTTTCCCTGAACGTTTTTGCTATAGACGGTGACGTTCCGGTAGAACTTGCGCTTACGGCGGGTTTCCATGATTAGGGCTCGTTTTCCTATCGAAGTGAGTCCGATAACCACGTTGAGCGTTCGGCCTTTAACGGTAATTTTTTCGGGGAGATACGAAAGACGCATAGATGTAAGTAGTAAAGTTGCCCTACCGTTGTTGGTAGCAGTAGGGCAACTGAGTGAACGGTTTACTAGATAGCCCCGTCGTTGGGCTGATCGACAAACAGCGTTTCGGGGGCCGGTGTCGAGGGTACGTACTCACCAATGGAACCGTTCATCATCGAGTCCAGGTAGGGGTTCCAGAATTGGTGCGCGACCTTTATATTGGCCACGTCCGTTAAGGTTTCCATCCGGTACATTTTGTAGTCGCTCGAATAATCGTGGAGCAGCTTCACGCGGTCAGAATTGGAGGATTCGTACTCAAATTCGGCGATGTAATAGACGCCTTTGGGCTGAATTTTGGTGTTCTCCTTTTTCTCAGGGGAACAGGTGATAATGACGTCGGCCAGCGTGAGGTCATCGTAAAAAAGCGGCTCGATCAACCGGTAAATATTGTCGACGCTGTAGCCGTGGAACAAAATAGCCGAGACGCAATTTTGGCTGTCTATGAAGTACATTTCGGCCCAGTTCTTGGTCCCCATGTTCAGGATATTATCCGTAAAGATGCGCCAGGCAAAGGGCTGAAAGACGAGTTTCTTAAACGACGTTTTTACGTCGCCGTTGATGTTAAACACGCCCTCTTTTGCGTCGAAGCGATACTGCCGGGGGTGGCCGGGCAGGTACTTGAACATGGGAACGGGGATACCGTCCTCATCCAAACCGGCATGGTAGGATTTAAACGTACTTCCCAGTGAAGCAATGGTATCGGGCGTTAATTCTGTACGGGGTGTAACAACTTTAGACATGGCAGAAAAAAAATAAGTGGTGAAGTTGACCGGATAGAAACCCGTCCGGCTGTCGGGTGTATCGTGAGTGAACGTGTAGGCTAGTAAATGTCCCGTCGTTCCAGAATCGAGAAAATTTTATCGATGTTGGTTTCCAGCTTTTTGAGGTAGTCGTAGGTCGAACGATTGGTAATGCCCATGCTGGCCATTTCTTCGGTTACCTCGGCTTCGTAGGCGGCGGACCTTTCGGCTTCGTGTGCTTTACGGTAAGCCAGCAACTCGTCGTGATGATCTTCGAAGCCTTCGGTAACCTCAATATCCCAACAGGGGTCACTTCGCCAGTCACGCTTTAGTTCTTCTATGTCTTGGGGTGATTTCATGCGGGTAGCGGATTTTAAGCGGTGATACGAAACACAAAATTGTTTGGCAGCTTGTGACGGCAATTGTTACCGATTACATGGAACCCCTGAGAGTTGTCGAATTCCTGATCAGACGAAACCAGGTTGCCATCTGTCAGCAGATGCACCGAGTACGTTGCGTTTTTGACAGGCTGGCCGCAGAGCAGACAGGGCGGGAGCTTTCCATTCTTGCCGTGATTGTTCGGTGATACGACGTCTTCAATCGGGATGAAAAACACCCATCTGTATATGTCTGGCTTTTTATCTTGACTCATGCTGGTAGCTGATTGTAAGTAGTAGCCGGATCAAAACCCTTCCGGCTGTTCGGGTATGGGATTATATTTTTAGCCGTGAATCTTGACTACTTCTGATCTGCGAACCTCATTCTCGCCCACCCACATCTTTTTGGTGGCTACCAGTTGAAGCTGTATCTGATACTCGACGCCAGAAACAGTCATTTCGCCAACGGCTGTAGCAATGTCATTTTTTTGAGGATTACCAGACCGGGCATCCGTAACTAGGTGAACAAGGGATTGGTCAAATGGAATTTTCATACGGGTAGTTGATTTACGTAGTTATAAGAATTATTATAAGGGAAAGGCTGTAAAGCTGGCAATGCCTTTGTAAACGGCATTGTAGTAAGTTACCTTCTGGTCGGGGTTATCGCGACCGTCAAATACGTAGGTTTCACCGAGCGAAGAGGTTAAAAGGCGCTCAGAGGCAAGTCCTTTGTCGATCTTAGGGAATAAGCCGTTCGACTGGTCTATGGTCGTCAGGATGAACTTTTCGGCTTTGAGCTGGGCGGTGGTCTTACGGGTAACTTGCATTTGGTAGCTGCTTGTTTCTTAATGGTGTTGTAAATATAATAAATATTATTGAAATATATAATAATCATTAAAAATAAAGTCAAAAAAATAAACCACCTATGATTAAGTGGTCTATTTGTCAGGCCGTTAGTACTTACAGCTTCTGTCGTTTCTGCATTTCAAGGTCAACGGTCACGCCCGTAATTTTCAGGTAGTGGCGTTCGGTGGTCTGGGTTGTAGAGTGCCCCAGGATATTGCTCACGGCCTTTACGGTGTACTCGTCCCATGAGAAGATGCTACCCGCCGTCTTCCGGCAGACTTTGGGCGTAAACGGAATGCCCGGATGGTCGTAGCCGATGATGGGGGCGAACTTGGCCATGTCGTAGCACAGCTTACCCAGGGCCGGAGGCTCCGGCACACTCTCAGCAAAGAGGACATCCAGACCCGACGAGTAGGGTATATTACATTCGTTGTAGGGTTTCTTACCCCGCCGAATGACGATCTTTTTGCCGCCCGTTCCCTTTTGTTCGTAGCTCGCCCGGTCGCTGACGTACCGCTGGGCATCGGGGTAGTCGAGCCCGGTCAGACACAGCAACCGGGTCCACCACAGGCTAGCTCGTTCGAAGTTTGCCACCCGCAGCGAAAACAGCCGTTCGACCTGGTCGGGGGTCAGAAAAACGACCTCTTTCGGCGGGGCGTAATCCAGCTTCAGCCCGGCCAGCGAATTGTTCTCCAGGATGCCTATATTATATAGGTGCTCGGTGGCGTGGAATAGCTGCCGGCAAATCAGATTCACCTGACCCGATCCCAGTAGTTTGTCTTTCCGCTTCAAACCTACCCGGCCCGACAGGTAATGCCGGTAGCGTCGTACCCACTGGCAGGTAATGCTGAGGGCTGTCGGTTCGGGGTCGGCCTGTTCGGTGAGGTAGTCGGCCAGAAACCGCAGGTTACGCTCATAGGCGGCAATCGTCTTTTGGTCCTTTAGGCCGTTTGCCCGCAGGTACTCCACGTAGGCCAGCACGGCCGATGAAATGGGCATCGACGGCAGGGGCACCGTGGGCGGGGCAGGCAGGGGCTTTGTTTGCCGGCCTACCCCAATCAGGTATGCCAGTTTAACGCTCTGTACCGTGGGCCGCGATCCGTTGCCCGCTTCGTAGTCGTCGGCCTGGTGACCCTCGATGCGTTCCAGCTTGGCCTTTAGCTTGGTCAGCGCCCGGCTGACTTGCTGGGCCTGCTCGGAGCGGCCACGGGGGTTTTGTCCATCCTGATCCCACAGCAAGGGGTCAATTTTGAGCTTGGTCGAAAATCCGGCGTCTTCGGTGCCATCCACGGTAATACGCACCTGGATAGGGTTGGGATTAGAGTAGGGTTTACCGGGTGCGGGTGGGCGCAGCCGGAAGCGTACGGAGATTGCCATACGTCGTTTTTTTAAGAGCACAATGTTACGGGTTGGTTAACTTGGAATGTACCAAATTCCGCAAATATGTACCTTTGTGTATGTAATAAATATGATTAATATCAGTTCGACCTGACGAAGATCAGTCCCGGTACGTTTTTTGCTCAGGTGTCCGGTACGGTCAATTTGAAGGAATCGTACCGGAAAATGTACGTATTCTACCAAATCGTACCGCAAAATAAACGCCTGATCTGTATAGTGATTACAGTCAGGCGTGCTTATGAGGGGCAGGAAAGAGGGCTCAGAGGGCGGGTTACAAAATTCTGTGCTTCATGTTTTAAATATAAGCAGAGAATGGTTGCTACTCTGCGTTTTAAGCATTTTTAAGACTGAAATCTATTGTGTTTGCCGTCCGGATAAAGTTGTTCGGTGTGCAAAACCCAGACTTGGCTTTTCATGTCCGTAAACCCGTGATTACTTAACCAGCTTTCGAAGCTGATCTTCGTTGACTTTCACCGGGTACGTTTGCCGAAGCTGGGCCAGCCACTGCTTTTCGAGCATTGCCTGGTATTCGTTGATGACAGCTCCCCGTGCTTCGTCGAAAGTTTTGGCCCGTGCTGGCTCAATCCGCTCAATCAGGACAGAGATCGCCTTGTTGTCGCGGTGAAGCATGGTGGTGCCGGGTTTCCACTGACTGATGCCATCCAGAAGGGAATTTTCGCCCCGGGCAAACAGGCCGGTAAGGATGGTAACCGGGCTTGTTTCGGACGGGCGAGCCAAGCCTTCGCTGCGGTTCGTCGTGGCCGAATATTTACTGTTAAGTACCTTGGCAATGTCGTCTTTGGCATTGCTGAAGTATTGAAACGACACATTTCGCTGAGCCTCTTTAACGGCTCCCGGCCGTACACCCTGAAAGTCCTTTTCCATGATCCGGCTCAGCGGAATGCCGTTTTTCTGCAAATAACCAACTACCGAACGAATACGGCCCGCCGACACCGAGTCCGCTTCTGTAGCGTCATGGGAACCGCTGACTTCAACGACATAATCCGGGTTGGTGCTCATGACTACCAGTACATCGAAGAGCGATTCGCGAAGAGTTTCGTTAAGTGCTGTCTGATTTCTGGTAAACGTTACCGGGGCCGCTGAGCGCCGGAGCTGATAGGGGGGACGACTGCTCAGCATGCTGACGGCCTGTTTTAACAAGCTGTCATTCTGGGCCACTACCAGCGTAGCTCTGGCCCGCTCGGGAAAGCGATACTTATCTTTGTGCTGTTCGAAATATTGCCGCTGCCCCGTCGAATCGACCATCGACCGCTCCCATACGTTCTGCTCCATAACCTGAGACAGCAGAACACCGTCCCTAATTTCGGTTAACAAAGCCCGAAACTCTGGTGATTTTTTGTCCAGATTCATCTCTTCGGTGGCAATCAACTGATCCCCGACAAAACGGTCGAACAGCCGCTGCATCGCAATTGACGACGAACCACCCAGTGGTCTTTCCATGGCCGGACTGCCCGAAGCCGGGCTCAAGGCCGGGTTCCGCTGTGGTTGCTGTCGCTGACGGACGTAGGCAAAGAACTGGTTTACCGTGTAAGGTTGCTTGCCAATAGTGACCAGCGGTTTGTTTTGCAGCGTAGCGTCCAGTGGTTCGGTATAGCGCCACTGGCCACGCAGCAGACTGCTATCGGCTTTGGTAATCGCAGTCGCCAGAAGCGGTTGGTCGGTCTGAACGGAATACTCTTTTTGCAGCCGCTGGACCGTAACTTGCCGGAGCACATCGGCGCGGCTGTCGGTCGTGACGCGTTGGCGCAGTGAGGGGGCAAGCGTTGTGAACGAGTCCAGTCCTTTGCGCTCGATGAGTTTGATGATATGCCAGCCGTAATTGGTTCGAACCGGTTTGGAGTAATCGCCGGGTTTGCTGAGCGAAAAGGCTGCATCTTCGAAGGCGGGCACCCATCGGCCGGGCTCAAACACGGGTAGAACCCCCCCGGTAGCTTTCGAGGTGGCATCGTCGGATACCAGTCGGCAGATCTGCTCGAAGGAGTCGCCACGCTGCAACTGGGCGTACGCTTTGTCGATTCGTTCCTGAGCGATTTTCTGCCCGGCCTCATCGGCGGTAGGGCTTATTCGCACCAGAATATGGGCCACGCGTACGCGGCCACGGCTTGGCCGACGGTTGTTTACTTTAATAATATGGTAGCCGAACCGGGTTCGTACCGGCATGGAAATGCCTCCGGTAGGGGTTGTATAAGCGGCCGTTTCCAGCGGATAAACTACGCCGAAAGCGCCTATGTACCCTAGGCTGCCTCCGTTTTTAGCCGTGCTGACATCCTGTGAGTGCTCTTGCGCCAGTTTAGCGAAATCGGCTCCTTCCAGCGCCTGTTTGCGAAGTGACAGACAGGTTTGGTAGGCTGCCAGCGTGTCGTTGGGCTGGGCGTATTCAGAGATCGGGATCAGAATGTGCGATGCGTTGACCTCTTCCTGCATGCGCTGATAGGCTTCGGCCGCCAGCGATTCGATTAGTACTTTGTCGGTCAGGTAGGATTGCGCAAGTTGTTTACGGTAGGTGTTCATTTCCTCCCGAAATGCTTCTGTTGTGTCGCGGCCTTCCGACTCGGCCGCCAGTACTTTCAGTTTCAGGTTCGTGTAGAGGTCAAAGTAATTTTTGACGTCGGTGCGTTGGGCTGAGTCGGCCGAAAGTTGATTTTTGGTAAACGACTGAAAAAAATCGTCGGTTGTAAACGCTTTATTGCCCAGCGTCAGAATAACGGGTTCCGGTGGTGTTTGCTGAACGACCGGAGCGGCTGTTTTACAGGCTGTTACAAAAAGAGCCAATAAGATACCGCCTGTGAAATGGCGCATAGCGTCTCTAATAGGTGATTTTAAACGTATTGGTAAAACAGATACGGCAGAAAAAACATTCGGTATGTATACCCAACGTTGCATAGGCTACCTTATTGGTGTACAGGCTGGATTTTCACGGCTTTGAGGGTAATGTCATAGTCGAGCCGGTAATCGAACGAATCCTTCAGGTTCTGTCCCGTAAAGATGGCGGGTACCCGGATAAATTGCTGTTTTTTCTTTCGAACATCTGCTTCCCGCAGTTCTACACTGCTTTGACCCAGCAGATCGTCTTCATCGAGTTTGTCCAGTAACTGAAGCCCAACGCCCGATGCCACCAGTCCGGCAGAAACATATTTTAAGGGTGTCAGCAATTCCGTAGCGGTGAGCAACAAGCCCGCGGGTAGGGCAATTATGTTGTGGATTTTTTGAATTTTTGCCATCGTTTGCCGAGCCTGGCTGTAATCGTCCACCTCTATCAGCACCAGTGAAGCCACGATCCGACCGTTTCGAGGGAGTGGCAGATGAATCGGCTTTGCCGGGTTATGCTCGCCCGAAGGTGCCGCCTGCAAGTCTAGTTGCTGGTCTTTCTGGATAGTTTCTACGCCCCAGCCACCGTTCACAACGGCTACTGCTTTGTTGGCTGCGTCGTAGCTGGTCAGCGAATACGCCATCATGAGCTCATCCCGGCGCGTTATCGTCTCTTCTAGATTCACGGCTTTAATCGATCGGGGACTTAACTCCGCCGTGAGCGCTGACTGACGCACGCAGCCAGTTGTCTGAATCAGGATGAAAAGGGTTACAATGATTCTCATGATTCTTTTTTTAGATAGAAACCCGTACAGGTCAGGCAGAAACTTCCTCAATAACAGACTCACCCGAAGATTGATCGCCACTGGTCCATTGCCACTGCTCGTGCAGACGAATCCGGCCGTCGGGCAGGATTTCGGGAGTCGACAAACACCGACCCGTCATTAACTCACCCTGTGTGTTGATATGCTCGTAGCGCATATCAAGGCTGTTGTCTGGTAGAACAACCGCAATCAAAAAACCTTTTACAATGCTTCCGCCGGCATACTCGGCCCAGACAAGTTTATCCTGCTGTTGATAATGGAAAAGCGTTTCGCTGCTTACTTCGCCATTGTCGGTATTGGTTACGGAGCGGAAGGTTTTGTTTTTGTACATCTGAAACGTGATTCTTGACCGGAATTTTTACAAGATTTAAACGATTTTCAAGATTACGGCAAAAAACGTTTAAAGGAAATGAGACTATCTGTACCTTGGAAGTGTGCTTGGATAGCTTAAGCTTTTTCGGTAGAAGTGTTGCTTAATTCTTAAAATCCAGTAGAAATCCCGGTCAGAGGTTCCTGCTGGCTTAGGCAGTGGAAACTCCCGAGGCCCCAAACGATGTCTGTTGAGTCAATACCAATAATTTTACGGTCTGGGAAACATGTGCCGATAATGTCCAGCGCTTGCTGATCCTTGTTGCACCGGAACGTAGGTACGATGACGGCTCCGTTCGTGATCAGGAAATTGGCGTAGGAGGCCGGAAGCCGCATCCCATCGCTCTCAACCGGGTCGGGCATGGGTAGCTCGACGATGTTCAACTGCTTGCCGTTCAGTAAGCGCATCTGCTTCAGCTCATGGTGGATTTCCTGCAGGAATGGGTAATTCGCATCGTTTTTATTTGGCTCATAAGCAGCAACGACTGTGTCTTCGTTCACAAACCGAACCGTATCATCAATGTGCCCATCGGTATCGTCGCCAACGATGCCTTCCTCTACCCAAAGTACCTGCTGTACGCCGTAATAATCGCATAGGTATTGCTCGATCTTTTGCTGTGTCAGGTGGGCGTTACGGTTCTGGTTTAACAAACAGGCCCGGCTGGTCAATACCGTGCCCGCGCCATTAAATTCCACCGATCCTCCTTCCATAACAATACCGGGTGTAACATACTCCAATCCCCGGTAGTGGGCAATCTCTACCGGAATCAGATCGTCGCGGTCGTAGGGAGGGTACTTGCCCCCCCAGGCATTATAGCCCCAGTTGACGATCATCCGCTCGTTCTTCTCTGGATTGATCAGGAAGGCCGGGCCGTGGTCGCGACACCAGGAATCGTTGGTGGGGTGGGGTAGGAGCGTGATACGGCTCATATCGGCACCGGCCGCCAGCAGGCGTAGTTTGGCTGCCTGTATGACAATATCATTGTGGGCGTTGATGCACACCTGCTCACTTTCGGCAATGGCTTTGATAAAATCGATATAGGCGGGGAACATCAGCTCCTGCCGCTCTTTGGTCCAGGAAGCTTCGGTATGGGGCCAGCTAAGCCAGGTGGCAACATGAGGATGCCATTCGGCGGGAAAGAAAAAGCCCTCACGGGCAGGAATGCGCGACATGTACAAAAAGATGAATGCAGACGGGGCCGCCTGCGCAGTGATATATTAAGAAAATCGGACCAATCGGTTTTATATAATTGATTCTCCAGTCTAAAAGTACGACTTGTAGCTAAATCCTGTTACGAAATCAACGCTCGAACAGCGTCGACGGTTAATTCCGTAAAGTCATCAACAACCAGCGAAGCACCTGTATCGGCCAGTTCGTCGCGGGTGTGGGTGGTGGCGATAGCGATCACGTTCATACCCGCCCGAAGTCCCGCTTCAATACCCGCAAAGGCATCTTCAAAGACAACACTATGCGAAGGTATGGCACCAACGCGATCGGCAGCAGTGAGGTAGATTTCGGGGTCGGGCTTGCCGTGTTGAATCATGCTGGCATCGACAACAGCGTCGAAATAGGGTCGTAATGGAAGGCCATCCAGGGTGAAAGTCACATTACTTTGTGGGGCCGACGTACCAACGGCCAGCTTAAATCCCTCGCTTTGTAAATCCCTTAAAAAAGGCAGCAGTCCCGGAGCAGGCTGAAGGTGCGGACGGTATAAGTCGCGGTAAATCGACTCTTTTTCTTCCGTAAGTACAATCAGTTCGCCGGGCGTAATGGGGCGTTGAAAAACATACGCCATTGCATCGGCCGACACCCGTCCATTTATGTTGTCAACGTACTGTTCTCGGGTAAGTGGTCGGTCGTGTTTCTGGGCGAATTGCAACCAGGCATTAATATGAAAATCCGTATTGTCGATCAAAACGCCGTCCATATCAAACAGAGCGGCTAAAACTGGAGGAGTCGTTTCGGGCATGTGTAGAGACGCATCCGCACCGGCGGCCCGGCCTTTGCGTCTGGTTTATTAAAAAAGCTGCAACAGCCCTACAAAGAAAGCAGATTGCAGCCTAAACAGTATCGTCGGTAGATGGAATTGACTCGTTTTCCTCTAAAACATCACCTGCCAGAATAGTGGCTTCGTGCAGTAATTCAGTCGCTACCAACTCGTCCGTTACGTCTTCAATTCGCTCGTCGAACGCGTCGAGACTTTCGTCAACAGCTATGGAAGGGGATTTCATGCCCAGCAACAACCGCCCGACATAAAGTAGACTAAGAGAAAAACGTAATTCAGGAATGGCCGGGCTATGACGGGTTACGTGGTCTGTCTGCATGAAGTTAGAACAACCGGTAGGGGCCGTTAGGTTCTACAAAGCATAGTACAGACTTTGTAACGTAGCACGGACTTTAGCCCGTATAGCCGTCAGGCTAAAAAAGGTTACTGGGCAGCCTGACGGCTATACGGGCTAAAGTCCGTGCTACGTTACAACGCCTTTATCTTCAGATTTCTAAAATAGATGGGCGCACCGGCATGTTTGCCCTGGAGACCGATGTAGCCGCGAAGCGGTAGTTCGGAGGGAGCTTTGTTAAGCCAGGAAGGTACTTCTGAACCATCGGGATTGGTCTTTGCCGAAGTGAATTTCGACAGGTCGATAGTGTTTACTAACTGGTTGTTCAGTACTACATAAATCATCTTGCCCTGACAGGTAATAGTGTATCGGTTCCACTCGTCGGGTTTTTTGACTACCTGTTGCTTGATAGCCGCCTGATGGCCGAAAAACGCACCACACTGCCAGTTTGTTGGCGAATCGGCCCATTTTTTGGCGTAATCGTCGGCAATCTGAATCTCTACTGAGTTGGGAATCCAGTTGGTGGTGTCGCTGGCATGAACGACCACGCCACTGTTGGTGCCGTCGGCGGTTTTGAAGAGTAAGTCCAGCACAAAATCATCGTAGGGAACGGCTGTCCAGATAGCTACATCGGCCGTAGCGGTCAGAACGCCCCCGTCATCAAAACTCCAGACGCCCTTGGGGAAGCCCGCATCAGACAGGTCACTGGCGAAGAGCGGTTTCCAACCCGCACCGCTTGAGTTCGGGTGTCCTTTGGGCGGAGCAACGGGCGTTGTTGTGGATACTACCCCAGTGGACACTGACGTTTGGGCAAATAGATGAAAGGTACAGGTCAGCAATAAGCCGGTAAGTAGAGCGATTTTTTTCATGGAGGGGCTTTGTTGATAGAGACTATTCACAAAGAAACGCTTTTATTTTTAATGGAGAATTCTGTTTAAAGCCGTAGAGCGTGTACAGAACTTCCCGGAAGTTATTCTGTACACGCCCTACTAACGCGTTCAACGAAAGAGTATTATAAGCTATTTGCGGTAAGTTGTGGATGAGCCGCTGTCTCTTTATAGCTATCCGAACGGGTGAACTCATCGCCCTGCCGACCGTCGGACCGTCGAAAGCTTTTCATAATCCAGCCGCCACCGATCACGTCGTCGCCTTCGTAGAAAACGGCCGCCTGACCGGGCGCAATGGCCGAAACACCTTCTTCAAAGAGTACCTCAATTTTATCGCCGGTCTGCGAAATGGTAGCCGCCGTGCCGGGGTCTTTGTACCGTACTTTCGTAACCGTTTCCATCGGGCCGTTGAGAGTGGGGTACTTTTGAAGGTTCAGTTTGCTCACGATCATTCCATCGCGGTACAGGTCTCTGTCGACGCCCAGTACCACTTCATTAGTTTCTTTCCGTATTTCCGTCACGAACATTGGCTGGCCGAACGCCATGCCCAGTCCTTTGCGCTGACCGATGGTATAGAACGGATAACCCTGGTGTTTACCCAGCACTTTGCCGGTACCTTCCATCACAAAGTTGCCCCCGGCTACTTCGGCTTCCAAACCCGGCATGCGCCGTTTCAGGAACCCCCGGTAGTCGTTGTCGGGTACGAAACAGATTTCGTACGATTCCGATTTAGTGACCAGTTCCATAAAGCCACGCTCTGTCGCCATGTCACGAATCTCTGATTTACGCAGATGGCCCAGCGGTAATTTCGTCCGGCTCAAACTCTCCTGCGATACACCCCACAGTACGTATGACTGGTCTTTCAGGGTATCCACGCCTTTGGATAGTACAAACCGATTACCCTCTTCCCGTATGTGGGCGTAGTGCCCGGTGGCAATGGACTCGCAGTCGAGCCGATCGGCCCGGCGCAGAAGGGCGTCCCATTTAATGTGGGTGTTGCACATCACGCAGGGGTTGGGGGTTCGACCTTCGAGGTATTCGCCGGTAAAATGGTCGATCACCGCATCGCCAAATTCTTCCCGAATATCCAGAATGTAATGGGGAAAGCCGAGGCTAACGGCGATGTTGCGGGCGTCGTTGATACTGTCTAAACTACAGCAGCCCGTTTCTTTTTTTGTACCACCCGAAGAGGCATAATCCCAGGTTTTCATGGTCATCCCAATGACCTCGTAGCCTTCTTCGTGGAGCATGACCGCTGCCAGCGAAGAGTCGATGCCGCCACTCATGGCGACCAGAATTCGTCCGTGTTTGCTCATATCTGCCGGGGTTCAAAGCCCCGCGATTTTAGTGTTTTGATGCTGTCAACTTCTTTTTGAAACGACACACAAAGATACGAACGCAAATTGACGGGGTCTTAGTTTCTGAAAAGGGAATTGTGTTGGGGATGGTTGCTGTGTAAACAACCTCTTACCAACACATCCGTAAAATGGCCGCGATAGCTCATGCTACTTCGTTGGATAAAGGGCTTATTTGTGGTGACTGAATCGAAAATCGAGTACGTTTGCCCAAAGTCTACTAGATTTGGTAACTAGAGTTAAAACTGATAGGCACTATTAAATCGTTTAGTCTGGTTACGTTATGGATGTTGCAGTACCTTCGGGGCAGGTGTTAAAGGCACGCGTGGCCACCCAATTGATTTTTCTGGTCTGCGGTCTGGGTATGGCCAGTTGGGCACCGATGGTTCCCTTTGCCAAAGACCGCTTAGCGTTGAATGATGCCAATCTGGGCTTGTTGCTGCTTTTGTTGGGGGGTGGGGCCATGCTCATGATGCCTACCTCGGGTTGGCTGGTGAGCCGATTTGGTAGCCGGGTAGTTATGACTGGGGCGGCATTGGTCATGGCTCTTTCGCTGCCGCTACTGCTTATTCTGCCTTCTGTTGCAGCCATGTCAGTGACATTGTTTGTTTTTGGTTCAAGCATTGGCGCGATTGACGTAGCCATGAATGCGCATGGCGTACAAGTGCAAAATTTGTACGGTAAGCCCATCATGTCATCCTTACATGGACTGTTCAGTGTGGGCGGTCTGTTTGGTTCGCTTGGATTGGGCTTTCTGATTAAGCTGGGGTTGAACCCGGTTTATGCCATTGTCAGTATTGCTATCCTCATTATTGGTATTGCGCTTACTCAATACAACCATTTATTTTCTTTAGATACAGAAAAACAGGCCATTGCTACCTTCTCTGCTCCTGAAAAGGCTGTTGAGGGTAACCGGCAGTTTGGCTGGTTAAACGGAACGGTCTTATTTCTGGGCTTTATGTGCTTTGTCGTGTTTCTGGCCGAAGGGGCTATTCTCGACTGGAGTGCTATCTTTTTGCGCGATATCAAAGGAGTCGACTCCGAGTTGGCGGGAGCAGGCTACGCGGCCTTTTCCATCGCTATGGCGATCATGCGTTTGGTAGGAGATAAACTTGTGGCCCGCCTGAATGGTAAAACGGTTGTGGTAACTGGCAGTTTGCTCGGTGCCGTCGGATTAACCATTGCTGTTTTAAGCCCTTGGGTAGTCGGCGTATTAGCTGGTTTTATTTTACTGGGATTGGGGGCGGCTAATATTGTTCCTATATTTTTCAGCGAAGCCGGGAGGTTACCAGGTATTGCACCCAGTGTTAGCTTACCAGCTATTACGACCATTGGGTATACGGGTATGCTTGCTGGCCCCGCTTCTCTGGGTTTTATTGCTCAACATTTTTCGCTGTCTACCGCCTTCATTTCAGTAGCCTTGCTGTTGGTACTGGTCGCGCTGAGTTATGCACTAAAAGGTAAATAACCGATGGAAAGGGTCTTAGTTTCCGTTTGTCAATTCTTTCATCATGTCAGCCAGTGGGATAGCCGTTACATCGTTAGCGATTGGATAACGTTCGTTGCCGGGGTAAATCAGAAACCGTTTGGTGGCACCGATGTCTTCGCAACCCAGGTAAAAACCTTTTGACAACGATGGCGCCAGCGAGCGTTTGATCTCTATGGCGTAACGTTGTGTTGTTCCCTGCTCAAGGACCAAATCAATCTCGGCACCTGCAGCCGTTCGGTAAAAGCAGGGCGTTACCCCGATTGGTAAGCAGGACAATAGGTTTTCGATAACGAACCCTTCCCAACTGGCTCCAACAACCGGATGCCCCAGCAGGTCGTCCAGCGAAGGTATATTCAGCAAGGCGTGAGTCAGCCCACTATCCCGAATATAGACTTTGGGTGATTTAACCAATCGTTTACCCACATTGCCTGACCACGGCCGCAGCGTGCGGATGAGTAACAAATCGTCCAGCAGTTCGATATATCGCTTCGCCGTCGGGCCCGAAATGTCGAGGTTACCGCCTAACTTGGTTATATTTAGCTGCCCTCCCTGATTGTGGGCTAGCATAGTCCAGAGTCGGCGCAGGGTTACGGCCGGAATACGGGGACCTAATTGGGGAACGTCCCGTTCCAGATAAGTGCTGATGAAATTCAATCGCCAACGCAGACTGGAAGTATCCTGTTGAGCCAGAAAGCTATCCGGGAATCCACCTCTGAGCCAGAGCTTGTCTTGTTCTGCTGACGTTTGAATCGGCAGTTCAGGGACTGTCAGGCCCGACAGTTCTTTGTAGGCTATGCGACCAGCCAGCGATTCGGACGACTGCTTCAGTAAATCCAGTGATGCGGAGCCTAAAATCAGAAACTGACCCGTTCGGAAGCCTTTTCGGCGTCGCTGGTCGATCACTCCTCGCAGAATTGAAAACAGTTCGGGTACACGCTGTATTTCGTCCAGAATGATAAGCCGCCCGTTATTAAGTTCGAAATACGCTTCGGGGTCTCTTAATTTTGCCCGGTAGGTGGGGCTTTCGAGGTCCAGATAGATAGGGTCCGGACTGAAGGAGGCTGCAATTGTTTCTGCCAGTGTTGTTTTACCAACCTGCCGGGGTCCCAAAACGCCAACTGCCGGAAATTCTTCCAGTAGCTGTGCTATCTCCGTTTGTGCCGCTCTATGAATCATCCTTGCAAATCTAACACAGTGCGTTAGATTTGCAAGGTAAAACTAGCCTTAAGGATATTATATGATGTAATGTAGTTATTTATATTTGCTTGAGCATAGTCACTGGGCCGACGCTCGGTACTACACGACTTACGGATACATCAAATACTTCTTCCGCATTTGTTTGTAGGCCGACAGGCCGGGCTCCCAGCTCTGCCGAATTTCTTTTTCGGAAATGCCCGCAATGATTTGTTTTTTAAGTGCTTCGTTACCGCTCCGGTAGTTGAAATTGCCCATTTGTTTACTATAGCTCGTATCGAAGAAACGGGCTTTGTCGGGATACGCCTTGTATAACTCCATCAGCCATTTCAGATTAAGCTGTTTTGTCTTACGCAACTGGTTGGTATCATAGTTTCGAAGATCAAGCCCATAGCAATCCTCATCCTGGTGTAGCGGGGTTTCGCTCATGCCTTTCAGACTCACGGGTTTGAAGGAGAACGGATACTTGCCTTTCAGCGCAGGGGCGCCCAAAACGGTAAACGGCATGTAGGTTCCCCGGCCCTGGCTGATGATCGTGCCTTCGAACCAGCAAAGGCTGGGGTACAGTAAAATTGACTGCTGTGTATTCAGATTAGGGGAGGGGAGTACGGGCAATGTGTAGGGTGTATCGTGTGTGTAGTTCGCCATCTTAATAACCTTCAGTTTGCACGGATTCGTTTTGGCAACGCCCCCCCAGCCTTCGCCATTGATCATCTGGGCAAATTCGGCGATGGTGCAGCCATGCGTAATGGGAATTGGGTGCATACCTATCCCCGAGTACAGATGGGCCTCCAAAATGGGGCCATCGACGATAAAGCCGTTCGGGTTGGGGCGGTCCAGAATCATCAGTTCCTTGTTATTTTCGGCACAGGCCTCCATCACGTGGTTGAGCGTGTTGATGTAGGTGTAAAATCGGCAACCCACATCCTGAATGTCGAAGATCATTAGGTCGATGTTCGCCAGCTGCTCTTTGGATGGCTTCTTATTCTTACCGTATAGCGAAACCACCGGAATCCCGGTTTTAGCATCGACTGCATCGTCTACCTTGGCCCCGTTGCTGGCGTTGCCCCGAAAACCGTGCTCTGGACCAAAAATCGATACGATGTTCACCCCCAGACTTACCAGACTGTCGACGCTGGGTTTATTACCAATAATAGATGTCTGGTTAACGACCATCCCGATTCGTTTGCCTTTCAGGTAGGGCAGATAAGCCGAAACCTGGTCAGCACCGGTCATCAATTTTTTAGCTTGTACTGATGTGACAGTGGGCGTTTCAGAAACCGAAGATGGCAGGGAACGAACCGCTGGATTAACGGCGCACGACAGGCCAATAACAAACGGCAATACGATGAATGAGCTAATTTTCATGAATTCAGAGTAGTGAGAACAAAACAATAACTGTTTGGGGTGTTCGTCAGCGGTAAACTTAACAATAGATACGTTAAAAGTCTGCTACCAGCATATAGACCGTGGCACAAAACAGAAAATTCAGTTAAAACCAGATTCGCCTGATCGGTGAGTAAATGTTGCGTTTGAGTGTCCAATGCAGGACAATGCTTGTCCATTTACGGACAGATTCAGCTAACCTGATTTGGGTAAAACACCCAAATCAGTCGATTTAAGCTTATGTCTGACCTTGGTCTCATATTTGTACGATAAAATAGAGACTAATCAGGCGAAGTCATGCGTCGAACGTATTTAGGCGAATTTGAAGAAGTAGTATTACTGATGGTGGCTATTCTGGATGGCGAGGGCTATGGCGTCACCGTTAGTCAGGCACTGGAGGAGCATACCGGGCGAATTGTGACGTTTGGCACGGTTCACAACACCCTGATTCGGCTGGAAGAGAAAGGCTTCGTTCGCTCCGAACTGGGCGGAGCCACAGCCGAGCGGGGTGGCCGACGCAAGCGGTTGTTTCGGGTGACGGCGCTGGGGAGTCGGGCCATGCAGGAAATACAGCAACTGCGGCAGCAATTATGGCAAATGGTGCCGCCCAACACCCTTCAACTTGGTGGTATATGAACGCTCCCCCTACGAGACCGAACCGTCGGACCGCACCCCGCTGGGCGCACTGGCTTTTAACAAAACTACACCCTGAAAATACCCTTGAAGAGGTCGAAGGCGACCTCGACGAACTGTACGCCTACTGGTCCAAGCGCGGAGGGCAAACACAGGCCACACTCCGCTACGTACTCAATGTGGTATCGGTACTACCGCCCTTTGTACGACGACGAAAACGCATTGAGCAGCGCACCCAGCAACCTTTTTTCTTACACCCCGATATGTTACGAAACTACCTCAAAATCGCTTTTCGCAACCTGAGAAGCCAAAAAGTGTATTCCTTCATTAACATTGGCGGTCTGGCTGTAGGCATGGCCGTAGCGTTGCTGATTGGGCTATGGATGTACGATGAACTGTCATTCAATCGGTATCATAAGAACTACGACCGTATTGCTCAGGTCATGCAAAACCAGACCATCAATGGATCGGTCAGTACGGCCCCAGCTATTCCTATTCCGCTGGCCAATGTGTTGCGAAGCACATACGGGTCTGACTTCAAACAGGTTGTGTTGTCTTCCTGGACGGAGGAACATATTCTATCCTTTAGCGATAAGAAATACTGGAAAACGGGCAATTATATTGAGCCACAAGCCCCGGATATGCTATCGCTGACGATGATAAAAGGGACCAGGGCAGGGCTGAAAGAACCGTATTCGATCATGATTTCAGAATCGGTTGCCAGCGCCCTGTTCGGCACAACTGAACCCATCGGTAAACTGATGAAAATTGATGCCCAGATTGCGGTTAAAGTGACGGGCGTTTATGAAGATTTGCCTTATAACTCCCAATTCAGTAACCTGGATTACATGGTCCCCTGGCAGGTGAACGTCGCCGTTCGGGACTGGGTGAAAAACTCGGCGCAAAAGTGGGATAATAACTCCTTTCAGATTTATATCCAACTCGCCGACCATGCCAATATGCGGCAAGTGTCGGCAAGAATTAGAGACGCCAAACTCGTCAACGTATCGGAGCAGCTCGCTCGGTTCAAGCCCGAAGTTTTTCTACAGCCTATGAGCCGCTGGCATTTGTATTCGGAGTTTGAAAATGGTATTAACACGGGTGGTCAAATTCAGTTTGTGTGGCTTTTCGGTATTATCGGCGTGTTTGTGCTGCTGCTGGCCTGTATCAACTTCATGAATCTGAGCACCGCCCGAAGCGAAAAACGGGCCAAAGAAGTGGGTATCCGCAAAGCGGTTGGCTCTGTTCGGGCGCAGCTAATTGGTCAGTTTCTAAGCGAATCATTGCTAGTCGTCGTCATTGCTTTTATCATCTCGTTACTGTTAGTACAGTTGAGCTTGCCTTACTTCAATGACATTGCCGCCAAGAAAATGACCATGTTGTGGTCGACTCCTGTCTTCTGGCTTTTGGGGCTTGGGTTTACCCTGCTCACCGGGCTGATTTCAGGTAGCTATCCGGCCTTGTACTTGTCGGGCTTTCAACCAATCAGTACGTTGAAGGGAACTTTTAGGGTTGGGCGGTTCGCGTCTTTACCCCGAAAAGTGCTGGTGGTCGTGCAGTTTACCGTGTCGGTCACGCTCATCATCGGTACCATCATCGTATTTCGGCAGATTCAGTTTGCGCAGAACCGGCCCATCGGGTATAGTCGAAACGGGTTGCTATATGTGCAGACAACTACGCCCGACATACACACGCATTACGATGCGTTTCGGGCTGATCTACTCCAGTCGGGAGCCGTTACCGAAATAGCCGAGTCAGAAAGCCCATTAACCAGCGTCTGGAACGTAAACGGCGGGTTCGACTGGGATGGTAAAGATCCCAATCAGCAACCGGATTTTGCCGTTGTGGGTGTTAACTACGAATTTGGCAAAACTGTAGGCTGGCAATTTAAGGCCGGGCGGGATTTTTCCAGATCGTTCGGCACCGACTCGTCGGGTATGGTCATTAACGAAGCCGCCGTGAAATTTATGGGTCTCAAAAACCGCAATGGCGGATCACCCATTGGCAAAACTATTCGGGATGGCGACCTGCGCTACAAAATTATCGGCGTCATCAAGGATATGGTGATGGAGTCACCTTACGAACCCGCCCGACAAACGCTCTTCTACATCAGCAATTTTCCCAGCAACTTTATCAATATTCGCCTGAATCCGGCCATGAGCGCCAGCGAAGCTGTGGCTAAGGTTGGCGTTATTTATCAAAAATACAGCCCCACCGCCCCATTCGACTACAAGTTTGCCGATGCCGAATACACCAGGAAATTTGCTGCCGAGGCTCGTATCGGCACGTTGGCTTCGTTTTTTGCGGTGCTGGCTATCTTCATTTCCTGTCTGGGACTGTTTGGCCTGGCATCTTTCGTAGCGGAGCAGCGGACCAAAGAAATTGGCGTCCGCAAAGTGTTGGGCGCGTCGGTATTTAATCTTTGGGGATTGCTTTCCAAAGACTTTATGGTACTGGTTATTATTTCGTTTGCCATTGCAACACCCATCGCCTGGTATTTCCTGACGAACTGGCTTCAGCAATACCAATACCGAACCGATCTGTCGTGGTGGATTTTCGCCGTATCGGGGGGTGGCGCTCTTGTCGTTACACTACTAACGGTCAGTTTTCAGAGTATTAAAGCGGCTTTGATGAACCCAGTGAAGAGTTTACGGAGCGAATGAGCGGGTTAATTAAAGGGACTGAATAAACGCCATATATTCAAGATATGGCGTTTATTCAGTCCCTTTAATTAACCCGTAAAATCCTTTTACTTTTAACGAAGACCCGTCAGGACGTAAGAAGATTACGTTCTGACAGTTGTATCCTTGTGCCAAATCAATCAGCCCCATGCAACCGCCCAAAGCCACCCTGAAAAACGCCTGGCCCTACCAGCAGGATCGAATGAATTTGCCCCTTGCCAATCTGGAGACGGCATTACCGTTTTACGAAACCATTTTGGGTTTTCAGGTGGTTTCCCGAAGCGATACGCCCCAGCCTTCGGCAATACTTGATCGGGATGGTATTCATATTGGCCTGGCAGAAAACGGGGGCGACCCGCAGCAGGATGGCTGCTTCTTTGAGGTTGATGATGTAGAAAAGTTATGTGCCGAACTGAAGGCAACGGGCTTTGACAATATAAGCCCCGACTTTAAACAGCACTACTATGGCGATGTTCGCTGGAAGGTCCTGTTCATCGTCGCTCCCGACGGGCTATGCTATAGCTTCGGTGAACGCCAGAATTGAGTTAGGGTTGACCCAAGTTGCGAGATGCATTCATGATCCAGCTTATTAGTGGTTACTGTACAACGGATAACCTCCGTGCGGGCGACCCCGTCTATTGTACATCAACCGGGCATTCCGCAGCTTCATTGGCGCTTGCCTATGTCGAGAGTGCACTGCCGGAGTAATACCCCATTGAATACCCCACCGTGGCTTAATAAAGGTTTTACATATCGTTTACAACTTTTTACAATCAAGAAGCGACCATCTTGTTGACGGCCAATACCTTTGCTTCTGTGTCTCACCAAATCAGGTTTCGTCATGAATAGCTATTATGTTGCTTTTTTGCTCCTTTTCTCCTCTGCTTTTTGGCAGGCCTTAGAATCGCCACAGGAATCCCCTCGTCTGGCTAGTCGGCCAACACAAAAAAGCGGTAAGACAGGAGCGGCAAACATCATTTTTCAATCTACAGATGGCGGACAAACGTGGCAGGACATTAGCCATGGACTGCCCGAAAATGCACAGGCCGACGAGTTCATTGAAAAAAATAATGAGCTTTATTTACGCACGGGAAATGGAATCTATCACAGTAAGCCAAGTTCACCGGCTCCCTATTGGCAAAAAGAAAATTTCCCTGCCGAACGTGGCAGCATTGCTCCCGGTAAGAATGGGGTATTTGCCTACAATTACCAAGATGGTCAATTTTTGAAAAAAATAAACGGAACGAATCTATGGTTGCCAACGTACACGAATTCGCAGGAGAAACAGGTACGCACCGTGTTTGAAACAAGTGGAGGGGCCGTTTTCATCGGCTCCGACAGGGGCCTTTTTAAATCCACTGACAGCGGAAAAACCTGGCAACACGTTCATACCGGAGGGTGGGTAATAAAAATGGTCGAGTCAAACGGTGTACTGCTGGCGACGAGTCAGGGAGGGATTATTAGATCGACCGATGATGGCGAAAACTGGGATGTTGTCATTAGTGAAGGTGGTGTGGGTATCGCTATAGAGCGCATCAACGGTGGATTCGCTGCGATCAGTTACAATACACAGTCGGAGACCAGACGAGTACGAACCTCCTACGATGGTGGTAAAACCTGGCAGCCTATTGATGCGAACTTGCCCGCAAGTTTCCTCACTTCCTCCATTGTCCAGGTAGGTGATTCGTTCTTTTGTGGGCATCCTGCCGGTATTTTCAGATCATTAGACAAAGGTAAAAACTGGAAGCTGGTAGTCCCCTCTATAAACGGTAAGGTCTTCAATTTATCCGTTTCAGGCAACGTGATGTATGCCATTCTCAGAAGTGGTGGATGCTAAAAAAGCCATTCTACCTTACCCTCACGGCTAGGGTGAGTAACTGACCGGGGTATGGCGAATGCCCAAGCGGCTGTGTACTCCTTGCTGATAGGAAAGCGGGTAGTTTAATCGTTGGGTTGCAGGCTGTCTTACTCGCTCCGTAATGATTTTACGGGGTTCATTAAAGCCGCTTTGATCACCTGGAAACTAATGGTTAGTAACGCAATTCCGACGGCCAATAGGCCAGCCCAAAGGAACGTCCACCAGCCAATGTCTGTCCGGTAGGCAAAACGTTGGAGCCATTGATGCATGGCGTACCAGGCGATTGGGCTGGCAATGACAATCCCGATAATTACCAGCTTCATGAAGTCTCGGGCAAGCAGGGTTACGAGTTGCCCGACCGTGGCCCCCAGCACTTTTCGGATGCCAATTTCTTTAATGCGCTGCTCGGCCGTGAACGCGATCAGTCCGAACAGACCCAGGCAGGAAATAAGAATGATTAACCCGGAAAACCAACTGAGCAGGGTCTCTGCTTTTGCTTCCTGTTGATACTGCTTGTCGAAACTCGTATCCAGAAAAGCGGATTCGAAGGGATATTCCGGAATGAGCGATGCCCAGACCGACCGAACAAGTTCCACGTTGGAGGGCTTGAGGCGAACCAGCATATTAAGCGTATTATTCGTGCCGTAAGACAGCATCATTGGTTCAATTCGGTTGTGGAGCGAGGCAAAATGGTAATCCTGCACCACGCCGATTACCTGGATAGTAAGCGAGTCCTTCGATGATGACCTGATGTTCTGACCAACGGCCTGATTCATCCGCCAACCCATCCATTTGACGAAACGTTCATTGACCAGGACTGCCCGTTTCTGGTCGGTGGTGATGGCAGGATTGAAATTTCGGCCAGCCTTTAGCTTGATTTTCAGTAGGTTCAGGTAAGCCTCGTCGACGTGGGCTGAGAAGACCATCTGCTCTGTTTTTTGACCCCCAGCTTCGCGGACAACGCTGGCCTTCATTTCGTTCGTGATCGGATTTAGTCCCAGCGATACGGCATCGATCTGGCTGTTTTGCGCCAACGTTGTTTTTAGCACCTGCATTTTTTTGCGAATCGCTTCCTCAGGCGGTACGTTCACCACCAGCACCTGTTCTTTCGTGAAGCCCGGATCTTTGCTCCGTAAATAGTCCGTCTGCTGCCGTACGACCAGGGTACTGACGATCAAGATGACCGAAATGGTAAATTGTAGTACGATCAGCGATTTGCGGGTCCACTGGCGACCGACCCCGGCCGATTGACCCTTCAGCACAACCACCGGCTGCGCCGACGAGAGAAAGACGGCCGGATACAGGCCCGTCAGTAGACCCACTACACCCAATACACTCAGGCCACCGGCCACCAATGACCAGTCAGGCATGGTGAGCGGAATAGCGGTAAGCTGTTCAAACAGGGGCCGAATAGCCATGATTATTCCCAATGACAAAACAGTGCTCATGAGCATCACCAGCAACGCTTCGCCCAAAAACTGTCCGAGTAACTGCCGCTTACCAGCGCCCATTACTTTTCGGATGCCGACTTCTTTTTGGCGTTTGATGGCCTGAACTACGTACAGATTCATGTAGTTGATGCAGGCTACAAGCAGAATAAACGCGGCTACGATGGAAAAAATGGCCAGATACATCCGGTTACCTTTGGGCGTATCGTCAAACAGGCCGTCAACGAAGTGTAGTTCGGTTAGTGGCTGTAGCTGATGCTCAAGCTTAATGTCGTATCCCAGCGCCTTAATGCGGGGCCCTACCTGTGCCTGGTCAAATTGGGCCAGTTTCCGGCGAAAGCTATCGGCCCGTGTTTTATCGTTCAACAGCACATACGTAAAGCAGGAAGTGTCAAATACGTCTTCGGCGGTGGCTGGTACATCCTGCCAGGAAAGCAGGATAGTAAAGCGTAAGTCGGTGTTGGCCGGCAGGTTTTGCACTACGCCGGTTATTGTGTACGGTTGCTTATTCAGGTGCAGGATTTTTCCGGTTGGGTCGATTGCTCCAAAGTATTTCTCCGCCACCTGCCGGGTTAGCACCGCGCTATTCGGCTTATCCAACGCGGTTTTGCTGCCGGAAAGCAGGCGGTAGGAGAAAACATCAAAAACGCTTTTATCGACCTGATAGACATCCCCTTCGTTAGTCAGGGTATTATTGTTTCGTATAGTTGCTACCGAAACGGCCTTGAACCGGACGGTTTTTAGCACCTCAGGATACGTTTGCCGGAGTCGGGGGCCAAGATCCGTACTCGAAACGGCCAGACCATCGTCTGAGCCTGTCATTTTAAACCGGGTAATCACGCGATAGATCGAATCGGCGCGTTCGTGGAACCGGTCGAAGGTCAGCTCGTTCCAGACGTACAGCGTAATCAGCCAGCAAGCGGCCATACTGACGGACAAACCCGCCATGTTAATTCCGGTATAAAGCCGATTCTTGGTCAACGTCCGCCAGGCGACGTTGAAGTAGTTCTGAAGCATAAAATATCCGTACCTGATTAAGTGGTTAAGGTACGGATATCGTTATTAGACAGGCTGTTAAAGTTTGTTAAGCCTTATTTATTACTCGCTTCGTAAGCTCTTCACCGGATTTGTCAGAGCGGCTTTGATGGCCTGGTAGCAAACGGTTGCCAGGGCAATGGTGAGGGCTAAGATACCGGCGACCACAAATACCCACCACTCGACCTCGATGTGGTAAGCAAACTCCTGAAGCCATCGGCTGGTGGCCCACCAGGCCAACGGAAAGGCTAAGCCATTGGCAATCAAAACCAGTTTCAGGAAATCTTTGGAGAGCAGGGCTGTAAGGTTCAGAACGCTTGCGCCCAGTACTTTACGGACGCCAATTTCCTTGATGCGTTGTTCGGCGGCATACGTGGCCAGACCAAAGAGCCCCAGACAGGCAATGAATATTGTGGCCAGTGCTACCCAGATCAGCAGCGTTTCCCGCCGTCGGTCTTCGGCATAGAAACGGGCCAGCTGCTCATCCAGAAAGTGATATTCCAGCAAATGCGTCTGGTCGATCTGGGTCAACACATCGCCCATTCTGGCTAAGGTTGCCGGAATATCCCTGCCTTCGATTCGGGCGGTAAAGTAGTCGATGTTATGCACCGGGTTTCGCTGATAGGCTAAGACCATCGGGGCAATTTTCTCGCGCAGCGATTGAAAATGAAAATCCTTCACAATGCCAACGACTCTGGTTTTAAATGGCTTGTTCGCTTCGTTGAGCGGTCTATAGCTGCCGCCCATTGACCGGGAGGGTATATCGACAACTTGGGACGAAGCTTCGGTAATGCCGAGCATCTTGGCGGCTGTTTCGTTGAGGAGAACGGACGTAGAATCGCTCATTCCCGCAAAATTCCGTCCGTTCACCAATTGTACTTCAAAGGTTTTGGCAAAGTTTTCGTCGGCTCCGATCAAGTATGCCGTCTGGTGGTCGCTGGTATTGCCTTCGGGCCTGATTTTGACGGTTGGAATGATCTTCCATTCGCCCGGCACCCTCGACGTTACGGCTACGCTTTTGACCGTCGGGATGTTGCTGAACTCTGCTTTGATCGTTTCGGCACTAGAGCGCACTTTGCCACTGTTAATGTCGACCACAACCAGCAGGTCTTTGTTAAAACCCAAGTTTTTATTGTTGACGTAGCGCACCTGTTGGAACAGCACAATCGTAGCGACCATCATCACCACCGAAATAGTAAACTGAAAAACGACTAACCCTTTACGAAATGACCAGTCACCTTTGTTTTGAAGTTTGAAGTTTTTTAGAAGCAAAAGCGGGCTGAATCTGGACAGTAAAAAAGCGGGGTAACTTCCTGACAGTAAGCCCGTGGTCACCAGCGCCAGCCCGCTAAGTGCCCAGATTCGGTAATCGGTGTGAAAATCCAGCGAAAGTTCTTTGTTCGTAAATGTATTGAAAGCGGGCAGCAGCACATTGACCAGTAACACCGCCAGCAGAAACGAGAGGGTAGTAACCACCATCGACTCGGTCAGAAACTGATAAATCAGATGGCTTTGAAACGCGCCACTCGCCTTACGCACGCCAATTTCTTTCGACCGATTGGCCGCTCTTGCCGTGGCCAGATTCATGTAATTGATGCAGGCAGTGAGCAGAACAAACAGAGCGATAAGGGCAAAGATCTTAATGTACAGCAGTACGCCCTGGCTCATGGCTTCTACGTTGCCGTTTCGGGCACCGTCTACGATGGTTTCGGAGTGTAAATGGATGTCGGCCAGGGGCTGTAATGAATAGCTGATCGACGTGCCCGGCTCCCGTTTACTATTGGCATGGAGCAGATTGGTGATTTTTCGAGCCGCCACATCGGGATTGGCTTTGTCTTTCAGCAGAAAGAAAGTTAAGAAATTCTGGGAGTCCCAGTCCGATGTCCAGGCGGTAAATTCTTCGTCGTGGCTGATGGTTGCTTCCGAAACGATGGCGTTGAAGTCGAAACTTGAATTGCGGGGATGGTTTTTCAGAACAGCCGTTATCTTCAGCGCTCTCCCCAACCCAAATTCAAAATCAACGGTTTTGCCGACAACCTGAGTGGTGCTGAAAAGCCGTTGTGCTAAGTCCTCAACGATGATAATTGAGTTTGGCTCATTCAGGGCCGATTTGCTGTCGCCGTCGATGGCCTCAAAATCGAACATCTCCAGCAAACCCGGCGAGCCAAAGGCAATTGTTTCCTGAAAGGAGTTTTTGTTTTCAGGGTTTGTCAGGTTGGCCCTCCCCGTTCGGTTGATTCGGGCGGAGTTTTCAATTTCACCGATACGCTGCTTCGATTCTTCGGATACCTTATAGCTCGATGCTGCAATGGTCAAGTCCTCGACAGGCGTTTTTTTATGCTGAATCGCCCGATAAATACGAGTTGCTTTACTGTGTTGCTGGTCGAAAGTCAGTTCATCGAACAAATAGAGCCCGATCAGCAGAAAACAAGTAATGCCGAAGGTCAGACCCGCCACGTTGAGGGCTGTGTACAGCCTGTTACGGCTCAAGGTCCGAAATGCGATTTTGAGGTAATTTCGTAGCATATCAGTAATTGATGGAGAGGTATATAGGGATGGCTGTCGTTTGATAAATCGAGGACGCATGTAGGCCATCGCATCGCGCCAGTAGCGTCGGCGGGCTTTGCGTTCGCCCAGCCGCTCCACCCGCAAGGCGTAGCGTTCGTGCAGATCACCCAGCACCTCTTCCCGCAGGTGAGGAGCGATCAGCCAAAGCAGCAGTTTGTCGAGCCAGCGCGGTGGGAACATCATAAGTAATGTAAAATGGATAATGAGTAATGAAGGGTAGAGCAGGGTTACCGAGGGATAAATTATCCATTTTACATTGTCATTCCGATCGTAGCGAGGTGACCGGGTTCATCAACGCGGCTTTAATGCTCTGGTAGCTCACCGTGAGCAACGTAATGACCAATGCTCCTGCGCCTGTTACCGCAAAAATCCACCAGGATATATCGGTTCGGTATTCATATTTCTGGAGCCAGTTGCTCAGGAAATAGTAGGCGAAGGGCGTAGCGATACCAAAGCCAATAGCGACCAACAATACAAAATCTTTCGAGAGTAAGCTCCACAAGCTGAAGACCGACGCTCCCAGCACTTTGCGAACACCCAGCTCTTTGGTGCGCTGTTCAGCGACAAAAGAGGCCAAACCAAATATGCCCAGGCAACTGATAAAGACGGCGAGTAGCGCGAAGACCGAAGCCAGCTTGCCAATCCGCTCTTCGGTAGCAAATTTTAGGGCATACTGCTGATCGGTGAATTTATAATCGAACGGGCTGCCGGGATTGAATTTTTGGAATATGGTTTCAATTTTAGCCAGCGACTCCGACGCGCTCTGCGCTGGATTCAGTTTGATATTGATAACACCCGCCCAGCCATAATCCAGCAGAAAAACCGTCTGATAAACCGGTTCGAACGGCGATCCCATCACCATGTCTTTGACAACACCCAGCACCCGCATGGGTTTGCCATTCCATTTGACGATCATGCCCACCGGCGAGCCGGTTTTCAGGTTCATGTACTTCACTGCCGTTTCGTTCATAACGAGTGCCGCTGAATCGGTGGAGAAAGCTCGGGAAAAATCGCGGCCCTCTTTGAACTGCCAGCCCACTGTTTTACCGAAGTCGTGGGTTACGGCAATTGTTCCGAATTGTACCTTAAAATTCGGGTCTTTGCCTTCCCAGTCGAATCCGCCATTTCGTGAGTTCAAATCCGTTGCGGGCGTCGATGAGGTAGACATGTCTACTACAGCACCTGTTCGTAGTAGTTCCTCTCTAAGAGTGTTATAATGGTCGTGCAACTCGGGCGTGTTCATGGTGATCGTAATCAGCCCATTACGGTCGTAGCCAATCGGACGATTTTTGGCATACTGAATCTGGCGAAAAACCAGGATGGTGCCAATGATGAGCGTAACCGATACCGTAAACTGGACAACCACCAATACCTGCCGGGGCACACTGGCAAAACGACCTACCCTGAACGTACCTTTCAGGACTTTTATCGGTTGAAAAGAAGACAGATAAAGCGCGGGGTAGCTACCTGCAACAAGGCCCGTAAACAGGCTGAATCCAATACCCGAAAACCAGAACATGGGGCTAGTCCATAAAATGCCTACTTGTTTGTCGGCTACTTCATTGAAGAGGGGAAGGGCAAGGATTACCAGAAGCAGCGACAGAATAAACGCAAACGCAGCAACCAGCAGCGATTCACTGAAAAACTGACTGATGAGTTGCGAGCGTACCGACCCGACGGCTTTCCGGATGCCCACTTCTTTAGCGCGTTTTTCGCTCCGGGCGGTGCTTAGGTTCATGAAGTTGATGCAGGCGAGCAGCAGCACAAACAGGCCAATAATACCAAAGAGCCAGACATACTGAATGCGCCCTTCCAGGTTGCCCTGTTTATCCCAGCCGGTGTATAAGTGCCAGCGGCTCATGGGTTGCAAAAATACGTCCGCTTTGTAAGGAGCCACTTCCGGAACATGCTTCACCCGAAGCCCTTTAATTTTGGCGTTGACGGCATCGAAAGTGGCGTTAGGCGCAATCTGAGCCAGTATTTGCCAGGAGTTATTGTTCCATTCTACATTGTCCTGCGCCTGCTTTACCCATGCCTCCGACGATACATACAAATCCCAGGGTGCGATAAAGGTCATGTCTCTGAACTCAGTATTGTAGGGCAAGTCTTCGTACACACCTGTTACCTTTACATTCAGCCTGTTGTCGATCTTTACAATTTTCCCCAGCGGGTCATCACTCCCGAACAGGGCCTGAGAAACGGACGCCGATAGCATAATAGCCGCTGGGTCTTTTAGTCCCGCCCGTGTGCCCCGCAGCATCTTCAGGGTGAACATGTCCGGTGCTTCCGGACTGAGATAACTTCCCTGTTTGGTGAATTTTCTGTCGCCATAAGCCAGAATATGCTCCTTATTCCAGGACGACATGACAACGTAGGTGAATTCGTCGGCAAAATCAGTGCGTAATTCATTGCCTAAGGGAATGGGCATATAGCTCCCAGCGCCAAACACCCCTTCAAATGTGGCGCTTTGCATGACCCTGCCAATACGGTTGTAGTTCTGGTGGTATTTGTCGAAAGAAAGCTCATCATAAATCCACAACCCGATCAGCATGGCAACGGCCATACCTACGGCAAGCCCGCCAATGTTAATGGCTGAATATGCCTTGTTCTTAACAAGATTCCTGAGGGCGATTTTGAGATAATTGCGTAGCATTGTCGTAGTTGTTGGAGTAGGGTATCGTTGAGGTTGTCGTCTGATCATCGAGGGGCGCACATAGGCCAGTACTTCGCGCCAGTAGCGCCAACGGGCGTTGGTCTCCCCCTGTCGCTGCACCCGTAGCGCATAACGTTCGTGCAAATCGCCGAGCACTTCTTCGCGCAGGTGTGGGGCCACCAGCCAGTTAAGCAGGCGGTCGGCCAGTCGTGGTGCGATTCGACGTTTTGGGTGTTTCATAATCGTTGTGGGAGCAGATCAGCCCATACGCCTTATTCGCTTTTCAAACTCTTTACCGGATTCAGCAAGGCGGCTTTGATGCTCTGGTAGCTCACCGTGAGCAACGTAACGGTCAAGGACCCCAAACCTGTTAGGGCGAAAATCCACCACGACATTTCTGTCCGGTATTCGTACCGCTGTAGCCAGTTGGAAAGTAGGTAGTACGCTAGCGTCGACGCTATGATAAAGGCGATGCCAACCAGATAGACAAATTCCTTCGAGAGCAATCCCCATACATTCAGCACGGATGCGCCCAGTACTTTACGCACGCCAATCTCCTTCGTACGCCGTTCGGCCATGAACGAAGCCAGACCAAAGAGCCCCAGGCATGAAATGAAAATGGCCAGGCAGGCAAAAATGCCCGCCAGTTTGCCGACTAGTGTTTCGAGGTTAAACTTGGCTGCGTAGGTAACATCGGCGAACTGATAACTATATGGATAAGAAGGATTGTATTTGTTAAACAATGCCGTCATCTGAGTGAGGGCTTCTTGGGTTGACAGGCGGGGTGAAATACGGTACAAAAGAACGTTGAGTGAAACCGGCCTGCAAAGGAACATGCCAGGGTCTGCCCGGGTGAAGGGCGATTGAACAAGGGCGTCCTTCATTACACCAACGATTCGCAGTTGTTTGCCCTGCCATTCAATAAGCTGACCGATAGGATGCGCTAAGCGCATTCGCTTCATGGCTGCTTCGTTGAAAATAACGCTGGTTGTATCGTTTTCACTTGTGAAAACCCGCCCCTGCGCCAGTGTCATGCCTACCGTTTTAAAATAGTCTTTAGCTATTACGATGGTGCCCATTTCTATCGTTTCACCGGCGTTTTTGCCCGGCCATTTCTCCACATCGGAATGCCACCAGATATCGGTAGCCGGGCTCGAAGACTGCGATACACTTTCGGCAATGCCGTTCCTGAGCAATTCATCTTTCAGGATGGTGAAATTAGCGCCCAACTCGCTGTTCATGTTAGTCATCATCAAGCGGTTGACGTCATAGCCTGTCGGTCTATTTTTAGCATATCGTATTTGCTGGAAAACGACGACGGCGCTCAGAATCAATGCGATGGAACAGCTAAACTGAGTTACCACTAAAGCTTTACGAGGCCATGAAGCCGCTTTGCCGACTTGCATAATGCCTTTCAGTACCTTCACTGGTTGGAAGGAAGAAAGATAAAACGCCGGTACACTGCCTGCTAGGAGAGCCGTAATCAGCAGGCAACTTAGCAGAGCCAGCCAAAACTCACCCCTGGCGTAAGGAATTGACACCTCTCCATTAATTAACGCATTGAACGCAGGTAGTGAGAGCTGTACAACGAGTAGTGAGAATAAAAAGGCTACAAACGTGAGCAGAAATGATTCGGTTAGAAATTGGCCGACAAGCTGTTGACGTTGCGAGCCAACTGCCTTTCGAATGCCCACTTCTTTGGCTCGCTTAGTAGACCGCGCCGTGGTCAGGTTAATGAAGTTGATGCAGGCAATGAGGACAACCAGGATACCAATGATGGTAAACATACGGACGTAATCAATGAACCCCCCCGCTTCTTTCCCATTCTGGTAAGTTGAGTACAGATGCCAGTTCTGCAACGGCTGTAGGATAACCACCGAATTCATGGCATTGACATTATTTGTCTCGGTGTGTTCAATAAGGGCAATTTTAGGGGCTACCTGAGCGTATGTTACACCTGGCTTGAGCTTGACGAAAATTTGAAAGGAGTTATCTCCAAAACTGCCGCTGCGGGCCATTCGGACGTTGCTTGCTGTAGCTTCGAAATAGCTAAAGGGAACCAGGAACTCGAATTGGAAAGAGGAATTTTTTGGGAGGTCTTTCAGGATACCGGTCACTTTCAAGTCATTCTGATTATCAAAGCGGACGACTTTACCCATTGGGACTTCGTTGCCAAATAGCGCTTTGGCCGTCGACTCGGTAAGAACAATGGAATAAGGATCGTTTAACGCCATACTAGCCTCGCCTTGAAGCAGCGGATACTGAAACATTTTCAGAAAATCTCTTCCGATTTGGCCACCGTTCACATAGAATTTTTTGTCACCAACCTTGAGTCCATGAGAAGAGCCTATGTAATCGCTTTCGGCAACATAGTCAATCTCTGGTATCTCATTACGCAAGGCGTCAGCTAACTTGAGCGAGGTAGACGAAAACGTGAGCGTGTCGCCATTGCTGTTATAGTTTCGCTTTACCTGGTATAGCTGCTGATAGTTTGGGAGAAACTTATCATACGAATACTCATGATAGATCCACAGGCCAATGAGCATGGCAACGGCCATTCCAACAGCTAAGCCTGTAATATTGATGAATGAGTACCCTTTCTGGCTGACAAGGTTGCGCCAGGCTATTTTCAAATAATTACGTAGCATGTCTGTGTTTGTTGGGTATGAGTAGGTAGATGGTTGTCGTTTAATGAATCGGGGTCGCACATAGGCCAGCACTTCGCGCCAGTACTTCTGCCGGGCTTTGCGTTCGCCCAGCCGCTCCACCCGCAAGGCATAACGTTCGTGCAGATCTCCCAGCACCTCTTCCCGTAGGTGAGGAGCGCAAAACCAGTTGAGCAGGCGGTCAGCTAAGCGGGGTGCGGTCCGACGTTTCGGGAGCATAGTGGATAATGTAGAATGGATAATGAAGGGTAGAGCAAAGCTTGTTGTATGGATACGTTATGCATTGTACATTATCCATTATCTTCCCATAGTCAACTCCACTCTAGTCGGACATTTGGAATGATACGATCCCACAACCGGGTGCGTACTGCCTGAACCTCGCTGAGCACTCGCCCACCCAGGGCTGTTATGGTAAAAATGCGTTTCCGGCGGCCACCCCGTTCGGCGGTTGCCTCGCCCAGTACAGAACTTAGGTAACCTTTCTGTTCGAGCCGTTGCAGGGCGGCATGAACGGCACCCGTGCTAACTGTCTGACCTGTTTCCCGTTCCAGTTCTTCGGCAATCATCACCGAATAAGCTTTGGGGGTCAATACGGCTACGGCCAGCAGAACGACCTCTTCAAACTCGCCTAAATCACTTCGTCGCATGGGGTAAAGGGTAAGACGCTACACTTTATTTATTTCATCTATTTCGGTATGTCAAATGCAGTGCCAAAGAACGAAAAAGCCCTTACCAATCTGGGAAGGGCTTTTTCGTTGAATGATTATTACTAGCTGTTGTCCAAAAACGGACAGGGAGCGGACACAAGCGGACAGAAAAGAAACGACAGCAACGTTTATTTGTCCACCACATCAAAATCCGTCACTAACCCGTCCGATGTCAGATAGACCAGTATGTATTTCGAGGCTTTGTCCGTTGTGAGTTTATAGTTCAGGATCTGACTTACTTTGCCATCGTGCCGCTCGATGCCATAGTTTTTTACATCTTCATGGCTAATGAACGCAATGGACTTGAGTCCTGCCAACTCCGGCACTCCTCCGGCAAAATCACGGCGGGCACCGGGCGAAATGCCAGGAACATGAGCTACGCTTTTACCGCCCTGAATGGATGCCTTCAGAGCCGTTTCGATCTGGCGCGTACGGTCTGCGTCGGGGTCCTGGCTGGGTTTTAACGTATTCAGTAGCGGACCGATGCGCGGTATTGTGCGTTCCTCTTTGCCCTGTTTAAATACCAGCCCTGTTATTTTTCCGGTGTCGTCCGGTGCAAACGTCAAATAGGCATCCCGGTCTACCGATACAAAGCGAGTTGGCGTTTCGGATACAAACTCTTCGTCGGCGAAACCATCCACGAGCGTTGCCAGTCGTCCCTTGTCGGTGATGAATGTGATCATACGGTTGTTGGCAAACTCGTAACGGCCTTCGTAGGATGCTAGTGCTTTTGCATCGACAGCCACCGCTTTGCGCTCAGCAACCTTCGTTGTCGTATAATCCGGCCAGTTGTAGTGCTTGGCTACGGCGTCTACAATCCGGCTCATCATGCGTGAGTTATCGTTAGCGTTGATCATGATTGCCACACCCTGTCCGGTTTCAGCACCAGCGGTGAACTGCGCGTCGAATCCCTCATCGCGTCCCCCGTGCCCAAACCGCATCGTGTGGCCTTCGCCCTGTAAAAAAACGCCCAGCCCGTCGTTGTCTTTCTGATCCGTCAGCATCTGCTTCGTCATTTGTTGCGACAGCACCGCGCCCGATTTTCCAGCCAGTGCCTGTTGAATACCAATGGCAAAACGGGCCAGATCGGAGGGTGTTGTCCAGAGTCCGGCAGCGGCCATTTCGGGGTAGAGGTGCCATCGGCCTTTCACGTCGCTTCGGTCGCCGTAATAGCCTCTGGCGGTCCGTTTGGCTTTGTCAGCAGGCAAGGGCTGTTGATACGTACTTTCGGTCATACCCAGTGACGTCAACACTGTTTCCTGCATAAACTGAGGGAAGGGTTTGCCGGTCACGTCAAGCATGAGTTGCTGCATTACGGTGTAACCTCCGCCCGAATACCGCCATTTGGTTCCGGGTACGAAATCGACACGAACGGGAGCGGTGTTGGCAGGTGCTACGCCGTCGAGAATCTGCGGGACGGTTGCTATCGACTTACCAACCTCATAGCCCGGAAAACCATGAACGGTTAGTCCTGTTGTGTGGCTGAGTAACCCGCGCAGGGTTACTTTTTTGTCTTTCGTAAATTCATTCTCCGGCACTTTCCAGGTGCGTAGCTTCACGTTTACGTCTTCGTCGAGCGATAGTTTGCCTGCTTCGGTCAGGTACAACGCACCAACAGCCGCCACCGATTTACTAATGGACCCAGCCTGAAACAGGGTGGCGGTGGTTAACGGTATCGTTCCCTTCTTGTCGGCGAAACCGTAGGTTTGAGCCTTCACAATTTTACCATTCTGGATAATGGCGATCGACAAACCGGGTACATGTCGTTTTCGTAACTGGTCACGAATGAAGTCGTCCAAATCATCGGCAATGACCGGCGAAGCGAGAAGGAGTAAGGAAATAAAGGCGAGGGGTAGACGCATAAGCTGTAGTGAGAATAAAGGCCACGAGGCCTGAGAAATAGTTGCGTGTGATGCCTGGGCCAAGCCCAGACAAATTATTCATTCCGTAAACTCTTCACCGGGTTGGCAATGGCGGCTTTAATGCTTTGAAAACTGGTCGTGAGGAGGGCAATGCAAATGGCTACTAATCCGGCCAGGGCGGGCATCCACCACTCAAAACTGGTTTTGTAGGCAAAACTTTGCAGCCAGCGGTTCATGGCGTACCAGGCGATGGGCGACGCGATGATAAGGGCAATCAATACCAGTTTCAGGAAGTCTTTGGAGAGCAGGGCTACGATGCTGACGACCGAAGCTCCCAACACTTTCCGGATGCCGATTTCCTTCGTCCGCTGTTCGGCGGTGAAGGCCGTCAAACCAAACAAGCCGAGGCAGGAAACCAGAATTGTCAGGATGGAAAAGTAGAGAATGATCTGACCAATACGCTGTTCGGATCGGTATTGTCTGTCCAGATCCTGATCGACGAAACCATAAGAAATTGGGTAGTTCGGATCCAGTTTTTTGTAAACGGACGTTATAGCGGGCAGAGTACTGGCGACCATACCGGGCTTTGTTTTTACTAACAAGTCAAAATAGAATTCTTTCGGCCGGAAACGAAGAATGAAGGGTTCTATGCTGACATGCAATGGCCGAAAATGGAAGTCTTTCACTACGCCGATGACGGTGCCATCCGTTCCCCAGAATTTTACCTTCTTTCCCAGGGCGCTGGCGGGTGTCCAGCCCATGCGTTTGGCCGCCGTTTCGTTGATTAGATAGGTGCCCAATTTAGACAACGTATCGCTGGTAATCTGAGCGGAAAAATTTCGGCCCGCAACCATCGACATGCCCGTTGTCCTGATAAAATCAGCGTCGACGTTCATCTGCGTAATGAGAAATTCGTCTTTCGGCGTCTGGCCTTCCCATTCAATGGTCGTGCTGTTGTTCATATCGACCAGATTGCTCGTGGTCATGGATGCCTGCGCCACCCCCGGCAATTGCGACACGTCGGTCTTGAATCGCAGCGCGTTTTGTTTCAGATCGCCTTTGAGTCGCACGTTCAGTAAGTGCGATTTGTCGAATCCCAGTTTGGTGCTTTGCAAATACGCCAGTTGCCGGTAAATGACTACTGTGCTGATCGCGAGTGAAATAGACAGCACGAACTGGCCCACCACCAGCGATTGCCGGAAGTTTCGCCCCGTTTGGCCACTGGAAAAGTAGCCCGCAATGCCAGTTTTCAGTACGGCGACAGGCCGGAAAGACGAGAGGAAAAAGGCCGGGTAAAGACCGGTTAGTAAGCTAACCACGGCCGTTAGTCCAATAATAACCAGCCAGAAAGCGGGCATCCGATACGGAATCGCCATGCTTTTTTCGGCCAGATTGTTAAATACAGGCAGAAGCAGTTCGGCCAGCAACAGAGAGACCAGCATAGCTAAGGTTGTCATTAATAAGGCCTCGCTCAGAAACTGCGTCACCAGACTCGACCGCTGCGCTCCTACGCTTTTTCGAACGCCCACTTCTTTAGCCCGCTGCGACGCCCGCGCCGTGGCCAGATTGATGAAGTTGATCACCGCAATAAGCAGCACAATCAGGCCAACCGCTACGAAAATATTGATGTAGGTAATGTCGCTGCGTTTGCCGTAATCGGTGCCAAAGGCGAATTTGGAATACAGGTAGATGTCGGACAGAGGTTGCAGCAGTAAGGGCGTCTCGTTGCCTGATTGGTATTGTTTAAGCTGCCCCCGGAGTTTATCGGCAAAAGCAGTTGGGTCTATGGCTTTCCCGGCTACATCCGGCCGCAATTGAAGGTAGGTATGGTAGCTGTTGCTGTTCCATTTCATACTCCATTCGTCATTGCGTTCAAGCCATTTGAACGGCATCAGGACATCAAACTGAATGTGCGATTGCGTGGGTGGGTTCTTCGCCACGCCAACCAGCGTGAAGGTCTGGTCTTTGTTAAGGGTGATCGACTGACCCAGCAGGTTTTTCAGCCGCCAGTCGGCCCCGAAAAATCGTTCGGCGGTGGCTTCGCTGAAGATTAGTTCGTTGGGGCCGTGAAAGATGGTGTTCGTATCGCCCATGATGAGCGGATAACTGAACAGGCTGAAAAAGCTGGGGTCAACGATCAAAAATTGCTCGGGCTCAATGGCCCGGCGCCCTTTGGTCAGTAAACCGTGCCACTGGCCAACGCGTGTAGTGCGCTGTACTTCGGGGAAGTCTTTCTCCAGCGCAGGGGCCAGCGGTCCCGGTGTAACGGCCACATCGAAAATGCCTTCGGGCTGCGTTTGCCGTTCGGTGACCCGATAAATGTGCGCGAAATTCGCATTGAAACGGTCGTAACTCAGTTCGTCATAGACGTAGAGGGCAATGAGCAGGCAACAGACCATGCCCAACGCCAGACCACCAATGTTGATGGCAGAATACACCCTGTTCCTGACAAGGTTTCGAGTGGCAATTTTTACGTAATTACGAAGCATGTCGGGGTGTGAAGTAAAGGGTGGTGAATAGGTCTGTGGTTTTGGTTTAGCCAGTGGCCGCAGTAGTTTCAAAGCTGCGAGACTATACCGCCAGTTGGCGCGTCGTTTGCCCATTGTCTGAACCCAGTGGTCGTAGAGTTCGAGCAGGTCGCCCTGCACCTCTTCCTGTGTATCGGGATGGCCCAAAGCTTCCAGCAGCTTCTGAGCCCAGCGCGGTGGATGAGTCATGAGTGCCAGATTATCCTCCCATCAATTGCAGCGTTTGCGGAGGTAACGCGCTCCATAGCTCCTCGCGTACCTGCTTCACTTCCTGTAAAGCTCTCCGTCCGGCGGCTGTTACGCTGAAAAAACGTTTTCGTCTACCACCCCGCTCAGCTGTGGCACCACCCATCTCCGACGATAAATAGCCTTTTTCTGCCAAACGTTGCAAGGTCGTATGTACGGTACTGAAGCCAACGGACCGCCCGGTTCGCTGCTCGATCTCCTGTGTGATGGTGACGCCATAAGCCTCATCGCCCAGGACGGCCACCGTTAGTAAAACTACTTCCTCAAACTCTCCCAGAAAGGTTCGTTTCATACCCGATTGATTTTATACGATAATGTCGAACAAATGCGGTGCCAACTAGCGAAAAGTGCTTTAATTGCTCAGAATGGGAATAATTACAGTATGATGGTAAAATCAACTGTCCGTTTGTGGACAGCATATGTCCGTAAAACGGACAAGCCAGCCCGACGATGATCGGGCTGGCTTGTTGAACGGAGTGAAGAATTAGTTTACTCGCTTTAGTGGATACGTGCCGAAGGACTAAACATCCTTCATGAGCCCGCGCCGACGAAGCAGCGGCTTAATGTCGGGTTCGGCACCCCGGAATTTCCGGTAAAGCGTCATTGGGTCTTCGGTGCCGCCTTTTTCAAGAACGTTTTTGCGGAACGACTGGGCCGATTTAGGATCGAATAATCCCTTTTGTTTAAATACCTCGAAGGCATCGGCATCAAGTACCGCCGACCAGATGTAGCTGTAGTAGCCCGCCGAGTATCCGCCCGAGAAGATATGCTGGAAGTAAGTGCTTCGGTAGCGCGGTGGAATCTGGTCGATCAGGCCAATTTTATCCATCGCCTGTTTTTCAAAAGCCAGCACATCAGTCGGTGTCTGGTCCGGTTTCAGCGTATGATAGGCCATGTCCAGCAACGAAGCGGCCAGATACTCACTCGTTTCAAAGCCCTGATTGAACAGGCTGCTCCGCTTGATCTTGTCGACCAGCACGTCGGGAATGACGGCCCCGGTTTTATAGTGTTTGGCAAACAACCGGAGCATTTCCGGCTCTACAGCCCAGTTTTCCATAATCTGCGAGGGCAGTTCAACGAAATCGCGCGGCACCGATGTACCCGACTGGCTCCCATAATGGACGTTGGACAGCAGCCCATGCAGGGCATGGCCAAACTCGTGGAAAAAGGTGCTGGTTTCGTTTAACGTGAGCAGGGCAGGGGCGTCGCCCGATGGCCGCGAGAAGTTGCAGACGATGGATACTACGGGCGTTACTTTCTTTCCGTTATCCGCTTCCTGCCGCCGGTAGCTGGTCATCCAGGCCCCACCGCGCTTGCTAGCTCGCGGAAAAAAATCCATGTAAATGATCCCGATGTGCCGTCCGTCGGCTTCTTTGACCTCGTAGGCCATAGCTTCTTCGTGGTAGACTGGAATATCGGTACGGCGTTCGAAGCGCAGGCCATACAGCCGGTTGGTCAGCATGAAAATGCCATCCCGTACACTTTCCAGCGAAAAATAAGGACGTAGTTCCTGCTCGTCGAGGGCGTATTTTTCTTTACGCAGTTTTTCGGCGTAATAGCGCCAGTCCCAACTGGCCAGTTTCTGATTCCGGCCGGGGTTGGCCTTTTCATCTTTGTCCATCATGGCCTGTAAGTCGGCGGCTTCCTGTTGCGCCACGGGCACCGTTGCCGACCAGAGTTGATTCAGTAATTGAGCCACCTTGTCGGGCGTTTGGGCCATGCTTTCTTCCAACACATAAGCTGCGTGATTGTCGTACCCTAGCAACTGCGCTTTTTCGGCCCGCAGCGACACCATGTTGGCCATGATCGCTTTGTTGTCGTGTTCGTCGTTGTGGTTACCCCGTTCGAGGTACGCCTTTAACAGTTGCTCACGCAGAGCCCGGTTATCGGCGTATTGTAGAAATGGCATGATACTCGGATTCTGGAGTGTGAAGACCCACTTAGTACCCGTGAGCTTACGTTTTTTTGCTTCCTCGGCGGCTGCGGCCACAACCGAGGCTGGCAAACCGCTCAGGTCGTCGGCCTTGTCGATAACCAGGGCATAAGCATTGTTTTCGGCAAGAAGATTCTGCCCGAATTTCAGCGTCAGTACAGATACATCGCCGTTGATCTGGCGCAAACGGGTCTGCTTGTCGGCGGTTAGGGCGGCTCCGTTTCGCACAAAGTTTTTGTACATTTTTTCGAGCAAACGCTGCTGATCGCCGGATAGTTTTAGTTTGGCGCGACCGTCGTAAACCGCTTTTACCCGCCCGAACAAGGCTGGATTAAGCATAATGTCATCGCTGTGTTTAGCCAGTTTGGGGGCTACTGTCTGGGCAATTTTCTGCAGCTGATCGTTGGTGTTGGCACCGTTGAGGTTCCCCAATACCGTATTGACCCGCCGAAGGAGGTCACCACTGGCTTCGAGAGCCTCAACCGTGTTAGCAAAGGTGGGTGCCGCTTTCTGCCTGGTAATGATTTCGATTTCGGCTGTTTGCTGCCGTATGCCCTCGTCGATGGCCGGTTCAAAGTGCTCGGGCTTTATCTGAGCAAAGGGTGGTACTCCAAATGGCGTATTGTACGTACTGAAAAACGGATTGGGGTCGGGCGCTATTGGTGAATCAACACCTGATGTAAACGTGGTAAGCACAGTCGTTAGGGCAAGAAGAGTTAGTCCAATATTCATGAATCTGAGGTTAAAAGGGCTAATTTGCTGTGAGTGATTTGTCAAAAATACGCAATTCGCAAGCATCGGCGTGGCAAAGTTTTCTGGAATTCAGTTAGTGTGGGTGCTTATCAGCTTACCCGTTCAGTCCTTTCCCGTTAGGAATTTGCAGTATGCATTTTCTATTCTTAACTCTCCAAAAAGCCAACGCCAACACATACGGTATGTGTTGGCGTTATTCTATGGTTTTGCTGATTTACTCTGCGCTTCGCAAACTCTTCACCGGGTTCATCAAAGCGGCTTTGATACTCTGGAAACTCACCGTGAGTTGGGCAATGCCAATGGCTATCAGGCCCGCCAGCGCAAAGACCCACCACTCAATGTCGATGCGGTAGGCGAAGTCTTTCAGCCATTGGTGCATAGCCCACCAAGCCAGGGGCGAGGCAATTAAAATGGCGATCATGACCAGTTTCAAAAAGTCTTTCGAGAGCAGGACGACGATGTTAGGAACCGAGGCCCCCAGCACTTTGCGAACGCCAATTTCGCGGGTGCGTTGTTCGGCGGTGAACATGGCCAGGCCAAACAACCCCAGGCAGGCGATGAAAATGGCGATAACCGCAAAAGCGTTTGCCAGAGTGCCAATCAGCGTCTCACTTTTGTACTGCTCCCGGAAACTCTCGTCGGCGAATTGGTAGTCGAACGGGTAGGCCGGGTTAAACTGTTTGGCCAGCCGCTCCATGCTCTTGAGCGCCTTTTCGGTCTGACCGGGTTGCGTGCGCACCAGCAGTGTGTTGTTGGTGGAGTCCAGTCGCATGATGAGGGGCTCGATGGCTACCCGCAACGAATTGATATGAAAGTTTTTGATCAGGCCAACGATCTTTCCTGACTTACCCCAGAATTTCAAATCCTGCCCAACGGCGGTTTTCATGCCCATACGCCGGGCCGCTTCTTCATTGACAATATAATTGGTGCTGTCTGTAATCGTACCCTTTGAAAAATCACGGCCATCGAGCAGCTTGATCTTCATGGTCTTGATAAAGTCGTAGCTGATAGGGAGCTGATTAAATAAGGTTTTGTCGCCTTCGGGTTTACCTTTCCACTCAACGCCCGTGGTCGAACTGCCAATCTGCATAGGGTCGTTGCCTGCCGAGGATACCGATTGAATACCCGGTGCCTGTAGAAGTTCTTCCCGGAAAGCGTCGAACCGTTTGGGTAAATCGCCTTCCAGTGTCATGTAAACGACATTTTCGCGGTCTAGCCCAAGATTTTTGGTGCGGATGTAATCGACCTGCCGACCGGCAATCAGGGTGCCAATAATCAGCAATAAGGAGAGGGCAAACTGGAAAACCACTAACCCTTGTCGGAAGAATACGGCTCCCGCAGTAAATCGTAGCGTACCTTTCAAAACCTTTACCGGTTGAAGCGACGATAGAAATAAGGCCGGGTAACTCCCGGAAACAAGGCCGGTGATCAGGGCTAAGCCAAGCAGGGTGAGCCAGTACAGCGGGTTTGCATACTGGATTTCTATGTGTTTCTCCGTTAAGGTGTTGAAGCTCGAAAGCAGCACCTGCACCAGAACAATGGCAATGAGTAGGGAGAAGAGGGCTGTCAGTACGGCTTCTCCAACGAACTGACCGACCAGATACGAACGTTCGGCACCCACCACCTTTCGAATGCCCACTTCCTTGGCGCGTTTGGCCGAGCGGGCCGTAGCCAGATTCATGAAGTTGATGCAGGCAATGATTAGCAGAAAAATAGCCACGATGGTGAAAATTCGGACGTATTCAATCCGCCCGCCATCGGGCTTGCCATTGGTGAATTTCGATTGCAGGTAGGCTTTCTCGTAGGGGAACATGAACGTCGTGATGGTCGTTACGTTCTTGTCGTGCTTTTTGATAAAGTTCAGGATCTTGGCATTTAGAGCGTCGATATCTGTATTTGGATGCAGGAGCGCGTAGGTACGAATGCCGTTGTTGTCCCACTTCTCCAGCCACTTGTTTTCCTTCTCGTAAGGAGCTTCGGGTAGGACGAAATCAAATTTAAGAGAAGACGTTTCTGGAATGTCCCGCACGACACCCGTTACTTTATGATCTTCCTTGTTATCGACCCGAACCATTCGCCCAAGCACATCGGTTCGGCCGAAAAGCTTTTGTGCAGCTTTTTCAGAAATAACGATAGACGTTGGCTCTACAATGGCAGTTTTTGGGTCGCCATGTGCTAGGGGAAAGGAGAATATCTTAAATAAATCCGAGCTCGCGTAGCGGCCCTTTTCTTTATAAGCCTTATCGCCCACAGAAAGCAGGTGCTCTTCTTCCCAGGTCACCTTAACAGTCCGCTCTACTTCCGGAATTTCAGCTTTGAGGGCGAACGCCAGCGGACCGGGTGTGGAGGGGGTGGTGCTGATGTCATTGCCTGTCCACTGCTGGTTCTCCAGCACCGAATAAATGTTCGGGCCGTTAGCGTGTAACTGGTCGATGCTGCGTTCGTCCTGCACCCAGAGCAAAATGAGCAGGCTGCTGGTCATGCCCAGAGCAAGGCCCAGCACATTGATAAAGGAGAAGGTTTTGCTTCGGGTAATGTTGCGCCAGGCGATTTTGATGTAGTTTCGGAACATACTTTCCAGCGGTTGGGGACATGGTTACCCCAATGACGCCGGGAATTTTGTTTCGTTGCGTGTGTAGAGTCCGCACCAGCAAACCGGCGATCTTTCTCGTCTCCTTAACCGGATGGTTTTGGCTGACACTCAGGAGCCGCAATACCTTGCGGCTCTACTCGCTTCTCAACGACTTCACCGGATTTGTCAGGGCCGCTTTGATACTTTGGAAGCTGACGGTCAATAAGGCAATACCAATGGCTAGTATGCCTGCCACCGCAAAGACCCACCACTCAATATCGACTTTGTACATAAAGTTTTGCAGCCATTGATTCATCGCCCACCACGCAATGGGGGAAGCCATCACAATGGCAATCAGTACCAGCTTTAGAAAATCTTTGGAGAGCAGGGCAACGACACTGGCAATCGATGCCCCCAGCACTTTCCGAACGCCAATCTCTTTGGTGCGCTGCTCGGCGGTGAAGGTGGCCAGACCAAACAAACCCAGGCACGAGATGAAAATAGCCAGCAACGCGAAGCAATTAGCCAACTGGCTGACAACTTGTTCGCTCCGGTACAGTTTTGCGTATTCCTGATCGGAAAACTGGTAGGTGAAGGGCGTTTTAGGGTTCAACTCGGTGCAAAGCTTTTCCAGACCCGTGATGGCTTCTTTGATTTGGCCCGCTTCGGTACGGACCAGAATCGTGCCCCATCTGGGTTTAGGGTCCAGTCGAATGATCAATGGCTCAATGGATTGACGCATGGAGTTGAAGTGAAAATCTTTCAGGACGCCAATGATGGTGCCGTGCACTCCCCCCCAGTTCAGCGGCTTACCAATCGGGTTCTTATAGCCGATTTTAGCCAAAGCCGTTTCGTTAATCATGAACCCCAGCGAGTCCGTACCGTAGTCTCTCGAAAAATCCCGCCCTTCCTTCAACTGAAGATTCAGGGTCTTGACAAAGTCGTAGCCAACGGCCGTATTGGCAAAAGCTGTTCTCAAATTCGGGTCTTTTCCCGACCAGCTAATATCATCGACGTGGTGACCAATGCCGGTTGGGGATTCCCGCATGCGGGATACCATCGAAACACCAGCGATCTTCCCCGCTTTTTCTCTGAAGAGGTCGTATTTGACCATTAAATCGCCTTCGATGGGTACATAAACCAAATTCTCGCGGTTAAATCCAAGATTTGCCGTCTGAACATAATTCATCTGTTGGTAAATGACGATTGTGCCAACAATAAGCAAAATCGACAGGCCAAACTGAAAGACAACCAAGCCCTGCCGGAAAAAGGTTGCTCCCGAACTGAATTTTAGGCTGCTTTTTAACACCCGAATGGGATTGAGCGACGATAGAAAGAGCGCCGGATAACTACCCGCTACAAAGCCCGTCAGAAGGAGTAGACCCAATAAACTTATCCAGAAAACAGGGTCATTGACCGGCAACGCCAGCATTTTACCTGTGAGGGTGTTAAAGGCGGGGAGTAGGGTGGCTACCAGTATCAGGGCGACACACATTGACAGGATGGTGAGCAGCATGGCCTCGCCAACAAACTGTCCCATCAACGATAACCGCGCGGCTCCGATCACTTTCCGAACACCCACTTCTTTGGCCCGTTTAGCCGAACGAGCCGTACTCAAGTTCATGAAGTTGATGCAGGCAATGAGCAGAATGAAAATGGCTACGATACTGAACAAACGCACATACTCAATCCGGCCGCCATCCAGATACCCATCTTTAAAGGTCGAGTGAAGGTACTTTTCCGGGTAAGGCTGCAAGCCCAGTTCAACTAGAAAGCCTTTGGTTTTTGGTATGTACCGATACAGAAAATCCTTGATTTTAGCTTCTACGCGAGCCGCGTCGGCTGGCTGCCCCGCGCCATCGGCGCGTAGCTGCACATAGGTGACGGGGTCTGTGCTGCCCCAGGTTTTTGCCCATTCGTTATCCTTGAAGAAGTCGATCCAGGGCCTCAGATAATCAAATTGTACCGACGAGTTAGCGGGTAGGTTTTCGAAGACGGCTGTTATCTGTAAATCTTCTTTGTTTTCGTACCGGATGGATTTACCCATAGCCTTTTCGGGGCTGCCAAAAAACTGTTCGGCCATGTTGCGCGAGATGGCTATGCCGCCCGGACGACTCAGTGCTGTAGCCGGGGTACCCTGCAAGAAGGGATAGCTGAACATCTTGAAAAAATCGGCTCCGGCAAATGTCCCGTTCAGTTTATTGATTTTATCACCAGCTTCGAAGGTGGTACTGTAAGGCCACTCCAGGCTACTGGCATATTGTACTTCAGGAATGGTGTTCTTTAGTTCATCAGCCAGTAAGCCCTGGGTAAAATAGCTGGCATACACTTTTCCATCGAAATGCTGGCGTTCATATATCTGGTATAGATGCTTGTCGTTGGCGTGAAAACCATCTACATTCCGTTCGTCCTGCACCCAGAGTAAAATGAGCAGACTACACGTCATGCCCAGGGTAAGTCCTGCCAAGTTGATGCCAGAGAAAGCTTTGTTGCGAACAAGGTTTCGCCAGGCAATTTTTACGTAGTTGCGGACCATAGTTTTATAAGCGTTGATCTGGGATTTCGGTACTGCCCTTGCCGTCAGATAATTCGTGCGTATGAATACACTAAAGTCATGCCAGTAACGTAAAGACTCTGACAGATAGCTGGTTACGAGGAGTTTGGGCAGGGGAAATGTCCGAATGCGTACTGACATGTACGTATTCGGACAGGGCTTTCCGGCGCAACTTCGGCGGGTTGTTTTTCATGAAGACGCTAAACGGCATCTATTCTAAAACTCTTGTAGTGCGTTTCTCTTGCGAATAGCTTCTTCGGTTCTTGGAATAAAATTTTCTCGTACATTCAATTCCGCTGTGGCCTGGACTTGCTCAATAAATGGACGCAGGTTTTTATTGTAATCCTGAAACGCTCCCTCAAAATTTCCGTTGTGTTTTTGTAAGGCATCTGCCAGAGCGGCTGCCCCTTCCATCGCCAACGATGCACCCATTCCGGCTGCGGGCGACGCGCAGTAACCGGCATCACCCACCAACGCCACTCTACCTTTTGTCCACGATGGCATTTTTATCTGGCAGAATTTATCGAAGTACATTTTGTGCGAGTGCTGCACTTCTTCCAGTAATTCTTCGGTTCGCCAGCCCTGTCCGGCAAACTGTTCCAAAATGATTTTTCGTTGTTGGTCGATAGCACGATAATCATAAGGAATCTCGGTTTCAGAAAAGAAACTAAAAATTACGTCGGTTTTATTGTTGTATGCATTCAGTGTAATGGCCTTATCCGGCACATTATATAACTGCATCGTTCTTTCATTTATTAACAATTTATTGACGATGGTGATCGAAAAATAGGCTTTGAGAAAATAACTGTATTCTGTTTCGTGGCCGAACCAGATTTTTCGTACACCCGAATGTGAACCGTCGCAGCCTAACACCAGATCGAATGACCGTTGCGAACCATCCTTAAACGTAGCAGTTATATCGTTTTCTGTTTCACTAAGCGCCGTAATGCTGTTATTGAAGCTAAATTCAACTTCGCCTTTTAACTTCTCAATCAGAATAGTTATGAACGTATCCCGTTCAATTTCGATATCATCATTGGGAAGTTCTCCGCGTTGATCTTTCAATACGATCGAACCTGCTGTGCTATCGTCAGCCTGTTTAAATTCAATTAAGTCCACCGTCAATCTGTTCGATGCTAACGGCTCAAAAATGCCCATACGTTTGGCGATGGCTATGGTAGTTCCGCGTATATCAATAGCCGCACCGGCCGTTCGGGGTTCGCTGGCCATTTCAACTACAGTGACCTTATACCCAAGTTTGTTCATCCAATAGGCGGTTGACAGACCGGCTATGCTTGCGCCCGTAACGAGCACTTTTTTTTCATTAAACGAGTCCATTGCTTTGTGATTTTCGTTGGCACAAAGGAACAGCGCGTAGCAGGGTCGGGAAATGCCAATACAAAGTAAGTATTGGACTAATCGCGGTTTTTGTTACGAAAGGTCAATGGAGTCATCTGGGTAAGCTTGGTGAACAACCGCGAAAAATACGGGTAATCATCATACCCTAAATCAGACGCAATTTCTTTCACCGATTTGTCGGAGTGATATAGCAACCGTTTGGCTTCCAGAATGATACGCTGATGTATGTGGTGTGAAACGGAATGACCTGTCGTGTTTTTGACGCATTCGTTCAGGTAAGGCGTAGACAGATGTAGCGTCTGAGCATATTCCGTAGGGCGTTTGAGCGTAGCGTAGTGACGTTCCAGAAGTTTGCGAAAATCTTTGGTAATTGTTTCAACTCGTGAAAGTTTGCCTGCTGACTCAGCTTGCTCCAGATACTGTGAAATAACGAATGCTACCAAGGCGTTGCAACTATCTTTCAACATGGAATGGTATAGTTTATCATTTTCGCGTTCGGATAATTTTGTGCAAAGTGATACCGAGTCTGAAATGATAAAGAGCGTTTCGTTGGCCAAGACGAGCGGTTTGGCGGGTGTGATATCGTCAAGCAGTTTCAGATAAACGGGATTTAGGTTTTCGTTACTGATTGTCAAGGCGCTGACGGTTACATTTTCAGCGGCCAGGGTTCGATGTACCTGATCGGGATGAACGTAGATGACCGTCGGCGATCGTATCACAAGCGTTTGAAAGTCAATTTCAATGGTAATTGTTCCGGTTTCCAGCAGGAAGAACGAATGACCCTCGTGCCGGTGTGCTTGGTAAGCTTCGTCAAAAGAAGTCAACGTTGCTTTATCCACGATGGGTAAATCGGGAAGGTATGTTTTCTCAATGGCAATACCTGCACCAAACTCGTCTACCATAGAGACGACGGGAATGGGTCTGGCCTTATTCTGCATCTTTTCTAAAATTTCTGCGCAAGGTCAGAGGTAACGGATTAAGTTATTTTGCCCATCGAAAGGCTATACGCAGGGTTTATCGGAAGATCTAGTGGTGGGAAAGGGGCGTCGTTGAATGAAAGGCTATTCTTTTGTATGAACAGACCTGATAAAAGCCAAAGATAAAAATACTCAACGATTTTTGGGCTGATGCAGTAGCAGATTTTTAGGGCTATATCTCAACAGAATTAAAAATCGGGGCCGTCCGTTCGATTCAACACCTTTTGTTGGCTCAGCAAAATATATTAATTCTTTTTTTGTCAATACCTTGCCAGATGTTCGCATTTTGTCAATTTATTTATCTGTCCAACTTATGTAACACTTAATACTGATTAAACCAGTGTGCTATATTTTCAGTGGCTCTATCAATCACGCTCGCATCTTCGTAGTACTGAAAATGAATAATTTTATCCTCCCAGATAGCTTTTTTGTTTTTAGTTGGAATGCTATTAAAAATACGCTTTGCGTACTCATAACCACCATCGCTCATTTCGCCGTGGATTAATAATGTTGGTACACGTAGTTCTCGGGAGAAATCCAGTGCATTAAAGTTTAAGGTTTCCCATTCTGACATGGCTGTTACTTCGTTTTTCCAGCCTCCACGAAAACCAAAATAAGGGGCTTTATTTTCCCAGGGATGATACCACTCATAAATAGGTAACTGTGGCAATAGCTGATCGGTACTTGTATTGTCAATGATTTTTATATATTGGACTTCCCTTTTTTTGTCAAACTTTTCTTTGGCAAGCCTGGCTCTTTGTAAATGAGTATTCCAGATAGTTTCGTCACCCAACAAATGAACCATATTTTCTTTAATAAGGTAATTGCCCGAAACTAAACTGATAGCTTTTATTCGTTTGTCTTCTGTAGCAACTGAAATTATTTCGTTTGTTCCATTGCAGATGCCTAACAGAAATAGTTTATTAGTATCTACCTCCTTATTTGAAATCAAATAATCAACAGCCGACTTTATATCTTCTTCTTTTAATTTCAGGCTTTCAAACTGCCTGGGCGTTCCATCACTTTCGCCAAAATTTCGAGCGTCAAAGCAAAGTGTAACAAAACCTAATTTTGCAAGCCTGGTTGCATACTGTATTGGTGACATTTCTTTTACAGAACATATAGGCCCTAAGATTACAACTGCAGGTTTTGGTGATTTTGTGCCGGGATTGCCTAAAAAACCAACTACTCGGGTACCATGGCTTTTGAAGCTTACTTTTTCCAGATTATAATTCATTATGTCGTTTTGGCTAAATGAAAACGTGATAGCCCCAAGAGAGACTATCACATTTAAAAACAGTTGTTTCATTATCTCTTCAAATAGTTAATAACCAATTTAGCAGTTTCTGCACCGCTGCTCCCCTGCTGACCACTGATTAAGTTTCCATCAGCAACGGCAAAAGAACTATAAGGGTTTTTGCCTGTCACGTAATTGGTATTTAATTTCTTAGCTTCATCTTCAATCCGAAAAGGTTGCATTTTCTTCTTGGCCGTTTTATCAACTATATCTTCTTCGGCATTACAAAAGCCTGTCCATTTCTTTCCTTCGGCTAGTAATTTACCGTCGCTTAGTTTTGTTTTTAACAAAATAGATGAGCCATGACAGATGGTTGCCGATGCCTTTCCTGCCTGATAAAACTGGGCAAATAATTTGTGTAGCTTTTCATTATTGTAAAACGTCTGCATGGGTCCCAGGCCGCCGACTACAAAAATTCCATCAAAATTTTCAGCTTTTATTTCATCCAGTTTAACCGTGTTTTCCATCAAAGCAACTGTTTTTGGATGGTGTTTAAAACCTGTACTTATTAGGTCCAGTTCCCTTGCATTAGGACTTTCTGGATCACTCCAGCTGTCAAAAATAATTTTTCCGCCATCGGGCGAAGCAATAGTAACTTCGTAACCAACCTCCTGAAATTCATAAAAAGGTTGTGCTAATTCACTTAGCCAAAACCCAATTGGGTAACCTGTAGTTTCTGACTTTACTTGATTGGATACTACAAAAACGATTCTCATATTTTTATTTGATTTGGCCTGATTACCTGATTGTGCGAAGCTGGTAGCTGTCAAAAAGGTCATTGCGAACGCAGTAAAAATTTCTTTCATCTTATTTTGTTTTTTTACTCGATGTATTTTTTGAATTCCTCAAAACTTTCGGGCATTCGTTTTTTAAAACTGTTAACCAGCGTGCTTTGTAGTAACTTGCCTATTCCTTTTGGTTCTAGAAAAACGGTTTGTGTAAATTTAGTTTTGCCGCTTACATCTTCTACTTTGTAGTTGTGGTGAAATTCTCCCAGATAGATCAGGTTAAACATCATTAGTTTCGAATAATGGGTAAACTCCTGATTTGGGATGACATTTTCGAAATGTACGGTTGCTTTACCAGACCCTTTAAACTTCCCGGTCATTACTGTTCCATTCTTAATTTCGCCTTTCGGTTCGATGGAGACTTCTATGTATAATGTATTCCATTTCAACTGCTCTTGAGGATTGATTAATTTTTCAAATACCTCATCTTTAGGTGCATTTACGAGGACGCTTTCGGTTAGAGTGATCATCTTGATTTAATTTTTTTACTTACAGAAATTCCCGCCGAACTTGCTCTAATAATTGATGTCTGATAGTTACCTAAATTATCTACATACTTAAAAAACCGACCATCGTCGCCAAAACCATCAGTAACATTATGCATTGTGTATAGTCCGTTAACCCTTAATTTTGGATCTGCCGCTTTAAAAAAAAGTAGGTAACTTTCTTTGGGTTGAATGGTTAAGGTTGCATCGGAAAAGATAAAATCAAATGTTTCAGTTAAGGTGGGTATTATGTGTAATGCATCGCCAAGCCTGGCGTCAATCAAATTAGAGACGCCAGCTAACTCAAAATTCTTGATTGCTTTATTGTAACGGGTTTGATCTATCTCGATCGTAGTAACTTTTCCACCGGTTTGCTGCATTGCATAAGACAGCCAGATGGTAGAATGTCCGGAAGATGTGCCAATTTCCAAAACAGATGTAAAATTATTTTCGACAATAAGTTTGTACAACGCTTCGCCGTCGGAATAAGGAATATTCCAATCCTGCCAATGACTTCGTTGATTATCTAAAAAGTCTTTTGTCGTATTCTTGGATGGCATTATTTACATTGAGTTAGTTACAATGCAAATGTAAAAGCCATAATAACTGACTTGTCAGGACAAATGTGAGGATTTTCGGTACTTATCGTAGATATTGTTTCCTGAACTCCATTGGTGAAGCTGACGTGTGTTTTTTGAAGTAGCGAGCAAAGTAACTGCTGTCTTCGAAGCCTAGCCTATTGGTTATTTCAGCTATTGTATCGTCTGAAAACTGTAAAAGTTGTTTAGCTTCCAGCAAAATACGTTCTTTAATAATATCACTTGCTGTTTTGTTGCATACTGATTTGACAATACTATTCAAATTGTGGGCTGTAATATTTAGCTGATTAGCGTATTGAGTTAATGCCCAATTTTTGCCGAAATTTTCATCAACCAGACTTCTGAAACGTTTGAAAAGCACAACCTGATGTGTTGAGGCTGTAAGAATTTGATTAGTGGTATATAAGCTTTGTATCTGTTTTAAAAGAATAAATAATAGCGCCTGAATTGTTTGGCTTGACTTTTCTTTTCGTAGTAGGTTAATGATTGGTTCAAGTTTTAACTTGGCATTATTGTCTATTGTCAAAAAGGGATTTGCATATAGATTGTCGAGGTACACTAGTTCGAAAAGTATATTTTTATTTTGAAATAGCTGAAGAAAATAATGTTCCTCGAATAGGACGCAATAGCCTTTAATATCTTCCCATTCTTCAAACAAATGCAATTGGCCTGGCGAAATGAAGAACAATGTATCTGCTTTTATTTCATAGTCGATGTAATCAATAGTTTGTTTACTATTACCACTTGTAATCCATAAAATCTCATAGAAATTATGCTTATGCGGGAAAACCAAATTGTCAGGTTCTTCCATATCCTCAAATCGATCTATCCAAAAGAAAACGTCTTTATCGGGTTGGTTGATTAGAGATGATATGGAAATTGTTTTAAACATTTTGTAAAGGTAAAGAATACTTTATCTGACGCAAATGCCGGGTCCGGTCTACTCGCTTCGCAGACTTTTTATCGGATTTATCAATGCAGTTTTAATGCTCTGGAAACCAACGGTGAGTAAAGCAATCCCAACCGCTAGTAAACTCGCCAGCATGAACATCCACCACTCAATGTCAATCTTGTAAGTAAAGTTCTGAAGCCATTTGGTCATCGCATACCAGGCAATCGGTGACGCGATGACAATAGCTAGCAGAACTAGTTTTAGGAAGTCTTTAGAGAGAAGTGCGACTATACTACTCACCGATGCCCCAAGCACCTTGCGAACGCCAATTTCTTTGGTCCGCTGCTCGGCACTGAACGTGGCAAGACCGAACAGACCCAGGCACGATATAAGAATAGCCAGCACACCAAAAAAATTAATAAGCCTGTTGACCAATGTTTCACTTCGATATAGTTTTTCGTATGTTTCGTCCAGGAAGTGGTACGTAAACGGATAGCCAGGGTTAAGTTGATGCGTTAGCTGCTCGATGATTGTAAGTGCTTCGGTCATTTTTCCGGGACTTGTCTTTATCAGGAAATCGTTCGTCCATTTAGGGTAGTAGGTCAGTAATAACGGACGAATAGGGTCATGGAACGAACTGGTATGGAAATCCCGCACAACGCCAATGATATGACCTTTGTTGATCTCGGTGCCAACCGGGTTTTTTAGATTCATCATCCGCACGGTCGATTCGTTAACAATGCAGTTCATTGTATCGGCTGGCCCAAAATCATGTCCGGCAACAAACTGGATATCGAGCGTTTTGGCGAAATCGAGCCCCACTTTCATTGTGGTAACGCTACCGTCCCGTTTGGCATCTTTTCCCGGCCAGTTCAGACTGGTCGTACTCCCGATTTGGATGGGAAGCTCGCCCACTGTAGTCACTGAACGAATCGCATTTGATCGTTGCAGCTCCTGTCGAAGCGTTTCCATTTTACCCCGCAACTCACCTTCTACCGGTAGGTGAATGATATTTTGTCGGTCGAGACCTAATTGCTTCGTTCGGATATACGCCATTTGCCGACCGATAATGAGCATACCGATAATGAAGAACAACGACAACGAAAATTGAAAGACGACCAGTGATTTACGGAAGGTAGCACCTGCTGAAACTTTCGCAAAAACTCCCTTAAGAACCTTGGCTGGCTGCATAGCCGATAAAAACAAAGCCGGATAAATACCGGCCAGTAGGCTCGTAACACCAACAAGAATCACTAAATAGAACCAGATCATTGGGGATAAGAGGTCGATAGACAGATGCTTATCAACAACCTGATTGACACCAGGCAATAAGCTGATCACCAGAAGAACGGCGACTATGGCAGCGACTAAATTCAGCAATATTGATTCCCCAAAAAATTGCCCTGCCAGCGCCCAGCGACTAGCGCCCACCACTTTCCGAACACCCACTTCTTTGGCCCGTTTGGCCGAACGGGCCGTGCTCAGGTTCATGAAGTTGACGCAGGCAATAAGCAAGATAAGCAGGCCTACCAGAGTAAACGTTTGCACATAGCTAATACGCCCACCCATTGGTTTACCATTTATATAATTCCCGTATAGATACGTATCGCCAATGGGTTGCAGCACAGGGATTTCCTTATTATCGGGTATATACCGTTTCAGTATACCTTTCATGCTGGCTTCTGCCTGGCTCTGCGTCGTGTTGGGTTTAAGTTTTACATAGGTTAGAAAAGAACGGCTACCCCACGTTTTCATCCAGTCTTCTTCAGAAACTGTAAAGTTGACAATCCAGTCGAACTGAACGGATAAGTTGGCTGGAACATTATCGATGACCGCGCCAATACGGTAATATTTATCGTTGTTAAGTCGAAGCGTCTGTCCTACCGCGTCGATACGTCCAAAAAGCGTCTGGGCTGTATTTCGAGTGATAATAATGCTGTTCGGTAACTGAATCGCAAGACTAGGGTTACCTTGTAAAACTGGATATTGGAAAATATCGAAAAAGTCTTCGGTTGCATAGATGCCAGTTTTCTTACTGCTTTGCTGACCTGCATTGAGCAGGAAATCGTTGCTCCAAACCGTAAACTTTGTGACTTTTTCAACGGCAGGAATATCTTTTTTGAGTGCTGCCGCCAGTGGGCCTGGCATAATCTCGCTGGTAGAGATACCATCTGTCAGCCGGATAAAGTAAATTCGGTCGCCATCCTTATAGCCCTTATTGACGTTGAATTCATCTAGTACCCATAAGCCAATCAGTAAACTACAGGCCATGCCTATCGACAGGCCAGTGATGTTGATCGCTGAATAGGCTTTGTTCTTGGTAAGGTTTCTGAACGCTATTTTCAGATAATTACGTAGCATAGTCATACTGGTCTGTTTCGGGTAGAATGATTCCTGACGTTTGATGAGAGAAGGACGCAGTAGACTGGGTCGCAGTAGACTGGGCCGCACTAGACTGGGTCGCACTAGACTGGGTCGCACTAGACTTAACACGTCTTTTATGTACCGCCACCGGGCCTGGCGCAGACCCACCGACTCAATTCGTTCGTAGAACAGTTCGTTTAAATCATCTTCCAACTCATCTATTCTATTGGGCGCACAAACGAGATACAGCAGGCGCGTAGCCCAGCGCGGTGGGGACGTTTTCATGACCAGGCCGTGTTTGGAATGGCTTCCCACATCTGATTGCGCAGTTGCCGAACTTCCTGCAATGCCCGCTGTCCAGCTGCCGTAACCGAGTACAACCGCTTTCGCCGTCCACCACGTTCGGTTGTTACACCACCTAGTGCTGATGTCACTAGCCCTTTTTCGGCCAGCCGATTCAGGGCGGAGTGGACGGCACCCAGGTTTACTGAGCGGCTCATTTGCTGCTCAATCTCTGTGACAATAGCCGCTCCATACGCATCTCCCGACCGGATGGCCACTGCCAGTAGTACCACTTCTTCAAACTCGCCCAGGTAGGTCCCCTTCATGGTCGTTCATTAGTTGTGTATATGTATAACAAATGCCCGGCCAAATAACAAAAAGTGCCATTCCGGTTAGAAATGGCACTTTTTGTTGTTACGAAGATTGGTGACTTGTCCGTTTCTGGACACCGGCTGTACGCATCTGGACAGAGAATTCTAGTCGACAGATTTGCTTTTTCCTAGAATTCGGGCGCGGTGCTGGATGCCCCAGTCGCGTAACGCTTCGATAATGCTGTTTAAGGACTGGCTGTATGCCGTTAGTTCATATTCGACTGTAACGGGCATCGTGGCGTAGACACGCCGAACAGCGAATTCATTCATTTCCAGTTCCTTGAGCTCTTTGCTGAGGACTTTGGCCGTTATACCCGAAACTAGCCGCTGCAATTCGCCAAAGCGTCTGGGGCCAGTACTCAGGGCAACGATAATGGGGAGCTTCCACTTGCCGCTCAAAACATAGAGGGCGTCCTGAACAGCTTGCGCGCTCTGTGTACATTCGGCTGCGGAATGGATTGAATGTATACCATTGACAGGTGGAGGGGTTGCTTCAAGAACAGTGCTCATGGATTAAAGATAACAGGCTGGTTTCACAAGGCCATGTAGTATACTAAAGTATAGTGGTATCCTTTAGTATAGTGCTTACCGATAGATAGTGGGTTTGCGTAGGTTTGCTTCCCGAAACATAGCCACCAACGGTTACTGTAAATTGTACATCAAGATGAATTCAAAAGTAATGCGTATTGTAACCATCGTTTTCACCGTTCTGGCTGCTGGCATGGCCATCATGAGTGGTGTTATGAAGCTAACCCAATCGAAAGAAGTTGTTGACACCCTAACGAAAGCGGGGGTGGGCGATAAAGCTATTATTCTGGGCTGTATGGAAATCGGCTTCGCAGCCCTATTCATTTACTCCAAAACGATGAAACTGGGCTTTATCCTGCTCTCCTGCTATTTTGCCGGGGCACTCGCTACTGAGCTATCGCATGGCTCGCCCCTCAACGCATTCGTGCCGTTGGTACTGATCTGGATTGCCGCTTTCCTAAGAGATAAAACGATCTTTTTGCCTGCGTCGGTGGAGTAGTGGAGTGGCAAATTGGTGATTGGTGGAGTGAGTATATTACAGACCGGGATGGTCGATCAAACGGTAGATTAAACGTACTCGGTGACCGGGACTGCACTTATTGTACTCACTCCACTTATTTCACTCTCTTCAATGAAGACATTTACCGGCAAATCCCACAGGTATGTAACCGAGTTTTTTCGCAGATTTTTCAATACGCCTGTTACCACAAATTCCTGCTTACTGCCTGTATAGTTGCTCAGGTTCAGCACTTGTCCAAGTACATCCGTTTTGCCAAAATACTTTAAAGCGTTTTCTTCCGTAATCACCACTGAATTTGGCGCCTTGAGGGATGTTCGGGCATCGCCATACAGCATAGTGAAACCAAACATGGATATCATGGCTGAGTAATCTGCTTCGGCTACTTCCCGAACAAAGTGCTTGTTCCCGCTGGATATAGCGGTCGTGAGCACGTCGAACCGGTAATAATTAGCGACTAAGTCGGGGTATTTTTCTTTCAGCGTTATACCTAGCGGAGCCACCGTTACATCTTCATAGCCCAAGCCGGGCTGTTTCCATTTACTGCGGATGATGTATTGATTAGGGGCATTACGTAATCTGTTATTTATCTGTAATTGGCTCCAGATGTAGCTGCCAATAAGCAGCGTGAACGTCATACCAACGGCTAGACCAATAATGTTGAGCAGTGCATAGAACTTGCACCGGAGCAGATTCCTGATCGCAATTTTAATGTAGTTTCGTAACATGGTCTATAAGTAGCTTAGTTGGGCAAAAAGGTAGCTAAACTACTTATAGACAAGTCGTTAATAATTGTTAAGGTCAGCTCTAGTTACTCGCTTCTCAACGACTTTGCCGGATTTATAAGGGCTGCTTTTACCGCCTGAAAACTGACGGTTAATACGGCAATCGCGATGGTCAGGCCACCAGCCAGGGCAAATACCCACCACGCGATATCGATTTTATAGGCGAAGTCTTTCAGCCATTGGTGCATGGCGTACCAGGCTAGGGGAGAGCCAATAAGCAGGGCAATAATAATTAGCCTGAGGAAGTCCGCCGAAAGCAGTGTAACGATACTGGCAGCGGAAGCCCCCAGCACTTTGCGAACGCCAATCTCTTTGGTGCGTTGCTCGGCTGTGAAGGCGGCTAGTCCAAATAGACCAAGACAGGCAATGAATAGGGCGAAACCCGTAAAAACGCTGAATAAGCTGGCTAGCCGGGCCTCCGATTTGTAGATGCTGTTGAAGGTTTGATCCAGAAAATAATACTCAAACGGCTTCTCGGCGTTGATTTGATGATAGGCCGTTTCAATGCGTCCGACCGTTTGTTGTAAATCAGCGCTAGGTTGAATACGAATGTACAGACTACCCCCGGACGTGGCCATGGCACTGGCGGTATCTTTGGCAACGAAGAGTGCCAGTGGTTCGTTGGAATCGTTGATGTTCGTAAAATAGAAATTACGCATCACACCAACTACTTCGCTCTTCTCCGAGCCAAACGACAACTGCTGGCCCAGTGGTTGCTTGCCGAATCCCATCTTTCGGACGGCTATTTCGTTCAGGACAACCGTATTGGGGGCCGCCAAACGCGTTGGGTCAGGTTTACTTTTCCAGGGAATCTGGAGGGTTTCGGCAAATTGATCGTCTACGGATAATATATGGATGCTGATGTCTTTCTTCGTTGTCGGCGATTGTGTAAAGAAGATGCTTCCCCCTTCTTTGTAGAGCACTGACGATGCAGCCGCTACCCGCTCCACACCCGGTATTTGCCTGAGGTCGTGTTTCAATACACTGTATTGTTGGGTAAGGGAGGCATCTACGGGCAGAACGAGTACGCGGTCTTTATACAATCCTAATTTTCGGTTTTGCAGGTGCTGTACCTGCTGGTAAATCAGAATACTACAGCCAATCAAACCAATGGATACCGTAAACTGAATGACCGTGAAAACCCGGCGAACAGCGGGGCCTCCTTTACTGGTTGTCAGATTGCCTTTTAGCACATTGACCGGGCTAAAAGAAGATAGCAACACGGCCGGGTAGCTTCCGGACAGCAGTACGCAGGTTATCAATAACACCAGTGCCGCCAGTCCGAACGCGGGCGTATACATAAATGACGGGTCGATATCGAGTTGTAAAAGCTGGTAAAACGGTGGTCGAAGGACCTTTACCAACACCAAGGCTAACAGGAAGGCAAATCCCGTAACCAACATCGACTCACCATAAAATTGACCCGCGAGTTCGTTTCGGCCCGCGCCCATTACTTTCCTGACACCCACCTCACGGGCGCGTTGGGTAGCACGGGCGGTGGTTAAGCTCATGTAGTTGATCAACGCCAGCAATAGGATGAGAGCCGCAATGCCCAGAAAGATGTTCAGATAGCGCGAATTGGCTGTATCGCCGAAATTCACACCCAAATGAACACTCGTTAGTGGGTCAATAATATATTGGGTTCCCTGCATATCACCACCCCCGGATGCTTTGATCAATCCAGGCAGTGTGCGAAGTATACGGGCCGTATCGGCTGACGAGTTAAGTAGAAAATAGGTTCGAAATGATCCAGCCTGTACACGCTGATTCATCAAGGCCACCTCATCATCTTTGATGAATTGATTTTGTATTCGTTCAATAGCTGGATGACTCTTAAGGGAAGCCACAAAGTCGAATTGCACGGTCGAGTTCGATGGTGGGTTTTTCAGTACGCCCGTTACCTCAAACTTGAGCTTATTATTATAAGTGATCGTTTTGCCGACGGGATCTTCGTGGCCAAAGTAACGCTCGGCGGTACGCTCTGTCAACAGAACGGTCATCGGTCGAATGAGTGCCGTTTTGGCTGATCCCTCGACTAGTGGGAAGGAGAAAACGGCAAGAAATGACGGATCGGCCAGAATAAATTTATCTTCGAAAAACTTGCGTTCCGGGCTGGTTTTAATTACAATACGCCCCTGCGTTGTGGCAACACGAACTACATCCAATACACCGGCATTCGCTTCCTGAACAGCCGGTCCAAACCGAGCTGACACCCGATCGCTTTGAAGCTCCTGTTCCCCAAATTTCAGTTTAGAGTAAACCCGGAAAATCTGGTCGGCGTTTGCGTGGAAGTGATCGTAGGTTCGTTCGTGAATCACAAACAGCAGAATAAGCAGACTGACCGCAATGCCCAATGCCAATCCACCAATGTTAATGAACGAATACGTCCTGTACTTAACGAGGTTTCTGAAGGCGATGTTGAAGTAATTTCGGAACATAGCTGAGTTTAGAAAAGAAGTTGAGGAATAGTCTGACGATTTACGATCTCTGGCAAACAGCCAGTTGGCAAGAGAGAGTTTAATGAACCCCAATACATCCCGCCAATACCGCCAGCGGGCCCGCCGTTCGCCAACACGCTCGACCTGCCAGTTGAACTCTTCGTGCATGTCGCCCTGCACCTCTTCCAGCCGGTGAGGGGCGCAGACGAGTTTGAGCAGGCGGTCAGCTAAAGGGGGAGGGGGCATAATGAATAATGTAAAATGGAGAATAAAGACTAGTGATTCAGGCGTGTTATTCATTATACATTATCCATTCTTCATTCCGACCGTAGGGAGCGAACCGGGTTCATCAGAGCCGCTTTGATACTCTGGAAACTCACTGTCAGCAACGCAATAGCCAGCGCCAGTAAACCGGCAATGGCGAACATCCACCACTCAATGTCAATGCGATACGCAAAGTCCTCAAGCCATACACTCATGGCCCACCAGGCAAGCGGAACAGCAATGACAATGGCGATCAGGACTAACTGAATAAAATCTTTGGCCAGGAGCTGAATGACGCTGGTAACACTGGCTCCCAGCACTTTGCGAACACCAATTTCGCGGGTGCGTACCTGTGCCGTATAAGCTGCCAGTCCGAACAAGCCCAAACATGAAATGAGGATGGCAATGGACGAAAAGATAGTGAACAGAAGCCCCGTTTGCTGTTCTGTCTTGTAGAGGTTAGTGAATACATCGTCCAGAAACGAGAACTCGAATGGGAAATCGGCATTGTACTGTTTCCAGGACTTTTGGGCCGAAGCTATGGCGTGTTCGGCCTCCTTGCCGGTGGTTTTAATATAGATGGCTCCTAAGTCACGGGGTTCGTAATAGAATATGGCGGGCTCTATTTTTTGCTTCATCGATGCAAAATGGAAGTCCTTTACCACACCAATGATGGTACCGTTATGCTTCCATAGCCGGAACCGTTTGCCAATTGGATTTTCAAGCCGGGCGGCTTTAACCGCTGTTTCGTTCAGGATAAAATGCAGCGAGTCGGCCACGGCCCCGGTGAAATTGGCCCCGTGTTGCAGCTTCATATTGAAGAACGGAATGAAGTCTTTATCGATGGCCACGGTGTGCATCATCATGGTTTCGCCCTGCTCTTTTCCATCCCATTCGTTATCACCGGTTTGGCCGCCTAACTGAACAATATTGCCACCGGCGCGTGTAACGGCCGCTACACCCGGCTGATTTAACAGGTCGGCTTTTACGGCATCGTAGTGCTTGCCCATATCCCGCATGAAAAAAGCGAACACATGCGTTTTGTCGTAACCCAATTCTTTGGATCGGATGTATTGCAGTTGATTATTGATGATAAACGTACCGGCAATCAGGATAACCGAAACCGCAAACTGGACGACAACCAATACCTTGCGAAACGAAGCTTCACTTAGCCGGGCCGATACTTTGCCTTTTAAGGCTTTTAACGGCTCAAACGAAGACAGCAGGATCGCCGGGTAGATACTCGACGCGGCCAGCGTGCCGATGATGGTAAGTCCGATAATCTGCCAGATTTGGTAGTCACCGAAATTGAGCGCAAGTTCTTTGCCCGACAGTTGATTATATAGGGGCAGCAGGGCATAGAGTAGACCAAGGGCCAGCGCTGCAGCCAGCGAGAACAGGAGCGTGGTTTCGACTAGAAACTGCACGAATAACTGACTCCGGGCGGCACCCACAATTTTACGCATACTCACTTCTTTGGAACGCAGCAGGGAGCGGGCTGTCGACAGGTTTACGTAGTTAATACAGGCAATCGCCAAAATCAGCAACGCAATGATGGAGAACATCCTGACCGTTTCGATACCCCCTTCCGTGCCGTCGGCTTTGTATAAATGCATATCGGGCAAGGCTTGCAGCAGGTAGGTGAGGTCGGTATCGTCGGGTTTATTACGCAAGTGAATGGTGCGCAGTTTAGTTGCCAGACTGGCCACTGATGTATTTGGCTGGAGTAATAAATACGTTTCGTACCTGAATTGCGAGAAGTCATTATCCTTGTTTTTTCCATCCTTGTTGCCTTCGTACAGGTTCCTGAAAAACAGAGAGATTGGGAGAAACATATCGCCCTTAATTGACGAGTTTTTTGGAAAGTCCCGGACAATGCCACTTACGGTGAATGTCGTATTGTCGTTAGCAGCCAGTACTTTGCCAACTGGATTCTCATTGCCGAAATAGCGTTTGGCCGTTGTTTCTGTTAGTACAATCGAATGATCATCGGAGAAGGGTTTCGCTGGATTCCCCTGAATCAGCTTGAAGTCGAATACCGAAAACAGGGCAGGGTCAGTAAAGAATGTCTTATTTTCGTTGATAGTCTTTCCCTTGTATTTGAACAAGGTGTACGCATAGTTTCCTGCTAAGCGAACGGCATCTTTGACCTCGGGCGTCTCGCGTTTGGCGAAACCAGCAATGGGTGCAACGGTGGTTGTCCAGATCTGCCGACTGCTGCCGGTGCCCGCCCAGTTTTCGAGCCGATAAATTGACGACGATTGCGTATGGAACCGGTCAAAGCTCAACTCATCCTGAACCCATAGTAAAATGAGAATACCAACGGCCAGCCCGATAGTCAGACCCGAAATGTTGATGAACGAATAAAATTTGTTCTTGGCCAGATTGCGCCAGGCAGTTCTGAAATAGTTGCGGATCATAGCAGGGTTAGCTAATGCGGGTGATAAATATTGATTGACTGATGCGTCTCGTTTAATCGCAAATGAAGGCCTGATAAATCCCAGAACATCCTGCCAGTATCGCCATTTAGCCCGTTGCTCACCAATGCGCTGAACCTGATACGCGAACTCTTCGTGCAAATCGCCTTGCAGCGATTCGAGCCGGTGCGGAGCCACGAACCATTCCAGGAGTCGGTCGGCTAACCGGGGCGGTTCGATGTTTCGGGGTTTCATAAACTGGTAACGGGTTTAAAGGGGTTGACCAGCCGGCTCCATAAACTAACGCGCACTTCCTGAATTTCCTGCAACGTCCGCCGACCATAGGCGGTAACCGTAAATAGCCGTTTCCTCCGACCACCACGTTCGGCGGTGGGTTCGCCCATTTCAGATTTCACCATGCCTTTGTCTTCCAGCCGTTGCAGAGCCGCGTGAATCTGATTCAGACGAACTGACCGGCCTGTCTGCTCAATGATTTCATGGGTGAGCGCCACCCCGTAGGCCTGCCCTTCCAGCACAGCCACGGTGAGCAGCACAATCTCTTCAAACTCGCCCAGGTAGGTCCGTTTCATAGTAGTTCATTAGTTCTATTTTTGCTGAGCAAATGCCCTGCCAGAATATAAAAGCCATCTGAGAAGGCTTTGGGGACATGTTTTATGTTATCTGCTTTTTTATGGTTGTCCAGAATCGGACAAAATCTGTACGGTATAGGACGGGGTTTACCACCGGCATCGGCCGCCCGGCCTAACCGAAGCGTCGGACCGTCCTCTCCTAAAATAGGAGGGGACGGTCACTACTCACTCCGCAACGACTTCACGGGATTTGTCAAGGCGGCTTTTATACTCTGGAAACTCACGGTCACTAACGCGATGCTAATGGCCAGAACACCCGCAAACGCGAAGACCCACCAGTCAAGATCGACTTTGTAGACGAAATCCCTGAGCCACTGATTCATGGCCCACCACGCCAGGGGCGAGGCCAGTACTAAGGCAATAAATACCAACTTCAGGAAGTCTTTGGTGAGCAAGGCTACGATGCTGGCGACCGATGCACCAAGCACTTTGCGAACACCAATCTCTTTGGTACGCTGCTGCGCCGTGAATGTGGCCAGACCGAATAAGCCCATGCACGAAATCAGGATAGCGATGGCCGTAGCTGTATTGACAAGCTGACCCGTTTTTTGTTCTTTCTCATAGAGCTGGGCAATGGAATCGTCCAGAAAGGTGTACTCGAATTTTTTGTCGGGATAGACGGATTTCCAGGTCTGTTCAAGGCTGGCCAGGGTCGTTTTTAAATCACCAACCTGTTTTCCCTGAGTAGCAAGTTTAACCCCAATATTGCGTGCCTGCGGCATGTTGGCAATAAAGACCGGACCAATCTTTTCGTGAAATGACTGCTCATGAAAATCGGCTACCACACCCACAACCGGAAAAGCGTTGTCCTGAAACTTGATGAGCTTGTTAAGCGCATCGGCTGGTTTTTTGAATCCTAACGCTTTGGCATACGTCTCGTTGATGACCAATTCGCGAAGGGAGTCGCTTTTTAGGAAATTCCGGCCAGCCAGAAGTCGAAGCTGATATAGCGGAATAAAATTCTCATCGCCTATCTTGGCTGAAACGTCCATTTCGACGTTTTTTTTCTTGTCCCTGTAGGTCAATTTAGTCACCATAAAGGCCTGTCCCATGGGTGGGAACCACTCCATGGTAACCCGCTCAACACCCGCTAACTGCTTTATTTTCTGTGCCAGTACCGGTCCTTTATCATCACGGCCGGGCCGGATCGACACGATGGCATTCGTTGAGAAACCAAGGTCTTTGTGTCGCATGAAGTTAAGCTGCCGGCTAACCATAAGCGTGCCAATGATAAACACCAGCGACACCGTGAACTGAAAAACAATCAGTCCTTTTCTGAGATACCCTTTCTCCCCGCCGTTCAGGACCGACTGACCCTTCAGGGTCAAGGCGGGCACATACGAAGACAGCATCCAGGATGGATAAAAGCCAGATAGCAGCGAGGTAATTATCGTGACAAAAAGTAAAAAGGTCAACGTTTGCCAGCTAAACAGATTAACCGTTAGTCCCTCGGGCGTTAGGGTTTGGAATAGGCGGAGAATTGGGTTAACAAGGACTAGTGAAATGAGTACGGCAATGAGCGTTAGTAAAGCCGTTTCGCTTAGAAACTGAAAAATTAAATTGGCCCGGCTACTACCCATCACTTTCCGAATGCCGGTTTCCTTGGCACGCATCGCCGATTGTGCCGTGGCTAGATTGATAAAGTTGATAGCGGCTATGAGAAGAATAAACGCGGCTATCGCCATGAGGCCATAGAGCGTGGGCAAATGTGCTTTCCGGGAGTAATTGTCGTCATAATTAACGTTGAAGTGAAGGTCGGACAGGGGTTGCAGGGCGGGAGTAAATTGCAACTCCATATCCTTGGTAAAATGCATCTTGCCGAACCGATGAAGTTGGGCGGTGAACTGCTCGGGTGTGGCCCCCTGAGGCAGTTTGACAAACGCCTGAGAAGCCGACCAGATGTCGGTCCACTGGTCGAGATTGATGCTTTGCCTGAGCTTACTGGCCCGAATTGTAGCGAATGAGATAAAGTCAGTAAAGCCAAAATCGGATGGCTGCGCCCACTCTTTTACAATACCGGCCACGCTAACCCGCACCGAATCTTCATAGATGATCTCTTTACCCAGTATGTGATTGAGGGGAATATTGCCAAAATACGTGTGCGCTTTTTGTTCGGACAAGACAACTTTGAACGGCTCACTCAGCGCCGTTTTGGGATTGCCTGCCAGCCATTGATACCTGAAAATGTCAAAAAACTGCGGGTCTACGACGACTAGTTCACTATGTCGGCTACTCTCGAATCGCTTCGGTTTTTCTTTCTCCGTTGGAATGAGCACATCTGACGAGATATTATGAAAAGCCGCCACCGTTTCTAATCCCGTAATTTCTTCCCGAATGGCTTTCGGAACCGCATTCGGCACAAAGCCCACCGGGTGCTTTTCGCCCGTTTTCCCGTATTGAGATTCGCCTACCAGCCGATAAATACGTTCGCTATCGGGGTGGAAGGTGTCGTAGCTGAGTTCGTAATTGGTAATGAGGTAGATGACCAGACAGGCAGTTATCCCCAGCGTGAGACCAAACAGGTTAATCAGCGTACTGACCTTATGTCGGGTCAGGGTGCGGATCGAGGTTTTGAGGTAGTTGCGAAGCATATTGGAGGATGATAAACCGGGTGAATAATAGTCAGATTGCCGCTTGAGGGCAAAAGGGCGAATGAACCGCAGCACATTGAACCAATAACGCTGCCTTGCTTTTGGAAGGCCCAACCGATGCACATCGCGGGTAAATCGCTCGTATAGATCGCCCTGAATCTCTTCCACTAAGTGGGGAGTGCAGAACCATTCGAGTAGCCGGTCGGCACGGCGGGGTGGTTTCATGGCAGAGGGCATGGGGTAGTGGGCAAAGAGACTATACGGACGTGGGGCAGAGCTGTTAATACCCCTCCCTAGAGGAGAGAAAATCCACTTTGAATGCTCCCCTTTAGGGAAGGGATAATTATGCACTTATTCAGCTTTCAAACTCTTTACCGGGTTGATCGTGGCGGCTCGTACTGACTGCCAGCCCACCGTGAAGAAAGCGATGGTTATGGCAATGAATGCCGTAGCCAGGAACATCCAGACGCCGATGCTGATTCGATAGGGGTAGTTACTGAGCCATTCATTCATGGCGTACCAGGCGGCAGGGAACGCGAAGATGAATGACAGCGAAACCAGTTTCAGAAAGTCTGTCGATAAGAGCTGAACGACACTGCCAACCGATGCGCCCAGTACCTTCCGGATACCAATCTCTTTGGTGCGTCGCTCGGCTGAGAGTGTCGCCAGGCCGAAGAGCCCGATGCACGAAATGAAGATGGTGAGAATGGCTCCGAAGAGCATCATCTGTTTCCACTTGGCTTCCGACTCGTACCGTTTCAGGTTTTCCTGATCTAAAAACTGATACGAGTAGGGATTGAGTGGGAAGAGTTTTTTGAAAACCTTCTCGATATGCCGAAGGCTGGCCGTCTCCGTATTGGGTTTGATTTTTATATAGACTACACCATACGGATTGCTGGCTTTCATGGTAAATAATTGCGGCTTTATTTTTTCGCTCAACGACTCGTAATGATGGTCTTTTACCACGCCAACGACGGTGTATTTTTCGTTTCTGAACCAGAAATCGACGACCTGACCAATGGGGTTTTTCCAGCCTGCTTCTTTCACGAACGTTTCGTTGACCAATACCGAGTGCGACGAGTCGGATGGGTAGGCTGGGGAGAAATTGCGCCCGGTCAAAATGGGTATTTTAAAGAGCGGAAGGTAGGATTCGTTAACAGTTTCGTAAGCAAAATTGACTTGCGTTTCGCCGTTTATTTTGGCTACTGTTCCCCATCGACCGCCGTTTTTAGGGGCGATACCAATGATGTTCCCGTTTTTCTCTAACTCTTCTTTCAATAGGTTGGCTTCGTTGCGCGCTAAGTTCGATTTATCGATGATGACCAGATTTTTATCGTCGTAGCCCAACTCTTTACTTGTCAGGAAATTGAATTGTGAATAAATGGTCAGGGAAGCAATGATCAGAAACGAGGCCAGCGTAAACTGAAGTACGACCAGTGATTTTTGCAGGTAGTTTTTACCCGACAAATTGAACCGGCTGTACAGCGTTTGAACCGGATTGTAGCCCGACAGAATAAGCGCCGGGTAGAAACCGGACAACAGACTCGTGACCATGAACAGGATAATGTACCCGGCCACCAACTTAACATCAAACAGATACGAGAGTGCGAGGGCTTTGTTGGCGAGTTGATTAAACGTAGGCAGGGCCAGTTCAATCAGGCCGATAGCCAGCAGGAACGCAACAAGACAAAGTAAGAACGACTCGCCCAGAAACTGGATAATCAGTTGGGTTCTGGCTCCGCCCACCACTTTCCTGACACCTATCTCCTTGGCTCGTTTCAGGGAGCGGGCTACGGTAAGATTGACAAAATTGATACAGGCGATCAGCAGGATGAACAGCGCAATACCCGATAGGATGTACGAAAAAGTGGGATTGCTCTCGTCAACAAGTCCGTTGCTGGCTGGTAGCTCTTTGCTCAGGTGCATGTCGGTGAAGGGCTGAAGTGTGTACACCGTTCTGCCCGTTATACCGTACTTTTTAGCAACAATTTTAATGCTTTCCCGGGCATCGGCCACATAGACCCGATTCATTTTTGCCTCTACCGCTTTCAGGTTGGCTCCCGGACTAACCAGCACAAACGTATTCATAAAGACACTGAACCAGTTTTCATTATTAGCCATCTCGTCTGCCTCGATCACGAGGGGCATGAGCACGTCAAATTTGATGGACGAGTTTTGGGGGCTTTTCTTAGCCACGCCCGTCACCGTATAGGGTTCAAATCGCTCATCCCGCCTGAAAAACAGCGTCTTGCCCAGTGCGTTTGTTGTCCCGAAGTTTTTCTCCGCAACGTCCTCCGATATGACAACCGATTGTGGGTTTTGCAATGCGGTTTTTGGGTTGCCGCTCAGGAGCGGGAAGGTGAATATTGAAAAGAAGTTCGTGTCGGCGTAATGAACGGACTGGCTTTTTATGTCATTGCCCTCCTTCATATCCCGATGGTTTTCCCGATACCGTACAAAGGCTGTTATTTCCGGGACGCCCTCATGGAATTTTGGCCCTGGAAAAACACCGGTATAGGGCTGTAATTGCTCAACAATACCGGCGGGTGTCAGCGATTTGCTGGTGATCCGGTAAATAGATGGATTATTTGCATGAAACCGGTCGTAACTAACTTCGTCTTTGGTATACAGCATGATCAGCATGGCCGCTGAGAGACCAATGCTCAACCCAATGATATTAATGGCCGAATACGCCTTGTTGCGGGCGAGGTTTCGTAAAGCAATTTTGAGATAGTTCTGGAACATAGCCGGACTGAATAAAGAGACTGAAGGATAGCGTTCGGGTTGGCGTTTCAGGGCAAACGGACGTACAAAGCGCAATACGTTGACCCAGTAATTATGGTTTGCGCGTCGAGTACCCATCACGTGTAATTCTCGGGTAAATCGCTCATGCAAATCGCCCTGCACCTCTTCTAATAGATGTGGGGCGCAGAACCATTCGAGGAGCCGGTCGGCCCAGCGGGGTGGTTGCGATGCGTTCATATACTAAGGGTCGGTAAGACATTTGGCGAAATCGACTCCCACAACTGGTCGCGCATAGCCCGAATATCGTGCAACGCGCGGCTTCCCAGCGCGGTAACCGAAAACAGTCGTTTCCGTCGGCCACCGCGTTCGGCGGTCGCTTCCCCCATCTGCGATTTGAGCATGCCTTTCTCTTCCAACCTATGTAAGGCCGCGTGAACGGCGCTGATGCTCACCGAGCGACCGGTTTGCCGTTCCAGCTCGTCGGTGATAGCAACTCCATAAGCTCCCTCGTGCAGGACCGCGACCGTCAGTAAAACCAGTTCTTCAAACTCACCCAGGTATGTTCGTTTCATGCTGAAAAGAATAAGATTAACTTTTGTAGAACAAATGCTTTGCCAACTCTCATAAACAGCCTATCCAGCTTGCAGACGCAGATTCTATAAAATGTGGTTTGTCCGAAATCGTACATGGCTGTCCGCTGATGAACAATCCGGACGAAGTGCGGGTGATAGAATGATGGTCTGTCTGTAACTTTGCGATTACGGATTGTTAAACAAAATTTTATTACTACCTACTTCTATGGCCCTTAAAACGCTGGTCAAAATCTCGAACGTTACGAACTTAAGCGATGCCCGCTACTGTGCAGGCATGGGTGTCGATATGCTTGGCTTTTCGATGGATGCTGACTCGCCGGACTACGTTGACCCGAAAAAGTTCGCCGAAATACGGGGTTGGGTAGCGGGGGTGCAGATTGTTGGCGAAACCACCTCGACCGATCCTGAAATAATCGAAGAGTTGCTAAGCGCTTACCAGCCCGACCTGTTGCAGGTCGATGAAGCTGCTTTATTACCCTACCTAAGTACGCTGACAACTACGGAAGATGAGCTCCGGTTTATCTTACGGATTGATGTCGCTCAAGTCACCTTCGACCAGCTCGATACAATCCTGCAAACAGGGGCGGCCAATGCCGATTATGTCCTGCTCGAAAGCAACGGCCCTATGCATCTGGATGACGATGTAAAGCAACTTCTGAAACGGCAGGCGTCTCGCTACCCCATCCTGCTGGGTACCGGCATATCCGTCGAAAACGTTCATCAGCTACTCGATGATCTGTCTGTGAAAGGCATTGCCCTAAGCGGAGGAGTGGAGGAACAACCCGGCAACAAAGAGTTCGGCGAATTAATGGATATTCTGGAAGCGATAGAGGAGGAGTGAGCCCACTACTATGTATTACCTACTATCATTGAAAACATACATCTATCCATAGGCGCGTCCATTCTTCCTATTATCCTTCCACAGGACACGTTCATCTGCTAGGTTTACATCGGTTTTAGACACTAGAAGCCATGAACAAGAGATTAGAACGTATAGCAGACCAGGCCCAGATTGGGGGCGTCTGCGCTGGTTTAGCCGACTATTTTGGAATTGATCGCACCCTGGTGCGTGTGCTTTTTGTGGTTGGGATTTTTCTACCTCATTTCCCGGCTTTCATCATTTATGTTATCTTGTGGATCGCATTACCAGAACGTCGTTTCGCGGGTTCTGCGGCTCAATCAACTATTTACGCAAACCCTGTTTTCTCCATGAATCCTTACAATCCTAATAAACCTGCATCGCCCGACCGTAGCCTTGTTGGTGGAGCTGTCCTGATTTTACTCGGTGTTCTGTTTCTGATTGACCGCTATTTCGACATCAGTTTCGGCGATTTGTGGCCCTTCATTTTGATAGCCATTGGTTTGTGGTTGATTTTCCGGGATCGGATCAAAACCCCGTTCGACAACAATCAGAACGACCCCTACAAAAGTGATCCTTACAAGAGTGACCCTACCCCAAACGACCCCAATAACGGAACCCTATAAACGATGTATGATATAGGGTCGGGGCGGCCCCGACCCTATATCATACATCTTACATCTTACCATTCTTATGAAACGTACTAACGGATTATTCTGGGGCATATTTCTGCTCACGCTGGGTGTTCTTTTCCTGGCCCGGCGGGCAGGGTGGCTCGATGTTGACTGGCACTCATTGGTAAATCTGTGGCCCGTTCTGCTGATTTTAGCCGGTGTCAATCTGATTTTAGAACGCCGTGGTAACCCAGCCGCTTTCATTACAACGGTCATGCTGGCTGTGGCCGTACCAACTACGTTGTTTGGCTTTTTCGCGCATGACCGGGATCGAGATGGTTTCCATATGCGCTGGAACCATGACGATGATGACAACGATCGTAACTATTCGGATGGCGATGACGATGATTCGGATGATGACAACGGGAATAACGACAACGAAGAGAATTATCGGTCTGAGCGAGACCGTCGGGATGCAGATCGTACAGAAACCTCTTCAACCTTTGTCGAGCCCATGAGCGCCGATACCCGGGAGGCTGTGTTAAAGTTGTCGGGTGGGGCAGGTCGGTTTATCATCAGCGACCCAACTACCGAACTGATTAAGGCCGATACCAAACAGACGGTTGGGAGCTACTCCATGTCGGTAGACCGCGACGAAACGACGCACATTCCAACCATTGAGTTGAAGCCAACGGAGGATAAACAAAACATCGACCTGAAAGACGGCGACTATCAAAACCGGGTCGATGTACACTTGAACACAACGCCCGTCTGGACAATGGATGTCGCCCTGGGCGCTGGGCAGGGCGATCTGGATTTGAGTGCCTATGCGGTAAGAAGCCTGAAATTAGCCGTTGGAGCCGCTGAACTAGACCTCAAACTGGGCGCTAAAGCTGACCAGTCTGACGTAAAACTGGACGTAGGAGCCGCTTCCGTCACCGTTCGGGTTCCTAAAGAAGTGGGGTGTCGTATTAAAAAAGATGGTGCCCTGAACATTGAGCAACTGGATGATTTTACCAGTGTAGGCGGGGGAGAGTTCGTTAGTCCCGGCTACGACGCGGCCAAGAAGAAAATGCTTATCCGCTTCGACGGGGGTATTTCTAAATTTAAGGTAGTACGCTATTAATCCGAACCGTGATTTTTATGATTTTTCTGACCGACTATGATTTTGCTTTCAGAGAAAGCTATCTTTAAAAACCATAGTCGGTCAGAAAAATCATAAAAATCACGGTTAAAGGGATTTTCGGATAACCAGATGGAATGGATTCTCTACGTGTTCAACGCTGGCGTTTAGTACCAACTGAGCGGCCGTTCGGCCCATCTGGGCAAAGTCGGTAGAGATAACCGTAATGCCATCCAGCAAAAATTCCTTCAAAGGCGTGTCATTGTAAGACAGTATGCCTACTTCCTGCCCAACGATATAAGGCGTGGTTTTTATTCGCTTAATGAGTTCGACCAAGTCCTCTTCCATCAAATTAATATAGGCGTTCTGCGGACGAATCACCTCATGGTTGATGTCGTTGATCACGCGTGTTTCGAAACCGTGCTCGAAGCAGAACTTATAAAAACCATTCAAAATGGCTTTGGGGTGGTAGGTGTAGTGCGGAAAGAGAATGTTAAGGGTCGTGTATTTCTTCAAAAGCGGAAGGGCTTCAGTAAGGGCCTGGTAAACATCTTTCTCGAAGTTCTGAAACACAGCGGCATATTGCCCCGAAACGCCCTCCATTAGTTTGTCCAGAATAACCAGTTTATGCTTCGGTAGACTATTAATCAACTCATCGGCTTTGTCACCCCCCTCGAAAAAATGGCCGATAATAACGTAGTGCGTATGGTTTCGGGCCTGCCGCTGAATCAAGTCCCGAAACAAGCGGAAGTCATTGTTGTAAATGAAAAAATCAATGGCTACCCCCGGCCCTAACAACTCGACGAAAGAGTCGTAAATGATCTTCTTGTGGGCGCTTAGCTTATTGAATAGGAGGAATATTTTGAGATTTTTTCCGGTTTTGGTGTAGTTGATGTAAAATCCTTTCCCTTTTACGGCACCAATTATCTCTTTCTCCTTCAAGAGTTCATAAGCCCGCTCTACCGTTCCCTTTGCTACGTCAAACTCGGCGCAGACCTCATGAATAGAGGGCAGTTTATCGCCTGGCAAAATGTCTTGATTCTCAATGCCCTCAACAATTGAGTTGTAAATCTGCTGGTACTTTGGCGTATTTGAGTAATCATTAATTTTGATATGATACAGCATAATGTATTCGTCTCTTATAAAGTGATGCTTGTAGGTGACCTATAAGAAAGTACAAAGAGTGGGTTTAGTTACTATCAGTTTTATGAAACAAGACGGATAGATTATGATACTCCCTGTGTGTTCTCTGGTCGTTTTAACACCTTTCATATATACCCGTCCCATCGTCCTTCTGCTCAAACACGCCCCTTTATCTACGGATAGAGCGCCTGTTTGAGCAGAAGGACGATACGCGTATAACTAGCCCATGATCATGACCTTAAGCAGCCGCTGTAGACAGGTATGATCTTTTCGACTATAAAAACTAGCCTTAGAGGCTCTATTGGCATTTATTAGATAAAAAATATTAAATAACTATTAAAAAGTAGGTAGGTATAGGAAAGTGACTCCTGCGTGGATAGTAATATTTGGCTAATGAGTTGTCTGTTTTTAAGCAGTTACACTCAGGCTAAACCCTTTAATAATAACACTATGAAAAAGCTCTATCAGTTAGTTGCCTTTAGTGTATTAGCTGGCTGTTGTGCAAGCCATGCCTTTGGACAGGGAGTCAGTAAAGGCAGCTCACCGCCCCGTATAATGGAGCCGGTGGCGCTGGCGAGTTCTGCGCAGCACTCAACGAGTAGCGATCCGAAAGTCGCTGAAATTATTGTGACAGGGAGAGTAATTGACGAAAAAGGAAGCGGATTGCCGGGCGTTAGTGTCGTTCTGAAAGGATCAACACAGGGCGCTACAACGGATGGATCGGGGGCGTACCGAATTTCGGCGCCTAACTCGGCGGCTACGCTCGTTTTTAGTTTTGTGGGCTATCAAAAAAAGGAAGTTCTGATCGGCAATCAAACGTCGATAACCGTTTCCCTGATTCCGGACGATCAAACGCTCAATGAAGTGGTCGTGGTGGGCTACGGTTCGCAGCGTCGGCAGGATTTAACCTCAGCTGTTTCGGTTATTAACATGCGGGATATTGGCGAGCAGCCCGCCAATAACCCAAACCAAATTCTTCAGGGACGCGCTCCAGGGGTTGTTGTCAAGCAGAAAAGCGGTACACCAGGTGGCGTATTTGAAGTTCGGGTGCGGGGTATTGGCTCGCTGGGGGCCGGCAGTAATCCGCTGTACGTTATCGACGGGTTTGCCGTCGGTACATCGGTTGGGCAGAACCTGAATCCAAATGATATTGAGAGTGTCACCGTTCTGAAAGACGCAGCGTCTACCGCTATCTACGGCGCCAGAGGGTCTAACGGTGTCGTACTTATTACGACCAAACAGGCCAAAGAAGGGAAGGTAAATGTCAATCTGTCGCTCGATTACGGGATTCAGTCGGTGCCAAAATCCAGACGGGTAACCATGCTGACCGGTCCTGAATTTGCCCAGTTCAAGAAGGACATTTTTATGGATCAGATTCGCATTCTCCAGAATCGGGAACCCGCCGAAAGCGAAGTTCCGATTGGCTATCGCTTTCCGGAACAGACCAAATACTCGACCAACTGGTTTGACCTTATCATGAATGATAATGCCCCTTATTCGGATCTGAATATGACCATTTCGTCCGGTTCCGGCCCTATAAAATCGCTGATTTCGGTGGGGTATTACAAAGAAGAAGGGACTGTTAAAAAGACGAATTATGACCGTATTTCCGTTCGCTCCAATCTGGGAGGGCAGGTCAATAAATTCATCAACGTTGGCCTCAATATTAACGGGACCTATACCCGTCAGAATCTGGCTAATACAGACGGACGAAGTGCCCTGGTAGGTGGCGCTTTACTGATGGACCCACGGGCTACCCCCTATAATCCGGATGGGTCGTTGATTCCATACATCAATGGAGTCGATGGCGTTTTCGGCTTCCCCAATCCGCTGTTCATGCTGGAAAACGTGTACCGGAAACGGAACATTGCCGATCTGTTGACCAATGGATTTATCGAGTTGTCTTTCCTGCGGAATTTCAAGTTCAGAACATCCGCCAACGTAAAACTGACGAACAATACCTTCAAGGAATATGTGCCATCGACCATTGGCCTGCCGGTAGCATCCGGTACGGCGGGAGCGCCCCCACGGATTGCTACTGAAACGGACAATACGGAAGAGCTAACCAACTACTCGCTGGATCAGCTGCTTACCTATAAGCCGCAACTGTCGGCCAATCATAGTCTGGATGTTCTGGTGGGCTATACCGCTCAGCAGGAAAAAGTACGTGGCTTTACGGGTACGGGCAATACGTTTCCGGATGACCTGGTTCCGTTTCTGGGAGCTGCATCCATTCGATCAGCTTCTTCCACTGAATTTGGCTGGAGTATGCTGGCCTATTTGAGTCGCGTCAACTATTCGTACAAGGACAAATACCTGCTCTCCGCATCTTTTCGGCGGGAGGGAAGTTCTAGATTCGGGGCGAAGAACAAGTACGGCGATTTTCCGGCGGCTTCTATTGGCTGGCGTATTACCGAAGAATCGTTTATGCCAAAAACCGCCTGGCTTAGCGATCTTAAACTTCGGGCCAGTTGGGGCGTAACGGGTAATAACGACATTGGTAACTACCCAAGTCTGGCATTCGTAGGGGCCAACAACTACATTCTGGGTAACTCATTTGCCGCTGGTAAAGTGGTCAGTTCTTTTGCCAATCAGGAGCTGAAATGGGAAAAATCCAATCAACTGGATATCGGTCTGGATCTGGCTCTGTTCAATAGCAAGCTGATTTTCAATGCCGAATACTACCGGAAAATTACCAATGACATGCTGTTGCCGGTTTCCATTCCGTCGGTATCAGGCTTTACGACCAGTCTGGATAACATTGGTAAAGTGGAGAACCATGGGTTTGAGCTGGGTGCCGAATTCCGGACTACCATTGGCCAGGTCAACTTCCGCAGCAACGCCAACATCAGCTTTAACCGCAATAAGATTCTGGCCATCAAAGGAGCGAATGACGCGCTGTATTACGGCAGCTTCTATGGAGGCTATAACGTTCAGAAAGTGGGTCGCCCGGTGGGTATGATCTATGGCTATAAAAAGCTGGGCATTTTCAACACGCAGGCCGAAATTGACGCAGCACCCAAGCAGGACGGGGTTATTCCGGGCGGGATGAAGTTCGCGGATACCAACGGCGATGGCGTTATTTCGTACGACACCCAGGATATGGTCGAAATCGGTAATCCAAATCCGGCCTTTACCTGGGCCTGGACTTTTGCCGCTGATTACAAACGGTTCGATGTAAACCTTATGTTCCTCGGTGCGCAGGACTTCGATATTTACCGCAACATTGAGGCTTCGACCATGAATATGGACGGCGTGTTCAACGTACTTGACAAGGCCAAAGATCGCTGGCGGTCGGCTACCAATCAGGGAACCAATCCAACGGATGTACACGCGCAGGGTGGTACCAGCTACTTTAAATGGTCGCGCGAGAGCAGCGACCGGTATGTGTATGACGGCAGCTACGTCTGGCTGAAAACCGTTACAATTGGCTACAACTTCCCCAAGTTCAAATCAATCCTGAGCAACGCACGGGTTTTCGTGACGGGTAACAACCTGTTGATCTTCACAAAGTACCCTGGCAATAATCCGGATGCAGGTGTCCGAAGCACGACCGAGCCGAACAATGACGATGAGTCTTATCCGGTTCCCAGAACTTATGCTGCCGGTATCAAACTGAACTTTTAATCGCCACGAACATGAAAAATAAACTTCTTATCGCAACTCTTTTTCTTTGCCTGGGTCAGTTTTCGTGCAGTGATGATTTGCTGGTCACTACCGATCCGACTCGTATTGGCACCGACCTGTTTTATAAAAACGAAACGCAGTTTTTGCAGGCGCTAAATGGTGTATATGGCCAGTTGCAGAACATTACTAATGCAGCCTATATCTTTCAGGAGTTTCCATCCGACAACACCACGCTCGATTTTAACCCGCTCGATCGCGGGGGAGCAGCCGGTTGGGAAGCCTTCGAGTTCTCGACGGTCAATCAGGGAAATGGCGAAATTGCCAACGTCTGGAACCTGTATTATTCCGCGCTGTACAATACCAATTACACGCTGGAAAAGTTAGCCGCCAGTACGCTCGATGCCTCCGTCAAAGCGCCCATCGAAGGACAGTTGAAATTCCTGAGAGCTTATTTCTACTTTCACCTGGTCCAGTATTTCGGGGATGTCGTGCTGGTTACGTCGACGCTGGATAAGCCCGATAAAGCGTTTGAGCTGATTCGATCGCCCCAGGCCGATGTGTGGGCGCAGATTGAAAAAGATTTGAAAGAAGCGGTACCCTTGCTACCGGCCACTTTTCCTGCATCTCAGTTGGGGCGGGTTACCAAGGGGGCTGCTCTGGGCTTGTTGGGTAAAGTGTATTTGACGCAGAAGAAATACGGGGATGCCGTAACAACGCTGAAACAGGTGACCGGGTACTCGCTAAATGCCGTCTATTCGGATAATTTCAACCCGGCCAGAAAGAACGGGCCTGAGTCGCTGTTCGAAATCCAATATCAGGGAGGTAATGACCTGGGCGAATGGAGTACGTTTGCCTACACGTTTGCACCAAGGCTATCGGCAGGGGCCGTGACTGGCTTTGCCAATACAACGCCGGGCGGACGGAATATCCCTACCAACGACATGATTGCGGCCTATGAACCCGGCGATCTGCGGAAGGATGCTTCGCTGAAAACCAGCTATACCCTGAATGGTACGGTCGTTCCTATTCCGTACGTGACAAAGTTTACCTACCCGCACACCATCACTGGACGGACGGACAATAACTGGCCGGTCCTTCGGTACGCCGATGTGCTGCTGATGCTGGCCGAAGCTATCAACGAGCAATCGGGTCCGACGGCCGAAGCATACGGGTATGTAAATCAGGTACGTACGCGGGCGGGTCTCAAGGCGTTGGATGGTCTCGATAAAGCAGCCTTTAAAACGGCCGTGCTCAAGGAGAGACGCGTTGAATTGGCTTTTGAGAACCATCGCTGGTTTGATTTGAAACGGACCATGACACCCGCCGAACTGACTGCCTTCATGAATGCGCACGGAGCCAGAGAAAAAGCAAAGCCAACAGTAGATCGGGGCGGTATTGCGTTTAATGCATTAGACTATGTCTACAGTGACTTCGAATATTTCTTCCCCATTCCCGCACCTCAAATTCTGATTAACAGTAAGCTAACCCAAAACGCGGGTTACCAATAAGCCGGGAGGGTGGATGTTGCTCATTATAATTCAGATTGAGTCAGTCGCGTTAATGATGAGATGTACGCAGATCGTCGTTAACGCGACTAAATCACTCGCCGGAACCGGTATGAATAAACCTATTTTTCTTAACCCATTACTGCAACGTAATGACTATACTAACTGAAACATTTTGGCTTTGGCAGTTCTTGGGCCGTCTGCACCCGTTGATGGTCCATTTTCCGGTGAGTTTACTGTGCATTGCACTCATACTCGAAGCAGTTGGCTGGTTCCGCAAATCGACCGAATTACAGGCGGGTATTCGTGCTATGGTCTGGATCGGTACGATCAGTTCGGTAGTGGCGGCTGCGCTGGGACTGCTGCTGGTCAATCAGGACGATTACGGCGGCAACACCGTAACCATTCACCAATGGTCGGGTCTGGCAACGATGACCCTGGCCATATTGACCGTTTTCGCCCTGCGCTCCGGGCGGACCAGTTTATACCGGGGGTTATTAATGACCACCGTATTGGGCGTGAGTCTGGCTGGTCATTACGGAGCCATGCTGACGCACGGCGACGACTACCTGAGCAGTGTGCTGCCGTTCGACAAAGGCGGGAGTTCACCCTTGGAAGGCGAAACCAAATTTGCCTTCGCCACGGTCAATCAACCGCTGAGTGATAAACAGATTGGTGAACTGAATATGGAGGTGCGGTCTATTCTGGCGCATAACTGCTACAGTTGTCACAGTGCCACGAAAACCAAAGGAGGGTTGCGGCTGGATAAGAAAGAGCTTGTCATGAAAGGGGGCGAGGATGGCGTTATTCTGGTGGCTGGGCATCCCGAGGATAGTGACATCATCCGGCGGATCAAGCTCCCCGCCGGTCATAAGGAGGCCATGCCAACCAAGGGAAAACGCCTGTCTGAACACGACGTTGAGTTGCTCGAATACTGGATCAAGCAGGGCGCTCCCTGGCCAAGTGGCCCCGAGAAAAGCATTTACCGAGTGGCGGCTCTGGAACCCCGCTTACCCGAACTGCCCGATGCGCCAGCTGGTATAACCAACCCCATCGACAAGTTCGTGAACGTCTATTTTCAGCAGCACAAACTGACCTGGAAAAACAGCATTGACGACCGGACCTACATGCGCCGGGTTTACCTGGATGTGGTGGGTTTACTGCCAACGCCCGAACAGATCAAGACATTCGTTGCTGACCAGCGACCCGATAAACGTGACCTTCTTGTTAAGGAACTGCTGAACCGAAATACCGACTACGCTCAGCACTGGTTAACCTTCTGGAACGACGCCCTTCGCAATGATTATACCGGTACGGGCTACATAACCGGTGGCCGGTTCGACATTACTTCCTGGCTTTATAACTCGCTGAGAGCTAACAAACCTTATAATCAGTTTGTGCGGGAATTGGTAAGCCCTACCAAAGAATCGGCCGGGTTTATAAAAGGAATCAAGTGGAGGGGGACCATCAATTCGAGCCAGCGAACCGAAATGCAGGCCGCGCAAAATGTATCGCAGGTGCTGCTTGGGCTCAATCTCAAGTGTGCTTCGTGTCACGATAGTTTCATCAGCGACTGGAAACTGGCCGATGCTTATGCCTTTGCCAACGTCTTTGCCGATACAACTCTGGAGATCAATCGCTGCGACAAGCCGACAGGCAAAAAAGCTGATACGCGCATCATCTTCGAAAAGCTGGGCACCATCAATGGTAAAGCAACTACCGACGAACGACTCAAGGAACTGGCCAATTTCATGGTGCAGCCCAAAGATGGTCGACTGTATCGCACGGTGGTGAACCGGATTTGGGCGCAGGTGATGGGTCGGGGAATCATTGAGCCAGTCGATGTGATGGATAACGACCCCTGGAGTCAGGATCTGCTGGACTGGCTGGCGTCTGATTTCGTTACGAATGGCTATGATATCAAAAAACTGATGTACACCATTCTAACGTCGAAAACCTATCAGCTTCCTTCCGTCGGGCTTAAAGAAGCGGACATGATTACCGCGCCTAACTTTGTGTTTCAGGGTATGGTACGCCGTCGCTTAACTGCCGAGCAGTTTGCCGATGCCGTTAGTCTGGCGTTTAGCCCGGTTTATGCCGACACATCGATTGTAGAGAAACAGTTTCCGCAACAACTCAAAAAAGAAATGCCTTTTCCACGGGCGTCTCTGGTTAAAAATGACCCGTTCCTAACGGCCCTAGGGCGCCCGAACCGCGAAACGGTCAGTACCAGCCGGTCGTCGCAGGCGAATTTGTTGCAGGCTTTGGAGCTAACCAACGGGGAGAAGTTCAACGATGCCCTTAAGCGTGGGGCTCAGCAATGGAAAGCTACTTACCCAACGTCGGATGTGCTGGTACGAAATCTCTACTGGAAAGCGCTGGGCCGGGAGCCAAGACCCAATGAAATGGCCGTTGCACAGAAAATTGTGGGCAAAAGCCCCAGCACAGAGGGGATTCAGGACTTGGTATGGGCAATCAGCCTGCACCCCGAGTTTCAGTTGATTTACTGACAGGGCCTTTTCACAGCGCAAAAGCGTCTGACAGTATACATACTAAGCAGTAAGAAAGACCAGTTAATGACTTATAAATACCTGATGTACAGCCCTCAGACGCCGGAGTGGTACATTAGATTCTAAGCAGGAAATAACATGAATACGAACTGGAATAGACGGGAATTTCTACAAAAAACCAGTGCCGCAACCATGGCTGCCCTGGCAGCGGGAGCACCCATGTCGAGCCTGTTATCGGGTTGCAGCCGGACGCGTAAGCCGGGTGAAACAACCGGCACTGCCGATACGGTCATTCTGCTCTGGATGGCGGGTGGCATGGCGCATACAGAAACGTTCGACCCTAAACGGTATACCCCTTTCGAGAAAGGAATGGAAGGAAACCGAGTATTGAGTACCTTCAAATCGGTTCCGACCGTGCTGGACGGCATTCATTTTTCGGACGGGCTTCAGTCCATCGGCAAAGTAATGGATAAGGGAACGCTGATTCGATCCTACGTGGCTGCGGATATGGGGCACATTCTGCATTCCCGCCACCAATACCATTGGCACACCTCGTATGAGCCGCCCCAAACCGTAGCGGCTCCGCACCTTGGCTCCTGGATTGCCAAGGAACTGGGTCCGAAAAATCCGGTCATTCCGGCCTTTGTCGACATTGGGCAGCGGTTCACAGTGGGCGAGGCCGAAGAGCTAAAGGCCTTTCATACCGCTGGTTTTCTGGGAAATGAATTCGGCCCGTTCTTCATCCCCGACCCAAGTCAGGGTCTGGAGAGTGTTCGGCCGCCGGTGGGCATGGATGCCAAACGCTTCGAGCGCCGGAATCAACTGTATAACGACCTGATTAGTGGCGGACCGATGGGCGAATTCGGGAGCGATTATCAGAAAGAGTCCCTCAAACGGTCGATGGAACAGGCGTATATGCTGCTCAATTCGCCCGAAGCCAAAGCATTCGACCTGAGCAAAGAACCCAAAGCGAGCTATGACATTTACAATACCGGCAAGTTCGGGCTGGGCTGCTTGCTGGCTCGTCGGCTAACCGAACAGGGTGCCCGGTTTATCAGCGTCACGACTGAATACGAGCCGTTTAAAGGGTGGGATACCCACGAAAACGGACATACGCGCCTGGAAGATATGAAAAAGCAGATCGACGGGCCGATTGCGCAGCTCATCAAGGATTTGGATAAAACCGGCCAACTCGACCGCACAATCGTTATTCTGGCCAGCGAGTTCAGCCGGGATATGATGGTAGAAGGGCGACCGGATGCCAAAGTACGCGAGCAGGTTCAACAGCCGGAGATTCTGTCTGATCTGAAATTCTACGGCATGCACCGGCACTTTACCGATGGCTGTTCCATTCTGATGTTCGGCGGAGGAATCAAAAAAGGGTTTGTCTATGGCAAAACAGCCGACGAACGCCCGTGTAAAACAATCGAAAACCCGATACGCATCGATGGAATTCATCAGACCATTTACCACGCGCTGGGTATTGCTCCCGACACCCATTACGAAGTGGAAAAAAGGCCGTTTTATTCGACACCAGATGGAAAGGGAAAAGCAGTAATGGAGTTGCTGGCATAAAAGCGGACGGTCGCTCCGGCGGCCTGGTTCGTTCGCTCTAAACAAATTGTTCGGTATGCATAAAAGTGCTTTCTACATCATTGGACTGATTGCCGGAATTGTCGTTTATCTGCAATCCTGTTCAACGAGTTCGTCCAGCCGGGTGATCGACCAGAGCCGGTCCGACAACATCCCCGAAACGATCAGCTACAACTTCGATATACGGCCCATTCTTTCGGATAAGTGCCTGGCCTGCCACGGGCCGGACGCCAACAAGCGAGAAGCTGGTTTGCGGCTCGATATGGCCGAAAGTGCGTATGCCGCCTTGAAAGAGCATCCGTCGGCGCACGCGCTGGTGCCGGGAAAACCCGAGCTATCCGAAGTGTTTCGGCGAATCAGTTCGACTGATACGTCGATTATGATGCCACCACCTTCGTCGAACTTAAAGCTGACGGCCCGCGAAATAAAACTGATTGAAAAATGGATTCAGCAGGGGGGGGCTTATGAAAAACACTGGTCGTTCGTTGCGCCGAAAAAACCAACTGTTCCAACCGTAAAACTGGGCGAGTGGCCCCGGAATGAAATTGACTATTTTATCCTGCAAAAACAGGAACAGCAGGGCGTAACGCCAAACGAAGAAGCGGACAAAGAGCGGCTGCTCAAACGGCTGAGTCTGGATTTGGTTGGCTTGCCGCCCACACTCGCATTAATGGATGGCTTCCTGGCAGACAAGAGCGCTAATGCGTACGAAAAAGTTGTCGATCAGCTACTGAAGAACCCGGCTTACGGGGAAAAAATGGCGCTGCACTGGCTCGATCTGGCCCGGTATGCCGATTCGCACGGGTATCAGGACGACGGTTACCGAACGCAGTGGCCCTGGCGGGATTGGGTAATCCATGCCTTCAACAAGAACATGCATTACAACGAGTTCGTAAGCTGGCAGCTAGCCGGTGACCTGATGCCCAACCGCGACGGCGGACCAGCCAACAAAGAACAACTGCTGGCTACGGGCTTCAACCGAAATCACAAAATCACTGAAGAAGGGGGCGTCATTCCCGAAGAGTACCGAACTATGTACGTGACCGATCGGAACGATCTGTTTGGCAAGGGCTTACTTGGTGTAACCATCGAATGCGCCCATTGCCACGACCATAAATACGACCCATTCTCGCACAAAGAGTACTACCAGCTTTTTGCGTTTTTCAACAACGTGAAAGAGGTGGGTATCGAATCCGTTATTGGCGGCCCGGATACCTATGCCAAGAAACCATTGATGGAAATCAGTGATGAGGACGTAAAAAGTATCCTGTCCTTCGTCAATAAACGGGACACTAACCGCCTGATCGTGTCGGTGATGGGTGATCTGGATACGACCCGGAAAACATTTATTCTCAAGCGCGGAGTGTACGATGCACCCGGTGATGAAGTGCAGCCCGGAACGCCCAAAGCCATCTTGCCCTTTGACCCCACCTACCCCAAAAACCGGCTCGGGCTCGCCAAATGGTTGTTCGATAAGAAGAACCCGCTTACGGCCAGGGTATATGTCAATCTGCTTTGGCAGGAGTTCTTCGGGAAAGGCATTGTCCGGACAGCCGGTGATTTCGGGATGCAGGGTGAACTGCCTTCCCACCCCGAACTGCTCGACTGGCTGGCCGTCGATTTTATGGAGCATAACTGGGATATTAAACGGCTGGTGAAGCAGATGGTGACCTCCGCTACCTACCGCCAGTCGGCCGTAATCACTCCCGAAAAACTAGCTGCCGACCCGGACAACCGGTTATTGGCCCGAGGGCCTCGGTATCGTATCCACGCCGAATTTGTGAAGGATCTGGTATTGAGTAGCAGCGGGTTGCTGAATCCCACCATCGGCGGTCCTAGTGTGAAACCCTATCAACCCGCCGGTTTGTGGGAAGGAGCAACGTCGGGGCGGGGCCTGCTGTCGATGTACACGCAGGATCATGGGCCAAACCTGTATCGGCGCGGTATGTACACGCTGATCAAACGTACAGTTCCGCCACCGTCAATGGCCATTTTCGACGCCAGCAACCGCGATCTCTGCGAAGTAAAACGGCTGAAAACGAATACGCCCCTACAAGCGCTGGTTATGATGAACGATCCCACCGTACTGGAAGCGTCGCGTGTGCTGGCCGCCCGGCTGATGCAGGAACGGGGAGACGTAAATGCCAAGATAGAAAAGGCATTCCGATTGATTGTAAGTCGAAAACCGAACGAGAAGGAAGTCGCTATCCTCAGTGATTATTACAAGAAAGAACTCGGGAAATCGACCAGATCGAGTGCCGATAAGTCGCTGGCAGTTGGTGAGTATCCAATTCCGGCCAACATCGACAAAGTGAAGCTTGCCGCCCTGATGCGGGTTATGACAACCATCTATAATCTCGAAGAAACCATTACAAAGTCCTGAAATATCCCTAATTCTCCTAAAGGCAACTTTGGGTTGAGAATAGTCAGGAGAAAGTCCCCTTTAAGGGAATTAGGGGTTAACGAAAAGAGAGTCATGGAAAAAGAAATTCTCGAACACGGCCTCAATTTTAACCGACGTCGTTTTTTGTCCAGACTTAGCTTAGGGCTGGGTAGTGCTGCGCTTGGTTCGTTGTTAATCCCTGACCTCTTCAGCGGAAGTAGTACGGATGAGGACGGCCTGACAGTTGGTATCCCGCATTTCGCTCCCAAAGCCAAACGGGTCATCTATCTGTTTCAGAACGGAGCCCCTTCCCAGCAGGAATTGTTTGACTACAAGCCCAAGCTGCGGGAAATGATGGGGCAGGAGTTGCCGCCCTCCGTTCGGGGTACGCAACGACTCACGGGCATGACGGCCAACCAGAAGGAGTTTCCGATGGTGGGTTCATTTGTCGACTTCAAGCAATACGGCGAGTCGCGGGCCTGGGTCAGCGACCTATTTCCGTACACCGCCAAAATTGTGGACGATCTGTGCATCGTGAAGTCGATGTTCACCGAGGCCATTAACCACGACCCTGCCCTGACGTTTTTGCAGACGGGTTCGCAGCAGGGCAACCGGCCAAGCATGGGCTCTTGGCTGAGCTACGGCCTGGGGAATGAAAATAAAAACCTGCCCAATTTTACGGTGTTGCTCTCACGGGGTATCGGTAACGGGCAGGGCGTTTACTCCAAATTATGGTCGAACGGTTTCCTGGATTCCGTGCATCAGGGAGTACAGTTTAGCAAGGGCGAAGACCCGGTGCTCTATCTGCGCGACCCGGAAGGTATGAGCCGACAGGATCGGCGGGATATGCTCGATAATCTGGCTCAGCTCAATGACCTGTCGTATCAGGAGTTTGGCGATCCGGAAATAGCCGCCAAAGTAAAGCAGTACGAAATGGCTTACCGGATGCAAACGGCCGTGCCGGAAGTGATGGACCTGTCGAAAGAGCCGGACGATATCATTAAACTCTACGGCCCCGACTGTCTGGTGCCCGGTACGTTTGCCGCCAACTGTCTACTGGCGCGAAAATTATCCGAAAATGGTGTACGCTTCGTTCAGTTATATCATCAGGGATGGGATCAGCACGGCAACCTGCCCTTCGAGATAACCAGACAGGCTAAGGACGTCGATCAGGCATCGGCAGCGCTGGTTACCGACCTCAAACAGCGGGGTTTGCTGGATGAAACGCTGGTTATCTGGGGCGGTGAATTTGGCCGGACAAGCTACACGCAGGGCAAGCTTACCAAAGAGAACTACGGCCGCGATCACCATCCGCGCTGCTTCACCATCTGGATGGCGGGCGGGGGTATCAAGCCCGGTATGGTGTATGGCGAAACCGATGATGTAGGCTATAACATCATTAAAGACCCCGTTCATGTGCATGATTTCCAGGCTACAGTGCTGAACCAACTGGGGCTTAATCATGAGAAACTGATCTTCAAACACCAGGGTCGGCGGTACCGATTAACCGATGTGTCCGGAAAAGTGATCCACGACATTATCGCCTAACCTCATTGTATCAAACCGCTTCCAGCAATTTGCCGATGGCTAATTGATCCATATTTTTTAGTTGAGTTTTTATCACAAACAGCTTCCGTCTGTTTGGTACACATTCCTGTTAAACATGAATAAACGGCTGGTCAAGTTCGCAGAACAAGGAATATTTGTTCTGGTCATCTTTATCCTGTTCATCCTGCTTTTTAGCGATCGGATTGTTGTGCCTGTATGGTTGCAGCCCGTTGGGCGTATGCACCCGCTGTTTCTTCATTTTCCCATCGTCATTCTGTTGCTGGCGATGCTCATGGAAGCGTTTCGCTTTAGAGCTAAACCTGTTGAAAATCAAGCGGAGGGTTCGACGTTTTACCGGGACTTTCTGGCCAATTTACTGCTCATTGGCACGTTACTGGCTGGTCTTACGGTTATCATGGGGCTTTTTCTGGCGCAGGAAGATGGGTATTCGGGTCAGGTGTTGTTCTGGCACAAATGGTCGGGCGTGGGTATTTTCTTCGCATCGGCACTTGTCTACTCCATTCGGAATAAAGCCTGGTATAACGCCCGGATTGCCCGAATGGGCGCGCTAACCACCATCGTGTGTTTGATTGCAGCAGGGCATTACGGGGCTACCTTGACCCACGGCGATAACTTTCTGTTCGCCCCCATTAGCAATGAACTGAAACCCGCCCCCGTTTCGCTCGATCAGGCTCTGGTATTCAACGATGTAATACAGCCGATTTTTGAGCAGAAATGCGTTAGCTGTCATAACCCCGGAAAATTGAAAGGAGAGCTGAATCTTACCAGCATGGAGTCGATCCTGAAAGGCGGCAAAAGTGGTAAGTTATTGGTGGCCGGTCAGCCCGCGGTTAGTTTGCTGTTGCAGCGGATTCATCTGCCATCCGACGAAAAAAAGCACATGCCACCGCTGGGAAAGAGCCAGCTTACCCCGCAGGAATTGACCTTGCTGGCGTTGTGGGTAAAAGGCCGCGCCGAGTTTAAGAAGCGAGTGGTCGATTTGCCCGCCACCGATTCGTTACGATTCTTAGCGTCGGCTTTGTTTAAGCCGGTTCAGGTCGTTGAAACCTTCGATTTTGAAGCAGCTGATGAGGAAACGGTAAAGAAACTCAATGACGATTACCGCACCGTTGCCCCACTGGCTAAAGAGTCGCCCGCGCTGGCTGTCAATCTATACAATCGGGCAGCTTACAAACCGGAGAAACTGGACGAACTGGATGCCGTAAAAGAGCAGATCGTTTACCTGAACCTTAATAAAATGCCCGTGACCGATGCGGCCTTGCGGCAAATTCGGAAGTTTGAGAATCTGCAAAAATTGGATTTGAATTTTACGGATATTACGGGCAACGGCATCACTGAACTGACCTCTCTGGACCAGCTGAAGACGTTGTCGCTGGCAGGAACGAAGGTCACGTTCGTCGATCTACAAAAGCAGATCGGTGCGTTTAAATCCCTGAAAACTCTAGCTGTCTGGAATACGGCACTAACGCCTGTTCAGATCACACAGTTACAGAAAGAGCACAAAAATATTCAGTTTATCGGTGGGTTCGACGGGGGGGGCAGTGAACCAATAAAACTGAATCCACCACAAATTAAAAATAGCTCTACCATCTTTAATAAGACGCTGGCTTTGCAACTGAAACACCCTATTCGGGATGTTCAGCTCCGATTTACTACCGACGGCAGCGAGCCCGACAGCATCCACTCCCCTCTGTTTACGGGGCAGACGGTTCTGGATAAACCGACTGTAATCAAAGCTAAAGCTTATAAGCAGGGCTGGTTTAGCAGTGATGTGGCTACGTTTAGCTTTTACAAAGGTTCTTACCTACCGGATAGCGTAAATTTATTGTTGCCGCTTAACCCGGTTCATCAAGCCGACGGCGCACACACCTTTTTCGATGGTAAACTAGGTACCTTCAACGCCAATAGTCCCGCTTGGGCCAACAACTGGGCGGGGTTTCGAAAGAACGAAATGGCGCTGGTATCAGAATTTAAGAAGCCAGTCAGCGTACGTTCGGTTTCCCTCCGAATTATGGTGGAAGAAGAAACGAGCATTTTTCCGCCCGGTCTGGTTGAGATTTGGGGTGGTAGCAGCCGGGACCAAATGAAACGACTTGGTACGCTCAAACCTGAGCTTCCTGCCAAAAAAAGTACCCACGAACTGAAAGCGATCACCTGTACATTTTCCCCGCAAACCGTTTCGTACCTAAAGGTTGTGGCATACCCGCTTAAGCAAATCCCTGACTGGCATCCGAATAAAGGAAATACCGCCCTATTACTGGTAGATGAAGTATTCATTAATTAACTACGGGTTCTCGTTCCATATAAGAATTTATTAATATGTCTGCTATCAGGATTTATGATCTTCTATTGATTATCAGTTAGATAAGTCAGAAAGGCAGTAAGTGTAAACTATATTTTATAAAGATTACCCTCTTCTATGGGTATGTATGGGAAAGTACGAGTAGCTCGAATATCAATATTTGGCTATTCAATTGACTTTTTTTGAAATAGAGTCACCTTAAAAATCCTATTCCTTACTCTAAAAACCATGAAGAGATTCTATTTATCTATGGCTATGGCCATGGTGATTGCAGAGTCATTCGCAAGTTCTGCAAAACAGCCTAATGGGGCCCTTTCTGAAGGCGGGCGGTCTGTTAGTGCACTGGTAGCTATCAATGCTCCGGATCGTTTGGCAGAGGCCGCGACGGACATTACCGTGTCAGGTAAAGTAATTGATGAGAAAGGTGATGGGTTGCCCGGCGTAAGTGTTGTTATAAAAGGGTCAACACAGGGGACAACTACAGACGGAACAGGAAGCTTTAAAATTTCCGTTCCCAACGCCAATTCAACGCTGGTTTTCAGCTTTGTCGGGTACGCACGAAAAGAAGCTGTTGTGGGTGGCCAAACTACGCTAACCGTAACACTAACGCCCGATGATCAGACATTAAACGAAGTTGTGGTCGTTGGCTATGGTAGTCAGTTGAAGAAGGAGATTACCGGTGCCGTTCAGACCGTTAGTGCTGCAGAAATTAAAGATTTACCCGTGTCTCAAATTGGCCAGAAATTACAGGGCCGACTGGCAGGTGTGCAAATCAACCAGGCTACCGGTAAGCCGGGTCAAGGAATAAGTATCCGGATTCGCGGTCAGGTATCGGTTTCGGCGGGTAGCGACCCGCTTTATGTAGTAGATGGTTTCCCTATAACGGGAAACATTGCCCAGCTTAACCCCGATGAGATCGAAGATCTTTCGGTGCTGAAAGATGCCGCGTCGACCTCGCTCTACGGTTCCAGGGCAGCCAACGGGGTTGTATTGATCACAACGAAAAAAGGAAAGCCCGGCCAGACGAACATAAGTTTCAGTACGTTTGCGGGCATACAGAAAGTGCCCATGCGCGGTCGCGTGAAAATGCTGGACGCGGTTCAGTTTGCTCAGTTTAAAAAGGAGTACTACGAAGACCAGGGGCAGGCTGTGCCAGTCGAGTTTCAAAATCCGTCGCAGTACGAAGGCAAAAACAACGACTGGTATAATGCTTTGCTGCGGGAGGCCCCCCTTCAGAGCTATAACCTGAGTATTTCCAATAATACGGGTAAAGCCAATACATCGTTGGTTGCCGGTATTTTTAATCAGGATGGGGTCGTATTGAACAACAAATACAAACGGTATTCGCTGCGTCTGAACTCAAATTATAACTTGTCAGATCGGGTAACGATTGGCTTTAACGTAGCCCCTTCGTACGTGTACGATAATACACCCCGGACAGATGGCGACCGGGGAACCGGAATCCTCTTCAACGCCCTGCACACTTGGCCAGTTATGCCTATTTATGATGCCAGTGGCCAATTGACTAAGTTCAATACCTTTCCGGGTAGTACGGGAAATATTTTCCAGTATCCTAACTGGGTGCGGGCCGCTAATGAGCTGGTCAATGAAACCAAGAACACAAACCTGCTGGCGAATGCTTATGTACAATATCGGCCGATCACTGGGTTGACATTACGGTCGACGATGAATATCGAGTACCAAAACTCTAAGTTCTTCTTCTTTAACCCGTCAACGGCTACGAGTGCCATCAACGTGCCAATCCCGACAACGGCCGTTTCTATTCGGCAGGGGCTGGAGAATACATCCTGGCTGAACGAAAACCTGGCTACATATACCCGCAGCTTTAACGATCATAATTTTGAACTGCTAGCTGGTTTTACCAATCAGTGGTATCGACAGGAGTTTAACCGGATTCAGGCCGATACGTATGCCGATGACCGGCTGCCTACCATTCAGGGAGCGCTCAATATCAACCGGGGAGGTACAAACAACGGTATCAACCAGTGGACGTTAACTTCCTACCTGTCTCGTCTGACGTATAACTACAAAGGAAAATATCTATTTACGGCAGCTGTTCGATCTGATGGCTCGTCCCGATTTGGCGCGAACAACCAGTATGGTACGTTTCCGTCAGCTTCGGTGGGCTGGGTTATCTCGGATGAAAATTTCATGAAATCAGTTATGCCCGTTTCGTTTGCAAAAGTACGGGCCAGCTACGGCGTAATTGGTAATAATAACATTGGTAACTACACGTCGTATGCTCTGGTTAACAACACCACAAACGCCGTGTTTGGAAGTACGGTGGCTACAGGAGCCGTTGTGACGTCGCTGGCGAACCCTAATTTAGGATGGGAAACGACCAAGCAGTTTGATATAGGTCTTGATCTGGGTTTATTAAACGATCGTATCCAGTTTATCTATGATTTCTACACGAAGCGGACAACCAATCTGCTTTATGCGGTACAAATTCCGCAGGAGTCGGGCTTCACAAACTTTAATGACAACATTGGTGAAATTAAGTTCTGGGGCCATGAGTTCTCGCTGACAACCAAAAACACGACGGGTCGGCTCAAATGGAATACCAACGCAAACATCTCGTTCAACCGCAATCTGGTTGTAGCCCTGGCTCCGGGTATTGACCGGGTGTATGGTTCGTTCCACATCACGCAGGTGGGTAAGCCCTTTGGGCAGTTCTATGGCTTGATTAAAGAAGGGTATTATCAGAGTGCTGAAGAGCTGAGAACATCGCCAATCATTCCAGGCCGTTCGGCCATTGGTACCATCAAAATGAAAGATGTGAACGGCGATGGTGTGATTACCTACGGTGGTGATGCCGATGACCGCACGATTATTGGTAGCCCATTCCCAAAATTCACCTACGGTATTACGAACGATCTGAAATACGGCAACTTTGATTTCTCGATTACGGGCTCTGGCTCGTATGGAAATCAGTTGTGGGTTCGCCATTTGTATAGCACCGCCAATCTCGACGCTGTATTTAACATGGTTGAGGGCGTAAAAGACCGTTTTCGCGTTCAAAACGTCATAACAAATGGTGTTGGCGTGGCCACTAAAGTAATAACGCCAGGAGCCGGTCAGTTTGGGGCAACCAACAATGGCGGGAACTTTACGGGTATTGAGCGCGACTGGAACAGTACACAATTCCTGGCGGATGCGTCATTTTTTACTATCAAAAACATAACACTGGGGTACAACATAGGGGCGGTCAACAAGCTATTCAAGTCAGCACGGGTATATGCGTCGGCCCAACAGGTTTATATTTTCACTAAATACTGGGGTGGTCCGAACCCAGAGACCAGCGGCAACGGGTCCGGTGATGGTGATGGCGGTAACCTGAGCCAGGGCGTCGACTTTTCGAACTATCCGGTTCCACGTACCTACACACTTGGCGTAAACCTGAACTTTTAATTCATCGTCATAGAATCGTCAGTGGTTGTCAACTATCGTCCGACAATCCAGGAACTATCAAATGACCTATAAACTCATTTCGAACCATATGACACGTAAATACATTGCGACTTGGCTTTTAGCAATTGCCTTAACCGGTTGCAGCAAAGATTTCCTGACTGTAACGCCTGAAACAGCGTTGAGTTCGGCAACATTTTTCAAGACTGAAGCCGACTTTCAGCAGGCTGTTAACGGAGCCTATGTTCCCCTTCGGCAGATGTTTAACGAACGGGCCTGGGTGTTGGAGGAAATGCACTCCGACAATACGTACTATGCCCGTAATACGCTCTACGGAGCTGTTGACCCAACTGAAAACGTAGCTGATTTTGCCGTTCCAACAGCCAACGGAGTTACCGCCAATGATAACGTACTGGTACAGTACCGGTTAAATTACGTGATTATTGCGCGGGCCAATCAGATCTTGTCGCTTATCGATGGTAATGGGGTAACGTTCAGTTCAGAAGCATTGAAAAATAATCTGAAAGGACAAGCCTTGTTTCTGAGAGCCTTCGCCTACTTTGATCTGGTACGCCTGTTTGGCAAAGTGCCACTGCATTTGGTGCCGGTTGCCGGTCGGGAAGATGCCGCTTTACCGCTGGCAACTACGGATGCTATCTATGCACAGATCGAAAAGGATGCTTTAGCGGCCAGCACTGCCTTACCAAATAAAGCCACACAGGAACAGGGCCGGGCTACGTCAGGAGCGGCCAAAGTCCTGCTGGCGAATCTGTACATTACGCAGAAAAAATGGGCGCAGGCAGAAACTCTCCTGAAAGCGGTAGTCGCTAATGACGGCTATGTATTGATGCCTGATTATAACGATGCCTTTTCGTATACCAGCACGAATAAGAATAATAAAGAATCTGTATTCGAGATTCAGTATATGGAAGGTTCGGCCGGGTACAATGGTAACCAGATTTATCGCTTTATACCTTCTCCCATTACAGCCGCCGAGATTCTCCCCCTTACGGGCACATCGAATGCACAGCCTACGTCTCAGGAGAGTAATAACATTCCGACACCGGATCTTATTGCGGCTTACGAACCCGGTGATAAGCGAAAGGACATCTCCATTGGAACCGTTTTCTTAAGTGGTAGCCTACGCGCCAATAAAACGTACCCATATATCAAAAAATATGCTCGTCCTCATTCGCAGCACAACAATACCGGTCAGAACTGGCCCGTCTATCGCTACGCCGAAGTGCTGTTATTTTTGGCAGAATCGCTAAACGAGCAGGGCAAAACGGGAGAGGCTGCTCCCTACATCAATCAGGTACGGGCCCGTGCGGGTTTAGCGGCTACGACGGCATCGTCACAGACGGATATGCGGGAAGCCATCTTCAGAGAACGGCGTGTTGAACTGGCTTTTGAAAACAAACGCTGGTTTGATCTGACCCGTACGGGCCGCGTGAAAGAGATTATTGGGGCCTATGGAGCGAAGGTGAAGGCTGATCCGGCAGCGTACTATTTCCCGGCCGGGGCAGTTCCGCCACCGAATGCTTTCACGGTTCTTGATGATTACTACGGCCTGCCTGCGGTTGAAGCGGCCTTGACACCCAATTTCTAATCATTAATTCATTGAGTAGGCGTTTAAAAACGCCTACTCAATACAACTCTTTTTGTTTTGAATACCAAGGTTGGTGATTCTGATTGCCTAGAAGCAGAATCGACTTCGGCTCTGCTTCTTTTCTTTCTTTTTCTATCAACTCCGGTGCGGTATATCATCAGAAATCAACGCTTTAGTGAATGTAGCCTGAAGCTGTCAGAATAGTCAGCAGGCCAATAGTGCGCCAGAAGAGGCATTGATGTTAACTTACTCAATAGGAAGCATGTTTTTCAAACAAAAATCATCCAGGTTGCTGCTATTCGTTTCGGCCATGGCTCTGGCCGGAACATCCTGGGTCAATATGAGCGGAGTAACGTCCGAAACAACCAAAGCAGACAACCCCAAACTAGACAAGCTAAAGATGCTGCCTGGTTTTAAAGCGGAGCACTTGTATAGCCCCTCCGACAATAAGCAAGGCTCGTGGGTGGCTATGACCTTCGATGATAAAGGTCGGATGATTACTTCCGATCAATACGGGTTCCTCTACCGACTGGAAATTCCGCCCGTTGGTTCGGGTAACCAGCAGCCTAAAGTTGAAAAACTGAAAGTCGGTATCGTTCAGCCCGGCGATACAACGGTTGGAATGGGCTACGCGCAGGGCTTGTTGTACGCCTTTAACAGCCTGTATGTGATGGTGAACAACCGGGTAAACAAAAATTTTAATAAACCTACGGGATTATATCGCCTTCAGGATACTAACGGTGATGATCAGTTTGAGACAATTACCCTGCTGAAAGAGCTGAAAGGGCAGGAAGGTGAACATGGTCCGCACAGCATGAAGCTCTCTCCAGATGGTAAGTCCATCTATCTTGTTGCGGGGAACCACGTTGACGTCCCGCAAATGGATGCCTATCGTTTGCCATCGAACTGGAAAGAAGACAATCTGTTCCCGCAAATAAAAGACCCCCGTGGGCATGCCAACGATCGTATGGCGCCTGGTGGCTGGGTAGCCAATATTGACCCCGAAGGAAAGCGATGGGAGTTGATAGGAGCCGGTTTCCGAAATACATTCGATATTGCGTTCAACGAAGCTGGTGATATGTTTGGCTATGACTCCGACATGGAGTGGGACTTTGGTCTGCCCTGGTATCGCCCAACCCGGATTTGCCATATTACCAGTGGAGCTGAGTTTGGCTGGCGTACCGGAAATGGCAAGTGGCTTCCCGGAAACCCGGACAATCTGCCGCCTGTTCTGAACATTGGCCAGGGATCGCCAACGAACCTGATGTATGGCGACAAGGCTCGTTTCCCCGAGCGGTATCGCCAGTCGTTATTTGCCTTTGACTGGAGCTTTGGTATTATCTACTCGATTCACCTCAAACCTAAAGGTGCTACCTACGAAGGGGAGCGGGAAGAGTTTATTTCAGGGTCGCCCCTGCCATTGACCGATGGTATGTTCGGCCCCGATGGCGCTATGTATTTTTTGACGGGCGGCCGTCGGCTGGAGTCGGACTTGTACCGGGTTACCTATACCGGCACAGAATCTGTAACACCAGTTGCCAAAGCACCCGTCATTACGAAAGAACATCAGATAAGAACCCAGATGGAGCAGTACCATCATGGGGCAAATCCAGCGGCTATTGCGGCTGCCTGGCCTAACTTAAATCACCCCGATCGCTTTGTGCGTTACGCTGCCCGGATTGCCGTTGAACATCAGCCCGTTGCCCAATGGCAGGAGCGCGTGTTTACCGAAACTGATCCGCAGCGCCTAACGCAGGCAGCTGTAGCGCTGGCCCGTCAGGGAGATGCTACGCAAAAGAGTAAGCTGTATAATGCATTGGTTAAGATTAACTATAACCAGTTGTCGGAATCACAGCAATTTGATCTGAGCCGTGCTTTTGAATTAACTATGTTACGGATGGGCATGCCGGAAGGAGCCGATCGTGATAAAGTGATTGCTTACCTTAACCCACATTTTCCGGCTAAAACGGCCTTGCTGAACCGTGGTCTCAGCCGCGTTCTGATTTCTCTCGAAGCACCGGGTGTAGTCAATAAAACGCTGGCGCTGATGGACGTAAAAGACGAGCCCGGCAGCAAAGATCTGGGCCTTGAGACAGCCACCGCTTCGTCAGACCTTATCCTTCGCAATCCACAGTATGGTCTGGATATTGCTAAAATGCTGGAGAAAGTGCCGCCCTTACAGCAAACGTTCTATGCCGTTATGTTAAGCCGGGCCGATGCTGGCTGGACACCGGAATCGCGGACAAAATACTTTACCTGGTTTGGGAATGCGTTCAAATACCAGGGTGGTCGAAGCTATGTAGGATTCATTGATAGAGCGCGTAAACTGGCCTTGAATCACGTACCGAAAGAGCAGTTTGATAAATTCAACAAGCTATCGGGTGCCGACTTGCTAACGGCCAACGGGAACGATTTTGTTACCGATTATGCGCCAAAAGGTCCGGGTCGGCGTTGGGAACTGGCTAGTGCCGTTGCGGTTGTCGATAGTGGATTGGCCGGGCGTAGCTTTGATACGGGTAAGAAAATATACTCCGCCATTCTATGCAGCCGCTGTCATTCGATGGGCGGTCAAGGTGGCGATATTGGTCCTGATTTGACTCAGCTTGGCACCCGTTTCTCCAACAAAGATATCCTGGAAGCCATTATTCACCCGGACAAAGCCATCTCCGATCAATACGTGTCTACCATTTTTACGTTGAAAAATGGCCAGTCTGTATTGGGGCGTCTGGTGAATGAAGATAAAACCAGCTACTCGATTTCGCAGAATCCCTTCGCGCCCGACGAGGTTCGGAAGGTGGCGAAGAAAGATGTGGTGTCGAAGAAAAATTCGACCGTTTCTATTATGCTGCCAGGACTTATCAACAGCCTGAGCCCAAGTGAACTCAAAGATCTGGTTGCCTACCTGAAATCGGGTGGTAATCAGAATAATGAAGTTTACAAAGCTGCTGCGGGCGGAACGAAAGGTAAATAATATAAAGCGTAGTTATAGTCTGGTTTCAACCCGGCTATAGCTACGCTTTACAAATTTTAACGATAAGATCGACATGATTAAAAACGTAAGGCTCAACTTTATCCAGCTTGGCCTGATGCTTGCCGTTATTGCAACTGCCAGTATCAATATGTCTTGTGTAGCGCAAAAAAAGAAAAATGGCTTCGTAAAAATATTTGATGGTAAGTCGCTCAAGGGCTGGGATGGCGATCCAACTTATTGGCGCGTAGAAAACGGAAATCTGGTCGGGGAGATTACCCCGTCAACTCTCCTCAAAACGAATAACTTTATCATCTGGCGCGGGGGAGAGCCTGGCGATTTTGAGTTTACCGGCGAGTTCAACATTACCGAAGCGGGAAATTCGGGTATCAATTACCGAAGTGAGCAATTAAGTGATGTGCCCTTTGCCTTACGCGGGTATCAGGCTGATATTGACGGACAAAACCGCTACACAGGTCAGAATTATGAAGAACGGAAACGGACAACGCTGGCGTATCGCGGCCAGAAGACAACCATACCGCCTTATACAGGTGAGGCAACTCCAGAGGCTGTTCGAGCCAATGTGAAGCGAAATGCCTGGGGTGGGTTGACCGTTACTGGCTCGCTGGGTAGCTCAGACTCCCTCAAAACATTCATCAAGAGTGAAGATTGGAATACCTTTCGGCTGGTCATCAAAGGCAATCGTCTGCAACATTACATCAATGGCATTTTGATGAGCGATGTAACGGATGAAGACACCGTGAATGGTAAGGCAAAAGGACTGCTGGGCGTTCAGGTACACGTAGGCCCCCCCATGAAAGTACAGTATCGAAACCTGATGCTGAAGCAATTGTAAACCTTAAACCTATAAGGTTTTAAAAACCTTATAGGTTTAGTAAAATCAACCAGCCTTGACTCAACAATCCTGGACAGACAAAGTATCCAATCCAGCTCAAATTGGCGGCATCGAAACATCCATTCTTGACAATGGCACTGGCCGGGGAACGCGTATAGCCTGGATAAATACCGGCACCGGCCTGCGCTACAAAGTCGTCATTGACCGGGCTATGGACATCGCCGATGCCTTTTTTAATCAACATAGCTTGGCCTGGCTCAGCCATATAGGTATTACCCCACCTCAGCCATTCTCCGATAAAGGGGCCGACTGGCTCCGTACCTTTGGTGGGGGATTACTTACTACCTGCGGCCTGTCGCACGTGGGTGGCCCCGAGCAGGATTCTTTCGGCGAACGCGGGTTGCACGGACAGATAAGTAATAGTCCGGCCGAAATCGAATCTATCATCCAGCCCGACCCACGTAGGGGACAATTGGAGATGAGCATAACCGGCCGGATTAAGGAAACTAAAATATTCGGTCCGAGTCTGGAACTGCGACGCACTATTTCCGGAACCCTAGGGCAGCCTTTCATCCGAATTCACGACGAAGTCATAAATCGGGCCAATACACCAGCACCGCACATGCTGCTATACCATTTTAACTTCGGCTGGCCTCTGGTCGATGAAGGGACAGATATTGTCTGGAAAGGCGATTGGCAGGCCCGGGAAGGGGGAATCAATGCAGACATTTTCCACGAAGGCAGCGACTTTCAGAAATGTCCGGCGCCTTTAGAGACCCATAGTGGTACGGGCGAAGCGGTGGCTTCCATTGATAGTACGCCCGACAGCTCCGGGCAGTGTACAGCCGGTTTGCACAACGCTCAACTAGGCATGGCCGTAGCCTTACGGTTCCAGAAAGATCAGTTGCCCTGGCTCATTAATTGGCAACACTGGGGAAAAGGTGAGTACGTCACGGGTTTGGAGCCCACAACTAATCCACTGATTGGGCAGGCGAAGGCCCGTGAACAGAACGAACTCCTATTCCTGAAGCCGGGAGAAACCCGGTATTACGACCTTGAACTTGAAGTTTTACATGAGAAAGCAGCAATCAATGACTTTCTCTCAAAACAGCTTTAGCTGACCACTTATAAACCCTATATGGAAACAACGTCAACACTCAGTGTCATTGAAAAAGCCTTAGAACAAGGGAAAGGCGTTTTGCGGCTGACCCCAACATGGGTACCCCGATCTTTTTGCGTTCCAGGCCGTCGAATTAAACTGCACCCGGATGATTATTATGTGCTGGGTGGCGAACGGGGCGGTATCGATGAACGCTGGTTCTCATCAACTACACCCGCCAAAAATGGACCGCTCACGGGCGAAAATGAAGGGCTGAGCCATGTCGTCTTTAACGACAACGGGCAGGAAGTTCAGTTCCTGCTGAAAGATGCCGTGAATGAATTGAAAGGCGAACTTATCGGCGATCGTTTGTGGAGTGAATACGAGGCTTGGCCAATGTACTCCAAGTTTTTTGATAATATGGGTCCACTGCCGCATCACCTGCACCACAACGATGAGCAGGCAGCCCTGATTGGTCAGTTGGGAAAACCCGAAGCTTATTATTTCCCGCCACAGGTTAACAACCACGGGGGCGATTTTCCCTACACCTTCTTTGGAATTGCACCGGGTACAACCAAAGAGCAAATAAAAGAATGCCTTCAGAACTTCACGAAAGGCGATAACAAGATTACCAATTACTCGTCGGCCTACCGGCTGGAGCCGGGAACGGGCTGGGATGTGCCACCTGGCTTACTTCATGCCCCCGGTAGCATGTGTACTTACGAACCACAGAAAGCGTCGGACGTGTTCGCCATGTACCAGTCGCTGGTAAATGAAGCCATCATTCCCGAAGAGTTATTGTGGAATGGTACGCCTAAAGACCGTATGGGCGACTACGACCAGTTGATGGAAGCCATCGACTGGGACTTGAACGTTGACCCGCAAATGATGGCCAATCGGTTCATGAGACCTAAGCCAGTACGGCCCCTCGAAGAGATGGAAGGTTATATCGAAACTTGGGTTTGCTACAAATCTGATGCGTTCAGTGCTAAAGAACTTACTGTACTGCCGGGCCAGACTGTTACCATTAAAGACAGTGCCGCTTACGGCCTGATCATGATGCAGGGGCATGGCAAACTGAACGATTGGGATATCGAAACACCAACGATGATCCGGTATGGCCAGCTGACGAATGATGAATTCTTCGTGAGCGAAAAAGCGGCTATGGAAGGTGTAACCATCGTTAATGCCTCGTCGACCGATCCCATTGTCATGCTAAAACACTTTGGTCCCGGAAATCCTGATTTAGTGTTGTAAAATATTGTTACACAGAGATTAAAGGCAATGCACAGAGACTCAAATACATCTCCGTGAGTCTCTTTTACCCTCTGCGGAGCTCTGTGGCATGATTTTTAAACCATATAACCAACCCCCATGAACGAGAATAACTATCCAAAACTACACAATGCCATGTGGCCGGGTGTCGTCGGCAAAGGCCCGGATTCAGAACCCGTTATTGGCTTCGATACGATGCTGGAACTGACAGCTTCGGCTGAAGTTGATGGCGTAAAATTCGATGGCGTCGACCTGGCACTGTTCGAGCATATCGACGTCAATATTTCGGATGATGAGATTAAGAAACTAGCTGATAAAGTCGGTGGCTACAACCTGAAAATTGGCTCCCTGGTAGCCCCCATCTGGGGCGGACCGGCTATGGGAAGTAAGGAAGATCGGGCCAACTTTGTGGAGATGGTTCGCAAATCATGCAATATTGGCCAAAAACTAACCCAACTGGGAATTCGGCCAAGTGGCGTGGTTCGGATCGACTCGGCCAGCTCTCCTCACGACTGGGATGCCGACCCCACCGGAAATTCTAAACTGATTGCCCAGACCTTCCGCGAAGCCTGCGATGTCGCGGCTGATTACGGCGAGAAACTGGCGGCTGAGGGCGAAATCTGCTGGGGCGGTATGCACAGCTGGAAAACCATGCTCGAAACGCTGGAAGCTGTCGACCGGCCAAATATGGGTTTTCAGGCCGATATGGCGCATACGTTGCTGTACACCATGGGCTACAACCGCGAACAGGACCGTATCCTGCCTCCCGACTTTGACTGGAGCGACCGGGCTGCACTGGATGAAGCGCTTAAAACATTAACCAAAGCATTACGCCCTTGGACAATCGACTTTCACGTCGCGCAAAACGACGGAACTGTGTTCGGGTCGGGGTCACATGATAAGACTGGTCGGCACTGTCAGGCGCTGGACCCCAATGGCAAACTCGACGTTGTTCATGACGCAGGCTATTGGCTGCGCGATGAAAATGGAGTGCTCACTAAAGCCTTTAAACACATTTGCTGGGATGGTTGTATGTTCCCCAATGCCGTTATGACCAATCAGCAGACTTGGAACGACATTCTGGCCACCATGATCAAGGTACGCAAAGAACACGGCTGGTACGAGTAGAGACCGCACCGAAGCCGCGGACGGTCGGCGGACCGGCAACTCTTTGCGTCTCCTGAACCGGATGCTTTTGGGCTGACGCAAATGATTGCTGACGCACAGGAGAGGCAACGTGTTGCGCTTTACAAAAAAACACCTAAAAACATGACACCCAAGAAAGAGATACGAATTGGATTAATTGGTACCGGCTTAATGGGCCGGACGCACTCAAATGGATATAAACGCATTGGCGACTTCTTCCCCGAACTGGAATATCGGCCGGTTCTAAAAGTGGTTTGTTCGCGCAATGCCGAAAACGTACAGAAATTTGCCGATCAGTGGGGTTATGAGTCCGTAGAAACTGACTGGCGCGCCGTAATTGCCCGCGACGATGTCGACGCTATTGACATTTGTACACCTAACGACTCACACGCCGAAATCGCCATTGCCGCTGCTGAAGCGGGTAAAATGATTCTGTGCGAGAAACCCCTTGCGCGTACTGTGGCCGAAGCCCAAAAGATGGTTGATGCTGTGGAGAAGGCAGGTGTTAAGAATACAGTTTGGTACAACTACCGCCGGGTTCCGGCCGTTACGCTGGCCAAGCAGATTGTCGATTCGGGTAAACTGGGCAAGATTTTCCATTACCGGGCTAACTTTTTGCAGGATTGGACTATAAGTGCCGATCTGCCACAAGGGGGCGCGGCCCTCTGGCGGCTGGACTCGGACGCTGCGGGGTCTGGCGTGACGGGCGATTTGCTGGCCCACTGTATCGACACCGCTATGTGGATTAACGGAGCTATCACCGACGTATCGGCCGTAACCGAGACATTCATTAAAGAACGCGTGCACCAGTTGACCGGGCAGGTGCAGAAAGTGGGTATTGATGATGCCTGTATTTTTCACTGCCACTTCGAAAATGGCTCGCTTGGCCTCTTCGAAGCTACCCGTTATGCACGTGGACATAAGGCATTGTATACGCTCGAAATCAACGGCGAACACGCATCTATTCGCTGGGATTTGCATGATATGAACCGCCTGGAGTATTTCGATCATGCCGATGATTCGGTAGTTCGGGGCTGGCGTTCTATCCTGGTGACAGACAGTGATCAACCCTACATGAAACGCTGGTGGATTCCCGGAACAATTATTGGTTACGAACACACGTTTGTGCACCAGGCGGCTGATTTCTTCAAAAGTCTGGAAACCGGTGAGCCCTGTGCGCCAACATTTCAGGATGCGATGGAAACCCAAAAAGTATGCGAAGCCGTTATTGAATCGGCAACGTCAAGAAGTTGGAAAGAAACAGGTGCTAAAAATATTTAGCGTTCGTTGACTTTGAATTAAAAAAGTGGGTACGCCAGTATCCACTTTTTTTTGTTTTTGTCACTAATAAACATATCGTTTATCTCCCAATTAACTTTTGTGTCTTCCTCAAAAGTCAGTATAAATAAAGGCGTACGTATGAATGAATTATCAATAATTTGGTAGATAGGATGATGGTCTGTGCAGAAAAGTCCCTAATTTGGGGCTGATTACATCGACAATATGACTCTTATCCCTATGATTCAAAAAAATCTTCTTTCGTTTATGCTTGTCCTGTCGCTGGGCATTTTGACGGTTCAGGCGCAGACGATTCCTACACCCAAAGAACACTTTGGCTTCAATATCGGTGATGACTATCACTTGGCTACTTATACTCAAACGGAAGCTTACTTTAAAAAGCTCGCGGCATCGGATCGGACTAAACTGACCGACATTGGTCTGACAGAAGAAGGCCGCCATCAGTTTATGATGATCGTTTCGTCGCCCGATAACCTCAAAAAACTCGATACATACAAAAGTATTTCGCAGAAGCTCGCCCGTGCCGAGGGTATTAGCGAAGAGCAGGCCCGTGCGCTGTCGGCCGAAGGTAAAGCTATTGTCTGGATCGATGGCGGGTTGCATGCTACCGAAACGGTGGGTACGCACCAACTCATTGAAACAGCGTATCAACTGGTGAGCCGCAAAGACCCTGAAACACTCAAAATTCTTGACAATGTCGTGATACTGATGACTCACGCCAATCCAGACGGTCAGGAGATAGTATCGAACTGGTACATGCGCAATCCAACGCCCGAAAAGCGGACGCTGGACAACCTGCCTCGTCTGTATCAGAAATACGTAGGCCACGACAACAACCGTGATTTTTTCATCATGAACATGAAAGAGTCGCAGAACATAGGCCGCCAGTTGTTTGTGGAATGGATGCCGCAAATTATGTATAATCACCACCAGCGTGGCCCGGCTGGTTCGGTATTAGCCGGACCTCCCTATCGTGACCCGTTTAACTACGTGTTCGATCCGCTGATGATTACTGGCATTGATGCGTTGGGTGCCGCCATGATCAACCGGCTGAATGCTGAAAACAAGCCAGGTTTTACCCGGTTAGGCGGTTCTGTTTTTTCGACCTGGTACAACGGCGGGCTACGTACCACCACGCACTTTCACAACATGATTGGTTTGCTGACCGAAATTATCGGTAACCCGACCCCTGAGGATGTTCCGCTCGTACCCAGCCGTTTAATTCCGAATGGCAACACACCATTTCCGGTTACTCCGCAGAAATGGCACTTCAAGCAGTCGATTGATTATTCCGTTTCGCTGAACTACGCCACGCTGAACTATGCCGCCCGTCATGCCGACGAGTTGCTTTATAACATCTATCGGATGGGTAAAAACTCCATTGAGCGGGGTAGTAAAGATTACTGGACTTTGTCCCCAAAGCGTATTGATGCCATTACACAGGCTTACCAGACCGATCAGAAGAAGGCGACTCCCGGTAGCGGTGCTGCCGCCACGGATCAATATGGTTTATTGCCCCGTGGTGCTTCTGGTATGCCCGTTAAGTACTTCGATACAATCATGAAAGCCCCAGTGCTTCGTGATCCTCGTGGCTTTATCATCACGGCCAATCAACCCGATTTCCCAACGGCAGTGAAATTTGTAAACGCACTGATAAAAACGGGTGTTCAGATTCAGGTAGCGACGGCCGATTTCGCCGTGGCGGGCAAAAAGTATCCGGCAGGTTCATACATTGTCAAAACCGATCAGGCGTTTCGGCCGCACGTAATTGACATGTTTGAACCACAGGATCATCCAAATGATTTTCAGTATCCGGGTGGCCCTCCAGTGCGTCCATACGATGCGGCTGGCTGGACGTTGGCTTACCAGATGGGTGTTCAGTTCGACCGCGTACTGGATGGCTTTGATGGGCCATTTAAGAAGCTGCCTTATGGTGAACTTCAATCGCCGAAAGGTCATCTGGATGGGTCAGCCGTGGCAGGCTATGTATTGGGCGCGCGAGCTAACAACTCATTTATTGTTGTTAATGACCTGCTGAAATCAGGTGTTGAGGTTTATCGGTTACCGAACGGAGCAGGTGATAAGTCGGGCGTTGAAGCCGGATCATTTTTTGTACCAGCATCGGCTAAAGCAAAAGCCTTACTGGATAAGTCCATCAATGACTTAGGATTAGACGTAACGGGTCTCGCCAAGAAGCCAACTACCTCCATGATTAAGGTTGCGCCAATGCGTATCGCCCTGTGGGATACGTATGGTGGTTCAATGCCGTCGGGCTGGGTACGCTGGCTGATGGAGCAGTATCATTTTCCGATGCAGTTGATCTATGCACAGGATATTGATGCTGGTGATCTGAAAAAGAAATATGATGTTATTATGTTTGTAACTCGTGCTATTCCTGCAATGGGCAACGCAGCAGGTGGTCGGGGCGAAGGCGAATACGGTGGTGCCAGAGAGCCCAAAGCCGAAGAGCTACCAAGCGAATATCGCCCCTGGCTTGGAAAGATTACAGCTGATAAGTCGATTCCGCAGTTGAAGAAGTTTATGGAAGCGGGTGGCCATGTGGTAACGATCGGCTCTAGCACTAATCTGGCCTACCACTTAGGCCTCCCCGTAAAAAACGCACTGGTCGAGATGACGGCCAATGGTCAGGAACGCCCCCTGGCAGCTGAGAAATATTATATTCCGGGTAGTATTCTGGAAATTAGCCTGGACTCAACTCAGCAGGCTACCTGGGGACTACCGTCAAAAACGGATGTTTACTTTGATGCCAGTCCGGTATTTAAAATAGCGCCGGATGCCATTGCAAAGGGACTGGTAAAACCGCTGGCCTGGTTCTCAACGGCAAAGCCTTTGCGCAGTGGCTGGGCTTGGGGACAGTCTTATTTGCAGGATGGTGTTGCCGCGTTTGTGGCACCTGTCGGTTCTGGTAAACTACTTGCCTTTGGCCCTGAAATCACCTTCCGCGCGCAGGCGCAGGGAACGTTTAAGTTGCTGTTCAACCAGCTTTATGCGCTGAAGGTGCCTTAAAAAGGCCTAAATCGATGATAACAGAAAGCCTGACCCATCTGAGTCAGGCTTTCTGTTATACAGTACAGTTTTCGTGAAGCTTAATTCGAGTTATTGAGCTTATTCAAAAGCATTTTATTGAACATTTGCTCCGTATTATACAACTCTTTCAGTTGGGCCGGACTGATAACTTTCAAAAACCGGCTCATATACTCCTCATCGAGATCGGCCAGTTTTTGCTTGGTTGCATTAACTTCCCGCAATCCGTCGACTAATTGATTATCGTTCACGTTACTGCGTGATGGCTCCTTGTTCAGCTGCCTGATTCGCCGGTTTAATTCCTGCTTCTTCGCGTTATATTCATTATAAACTGCCCAAAACTGGGGAGCCTGATCAGTCGTCAGGTTAAGTCGATTGGTAATTAGGCCAATCTTTGCTGATTCAATTTTCTGGCGTCCGTTGAGATCATTCTGTGCGTAAACGAGTTGTGTCGTCATCGTCAGGGCAATCATCCAGCCAATCCATGCGTGTTTCATCGCGGTAAAGTTAACCATGCTAAATAAATCAGGAGCCAATAGTCGGATTGTCTGACAAGTACTCGTCCATAATGTGCTGCTGAATGTCGGTGGGTAATACGTTCAGATACTGAATCGCCGTTGTATCTGTTCCCAGCGATGAGTGAAGCTGCTGGGTATCGGCCAACTCATCGGCGTTGATACCCTGCTCATCGAGGTAGGCACTAATGACTTCATTACTCACGCCAGCCAGTGCCTCATTGGGCAAGGATTCTTGCCGCTGGGGTATTGTTTGCCAAACTAGTAATGCAATCAGACTGGCGCCAACCAGCGATGCTGTTGTGCGTTGCCACGACCAACTAATGCTAAAGGCTGGTTTAGCTTTGTGTTGAACACGCGCCTGTACCCGAGAGGGCAGCGTATCGAAATAGCCATCCGGTGCCGCAAACGGAAGTTGCCGCATCGGGTGTTCGGGTGGTAGTTCGTCGAGCCTAAAGTTTTTATCCTCGTTCATGGTAAGTGGTGTGTGTATTACACAATTCTTTCTCAGTTTAGGTATTGGACACTGTACGACGACCGGGGTTTAATCAGTTGTATCAGTTTTCGTGATAAAATCCTCAATTTTTTTGACCGCCAGGTGGTACGAGGCCTTCAGCGCTCCTACCGATGTACCGGTAATCTCCGAAATTTCTTCGTACTTCATGTCATCGAAGTATTTCATGTTGAACACTAGTCGCTGCTTATCGGGAAGCTTAAGAAGCGCTTTTTGGAGTTTCATCTGTACTTCTTCACCGCTTGGTTCACTACCCGATGTAACATAGGCAGAGTTGCTTTCCAGCTTTTCCATCAACTCGCCTTCAACATCGCCGATAGGCAGGAAAAACCGTCGGCGTTTTTTATTCAGGAAGTTAAGGCATTCGTTGGTCGCAATACGGTATACCCAGGTATATAACTGACTATCACCCCGAAACTGTTCCAGGCTGTTCCAGACTTTTATGAACGTTTCCTGCACTAAATCATCAGCATCGTCGTGGTCAATGACCATTTTGCGGATATGCCAATATATTTTCTGCTGATACTTGCGTACCAGCAGATTAAAGGCGTAGTTCCGGCTCGACGGGTCGCGGTATTTAACGAGGATTTCTTCGTCAGTCATTCTTAGTTTAGTAGTTAGGAGTTAGGCGCTAGGAGTGAGAATAGCGTGTTGCCTCCTCACTCCTCGCGCCTAACTCCTAACTACTTTATTTTCTAGCTATTGCTTTCTTCACCTGCTCAACAATCTTGTCGGCGGTGAGGCCATACTTTTGCATCAGCTGGTCGGGTGTTGCGCTTTCACCAAAGGTGTCATGAACACCTATGTATTCGAGCGGGGCTGGGTAGTTACGCGCTAGCACCTGTGCAACGCTATCGCCCAAACCGCCATTGATCATGTGTTCTTCAGCTGATACAGCACAACCTGTTTTCTTAACCGATGCCAGAATAGCCTCTTCATCTAACGGTTTTATCGTGTGAATGTTGATAATATCGGCTTCAATTCCTTCTTCGGCCAGGATTTCACCGGCTTTGATCGCTTCCCAAACGAGATGGCCTGTGCAGAAGATAGAAACGTCTTTACCTTCATTAACGGTCCAGGCTTTACCAATTTCAAACTTTTGATCGGCTGGCGTGAAAACGGGAATGACTGGACGGCCAAATCGCAGATAGACCGGACCAACGTGATCGGCAATAGCAAGGGTAGCCGCTTTAGTTTGGTTATAATCGCAGGGATTGATGACCGTCATGTTGGGCAGCATTTTCATCATGCCCAAATCTTCCAGAATCTGGTGCGTTGCGCCATCTTCGCCCAGAGTTAGGCCTGCGTGAGATGCGCATATTTTTACGTTCTTATTCGAATACGCTACCGACTGCCGTATCTGGTCATAAACCCGACCGGTAGCAAAGTTGGCGAACGTGGTAGCGAAGGGGATATGTCCACCAATAGTAAGACCCGCCGACACGCCAATCATGTTAGCTTCGGCAATACCGCACTGAACAAAACGCTCGGGGTTTTCTTTAATGAACGTATCCAGTTTGAGGGAACCGGCCAGATCGGCCGTTAGTGCAACAACGTTGGGGTTTGAGCGGCCCAACTCGGCAATGCCCGCGCCGAATCCCGAACGCGTGTCTTTCTTCTCCGTGTATTCGTATTTTTTCATGTATTCGTTTGAAAAGGAGATGTACATGGTACATCACTCATGCGGATATTTTTGGTAATGACCGGGATTTTCCTGATCATTTGGGGGGAGTTAAACAAGAGGGAGACGTAAGGGATTGCGTCTCTACAAAAAATGAATCAATAATCCGTTACACCTATCGACAGAGGCAATCCGTTAAGGGCTTGTGTCAATTGATCCGCATTAGGCGCTGTGCCGTGCCATTTGTAGTTGCCTACCATGTACTCAACACCAAAGCCCATTTCGGTATGCATCAGGATCATTGTTGGAACCTCTGGGTTTTCCTGCGCTTTTTTCAGTGTGCGGATTACGTCCTCAATATCGTTGCCTTCCATCTCGTCAACGAACCAGCCGAACGCCCGGTATTTGGCAGCCAGGTCACGGTTGCTGTTCACATTGTCGGTAGTACCGTCAATCTGGGCGTGATTGAGGTCGATGATGGCCGTCAGGTTGCCGAGTTTTTTGTTGGGAGCAAACTGAGCTGCTTCCCAAATCTGGCCTTCCTGTTGTTCGCCATCACCCATTAGGACGTAAACGTGGCTTTTATCGCCATTAAGTTTTTTAGAATAAGCCGCACCGCTGGCTACCGATAAACCCTGTCCAAGCGAACCGGACGCAATACGAATACCCGGCAGGTGCTCAGCTGTGGTTGGGTGTCCCTGCAGGCGGCTGTCGAGCTTCCGGAACGTAGCCAGTTCGCTAACCGGGAAATAACCAGCCCGCGCTAGTACCGAATAAAAAACGGGCGAGATGTGACCATTGGAGAGGAAGAAAAGGTCCTCATCCCGGCCATCCATATCGAAAACAGGTTTGCCATCGGCATCACGCTTCAGGTTCATCACGTCAAAGTATAAGGCAACTAGAAAATCAGTGCAGCCTAATGAGCCGCCCGGGTGGCCAGAGTTAACAGCCGCAACCATGCGGAGGATGTCGCGTCGAACGGCTACTGCCGTGCTTTTGAGTTGTTCAATTTCCATTTTTTTAGGAGGTAGGAGCGAGCAACTAGGAATGAGGCAGTTAGTACACACACTTAACAATGTATACTAACGTATTCATGCACCAGTACTCACCACTGTGTACTTAGTTTAAAATTTGATTTGCGTGGTTTTTGGTATCTATCTTATGAATAATATCCGTAATGATACCCTTTTCGTCAATTAAAAATGTAGTTCGGACTGTTCCCATATACGTCCGGCCATACATGGATTTTTCCTTCCAGACATCATAGGCTTCCGCCACTTTCATGTCTGTATCGGCAATAAGCGTAAAAGGCAACTCGAATTTGCTGATGAATTTCTGATGCGATTTCTGATCATCAACACTTACACCCAGCACCTCGTATCCCGAAGCCCGCAAATCGGCATAATTGTCGCGGAGGCTACACGCCTGGGCTGTACAGCCCGGTGTATTGTCTTTCGGGTAAAAATACAGGACAACTTTTTTACCCCTATAATCCGATAGTTTTATCGGTTGACCGTTCTGATCTGTACTTGTAAAGTCGGGAGCAGGGTCGCCAATGTTCAGACTCATGGTGGTTTGCGGTTGCATACCTATTAGGTTTTTTAAACCTTATAGGTTTATCGATTTAGTGTTTATCTTTTCTTACGCCCTTTTTTCGGAGCCGCTTTTTTGCGAACTACAGGCCGCGGAACCTCAATCGTTGTACTGTCGGAGCCAATATTGCCGGAACGGTCTTTTACTTGTACCAACACGTCGGCACCGTCCTCAAAAGGTTCGTCAGGATTCAGCTTGTCTGACCACAGTAAAGCACGTTTGTAGTCATACTGCATTAATACCCATTCTCCATTAACCAGCGCTCTGAACTCTGCAATCCCGGACAGATCGTCTCTGATTTTTGCCGTAATACCCTTCGGGGTGGCCGACAGAATCTCAACCGTTGGCGGAGCTGCATCGGTCATCAGTTGAAACCGCCCCAGCGTGCGGGTTTTGAATTCAATTTTTCCTTTCGTCCAGGTCCCACCCAGGAAGCTTTCCCGCCCATCACTTACCCAATACGCTTTAGTGCGCATGGTATCAATGGCAATCGGATAATTCGGTACGTACTGAACCGTCAGGTGTTCATTAAGTGGAATAGTCGGCTGGTTAATCTCAATCCCTCCCCATGGCAACTGGCGAACAGCCAGGTGTAAGGTATCAAATAAGGTGTTTGATTTAAACTCAAGTCGGGTGTTTCCGTCCGTAACCACCTCCGAGCGGCCTGGTATAATACGTTTTTTTAAGTTTGTTCGAATTATACCCCTGCCGAACTGCACGGAATCAGGTAGATTGTAGCGCAAATCTATAAGATAAACAGCTTGGTTGTTACGCACATAACTAACAGATTGCTCCGTTACAGTACGACCCGTGATAAGTTTAGCTATCGGCACATTGCCAGGGGTGACGTTCTTAACCGTTATTTTGAGCACGTTTTCATCGGTTGTAACGGTAGCGGCCGTTTCTCCCTCTGTTGATGCTGACGAGTAACTCGCTGGTTGAACAGCGATAGAGTCCAGTCTGGGCGGGTTTGGCGGTACTTCGGGTAATAGCGTAAACGTCAGTTTGGCCGAGTGGTCATAGGCGTCGTAGAGAATCAGGGTTACTTCATGAGGTTGCCCATCCAGCAAAGGCAGACGACCGCGATAAGCTGCGTTGCTTTGCAGTTTGTACAGATTCAGGATATTGCCATCGGCAATATAGGCCCGGTGGTACCGCTGTCCGGTGGTCTGCTCCACTTCGTAGTTTTCATGGATATTCATGAACCGCGTCTGCTCATTCGGGAAGCTGTTCATATTATACGCAAACACTTCCCGGCCGTCGAGCCGTATTTCCAGACAGCTGATGCCATTTCGATAGGGTGAGCCACTGGTTTTATCATAGGCCAGCACCTCCATGCCAATTAATCCGGAGGCCGTTATTGGCTTGGTGATGGTATACGAACCGTCAGACAGGCGGGTAGGAGCATAACTGACGCGTTGGTATTCGCCGTTGATGCGCGAACCAGCCGTCATGGTTTTAAGCGCTACCCGTTCAAAATACGGTGGTACATGGTCCTGAATTTCAGAAAAATTGTACAGAAGAGGGTTGATGAGGTTGTCTTTGGCATCGCGAATCTCAAAGTGAAGGTGTGGCCCACCTGAGCCACCTGTATTACCCGATGCAGCAATGATATCTCCTTTCTTGACAGGAAACTGTCCGGGTTGGAACCGAAGGTCAATTTCGAAGGTCTTCTTTTGATATTGCTGTTCCCTGAGGTATGTACCCAGCGTATCCTTTAGCGTTTTTAAATGCCCATAAACGGTAGTCAGGCCATTAGGGTGTTTAATGAAAATGACGTTTCCGTAACCACCCGTAAAAACGGCAATGCGGGACACGTACCCGTCTGCTGCGGCATGAACATTTAGTCCCTCGCGACCACCGGTACGTATATCCAGACCTGCATGGAAGTGATTAGGACGCAAATCGCCCATACCTCCCGACAGCGAATTGGCGCCACCCGGCTGAATAGGAAACAGAAAGTAGCCAGCCTCAATCGTACCTGGTTGTAGGTAGCCTGTCTGATTTGTTTGAGTTACTGGTGTTGGTTTCGGGCTTGTCTGTCCAGGAGCTATACCGGAAAAAAACAGGCTGGCTACGACCAACGTATAAATGAGTGATTGTCTCAAAAGCTAGATAATTGAAAATGGCAGCGTTATCGGGTCTACAAGCCGACCTCTTTACAACACTCATTTTACATCGAATGTCAGCATTGGCTTGTTTTCAATGAAAGCCGTTAATTGATCGCCCACATTTACAGGGCCAACGCCTTTAGGAGTTCCTGTAAATAAAATATCGCCTTGCTGGAGCAGAAAGTAGCGCGATACAAACGAAATAAGGTAGTCAATCTTAAAGAGCATCAGGCTTGTGTTGCCCAATTGGCGGGTTTCGCCATTGACATCCAGCCGGAAGTTGAGATCTTGTAAATCTGCAAAATCTGTTTTTGGAACAAAACCCGAAATCGGCGCTGAGCCATTAAACCCCTTTGCCAGTTCCCAGGGCAACCCTTTTGCCTTCAGTTTACTCTGTAGATCACGGGCTGTAAAATCGACACCAATGCCAATTTCGTCGTAGTATTTATGCGCAAACTTCTCGTCGATATTCTTGCCTACCCGGTTGATTTTCACCAGAATCTCTACTTCATGATGAACATCGCTGGAAAAGTCGGGATAGAAGAATGGCTCGTTTTTTAAGGGGATAGCCGTTTCAGGCTTCATGAAAATGACCGGATCGTCGGGCTGTTCATTATTAAGCTCCTTTATGTGTTCGACGTAATTACGGCCAACGCAGATAATTTTCATAGTCATAAAGCGGGTAAATCCCACCATTGGTTAAAGCTCACGGAGGTTTTTCAGTATAGTGACTTTAGCACCGAGGCATAAGTCTATACGCTATTAAACCTAGCCAAATGACGCAAATCTAAGGACTAAAGAGGGGGCTACCGCATGGCTTCTAAAATTTTTGAACAATTGTAGTACTTTGCCGGTCATATATCGTCAGAATACTCTACCAAACAATACACAAACTATGAGAAAAGTCATAATTGCCATATTGTCACTCGCTTTTGCTGTGACGGCTTGCGAGAAAGTGCCCCTGACTGGACGCAAGCAATTGATCTTGGTACCAAACAATGATATGCTATCCATGAGTTTTACTCAGTATAAAGCATTCCTGGATACTAGTCGGGTCGTTCCTACATCAAGCGGAGACGCTGAGATGGTGAGTCGAGTTGGTAACCGCATCCGTCAGGCTGTTGAAAGTTATATGAACAGTAACGGCTACTCCAAGCGGCTTGAAGGGTTCCAGTGGGAGTACCATTTGGTTCAGAGTAATCAGGTAAATGCCTGGTGTATGCCAGGGGGTAAAATTGTCGTTTACTCGGGTATTCTTCCATACACCAAAAACGAAGCGGGTTTGGCAACGGTTTTAGGCCATGAGGTATCACACGCCATTGCTGAGCATGGTAACGAACGCATGAGCGAAGGACTGGTGGCAAACGGATTGCTTCAGGCGGGTCAGGTAGCCACGGGTATTGGCACATCCGGGAAAAGTACACAAACACAAGCTATTTTCCAGCAGGCGTTTGGTGTTGTTGGACCATTAGCTTATCAATATGGCGTTGGCCTGCCTCACAGTCGTAAGCAGGAATCAGAAGCCGACCACTTAGGGCTGATTTTTATGTCGATGGCGGGTTACGATCCAAGCGAGGCCATTACGTTCTGGCAGCGCATGGCACAGGCAAGTGGTGGTAAAGCACCCGCCGAATTCCTGTCAGATCACCCATCGGATGAACGCCGGATTGCTGACTTGAAAAAACTGCTTCCCGACGCGCAAAAGTATTATGCCCGGCGGTAGTTTCGCGATTAATAAACAAAAAAGCCAGAGTTTTCGCTCTGGCTTTTTTGTTTGTACCCGACAGCTTCTGGCTGTCAGTATCTAGAATAGATAAGCTTGTTACACACCGACAGTCAGAGGCTGTCGGGTACATTACAGGGCTTCTACAACCTGACGTACTTTCTCAGCCGCTTCTTTCAGCAAAACAGCCGACTGTACTTTCAGGCCTGATTCGTCAATGATTCTGGCACCCTCTTCTGCGTTTGTACCTTGCAGACGAACGATGATCGGAACGGGTATGTCGCCAATGGCTTTATAAGCTTCTACAACACCTGTAGCCACCCGGTCGCAGCGAACGATACCACCAAATATGTTGATCAGGATAGCCTTGACGTTCGGATCTTTTAGGATGATCCGGAAACCGGCCTCAACGGTTTTTGCATTTGCACCACCCCCAACATCGAGGAAGTTGGCGGGTTCACCACCCGACAGTTTAATGATGTCCATCGTAGCCATAGCCAAACCAGCACCGTTTACCATGCAACCCACGTTACCGTCGAGTTTCACATAGTTCAGGTCGTTGGCTGATGCTTCAACTTCGAGGGGATCTTCTTCGGCCAGATCGCGCATAGCTTTCAGGTCGAGGTGACGGTATAGTGCGTTATCGTCAAGGTTCACTTTTGCATCAACGGCCAGAATTTTATTGTCTGACGTTTTAAGCACAGGGTTGATCTCGAACATCGACGCATCTGTATCGACATACGCTTTGTAAAGAGCGGTAACGAACTTAACCATCTCTTTAAACGCTTCGCCTTCCAGCCCAAGTCCGAAAGCTACTTTACGAGCCTGGAATGGTTGTAGACCAACAGCCGGATCAATCCATTCTTTGACAATTTTCTCGGGCGAATGTTCGGCTACTTCCTCAATGTCCATACCGCCTTCAGTGCTGGCCATAATGACGTTGCAGGCTTTCGTACGGTCGAGCAGGATGCCAATGTACATTTCCTTTGGCTCCGAAGGACCAGGATAATAGACATCCTCGGCGATCAGAACTTTGTTGACCCGCTTGCCTTCCGGACCCGTCTGGTGGGTAACCAGTATGTTGCCAATGAGGTTTTTCGTTATGTCGCGAACCGCATCGACCGACTTGGCTAACGCCACGCCACGTTGTTCAGAACCAACGATTTGGCCTTTTCCGCGCCCACCAGCGTGAATTTGAGACTTTACCACAACAAACTTCTGACCAGACTGGGCAATCAGGAGTTTAGCGGCTTCAACGGCTTTCTCGGGCGACTCAGCAACGATACCCTCCTGAATGCGGACACCGTACTTTTTGAGAATTTCTTTGCCCTGATACTCGTGTATATTCATGACAACTGCAACAAGGAGGATTGGAAATCGTATTTTTGTGCGGCAAGTTAACAGGAAATGATGAATGATGAATGATGAATGATAAACGCAGGTCGCTAAAATATCAATTCATTACGCGTCACTTATCATTCATCATATATCATTAAGCATGAGTTCTCTTCTTCAAACGACCGATATACGCCGGAACTACGGCGATCTTCCCGTACTTAAAGGCATAAATTTAGCCATCGAATCCGGGGAAGTAGTTTCCATTGTGGGTGCATCGGGTGCTGGTAAAACAACGCTACTTCAGATTCTTGGTACGCTCGATCGGCCTGACTCCGGTACATTACATATTGCCGGACAAAATGTGTTCACACTCAACGACCGGCAACTGGCACAGTTCAGAAATGAGCGTATTGGGTTCGTTTTTCAGTTTAACAACCTCCTCCCCGAATTTACAGCGCTGGAAAATGTGTGTCTGCCAGGGTTTATCGCTGGTAAAGATGAGCGAGCTGTTCGGCAACGTGCCCAGGATTTACTGACAACACTCGGTTTAGAACATCGTCTGACGAACCTACCGTCACAATTATCAGGAGGGGAACAGCAACGGGCTGCGGTAGCGCGCGCACTGATCAATGAACCCGCTATTGTCTTTGCCGATGAACCCAGCGGAAACCTTGATTCGCGCAACGCCGAAGAACTGCATCAACTGTTTTTTCGACTTCGTGACGAACTCGGCCAAACATTCATAATAGTAACACACAACGAAGCGCTGGCATCCCTCGCCGACCGAACCGTGACGATTAGAGATGGACTTTTGTTCACGTAACGAGGAAGTAGCGAATGGTTAGTTTAAGTATATGTACTTATTTTGAATTTCATGCTTAAGTATTTTTTTGTGTGCAAATGTCTGTTAATCAGCCATTTTAATTTTTATATAAAAAATATTTAAGAGAAAGAATCAATTTTCGATAATTTTGTTTTATTATTGTGTCGAAAAGAAAAGTTTTTCATAACGTTGAGTAAATCAGAAAGCCAAGAGAGTGTCTCGCTTGGCTTTTTTGTTTGCCTAAACTTTGAAAATTACCCGTTTCGAATAGCTAAGCCAGCGCTCATTCTTACATTTATTTCTTTCCGGAATGACCCCACAGTACGGCGTCTATACTCCATCTACCCGGCCCGATAAAAAAGAAGATCAACGCAAGAAGGACAAATAAGAAGGGGTGCTGATCCTCATACCAGATTTGTCCGTGGCCTATGAAAAAGGCTATATAAAGCATGGTCCCAATGATAATGAGACAGGCAATTCTGGTCAACAAGCCTATTGTAAGTAGTCCTCCTGCCAACAGTTCAGATCCTTTGCCAAGGTACACCATTAACAATGGGTAGGAGGATTTCTTAAAAACATCCCATGTTGCATACTCATCCATTTTGGCACCTTCAAATACTTCCCACCCATGGTAGAGTAGCAGCAAACCGACAATAATTCTGACAAATGCAAGGCCGGAACTCTGTGCGATACTTTCAGTCAAAAATGAAAATTTCATAGCCATTATAGATAAGAAGTAAATAACTGAAAGAAATTTAATTTCTGATTGACGTACGCCATTTATTCACTCGCCAAAGACAGTAAAGCAGAGCGCCCCAAATCTGACGATCAAGGGCGCTTTTGCAACAATCAAGAAAATCCTTAAAATCAAAAAAAAACGCGGTTCAGATTACATCATGCCGCCCATGCCACCGCCTGGGTGACCGTGGCCACCACCGGCTGGAGCTTCTTCCGGCTCGTCAGCAATCACACACTCGGTTGTCAGCAACAGACCTGCGATAGATGCTGCGTTTTCCAGCGCAAGACGAGTTACTTTCTTCGGATCGATGACACCGGCGGTGAACAGATCTTCGAACGTATCGTTCTTGGCGTTGTAGCCGAAGCCACCCTGACCATCTTTCACTTTGTTTACGATAACCGAACCTTCACCACCGGCGTTGGCAACAATCGTACGCAGTGGCGACTCGAGGGCAACACGGATGATGTTAACACCGGTTTTCTCGTCTTCGTTGATCGTCGTGATGCCGTCCAGCGAGGAGATCGCGCGGATCAGCGCAATACCACCACCAGTTACGATACCTTCTTCCACGGCTGCGCGGGTTGCGTGCAGGGCGTCGTCAACGCGATCTTTCTTTTCTTTCATTTCTACTTCGGTTGCAGCACCGATGTAGAGGATAGCTACACCACCCGACAGTTTGGCCAGACGCTCCTGCAATTTCTCGCGATCGTAGTCTGACGTTGTGTTTTCGATCTGGGCTTTGATCTGGTTTACGCGGCCCGCGATATTTTCTTTTTCACCAACACCATTGACAATAGTTGTATTGTCTTTGTCGATCAGGATTTTCTCAGCCTGGCCCAGGTACTCGATGGAAGCGTTTTCCAGTTTGAAACCGCGCTCTTCGCTGATAACCTGACCACCCGTTAAGATAGCGATGTCTTCCAGCATAGCCTTCCGACGGTCGCCGAAGCCAGGAGCTTTAACAGCAGCTACTTTCAGGGCACCCCGGATTTTGTTAACTACCAGCGTAGCGAGTGCTTCGCCGTCAACATCTTCAGCAATGATCAGCAACGGACGGCCGGTTTGAGCAACTTGCTCCAGAACGGGAAGCAGCTCTTTCATCGACGATACTTTCTTTTCCGAAATCAGGATGAACGGACGCTCCAGTTCAACTTCCATTTTCTCGGTGTTCGTCACGAAGTAGGGAGACAGGTAACCACGGTCAAACTGCATACCTTCTACAGTCTTAACTTCCGTTTCGGTACCGCGTGCTTCTTCAACCGTGATAACGCCTTCTTTGCCAACTTTTTTCATGGCTTCGGCGATCATTGTACCGATTTCTTCATCGTGGTTAGCCGAGATGGTAGCTACCTGTTCGATTTTACCGAAATCATCACCAATGGTTTGTGCCTGCTCTGCCAAGTTTTTAACAACGGCAATAACAGCCTTATCAATACCACGCTTCAGATCCATTGGGTTAGCACCGGCAGCTACGTTTTTCGCACCAATCGAGTAGATCGCCTGGGCTAATACAGTAGCTGTAGTCGTACCATCACCAGCCGAATCAGCGGTTTTGGAAGCTACTTCTTTTACCAACTGAGCACCCATGTTTTCCATGGCGTCCTTCAGTTCAATTTCTTTGGCTACTGTTACACCATCTTTGGTGATAACTGGCGAACCGAATTTTTTATCCAGGATAACGTTCCGGCCTTTTGGTCCGAGAGTAACTTTAACTGCATCGGCAAGGGTATCGACGCCCTTCTTGATACGCTCACGCGCTTCGGTATCAAAGAATATTTTCTTAGCCATTGTTTTAAAGGAATGAATAATGTAAAATGGAGAATGGATAATGCCGCCTGCTTATGTACATCAGAGTCTTAACTCCATCGTACATTGTACATTAAACATTATTCATTAAGATTAAAGGATTGCGAAAATGTCTGATTCACGCATGATGAGGTATTCTTTACCATCGACAGTGATTTCTGTACCAGCATATTTGCCATACAAAACTGTGTCGCCCACCTGAACCGTAAGAGGCTCATCTTTCTTGCCTGCACCAACGGCGACGACCGTACCACGCTGGGGTTTTTCTTTTGCCGTGTCTGGGATAATAATACCAAACGAGGTTTTTTCTTCGGCAGGGGCTGCTTCTACCAGCACCCGGTCGGCCAGCGGTTTCACGTTTACTTTAACGCTTTCCGTTTCTGCTACCATGATAATGAGTTGATTAAGGTTTTAAACTGTTTGTGTTTTTACGTACACGACGATTCTGGACCGCCAATTACTGTGCCAATGCCGTAAACTGCCAAATTTTCAGGTTTCTGCCTGACATACTGCCATTCTCATCTTTAGCTAAATTTCCTTCGGTTGCCTTAGCAAATTGAGCGTATAGAATTTGGCAGTTTGCCGCCTGTTTGTTAGTTTAACAAAAGCATATACCTGAGAATGAATTTTTACAGTTTATGAAAAAATTACAACCCGACTGGTTTACGCAAAATTGGCTTGATGCCGAATATCAGAAATATGTCGTCTTGGCATACCTACAGGCTGTTCAGCAGAACTTTGTAGAACACAAACTTTGGCCGGATTTACCTGAATTACGCAGCCATTACAACGCTGGTATTCATTTTTCGAGGGGCAAAGGTACGTTAAATGCTGCGTTCCCCAAACGTGTCAGCCGAGTTACTGGTCCACCGCCCAGAATCGAATATAAATCCGAGGTAACGGACTCTGCATTAATGGCAGAGATGGATGCCATAATGGATTTTGCCCTGCCCCGTTTTCAGGCCATGCTAACCGAGGGCCAGCAGCGATGGGCCGATATTGCCAAATCGCTGACGTTAGCGCCGGTGGGTCTGCTGCCCCTGAGGCCAGAAGAAGGTTATCTTTTTTTACACGCCAGTAATCAGGCTGAAATGCAGGTTTACTACTTCTGCATGACGTTGTACTCAGACCAGGAGCCGGGTGGTCGTTTGATTCAACTACGCTTCGTAGAGGCTGTCCGGAAAAGTCTGGCTAACACCTTCGAGAACATTAAACTTGATTTGATTCGTCGTCACCGGCATATGCCTAATCCGGCAACGTTTATGCTGGAAAGCAAAAGATTATACCCTGTACAGGAAACGTTATTACCTATTGCCCGCCAGTTACTGGCCCAGGCTGTGGCCTAGTGAACAAAAACACAAAAAGCCATACCCGAAAAGGTATGGCTTTTTGTGTTTTTGTCGTTTTTGCCAAACGTTACTTCTGGGGCGTTAACGCCGAAGTAGAAGCTCCGGGTGTGGCTGCACCTGGAACTGCCTGACTTGGAGCCGCACCATTTGCTGCACTCGGGGCAGGTGTTGGGGCGGCAGCGCCCGGTAAGGTTTGTGTTTGTGCACGATCTACGTTTGCACTGTTGATGCCGGTAGCCTGATTACGATCGATCATGATGTACGATGCCATCGACAGCACCATAACGCCGATGCCAAGACCCCACGTGATCTGCTCGAGCAGATCGGTGGTTTTCTTTACGCCCATGAGTTGGTTAGAGCCTAAGCCTCCAAATTCGCCGGCCAGTCCTCCGCCTTTTGAGTTCTGAACAAGTACGATAAGAATCAGAAGAACGGTGAGGATACAAATGATGACAATAGTTGCCGTTACCATGAATTCGGTTGTCACCGGGTCGCCGGTGCGTTAAACAGTTAAGAGTAAATACAAAATAGGTGCCAGCAGTTAGTTAAGACTCAGTTGATCCCTCTGCTGCGTTTTTTAATTCACTGATTTTTGCCGCAAAGTACGCGTTTTTTTCTGGGTTTTTCACCATCAGCTTCTTATAGATTTCGACAGCCTTATCTATTTTACCCTGCTTCTCAAGAATTTTGGCAAAACTTTCTGTCACCAGGCTACCCACAACAGGCTTGTTACGCTTCGTCAAATCTTCCTGTTCAAGCACTTCGCCCGGCTTGACACGTACTGGCGATATGCGAGGTTCTTTCTTTATAAAGCTGTCAATCAGATCAAGTTGACGTTGGCGTTCAATATCAGCTGCAGAGAGAATGGGTTGGCTGGGTGCCGCTTCTGCAATCTGTTCAAGGTCATTTTTCAAATTTGCTTCGACCAGTGTAGGGTCTTCAGGTGTTGGTATTGTGGGAAGAGTTTCTGTTTGTTCTTTAGCTGCAGAGCCGTCGTACTGGCTGGGTAGTTGTAAGAGCGCCAATTTAGGAAAGCCGTTGCTCAGGCCCACTCTCGATTTAAAAAGTGCATAACTTTCCTGCTGATAATCGTCGGGAATTGGAACATGTTTGGCCGACAGTTCATTCAACTTAGTCAGTAGGTTTTCGGACCACTGAAATTCGTTGTCGATTAACTTTCGGAGGGCATTACGGCTTAAGGCGTGCGCTGCTGCTAGCCGCACATAAGATACAGCTTGGCCCCGTTGATGAATCGACGCGGCCTTAGCGGTCAATGTATGCAAGGTTTGGCAGTAGGGATATACGGCCAGACTTTCCTGAAGTTGAGTGAAGTCGGTAGGGGCAAGGTCATCGGGGTGAGTGACCCAATACGAAAATGTTTCTTTGTCGAGTGGAAGCACGAATTAAGTTACGATTTACAGTTTATATTGGTGAGTTGCTTTCGCAGACTTTGCCGAAGAACAACCATGCGAAAGTACTTCATTACTGCGTAAATCATTCGTGCGGATGGTAACTTTTTACCAGTCGGCCGCTGTTTTATTAAATATATCTAGTACAATCTGGTCCAAAATTTTCGGCACCAGACGGCTTTCATTTTGACTTAATGTTTGCCCCTGCGGGAAGTCCTGATAAAAGGAAAAGGATTGTTCGAAATTCTTGCTTTCGTCTTTATTGTTGTAGAACCGAGCCAACACAGTGATCTGTAGTCGGTTAACGCCCGCCTGGTCCTGAGCTGTTGGAGCAACGGCCAGCAGGTCATACCCCGTAATATTACCTTCCAGTACCATATCGCCGTTGTTCGGGACAACTTTTAAGCTGGTATACCGCTGGTAATATTCTTTCAGTTTTTCATTAAACGTCAGGGGCAGGTTGGCCGGGCCGCCCGCTGTAGCCAGCACAAAATTATTTACAGTAACCGTTTTAATATCGGGTGAAAGGGTCGTGCCCGTGAATGAATACACTCCGCAGGAGGAAAGGAATAATGTACAATGGAGAATGAATAATGTATAAAACAAAAACGACATCCACCCCTTAGGATTATTCACTATCCATTTTCCATTATTCATTAGAAAATTATTCTTCATCAATTTCATACTGTTTGATTTTCCGGTATAACGTGCGCTCCGAGATGCCGAGTGCCTGAGCAGCGTATTTCCGTTTGTTATTGTTGCGCCGGAGGGCTTTTAATATCATTTCTTTCTCCTGGCGTTCGAGCGAGAGCGAGTCGTCTTCTTCGGTTTCGTGCGTAACATCTTCCACTTCGGTTAAGTCGTTGATGTCGCCGTCAACATCATCGAAAATCTGTACAGGCGGGTGACTGCCGTAGGTTTCGGAAGGTGGCACAGCCGTTCGGGGCGGAGGGGTATCCGTTCGAATTGTACCATTAACGGCCGGTAGCAGACGCGTAATGTTGGTATCGGTTAACGGCCGGTTGTCACCATCAGGTGAAATGGAGTCGAACAGGTCTTTATGTGTATGCAGGATATGATCGCTGTCCTGTTCGTTGCCCATCAGGACGTCGCGAACGAGCTTTTTCAGATCGTTCACATCCCGGCGCATGTCGAACAAAACTTTATAAAGCAGATCTCGTTCGGAGAAATTGTCGGCACCATTTCCTCCATTAGCCTGTGGAAACAAGGCTAAGGTCCGGTTACTTTGCTGCGGTTGAGGCAGGTATTTTGACAACGTCTCGGCTTCGATGGGTTTGTTCTGCTCCGACTCAAGGATAGACACCTGCTCGGCGATATTCTTCAACTGACGAATATTACCCGGAAACGGGTAACTGATCAGTACCTGCTTGGCTCCTTCGGTAAGCTGAAGCGGTTTAATTCGGTAACGTTCGGCGAAATCGGTGGTGAACTTACGAAACAGCAGCTCGATGTCGTTGCCGCGTTCGCGGAGGGGCGGGACAAAGATAGGGACCGTATTGAGCCGGTAATATAGGTCTTCCCGAAACTTGCCCTTCTCAACCGCTTCCATCAGATTTACGTTTGTGGCCGCCACAACCCGCACATCCGTCTTTTGTGTCTTGGATGAACCTACGCGGATAAATTCCCCATTTTCAAGTACACGCAGGAGTCGGGCCTGGGTACCCAAGGGCATTTCGCCGATTTCGTCGAGAAAGATGGTTCCCCCGTTGGTGGTTTCGAAATAGCCTTTCCGGGAGTCTACTGCACCGGTAAATGAGCCCTTTTCATGACCAAACAGTTCGGAGTCGATGGTACCTTCTGGAATGGCTCCGCAGTTGATGGCAATAAACTGACCATGTTTACGGGCGCTCAGGCTATGGATTATCTTTGAAAACGATTCTTTACCACTTCCACTTTCGCCCGTAATGAGCACGGTGAGGTCCGTTGCCGATACCTGCATGGCCACGTTAATGGCGTAGTTAAGGCCGGACGCATTACCGATTATGCCGAAGCGCTGTTTAACGCTTTGAATTTCCTGTTGATTCATAACTGCCTCTAATGAATAATGGACAATGAGTAATGGGTAATGGATACTAAAAAACTAGCTTGACAGCGTTATTCATTATCCATTACCCATTCTTCATTATGCATTAACTACCTCGCCCCGCAGCGTTGCTGACGTACACTCCGTCACTAATACATTGACGTACTGGCCTTTCTGGTGGTTACCTTTCGGAAAAACGACCATCTTGTTCTGGTCATTCCGACCACAAAGGAAGTCGTCGGATCGTTTGGACGTTCCTTCGATCAATACACGCTGCACCTGGCCAATATGTCGTTGGTTGCGTGCAGCCGAGTGTGTTAGCTGTCGGGCAATGATCTCGTTCAGACGACGCTTCTTGACATCTTCCGGAATGTCGTCCGCATATTTTTTTGCCGCCAGCGTACCTGGACGTTCAGAGTAAGCGAACATGTAGGCGTAGTCGTAATGCACGTAGTCCATGAGCGATAACGAATCCTGATGTTCGTCTTCGGTTTCGGTGCAGAATCCCGAAATCATATCGGTCGAAATGCCGCAGTCTTCTCCCAGAATTTCCCGGATGCGGTCAATTTTACCAATGTACCAGGGGCGGTCGTAGGTCCGGTTCATTAGTTTCAATACCCGGCTATTTCCGCTTTGCGCAGGCAAATGGATGTAGTTGCAGATGTTGTCGTACCGGGCCATGGTATGCAGCACGTCGTCCGTAATATCTTTTGGGTGCGAGGTCGAAAAACGCACCCGAAGATCTGGATGTATCTGAGCCACCATTTCGAGCAGGTGCGCGAAGGTGGTAATGTTAGTATTAGGAGTGAGGAGCGAGGACGGGGCCGCCCGGCGGTGAGGAGTTGCTGACGCATCCTCTTCTCCTCGCTCCTCACCGCCGGGCGGCCCCGTCCTCGCTCCTAATACGACTCCTTCCCATTTATAACTATCCACATTTTGCCCGAGCAGGGTCACTTCACGGTAGCCCTGGTCAAAGAGGTCCTGTGCTTCACGAACAATGCTAAAGGGGTCACGGCTGCGTTCGCGGCCACGAGTAAACGGTACTACGCAGAAACTGCACATGTTGTCGCAGCCGCGCATAATGGACACAAAAGCTGTAACACCGTTCGAATTCAGCCGTATTGGCGAAATGTCGGCATAGGTTTCTTCGCGGGACAGGAACACGTTAACGGCCTTCTGGCCCGATTCGGCTTCTTCAACCAACTTCGGAATATCGCGGTAGGCATCGGGCCCTGCTACGATGTCGACCACTTTTTCTTCTTCGAGCAGTTTGGTCTTCAACCGTTCGGCCATGCAGCCGAGCATCCCAACCAGAAGTTCAGGTTTCTGGCGTTTCAGACCGGTAAGGTGCTTGAGCCGGTGCCGGACTTTCTGTTCGGCATTGTCGCGGATGGCGCAGGTATTCAGAAAAATCACATCAGCTTCGTCGGCCGATGAGGTAGTGGCATAACCGGCATTCCGCATCACAGCTGCGACGATCTCACTGTCGGCAAAGTTCATCTGGCAACCGTAGCTTTCGATATACAGTCGTTTCTTACCAACCGCTAACTCATCTTCCAGCGTACGGGGTAAGTCGATGTGCTCTTTATCGTCAGGTTGCAGTATGGTTAGTTCAGGTATGAGCGTCATAAATAGAGAGTCCATAGGCGCCGGTCGATAGTGAAAAAGCCTGTGAAGGAGACTATTGACTATTGACCGACGACTTTTTTTGCAAAATTACAAAGAAAGCCCCGATAGTGCTGTCATTTTGGCAGGATTCCGGCGTTAAAATACCTTAAGGATGGTTAATTGTTGATTGTTACTGGGTATTCGCGCATAAGTACACCTTCTACGCTTAACGAATAACTCAATAACCAATAATGATTAAACATTAACTAAAAAGGGTAACCAATACCGAAGTTTATAATCAAAGGGTTGGGGCCGCTGGAGAGTTTGCCGAGTGAAAACTCGCGAAGCAGGAATCGCTTGTCTACCGGGCCTTTGTCGCCGTCTATATACTGCCGGGCCGGGTCCCAAACTTTAATACCTCCATCGAAGCGGATAATAAAGAACGAGAAGTCGAAGCGCAGCCCTACGCCTGTACCAACGGCGATTTGGGGGACGAATGAATCGAATCTGAATATGCCTCTGGCATTGGCATTACTGTATGGCAAGCGCCATACATTGCCGAAATCAATAAATGCGGCCCCATTGATATCGGCGAAGCCGAGTCGGAACAAGCGACCCCGTAACTCCGCTGAACCTTCAATGAGCATATCGCCCGGTTTTTCGAAGGTGTATAAAAATTGATCCGTTCCTGACTTGATGGCCGGTTGAGTAGGGTCGGATGCCGATGGCTGCGGGTAGTCGGCACCGGGGCCTAAACGGCGGGGTAACCAGGCGCGCAGGCTGTTGCTGCCTCCAGCGAAGAATAACTTTTCGTAAGGAGCTGTCCGGTTAGAACCGTAACTGTAAACCAAACCGGTATTTAGGCGGAAAGCCAGTGTGGTATGTGCATTAAGTGGGACGTAATGCCTGAAGTCGGCGTTAACGCGTATGTATTTATAGTACTGTAAACCAGTTGAATCCGTTGTTTTGAAGAACTCGCGCAACTGATAGTTTCTAAATAAGTTAAGTGTTGTCCCGCCTGATTCAACGACTGTACGCAGGAAATTAGCCCGCTTGTTCTGCCCGACAGTATTGGTATTGTAGGTATACGCAAAGCTAAGGCCGGATGCGAAAGAACGTCTGAAACTCAACCCAATTGTATTGCCTAGTTTGCCCAAAGAGTCTAATTGCTGTTTAAAAAGTGGCCCCAGCTCCGTATCGAAATTGGCATTAATGAGGTTAATGTCCGCAATGAAAAAACTGAACTGCTTAACCGGGCTGGGTTGCCAGTTGTAGGCCATCGTGGCGCGTAGCAATGATCGCCGGAAGTCAGGACGCAGGGTGTTATTGTAACTCAAGCTGACCTGCGTACGAGGATTGGCACGACTGAAAACAAATCGTGCCCGTCCCGGAAAGAGAATCTGCGGGAAGGTAACGGAACTGATGATGCCCAACTCCTTCGAATCGTATACATACCGGTTGCTGTTGGCACTGGTCACAAAACCTGTCTGGGCCTCGATACCAAAGCGTACGGTCGTTTCAAAGGTTTCCAAACCGCCAAACAGATTGCGAACCCGGAAAATCAGGCTGCCAAATCCACCCGGATAACCACCCTGGCCCTGATAAAGAACCGTAACACCGCCTTCCGCCGTGGCTTCGTACTTGTCAAGTGGTGTGGCCGTAATGAGCGTGCGCAGCCGTCGGTTGGTGGTATCGGTAAAGTTGAGGTTGACAAACTTAAACTGATTCAACAGAAACAGTTGCCGTTGGGTGTCGCGGTAGTTAGTTTGATTATACAGTTGACCCGGCCGCAGGAGTACTTTCGAACTTAAAAGCCGGGTCGAAATGTCACGGCCACCCAGCAGATAAGTAATGCCGTCCCGTCTGATGGTATCCAGAGCCGCGCGGGCAGCGGCTGGTTGTGTTTCATCGGGGCTTATACGTACTTCAACGTCACCAATCTGGTAAATAGGGTGTGCCGATAAACCCGGCGGGTTTATAATCTGGAGAACTACATCAACATTACGCCGTAGCGAATCGCCGGGTTCGAGACCGTTAAAGAAACGTCGGTCATTTCCCCGGCGTACGGTGTCGACATCCGTAGCCCGAATATACTGACGGGAGAAAGCGTAGTAACCCTGATCACGCAGTAGTGTCTCGATACGCACTTTCTCTCCCGACATGTTACTGAAGTCGAACCGGTCGCCGGTATGAAGCAGGGATTTGTCGAATGATTGCCGAACAATGGAGTCGACACGCGGATCGGCAATTTCATACACGATATTGCGAAGGTAAAAGCCCGCATTCTCATTAATGAGGTAGTTCACCCTAACCTGACTACGGCGCAACGTATCAAGTTCGTAGCCCGTTTTTGCATTAAAAAAACCTTTGTCAGAAAGGTACTTTTGCATTTTAACGGCGTTGGCCTGTGCATCTTTATCGGAAAAATAGGAGGGCGGTTCACCCAGATTACGCATAACCCAGTTCCCCTCTTCGGCTTTCTGACGAAGGCGTTTTAATTGACGGCCATAGCGTCGGTTGAGCTTTTTTAGCTCTCGGGGCTGATCAGCTATCAGCTGGCTTTGCTGTTCAAATTCATTAGTTTTGGCCTGTAATTCCCGGATAGCTGCTTCGCGGTTGTATCGGCGTGCTCCCCATTGATACAGCCACAACTGGGTTGTGATGGGTAGTCCAAGTAATCGCCGATTCGGTTTTTGGGGAACCAGGCTAATCAGGTCCTCATCTGGAATCGTCTTGTTGCCCCGCACACCATGAGACGTGAGGATGTATCCATTATTACGCAGCTGGCTGGAACTCAGGCAGCCCGATAAAGAAATAACCAGAAAGAGTAAGCTTAATCGGGATGTATGATGTATGGTATATGATGTATAGCCCGCAAACCAATCAGACACCCTACAGCCTGTATCATACCTATTTCTCATGCTTTCTAAAAATCAACTTAAATATATTCAGTCGCTGCACCAGAAAAAATACCGGCAGCAGCATGGCGCATTTCTGGTTGAAGGAGCCAAAAGCGTTCAGGAAGTACTACAATCCGATTTCCAGACGGAACTGGTTGTAGCGACCGAAGGATTCTACAAAGAAAACGCACACCTGACAGACCACCAACGAACGCCTGTCGAAATTACATCAGTGGCTGAACTGGAGCGAGCCGGAACCCTCGAAAGTAACAATGCTGCGCTTGCTGTGGTCAGAACGAAAGAGAACCGTCCACTATTGGCGGGTCTCAATGAGATTGCCCTGATTTTAGATGATATTCGAGATCCTGGCAACCTCGGTACCATTCTGCGTATTGCCGACTGGTACGGCGTACGCAAGATTTTGTGTTCCGAAACCACGGCAGATGTGTATAATCCCAAAGTTATTTCGGCCAGTAAAGGCTCCTTTACCCGAGTTAACTGGTGGTACGGCGACATTACTCAGGTGCTGGCTCAGGCTACCAGTGCCGTATACGGGGCGTTTCTGGATGGTGAAGATGTACACTCGCTCGGGTTTGATGCTTCGGGTTATCTGGTGATGGGTAATGAATCGAACGGTATCCGGCCGGAAGTAGGTACGTTTGTTACCCAGCGGGTAACAATCCCGCGCTTTGGCGATGCCGAATCACTCAATGTTGGTATTGCTACGGCCGTGTTGCTGGATAACTGGCGTAGAACGATTAATTAAGTGCCTTCTAAACTGCATACTACGGTCGTTTACTATGTTTAGACTACTGCGTTTGTTCATTGTTGCGGGGATTCTGGTGGCGTTTCTGCCTAAACAGAAGGCGCTCAACAGCGACGTAGCAGCCGTTTATCGTCAGTTTTTGGTTGATAACACCCGGTTTCATCAGCAGATAGAACAATTGACTGCCTATGTGGCAACTAATGCGCCAGACGATTCGCTGAAGGCCGCTTTCAGGCGCAGTCGGTTAGCGTACAAGCGAATCGAGTGGTTGCTGGAGTACTACCAGCCGTTTCTAGCGAGTCACGTCAACGGTCCGCCGGTGGTAGAAGTAGAGGGAAATGAGTTGGGGCAGACACCCATTCTGCCATCGGGGCTGCAAGTTGTAGAAACGTACCTGTTTGCGGATTACAGCCCCACCCGCAAAGCCGAACTCACCCGCGAACTGACCACTCTACTGACTTATTCAACCCGTCTCGAACAAGGTATTCCCGAAGGCAAGCTAAGCGACGCCGATATACTGACCGCCATTCAGCACCAACTCTTCCGGATAATTGCCCTTGGCATTACTGGCTACGATGCCCCGGAAGTGCGAACGGGTTTGGCGGAGGCCGCTGTAAGCCTAGCGACACTACAGAGCGCCTTTCGACCTTACGCCAGTCAACTGCCCAACGCAATGTCGGCTCAGTTAGATGATCAGTGGGAGGAGGCTATTCGGGCGTTGGAAGGGGTTACAGACTTCGACGCGTTTAATAGGGTATCGTTTATCCGGCAACAGCTGTATCCGCTCTGCCGGGCTTTAACGCAAGCACGTCAGAGCCTGCACATTCCTGCCGGGGCGCGTAATCGATTTTTGTCGCCAGCGGTAGCGACACTTTCCGATATCGGGGCATTTCGGCCGGATCACCTGATAAATTTTGGTGATTTTGTCAGCACTCCCCAAAAAGTCGCGCTGGGCCGGCTTTTGTTTTTCGACCCACTGTTATCCGGGAATAATGCTCGTAGTTGCGCATCATGTCACCAGCCAGAGCGGGCCTTTACGGACGGACAAGTTCGAAGCCGTTCGTTCAAGGGTCGAAAGCAGGTGCTCCGGAATGCTCCGACACTGATCAATGCCGGTCTGCAAAATGTCCAGTTTTATGACTCCCGTGCGCTTTACCTCGAAGATCAGGCACATGATGTGTTGAGTAACGCGCATGAGATGCGAACATCACCAGACGAGGTCGTTTCGAAGTTAGCAACAAGTACAGCATACCGGAAAATGTTTGCAGAGGCTTTCCCAAACGGATTAACCGCTCCAGCCGTCCGGAATTCGCTGGCCGCGTACATCCGCAGCCTTACCGGGCTAAACGCCCGCCCGGACCGCTACCTACGGGGCGATTCGGTGGCGTTATCGGAGGAGGAAAAGCGGGGATTTAATCTTTTTATGGGGAAAGCGCGCTGCGCAACCTGCCATTTCTTCCCCATTTTTAACGGCTTTGTGCCACCCCACTACGAAAAAACGGAAAGCGAAATTATAGGCGTTCCCCGTTCCCCTAAAACTCGTAATGCCCGGCTCGATACGGATGTTGGGAGGTTCGCAACGTATCAGAAAGATATCCACCGCTTTGCCTTCAAAACGCCAACCGTCCGCAACGTGGCGCTTACGGCACCGTACATGCATAACGGGGTCTATAAAAGACTGGAACAGGTTGTTGACTTTTACAACCGGGGCGGTGGCCGGGGTATTGGAATACCGCTCGACGGGCAGACGTTGCCCGAAGCGCCCCTTAACCTGACTCCTGCGGAACAAAAAGCCGTTGTCGCTTTTCTGAACGCATTGACCGATACAACGGGCCTTACCCAACGCCCGAATCAGTTGCCGCTGATGGACCAGGAAACAAACCTGAACCGGCGGAAGCCCGGGGGGCGGTACTAAGGCCTACATGAACGAACTCATAGCCGATTCGTTGGCCAGTTCCTCCGCGTGTTCTTTGCCCAGATAGCGGTCAATGAAGTAATGAGCTACATACAGCAAAGGCGTCAGGATAACGGCCGTTGTTGCCTTATATATGTAGTTGATAATGCCCACCGCGAGCACCTGGGTGAGTGACCAGTTTCCGAACACGTAAAATGCAATGCCGAGCACCACAAATGAGTCGACCAGTTGCGAAACGAGCGTTGAGCCGGTAGCTCGGAGCCAAATCTGTCGGCTGCCCGTAATCTTGCGGAGCGAATGGAACACATACACATCTAGAATCTGCCCGATCAGAAAGGCGGTAAGTGAGCCAATAATGATACCGAGTCCCTGACGGAAAATCATTTGAAAGGCGTTGTTTATATTGATGGCATTGCCAGCGTTGTCTTTCGCATTTACATCCAGCCAGAATTGGGCCGGTGGGAGCGATGTAACGGCATAGATGATCAGAAAACTATACGCAACGAAGCCTGCCGTCAGGAATGAAATCCGGCGAACACCCGCTTTTCCGTAGTACTCATTGATAATATCGGAGGTGATGAACACAAAAGGCCAGATGACCGCCCCGGCGGTAAGGTTAAAGTCAAGGATAAAATCACCAAAGAGATGAATCTGGGCGGGGCTGGTACCAAGTAAGGTTTCGGCCGAAAAGATTTTGACACCGATAATTTCGGCAATTAGGGCATTTGTCAGAAATACCGCACTCAAAAAGATATACAGGTTTGTACGCTTATTGGTAAAGGACGCAGCCATAGAGATGTACGAGTTAGGGAAGTACGATTTACGATTTTTTTGGAGCGTCAGCAACCTTACGTTGGAAATGGTACCTTATTTACGCTTGTATACACCGGGCGTAGCCGTTTTTTCGTACTGCAGAAATAGAGCCGGAGCGCGTTGAAATAGCTTTTCCACTACATCTTCCCGGTCAATGATATAGTCGGGCGGATCTTGCCGAAAATGGTCGAATACATTGATAACGGATTCGTAATTGTCCAGATTTTTAAGGTCATACTTCGCCAGATCCCAGTTTAAATAGGGCGTTGCTAACTTATTTTGGCGATAAGCGCTCAGGTCTTCGCCAATAATCAGCACACGTTTGTTTGTAATGTTGTTGGGTAAAGGGGAAGGTTGTACTTGTAAGCTGCTCAAACGACCCAGGTTGGAACCAGGAATCAGCCCCAGTGAGCCCTGATAAAACAGAAGAAGCATAAGCGAAAACGCAATCAGAAATGTGATTTCGGCCAGCCAGCCTTTTCGGATGTTTTCAAAGTAAAAAAAAGCAAAGTAAGCCATTGGCGGTACAAAGCTTAGAAAGACCATCGGTGCCAAAAAAGGCATTAAACCAATGGTCAGAAAGGCAAAAACAGACCAGATTGCCATGATCTGCTGCACCCGTTGCTGGAAATTCACGTAGCGCCCTGACCGGTTGAACAGGCTCAGAAAACCTAATATTCCCAACCCAAGTGGAATAAATAGCGAAGCGATCAGCGATTTGAAGTCAGAGAGTGAGTACTGCCGGACCCGAAATACCGATGACAGCAGGTTTCTATTGAAATCATCGAGGCTATCGCTCAGATAATAGAACAGTACCGTGGCCGCAAAAGGAAATAAAAAGCCGAATAAGGACAGGGAATACTGCCGGAAAGTAGCACCCGTATAGAACAGCAGTGAGAGAATGGCCCACAAAATGAACAGAGCCGAAGGTAGATAAAACAGGGCCGCAATGCCAATGTAAAACCCTACTTCAAACACTTCGTCGGTAGCCCCCCGCCGTTCCATTTGCCGGATCAGTGTACCAAAGGCCAATAGTAGAAAACTCGTTGACATCAATACCGGCGAAAGCGTGAGGCAGTCGAAGGAGAGATGCATGAATAACATATAGATAAGCCCCGGCCAGAACGAGCGGTCCGGGTACACGTCCCGGTTGTTAGTCAGGTAGTTGAAATAAACGATCTGGAATACGGAAACCAGTGTGGCGGCTGCATGAAGTACCAGAGGTGACCGGCCGAAGACGCTGTTGATACCCCAATAGACCAGTGCCGAAAGCGGACTTATGCTATCCCAGATGTCTCGATATAGTAAATTTCCCTGGCTCATTTGCTCTCCAACAAGCATCCAGTTTAGCTCAGGAATCAGCAGCGGAAAGGGGTGTAATAATAAGGGCAGCCGAATGAGCAGTAATAAGCCCAGCAGACTGACATACTGATACGGGAAATACGATTTGAAAAAACTTAGCAAAATGCAGTAAAGCAGTTAATAATTTTCGGAAATACTGGGACCGATCGGCACGAAAAGTAGCTTGCCCTACCGATAGCCAACGGTAAAATTAAAGGCAATTTCGGCAGAACGGAAAAATGGGCGGATATTTGCAGTACAGAGGTCCTGCGGACTGTAAACCATTCAGCACGTTGGACCGTTCAGTTTAGTACCCAAGTACCGATAGTATGGAATCGAAACGACAGCAGAAAGTATCCCGGCAGCTCCAGAAAGATTTGAGTGAAATCTTCCAGCGCGACGTGCCACATTTATTTAACGGGGCCTTTATCACGGTCACCAGCGTGCGTATATCGCCCGATTTGAGCGTTGCGCGGGTATACCTTAGTTTTCTGGCTACCAAAAATAAGCAGTTGTTGCTGGAGACCATTCAGGAGAAAGGTAAAGTGCTTCGACAACACCTGGGCGACCGGGTGCGCCATCAGTTACGCATTGTTCCTGAATTACATTTCTTTCTGGACGATACGGCCGATTACGCCGACAAGATGGATAAACTTTTCTCCGGCCTCGATATTCCTCCCGCCCCGGCGGAAGATGAAGATGATGAGTAGGTAGGAATTGAGTGAAGTCGTGAAGTTGGTAAAAGCCAGCTCATGACTTCTTCACCACTTCACTTACTCCACTAGTTACTATCTATGAATCTCCCCGCCTGGATTGCCCGTCGTTACTTCCTCTCTCGTAAAAAACGCAGTTTTATCAGCTGGCTGTCTATTTTATCAATGCTTGGTGTGGGTGTTGGTACGATGGCGCTGGTGGTGGTACTTTCTGTGTTTAATGGGATGGAGGAGTTAAACAAGCAGATCTTCAGGACGTTTGAGGCTGATATGACCATTGCGCCGAAACAGGGAAAGCGATTTTTAGCAACAACCGCCCTGAAAAAACGACTGCAACAGATACCGGGCGTAAACCTGCTGACGACCGTTGCTCAGGATAATGCACTGGCTCGCTATGGCAATGCGCAGACCGTTGTTCGGCTGAAGGGTGTCGATGATAATTATCTTCAGCGTCAGCAGCTTGACTCAGCTTTGCTGGAAGGAAAATTACTGCTTCGGCGGCAGGGCGTTAACTATGCCATTGTTGCGGATGGCGTTCGTAGTGACCTCAGCGTATCCCCAATTGATATTCTGACACCCCTCGAAATCTTGTACCCACAAAGCGGGCAGTCGTTTAGTGTGCTCAATCCCGATGCGTTTAACCGCGAAGCGTTTACGGTTGCGGGCGTGTTTTTTATTGAGTCGAAGTACGACAACTTTGTACTGGCCCCCATTGCCTCCGCACAAACCTTGTTTGGCTATCAGCCCGACGAAGTGACGAGTCTCGAAATTCAGCTTCGTCCCGGAACCAACGAAGTCGAGGTGAAACAAGCGCTTCAGGATGCGGTTGGTGATAAGCTGATTGTACAAAGTCGGGATGACCTAAATGTTGATCTGTACAGGGCGATACGGGTCGAAAAGTTGTTTACCGCCCTGACGCTCGGATTCATCATTCTTGTCGCATCTATCAATATATTCTTCTCGCTTTCTATGCTGGTCATCGAGAAAAAAGCGGATATCCGAATTTTGTATGCATTGGGTGCTACCCGGCCTATGGTACGCCGGATTTTTCTGACAGAAGGGGCCATCATTGCCTTGACCGGGGCCTTTGCCGGTCTGATACTGGGAGTTGGCATCTGCCTGGCGCAGGAACGTTACGGCTTTATCCGCATGGGTACAGAAAGTTCAATTGTCGATTCCTATCCCGTACGCCTGGACACCGGCGATATTCTGCTGACAGGCGTGTTAGCCATTGTGATGACCATTCTGACTTCCTGGTTTCCGGCTCAGCGAGCCGCTAATGTTCGTTGAGAAAGCATGTGCCCGTTTCACCGTGTGTCCCGGAAAAGTCCTCTTCCGAGCTGTTTTATCATACACATCTTAGGTATCTATAGCCGGTTGGAAGATGAGTGAATTGTCGACTTACACTATGCAGGCCTAAAGACCGGTAAAATAAATTTCGTAGTAGTTAAAGAAAACTGTTTCCTTTAGCAGGTTGTACTTCACTGGCTCGTATGCAACTGGGAACTTCTGCTTCAAGAAGAAATTTTATTAAGTGTACCACTCGTGTATTGGCTGGCCTGACCGCTTTTGATGCACTTGGCCATACGGCGTCCTCTACCGGGTTATCCTTGCCATTAGGCGTTTGTACCTCCTACGATAAGGCCGATTTACTGAAGCAATTAGGATATTCTTTTGTTGAAGAAAGTGTGGGTCGGTTTCTGATACCAGACGAGGGAGACAGTCAATTTGAGAAAAACCGGTTGATGCTGAAAGAGGAAAAGGTGCCTGTTCGATCATACATTTACTTTTTTCCCGGAAAACTGAAGTCGGTAGGGCCGGATATTCACCACGAAGCTATTTTGGAGCGGGCCGATCTGGCGCTTCGACGGGCGAAGGAATTTGGTTCTAAAAATATTGTATTCGGTAGTGGCGGCTCCCGATTTATTCCAGAAGGCTTTGATAGGGATAAAGCTAAAGCCCAGCATATCACCCTGTGTCAAAAAATGGCTCCCATTGCCGAAAAATACGGAGTTACATTGGCCGTAGAGCCGCTCAATCGGGGCGAAACGAATTTTATCAATAGCTTGTCCGAAGGCGTGGATATTATTCAGGCGGTCAATAATCCCTGGTTTCGGTTGCAGTGCGACATTTACCACATGCTCAGGGAAGATGAAAAGCCAGAAGAAATCGTCAAATACGGACAATATATCGTGCATTGTCATCTGGCCGAAAAACAAAGTCGAACGGCTCCGGGCGTGAAAGGGGACGATTTTAAGCCTTATTTCCGCGCCTTGAAACAGATAAAGTACCGGGGAGGCTTGTCACTGGAATGTAACTGGACCGACTTCGACGCTGAGATAACCCGTGGGATAGACGTTGTTAAACAACAACTGGCAGCGGTTTAATCATTAGTTTTTGTTAAGCTATTCATTCGTTGTGATCTAACCAACGCTATTGCCTATTCGCTGGTTATCGTAGTTCCTTCGGCAACGTTGATGACAAATGCTTTACCACCTTCCCGTTCAATGGCTTCGGCCACTTCTTCAGACTTTTGTGGCGCGTAGACAAACATACAGCCGCCACCACCCGAACCATTAATTTTACCGCCCAGGGCACCCGCTGTAAGAGCCGCATCGATCATTCGGTTTATTTTGGGCGTCGAAATGCGTTGCGCATCGCGTAAATTGGCCTGGTGGTCGTTCAACATCTGGCCAAACCGAACGTGATCGAAGGTCTCCCGGGCGTTGTTCGACGCCCGCAACATCGACAGCGCATCCCGCAGAATGTCGCGGTTCGAAAGGTTGCCTTTTAGGAGAATAAACTCATCTTTCGTTAGAAAATCTTTGAACTCTGACACCTCCGTCAGGTCTGAGGTTTCGAGAGTGAATGACGGATTGATGATTTTTAAACGCTGGATGATGTCGAGCATGCCGACCTTTACCCGCTTCAGAATCCCAATCGTATCTTTTGGCTCCTGCGAATCGCCCAGGACAAACGTACCCAGGGGCGGGGTAAGCTTTTCCAGCCGGATTTTAGGCTGCGACTCCAGGTAAATGACGTTACCAACTGCCGTGGAGTAATGGTCCATCATACCGCCGGGCTCGCCAAACTCTAGTACTTCGGCTACATAAGCCAGCTCTGCTATCTGTTCGGCAGGCAACTGCGTTGATTGATCAGATAATTGGGTCAATATATCGAGCCAGGAAACCAGCAGGGCCGACGAGCTTGAAGTACCCGAGTTAATGGGAATATTGCCGTGTACCTCGCCTTCAATTCCTTTCGAAAAGGTGAATCCCTCCCGTAGCAGCACATTTACGGCCGAACGGAAATAGTCCCGGATTTGTGGGTAAGGAACTTCCTGACCGTCGAATGTAATGTTAACGGTGTCATTGATATCCGGCAAATTCAGCCGGAATCCTTGCTGATCTACGCGATGAGCGGCTACCTGAATACGTCGGGATATAGCTGCTGCAATAACAGGCAACCCTAAATAATCCTGATGTTCGCCAAAAAGGCAGATACGGCCGGGAGTGGATACCTTTTTGGGATTTGAATCAACTGATGGAGTCAAAGCGATAATACTTCTAATTGATGTTTTTTCTAACGTACCTCTCGTGCGATGCCTTCCAATTGCTGGGCTGTTTTGTTGTCTCCCCACATTGGTCACAAATCAGAGCCAGGACATGGCGAACAACCACTAAGCCATCGCCGAGATTGGTGCTAAAGGTTGTATGTCCAGGTTCTTTATATCCTCCCACATCGGGCATTTTACTGAAGAATCATTGTTTTACCAGTTTGCCTTCTTATGACCAATCACTGCGTAGTACAGGATATAACCAAATAGGGGCAATAACAGAGCATAGGCCATTTTGGCGCTAACGGTATCGGTCAAATAACCATGCAGCAAGGGTAGTAAAGCACCACCCGATATCCCCATAATCAGCAAAGCCGAACCAATTTTAGTAAACTTGCCCAGGCGGTTCAGCGCCAGCGGCCATATGGCAGGCCACATCGGCGAAATGGCAAAACCCAATAAAGCGACACACAAGATAGACGTGAATCCGTCGGTCAGGATAGCCCCCGTGGTTAAAATCAGGGCCAGAATGGAGCCAACACGCAGTGCCATTTGTTGCGAAATGTATTTGGGAATTGCCACGATGCCAAGTATGTAGCCGGCCAGCAGTCCGTACAGAGTGTAAGTCGTAAAGTATTTGGCTTCGTCATTGCTGAAGCCCATAGCCTTGCCATAGTTGATAATGGTATCGCCGGCAATAACCTCGGCACCCACATAGCAAAAGATGGCTGCCACGCCCAATACCAGATTCGGGAATTGGCCGACGCTGGTCCGCGCGGTTAGTTCAGCCGGGGCGTCGTCCTGTTCTTCTGACACTTCAGGCAAATTCGAATAACGGATTAGAACCGCCAGCACGATGAGTACACCGGTAAGGATCATGTACGGCGTCACTACCTTTTCCAGCGTGGCCGCTCCCGAAACTGCGTTGGCACCTGTGAGCAGCAGTCCACCAAAAATAAATTGGCTGCATATGCCCGCCAGCTTGTTGGCAACGCCCATGAAACTAATCCGCTGGGCGGCACTTTCGCGAGGTCCCAAAATCGTTGCGTATGGGTTCGAAGCTGTTTGCAGTACTGTCAGGCCAATACCGATCAGGAACAAACCCACCAGAAACAGGGGGTATGAAACGGCTTTGGCAGCCGGTACGAAAATAATAGTACCGACGGCCATGATCAGTAGTCCCATCGACATGCCGTTTTTGAAGCCTGTCCGTTTCAACAAGGCGGACGAGGGAATGGCCATCAGCGTGTAGGAAATGAAAAAGGCAAAGGCAACCAGATTAGAGCCGACCGTACTTAAATTGAAGGCCTGCTTGAAAAAAGCAATCAACACGCTGTTGACCCATGTAACGAAGCCAAAAACGAAGAAAAGAGCACCGATGATGAGCAACGGGCCAGTGTAATTTTGAGTTTTAGGCGGAGCGGTAGGCGTCATTGGCGTATGCGTTCGATAAGAGCAGGTGAAAGGAAATAAGATTTTAAAATTTTTTACAAATTAAAGAGAGAATTCGGATTCTCGACAATTATTGGTTGTTAGTTAATGGCATTCGTTTAGTTATTCTCGTAACTATAAGCCATAATTCAATAACCAATAACTAACAACCAACAGCTAATAAAGGTCATTCAAGCCAAAAATAGGCTTGTTCGTTTTCCACTTTCCTTTGGTGAAATCGGGGATGGCTACAGGTTTGCTGCCTCCGGCAATACTTTGTTCGGATAAGGGGCTGATGGCGCTCCACACGGCCGCGTCGTACACGTCGATAGGGACTGGCCCTTTGGCTTTGATGGATTCGATAAAGGCGCGAAGCACAAAGAAGTCAATCCCGCCGTGACCGGCATTTTCGGCGGTTTGGGCGTGACGTTTCCAGAGCGGGTGGTCGTATTTTTCCTGATAGGTTGCAAAGGGTTCCCAACTGTGCGGCTTGGGTGAAACACCTTCCAGATAAATCATGTCGTTGTCGTCCATCCAGATGCCGTTGGTGCCCTGCGCCCGGAAGCCAAGCGAGTACGGGCGGGGCGAGTTTGTATCGTGGATAATCACGATATTTTCCCCATTGGCGCACTGAATAACGGTCGTCACAACATCGCCGAGTTTAAAATTAACCTTAGCGTTGGGGTGGTTTGGGCCACCTTTGTCGACTACATACTTATGCAACCCCCGGCTTTTTGTAGCAGTGCTGGTCAGGTGGGTGAAACGGTTGCCCCGGTTAATGTCTAGCCAGTGAGCTACTGGTCCGAGGCCGTGGGTTGGGTAGAGGTCGCCGTTTCTGTCGACAGAATGCTGAGTGCGCCAGTGCGCTTCGGAATAGCCTTTTTCACCGAACTCGGCCCCAACGCCACCAATGGATTTGCCATCGTTAAACTTTATGTTCCGTAAGTCGTGCTGGTAGCCGCAGTGTGCGTAGGTCATTTCGCCAAACATACCCTTCCGAATCATGTTCAGCACCGCCAGTACATCGCGCCGGTAGCAAACGTTCTCCAGAATCATGCAGGGCGAACCCGTTTTCTCGAATGCGTTGACCAAATCCCAGGATTCCCTCAGCGTCACCGTAGCCGATACTTCTACACCGGCATACTTACCTGCATTCATCGTCGCCACGGCCATGGGAACGTGCCACTCCCAGGGGGTGGCAATCACTACGCCGTCGATGTCGTCGCGCTTAAGCATGTCCTTAAACGCTTCATCACCTTTACTATACGCTACCGGTGCTTTTCGGCCAGCTTTCTCGATCATGGCCGTGGTGCGGCTGATGGCTTCCGGGGCAGGATCGCAGATAGCGATTATTTCAACATCGGCCCGGTACAGCGCTTGTTCAACGTGGCTGCGTCCTCGTGAGCCAACGCCAATAAATGCCAGCCTGACTTTAGGGTCGGCAGGTTTGGCACCCGTTAGAATGGCTGGAAAAACAGAAGTCGTTGCAACCGAAGTTGCTGCGCCTGTAAGAGCAGCAGTGCGAATAAACTGGCGCCGGGTAGGTGTCTGCATAGAGATATGTTACGTAGGAGATGTTTACGAACCAAAGAACGAGGTTTCGTACTAAAAACACACGTCGCGCAAATTTTACCCATCTGCCCAGTCTTGCGCCATCACATCCTTAGTAATTCCACCAAACTGATTTAGGGTAGTTAACACCTACTGACAACGGCTCGCCAATCTGAGGGGTGGTAATGTTCAGTTTTTGTTCGGCGGCCCGCTTGGTAAACCGTTCGACCGACTCTTTCCAGCCGTGAACCGAAAGGGAGAATTTAGCCCAGTGAACGGGCAAAACCGTTTTGGCATGCAGGTCCTGGGCGGCCGTGACTACCTCCTCGGGAAACATGTGAATAGCAGGCCAGTCTTTCCCGTACTGCCCGCATTCGAGGATAGCCAGATCGAACGGGCCGTATTTATCGCCGATTTCTTTGAAGTGCTTGCCGTAGCCCGAATCGCCACCCAGATACAGCGAATAACCATGAAGCTTTAACGCAAATGCGGTCCACAGCGTTTTGCCGCGTGTAAGACTGCGTCCCGAGAAGTGGCGGGCAGGTACTGCGGTCATGTCGATATCGGTGGCAACATGATGACTTTCCCACCAGTCAAATTCAACGATCTGGTCGGGTGAGGCCCCCCAGCGTTCGAGGTGAGCGCCTACGCCAAGAGCCGTATAAAACTTTTTAACTCGGGGGATAAGCTTCTTGATCGTTAAGTAGTCCAGGTGATCGTAATGGTCGTGGGAAAGCACCAGCATGTCGATGTCCGGCATGTCCTCCACTTTGTACACATCGGAACCCGGGAACGCCTTGCCGAAAAACGAAACGGGCGACGCATTTCCGCTAAAAACTGGATCAACCAGGATAGTAACTCCCTTTGATTTTATAAGATAAGACGAGTGGCCAAACCAGACGATGGTGGGAACGGAATCTGAAAGAGCTTTAAGGTCAGTGCGAACAGAGGGTAATGGTTTGGGCGGGATATTGTCTTTCGCTTTATTGAAGAAATCGCTCATCATACCAACGTAAGAGGCATCTTCGCGCATGACTTCGGTCTTTTCCAGATTTTGAAAGGAGCCATTGCGATAATTAGGTGAGCGGTTAATTCGATCCAGGCGGTTGGCGGTCGGGTTGCTGCCAAAGGTGCTTTGCTGCATGAACAGGAAGGTGCTGGCAATCAATCCGGTAATAATGAATAGTGTAAGTATCATTGGCTTTCGTAAGCGTTTCATGGGGTCAAAACGGGTACTAATGCTGTCTGGTTCCGCGTCTGCCGGCTGAGTACATGGGAGGGAACATTACCTGATGAGCGGATGTTATTAATTTAGAGTGACGAAAATTTTGTTTAATATTTATTGGGAAACGTTGAACAAAATAAAAGATTCGTCGGTTTATCAGGTATCAATCGCATACGAAAGAGCGTACTGGCTACCCGCTCGGCTGTCTGCCTGTGTTGTACACAAACTTTGTAACGACAGGTTGATCGAACTTTAACTCGATTCATTTTTATGGATAATTCTCGGGCCAGTGCCCCACGGGTTGCGGTGTTTCGAAAGGAACATTTCAACGCGGCTCATCGCCTGAACAACCCCAATTGGTCGGATGAGAAAAACACGCGGGTTTATGGCAAATGCAACAATCCCAACTACCACGGGCACAACTATGAGTTGATTGTGCAGGTTACCGGCCCTGTTGATGATGAAACGGGCTATGTGATCGACATGAAACTGCTCGGCGATCTGATCAAAGAACACGTTACGGATCGGTTCGACCATAAGAATTTGAACCTCGATACGGAAGAATTTGCCGACCTGAATCCATCGGCCGAAAACATTGCCATCGTTATCTATAACATTTTACGCAATCAGCTAAGCGAGGGCTTAGACCTTAAAATCAGACTGTATGAAACTGAACGGAACTTCGTCGAATACCCCGTCTAATGGTACTCCGTTGACTGGGCAATCCGTAAATGGTAGTCCTGTAAATGGATACGCCCTTGACGGAGATTATGCCGACGAATTAGTGGATGAAATCGGTGATGCGCATGGAGCAACCTCCATTGATACACCGATGCGTCCTGATGCCTTTGTCCTTGACGATGCCTTGAAGATTGACCTCATCGAAGAACATTTTCGGGAGATAATGACCATTATGGGACTTGATCTGACCGACGATAGTCTGAAAGGTTCACCCCGTCGCGTGGCTAAAATGTATGTTAACGAGGTGTTTAGTGGACTAAATCCCGCTAATAAGCCAAAAGCCACCTTATTCGAGAACAAGTTTCGGTACAACGAAATGCTGGTGGAGAAAGACATTACGGTTCAGACCTACTGTGAGCACCATTTTGTGCCCATTCTGGGAAAAGCACATGTCGCCTATATCTCTAGTGGAAAGGTAATTGGCTTATCGAAACTGAATCGAATTGTTGAGTATTTCTGCAAGCGGCCTCAGGTGCAGGAGCGTTTAACGGTGCAGATCGCCGAAGAACTGAAGCGTGTTCTGGAAACAGAAGATGTAGCGGTGATCATTGACGCCAAGCACCTGTGTGTATCTACACGGGGTATTCATGATGTGAACAGCTCCACCATTACATCTTCGTATGGTGGTAAGTTTTCTGAGGAAGCCACCAAGCAGGAACTTCTGCGGTTCGTGACGCAACCCAGTGTGAGCATTTAATTTAAGTAGGAATTCAGGGTAAGCCTTGTAGACGGACTAACGTCTGTTTACTGGGAGCAGTACACGTCAATTACACTTCATCAACAACCATTATGCAGGGTAAAAATATTCTAATTATTGGAGCGAGTTCGGGAATAGGCCATGCGCTGGCGCTGCAACTACAGGATCAGGGAGCTACACTTTTTACCGCCGGTCGAACTCAGCCCGAAGGTATTCAGTCTACGCACATGGTGTGGGACATTACCCAGACCCCCGCTGTCGATGCGCTGAATCAACTTCCCGACACGCTCCATGGTCTGGTATATTGCCCCGGCACCATTAACCTCAAACCGTTCCAACGGCTTACCCTGGATGATTACCGTCGTGATTTCGAACTGAACGTGCTCGGCGCGGTGAGTGCTATTCATGCCAGCTATGCCGTTATCAAAAAGTCGAAATCAGCCAGTATTATTCTCTTCAGCACGGTTGCGGCCAAGTTAGGGATGGGTATGCACTCGTCCGTATCGGTAGCTAAATCGGCTGTTGAGGGGCTTGGTAAATCGCTGGCGGCTGAATTGGCACCGTTCAACGTCCGGGTGAATGTGCTGGCTCCTTCTCTAACCGATACGCCTTTAGCGGGTTTCCTGCTGGGGGATGACACCAAACGGGAGGCTGCCAATAAACGGCATCCGCTCAATCGGTACGGTACGCCTGAGGATATTGCCGGCATGGCCGCCTACCTGCTCACCGATCAGGCAAGCTGGATAACCGGCCAGGTTATCGGTATTGATGGCGGTATGGGAAGTCTGAAATAAAAAGCAAGCTAAAAAAAGCGGTGCCACGGTTTTGAATCGTGGCACCGCTTTTTTTAGCTTGCTTTTTATTATTTCATAATCTTTCCATCCACATTCCGCCAGATGTCCAGCGGATTAGCATTTTGTAAAGCGGGGGGTAACAACTCGTCGGGAAAGCTCTGATACGTTACGGGCCGAACAAATCGAAGAATAGCGGCTGTTCCGACCGACGTCGACCGGCTATCGCTCGTAGCAGGAAATGGCCCACCATGTGTCATGGCTTCCGATACTTCGACACCCGTCGGGTACCCGCCAAATAATACCCGTCCAGCCTTTGCCTGCAGTAAAGAAACCCAGTCGACAGACGAGAATGACAGTTCGGCCGGTGTAGCGTAAATGGTTGCGGTAAGCTGACCTTCTAGTGTTGTCAGGCATTCTTCCAGTTCAGCTTCGGTTTCGCACACCACAACCAATGATGTCGGTCCAAACACCTCTTCGCTTAGTGCTGGGCTGCTCAGGAAGATAGGTGCCGTGGTGCTCAGTATCGTTGGGCGTCCCTGCGTCTGGTTGCTTTCAGCATCGACGTCGGCTTCGGCCAGGACGTGAACGCCCGGAATGATCCTGTTCTGCTGAACACCCTTCTGATACGCCTGACAAATGCCCGCATTCAACATCGTTGCCGGTGCCGAAGTACGGATCTTCTCCGCTAATGTATCCAGGAAATCCTGTGTTTTAGGCGAATCGAGTAAGAAAACCAAGCCTGGATTGGTGCAGAACTGGCCCACACCCAGCGTAACTGAACCCGCCAGACCGGCGGCTACTGTTGCCGCAGAATTTGATCCTGTCTCTTGGCTGATCGCACCCGGTAAAACAACAAACGGATTGACTGCACTCATTTCGGCATAAACGGGAATAGGCTCGGGGCGGCCCTGAGCTACACGCAACAACGCCAGCCCACCAGCTCTTGAGCCCGTAAAACCAACTGCTTTCACGGCCGGATGCGCTACCAGTTGCTGAGCTACCTCAATGTCGGCATGGAGCAGCGAAAAAACGCCATCGGGCATTCCGGATTTCTGAGCGGCTGTTATAATAGCTTGACCTACCAAAGACGATGTGCCTGGATGTGAGGGGTGCGCTTTTACAACAACCGGACAACCGGCGGCCAGGGCCGATGCCGTATCGCCACCAGCTACCGAGAAGGCAAGTGGAAAATTACTGGCGCCAAAAACGACGACTGGTCCCAAGGGCACCAGCATCCGGCGCAAGTCGGGGCGAGGTAGAGGCTGTCTGTCGGGGAGGGCCGGGTTAATACGGGCATCCACCCACGAACCTTCACGAAGTACATTGGCGAATAGTCGTAACTGACCCGTCGTGCGGCCTCGCTCGCCCGAAATCCGACCCGTAGGCAACCCGCTCTCCAGCACGGCCCGCTCAATAAGTTCATCGCCAATGGCTTCTATTTCGGCGGCAATAGCGTCTAAAAAATCGGCCCGTTGCGCCCCACTTAGCTTAGCATAAATCGGAAAAGCTTCGGCCGCTTTGTCGATGGCCAAATTTGCCTGTTCTGCGGATACATTTGCGAAGTCATCGGCAAGATTCTCGTGAAGGGAGGGCGCGAAAGCTTTGAAAAAGTTACCGTCGCCGGTAACGGGCTCATTGCCAATAAAGCTGAGGGTAACAGATTGTTGCGTGGTTGACATACGTTTGAATGAATCGAAACCTGACGTAAGTATAGGTTTTAAGAGAACAACAGGAAGGTTAAAAAAGTGGCCTGAGTACGCATGTTCGTGCATAGACAGGCCATAAAATTGACATTATAGACTTTTAAGCTATTGGACCCACACGCTCCAGCACAGCTTTTGCCTGCCGGATACCAGCGTATTCATCCATCTTATCGCCTTCATATTCGATACCAATAATACCTTTGAACTTGCTGTCTTTCACAATCTTGAGAATCCGGTTGTAGTCGGTTTCAACACAATTGCCATTGGTGTCGAAGTCATAGAACTTAGCCGAAGCGCCTTTGGCAAACGGCATTAGTTCAGCCGTGCCTTTGTAACGGTCATATTCTTCAGCGCAAGTGTGGTTGTCGCCCCGCTTGATACAGAAGTTGCCGAAATCAGGCAACGTACCCACGTTCTTCATCCCGACCTGCTTCATCACACCCGACAGCCACTGGCCATTGGACGAATAGCCGCCGTGATTCTCGACGATGACGTTGATATTCATCGTTTTGGCAAATTCTCCCAGCTTACTCAGGCCATCAACGGCAGCTTTAGCTACTTCTTCGGCGGTACCCTGTCCGGCGGCATTGACCCGAATAGTCTTGCAGCCCAGGTATTTAGCGCATTCGACCCATTTGTGGTGATTTTCGACTGCTTTTGTCCGCTCAGCTGCGTCCGAGGCACCCAGATTGCCTTCGCCATCGATCATGATGAGGTTATTGGTAATGCCGTTGTCCTTGCATCGGGCCAGCAGGTCGTTGAGGTAGGTTTTGTCCTGCGCTTTATCTTTGAAGAACTGGTTTACATACTCAACAATGCTGATATCGAACTCTTTGCGGGCGATGCCGGGGAAGTCTAAATTGGTGATTTTTTTAGCGAACAGTGCTTTATGGAGCGACCACTCGGCCAATGAAATATCGAAGAACATCTTCTTCGCGGGAGCTTCGGCGAAAGCAGTTGGCACTATAGCCATAGCCGCTAATGAGCCAGCAGCTTGTTTCAAAAACGAACGACGGTCGGAGGTCATAACGAAACGGGTTTACGAGACATAGGTTTTGAGTAAGCAGTTGGTTGCTTACCGGACAAAGAAATAAAACAGCGGTAAATTACTCATTTGATTGGCTGATGGGGTAAGAGTTTAGCCCATACGAAATTGTTTTCTTCCGTACTTTGTGTCAAACAGCTTAAAGATTCAGATAGCCTCTGCCTGTTTTTTTGTAGTATAGCTCCATATATGCAAACAGCTTCTAGCTGTTTGAACCTTTATGATCACACTCGAAACCATTCAGGAAGCGCATGACCGCATCCGGCCATTTATTCACCGCACGGCAGTGCTTACCAATCAAACCATTAACGAACGGGCTGGAGCCGAGCTGTTTTTTAAATGTGAGAACTTTCAGAAAATAGGCGCATTCAAAGCACGAGGTGGCCTTAATGCCGTGTTGCAGGTCGCTCAGAATAAAGAGGGGTCTGCCATTACCACACACTCGTCGGGCAACCACGCGCAGGCTGTCGCCTTTGCGGCCCGGCAGGTAGGCGTGCCCGCTTACATAGTAATGCCGCGCACGGCCCCGCAGGTGAAAAAAGAGGCCGTGCTGGGATATGGTGCCAATGTGATCGAATGCGAACCAACGCTGGACGCCCGCGAGGCTGGCGTTCGGGAAGTGATGGCACGAACCGGTGCGGTACTCGTTCACCCTTTCGATGATGATCGAGTTATTGCTGGACAGGCTACCGCTGCCAAAGAGCTTATTGAAGATATCGGAGGTGACCAGCCTTTCGATGTCATTCTGGCGCCTGTGGGTGGGGGAGGGTTGTTGAGTGGTACTGCCCTATCAACGCATTACTTGTCGCCGTCGACTCGCGTGATTGCCGGAGAACCGGAGGGAGCCGCCGATGCGATCCTGTCTTTTAAGAGCGGACAGGTCGAGAGAGCGCCTTACATCAATACCATTGCTGACGGGCTCATGACCAGCCTCAGCGAACGAACGTTAGCCATTATCAGGGCGCACGTCACGGATATTCTGACGGTGTCTGATCCAGAAATAGTTGCGGCCATGCGGCTAATCTGGGAGCGAATGAAAATCATTATCGAGCCTTCCTGCGCGGTTCCGCTGGCTGCTGTGCTGAAACACAAAGACAAGTTCGCTGGGCAAAAAATCGGTATTATTTTAACCGGTGGCAACGTAGACTTAGGAAAACTGCCCTTTTGATATGGTTTATATACAACCCATTTCTGCTGAGGAAACGTACCCTCTCCGCCATTCGGTTCTGTGGCCCGATAAGCCCTTCGACTATGTGAAAGTCGAGAATGATGCCGAAGGCCACCATATTGGCGCGTTTCAGGAAGGCGAGCTGGTGGCCGTTATTTCGTTGTTTGTCAAGGGCCAAGAAAGCCGTTTTCGGAAATTTGCCGCCCGGCCCGATCGCCAGCGGCAGGGTATCGGAACGCGTCTGCTCAATCATGTCATGGATGAAGCCAGACAATTAGGAGCCCAGACAATCTGGTGCGATGCCCGGCTGGATACCGCTGATTTTTATCGTCGTTTTGGTATGGAGGCCGTTAGTGAAGTATTTTATAAAGGGCCAATTCCCTATGCCAGATTTTCGCGTACCTTGTAAGCAATCCGGGAGCTTTGTCTGGCTTCATTAGTCATAACGCTTAACGATAAACCCTTATGAAATACGTATTTAACTTTATCCTGTCCGTTTGTTTATTGGTTATTTCTATATCCGCAAATGCGCAGACGGCCCCGGCCGATACATCGAAACTGAAAGCTTACGTGGGCTCATACACTTTTGCCAGTGGCAGCCCGATCCAGAAATTTACGGTCACGGCTGAGAAGGGTGAGTTGTTTGGTGAAGCGGATACCTACGGCAAAAACAAGTTAGTGAAGCAAGCTAAGGCCAATACCTATCAATCGACCAGTTCCTACGGCTCTATCATCACCTTCGCCTGGGATACCGCTACCAAAGCCGTCACAAGTCTGACGATGTCGGTTCAGGGTACCGAGTTGACAGCTAAAAGAGACAATCCATAACCAAACGATTGCTCAGGGAGTTGAGTAAGAGATAATTCAATCGACTCAACTCAACGATGAAAAGAACGAAAATATTACTGTCAGCCGCTGCGCTGTCGGTTTCCATGCTGGCGTGTAACCAGAAAAAAGAAACCAATCAAACCGGCGAAACGGTAGCTACCGCCGATACCACACTTACGCTGCCAGCTCCTTACGCTACCGAATCAAGCCAGAAGTTCAGCAATGTCGTTGGCTGGCCGGAAGGCAAAACGCCCCAAGCACCGGCGGGTTTTACAGTAACCGAGTATGCCCGTGATTTAGCCAGTCCCCGCTGGATTTACGTCGGGCCAAATGGCGATGTGTTTGTCGCCGAAGCCAACACCGAACGAAAGGGTATTAAGACAAAAGTGGTGAATGCCGTAACGGGGAAGAGTAACTCTGAGCGCACGGAAGCCAGTGCCAATCGGATCACGCTGCTTCGCGATACGAATAAGGATGGCAAGCCGGATGTGAAAGAACCGTTTCTGACGGGCCTGAACCAGCCGTTTGGTATGTTGGTGCTGAATAATCATTTTTATGCAGCCAACACCGATGGGCTGATGATGTATGACTATACCCCCGGCCAGACGAAAATAACCACCCCCGGCAAGAAAATTCTGAGCTTACCTGCCGGTGGTTACAACAACCACTGGACCCGTAATTTGCTGGCGGACCCCGATGGAAAGAAAATATTTGTTTCGGTAGGTTCTGGAAGTAATGTTGCCGAGCACGGCATCGAAAACGAAGTGCGTCGGGCTAATATCCTCGAAATCAATCCCGATGGCAGTGGTGAGCGTGTATATGCTAGTGGCCTGCGGAATCCGGTAGGCATGGGCTGGCAACCTGCCACCAAAACGCTTTACACCGCCGTTAACGAACGCGACGAACTGGGCGACGAACTCGTTCCTGATTACCTAACCAGTGTGAAAGAAGGCGCTTTCTATGGCTGGCCATATGCCTACTTCGGTCAGAACGAAGACCCCCGCCGAAAAGGAGAACGCCCCGATCTGGTAAAAAAAGCCGTTGTCCCGGATGTTCCGCTAGGCGCACACACGGCTTCACTTGGGCTGGCTTTTTATGACAAAACGGCTTTCCCGGAGAAATATCGAAACGGTGCCTTTGTTGGTCAGCATGGTTCCTGGAACCGATCATCGTTTTCAGGATATAAAGTTGTATTTGTGCCGTTTCAGGATGATAAGCCGGGCAAACCCGAGGATTTTCTAACCGGCTTTTTGACCGGCAAGGACAAAGATGCCTACGGCCGACCAGTTGGTGTAGCCGTACTGCCCGATGGCTCCATGCTGGTAGCCGATGATGCTGGTGGCCGCATCTGGCGTGTAACTGCCAATAAATAACGTAAGGGTGAATGGCTCTAGCTAACTGACCGACATTGGTCTGTGACTATGTCGTAGCGTTATCCGGTCTTTGACCGGAGTGCCAAAACTAGTTTAATCTAATACTACAGGTTGTAGCTGGGGCATCGGCTTCCATATAAAAGGGTCTGCCCGACATACCTAGCTGAGTATGTCGGGCAGACCCTTTTATGAAATTTCTGGGTAACTCACTTTAGAATTGATACAGAAGACGTGCCCGCAGGCCCAGTAGTGCTGATGACTGCCAGTTTTGGCCAGGCTGGAAAGGTTGCGCATCTGCCTCAATTGGTATGGTTAATACGGGGCTTCCCTGTAATACCCAATGCCTGCTTTGCCATTCAATACCAGCGCTTAAGATCATATTATTTAGTAAGGGCACAGTTCGTTTATCGCTGACACTGAGTTGCTCAAAGCCGCGTTGGGGAATGGGCACGGGGCAAAGATAAGTTGCGTTCTCAGTACTTGATATAGTCAAATAAGTACCTACTGCTGGTACGAATGACAGCGTCTTGCTGAGTGCTACCCGGTAGCCAACAGAAACAGGCATTACTATGCGGCTTGTACGGGTATCTATATTAAAAATGTCCCGCCGGGGATCAATTCCATGGGCAAACTCCTTCCGAAAATTCCGGCGCATACGAATGTCAAAATCAAAATCACTGATAAATTTATCTCCCGAATAGGTTGCCCGGCTCAGTCCGGCACTCACTACCCAGTGTTTGCCCAGGAGGGCTTCGGTAAACACCCCGGCACTCGTTAATTTGGAGGCAACTTCACCACCAATACCAGCCCTAAACTGTAATCCTGGTCGATTTACACGCTGGCTTTCCGGTGCCTGAGTTGGTTCTACGCCAACCACAACCGTTGTGCGTGCCGGGCGCATACGCTTTGCCCGCTGAGTCAACATCCTGCTCCAGTTGGTCTTTCCTAATGACAGCGGTAAACTGCTGATGCTTTCAATGGCAGTGGAAGCTAAAGCCTTGTCTGACTCAGATAGAATTGATTTACCTGATTCAGGAGCGTAATCAGTTTGGGTTGGTATTGATCCCTTCGCCAAACCTTTGGTCTTGTTGCGTTTTCCGGAGGTCGAACCGACTGAAAACGCAGCGGTTAAACCGGTTTCGAGATTATTAGAATATTGACCAGCTCGGTTCCGGCCACGAAGGGAGCTATTAGGTGTTTTAGCCTCTTTTGGTGTTGTACTGTTGAATTTTTCACTTGCTATAGAAGGAGTAGACGATTCACCATACGCATCTGTGTTCGGGTTATTGGTTAAATTATCCGATTGATTGGGTTGATCCACTGACTTTTGACCTCGGTTAGCTGCTGCATAGCGTTCTTCTCGCGGTTCGAATGATTTCTCCGGACGATCAGCGTACCGATTTTCGTCTGGCGGTACTACCTGTGATTTTGACGGCACAGTAACGTATCGGGTTATATACACCGTATCACGTGGCTGTTGATGGATTATGGTTAGGTGACTGCCCGACGCCCGTGATGTTGTTTCAGAGTCTAGAGCCACCGCGTTTTCGGCGGGCTGTTTCAGAATTATTGTATTTATTTCCGGAGTTGAGGTGCCGGACTGGCCTTTTGCTGCTTGGCTAGGTACTGGCTTTTTTAATTGGCTTATTGTTGCCCGCAACTGATTAATCTCGCGTTGTTGCCAAAACCCAAATGTTACCATTACTACAGCACTTACTGTAGCAGCTGCCATCAACCAGGGTCTGGCCGTCCACATTGATTTGCCAAAGGGCTGCCCTGGGGTTGAGGTGGCCGGTTGAGGCATCCCGGTTTGCAGAGAAGCCTGCATCCGGGTCCAGTCTTTTTCGGAAAATTCCGGCCGAATACTTTCCAGTTTTCGCCGGATAATATCGGAAAATCGGTCAGTTTTCATGATACGGAATTGAGGCTGTCGAGCCTGATTTAAAATATTGGGCCTCTTTGAGCAAGACTTGCAGTTTCTGCCGGGCACGGGCAAAATTGGACCGTACCGTGGCTTCATTATGGTTAAGTATGCCTGCTATCTCGTGGAGGCTGTAGCCGTCCACAACGTGCATCATGAACACAGTGCGATACGTTGGGGTTAACTGCTGAACTAGGGCCAAAATATCTTCGGCGGCCATCTGGTCGACTATGTCCACATCAAAGGCCACTTGCTCACCCGTTTCCAGGGAAGCGTGTTGCTCAAATCGATGATTCTTTCGGTAATGACTAATGGCTGTATTGACTAGAATTGTTCGCAGCCAAGCTTTAAAAGGTAGTGTTTCGTCATAACTATCTAAATGTTGAAATGCTTTTAAAAACCCTTCGTTCAGCACATCTTCCGCTTCTTCAACACTTGAGCTGTAGCGCAGACAAATGCTTTTGGCATACCCAAAAAATTGTTTGAATAGCGTTCGTTGCGCGCGCGGGTCGTTGGCGCGGCAAGCCCGAATGACACTTAGAAGGTCATTGTCGGCGAACGGAGACGATTTGCGGAAAAACAAAATTCGGTCGGATTTATGTAAACACTCCAGACTACTTAAATACTACGCAACAGCAACGTATAACGTTGCATCAGAAGAATAAGTATTTATCTTTTTTTGGTTGTAAGCAACGCTTACGTATGAGATAACGTATAGGTAACAAATGGGTTTACTCGCCCCATTTATTGCTTGCTAATGAACGTGTTAGTGATTGGCGACGAACATACCTACGGTTATGGACTGTCCGCCGGGAAACTTAGTTATGTGGGTCACTTTATCCGCCAGATCAGTCGTACCGGACGGGCAGTATCTGTGGACGCGTATGCCCACCTTTCCATGTCGCAGACGATAGCTACACTGGCACGATTGCCGTTGAACCAGTATGATCTTATTATACTTCAGTTGGACCACACATTAGTACAGGTTCCTGATTCTCAACTGGCTCCTGCAACGGTTGCCTATGTTCCTGCGGTCTGTGCCGAGTTAAAAATAACCGGTCAGTCAAGTTTTAATTACCGGCTGAAATCGGTAGGAACAGCACTGCTTTCGCTTGTATGGCCTTTTCGGGAGCGTATGGCTATTTCAGTCCTGCTGAATCAACTCCGACCTTATCGGCACAATGTGCTGTTAGTAACCCCACTAACCAGTCAGGATCGGGTCAGGCGCTGGCTGCAGCGACGCGGTCGTGCGGTCGCGTTGCAGGAAGCTGATAAGCGTCTGGTAAGCGTTTTCGATACAGACTCGATTATCCGGCCAAGAGAAGAATATTTTCTGTTAAATGATCATTCCCATTTGAGTGCCATCAGTCACGAGTTGCTTGGGCTTTCGTTGTATGATTTTTACCAATCGGCACCAACCATCATTACCATTCAGTCGACTCGTAAAAATTAGTGGGTAATAAGTGCTAAAAAAGAGGGGCTGATCGCACGATCAGCCCCTCTTTTTTAGCACTTGGTCTTACGAACGGAATGTATTCTTTTTCCGCAGCGCATCGTAACGCAGGAGAGCCTCCAGGTAATAGTAATCCGCATAGACAATGGGCGTATCTACCTCACTTTTGGCCGGTTTATGTCCTACACTATGTTTCAAAATAAAGTTGTTGTTTTCGCCCAGATTGGCCTTGTAAGCCGGGCTTGACAGGCTTTCCAGCATTTTTACCGCTGCCTGGTAATATGTTTTGGCCGATGGACCGCCATACGTGCAGAGTTCGAGCAGAGCGGCTGAGGTAATGGCGGCAGCAGAGGCATCACGCTCTTCATTTGGAATGTTAGGGGCATTGAAATCCCAGTATGGGACCTTGTCGGCGGGGAGATTAGGGTGATTCAAATAGAAGTCGGCAATATGACGGGCCTGCTCCAAATATTTCTTGTCTTTCGTTTCCCGATACATGACCGTAAAACCATACAATCCCCACGCCTGACCTCTGGCCCAAGCTGAGTTATCGGCATAGCCCTGCGCCGTTTTCTTGGCGGCCACCGTTCCATCGGGATTGTAACAGATCACGTGATAACTACTGTAGTCGGGTCGGTAGTGGTTTTTTATGGTGTTATCGGCATGAGTGACCGAGAGGTTGTAAAATTCCTTATTTCCTGATCGTTTGGCGGCCCAGAAAAGAAATTCAAGATTCATCATGTTATCAATGATAACCGGATAATCGTACGTCTGAAATTTGTTCCAGGATTTGATCACACCCACTTTAGGGTCAAAGCGGGTCGATAATGACTTGGCACCGGTCAGCAAAATGGGAGGGTAAGCCTCATTTTTGGTAAGCCGATAGCCGTTGCCAAACGGGCAGTATAGCATAAAGCCCAGGTCATGCGTACCCGTATTGTATTGTTCTTTTGCCACAGCCATAGTCCATTTGTTAGCCGCTTCTTTCCACATCGGATCGTTGGTCCGTTCGTAGATGTGCCAGAGTGAGCCACCAAAAAAACCACTGCACCACCAATCAGATTTCCGGTCATCAGGAGAGCCATCGGGCTTGGTTGACTGTGGAAATCGGGTCGTATCAGGATGGCTTTTCAGCATTAATGCATATTGCTTCGCTGCAAAGGCAAATTCTTTGTCAACATCAACGGCTGTTTGAGCAAAAGCTACCCGTACTGCCAGAAGTAAATAAACCAGAAGAAAGCGTTTCATGTGTGCTTGTTATCGTGCAATGAGCCGAGTTTACAAATGGCTCGACTAGTAAATAAGCAAAAAAACTCATTCATTTAACTAGTCTGCCTGTGTTTTTCTGGGAAGCACGCACATCGGCTACCAGTTCGGGCGCAACTTGCAGTTAGATTGTAAGCCATATCGAGACATCTAAATGAGACAGCTTACTTAACATGATAAGGTAGCTTTTTAGTTAAAATTATATGATTTACGCAAATTTCTTAGATTCCTGCATCATCAAACGAGATCAAGTTGTAAATCGATAAGTCCAGGCAAGCGAATGTTTTGATTGGTACGATGTGGTTATCCGCAGTAGCGTTTAACAAGGAAATAGTCCAAACTCAGCCTCAAACAAATAAATACGATTTGCTAATTCAAAAGCGCAGGAGTATTACAAAGCCCGGAGTTATAAAAAGTCAGCTCTGACTTATACGGCTGCTTTTACTGTACTCGGAGGGAAGGGTTACCGGGAAGATCGCTATGATGCCGCTTGCTCACGGGCGTAGACAGGCTATGCCGATTGTGCCTTCTTCAACTTAGAGCGTATTGCAACAGTAACTCAATTCGCTGATTACACCCATCTACGCGTTGATAAAGATCTTACTCAATTACATTCCGATCCTCGTTGGGTAAAGTTGATATTACTGGTCAAAAAGAACCAAGAACGAGAGGAAGAGCAGTATAACAAGCCGGTTTTGCGCAACTAGACTGGAGGGGCGGGCGAGGCTTGAAGATATAATTAAAACAAAAGGTATTTTATCAAACGACTTTCAGACGGTGCGCGACAAACTGAGCCAAACGGATTCAGTGAATTTGCGTAAAGTACATGCAATTATTGATCGATACGGTTGGCTCGGTTAGAATGAGATTGGCGTCAGATCGGGCAGGATTGCCGTAGAAAAGCTTATGTTTTCCACTGTTAGATCTAGAGCAGGTAGACAAACGCCGAGCTGAAGTGGGTCTGGAGCCAATCCGCGAATATGCGAGCGAATGGAATGTAAAATGGGATTTAGCAAAGTATAAAAAACAGCTGACAGCACTAGAAAAAGAAAAAAGGGACGACTAATCCCTATTGGTGATTAGTCGTCCCTGCACTTGTATTGGTATATTAGCCCACTAAATCTTTGGGGGTGGTTTATGCTGACAGTCTATTAAGCATGCACTTCCAGTTCTGTCGGTTTTTCCTTGTCTTCCGATTTTGGATCGTCTTCCGGCTGAACATCTTTTCTGCGAGACATATAGGTGTAAATAACCGGCACCACATAAAGCGTTAGAACGAGAGAGAACATCAGTCCTCCTACAATGACGATACCCAGCGGTACCCGGCTTTTTGAGGCTGAACCCAAGGCAAGGGCCAGTGGTAGGGCACCAAAAGCCGCCACAAGCGTGGTCATCAGGATAGGGCGGAGCCGCAGTGCAGCCGATTCTGCGGCTGCTTCGAACTTGTTCTTGCCTGTCATTCGCTGTTCATTGGCAAATTCAACAATCAGGATACCGTTCTTCGTAACCAGACCAACCAACATAATAATCCCGATCTGGCTGAAGATATTCAGTGTTTGGTTAAACATCCAGAGTGAGAATACGGCACCGGCGAGCGCCAGGGGTACGGTGATCATAATAATGAGGGGATCCATAAATGAATCGAACTGGGCCGCCAGAATCAAGTAGACCAGAATCAAGGCTAGGCCAAAGGCAAACAACGTGTTAGACGAACTCTCGGCATAATCTCGGGAAGGACCGGAAAGGGCTGTCTGGAAACTCTCGTCGAGGGTACGAGCCGCAATAGCGCGCATAGCTTCTACACCGTCGCCAACGGTTTTGCCGGGTGCCAGACCTGCCGATACCGTTGCCGATTTAAAGCGGTTGTAGTGGTATACCTGGGGCGGGCTACTCACTTCCTGAAATTTAACAAGGTTGTCTAACTGAATAAGTTGACCCTGATTGGAACGTACATAAAAAGACGCCAGGTCGACCGGTGCATCACGGTCGGCACGGTCTACCTGTCCAATCACCTGATATTGTTTTCCGTTCATCAGGAAATAAGCCAGACGCCGGTTACTGAGCGCAAGCTGTAGCGTTTGGGCAACGTCCTGTACTGAAATACCTAAGTTCGTGGCTTTCTCACGGTCGATGCTGATGTTCAGCTCAGGTTTGTTAAACTTCAAGTCCACGTCGGAGTTCTGGAACGTTGGATCTTTGGCTACTTCGTCCAGAAACGTTGGCAGTTTTTCACGTAATTTCTCGAAGTTCAGGTTCTGAATTACGAACTGAACGGGTAAGCCACCACCCCGACCAACCTGAATGGTCTGATCCTGAGTGGCGAACATTCGGGCCTCGTTGAACTTCTTGAGGTTTTTATTGATGAAATCGACAATATCCTGCTGAGACCGATTGCGGTCGCTGGGGTCTACCAGGTTCTCCATCACGAAAGAGGAGTTAACCGCGCCTGCCCCCGAAAAACCAGGTGCTACGACGCTGAAGGCTAATTTGGTTTCGGGGATAGAATCGAGTACAAACTGCATGACCCTGTCTGTTAGGGATGCCTGAGCTTCATAGCTTGTTCCTTCAGGCGAAGTAATAACCAGGCGGGTCCGGCTACGATCTTCGAGCGGGGCCAGTTCCGATTTGAGCATAGAGCCAAGTCCGAAGATGAAAAGCAGACAGGCGCCAATCATGACAAACGCCCAGGCCCGTTTTTTCATGAAGCTGTTCAATGACGACCGGTAGGAATTATCCAGCCATTCGAAAAAGGGCTCCGTTTTTCGGTAAAACCAGGACCGGCCGTGGTTTTTGCTGGTGAGCTTTACACTGAGTACTGGCGTAAGCGTTAGCGAAACGAAGGCCGATATTAATACGGCACCAGCAACAACGATACCAAATTCGCGGAACAGACGACCCACAAAGCCCTCCAGGAATATGATGGGCAGGAACACGATAGCCAGCGTCACACTGGTTGCAATAACGGCAAAGAAAATCTCATTAGAACCTTCGCGGGCGGCTTCCTTGGTATCCATCCCCTGCTCGATCTTCTTGAAGATATTCTCCGTTACCACAATACCATCATCGACCACAAGCCCCGTTGCCAGAACGATACCGAGCAGAGTCAGCACGTTGATACTGAAATCCGCCACATACATGATGAAAAAGGCCCCGATAAGCGACACCGGAATGTCGATCAGCGGACGGAATGCGATGAGCCAGTCGCGGAAGAAGAAGTAAATAACCAGTACGACCAGCACAAACGAAATAAGCAGCGTTTCGCCTACTTCTTCTATGGCGCGTCGGATAAATGTACTCCGGTCAACGCCTATGCTCACGATGATATCCTCGGGAAGGTCTTTTTTGAGTTGGTCGAAGCGCTTATAGAACTCATCGGCAATGCTCACATAGTTGGCACCTGGCTGAGGAATAAGCGCCAGAATAACGCCTACTGCACCGTTCTGTTTAGAAATAGTTTCTTCGTTCTCCGCACCGATGGTTGCATATCCAACATCTTTGAAACGAACGATCTGGTTGCTCGTTTGACGAAGGATCAGGTTGTTAAAATCATCTTCGGTTGTTAGGCGACCTACCGCTTTTACCGTTAATTCGGTGTTATTACCGTATACCTTACCGCTAGGCAACTCGACATTCTGAGCGTTCAATGCCGACTGTATGTCTTGAGAGGTTAGCTTATAAGCCGATAATTTAATCGGGTCGATCCAAAGACGCATGGCCTGACGCTTCAAGCCATAGATATTGGCCTGACTAACCCCCGGAATGGTTTGCAGACGTTCTTGAAGTACATTTTCGGCGTAATCCGACAGTTGGGTTGGATTACGGGTAGTACTCTGAACAGTCATGAAAATAATAGGATCGGAGTTGGCATCGGCCTTTGTTACCACCGGTGGGGCGTCGATATCCTGCGGCAGTTGCCGTTGGGCCTGGGCTACCTTATCGCGTACATCGTTGGCGGCCTGTTCCAGATCGGCATCGAGGTTAAACTCGACTGTGATGGTACTGGCACCAAGCGCGCTGTTTGACGAGATTGTACGAATCCCTTCAATACTGTTCAGCGATTTCTCGATGGGTTCTGTAATCTGCGATTCAATGATATCGGGGTTGGCACCGGTATAGTTTGTTCGTACCGAAATAACTGGCGGGTCGATAGCCGGGTACTCACGAACACCCAGAAAAGTGAAACCGATAATGCCAAAAAGGACGATGACAATAGACATCACCATGGCAAAAACCGGTCGATTCAGACTAAGCTCGGGGAGACTCATGATTGGTTGAGTTTATGTTGTCGGGTTTTAGTAGTCTGTATTCCCATTTTACTTGACTGCTACTTTAGGCTCAGCCCCTGTCGCTGGCAGGGTAATCACCTTGTTGATCTTGACGGGGGAGTCTGGCTTTAAAAACAGCAAACCCGTCGTTGCTACTGTATCCCCTTTCTGTAAGCCAGATAAAATCTGTATGCTGCCGGCGGTACGCAAACCGGTTCTTACATCCTTAAAAAGGGCTTTGCCATTTTTCACCAGAATAACCTGATTGGTTCGAGTTTGTGGAATAATGGCCTGTGTAGGAACAACCAGGCTTTGTTCGTTCTGAATCGTTAAGGTTACCCGCGCAAATGAACCCGGACGGAAACGGGGTAGTCCTTTTTCAACGCCCGTATTATTGACTCTGGCCCGGATACGTAGGTTACGTGTCTGTTCCTCAACCCCCGGCTCGATAGCATAAACAACACCCTGACTTGACTGACCGCTTCCGTCTACCATGAACGAAATCTGGCTGCCATTATGTACTGCCGGGCCGTATTTTTCTGGAATAGAGAAATCAAGTTTAAGTGATGATATCTGTTGCAGACGGGCAATGAGCGTATTGGGCGACACAACGGCTCCGGCACTTACGTTACGAAGGCCAATAACCCCCGAAAAAGGTGCTCTGATCTCTGTTCGTTGCAGGTTCGCTTTTACCAGTTCGATGTCGGCAAGGGAGGAGCGTAAATTTGTTGTAACAATGTCATACTCCTGCTGACTGATACCACCCCGTTCCAGTAATTGTTTATTTCGTTCTTCGGTACGGCGGGCATTATCGGCCTGGGCTTGCAGTTTCTGAAGTTGGGCCTTCAGGTCGGCGTCAAAGAGTTTGACCAGCAAAGCTCCTTTGGCTACCGGCATACCTTCCTTAATGTTAAGCTGCGTAATTCGGGCTGAAATCTCGGGGTAAATGTCAACCTGCTCATTTGGTAGCAGCGAGCCACTGGAAACAATATCTTCGCGCAGGTTCTGAGATATAACCACATAGCCGTTCACGTTCGTTGGTCCGCCCCCCCCCGGTCCGCCGGGTCCGCCTTTGCCACCGGGTCCACCTTTAGCGTCGGATCCACCTTTACCGCCACCCCCGCCTGCCGATGCGCCCGGGGCGGGGTGTAATACCTTGTTGTACACAATTATCCCGCCGAGTACTAAAACGACGAGAACGATAGCAATCCATCTTTTCACAGGAAAATATAGTCAGAAGGGCCTATAATTAAACGGCTAAGTAGCCGCGTTTGTTCTTGAACTACAAAGCTATTAAGGATGACGACTATAACAATCGGTAGCTAATTGAATATGAATGGATTTTGTGCGGATTATTGAGACTCATACGGCTGAAAAGATAAACGTAGAATCCGTATATTTCCTTATGCCAAACAAGTAGGTAAGTGCATTTTTTTAATAGAAGTGTACGCTTACTGATTGGTTATGAATAGACTAAGAAATGTAAGACTGAATTCTTAGGCGTATAGGCATAGGCGTGACATTCAGGAATTACTTAATTCAGTAATTTTTGGTGGTACGCCCGGAAGGCTAAACTTTTGTTTCTTAACCTATTAACTAGAGTTAACGGGTAGAATAAGTTTAGTGGCAATCCCCGTTGAGGCTAGTCAATGACCATGAGCAGTTCGCTGATCATCATTGCTGTAGCCCCCCAAACCCGATACCCCTGTATTTGATAAAAAGGGGCATCGACCGTTACACCCCGGACGTCGATCTGGCTGTCGCCAACGATGGTTTCGTCCAGCAGGGTATCCAGGTCTACTTCCACGACGGCCTCTACTTCGCGGGGGTCTGGATAAAAGTCTGGCCGATAGGGGAGGACGCCTACCACCGGCTGAACGTAGAAGTTGCTGGGAGGAATGTACAATTCGGTCAGTAGGCCAAGCACTTTCACGTCAGACACCCGAATGCCCACCTCTTCCTGTGCTTCCCGCAAGGCCGTGCGCGTGAGGTTTTCGTCAATGCGCTCCATCCGTCCACCCGGAAAAGCCATTTGTCCGGCATGAACACCGTCATATTGGGGCCTGAGAATCAGGGGCAGATAAATCGAGTTCTGGTATGGGTAAAAGCAAATCAGCACCGCACTCCGGCGCGTCCGCTCATTCGGTTTGATACCGAGCCTATACCGGGCTGTCGACGCCATTTTCTTATGGGCGTCTTCACCAGGCAACGGCTTTTGTAAGCGTTGGCGCAGATGTTCGGAGAAGGTATGGAAACTGGTGCCAATCATTAGTCAGTTCAGGATTTATAGGTAACGGGTCAACGGCTCAGCGGTTATGTGTCAATAGTTCGTTTATGCTTGTAACAATCTGAAATATGAAAAGTTGACTCGCCTTTCAAGAACCTGAAGCTACAATCCTTTTTTGTACAATTTAACCAATTCCTCGGCGCAGCGCTCTCCATCCATGGCCGCCGAAACAATACCCCCGGCATACCCTGCTCCTTCACCGCAGGGAAATAAGCGGCTTACCTGCACATGCTCGCAGGTTTCGCGGTGACGGGGAATACGAACGGGCGAAGAGGTTCGGCTTTCAACACCAATTACCTGCCCGTCGTTACTCATGTACCCACGCATTTTCCGTCCAAAGTCCCGCAGGCCCTGCCGCAGCGGCTGCGCTATATGATCGGGCAGCACTTCACTCATATCTACCGAAGCCAAACCTGGCTGGTAGGACGTTGGCAAAAGCTGGTTCGACACGCGCCCATCCACAAAATCGGCTATGCGCTGGGCAGGTGCTGTTTGTCGACCATCGCCCATTCGGCATGCCCACCGTTCGAGGTCCTGCTGTAAGGCCAAACCCGCCAGCGGTCCTTCATCGGCGTAGGGTTGCAGGTCTTCGTCCGCAATGGCAACGACCAGTCCCGAATTAGCAAACTGCGAATCCCGGCGCGATGGCGACATGCCGTTAACGACCAGTTCGCCCGGTGCCGTGGCTGCCGGAACGATAAACCCGCCCGGACACATACAAAATGAGAAAACGCCCCGCTCAATACCTTTGAAACGTGTTTGTGCTATTAGGCTATACGAAGCGGCCGGTAAATAATCACCCCGGGTTGGTCTATGGTACTGAAACTGGTCAATCAGGCTCTGCTGGTGCTCAATACGAACACCCATGGCAAACGGTTTGGCTTCGATCAGCACATGTCGTTGGTGCAGCAGATAAAAAATGTCGCGGGCAGAGTGGCCCGTAGCCAGAATAACACCAATGCCCGTAAGTGAGTCACCGTTAGCCAGCACAACGCCTTTTAACTCGTTACCGGCCAGAATCAAGTCCGTAACTTTTGTATCGAATCGAACTTCACCCCCCGCTTTCAGAATACTATCGCGGAGGTCCGTCACAACGTTAGGCAGTTTGTTTGTGCCAATATGCGGGTGAGCATCGACCAGAATCTGTTCGGTGGCTCCGTGCGCTACGAAAATTTCCAGTATCCGCCGAACATCGCCCCGTTTGGTGGAGCGGGTGTATAATTTACCATCCGAATAGGTTCCGGCTCCGCCCTCGCCGAAGCAATAGTTCGACTCAGGGTTAACGATATGGTCTTTGTTGATAGCCGCCAGGTCACGTCGTCGGGCGCGTACATCGCTGCCGCGTTCCAGCACGATGGGTTTGATGCCTAACTCAATTAGACGCAGGGCCGCAAACAGGCCGGCAGGACCAGCCCCCACTACAATAGCCTTAGGTGCACGGCTCACATCCGTTTGGGGTTTCTGGTATTGAATAAGCGGGGGAGGGGTTTCTCCGGCATAAACGTCGGCATCGACTTTTACCCGAACCTGCCGGTTACGGGCATCTATCGACTGCCGACGTTTACGCACGACGATGTCCGTCGTGTTGGGCAGTGAGAGATGCGCTAAGGCCTGTTCCCGGAAAACAGTTTCGTCCAGGGCCAGTTCGGGAGGTAAGGTAAGTGAAAGTTGATGAATCATTGTCAAAAAAGACCGGTATACACCGCCAACACGGCTAAACAGCAAATAAACTTACTAAACGTATACGGTACACAAAAATGATAGGCTATTATCTTTTTTGGTAACAGGCATATACCGTTTTGGGTTCTTTTACGGCAATTTCCAGCCCTTTTCTTCGGCTATGCTGCCGTATACAGCTTCATGGAGTGATTTCCTTTTTTGTATGTTTGGGTAGAATTTCCCTTGAGTACGTTATTCAAGGTAAAACATGAATTAAGTACGATGAAGTTTAGTCTATTGGGCAGTCTGTTACTTGTGAGCTACGCGACGCTGGCGCAGCCGACGGTTAAGAAAGCCGGGCGCGATACCCCCTGGTCACAACGAATGGTGGCTACGATCATGGCAAATAATGCCGATTCCATTGCTTATGTCAAGGAAGGTAAAGACGCCCGCTGGGAGTATGAAATGGGGGTACTGCTCGAAGCTGTGGAACAGGTCTGGTATCGCACGGCTGATGACCGGTATTTTCAGTACATCCAGAAAAATATGGACCGGTATGTAAACGCCGACGGCGATATCCGAACTTACAAAATGGATGATTACAATATTGATTTTGTAACCCCCGGCCGGGCTTTGCTTCTGCTTGCGCAGCAATCGCTGCCGGGCAACGCAAAATACCGCAAAGCTGCCGAGGTGCTCCGGAAGCAGCTCGCTCAACAGCCGCGCACGAAGGAAGGCGGTTTCTGGCATAAGAAGCGCTATCCGTATCAGATGTGGCTCGATGGCCTGTACATGGCCGAGCCGTTCTACGCGGAGTATACCAGCCTGTATGGCGATGACAAGAACTTCGACGATATCGTCAACCAGTTTGTGTGGATGGAGAACCACGCCCGCGACGAAAAAACGGGTTTGCTTTATCATGGCTGGGACGAAAGCCGGGAGCAGAAATGGGCCAATAAGCAAACGGGCAAGTCGCCCAACTTCTGGAGCCGTTCTATAGGCTGGTATGTAATGGCGCTCGTCGATGCGCTCGACTATGTACCGCAGTCGCACCCGCGCCGGGGTGAATTGGTGGCAATATTGCAGCGTGTCATGCCTGCTATCGTAAAATACCAAGACCCAAAAACCGGCTGCTGGTATCAGGTTACCGACCGACTTGGTGATAAAGGAAACTACATCGAAGCATCAGGAACGTCGATGTTCGTGTATGCCCTGGCGAAGGGTATCCGGATGGGGTATCTACCTGCTTCACTATGGGCGTCGACTCAAAAAGGGTATGCCGGTATTCTGAAAAACTTTATTACAACCGATGCCCAAGGCCAGATTCACCTCGAAAAGACAGTACTGGTAAGCGGCCTGGGTGGAAATCCGTACCGCGACGGGAGTTATGAGTACTATCTGAGCGAGCCATTGCGTCAGGATGATCTGAAAGGCGTTGGTCCGTTCATCATGGCCAGCGTGGAAATGGAAATAGCTGCTGAGCGGGGCATCGCCAAAGGGAAAACCGTGGCCGTCGATAACTACTTCAATCACGAGTTTCGGAAAGGGGCAACGGGTGAGCAGGAACCGTTTCATTACACCTGGGAAGACCAGATGCATTCGGGCTTTTACTGGTGGGGAACCATCTTCCGGAATCTGGGTGCCAAAACCGCTACCGTTTCGGGGGCACCAACGGCCGCATCTCTGCAGGGAGTAGACGTCTACATCATTGTCGATCCCGATACACCAAAGGAGACCGCGAAACCCAATTACGTTCGTGAAACGGATATCAATGCTATTGCTGATTGGGTGCAGGCTGGTGGTACGCTGGTGCTGATGGCCAACGACACGTCGAACTGCGAGCATGTGAACTTCAACAAGCTAGCCGCTCGTTTTGGCATGCAGTTTCTGCCCAAAAACCGGAACATGGTACAGGGCACGCAGTGGGACCAGGGAACAATCTCGATTCCCGCCGGAGGGCAGTCTATCTTTCCGACCACCCGGACGGTCTACATCAAAGAACTGGCTCCCCTCGCTGTGAAGGCTCCTGCCAAAGCCGCTGTGACCGACGGTGGCGACATTATCATAGGTATGGCCACAGTGGGCAAGGGCAGAGTGTTTGCCGTGGGTGATCCCTGGCTCTACAATGAGTATGTCGATGGGCGCCGTATACCCGCCAAATTCCAGAACTTCCAAGCCGCCAAAGAATTGGCCACCTGGCTGGTGGCTGGTAAATAGTTGTTGGTTAGTAGTGATTGGTTATTCGTAAGTGCTTAGAAGGCCGACCGTCGGATAATAACCAATCACTACTAACCAATAACCAGCTACAAAGCCCCTGCTTTCATTTGCTTCACGGCGTAATTAGCGGCCCTTGCGCTGAGGGCCATATAGGTGAGAGACGGGTTTTGAGTGCTGGTGGAGGTCATACAGGCGCCGTCAGTAACGAAAACGTTTTTGCAATGGTGAAGCTGGTTCCAGCGGTTTAGTAGTGATGTTTTGGGGTCACGTCCCATACGAACGCCCCCCATCTCGTGGTTTTCGCTGCCGGGTAGTCGGCCGGTATCCTGAGTGCGGATGTTTCTAAATCCGGCCAGAGTGAACATCTCGGTCAGCTGCTCGAAGTAGTCCTTCAGAATTTTTTCGTCATTGGCATCGTAGCCTACCGATACCCGGAGTTGCGGAATTCCGAAGTTGTCTTTCCGTGTAGGGTCCAGCCGTACGGTACTTTCGGCTTTCGGGATAGTTTCGGCCATCATGGCAGAACCCACCTGCCAGTCGCCCGGCGTTGGATCGAGCAAACGCTGTTTCAGTGATGCACCGAGGCCATCCTGGTTTTGGATCGGTTCTCTCGACGCATAAAAGGTAGCGGCATATCCACGCAGAAAATCCGTTTCCTGTTTGTAAACGTTCCTGAATCGTGGAATATAACTGCTGTTGGGTCGGCGTCCGTCGGTCGTGAATGTGTTTAATCCTTCGTATGTGCCCGACATACGACCCCGGTAACTGTGAAACGCCATGTGCGTACCCAGTAGGCCATTATCATTACCCAGCCCATTGGGAAACCGGTTTGAGGTTGAGTTTAGTAAAATAAGATTCGTATGGAGTGCCGATGCATTCACGAAAATAATACGGGCGTAGTACTCCGTCATTTGCAGGGTGTTGGTGTCGATGACCCGTACGCCCGTTGCCTTACCTCCCGCTGGTTTATTATTATCGAAAATAATGGAATGTACCACCGAGTTTGGCTGTAAGCTTAGCTTTCCCGTTCGAAGCGCCCAAGGAATGGTGGAGGCATTGCTGCTGTAATAGCCACCATAAGGGCAGCCTCGTTCGCATAACGTGCGGTGCTGGCATTGAGCGCGCCCCTGCCGGAAATGAATGTCCTGGGGCGTTGTCAGGTGAGCTGCCCGGCCGATGATCACGTGGCGGTCCGGATAGTGAGCCGCCACTTGTTTTTTGAAATGGGTTTCCACGCATGACATCTCGTGTGGAGCCAGAAATTCGCCATCCGGTAGGGTCGCCAGCCCGTCTTTATTTCCTGAAATGCCCGCAAATTTTTCGACATGGCTGTACCACGGGGCCAAATCAGCATAGCGAATGGGCCAGTCTACCGCAAAACCGTCGCGGACTGGACCCGTAAAATCGAAATCGCTCCAGCGTTGGGTTTGCCGTCCCCAAAGCAACGAACGACCACCCACCTGATACCCGTGAATCCAGTCGAAAGGCTTTTCCTGAATGTAGGGCTGGTCGCTGTCTTTAGCGAAAAAATGACGGGTGTCTTCCCGAAACGCATAATTACGACTGGCAATGGAGTACTCCTGCCGACTGATGAGCGGAACCTGCCCCCGGTGCTCCATGTCCCAGGGGTTCAGCATGGCAGTAGGATAGCCGGTAACGTGTTTAACGTCCCTGCCCCGCTCCAGTAAAAGCGTATGCAGACCGTGTTCGGTAAGTTCCTTTGCTGCCCAGCCGCCACTCATGCCGGAGCCAATCACAATGGCATCGTAGGTACGGGCTTTCTGGCTATCTACTATTAAATTGACCATATAGTCTAAAGAACGCGGGCTTGTCTTCTTAACCATGTACTTCACCTTTTGTGCCCGGCACTCACAAGCATTAGCGACTTCCTTTGGTTGAGTTTCTGCTTTTTTTAAAAGAAGGGCTTCATAAAAAAGCCGGATTTATTCCTCCTGATATAGTACTTCAGCTATTTAGATAACCAATTATACATTGTCTGTAAAAATTGCATAGTTTAGTAACAAGCCCTGTCTTTTCGAGTTAACTCCCTATGCAATCCCCTTCCTTAACTTCGCCCCGGAATAAAGTCGACTCGTTTGAGTCGCCTGATTTCTATTGCCTGGATGACCTGCTAACGGCCGAACACAAACTGGTACGGTCTGCTGTGCGCAATTTTGTCAAGCGCGAGATTACCCCCATTGCCGAGGAGTACGCCCAGCGGGCCGAATTTCCGAAGCATATCGTGCCTAAGTTTGGGCAGATTGGTGTTTTTGGTGCTACCATCCCAACCGAATATGGTGGAGGGGGCCTGGATCAGATTTCGTATGGTCTGATGACACAGGAAATAGAACGGGGCGATTCTGGGATGCGTTCGTGCGTATCGGTCCAGAATTCGCTGGTCATGTACCCGATCTGGGCCTTTGGTTCGGAAGCGCAGCGGCAGAAATACCTGCCCCGACTGGCTACGGGTGAGTTGATCGGTTGTTTTGGTCTTACCGAAGCCAATCATGGCTCCGACCCTGGCGGTATGGAAAGTAACTTTATCGAGCGTAGCGATTATTATTTGCTTAATGGATCGAAACTCTGGATCACCAACGCCAACATTGCGGACATTGCCATCGTCTGGGCCCGAAATGACCAGGGGAAAGTGCGCGCTTTGATCGTGGAACGAGGTATGGAAGGCTTTTCAACTGCCGAAATAAAAAACAAATGGTCGTTGAGGGCCAGCACCACGGGCGAGCTGATTTTTCAGGATGTGCAAGTTCCGAAGGAGAATATACTACCCGATTCCTTTGGGCTGAAAAGTGCACTCAAGTGCCTGGAGCAGGCTCGTTATGGCATTAGCTGGGGGGCATTGGGAGCTGCTATGGAATGCTACGAAGTGGCCCGGCGGTATGCACTCGAACGCATTCAGTTTGGCAAGCCCATCGCCAGTTTTCAGCTGGTTCAGAAAAAGCTGGCCGAAATGCTGACCGACATCACTCAGGGACAGTTACTCTGCTGGCGACTGGGTGTACTCAAAAATGAAGACAGGGCAACCGTCGCTCAAATTTCTATGGCGAAACGAAGTAACGTAGAGATGGCGCTGCGGGTGGCGCGAGAAGCCCGCCAGATTCTAGGGGCAATGGGTATTTCGGGAGAGTACCCAATTATGCGGCACCTGATGAACCTTGAATCAGTAAGCACTTACGAGGGCACACACGATATTCAACTGCTTATACTAGGCGCTGAGATTACGGGTATTCCAGCTTTTAAGTAAGTTATTGCTCAGTATTTATTCATAAGTAGTTGTTCGTTAACTTACCCATTACCCATTAACTAACTCGCTTGTAGTTCAACGTCGTCGATATGCCGGGCTTTGTTCCAGGTGCCGGACGGGTTGTTTCTCCAGTAACAAATGAAGCCCTGAATAGCGCAAACGCTCATAAAGGTGAAGTAGAACGGTAAGCCAGCCACGTTGATCCGTCTATACTTATCTTTTGACCGATAGCCTATATACGAAAGACCGTAGAATATACACTGAACTGCGAAAAACAGAATCCAAACAGGTGCCTGAGTTGGTTTGGACTGCGCAGAGAAAAGCAATGCCAGATTGATGAGCAAAATCAAAGGCAGGCAAAAAGGAGCTACCATCCACCGCAGCACCCACTGCGAAGTGTAGTGAAAGGAAAGCCAGCCATAACGGGTTATGTTTAGTAAATGCAGGAAACGTATTGCAGACTGGAAGCGGGCAGTGGACTTGTCGACAGCCTGCTTCAGCTCTTCTTCAATCAAATATAAAGGCCGCTGTTGAGTGTAGGAGCAAGGCTCATAGGCTATTCGGTGCCCTTTTTCAACAAGGCGCATGGATAGCGCAAAACTGGTTAGCAGCGTATCCGTTTCAATAGTTTTGTAAAGCTTAGTCCTAATCGCAAGTAAGTCGCTGACGGTACCAACGACCATAGGGAACCGGGTATTTTGTTGGTGCAGGTACGATTCACAGGCCCGGTACAAACGGTTTTCCGGTTCTGAAGCTGGATCATCGGGATCAGTATCAATGTATTTTTCGCCTGCTACAACTCCCACCCGTTCATCCTGAAAGTGCCGGACCAGGTTGCGGATCGCTAGCTTGTTTAGTTGCGTATTGACGTCGCTGAAAATGACAATTGGTGATGTAACAGTCTGCATCGCGCAATTCATAGCTGCGGGTTTGCTTATGGGCTTCGACCCTCCCTGCACATCAAGCTGCCGCGCACCGTCATCGCGCAGCGATTCCATCCACTCTGTCGACCCATCGATCGATCCCTGGGTGATGAACAGAAACCGGATTTTATCGGTAGGGTAGTCCAGCGAATAACAGTTCTGTAGTTTGGCTGGCAGATTGGCTATCTCGTTATAAGCACGAATGACCAGCGTCACAGGAGGGGTGTAGTCGGAAAAGTCTGCAATAGCAGGAGGCTGTTTAAACAAATTCCGGATCTTGACTGCCAATAGAAGCAGAATCCCGTAGCCTACATACGTATACGCAAGCAAACCTAAACATAAGAGGAATAAAAATTGTAGCATTATCAGGTCATACCAAAGCCCCGAAAACAGATTGCTGCCCTACAGGTCCGAACAGTTTATAAAATACGTTGCTCCGGATTCGCCGGGTAGTGATGGGAGAATAAACGCCTATAGTTGTAGTAAATCAGTCCCGTTGGCTAAAGGAAGATTAACTTACTTCCGAACAATATCGACTATACATCGAACGGGTGTTCAGATCAGTGCTGTTGAACTCAACTCAAATAAGTGGGATCATAATTTGCTGGAGACTCCTGACGTTCAATAGCCTGGTGCAGTATAGATTTAACTTTTACGTGTATCTCCCGAGGATTAAACGGTTTTGAGATAAAGTCATCGGCTCCCTGTTGAATACAACTGGTTTTTGTTACACCATCTTCCAGGCTTGACAAAACAATAATAGGAATATTTTTATAAGTGGCGTTCTTTCGGAGCAGTTGAATCAATTCCTGCCCGCTTAGTTGAGGCATTAGTAAATCTGTGATGATTATATCGGGAATATTACCGCTTTCAAGCCAATTCATTGCTTCTATACCATTCGTGCATGAGTCGAGCTTAAATTCATTATTTAGTGTCAACTGGACAATTTTCCTCATGTACAGATCATCATCTACATGCAAGATTTTATATCTGTTTTTCATATATAACTGGTTGTAGTCGAGCAGCGATTATTTTTTCAAATAAAGATACTATAAAATTAACTAATTTTTGTAATGGTAAACAAAAAGTTAATATAATTCCAATATATGTTTCATTTATTAATTGCTTCAAAAACTCACATCCGATAACGCTTGACCACTATGAAAAGGGCAAACAGGTACAACCAGTGAGAACGTAATATTGGCTGAAGAAAGCAGCCAACTAGGTTAGTTAATTACTTCCTCCAGCCGAAGAGTACGGTGCAACCTTCGCCCGGTGAGGTGTTTACCCGCAAAGAACCGCCCTGCTCTTCAACAAGCATTTTGAGGGTGTTTAGCCCCACGCCCGTACTACTCTCATGCTGTGAATGACCAACTGGCCGGAAAAGGGCGAAAAGTTTTGCCTGTTGCTCTATCGTCATACCGGGGCCATTATCTCGGACATAAAATTCAATAAAGTTTTCCTTGTCAATATAGCCTATTTCTATCTGGCCCTGGGCTTTGTCGTTGTACTTTATGGCATTGCTGAGCAGGTTCTGAAACACCTGTTGCAGCTTTATTTTTTTTGTGTACAGTACTGGCATTGGCTCGGCAATATGAATCTGTACGTGTTTAGGTGGAAACAACAGTTTAGTCGTTTGTGACAGCAGCTGAGCCACATCGACCTGCTCCAATGCCTGTTGATCAATACTTTGCCGCGAGTATTCGAGTATGCTGCTGATCATTGTTGACTGATGATAGCCAGCTTCCTTCAGGTAACCTAAGTAACTGGCCAGTTCGTCCTGTTGCATAGGACGACTTTCATTCGTGCTTTCGACCAGATGTAGCAGGGTTAGCAATCCAGTTAGGGGGGATTTAAGATCATGCGCCACCATATAAACAAACTTTTCCAACTGCTTATTAATGGTCGCAAGATCGCTGGCCGACTTTTTTAAGGCCTGTTGTGAGCGCCATAACTGTTCAAAAACATTGACTTTGGCCTTTGTAACATTGCTATCCAGCGGTTTGGATAAATAATCGACAGCCCCTTCTTCGAAGCCTTTCAGTACATATTGTTCCTCCTTATTGATGGCCGTGACGAATATGATCGATATGTCGCGGGTTCTGGGACTGGCTTTCAGAAATTTAGCTACTTCAAAGCCGTCCATTTCCGGCATCTGAACATCCAGCATGATAAGCCCGATCTGGTCGTTCTTCAGGGCATGTTTCAGGGCTTCATTACCCGAGGTTGCTTTAATAAACTGCCGGTTTCCATTGTCCAGAAGTTCTTCCAGAACGAGCAGGTTTTCGTCCCGGTCGTCCACAAGAAGTATGGTAAACGAACTTGAATTGTTAATAAGGCCGGATGTCATAACTGGTTAAAAGAGTACGTAGCGGATGGATGATTCGATTAAGTTGATGTTGTCTGCAAAGCCGGGGTCCGTGGCTGAACGTGCAGGTGTTATCGGGTACGACGGAATATTTTTGTGTCGGGAGCGATGGCTGTAAATTGATCTCGCAAGTCCGTGAACAAGAGCGATTCTTTCGTACCAATGGCCAGAAAACCAAGCGGGGCAAGGCTATCATGAAAAAGCCGGATGACGTGATTTTGCAGGTCCTTGTTGAAGTAGATCAACACGTTACGACAGCACACCAGTTGGAATTCGTTGAAAACTCGGTCGGTAACGAGGTTGTGCTGCGCGAACAGAATAGAATCCCGCAGCGTCTTGTGCATCTGGATGTAGTTGCCCTGTAAGCTGTAGTAGTCCTTAAAGTCACGCTGTCCACCCGCCTGCTGGTAGCCAGCGGTATAGTCATTGAGGTGCTGGACCGGGATCAGGCCTAGCCGGGCTTTTTCCAGATTCGCTGGGTTGATATCCGTAGCGTAAAGCCGACATCGTTCCAGCAGATTCGCTTCTTTGAGAAGAATTGCCATTGAGTATACTTCCTCGCCTGTGGAGCAGCCCGCGTGCCATATTTTGATGATCGGGTAGGAAGCCAGCAGGGGCAGAACTTTCTCGCCTAGGGTCCTATAGAAAGCAGGGTCCCGAAACATTTCAGTTACATTGACCATGATGGACTGTAGGAACCAGTCAAAAAAGGCGGTATCGTTTGCCAGCTGAAAGCGAAGTTCCGAAGCGGTTCGGATATGGGCTAGCCCCATGCACCGAATGATTCGACGTTTCAGCGACGTTTGTGCATAATTCGTGAAGTCGTACCCATGTATCAGCTTGATAAGGGTAAGGATTTCTTCCAGCTCAGACGTACTTAAATCGTAATCCGGATTCATGATTAGGAAGGCATCCAGGTATGCATGACAGACAGCAACTGATTTACATCCAGTGGCTTGGTGATGTAATCCGATGCGCCCGCTTCAAGGCATTTTTCCCGGTCGCCGGGCATAGCTTTAGCCGTCAGGGCTATAATTGGCAGTTTCGCAAACTGGTTCTCGGCTCTGATTTTTCGGGTAGCCTCGTAACCATCCATGACGGGCATCATAATATCCATCAGTACCAGGTCGATCTGCGATTGACTAATCAGGGTATCGATGGCCTCCTGCCCATCACTGGCGGTGATGACCGTCAACTTGTTTTCTTCCAGCAACGTACTGATTGAAAATACATTCCGCATATCGTCATCAACCAGCAGGACAGTCTTGCCCTGCCAATTGGTGCTGGTTGGCAGGGGAGCTTTGGCGGGCATTTTTGACTCTATATGGGATTTCTGCTGGACGTTATAGAGGAATAATTCGAGTTGATCCATGAGCCGTTCTTTCGCCTGGGCGGAGTCGTGAACAACCGTATCTGAAAGTTTTTTCAGTTGTAACTCGTCGGACGAGGATAATTCCTTATCCAGATAAATAATTACTGGTGTCTGGTCATCTGCCATAGCAGCCTGTAACGCCCGTAATTTCTGAGTACCCAGTTCCAGATCTTTACCAATGTCTGCAATGATGCAGTCGTATGCTTTGGCATGGACTTTCTCCAGGGCTTCGTCATTGAGTACGGCGTAGTCGCAGTTGATATCGAAGTGCCGTTCGTCAATCAGTTTGGTCAGTGAGTTATTAGGTAAATAATGGCCCGATAGGACTAGTATGTTTTTGACCTGTTCGCTGATGCAGTCACCAATTCGGGTGAAGGCATCTTCCAGATCCTGTTTTGTGAGAGGTTTCTGTAAATAAGCAAGTGCACCGGGCAGAACCAACTGCTGTTCATCGCTTGCCGACATAACATGCACCGGTATGGAGCTTAATTTTTTGTCGTCCTTGAGCAGTTTCAGAACACTGATTCCATCCAGGGCCGGTAGGTGCAGGTCCAGAATGATGGCCGTTGGTTCATACCGTCGAGCATAGGCCAAACCCTCGTCGCCCTGCAGGGCCACCAGTGTTTTATAGCCTTTGGTACGGGCAAAGTCCTGAACAACACTGGCAAAGCGGGCATCATCTTCAATAATGAGCATCAGCTTGTCGCCCTTCCGGATCGTCTCACGGTCGTCGGCAACGATTATAGACTGAACCGGAATCAACTGCGGGACCGGCGTACTGATTCGATCCGGCTTTTCTGTTTCGGGTGGGGTGGTACCTGGCTGTGGGGCCGTCGAAAACGACAGCGGCAGCCATAAGGTGAAGGTACTTCCTTCACCCTCTTCGCTGTGAAGGGTGATTTCGCCCCCCAGCCGTTTTATCAATTCACGGCTGATGGAAAGCCCGAGGCCAGTGCCGCCATATTTGCGACTTGTTGAGCCATCTACCTGTTGAAAGGCTTCAAAAATCAGTTGCTGTTTATCGGCCGGAATACCAATACCCGTATCGGAAACGGCGATCGCCAGGAGTGACTTTTCCTTTCGTAATTCCTGGCGGGTAATTTTTGGAAAACTCGTTTCGACAGAAAGGGAGAGGGTGATCCGGCCGTCGCGCGGGGTAAACTTAAATGCATTGGACAGCAGATTTTTAAGAATTTGTTCTATCCGGAGCCGGTCGGTCAGAATTTCTGCAGGTACGGACTCATGGAGTTTGGTAATCAGTTGCACCTTTTTTTCTTCGGCAACAACAGTAAACAACTGAGTAAGGTCCCAAACGATACTTTTAACAGGCACAGATTCCCGTAAAACGGTGATATGCCCCGCTTCAATCTTGGCTAAATCCAGGATGTCGTTGATGAGGGTCAATAAGTCATTGCCTGATCTGTGGATGATGGTTGCGTACTCAATTTGTTTGGCGGTGAGGTTGTCGGGTTTGTTGTCGGCCAGCAATTTGGCCAGAATCAGGACGCTATTGAGCGGTGTCCGTAATTCATGCGACATGTTGGCCAGAAAGGCCGATTTGTACTGGCTGGTCACTTCCAGCTCTCGGGCTTTGAGCGCCAGCGACTGCCGGGCAATTTCTACGGCCTCATTTCTCTCGACAAGTTCTGCATTGATCTGCCGCAACTCTTCCTGCTGAACCCGCAGCTCCTCTTCCGAAGCCTGTAGATTTTCGGCCTGGCGCAGCAGAGAGTCATTGGTTTGACGGAGTTCTTCCTGCTGTTCGGCAACCAGTTCATTCTGCTGTTGAACCCGTTCCAGCAAAGCACGTACCTGTTCGTGCGTTTGTGAGGAGTTAATGGCTACGGCCAGTGGTTCCATCAGGCGTTTGAGCAGCTTCATGACGGGCGACTCCAGGATGCGGAACGACGCCAGTTCCAGAACGCCGATCAACTCTTTATCTTTCCGATACCATAACGGCACCAGTACCAACTGGCCCGGTTGTGCCTGCCCGCTTGCCGACTGAATCTTCCAGTATTCGGTAGGTACTTCATTGATCGTGACAATTTTCTGCCCCTGGGCAGCTTGCCCAACCAGCCCTTCTCCCAGTAAAAATCGGGCCGATACCTTGCCCGGTAATCCAACAGCAGCAACCCGTTCAAGGTATTTTTCGTCCGAATTGAAGAGGTATATGGCAGCCGCCGGTAAGTCCAGGTAATCGGCAAGCGTAGCAATGATCCGCTTGGCCATATCCTGCGGAGTGCCTTGGTCCTGTAAACCATGACTCACCGCCGAGATGCCGGAAAGCTGCCAGTTCTGTTCTTCACTTTCCAGATTGAAGGCTTGCATAGTAGCCAGATTCGTTTTCAGTTCACGCTCAGCTCGCCGACGCTTTCTGAACTCGTCAAAAATGACTAGTATTAAAATGGTGATGTTGATTACCGCTACTAGAACAGCTACCCACATGGCACACTCTTCAATATAGTCGGTATCCATTTCTTTTTGCTGCCGCAACAGCAAATCTTGCTGGATTTCCTGCCTGAGTTGGGTCAATTCTAATCGAAGGTTGCCCAATTTATTTATGTCACCGGCCAGGTAAGCGGTTGTTGCACCTTCAATCCTGTGCATCCGATTCAATTGGCGAGGATCGGCTTTGAGCAGGTTGTCAAGGTCGCTCAGCAGCCGGTCTATAGTCGCTATAGCGAGCGGATTTGCCTGGGGTTTGAAGGAAGAGGTCGGTGCATTCCTGACCAGGCCATTCATGTCAGCCAAGGCCAGTTGGAGTCTAAAAACTAGTTCGGTAATCTTCTCAGATTCAGTCGATTTTACCAGTAAAGCGTCATGCCTGCGGAAGGCACTGAAGTAAAGAAGAATGATAATTGGTACCATCAGAAATGTGATGGCTGCCCCAAAGTATATACGGCTAGATAATGATTTTATCATTTACTATTCTATGTAACATTATACTATATATATTCAATAATAAATATATGAAAACAAATATATAGATTTAGTAGGTAGATGTTAGGCATATATGCTTAAATATTTTCATCATGCTACTAGTTACGATATTGCTTGTCAGCAGAAAGCCCTGCGGATAAATCTAAATCCACAGGGCTTTCTGCTCGATCGCTTTTTCTCCTGTTCACAGTATTAATGGCCAATTAGTACATCCAGCTCGTTTATGTTGTGGCGCGGTTACCAAGCGAACGTTTGGGTAGCCCAAAGTGAGGTAAAAGTCGTTGGGCTTTAGGATGCGTTTGCAGCCTACCTGCTTACTTTAGGTCAGAAAGCTGAGGCAGCCGTTTGCTGAGCGGTATTCACCGATTTTAGAAACGCGATCAGACCGTCAATGTCCAGCACATAATCGGTAGTAGTATTTGCAATGGCCTGTTGGGGCATAAAACCAACCAGGGCAGTGTCGGGGTGTTGGGCAACGAGCAAGCCGCCAGTTTTTTGAATAGCCTGCATTCCCTTTGTCCCGTCGGCGTTAGCTCCCGACAGCAGAATTCCAATCAAGGAAGAGCCGTATACATCGGCCGCCGACTCAAAGGTGACGTCGATAGACGGGCGGCTGTAGTTCACTTTTTCGGAATCGTCCAGCGAAAAACTCTTGTCTTGTTCAATCAATAAATGATAGTCGGCAGGGGCCAGGTAAATTGTACCCGGCCTTATGGGATCTTTGTCGTCTACTTCCCGAAAAGGGCTTTCTGTTTTCAGCGATAACAGGGTAGCCAGGGTCGAATCGGCTGTGTTCTTCCGATGCAGCACAATAATCAGGGCAAATGACAGGGGGGTGGGCAGGGCGGGCAATACACGGAGCAGTACCTCTATGCTTCCGGTAGAGCCACCAATAAGGATAGCTTCTGTCGGGTTTTTTAGCTTTGTTTCCGCCATATTTTTTCACCGGATACTTGCCGGTAGGTTGACTGTAATGTTGAGAATTTCAGCGTTTCCTTGGCCCCGAGAGCCAGGTACCCCAATGGCCCCAGACTATCGTCGAAAAGTGTCAATACGCGTTGCTGGAGTACCTTGTCGAAGTAAATCAGCACATTCCGGCAGAGGATCAGGTCGAATTCGTTGAACGACTGATCAGATACCAGATTGTGCGTCGAAAACACCATTTTTTCAGACAGGCTGCTATTGAATTTAACGTGTCCGTACTGAGCCGTGTAATAAGCGGAGAAGTCATTTTTTCCGCCCGATAGTATGTAGTTTTCCGAATACTGTTTCATGGGTGCCATCGCGAATATACCGGATCGGGCGGTTTCCAGCACCTCCGGATTCAGGTCGGTAGCATACAGCAGCGATTTATGGATCAGATTGGCTTCGGTGAGCAGGATTGCCATCGAAAAGACCTCTTCACCCGTGGAGCAGCCCGCGTGCCAGATGCGAATAAAGGGCTTGGCCGCCAGCGTAGGCAGGACTTCTGTACGAAGTACCCGGTAGAATTGAGGATCGCGGAACATCTCGGTTACGTTCACGGTCACTTCTTCCACAAAGCGTTTGAGGTAGTCTGTATCCGACCGGACACGGAATCGAAGCTCAGCGAAGCTGGGGAACTTATCCAGCAACCATAGCCGATTTATCCGCCGTTTTAACGACGCTCTGGAGTAATGGGTGAAGTCGTATCCATACACCTCAAATAAATCGGTCAGCAACAAATCAATTTCTTCCTCCTCAATCATGACAATCGTTCACTACCCGACAATAACTGCAGCAGGCGATCCACATCAATTGGTTTGGCGATGTAATCGGTGGCACCGGCCCGCAGGCATTTTTCCCTATCGCCAACCATGGCCTGTGCTGTAACGGCATAGATGGGCGTTTTTTCTCTATTTTCCAGGTTTTTAATGCGCGGAATGGCGTCGTAGCCATCCATTTCCGGCATCATCATATCGATGAGAATCACATCAACTACGGCATCTGTCTTCAATAAATCCAAAGCCTCCTGTGCACTCGAACACGACAGGCAATCATAGGATTTTGCTTTCAGCGTAGCCTTCAGCGCAAAAATATTCCTGGCATCATCGTCGATGATCAATACTTTTTTTTTAGTCATTTTGTTGTGGTTTTTGCCACAGAGAGACACAGAACTACACAGAAATTCTTCTTTTTTTATTATGTAACCGCATACCTATCAGCTTTTCTCTGCGGCTAATCTAACTTCGTTCATACAGCCAAACCCGTAGCAGTGAGATCAACTGGTCAATATCAACGGGCTTGGTAATATAATCCGACGCCCCCGCCTGAATGCATTTTTCCCGGTCGCCGGTCATGGCTTTAGCCGTTACGGCAATAACGGGTAAGTTTTTCCATTGGTAATGTTCCCTTATTTTTCGGGCTGTTTCGTAGCCATCCATCTGGGGCATCATCATATCCAGCAGCACAACGTCGATGCCGGGGTTTTCGTCCAGCTTCTGAAGGGCTTCCTTGCCATCCAGAGCGGCAATTACAGTCATGTTGAACTGCTCCAGTGCTTTAGACAGGGAGAAGATATTCCGTACATCATCGTCCGCCACCAGTACTGTCTTGTTCCTGAGAACCTGACTCAGAGCGCCCAACTTCTTGGCGGTACCGTTGGGGGCCGTGTTCTGCTTGTTATCCTCGACCAGATGCAGGAAGAGCGACACTTCATCGAGCATACGCTGGTAGGAGTGGGCAGTTTTGACGATGATGGAATCGGCGTATTTTTTGATCTTTAACTCTTCCGACATCGACAGGCTCTTACCCGTGAAAATGATAATCGGCAGGTTTTCCAGACCTGGGTTTTTCTTGGCAACCTCCAGCGTTTCGTATGCTTTGGAGTCGGGCACGCCCATGTCCAGAATAACGCAGTCCACTTCTTTGCGCTTCAGGGCATCAATTCCCTCGGTAATGTTGCTTTTCAGCTCGGAAGTGATGTTGAACGTTTCCAGAAAATAAGCCAGTGCCTTGGCGTGTTTGGGATTGTCTTCAACAATCAGCACTTTTTTGGGGTTGCGGTTGAGAACATACTCGATCTTTTTGAAGACTTCCTGCAATTGCTCGAAGGCAACCGGCTTATCCACAAAATCAATGGCACCCTTCAGCAGGCTTTCGTTCTTCAGCTTGTGCGACGACATGATATGCACCGGAATTGGCCGGGTTTTCGGGTTGGCTTTTAGGGCATCCATAACCTCCCAGCCACTCATAACGGGCAACTGAATATCGAGCAGAATGCCCAGCGGATTATACACCGATGCCAGTTTTAAGCCTTCGTCACCCTGAACGGCAACAATGCCTTTATAGCCTTTTTTACGGGCATAGTCGAGCAGTGATTTCGCAAAGTTAGGGTCATCTTCCACGATCAAAATCGTCTTGTCGCCCTCCGAAACCGTGTGCCGGTCGTCCGGGATCGGCTCTGGAATTGTTAAACTGATGTACTCCGTCAACTGCCTAAGTTTTGTATCAGCCGTGGGGATGAGCTGCGGTTCCGGCTTCGGAATTTCCGGGGATACGGCCTCGGGTATATTTTTGGAAAGAGGCAGGAGGATGGTGAATTCGCTGCCGACGTTCACCTCACTGGACAGGATGATTTCGCCCCCCAGCAGCTTAGCTAGTTCCCGACTGATGGACAAGCCAAGGCCGGTGCCTCCGTATTTTCGTTTGGTTGACCCGTCGGCCTGCTGAAAGGCTTCAAAGACGAGGGGTTGTTTTTCGGGTGGGATGCCAATTCCCGTATCTTTAACCACAAAGCAGAGTGTAGACGCGGCCGAAGTGCTGCGCTCAATACGCAGCGCTACCTGACCGCTCGACGTAAACTTGATAGCGTTGGAGAGTAGGTTCTTGAGGATTTGGCCCAGGCGCATTCGGTCGGTTTCAATAACCGTCGGTACATCTGGTTTTACGGTTATGGCGAAATCCAGTCCTTTTTCTTTGGCAACGAGACCAAACAGAGACTGTAGTTCATCGGTAATATCAGTGATGGACACGTCCTGGTAATCCAGCTTCATCTGGCCCGCTTCAATCTTCGACAAATCCAGAATCTCGTCGATCAGCCCCAGCAGCCCGTTGCCCGACGATTGAATGACACGCGCATACTCAACCTGATCGGGGGTGAGCGTTGCCTCGTTGTTCTCAGCCAGTAACCGGCTGAGCAGCAGAATGGAGTTGAGCGGTGTCCGTAATTCGTGCGACATGTTGGCTAAAAATTCCGATTTATACCGGGTAGTCAGTTCCAGTTCATCGGCTTTTTTCTGAATTTCGTCGTTCTTCTCCTCCAGCAATAAGCCCCGCTCTTCGAGTTCGGTATTGGTTTGCTGCAACTCTTCCTGCTGCACCCGTAGTTCTTCTTCCGATGCCTGTAGCTTCTGGGCCTGCATTTCCAACTCAGCATTCAGGTTCTCCATTTCAGTATGCTGGGCCTGTAGCTCCTCGGCCTGGGCCTGGGTTTCTTCCAGGAAGTTCTGAAGCCTGATGTAATCTAGGGCGGAGTTCACACCAATGGCCATCGTTTCCAGGTTGTGTTCCAGAAAGGCAACTTCCATAGGATCGGGATTGTGCAATAAGCCCACTTCTATAACCCCAATACAAACGTCGGCATACACCAGCGGAGCAATAACCAGGGCCGTAGGGACGGCATCGCCCAGTGAAGAGGCAATTCGGCTATAGGTAGGCGGAACATCCTGAATGACAATGAGTTTTTTACGTTCAATAGCCTCTCCGGCTAATCCCTCGCCAGCGCTGATGCTCAGGGGCGGGCGCTGGGCTGCATAGCTGCCAGCCAGTTTAAAGGTAAAATCGCTGTCAGCGAGGTAAATAGTAGCCTGCGGAGCGTTCAGGTAATCGGCGATGGCGTCGATCAGGCGATTACCCAGCTTTTTCAATTCTTTCTCGCCCCGAATGGCATCTCCAATTTTTACAGTGCCCGTCTGCAGCCAGTTCCGGTTTTTTAAATCCGTAAATGTCTGTTCAAGAGCTACAGCCATTTGATTCAGCGCTTTGCCAATGCGGCCCAGCTCGTCATCCTGCGTGTCCTGACTGCGTGCGGAATAATCGCCCCCGGCAATTTTACCGGTTATGGCCTCCATTAGCGAAATACGCCCGGCCGTTTCAATATACTTCGCTTCGTCCAGCTTCTGTTTCTCAATTCGGTTATCCAGATCCTGCTTTATACGCACGTAAGTAAGTGCCGTAATCAGCATGGAAACGGCAGCGGCAAACAACAGTAAAAAAGGGGTGTAATTTATATATACCTGCTGCTGTTGAATACGGGTATTGAGCAGTCGGTTCTCATCTACTTTTAACCGGTTGATAAAAACTCGCAGATCGTCCATAATCAGTCTTCCGCGCGTCATTTCCTGGTGTTGTCGGAGCGTGTCCCGGTTAAACAGATTGTTCCGTTTCGTTATATCAATAACACGCTGCATCTGCGCAAATTTGGCTTCGTACAGCGATTTAACTCGGCTAAGGCTCCGTTGCTGGGTTGGGTTATCGACGGTTAGCTCATGGAGCAGGTTGTAACTGGCCGCTACTTTTGAACGGCTACCGTTGTAGGGTTCCAGAAAGAGCGGATCGAGCGTGACGAGGTAGCCGCGTTGCCCCGTTTCTGCATCTTTCATGTACGAAATAATGTTTTCGGCCTCAATCAGCACCTGGTTAGTATGATTTACCAGTTTGGAGTTGCTAATTAACTTCTGAATGCTGTAGTACGAGGCCGTCAGACTAATCAACAGCAGCAGCGTTGAGAGCGTGAAGACAAGTTGTAACTGTCGAATAACGGAGTTTGAGGTAAATCTTTGTGGCATGAGGAATGATGTTGAGCCGTTATTGACGATTAATTAGGCAGTAGGGCACCTGTCTGCCGGACAGGTAAAACGAGGATAAAGCTGGCACCTTCGTTCTCGCGGCTTTGGGCCGATATGATCCCATTGTGCTTATCCATGTTTTTCTTGGCAATGGCAAGGCCAATACCTGTGCCTTCATAATTGGAGCGGTTGTGCAGCCGCTGAAAAATAATGAAGATACGGCTCAAAAACTTCTCGTCGAAGCCAATTCCGTTGTCACGAATAACAATTCGGCAATAATCGCCCGTGGGAGAGGGGGGGCTGTCAATGGCTTTACGTTCTACCCGTTCGGCACTGATGTAAATGGCGGGCGGTACATCGGGCTTCGAAAACTTGAGGGCATTGCTCAGCAGGTTCTGAAACACCTGTCGAATTCGGGTAGGAATAATATCAATAACCGGTAGTTCGTCGATCGTTAGAGTAGCCTTTTTCTGGTGGATCAACTCATCGAAATCTTGTAACAGTTCGGCCAGCAACGTGTTCAGATTGGTGGGCTGAAACGGTTCGTGTACCGATAGTTGCGAATAGGCAAGCAGGTCCTTGATCAAATTGGACATGCGCGCCGACGATTGAATAGATCGGTCGAGATAGGCTGCGGCTTCGGGATTCGCACTTAGGTACTTGACTTTAACCGTATCATTAAGCAACTGAATTTTGCGGAGAGGTTCTTTCAAATCGTGCGAAACCACCCAGGTAAACTGCTGAAGTTCCTGATTGATGCGTTCAAGTTCTTCATTCTTGGTGAGCAACTCGTTGGTTCGTAACCTGACTTGTTGCTCCAGAAGTTCAGCCGCCTGTTTCTGGGGGTGGATGTCCGTAAAGGTGCCGATCCACCGGATCAGAGCTCCCTGCTGATGAATGGGAATGACCCGCAGCAAGTGAAAGCGGTAGTCCTCTGCATGCAGGGCTTTTAACCGAACTTCGCGGGTGAACTCAATACCGCTAACTAGTGCCTGCTCCCAGTCGTGGCAAAGGTGATCATCGGGGTGGGAGTGCGGGAATGTGGTTGTGTCGCTGGCGTATTTATACCAGTGTTCGTTGACGTACTCGATATGTCCGTTTGGAGCTACCGTAAAGGCCATTTGTGGCAATGAAGCCAGTACAACCTGTAACTCCTGCATGCGTTCGGCCAGTTCTTCCTGAGCCTTTCTTCGAACATCGACTTCCCTGCGAAGTGAAGCCTGAGCAGCCCTGAGTTCCTGTTGCTGCTCGTAGAGTTTATGAAATGTTTTAACTTTCAGTACCAGAATGTCGGGGTCGACCGGCTTGGTCAAATAGTCGATGCCGCCCGAGGTATAACCCTTGGTAATAAACTTCTTATCCGTATTGACGGCAGAGAGGAAAATGATGGAGGTATCGCGGGCTCGGCTAAAACCGGCAATGGCATTCGCAACCTCGAACCCATCCATACCGGGCATTTGTACGTCGAGGATAATAACTGAATAATCCGTTTTGAGAACTTTTTTCAAAGCCTCCTCACCGGACTCAGCGGTATCGACCGAAAAGCGATGCAATTCCAGAATCTTCTTCAGAGGAAGGAGATTCTCGGGCCTATCATCTACGAGCAGAATCATGGAGTACTGATCAAAAAAACGTTGAGAAAGAATGCATAGTAAACTTTTATGCACTTTCGGATTCTGTACCTTATGTCTATACGTTAAGGTAACTTGGCTGTGAAGATAGAACCTGACAAGGGGTGTTTCCAAATTCAAACCACATTGCCAACACTGGATTTAGTCTATGGCATGAATTATAAACGAAAAGACGCTTAAGTAATCTTGAATTACAGAGGCATTTATTTTTTAATTATTTACATTTTGTTAAGTTTGTGAACTTCTGCTTTATATTGTTTTTTGTAAAATTCAATTTTAGTAATTTGTTTCTTATTATAAGTAGTGGTAATTTCTATAATGTTTAATTTATCCTGACTCAGCTACTTTTCGACAAGTTGTAGTATACTGATAATTGTAAAGAAACTCAAAGTTATAGCCTTTCTTTTCGTTGATGAACTGTTGGTTTTAGTAGCATGGAGATTCATTTCGTTCGTGTTCATTCCTGAATGTAAGATTGTTACAAGTCTAACTGCCCGTCAAGGTCCTCCTTCGATCAACGGCGTTTATTCCACACATGTCAATCCGGATACTAATTATTGAAGATGTTACACAGATTCGGGAAAATATTGCGGAACTGTTAACAATGAGTGGGTACGAAGTGCAAATGGCGGCCGACGGTGTCAAAGGAATTACTTTAGCTCAGAAGTGGCCACCGGACCTGATTTTAAGCGATATAATGATGCCCGACATGGACGGGCACCAAGTCCTGGAGAGCGTACGTGCAAATCCTACGCTGGCGCATGTGCCTTTTGTCTTTTTAACTGCTAAATCGGATATGCTGGACCTGCGCTATGGCATGAATTTAGGAGCCGATGATTATCTAACAAAGCCTTTTCGGTCATCTGACCTGCTCAAGGCAATTGAAAGTCGGTTGGCCCGAATTCAGCAGCAGCATACTATGCCATCATCTACCGGGGATTTTCTGAAGACCATTTGCGGTCGTGACAGCAAAGGCACAATGTTGCTTCCGGTAGAAGAGTGTTTCTGGTTTTTTACGAAGAACAGAGAGTACTATGTAAACCATCCGGCGGGTACTTTTCAGGTAAACATAAGCCTCGACAAGCTGACCACCCACTTGGATCCAACGCTTTTCTTTAGGGCCAATCGTACTATTCTGCTACATCGAAGAATAGTTCAAAAGTATGCTTATTGGGATAAAGGTAAATATTGTGTTTATTTAGCGATTGGTGGGGATATACATGAGGTTACGTTAGCCAAAGCTAGGTTCAAGCATTTTAAGACTTGGCTTTCCGGTTAGCTGATTTATGACAGGTGCCCTACCAGCATTGAGGCTTGGTTCGTCGGATATCCACAGTCTCCCAATACCAGACGGTCCCAAAAGAGTTGTTTTAGAGTTCATACTACGCTGTTACAAGATAAATATGGTCTATGACCGTAACTAGGTGCAGAGCTGAAACAATATGGAAGAGTTTTCACAGTTTTGGTTTGATGTTTCGCTGCAGGGAGTTGCGTTTGTTGAGCCTGTCTATACCGGAAATCCGGTGGTAACGACGTTTCGGTATAAACTGGTTAATAATGCATTTGCCAACATTCTCAGACGGACCCGGGCCGACCTGACGGGGCAACCTGTGACCGGACTTTTTCAGGATGAAGACGATAAATCATTCGTTAACCAACTGCTGACCAGTCTGCAAACGGGAGAGCCGCAACAGGTTCATAAGCATGGTTGGTACGCGGGCGAGGATGTGTGGCTCCACACTACAGTAACCCGAATGCACCAGCAACTGATGGTTAACATTCAGGATATCAGCGAGCAGAAAAAATCAGAATGTGAGCTCCAGCAGCGCCTGACCATGGAATCCATCCTGACTGCGGTGTCGGGCCGGATGATCATTCTTGAAGCTGTCAATTTAGACGCTTACATGACGGAAGCTCTGGGGCAGATCAGTACCCACATTGGTGCCGAACGAGCCGTAGTTGTACTGTACTCCGACGATTGTCAGCGCGGAAATTGTGCCCATGAATGGTGCGCTCCGGGTATCGAATCCCGAAAGCAGGCTAACCAGAATATTCCCGTAAATAGCTTTTCCTGGATGTATGAGCGGCTGGAAACCGGGCAGATTATTCAATTCAATGGCGATGAAATTTTGCTTGATACTGGTAATGGTCACAGTATTTTAAATGCCATGTCGGTTCGTTCAATAATTGCCATTCCACTGGTTCAGGACCGAAAAACACAGGGATTTATTGCTTTTTACACCATTAGCCAGCCTCACCAGTGGAGACAGAGTGATGTTTCGCTCTTGCAAACCTTTGGTACGCTTATTATCAATCTATTAGGACGACTAAAGCAGGAAGCGGCTATCAGGCGGGCAAATCAGCGATTAGAGGGTTTACATGAAATCGACCAGGCCCTATTAAGTTCCCGTCTGTCCGATAAGCCGCCCCTGCTGATTGCCATGAAGTATGTTCACTTTATGGTGCCGTGTGAGCGCGTAACGGTATTCCGGATCGACGAACATACCCAACTCGCAGTGGCTAAAAGCAGTCTGGTAGACGGAGTGCCCGTCAGAAACCCGCATCAGGTTATAACCGAATCAGGCTTTTACGAACGGTTTCTGTCGAGTGAAGCGATTACCTACCTTCCCGACCTACGGCAAGAAAGAGGAGATATGCCGCTTGAGTTAAGCGCGGGCCTGATCGAAGAAGGATTTCAGTCGTTCGTCATTATCCCTTTGTTCAGTCGTCAGGAATGCATAGGGGCGTTGACGCTGGCTTCGTTCAGGCCGTATTTCTTCACCGAAGAACACCACCAAATTACCCAGGAGGTAGCCAGCCAGTTAGCGATCGTCTTGTATCAGCAGCGGTTAGATGAACAGCTTGAAGAATATACGGAACAGCTTGAGCAGCGGGTCGAGGAACGAACCCGCGAATTCAGGCAATTGTCGACCGTGCACCGGGCTATTTTTGAACACGCCAGTCAGGCTATCTTGTCTACCAATACCGATGGGGTTATCCAGACGTCTAACCAGGCATGCGAAAAATTGACTGGTTACCAGGTCAATGAATTAATTGGCCGGGTGGCGTACTTTGAGTTTGGAGAGGACGATGGTGTAACACCGATAATAAATTACCGCACCACTCCGGTTGGTAAAGTGGTTTCCGACCCTCTACTTAATATGCTCGCTGAGCAGGGCTATGTTCAGGCCGAATGTCGGATCTGTTGTAAAGATGGAAGCCTGGTGCCGGTACTGATGGCATCCAGTGTTCTGATTGATGAAAACAACGTAACGATCGGTTATGTGGGTATCGCTACTGATATTTCCGGACTAAAAGCTATTGAATCAAAACTACAGGAAAAGAATCAGGAGCTAAATACAATCTTCGACGGGGCCATTGACCTCCATTGCATGGTTTCTGCTGATGGAAAACTTTTGACCGTCAATCGGGCCTGGGACGTAACCCTGGGGTATACCAAAGAAGAACTTGATCAGTTGACGTTTGCTGAGCTGGTACACCCGGACGAGCAGGAGCTTCTTCAACAAAGTATATGGGAACTGACGAATCATAAGCCCGTTCGAAGCCAGTTGAACCGGTTTCTTAAAAAGGATGGGACCTATCGGTCGCTGGAGTGGAATGCAATATGGGTCAATTCGATCTTTTACGTCTCGGCACGGGATGTTACAGAACGTCAGCACGCTGAAACGCAATTAATTAATCTCAACCAGCGACTTCAGGTAGCTACAAAAGCGGCTGGACAGGGAATATGGGAGTGCGATCTTGAAAAGGATACGCTGATCTGGGACGACCGGTTGTGGGAAATGTACGGGTTGCGTCCGGGCCGAACGGATTGGCGTTATTCCGATTTTAAAAAGATTATTCATCCCGATGATCGGGAAATCTTTCTGAAAACCCCGCCAAATAATTTGATCTCGAACGTAGTGGCGCGCATTGTACTGCCCGACGATTCCGTACGCTATATGGAGACCAATGGGATCGTTATGACCGATGAAGCTGGCAGGCCCGTAAGAGCAATCGGGGTCGTTGCAGATGTGACGGAGCGAAAAATAGCCGAAGATGCTCTTCGGGAAAGTGAACGCCGTTTCCGGGAAATAGCCGAAAATGTTGATGAAATCTTCTGGATTCATTCGGCCGAACCGTTCGAACTATTGTATGTTAACCCCGCCTACGAGCGGGTATGGAACGCCAGTTGCCAGAGTTTATACGACGATCCGTGGTCGTTTATGGAAGCCATTTTAGAGGAGGATAAACCACTTATCAGGGATTTCATGAACCAATACAAGGCTGGTTACGAAGGCCAGTTCTATTGTCGCCTGAAGAGCGTAGATGGTAGTGTCCGCTGGCTGTCGATCCGTACATTCGTTGTACATGACAGCTACGGTAAAATTGTCCGGCATATTGGTATTGCCAACGATGTAACAAGCCAGAAAGACAAGGAGTCAGTGTTGCAGCAATCGTTGCACCGGGAGCAGGAACTGAATCAGCTCAAGTCTCAGTTTGTGTCTACCGCTTCGCACGAGTTCCGAACGCCCCTGGCAACCATTCAGTCGAGTGTTGATTTAATAAAGTTTTACCTCGACTTGCCCACAGCCACGGCCAGTAAGTCTATTCATCATCATTTAGATGTGATTGGCAAGGAAATCGACCAGTTTGGAACCCTCCTCTCCAATATTTTAACAATCGGTACCATTGACGCGGGCAAAGTAAAATTCAATCCTCAGCAGGCGGATATTGTGGTCGTCTGTACCGAAATCATCAGAACTCACTTCAGCGAGCAGGCCAACCATCGCACCGTCGATGTGTCGATAGAAGGTACACCATTTATGGTTTTCATCGATCAAAAGTTGATTAGCCATGTTATTGTTAACCTGCTGTCGAACGCCTTCAAGTTTTCATCGGACAATCCTGCCCTCCGACTTATATTTAAGGAGAAAGCAGTTATTATTCAGGTAGTTGACAAGGGTGTAGGTATCCCGGCGCGGGAAATGTCGGCCCTGTTTCAGGCTTTCTTTCGGGCCAGTAATTCGAATGGCATTCCGGGTACCGGCCTAGGCCTGGTTATTGCCCGGCAGTTTGTCGAACTTCATGGTGGTTACCTTGACATTCGGAGTGAAGAGAAAAAAGGGACTATTTGTACGGTTACCCTCCCCACAAGTCTTCTCAACGACACAATAGCTGCCTCCTATACTAGTACACTTTGAGCCGTAACGGTTCACTAAACACATTTTTTACGAAGTCAATGACTACTCAAATCTTACTCGTTGAAGACGAAACCCAAATCCGGGAAAATGTAGCTGAACTACTTACGCTGCATGGCTTTCAGGTAGAAACAGCCGTGAACGGTCGTGAGGGTATAAGCCAGGCCTTATTGCAGCAACCAGATTTAATTTTGTGTGATATCATGATGCCCGAAGTGGATGGGTATCAGGTACTGGATGTTGTTCGTAATAACCGGTCGACCGCCAATATTCCATTTATCTTCTTGACCGCCAAAACCGAACCCGCCGACCTGCGCCGGGGTATGGTCATGGGGGCTGACGATTACCTGACAAAACCCTTTACATTCCAAAGCCTGCTCAGTGCTATCGAAAGCCGGTTACAGCGGGAAGCGATGCGGAAAGCAGATTTAAAGGCGCAGATGGAAAACTTTCGTCACTCCCTGGCGTCGGTGTCGGTTCATGAGTACAACACTTGTCTTACGGGTATAATTGGGTTTGCTTCAATGTTAACCGACCCAAGTCAGGGATTTAACGGCGAGGAGACACAGATGATGCTCAGTATGATAAAGGTGAGTGGCCTGCGGCTGAAACGCTCGCTGGACAATATCCAGTTGATGGACCTGTTACAAAAAATGGAGACATCGCATCCTGAGTACGAATACTATGCGAGCGGTAGCTCCACCATTTCGGCAGAACTTGTTACGGCCTGTGTCGAGTCAATTGAACTCCGACTGGATAAAAAAGTAGACTGGCGGCAGGAAGTGGCTACTGCGCAACTTCAGCTTTCAGCTATAAATCTGAAAAAGTGCCTCGAAGAGTTAATCGATAACGCCTTCAAGTTCTCCTATCCTGACCAGACCGTTCATATGGTCGGCGAACCGGATGGGGCAGGGTATCGCTTTACCATCACCAACTCAGGTCAGCCGTTTACACCCGAAAACGGCGCAAGTATCGCACCTTACGTACAGTTTGACCGGAAAAAGTACGAACAGCAAGGGTTCGGTATAGGACTGTCTATCGTGCGGGCAATAGTAGAGTTGAACAATGGAAGGTTATCGATCGAGAGTCCGTCAGCGGGCTTTACCAAAGCAATGATTTGGCTATCCCGTGGAGACTAATTCACACAGACGTTTAGAACAACCGTAAGCCGCCCATGAATCAATCCAGCCCACCATTTGAAGAGAAAAACCAGCACGGCTTTTCGAAATCCAATCTACTTGTTGACGATCTGCCTGATCTGCCAATGGGTATTGTCATTTGCAAACCGGTAAAAAATAAAACAGGGGCGGCCACTAAGTTAAAGATTACCTATTGCAATCCCTTTGCAGCCTCGCTCCTTGAATTTCACGACAAGGCCGGGGAAACCATTTACCTTGAAGAAATTCCGGAGCTGATAACGCTTCTCAAGCCTGCTTTTCACGTGCTTGAAACGGGTTATCCCGTTACGACCGATTTACACATAGGTAAGTCCGAAAACGTACCGTTACAAACCTGTTCAATCAGGCGGCACAACGGGCAGTGCATCATTTACCTGGAAGCGACCGGACTCAGAGAAAAAGTTAACAGTAGTCTGCAACGCCGACTGCAGCTGGAAGCAATTATCTCGTCAATGTCCAGCCGTCTGCTCTCCGTAGCAGCGTCCGATCTGGATACGTTTATTCTTGAATCGTTAGCCAGAATTGGCGAGTACAATCGGGCTGATCGGGTGTATGTGTTCAAGTATTTGAACAATGGCACTATTATGAGCTGCACGCATGAGTGGTGTGCCGAAGGCATTGATCCCCAGCTGCCTCATATGCAAAACGACCCTGTCTCGCTTTACCCGTGGTGGCATCAGAAAATGGTTAATCAGGAGTCTATTCGACTGGTTACACTAGACGAATTGCCCGCTTATGCCATTCCGGAGCGGAAAAGCCTGGAAAGGCAAAGTATTCAGTCGCTGTTGGTTGTGCCCATGGTTCTCGATGACAACCTGATTGGGTATGTAGGCTTTGATGCTGTACGGGAGGAGCGAAACTGGGACGAAAATGATACCGACTTACTGAAAACTTTTGCCTCGCTGATCATCAATGCAACCAGCCGGGTTGTACGGGAACAACTTTTACAACGAGCCAACAAGCGCCTTGAGGGACTCAATAAAATCAGCACGGCTCTACTGAACAGCAGTTTGCTGAATGAGCAACCGGGCTTCACCGCCCTCAAGTACGTGTATGAAATGATTCCCTGCGAGGTAGGAATTCTATTTCGTATCGACAAGAATGATCAGTCTGCTTTCACCGAAAGTCGAATTCGACGGGGTAAGCAGGAACACAGGCAGGATATTCGTTTTTCGGCCAATTTTCTTCATCATCCAACCTTTTTGCAGGGGCGGGAACTACTCATAAACCAGCTTCAAGCCAATACTCCCAGTTTTCCGCCGGGATTTAATCCGTTTCAATGGGGTCATCGTTCATTTCTGGGTGTTCCTCTCTTTGCTCACCAACAATACATTGGCCTTGTCGTATTGCTGGATAAAACACCGGATTTTTTTACCGCAGAACACATATTGATTGCCCGCGAAGTAGCCCATCAATTGTCGATCGTACTGTTGCAGGAAGATGTTAATCGGCAGCTAGGCGAACAGGCTGACAAGCTGAACGAGAATAACCAGCTTTTGCAGGCTATTATTGATCATACGCCGGCTGTTCTGGCATTTTGGGAACCGATTCGCAGTGATGGGCGCATTGTTGATTTTAAATACCTGTTATCAAATCCGGTCAATTCAACCGTTACGGGTTATAGCCACGAGGAACTCATGCAGAGTACGCTCGTTACGCTGTTTCCGTATACGGTGGATAACGGAATATTCAGCCGGGCCGTAGAAGTTGCCGAAACCGGCAATTCACAGCAGTTTCAGCTTAAGTACAGGCTGAAAACGGGCGACCTTTGGGGAGAATATTCGCTGGTTCGGGTTGGCGGGAATGTCTTGCTGACTATTAAGGATATATCTCACCTTAAGGAGACTGAAGAACAGCTCAGGCAGTCAAACGCCGAGCTTGAAAAGCGTGTAGCCGTCAGGACGAGCGAAATTCAACAACTGTTCGCCATGCAACAGGCTGTATTTAAACACGCTGGCCTGGCAATTACCGCAACGGATGCCCAGGGTGTAATTAAACTCGTTAATCCGGCATTGGAGAGCCTGACAGGCTATACAGCCGATGAATTGATTGGGAAAGTCACACCCAGAGCGCTACGAGATCCTGTCTTTCATCAGAATCTGCTTCAAAGGTTAGACCCCGATCTGGTTGACGATGGTACCGGCGAAAAACACGTTATCGAGTATATCCGAAAAAACGATTTTCTACGGCGCGAAAACATCTTTCTTACCAAGCTGGGGCAGCGGATACCTGTTTTGTCGACGGTAAGTGGCTTATATGATGATAACAATGTGCTCATTGGATTTGTCGATATCGTTGCCGACATATCATATCTGAAAACAATTGAGCATAAATTGATGCAGGCTAACCAGCGCAGTCGATTAGCCACTATAGCTGGCAAACTGGGTGTATGGGAATGGAACCTGCTTACCAACGAGATAGTGATGGATGAGAACTTTTTGGTCTTATTCGGTCTCCCGGAAAATGCAACACTCAAACGGATAGAAGATCTGGAACAGATCGTTCACCCCGACGACCTGGCTTATTTTAAGCAAAACGTAAAGGATATAATTGAATCGCAAAAGCCCTTCGACGTTGAGTTTCGGGTGTTTTTCCCCTCTACAAAAACAACCCATTACTTAAAGGCCGATGGGTTAATTGTTCAAAACGAAGATGGTATCAACAATCGACTGATTGGCGTTATTCGGGATCGCACAAAAAAGCGGCAGGCCGATCAGGCACTGAAAATCAGTGAAAAGCGGTACCGTTCTTTGGTGGATCATTTAAAAGACATTGTTTTTCAAATAGATCTGTCTGGCAACCTGACGTATCTGAACCCGGTCTGGCAAAAAATTACGGGGTTCAGCCTGGAAGAAACATTAGGCAAACCATTCCTGGACTTCGTGTTTCCCGATGACCGGGAACGAAACAAGTATTTGTGTGACCAGCTTGTATGCCGTCAGAAGGCAATCTGTCAACATGTGGTACGCTACATCCATAAGGATGGTGGCTATCGGTGGATCGACGTATTTGCCCAGCTTACTGTAAACGAACTGGATGAAGTTACGGGTATTGCCGGCACTCTAACGGATATAACCGAGCGTAAGAAAGCAGAAGACGCGCTGCTCGAAAGCGAGCAGCGGTTTCGGGATATTGCCGAAAACGTCGATGAAATTTTCTGGATTCGGGACCTGCAGGAGCCAAAGTTTATCTACATAAACCCGGCTTATGAAAAGTTTACCGGCGAATTAGCCGGAACGTTGTACGAAAACCCACTGGTTTTTCTAAACTTTATTCTGGAAGAAGATCGCCCCAAAGTACTGGCTAACTTCGTGGACGAAGTCAATCGAGATTCTACGTTCCAGTTCCGGGCACGGCACAGAGACGGAAGCCTTAGGCATCTGGATGTTCGGCTTTTCAGGGTGGTGAACGAAGAGGGTGTGTTGATACGCCGGATTGGTATGGCCACCGACATTACAACTGCTATCGAAAAAGAACTGATTCTGGAAGAGTCGCTCACAAAAGAACGAACGTTGAACGCCCTGAAATCTCAATTCATTTCAACCGCTTCTCACGAGTTCAGAACCCCCCTGGCGGCTATCAATTCCAGTGTTGAACTGGTAAAGCACTATGTCAATGTTGGGAGTACCAATACACCCATGACGAAAGTAATCAATCAGCACATTGAGAAAATATGCCAGAAGGTATTCTTTCTTAATGACCTGATTACGGATACGCTGACAATCAGTAAAATAGACGAAGGAAGAATGCACGTCAATTTAGAGCTAACCGATTTAATAGAACTGTACGAGAATACTGTAAAGCACTACTTCAGTGATCGGGAAGACGATCGATTCGTTGAATTCGAGTACATTGGCAGCCCTATTGCGGTGAACCTCGACAGGAAGTTGACTGAACATATCCTGACTAACCTTTTGTCGAACGCGTTTAAGTTTTCAACTAAAAATCCACAATTAACCATCAGCTTCGGCACCGAAGAGGTCATGATGATCATTCGTGATGAAGGAATAGGAATACCTGAAAAAGACATTGCCAATCTTTTCGGTAAATTCTTCAGAGCCAGTAATGTCACGGGCTTTCAGGGTACCGGTCTGGGCCTGGCCATCTGTCAGGAGTACATCACGTTGCAGAATGGCCGGATCACCTGTGAAAGCAAGGAAGGAGTTGGTACTTCGTTTAAGGTATACTTCCCGTTTTCAGCTAATGAGCAGCCGTAGTGGTTAACTTATTCATGAACATTGTGCTATCCCGGAATTATCTGGGAGGAGTATTGTTTATGAGTCAACTACAGTGTTATAATGAAGGCGATGCGTTCGCCGTACACCGTTTTGTTCACTGTACACAACCATTCGCCACGTTTATGCGGTTACTCTACGCTTATTTACGCCAATATTGGGGTTTACTCATTCTGGCCCTTGTTCTGGCCGCTATCAACCAGATTTTTTCCCTGCTTGATCCTTATATTTTCCGTAAAATCATTGATCAGTACGTCGTTAAGCCAGGTGGAAAGCTCTCGAATATTAATTTCTGGACGTTCCTGAGCGACGGGGCGGGCATGCTCATCTTGCAGGCACTGGGCGTAGCCATGGTGAGCCGGATTGCCAAAAACTTTCAGGATTATTACGTCAATGTGATTACCCAGCGGCTGGGTGCCCGGCTTTATACCGATGGCCTGCGGCACTCGCTGGAACTACCGTATCAGGTTTTTGAAGATCAGCGCTCCGGGGAGACCCTCGGCAAGTTACAGAAAGTTCGGGCCGATGTCGAAAAACTGATTCAATCCTTTGTAAACGTGCTGTTTACGTCGGTGGTAGGTATTGTATTTGTCATGTGGTACGCTACTACCGTTTACTGGCCCATTGCGCCCGCTTACTTTCTAACCATCCCGCTGCTGGGTTTCGTGAGTTCATTGCTGAGTAAGAAGATCAAGGTCGTTCAAAAGACGATTGTAGCCGAAACGACGGCATTGGCCGGATCAACGACCGAAAGTCTGCGTAATATTGAACTGGTAAAAAGCTTGGGGCTGGCCCAGCAGGAAACCGAACGCCTGAATGCCACGACGGATAAAATACTTCGCCTTGAGCTGAAGAAAGTGAAATACATACGTTCGCTGTCGTTTATACAGGGAACGTTCGTGAACCTGCTACGCAACGCCATTATGCTGCTCATGCTGTTTCTGGTGGTACAGGAGCGAATCACGGTGGGGGAGTTCTTCTCGCTCTTTATCTATTCCTTTGCCATCTTCGGCCCTTTACAGGAACTGGGTAATATCATTAACGTATATCGGGAAACGGAAGCGTCGCTGGCCAACTTTCAGCAAATTCTCGACACCCCACGCGATGTTCGACCCGCTCATCCGCAGGCCATCAGCAAAATTGAAACGCTGGCTTTTGAGAATGTGCGGTTCAAGCACCTCTCTGCCGATGTTCCTGCTCTTGATGGCATTTCATTCACGGCAAAGCTTGGCGAAACCATCGCATTTGTTGGGCCATCAGGCTCCGGAAAAACAACGCTGGTGAAACTGCTGGTGGGTCTTTACCCGCCCCTGGCCGGTCATATCAGGTACAACGGCATTCCCGGTGCAGACATTAATATGGACGAGCTGCGGGAGCAGATCGGCTTTGTGACGCAGGATACGCAGCTGTTTGCCGGTACCATTCGCGAAAATCTTCGTTTTGTAGCCCCCAACGCTACGGATGAGGAATGCCTATTGGCGCTGCATCAGGCGGCTGCCGATTCACTGCTCAACCGGGCACCACAAGGTCTCGATACAGTCATTGGTGAAGGAGGTGTTAAAGTATCGGGTGGCGAAAAGCAGCGGCTAAGCATTGCCCGTGCATTATTGCGCAAGCCAACGTTGCTGGTCTTTGACGAGGCCACATCGGCGCTGGATTCGCTCACGGAAGAAGAAATTGGCAAGACCGTCCGCGAGCTATCCGGCTCGCGGCAGCATATTACTATCCTGATTGCACACCGGCTCAGTACAATTTTACACGCCGACCGTATTTTCGTGCTGGAGCGCGGTCATATAGCCGAGCAGGGCGGCCACGCTGAACTTCTTCAGCAGAAAGGCCTCTATTACGCCATGTGGCGGCAGCAGATCGGTGAGCGAAAAGAGCTGTCAGCACCAATCGAAAAGGCTATGGTTGTTAGCTGATTGCGAGGTATACAGGCCTTACATATGCTCTGCAATGAACACAATCAATTGCGAAGCGGGTAGGAAAATGAGCTGAGCAATTAAAGTGCCCAAGAGTCTGGCAATGACCATTATAACAACTTGATTTCTGAAGTCAGGCTCGTTGTACCTTCCCTCTGCTACTTCATCGGTAAGGATAGACAAATAAGGATCGATAAACAGAAATAGAAGAATAGTAGCAAGTCCGTTAATGACCGACGATAAATTGCTTGACGTGGTTCGTAAGTCCGGATTTAAATAGCCTGCATACAAGGAAGCCAGTACGCCTACAGTCAAAACCGACACTGCTATAATGTTAAACACGAACACCCGCCATGGAAAGGGCCCTTTACTAACTAACCGGGTGATGTTTTGGTAATTAGGAATTACTGTACTCGAACGCACTAAATTGAAACCCCGCGATGAAACACTTGCCAATAAAAGTCCGGAGATTGATTTATGTTGACTAAAATGTATGACAGCGAACGAAAATAGTCGCTGGAAAGATGGAATCAATAAGCCACCCACGACCGTTGCTAACGATGTTATCCATAAAATCCAATAAAACTGGTCGATTGGATCGGTATGGCCAAGGCCAATCTTCTTCTCAACGATGTTGGCTAATAAAGGCGCTTGAAAACCGTTTGCCGTTCTTGATACTAGTACTAAAACATTGAACAACGCAACAGATACTGCTATTTTTCGCGTTCTAATCCCGACAATCCGAACCGAATAGGAGAGGGTACTTATCAGATTTATCAGAAAGCTTAATAGTAGTACCCACAGAATTTGCGTGGTCATCAAAAGAGGATTATAGCAGAATAGACACAAATATAGAAAATAAGTAATTGATTTGCCACTCTGTTATACTTAGTATACTATTAACTACTCATATGTGGTGACTGATGAAAATAACCCTTACGCCAGAATGCCCTTTACCAGCTTTCCCTCAACATCGGTGAGCCGGAAACGGCGGCCCTGGAATTCGTAGACGAGCTTTTCGTGGTCGACGCCCAACAGATGAAGGAGCGTGGCCTGGAAATCATGCACGTGAACGGGATTCCGGACGATGTTATAGCCAAACTCATCCGTTTCTCCGTAGGTAATCCCCGGCTTTATGCCCCCGCCAGCCATCCACATCGTGAAGCAGCGCGGGTGGTGGTCGCGCCCGTAATTGTCTTTGGTAAGTTTACCCTGCGAGTAATTCGTCCGGCCAAATTCGCCCCCCCAAACGACGACCGTATCGTCCAGAAGTCCCCGCTGTTTAAGATCCTGTACCAGAGCCGCCGAGGCCTGGTCTGTGGCTTTACACTGCTTGGTGATGCCCGAGGGTAGATTGCCGTGCTGGTCCCAGCCCTGGTGGTACAGCTGAACAAATTTAACATCGCGTTCCAGCAGTCGGCGGGCCATCAGGCAGTTGGCCGCAAAGGTGCCGGGATTTCTGGACTCCGGGCCGTACAGATCAAATACCCAGTCGGGTTCGTTGGAGAGGTCGTTCACGTCGGGAACGGACGTTTGCATCCTGAATGCCATCTCGTATTGGGCAATGTGGTTCGCCACTTCCGGGTCGCCGTACATTTCCTCCTGCACTTGATTGAGGTCTTTCAGGGCATCGAGCATGTAGCGCCGGTCGGTGGTGCTGTAGCCGTTGGGGTTGTTCAGGTAAAGCACCGGGTCGGCCCCGGAGCGGAACTGCACCCCCTGATGTTTCGATGGCAAAAAACCATTTCCCCAAAGCCGGGCGTATAAAGGCTGATCTTTGGGCGCATCATTGGAAACCAAAACGATAAAAGCGGGCAGATTTTCATTGGCGCTTCCCAGCCCATAACTTACCCAGGCACCAATACTCGGGCGTCCGGCCAGCTGATTACCCGTCTGAAAAAACGTGAGCGCCGGGTCGTGGTTGATCTGCTCGGTATACATCGACTTGATGAAGCACAGATCGTCGGCCACTTTGCCGGTATAGGGCATGAGTTCGCTGAGCCAAGCACCGCTCTTGCCGTGTTGGGCAAATTTGTAGGGTGAACTTACTAGCGGCAACGCCGACTGCTGGGCGCTCATACTGGTGAGCCGCTGCCCTTTTCGCACCGATTCGGGCAGATCTTTCCCGTGCATCTTTTCCAGAAATGGCTTATAATCGAACAGTTCCAGTTGCGATGGTCCCCCACTCTGACACATATATACCACCCGCTTCGCCTTTGGCGGTCGATTGGGAGCCGTCAGTGCCTGTTGTGCAGTTGGATTGGAGAAAAGGTTCTGAGGCAACAACGTTCCGAGAGCCACTGAACCCAGTCCCAGCGTGGCTCTGGTCAGGAACGACCGCCGGTTGAAGGTGTCGGCCAGATGTTGGGCAAGTTTCTCACTCATAGCTAGGTCTGGTTAGTGCTTGGTAACGAACGCTTCTGAATTCATGACGGTACTGGCCACAACGGCACTGGCGGCTAGAGCGGGCTTATCGGCCGTGCCCCGGAGTTGGTATTCACCAGCTTGTAACCAGCCCTGCATTTTGGGCGGATTTTTCGTAAACAACTGGTATTCCTGCTGATATAACCGGGTTAAGATAGCCAGCTCCTTTGGTGCTGGTTTCCGACTGGCCAAAAGCCGAAACATATGCGTTAGCCGATCCGGTACGGTGGTATGTTGGGCAAACGACCGTTCGGCAACGACTTTGGCGGCTTCAACAAATTGCGGGTCATTGAGCAACACCAGTGCCTGCAAGGGCGTGCTGGTTTTCTGCCGCTGAACTACACAATAGCTGCGCGACGGCGCATCGAAGGTGTTCATGGATGGGGGCGGGTTGGTCCGACGCCAGAACGTGTACAGGCTCCGTCGATACAAACTTTCGCCTTTATCCTGCTCGTAGGTCGTGTTATTGACCGCCCAGAGTCCTTCCGGCTGGTAAGGCTTTACACTGGGTCCGCCCATCTTCTTCGACAAAAGCCCACTAGCGGCCAGTGCATTGTCGCGAATCATCTCGGCGGTTAACCGGGAAATCGGTCCGCGCGACAACCAGGTGTTTTCCGGGTCTTTCTGCAAACTTTCGCGGGTGCCATAGGACGACTGGCGGTAAGTGGCCGACATGACAATCAGCTTCTGCATGGCTTTTATGTTCCAGCCGCCTTCGCGGAAGGTAACCGCCAGCCAGTCGAGCAGTTCCGGGTGAGTAGGCAGCCCGCCCTGATTTCCGAAGTTGTTGGCCGACTTCTGAATAGCGTTGCCAAAATACGTTTGCCAGTACCGGTTTACCACTACCCGCGCCGTCAGCGGGTTATCGGGGTGGAGCAGCCATTTGGCCAGCCCCAGCCGATTGCGGGGAAGGTCCGGTGAAAAGGGCAGCACGCTGGCCGGTACATCGGGTTTTACCTGCGGACCGTGGGCGTCGTACACCCCCCGTTTGAGCAGATAGGTTGGACGGGACGTTTTCATCTCCTCCATCACCATAATTTCCGGTATAGTCTCCACCAGCTTGTTCCGCTCGGCCCGGAGTTGCTGCAAAGCCTGTTGCTGCTGCTGGTAGACGGGCGAAAGATGACTGAAGTAATACTGTTTCAACGGGTCGCCTTTTAGGGGCGTTACCTGTTGCACAGACTGAGCCAGTGCCTGCACTTCGGGAGGACTCAGCGTACGGTTGTAAACGACCAGTTCATCGATCAGCCCCTTCTTGAAACCTGGACCGCGCATATCTGCCCCAACCATCAGACCCGTTTGTTTCCCCGTAAATAATATGTCTTTGTAGAGGTTGTCGCGTTCGGTCTGTAAGGCCATCTCCTGCCCGTCGACGTACAGTCGGAAGCCGTTCGCTTTGCTGGAACCATCGTAGGTCATGGTCAGCTGAATCCACTTTTCTTTGGGCAGCATCTGCCGACTAACCCGGACAATACTGTTGTAAGGCCAGGTATGGGCCATCAGTAGTTCGGCTTTGTCGTCGCGGAGGTTGAGGAAATACCCCCGGAAATTGTATAGAATATCGCCGTTCCCCTTGTGAACGAGGGCCGCTTTCGACACGTTCTTCGGAATGTTGACCCACACACCAATAGAGAACGGCTGCGACCGATTGAAAACACCGGCCTGACCGAGCGTCAGAATGTCGTCGCCATTAGATTGAAAGGCGTTACCCAGCTTGCCCGGCACAAGCACCGGGTCGGCCACTTTGCCGCTGTCTTTGATGCTCACGTCATTCACGAATCGCCCCTTTACCAGTTTATCGAAGGTAAAACGTGCCTGCAATCCTTTACGTGGATCGAACGGCACAGCATTGGCTTTCGACTGCCAGGCGTCAAAGGCTTTCTGTTCGGTCTGTACGGTTTGTTTCAGATCGGTTTCCGCCTTTCGGATCTTCGTGTCGATGAAAGCAAGCAGGCTATCTTCTTTCGGCTGGGTGAGCAGCATGGTGGGCACCGGCATGGCATCGTCCCAGGAAATCTGGCCGGCTTCGTCTACGTTGTTGAAAAAAGCGAACAGGCTGTAATAATCCTTCTGCGAGATGGGGTCGAACTTATGGTCGTGGCAGCGGGCGCACTCGACGGTCATACCCATTAGGGCCGTACCCAGCGTATTGGTTCGGTCGGCGACGTACTCCACCCGAAACTCCTCGTTGATAATGCCGCCTTCCATATTCTGCGAATGGTTACGGTTGAAGGCCGTGGCCAGCCGATGTTCGGGCGTTGGGTTGGGAAGCAGATCCCCCGCCAGTTGCCAGGTGATAAACTGGCTGAATGGCCGGTTGCGGTTAAACGCCTGAATGACCCAATCCCGCCAGGGCCACATGGGACGGTATCGGTCGACCGTGTAGCCATGTGTATCGGCATAACGGGATAAATCCAGCCAGTCGACCGCCATTTTCTCTCCGTAATGGGGCGACTTCAACAACCGGTTGACTACGTTTTCGTAGGCATTGTGCGAGGTGTCGGCCATAAATGCGTCTATTTCGGAAAGGGTAGGCGGTAGGCCGGTGAGGTCGAGGGTTACGCGTCGGAGGAGCGTTTCTTTGTCGGCTTCGGGCGATGGTCTGAGTCCTTTTTCCTCCAGCTTGCTCAGGGTAAAGTAGTCGATTGGATTTTTGGGCCAGCTGGTGCCTTTCACAACTGGCAAGACTGACTTATCCGGTTTAATAAGCGCCCAGTGCGGTTTATACTCCGCTCCCTGCTCGATCCATTTGATCAGAACGGCCTTTTCGTAAACCGATAACGACCGGTTCGAGGCTTTTGGCGGCATCATCTCATGCTCGTCGGTGCTCAGAATCCGGTGATAGACTTCACTGTTGGCAAGGTCGCCGGGAACGATGGCGTGTTTCCCTTTTGCTTTTTTGAGAGCGGGCATAGCTCCTTCCGGAGTGGCTAATTCCAGTCCGGCTTTCTGGCTGTTCTTGTCCGGCCCGTGGCAAAAAAAACATTTGTCAGACAGAATGGGCTTGACGTGTAGATTATAGTCGATGGTTTCTGGAAGCTTATCGTCCAGTTGAGCGATCTCCGCCGGTTTGTCGACCCCGCAACTTTGAAGAAACAGAAGAGTGCAGCAGACGACTAATAAGAATCGAAACCTTTGATAGCCTACAGTAATGAATCCAGTCGTAATTGCCATACGGTTTTTTATAGGAACGCGGATGTAACAGATGCTATGCAACGCGGATTGAAAACGGACTTTTAGTCGATAAGAGCCGCGTTCCTATAAAACAAAGTTACTTCAAAAACTTACTCAGGTTATCTTTGGTGACCAGCTGGAAGGGTACAAGTGTTTCTTTGTCAAACTGTTGTCTTTTGGCGGCTTTAATGGCCGTTTCGATGGCTTTTGCACCCTGCTGCTCGGCATTCTGGAAAACGGTAGCGTCCAGCGAACCTTTTTTGACGGCCTGTAACGCATCGGGAATGGCGTCGATACTCACCACAATCACCTTATCTTTCAGGCCTGCGTCGGTCAGGGCTTTTACGGCACCAAGGCCCATCTCATCATTATGCGCGAAGACGGCGTTGATCTGCGAACCGTACGACTGAATCCAGTTTTCCATCAGCGACATGGACTTGGCGCGGTCCCATTCGCCCGTTTGGTGGGCCAGCAGTTTCAGGTTCGGGTATTGCTTCAGGATTTCCCGCGCTCCCTGTTCCCGCTTTATCTGGGCCGCCTGACCCATATAACCGTGCATCATAACTACGTTGCCTTTGCCGCCAAGCTTATCAGCAATAAATTTCATGGCAATTCGGGCCGATTCGACATCATCCGAACCCACAAAAGCCGAGGGCTTCGAACTCGTCTCGGAGTTAACGTTGATGATCGGGATTTTGGCGGCCAGTGCTTTGGCAACGGCTGGTGAACTGGCTTCCACTTCGCAGGGATTCATGATAATGGCATCGACTTTCTGCGCAATGAAGCTTTCAACCTGCTCCACCTGCTTCAGCGCCGACCGTTCCGCATCGACCGTAATTAACTCAATACCGGCCTTTTGCGCTTCTTTGTCCATCTCGTCGTGCACATTGACGATAAACTCATTCTGCATACTCAGCATAGTGGCGCCCACCACTAGTTTCTTACCTTCTCCGTCCTGGCTGGTTTCGGACGTGCTTGATTGGTTACAACTGGCGAGTAAAAGAAATAAGGATAGGGCAGAGGTGATTACAGGTAGTGAAAGGCGTCTCATATTGGTTCGTTAGTTGTACCAAACAGCTTCTGGCTGTTTGCGTTAAAAGGACTGTTTGTATTGCCAAAAACATCTATAGGCTGTTCAGTGCATGATTTATGCTTTACTCATCTGATTCATACTGTCCAGCACTACGGCGCCGATGATAATGACGCCCATAACTACCTGCTGATAATAGGACGTGACATTAAGCAGGTCGAGGCCGTTGCTGATGACGCCGATCAGCAGCGCACCAATAAGCGTGCCCGTCATGGTGCCCGTGCCGCCCGAGGTGCTGGTGCCGCCGATAATGGCCGCAGCAATGGCGTCGAGTTCGAAGCCAGTTCCGGCGTTGGGTTGCCCCGTAGTGATGCGCGATGTCAGCAGGATACCCGCCAGTGCGGCCAGACCACCGCATAGCGTGTAAACAACCATTTTCACCCGGTTCAATTGAATGCCGGAGGCTTTGGCCGCCTGCTCGTTCCCACCAACGGCGTAGATGTAGCGGCCAAGTACGGTGCGTTTGAGGAGAATGGAGCAAACAACGAACAGGATAACCAGAATAATAATGAGCGTGGGAATACCCAGAATTTTACCGCCACCTAAAAAGTTGAACGAGTCCGATAGGTTGGAAACGGGCCGTCCTTTGCTCACAATTAGCGCCAGCCCCCGGCCGATGGTCATCGTGCCCAGCGTAACAATAAAAGGCGGAACCTTACTACGGGTGATAACGAAGCCGTTGAACGCGCCGAAGAGCAGCCCCGCCAGCAGCCCCATACCGATAGGAACGGCCACGGGGTACGTATCCGGGTGAGCAAATGAAGCCGCCACAACACCAGTAACCGCCACCATCGACCCAATAGATAAGTCGATACCGCCCGCTATGATAACAAACGTGACACCAAAGGCCAGGAGGGCGTTGATGGATACCTGCGTCACAATGATCATCAGGTTCTGAACCGTCAAAAACTTCGGGGTTATCAGGGAGAGGGCCAGACAAATGACGAAGAAAGCCAGCAGAAGGCCGTATTTGCCAATGCCCTGGATGCGTGTTTTGTAGGCTTGTCCGGTCTGGGAAAAAGTACTGATGAGGCCGTTTTTCATTGATAGTGGGTAAGGGATTTGTCAGTTGGCGGGCATTGCATACCGCATAATCGATTCCTGGGTGGCATCTGAGCGGGAAAGCATGGCCGTTTGCCGTCCTTGCGACAGCACAAGTATCCGGTCGCTCAGGCCTAGTATCTCGGGGAGTTCCGACGAAATCAGGATGACGGCGATACCATCGGCAGTTAGCTGGTTGATTAGTTTATAGATTTCGGCTTTAGCTCCAATGTCAATACCGCGCGTTGGCTCGTCGAGGATAATCACTGCCGGTTTGGCCAGTAGCACCTTGCCGATAACGACCTTCTGCTGATTGCCCCCGCTGAGGTAAGTTACTGCCTGATTGGGACCGTTTGCTTTTATCCGCAGATCTGTCATCAGCGACAGGGCCGTTTCAGTTTCCTGTTTGGGCTGCGTAAAAAAACCACGCAGGCTCGACAAGGTAATGTTATGCTTAACCGACAAACGGGGAATGAAGCCGAAAGCTTTGCGGTCTTCGCTCACGTAACCGATACCCTGTCGAATGGCATCGGCGGGTGATTTGATCGTGGTTTTTTCGCCCCGTAGGTAAACCGCGCCATCGCTGAAGCTGTCGAGTCCAAAAATGGCGCGGGCTATTTCGGTTCTTCCCGCCCCCATTAGCCCCGCAAGGCCCAGCACTTCGCCCGCATGAACAGCAAAGCTGATGTTGGTGAATTTGCCTGGCTGACTCAGGCCCTTAACGGACAGTACTTCGTCCCCTCTGGAACTGATATTTTCCGGGAAAAGGGTGTCGATTTCGCGGCCAACCATGAGGGTAATCAGCTCATTGGTGTCAAGCCCCGACGCGGGTTTGGTAACGATGTATTTACCGTCCCGCAATACCGTAATGGTATCGGCAATGGTAAATATTTCGTCCATCTTGTGCGAAATGTAAATAATGGCTACCCCTTTTCTGGTCAGGTCGCCGATGATTCTGAAAAGTGTAGCGACTTCCTTATCGGAAAGGGCGGAGGTGGGCTCGTCCATGATGATGACGCTGGCCTCGTTGGAAATGGCTTTGGCAATTTCAACCATCTGCATTTCGGCCACACTCAGGTACTTCATGGGCGTGGTGGGCTGGATGGTAAGGCCTAGCTGCTTCAGCAGGTCGCCCGCCTGTTTGATCTGCTGCCGGTCGTTGAGCCAGCCAAACAAGCGGTTACTCGTTTCCCGACCCAGGAAGATATTCTGCGCTACGGTTAGCTCCGGAACAGCCAGAATTTCCTGATGAATCATGGAAATGCCCTTCCTCAGAATGTCGTTGACATTACCGGTTTTGAGCGGGTTGCCTTTAAAGATGATTTCGCCGGAATCGGGTGTCAGCAGGCCAATGAGCAGTTTCATGAAGGTCGACTTCCCCGCCCCGTTTTCGCCCATTAGCGCGTGAACTTCGCCTTTCCGGAGGTTGAGCCGGACGTTATCCAGCGCTTTTACCCCCGAAAATGTTTTCGTAAGTCCTGATACGCGAAGTATATAATCCTGATCGGTAGACATAATAATGATTGGCCGCTCTAGAGCGTACAAGGCAGATTATGTCAATTTTTACCCTTACTTTGTAGTATTATGCAATTGTTCATCACCTCATTAAATTCGGGCAGCAACGGTAATTGTTATTACGTTGGCAATGAGCGGGAAGCTGTTCTGATCGACGCTGGTATCTCCTGCCGGGAAACCGAACGACGAATGGAGCGGCTTGGCTTATCCATGCAAACCGTTAAAGCCATCTTTGTTTCTCACGAACACAGCGACCATATCCGGGGCATTCCTCAACTGGCCAAAAAACACCAGATTCCCGTTTTCATCACCCCCGGCACCCTGAACAACTCGGGCTTACCGCAAACCAGCTTTCCGCTTCGTCCGCTTCGTGCGTATGAGCCAGTCTGGATTGGTGAGCTATGCATTACGGCATTTCCCAAGCATCACGATGCCAGCGACCCGCACAGTTTTCTGGTCGCCGGCCGGGATACGAAAGTGGGTGTGTTTACTGATATTGGTGCCCCCTGCGAACACCTGATTCATCATTTTAAGCAGTGCCACGCGGCTTTTCTGGAAGCGAATTATGATGAGGATATGCTAGAGAGAGGGCGGTACCCGTATTTTCTGAAGAATAGAATCCGGGGCGGCAAAGGGCACCTCTCCAACCAGCAGGCGCTGGATCTTTTCAGAACGCACAAACCGGCCTTCATGAGCCACGTGCTGTTGTCGCACCTCTCCAAAGACAACAACTGCCCACAACTCACCAAGGATTTGTTCTCCCTGCACCGCGACACAACGGAGGTTATTGTCGCGTCCCGTTTTGAAGAAACACCCGTCTACGCTGTTTGTGCGTAGAAAGCTGGCGCGGGTTTCTAGACTTTTTCGTACTCCACGAAGTCAAACGATACGGCGTGGCGTTCGTCGGCGGGATGCGGGCGTCGGCTCAATTCTTTCCATTCGCTTTTGTCAAATGCGGGGAAATAAGCGTCACCCTCGAAATCCTGATGAATTTCGGTCAGGTAAAGTGTAGTGGCGATGGGTAAGGCCATTTTGTAAATCTCCGCCCCACCAATGACAAAAATTTCGATCTGGTTGATGGCTTCTGCTTCGGCAATGGCCTCATCCAGCCTATGGACAATGGTTACGCCCTCAGCCGAAAACTCCGTGTTGCGGGTAAGCACAATATTCGTGCGGTTGGGCAGCGGTTTGCCGAGTGCTTCCAGCGATTTGCGACCCATGATAATGGGATGGTGGCTGGTCTTACGTTTGAAAAATGCGAAGTCGTCGGGCAAATGCCAGGGCAAATCGTTTTCGCGACCAATAATGCCGTTCTGTGCAACGGCAGCAATTAAACTGATCTTCATGTATAATTTATGAATTTAGTCAGTAAGTGGCTGACGCGAAAGCAAATTACTCGCATCAGCCACTTACTGACTTACCGACTTACTTAACTTTCCCCCGTCGTTCCATTAACTCGCGCCAGGTGGTGATGATGATTCCTTCTTTTTCGACAAACGATTTCAGAGCGGGGTCCATCATGGCGAGCATATCGCCGTTGCGGGACTGGCCGGAGCCGCTTATCTGGTCAAAGGTAGGGCTTGGAGCCGTACAATGCATAATAACGTAAGTCAGGCCGGGCTTCGTTGACTTGAGTAGTTCAATGAATTTCTGCGTTTTGTATTTTTGAATAGTAACGTCGGTAACGGGTGTTCCGACAGGTAGCGTCCAGCCATAACTTGTGCCGTCGAGGTCGTCCATAACAGGCAGGCCTGCATCCCAGAGCTGTTTGCCGACCTGTTGCGCCAGTTGCTGCATGGGAGCTGGTACGTTGTTGGCTTTGAATATCAAGGTGGCATGACCTGCCGGAAATAGAACCGGGATTTTCTCTTCGATAGCTACTTTGGCGTAGCGCATAATGAATTTCGGGTCGAAGAGCGTTCCCATGTGGGAGTCCATGTGCGTGGGCTTCACACCAAACGCACGATAGCGAGCCAGTTGCGCCCGAATTTCAGCTTCCACCTCATCGGCCGATGCGTGCTGAACGACCTGTTCGACCGAGTGCCAGAAAGCGCCCTGCTCATCGTATAAACCCGGCGCTTTCTCGCGACCCACCAACGGCGACCATCGGTAGCCGTTCCATTCGGATGTCAACGTCAAGTGAACGCCCACATCGGCAATCGGGTGTTTTTTTACGTACTCGAAAAACTGCGGAACCCAGCCGCAGGGCATCATCACGCTGGTTGAACTGGCAATACCCTTATCGAGCGCGTTTATCGTCCCCACGTTCGATTCGTAACTCATCCCTGCATCATCGACGTGGAAAATAACGACTTTCTTTCCTTTGGGGAAACCCAGCTTCTCAGCGTAGGTTTCCGTTTGGGCGTTAACGGCCACTTGGCCGAAAATGGTGAAGGCTAAGCCTAGTAAGGCTGATTTCATGTAAGAAATGAGTTAAGGTGTTACCAGCCAAAGAAGTAAGGGGTTCCTCTTTTACTAGTTAAAAGCTCTTCTCACCAAATATCAAACCCTTGGTTTGGATGCCTCAATCAGGAAAATCCTTCAAATCCTACGAATCTTGGTTCAGACGGTTCCCCCGCAAAAACTCTTCCGCCGTCATACGTCGTTTGCCTTCGGCCTGGAGGGCGTCGATCTGTAGCCAGCCGTCGGCCGCCCGAACCAGAATAATTTTCTTATTGTCGGAGAAGGCTTCACCCGGTTGTTCGGCCGCAAAAGGCGACTCATTGGCAACGGAGACCGCGTAAATCTTGAAAACCTTTCCGTTAATTTTCGTCCAGGCAGTGGGGTAAGGCGACAGCCCCCGTACGAAATTGCGAATCTGAATTACCGGCTGGTTCCAGTTGATTTCGGTGGACTCCCGGCTGAGTTTCGGGGCCGGTTTCAGGTCTTCGGCTACGGGTTGGGGCGTGCGGGGATACGTACCGGCCTCAATAGCATGAACCGTTTTGACGACCAGATTGGCACCCCGCTCCATCAGTCGGTCGTGAACCGTTCCGGCGGTATCGTCCGGGTAAATGGGTTCATAATCCTGAAAGATCATCTGCCCCGTATCAATTTCTTTTTCGATAAAAAAGGTCGTCACGCCGGTTTCCGTCTCACCGTTGATAATAGCCCAGTTAATAGGGGCGGCTCCGCGGTACTGCGGCAACAGCGAGCCATGCAGATTAAATGTTCCGATGGTTGGCATCCCCCAAACCACCTCCGGCAGCATTCGGAAGGCTACCACGACTTGCAAATCGGCCTGATAGCTGGCGAGCTGTTCCAGAAAAGCCGGATCGCGGAGCTTTTCGGGTTGAAGGACCGGTAAATTAGCGGCTTCGGCTGCTTTCTTTACGGGTGACGGGGTCAACTGGAGTCCGCGTCCCGAAGGCCGGTCGGGAGCGGTGACAACGGCCACGACCTGAAAACCGGCTCCCAGCAGACGCTGGAGGCTGGCAACGGCAAAATCGGGCGTGCCCATGAATATAATACGAAGGGGTTGTGGCATGTTTCGGTAAATCAGTTTTTACGAAGACAACCGGCTATGTGTTGATATAGCCGGGAAGTATTTTTACTTTTGTATCACAAGAAGCGTTGCTTCCTGCACGTTTCAACAGAATATGACTGGCCTGTAACCGGCTTAGCCTATGCAACGATTATTTTTTTACATCTTTGGACCGAGCGCTTCGGAAACCCGACGGCGACTCTGACGCGTCTGCAAAGAAAACCAATTTGGTTGCAGAACGGTCGGTGTACCGTTCTTTTTGTTTTTAGGGAGCACACCAATAAATACGAATAACGAGTAAGTACGACTACATTATGGCAAAGATTTCTTATTACACAGAAGAAGGACTCAACCGGCTGAAAGCTGAATTGGTTGAGTTGAAAACTAAAGGCCGGGCCGCAATTGCCCGTCAGATTGCCGAAGCCCGCGATAAAGGAGACCTTAGCGAAAACGCCGAGTACGACGCGGCTAAAGATGCACAGGGGCTACATGAACTGAAAATATCGAAACTGGAAGAGGTACTCTCGAACGCACGGGTTCTGGACGAATCGACCATTGATGCCTCGCAGGTATCGGTACTATCGAAAGTAAAGATCAAGAACAAGAAAAGTGGTGCAGAGATGCTCTATATCCTCGTTTCAGAAGAAGAAGCAGACCTTAAAACTGGCCGTATTTCGGTGGGTTCGCCCATTGGTAAAGGCTTGCTCGGGAAACGCGTTGGCGACACCGCCGAAATTAAGGTACCCGCTGGTGTGTTGGAGTTTGAAGTAATGGAAATAGCCCGATAAATTAATGGATAATGTAAAATGAATAATGACAGATGGGGTCAGATCCAGTACTGCATTTTACATTGTCCATTATCCATTTTACATTATTCGTTACCTATGCCCTCTATTTTCTCCCGAATTGTGGCTGGTGAAATTCCGGCTCATAAAATCGCCGAAACGGACGACTACCTGGCGTTTCTGGATGTAATGCCAACCACCACGGGGCATACGCTGGTTATTCCCAAGAAAGAGGTCGATTACCTGTTTGATTTGGACGACGACCTGTATATCGGGCTGATGGCGTTCGCCAAAAAAGTTGCCCCGGCTATCGAGAAGGCGGTTCCCTGTCTACGCATCGGTGTGGCAGTGGTTGGTTTGGAAGTGCCGCACGCACACGTCCACCTGATTCCGCTCAACTCAATGGCTGACATGAACTTCCATAACAAAATGAATCCCAGTCAGGACGAACTGGCGGCAACGGCTGAGAAAATCCGGGCTTTTTTAGACTAGAACTGTTACTGTAGTTCCCGATGGTCGGCACTACAGTAGCTTCTTTTGAAAACCAATAGCCCCGCCAGCTACCTGAATCTGGCGGGGCTATTGGTTTAAGATTTTATTGGAGAATCAGGCAATCACTTTTTCGAGACTCTTTTCGACACCATCCGTCAGTAACGCATTCAGGTTTTCGGCAACGTTTTCGCTAAAGCCGGGTAAGGCGGTCAGATCGGCCTGCCAGAGCGTTGTATCAGACAAGACACTCTTCACAAAGGCGTCAACTGTGGCTGTATCACCTTCGTTTACCGTTTTCCAGTCGCCATAAAAGTAGCCTGCTTTGTCATCTCGAATCGGATAGTTGAGTATTCCACCACCCGGCAGGGATATTTCGCCGAAGAACTGCCCGTTTTCTTCCCGAACAACCTTCATAAACAACAAATAAGCCGCGAACCCGAAGGCCATAAGTTTGGGTTCGGTGTTGAACTGCTCGTAATAGCGTTGCAGCGTAGCTACATTTCGGGCCTGCATTTTAGCCGTCTGCTGAAGCGAAATATTCAACAGCAAATGGTCCAGATGCGGGTTGCGGAACCGGTCCAGAACGTCATGGGCGAACTGGGCAACGGCGGCTTTGTCCATACCCGGAATGTCGTAGTCGGGTACGGTTGGCACGATTTCATTGAGCATCAACTGCTCGACAAATTTGCTCATGGCCGGGTGCCTCATTTCATCGGCTACCGTTTCCAGTCCAAGCAGATAACCCAGTGGCATGGTTAACGTGTGCGTACCATTGAGCACACGAAGCTTCCGCTCCTTATAAAAATTAATATCCTCATCAATGATAATCTGTGGCGTAGATGGACCCGCAAACGACAATGTTTGCCGGACACGGTCATCGCCTTCAATTGCCCAGAGGTGATAGGGCTCCGTGAAGGTGAGGAGGTCATCTTCGTAACCTGCTTCATTCTCAAAAGCCAGCTTATCTTCCTCGGTGGGGCGCGTAACGATCCGGTCGACGAGAGAGTTACAGAACCGAACGTGGAATTTGAGCCACTTGGTAAAGAGCTTGCCTAACTCGTTGAACTGAGCCAGTTTCTCTACGGCTTCCCGTAATTTCAGTCCGTTATCGGTAACGAGTTCCGTGGGGATAACAACCAGCCCTTTGGCTTTTGAGCCACCCACACTGCGAAACCGTTCGTAAAGAAACGCCGTTAGCTTGGCCGGAAACGACTGGGGTGGATGCTGAAAAATACTCTCCTCGACATAATTGAGGCCAATTTCTGTGGTATTGGAAATGATGATCTGTAGCTTTGGGTTACGGGCCAAAACCAGCACGTCGTTCCACTGGGTCTGTGCAGCCAGCACCCGGCTGATCGCCGAAACAATGGTATTTTCGACCACTTCCTGCCCCTGTTGAACACCCCGAACCGCAACCGTGTAAAGGTTATCCTGATCCGAAAACTCATTCGTCTGGCTATCAGTCGATTTTACGACCACAATAGATCCTTCGAATCTCCCTTCGCTATTCGCCTTTTGTATTAAATAATCAGGTAAGCCTCGCAAAAGTACACCCGTACCAAATTGAAGGATTTTTTCCGGGTAAACAGGTACTGGATGGGTTGAACGGGTTAATTTAGCCATGGTTGGACGTGCTGCAATCTGGTCTGCAGTTATAATCAGACGGATTTACTATTAACTTAAATTGACTTTTTTATTGAGTTCATCATAATTCGGCAATAATACGAACTACAGCGTTACCCGTAGCCGGTATTTTATCGTAAGCACAAAATGACTGCTCATCGCTTTAACTTTCCTGAACTGTCGCCATTGGCCAGCGTCTCAACTTCAGCAATAGTAGCCAGGTTTACATCCCCTGCAATGGTGTGTTTCAGCGCAGAGGCAGCCGCACCAAACTCAACGGTTCGTTGAAGATCATTGAAGGTCAGCAAGCCATAAATCAAGCCAGCCATGTATGCATCGCCCGTACCAATACGGTCGACGATGGATTGAATGTCGTGCGTTCTGGATTTGTATACGGTTTCACCGTCGAACAGTTTAGCTGCCAGTTGGTTGTGCGACGCACTGATGGACCGTCGTTTGGTATCGGTGATATACCGTACGTTGGGAAAACGCTCCATAAGCGCCCGGCCCGATTCCTGGAATGTACTGCCGACAACCCCGTAGAGGTCTGAAAAAAGGCTTTTACTGCCCAGAACAAGCGTACAGCCCCGGGTTAGGGCGGGCATTATTTCCTGCGGTGTTTTGCCATATTGCCACAGGTTGCTACGGTAAACGATATCGGCGGAGACGGGAACACCCAGCCGGTTAGCGGTCTGAATGCCAGCCAGCAAGCAATCCGCTGCCCCCTGCGACAGCGCCGGGGTAATTCCCGTCCAATGGAACCACGACGCGCCACTTAGCACAGTTTCCCAATCGACCGAATTCGCCCGGATACGCGCAAACGCAGAGTCTACCCGATCGTAAATGATCTGGCTTGCCCGGCTTCCTGCCCCCGTTTCGAGGAAATACAGCCCCAGTCGCCCGTCGCCGTATTGAATGTGTTGGGTGTCAACGCCGTATTTGCGCAGATAACCTGCTGCTGACCGCCCCAGTGCATGATCTGGAAAACGGGTGATGTGGGCCGATTGCATACCAAACTGCGCCAGCGAAACGGCTACATTGGCTTCTGTACCGCCAAAATGCATGTTCAGGCTGTCGGTTTGCGCAAGGCGGTCAACGCCCGGTGGGCTTAGCCGGAGCATGACTTCGCCAAAGGTGATTATTTTCATGCGTACTAGTTAAAGAGCTAAAGCAACCAAAGGACAGGATACGTCTACCGCTTACTGTCTACCATATAGTCGCCCATTAATTCCTCGGTTTTTACGGGCTCTAATTTGGGTAAAATCAGATGAATAAGTATAAGAGCGATCAGATACGAGCAGCTTGCCACAATAAACATGGGCAGGTAGCCGAAAGCGGTGATGATTCGTCCGGCCAGCAGCGCCAGCAGAATACCGCCAACTGTTCCGAACATACCACCAATGCCGGTTACAGATGCCACTACATTCCTGGGAAATAAATCCGACGCGAAGGTATACATATTTGCCGACCAACCCTGATGAGCGGCCGTTGCGAGCGCAATGAGGGCAATGGCGATTGTCAGGCTGTTGGTTTGTGCGGCAAAGAAAATAGGGACAACGCATAGCGCACAAATTAGCAATGTTGTTTTACGGGCCCGGTTTGCCGACCATCCCCAACGCATAAACTGTGTGCTTAGCCAGCCGAAGAAAATACTGCCCGCGTCGGAAACGACGTAAATAATCAGGAAGGGTAATCCGAAGCTTTTAAGGTCCAGTCGTTCATCAAGGGCATCGTTCGAGTTGAAAAAATCGGGTAACCATGACATATAGAACCACCAGATTGGGTCGGCCATGAGTTTCCCAACGGCAAAAGCCCAGGTTTGTTTGTAGCTCAGCAAGCGACTCCAGGAGACTTTAAGGGGCGGGGTTTTTTCGGCATCTGCCCGGATATAAGCCAGCTCTTCGGTGGAGAGTTTCGGGTGCCGTTCAGGTTTACTGTATAGCAGCCACCAGAATATCAGTAAGCCGAAGCCCAGAACGCCCGTTACTAAAAAAGAACTACGCCAGCCAAACTGCAAAATAAGGTAAGGAACGGCGAGGGCCGTTAGAATAATGCCCACGTTAGTACCTGCATTGAAGAGACCATTGGCAAAGGAGCGTTCGCGTCGGGGAAACCATTCGGCAATGGTTTTGATGGCTGAAGGAAAATTCGCCGATTCACCCAACCCCAGTAACGCCCGCATCCAGCTTAATCCGGCAATGGTATTAACCGAAGCTGTAAGAACACCGGCAACGCTCCAGACCAGAATCCCCAGCGAGAACCCCCGTTTCGTACCAATGCGGTCAACAAGCCAGCCAGCCAGTAGAAAACCGATGGCGTAAGCGAATTTGAAGGCGGCATCGACATCTCCATAGAGCACTTTAAACCGGTCTGTTGCTTCTTTAGTAAGGACGGCGTCGGGAGCAATATCCAGCATATCTTTCCGAAAAACTTCGTCCGTCATAGTAAAAGACAACACTTGCCGATCAATGTAATTGATCGTCGTTGCCAGAAACAATAAAGCGACAATACGCCAGCGAAAGCGGCCGGAAGGTGTTGGCATTTGCAAAACAACCAGGAGTTTTGGGGAGAAAAGGAGATCTGAGTGCTTTTTTACCTTACTTAGTCTTTCTGACTTGCCAACTTACCAACTACATTACAATGCTTGAACAAACCTGGCGATGGTTCGGTCCAAATGACCCTGTGTCGCTTAATGATGTCCGACAGGCCGGTGCCACCGGTATCGTTACTGCCCTGCACCAGATTTCGAATGGAAAAGTATGGTCACTGGAAGACATTCTGGACCGCAAGGCGATTATCGAAGAAAAAGGTCTAACGTGGTCGGTCGTTGAAAGTATTCCAGTACATGAGGGGATCAAAACCCGCACGGGCGACTATCGGCAATACATCGAAAACTACAAGGAGTCTATCGTCAACCTGGCAAAGGCAGGAATCGACACGGTCTGCTACAATTTTATGCCTGTACTCGACTGGACCCGCACCGACCTCGACTTCCCCATGCCCGATGGCTCAACGGGGCTTCGCTTCGATGCCGTTGAATTTGCTGCTTTCGAATTATTCATCCTTCAGCGGCCCGGTGCTCAGTATCTATACAACGATGAGCAGAAGCAACAGGCCCGTACTAAACTGGATGGCATGTCCGATGCCCAAGTGAAGCGGCTGGTTCGTACTATCATTGCTGGACTGCCCGGTTCGGAAGAGAGCTATACCGTCGAGCAGTTTCGCGATGCACTTGATGCGTATAAAGATATCAGCGACCAGGAATTGCGCCAGAACTTGTACTCGTTTCTACGCGAGATCGTACCCGTAGCCGAGTCGGCTGGCGTCCGGCTGGCTATCCACCCCGACGATCCGCCGTACCCGATTTTAGGACTGCCCCGCGTTGTTAGTACTGAGGCCGACGCCCGCGCGTTGCTGGCCGCCACCGACTCACCTGCCAATGGACTATGCTTCTGTACCGGCTCATACGGCGTCCGGGCCGATAACGACCTCGTCGGGATGGTTGAGCGGCTGGGGCCGAGCATTCATTTCGTTCACCTGCGCAGCACCCAGCGCGATGCAGATAATCAACCCGGTCGGCATAGTTTTCAGGAAGCCAATCATCTCGAAGGCGATGTGCCGATGGTGGGCGTGACGCGGGCGTTGCTGGCCGAACAGAAACGTCGTGCTGCAGAAGGTCGGCAGGATACTCGTATGCCATTCCGGCCCGACCACGGCCACCGGATGCTCGATGATCTTACCTCCGGGAAGCGAACCAATCCGGGATACACGGCCATTGGACGTCTGCGTGGACTGGCTGAGATTCGGGGACTTATGCTCGGCTTATCGGCGGGAGAGTAACCCCTGAACCGCCGGTGACCTGCATTTTTGTTTATCTTGCAGGAGCCAACGGTAGCTACAAACAGATCCAAATGTGCTCATTAAATCACAAAAAATAACACTAAGCCGGGAGAAATACCCCGGCTTTTACTTTGGTAATTATGTACACGCTCGCTCCCGCTCCTACGTTCCTGTCCGACGATTTTCTGCTTCAAACCGAAACCGCCCGTCGGCTTTATCATGAGTATGCCCGGCAAATGCCGATTATCGACTACCATTGCCATCTGCCACCCGACCAGATTGCCGCCGACCGGCAGTTTGAAAACATGACCCAGCTCTGGCTGCACGGCGACCACTATAAGTGGCGGGCTATGCGTACCCACGGCATCCCCGAACAGTACTGCACTGGCGACGCGTCGGATTGGGAAAAGTTTGAAAAATGGGCTGAAACGATTCCCTATACCCTCCGTAACCCGCTTTATCACTGGTCGCATCTGGAATTGAAAAATCCGTTTGGTATCAATGAGGTGCTTAATCCGGCCTCGGCCCGGTCGATTTATGATTCGTGTAACGAACAGTTACCCAACCTCTCGGCCCGTGCACTGCTCAAACACTTCGATGTACGTGTTGTGTGTACAACGGATGACCCGCTCGACTCGCTTGAGCACCATAAGGTTATCGCACAGAGTGACTTTACCGTAAAGTTGCTGCCTACCTTCCGGCCCGACAAGGCCATGGCCGCTGATGACCCGGCCTCTCTTCGCACCTATGTGCAGAAACTGGCGGTCGTTACGAATCGGGAGATTCAAAATCTGACGAACTACCTCGATGCGCTCAAGTCGCGGCATGATTATTTTGGGGAGATGGGTTGCCGCCTGTCCGACCATGGCCTGGAGATGATCTACGCCGAACCCTACAAAGAGGGTGATGTGCAGCGGATATTCGATCACCTGCTGCGCGGAGTCGATGTTTCGCCGATTGACGTGCTGAAATTCAAGTCGTTCATGCTGGTGCAGTTTGCTGAGTGGGACCACGCCAAAGGCTGGACCCAGCAGTTTCACCTTGGAGCACTCCGAAATAATAACGTCCGTCGACTGCGTGAGCTTGGTCCGGATACGGGTTGGGACAGCATTGGCGACTTCCCACAGGCGGCTTCGCTATCACGTTTTCTGGGCGGGCTGGACGACCGGAATCAACTGGCTAAAACAATTTTGTACAATCTGAATCCGGCTGATAATGAAGTAATGGCGACCATGATCGGCAACTTCAACGACGGGTCGGTGCGGGGTAAAGTACAGTTTGGCTCCGGCTGGTGGTTCCTGGATCAGAAAGACGGGATGGAAAAGCAGATCAATACCCTGTCGAACATGGGGCTTATCAGCGCGTTTGTGGGTATGCTCACCGATTCTCGCAGTTTTGTGTCGTACAGCCGCCACGAGTATTTCCGTCGCATTCTTTGCAACATCTTTGGCAACGACATCGAGAATGGCGAATTACCAAACGATGTTGACTGGGTAGGCCAGATTGTGCAGGATATTTGCTACCGAAATGCCGAGCAGTATTTCGGCTTCTAATACTAGTCGATGACGCACACGTTTGTCGAAACCAATAATGCCTCGCCGGTTCGGTTGCATGTGGTGCAGGCCGGACCGGACGATGGCCCGCTTATTATTCTGCTGCACGGCTTTCCGGAATTCTGGTATGGCTGGAAACAACAGATCGATGCGTTGGCCGAGGCTGGCTATTGCGTGTGGGCACCCGACCAGCGCGGGTATAACCTGAGCGCTAAACCAAAGGGTATCGATGCCTATGGCCTTGACACCTTGGTGGCGGATGTAATTGGTCTGATTGATGCGTCCGGGCGGCAGAAAGCGGTAGTGGTCGGGCACGATTGGGGAGCTGCCGTAGCCTGGTGGACCGCCGTTTCGCATCCCGAGCGTGTCGAACGGCTGGTGGCCCTGAATGTGCCGCATCCTGTTGTCATGAAGAACTACGCCAGCCGCCATATCGGTCAGATGATGCGGAGCTGGTACATCGGCTTTTTTCAACTGCCCTGGTTACCCGAAGCCGTATCGAGCGCCGGAAACTGGTCCATGTTTGTGCGAACACTGCTTGGCAGCAGTCGGCCAGGGACGTTCCGGCGGGCCGATTTGCAGCAGTATAAAGCGGCCTGGTCGCAGCCGGGAGCCGTAACCGCTATGATCAACTGGTACCGGGCCTCACTCCGCAAACCACCCGCCCGTCGACCATCTGTCCGGGTCACCGTCCCCACCTTACTCATCTGGGGTACTCGCGACAAGTTCCTCAAGCAGCAAATGGCCCAACCCAGCATCGACCTCTGCGACAATGGCCGACTGGTCTTTCTCGAAAATGCCTCCCACTGGGTCCAGCACGAAGAAGCCGAACGAGTGAATGAATTAATACTAAGTAGATAGTGGAATGTGTGTAATAGGTGGAGTCGAGTTTGGTAACCACTAACTCGACCTATTACATATATTCCACTATTTTCACTGCTTATACACCTTTCCGTCTTTCATGACGAACTGGACGGTTTGCAAGGTTTTGATATTTTGGATAGGATTTTCTGCTACGGCGATGATATCCGCCATTTTGCCAGTTTCAATGGAGCCGATTTGGGCGTCCATACCCAATAACTTGGCGTTGGTCATCAGGGCCGCTTTGATCGCTTCTATGGGCGGCATACCAGCCTCAACCATGTACTCGAACTCCTTGGCGTTGTAGCCGTGGATGTAAACGCCAGCGTCTGTACCAAAGGCAATCTTAACACCCGCTTTGTAAGCTTTAGCAAACGTTGCCTGAATCTTTGGCCCAATGGCGAGGGCTTTTGGGGTTACCAGAGCCGGATAATAGCCAAAATGCCGGGCTGAATCAGCCGCTGTTTTACCGGCAATGATGGTTGGAACGTAGTACGTGCCGTGTTTTTTGAACAGTTCAATTGCTTCATCATCCATCAGCGTACCGTGCTCGATGGTCTGTACACCCGCCCGAATGGCTCGTTTCATGCCTTCTGCACCGTGGGCGTGGGCCGCCACCGGAAAACCGTAATCTTTAGCCGCATCGACAACTGCTTTCACTTCTTCTTCGGTGAACTGAGCACCGGAGCCATCTTTCGCATTGCTCAATACACCACCGGTGGCGGTAATTTTAATCAGATCAGAGCCGTCTTTATAGCGTTGCCGAACGGCTTTACGGGCATCTTCAGGACCGTTAATCACTCCTTCCATCGGACCGGGGTCGCCCATCAGATCTTTACGGTAGCCGTTTGTTGGATCTGCGTGCCCACCCGTTGTGGCAATGGATTTCCCAACGGTCAACACACGAGGGCCATCCACCAGGCCGGCATTGATAGCGTTGCGTAACGAAACGTTTACGCCCGACCCACCCAGATCGCGAACCGTCGTGAAACCGGCCATCAGCGTTGTTTTGGCATATTGAGCGGCCTGATAGGCAATGTCGGCCTGGTTCTTCGTAAATCCGTCAATAGCACCACCGCGTCGGGTTTGGCTTTCGAGGTGAACGTGCATGTCAATAAGACCGGGCAGAACCGTTTTCGATTTCATGTCCAGCACCCGGTCCTGACCGGCGGGCGTGGTGTATCCTTTTTGAACAGCCGTGATTTTGTTGCCTTCAACGACAACCGTCATTTGTGGCTGTAGGTTGTTACTGACGCCATCAAGGAGGTTTCCACAGTGAATTAAGGTACGTTGGGCAAACAGGGGAGCAGCCAGCAGCGACAAGCCAGCCAGTAGGTACATTTTTTTCATAAATGAAGTTAGTAGGGTACAAAAAAGGCTGCAACGATAGGTTGCAGCCCTTAAAGTACGAAAACGCTCTGAAAACACTTAAATTTTTGTCACCTGCACAACGGCTGTTTTAGGCTGGTTGTCATTACTCAACGTTGGTGTAGGGTTTACTTCGCGTAAAATCACTTTATAGGTTTCACTCTTTAACGACACCGTTGTTGAGTCGGGCCGTTTGGTGGTGCTACCGGGGTCGGCTCCCAGGGAAAGCCGGACGGCAGTAGAATCCGAATCTTTTTTTAGTAGTAACTTAACTTTTGCCTGTCCTGCCCATATGCAATTAACATCGGCGGGGCAGCGGCTATCCTGAATCGAGTCGGCCCGTATAACAATATCAGAGCCAAGGCGACCTGATTGATGCAGAGCCAGCGAAATAGAATCCGTCGGGGTTGTTTCGTTGGATTTGCAGGCCGAAAAGAGGATTGTTCCGACGATGAGAAAACCAGAAAACCGTTTCATTGAGTAAAGCATAATCCTTGATTTTTTTAGAGAAGATGCTTTACTCAATGAAACGGTTGGAACCGATTCTCTATTTTTTTACGATCACCCCATCGGCCACAAAGGTCAGGGCTTTTTCTGGCTCGGTGATCTTTGCGATTTCTTCTTTGGATTTACCCGCGTCCTGGGCGAAGTGACGGAGATCGGCAACGGGTGTCGTTGTGTTTTCGGCGGTGCCTTCTACAACAACGGTTTTGCCAACTATGTCTTTCGGAACAAAAAAGCCGTAGTCTTTAAAGGTCACGCGCATCGTTTGCCCGTCGCCGGTTTTGACCTTCATCCAGCAGCCCTTCACTTTACAAACAGACTCAACAGTGCCTTCCACTTTAGCTGGCATTTCTTTTTTGTCGGCCATTTTTGTGGCTAATTCGGTGGCTGGTAGGGCACCCGATGCCGTGATTTTTTTGCCGTGATAGCTATTCTCCGTTTGTGCAAATAAACCAAACGAGACGGCAACGAGTAGACTGGTGAGCAGGATGGTCTTCATGATTTACTTGTTGGTTTCGAGTGTATTGTTGATAACCGTATTTACGCTGATGAGTCAAGTCGACCCGTACGATATGGTTATATTTACACTCAAAATTACCAAATCCACTGCATTTACAAACCCCGTATGAACCTCATTCCAAAAATTCTGTTTACGGCGCTCTCAGTAGTCGCCATAGCCGCCTGCCAGCAAAAAGAAGAAACCACCACCCGGACGTCATTCTTCGATAAATCCGGGATGGATACAACCGTGAGCCCCGGCGATGACTTTTTTACCTATGCTAATGGCAAGTGGGTAAAGGAGACGAAAATTCCCGACGACCAGACTGGTTGGGGATCCTTCAATACACTTTACGAAGAGAACTTACAAAAGACTAAATCGATCCTTATCGAAGCGGCTGCATCCGATGCTAAAGCGGGTAGTATTGAGCAGAAAGTAGGTGATTTTTATGCCAGCGGTCTGGATACGACAACAATTGATAAACTTGGCTACGAGCCGTTGAAAGCCGAACTGGCCAAAATTGAAGCTATTAAAGATTATAAAGAGGCTTTGAATTACCTGGCCGCCAGTCCGGGTAATCCGGGTGGTAAGTTCATTGGCTATTACGTAGGGGCTGATGACCGGCAGAGTACTATCAACCGAATCAACTTCGGTCAGGCAGGGCTCAGCTTACCCGAAAAGGATTATTACACCAAGACTGACGAGTCGACAAAGAAGATTCGTGCGGCATTTCTCAACTATGCGGCCAAATTATTTACGCTTGTGGGGGTAGACTCTCTTTCCGCCAAAACGAAAGCCAATACAATCTTAACCTTCGAAACGACCCTCGCTCAATCGCACAAGGAACAGGCCGATTTACGTGATCCGGTGGCGAATTACAACAAATTTGCTGTTGCCGATCTGACCAAGCAGATGCCTAATCTCAACTGGCGGGCGTTGCTGAACACTATGAAGCTGATCAACGTCGACTCGGTGCTGGTGGGCCAACCCGGCTATTACAAGGCGCTGGATAAAGCCCTGCCAACGGTGCCCATTAGTGAGTTGAAAGATAAATTGATATTTGACCTGCTGGATGAAAATGCCAGACTGTTAAGTGAGCCCTTTGAAAAGGCCCGGTATGAGTTTTATGGCCGAACACTCTATGGTCAACCCAAACAGGCTGACCGCTGGAAACGGGTTACTCAATTTGTTGACCGTGGTTTGGGCGAAGCGCTGGGCCAGTTGTGGGTGAAAAAATATTTCCCGGCCGAAGCCAAAGAGCGCATGCTCACCTTGGTAAACAACCTGCAAAAAGTATATCGGGAGCGGATTGAAAAGCTAGACTGGATGGCACCCGAAACTAAAAAAGTGGCGCTTGTCAAGCTGGACCGGTTTGTAAAGAAGATCGGCTACCCCGATAAGTGGAAAGATTACTCCGACGTGACCATAAAACGCGACGATTTCTATGGCAACGTTCAGCAAACGTACATCCATCACGTAAAAGAAGATTTTGCCAAGATCAACAAACCTGTCGACCGGGCCGAGTGGATGATGACACCGCCAACGGTAAACGCCTATGCCAATCCTACAAACAACGAAATCGTTTTTCCGGCGGGTATCCTGCAATTTCCCTTCTTCGACAAAGACGCTGACGATGCGATAAACTACGGTGCCATCGGTATGGTAATCGGCCATGAAATGACCCACCTTTTCGACGATCAGGGCCGTCAGTACGATGCTAACGGTAACCTGCGCGATTGGTGGACCAAAGCGGATGCCGAGCGATTCAATACGAAAACACAGGCGGTTGTCAATCAGTACAATAACTTCACGGTGCTAGATAACCTGCACCTGAACGGCCGCCTGACGCTGGGCGAGAACCTCGCCGACCTGGGCGGTATCACGCTGGCCTATCAGGCGTTTAAACTAACCAAACAGGGCCAGGGTACCGAAAAAATCGACGGCTTCACACCCGATCAGCGGTTCTTTCTGGGCTTTGCGCAGGTCTGGCGTACTAAAGTTCGTGATGAATCCCTGCGCGTTCGAGTGGCTACTGACCCGCACTCGCCAGATAAGTTTCGGGTAAATGGACCACTCACCAACTTCGCCCCGTTTTATGCGGCTTTCAACGTAAAGCCGGGACAGAAGTTATACAAGCCGGAGGTGCAGCAGGCCAAAGTGTGGTAAGGAAGGTTTTGAGAATTGAGTTTTAAACGCCATATCTTCAAGATATGGCGTTTAAAACTCAATTCTCAAAACCTGGATAATCAGGTCCAATACAGAATCGGTGCTTTGGGAAAACGCTTCGTCCATTCGGCATAGAAAAAGGCTTTCATTTCCTTCATCTCGTCTGGCCGGTACACGTACTTGGTGCCGCCGAATTTGTTGCGCTTCTCGGATCGCGTGGCCTCATCCATATCCAGCGAGGTGTTCGGATACCACTGCAACAGAATGTCTTTGGAGCCAGGGGTGAAGCGATGGCTGATGAATTCAACATTCATATCGACCGTTTCGCCACCCTGTGCAAAGTCCAGTACCTCGGCCATTCGGTCGAGAAGGGCGGTGTAATGGTCGCGCCAGTTCGGAATGGGCATGATGGGCGCCATGACCAACCCGATGGGGTAGCCGCCACCACCCAGTTCTTTCGGCATCGCCAGCTTGCGGATACCCTGTAGCCGGGCTTCAACGGAGGCTGTTCCCCCTTCGAGACGACGGGCAATCGTGTCGGCGTTGAGGCTGACACGGGCGCGGGTATGGCCGTTATGAGGCAGGTTCAGTAGACTATCAACCTGGTCGTATTTTGTTACAAAACGTAATTCGGCCATTTCCCGTGTGCCATAGTACCGGATGCACTCCGCCATGCTTCCCGTCAGGTGCTCAATGCCTAACACGTCGGTATAGCAACTCACCTCGAAGGTAGTTGGGCGGCTTGCGCCATCGGAGTCAGTAGCCGAACTTTGCCAGGTGCGATTAGGTGGATAGGTACCCTCGTAGGTGGCGGTATGGGCCAGCATTTTGGGTAGGTTTGCGTAGGCCCGCACAACCGGCGGCCCAGAGAGGCTACCGGCCAGATAACAATACTGACAGTGTGCCGGGCAACCCTCGGCCAAATTCATCTGCCAGTCGGCGGAGGGAGGAATAGGCTGGAGTTTGAATGCACCGGGAGGGGCGTTAACGATGGCCAGGGTGTTCTTGGCGTTTCGATAGGTCTCCCGCTCGTCGGCACCGCGCAAGCCTGTAATGCGGTTATTTTTGGCAATTTCGATGGGCAGATCGAGCGACGAAATACGCTCGTACATTGCCTGACCAAAGGGTTCGGTAAGGGCATCGGCTGTGAAAATGACCCGCTTTGGCATCCATAGGCGGGCCGATTTTGTTAGCGGTTCAGGAACAGAAGTGGATACGGGCGTTGCGGTTAGTTCAGGTATCATAACGGAGTAGAAAGGGTAAGATGGCGCGTTTTAAGCAAACTCATTTATCTGTATATATAACAGATAAATGAACAGGATGAATCCCTGATAAGTGAATTAATCTGGTTGGTAATTATCTGATAATTAGATACTTATATATTTATGTTTGTGTGACAGGTAGCCACACCCGTTGTTCAATAACCGATCACTCCGCTACTTGAAATTACCGTATGGAAGCACAGGGAATCAATATTCAGGATCAACTGAGAGAGGATTACGCAGCGTTTATAGAGTGGGCCAATTCACTTTCCGAAGAGCGGTTTATGGCACAGGTCGATGGGAAATGGTCTGTAGCTGAGGTCATGCAGCACTTGTATCTGTCGGCTCGTCCGGTAGCCCGTCTGCTGGCTGGACCGCGTGACGTACTCAATCAGTGGGGTATGCCGGAAACGCCACCCAGAGAGTACGACGAAGTGGCATCAAGGTATAAACGTGTATTGAGTACGGGTGTAAAAGCCCCCGCCAGCATGTCGCCCCGATTGGAAGATGTTCAGATCGGACGCAGCGATATGGTGAAGCGATTTGAGGGTGTTTACGACGACTTGATTCGGGCCGTGGAAGTTTGGCCGACCCAGGAGCTGGATGACTACTGCATTCCACATCCCGTACTCGGCAAACTATCGGTGAGGGAAATGCTTTATTTCACGAGCATCCACACGCAGCATCATTTAGGGTTGTTAAAAAGCATGTAGTGCCGACCGTTGAAGCGTCCCGGTCGGCACTACAGCTTCACCAGCGTACCGATTGAAACTTCCAGCCGGGCTGTACTTTCTGCATTTCTATTTCGTCGTCCCGCTTGGTGAGTCCGCAATCCAGGTAGTTCTGGTGCAATCGGGCCAACGCTTCGCGGTCCAGCTCTACTCCCAGGCCCGGCTCCTGAGGCACGAGTACGGCCCCTTCCTCAAACGTAAAGCGTCCGGCGGTGATCACTTCATCGGACTGCCATGGGTAATGCGTGTCGAGTGCATAGGGCACCTGAGGGAGGGCCGCGCCGAGGTGAACCATTGCCGCCAGCGAAATGCCCAGATGACTATTGGAGTGCATCGACAGGCCGCGCCCGAACGTCTCGCAAATACCCGAAAGCGTCATTGACGCCCGAAGGCCACCCCAGAAATGGTGATCGCTGAGAATAATATCTTCGGAGCCGAGGGCGATGCTGCCGGGAATATCCTCGAATGAGGTTGTACACATGTTCGTTGCCAGGGGCGTTTTTACCGCTTTTCGAACTTCCGCCATATTTTTCTGCCCCCGAACCGGATCTTCCAAGTATTCGAGAATCGGCTCCATCTGACGCCCGTGTTTGATGGCCGTCTCAACAGTCCAGAGGGCGTTCGGGTCCACGCGCAGGGGAACGTCCGGGCCAAATGCTTCATACAAAGCAAACATCGCATCAACTTCCTGCTGCGGTTCAAATACCCCTCCCTTAAGTTTGATAGACTGGAAGCCGAATTCCGCGCACATTGCTTTGGCCTGCGCTACAATTTCGGTCGGGTTTAGAGCGCTGGCCTGCCGGGCGGCTGCCCATCCCTGTACGGTCGGGTCCGTACCGAACGCCAGCGGCCCGCCAGCACCTTCGTATTTATAAAATAGATAGGCCGAAAAAGGAACCCGATCCCGCATCTTCCCACCAAGCAAATCCACCACCGGACGCCCCGTAACTTTCCCGATAATGTCGAGACAGGCCACCTCGATCGCGCTGAAAATATGCACCAGTTTCCGCTGATCCCAGGGGGCTTCTCCGCGTTGGGCGGCACTCTCCGTCCCGAACCGGTTTATCAGCACCTGCCTGATTTCGCTGAGTTGAAAGACATCCCGGCCAATGAGCAACTCTCTGGATTCGTTGAGGGAGGCATCAATGGCGGCCGTACCCGGTATTTCGCTGATCCCCGAAATGTTATCGTCTGTAATGATCTCGACAATAGTTCGCAGGGCATAGGGTGCGTGCAGCCCGGCCGCGTTCAGCAGGGGAGGGTCGACAATGGCAATGGGGGTAATGATGATCTGGTTAATTTTTGGACCCGTTCTGGTATGCATTTTTGAGTAACGCGTTAGAGTGCTTCGTCGGTAATGGTTTGCAACAGCCCTTTGATGTAGCCGTAACAGAAGGAAAAAGCCTGCAAATCGGCGGCTGAGTCGGCATGGTGCGGCACGTGGTCGGGCATGACCATGCCTGAATAGCCCACATCGCGCAGGGCACGAACAACATGCAGGAAATTCATGTCGCCATTGTCGGGGTACACTTCCTGAAAGTTGTTCCAGCCGCCTTTAATGTTCCGCAAATGAACGTTGAAAATCTGGTTTCGCTCGCCCACCCATTTAATAATCGGCATAATTTCGGTTTTTGGGTCTTTCAGCCCTTCGGCAATGGAGCCGATACAGAAATTGAAACCGTGGTATTCGCTATCGTACAGCTTCGCAAACCGCTGAATACCCTTGAACACGTCCGGGCTGTTCCAGCGGCTAATACCCCGGTAGCCAATGGGCGTTGGCGGATCAGCAATGTGATTGGCCAGTTTGACCTTGTACTCTTTGGCGACCGGCAGAATGCGATCCAACAGATAGGTGATGCGCTCGAACATCTGCTCGATGGATACATCACCGGCTACGGTTTTGGGGGCGTTTTGCTTGAGCGCTTCTTCGTAATTCCAGGTGCTGTAAATGGCATTGCCCCGTTTCGGATCAACCGTTTTACCCGTACGCAGTACCGGCAATATGGTTGTATTGTAGTTCAGTACTTTGATGCCCGTCTTTCCGGCAACCTGAATCATCTGCTGGAGAATCTCGATTTCCCGGTCCCGTTCGGGGCTTTTGCCCAGCATGATGTTTGGGTATTCGGCTTTGTCGATGCCCGACGATGCCAGCGGAAAATGGTACGCGTCAAGACTGATGCCGTATTTCTCGCAGGCGTCCCGTTTCCGCATGGAGTCATCGAGGTCCCAGCCTTTCCCGGCAATGGTTTTGGGGGCTCCACCGTCGATGTTGAAAATGCCATGACGGGCTTTGAACTCCAGATTCTCGATGGTTGTACCACCCGACTGGCAGCCCGCTTTCATTAATACCTTTTTCGGACGTTCGGGTTTTTGCCCTGTATGTCCAGCTGTTACTGAATCGACACCAAACGTGGCAGCACCCACGGAACCGGCCGTCAGGGCTTTAATAAAGCTTTTACGTTTCATGATGGTAAAGGTTTAAGGGGTTATTCGTTTTCCAGTAACAACAGGAGTGAGCTATGATCCAGGTCGCCGTTACCCTGCTCGATGGCCACCTGCATCTGGTCGGCTACCAGGGCAGTACCCTTGAGCGGAACAGAAAACGCTTGTCCGGTCTGTAGGGCGATGCCCATGTCTTTTCGGTGTAATTTGATCTTGAAACCCGGCGTGAAGTTTCGCTCGATCATCCGTTTGCCATGCAGGTCTAGGATGCGGCTTTGGGCGAAGCCACCCAGCAGCACCTCGCGCATTTTCTCCAGGTCGACACCCGCTTTTTGGGCTAGCGCAAAGGCTTCGGCAACAGCTTGAATTGTCATGCCCACAATCATCTGATTACAGGCTTTGGTGGTTTGTCCCGCGCCCGGCTCACCGATACGTACAATATTTTTACCCATCGCCCGAAATACCGGCAATGCCCGTTCGAAAGCCGCTTCGCTGCCGCCAACCATGATGGAAAGTGAGGCCGCTTCGGCTCCCACCTGCCCACCCGAAACCGGTGCATCCAGCGCATCGACGCCTTTTCCCTGCATCTGGTCGTAAATGGATTTGGCCGTAGCGGGTGCAATGGTCGACATGTCAATGAATAGCGCACCCGGCCGAATACCGGCCAGTACACCCTCCGCTCCGGCCACGACCTGCTTGACATCCGGCGAATCGGGCAGCATCGTGATGACGATGTCACAGGCCTGCGCCAGCGCCTTGCTCGTTGGGAATGCCTCGGCCCCCGCGCTTACCAGGGCATCGGCCGCTTTGCTCCGACTCAGAATAGACACCGGATACCCCGCTTTGATCAAGTTAAGGGCCATGGGCTTGCCCATAATACCCAGTCCGATAAACCCTATTTTCTCCATGTGATTTCCATAAACCGACTACCAGATACTTTATACTAATGGGAATAACTGGGCACCAATGAGAATGATAACCAGGCCAGTCAGACCCATGACGACCAGCAGGGGCGAGATGGTTTTGAGCGCTTCCTGCTCCGTCAAGTTGCTGAGCTTACAGATAATCCAGAACCCGGCATCGTTCATCCACGGCACCAGTTTCGAGCCGCAGCCAATGGCCAGACCGAGGTATAGCGGATGAAATTCGAGGTTCGCATTACCGGCCATCCCCGACAGAATGCCCGACGCTGTAATCAGGGCCACCGTAGCCGATCCCTGCGCCGTCCGGACAACAGCTGCTATGAAAAAAGCCATCGGAATGAGCGCCATCTGATACTCTTTGGTCATGTCGGCGATGCGGGCGCTGATGCCCGTTTGCTGGAGCATACCACCAAAGGCACCCCCCGCAGCTGTAATCAGGATAATACCGCCCCCACTGAGCAACGCTGCCTGAACAAACGGCGAAAGTCCCTCTTTGCTCCCCTTTTTCTCTCGGGCCAGCACAAGCAGGGCGGCAATGCCACCGGTTACAATGGCGATGTTTTTATCCCCGAAAAATTTGATCAGGTTCACCAGTTTCATACCCAAAGGCGAGGTCGTCAGCGGTGTGCCGGGCGTTGCCATGGCGGTGAGGGCTGTGTCGGCACAGATAAACACCAGTGGAATCAAAACCGGCAGGAGAGACAATCCCAGTCCCGGTAGATGCATCGTCTCTTTGGCCGCGATGGCTTCAATGTCGACCAACCGGGCATCCAGCGAATCACGCAGCGGAATCGGCCATTTTTTGTTCGCCCAAAGGGCAAAGAAATACCCGGCGGTGATGGTGAACAAGCCAACGATGGTGCCGCCAACCATCATCATTCCGATGGGAATGTGCATTTCGCCAACCAGAAACAACGGCCCCGGTGCGGGTGGAACCAGCGAATTGGCCATAGCAGCACCGGCCATGACGCATAGAACGAGCAGCAGGTAATTTTTGCCGATTCGCAGGGTCATGGCTTTGGCCAGCGGCATCATCAGGAAAATAACGGTGTCGAAAAAGACCGGTATCCCCAGAAAGAAGCTGCTGACCAGAAATGCAATGGGAGCCTTCTCGATGCCCGTCAGCCTCAGCACCGAACGGATAATTCGTTCGGCAGCACCGCTCTCCAGCATGCATTTGCCGATGATAGCGGCCATGGCAATGAGGATGCCTATTTTCCCACAGGTATTGCCAAACTCGGTGGCAATGCGTTCGCCAATGCCCTTTTTGGACAGGGCCAGCGCGGCTGCGGGCGCGGTGCCTTTAGCCAGTGCGAATTGTTCTATGGCGGAAGCTGGGGTTAAAAAAGCCACGACGAAAGCGCCGAGTAAGAGTGCCAGAAAGGGGTGGAGCTTCAGGCCAATGATGCCGCCAACGACAATGATTACGCCTAAGGCCAGGATAAGTAAGGGGTCAGTCATTCAGGAAAAAGTAAAGTTTAGGTGGTTTCGGGCAGGTGCATTATTTATAGACGGCTCTGAACCCGTCCAGCTTTTTGGCCAGATTCCGGGCACCGTCGGCAACAAAGGTGGCATCGGCTCCACAAGCGATTAGCCGGATGCCGAGGTCATGGTATCGTTGGTAATCGTCAGGATTGAAGAACAGAATGCCGGTGGCTTTGCCCGCTTTCTGGGCGGCATTGACCGTTTCCTGCAAAGCTTCCTTGAATCGGGGGTGATCGAATTGTCCGAAAATGCCCAGTTCCATCGACAGGTCGGCAGGGCCGATGAACAGCACGTCGACGCCGTCCATAGCGGCTACTTCATCGAGGTGATTCAGCACTTCGACCGTTTCAATTTGCACCACGCCCAGAATCGTATCCCGCGACTCTTCATAATACTGGTTGAAGTTTTGGGCAAAACCCGTTGCCCGGACCATTTTGGCCACCCCACGACTGCCATGTGGGGGATAATGAAGCCCGTTAACGACTTTCTGCGCTTCGGCCGGGTTGGAAATTTTGGGGCACATAATCCCTTCGGCACCCATGTCGAGTACCCGGTGAATCCGCTGGCTTTCGGCACTTTCTACCCGAACAATAACCCCGGCATTGGTGTGCTCAAGAGCCTGAAGCTGATACAGGGCGTCTTTCTCGGAACCGGCTCCGTGTTCGAGGTCGATGAGGACCCAGTCAAAACCGGCTTGTCCAACGATTTCGGCGGTGAGCGGACTGCCCAGATTCAGCCAGCAGCCATTGAGCGTTTCGCCTTGTTTAAGTCGTTTTTTTAGATTCTTCATGGCCACTAAAGAGGGAATGGGTGCGGCTTTACTTTACTTCTTATCCCACCAGATTCGGGTGTCGAGCAAATTAGGCCCCTGTCGGCTAATAGCCTGTTGCACATTGACTTTGTTGACATTCAGTTCGGCGTCGGTATAGGTTAGCCGACGGATGAACGGCTCCGTTTTGAGGTCGCTTCCGGGGTATGGATTGGGTTTCAACACCGGAAAGCCCGACCGGCGGAAGTTAGCCCATGTTTCCGGGCCGACGAGGAATGAAGCGACCCAGTACTGCGTGTTGATCTGCTCCAGTTCCTGGCCCGCCGTCAGGGGATTGGTTTGTAAGTAGGTTGAAATGGAGGCATCAGGCACGGCGGTGCTGGCTCCGTAGGTGGCCAATTGCCGCATGTGCGAACGTATACCGTTGGCGTATAGAGTAGCCGGATCGCCCGTGGTCCATTTGCGGAAGGCGGCTTCGGCCAGCAGAAGTTGCGTCTGCGCGTAAGTAACCAGAAAGCTGGGTGCCAGCAGAGCCGCCATCCTCGTTTTGTCGAGCTGGCTGTAGTCCCACAAACTTGCCAGTTTGCTGGCCGTTACGGCCGCGCTGATGGTGGTATTGTCGTAACCCAGCGGAGCGCCAATTTGAGCGGCCGGTGTTCGGTTGGCTCTCGATTCCACCTGCTGGGCACCACTGGTGGCACCCACGTAGCGCACCGCAATGGAGGCCAGCCGCGGGTCGTTGGTTTTGCTCAGATAGCTCACGAAGTCGTCGGCCAGATAAAAGAATGCCGACTGACCGCCGTTCAGTTGCGAGCCGACGGGATTGGTAAAGCTGGCCGTATGGCGGATGATGGCATTGTCGTCGTTGGACTGCATAACGCCACCCGCTACTGCTTTAGCAACGTACTCAGCTGCCTTTGTCGGGTTAATTTTCGATAAGCGCATGGCGGCTCTCAGCAGAATGGAGTAGCCCAATCGCTTCCATTTTACTACATCGCCGTCGTACAGAATATCGCTGGCTACTTTGGTTTTGGTAGCGTCCATAGCCGTTGAGGCCGCATCCAGTTCGGTGAGCAGGTCGGTATAAACGGATTCCTGGGTGTCGTAAATGGGGGCCACGATACCCTCCAGATAACTTTTCCCCGCCTGAGCGTAAGGAATATCCCCGTAGGTGTCCGTCAGGATCATGAACGAATAGGCCCGCCAGATCCGGGCCATGTTGTACAGATTCGTACGGGTTGGATCGTCTTTGGTTTTCGTGACAACATCCGTTATTTCCTTGATGACGGACTGATAAAAGGTATTCCAGTTACCAGCCGCCACATTGCGGTTGTCCTGATTGAAGTTAGCTGCCGAACCCTGACCACTGAATGGCGTAATCATCTGCTTTACGATGGTCGTCTCGTAACTCAGGTTGCCGTAACCCGGTACACTGTTCAGAATGGCAGTATTTAGCTGAAAAGCCGGTTCAACAGCCGTCAGCGCAATGGGGTTGACGTTCATCTGGTCGAACCCTTTGTCGCAGGAGGCCAGCAGAAAGACAAGGAGGGCCCAGCCGGGCAGATACTTTCGAATCGTTTTCATGTTAGTCCGTTTTGATGGGATGGGAATGTCGGCCGGTGACGCTTAAAATCGGAGATTGAGATTAAAACCTACGCTGCGGGTGACGGGCAATCCGGTAGCTTCGAGGCCAATGAGGTTGTCGGACGGGAAGCCAAACTGCTCCGGGTGAATGTTAGGCACCCATTTCTTGATCACCGCTACGTTGTTCGCTACGGCATTCAGCCGAATACCCTTGATGAATGGAATCGTGGACGGCAGGAATTTGCTGAAATCATAGCCCAGCGTAATCTGCCGTAACTGCCAAAGCCCGGCATTGTAAACAAACTCTTCGGCAATGTTCTGCGACCGAACGGTTTCGTAGTATGCCTGTACCCCCGATTTTGTCTGGTTGACTTCGCCGTTTGGATTGACGCCATCGCCGATAATAAATCCCTGCTCCCGGCCAACCAGCGTGGCTTTGTGCAAACCGTGCCGCCAGGCATTGTGATTCGTGCCGGAAATCATCTTGTGGCCGAGTTTGAAGTCGATCAGGAAGGACAGACTGACACCTTTATAGGTGAAGCTGTTGGTAATACCGCCCACCCACAAGGGCAGGGCGCTGCCAAAACTGATTTGGGTGGGCGTTCGCAGGGGGCGTCCATTGCCTACGTCAAATACCTGACGGCCCTGGGCATCGCGTAGGTAGCCGAAGCCGAATAGCTGGCCCATTGGTAAACCCACCACCTGCCGGAGTTCGCCGGTAAAGTCGCCGGTGCCTACCGTAATCATGTTGTCGCTGACGCTGGTACCCAGATCCAGCACTTTGGTCTTGTTGTAGGCCGCATTTATGTTCACATCCCAGCTGACATTAGCCCGCTTGAGTGGGGAGAACGTCAGCAACATTTCAAACCCCTGATTCTGGCTTTTGCCTACGTTGATGAGCTGGGTCAGATATCCACCCGCATCGGAGGTCTGGGCGCGCAGAATCTGGTCGGAGGAGAGTTTGTCGTAGTAGGTCAGATCGAGCCCGATGCGGTTGTTGAACAGCTTCAATTCCAGGCCGACTTCCTTTTCAGACACGCGCATAGGGCGCAGATTGGCATTGGGGACCGTGGACCCGCTGATACTGGCCAATGGCTGGGCCGTGCCGCCGGGCGACGGAAACTGCTGGGCATTGATTCCGTAGAACAGGTTGTTAGCATAAGGCTGAACATCGGTATCGCTCCCCACTTCGGCGTAAGCTGCCCTGATTTTGCCGAACGAAATCCAGCCGGGCAGCGCATTGGCAAAGGCCTGCGAAAACACAAAGCTGGCGGTTACGGACGGGTACAAGATACTCCGGTTTTCGGCCGAAAGGGTAGAGAACCAGTCGTTTCGGACGGTTCCATTCACGAACAGGAAGTCCTTGTACGAAACCTCCGCCGACCCATAGACCGAGTTAACCTGCCGTTCCGAGAATTCGTAGGTGGCGTCGCGCTGGCGTCCGTTGCCGATGGTGTATAGACCACGGGTGTAAAAATCCTGCACAAATACGTTATGCCGACTGATTCGGCGGTACATCTGGTTGCCCCCGGCATTGACATTCACCCCGATCACGCCGAAAGTGCGGTTAGCCCCCAGCAGAAAGTCGGTATTGAGTTCGCGTACATTTCGGGCATCCTGCACATACTGGCCATTTACGAAACCGGCGGGGGCTGCGGGCTGCCGCTGGCTGCCGGTGGGGAGATTGTAATCCTGCTCACGCGAATAATAATCCTGACCCACCCGCGCCTGCAGGAACAACCAGTCGGTGAAGTTGTAACGGGCGGTGAGGTTGCCGAAAATACGGTCGTTGCGAACGTTCTCGAAACGTTTGAGCGCGAAGTACGGATTGGTCCGGTTGGTGAATCTGGACCAGACAACTTCGTTACCCTGGGCGTCGGATGCGTATTTTTCCAGCAAGTCGAGCGGCATGGAGTTCGCCATATTGAACAGTACAACCGGGCTGTAATCCTGCTCGGCGATGTTCGGTGGATTGGTACGCGACTCGTTCGAGTAGTTAATGTTACCCGAAACCGTCAGCTTTTTGGCCAGCGTTTGCGTAAATCCCAGATTGATCGTTTTGCGGTTATAGCCGGAACCGGGCAGAATTGTTTTGTTGTCCAGATTGGAAAGCGACAGGCTAAATCCGCCAAATTCGCCCCCCGACGAGAGCGTAAGGGTATTGGTCCAGGTTTGGCCGGTTCGGTAGTATTTCGTGATCTGGTTGCGCTGAGGTTCATACGGCACCACCACGCCATCGAAGAGGGTTTGCGTCATGCCGGGCTGGAATTTCTCGCCAAAGCTCCACTGTCCCGACGTTGGAAACGGTGCCGTGGGTCGAACGCCGTTTTCTCCCTGCCCATATTCATACTGGTAATCGGTATAGTCGAGCGGGGTGTCGGTCGTGAAATTAGTGTTGTATTCGAGACCGATACCTGACCCAGCTCCCCGGGTTTTGGTCGTAATCATAATAACGCCGTCTTTGGCGCGGGAGCCGTACAGAGCCGAGGCAGCCGCCCCTTTCAGTACGGTCATGGTCTCGATATTGTCGGGGTTGATGCTGCTCAGACCATCCCCGCTGTCGGAGGTTCGGTTACTGCCTTTGTCGGCCACATCACCCCGTGCGCCGTAGTTGGTGTTGTCGATGGGTACACCGTTGACGACAATTAACGGGGAGTTATTTCCGCCGAAGGACGATTGTCCCCGAATTCGAATTTTGCTGGTTCCGGCTGGGCCTGACCCCAGAGACGTGATGTTTACCCCCGGAATTTTTCCTTGCAGGGCGTTCATGAAATTGGCGGTTCGGTTGATCGTGATTTGATCCGACGTGACCGTTGAGGTGGCATAGCCAATGCTTTTGGCTTGTTTTTTTATGCCCAGTGCGGTTACAACCACCTCGCCCAGGGCTTTACTTTCGGGAGCCAGCGAAACGCGCAAAACCGACTGATTTCCGACAATCACCTCTTTGGCTTCGTAGCCCACAAAGCTGAATACCAGCACAGGAGCGCCCTCATCGGGAATGTCGAGCTGGAAGTTTCCTTCGGCATTAGTCGTGGTGCCACGCTGTAACCCTTTTACCAGCACGCTAACGCCCGGTAAACCGGCCCCTTTCTCGTCACTTACCTTGCCCGACACCAGTCGTTTTGGGGCTGTCGTTTCAACCACATCCTCTACCGGAATAATCAAGCCGGTTTGTGAGTTCTGTGGTACCACAGCTGACAAAACCAGTTTACGGCCCACCAACTCATAATCCACTTTCAGCGGTTTGAAATATTTGATGAGTACCTCTTCCAGCGTGGCATTCGTTGCCTGAATACTTATTTTTTGCTTCGGCTCGATCACCTGCGAGCTATACACAAACTGCACTCCGGTTGCTTTTTCAATCTCTGCCAATACCTTTTTGATTTCCTGATTTTCGGCATGAAGGGTCAGGCGTTTTTTCAGGTACTCCTGAGCATTAGTCGAATGGGCGTACGACACACCCACAAGCAGGAACATAACTAAACTCTGTGTTAGTGAAAACCTCATAAGTTTCGTCCAGAATTGCCCGGAAAGGTGTTTGTTCATGGTTTTGGTAGGGTTATGGGTTTAGAATCAGGCGCTTTTGCCGATTGATTACTTTGGAGCGTGGACTCTCAGAGGACTGATTACAATCTGGCCGTCCGTTATTTCGTAACTCGCTGAGGCTGCTTTGCATAGCAAGTCCAGTTTCTCGTAGAGGGATTCGTTCGAGAGGGTGGCCGTAATTCGGCTGCTTGTAAAGCTCTGCTCATCGAATTGGATTGGGATGCCGTAGCTTGTCTCTAACTCCCGCAAAATCACCGGCAAGGGTATTTCATCGTACACAAACGACGCTTCCTTCTCGGGTTTGTTGAGTAAGGATGGGTTGGCTACCAGCGTTTTAGTCAGGTTACCGGCTGTTTTTTCAAAGAGAGCAGCCTGGTTCGCATACAGGATAAGTCCCCTAACTTCTTTGTTATCAAGGCTTTGTTTCGTTTTGGCCTTGTAGACCGACACTTTTCCCGAAATGACCTGTACGGTGATGTTCCGGTCGAGGTCGAAGGCGCGTACAACAAATTGAGTACCCAGCACTTTGGTAACCATTTCGCCGGTGTACACCATAAACGGCTGGCTTTTGTGCTTTACCGCAAAACTGGCCTCGCCGGTGAGGTACACGGTTCGTGAATTTCCGGTAAACCGCGCCGGATACCGGAGCTGACTTTTGGGGCTAAGCAGCACTTCAGAACTGTCATTCAGCACCACCCGCAATGGCTGCTGCGTATCGTTGATGGTTTCAACTAGTTGTGTTTTGTTGGCTTCAGCCAGTTGCGGGAAAGGATGGGGTAGATCTGGCTGGGAAAAGTACCAGCTTATTCCTGAAGCCATTGCCAGAAGTGCGGCAATGGCTAACTTCCAGCGAGAACCGAACGGGTAAACAGTTGGCTGTTCGGTGTTTCGGGGTATTTTCGTCGGGTTACGAACGGGGATATAGGCGCTGGCCCGTTCAATGAATAGGTTAGTTTCTTTGCGGATCTCTCCTTCGCTGAGTCGTTCGTCCGGAACATTGGTTGACCGGATAAAGCGTTCAGCGTGTTTGAACGCTTCCCATTGTTCGGGATATTGCTGGAGAAAAGACATCCAGAACGATTCCCGGCTGCTGTTGCCCTGCACCCAATCCCGAAACTCTTCGTCCTGAATAAAGTCGTCTACTGTGTATGATTCGTAATTTTTCATGGCTGTTGGCTGCTTTCCAGTGGGTTGTTGATACCGATAAGGGGGACTATCAGACTTCCTTTAGAAAGTAAAGCACCAACCCTATGCCATTGACCGTCCAGTTCTTTCGGAGGCTGTTGAGGGATTTCTGGAGCAGATTATACACCGATTGACGACCCAGATGCATGACATCCGCAATCTGTTCAAAACTAAGATTCTGGTAAAAACGAAGGTAGATAAGCTCTTTCTGTCGGTCGGGCAGATGGTTGATGACATACTCCAGTTTGCGGGTCTGGTAGATTTCGTGCTCCTCTTCGATCAGGTGAATGTCAGCCGAAAATTCGACCGAGAACGCGTATTCATCGGAAACCGACGAATTATACGCCGTATGTTTTTTTGCCAGCTCCCGCAACATTCGGCTTTTGAGCACGACGAGCAGATACGCCCGGACATTTTCTACCGGACGAATGGACTCTTGCATCTTCCAGAGGTTCAGAAAGATTTCCTGAATGCAGTCTTTTACAAACTCCCGGTCGGCGTGGAGCCGCATACCCCAATGGAAAAGGTCGGAGTAATGACTTTGCATGATTTTGGCGAGGGCGTACATATCGCCCGATCTGTATTCCTGCCAAAGTTGCTGTGCGTCGTCTGGGGGTAGGCGTCTGCTCATCATTCCATGGGGCTTTATACCATGAGCAGTATTTAAGAGAAACTTAACCTCTGAATTAAGATTATTTTTTTATAAAATATGATAAAATTGTAATGATGACCTTTGTAAAGGTCTCGTTGATCACTTTTGAGCATAAAAAAAGCCTGTAAATAGTCCCTTTGGAGCGTATTTACAGGCTGAAGAGTTTGTCAGAAGATAGTTAACCACAGAGTCACAAAGAGCACAGAGCTGCAATCGGTCCGCTATTGGCCTTTGATGGCTCTGTGGTTAATCAATTTTTCAGGTATCTCGCTATGTAATATAACCGACCAGGCAGAATTACCGCGCCAGTTTTACACCTTTACCAGCTACTCGGCCAAAATAGTAGTTGACGCCAATTTTCAGACGACCACCTTTACCCCGGCTAACGGTCGGGTCGATCTTGTTATAAAAGCTGCTTTCGTACGACACCTCAGCGCCCAGGCGGTGCAGAATCCAGGCCATAACGCCAATTTCCAACCCTACGCTGGTGTATTTGTATTTCGTATCAGCAGGAACATTCTCCGAAAACTCCCGGCCACTATTCAAACTGGCACCAACAAAGCTGCTGATTCGCGTACGGAATGGATAATAACGTGCAAAAGCTCCCACCTGACGGGCGTGATATTTGTTACCCACCAGCCGGTCGGCATCATAGCGAAGACCGGCCGCAAAGCCCGGCTGGAAAAAATAGCCGATCCGTGAATTGAATGCCAGGTAAACTTTCCCGTCAGTAGCCCCCATACCTAAGCCACCCCCCAAAAAAAGGTTGTTTGGCTGGAACCAGCTTAACTGGTTAGCCTGCTGATAACTAATGGATTTGTCAATTTCTTCTTCCATTTTTTCACCAGCTTCGTTGGCTTTCTGACGAACTTCCTGTTTCGTTTTGTCGTCAATTAGTGGCTTTTCCTCCTTGGATGAGTCGGGCCTGTTCTGAGCCATGCCCGTAATCATCAGGCTCATCAGGAGTGTTGAGGTTGTAAGTAGTTTCTTCATCGTCGTTGAGTTAATAATCCTTTCAATACTGTCCTATTAACCATACAGCCCCCATAAGGTTTGTTTATACAGTTCCCCTGTTAAGAATAGCGAATAAAAAAAGAACGCCCTTCCCAACCTGGAAAAGGCGTTTTATAAAGTTGCCGGGCGGGGATAGTATTATTTCTTCAACTCATCGATCAATGCCGCTACCTGTTCGATGGAAACGGCCGGGAAGTTTGCAATCCGAATTTGCGAATCCTTAAATTTACCGTACCCGCTGCCCACAATCATATTAACCGCTTTCGTAGCGGCCATAACATCGGCTGATGATTTTGGCTTATTGGGCGTTCCGGTGGTTGCCACAATGACCGTCTGCGAACGGTGGCGTTCTTGGCTCACGAAAGGTGACAGTGTATCGGACGTTTCCAGGAATTTATAGAGCATTCTGGCCTTCTCTTCCGTCTGCTTTCGCATAGTGTCGATGCCGATCCGGTTAAAATCTTCCGCAATTTTTCCCAGAATATAGATGTACAGCACGTTTGGCGTAGCGGGTGTTTCGAACGTTTTGTAGTGCTTCCAAAGCGTAGGCAGGGTATGGTGCGCACCAATGGTGAGCGAGTCGTTCTTTTCCAGCCGTTCGGCTTTAGCCAGACAATTCTGACTGGCAATCCAGACTCCCAGACCGGCGGGCATACCAAACGCTTTCTGAACCGAGAAAAACGCCGAGTCGATCAGGTTAAAATCAAGGTCGGGGTAGGGGGCTGAGGAGACAGTGTCAATACAAAATAACTTCTTGGGGTACTTCCGCTTCAGTTTATGCATTTCGCTCGTCCGCATCTGCACACCCGACGAGGTTTCGTTATGGGTCAAGCAAACCAGTTCCGCGTAAGCAGGAATCTCCACATCAGCAGCATCGAATCCTTCGCCAAACGGTTTTTCGAGTACATGGGCGTGTTTGTGCAGGGCGTTGGCGTAATCGTAAAACTTCTGGGAGAACGAGCCATTTACGAGGTGAAAACTCTCGTGCTCCACGCAGTTGAGCAATACCCGTTCCCATACTTCCGATGCCGAACCGGTAAAGAAGATGCCATGCGTTGATGGAATGCTCAGTAACGTCCGCAGTTGTTCATCCGCAAACTTATAGATGTCCCGAAACCGCTGGCTCCGATGCGAGATCGAGCCAATCTGTTCGTCCATTGCCGTTTGCAGGTGTTGATAAAACGTTGGGTATAACTCGGCCGGGCCAGGCGTAAAGTAGGTATTTTTCATTTTTGAACGAGTGAAAGAGCGGACGAGTGAAAGAGCACTCGTCCGCTCTTTCACTCGTCCGCTCTTTTAGTATAATAGTCGGAACTTGATTGTGTTGTCGATGCCTTTGAGTTCTTCCACAACTTCGTCGGCGTATTCCTTGGCCACGTCGGTAATCACGTACCCGATTTTCTCATTGGTTTTGAGGTACTGGCCGTGAATGTTGATGTGGTACTTGGCAAAGATGGTGTTCATTTTTGCCAAAATACCCGGAACGTTGGCGTGAATGTGCAGCAGGCGGTGGGCACCTTTCAACAGCGGAAGTTGCAACTCCGGGAAGTTTACGCTGCCGTACGTACTGCCATTATTAATGTATTCGAGCAGTTTGCCCGGTACAAAGCTTCCGATGTTCGCCTGAGCCTCCTCCGTACTGCCGCCAATGTGGGGCGTCAGAATAACGTTGGGCAGGTTACGAAGGGCACTCATGAACTCTTCGTTGTTCGTCTTCGGCTCTTGCGGGAATACGTCGACACCCGCACCGGCAACTTTACCCCGCTCAATGGCGTCGACCAGGGCCGGAATATCTACGATATGGCCGCGCGACAGGTTCAGGAAGATAACGCCGTTTTTCATCAGCCCGAACTCCCGGTAGCTGATCAGGTTTTTATTTTCTTTCCGGCCGTCGGTGTGCAGGCTGATAATATCGGCGATGGACAGCAGTTCGTCCAGCGATTTGCATTTGCGGGCATTGCCCAGCGCCAGCTTATCGACGGCGTCGTAGAAGTAAACCTCCATGCCCAGCGCTTCGGCCACAACCGATAGTTGGGTGCCAATGTTGCCGTAACCGACCAGGCCAAGTTTTTTACCCCGTACTTCAAAGCTGTTCTTAGCTGATTTGTCCCAGCCGCCCTTGTGCATCATGTTGCTCTTGGGCACAATGCTCCGAATCAGCATGATAATCTCGCCAATGGCCAGCTCAACCACCGAGCGGGTGTTGCTGTACGGCGCATTAAATACGGCTATCCCTTTATCGGTGCAGGCATCGAGGTCAATCTGGTTGGTGCCGATGCAAAACGCACCGATGGTCATCAGTTTATTGGAATGTTCCAGCACGCGGGCGGTAACATTCGTCTTCGAGCGGATGCCCAGAATAGACACATCGCGGATGGCTTCGATCAGTTCGTCCTCATCCAATGCTCCTTTGCGAATCTCGACGTTGAACCCTTCCTGCTCGAAGAGTTGAATAGCATTTGGGTGAACGTTTTCGAGGAGCAGCACTTTGATACGGCTCTTCGGGTACGACTGGCTGCGGCTCAGGTTGTTGTGGTACAGAAACTCATCGAGCGAGGGAGCCACATGGTCGGCCCGTTCAACTACGCGGGGACGCATTACGTTTTCGGTAAAGGCGTAAAAGCGATTTGCCAGGCCAGATGCCTTGATTTCGTAATCGGTATAGCCATCGCCAATAACGTACACTTCCCCATCGAGATGCAGATTTCGAATTACCTGCGATTTGCCGCCGTTGGCCGACAGAGGATTTTGTGGGTCGAACCCCACGATAGCTCCCTCTTGGTCGAACTCGAATGTATTGGCAAAAACGTTCTCCGCATGAATTCCTAACGACGTAACGATGGGTACAATAAACTCTTTGAAGCCATTGGAAACGATATAGATCGAGTCGGCATTCTCGGACAGAAATTGCCTGTTGCGCTGAAAGGAATCCGAGATTTTACCCATCAGGGTTTCGATCAGGGCGGGCAGATGGTTCTTGTGCGCTTTCAGCAGGTTCAGCCGTAACTTGAGTGAATCAGTAAACGATATTTCGCCCGACATGCCTCGGTCGGTTATCACTTTGATTTCATTCAGCACATCATCGCGGTCCGGACGGCCAGTGAGTGAGATTTCGCCCAGCACGTCGAGCGCTTCTACCTTTGTGAGGGTGCTGTCGAAATCAATGATGTAATACGTCTGTTCGAGTGGTTTGGTGAGCATCAGATAAATTAGCTATTCCCGCACTATACGCGGGGCAATGGGTGTAACGAATTCAACAGGTATGGTCTTTAGTTCGTGATTGTCAAAAATTGCAACGCCCGCTCTTCCGACCAGTACGTGCCCTGAATACCTTCTTTTCGGGAGGGAAAGCCGCAGTGGCCACCTTCCTCCGGAAACTCCATCCAGACGTTGGGGAGTTCCCGGCCCAATGCTTCGGGGAAACATTCGGGTGATAGAAACGGGTCATTTTTGGCGTTTACCAACAATGTCGGAATAGCGATGGCAGGTATAAATTGTAAAGAACTGCTTCGCGTGTAATAGTCGGTTACGTCCCTGAACCCATTCATCGGCGCTGTAAACAGGTTATCGAATTCACGAATGTTCCGGGCCTTTGTTATCGCTTCAGTCGGAAAAACGCCCGGCATCAGCGACGCTTTCTGCAAAATCTTGCGTTTAAGTGTGCGATTAAAACGATAATTGTAGACCAAGCTATCCCATCGTTCGAGCCGACTGGCTGAGCCCATCAAATGAACGGGTACGGAGAAAACAACGGCTTTTTTGACCGATGGATGCAGCGACTGTCCCTGTTCACCGATGTATTTTAAGGTTACATTGCCGCCAGCGCTAAACCCCATAAGGTAAATAGTCTGGTAGCCTTTCGAGAGCGCGTGCTGAATAATGAAGTGTAAATCGCCCGTTTCACCAATGTGGTAAAACCGTTGCTGTCGGTTCAGTTCCCCACTACAGGAGCGGTAATGCCAGGCCAGACAGTCGAACCCATGTTTTGTCAGATGCCGAACCATACCCGCCAGATAAGAGCTACTCGAACTGCCCTCAAGCCCATGAGAGAGAATGACAAGTGAGTTTGAAGGAATCTGGAGCGAGGAGTTAGTATGGGGCCGCCCGGCGGTGAGGAAGGATGACCGCACCGGCGGATCGGCATGTTGTGCGGCCGGATGGCTCCCGGAACGCTGGCCGCTCACTCCTGGCTCCTGGCTCCTAATTACTAAAGAAAAACTCCAATCCAAATCTAGAAAATCATCATCCGGGGTCTCGATGCGTTCGCGGACGTAGGTAACCTGTACCTTGCGAAACAGCGAGGGGATGATGGTTTGCAGGTGGCCGTTCCACAAGCGGGTGGGCGGCTCATAACTTGATTGGGCAATCAGCGGCATTACGAACGCGGGCGATTGAAGCCGCAAAGGTAAAGGTTCTGAAACGTAGAAGCTTACTAAATAATAAAAAACATAGTTTTGCCCGGTATTATTATGAACGAACCCATCAATTACATTTTCTGGCGTACTAAGAAATGTAATTGATGGGTTCGTAACAATAAAGAGGACTTTACAGGGCCAGTTCCTTCTCCGTTACGATGGTAAGAACTTCCGTGTCTTTGAGTCGTACGGCTAATCCCAGAGTTTTTGGAACCTCGTAATGGAAGAAAAATTTCATGGTGTGAATCTTGCCTTCGTAAAAGATCAAGTCGTCACCCTGCGGATTCTGCGTGAGTAACAACTGTTTGGCAACTACGGCCTGCTTTAGCCACTGCCAGGCAATAACCACAATCCCGAACATTTCCAGAAACAAGGTCGCGTCGGACAGGTAGCGTTCAATATCACCTTTCTGCGCGTGCGGCATCAGGCTGGCCATAACCTCCTGCGTGCGTTTGAGTTCCGCCGTGAGCTGGTCGGCGTAGGGTTTCAGATCGTCGAAAGTGCTGGCTTCGGCAATGAGCTTGCTTATTTCAGCAAAAAGAAGCTGGGGCGCTTTTCCGCCTTTTATGGTCATCTTCCGACCCAATAAGTCCTGGGCCTGAATACCCGTTGTACCTTCGTAAATGGGTGTGATGCGGATGTCGCGGTACAACTGCTCAACGGGGAAGTCTTCCGTAAATCCGTAGCCGCCAAAGGTCTGTAAGCTCTGGCTTACCGATTGTACACCCATTTCGGATGGATAGGATTTAGCCACCGGCATCAGCAGGTCGAGCAGCAAAAAGGCGTTTTCTTTTTCCTCGCCCTGCGCTACTTCACTGATGTCATACAAACGGGCGGCTTCAATCAGCAACGAGAGCGACCCCTCCGTTACGGCTTTCTGGAAAAGCAGCATCCGCCGTACATCGGGGTGATTGATAATGGGCGTCTGGGGTGCATCGAGAAGGTTTTTCTGATTAAGTCGCCGACTTTGGGGGCGCTCTTTGGCGTATTCCAGTGCGGCATGATAGGCCGCCGTGGCAATCGCAGCCGCTGTCATACCAACCCCGATCCGTGCTTCGTTCATCATCTGGAACATATACGGCAAGCCCTGGTGCGGCTGGCCAACGAGATAGCCGATGGTATCGTCGTTGGTGCCCATTGTCAGGTGCATGGCGGGTACGCCTTTCTGCCCCATTTTATGGTATACCCCCGTTGAGGTCACGTCATTATCGACAAAGCCGCCGTTGCCATCGGGCCGGTATTTGGGAACCACGAACAGCGAAATACCTTTCGTCCCCTTAGGTGCACCATCAATTCGGGCCAGCATCAGGTGAACGATATTATCAACGGCATCGTGGTCGCCCGCCGAAATAAAGACTTTCTGACCTTTGATTTTGTACGCTCCAGATCCAAATTGGTCATCGGGCAGTGGGGTGGCCGATGTTGTTACGTCAGATAGCGACGAACCCGCCTGGGGCTCCGTCAGGGCCATGGTGCCCTGCCAGGTACCGGCGAGCATATTGGGTACATATGTTTCGCTGAGTTCAGGTGAGCCAAAGGATGTGATAAGGTGAGCTGCTCCGGACGTCAGCCCCGTATACATCATACCGTTGTTTGCCGCCATCAGAATAAACCCAACGCAGGAACTGATCATTTCCGGCAGTTGCTGCCCGCCGTGCTCAAAGGAAAATCCTGCCCCTATGAGTCCAGCTTCGCCCACGGCTTTTAAATACTCTTTCACCTTTGGATGTACGGTAACCTGACCATTTTTCAGCTCAGGCTGGTTTTTGTCGATATCCTTTAGGTACGGGTGCATGAGTGTATCGGCGATGTACGTGGCCGAGTCGAGTACGAGATTGAACGTTTCGCGGTCGTGCGCGCTGAAATACTCGTATTTGGTTAGCTCTTCTGCTTTAAAGACTTCATGCAGGAGAAACTGGAGATTACGCTTGCTAAAATAGGTCGTTGCCATAAGGAGCGAAACTAGTAGAAAAAAGTATGCTTACATACGATAGTACCTCTAAAATACCAGGTTTTGGCTTTGATCTGGTACTGGAGCATTGATTTTTATGATTTTCAGATGTCAAACTATTATTTCAAACATGTACCCGATCTGAAGGTGCAATGTTCCGGAAGTGATATAGCGTTATCAAAAACTATCGTTTACTTTGTAACGTTTATGGAGTAATAAACGATAAATCAATTCAATTCATTAGCACATGAAAAACCTAATTGCCCTTTTTACTTTCCTGTTAGCAACGGTATCGGTTGTACAGGCGCAGGACAATAAAGCACCCGCAAGCCCTAAAGTGACCGTTGAAAGTCCAGATAAAAACATTAAGGTAGTTTATGGTCAGCCCTCCAAAAGAGGCCGGGTTATTTTTGGCGCTGACGGGTCAAATAGTCTGGAGAAATATGGTAAAGTATGGCGTACCGGCGCCAACGACGCTACCGAAGTGACCTTCAAGAGCGACGTTATGTTTGGCGGGAAGATGGTTAAAGCAGGGACCTATACGCTGTTCACTATTCCCGGTGAAAAAGAGTGGAGCGTTATTCTGAACAGTACGCTTGGTCAGTGGGGTGCATATGACTATGAAAAAATCAAAGGAACGGATGTCGCAACAGTTAAAGTACCCGTTTCCATGAACAAAGCACCAATCGAAAAATTGATCATTACGCCCGCTAACAGCAGCATTTCTATTGGCTGGGACAACATGACCATCTCGGTACCTGTTATGAAACACGGTTGAGAAAAAGGTCCGTTTTGAATAGGTTATAATAAATGGTTCTTGCTAATAAGCAAGAACCATTTTTTTGTTCATTGGCTAACGAATCGCTGTTTTTAGCGAATAAAGAGTACTTTAAACGTAAAATTTGCTTGTTGCGTATCTCCTTTGTGCTATTTAATAACCGTTTGCGAATTAAATTGTGCCTAAGTAATTAACAAACAAACGTTTATCACGTTATTTGTGAAACGCTTTAACGGATACCAGATGATGAAACGCTACCTGCTGTATATACTGCTCGGCTTAGCTGTTGTGCCTGCCTTCGGACAGGGCGTAACGGACTATTACCGATTGCCAGCGCGAAGTCATCAATATGACCGGCTGCTTACCCGTTATGGTGGTCCTTACATCCAAAGCCGCTGGTATGCTTCTCTGGAAGGATTCATCCGAACAGATCGTGCCAAACTCGACAATTCCCTAAACGGGCTTATCGAAAGTGATCTGGTAGGAAAGCCCGGTTGGGGGGCGGTTGTTGGCTGGGTTTACCGTGAACGCTGGGCTGTTGAAGGTGGATATGCCCGGATGCCCATTCACACACAGATCTCGGTAACGAGTGCCAACTCACCCTTAGTCTTTCGGTATAGCAATGCCCGTAATGCCTTTGTTTTACGGGGCAAACGCCTTCTTTTATCAACAAATAAGCCCTGGCTTCGGTCGGGCTTCTGGCTAAGTGGCGGGTTGTGGGTTGTCCCGAACACCGGACAGCAGGAAGGCCGCTTCTCACTTATTGGTTACAGTTATTACGGACGCCGGGAAACCCCCGATACCCTCCGACTGACCAGCCAGACGAACACCAATACGAACTTGACGGCTCTCGCCGAAGTGGGTGCCGAATACAATGTACGGCTGAGCAAGGTCGTTGATCTTGGCTTTTCAGTTCGTAGGTTTTGGGGAATTGGTAATGCCCTGACGACCGATGTTACGTATAGTATCAATCGTATGGCTGTTCAACAGGCGCAACTCTCCGGCTCCGGAACGGGTATGAGTTACGGCATGACACTCCGGTACACTTTCTCGACCAAACGGAAGTTAGGAAACGCGCTGGACGTTCGCGGGAAAACGTCGCGATTGCAATAGGATCACTGCCTAATTCCAGACATCCCGGAAGTCATTGGCAAATTGCCGGAAGGTTATTGGTGGTCGTTTTAGTAAGCGTTCTGTTTCGGACGTGAGCCCTGCCGCCTTCCCTAATTTCGATACGGTATATAGGGCCGCCATAATTAAGGTATAGCCAAGGGGTAATTTCTCCTTCTGGCACTTCTGCCAGATAAAGCCCAAAATAGATGGATTTGCGTACGTTATTTTTCGGCTAAGTACGTCCGTAGCACTGATATCCCGTACATCAATAAAACTGGTTCGGCCGTGAGCGGCAGGTACGAAAATCTCATTTCGGAGCCTGATTTCGTCCCGATACGTTGTGCTCAGATTTTGACTGAAAAAGCTCGGTTGTAAGAATGTATACGGCAATCCCGCTTCCCGAATCAGCAAAATACGGCTGACACCCGCCAGCGCTGCCTCGAACGTGGCTGAATTTTTGAAGTCAAGGCAAACGGTTTCATTAGCTTCCAGACCTAACCTTTCCGTTTACTGACCTGGCGACCGTAATCCGGCTACGACCGTAAACTCTTGCTTTCCCGGGTGTCTCATCAGATCGGCCAGTGTTGCCAGACCTACATTACCGGTAGCGCCGGTAATGAGTATGCGTTCGGTTGTCATCACAAAGAGGAAGTTTTATCCACCAATAAGGATAAATGTAAAATTTTATCTTTTATGTTCGCGCCACGCTCTCAGGCTGACAGAATACTTATCTTAACCACTGAATTCGCATGAATCGTTTAACAGGACGTTTCCTCTTTTTATGTCTTTTGGCCGCACAAACGGGCTTTGCCGATGTTCGCTTGCCAAACGTCTTTGGTTCCCACATGGTCTTGCAGCGTCGAAAGCCGGTGCCGGTATGGGGCTGGGCCGATGCTGGTGAAAAAGTAACCGTAACCGTCGCCAGTCAGATCAAAACAACGAAAGCGGGTAAAGACGGGAAATGGCGTATAGTCCTCGATCCGATGGAAGCAGGTGGCCCATATCAACTGCTGGTAAAAGGCAAAAAGAATACTGTTTCCTTTGACGATGTACTAACGGGTGAAGTCTGGATTTGCTCCGGGCAGTCGAATATGGAGTGGCCGTTGGTAGCCGCAGCCAATGCCAAAACGGAAATTCCGTTGGCAAACTTTCCCAACATCCGGCAGCTATTGGTTAAAAAAGACCTCAGTCTTACACCTAAAGAGAATATCGAAGGAAGCTGGAGTGTGTGTACACCGGCAACCGCTCCTCAGTTTACGGCTGTTGGGTACTTCTTTGCCAAACAATTGCAAAAAGAACTGAACGTTCCGATTGGCTTGATTAACACCTCTTGGGGCGGCACGCACTCTGAAACCTGGACTAGCCGTGAAGCCATGAACCAGCATGACGAGCTAAAATCAGTAGCGAATAAATTGCCCGCAACGGATGAAGAAGTCATAAAAAGCGGTGCTGCTCGCACGCAGGCCTTGTTAAAAACACAGCAGGGTGGGTTACCAACCGCCATCGAAGAGCAAAGCTGGGCAAGTGCTACCTTGACTGATAGTGACTGGAAAACCATGAATATGCCCGGCGACTGGGAGTGGGGCGGCTTACCGACGCTGGATGGCGTGGTGTGGTTTCGGCAGGAGATTACGGTTCCTGAGGGCAGTAAGCTGCAAAAAGTAACGCTACATATGGACTCGGTCGATGATAACGATTCGACCTTTGTCAACGGGCAGCTGGTGGGCAGTACCAAAGGGAGAGGTGCACGCGTGTACATGCTACCCGAAGGATTGCTGAAGCCGGGCCGGAATGTGATAGCTGTCCGCGTAACGGATACGGGTGGAAGCGGAGGTCTTATGGGTGAGCCTCAAAAGCTTAACCTGTCGGGCGATGGACTCATGATTCCGCTGGCGGGTCAGTGGAAATACAGGGTTGCCAATGTGTTTGCTTCCTCCTACAAACCGGGACCTAATACCTACGCTACACAGCTTTTCAATGCTATGCTCAACCCGCTCATTCCGTACGCCATTCAGGGGGCGATCTGGTATCAGGGAGAGTCTAACGCGGGGCGGGCGTACCAATACCGGAAAACGTTTCCGCTCATGATTCAGGACTGGCGTCAGCATTGGGGGTACGATTTTCCGTTCCTGTTCGTTCAGTTAGCCAGTTACAACGCAGCTAACGGAGACAGCAGACGAGGGAGTGGCTGGGCTGAACTCCGCGAAGCGCAGACAATGACTCTTCAACTGCCCAACACGGGCATGGCCGTAACGTCCGATATTGGTGAGCGGTCAGACATACACCCGAAAAACAAACAGGATGTTGGTAATCGCTTAGCTGCTGAAGCTATGCGGGTTGCTTACGCCAAAGCAGGTGATGCCTCGCGTGGACCTCTGTTCGACAAGATGACCGTTGATGGTAACCGGGCCGTACTGACGTTTCGCAGTGTGGGTAGCGGGTTGATGGCCAAAGATAAATACGGGTATTTGAAGGGCTTTGAAGTAGCAAGTGCTGATAAGAAGTTTTATTACGCCAAAGCTGAAATTCAGGGGAACTCAATTGTCGTCCATGCCGATTCCGTGACGGCACCGGTGGCCGTTCGGTATGGCTGGGCGGACGATAACGGCGATGTAAACCTCTACAATCAGGAAAATTTCCCGGCAGTACCCTTTCGTACCGATACCTGGAAAGGAATTACGGAAGCGGCTAAGTTTGGAGAACAGTAATAACCTAAAGGGCGGCCCCGCGGGGCCGCCCTTTAGGTTATTACTGTTTGCTCTCCTGCTTGCGCATCGGCATGCTGTCAATCGTGTTGAACAGCTCTTTTACGTCAACAGGTTTATGATACGTTTGCTTAATACCGCCGTCTTTTCCGATGAGCCAGGCGGCAAAGTTGTCGGCGGGGTTGAGCTTATAATCGTGCATCAGAAATTGGCGATCCGGCTCCATCACTAATGAGGCTATCAGGACAATCACATCCAGATCACGCTCCTCAACACCAGCCCGTTCTTCATTTAGTGCTTCCTGTTGCTCAATACTATAATGCTGAGCATCGTCGCGGCTATAAATTAATAAGACACGCCGATGGTCTTTCTTTTCGGTCAATATCGCCTTGAGCGATTTTTGCTGATTTGCTACACTTTCCATAACAAAGGTTAATCCCATTAGCAGGATTGTCAACGATATCAACCAATAGCCTCGCATAGTGTTTGCTGTAAAGCGGCCGGGAAACCGCCGGTTTGTTAGTACACCCGCGGCTTCCCGGCCGCTCTCTTATAAATCTTCCAGTCTCTCCAGCATCAGGATTGACCCCTGCGGAACGATCACATATTGCTCTCCTTCGTACTGCAATTCGATGGCGTTGCGTTGTAAATAGAGAGCTACATCACCTTCCTGTGCCTGAAGCGGCATGTATTTTACTTTCTCTTCGGTTTCCTTCCAAGGTTCGTCTTCAGTAGGTGAAGGGATAGGATAACCCGGACCTACCTTAATAACATACCCAGACTGGACTTGTTCTTTTTCCTGCACTGTTGGCGGTAAATATAGGCCACTAGTTGTGCGGTCGGAGGGATCTTTGGGTTTAATTAGAACCCGGTCGCCTACCACGATCAGGCGTTTTAGTTTATTATCAGGAGTAATGCCAATCATAGCGATTAAGAGGAGTAAGTCATTCGTCCAACATTGGTAGGGAGTAGACAAAAATCGGGCAAATCTCGACAACAAGTCAAAATGTCAGCGAAAGGAGGCTAATGACGGATTAGGCACCACTGACAACTTTAGTTAAGGAACAGGGTCATAGCCATGACCGCCCCAGGGGTGGCACCGGCTCATTCGTTTAAGGCCCATCCAGCCACCGCGTACTGCGCCGTGTTTTTGAATGGCCTCCACCATGTATTGCGAACAGGTGGGTGTATACCGGCAGGCATTCGGGAAGTAAGGAGACAGCGCGGCCTGGTAAATTCTGACCAGTGCGATTAGAATTGACTTCATCATGAACTCGTAAACATGAAAACAGCCAAAAACTTTCCCGCAATCTGTATCTTTGCCAATATCGCGTATAATACACTCGTTTCTCATGCTTCAATACGTTATCTGGGAGGTTAATCCCGAAATTTTCCACATTGGCTCATTCTCGGTGCGTTGGTACGGACTGCTTTTCGCGCTGGGTTTCCTGATTGGTATGCAGGTCATGAGTCATGTTTTCAAGAAAGAAAATAAGCCCCTTGCCGACACCGATTCGTTATTGATTTACATGGTCGTTTCCACCATTCTGGGTGCTCGTATTGGCCATTTTCTGTTTTATGAACCGGAAGTATTGTTGCATCACCCACTAACCGTTATCACTCCGCCCTTTGCGGGTTTAGCCAGCCATGGTGCTTTAGTAGGTATTTTGCTGGGTCTTTGGCTCTATTCCCGCCGGAAAGAAAGCCGCCTGACGAATCAGACATTTCTGTGGGTGACCGACCGTATCGCTATTGTGGTAGCACTGGCTGGAGCCTGTATCCGGTTTGGTAATCTGATGAATTCCGAGATTGTAGGCCGTCCGACTAATGTGCCCTGGGCGTTTGTATTCATGAATAACAATGAGTACGCCAAGATACCCCGTCACCCGGCCCAATTGTACGAATCGCTGTCGTGTCTGGTGCTGTTCTTTGGCCTCTTGTGGTTCTGGAATCGGTACAAAGAGCGGACGCCACGGGGTAGTATGCTCGGTATATTCCTGATCTGTATTTTCGGACTCCGTTTCTTCTACGAATACCTGAAAGAGAATCAGGTTCCTTTCGAAGATAGTTTGCCGCTCAACGTCGGACAGATACTCAGTATTCCGGCAGTTTTGCTGGGCATTTATTTTCTTGTTCGCAGTTACCGTCTGCCTGTTCCGGTCTCTACTCCGGAAGAGCCAAAGACGGTACAGTCATAGAACGGTTACGGACACTATTGGTTAGAAACCTAAACGCTCAATAAGACGGGTTCGCGGAAATGGTGTATTTTTGACGGTGTCTTACCTCAATCATACACTTCATTCTGTGAACCCGTCTTCGTTTAGGTTACGAAAATTACTGCCAGCTTTACTCATTGGCTTTGTCACAGGTCAGGCAACCGCTCAGGTGCCCGGTCGTCAAATGCACTGGACCCCCGATGGCAATGCCTATGCAGCCGTTGAGCAGGGTGATCTTGTGAAAACGGACATCAAAACGGGCCGAAAAACCGTTCTGCTCGGAAAGGATAAACTCCGCCGACCCGGCAGCGACCAGCCTATGTCGGTGGCCGATTTTACCTTCACGCCCGACAGCACATCGGTTCTGGTCTTCACGAACACGGCTCGCGTTTGGCGATACAACACCAAAGGCGATTATTACCTGATAAATCGGGCGAGCGGACAGGCCCGGCAGCTTGGACAAACGGCCGGAACAGGTAGCAAGCGCCCTGCTCAATCGCTGATGTACGCCAAACTGTCGCCAGATGGCCGGATGGTTGGTTATGTAAGCGACCATAATCTGTTTGTTGAGGACGTAGCCAACGGAAAAATAACCCAGCTAACATCGGATGGTACCCGCAAACGTATCAACGGTACGTTCGACTGGGTATACGAAGAAGAATTTGGCTGCCGGGATGGATTCCGGTGGAGCCCCGACAGCAAACAGATTGCCTACTGGCAGGTAGATGCTACTAAAATCAGGGATTACCTGATGCTGAATACTACCGACTCTGCCTATTCGCATGTTGTTCCGGTCGAGTATCCGAAGGTGGGCGAAAGTCCTTCCCCTACGCGTGTTGGGGTCGTTTCTGTAACGGGTGGCCGGAATGTCGTACCACCAACTACCTGGCTCAACATTCCCGGCGATTCGCAGCAGCATTACCTGATACGTATGGAATGGCTCCCTGCGGGCGAGAGTGTCATTGTGCAGCAGTTGAATCGCAAGCAGAATGAAAGCAAGCTGTTTATCTGTAAGGCGGGTGGTTCGTCCGTCACGCCAGTCTACACCGAAACGGACAAGGCCTGGATTGACGGTAAGGCCCGCTGGAGCCGCGATGACCCAAGTGGCTGGGAGTGGCTCGAAAATGGCAAATCGTTTGTCTGGGTATCGGAGAAAGATGGCTGGAGGCATTTGTATCGAATCACAACGGATGGCAAGAAAGAAATCCTACTGACACCGGGCGGGTACGATATCGCTACCATCAGCCACATCGACGAGCCGACCAACAAAATTTATTTCATCGCGTCGCCCGAGAATACCAACCAGCGGTATCTGTACCGGACGAGTCTGGACGGGAAAGGCAAAGCGGAGCGGGTAACCCCCGCCGGGCAGTCGGGAACGCATAATTATATCATCTCGCCCAACGGTAAATTTAGTCAGCATACGTTTACCAACTATCAGACATCACCCGCCCGCGAATGGGTTAGCCTGCCCGACCATAAAGCCGTTAATGAGGCTGAAAGTATTGCCGCCCGGGTAAAGCCCGTTGCCAAATCGAACATCAGTTTCTTCACACTAAAGACGGAAGATGGCGTCTCGCTCGATGGCTGGATGGCAAAGCCGACGGATTTCGATAGTACGAAAAAGTACCCGATCGTCTTTTACGTCTACGGCGAACCGGCAGGTAGCACAGTGAATGATGACTTTTCTATCGGCCAGAACCGACTTTTCCAGGGCGATATGGCCAAGGCGGGTTACATTTATGTGGCCCTCGATAATCGGGGCACACCCAATCTGAAAGGAGCCGCCTGGCGTAAGTCGATCTACCGCCAAATTGGGCGCATTAACATCCGCGATCAGGCGATGGGTGCGAAAAAACTTTTCTCCCAACATGCCTTTATTGATACCAGCCGGGTTGCCGTCTGGGGATGGAGTGGGGGCGGGTCCACGACTCTGCACCTGTTGTTTCAGTATCCGGACATTTACAAAACGGGCATTTCTATTGCAGCTGTTGGTAATCAATTGTTTTACGACAACATCTATCAGGAGCGGTATATGGGTATTCCGCAGGAAAACCGGGAGGATTTTATAGCTGGTTCACCGATCACGTACGCCAAAAATCTGCGGGGTAATCTGCTTTATATCCACGGCACCGGCGATGATAACGTGCATTATGACAATGCCGAAGTGCTAATTAACGAGCTGATAAAACATAACAAGCAGTTTCAGATGATGCCGTATCCAAACCGTTCCCATGGTATCAATGAAGGGGAGGGGACAACTCAGCATCTACGCACCTTGTATACAAACTACCTCCTCAAAAACTGCCCTCCAGGAGCACGATAATGATGATTTGCCAAGGGACAGAAATACCCTCTGTCCCTTGGCTATTGATCCTGAACGATAATGCGAAAATACACCCTGAAAACCGCCCTTGTTTACCGTCTGATTACACTCGCGCTTCTGCTTCCATTTCTGGCATCGGCGCAGCGCTATGAATTTACCCACGACGATACGCTTCGAGGCTCTATTACTCCCGAACGGGCCTGGTGGGACCTGGCATTTTATCATTTATCCGTTCGGGTGCAACCGACAGATAGCACCTTAAGCGGCTCAACCATGATCCGCTATCGGGTGCTTAAGCCAGGTCAGACAATGCAGGTCGACTTGCAACGCCCGCTCAAGGTACTGCGCGTAGAGCAGGATGGACAGTCACTTGCCGTTCGACAGGATGGGAATGCGTATTTCGTGGCGCTAACGAAGCCGCAAAAAATTGGTCAGACGGAGTCAATAACGGTTTTTTACGGAGGTAAACCACGAGTCGCAAAACGGCCGCCCTGGGATGGGGGACTTGTCTGGTCGCGGGATAAATCGGGAAACTGGTTTATTGCCACCGCCTGTCAGGGTCTGGGAGCCAGTGCGTGGTGGCCCTGCAAAGACCATATGTACGACGAGCCTGATTCCATGGCGATCAGCGTGACGGTTCCCGAAGACCTGACCGACGTTTCGAATGGGCGACTTCGTCGGGTAACGACGAATAACGACCACACCCGAACATTTGACTGGTATGTGGTCAATCCGATCAATAATTATGGCGTTAATCTTAATATTGGTCGTTACGAACACTGGTCAGAAACCTACACCGGCGAAAAAGGTCCACTGGCGCTAAATTATTATGCCCTGCCTGAACACGGGGACTCCGCCCGGACTCAATTCAAACAGGTACCAAAAATGTTGAAGGCATTTGAGTACTGGTTCGGGCCGTATCCTTTTTACGAGGATGGCTATAAGCTGGTCGAGACGCCTTACCTGGGCATGGAGCACCAAAGTTCGGTGACGTACGGTAACCATTTTCGAAATGGTTACCTGGGTCGTGACCTTTCCCGAACGGGTTGGGGACTGCTCTGGGATTTTATTATCGTTCATGAATCGGGCCACGAGTGGTTTGCCAACAACATTACCTATAAGGATGTGGCCGACATGTGGATTCATGAGAGCTTTACCAACTATTCAGAAAACCTGTTCACGGAGTACTATTATGGTAAAGAGGCCGGTGCGCAGTACGTGATCGGTTGCCGGGCAAATATACGCAACGACCGCCCCATCATTGGGGTATACAATGTCAATCATGAAGGGTCGTCGGATATGTACTACAAAGGGGGCAATATGCTGCATACCATCCGGCAACTTGTGAATAATGACATAAAGTGGCGACAGATTTTGCGTGGTCTGAACAAAACGTTCTATCATCAGACCGTTACGTCAGCCCAGATCGAACAGTACATGAGCCAGCAGGCAGGTATCAATTTAAAGCCCGTATTTGACCAATACCTGCGGAGTAGTAAAATACCGATACTCGAATATCGACCCGTAGCGGGGGGCTTTCAATACCGCTGGGCTAATTGTGTTTCTGGCTTTGCAATGCCTGTTCGGGTATGCCTGGGTGAATCCGGACCCTACAGTAACATCCAGCCAACCACTCAATGGAAAACACTCCCTGCCAAAAATGAAACCATGCTGACCGTCGATGCCAACTATTACGTGTTAAGTAAACTGACTCCTTAACCGGTGTGTCTGAATAAGTTGCTGCTTGCAAATCACGTTAAATCAAAAAAGTATCCGTTGTATGGACCGGAAATGTAGTTTGCCGAGGATTAATGAATTGTTTGATCCTTATCTACATATCTGCTATGCGTACGAAACTATACCTGCTTGTGGCTGGGCTATTGCCTGTTATACTGCTCACGAGTTGTGGAGGGAACAAAAAAGAGGAAGCTAAAGACGAAGCGTCTGTATCGACATTAGGTGCAATGAGTGCCATGAAGGAAATGGCTGCTCAGGCTGAGGAAATGCAGAAAAATGGCCCCGTTGCTACCGTTGATTTTCGAAAGTTGAAGGAACTTCTGCCAAATGAAGCCGATGGACTGCCTCGCAAAGAAGCTACGGGTGAGAAAAATGGAGCGGCTGGCTTTACCATCTCAACTGCAAATGGCCGGTACAGCAACACCGATGCCAGTGAGACGATCGACGTTTCCATCGTTGATGGAGGGGGCTCCGGGATGTTGATGGGGCTTGCGGCTTGGTCTATGCTGGAAGTGGATAAAGAAACCGAAAACGGTTATGAAAAGACCAGCACAATTGGTAACAACAAATCATTTGAAAAATACGACAACAGTGCCAAAGACGGTGAGGTGAACGTATTAATCAACAAACGCTTTGTTGTTACCGTAAAGGGTAAAGGTGTTAGTATGGATAAAATTAAAGCTACCCTTGGCGAGATAGATCTGGATAAGCTAAGCGAGTTAAAATGAGTTACTCCTGAGCGAACGTGGTCAAGTGGGTAGAAGACTTCGTTTAACAGTTTATACACAGGCGACATCCCGAATGCAAGAAGCACTTTTGAAAAAGTCCGGTTTCTGCATTCGGGATGTCGCCTGTGTAGCTAAATTGCCCGTACTTACTTGTCGGGTAGTCTATTCAAACTGATCATAAAGCAGTTTACGGTCAACTTTATCGGGCAACGGCCCTTGTCGAGTGAGCTTCATCTTTGCCAAGGCTGCACCCGCGTGGGCACAATTTCCTGGTGCATACCCATCCAGATAAGCGGTTAAAAAGCCTGCCCAATAGGCATCTCCCGCACCGGTAACGTCGACGACGTCAATTTTTTTGCCCGGTATCCGTGATTGCTTGGCACCGCCATCGTACGAAACCAGACTACCATTGGGGCCGAGTGTCAGGCAGATCAGGACAGCGCCCATTTTATGGAAATCAGCTAATACCCGATCCGGCGTTTGAGGGCTACCGTACAGTCGTTCTGCATCATCTTCGCTGATTTTCACCAAAGCGCCGGCTGAACAGTAATCACTGATGACCTGCCATGCCTGATCACGATCTGGCCATATGCTAGGGGCATAGTTTGTGTCGATGGTTACCTGGCAACCAGCGGCTTTGGCGCGTTTGGCGGCATCAACAATGGCGTCCTGTGCCGGTTGCTGGCTTAGGGCGAAGCAGGTTGTATGAAATAAATGAGCCTGAGCAAGCAGCGAATCGGGTAGCTGTTCGGGTCGAATGCGGCAGTCGGCATGACGATAGGCTACGAAATCAGGTGTACCGGCCGTTCGGGAAACCAGTACAATACTGGTAGGTGCCAGCGGGTCGTAGGTGATGAATTGGGTATCCACCCCCGACTCTTCTATCTGGCGGGTCAGGTAGCGCCCAATGTTGTCGTTCCCTACGCAGGAAACAAGCGCGGTCGGGTTGCCTAATCGGGCCATGTTGGTGGCCATATTAGCTGGACTACCGCCCTGATACCGGCGAAAATCCTGAGCATCCAGTAAACTGTTCGAAACATGGTGGCCAATCAGGTCAGCCAGAAGTTCGCCAACCGAGAGAAGGGCGTAGGGGCGGGGTGATGTTGTCATGTAAATGAATTACGACCGCACGGGCGGCTTCGTTACGATACACGAATTACGGTTTTTCCCGGCGTGGAAAAAAATCATACTAGAGCCGCCTGTGGGCGTAGATAATAAATTTGGTTTAATTTTAACCAAGATCGATTGGAATGGTCGGTTCGTCAGTCGCTTTGACCTCCTTTACCAGAAAACAGGAGGCTGCTGCTAACAGCAGACAGATACCGGCTAATACCAACGCATTGCGCGGATCGTCGCCCAGCAAGGGTTTGTAATAAAGGGGCACAGTGAGCATACCAATAAACTGGGGCACACAGATAAAGCCGTTGAAAATGCCCATATAAACGCCCATACGTTCTTTTGGAACCGCACTTGCCAGCATCAGATAAGGCATCGACATAATAGAGCCCCAGGCAAAGCCGATAATCATCATGCCTACAAGGTAAACCAACTTATCCGTAGAGGTAAGTGTCAGGAAGAAGCCCATTGCCCCGATGGTGAGAAATAGTGCGTGGGTAACCCGCGCACTGCCCAGGGCCTTGGCAATTCGAGGAATAAAGAATGAAATAACGGCACACGAGATGCTAAACATGGCAAAGCAGAGACCACCCCATTTAGTGCCCTCTTCAAAACCAATTTTATTGGACACTGCATCCGGGGCGTTGAATGCGTGCCTGGCCACTGCCAGCGATAAGTACTGCCACATGAGTGGTAACCCGTACCAAGTGAAAAATTTAACCCACCACAACTGCTTCATAACAGTTGGCATAGCCGAAAGTGAAGCCAGTATTTCTTTGAAAATAGGCAACATCAGCAATAGGTAGCTGCCCGCAAATACACCCAGTCCCCACAGTGAACCCGTTACCAACCCGCCAATTCGTGCCGCAAAAAAGAAAGCCAGAATAGCCCCTCCCAAAGCTAACGCCAGGTGCCAGAACGAAATTGACTTTTTTTCTTCATCCGTGAAAACGTGGGGTTCCTTGTACTTATCGTTGATGGGTGGATACTCTTTCGTCGTGCGGATTGTCCAGAACACCGAGATCAGAATAGCCGCTGCACCGATGTAAAATGGATAACGTACCGAGTTGGGAATTCCGTTCGACAGTTGATCTTCCGACATGACCATCGATATACCCAAGATAGGCAGTAGATAAGGCATCAGGTTCGCCAGAGTTTGCCCAAACCCAACCATGAACGATTGTATGGCAAAGCCAACAGGTCGTTGTTTGTCATTGAGCATATCGCCTACAAACGCCCGAAACGGTTCCATCGCTGAGTTTAGCCCTGCATCGAGCATCCACATCAGTCCGGCAGCCATCCAGATGTATGACGAGTTAGGCATAAAAATCATCGCAATACTACCCGCCAGTGCTCCTGCCAGAATAAACGGTTTCCGTCGGCCCCAGCGTGGTGACCAGCTCTTGTCCGAAATGGCACCAACAATTGGTTGAAGCAGTAGCCCTGTTAGTGGGCCAGCCAGCCAAAGTCCAGGAATAGAGGCTTCATCGGCTCCTAAATAGCGGTAAATGGGGCTCATGTTGGCCTGCTGCAATCCGAACCCGTATTGAATACCTAGAAATCCGAAACTCATATTCCAGATTTGCCAGAAGCTTAAATTGGGTTTGCTGGTTGCCTTCGGCTTCTGAATATTTCCTGTTTGCATCGATTGCGCTATATTTATAGAATGGTTGTTGATTTAGCGAATAGCCAACAATAATACGTACTCGTTTGCAGCATACGGAGATTTACTTGTCTTATTTTTTTGAAAAGCCGTACTTTTGAGAATGATTCCGAAAAAGTGGCCGCTCCGTATTCTACTGTTCACGGCTTTTCTAGTAACTTCTTTTGCGGCTTTTGCCGACACACCAGTCGACTCGACGCAGAAAGTTATTGTGCGGGCAGTTTACCTGAAGGGTAACTTCCGGACTCGCGACCGGATCATTCTTCGGGAAATGACGCTGCATATGGGCGACTCTGTCCGTCTTGCTGATCTGCCGGGACGTATCGCCTGGGATCAGCGGAATATTAACAACACCACATTATTCGTAACCGTTGACGTGACCAGCGAATTTGCACCGCCTGTCGACTCCACGCAACTGGCTCAACTGGACATAACGGTGACCATGAAGGAGCGGTGGTATTTCATTGCCTACCCTGTTTTCGACCTGGCCGATCGCAACTTCAACGAATGGTGGTACGACAGGGGGCACGACTTTCGGCGGGTTATTTACGGCGGGCACCTGAGTTACCGCAACGTAACGGGTAATAACGATAAGCTTCAGGTTGTCATTGAGCGGGGTTTTTTACAACGGACTATTCTGTCATATTCCAAACCGTATATCGACCGGGCACAGAGGATAGGTCTGCGAGCCGACGTCGGGTATATAACCAATAAAGAAATCCCATACCGTACCCAGTTTGATAAATGGGTTTACGTAAAGTCAGAAGATGTTCTCCGCGAACGAGTTTATGCCGCACTTACCCTGACGCACCGGCGCGGCCTGTATCACTATCACACCCTCGACACGCGGTATGTCCGAAACACCATCGCCGATACCATTGCCCGGCTAAACCCCGACTATTTTCTGGATGGTCAAAACCGGCTTCAGTTTCTGGCCATGAATTACATTTACCGCTACGACCGGCGCGATAATATTGTGTATCCGTTGCAGGGCACCTTGTTTTCGGCGAGCATTGGCGTATCGGGTATTTTACCGAGCGACAACTTTCACTTTCTCGATCTGAATACATCGGCTACGCGGTACTGGCCACTGGGTAAACGATTCTACTTGGCCGGCAGTGTACGGCTGCGAAGCACCTGGCCCGCCCGCCAGCCTTACTTTACACTGCGTGGTTTGGGTAGTGGTAATGACATGGTGCGAGGCTATGAACTTAATGTGGTTGACGGACAGCGGACGTTCATCTGGCGCAATAGTCTGCGGTATCAGCTGTTCAATGTCCGCAAGCAACTCAACTGGCTCCACGTGCGGCAGTTCAACACCGTGCCTGTAGCGGCCTATCTGACCGCCTTCGGCGATGCCGGTTATGTGCATAGTACGGTGGCCGAACAATACCAGAGCCGACTGGCAAACAAATTGCTGATGGGAACGGGCATGAGTCTGGATATTGTCTCTTTCTACAACCTGGTTATGCGTTTCAGCGGCACCATCAACGCCCAGGGGAAAGCTGGTTTTTTCTTCAATCTGGCGCAGGAGTTGTAGGATATTTGCCAGAGTAATGGTGCCTTTCCATTCATCAATTCCCCTACACAAATCAGGCCTTTAGCAGCCGATTGTCCGATTTCTGTCACGCACTAGCAGGGGGTATTATACATTTGACCCGTCAATCTGACACACTTATCTCTCACTTCGATGTAGGCGCTCCGTCTTCATTTTCCGACTCATGGTCGGACTGTTTTCTATCTCATTTCTTAACCACTAAAACCCCGTTTCATTCATGGAGTTTTTATCCTTTATGTCTACCTGGTCCTGGTTGATCGGGTTACTGTTCGCGGTTGTACTGTACAAATTAGTACTCCGTTTTTTGTTTGGCATGGTGATCGTGCCTGAAGACCGCATTGGCCTGGTAACCAAAAAATATGTACTCGTCGGTGTCGACCGTGGCTTACCCGATGGGCGGATCATTGCCACCAAAGGCGAGGCTGGTTATCAGGCACAGACGCTGGCGCCCGGCTTGTACTGGTGGCTTTGGCCCTGGCAATATGGCATTACCATGCAGCCCTTTACGGTTATTCCGGAAGGTAAGATTGGGTTGGTACTCTCGAACGACGGAGCAGAACTGCCAACGGGCAACATCCTCGCCCGACGTGTGGATTCCGACAACTTTCAGGATACTGAGCGGTTCCTGAGCAGTAGCGGCCAAAAAGGTCGCCAAACGTCTATCCTGACGCCCGGTACATACCGGATTAATACGTATGCTTTTACCATTACGATTGCCGAAATGACCGTCATCCGGGAAAATATGGTCGGCATTATTACTACGCTGGACGGTGCTCCTCTTCAGCCGGGGCAGATTGCCGGTAAGAATGTGGAAGGGCATAATAACTTCCAGAATGTTGATTATTTTTTACAAAACGGCGGTAATCGTGGTCTTCAGCCGCAGGTGGTGCTGGCGGGTTCATATTATATTAACCCGTGGGCTATTCAGATTGAAGAGATTCCCATGACTGAAGTGCCAATTGGCCACGTTGGTGTCGTAATTTCGTACATTGGCGAAGATGGGGAAGACGTTACCGGGGTCTCGTTCAAACACGGCAATATTGTTCAAAAAGGATTTCGGGGTGTCTGGATGGAACCCATCGGGCCGGGTAAGTATCCGATTAATACTTTTACAATGAAGGTAGAAGTAGTACCAACAACAAATCTGGTGCTAAACTGGGCCAACGCCCGTACGGAAGCGCACGCACTTGACCGAAACCTCTCAACCATTACTGTGCGGTCTAAAGACGGTTTCCCGTTCAATCTCGATGTTGCGCAGATCATTCATATTCCGTCTGTAGAAGCGCCGAAAGTGATTGCCCGCTTTGGCAGTATGAATAACCTGGTTTCGCAGGTGCTGGAGCCCACCATTGGTAACTACTTCCGAAACTCGGCCCAAGACTCAGACGTCATTGCCTTCCTCAGCACCCGTAAGGAACGACAGGAAGCAGCTCGCGAACATATTCGTACGGTGCTCGAAGTGTATAACGTCAACGCCGTCGATACGCTCATTGGCGACATTGTACCGCCCGATAGTCTGATGAAAACCCTGACCGACCGGAAGATCGCGCAGGAAGAGGAAAAGACCTATGAAACGCAGCGGATGGCGCAGGAAAAACGGCAGGGTATGGAACGCGAAACGGCCCTGGCCGATATTCAGCGCGAAGTAGTGAAGGCGCAACAAAGCGTTGAGATTGCCCAGCGAACGGCCGATGCCGCTGTGAAAAAGTCGGAGGGAGAGGCCCGAAGCCTGAAATTACAGGTTGGCGCCGAATCGGAAGCCACAAAAGTCCGGGCGGAGGCTAATGCCGAAGCACGCCGTCGGCAGGCAGCCGCTGATGCCGAAGCTACCAAACTGACAGCCGACGCCGAAGCTGAGCGAATTGCCAAAACTGGTACGGCCGAAGCGGAGAAGATTCTGGCCATCGGTCGCTCTACGGCGGAGGCATACGAGTTGCAGGTGAAAGCAATGGGCGACGAGAACTTCACTCGTTTCAAAATCACGGAAGAAATTGGTAAAGGCCATATCCGCGTCATTCCCGACATTGTTATCAATGGATCTGGTAACGGTACTGAAGGGTCGCTCAATGGCCTGATGGGCTTAAAGTTGCTTGAGCAGATCGAAGAACGCAAGACGGGCAAGCCGACAAAGATTGTCGATGTAACGAAGCCAACAATAGAGAAAGAATAAGTCAGGGAAGTACAAGTAGTGCAGCCGGGAGGCAGCGTATCATAGACGTGTTCCATGATACGCTGCCTCCCGGCTGTAGCAACAGTAGTAATAAGCTACTTTTGCATTCTTTAGACAAATCCAGCCGAATCTGTATATGAAAAAAGAAGCCCCCTCAAAGCCTTCAATCTCGCTTGTTGGTCTGCTTAAGCCATATGCAAGGCTGATTGTGCTCTTGATTTTTCTGGCGCTGATTAGCAACGGAGTCAACCTGGTGTTGCCTATGCTGATCGCCCACGGGATAGATGACTATACCGCCGGTCGATTTGCACTTCGCACTATGCTCATCGAATTTCTGGGGGCTTCGTTGTTCATTCTAGTTTTTTCGTACCTCCAAAGCATTGTCCAGACATACGCGTCGGAGCGGGTTGCACGGGATCTACGAACGAAACTGGCGGCTAAAATTTCGCGACAGAGTTTCAACTACATTCAACAAACAAATCCGTCCCGATTACTGACAAACCTGACGTCGGACATAGATTCGGTCAAACTGTTCGTTTCGCAGGCGATTGTGTCCATCGTGTCGTCGCTGTGTATCATTATCGGTGCCAGTATTCTGCTAATCAGTATTAACTGGCAACTGGCGTTGGCAGTCCTGACGATTGTACCCATTATTGGCGTTACTTTTTACCTAGTATTGAAGAAGGTCCGGGTATTGTTCAAACGAAGCCGGGAAGTGATCGATTGGCTCAACCGGGTTATTAACGAAAGTATACTTGGCTCGGCTATTATCCGTGTGCTGAACTCACAACAGCTTGAATACGACAAATTTCTGGCGGCAAACACCGAGGCCAAAGACTTAGGGTTAGCCATTTTACGGTTGTTTGCGGCCCTTATCCCCATTATCAGTTTTACCGCAAACATGGCTGCGCTGACGATTCTGGTGCTGGGCGGGCACTTTGTGATTTCGGGAAGCATGTCGCTGGGCGATCTGGCCGCGTTTAACAGCTACCTCGCGTTACTGATTTTTCCAATTGTTGTGATCGGGTTTATGAGTAACGTCATAGCACAGGCATCCGCTTCGTACGAACGCGTCGATCAGGTGCTTCGGGTTTCCGAAACTCCCCAGACCGGTACACTGGCCGTGGATCTGAAGGGTGATATCGATGTGGAAAATGTATCGGTCAGTTACGGCGAAAAAACAGCCTTGAAAAATGTGTCGTTCTCGGTGAAAGCCGGAAGCCGAACGGCTATTGTCGGCCCGACGGCGGCCGGAAAGAGTCAACTTCTATACTTGCTCACCGGGCTGATCAACCCTAACTCGGGCCGTGTAAACTACGATGGCCAACCCATTACTGACTACGACGATGCGTCGTTTCATCAGCAGGTCGGGTTTGTTTTTCAGGATAGCATTATCTTCAACTTGAGTCTGCGCGAAAACATTGCTTTCAGTGACACCGTAACCGATGAGTCGCTGGCGAAGGCAATTGCTACGGCGGAATTACAGGAGTTTATTGATTCGCTGCCGGAGAAACTCCAGACGGTTGTGTCCGAACGGGGCACCAGTTTGTCGGGTGGGCAAAAACAACGGATTATGCTGGCACGGGCACTGGCGCTAAATCCGAGGGTATTATTACTGGATGATTTCACGGCGCGCGTGGACACCCATACGGAGCAGAAAATCCTGGCAAATGTTCAACAGAACTATCCTGGCCTGACGCTGTTATCTGTAACGCAGAAAATTGCGCCGGTAGAAGATTATGAACAAATTATGTTGCTGATGGAAGGCGAAATTATTGCCAAAGGCACCCACGCCGAACTTCTGTTGAGTAGCCCCGAGTACGTTCAGATTTATCAATCACAACGCAGTACCAGCCAGTATGAAGTACGATCTTAATCAGGCTACCGGGCCAAAACAGGAAAAAAATGCCACCTACAAAGCCCTTCGCAAACTACTGGCGCTGATTGACGACGAACGGCAGCGGCTGATTCTGGCGTTAGTGGCTATCCTGATCAATTCAAGTCTGACACTGATAAGCCCCGTGCTGATCGGTCGTACCATCGATAATTACGTTCAAAAGAAGGACTATAACGGTATTCTGCTAAATGCGGGCATTTTGCTGGGGATTTACATCGTTGCCTTCGTAACGAATTATGTACAGACACGCCTGATGGGTGGCATAGGACAGCGGACGCTGTTCAAACTTCGGAATGCGGTATTCAATAAGCTACAGGAGCTGCCCGTTGCGTTCTTCACCCAGAATAAAGCGGGCGACCTGATTTCTCGAATTAACAACGACACCGACAAACTGAACCAGTTCTTTTCGCAGTCGCTGATGCAGTTTGTGGGCAGCATCTTTATCATGACCGGCGCTGGTCTGTTTTTGTTGTTCATCAAATTGCCACTCGGAGCCGCAGCGCTCTCACCCGCTATTCTGATGTGGATTTTCACGCAGGCAACGTCGGCCTGGGTAAAGCGGAAGAATGCCGCCAACCTGAAAAGCGTGGGGAACCTGAGTGCCGAAATTCAGGAGAACCTGAACAACTTCAAGGTTATTATTGCGTTCAATCGGCGCGATTATTTCCGGAAACGGTTTGATGAAGCCAATCAGCAAAGTTACCGGACAGCCGTTGGGGCGGGGTTGGCCAACAACGTGTTTACGCCCGTTATTGGCATGGCGGCTAACCTGGGGCAACTTGTTGTGCTGACCTATGGTATTTATCTGATCTCGACGGGCAGCTTTACGGTTGGTCTGCTAATCAGTTTTTTCTCGTACGTCAACAATTTTTACAATCCGCTACGGCAATTGGCGGCTTTGTGGGCCAACTTTCAGGTAGCTTTAGCCGCCTGGGACCGTATCTCGCATCTTCTGTCCATGCAAACGGATTTGCTGCCGGTCGGGAGCACACTACCAGTACAGACATCGGCCCTACTTTCCTTCCAGCATGTTTCGTTTAGTTATCCTGACGGTAAAGAAGTACTGCACGACATCAGTTTCGACCTGGCGCGGGGCAAGACCTACGCGCTGGTTGGGCCAACCGGGGGCGGAAAAACGACCACTGCGTCGCTCATCGCCCGTTTGTATGACCCAACCAGCGGAACCATTGTGTTCGATGGAAAGGATATTCGTTCATATACGCCCGAGCAGCGTACCGGTAAGATCGGCTTCATTTTGCAGGAGCCCTTTCTGTTTACCGGTACGGTGCGCGAAAATATTCTTTATGGAAACGAGTCGTATCAGACTTACACCAACGAACAACTGGCCGAAGTTATCCGGGAAGCCAATCTGGATAATTTAATCGACCGTTTTGACGAGGGACTGGACACAAAAGTTCAGAACGGAGGAGATGCCATCAGTCTCGGCCAGAAACAGCTTATTGCCTTTATGCGGGCCGTTTTGCGCAACCCGGATCTGCTTATCCTAGACGAAGCCACCGCAAACGTCGATACCGTTACAGAGCAGTTGCTGGACGAAATTCTTCGGAAATTGCCCGAAAAAACAACCCGCATCATCATAGCTCACCGGCTGAATACCATCGAAAGCGCCGACGAAATATTCTTTGTCAATTCAGGGCAGGTTACGCAGGCCGGTTCATTGAACGACGCAGTCAGTATGCTGCTGGATGGGAAGCGCGTGAGTTAAGCTAATCCGTCAGGCCCCAACGGGTGTTCCCTCCAGCTTTTGACGTTCCAGTTCCTTTTTCTCTTCAGCAATTTTTATGGGGCTACCGAAAATATAGAAGAACTTCTTGCGAAATCCCTTCGCTTGTCTCACATCGCTGACCATGTCGGTAAGCTCGTGGAAGTTAATGAAAAAAGGATTTGCCTTATTGGTTATGTTGGTCGTAACGCCATAAATAACCGGCTCTTCTTCCGGCTGGAATGTACCAAATATCCGGTCCCAGAAGATGAACGTCGCCCCAAAGTTTTTATCAATGTATTTTTCCTGCGAGCCATGATGTACCCGATGGTTAGACGGGGTGGCGAACATATATTCAACCCAGGCGGGCATCCGTCGGATGTATTCAGTATGTACCCAAAACTGGAAAAGCACTGCAATCTGGTTGGTTACGAAGAAGATAATCGGGTGAAAACCCATGAAAGCAACGGGTAGAAAGAAGACGATTTTCAAATGCTGAATCCAGCTTAGCCGGTAAGATACCGTCAAATTATAATGCTCGCCCGAATGGTGAACGATGTGCGTAGCCCACCAGAACCGTTGTTCGTGTGATACACGGTGCGCCCAATAACTGAAGAAATCATAAATAATGTAGCACGGAATGAGCGTCCACCACTGTAACTCCATGCGCCAGGGGATGAGATTGTAAATCCAGATGCACATGTACAGTAAGCCTACTTTCAGCGCTGCCGTAACGACCAGATTGCCAAGTCCGACCAGAATAGACCCAATCGTTTCTTTCTTTTCGTAAAATTCTTTCTCCTGATAATACGTAACGGCCATTTCAATGACTGTAAAAAACAGCATGACCGGAACAGCCCACAAAATGATATTAGGAATGTTTTTCTCGATGTTATGTAGACTGTCGAAAGGAATTTTCTCGGCACCAAATAAAGAAAAAGGCATAATCGTAGCTCGTCGCGAACGCGTGTTATACTTTACAAAACTACATTTTATAATTTGGGTTCATCAATGGGACTTATTGAGTAGATAAGTTAAAAATCAACTAACTAAAATACCAAACGCAGTAAAGTTCTTGTTGGTCGGAAATTCCTGCCTGCCTGAACGGCAGGGGCAACCCATCTCAATGATTACCTTTGTTCAATCAATTAAATGAATATGAATCGATATTTTCTTACCCTTGCTATTTGTGTGTCAACCGCCGTACTTACGGGCTGCGGTGACCAAAAGAAGAGCGATGCAACATCGGCGGATTCAACGGCAACGATATTATCGTCCCCTGAAACAACCTCTACGATTGCTATAATCGGACATTTGGCCGACCTTGGCTTAACTCCCGATAGTCATTGGCGTGGGATTAATCTCGGCGACGATTTCACGAAGGTAAAAGCTACCGAGAAGGGGGAGTCGTTTGAAAGTGACGCTGATCACATCGGCTATACGATTGAATTCAAGAACCTCGAATCGGCGGATGTGCTGTATTATCAAACCAACTCAAAGGTATCGGCCATTGATGTAGACCTGTTTCTCAACAGCCGCCAGTCGGTTAGTGATTACCAGAAGGAACTGGGCGGGTATTTTACCGGGCGTTACGGTAAGTCGAAGCCCTCCGTGGGGGGGCTGGTCTGGACGGGTCGACAAGGGGAGCAGATTCTGCTGAAAGATGTTTCGAAGGGCAAAGACTTCGGTCTGAAAGTCAGGATCGGACCAGCCGATGGTACTACATCAGCTTCTGCTAAATAAAGCGTCCTAAACACAAGTTCAGTCCGATTAAGAAAAGGAAAAGCCTCGACTGAACTGTTGAGGCTTTTCCTTTTCATGTATACAAACCAATCTACACGTGGTGCATCCAGCCGAAGGTGTCTTCTATTTTGCCGGTGCGCAGATCGGCCAGGTAGTTTTTTACCTTAACGGCAAATGACTCTTCGGGTGCAAATTCTGGCAGCATGTAATCTTTGCCATTATACCCGATGAGTGAGTACGGAGATGAACCCACCGCCGTGCCCGCACCGAAGGCTTCCGTTAAACGACCGTTCTCAATGGCTCCGATCACCTCGTAGATAGATACCAGCCGCTCTTCTACGCCCATTCCCCAACTCCGGGCAATTTGAAGAATAGAATCGCGGGTAACCCCTTTCAGGATTGAATCGGAGGTAGCTGGGGTTACAAGCTTACCGTCAATGATGAACATGATGTTCATCGTGCCCGATTCCTCAATGTATTTGTGTTCGCGGGCGTCGGTCCAGATCAACTGGTCATAGCCTTGCTGCTGTGCCATTAGGGTTGGGTACAGCGAGCCACCGTAGTTACCGGCACACTTGGCATAACCAACGCCACCCGGTGCCGAGCGGATGTATTCGGTTTCAACCTTCAGCTTTGGTGGGTTCGAGTAGTAAGCACCAACTGGGCAGGTAAAGATACAGAATCGGTATGTTTTCGAAGGTGCTACACCCAGGTACGTATCCGTGGCAAACATATAAGGACGTACATAAAGCGAACTATCGGGCGTATTGGGAACCCAGTCAGCATCAACTCGGAGCAGAGCTTCCAGGCCACCGATGAATACTTCTTCGGGTAGCGTAGCCATGCACATGCGCCGGGCTGATTCGTTGATGCGTTCAAAGTTCGCGTAAGGGCGGAACAGAGAAACCTGACCTTCTTCGTTTTTGAACGCTTTCATGCCTTCAAAAATAGACTGGCCATAATGTAGCGACGACAGAGCAGGGCTTAGCGTGAAATTGTCGAACGGCACAATCATCTGATTCTGCCACTGACCATCTATGAAATCGGCCACGAACATGTGGTCCGAAAAATGTTTGCCGAAAGGCAGATGGTTAAAATCTACCTCCTGAATGCGAGAGCGTTCCGCTTTTCGCAATTCAATTTGTAATACGTCTGTCGTCATAACTGCTTGTGGTTAATGAGTTAGCCGGTTTATGAACTGGCTGAGGCAAATCTAAAAAATTAGATCGAGTAAGTTTAGTTGTCAAGACAACTTTTTTTTCAGGTTAATAGGATGACAACGTTCTTGGCTTCCAGGTTACTTCCTCGGCGTCCAATTCCTGTGCCATTTTTCGGCTCAACACGAATAAATAGTCTGACAGGCGATTGACGTATTGAATCACCAGTTCATCTACGTTTTCGACCGAGCTAAAGGCCTGTTCATTCAACGTAATGATGATGCGTTCGGCACGGCGGCAAACCGTACGGGCAAGGTGACAAAATGAGACGGATTGATGACCACCCGGTAAAATAAATGCGCGTAACTCCGGCAGTTCAGCATCCATGCCATCCATGGCCTGTTCCAGCAGCGTTATATCATCGGATGTGATGGCGGGCATTGGCCGCTTGGGAGCTTTTTCTGGATCAGTTGCCAGTTCGGACCCAATTGTGAAGAGTCTATCCTGAATTTCTTTAAGGAATTCTCTACGATCTTTATTGACGGGTTGGTCGCGAACCAAACCAACCCAGGAGTTTAGCTCATCAACAGTTCCGTAGGCGTCGAGCCGTAAATCGCTTTTGCTTACTCTGCGTCCGCCAATCAGCGCCGTTTGACCTTTATCGCCTGTTTTTGTGTAAATCTTCATACGCTCCCGAAACCATTATGCTTAACAAGTGGCTAAGCTAACGGATTTCCCCCGTTCGAGCCTTACCTTTGCGCCCTGATTTGAAAAAGCCAGACGTAAATCTCATAAGCAGGTGATTACGACAATGGCCTGTTATCCGATAAGGTAATTTGCCGTTCGTTCACCTGTTCACTCGTGTACTTATAATGAAAGCAGGAATCTTTTTTATCCGAGTATGGCGCATTCTCTCCATCGCCGGATTCTTATTCGCTCTTTTTAGCAGTTACATTTCGTATCCCGAAGCGGTAGCCGTGCGTTTCGATGAGCAGAACCAGCCCATCCAGACCCTAGGGCGCGAAACAATTTTCTATTTAGCCATCGGTATTTTTATCATCAACAACACGCTCATCAATCTGGCCTCCCGGCTGATCGCTAAAGTACCAACCGACAAACTTCCGGTACCGAATCATGATGTATGGGCAGCTAATCGGCCGAAATTGAATCTGATCCTCAAGAATTGGTTCAGCTTACTCATGTCGGCCATTAATACAATAGTTGGTTTAGGGCTGTTGGTTTTGTCGTTTCTCAACCGGTCCGATCGGCCGATTCGAGCTATCGAGTATGCCTGGCTACTTCCCCTGAGTACGGCTATACTGATTGCTGTACTGGCCTGGTTGCCCATTCGTTTGTTCATGAAACCCAATAACGATGACTAATACGAATGAGTTGTTGTTGAGCGAGTTTCAATACGACTTACCCGACGACCGGATTGCCCGTTTCCCATTGCCCCAGCGCGATGCCTCGAAACTGCTTCTTTACAAAGATGAAGAGGTAAGTCACAACCGGTTTACGGATCTTCCCAACCTATTGCCGCCTAACAGCTTCCTGGTGTTTAATAACACAAAAGTTATTCCGGCGCGACTGCACTTCACCAAACCGACAGGTGCTTTAATTGAATTATTTCTCCTGAATCCCTACCCAACTGAGCCGGGTGGAGAGCCTGAGCCAATCTCGCTGGCTATGGAAACGACCGGTATGGCCATTTGGCAGGGTATGATTGGTAACAGGAAGCGTTGGAAACAGGACGAATCGCTGGTCACCACGTTTCCGACACCCGAAGGAGAGGTTACTCTTACCGCTTCTTGGCATGATTATGATCAGTCGGCTGTTCGGTTAAGCTGGCAACCAGCGGAGTTAACCTTTGCGCAGCTTGTTCAGTATATAGGGGAGATCCCATTGCCGCCCTATCTCAAACGGGAAGCCACCGCCACCGACCGCGAAACGTACCAGACTGTTTATTCAAAACAGGAAGGAGCTGTAGCCGCTCCAACTGCAGGCTTACATTTTACAGCCGCTGTGTTTGAAGCATTGGCCAACAACAACATTAATCACGACTATCTGACGTTGCATGTTGGGGCCGGAACGTTTCAGCCCATTAAAACGGACGATGTCCGGCAGCATCATATGCACACGGAACAGGTTGTGTACACACAGGCTAATCTAAGGAATCTGCTGACTCATCTGAATACAGTAGTGGCAGTGGGTACAACCTCTATGCGGGCGCTGGAAAGTTTGTACTGGATTGGTACGAAGTTGGTTCGAAAGGAGCCGAATCCGTTTCAACTCGATCAGCATTATGCGTACCAGCTTCCGGATGATCAGCAGCCAAGTGTCGTCGATGCACTGAACGCTGTTCTGGCCTATCTGGTTACTGCGAACAAAGAGTCGGTTGTAGCGCATACGGGCATTTACATAACTCCCGGTTATCGTATCAGGCTTTGCAAGGGGCTGGTGACCAATTTTCACCAGCCGGGGTCGACGCTCATCTTACTGATTGCTACCCTCATTGGCGACAACTGGAAGAACGTATATAAAGAAGCTCTCGAAAACGACTACCGTTTCCTGAGTTATGGCGACTCTTCCCTTCTCATACCATAAACCATTAATTTTGCGAAGTGCATAGCGTAAAAAGGTATAATGGCCGATCATTTTCATAAATGTTGCCAATTAATTCCCTTTTTACTCTTTCACTGATTCGCTCGTTCACTCTTAGTATTACTTATGAATTTTATTGACGAACTGCGCTGGCGTGGCATGTTAAACGACATGACCCCCGGTACCGAAGAGCAACTACAAAAAGAAATGACAGCAGCTTACATTGGCTTCGACCCAACCGCTGCTTCACTGCATATTGGTAATCTGGCCACTATTATGTTGCTCGTCCATTTGCAGCGAGCGGGTCACAAGCCATTCGCGCTGGTTGGTGGTGCTACCGGAATGATTGGCGATCCATCGGGCAAAGCAGCCGAACGGGAATTTCTTTCGGAAGAAACGCTACAGCGTAACCAGAACGGTATCCGCCAGCAGCTAACCAAGTTTCTCGACTTCGATTGCGGAGCCAACTCAGCCGAAATGGTAAACAACTACGACTGGTTCAAGGAGATTTCCTTTCTGGGTTTTCTACGGGAAGCCGGCAAACATATTACCGTCAATTATATGATGGCAAAGGATTCGGTCAAGAAACGGCTCGAAACGGGTATCTCCTTCACCGAATTCTCGTACCAGTTGTTGCAGGGCTATGATTTTTACTGGCTTTACAAGCATAAGAACGTACGCTTACAAATGGGTGGTTCTGACCAGTGGGGTAATATAACCACCGGCACCGAATTCATCCGTCGAAAAGAAGGAGGATCTGAACATCTGGAAGGAGGGCATCAAGCATTTGCGCTGACTACACCTCTGGTGACCAAATCGGACGGCACCAAATTTGGAAAATCTGAAAGTGGCAACGTGTGGCTGGACCCTGCACTTACTTCGCCCTATCAATTTTATCAGTTCTGGCTTAATACGGCCGATGACGACTGTTCACGGCTTATCCGGGTTTTCACACTTTTAACACGCGAAGAGATCGAAGAACTGGTGCGGCAACATAATGAGGCTCCCCACCTGCGCATCCTTCAGAAAGCGATTGCAAAAGAGGTAACGACTCGAATACATTCCGAGAGTGGCTATGAACTAGCTGTGAAAGCGTCCGAAGTTCTATTCGGAAAAGCAACGCTTGAAACTTTACGGTCGATACAAGCGGACGAGTTCGATGTTATTTTTGAAGGGGTACCCCAAACAGAAGTATCGGCAGAAGAATTAGCCAATAGTAAAGATATCACCGATCTGTTATCTGTAGCCAGTCGGGGAGAAGTTTACGCATCTAAAGGCGAAGCAAGGCGAGCCATCATACAAAATGCGGTTAGCATAAATAAAACAAAAGTAACCGATCCTGCTTCACCTGTTGCCTTTGACTGGCTTCAGGACCGCTACATTCTTATATCAAAAGGGAAGAAAAACCATCTGTTGAAAAAAATATAAAGAATTTTCGTTGGATAAGTGCCTGACAATTGGGGCTTTACCGAATAATGTTTGGTGTAGCCCCAATTATTTTCAGGCCGGGCCTTGACAAGGGGGTAAAATCAGCCTACCTTTGCACTCCCAAACATCGGGAATGAGTCGAAAACACAAGCGAAAGCTACTGGTAATCAACTCGTTA
>NZ_JAPLET010000023.1 GCF_026391055.1 Spirosoma sp. | reverse complement strand
TAACCGTGTGGCGGGTCAAAACGTTGAACTTGGCCATGGCCTGATCAATGGTCAGCCGACCCAGGTTGATCTCTTCAACCATTTGACGCATCTTGAGCTCATGCGCCTGAGTACGAAGCAAAAATAAGTGGTCCATCTGCTTAAAGTGATGGTAAACTTATTTTAGGACAAGACATTGCACGTATTATATTTTGGGGAGAAATAACAATAAAAATCAGTGCGATACACGAATCCTCTAAAACGTGTCTGCGTGATAATTATCACGTACAAGCACTTTGCGACAGACGACCTTTGTCTCATCAACTTAACCAGTTTACGACAATGATGAATCTATTGAAATCTGTATTTGGAGGAGCCGGTAATTCACAACTTAACGCGGTATTGGAACAGGGAGCTGTCATTATTGATGTACGCTCACCTGGCGAATTTGCGGGAGGTCATTCGCAGGGAGCGATCAATATTCCACTCGATCAACTCGGATCGAAGGTGGCTAAACTAAAAAGCTATAAGAAACCGATTGTTGTTTGCTGTGCTTCCGGTATGCGGAGTGCGCGGGCCAAATCGCTCTTATCGAGTCAGGGCGTTACCGATCTGTACGATGCTGGTAGCTGGCGGAATTTAAAATGAGCGGTCCCTCAAGACTGAGACAGGAATTTTTTAAAGTCGATATGACAAACAAAAAAGCGCGAACCAACCGGTCAGCGCTTTTTTTATTCCCTACAGTTAATCCTTAATCATAGGCTTTAACGGCAAACCGAATAGTGGGTTGAATGGTCACCTGTGCCCGAATGGAATTAGTGATCAGGCATTCTTTCTGCGTTTTCTGTAACACCTGCTGCGCTTTTTCCAGATCGCTTTCGTCGGTTAGCAATAGTTTGGGTGTAAGGGCCACATCGGTAATTTGTAGCCTATTATCAACACGTTCCAGCTTGCCGATTGCTGAACAGTCAAAATCATCGAAATCCAGTTTGGAGTTTTCGGCCACGGCCAGAAACGTTGTCATAAAACAACCCACAACAGCGGCTACCAGCAAATGCTCCGGCGACCATACATCTGGCATCCCTTTCGGGAATTCAGGGGGAATCGCTACATCAATGGTATCGGTTAGGCCAGGAGCGCTCAGTTGCCCTAAACGGGCATATTGCCAACCCAGATTTACTTCATAGTAATGCGGTCCCATAGGAATTGTGCTTTTAAAAGTGGCCCTGCCCGACAATGAACAGAGCCATAGTATACGGTGGTGATTAAAGCAATGTACTTGGGCAGACGTAGTCTGTAAGTGGGAGCTTACTGGTTTGCTTGATAGCGGCAAAACCGCCAGCCACGTCAATCAGCTTATCGAAACCACGGGCTTTCAGAATCGAAATCGCGACCATCGACCGGTAACCGCCTGCACAGTGGACGTAGTACGTTTTGTCGCGGTCGATACGAGCCATATTGTCGTTTATGTAATCCAGCGGCAGGTTGTCACTACCCACTACGTGTTCGGCATCATATTCACTCTTTCGACGAACATCGAGGATGGGTAGGTCCGGATTCTGAGCATATAATTCGGCAAACGTATTGGCTGAAATGGACGTAATGGTGTCGATCTCCCGGCCGTCGGCTTTCCACGAAGCAAACCCACCCTGCAAATAACCGATGCAGTTGTCGTAGCCTACGCGCGCCAGCCGGAGCACGGCTTCTTCTTCCTTGCCTTCAGGGGCAATCAGTAAAATCGGCTGTTTCAGATCGGGCACCAATGTACCGACCCAACCAGCAAATTGTCCTTCGAGTCCAACGTTGATGGCATTCGGAATAAATCCTTTGGCAAATTCGGGCGCAGTCCGTACATCGAGCATCAAAGCTCCTTCCTCGTTGGCTGCGGCTTCAAAGGCGGCTGGCGACAATGCCAGCGTACCCTGCCGAATCACCGAATCGACAGGCTCGTAACCCATTTTATTCAGTACCGCGTTCTTGGGGAAATACTGTGGAGGAGGCATCAGTCCGGTGGTGACTTCCTGGATAAACTCCGCTTTGGTACGAGCCCGCAGGGCATAGTTGAACAATTTCTGATTGCCCAGCGTGTCGGTGGTTTCCTTGCTCATGTTTTTGCCACAGGCCGACCCTGCGCCGTGTCCTGGATAAACGATCACATCATCGGGCAAGGGTAAGATTTTCGTGTGTAAACTGTCGTACAAGTAACCTGCCAGGTCTTCGCGGGTCAAATTGGTCTTAACCGCTAAATCCGGGCGACCTACATCGCCAATGAATAGCGTGTCGCCGGTGAAGATGGCCGTTTCCTTGCCATTTTCGTCGATTAGCAAATACGTAGTGGATTCCATCGTATGCCCGGGCGTATGCAGCACCCGGATTTTCACCTTTCCAATCGGAAACTCCTCACCGTCAGTAGCGACATGAGCCCTATAACCCGGCTGCGCCGTGGGACCAAATACAATCGTAGCGCCGGTTTTTGCCGACAGATCGAGGTGGCCCGACACAAAATCGGCGTGGAAATGGGTCTCAAAAATGTACTTGATCGTCGCTCCGTTGGCCGTTGCCCGATCCAGATACGGTTTTGTTTCACGGAGGGGATCAATGATGGCGGCTTCGCCCTCACTTTCAATGTAATAAGCAGCCTCAGCCAGACAACCGGTATAAATTTGTTCTACGTTCATGGCGTTTTGATGATTAAGTTGATGCATCAAAATTGGCAGAAAGCAGAGGCTGCTTCTGTACTATTTGTCACAAAATCTGTATGATTTTCGTCAGCTTTTTAGGCTTTACCCGTCAGGATTCGGTGCCAATATAGCCAGGGTAACAGGTATTTTTTCAGTAACCACATGGTCCAACACGGCACAGCCTGATCGAATGGAAACGTCATTTTGGGTTTGTTCGAGTAGTCGAATTCAGCCAGCATTAGTTTACCATATTCGGTCGGGATGGGGCAGGCGGTGTAGCCGTCGTATTGCGCACTGGATTGTGTTTTGTGCAGATACGCCAATATGTGTTCGACCATAACCGGTGCCTGTTTTCGGATGGCGGCCCCGGTTTTTGAAGTGGGGGCATTGCTCACATCGCCACAGGCAAAAATGTTGGGAAAGCGGCTATGCTGGAACGTGAACTTATTTACCTCAACCCAGCCCAGCGGCTGCGCCGGATCGGCCAGTGGGCTGTTTTTAATAAAATCGGGGGCCGACTGCGGAGGGGTAATGTGCGCCATGTCGAACTGGATCGACTGTTTCTGAACGTTACCATCGGCATCTTTTCCTTCAAAATAAATTGTTTGGTTTAGTCCATCGACCTCCGTAACATTCTGGGAAAAATGCGTTTTAATCCGATACCGTTTTAGCAGCCCTTCGAGGGTTTGGGCAAACTCTTTCACGGCAAAAATGGCTCCGGCTCCCGATACGTAATGTACGTCGGTCTTGTCCAGTACACCATTTTTACGCCAGTAATCGCAGGCCAGGTACATGATTTTGTGCGGGGCTCCTCCACATTTGACGGGCGTGGCCGGATTGGTAAACACGGCAACGCCCCCTTTAAAATTCCGGATAAGTTCCCAGGTGTAGGGCGCCGTCTGAAACGAATAATTACTTGAGACCTTGTTTTTTCCCAGCGTTTCGGTAAACCCTTTGATTTTTCCCCAATCTAGTTGAATCCCTGGCACAACCATCAACGCATCGTAAGTATACGTAGCTCCGCTGAGGCAGGTCACCTGATTTTGATCAGGCTGGAATGTAGCCACGGCATCCCGAATCCAGTCGGCTCCTTCCGGAATGTAATTCTGTTCGTTTTTTTCGGTGTCTTTCACATCAAACTGCCCTGCCCCCACGAGCGTCCAGGCAGGTTGATAATAATGCTTGGCCGATGGTTCGATAATGCCAATCTGTACAGATGGATCTTTATGGAGTAGTTGGGCCGTAGCCGACAGTCCAGCATTACCTCCCCCCACAACCAGTACGTGAAAATGAGTAGCCATTTTTAGGAATAGTTAAATTTTTTCTAAAAATAGCTCACGATAAAGCGGCAGTATGTGACATTTGTTACATACTGCCGCTTCGAGTATCCGACTTTTCGAGAGAATCACAAGGCCTTTTTCGCCAGATAAAAGTCAACCATTTCCAGATCGCTGTTCAATCGCTCTTCCAGCGCATCGACCGATTTTGGCGGGGGAACAATGACTTTATCGCCGGGTTGCCAGTTCAGGGGGCAGGCGACTTTATGTTCAACCGTCGTTTGAAGGGCCAGCAACGCCCGTTTGATTTCACCCATGTTTCGCCCAACGCTCATCGGATAATACATCACCAGCCGAATGATTCCATTAGGATCAATAATAAAGACGGCCCGAACCGCAGCGGTTTCACTTTCACCGGGTTGCAACATACCCCAAAGCTGCGATACATGCATATCAATATCGGCAACAATGGGAAATTTGAACAGGACACCCGTATTCTTTCGGACATTATCGACCCAGGCAATGTGTGAATGAATACTGTCGATACTTAGTCCCATCAGTTTGCAGTTGTGAACGGCAAAGAATGTATCCTGTTCCAAGGCAAAGCCGCTCATTTCGGTGGTACATACAGGCGTAAAATCGGCCGGGTGTGAAAAGAAAATAATCCAGCTCCCTTGGTTATAATCCGAAAATTTAATCTTGCCGGTAGTCGTAATCGCTTCGAAATCCGGGGCCTGATCGCCAATTCTTGGTATGTTGTTCATAATGGTATGACTTGATAATTGTCATCGCAAAGGAAGCTATTCTCAATTCGTCTATCCGTGATAAAAGTTACGTATACAAAAAGCCACGGGTGTGAAATGGCCCGTGGCTTTATTATTTTCAGAGTAAAGAATCAATGTGGTAGTTTTTCGCGCAGGTAGCCATAAACCCAGGTTCCTGCAACGGCACTTAGCAGGGTGATAATAACGGCCACGTAGCCGCTACCGATCTGAGCAAACAAGGGTCCTGGACAGGCACCCGTAATGGCCCAACCCAAGCCAAATAACAACCCGCCAAAGATTTGTCCTTTGTTGAACGTTTTCGGGTGAAACTCAACCGTTTCGCCAGCCAGTGTTTTGATATTGAACCGTCTGATCAGCCATACCGATACCAGACCAACCACAACCGCCGAACCAATCACGCCGTACATGTGGAAACTCTGGAGTCGAAACATTTCCTGAATCCGAAACCACGAAATGATTTCGGCCTTCACGAACACAATCCCAAACAGCATCCCAACCACCAGGTATTTGAGATTAGCGGTCCAGCTTTCGGTTTTTTTCATGTCGTTGGGCGCGTCGCACACCAACGTATCGGAACTTACTACGTTTTGCATGGTTATTTGCTTTCTTCAGGGTTAAAACAACTTCATCAACTGAGGGAGGATCAGGTGGGTCATGGCGAAACCACCGACCATGAAACAACAGGTGGCGACCAGCGAAGGCCATTGCAGGTTCGAGAGGCCCATAATGGCATGACCTGACGTACAGCCACCCGCCCAGCGTGTGCCAAAGCCAACCAGAAAACCCCCAAACACAAAAAATACCAGCCCTTTTAGCGTGAACAAATTGGCCGTATCGAACAAATCGGCGGGCATGAGCCCCGAAAAATCGTGAATACCCAGTGCTTTCAGATCAGCGATAGTGGCTGCCGAAAGCTGGAATGCATCGGGGTTTTCCAGAAAACGCGTGGCCAGAAAGCCGCCCAATAACACACCCGTCACAAAAAACAGGTTCCAGATTTCTTTTTTCCAGTTGTAGTGGAAGAACGGAATGTTGGCCGGCAAACAGGCCGCGCAAATGTGCCGAAGCGACGACGATATGCCGAACGATTTGTTGCCAATGAGTAATAACGTTGGGACGGTAAGGCCAATCAGTGGCCCGGCCACGTACCAGGGCCAGGGCCTGCGGATGAGGTCGATAAACTCCATGAATCGATTTATAGATGATAGTTGAGAATGAGATTGATTTGATGCATACCCACCCGGTTAAACACATACCGGTTGTTGTCGTAGGTGTCGCCGACATTGGTTTTGAGTACCCACAACACCTGAACATCCCAACCGTTGGGAAAATTGCCGGTGCGGTAGATAAAACTCAGGTTCGTTTGGGTATAGGAGGGCATTCCATATTTGTTTAAGGCAACGTTTTTGACATCGGGCAGTTGATAATACCCGAAACTGGCTTCGGCCCGGATGCGGCCCGTAGAGGTAAAAAACAGGTTTGTGTTGATGGCCGTTATATCGCCAACGCCTTCGTTTTTCTCCCGCATCATAAAGGTGTAAAACGGATCGCGGCCCCACTCACGGGGCATCAGATAGCGTCCTTCGGCTGTGATGCGGGTGGCATTCAGGTAGGTTGTCCAGCGGGTGGTCTGATAGCCGACTCGTCCCGAAAAAAACAGCGCGCGATTACCGGGCTGGTCATAGGCTTTACTTGATTCGGCGTTTCCACCATCCCCAACGGTCCACTGCCGGGCTGATTGGAGTCCAGCCACAAGCTGACGTTTTTTCCCCATCGAAAGACCCATATCAGCTCTTATGTAAGCAACATTGAATAGGTTCTGTACGTGGGTGTCCCAAAATTGCAGGACTAGGTTACCGACTTTCTGGGTTATACCAAGCTGACCGACACCTGCTGAATAGATATTGCCAGCATATTGAGAAGCCTTACCCGTCGCATCGACGCCAACCGGATAGAGCCCAATACTTTCGCCAATGTTATACCAGCCCACGGTTGAGCGAGGAGCAATGCGGGTCAGGTATTCCGCGTGAATCTGGGTATTGGCCCGTTCGTTCCATTCCAGCACAATGCCCTCGACAAATGTTGGCGACAATCGTCCGTCCTGTGGATTGATGAGGGGGCTGCGGGGTAATTGTCTGCCGAGGGTAATCCAGGATTTTTTTCCGAACAGATACTGGGCATACAATTCTTCGGGCCGAACGAGAACAGCGCGACTGCCCGGATTCTGCACATCGAACAGCCCAATTTCATACCGGTTGGGCTGGTTCGTTTGCTGATCGCGAGCTGCCAAATCCGACGATGCCAGATTCTTGCTGAAAAAAGCCGTTCCACCCAGTCTAAGGTGATTGACTAAGCGGGGGGTCTGATAACCCAGCCCAACGCCAATCCCCCACGCATAGGCATCACTCAAATCGCCCGCATTGTCCGTTACCATAAAAAACGAACGGGCACGAATCGGGAATCGATCACGGTCGAGCCAGCGATGCGGTTGGGTCGTAAGCGTATCGGGTTGCTTATCGTCAGTCGCCCAGGCATTGACCGATAGGATCGAAACCAACCAGAAAACGGCTAAATGTCTGCTCATGCGTTAGGGTTATGCTGAATAACTGGACAAAGCTCGGCAGCCATCCATCGCCTTTCCGTGATAATTGTTACATAGAGACCGTTTACTTTTCTGCGTTTCAACAGATAAGCCATTATCTGGTTAATTAGCCATGCGTATTCAGGAAGAACTGGTTTTGTTTTTTAGCGTGCTTAAGTGGATTATTTTGTCCATTCTGATCGGCTGTTTGACGGGCCTGGCGGCATCTGGGTTTATTCGCTTTATCCATGAAGTGATCGAGCAAAGCAATCACTATCAGCACGTGTTTTATTGGCTCCCGCTCAGTTTTTTTGTGGCTAATCTGCTCAGTCAGTTTGTTTTAAAGCAGCATGTTGGCACCGACGCGCTGATTGCGGCCATCAACAAAAACTATGGCAAAATCGAAGGGAGTTTCGTGCCAACCAAAATCATCAATGTTATACTGATTCTGGCCACGGGTGGCTCGGCAGGAAAAGAAAGCCCGTGTGCCCAGATTGGCGCGGGTTTGGGCAGTCTATGCGCCAACCTATTTCGGGTAACGGATATTGACCGGCGAAAAATGGTTCTGTGTGGCTTCTGTGCTGGATTTGCCTGTGTGTTCGGTGCGCCCATTGCGGGAGCTTTGTTCGGCATTGAAGTGCTGGCCGTCGGGGTTATTTTCTACGATGTGTTGCTCCCAGCTTTCGTGGCATCCATCACGGCTTATCAGATTTCCTCAGCGCTGGGCGTCACCTTTTTCTACTATCCACTCAAATTCGTGCCGGCTTTCGGCCAGGGTTTTTTCCTGCAACTGCTGGGTAGTGGCATTTTCTTCGGCTTGTGTGCCTACGGACTCATCCGATTGATCCAAACTAGTACGTCAGCCCTGAATACCCTTCCAATCTGGCGTCCCTGGAAGGGATTATTAGGGGGACTGGTCCTGGTCGGCCTGACGCTTTTATTCTTTCGCGATTATCTGGGATTAGGGCTTACGTTGATGGAAAACGCCATTGAAGGCCACTCGGTCAAGCCCTACACATTTTTGCTGAAAGCCCTTTTTACGGTCATTACTTTGAGCATCAGCCGAAGTGGAAGCGTCATCACGCCCACGTTGTTTATTGGTGCCACGGCGGGCAGCGTTTATGCGGACCTGGTTGGGGCCGATCACTCGACGTTTGCGGCCATTGGTTTTGTGAGTCTGCTGGCGGGTGCCGCCAATACGCATATTGCCTGTAGCATTTTAGCCATTGAACTGTTTGGGGTTGAGGTGGCCCCCTATGCAGCCGTTTCCTGCGTCATTAGTTTTCTGATGTCTGGCCATCGCAGTCTGTATTCATCCCAAGTGCTGGCCATGCCGAAATCCAGTGCGCTTCAAGCCGAAACGGGTCATGAATTTAACGCGATTGCTCATCCCGTTATCCGGTGGCGCGTTCAGTGGCCAAACTGGTTAAAAAAACTGGGTCGGCGTTTTCGCCGGTAGATTGGCTAAGCGACTGTAACCTTCGTTTACAATCCCCCTTTAATGTACGCCCAACCCTGCTCCTGTTTACGAATCAGTTCAACGATAGCCACAGGAACCGTTTCGACAAACGGCAGCATATCGACCAGAGACAGTTGCTTACTCCGCAGACTATTTTCACAAACTACAATCCGTATGGCGTGCTGCTCAACCAACGTTTGTAGAGTCTGGCCGTATTGCGATTCGTTAGTGATCAGGTCGATTCCGGGTCCATGCACCACTATTTCAACTTCCACGTCGGGCCACGCATGCAACAGGTTTTTTAGATTGCTGATCAGCGCTTTCTGCGATGCTTCATCGGGCGAAACAAACTGAAAAACAACGCGGTGTCCTGCACCTTTATCGGAATCCATATCCGTCATAACAAACAATAATGTATAGCATAACGAGACAGTAACGTCTATTTTGAAGCGGGGTGTTCCTTTTTGTACGCTTCAATGGGTTTGAACGGGCCGAACTTATGCTGTTTTTCGGAAAATGAATCGGTATAGGGGCCAAACGGATGATCGACGGGCTTACTGGCTAGCTTGGGCCAGTCGTTGCGGAGGTCTTTGGCGGGTCGAGGCATCGAGTTTATGTAGGCCGCAATGTCCCAGGCGTCCTCGTCACTTAACTGGGGCTTATCCCAACTGGCTCCCAGGGGCATATTGGCCTTAATGTAGCCCGCCAGTCGGGAAAGGCGGAACAGGCCCGCCCCCTGATTATAACTGTGTGATCCCCACAACGGCGGAAACGTAAAGCCATTTCCATCAGGGTTAGCAATGCCCTGGCCGGTATTTCCATGGCAACTCACACATTTCTGCTTGTAGGCTAGTTTCCCCTTGTCGGGGCTGGCGGCTCGATCCAGATAAGGGACTTTCCAAATGCCTGATCCGTTTGGATTTTCGCCCTTTGGCACCCCATCGCCCAGAAAATGGATGTAGGCGACTATGGCCTTCATTTCGCGGCTAGTACTGTCCAGGGCTTTCCCGTTCAGGCTGCGTTCAAAACAGTCGTTGACCCGTTTTACAATGCTTTCGGTCATGCCCGAACGCGCCCGGAATTTAGGGTAGGTCGAGGCTACAGCGCTGTAATTATTTCCCCAGGGTTTGGTTCCGGAATCCAGATGGCAGTTCTGGCAGTTCATGCCATTGGCTATATGGGCTACTTTTCCCTTAGGTCCCAGATACAGGGAAGTATTGGCAATCAGCTCTTTGCCGTACCGAATCAGTTCACCATTAGACGTTTTAGCCAAAACGGATTCAGACGGAGCCTGCCAGAGGGGCTTTGCCGTTTTGGTCGGCTTAACCGACGAAACGTCGTTTGTCGTAGTGGTCTGTTCGACTGTTTTTGCTGATGGCGTTATCCAGCCAAGCTGGAAAGCAATCAGAATAACGGTGGCAACTACGGCTAAGACCAACAATCCGGCTAAAGCGAGTAAAGTGCGTTGAAGCGATTGAATGGTTTTGTCAGTGGGGTCTTGCGTTGGCATAAATTCATCGAATAAGAACCCGGCTGGACGATTATCGATTATCCAAACGGTACTTTTCTACAGATAATAACTTAAAAGCAAATGTCCGGCTACGACAAATCAAACACCGTAACAATAGTCACAAAGCACACGATCTGATAGTTTGCGAACAAGTTACCGAGTGAACAAGCCCGGGCCCCTGATTGGGCTTGTTTTCCAGTGATAAATGTCACGGATTCGGGCTGATTTAGCCTGTACTTTCGGCCGGAAATTCGACGCCAAACGCTGAAGCACCAGCACGTTACTACGTATCGTGGGAAAAATAGATCGGTTTTGTTTATCGGCTCCGCTTGAGGGCAATCAGTTGGACGAAGTGTGTCGTCGGTTGCGAAATCTGACGGGTGTGTTTTGGGTACACTACAACGCAGCCGACATCGTTCTTGCTGTTGAACATACCAGCACCATCAATCGAAAATCCATCCTACAGGAAATGGTTAGGCTGGGCATCGCTAACGATCAGCCATGATGTATACAGTTATTTTACTGAGCTGGGTCATTTTCGGAGTTATACACAGTGTAACGGCCAGCGTGTGGCTCAAACAGCGTTTTGCCGCCAGGTTTAGCCATTTGTACACGTATTACCGACTGATGTACAACGGCATTGCCCTGCTTACACTGCCTCCGATACTCTGGCTGCACCGAATAGCTCCCGTCGACTACGTTAGCGCCTGGCAGGGTTCCTTCCTGACCGGTAGTCTAGTCATTGGTATAGGCGTAGTAATCGCCATTATAGCGTTGCGCGGGTATGATCTGGCCGAATTTATTGGATGGCCCGTAACCAGCAAGCAGGCGGGTCATCCGAAATTACGCCAAAACGGGCTTCTTCGGTACATGCGTCATCCCTTATATACGGGTACGATTTTGGCTTTAGCAGGAATCTGGATCGCTCAGCCGACCTGGTCCTACTTACTTCTTTTCCTGGCAGCCACGCTCTACATTCGGGTCAGCGTTTACTTCGAAGAACGAAAATTGATCGCTACGTTCGGAACCGACTACCGGGTTTACCGCCAACATGTACCGATGCTTATTCCCCGACTTTCCCGGCCATCGAAGGAATAAATGCATCACCAGCAGGTTAAAAAGGGCCAAACTATGCCAATTTATTCTATCTAAAACATGAAATGGGGTTAATTGATAAGTAAAATGATTTCCATGCTACGTAATTACTTATTATCAGTTGATTCGTTATCTGTTTTTTCGATAGGTAGGTTTGCGACTTGCCAAGCCGTCCAGAAGCCCGGTACATTAATTACATTGGTAAACCCGTTTTGCTGGAGAATACTTGCCGCAATCGAAGCCCGAAAGCCCGTACCGCAATAAGTTGCTACCGGTTGAAATGGTTCCAGTCCCGCCAAGTTGTCTCGTAGGTGGGCGACAAACCGATGCTGTGAATGAGGTACGTAACCTTTCTGTCGTTCCTGCTCGCTACGTACGTCCAGAATGGTCAGAGTGGGGTTCTCTATCTGTTGATGCAGGGTATGAACGGTCCACTCCTTAATGGATTGCAGGGGCAGAGCCGCGTTCTGCCAGCTCGTCATACCCTGATGCAAATACCCCAGAATCATATCGTAGCCTGTGCGGAATAGGTGCTGAGAGACCAGCATCAAGTCGCGTTCGCTTTCGACAACCAACAAAATAGGGGTTGTTCGTTCAACCATCCAGCCAACCCAAGTGGGAAATTCATTCTGTAGGGCAATATTTAGGGCACCCGGAATATGTCCTCCACCAAAGGCCAGAATCGAACGGGCATCCAGCACCAGAACGCCTTCCTGACTCATCTGCTGCCGAAACTCTTCAGGCGAAAGTGGAGGAATAAGGGGTAAGCCTCCTTTTATGGGCGCACCGGCCGCATTGAGCTTTTTTAAATCCGCGTAGTGGCGGGGTGGCTCCGGCATAGCGTCCAGCAACCAGTGAAGGAAATCGGCCTGCACCGGATGCGAAAATACAGGGCTAAACATGTGTTCATTCCCCAGTGTACTTTGTCGCCGGTCGCCAATGGATTTACCACAGGCAGATCCCGCACCATGACCGGGATACAGCTCAACGCGGTCACCCAGAGGCAGCAGCTTTTCATACAGAGACTGATGCAGGGCTATTGCCAACTGCTTGGTTTCGTCGCTGCCCAGCAGGTCGGGTCGGCCCGCGTCGAGATTAAACAACGTATCGCCCGAAAACACAGCAATCGGTCTATCGCCCTGTTTCTGATCGAAAAGCAGCCAACTGATGTGTTCTGGCGTATGACCGGGTGTGGGTAATGCTTGCAAGGTAATAGTACCTAACTCGATTTTTTCTCCTTCCTGAACCGGGTGATGTGCGAAGGTATACGCATCGTTTTCGCCCGTGTAAATGGGTGCGCCCGTTCGGACGGCCAGTTCGTGAGCACCTGATACAAAGTCGGCATGGATGTGTGTTTCGATTATAGCGATGATCCGTGCACCAAGTATCTGGGCTTTTTTCAGATAGATAGCTACATCCCGACGAGGGTCTATGACAGCAACCAGCCCCGCTTTATCGTCGCCAACCAGGTAGCTGAGCTGGGCGAGACCTTCACTGACGATTTGCTCTAAAACGACGGCCATAAGACGAATGAAGTTTATAGGCGATTAAACACTGATAAAGGTACCTTCCAGCGATAGGTTGATAGGCGAGTGACGATGGAGATAAGCTCGCATAGCGTCAACGGCATGAGTGTCTGTATCCCGCCGGTTAGTGCCGAGACATTGCGGAACAGCCTGCTCCGTGACAAATGCAGTGGTATAACTATGATAAGGATCAATGGGCTCAGCTCCGACAAAAAGGCTTTGTATCCGAGCTCCTTTGGGATTTTCCATTTTGAAATAAACCCGCAGGCCTGCCGTCCGCTTAACATAGCCACCCACTTGCTGGTAGGCATCTATGGAAAACGTTTTTTCCAGATTATCTTCTAGCATCTGCCAAATCTCCGTACCCGTCAATTCGACTAGTGAAATAACCGGGTCCATCGGGGTAATGTTATATAACTGTCCCATTGTAATGGGTCCCGGAGCAATCGGCGCACCATATCGCCACCCGTTGGAAAAGGCCATGTCGGCTCCCGTTGTTTCGAGCATGGATTGAAGTAACAGATTATCCATCGTTGCCTCCAGACAGGTACTACGGTCCAACGCGTGCAGGGTTTGGCCAACGACCTCCGCTAACTTACTGCGAAATGGGTCGAGGGCTTGTTCAACCAGCGATTGCATCACTGGGTGAGGAGCAATGGATTCCGACACTTCGGTTAAGGTGTGCTCGTACGCAACGATCCGTCCGTTATTAATAGTAAGCAATAGCTCGCCCAGAAAGGCACCGTGACTACCCGACTCGATCATAATCGTGTCATTGACTAGCAATGGATGTCGGATTCTGTCGTGGGTATGAGCACATAGACAGACATCAATACCGGGGACTTCTGACAGAAGTTTATGTGTTTGCGGAATACCCAAATGCGAGAGCAGAAATACCAAATCAACGTTTTCTGTATGCATCAAATAACTAATCATACCTGGCAACTCCTGTAGGCCTGTTGTGAAATAAACACCCTTGCTGAAGGAAAGCGGCATCGTTTTTGCGACAATGTTGGACGCTATTCCGATAATGCCGATGCGCAGTCCGGCCCGCTCCAGAATCTGATAAGGCGGAAAAACGTTCGTGCTGGCGTTCTTGTGAAAAACGTTGATTCCCAGAATTGGATACGTGAGTTGTTGTCCCAGTTCCAGTAATCGTTTGGGCCCATAGGCAAAATCCCAGTGAGCCGTCATTGCATCAAACCCCATTTGGTTTACGATTGGAACAAGGCTTCTCCTTGGGTTTGAATAGCCGGATAAGTCCCATGAAACGTGTCGCCACCATCGAGTAATACGGTCGCATTGGGGTATTGATTCCGGCGCTCTTTAACAAGTGTAGCCAGGCGAGCATAGCCTCCCACTGATCGATAGACGGTCTGCCCGTTTTCCCAGAACCATTCGGTATGCGGTTCCAAGTATGCATGAACATCGTTTATTTGCAGCAGTAGTAACTGAGTAGCGCTTAAGGATGTAGGTATCATAACGTTCAGGAATCGAAAGATTAAGGGTGATAGAGCGACAGCAGATACCGACGAAATTCATCAGTATCGTAGTTGGCCATTCCTTCGATCCGCTGCGCTATTTGCCCATCGCGGGTTAAAATCAAGGTGGTGGGAATGGCCTGCGTGGCAAAATCATCTGGCAATGCGCTGGCTGGCGTATACACCGGGAATGAAAATCCTTTCTGCTGAATCGCCTGCCGCACAGTTTGCGGATCTTCGTCCAACGACAGCATGACAAACGCAATTTTCTGCTTGTCCAGTGACTGATACAGCCGTTCGATGGCAGGCATTTCGGCCCGGCAGGGCGGACACCAGGTAGCCCATTGATTCAGAAAAACGACTTTCCCTTTTAATTCACTTAAGGACACTTGTTTGTTGTCCAGCGTCATCAGCGACAGTTGGTACGGATATTCAGAAGCCACCGGACTTTCCTTTGCGGCAGCTGCTGGCTGGTCAGTGGGCGCATTCTTAAGGCCTGACCCGAGAATCAATCCTTGGATGCCAGCTCGCAGGGAGGTACCCAGATCTGTAAAAAATAACAGAACGATTACTCCCAGCCACAGGATGTAAGTAAGCCAGGATGTTTGTTTTTTTTTGGTTGTGTTCATTATGTCACGTAGTTCATGCAGACGATGGATGTCTGTGTTTTAAGCATCAGGCAGTATTTTCATAAAACACTGCCAGGGGCAATCCAGCTATGCCGCCAGCATGTAAGGCGTTACGTCCTTCGCCTTCGGCTGGCAACAATAAGCGGCCCGGTTTCAGCGAGTCGATGCATTCGTTAAAAAACGAGTTGGGTTCAACTCCGTAGATATACGCTGGGTTCTGATAGCGCGTGTTCCAAAACTCCTCAGTGTACATGCGTTGATTCGAGCTGATTTACTACATACTCCAGGTGGTTTCCCTGTACCACGCCCGACTGTCGCCAAACAATCTGCCCCTTTTTGAACAATATCAGCGTGGGTACTCCCTGAATCCGGTACGTACTCGACACAACCGGGCTTTTGTCGACATCGATTTTCAGCACGCGTACACGGTTGCCCATATGCCCAGCAAACTCTTTTAGAATGGGGGCCATCATTTTACAGGGGCCGCACCATTCGGCAAAAAAGTCGACCAGCACAGGAGTATCTCCCTGAATAATTTCGTTAAAGGTTTCTTTTGTCTGCGTCCCCATAGTTGTTCATTCGTTTTCCAGCAAGCTGATGCAGCAAATCGCCCAGTAAAAATCCGGTCATGGCTCCCCAAAAGATCATTGTTTGCCAGTGCGATTGAATGGGGCAATGGCCTGTCAGACACCCTATTTCGTGCCAGTAGAGAAATCCGCCCAGGGCTCCCAATAAGCCCCCAATCCACGGCCACCGGTTAGTGTACTTCTTCATACGGTATCTCGTCATGATTCACTTCTGCCTTTTTGTTCGTCGTCTGACGCGTTTGCCGGGAGATGCCACAGCCCGCTGCTCCACAACCTACATTCAACATAGCCTGTACTAACAGGATGCCCCCCATGAGCCCAAGTAAGGGTTGATGATCCGTGAGGGCACTCCAGATAATCAGGCTTCCGGCAATTAAGCGAACCAGACGCATGGCATCCCAATTTTTTACTAAAGTTTCCATACGCTCCTATTAGTTGGCGTGTTTTTGAGCTCGGTTGGTTCGAATCCCAAAGGGTAAATAAAGTGGACAGGTGCTTACCAGACTGGTAGCGATAAACACGCCCGCTATAACTAAACTGACAATCCCCCAGGTACCCGTAAGCGTATTCGTTGCAAAAAGGGCAATCAGGACCAGTGCAATTACTATCCGAATGATTCGGTCCGCAGACCCCATGTTCTTTTTCATAGCCGTAATTTTTACGCTAAGAAAAAGCCTCTTTATGCCGGTTTCCGTGATAAAAATCACATAGTGACCTGATCTGGTGTTATACCTTCGCAAGGATTACCGAACATCGCATTCTCAACTTTTATTAACACAGTATCCGTATGAAATACCTGTCGATTGGCCTTGTTTCATTGATTATGTTTCTTTCACAGGCTGCCTTTGCTCAACCTGATTTTCATGGGGTAAAAGCCACAAAATCAGCCTATCATGTGGCCTATCAGTTAAATACCGACGATGAAGCGAAAATTAAAGCTACGCTGAAGAACATACAGAATGCCCTGGACGACCCTCGGCTGAAAGGCAAACTGGAGGTCGAATTAGTGGTACACGGCGGAGGAGTAGCGGCTCTGAAAAAAGGCAGCCCGTTTGAACAAACTCTTTTGGATTTACAAAAACAGGGGGTTGTGCTGGCCCAGTGCGAGAATACGTTACGCGAACGCAAAATTAGCAAGGACGAGATGTTGCCCTTTATTGGTTACACACCCAGCGGAAACGGCGAATTGATTATCCGACAACAACAGGGCTGGGCTATTATGCATCCCTAAGCCTAGCTAACCCGGACCTGATGGTACAAATGGTCTCATGTCCGGGTTAGCTACGGTTTGTCTCTTATAGCACTGGTGACTCAGATGTCGTTGTTACGATGGCCTTTGTGTTATCTTTAGCAAATTCTGGCCGATAATCCTCAAAGAAATTAATCCAGGTTCGTCGGGCCAGCCGGAAGAAAAACGGCGTCAGAAGCACCAGCGAGGGCAGTAGAAACACCAGATAGTAGTCTAAATCAATATCCAGTATGGCATAAAAGAGCACAAAGGAGCTGATGATAAACGCTACGTAATAGGCGTAACTGACATACATGGCACCCGTAAAAAAGCCGGGTTCCCGATTGTACCGCAACTGGCAATGGCTGCACTCCTCGTGCATTTTGTCGAACTGTTTCAGCTTATAGGCGCTTTTGCTGACAAAAAAATCGCCTTCCTGGCAACGAGGACATTTATTGAAAAGAATGCTATATAGTTTGGTTCCTTTTAACATGGCTCAGGTTTGTTCTTGTGCGATCACAGCCGTAATGATGTCGGTGATCATTGACAAACAAAAATAGCCCGCTCGTGAGCTCAAATCTGTGATAATTGTTACACAGGAACCTGATTTTGGTAATAACCCCGTAAATCCTGTCCCAAATTTATTGAGCAGGATTTGCGGGGTCATAATTTTATACGGCAATCCCTATTTTTTCTTTAGCGTACTAGGGCAAACGTAATCCGTGGTTTTAATGCGTCCGGTTTTTTGAATAGCCCCAAAGCCGCCCGCTACGTCGATCACGTTATCGTACCCTCTGGCTTTCAGGATGGAAGCCGCCATCATCGACCGATAACCGCCTGCACAGTGAATATAGAACGTTTCGTCTTTAGGAAACTCCGCCATATGTTCGCTGATGTAGTCAAGAGGGATGTTTTGGGCCCCGTCGATATGTTCCGCCGTAAACTCACCGGGTTTCCGAACGTCGATAACAACCGCATCGTTTTGTTCGAGCCGGTTAGCCAGTTCATCGGCCGAAATCGACGTAATGGTGTCTACTTCATTGCCACTGGCCGCCCAGGCGTCGAAACCACCGGCCAGATAACCCAGCACCTGGTCGTAGCCAACGCGAGCCAGCCGGGTTAGGGTTTCTTCTTCGGTGCCCGGTTCACAAACCAGCAGCAACTCCTGCCGAACGTCGGGAATCAGGGCACCAACCCAGGGCGCAAACTGCCCCCCAAGGCCAATATTGATCGAATTTGGAATAAAGCCTTTGTTAAACACCTGTGCTGCCCGAACATCAAGAATAACCGCGCCCGTTTCATTCGCAGCTACTTCGAAGGCTTCGGGGCTTAAGGGTTGAGCCCCCCGGTCCAACACCGTATCGATGCTTTCGTACCCCTGCTTGTTCATCAGTACGTTTTGCGGGAAGTAGTTCGGTGGCGCCAGCAGACCGTCGGTGACCTCCTTAATAAATTCGGCGCGGGTCATGTTGGCACGCAGGGCATAGTTAAACAGCTTCTGGTTACCCAGTGTATCGGTGGTTTCCTTACTCATGTTTTTGCCACAGGCCGACCCTGCACCGTGAGCCGGGTAAACAATCACCTCGTTAGGCAAGGGCATGATTTTGTTCCGCAGTGAATCGAACAGATACCCGGCCAGATCGTCCATCGTCAGATCAGATTTCTGCGCCAGATCGGGCCGACCTACATCGCCAATGAACAGCGTATCGCCACTGAACAACGCTTTTTCCTTACCTTCTTCGTCGATCAGCAGGTAACAGGTCGATTCCAGGGTATGCCCCGGCGTATGCAGCACCCGAATTTGGCCATTACCCAACGGAAGCTCTTCGCCATCTTTCGCGATATAGGCGTCGAAGCCCGTCTGTGCGTTAGGACCGTAGACAATCGTGGCACCGGTTTGTTTGGCCAGGTCGAGGTGCCCCGATACGAAATCGGCGTGGAAATGGGTTTCCAGTACGTATTTGATAGTCGCTCCTTCGCGTTCGGCTCGTTCGATGTAGGGTTTTACTTCGCGCAAGGGGTCGATAATAGCTACTTCGCCAGCGCTTTCGATATAATAAGTCCCCTGAGCGAGGCAACCAGTATAAATCTGTTCTATGTTCATGGTTACTATAGATGACAAATGGAGATAAAATGAGTTAAAAAAGAAGTTCTTTCGCGATGATGTACACGCCCATTACCAGCACAAACCAGCCAAAGGTCTTTTTGAGTTTCTCGCCCGGAACGTAGCGGGACAGGTAAGTGCCGACAAAAATACCAACAATGGAAAAGGCAGTAAATTCGAGCAGGAATGGCCAATCAACGGGCATGTTGGATAAATCACCCAGGAACCCAATCAGCGATTTGGCGGCAATAATCAGCAGCGACGTGCCAACCGCCATTTTCATGGGCAGCCGCGCCAGCAGCACCAGCGCTGGAATGATCAGAAAGCCGCCACCCGCGCCCACAATACCGGTCAAGGTTCCTACCAGGGCTCCTTCAAGGGCGATCAGTGGTAAGTTGAATTGTAACTCGCCAATTTCCTGTCTCGTTTCGCCCTTCTTGTCCCGAATCATTGAAAAGGAAGCGGCCAGCATCACCAGCGCAAAAAACAGCATGATGGCCACATTCCGGCTCAGCTCGAAAGCGCCTAGGCTGAAGACGGGGTCCGGAATAGCGGGTACCAGGTACTTGCGGGTCAGAAAAACCGCCAGAAACGAAGGGATGGCGAAAACAAGGGCGGCCCTGTAGTTGATCTGGGCCTTGCGCATATAGCTAACTGACCCCACCAGCGAGGTGGTACCCACCACAAACAGGGAGTAAGCAGTGGACAAAACGGGATTAATCCCCATCATGTACACCAGAACCGGAAGTGTCAGAATACTTCCTCCGCCCCCAATCAGGCCCAGGCTGATGCCAATAAAAATAGAGGCCGAAAAGCCAATCAGTTGAATCGTCGTCATAATGCTTACTAAATGTTAAGCAAAGCAACAGGCTGACGAAAGGCTTTTCCGTGATAATTGTTACATAGCCTGGATTAATTGGGCAACATTTCGATTTTTCCGCGTAACAACTTCAATTTCTCCATTTTTTCGAGCTGCTTCAGCAGTCGGGAAATTACCTCACGCGATGTGGCGAGCTCATTGGCAATTTCTTCGTGAGTAATAGTCAGTTCACTACATTGACAGCTTTTGGTCTTCTTCTGAAGATAGGTCAGCAGCCGCTCGTCTAGTTTATGAAAGGTCACTTCGTCGATAGTTTGAAGCAAGTTATCGAAGCGTTTCTGATAGGTCTGAAACACAAACTGTTTCCAACTTGAATAGCGACACATCCACTCGTCTACTTTGTCGACTGGTATGGCAATCAGCTCGGTATCTTCCTCGGCTACGGCCGTAATTTCGCTACGTCGGCTCCCCAGGCAGCAAGTAAGCGACATGGCGCAGGCATCCAATCCGCCCAGGTAATAGAGCAACGCTTCGCGCCCTTCCTGATCGGGTCGCATAATTTTGACTGATCCACGGATGATAATGGGCACAGATCGAATGTATTCGCCGGGGCGAATCAGATAGGAACCCACCGGAATAACTTTATGCTGCCCCACTTTTGCCAGCTCATCCAGCAACGCATATTCGAACTGTCCTTTGAAGGTTTCCTGAAGATAATCAATGGTTATGCTCATGGCAACTAGTTTAGTCGCTAACCCAAACAAATTAAAACAAGTTACAATCTGTAGTAAAATTGTAAAAGGAATGCAATCTAAAATCGTCCAATTAAAGCCGTCCAAAACTGAACAAACTATGGTGTAATCTATTGTAATTGAGTTTTTTGTAAAAAATTTAACGGCAGATGACTTGTCCTGAAAAAAGTTGACCACAAACTGGTTAACTTATGGATCAACTCAGACTATCACCCATGCAACAGCATGAACTCACCATGCGCCAAATGGTGGAACAAATTCACCTTGGCAAGCTCAACCTGGACCAAGCTT
>NZ_JAPLET010000007.1 GCF_026391055.1 Spirosoma sp. | reverse complement strand
TCGAGTACATAGAAGGTTGGTATAACCGTCGACGGAAACATTCAAGCTTGAGTTATCAAACCCCCATTCAACAAGAATCTCATTTTTACACTTCCCAGATGGCAGCCTGAAGAAAATCTCCAGTGTACTGTTGCAAGTCCACCCGAAGTAATAACAAAGGCTTTGCGTATGTATCAAGGGTTTTTAATTGAGAAAACAAACACTTATCCGGGTTGGAGAGAAGCAAACAAAATAGAAAGCCAGATTGCGGAACGGCTGATTAGACGAATTGAACAGGCAATTACAGGCAAGGTTGAATTACTTAGTAACTAATGAGCAAACATTGGTAGAGTGGGACGAAATCGGCTCTTATTTGTTGAATAAAGCAAACTCTATAAACTACTAAACTAACCCTATTACCTTCTTTTCAAGTATACATCTTATACCGGTTAACATAAATACAGAAGCCCGGTTCTTTCAATGTCCGGGCTTTTTATATTTCAGCTATCTACCTATATTCACATAACTCCTTTAGACTGCGTATATGATTACAATATAGAGATCACAGCGCAGACAATGCGTCAATAATATGGTTCATACCAAACACGATGGCGAGCTTTTAGGGCCTGTTACAGCACAGTGTTAACCGATTTTACTTCCATGCCAATTTTAAGAATATACAACGCTACATTAATGATTTCTTATTACGTAACAATAGCCGTAAACTTGCGATAAAGCAGCGGTTCTTTTTTGTGCTGGATAACATATAAGCACGATTGATAGTTAGTCTTCACGGTACACAGATTTGAGTAAATTGCTACAGAAGCACACAAAAAGAGATTAAAACTATGAAAAATGTCCTCAAAATCCAGATAGGAGAAAGATTTTTTTGCCTCATCGAAGACAATTCAAGTACTAGTTATTTGTCAGCATTTGAAATTGATCCAAATACCGGGCAACTATCTAATTGTGGCGTATCGCTTGGTAGGGTAGAGAACTTAAGTGACCCAGAAGTTTATGCGAAAGTGAAAGAAAAGTTAGCATCAGTATTAATCAGATAAGGTTAAAGTAAGTAAATATATCATTACTATAATCTGTTTAAAGAACAGTAGAATCATGTACTTTAAGGTTTACTTTCCTAAAACACCCTAATATGACCTTACCTATCGAGAATTGGCTTGAAAATCAAAACTATTCTAAAAATATTACATTTTTATTTACCGATAGTATTGTCTGCTACAAGTCAGGTGCATATAGAGCTTCTCTACTGTTTTCGTATCTAGGTTTTCTAACTATTCTCAAAGAAAGAATAGTAGCCTCTAATAAGTCAAATATATTTCCAGATGGTGAATGGGAAAAAATTATCAGTTTGCTTCAAGAAGAGGATTCCTGGGAGAGCGCTGTATTTGATGCAACACAGCAGAAAGAAAAGATTGACTCTTTGACCAGAGTACGTTCTAAAGACCCTATATTTTCAATAAGCGAAAATCTAAGAATACAAATTAAATACTGGAAAGATAGACGAAATGATTGCGCTCATTATAAGGATAACATTATAGATACTTATCATGTAGAAGCATTTTGGGGATTTATTCAAAGTAATATATACAAAATTACTGTTGAGGGAGGTAAAAATTCTCTATTAAATAAATTTCAGAGACATTATGATCTTACTTATACACCGGCTAACAAAGATGTCAGCCCTCTCATAGAGCAAATTGATAGTTCTATTGATACATCTGAATTAGACGATTTTTGGAGTAAATTAGACCTACTAATTGATCCTATGGGATTCAATGACCCATATTTATTTAAATTTTACGAAAGAGTATTTTTAATTTCTACGAATCGTGTTATAGACTCACTCATACGTTTTTTGAAGTCTAATAGGTCAGCTTTACGAATATACTTATCTGACTATCCTAGCCGAGTATTAATGTTTTTCCAGTCTCCTGAAGAAGTTAGGAGATTTTGGCAGACTGAGCTTAAAAAATGTAGACTGCCGTTAGGAATCTACGCTTCTTTACTAAGTAATAACCTTATTCCAAAAAATGAATTAGAGGAAGCAAATGTACACGTTTTCAATAATACTGAAAATTACACAAACGTTGAATTTGAGCATATAATTTTAAAAGAGAATGGATTTGGAAATGCAATCGAGAAAGTGCTTTTCCAAAATAAAATGTTTACAAGCTATTTGTGGGTGAATAGTCGAGCCGATTATATCGCGACATTCTTAGAAAAATATCCGCTAAATAACGAAATAGTCAAATCACTATGTGACGAATATTCTAAGAAAAATTTTTCATATTGGCTATTGGAGAGGTTAGATCTAATCTTTGAAAAAAATTTAGATTTCAAAAATCAATTTATTACTATCGCAGAGGAAATCTCGATTAATATACCAGCACCTATTAATAATTTAATTAAATGAAGGAAACTACTAGTACGTAAATCAACCCTATAAAATGTTTGTTGTCTTAGTAACGGAGTAAAAGTAATCTCAATGACATTATTTTTACTTTTATATGTGCGCAATGAACCTTAAATGATACTTTACATGACTATAAAAAACGTAGAGTTATCTTGATAATATTTCTCTTTTATGAAACTTATAAGACTCAAGTAATCACAACAATTGCACTTACCCCGTAATACCCAATTTTTCGAATAAAATTTTATTCCTGTTTTTAGCATCTTTTAGTAATTTTTGATACGAAATAACTTCAATGTATGCATTAAATTGGGTATGAAAATAAAAATATCCTAAACCATCAGGTGTTTTATTAAAATTACGGCTCCCAAGTAACTTATTTAGTTTTGGATTAAAGTCACAAATTACATATGCATAGAAAGGGATTTTTTCTTTATCTGAAATTTGTATATACTTATTTGTTCGGTCTTTAGCTGCCCCTGATCTTAACGTGTCAATATAATCAATCACTTGGTCAACAGGATTATTTTTTACTTCTTGGTCATTATAATCTTTACGCTCCGGCTTCTTAAACTCAACAATTATAAATGAATTAAATGGAGCGGCTTCATTTACAAAAGCAAAACTACTATTAAAAATAAATAGATCAGGTCTATCTTTATTGTCAATATTATCTAATATAGGCATATCTACCATAGGCTTATCCGACGCTAAATAGTAGTGATATGTCAGACGTTCATCTATTAGCCATAAATTCTGCTGCTCATATTTTACGTCATCAGACTCTTTTCTTATAGGGAAAAATAATTCGTGTATAGTTCGCTCACTTTGAAATTTGCCATCTTCGTCACCGCCTAAAAACTTTTCTAGTAAATCAATTATAGCACGCCGATGAATAACATATTTAACAAGGTTAGCTTTCCCAAGTTCATTTGATTGCTCTACATAATTATGGTACGCCTTCTGATAATCCTCAACACTGTTAAAATCATTTTTATTCATTACTTCATCACCAAGTATTTTAGTTTCTAATTCAATTTTTTGTTGAAGTTTAAAAAGTTCTACTTCTAACTTCTCGCCAGATAGGTTTGCTGAAAGTTTACTTACATCTGAACTCTTGTGTTTTAAAACATATTTAAATTGAGGGGCGTACTGTTCTACGTGTCTTTTAATTGACTCAATTTTTTGTAGTCTTAATTCTTCCAAAGGAACTTTTAGAAGAGCTTCTATTTCATTAGTTACTTGTTTTTTTATATCTTCATAAGTTACAATAAAATCATAAAGAGCATCCTCTTCATTATCAGGAAAATTAAATTTAGTTCGTTCGTTGCCAACATGCTTATCTAAATAGTCCGACGTAATATATATCTGGAAATGAAGGTCATCACTACCAGTCAAAAATACGTTGTTCACTAAGTCAGGAATATATTTGCTTAAATTCTCTGGTGTAACACTTCTACAATTTGCACAGTAGTACACTTTATGTCCACTTTGTTTTTTATCAACTTTAAATATAGTAATATTGAAATTTTCGGTTTTTACTTTGAAATCTTTTCTAATTACATTAGGCAGTAATTCTTTGCCAAAAATATTATTAGGTGAAACTTCTGCCCCATTTGTATCTATTATTGTTATCAATGGGCATCTATCTTCTAAAAAATAGATAAAGAAATGTTCTACTATTTTCTCACCTATCTCGTGAATTGATTTTGGACAATTTATTTTATATTCGTCATTGTAAGTATTTAGAATTACTTCTGTTCCGGTAATTTGTTCTTGAGATAAAGTATTTTGTTCTCCATTAATTGCCTTGCCATAGCCTTTAAGCGAGAATTGTCTATTTCTAATTATATTATCAGTATCTCTGTAACTACTTTTATACTCTATTATTTTAAATGCTTTTAAACAAACAAATCGACCAATACCTTTGGCCCCTTTTTCTACCTTATAATCAGATTCAGCAGTAAGGAATGATTTATAGTTCAAATCATTAAATCCAATTCCATTATCCGAAACAATAAATGATTTAATAAAATACTGGCTAACATCTTTTAGCTCATTTAAAGCTTCATCATGACCTTCTCTATCTATTTGTATATTAATTTTCCCTTTCTTCACATTGCCCTTTTCCTCTATAGCATGTATCGCATTAGAAATAATTTCAAATAGCGGCCATAACGCTTTACTCTTGGGTAAATCAAGATTTTTTATCCTACCAGCAATATTTGTGGTAAATTCATCCTCAATAATTTTTTCCATAGCCTTATATATTCGCCTGTTACTCCTTTAAATTGCGATAACCTTAAGTTCGAGGTAAGATAAGCATTGCTATGATAAATTTTACTTAATACTTCCTGATCTGTTGCAATCTGCTTTTATATTTCAAAAACGTCCTTTTTTGTAATAAGGGGATTGATTTCCGTACACATACCCGTATACAGCCTCAAATTAAAAACGCCTAATCAACTGTTATACAGTCAATTAGGCGTTTACTTAGTAGCGGGAGCTGGACTCGAACCAGCGACCTTTGGGTTATGAGCCCAACGAGCTACCAACTGCTCCATCCCGCGATGTTGGGAATGCAAAAGTACGATAACTTTCTACAAATACAACTATCTTTGTAAAAAAAAGTTTTCACCGCTATCGAAACGTTTTCTGACGGGAGAGAGTTGTTGTCTAAAGCCACTGGTAATCAGCCAGCGGGATCACCTACGAATGAATACGGAAACTATAGAAAATTTCCCGGCCGATCATAAGGCCGGGTTCGTCAGTATCGTTGGAAAGCCAAACGTTGGCAAATCCACCCTGATGAATCAGCTCGTCGGCGAGCGGTTATCCATTATCACCGCCAAAGCCCAGACCACCCGCCACCGCATTATGGGTATCCTCAACGGAACCCACGACGGTACAGAATTCCAACTCGTTTACTCCGATACCCCCGGCATCATCAAGCCGCTTTATAAGCTTCATGAGTCCATGATGAGCTTCGTACGCGGTTCTATCGAAGATGCCGACGTGGTGCTGTTCGTAACTGATATTTTCGAGCAACACGACGAAAATGATGTAATCGAGCGACTACAAAAATCGGAGGTTCCGGTTTTACTGCTGATCAACAAAGTAGACCAGGCCACTCAGGATCAGGTAATCGAAAAAATTGCCTATTGGGAAGAACGCTTTAAGGCTACGGAAATAATCCCTATTTCGGCCCTTAACGACTTCAACGTCGACCGCGTCTTTGAAGGCATCATCAGTCGACTGCCGCAACATCCACCTTATTTCCCGAAAGATGAGCTTACGGATAAACCCGAACGGTTCTTTGCCTCGGAAATTATCCGGGAGAAAATCTTTTTGAATTACAAAAAAGAAGTACCCTACAGCAGTGAAGTGGTGGTAACGGGATTCAAAGAGAAAGACGACATCATTGTCATTCAGGCTGAGATTCTGGTAGAGCGGGCTACACAACGGGCAATTCTGCTCGGCGAAGGTGGCAAAATGATTAAGAAAACGGGAATCATGGCCCGCGAAGAACTCGAACGCTTCTTCGGCAAAAAAGTCTTTTTAGAGCAATTCGTTAAAGTAGAACCTGATTGGCGGCAAAAAGAGCGCATGCTCAAGCGGTTGGGGTATGATGAATAAGTAGGCAGGAGTTAGGAGCGAGAAGTTAGGAGGGCTGACGCATGTGTTGCTTTCGCCGGTGCGCCCTCCTGTCACCCACTCCTCGCTCCTAATACTAAAAAAATTAAATGTTAGGAACAGAGCACGAAAGGGCCTGCAACGAACGCGTTAGCAACTTCTCTCTTCTCACTCCTAACTCCTCACTCCTTAAAAAAATGGCAAACATAGTTGCAATCGTTGGCCGCCCGAATGTGGGCAAGTCCACGCTGTTTAATCGCTTGACGGAACAGCGCCAGGCCATCATGGATAACCAAAGTGGCGTTACACGCGACCGGCATTACGGCACGGCCGAGTGGAACGACAAATATTTTACCGTCATCGATACGGGTGGGTACGTAGTGGGTTCGGAGGATGTATTCGAAGAATCTATTCGCGAACAGGTCGAAATGGCCATCCAGGAATCAACCCTGTTGCTGTTCGTCGTTGATACCCAAACGGGCATTACCGGCCTGGATGAAGACTTCGCCGACGTACTGCGCCGGTCGAAAAAGCCAGTCTATGTGGTCGCCAATAAAGCTGAAACGGCCGAGCGGGCGCACACAGCCGCCGAGTTCTACGCGCTTGGTCTCGGTGATCCCTACCCGATCTCGTCGCAGACGGGTACCGGTACGGGCGACTTGCTGGACGAAGTGGTAAAGCACTTCCAGACGCCGGGTGTCGAAGATCCAGACGCGGGCATTCCCCGCATTGCGATCCTGGGACGACCAAATGTGGGCAAATCGTCCTTCCTGAATGTTCTTACTGGTCAGGAGCGGAGCATTGTTACCAACATTGCCGGTACCACCCGCGATGCCATCAACACGCGCTATAAAGCGTACGGAAAAGACTTTATTCTGACCGACACAGCCGGTATACGGCGCAAAGCCCGGGTCGACTCCAACATCGAATTTTACTCGGTGCTCCGATCGATCAAAGCGATGGAAGACTCCGACGTATGCATTATTATGCTGGATGCCACCCGTGGTCTGGAAGCGCAGGACCTTAACATTATTGGTCAGGCTATCAAAGCGAAAAAAGGTGTAGTCATCATGGTTAACAAATGGGACGCCGTTGAGAAAGACCACCGTACGGCCGATGTCATACGGAAGGAAATGATTCAGCGGATGATGCCAATCGACTATGTACCTATCATTTTTGCATCGGTTCATGAGAAGCAGCGCATTTTCCAGGTTATGGAGAAAGCGATGGAAGTTTATGAAAACAAGACGAAGAAGATAGCAACATCGAAGTTAAACGAAGCGATGCAGGCCGAGATCGAGAAATATCCGCCACCGTCCCTTAAGGGGAAGTTTGTGAAGATAAAATACATGGTTCAGGTACCAACGCCATCGCCCACGTTTATCTTTTTCTGCAATCTGCCCCAGTACGTTCAGGAGTCGTACCAACGCTTTCTGGAAAACCGGCTCCGTGACCACTTCGACTTTACTGGAGTCCCCATCACGGTGTTCTTCAGGCAGAAATAAGTTTTATTGAGTCAACTGAATAGGGTCAGGAATTTTTCATTAATTCCTGACCTTTTTTTATACAACCTGACGACGTTTTATTGAGTATGGTAGTAGAGTCTTCTCGCGCCCGGTATTGGCTTGGCGCGTTTTTCGTGTTTATGGCTGCTTTCTGTTTCGCCTGTAAAGGAATATTGATTAAACTGGCCTATCAATATCCCATTGATGCTATTTCGCTGCTTACACTGCGAATGCTATTTGCCCTACCCTTTTACGTACTCATTCTACTTAACCTGATCCGCACTCAACCGCCGGTACAACTAACGCGAAAGCAATGGGTCAGTTTACTGATGCTAGGTATAACTGGGTATTATTTCGCCAGCTTCTTCAACTTTCTTGGGTTAGTCTACATTACCGCCAGCCTGGAGCGGATTTTATTATTTATTTACCCCACGTTTGTACTTCTGATCAATGCACTTAGTTTTAAAAGGCCGATAACCCGCTTGCAGTTACTATCTCTGGGGCTAACCTACAGTGGTATTTTACTGGCTTTCTGGGGAAATATTGAAACCGCTCACCAGAAAGACATTATACAGGGAGCGTTTTGGGTCATTCTAAGCGGCCTGGTTTACGCAATTTACCTGGTGGGCAGCGATGGTATGATTGCCCGGATTGGGTCGCAGCGGTTTACATGTTACGCTATGATTGCGGCTACAGTCCCCGTTTCCATTCACTGCATTGCCCAGCATGGTATACACCTTACGAGTTATCCAAAACCCGTTTATGTGTTGGGGCTGGGCATGGGAATTTTTGTTACTGTCGTTCCAACGTTTATGATTGCGGAAGGGATTAAACGAATTGGTTCGGGAAATGCCTCAATTATTGCCAGTGTAGGTCCCATATTCACAATTATATTGTCAACAATTATATTAGGCGAAATGATTAGTATTGGGCAGATAGTAGGAACATTCTTTGTTTTGGCTGGTGTCTTCTTGATAAGCTGGCACGGTAAGATACAATTTGGCAATAACCAGCAAAATTAAGTATAATTCCTTAATTTTGACTTTCATTTCTTACCAAAAAGTTACCAATAACACACATTAATAAATATTCATCCTATAATAGGATTTTAAAAACAACCATTAAATAAATTAGCGCTCAATTTCAGAGCGTTACTTATTAATATGCAACACCTTTCATTACTATACCTTAAAGACTAAAGACTCTCTTATGGCAACTGATAAGCTAGTTGACGACGAAAAGCGAATTGATAAAGCTGCTTATGTTCTCAAAGCAGTGGCTCACCCCTTGCGCATTAGAATCATTCAAATGTTGAACGATAATAAAGAATTGAATGTATCGGCTATTTATAAAAACCTTAACGCCGAACAGTCTTTAATCTCGCACCATTTGATCAACATGCGTGACAAAGGAATCCTGGATATTCGGCGCAGTGGAAAAAATATCTACTACTTTTTAGTCGATACAGCTGTAGCTGATGTGATTGAATGCATTTATAAGAGCAAAATTTTGAATTAACACAGCCCTCTTTTACAATGCAAAGCGCACTAAGAACAGACCGATCGGACCGTCTTAGTGCGCTTTTTTTATCTTTTCAGTATTTTTTACCCGAACAACTCCCCTGTTTTATAAGGAGGCACAATACCCAGGTGGATATAGGCCCGCTCTGTGGCCTCCCGACCACGGGATGTTCGTTTTAGAAAGCCTTCCTGAATCAGAAAAGGCTCGTATACCTCCTCAATCGTTTCCGACTCCTCGCCACAGGCCGTTGCAATGGTCGACAGGCCGACTGGCCCTCCCTTGAATTTTTCAATAATGGTCAGCAGAATCCGATTATCCATTTCGTCTAATCCATTCTGGTCCACCTCAAGGGCGCTAAGGGCAATCTCCGCGATATCGACGTTGATATAACCATTGCCCTTGACCTGAGCAAAATCCCGTGTTCGGCGCAGCAGGTTATTGGCAATACGTGGTGTACCCCGGCTCCGGCGGGCAATCTCGTACGCGCCCGTTTCGTCGATGGGCGTTCCCAAAATAGCCGCCGACCGTTGAACAATGGTTGTGAGCAACTGTGCGTCGTAATACTCTAGCCGGGAGCTGATCCCAAACCGGGCCCGCAAGGGAGCTGTCAGCATACCTGCACGAGTGGTAGCGCCAATGAGCGTAAACGGATTCAATTTGATCTGCACCGTTCGGGCATTGGGGCCGGAATCCAGCATAATGTCAATCTTGTAATCTTCCATTGCCGAATACAGGTACTCCTCCACAATGGGGTTGAGCCGGTGAATTTCGTCAATGAATAGAACGTCATTAGGCTGTAGATTCGTGAGCAGCCCCGCCAGATCACTGGGTTTATCGAGTACGGGACCGGAGGTCATCTTTATCCCTGCACTCAGTTCATTGGCAATAATGTGCGAGAGCGTTGTCTTGCCTAATCCCGGAGGGCCGTGAAGCAGCACATGGTCGAGGGCTTCGCCCCGCTGCATGGCGGCTTTAACAAAGACCTCAAGGTTTTCAAGCGCTTTGGCCTGACCGGTAAAGTCTTCGAACGAGAGCGGCCGGAGGGCCCGTTCAATTTCTTTATCGGTAGCAGTCATCCCGTCGGCTGAACCTTTCAAAAAGTCGTTTCGCATGGTTTTGATTGGGACAAACCCTGTTCAATAAGTGCCCTGAAACGGGCAGATTTTGCCGGGTCGTTTACCTCAAATTTACGAAAAAACAGCCAGATTTACTAGCGAATCAGTAGTACGGAACCTCGCTTTACAACCCTGTCTCGTTCGGGGAAGAACTCGCTTTTATAGATGACAACATACGGATAAATCATGGATGGATAGGTACTGCCTTTATAGGTACCATCCCATTTTTGCTCGGGATTGTTACTGGAAAATATAACTTCGCCCCAACGGTTGTATATCCGGAATTCGTAGTCTGTAATGTAGGCCGTAAATACCTGGAGCAGGTCGTTCATACCATCGCTATTCGGTGTAAACGCATCCGGCACATTAACGCGCGGCTCGCACAGGTTCAGAACTTTAGCAACCGCCGTAGCTGTACACCCCAGGGGATCGGTAACCCGAATGGGGTAGTCGCCCGCCCGCTGAACCGTTATGGTTTTGGTTGTGTCATTGCGCCCTACCCACAAATACGATAGTCCGGCAGCTCCACTGGCAGAGAGTGTGGTTGTTTCCCGATCTCCCTCACACAGAGCCGCCTTCTGAGTGTACGAGAACGCCGGTGGTGGCCGGTCGCCCACCCGAACACTGCTTCGGCCCACGCAGCCATTTAGTGTGTTTCGCAACACGAGACTATACGAACCGGGCTGCGTTACAGAAATGCTTGGCGTACTAGCTCCTGTACTCCATTGATACACATTGCCGGGTATATCGCCGATAAGGGGCACAAGGGCTACGGCGAGGCCGTTACACTTAAGGGTATCAGGCCCCAGCCGGGCGAAGCCTGTACTATCCAGACCTACCTTTATGCTGTCTTCGAGGGCTTTACAACCCTTGGTGTCGACCACCTGCACCGTGTACAACCCCGGCGCAGCTTCTCCAAATACAGCCGTCGTGGATACGACTTTGTTTGTTGCGTCCAGCCAGGCATAGGTCGCCGGAGTGCCTCCCGTCACGGTCAGGGTAATGGTCCCGCTATTAGGTACGGCACAGAGCGCATCTCTCACTCTGGGTGTAAGCTGCAACTGGTTGGCCGGTGATTTCAGCACAAAGGCCGTGTCGATTTTACACTCGTGCAGGGTATCTGTCACATTCACCTTGTAACCGCCTTCGGCCAGATTCGCCTGTTGCCTCGAACTATCCTTAAGTGTAGCACCGTCTACACCCGTCCAGACATACTGGTAATTGCCCGCCGGGGTAGGTGTGAGAACGATAGAGCCATCGGTCGACGTACAGGCTGTTGGTCCCGTTAGAGCCGCCCGTACCATGATTTTGGGCAACTCCGTAACCCGAATCGTGTCTGAGTTGACGCAGGTCGTTCCATTAACGGTCGATTGCGCCGTTACGGAATAGACGCCGGATGTACTCACCGAAATGGTCTGTGTACTGGCACCGTTGCTCCACTGAAACTGTGTCCAGGTTTTCTGGGGCACGGTAACGTCGACCTTCGATCGATAACAGAAAAGAGTATCTGGCCCCAGATCGAGCGAGGGTACCGGTTTTATCTGTACTTCAATGGTATCACTTTTAAAGCACTCGCCATTGGCTGCTAGACCAACCGCAAAGTAATAGCCGGGTCTGGTGAGCGTCAGGGTCCGTTGCCTACTCACAACGGCCCCGTTAACCACCCAGACGTATACCTTCGCCTGTACTTTTATGTCGAGGGTTATACCTTGTTTATTACAAATAGCCGTATCGGCCCCCAGCTTTATATCGGGTGGGGTTTCCAGAATAGTCAGGGTATCTCTGATAAGCGTGTCCTTACAGATTGCTCCGGTGCTGGTTCTTGTCAGAATCTGTAAGCTAACGTAATACTGGCCGGGCGTCTTGTAGGCGTGGGTGATTGGTTGCGTTGATGTAGTTGACGTTGGTCGGCTACCATCACCGAAATCCAGGGTATATGCCTCTTTCAGCTTGGGGCAGTTAGGACTTATCTGGAAAACAGTTGGTGCGTTTACACAGGTGTCGCTATAAGTAAGCCCCGGTCCGCTGGATTGGTCGTTAAAGTTAGCCACCAGGTTTGGCAAACCTAACTGACTGGTCTGCCCACCCAACGATTGCCCCGACGGGTTAAAGATCAGACTGTCGAGCAAGCCACCGTTTGGATTTTCGATGGTACCCAACGATTTACTGCCTTGTATAGCTACATAAATCCGACCATCAGGTCCGATCTGAAGCGAACCGTATTGTCGTGTGGTACTGCTGTCGACAACCGTTTTTGAGCGTGTCAACAGAGAATCCCGCTGGTTCAAATCATATTTCAGAATATAAGAAGCTCCCTTCTGGCTACCATCGGCGTTGGTATCGGCCAGCATACTCACATATAAGCTTTTTCCATCTGGCGAAAACTCTACCCCATACGCTTTTGGGGGGGCCGGGCCAATGTCGATCGTTCGGTCAAATTTTAAAACCCCTGTAGAATCGTTAAACGTATAAAGGTCAATGGAGTTCTTGGGTGGACCTGGAATAACGACCGCCATGGGCCGGTTACCATTGTTTCCACCGGTAGTATCGGCCGGACCAATTTTAATATACCCTTCGGCATTGGCCAGCGAATCAATAACCTGACCGCCGGTATAGGTTATGGGGTCGACATTATCACCACGAGTCAGATGGCGAACTTCGAACTGGTTGGTTCCGTATTTCCGCGTAATAACCCAGTACGTTGAATCGCGGGTATTCGCTACTGATGCCGATTGCTCGGTACTCTGTCCGGAGAGCGGAATATTTTTTTCAACGATAGCTCCTTTCCCTCCATCCTGACGCATATCGACTACACTATACGTCAGCGTCTTTTTCCCACGAATTTCGGAGGTTGTATACACGTAATACAGGTATTCGCAGCCCCGGCACGTTGGTTTGGGGACGATCAACGCCGACTGGGTTGAGTTTTTGTTCCCGCCTAATGGCACTTGAGTAGCTAACGTATCGCCTGGCACCAGGGATTTCATAGGCTTACCATCTTTGTCATAAATGGTGATCCCATCAGAATAGAACAGCAGTATGCCCTTGGTATTGGCAATGGACGACGATCCCTCAATGGTATTCAGTTTACCATCCGTAATGGGCTGTGGCGAGCCCCCGCCACTAAAATCCAGACCGGCGTTTTGCCCGAAATACCACTTTACACCCTGCGATTCTTTCTTCTCACCACAAACATCGACGTTGATACGATCCTGATAGGTACACCCAAGGGAGTTCATAACCTCAACAGAGTAACAGCCTGAGCTATCGACCTGTATACTCTGGGTCGTATCTCCTTTTGGATACCATATAAATCGTAGGCCCGACTGTGGCGGCCCTCCGGCATACGGGTCTAGCGTAATGACCTCGCCTTTACAGATAGTGGTATCCGTTCGCCAGTTGGCAAATGGTTGTGGCCGATTGCCAATGTTAATATCTCTTGTTGACGTTATGGATACGCCGTTCACTGTTCGAGTTAATCTGACAGTGTATGCGCCAGGCCGTTGATAAACGTGTTTTGCGGTCGAATCCCGTTGTTTTGTGACCGTAGTTCCATCTCCAAAGTCCCAGGCACGGTTTGTTACACCCGTCAGCACGCTATCTGTAAATGTAATCGAATCAGCCTTGCATTCCTGATCCGGTATGCAAAACTTACCACTGACCTTGATACCTGTTTGTGCCCAGGCTACGGTTGACCCGGCCAGCAGAAACAGCACAGCCCATAGCCCAACTACCCGAATATGCTTATTAAAGATTGACATGAAAAACGTTGAATGAAGCCCGCCCGCGCAAATTCGATACTCAACATAACAACAACAGGGGCATTACGTTAGTATAAACGACATTGTCCCGTTAAAATTTTATCTAACAACAGCCACAAAAGCGCCTAAAATCCAACTAATTTTAGAGGTTGTTGTGCTGCTAAATACTTCGTTTACGTTACGAACGTTGCAACAATATTATTGGCCCAGTCTTTGCCTTGCTCTAGCCATTATGTTTAACAGATTTATACTAACAATTTTGATGCTGACCCTAAGCCGACTTGCCTTTGCTCAGGACCCTCAGTTCACTCAATTTTATGCAGCTCCGCTGTATTTGAACCCGGCATTTGCCGGCTCGGCACTGGCGCCACGCATAACGGCTAACTACCGCAACCAGTGGCCGGCCATTACAAATTACGTGACAACGATGGTTGGTGTAGATCACTTCATCGAAAAGTACAACAGTGGTGTGGGGTTACTAATTCAAAGCGATAACCAGGGACAGGGAAGGATTCAATCTACAGATATAGGGTTGCAATATGCTTACCAGTTTCAGGTAAGCGAATCGGCGTTTGTGCGTCTTGGCTTACAGGGCTCTTACGTAAACCGAAGTATCAACTACTTTGGCCTGACAACGGGCGACCAATTTACCGACCGGGGTTTCATTACGGGCAGCATCTCCGGCGACCCAACCTTACAGGGAGGATTACCCACCAAAAAGTACATGGACTTTTCGACCGGCGGCCTTTTCTACTCCGACTGGTTCTGGATTGGGGCAGCAGCTCACCATATCAACCGGCCCGAACAGGGATTTTTTGCCGGAGATCAGGAGCGATTACCGATGAAGACCAGCATTCAGGCCGGGTTACGCATTCCGTTGGGCGGCTTTACGGGCCTGGCCGACGAAGAGGACCGCGAGATCAGCTTCTCGCCCGTAGTGATGTACAAGCATCAGGGTAAATATGACCAGTTAGACATAGGTGCTTACCTGACGTACTCACCCCTAACCTTGGGTGCGTATTATCGGGGCATTCCCTTTAAGAAGTACAATCAAACACTGAACAACCACGATGCCGTTGCTGCACTGATCGGCTGGCGCATGGAAAAATTTTCTATTGGCTACAGCTACGATATTACCATTTCTACGCTCGGCAACAGCGGAGGGTCACACGAGTTATCCCTCTCGTATGTGTTCGACAAACCGGAAGCGCGCCGGGGTGGGGTCAAACGGCGCAGCAAGAAGCTCCCGTGTCCAAAGTTTTAATTGTCAGTAATAATAAAAGAGGGCAGGTATCAATACCTGCCCTCTTTTATTATGCTCTACGCCAGTTTCTTATACTTAATGCGGGTTGGGGTAGCTTCGGTACCTAATCGTTTACGTCGGTTTTCTTCATATTCCGAGAAGTTGCCTTCAAACCAGTAAACCTGTGAGTCGCCTTCGAAAGCCAGAATGTGTGTAGCAATACGGTCCAGAAACCAACGGTCGTGGCTGATGACGACGGCGCATCCGGCAAAGTTTTCCAGGCCTTCTTCAAGAGCCCGAAGAGTATTTACATCCAGATCGTTAGTGGGCTCATCCAGCAGCAGCAGGTTGGCGCCTTCTTTCAGGATCATGGCCAGATGAACGCGGTTACGCTCACCACCCGACAACATGCCTATCTTCTTTTCCTGATCCGATCCGGCAAAGTTGAACCGGCTCACGTATGCGCGGGCGTTCGATTGCTTTCCGCCCATCATAATCCACTCATTCCCGCCCGAAATTGTCTCAAAAACGGTTTTGTTTGGATCAAGGCCGTCGTGCTCCTGGTCGACGTAGGCCACTTTTACCGTATCGCCTACATCAAACGTACCCGCATCGGGCTTTTCACGACCGGTAATCAATTTGAAGAGCGTAGTTTTACCCGCTCCGTTGGGACCAATGATTCCTACAATGCCGCCCTGTGGCAGCCGAAAGCCCAGATGTTCAAACAAAAGCCGGTCGCCGAACGCTTTTGCTACGTCTTCCGCTTCGATAACTTTCGCCCCTAGTCGGGGTCCGGCCGGAATAAAAATTTCGAGCTTATCGTCGCGCTGTTTAGCGTCTTCGTTAAGGAGTTTTTCGTAAGCGCCCAGGCGAGCTTTCGATTTTGCCTGCCTGGCTTTGGGAGCCATTTTAACCCATTCCAACTCGCGTTGAAGCGTTTTTTGCCGCTTCGACTCGGTCTTTTCTTCTTTAGCCAGACGATTTTGCTTCTGCTCCAGCCAGGATGAGTAATTGCCTTTCCAGGGGATACCTTCGCCCCGGTCGAGTTCGAGAATCCAGCCCGCCACGTTGTCGAGGAAATAGCGATCGTGGGTTACGGCAATAACCGTTCCCGAATATAACCGCAGGTGTTCTTCGAGCCACAATACGGATTCTGCATCGAGGTGGTTGGTCGGTTCATCGAGCAGCAGAACATCGGGTTGTTGAAGCAGCAGACGGCAAAGCGCCACCCGCCGTTTTTCACCACCCGATAGGTTGTCGATCAGCGCGTCGGGCGGGGGGCAGCGCAGGGCATCCATAGCTCGTTCCAGTTTCTGGTCGAGTTCCCAGCCGTTGAAATGGTCGATTTTTTCCTGCACCTCACCCTGCCGGGCAATCAGTTTATCGAAGTCGGCATCGGGGTCACCAAAGGCTTCATTGATCTCGTCGAATTCTTTTAACAGATTAACTACTTCCTGAACGCCCTCTTCAACAATTTCACGAACTGTCCGTCCGGGCGTAAACTGGGGCTCCTGCTCCAGCATACCCACCGAGTAGCCGGGCGAGAAAACGACTTCGCCGGTATAATTTTTATCGATACCGGCAATGATGCGTAATAAAGTAGATTTGCCAGAACCGTTAAGCCCTAAAACACCAATTTTAGCACCGTAAAAGAAGGAAAGGTATATGTTCTTTAGGATTTGTCGGTTAGGCGGAATATTTTTACTCACGCCTGCCATAGAGAAAATTATGGTTTCCTGGCTCATTAATTTCTGATAGATTTGCGGTTAGCATTAATCCTCAAATTTAACCCACAGCGCAGCCTTAACCAAGCACAGTAATGGAAAACGCTTCACTGGTAGATGAATACGGTTACGTCAAAGACGGAAAGGTATTTTTGAAAGGCTACCTGAATTACGAAGACCGCCAGATTGGCGAAGTCAAACGCACCGAGCAGGAAGCGCTCGATTATTTCAAGAATCGCTTCATCATCGCTGAGAATAAAGTCAGCCAGTTAGAAAAAGATATTGAAGAGGCTCAGAACAAAGGCTCTTATCTGACAAAACTGGTTCAGCTTCGCAAGAAGCTCCTCGGTTTTGACGCACTGGGCGATTTCCCTCCCCTCCTCGAGCGCCTGGATGAGCAGGAAAAACTGCTGGCTGACCTTATTACGGTCAATCAGCTGAAAAACCTTGAAATAAAACGAGCACTGATCGCCGAAGCTGAAGCTCTAGCCGATAGTACTGACTGGCGTAACACAGCCGATGCCCTTCAGGAGATTAAAGTAAAGTGGATCAAAACAGGGCCTGTCGACAAAGCGACAGAGGCTGAAGTGGAAGGCCGGTTTCAGGAACTCCTGGATGGCTTCTTTACCCGCCGACGTGAGTTCTTCAACGAACAGAACAAGGTTATTCAGGAGCGGCTGGAAAAATATGATGAGCTGATTCGACTCGCTTTCCGGGCCAACCGGCTGGGCGATCTGGATGCGGCTTTTCAGGAAGTACGCAAACTGAACAATGCCTGGAAACAGGTTGGTGAGGTGCCCATCAAAAAGAGCGGCAAACTCTACAAGCAGTTCAAGAAGGCAACGACCATGTTCTACGCAAAATATAACGACGCGAAAGGCATTGTAATCGTACCGAAGATCGACCCTCGCATCGAGCAACAGATGAAAATGGCCGACGAAGCGGAAAAGCTCTCGAAACAGTCGGATATTTTTGCCGCTGCCGAACGGGCTAAAGTGCTGCTCAATAGCTGGAAGGAAATCCGGGTGCCGTTTAAGCTTCAGGATAAAGTTGTTAACGAACGCTTCCGGGCAGCCTGCGACAAGATTTTCGAATTGAGTTATCTGGGCCGGGTATTGACCCGTAAATACCCAGCGTTTGAACTTAAAAGCCAGTCGGAACAGATTCGGACGAAGATTCGGGAGATGGAATACCTGGTCAAGCGGGAGAAAAACGACCTTCAGTTTGCTTTACAGGACGCCGATGGTCTCGACCCGAACAAGGACGAAGACAAGCAGATCCTTAATAAGATCAATACCCAGAAGCGAAAAATCGCCATGAAAGAGACTATTCTGCGCGAATTTCAGAAGCAGTTGGAAACGGCAGGCTATTAATTTTTCCTTTGTCATGCTGACGTCAAACATGGCAAGAACACGAAGGTGCCCCGGCTTTAATCGGGGCACGTTTCGTTTATGGGGTTTGTTCTATTGACATGGAAACGAACCTGATTAATTCCGATTTTACTGCCGATGAAACGGCCTTCAGGGCTGCTATTATTCCCGGCAAATTTGTGCGGCTTGAGTATCTGACAGACCTGAATGAGTTTATCAAAGCCGATGCGACGATCAAGCAGCTCCTGGCCGAAAATGGTGCTGAATCGCTGGAGTTAGCGACTGGCGATGTTATACCGCTGGCCCGTGTGGTAAGTGTTTCGGGTAATTTGTCGCCCCGTTACCCCGGCTATGGTAATTACTCCTGCGATTGTTAATTTGGCAGGGATTTACTGATTTTATCGCCTGCTGTTATGAAAGTTCGTCCGTCTGCTCTCATCTGGCATCAAGTTGATGGCCAGCCCCAAGTCTTGTTCATGCGCTATTCGTACGGCGGGCAGGATGTTTACGCCTTACCCGGCGGCAACCCCGACCGGGGTGAAATTCTGACGGAAACGGTTATTCGAGAAATTCGGGAGGAACTGGGTGTTTCGGTCGATATAGGTGAGATGATTCTGGCGGGCGAAATGCTGTTGACAGAGCGTAACGACGATGTACTGCATGTAGTCTTTGCCGCTCGTAATATCAAAGGGGAGCCTACGCTAAACCCCGACGAAACTACTGCGCTTGACCTGGTCTGGTTACCCGTAGCGGAGCTAGACAAGTTTAATCTCTATCCGAACATTGGGGCCCGGCTCCAGCCCTGGTTCAGCAGCGCCACTTATCTTGGCTACGTTGGACGGATTGAGCAGGAGTATTTCGAATAAGGCAGCAACCGCCGAAGTCCGTTTTATATAAGCAACCTACCGAAACACATGCTCACTCAAACGTTGAAGGTCTTGTTTCATCGTGATCTAACCCGTCTACGGAACGAAATAGCCGCGTATAAACGTGAAGAAACACTTTGGCAGATTGAACACGGTATCGCTAACTCAGCGGGCAACCTCTGCCTTCACTTAATTGGTAATCTGAACACCTACTTGGGAGCCGAACTCGGTAAAACAGGCTACGTTCGGCATCGGGATCTGGAATTTTCGCTGAAAGACATTCCCAAAGCCGAACTCCTGGAGAAAGTAGACGAAACCATTCTTGTGGTCGGTAATGCGCTAGACACCGTCACCGATAGTCAACTTGAGGACGAATATCCCTTACTAGTATTTGACAAGCCGACATCGACAGGTTATTTTCTGGTGCATCTGGCTACACATCTCGGTTATCATTTGGGGCAGATTAACTATCACCGGCGGTTGCTGGATGTTCCGCAATAAACAAATGACCTTTGTTTATTGCGGAACATCCAGAGAAACGATCGTTTTCAAATTCATCTCCTGTCCTATTTCGCTTTTTTTCGGTGGCTTTCTTCGAAGCAGGCCAGCGCACAGGCCGCCCCTTTCATGCTGCTATGGACATTACCTATCTTTTTGCCTTTGGCGTCATACACGTCACAGGTACTACCGTTCTCTTTTAGTTTAAACTCAATTTCGCCCTGCGCATCGTAGTAATTCTTTCCATCCTTACCCATACGCCCCAGCTTTTTATTGGTCTTGGCATCAACAAGATTACCCTGCGTATCGACAAAGGCGATTTTCTTCCCTTTATTGTCAAGAATGATCTGGTCTTTGGTAATACTGCCGATGGTTGCTCCGTGTTCGTCTTTTATTTCCCCACCGGGCGTAATGTGCTTGTAGTTTTGTGCTGAGGCAGAAAGTGAAATTGTTGTAAATGCCAGCAATAGTAGTGTGATCAATAGTGGTTTCATGACGATAGGATTTGGTTAGAGATACTATAAAGTTTGCCATCTAGAAGAAGCGCCATACGCTTCCCGTTGAGTGCTGGCCTATACAAATATCTATTACCGGTCTGTCCTAAAACCTGATTGCCGCTATTGAGAAAGCTGATTTTACTGTATCCATCAACTGTTTTTTATTGGCAAGACACTTAATTCGTCCTGCCTGAAGACCTGCCCAGCAAACTCCCAACGATCATAGCGACTGTACTAGCCAGCAATCCCCAGAGCATGGGCGAATACCATGTATCCAACCAAAGGCAGGTCAACCACACCCCAAAGCCAACGAGCATCGAATACAAGCAACCCGTTAAATTGGCCTCTTTCCAGTAGATACCAGCCGCCAACGGCACGAACAAAGACACCAGACTAAACGCCGACGACTCGCCCACCAGATCGAAGATGTTCGTATCGCGGGTGGTACTCATGCCTACACAGATCACGGTGATGACAACGACCGCCCATCGAATCGTCTGTAACAAGGCTTTATCGCTGATATCCGGTCGGAAAAACTTCATCACATTTTCCCCAAAAACCGTTGCCGGGGCCAGAATAGCCCCACTCGAAACGCTCAGAATAGCGGAGGTTACGGCCCCAAAGAACAACACCTGTAATGGTAAGCTACCATGTCGCATGACCATGTTCGGAATAATGAGCTGGTTATCTTTCGGCAAATCAGGGTGGAGCAGTTTGGCACTTAGAGCAATAAATAACGGCAGCATGGCAATAGTAAGATACATGCCCGAAGCCAGAAAAGACGCCCGAACTGCCGTTTTTTCCGTTTTGGCGGCCATCACGCGCTGGAAAACGTCCTGCTGCGGAATGGACCCCAGACCTATGGTTATCCAGGCCGCTCCATAAGCCAGCCAGTCTTTTGTCGTTGACTGAGGCAGAAAACGGAAGAATCCCGCCGGTGTTCGTTTCTCGATCGTTTCCCAACCGCCGACTTCATTCCAGAGCATAACGCCCAGCACGGCTAAGGCCAGAATGATAATAAGGTTATGAAAAAAATCAGTAATCGAAATAGACCACATGCCTCCCAGCAGGGTGTAGGCCATAACAATTGCCGCGCTGCCAACAATGCAGTACTCACGCGGAATGTCGGTCACCACACTCAGTACGATACCAATGGCAACCAACTGCGCTGAAATCCAGCTAAAGTAAGAGGGAATGACCATAATGGCCGATAACAACTCCGCCGACCGCCCGAATCGGATGCGGAAATAGTCACAGAAGGTCGTGATATTGAGCCGGTAGAGAGGCCGGGCAAAGAAGGCACCAACCAGAAACAGGCACAACGCAGAACCGAACGGTTCTTCGATAACCGCCAGAAAGCCCCCCTCCACAAACATAGCGGGCGCTCCCATAATGGTCTCCGAACCGAACCAGGTAGCAAAGGTTACAGAAGCGGCCAGTAACAACGGTAATCGCCGTCCGGCCAGAACAAAATCCTGAGAAGTAGTTACCCGCCGGGCGGCCCACGCACCGACGGCTACGTTGGAGAGTAAATACAGGGTTATGAAAAAGAGAAGCATTGGCGGGGAGTTAAACCAAAAGGCACAACGCCTACAAATTAGCTTTGTACGCGTTGTGCCTTCAAATTACATCGTAGCGGCTTATTTACGGTAGCTTTTCGTGCAAATAAGCCAAGACCAGTTGTAAGGTTTGCTTAATAGTACCTACGTCCTGTTTGAGTTCACTCACGTCCTGCTTCAGGATCATTACATCCTGCTTGAGGATGCTCACATCCGCTTCTGGATTATCAAGTCGGGCATTGACTTGTTTAACATCCCGGCGAATAGCGCGTACATCAACCGTAAGGTCAGCCACCGAATGAGCGGTCATCTTGTTTTGTTTCTCAACCTGCTCAATGCGATCTCCAGGTACATACAGCCTTGTTTTACGGTGCCAGTCTTCTTTGTACAACTATAAAAAAGAAGTGGTTACAACTTCAGCGTTGCTGGCAAATACTTAGCTATTAAATCTTCATAATAAGGTTTCAATTCGCTCACGACTGGTGGTTTCGGACTTTTTGAATACAAATCGTATGGATTGAATTTCCGTACCCACTTGAACATCTCATGGTCGTGCTCATCCATCAGGTGATTGTATGACTCCTCGCGGTGCTGCGAATAGAACGAGTGGTACCGCATCATGTACAGAGCCGGTTCGGGCATATAGTCTTTCATGATCTGGTACAGGTACTCATCGTGCCCCCATGACATATGCACGTTGCGAAGGCCACAGTTTGGCTCATACACGCCATATTTCGTATTGTACCGCTCATCCCGTGAATCGGGATTGTTGGCGAAGTATTCGGGATAAACGATCTTGTCGGAGTGCTGGCAACCCACCGGGAAGGTATCCCCTACCACGGCCCACTGGGGTTCTCCGAACAGGCAGAGCACTTTGCCCATGTCGTGTACAAAGCCCGTCAGGACGAACCAATCGGGGTGACCGTCGGCGCGGATGGCTTCGGCGGTTTGGAGCAGGTGCTGAAGCTGGTCAAGGTCAGTGTCGGGGTCGGAATCGTCGACAAGGGTGTTCAAAAACTCCATAGCGCCCCAAACCGGCAGTTCTTTTTTATCGAACTTCAGAAACTCGCGCTCCTTCTCCCGCACAAAATCGTAGGTCTGGTAGGTGTGATTTAACCGGTAAAACTCCCGTACGGTATCCCGCTCAGGCGAGTCATAATTCCGGTAATCTTCTTTCGATTTGTGTTCAGGCTCGGGGTAGCGACTGAGGATGTCGTCTTCCCACTGATCGAGGCTGGCAAGAGGGGCAGTTTCGCTGATCATGTCCAAGAATAGTTAAGGGAGCAAATTTAAAAGTTTATTGCTGTCAACCAGCAACATAGAACAAAAGTTATGTCGAAATTTATTACTGTGTCAGATCATCCAAAGCCAGTATATCGGCCAGCTTCGCATAACCGGACTCGGCCAGTATATTTATAATGGCCAATGCATTCGGTTTGTTATTCGCTTTGTTTGAAAAACAAACCATCAAAAACCGTTCCGAGGGTATACTCACAACGTAATTGTTGAAGCCACAGGTACTCCCGGAGTGAAACAGCATTGGATTTTCGGGCTGCCGGTAAAACCACCCAGCTCCGTAAAAGCTATCGCCCGTTTGTGGAATCGCCTTGCCCGTTCGTGCCAGTGCGGCTTTCAGATCAAGCAGTTTGTTGGTTTCAAGCGCATCCATCCATTTTTTATAGTCGGTGAGGGACGTATACACGCCCCCATCTCCCTTGGTTGCACTTGTGACACTTTGATCTGAGAAAACGAATTTTCCACCCTCTTTCCGGTAACCCATCGCCCGGCTTCTGATCGGTCTTCCGGCTTCATAAACCGTCGACTGATTCATTTGCAGGGGCTGAAAAATCCGCTGTTTAATGAATGACGCAAACGACTGCCCGGAGGCCTTTTCAATGACCAGCGCCAGCAGACAGTAAGCCGAATTACTGTACCGAAACTGCGTACCCGGCTCGAAATAGAGCGAATCCCGATTTTTGATCAGCGTCAGCACGTCGATATCCAGCAGTTGTTCCCGTTGTTGTGGGTTCATCACCGCTTCGTAGTCGAGAATGCCTGATGTGTGCGTTAGCAAGTGGCGAATTCGTACTTTCTTTCCTACCTGCAGGTTAAATTCCGGGAAGAAACGGGTTAATGGATCATCGACCGATAGCTTTCCATCTTTTTCCAGCAATAAAATGCTCATGGCCGTAAACTGTTTGGAAATAGAGGCCATCCTGAAGTTGGTTTCGGGCGTAATAAGCGCCTTAGTCTTGGCGTTTGCCAGCCCATAACCGTTTCTACAGATCGTTTTTCCATTTACCCGTACCAGCAGGACGGCTCCCGGCTCAGTCGGTGCGTTCATTGACCGCATAACAGAGTCGAGTCGCTTAGGCACTTGCGCCATCGTAGGTAGGCTTATATAGAGCAATCCTGCTAGCAAAACCAGTTTCATGGGCCTTACCAGAACTTGGTGTACAGAACCGCCAGAATAGCCAGAATCCCAACCGATCCGATGATGAATGACGGTGTTACCCGGAACATCTGCTTGTCTACGATAACGCTTTTGCCGGTTTTATACCCGGCCGGGTCGGTGAGCGACACGACGACCATCAGGACAATATCGATGCAGAACACAATCGTTGTCCGGTGCAAAAAGGGAATGGTGTCCACCTGTACATCGAACATACCCATTACTTCCGGCCAGAATTTAAGCAGCGTCGAGAAGGGGATGGTCAGGATGGCCACCGTCATAGCGGCCCGGTTCGTAGCCCGTTTCCAGAAAAAGCCCAGCAGGAAAATGGCAAATACGCCCGGCGTAATGAAGTTGGTGTATTCCTGAATGTACTGGTACACCTGATCGAGCGACCGCAGCATGGGAGCCAGCAAAATGGCCACAGCAAACGACGCCACAATAGCCCATCGCCCCACGTTGACCAGCTTCTGCTCCGAAGCTGTTTTGTCGATGTACTTCTTATAGAGATCGAGCGTAAAGATCGTCGAGATCGAGTTGCACTTGCCCGCTAGTGAGGCCACGACAGCCGCCGTCAGAGCCGCAAAAGCTAGCCCTTTCATACCGATTGGTAACAGATTCATTAACACCGGATACGCATGGTCGGGCTTCACAACGCCCGATGCATCGGTCATGGCATCATGAAAGGGACCACTCTGGTACAAGACAAAGGCAGCGATACCGGGGATAACCACAATAACCGGGATAAAGAGTTTCAGGAAAGCGGCAAACAGAATCCCGGAACGGGCCGTCTTCAGATCAGCCCCCAGCGCCCGTTGAACGATGTACTGGTTACAGCCCCAGTACGATAGGTTATTGATCCACATACCTCCCGTAACCAAGGCCATACCAGGTAAAACCTCATAATGGGGATGCCCTTTCGGGAAAAACATATGAAAATGGCTATCGGCCTGCTCCTTTATAGTAACTAAACCTGTCCAGACGCCCGAGATACCCGACTCCTGCGCCACCAGCTGCAAAGCCAGATAGGTGACGACCAGACCGCCGAAGATCAGCACAACCACCTGAATGACATCGGTATAGCCAATCACCTTCATGCCGCCCAGTGTGATAAAAATAGCGAATAGAGCCAGTCCAATGGTGCAGGTCGTAAACGAAATACCCACCAGCGATTCGATGGCAATAGCACCGAGGTACAGAATGGAGGTAAGATTCACCAACACATAAACTACCAGCCAGAACACCGCCAGAATGGTACTAACGGTATCGCTATACCGCTGCGCCAGAAACTGCGGCATGGTATAAATATGATTCCGGAGGTAGATCGGGATAAAAAATACGGCAACGATAATCAGCGTAGCAGCAGCAAACCATTCGTAGGACGATATGGCCAGGCCCATAGCAAATCCGGAACCCGCCATGCCAATAAAGTGCTCGGCTGAAATATTTGACGCGATCAGGGACGCTCCAATGGCCCACCAGGTCAATGACCCTTCGGCCAGAAAAAAGTCGGTCGTGTTCATCTGGGCTTGGCGTTTGCGCCGATAGACCCAGTAACCATACCCAACAACAATAATGAAGTAAACGAAGAAAACGATGTAATCGGCCGTAGCGAGGTGATTCATGCAGTAAGTACAAAAAAACGGGGTGTCTTGTCACTAAAGCAAGACACCCCGTTTTTTCTAATGTATAGTCTGTAGCCGTGAATCTTACAAGCTACTATATCTTACTGAAATCGAATGTTTCCAGGAAGGCGGTTGTAAACTGACCGGACTGAAATTTAGGATCGTCCATCAGTCGGATGTGGAACGGTATCGTGGTTTTGATGCCTTCGATCACAAACTCCTGCAACGCCCGCTTCATCCGCGTAATTACCTCTTCCCGCGATTGACCCGACACGATCAGCTTGGCAATCATGGAGTCGTAATTGGGTGGAATGGTGTAGCCGCTGTACACGTGGCTATCGATCCGAACACCGTGCCCACCGGGGAAGTGCAGGTTCGTGATTTTGCCGGGCGATGGCCGGAATCCGTTGGCAGGGTCTTCTGCGTTGATCCGGCACTCCATGGCGAACAGTTTCGGGGTGTAATTACGGCCCGAAATTTCAGCCCCGGCGGCTACTTTGATCTGCTCTTTAATCAGGTCGAAATCCGTTACCTCTTCAGTAATCGGATGCTCCACCTGAATCCGGGTATTCATCTCCATGAAGTAGAAATCCCCGTGCTTATCGACCAGGAACTCGACCGTTCCGGCTCCTTCATAGCCGATGGCCTGCGCTCCCTTGATAGCTGCAGCACCCATCTTCTCCCGAAGTTCGGGCGATACAACCGGCGAGGGCGTCTCCTCAATCAGCTTCTGGTGCCGACGCTGGATGGAACAATCCCGCTCCGACAGGTGGCACACTTTACCGTACTGGTCGCCAACGATCTGAATCTCGATGTGGCGGGGCTCTTCAACGAATTTTTCCAGATACAGACCATCGTTGCCAAAAGCCGCTCCAGCTTCGGTACGGGCGTCGTTCCAGGCTTTTTCGAATTCATCTTCCGACCGAACGATCCGCATACCACGTCCACCACCACCGGCAGTTGCTTTTACGATAACCGGATAGCCCATTTCGGTGGATAATCTCTTACCCTGCTCCACCGACTCCAGCAAACCGTCAGAACCGGGAATAACCGGAACGCCGGCGGCTTTCATCGTGGCTTTGGCCGTCGATTTATCGCCCATACCATTGATCTGCTCGGCCGTAGCACCAATGAATTTGATACCGTAGTCGGCGCAGATCTGGGAAAATTCAGCGTTTTCGGAGAGGAACCCGTAGCCGGGGTGAATGGCGTCGGCACCGGTTACTTCGGCCGCCGAAATGATACTGGGAATACTTAGATATGATTGTTTGCTGATGGGCGGACCAATGCAAACGGCCTCATCGGCGAAACGTACGTGCAGGCTATCGCGGTCGGCAGTCGAATAGACGGCTACCGTTTTAATACCCATTTCACGACACGTGCGGATAATCCGCAACGCGATCTCTCCCCGATTGGCAATTAAAATTTTCTTGAACATGATATAAATGGTGAATGAGCGAATGATTGAATGAGTGAATGAATAATTCTAAATCAACTATTCATTCACTCATTCAATCATTCACTCATTCACTAATTAAATTAGATGGGTTCTACCAAAAACAGCGGCTGGTCGTATTCGACTGGCGTGGCGTTCTCAACGAGAATTTTCACGATGCGGCCCGAAACTTCCGACTCGATTTCGTTGAACAGTTTCATGGCTTCAATGATACAAACCACTTTGCCCTCACTCACGGTATCGCCAACTTCAACGAACATCGGCGACTCGGGGCTGGCCGACCGGTAGAATGTACCAATCATTGGTGACTTGATCGTGATGTAGTTCGAGGTATCCGCTTTAGGAGCAACGGGCGTGGCAACGGGTGCCGCCGGAGTAGCTACTGCCTGTTGTACAGGGGCCGGTGCTACGGCTACTGATGCGGCTGGCGCTGCGGCTACTGGTGCGCCGGAACCATAACGCTTGACGCTGATTTTCAGGTCAGTGGTTTCGATGTTAACCTCGTCTAAACCAGATTGCGAGATGAAGTCGATAAGTTGCTGTATGTCTTGTGTGCTCATAGTTCAGGAGTGAGAAGCGAGGAGTGAGGAGTGAGGAGCAGAGCCAGACATCGTGTCTTCTCACTCCTCGCTTCTCGCTCCTGACTCCTCGGTTATTTCACTCGTTCTACGTAATCTCGGGTACGGGTATCAACGCGGATTTTCTGACCAGATTCAATAAAGAGGGGCACCATGATTTTAGCTCCCGACTCTACTTCAACCCGCTTTTTAGGGCTATTAGCGGTATCACCTTTAATACCCGGCTCAGCGTAGGTTACTTCCAGTTCAACAAATGGAGGCAACTCGCACGAAAGCGGTGTATCGCTGTCTGCATTGATCAAAATTTCAACTTCCTGACCTTCTTTCATCAGATCCGCACCGTCCACGAGTTTTTCGTCGAGGTTAATCTGATCAAACGATTCCTGGTCCATAAAGTTAAACCCGGCTTCGTCTTTGTAAAGGTATTGGAATTTCCGACGCTCCACACGAACGGGATAAATTGTCGCCCCTGAGTTGAAGGTATTGTCAATTACCCGGCCTGTTGTCAGGCTTTTCAATTTCGTACGAACGAAAGCTGCCCCTTTGCCTGGCTTTACGTGCTGAAATTCAGTTATTTGAAATAGGTCGTTGTTGTAATTAAGAACCAATCCGTTACGGATATCTGCGGTCGTTGCCATTGGTTTCTAATGGATAATGATTAATAGATAATGAATAATAAGAGAGTACGAGTGGCTTCACTACTTGTGTATTAGTCGTAAGCACTACTCAGTCGGGGCAGCCCGTGCGGTTCATTATTCATTTAAGTTTAATACGCCCATTTTACGTAGGCGGCTCCCCAGGTGAAGCCCCCGCCAAACGCTGCCAGTACCAGATTATCGCCTTTATTTAACTGCGACTCGTAATCGAACAGGCAGAGCGGAATGGTAGCGGCTGTCGTATTGCCGTATTTATGGATATTCATCATCACCTTATCAGACTGAATACCCATTCGATGCGCGGTGGCGTCGATAATGCGTTTGTTTGCCTGGTGCGGTACCAGCCAGGCTACATCATTGCCTGACAGGTGGTTACGCTCCATAATTTCGGCGGACACATCGGCCATGTTTTTCACGGCAAATTTAAAGACCGACGGCCCATCCTGATACACGTAGTGCAGGCGTTTTTCGACGGTCTCGTGCGTGGGCGGGTAGCGGCTACCACCAGCTTTCTGAAACAAATGATTTTGACCCACACCGTCTGACTTGATCAGGGTATCCAGAATACCAAAGCCATCGGCGTTGGGTTCGAGCATAACAGCCCCGGCACCATCGCCGAAAAGTACGCAGGTTGTCCGATCGGTATAATCCGTGATGGCCGACATTTTATCGGCGCCAACAACGATTACCTTCTTATATTTCCCGGTTTCTATAAACTGAGAGCCTACCGTGAGGGCATACAAGAAGCCGGAGCAGGCGGCCTGAATATCGAAGCTGCCCACGTTTCGAATGCCAACCATGTCGCAGATAAGATTTGCCGTACACGGAAACAGATAATCGGGCGTAGTTGTCGCACAGATCAGCAGATCGACCTCTTCGGGTTTGATAGCCAGCTTTTCGAGCAAACCTGCCACAGCTTTTGCCCCCATATGCGACGACCCCATGCCTTCGCCTTTCAGAATATGCCGTTCTTTAATACCCGTTCGGCTGGTAATCCACTCATCATTTGTATCTACCATACGCTCCAATTCGGCATTGGTCAGTATGTAGTCTGGAACGTAGCCGTGGATTCCAGTTATGGCAGCTTTACTCATAGGAGATAGTACAATTATCAATAAACAGTATCTGTGGTCAGTTCGTAATAAAGCAGCCGGGAACCCCGCTGGCTATACACCGAAGCCTGCCAAAGTTAGCTGAGTGCCTGTGCAATTTTCGTGTAAGCATCGGACTCAACCTGCCGGATAGCCAGACTAATCATGTTTTTAATTGCTAATGGAGATGAGATACCATGAGCAATAATCACGTTGCCATTAACCCCCAGAATTGGACTTCCACCAACCGATTCATAGTTGGTTTTATCTAAAAACTCGTCGCTGATGCCACGTTGTGCGGCTACTTTGTAGAACGACTCGCCCAGCTTGAACATCGTGTTTCCGGTAAAACCGTCGGTAATTATCACATCGGCATGTCCGCCGAAGAAATCTCCGCCTTCAATATTACCGATAAAATTAATCCGGTGATTTTCTTTCAGAAGCTGATGGGCCGCCTGCGCTACCAAAGAGCCTTTCTGCTCCTCAGAACCAATGTTCATGAGTGCTACGCGCGGTTTGGCGATGTTAAATGTCGACTGGGCGTAGATAGACCCAATATGGCCGAATTGAGCAAGCATTTCGGGTTTACAATCGGCGTTGGCCCCAATGTCGAGCATAACGGCATAGCCGCCGGTCAATTGCGGAACGAATCCCGCAATACATGGCCGGAGTATGCCTTCAATAGCTTTTATGCTAAACAAGGCGCCCACGTGCATGGCGCCCGTATTACCGGCGCTGCAAAACGCCTGAACTTTACCTTCTTTCAAAAGTTTAAACCCAACCCCGATACTGGAATTGGGTTTCTGCGAGAGCGCCTTGGTTGGATGCTCACTCATATCAATAACATCATCGGCGTTTACCAATTCAATACTGGCAACGGCCTCAGTGTTATATTTCTTGATTAACTCCTGCATTATAGCCTGCTTGCCAATCAGCACAATGGCTACATTTTCCGGCAATTCAGCAGCGGCCATCAAGACTCCCTCTATAATAGCGTCGGGAGCGAAATCGCCACCCATTGCGTCCACTGCAATTTTCATTGACTCCGTTTGTTCAATTCCCCCAGTCAAACTGGTTTTTTTTACTAAATACGCGTAAAAATAGGGAGGTGACAGGCAATAAAAAAGTATTTCACGTTCATCTTGGGAAAGACGTCAGCGAAATACTTTTCAAAAATGGGCGAGATTTAAGCCGTTTTCGCGTAATTCTCGATGATCATTTGTCCTTTGTAGAACAGATTGCCTTCAAAAACGTGGGCATGATGCCGCTCGTGAACTTCGCCGGTTTGGGCGTCGGTTGAAAGCGCTACAGGCGTAGCCTTGTAATGCGTTCTGCGCTTGTCGCGCCGGGTGCTGGAGTGGCGTCGTTTGGGGTGTGCCATATCAGTTTACAGTTGTCAGTTATCAGTTTTCGGTCAGCGCCTACAGGCCCTATCCGTTTAATTATCACTCAGTTTTCGCAGAGCGGCCCAGCGAGGATCTACATCCTTCTGGTCGTCTGCATCGTCATTACTCGTTGCGGTATCAGAACTATAAATGAGCTTGCCATTTTGCTCATCGCTGTCCTGATCGTCTTCATCCCGAAACCGGGGGTGAAGACGCTTCATAGGCAACGACAGACTTATGAACTCAAAAATGTAGCGGGCTACATTAATAGTTGACGTATTGCGCTCAATGAGTTCAATCTCGTCACTCAGCTCTTCGTTGTGGTCGCCAAACTTCAGCAGCATTGTCTGCCGGGTGTCGACCGGTTCATCATATTCATCGAGGCTACGGTCACACGTTTGTTCGACGGTACCTACGATGTGAAAATCCAGCCGGATCATGGTTTCTGACTTTTCCAGCACCAGATGCGTCTGAACGTTGCCTGCTTTGATCAACTCCTGCTCAAGCGCAGCAAAAAACGAAGTGTCCGATGTGAAATCGTACTCATGCCGTTTGTTGTCAAGGCCGACAATGTGTATGTCGTATGCGCGTAATGGGTTCACCTCGTATCTCCTCCTCAAAAATAAGACCGCAAAGGTACAAAACGTTTGTGAATCAGGAAAGTGATGAACGAAAAAAGGTTTTTACTTCTTGATTTATCCGTTTTATAACGGACTTTTAGGCAATTCGCTATGATCCTGACCCTTGCTACCGTTACATCTCTGGCCGTTCTGACGCGCATTGTGGTCAATCCGCTTCAGAATGTCTTCCAGAAACAGCTGACGCAACGGCTAGTCGACCCGTTGTTTATTATGTCGGCAACGTACGGAGGGCTAACAATCGCTTGCCTGGTTGCCTGGACGCAACTTCAGTTCGCCGGTCTGTCGACGGCGTTTTGGCAGACGATGGTGGTGACCAGTTTATTTGCCATGTTCGGAAACGTCTTTCTGGTCCGGGCGATAGGGCTGGGCGATTTGTCGGTATTGGGGCCAATCAATGCCTACAAAGCCGTAGTTGGCATGGTGTTCAGCATTTTTCTACTGCACGAAATTCCGGGCTGGTGGGGACTGGTCGGCATTCTGTTGATCATTGCCGGTAGTTACGTCGTGCTAACGGATCGACAATCGCGAAACTTGCCGATGCAGGCAGACTATGTACCCCTCTGGAAAAGGCCGGAAATTAAACTGCGGCTGGCAGCCCTGGTGTTTTCGGCTATCGACGGCACATTTCTCAAAAAATCCATTCTGCTCTCAACACCAACTATTGCGTTCTTTTACTGGTGCCTGTTTGGCTTTGGGTTCTCGTTTGTATGGATTGCCCTCACGATGCGGGCCAGGTGGTGGTCGCAGGCGAAGTTGGTTTTCTCACACAAAACGACTTACTTGGCTCTGTGTGCAACCGCTGGCATTTCGCAGTTGGTGAGTAACGTAGCGCTGGCCAGTATGCCTGTTGGTTATGCACTGGCTTTGTTCCAGATATCGGCGCTGATCAGTGTGTTGTTCGGATATCAGTTTTTTAACGAACAGGGAATTCTGCGAAAACTCATCGGTGCGGGAATTATGGTGGGAGGAGCCGTATTGATTACATTGCTTGGATAACCATCTATCCATCTTCCGAGTTATCGTTACCTAACTACTCTTCTCTACCATGGCACAATACCAGCTTGTCGAAAAACATACCATCGAGCACCATAACGAATATTATGAAGTGCGTACAACTCAGGGCAGCGATCAGACTGAAAGTCTGTTTTTTACAACCAACGAAGAAAATCTGGAAGAAGTAGCAGCCGCTATTATTGCCGAAAATAGGCCGGGAGTGAAGCACTGGACGGTTATTCCGCATCGGAAAGATGACTGATTGAGATGGCAAAGCCTACCGAAAACAAAATTTTAATGAGGTACTAAACAATTCCTATTGATTTTAGTTACGCTAAATTTTATCTTCACGGAATGAATACCAAGAAATTCTATAGGATTTCTTACTACCGTAACGTGAAACGATGAAGATTAGTAAAACAGTTACATTGATAGGCTTATTTGTCGGCATAAGTTATCAGATTCTATCAGCTCAGGTGCTCACGCCAGCACAGGCTCGTACCGACCTCAGTTATTTAAAGCGCAAGCTCGATCTGCTCCATCCCGGCATGGGCTACTACACGCCACAGCCCCGGATGGAGCAGTTGTATGATTCGTTATACAACCGACTTACGGCACCCTACGACTATATGGCGTTTTTCCACCATGTCAGTCCACTGGTAGCCGCCCTCAAAGACGGCCATACCAACCTGAATCACCGAAAAAACTACATCGGCAAGTCTACCCGCTTTATCCCGTTCTACATCCGGCTGGTCGATTCACAGTACTATATAAGTCACAACGTATCGGCCGATAGCAGCCTGCAACGCGGCACCGAATTGCTATCCATCAATGGGAAACCAGTGGCCGACGTTCACCGCGAATTAATGAATACCGACCACTCCGGCTCCGATGGCGACAACCTGACCGGACGGCGGCAATGGAGCATGGTCCAGTTTGCCGATTATTACGCAGCCTGGTTTGGCTCGGCCGATTCGGTTAAAATCGCCTACCGGCTCACCGGCGACACGCTTGTTCGGCAAACGCGGGTTCGTTGTTTGAGCCTGGCCAATTTTAGGTCTACTATACAGCGTCGGTACGGGGCAGAGCTTGATCATCGTCCTAACCTATCCGTTCGAATTGTCGATACGCTGACCCGAACGGCGGTCTTGCGGGTCTCGTCATTTATGGGACTTAAAAAGAAGGACCCGTTTCAATGGGCGTATAACCGGCGGCTGAAACGGGCGTTCAAAACACTGCGCGAGCAGAATGTTCAGAATTTAATCGTTGATATGCAGGGCAATGGGGGTGGCATTGTGGTGAATTCGGCCCGGCTACTTCGGTATTGGATGCCGAAACCGTTCCGGATTATGGACCACGAAGAGATGAAACAGGCCGCCCGCGCCGAACTGGTTACCCGTTGGAACCCTTTCTCGGCACTCAATTTCAGTCTGCAATACCGAACCGATAAATCCGGCGGATTTGCCAGCCGATCCGGCAACCGCCGATACCGCCCACGGCACCGGGATGCGTTTCGAGGAAATATTTACTTCATGCAAAACGGCGCGTCGTTCTCGGCGACGACAACGGTGCTGGCCAAAACCCTCGATGCCGGCATGGGCACTTTCGTTGGCGAAGCGAGTGGTAGTGCCTACTGGGGCGACTTTGCCGGTCACTTTAAAACCGTTACCCTACCCAACTCCCGGCTTCAGGTGCGGATTCCGCTCAAAAAGCTTACACACGCCGTTGACACCGAGCGGGCCAACGGCTTTACCGTCGAACCCGATTTCATCGTCACCCGTAGTTTTGACGACCTGATGGTGAATCGCGACTATATTTTAGAGTATACATTACGGCTTATCCGGGAGGGTGTTGTGGTTCGGCCGGGGCCGGAGAAACAGCCGATTCATAACCGGTCGTTGCAGGCTTCGCGGTAAAACCTTACCTTTATAGGGTATTCGGTTCATCGTTTACGATATCCGGCTAAAATTTACGGTTTTGGTCAACTCACTGACCAGCAAGCCTGCTTTAGTCGAGGAAGTGAACGTATTCCGTAAACTTTTCTTTTGTGTATTGTATCGTTGACGTAGAAACGACTGGGGGCGTGAAAGGCCCTACTCGCCTTACCGAAATTGCCATCTTCCGCCACGACGGGCAGCAGGTAGTTGATTCGTTCCACTCACTGCTTAACCCCGGCTGCCCGATTCCGCCGTTTATCCGGCATCTGACGGGTATTTCTGATGAAATGGTGCAGGACGCTCCAACCTTCGCGGACGTAGCCGGGGATGTGCTTAACATTACCCAAGACGCCATTTTCGTGGCGCATAATGTTGGTTTCGACTTTAGTTTTATCCAGAAGGAGTTAAACTGGCTGGGGCATGACTTTCTGCGACGAACACTGTGTACGGTTCGTACCAGCCGGAAGCTGCTGCCGGGTTATCCATCCTATAGTCTGGGAAAACTCTGTCGCTCCCTCGAAATCCCGCTCAATGGCCGCCACCGGGCGCAGGGCGACGCAGCGGCTACGGTTCTGCTGTTTGAGATGCTGCTGAAAAATGACGCGCAGGGACTCATTCCGCGGATCACTTCCCGCATTGAGTACACCACCCGCTAATCCGAAAGGGGCAGGTTCGATTGCGGTGCAGGCACAGAATGCTTCGCCAGCGGACTTATAGGCACGTCTATAATGGCCTGTACCCCTTGGCCGGCCTGACTTTTCCAGGCAATGCGACCGCCCAGAATACCCACCCGGGATTCAATATTTCCAATTCCCAGACCCGACGCTTTTTTCTGCGTTTGGTCGTAATTAAACCCACGCCCGTTGTCCTGATATACCAGCACGATCTGGTCGGGCATCTGAGTTATGGTTAGATTAATCATTGTTGCGTTGGCGTGCTTGAGGGAGTTACTGACCAGTTCCTGCGTAATTCGATACAGCATTACCTCCACCTCGGCCAGAAGCCGGTTCTCCTGCTCTGTAATTCCATTCAGCAAATACTGGGCCTGTACAATTCCGCTGGCTGTAATCCGGGCAAACAACTCATCCACAGCCGCTATGTATCCATGTCGTTCCAGGGTTTGGGGGTTTAACTTGCGCAGCATATTGCGTACATCGCCGATAGTATCGTTGATCAACTGAAATATGGTTGCTCTGAGTGGAATAATACCCGGCGTTGCACCGGCAAGTTGCGTAAGCTGAGTTATGTAGAGTTTGATGGTTGCCAGCCGGGTTCCTATTTCGTCGTGTATATCCCGGGCAATGTCTTTTTTTACCTGTTCCTGAATATCGTAAGCTAACCGCACCCGGTCGGCCTGCTGGGTACGAATGGCATTTTCGCGGTGGAGTATCCATACCCAAACCAGGGCCGCCAAAATCAGCAGCACCAGCATGATAAAGGGGACTTTCCGCCAGAAAGGCGGTTCAATATATATAGCCAGTGTGCGTGTATGTGCGCTCCAGTGCCCATCCTGATTGGCGGCTCTTACCTTAAATATATAGTTACCGGGAGGTAGATTGGCATACCGGACATAATTTCGCTCTCCGGCCATCACCCAGTGGTCATCGTAGTTGGAAAGCTGGTATTGATAGCTGTTGTGCCCGTTGCTGGTATAGTCCAAAGCCGCAAACTCCAGCGACAGGGTGTTTTGCGTATGCCTGACCCGAATGCGTTTATCTTCACCAACGTATGTATCAGACTCAAAGGGCTCCTCGTTGATGTTCAGCGAGTTGACATACACATAAGGGCTGTAGGAACTTGGCCGAAACGCATCCGGCAGGCATCGGTTGAAGCCGCTTACCCCACCGAAATATAGCTCGCCAGAAGCCGTTTTCAGAAAAGCATTCCCATTGAATTCGTACCCCTGAAGCCCATCACCCGGCATAAAATTTTTAATCATTTTCGTAGCGGGATTCAAGCGCGAGACGCCCCGGTTTGTACTCATCCAGATGTTGTTGTCCGCATCGGATAAGGTTCCGTACACAAATGAATTGGCCAGCCCCTGCCGCTCCGTGTATAATTGAAAGCGATTGCTTTTATCCGGCAAATTGATCAGCCCCCGGTCGCTGGAGAGCCAAAGAGTCGGCTGGCGATCGTCGGGCCTGATGTTCAATATGGTGTAGCCTTTTAGACCGGACCGGATAAACCGCCATGGATTCCGCCCTGCGGTTAACTGATAGCAGTAATACCCATTCAGGAAAGTCCCGATCCACAATTGCCGGGTCGATGGATTATAGAAAAGACTAAATACGTTCTGATTGGCCAGAGTCGGCACTTTCGACCATAACCGCCGTTGGGTATCCAAGGCGTACAAACCACTTTCGGTGGCGGCAATCAGCATGGTATCCGAAATACTGACCAAGTTCCGGACGTAGTCGTCCGGAACTTGGTCGGGAATGGACGACTCAAAACGAATTGACTCAAATACTTTAGCCGCCGGACTGTATATCAATACGCCCCCCTGAATTCCCACCCAAATCTGCCGCTTTGGGTCTCGATAGAGGCATCTGACTTTCGGGTTTATCAGGCCAGCGTCCGACGGTTTACGCGTCAGAAAACGCTCTACTATCCGGTTTGTAAGGGGATTAAACACATCAATACCGTTTTCGGTAAGCACCCATAAACGATCGAACTGTTCTTCCATAAACCCTCGAACGGTATAGCTGCTCAGTTTCTGATTGGCCAGCAGTGGATCGTAAGAGACGGCCTTAATAAGCCCGCCAAACAGAAAGGCATCGGGTATAATGCGGGCCAGTCCATCGGGGTCCATATTGGCCCAGACTATACCCTGCCGATCGACGTACACTTTACTGATTTTCAGCTCACTCAACTGGCGGCTAGTCTGGGTGAACCGATTTATCTGCCCGAACAACCGGGATCGCTTGTCGAAGTACAGAACCCCATCTCGCTGGGTGCCTAACCAGAGCCGGCTGCGCTGATCGGGGGCAATGCTATAGATTTCACTAATGGGCCGAGTACCGGCGATGGCGTAGGTTTGGGCCGTTTTCCGATGATGGTCGAAGCGAATCAGCCCGTTGCCGGTACCAATCCAGACAATATCATCCGTATCAACAAAGAATGAAAAGACGGGCAGAGTCGCACCAAACTGATTGTCGGCATGATCGCTGAAATACCGGGAGAGTGTCCGGCTTCGCAGGTTATACCGCATCAAACCCATTGGTGCATGCAGCCAGACATCGCCCGCAGGTGTTCGAACGGTCGAACTCTGGAGATCGTATTCTTTTGTTGGATGCAGGTCCGATGCCAGAATGGTCTTACGCTGCGTACGGTAATGATACCGCACCAGCCCTTCTGCATCACTCAGGTAGAGCAGTTCATCGGTATCAACAAAGAAGGGAAGGATGCGACTGGCCAGCCGTCTCTGACTGGTGGCCGATCGGTTGGCAAAAAAGCAGTCGAACCGGTCGCGCTGCCGGTCGTAGCGATTAAGGCCCTCTTCGGTACCTATCCACAGATTACCGTCGGGGTCCTCTACTATACCGAAGATATTGATACCCCGAATGGAGCCCGGCAGCACACTGCCAGCTTTCCCAAGGGCGGGCCGGTACGTTCGAAAATGGTGCCCGTCGTAGCGATTGAGCCCGTCCTGCGTACCGAACCACAGAAAGCCCCGGCTATCTTTCAGCATGTAATAGACCGATCCCTGGGTCAGGCCGTCGCGCACGCTAATGTGATCGACCCGAAACGTGGGAGCGGCACCCGGCCTCGCTGCCTGCGCCCATCCAGTCTGATGCAGATGGATACAGATGACGAAGTAGACACAAATGCAGAGCAGAGTTCGCATCGTTAGCAAGCAACAAACATGACAACAATTACGTATGAATAAGCCACTTATCCGGCGATTTCAGATTTCACCCGGCACTAAATGTAAATAAATAATTGATGTTCCTAACAGTGCGTGAACCTATTCGAACAGGCTTATTTGGTTTTTCGTTGCCAGCCCCGTAATTCGCGTAGATTCCCTTAACTGTCTATAAAAAACGCCCGGATTATGCGTTACCTTCATCTCATTCGATTACTTCCTATGTTGAGTTCGTCTGTCATTCTAGCCCAGACCACCGGCCCGCTTCCGTACCCGGTCGCCAAAAAAACGGATCAGGTCGACACCTATCATTCAACAACGGTCGCGGACCCTTACCGCTGGCTCGAAGATGACCGCTCGGCCGAAACAGCCGCCTGGGTCAAAGCCGAAAATCAGGTTACGTTCGACTATCTCTCGCAGATTCCGTACCGCAAGCAATTTCAGGATCGGCTTGAGCAAGTATACAATTACCCGAAATACTCGGCCCCAAATCGTAAGGGCGACTGGTTTTACTTCTCAAAAAATGACGGCTTACAAAATCAGGCCGTACTTTATCGGCAAAAGGGCCTCGACGCCAACCCGGAACTTGTAATTGATCCCAACAAACTTTCGGCCGATGGCACCACCCGGCTAGGCGCTTTTTCGCTTTCCAAAGATGGCAAATACGCCGTCGTTGGGTTGTCGAAAGGCGGTTCTGACTGGCAGGAGTATCAGGTGATGGAACTGGCGACCAAGACGTATCTGCCCGATAAAATCGAGTGGGTGAAGGTTTCCGGGGCCGCCTGGCAGGGTGATGGCTTTTACTACAGCCGCTACCCGAAGCCCGAAGGCAGCGCACTGGCCGCTAAAAATGAGAACCATCAGGTTTATTTCCATAAGCTAAACAGCCCGCAATCGGCCGACCGGCTGGTGTACGAAGACGCCAAAAACCCGCAGCGGTTTCACATTGTCAGCACAACCGACGATGAGCGGTTCGCGCTGCTGTCTGTCAGCGATCGCGGCAACGGGAAAGATGGTAATTCGCTATTTTTTCTCGATGCTCAATCGACGGTGAAGACGTTCGCTCCCGTGGTAGCCGAGGTTACGGATTTCAGCTACGGCGTTGTCGACAACGACGGAGACCGCCTGCTGATCCTGACCAACGAAAAGGCACCGAACAGCAAAGTCATTGCCTTCGACACCAAAAAGCGATCGTTTTCGACGATCATCCCCGAAAAACCCGAGCCTATTGCCGAGAACAGTGTTAGCGCGGCCGGTGGCAAATTATTCGTAGAATACGCAAAAGACGTGACCTCTAAAGTAGTCGTATACAACTATAGCGGCAAGTATGAGACGGAGGTTCAGCTACCCGGCATTGGCTCATCGAGCGGGTTTGGGGGCGAAAAAGACGACAAATTCGTTTTCTATTCGTTTACGTCCTTCACGTTCCCGCCTACCATCTACCGCTATGATATCGCCAGTCGGAAAAGTACTGTGTTCCGCGCCCCTGAAGTCGATTTCAAGCCGACCGATTACGAAACCAAACAGGTCTTTTACACCAGTAAAGACGGCACAAAAGTTCCCATGTTCCTGACGTACCGGAAGGGACTGAAACTGGATGGCACCAACCCAACGCTTCTGTACGGTTATGGTGGTTTCAATGTTAGCTTACCGCCGTCATTTAGTCCGTTCCGGATTCCGTTTCTGGAGCAGGGTGGTGTGTATGCACAAGCCAACTTACGGGGCGGCAGCGAATACGGCGAGAAGTGGCACGAGCAGGGAATGAAGCTCAAAAAACAGAACGTTTTCGATGATTTCATTGCTGCAGCCGAATACCTGATTGCCCAGCGGTACACCAGCCCGGCCAAACTGGCCATTCAGGGTGGATCGAACGGGGGCTTGCTGGTGGGAGCCGTGATGAACCAGCGGCCCGACCTGTTCCAGGTGGCTATTCCGCAGGTGGGTGTAATGGACATGCTGCGGTTCCATAAGTTCACCATCGGCTGGAACTGGATTGCCGATTACGGCAGCAGCGACAATGCGGAGGAGTTCAAGGCGCTGTATGCCTACTCGCCCCTACACAATATCAAACTCGGTATCAAGTATCCCGCTACGCTCATCACCACCGCCGATCATGACGACCGGGTGGTACCGGCTCACTCGTTCAAGTACGCAGCAACCTTGCAGGCAACATACAAAGGGCCGAATCCGGTATTGATTCGAATCGACACGAACTCGGGGCACGGAGCCAGCAACACGAAGAAGAACATCGAAACAACGGCCGATATTTACTCCTTCATTCTCTGGAATATGGGCGTAAAAAGCTTAAAAGAGATCGCCAGCAAGTAATCCTGTCTCCGCAGACGCATGCAAAACCGCAGTTCAGTCGACAGATTGAGCTGCGGTTTTGCATGCGTATAGAATCTTCGGCCAGTAAGACTCCGGGGAAAGTTGTGAAGCCATATTTGAGAATCTGACTCAAGTAGGTTTCTCAAAACCTACAGAATATGGATCGGGCAGGTTGTAAAACCCGACTTCATGCGGTCAGAACCGGGTAACACCACTCGTTGATCTTCGGGCTACTTCACGGCCTCAGTCCATTGGTTATTGGCGCAATTGACGCAGATACCGCCCTGATGCAGCCGGACTGTTACCAGCAACGCCAGCAGAATAAGCACCGACTGCCTGTATACTTCGCCTAGAAACTCGGGCGGTTTATTGCTCCGCCAAAACGCCCTGAAGCTGTGCATTCATGAGTCGCTGCATCTGTTGCCAGGTATTATCCCAGGACTGTTCTTCCAGCCGGGCATCAATGGCTTTCCAATCGGCATCATGACCGGCCTTGAGCGCAAACTCAATGGCCTTTTCGAGGGTAGCGGCCGAGTCGCCGATGAGCACCGGCCCCCAGCCGCCATACGAACGTACCACATCGCGGATGGGCGTCGAGACAACGGGCAGACCGGCAGCCAGGTATTCGGGTGTTTTGGTTGGGCTGATGTACCGGGTAGCTTCATTGATGGCGAAGGGCATCATGGCTACCTGCCAATTACCAAAATAAGCGGGCAGATCACGGTAGTTTTTCATGCCGAGGTAGTGCAGGTTCGACGCTTGCGGCAAGCTGTTCGGGTCGATCTTAACGACCGGCCCCAGCAGCACAAACTGCCAGTCGGGTCGGCGCTTCGCCAGTTGACCCAGCAGATTCAGGTCGAGCCGTTCGTCAATGACACCGCAAAAGCCGATGCGGGGGCCACCAATGGCGCGCTGATCGTCGGGGTCCGGTATATCGGCCCTGCCGGGCAAGAAATGGTGGGCGTCAATGCAACTGGGAAACGCAAACACCTGCGAATGCCGGTTTTGTTTGGCTTCGTATAAGCTGTACCCGCCGGTATAAACCAGATCGGCTTTGCGAATGAGCTTTTCCTCCTGATCGAGCAGTAACGGAGACGCGCCCGAAAAAGCCGACAGCTCGTCCATGCAGTCGTATACGGTAAGGCGTGGTTTCAGGTGGCCGCTGAAGCGGAGGGCCATCGGTGTGTAATACCAGGCAATAAAGTCGTTAAGCTGCTCCTGTTCCAGCAACTGATTCACCAGTTGACGCTGCAACCGTACGGCGGTTTCGTCGTCGATGCCATGCGGCAAATGCGGCACAACCACCCAAAGCCGGTCGTCGACCTGCCGGATATCGAGCCGGAGGGTATCGTCCCATTTAGGTTCTTCTACATACCAGACGTTCCACTGCTTGCTGGCACGGCTGAGCAGGTGCTGCGGACGTTGGTAAACAAAATCCCAGCGCAGGTGAGAAAAACAGACTAGGTTCTGAACCTCGGGCGAACTGGCAAAGGCGTAGGAAGCTACGCTATTTTTAACGAGTGCCTTTTCCGGTTGAGGTTGTAAGGCACTACTCTTGGCGGACTTGTTAATCGTATAGTTCATTGGCTATTCATTGAGCCGGCAGCAAGTCATTAGATACATTACATAACCTGTCAGGCTGGCGTGTTCGTTCGTGGCTATTGAACTGTTCTGCGACTGTCTCTATCCAATAATTGTCCGAATTGATGAGCAAACGGCCCCCGGCCTCAAGTGGTTATTTACCTCAGTCCGATGCATTTACTGGCCCACAAGTCACTGTGTATACAACTAGGTATCAGCAAACCGGTATGAGTTACCAGCCCGTTTGACCGTTGCCTCATTCCTGTTACGAATTGGCGGACATACCTAAAGGGGCGGGTGTTGAGCAGGCCTAACCAATAAGCAGGCGGTAAGCAGTACGCCTTCCGGCCCGACAACAAACCCAATGAGTAATAGACAACGAAACCGGACTAATCTATACGTTTCTCAACAGAAAAAACCCGACTTATGGGGAGGCCTCGAATGCACTGTTAACCGGGTGGGCGATGTTTATCAGGATCAGGTAAAACGAGGTGGTCATCAGGACCGACTGAGTGACCTGGACTTAATTGCCGATTTAGGCATTAGCACCCTGCGCTACCCGGTATTGTGGGAACGGGCTGCCCCCGAACATCCCGATAAGCTGGACTGGTCCTGGACCGACGAACGGCTGAATCGATTGCGGGAGCTGGGTATCCGGCCCATTGCGGGGCTGGTGCATCACGGCTGCGGCCCCGCCTATGCCACCTACGATCAACCCGAATTTGAACATGGACTGGCCCATTATGCCCGTCAGGTAGCCGAACGCTACCCGTGGATCAACGCGTACACACCCGTTAATGAACCTCTCACAACGGCCCGCTTCGGCGGCCTCTACGGACACTGGTATCCGCATGGCAAGTCGGGCAAGGCATTTGTCGATATACTGCTGCGCGAATGCCGGGCTACCGTCCGGGCGATGGCCGAAATTAGAAAAGTGCGGCCCGATGCGCAACTCATTCAGACTGACGATCTGGGCAAGACCCACAGCACCCCGCTGCTCAGCTATCAGGCTGAACTGGAAAACGAACGCCGGTGGTTAAGCTGGGATCTGCTCTGCGGACGCGTAGTTCCGCACCACCCCCTATGGGATTACCTGCGCTGGTCGGGAGCGGGCGAGGCCGATTTGTGGTTTCTGGTCGAAAACGCCTGTCCGCCATCCGTTATCGGCGTGAATCATTACGTTACCAGCGAGCGCTATCTGGACGAAAATATGGGCGCTTATCCAGACCGTACGCACGGTGGCAACAAGCGCCATCGCTACGCCGACACCGAGATGGTACGTGCCTGTCCCGAGCACCGCACCGGTCTTGGTAGCTTATTGGTTGAAGCCTGGGAGCGCTACGGCCTGCCAATTGCCGTTACGGAAGCCCATCTGGGCGATTGCGAGGATGAGCAAATGCGCTGGCTGGGCGAAGTCTGGCAACAGGCTCAACTCGCAACCGATGCGGGGGCCGACATACAGGCTGTAACGGTTTGGGCGTTGTTAGGTATGTACGATTGGCATTGCCTGCTCACCCGCCAGGAAGACCGTCATGAACCGGGGGTCTTCAACCTTAGCAGTGGGAAACCCGAGCCAACCCGGCTCGCCCCAATGATCAGGCGACTGGCAGCTGGTGAGCCGGTAGAGTCCTTAATACCGCCGGGACGGGGCTGGTGGCAGTCGGCAAAATCTACCCTTCAGCTGACGCCTTCACTGAAGCAGGCTGTTTCACACTTTTTTGAGTAAAAGCTTGCTTAACGCGTTCAGCCAACAAACCACATTTGTTTTATGACTTATCGACTGATAAGCCTGTGGGCCGTTTGCCTCGGCTTGCTAACCGGCTGCGAAAGCGGCATTCGGGAGATTGACTTTGAAAGCAAGCAGTTTACTGCAACCTCTACAATCAACTCAACCGCGCATGCTGACACCGCCAGCCTAACTCATCTTATGGATTCGAAGCCCATCTATAGCTTCAGCAAAGGCGGCAAAGGAATCAACCATATTCGAATTGGTATGGTATCAAAAAATAAGCCCTTCACCTGGAAAATGAAGGGCGATAGCCTGCGTATCAATAATGAATCGTACGCCGTTCAGAAGCAGAATCAGGGATTTGTACTCCGCTCGGATTCGATTCAAATCATCCTGAGCCAACAACCCTGATACAGCCTTATGGGGTGCCGGACCGTTACCTAACGGTTGCGCATGCCTACACACTTCAGACTCGGCTCAGTCGTTTAACTTAACTGAGGGAAAAATAACCCAGAAAAAATCATATCCACTAACGATAATCTTGCAGAAAAATGACAATGATTTATGGCCTCTTTGGCCTGCTACTCGCTTCAGTGATGTTAGCCTGGCTGACAAAACCATCCAACTACGCCCCGGTTCCGTCAAAACGCCGGAAAAAGAAGAACAAACTTCGCCTACGGGATGCGCAGCCTTATTTGCAGGACGAAACGCCTGCCTCCGTTTCAGCACATCCATATCGGTCTGCTGAAACGGAGCAGCCATCTCAGCCATATGGGTTGTAGAAGGCAATGTATCTACAGATTCAAACCGGATAATTTTGCCATTATCGAGTAACTTGAATTAAGCAGACAAGTTTGAATCGAATGGCTGGTTCATGGTCAGCCAGTAATGACAGGTAGACTCGATCAGACTCCTGAGTGAGTTAAAATCCATTGGTTTTTGCAAAAACGAATTGACGCCGAGCCGATAGCCTTTCTGGATATCCTCCGGAGAGGCATCGGCGCTGAGCATCACTACGGGTACTATGTTCCAGTAAGGATGCTGTTTAATAATTTGCAGGGTCTGATAGCCGTCGCGGTGCGGCATATGCCGGTCCAGCATGATCAGGGCCGGCCGCTCCATCGTACGAAGCACATGCTGGGCCAGGGCGTTTCCACCGTCAAACAAACGCAGCTGATAGGTTGGCAGATGTCGGGCAAAGATGCCCTGTACCAGATACCGGTAGTCATAGGCATCATCCACGAGGTACACTTCTTTAGGATTTGTCATGGGCTATCGAAACGATTAAATTATCCGGCAAACACCAGCGGACGCAACTGCCGAATTTTCTCCTCAGCCTCGCTGATTTGAGCCCGGTATTCCTGAGCGGCCCTTACGTTACCACCCTCTTCCAGTACCTGAGCAGCCTTATCCAGGAGCATCACTGTCTCCTCCAACGCCCGAATGGCATTCCAGAGAGACTCTTCTATGGATCGTTTTAGTCCACTCAGCAACGAACTGGCGGTATAACCGTGCCCGGTATGACAGCGATACCGTAGGAGGGTCCCTTCCTGAATACTTGTCATTACGCCGTGGCATTCAGGGCAAGCCAGGGGCGAAAGGTCACCTTCTTCTAAAATCGACATATTGAAGGTATTTTCCTCTTCCGCAATCTTTACTTCTTTCTCCAGACGAAGCTGATCCTTTTGGGCAAGGATTGGCCGCTCATTAACCGTCTCCTGGGTTAATTTGGTCAACAGGGCCGCCATCTCACTAATGGGTACACTATGATCGACCACCACATTTTCCCGAACGCTCTCCGGCATACTGGGATAAAGAGCCTCTTCAGGTTCCTGAATGACGCTGACCCCTCCTAACCGTTTTACGGTCCACATGCCGGACGTCCCATCATTGAGCAACCCCGTAAGTACTACCCCGATTACGCGCGGACCGTAACAATAAGCGGCCGACCGGAACAAGGCATCAATAGAAGGCCTGAACCGGTTCTCTTTGGGCCCTCTTTTTACCAGCATCGTTTCGTTTTCAATGAGCAGATGATGGTCTGGCGGGGCAACATAGATGTGTCCCCGCTGAATTGGTTCTCCATCGACAGGCTGAATTACTATGATATTACCCGCATAATTCAAAATACGGGGTAAATAACTTGGTGCATCCGCGGCTATATGCTGAACAATAAAAATGGTAGCCGGTAAAGCGTGCGGTAAACCGGCTACGAGTTCTCTAAGCGCATACACACCACCCGCCGACGCACCAATCACGACAATATCCCGTTTGGTCATGCTATCGAGTTAATAAAGCTTCGCTTTTCCATAGCGAACCATAGTTGTCCTTAGACAAACCCGAAGAAACTTGTCTGAGCCGATAGTGGTGTAATTTGTGAGGATGTGGCGTCGCCCTGGAAGACATCAGACGCTATTGCCAGACAATCTGGTACGCTTTGCAAACCCGTTCCCGACCCGTGGGGCGTAGCTGCCCCAAGGCCGTCGACCTGCTTACCGGTTGATTACATATGACAACCGTTTTGTACTGTTTGTAGCTACAAAAACAGCCCCACGATAAAAAAAGTAGCGGATTGTCTTCGCAGCCAGTCAGAATAGGTATAGAGATTTTCTTCCACAACCATTCTTAACTAACTATATGTGCCTCAATCCCCGTATTCTTATCATTGAGGATAATCCCGACGATGCACTCTCACTTTGCCTGGCTCTTGAAGAAAGCGTGCCGAATGTCCAGCTAGCGGTGGTCAATGACCAACTGGGTTTAGTAAGCTACTTACGCCACATCGAGCAGAATAGCCACCAGATGCCCTGGTTAATTTTCTTCGACATAGATTTCCCAGACTCGGTTGACGGGGCCGGAGTCATTTCGCAACTTCAAAGCTATTTTTTGGTTTCATCGAGACGCTCAATTCCGGTTATTGCCATGAGCTCGTCTGCATCTCTTGCTGATGTTCGGGAATTACAAAAAGCAGGCGCCAACTCCTACCTGATCAAATCCGATAATTTCCGGCAGTTGGTAGCCGACTGCCGGGACATCACCCGGCACTGGTTTAAAACAGCCCTGCTACCACCTAACTGACCTAATTGCAGCTAGTACGAGAGTCTCTTACTTTACCAGCAATTCAATGGATTTGACACCCTGAGGTGTGGTTAACTGACCAATATACAGGCCATTGGGAAACTCTTTAACTTCCCAAGTTACGCGATTTAACGCACCAGCCTGAGCTTTACCGGTCTGGAGCGAACGCAGTACACTGCCCTTCATGTCAAGAATGTTCAGTGTGTAATCTCCGCCTTGTGGCAGAACAAACTCGATAGCCGTCTTTGTCTCGAATGGGTTAGGATAGTTGCGCAGTACGAAGGCGTCGGTAGACACCGGCGCCTTTACAGCCTCTTCAGTACCAGCGAGCGACGTCAGGGAGCGGGAGTCGGTACTGGCATCGTAAACAACAACATAATGATGATCCTGACGGGCTGATTTACCGCACAGATCCGTCAGAACAAAGGTGACGGAGTAAACACCGGCTTTGGTATACCGATGAGTACCCCGTACGGTGCCCCCCTCAATGAGCCCGACCGACGATGTTTCGTCCCCCCAGTACCATACAGCCTGACTGCTATTGGTATCGTTAAAATTAATGGTAAGGTTCACTTCATTGCCGATCTTTACTGGGTCTCCGGGTGCTTTTACCAGGCTTACAACCGGTGTTGCATTGGTTACAGTAACAGTTTGCGTAACAGGAACTGCTGCATTTCCATTAATGTCGCTGACATGCCAGGTAACGGTTGTTGTCCCTACCGGATACTCGGCCGTTAGGGGTTTACCATCACTACGTACGCCAATAGGCTGACCAACCGAACAGTTATCCGTGGCTAAAGCGAACAGGTCGACAACGGCTCCCGGCTTACCAGCGTCGTTTGGAAGCACTTTATCACCATTGGTACTGATAACCGGTGCTTCGCTATCGAGTACGGTTATGGTTTGTGTAACGGGAGAGGGAGCATTGCCTTTGCCATCTGCAAGGCTCCAAATAATCGTTGTAACACCGGCCAAATACTCTGCATGTAACGGCTTCCCATCGCTGCGTACCGCTTTCGGTTTACTTACAGAACCGTTCCCGATTGCTAATGCCGATGCTTTAAAAAGAACTCCGCACTTACCAGCCTTGTACGTAAACGTTTTATCGCCGTTGGTTTTGATGACCGGTGTTTTCCTGTCAACTACCGTAACGCTTTTTGTACCGGTAGCTGTTACCTCCGCCAGATACCCGACCGTTGTTAACTGGCTTAATTTAGCATAAGCCGCTTTAGGGTAAAGGCCAGTTACCAGACATACCAGAATGCAAAGAAGGTGAAGCTGCTTTACCAGCCTATCTCCTTTTCTCTTTCCCGTAGACGATGGTAATTTATCATAATAAGGCATACCTGTATATGGGAAATTAATTGATGGACTGTATAGCCAGCCAAACAACCTGATGTAACCGAGTTTGTAACGATTTAGTACATGCATCTTACCTTATTAATTTGTAGCGTGGATACCAAAAACTTCCCTCTTTCGGGCATGTAAACCAACATATATAGGCTGGCTTTACCAGCGGTTATTCGCAGATACCAATAACCCTATTATCACCTTCGGTTTATCGTTCACAAAAATAGATGTTATAAATCGTACAACAGTGAAATAAACTTACAACTATACTCGTTTTTACCAACCGCTTAATAACTTTAGACCAATTTTCTTAAGGTGAATCAGAGGTGTGTAATTACTACTTATATTTCTGCCGGATTAGCCCTTTTATTAAAAAAAACAACCAACTATAACCTTGTTAAAATGGACAAAATTTCATTAAATTTATTACAAAAAAGAATCAACTAAAGTATTAACTATTTTGATTATAATTAATGGTAAATTTCTAAAAATCAGGATTTTATCTAAATATACACTTAACCTCCTGATCACCTAATATTACTATTTAGTGCATAAATTTTTTACACACAATCTACTGATTTCTTTATTAATCGGTAGCAAATTAATAAACTAAACCAATCTATGTGCCGACAAACTTGTACCTGAAATTCAGGTATTCATATACCTATTTGGCAACACTTTTATATACGTGATTTATTTATTGATCCTCATCGACTGGTTAAATCTTCGTCAACCCTGTAAGAGTCTTTTGCCAACACAAAAGCGGCACGTATTTTTGTTTAAGCTATAATGCCTAGAAAGGGATGAGTAACGGAAATATTTGTCTCGATTCACCGATAAATAAATAACTCTTTTCACTCATTTTTTATCGGCTCACTTTCGCTTTTAATAATCGATTTTTCACGACTTGTTGGCACTACTACTAATGTCGTTTATTTCGAAAATTTGAATCAACAAATCGATAAATTATTTGTATGTCAAAGATAAATATAAATAACATTTTGTTTAAAAAATGTTATTTATGAAAACAAAACTAACGACGCAATTTGTCTTCCAAAAGAGTCAGAATAATACAAACAGCAACGTTGCTCCAGTAAGGTATTTATTGTGAAGAAGCTAGGCTGTCTACAGTCAGGTTAACAAACACTAAACTAATGAATTGACAATGCTATCCAAGTGAATGTCTGTAGCTAAAAACGGCCAACACGTATTCGCTAAACACCAACTTCATGACTATGAACAATTTAAAGAAAATAAACCCAGCGAGTTATACGAGCACACCTGGTCTCCAGTATGATTTTCGCTTTCATTCTCTCTCGGGAAGCCTGACAAACGACCAACTACGCGACTGGCGTGGTGCAGACTTCCTACCTGCCTGGCACACTGTTAATGCGTAACGTTCACGAAGATCTCAGCCTGGACAACGTACGTTATCAAGCCAGCTGTCTGTAAACACGGCAGATCTTCGTTTTTGATAGTGTCCATATATCCGCATGAGGTATACGCACGAGAGGTGATTGCTGGTAGACAATCCGTTCAACCTACCTGTTCCGTATAGACTACTGACTCCATATTCTGCTTTATCCCAGCTACTTCCTGAGGTTCAGTTGTGATTTGATTAACTCAAACACAGCCAACTCTATTTGCGGTAGCCGCATGCAGCACAGGTGCCGATGACTGATCATGATTCCTCCCGCGTTAGAGCTAACGTGGCAAACAATTTAATTAACTCAATTTCATTATTATGAAACACGTATTCTTGCTATTGTTCCTGTTTGCCAGCATCACCTCCCTACAGGCTCAGGTGTCGGAAACAACAGGAATTCGACTTTACCGGGTTAACGATCATCTTGTCAAAACAGAAGCAGACGGCTCTAATCCGATCAGCTATCCGTTTGCCAATGTACAGGTGCGCGCGGCCAATGACCTGATAGAGGTGAGCATTACAAGTGCCGCTACCCTCTATTACACTCCCTCTCTTTTTCTTAATGACCAGGGGGTTCCTTACGGCAGCACGGTTAATTCAGCCGTCAGTACTTTCCAGCAAACCATTCCCGGCACTTCAGCTACGGGCAGTAGCGGAACAGCCGTAACAACCGATGCCAGTCTGTTAACATCGGGCACGCTGGACGATGCCCGCCTGAGCACCAACGTGGTCAAGACGACCGGTTCCTACTCGAACCCTACCTGGCTGAACGCCCTCGATCCTACCCGCATCACCCAAAGCAGCCTCCACCGGTTCGTCTCCGACAGTGAGAAAGAAGCCTGGAATAACAAACCTGACCTTA
>NZ_JAPLET010000025.1 GCF_026391055.1 Spirosoma sp. | reverse complement strand
AACAGCTTCAGAGGGAGCTGGAACAAGCCCAGACTCAGGTGCTTTATTATTCGACCGTCATTCGGGTTGCCGAGCAGGAGCTGGGCATCGCCATTGAAAAAAAGTCCGCTACCAAGCAATCCAACTCCTTCGAGTAAGCTATCCTCATCTCCGCGTCCGGCGGATCACGGGGTTGTTTGGGTTTAGTCGGCAAGCTTACTATCAACATAGCCATCGGCTCATTAAAGGTGACGAAGCCGATAAACAAGTACTGGATCTGATCGAAGGTGTTCGAAAAGATCACCCTCGCATGGGGGGTAAGAAACTATACTGGCTCCTGAAAGAAGAGCTGGGACAACGGGGAATAAAAATGGGTCGGGACGCCTTGTTTGACTTAATGGCAGCTAACCATCTGTTAATCAGAAAGCGAAGGCGGAAGGTGATCACCACCTTTTCCCGGCATCGGTTTCGTAAATACCCAAACCTGATCAAAGACCTGGTGGTTTTACGGCCCAATCAGGTTTGGGTAGCCGACATTACGTATTGGTTGACAGAGGCTGGCTATCTGTACATTTCATTGATTACTGACGCCTATTCGCACCGGATCGTGGGCTTTGCGGTAGCGGAAAATCTGGAAGCTGTCCATTCTCGACGAGCACTAGAGATGGCCCTCAAACAGATTACCAAACGAATGGGACCACACTTGATTCACCATAGCGACCGGGGTATTCAGTACTGTTGTGATGAATATACCAGGGTACTGGATGCGTATCACATACGGATCAGCATGACGGAGAACTCTGACCCCTTAGAGAACTCGGTGGCTGAGCGGGTCAATGGTATCCTGAAAGAGGAGTATCTAAGTCATCAACCGGTTCGTTCGCTGGAGGAAGCCTACACCTTGCTGGAGAAAGGGGTGTTTCTGTACAACTACAAGCGGCCTCACCTAAGTTGTGACATGCTCAGTCCGGTAGCGGCTCATGGGAGCTATGGGCCGTTAGAACGGCGCTGGAAAAATTACTATAAGCCGTCCGAATCAGGGGCCAAGAAATAGCTTAACTTCGGACTACCAGTGAAATGGTCAATGTATGATCGGACTAACTCAAAACGGTCAACTTTTTTTAGGACGGTACAACTCGGCCACCGTTCAATTAAACGTCCGTTTGTAAGCAGGCCAAGACATGCGAATTTTAATAGCTGTCAATCTGGCCACATAGCCTACCCTATATAGCTAGGCATCAGACACATTAACTGTTGTTTATTTCACCCTTTGATAGTGGTAAAAGCCATACGTTAAGGGTTTCGGTAAAGTAAACAGTACCTCTTGATCGATACTAATCTTCTGCCGAAAACGTTTACCCTGTCCTGTTAGGTGGGTGAACTCATACGTTCCCGGCAACAAATTAGCGAGTTTTATCCGGGCTGTATCATACTCGTTTTTTTCTCGAAATATCAACACATAACCTGCTGTTTGCTGAGCCATACTGGAATGAAATCCGGTCCAGCTTGTTCCTGACGGCTCATTACCAATTGGGAAGATCTGTCCGTCGTGCCAGGCCTGCCAGTGCTTCTTATAGGTTTTTATCAGATTGGCGGTAACGAATGCGTCAGCAGGCAGGTTTCGGGCTTCCATCCAGGCCAGCGGCTGAGCGGGCATGGTAACCGCAAAAAGATAGTCGAAGTCGTAATGGGCCGGACTAAACTCATCGATCTGTACATACCGATCCTGGTTTCGCCATTTATTTAAAAATTCAATCTGCAATCGCTGAGGGGGTAGGTACCGAGCAAGCATCCACAAATTGCGTAGGGTAAAATGCGGATAATAATTCGCCCAATCGGTGTAGCGGTTCTCCAGAAACAGATTTCCGTATTCGTAAAAGTAATGATAGCCAAATCGCCGACCAGCCGTCACATCCAGGTTGAATACGGCTTCGCCCCTCGTACTGGCCATCACGGTGTCAAGCATTTTTCGAAAATTGATTTCAGCCTGTTTGTCGGCAATTTGTACACCATCAATTTTCCACATTCGAATACCGTATTGCCTGTATTGATTGATCATGACCTGGGCATCTTTAGACCAGTATTTGAAACTACTATCGACACTCGGGTTAAACCATGTTGACAACGTAATACCTCGCTTTTTTCCTGCTTCGACGATTCGATTAAACCCCCCCGGGAATTTTTTCGGGTCAGGCAGCCAATAGTCAGGTTGGCGCCAGATGTCTTTGAAACTACCGCCCTGAAAAGCGGAGTTAGCGCTTTTCCCCTGTTGCCAACCATCGTCGAGCTGAAAATGGGTGATGCCTAGTTTTTCGCCTAACTCCAGTTCATGAAGCACAAACGATTCGTTGATATTTTTATCCTGCCCCCTATCGCCCCAGGTATTGAGCAAAATCATTTCATCTCGATTTGCTTTACGTATCCGTACTTGCTGCTGATACGTGCGTAATGCGCTCAATTGGCCCTCTTCTCCGCCCGAGCTAACACCCAGAACGAGGCTATATCCCCGAACCCATTCATTTATTTGTAAATCGCTTGGGGCCAAACCTGTTCCCGTAGCAAGCGCTTCACCGATTTTTAACGAGAAATCGAACCCTGGGTACGCTAGTTGCACGCTCGAAACGGGGGCTTCCTTGAGCCAGAAAAGACCCGCATCAGTTCCCACTTCATCCAGAAATAACAAATTGCCCCGCATCCGTACCGCTTGTCGGTAAGCCAGCCGCTCATACTCCTCAACAAGCGTATTGTTCTGGTCGGTGGCATCGAAAAACTCGACAGACTTCCCTTTCCAATGCGGACCGGGCAACGCCAGCCTGTCCATAACCACCGTGTTTGCTTGGCCTTCCTTTTGAGCGGCCTGCGATTCAATGTTACGCAGATCATAGGCCTGCTGAGCCTGTTGTTGCCAGTTGGGAGCACTGCCTTTCAGGTAATAATCGCAGGCGATAACCGGACAATTTGGATAAATCCGAAAAATGCGCTTCACCCACAATGTTCCTAAGGCAACCACCACTTCGGCTTCCAGGTGGGCAGGAGAAAGGGCCGTTTCTGCGAGGGCCTTTACAGTCAAACCACCACTGACAGGATCGCCAGTTTTAACGGGTAGGGCAAAATCCGGGTCTTTGCTGTTCATCAGCCATTTTTTGCCCGTTCGTCTATCGGTGATGGACAAAGAGGTAAGATTCCCGTTCTGAAACAAATAGGTTCGCTGAATAAGCGAATTACTCAGCATCAAGGTATCTCCTTTCCGGATGGCCTGACAGGACGCAAGCTCAGGCTGGCCCCAGCTTTTTTCAAAAAGGCAGAACAACAGGCAACCGATTATAAGCAGAGGTTTCATAGATAAGTCATTGTGAAACAATCGTATTCTTCGTAAACCCAATTGCAATACAGGGTAAAAGGGAACAGACAGCCGTTGTTCTCTTTTACCCTGTATTGCAATTGGAACACCTGATTAATTAATACCCCGGATTTTGCTGAATTTTTGCTTTGTTTATATCAATCTGGCTTTGTGGAATTGGATCGACCAGATTATTTTCCGTGAGTGTATTCACCAACCGAATCTGATCCTTTTTGCCGTTCAGCACAGGAATTGCACGATCAGTACGAACCAAGTCGTACCAGCGTTGGCCTTCAAACGCAAATTCGACCCGGCGTTCCTGTTCCATAGCTAGGCGAAAGGCTTGCTGCGTAGGGATATCGGTTGCCGTTTTGCTTGCCAGACCAGCGCGGGTACGAACCCTGTTCAGGTAAGTAAACGCATCGCCGGTAGCCTGATACCCGACTTCGTTCAGGCTTTCCGCATACATCAATACAATGTCGGCATAGCGAATGACTGGAATGTTGTTACCATTGTCGCCATTGGTAACAGGTGTATCGTAGTATTTCTTTACAAAGTTGTAGGGAATAGTCTGTCCGCTGGCGTTAACATAGGACGTAGCGAGCGAAACATCTTTGCGCTTATCGCCCGTTTCGTAGGCATTGATTAAGTCAACGGTTGGCTGATTATTTCCTCCGCCCCCGAAGGCAATGACCGCATTTCCCGAATTTTCCGGGGCAAAGGAATTAGGCCATGAATTGCCTTCACCCGCCCCACCTGACTTGTACTGTACATCAAACACCGACTCTTTGTTATTCTTATTGCCGACTCTGAAGACGTCAGCGTAGTTCGGCAGAATGTCATAAACGCCCAAATCAATCACTTCCTTGAGTTTAGTAGCTGCCTGAGCATATTTCTTCTCGGTCAGGTACACTTTACCTAATAGCGCCTTGGCCGCTCCCTTCGTTGCTTTGCCAATCTCGGCGGTTGAGTAAGAAACGGGCAATGCCGCTTCGGCTTCCGCTAAATCTTTTTCAATCTGCGCGTACACATCCGCTTTGGGTGATCGTCCAAAGGTGTAGCCTTCGTCAGGATTCGAGATCGATTTCAGGACGAGCGGCACGTCGCCAAAAGTGCGAACCAGGTTGAAATACACCAGTGCCCGCAGGAATTTTGTCTCCGCGATGGAGCGATTTTTTAGGGCCTCATCCATAGTCACCCCGCCAATTTTATCCAAAATCGCATTAAAGCGAGCAATGGCAGTATAGCTGTCATTCCAGCGTCCGGAGATAAAGGGGTTCGTTGTTCGGATATAAAACCGATCAAACTCATCCTGATCGGTTACGGAGCCGGATGCGGGTGGTACCGTGTTATCGGAAGCTACGTCACCAAAGACGTAACTGTTGCCAAAGACACCGCCCGATTGTAACGACGCATAGGCCCCATTGACGGCATTTTTGATATCGTCAGCGGTTCGGTAAAAATTGTCGGCGGTGGCCGATGAAATCGGTTTCAAGTCTAGAAACTCGTTGCTACACGCGCTGAGAACCAGACTTAATGCCAACGATATGTATAGTTTAGATGCGTTCATTTTTTTTCGTCATTTCGGTTTAAAAACCCAGATTGATACCTATGGTGAACGTTTTTGCCAGTGGATAATACCCGTAATCGACACCACCGGTTAGCGGGCCTTCGTAGTTGCTCACTTCCGGATTGTAGTTAAGGTATTTCGTCCAGGTGTGCAGATTTTGAGCTGATAAGTAGAGCCGTGCCTGCTGGATTTTGGCTTTGTTCAGCAAGGCTTTAGGTAGTTGATAGCCTAGGCTAAGATTCTGGATGCGCAGGTACGAACCATCTTCAACCCAACGGGAGGAGACCGCGTTGTTGTTTCCTGTTGTACGGGCGTTCGCACGGGGTGTAACGCCATCGCCGGAGTTACTCTCCGACCGCCAGCGTGTCAAAACTGTCGTGATCTGGTTCGCATTCCCTTCCAGATTCTCGAAGAAGCGACGGCTCAGGTTAAGTATTTGTCCACCCTGGGTGCCCTGAAGGGCAATGCTCAGATCAAATCCTTTGTAGCTAAAGCTATTGGTCATGCTGTAAATGAATTTGGGCTGGTTGTTACCAATGATGGTTCGGTCATCTGCCGTGATTTTCCCATCGCCATTCACATCTTCGAATTTTACATCACCCGGTCTAGCCGTTGCATCATGCGGATAGCTATCCAGATCGGCCTGATTTCGGAAGATACCAAGCTGTTTGTAGCCGTAAAAGCTTCCGATCGGCGATCCGATCTGGGTAATGTTCGTTTGATCAACCCCGCTGTTGCTTCGTATTGGATCACCCGTGGGTCCGAGTGCTACTACTTTGTTGCGGTTGAATGACAGGTTGGCGCTAGTATTCCACACAAAAGCGCCGGTCATGTTGCGCGTGTTAATAGCGAATTCCCACCCTTTGTTTTCCATCTTGCCGATGTTTTTAACGGCCGACGTAAAGCCCGTCAGCGAAGGCACGTTAACCGATAGCAGCAGGTCTTTCGTAATCCGCTGATAGTAATCGACAATCAGATAGATGCGGTTGTTGAACAAACCGATATCAATACCGGCATCAAGTTGCTGGCTCTTTTCCCAGCCTAGCAGGGGATTTCCTAGCGAGCTCGGCGCTAATCCATTCGCTAATGTATTGTTATAGCTATAATTATCGGATCGGAGCGTAGCTGTATATGGATAAAAATCAGTACCGAAAGCGTTGTTACCAGAGAAGCCATAACTAACCCGGAGTTTAGCTTCCGACAACGCGCTGATGCCCTTCATAAAGCTTTCTTCGCTAATACGCCAGCCTAATGAGCCTGCGGGAAAGGTACCCCAGCGGTTTTCGGGTCCGAAGATAGACGAGCCGTCCCGACGTACGGAGAAATTAGCCAGGTACCGACTTTTATAATTGTAGTTGATCCGGGCGAAATACGATGCCGATGCGTTTTCCCGACGGGTAGAGGTTATGGTAGACGTTGTGCCACTCGCACTCGCATTCAGCGTTTCTACCACGTCGTTGGCATAGGAGCTACCGGTCCCCAAACTGTATTGGTATTGATACCGAGTCGACTCCATGCCGACCAGCACCTCCAGGTTGTGGACATCGTTCAAAGTCTTGGTGAAAGTCAGGGTCTGGTTAAATAACCAGCCGAGTCCCTGCTCTGACTCGGCTCTCCCCGTGGCTACATTGGGCGGCAGCAACTGGTTGAGCGGAATACGGGAGGTTCGGTATCCATTCCGCCGGTATTCCGTAAAATTGATATTGCCCGACGCCCGATACCTGAACGATTTTAGGAAATTATATTCAACGTAGGCGTTGCTCAACAAATTAGCTTGCTGGTATTGGCTATGGTTCTCGGTAATGTTGGCAATTGGATTCGTAATACCCGGATAATTATACGGTGCGGCCAGTTCGGTCTGTGAGGAATAGGTTGTGCCATCGGCTGCGTAAATCGGTGCCATGGGCATAGCTGACAATGCAGCATTTATGATTCCGTTATTGGCCCAGTGCCCTTCGGCCGTAACTTCCTGCTGTTGCTTGAATGACGGGTTCAGGTTCAGACCCACCCGCAACTGGGGTGTAATATTGACATCGACATTGGCCCGCAAGGTATAGCGATCGAGGGTTGAGCCTTTAATAATTCCATCCTGCTTGAGGTAGCCCCCGCTAAGCAGGTAACGCGCTTTGTCGGTACCGCCCGAAACGCCAAGCTGATAGTTACTAATCTTGGCCGTTCTGAAAATCATATCCTGATAGTCGTGATACGGCAGATTGGCTACTCTTGTCGGATCATCGAAGTTAAACCAGTCATACACTTCTCCTCGGGGATAGCGGTAACGCAGGTAGGTGGTTGGTCGAACACTGTTGGGATCATTGATGTTGGCACCCGGCACATTGTCGATGTAGGCGTTGTTCGAGGCTTCCTTGCCAAACTCAGCAAATTGCTGCGAGTTTAGTAGATCAATCTTTTTGGTCACCTGCTGAAAACCCGTATACACGTCCAGATTGACGTTGGTTTTGCCACTTTTACCCCGTTTGGTCGTCACCAGAATAACACCGTTAGAACCTTTGGACCCATAGATAGCCGCTGAGGAGGCATCTTTCAGGACATCGATGCTCTCAATATCGTTACTGTTAAGCAAGCCAAATACGCTGGCATCCACGATGTTTCCATCCACCACGATCAGCGGTGAATTCCCCGCACTGATTGAGCCAAACCCCCGCACCTTGATGGCGGGTGTACTACCCGGTGTTCCGTTATTCTGCTGGATAACCACCCCGGCAATTTTCCCCTGCAAAGCCGTTGCCGCATTGGATACGGGCATGTCGCGTATTTCAGCCATAGGCACCGAAGCAATAGCCGCCGTAACATCTTCCCGCTTTTGGGTACCGTATCCCACGACGACAACTTCATTGAGCGTTTTATCATCGTTCAGCAGCTTGACCGACAGCTGACTACTGTTTTCAAGCGCCACTTCCTGGGTTTGGTAACCAACGAAGCTGAACACCAAAATGGGCGACCCGCCATCTGGTACGCTTAGTCGATAGCTACCCTGCGCGTCGGTAGTCGTACCACGCTGGCTGCCTTTCACGATGACGCTGACACCTGGAAGCCCCTCTCCGGTATCGTCTGTAACCGAGCCGGTGATGATCCGGTCGGCGGTTACAGACGATACCGGATTTTGACTGGCCTTAATTAGTAGCGGCAAATTTGGGCTGATCGAGTTCAGCAGAATGCGTTTGCCCGATACCTGATAGCCCAGTTGCAGCGGACGCAGAAATTTGTCGAGTACAACGGAGAGTCGTTCGTTGGCAACCGTAAGCGACACTTTCCGATTGGACTGAATAATTTTGTCGCTGTACATGAATTCAACATCCGCTTCACGCTCAATCGTCTTCAGAAGATTTTTTACCGTTATGTCTTCTAGTTGCAGGCTAATCTGGCGGTCCAGTGGCGATTGAGCATCAACGGTGGTCGCATACGTCATACCCGCAAACAGCAGGAACAGGCAGCCTTGAACGAGGGACGTTTTCAAAAGACCCTGAGCAAAAGTTCGTAGAGGTCTATTTTTTTTCATACGCTTTAATTGTGTGTAAAAGGATTAGAAAATAGGGTCACTAGCATCCTTGGGCACTAATAACGATTTGAGCATCAACGATTTGGTAAGAAGCGTTTGTTATTTGGCAAATGAGATTAAGTTTCTCCAGAAGCGGTTCGTCATGAAACCTTGCCGTCAGGGTGCAGTGCTTTAACAGCTGTTCGTCGAAGACGATGTCGACCCCATAAGCGTCTTCCAACTGGGTGAAAATTTTGGTAACCGGGGTTTCATCATATACGAAAACATCGTTGGCAAACCGGTGATTAATGATGACTGGATTGGGTATAATCGTTCGGTGAAAGTGGCCTTCCTGACGGTTGAAAACCACTTTTTGGTTCGGCGTCAGGACAACACCGGGCACATCGCTGTTTACTTCTTTTTGGGCTCGCTGCCAGTCATTTCTAGCAAAAACAGACACCTGGCCCGTTCGCACGGCAACCTGCACATTCGCTTGATTATCGTAGGCCTCAACCGTGAAACTGGTTCCTAAAACTTTGGTCACCACCTCATTGGCGTGCACGTAAAAAGGTTTCCGAGGGTTTTTTCGTACATTAAAAAAAGCTTCTCCCATCAAGTAAACTTCCCGTTTGTCACCCTTAAACTGCTTGCTGAAGCTGATGCGGCTGTTGGGTTGAAGCGTAACCTGGCTGCCATCCGGTAAGTGTAAGGATAGAGGGACTCTCGTTGTGTTGGCCTTCTCGATGAGGGCAACTGGAGCGTTCTGGATCAATTGAACATAAACGGATTCATTCGACGCATTTCGATTTACCCATATCGACATTCCGATGACAGAAACGAGTAGTACAATGGCTGCGGTTCTCGCCCACCACCCGAATTGTTTGGGGATTGATACACCGATCGAGCGCCGTTGATTCGTGTGTAAGCGGATCTGGTCTACTTGATTGAATAACTCCTGCTCCGTGATTTCCCGATATGGTTTTACCCGTAAACCGGTTATGAGCAACCTAGCCTGCTCAACAACCTCTCTTTTATCAGGATATTGGCTAAGCCAATTCTGCCAAAAGGCTCCCTCTTCCGGTGAGCTTTCCCGGCGAGCCCATCGATTGAATGACTCATCGAGCAAAAAATCAGTCAACTGATAATCTTGGTAGTTTTTCATGAAGGAATAAGCTAAAACCTAGCTCTCTATTACCAACATGCAGTCGCTCTACCGATCCTACTGGGTATAGTAAAATAAAAATAAAAAAATTTTAGTGTAGGGATTATTAGCACCTGAGCTAGGCGCAGTCAACAAACAGATCAAGTATGACCATGAAGAAAGCCATATCGCCCTGCCAAGTGTTACGCAGGCGTAGAAGTGCTTCATGTAGAATATTGTACACCGACTGCCGGTTTAGAGACATTACTTCGGCAATCTGCTCGTGAGTCAGGTTCTGGTAGAATTTAAGAAAGATGACTTCTTTTTGCCGTTTGGACAGTTGGTTCAGCAACGCTTCTAGTTGCCGGATCTGATCGTGAGTACTTTGCTGATTGATAAGCTGGGACTCAATGGAAAACTCGACTTCAAAACGATAATCTTCCTGTATCGACTCCCAACCCGATCCCCATTTGGCTCTTCCCCGAAATATGCGACGACGCAGGGATTTGAGGAGATAAAATTTAACAAACTCCGTTTCGTTAACGGTATTCCGACGCTGCCATAGTTCAACGAATACATCCTGTATACAATCCTTTACGTATTCATCATCGGTATCCAGGCGGACTCCATAGCGATAAAGTTGTTGAAAATAACGGTGAACCAGCTGATCAAAGGCAACAGCATCGCCCGTTCGGAAACGTTGCCAAAGTGAGGTATCATCCAATAGATCAGCTTTCATGAGTAGGTTAGCTCCTCTATTGGAAGTAAAATACGCTTTAATCTACTCGTAAGAACAAGCTAGGCCTGAATCATTTAACCCATTAACTAACACGTGTATACAGACCTCTGGGTTAGGCGTCTGATTGGCATTAATCGGTATTTTGAGGCATTCTGCCCAACTTGTTTTCACTTAAACGCCCTATTGCAATAAGGATAAGACAAACATGAAATCGTTCATTTAAAGGCCATTGAGTAGTGGTAAATGAACAGTGTAAATGATTGTGAATTAATACATTGTACATGTTTTTATATCTTTTTCAAATCGTTCACGAAAACTCTTCGCCGAATGAACGCTTATCCTGACATATGGGAATAATCTAAACCTTGTCTTGGAAGCCTGAAAGCGTTCACGAAAAGGTTGCCTTTCTTGGACGGTCACTATGAAAAGTAATAAATAATGCAATTAATATACGCAGCAAAGTTCCTAAACAAAGTATTGGTAAAATACAAATTTTGACTCCTGTCAAATAAGTCAATACCTCGCAAATCTGTGCTAACAGCTTCCCTATTTATACACTTCTGCAACGGAGCTTGGATAGGTCCGTTCGGGCGATCTCGACTTTTTCCTTGACCTGGGGAATGTCCAGAATGACCTCAAAAAGCAATGTTTCTTTTTCCTCGGCCACAGTGTTCCTGGGTGGATGCACAAAAGTAGAGGTCATCAAAAGAGCCAACCGGATGGCTGGCTCTTTTCATCTAGTCAAATTAATTCCTGCGACGCATACGTTTGCTCCGACCTCTACCGCAATAGCGACAGCCTGGTTAGGGTATCAAGTCACAGCTGTACTAGGCTGATGCTTGTTTAACTTGGATGGCCAGCGGTATAGTCTTACCCCATTGAGCCATTGAGAAGAACGATTGTAAAGGTACTTCCCAGTCCCTCCTTACTATCAACGGTTAGGGTGCCCCCCTGAAGCTCTATAAACTGCCGAGCGATGACCAGCCCTAAGCCTGTGCCTTGAATAGACTTGGCATTACTCGCCCGGAAAAACGGTTGGAATAAGCTTGACAGGTCTTTGGCTGGAATGCCAATACCCGTATCAATCACCTGGACAGTTATGGTTTCAGCGTTGAAGTGGAGCAGTAGTCGAGGGTTAGTTTGGGCGTATTTGAACGCATTGGTTAACAGGTTAGCCAGTACGTGACTCATCAATTTTTCATCCAAAAACGCGTTATACGGCACCCCTTCCCAAGAAAAATTCACGTTCCTGCCGTCAGGCTGATTACTAAAATGTTTATCAATGACTTGTTGGCAAAGTGCCCTGACATCAGCCCAGCTTGGCTGTAATGCCACTTTCCCGGCTTCAATGGTTCCCATCGTCAGCAGGTCAGTCATCAACTCGTTCATCTGCTTAATCTGTTTGCCAATAACGCCCAGGTGTTTTTGGATGGCCAGCTTCGCCACCTCCTGTGATGTAGTCAGGTACGCGTTGATCAGATCCGTACTCGACTGGATGGTGGCCAGAGGGGTGCGAAACTCGTGGGAGACGATGGAGACAAAGCGGGATTTGAGTTGATTGAGCTCCTGTTCCCGCAATAGCGATTGGTTGAGAATGAGCTCCCTTTCTTTCTGGGCCGTAACCTCGGTAACCATAATCATCACCCCGATGATCCTTTCGGATTCATTACGAAGGGGCATGTAAGCAAAATTAAAATAAGCGTCCTGTAGCCCTCCATTTCGCTCTACCTGAGCCAATTCACCCGTGCCAAAGTAAGGCTCCCCGGTGTCATAAACTGCTTCCAGCAAGTGGATAAAACGCTGTCCCTTCAAAGTGGGCTGTGCTTCGAGCAAAGTCATTCCGATCACGGTGGCGTCATTGCCCCAGATCTGATGCAATGATTTGTTGGCGATTTTAATCCGCAACTCCCGACCACTCAACAACGCAATTCCCATGGGTGCCTGTTCAACTAGGGTCCGGAAGCGCAGCTCACTTTGGTGCAGTTTCTGTTGCGCTAATAGTAGCTGCGTAGTTTCCTGGCAGACCACCATCACGCCGTTAATATGCCCCGAGTCCATTCGAAGGGTGCAGCAACTAAATGTCCAATAGACATCTTCCAACTGGCCATTCCGGTAAAGAGGCAAAAGTTGATTCTCCTCCCAGGTGGCCTCTTCCCCCGCCATCACCTGATCGAGCAGGGGCTTGATCGTCGGCCACATCTCGGGCCAGCAGTCCTGGCCCCGCTGCCCTAATGCACCTGGATGCTTGCCGTGATTGCCTAAACTAGTGCGAAAAGCGTCGTTGTAAAATAGGCGCAGATCTTTGCCCCAATACAGAAGCATGGGAAATTTGGATGACAGCATGGTGGATACTGAAGTCAGTAAACTCAAAGGCCACCCATCGGGGTGGCCCAATGGCGTATCTTCCCACTTAAACGCCCTGATTAAGCCCGCCATTTCGCCCTCACCACTCAGAAAAGGGGTCGATCGTGTTTGATGGTTTGCCATTAAAAGTTGATCAATGACTACAATACATGATAAAATAGATATAAGATCAAATATATAAATACGATAACTAGGCTACCTTTGAAAAAAGGCTTAAGTTGCCCCCGCTTTTTTCTGAGCGATCAGCTCTTTGAGCAAGGTGGTGAGTCGGGTCAAATCGACTGGTTTGATCAAATGCCAATCGAAGCCTGCTTCTTGCGACCGACTACGGTCTTGTTCCCCCCCGTAGCCTGTTAAGGCAATGATCACTACCCCCTGGCCTCCGGGCTGCTCACGCAATTGTCGGCAGGTTTCATACCCATCCATGCCCGGCATGCTGATGTCGAGTAAAATAGCCTGCGGCTGCCAGGATGGGGTTTGCTCTAGGGCCGCTTGACCACTAGCCCTGCGCTCTACAGCGAACCCTTCTAGTTGCAACGACATACTTAGGATCAGGCTGGCATCCACGTTGTCATCGACTAACAAGATACGCGGGGCTGAAGGGGCTGGGGCAGGCGCATTCATCATCTTCAGTCTGGGATTAAGCTAGTAGGATCGGTAAAGAAACGGCAAACTCACTGCCTTGTTTCAGCCCCGGACTGTGGGCCTCGACCCGCCCCCCGTGCAGCTGTACCAGTTGCTGAACCAGCGAAAGACCTACGCCCAGCCCACCATGCGAGCGGGCCAGGGATTTATCTACCTGAACGAACAACTCGAAAATGACTTCCAACTGATCAGCGGCCAGGCCTATGCCGTTATCCCGCACCCGCAGGAGCGCGTGCGCCCCCAGCCGCTCCAGGCTAAGCCAGACTTGCCCTTCCTGCTGGGTATAGCGCAGGCCGTTGGTCAACAGGTTGGTTACTACCTGGTTTAACCGCGTCGCGTCGCCATCCACATAAAGGGAGTGGTCAGGCAACTGCGCATGCAGTTGCCGACCCGAGACCGTAAACAGAGGCTGCATGGCGTCAACGGTTTGAGCGACTAAGTGAACCAGATCCATCCGCTGCTTGCGCAGCTCAATCCGGCCCCGGCTGATGCGGCTCACATCCAGCAAATCATCCACCAGCCGCAGTAAGTGATCCATCTGCCGGTTCATACTGGGCAGTAGGGCTCCCAGCATGGGCTCATCCCCGTGGGTCTGAGTTACTAACTGGAGGCCATTGCGAACCGGCGCCAGGGGGTTTCGCAACTCGTGGGCTAGCATAGCCAGAAACTCATCCTTGCGACGACTGGCTTGCTGAAGGTCTTCCTGGGCTCGTTTAGCGTCGTCCGTGTCAATGCTTAGCCCATACCAGCCCTCAATCTGCCCCGTTGCCGAGCGACGGGGCAGCGCACGGAAGATGTGCCAGCGATATACCCCGTCATGGCGTCGGTACCGAACCTCGCCTTCGTAAGCTTCGCCCGTCATTTGGCAACGTTGCCAGTAGGGCAGAATCCGGAATGCATCGTCGGGATGCATCGTCACCGCCCACCCCACTCCACGGGCCTGCTCAACCGTCTGCCCGGTGTAGTCATACCAACGCTGGTTGAAATAGCTGTTTTCGCCTAAAGCTGAACAGATCCAGACTAAAGCAGGAGCGGCTTCGGCAATGGTCCGAAACTCCGCTTCGCTTTTGAGTAAAGCTTCCTCGGCGCGAGCCCGCTCGACGGCTGCCCATATTCGTTCGGCGGTTTCCTCGATTAACTCTATTTCCAAAGCGGAAAAGGGGTGAGCCAACTGGAAGTGAACAAAGAGAATGGCCACCAAACGTCCCTGTTTGACTAGCGGTACATTCACCGTCGCTCCCAGTTGTAGCTGGACGTGGGCTTGTTTCACGGCATCGGTAAGCAAGGGATCATTGGCCACATCAGCCCGCACGACGGTTTGCCCGAGCAGCATCTGTTCCAGTAAATCAGGGCCATAATCCCGGTATCGGTAGACGCCCTCGATGCCGGCAACGCCCCGGGTAAAATGACGTGTCACGGCCACCAGTTGCTCATCATCCTGCGTTTCAGCATACCCCACCCGGCTTGCCTGCAAGAAGTCCCCCAGTACACGAGCGGCCTGATACTGAATAGGCACAGCATCCGACAAGGGGCGTAGCTCATCACTTAACCGCAGTAAAAACGATTTACGTTGCTCGAGCGCCAATAAGGATTCTTCCTGGCGCTTACGCTGGGTAATATCACTGTAAATAATGGCCACCAGCGACCGGTTGGGCCATTCCACCGAACAGGCATCGACTTCATACCATCGTTGATTGGCTTCAGACCAGTCTTCAAAATGAGCCGCTTCGCCCGTTAGGGCCACCTGAGCATACCGCTCGATCCATTTTGGCTCTAGGTCGGGCAACCACTCACGCACCCCTTGACCAAGTATGGCCTGTACCCCGTCAATCCGGCTCTGGGCCGGATTGACATCCCGGATAATGATATCATAAGCCTGGCCTTGCTCATCAAACTGGACATCTACCAAACTAAAGCCCAAACTCATCGCCAAAAGGGCGTTCCGGTAAATCTGATCAGGTAGCTGGTCATTGTCCATGGCAAGAGCAAGAGGCAGTTAAGAAATTTTCAAGTATACTCGGTTTATTTAAAGAAGTCTAAGCTTGCTGGTGCCTGGAGCCCTTTTCACCTCACGCCCCATTAACGGATAGGTAATCACATCAGGTCCCAGGTGGGAGCGTTCATCGTCTAGCTCTTCTTTTTCGGCCGTCATCGTCTTAGCCAACAGTTCGGGTACATTCGACTCATTGACGGGCTTCAACCCATGCGCCCCAAAACCCGCTGCTCCGCTCCGCAGCTTGTCTGCTTCTGGACCCTAGCCTGTCAGGGCGATGATCGGCTACTGTTTGCCCAGGCCTGAGGGCAGATAGGCTCTCAGATGCCTGGTCGTTTTACGGATTTAGGCTGATCCGGATAGGCCCTCCTTCCTGGGTATACTTAGCCACATTGCCCAACTTCTACCAGTTGATGGTTGCATGTACTCCTGATCGGTAAGTTTAAATGTGTGCCTACCCCTGCTTTCTCTTACTCACGTTTTGCCTTTTTCTCACTGGCCCGTGGCAAGGCAAAATAGAGGTATAACCGGCGATTTCAGGGCCATTGACCAGTTGATTTCGCAGCAAACTGACCGCGCCACGGTGGCCATCAACCCTGTACCAGCGCGGTCAGCTTAAAGCAAGATTACCCGCCATTTAACATAGCAAATTTAAGGTGTTATCACCCGTCAGCTGAATCCAAAATCAGCCGCTGCGGCAGGTACGCCGGAGCGGGGTCGCTGATCAACCCTGCCGAAATTACCAATCAGCCGCCGATTCCCAGCTTGGTCTCAACCTTTGATGAGGCTCATGGACATCAGGCTTAACCGCCGGGAGCTCCTTTTGACATCGGTAAGCCCCAGACCATTACCCGTTAGTTAAGGTGGCCTGAAAGCCTGCGTCAGGGAGGGTGCACTATGGCGGAGCAAAGGACTAAACCGCCCTTAACAGAAAGGCGGAGGTGGCCCTGACATCGGCCTCTGAATGGACAGCCGTATCCGAAACAGGGTGCCTTTGCCTGGCCTGCTGTTGATCTCCAAACTAGCCCGTAATAGTTCACACAAGCCCTTGACGATCGATAAGCCGACACCTTCCCCCTGGTGGGCAAACCCGGAGCGGGACGAAAGGGCGATAGCCCCTGGCTGAACATCGGCGATATCAACGGCCGTGGTAGTTTCGGTAGAGAGGAATTCCTGGTGAGGGCGTGAACCCGCCCGAGTTGCCGTGGGCAAGCCCGGCCCCGTGTCTTGCACGCTGACAGTCCAGTAGCAGTCGTTCTCTCGACTCCAGCTAACCGACACCCAGCCCGTAGGGGTATGCTTAAGTGCGTTGAGCACCAGGTTCTGAATAATGCGCTGAAGCTGAACCGGATCACACTCGACCGGCAAGCTGGCCGGACCGTCCGCTTTGAGTAAAAGCCCCCGCTCAGCGGCCAGGGGCTGGTAGCTATCCACTAGATTGGTCAACAACTGACCCGCATCCAGGGGCTGAATGCGCAGGGCTTCCTGGCCGGCCTCTAAGCGGGCCAAGTCCATCAACTGGGTAACTAGCGAGCGACAAGTAGTCAGGTTCCGCAGCAACATGTCCAGCATCTGTTTACGCTCCTGTTGGGAGTCGATCACCAGTTCCAGTAGAGAAGCAGCTCCCTGAATGGTCCCGAAACTCCCTCTAAGGTCATGGGAGGAATGGCGCAGGATCTCACTGCGTTGCTGGCTGAGCGCCTGGAGTTCCGCCAGGGCTTTTTCCAGTACATTGACCCGGCTGGCAGCCGCCGTGCGTTGTAAGGCGGTAAACTGGCTTACACTGCCGGTGTTGATCTGATTGGCAAACGCAAAGAAGTGCTGATAGGTCCGGGTAATCATGGGGCAATCGGTTGAGGGGTAAAGTTGCCAGAAGGCCTCCAGTTCGGCCAGTATGCTCTGGCCTAAGTAGTGCATCTCGGCCAACAATTCGGACAGGACATAGCCCTTATGCCAGCGAAGCAGGCCATGGTCAGCGGCTAAGCGGTCTACCTGGGCTTCTTCATGCTGCTGCTGCAACTGCTGCTGGAGCACATTGAGCATGAAGGGAACTTTGTTAGCAAACTCGTCAGAGCTTAAGCGGTTGACGCTTCTCAGGCCCGGATCGGTCTCACAAGCGGTTCGCCAGTTGGCCAGCAGGGCCTCGCGTCGGGCGGCCAGAAAGGAAGCGAGTTGGCCTAGCGGAGCCGATTCTGAATGGGTAGGGGCTATCATGGTTGAGCAGGAAAGATATCTACAACCGGCAGGAGCGGTTCGTCCGGAGGATGTGATCCCAACTGGGCAACCAGGCGGAAGGAACGCATACGTAAAGCCGTTATTCGTTCGACGTAACACTTGTTTAAACTAGTTGTTCAAAAAAAATACATTTTATTTTCGTACGGTCCCTGTTGTATCAGGCAATAAACAATCTGCCAGGCCTCCCGACGAATCCCCTTTCCCCACATTCGGCATGGCCTCGTTCCTAAAGAGCCCTTTATCGGCTTTAGCTGGACTAAACCAAATGATTTACATCTCCGCTCACGGTACATTCAGGGTCCGATTGACGTGAGGATTCGATGGTTGCGAGAAGCTTTAACTTCCTAATTTCTCTACCGTTCTTGAAGCTTAATTAATAGAGTCCGATTTGCCGACGGTCATGGGTCTTACCGGCACAACGGCGGGGCCACCCATGGTCAGCCGTTGCGCCGGGCCGCCGTTGCGGCGCAGGCTATCCAGCCGGATCGCGAAGTAGCCGGACCAAGATGAAACTAACTTGGTAGCGCATTGACTTGTAATGACGTTGATTAGGCGGGACTTAGCTCGGGCTTCAGGATGTTCGAAAGAAAAGGAGCCGTGCGGCTTGCCTCACACGCGGCAATTTGGGCGGGAGTGCCTGCCGCGACGATCGTACCGCCGTGATTCCCCGCTCCGGGTCCCACGTCGATAACCCAATCACACTGGGCGACCGTACGCATATCATGCTCAACGACAATAACGGTATTGCCCGCATCAACCAGACGGTTCAGCTGAACCAGAAGACGGTCAACATCTCGCGGATGCAGCCCGGTAGTCGGCTCGTCCAACACGTAGAGGGTGGTGCCCCGTTGCGTGCGTTGCAGTTCGGTGGAGAGCTTGATGCGCTGGGCCTCCCCGCCGGAAAGCTCGGTCGCGCTTTGCCCAAGTTTGAGATAACCCAGGCCAATATCCCTCAGCGTGTCCAGGGACCGTAACACCAACGCTTCCTGGGCAAAAAACAGGCAGGCTTCGTCAACCGTCATGCCCAGCACATCCGCAATGGATTTGCCGTTCCAGTTAATCTCCAGCGTCTTTTCGTTATAGCGTGTGCCATGACAGGTCGGACAGGGGGCATACACGCTCGGCATGAACAGCAGCTCGATGCTGACCTGGCCTTCTCCCTCACAGGTTGGGCACCGCCCTTTGGCGACGTTGAAGGAAAAACGGCCGGCATCGAAGTGTCTGCTACGGGCCTCCGGCGTGGCGGCAAAGAGTTTTCGGACCTGATCAAAAAGCCCGGTATAGGTGGCCAGGTTGGAGCGTGGGGTTCGTCCGATTGGTTTTTGATCCACCTCAATCAGGCGCTGGATGGCCTCGACATCGCCCCCCAATCGACCGATGGTTCTTTCGGCGGGGGCCTGCTCCAGCGCATCTTCATCGACCTCTTCCCGTCTCATGCCCAGGTGCGCTGCTACCAGATCCAGCAGAGACTGGCTCACCAGGCTGGATTTGCCAGACCCCGAGACACCGGTCACGGCGGTAAAGCAACCCAGCGGAAACGAAACAGTCACCCCCTGGAGATTATTTCGTCGGACTCCTTCCAGACGTAGCCAGCCTGTAGGGGAACGGTTGGGGGATGAGAGCCGGGCTGTTTCCTCAAACAGGTAGGGCCGGGTGCGGGACTCGCTAACCTGCCTAAGGCCTTGTGGTTCTCCACTGTAGAGTATGCGTCCGCCCGCGCTGCCTGCCTCAGGGCCAACGTCAACCAGCCAATCGGCACGGCGCATCAGCTCAACGTCGTGTTCGACCACGAAGAGCGAGTTGCCCGACGCTTTGAGCCTGTCCAGTGCGTCGAAGAGCGCGTGGCCATCGGCCGGGTGCAGCCCGGCCGTCGGCTCGTCCAGCACATAGATGACCCCAAAGAGCTGGGAGGAGAGCTGAGTGGCCAGCCGCAGCCGCTGCAACTCACCGGATGAGCAGGTGGGCGTGCTGCGGTCAAGCGACAGGTAACCCAGGCCCAGCTCGATGAGCGTTGTCAGGCGATCCAGCAGATCACCGCACAAACGCTCGGCAGCGATGCGCTTTTCAGGCGAGAGATCATCCGTACGGCGCACATCCGGGGCGCCCTTGTGCGCCGAGCCACCTGCCTGCACGCGCCGATCCAGCGCAGCTTTTGCCGCCTGGCGACTCACAAGCGACGTTGACGGATTCATCTCGGTGGCAAACTCGCCATTCGCGGCCGGCTTGATGACTTCTACCAGTTGCGTCAGGGAGAGATGCGAGAGATCGGCGATATCGTAGTCGGCGAAGGTTACCGAAAGTGCCTCGGGCTTTAAGCGCTTGCCCTGGCATACGGGGCAAGGACTACTGATCATAAACTGCAACACGCGTTTGCGCATGGCTGCACTGTCCGTATGGGCCAGCGTGTGTTCCAGGTTTCGTTTGGCGCTGCTGAAGGTTCCCTGATAGCTCGGTTCCATCTTTAGTCGCTGCGCCTGACGCGTTTCGGTTGGGGTGAGGCCCGCATAGACGGGAACCGTCGGCTGCTCATCCGTAAAGAGAATCCACTGTCGATCGGTTTTGGGCAGGTCTTTCCAGGGGATGTCAATGTCATAGCCCAGAGAGACTAAAATGTCGCGCAGGTTCTGACCGCCCCAGGCCGTGGGCCAGGCGGCAATGGCCCGCTGGCGGATGGTCAGTGACGGATCGGGAACCATCGACTGCTCGGTCATGGTATGCACGCGGCCCATGCCCTGGCAGCGGGGACAAGCCCCCTGAGGGGTATTGAACGAAAAATCTTCGGCATAGAGCATCGTCTGTCGGGCGGGGTAAGTACCCACGCGTGAGTAGAGCATACGCACCAGGCTCGAAAGGGTCGTCAGACTACCTACCGTTGAGCGGGCATTGGGCGTGCCGCGTTGCTGCTGGAGGGCGACGGCGGGCGGCAGGCCGTCAATGGCATCGACATCCGGCACGCCGACCTGATCGATGAGCCGTCTGGCATAAGGGGAAACCGATTCCAGATACCGTCGCTGTGCTTCGGCATAGAGGGTGCCGAAGGCCAGGGACGACTTACCCGAGCCGGAGACACCGCTGAAAACCACCAGCTGATTGCGTGGTATTAAGACGTCGATATTTTTGAGGTTGTGCTCACGAGCGCCCCGCACGCGGACAAATCCGGATGCTGCTTTGTCGTCCTGGTCGTTGGCGTTTGTTCGTCGAGCCATAAAGGGATACCGAATGTGATTGGTTTTTTTTGGCAGACTGCCTTAAAAAGGCCTAACGGACCCCAGTTTGTTTTCAATTGACGTTAGGAATGTGTGCTGAACACAACGTTAACAAACTCGCTTACACAAGATGAAAAGAGGACCATTTAACTGACAAATTCATGGACATTCCTTCGTCTTACTAAAAACGGTAAACAGCTTCATGTGTTTAGATGCGACGGCTGGTCAGGCGGATAGAAACTCGCCATCTTGCCGCACCATCGCGGGCTTCCTCCCGCCTGACCAGCCGTCTAATCCCTTATTGTGGCGCAAAAACAACCCGCATCGTTTCTTTTTTATTGAACAGATCGTAGCCTTTCATGCCCTCATCGAGCGACATTTTGTGGGTGAGCATAAACCGTGAATTAAGCTCTCCTTTTTGCAGATGCTCCAGCAAGCGGGGAATGTAGCGCTGCCCGTGTTGCTGGCCCATTCGGAACGTCAGGGCTTTGTTCATAGCCGCCCCCATCGGGATGCTGTCGACTAAGCCGCCATACACCCCAATAATCGAAACCGTGCCGCCTTTCCGACAAGCCATAATAGCTTCCCGCAGCACAATCGGCCGATCGGATTCCAGCCGGACAAACTGCTTGGTTTTGTCGTAGTAATAATCCAGCCCTTCGCTGACCGCTTCCATACCCACGCAGTCGATGCAGCGGTCGGGGCCACGTCCGCCGGTCATCTCCCGTAACGCTTCCTGAACATCAACTTTCGAGAAATCAAGCACCTCCGCGCCACTGATGTCTTTGGCCATTCGCAGCCGGTCGGCTTCCCGGTCGATGGCAATCACGCGGGACGCGCCCAGCAGAAAAGCACTTTGAATGGCCATTTGCCCTACTCCTCCGCATCCCCAGATCGCTACCACGTTGCCCGGCTGGATGTCGGCCAGATCCGCGGCCATGAATCCCGTTGGCATTGCGTCCGAGGCAAACACGGCCGCTTCGTCAGGTAACCCGTCGGGAATGACAAAGCAGCCCCGGTCGGCATAGGGTACGCGAATGTAATCGGCATGGGAGCCGGCATAGCCGCCAAAGGCGTGCGAGTACCCGAAAATGCCGGCCGGCGAATCTCCGTATGCTTTTTCCGGTATCCAGGCGTGGGGATTGGAGTTGTCGCAGAGCGACCACTGGGTATCCTGGCAATATTGGCACTCGCCACAACCCAGAATCGAACACACCACCACCCGGTCACCTTTCTTGATCTTCTTCACCTCGGAGCCGGTTTCGATCACTTCGCCCATAAACTCATGGCCAATGATGTCGCCTTCCCGCATGGTTGGTACGTAGCCGTTGAGCAGGTGCAGGTCGGAGCCACAAACCGAGGAGAGAATAACCCGCAGAATCGCGTCTTTGGGGTTGAGAATGGTCGGGTCGGGAACCCGCTCCGTACGCAGGTCGCCCACCCCGTTATAACATAGCGCTTTCATGTTTTTTGTCCGCTTCCGCGTAATTAGATGAGGGTTTCTTACCGGATTGTTGCTCACTTTTCCGACCGGACGGCTGCCCTTCGATGGTCGTGATTTCGCCGGTTTCCAGCAATTGCTTGAACCGGCGCAGGTCCTGCTTGATCATTTCCTCAAAAGCCGGGTTGAACAGCTTCAGGATCGCACCGCCCAATTGCCCGGCCGGCGGACGATAGGCAATAACGGCGTGAACTTCCGTACCCTGGCCATTGGGTGCATCGACAAACCGGACTTCACCTGCGTTGTCAATCCGGGCATCGGCAACTGATTTCCAGACTAATCGCTCGTTTTCTACTTCTTCCTGAATTTCAGCATCCCACTCCACTGTTCCCAGCGTCTTAGCGAGGAGCCCATCCGATAGTTTCGCTACCCAGTGCGACCGGTTGTTGTCGAATTGTCGAACCTCGCTCAAGTGAAACATAAACCGGGGTAGGTTCTCCAATTGCCGCCAGTAGGCATATACGGCCTCACGCGGCTTATTGATGGTCAGGCTTTTAGTAATTTCAATCGAATCCACTACCTGATTTGGGGTCGTTGGCTCGGCCGTATTTCGCCCCAGCGCCTGGTTCATGGGGCAATAGCCCGACGCTCCCCGGTAGACCATAAATCCGCCCAGCGAAGCCAGTAAGAGTCCGCCAAAAGAACCCTGTCGCAGGCCATAGGTGGCCAGCAGCGCTCCACCAGCTACCGACCCGATTCGCTCGGTAGTGCCCACATTGATTCGACTGGACCCGCTGACGTCCGGTTCAATGGGTTCCATGCCCAGTACACGCGACACGGGCTGCTTTTTGTTTGCCATAGTTTCTGAAAGATATAAGGTTTGTTTACTCGCTTAACCGCCTAGTCTGCTCTTTAGCCCCATACAATTCAAGGGTTGGGCAGAAGACATCAGTTAGGCATCAGGCAATTTCAGCCGGTAAATGGCATATGGTGTGGTTCGTTTGTTTTCGCCTTCATTGTAATCGGGTTGCTTGTTGATCTGGGAGCAACTGATGTATAGATAATCATCCGTCGAAATGGAATAACTATCGGGCCAGATCAGCCTTTCATCGGATACGACATCTTCCAGCTTATGGGCAGCCGTTAGTCGTACCAGTTTATAGTGCTGGTAATCGCCCAGGAACAGGTTGCCGTTTTTGTCAACTATCATCCCGTCCGTCACTGCAAACCGTCCCAAATCTTCCACCGCAGCCTCCCGTTGAGCTTCCGGCAAGGCTTCGTTTCGCAAAAATTCCGTGCGAATGCAGTAGAGTTTATTGTCAGTGAGCGGTTTATAATACAGCCATTCGCCATCCGGTGTTAAGGCAATGCCATCCGATTGGAGGTGTACCGGCTGCCCTTGCTTTTTGAATTCCTTCCCGTCCACGATCAGGGTAAAAGAAGGGTCGTGTTTCACCGAAGGATGATGGCGCAATACCTCCCGGATGGTTCCCGTTTCCAGATTAATGACCACAATTCCTCCTTCATTGGAGTTGGTTAAATACGCTACCTTTCTTTGGGTATCGACCCGCACATCGTTGATATAACTTTTGTGGCTCAGGACGCCCTCAAACCGGTAGACTTCTTCGATGCTGTCGGTAGCCAGATTGAACTTCACCAGTTTGAAACTAGCGTCATAAACCTGTTCCATGTTCGGGCAGGCCGGGTCCACCACCCACAGGTTGTTCTCGGCGTCAACATAGACGGCCTGCACACAAACCCATTTATCCTTTCCATTATCCCCTTCCTGCCAACTGTTCCACCGTTCGTCCGGATAAGGTTTCACCCCGTTATCGGGTAAAATTTCGACCACACTGTACTGGTGTGGGCCGGGCCATAACGGATAACAGCTAAACAAACGACCGTCTTTCGCGATCGCCACACCGGTTAACTGGTAGGTATCGTCGGAAAACACTTCTTCTAATTGATGACTGCTCGTAGGCATAATTGGGTCGGTTTAAATGATAGGGCACCCGTAAACAGGTACTTGGTAACTAGCGGGGACAAAACGGATCAACCCAAAAGTTTTCAGCTGGTGGCCTCTTCTGGGTTGATACCAATAATCATGTCCGCTTACTAAACCCTACGTACGCTTGTTTTTCCGGTTTAGTAGCATGAAACCAGCCGTGATTAGCAAGGCCGTAGTCGCCGTCTTTTGGATAAAAGCAGGGCGGTTATACTTCCATTCCGCTCGCCAGCCCCTTTCGATCCAGGGGTTGGGAAGAATGCCGTGGGTTAAGTCACTCAGCTTTCCCTCAATGGCGTTGATCCGGTCGGCCAAGATCAGCGTCATCCAGTGCGTAGCGGTCGCTTCACTAAACTGATAAGCATAGCGACGGACAGCCCCACTGAGGCCCGAAGGCGGTGACGATGTGCCAAAGACACGAGTAATGCCCGGCCGCTCCACCGAATGCAGGACCTCGATGTCGAGGGGCTGCTGGGGTGCTTTTTCATAACTGAGCCGCTCGTGGTCCGCCCCGTTCCAATGCTTCATGGGGTAGGTGGGATCATTTTCCGGATCGGCATCCATGCCCCAGCCAGGTATGTCTTTGGTACGGTTTCTCTGGTTTCGATTCGCAATCTTGCGGTCCTGAAATTCACCTATTCTATCTTCTAGTACGGTTTGCATACGTTTAGTGTTTAAGCCGCATGGGCACGTGGCGGAATTAACAAGGGTTTGACGATGTGGTCCAGCTTACTGGAAAACATGCGGTACGCATCCGGCACTTCTTCCAGCGGTAGCCGGTGGGTAATGATTTCCTTGGGATTGATTCGGCCGCTCATGATGTGATCAATCAGCTTGGGCAGCAGCCGTTTCACCGAGGCCTGATTGGCCCGCACGGTAATCCCTTTGTTCATCAGACTGCCAATGGGTGCCAGGTTCCAGGGAGGACCGTATACGCCGATGATGGAAACAATGCCCCCTTTTTTTACCGAGTTAATCGCCCAGTGCAGGGCCGTGGCATCACCGGCTTGCAGGAGTAGTCCTTTACCGGTGATGGATTGCAAAGCATTGCCGGTGCCATCGCAGCCTACCGCATCAATACAGACGTCGGCGCCAAAGTAATCGGTGGCTTTTTTTAAGAACACCACCGGGTCTTTCATCTCCCGGAAGTTGTAAGCCTCAGCAAAGGCAAACTTGCGGGCAAACTCCAGGCGGTAATCGACATGGTCAATCACAATGACCCGGGTAGCCCCGAAAAACCAGGCAAAACGGGCCGCCATCAGACCGACCGGGCCAGCGCCAAACACCACCACGGTATCGCCTTTTTGGATGCCGCCCTGCTCGGCCGCCTGATAGCCCGTGGGCACCACGTCGGTCAGCAGAACGGCGTTTTCCAGGTCCATTCCTTCGGGGATTTTGGTGGGGCTCACATCGGCGTAGGGTACCCGAACGTATTCGGCCTGTCCGCCATCATAGCCCCCGCCGGTGTGGGCATAGCCAAAAAAGCCGCCAACAGCGGTGGCTTCCGGATTGGACTCATTGCAGTTGCCGTAGAGTTCCTGCTTACAGTGCGGGCAGGTGCCACAGGCTACGTTAAACGGCACCAGCACATGGTCGCCTACTTTCAGCTTTTGCACGCCCGAGCCTACCGCTTCGACTACGCCGGTAAACTCATGGCCAAAGGTCATGCCCACCCGGGTATCGGGCACCCGACCGTGATAGAGGTGGAGGTCGGAGCCGCAAATTAGGGATCGGGTGACCCGGACAATAGCATCATAGGGATGCTTGATTTCCGGCTCGGGCTTGTTCCGGTCTAGCCTGATTTGACGGGGACCGCGAAAATTCATTGCTAACATAGCTACCTGTCGTTACATGTGATTAAGCTGGTTTACTTGAGCACAATAAGCTATCAGGCTACATGGAGGAAGTTACCTTTAGCGCTATCGCCAGCGCTTCAACAGGTCTATCAGCCGCCATTCCCTGCTGGCTACCTACCGGAGAGGTCGGTCAAAGAGGAGCAAAATCAACGGAATGGGTTTCTACTACAAGCACCCTCACTCCTGAAGCGATTGGGTCATCAGTAGAGCGTGATGGCGTCTGGGGCCAGCCCCTCAACACGATTCGTATTCGATCTCCCTGCTGATCAAGAAATTACTGCCCATCGTGTACCTGATTCACAGGTACTTCCTGTCTCGTAAAACAAGCTCATTCGCTTGGTGGCCCCGCAGCCGACGAGTGGGTTTCGGTCGACTGCGCATCATGGCTCTGATAGCGGCCGCTATCAGCATCGTCTGGACGTTTATGGCGACTCCTGTTAACCATTTGATTCGCGTGAGATCTACCCACTTCTATCAAGTCGCCGACTTGTCTGGGTACTACTTTTGTTTAATGAGAAAGTTGAAACTGAACTAAAAAAGTGAGGATACGGGCGCATCTAAAAAAAAAGGCCCTGCCCCTGTACGCCCGTCTTATCCGTGGACATTTCAGGAGGGTTGACCAGAGGCCCCCATCGGTGTAAGCCAATTGTTTAGAAAAAGCGGCTTTCTTATCGTAAGGCATTTGTCTAGATCAGGCGATAGGCGGCCAGCCATGCGGCCTGGCGAATCAGCTTTCTCCAGTGCTGATATAGCCACGCCAATTGAAGGCCTTTATAGGCTTCAGCTTAACCAAACCGGACAATTTGCTCGTCTGCTCACGGATAAATTCAGAGTCTGGTTAATCAGGATGTTTCATTCAGTGTTCGCCTACATACAGCCAGTCCAGGAAGTTGTACATACTTAAAATTAGACAGATGTACTTGGCCCATTACTGGCGGAATCGACTGCTCTGGAGTTGACGGAATCGGCGGGGTAGCCCGGGCGGTGGTCAGTTTGATCGTAATATTCAATTGGTGCACTATACTCGACAGCCCAACCCCGGCACGCTATTCCTCGCCCTTCACAGGTGGTTTTCGTCGTCACAAACGCCTACTGCTGTTGCCCGAACAACCCGGCTTATTTTAAAACGTTACTCACCAAAAACCAATCGTCTTTTGGCCTGAATAAGGGGGCAATACAAAGTCTATAAACAGTGAGCGTGTCGCCTGGGTTGTTATAGAAAAAACAACATGCAAACGCCCTACGAGTATCTACAAGCCCAATTGGCATCCCAGCAACCCCTGATGGAAACGGAAGAAGGGGGGTATTTAGTCTCGGAGGTGACGGTCATTGATGAGACGACGAATGCCTTTACATTTAGCCTGGTTGGTTATGGCCTGATGGCTGGCAACACGTTGGCCGGAAGCGTAGAGGATTCCCAGGATGGCAACTATCCAGGCACCTACAATTTTGTGGCTGGCGACGCGGATGCCAACAAGCCCGTGCACCAAAACTACAGCCATGACAACGTCCTGTTGTTCTTTACGCAGGGAATCACCCTATAGCTTTTCGGCTAATCACATCCGTAGCTCGACCGTCACCAGAAACCGGTAGGCGGCTGGTGACGGTCTGGCAATAGAGTACCACCTTAATCTGATGGCCACCTATACTCCTGTGATAGAACGGGTAGCCGTGTGGGTTGAGCCAATGGCATTGTGCATAGTGTACCAATTCTGACCAGTGGGCACCAGGCCTACTTGACTAAAGTATCAAAGCTTAAACACGAATAAAATGGATTTGCAGCTACGCGGAAAAACCGCTTTGGTAACCGGATCAACGGCGGGCATTGGGTTGGCGATTGCTAAAACATTGGCTCAGGAAGGGGTCGAAGTCATACTCAATGGCCGAAATCAGGGCCGAGTCGATGCCCTGGTCCATCAACTGATGGCTGAATTGCCCGGTACCCGGTTTCAAGGCATTGCCGCTGACTTCAGTCAGGTCGAGGAAATAAACGCCTTGTTAGCCCAACTACCTCAGGTGGACATACTGATCAATAACGTGGGCATATTTGAGCCTAGGGAATTTACGCAGATATCTGATGAAGACTGGTTCAGGTTTTTTGAGGTCAATGTGATGAGTGGAGTTCGGCTCTCCCGCCATTATTTCCCCAACATGTTGGCCAACGGATGGGGGCGAATCATTTTTGTCTCCAGTGAATCGGCGCTGCAAATCCCGACGGAGATGATTCACTACGGCACGACGAAGACGGCTCAGCTGGCCATCTCGCGCGGGTTAGCCGAACTGACCACCGGCACCGACGTGACCGTCAATACGGTGCTGCCTGGCCCGACCTTATCCGAAGGGGTTGGTGACTTTATCGGCAGTATGGCCGCCAGCCGTCAGGTGTCGGTCGAGGAAATGGAAAAGGACTTCTTCAAACAGGCCCGCCCGACCTCCATTATCAAACGGTTTGCCACAACCCAGGAAATAGCCAATCTGGTGGCTTATCTGTCAAGTTCCCTAGCCTCTGCCACCAACGGAGCGGCCGTCCGGGTAGATGGGGGTGTTACCAAGACCATTGTCTAATCGAGTCCCATTCATCGAAGCGTAGACAGGCTATCTCTGACTAGATATGACGGTAAACAAACCTGGCGCTGGGTTCAGGGAAAGGTGAAGTTTCTACGTTTTAGTAGACAAAGAAATTCTGTCTACGTTAGTAGTAGCCTGTAAAGGTAGCCAGGCAACCGGCGCTAAACTATATGCACCGGTTGCTATTCCTAATACGTTGATTGACGCAACCTTAAGATTTACTGACCACCAAGAGTTTTATTCTAAATGTACCATTTTTAATTCTTCAAGTCTGGAAAACAAATTATTGGCTATTTCTCGAATTAATACAATTTATAGTTTTAACGCTTTCGTTCACGAAAACGCTCATTTGCCCGACCAGCAGTAATGTCTTAGTCAGGCAAACGAAGGGCTTGCTACCGGTGCTGTCTGGCAATGGCTTCTAGTAAGCCGCGCATGTACCCAATAGCAAAGAGCACACCTATGTTGCTGTAGCCAGGGTGTTCGTTGCTGTCGCCAGCCATGGTCGGTACGTGGTCGGGGCGCATAGGCCCCCGGAAACCAATGTCGTAGTAGGTTTTCATGGCTTCGTACATATTGGTTTTGCCGTCGTCGTGGAAGGTTTCCTCAAAGTGATTGCGGCTACCCCGCACATCACGGAAATGCACGAAATGGATTTTGCCGCGTTTGCCAAAGTAGTTAATGACCGATGGGATATCTTCGCCCATGGTCGCAAACGTACCCTGACAGAGCGTAATGCCATTGCTGGGGCTGGGTACCAGTTCGATCATTCGCTTGAAAGCATCGGCTGAGATCATAATACGTGGAATTCCCCGGATGGCATCCACCGGCGGGTCGTCGGGGTGGAGGGCTAGTTTGATGCCTTTCTTTTCGGCTTCCGGCACTACGGCTTTCAGGAAGTATTCCAGGTTTTTCCACATGACTTCCTTGGTAAAGGTGCCGAAGGTCGTTAGGCTATTGTCTTTTATGTTATCAATATCAAATGCACTCACCAGAGCCCCGCCCCGGCTGGGTAGGTCCAGACTGGTACGCGCCCAACTGATAACGGGCATCCAGTTGTAGCAGATGGTGTCGATGCCCGCTTTGGCCAGGTTTCGGATAAACAGAATGAAGTTGTCGATCTCTTCATCCCGACCGGGTAGCCCCAGCTTGGTTTTTTCATAGAGGGCGGGTGGTCCTTCAACGACCTTAAACGTCAGTCCCTCTTTGGCCCAGGCCTCTTTAACCGCCATGATGGCTTTGTACTCCCACGGCTGAGCGTCGGTAATGCCCAGCGGCCGGGCGTTAATACCCCCTACCGCGTTCAGCACCTGAAGTTGCTTCGACAGTTCGATGCGCCGTTTATCCATGCCATAAAAGTGAGCCAGACAAAGCTGCATACCGCCGTCCTTGACGTAGGCGAGGGGAGAGGAAGTCGGTTGGCTGAGTGCACCGGCGTGCGGGCCCGCCAGCGATAGGGCGGCTGCGGAAGCACTGTTTTTCAGGAAATGACGACGCGAGTTTTTCACGATTTCTTAGAGGGTCTTCTGAATGGGTCAATCCGGTTTGGCCGCTACGCTGCTGTGATGGCGCCTAGCTGTAAAGCCGGATATTGGCAAGGGCTTACTTATGCCGACGGCCAGTCAAAAAAGATTCCTTGCGAAATACTATCAGGAAACGGGGTATTTTTGCGGTAAGCCGCTGAAATCCCATCTACTCTAGCAATAATATAAATTAATGTATTCAAAATTGTCTGTTTTTCGAGTACAGGCAGTAGTAGCCCCAGCTTCCAGTTCTCAATCTATGCGTCGACTCACACTTCTTGCCGCTTTTGTCAGTTTTTCTCTTTTATCGGTAGCTCAGACTCCAGCCCCGTACGGTGCCGTTCCATCGGCCCGCCAGCTTGCCTGGCATAAGCTTAAGTACTATGCCTTTGTCCATTTCAATATGAACACCTTCACTAATGAAGAGTGGGGGCACGGCACCGAAACGCCCGATCAGTTCAATCCAACGCAGCTCGATTGCCGGCAGTGGGCCAAGGTGGCGAAAGAAGCGGGTATGGAAGGGATCGTCATTACGGCCAAACACCATGACGGCTTCTGCCTGTGGCCGTCGAAATACGCCGAGCACTCGGTCAAAAACAGCAAATGGCGAAACGGAAAGGGCGATGTACTGAAGGATTTATCGGAGGCTTGTAAGGAATACGGACTGAAGTTCGGTGTGTACCTGTCGCCCTGGGACCGCAACCACCCGGCCTACGGGACGCCGGAATACAACGAGGTGTTCAAGAAAACCCTTCAGGAAGTGCTAACCCAGTACGGCGATGTGTTTGAGGTCTGGTTCGACGGGGCAAATGGCGAAGGACCGAACGGCAAGAAACAGGTCTACGACTGGCCAGGATTCATAGAAACCGTCCGTAAATACCAGCCCAACGCCGTTATCTTCAGCGATGCCGGTCCCGATATCCGATGGGTGGGCAACGAAGATGGGTATGCGGGCGAAACCAACTGGAGCACACTCAACCGCGATAAAGTTTACCCTGCTTACCCAAACTATTGGGAGCTGACGCTGGGTCACGAAGACGGTACGCATTGGGTACCTACGGAAGTAAACTGCTCCATCCGGCCGGGCTGGTATTACCACGCCAGTGAAGATACCAAAGTGAAGTCGCTGGAACACCTGGTCGATATTTATTACAGCTCCATAGGCCGAAACGGCAACTGGCTCCTGAACCTGCCCGTCGATCGGCGGGGGCTGGTGCATGAAAACGACGTAAAACAGCTGATGGCGCTGAAAGCCTATACCGACAAGGCCACGCATAACCTGGCCGGTGGGAAGAAAATAACCAGCAATAGCGTGTTCAGCAAGGCTTCGACCTTTGCCGCCGGTAATGTGCTCGATGCCAGCCGGGATACGTACTGGGCCGCTGCCGAAGGCGCCAAGCAAGCGACACTGGAGATTGACCTGGGTAAGCCTACAACCCTCAACCGGCTGCTGATTGAAGAGTACATTGCGCTGGGCCAGCGGGTGAAAAAATTCTCGGTAGCAGCCTGGCAGAAAGACGGCTATCAGACCATTGCCAGCGGAACGACCATCGGCAACCGGCGTATTCTGCGATTTCCGACCGTTACGACCAGCAAAATTCGGGTGAGCATCGACGAGTCGAAAGCCAGTCCGCTGATTCGGCACATTGAAATGTATAACGCACCCGAGTTGATCGTGACGCCCGTTATCAGCCGCAATAAAGAGGGTATGGTTACGATTGCCTGTCCCAAAACGACCGACCCGGTCATTACCTATACCACAGATGGTTCGGAACCTACCGCCCGGAGTCAGCGCTTTACGCAGGCCGTTGCCTTACCGCAGGGTGGCGTAGTGAAAGCTCGTGCCTTCGTTGATAACATGAAAAAGGCGAGCAGCCCCGTAACGGCTGAGTTCGACATTAGTCCGGCAAAATGGACCGTCGTATCAGCCGGTGAGACAGCACCGAAAAAAGAAGTTGTCCGATTAATCGACGGCAACGCGGACACTTTCTGGCAGCAACGCAAGCAACCCGAAAACCCAACATCGGTGGTGCTGGATTTGGGCGAGCAACTGCCGCTGAAAGGTTTTACATACGTGCCCCGTCAGGATGGGAAAAAGACGGGCATTGTGTACCGATATGCCGTTTCGGTCAGCCAGGACGGGAAAACATGGTCGGCACCGGTAAGTCAGGGGGCGTTCAACAACATTAACAACAACCCCGTTGAGCAGGTGATTCGCTTCGACAAGCCCCAAACGGCCCGGTTCCTGAAGTTCGACGCCCTCGAAACAACCGAGGCCAGCGATGCTACTGTATCCATTGCTGAACTGGGTGTACTGACCCGCTGATTTTTTGAGTTAAGTAGCGACAAATGCAAATCAAACCAATCATTTTCATCGTCGGGCTCAGTCTGCTGATTGCCGGGATAGGTCAATCGCAAACGCCCGATCCATACCCCATTATCCCGTACCCGACTTCGCTGGTGCCGGGTCGTGGGCAGTTTATTATCACCCAAAACACTGCGCTGGTTGTCCAGGATAGCCGCTTCCAAAACGAGGCTGGTCAGTTACAGCAATTGCTGAAACCGGTTTTGGGTAAGCCATTGCCTGCCCGTGGAGGCAACGCGCAGATCGTGCTTAACTATGACCCATCCATCACGGCATCGGAGGGCTACCAGCTCACCATCACCCCCCAGCGCATAACCCTGGCGGCCAGAGAGCCGGTGGGTATGTTTCGGGCCATTCAGACCATCCGGCAACTGCTGCCCGTGAGCCTTGAACAGAAAAAAGCAGCCGGCTCACTAACCCTCCCGGCGGTGCAAATCCGCGACCAGCCCGCCTATGCCTGGCGGGGCATGCACCTCGACGTATCGCGGCACTTTTTCTCGATGGATTACCTGCATACATTCGTCGACCTGCTGGCCCTCTACAAATTCAATAAATTTCACCTGCACCTGACCGACGACCAGGGCTGGCGGCTGGAGATAAAGGCGTACCCCAAACTGACCAGCGAAGGAGCCTGGCGGACGTTTAACAACCAGGATTCTGTCGTGCTGAAACGGGCCGCTACCAATCCCGACTTCGACCTGCCGAAGCAATACCTGCGGCAGAAAGACGGGAAAACGCAGTACGGCGGGTCTTACACCCAGAACCAGATGCGCGAACTCATCGCATACGCAGCCGCCCGCCATATCGAGATCATTCCGGAAATCGACATGCCCGGTCACCTGACAGCGGCCATTAAGGCATATCCGTTTCTGAGCTGTACGGGGCAGGAAGGCTGGGGCAAAACGTTTTCGGTGCCCATCTGCCCCTGCAACGAACCTACCTACACGTTCACCGAAGCGGTACTGAGCGAAGTAGCCGCGCTGTTTCCGAGTCAGTACATCCACATCGGAGCCGACGAAGTAGAAAAATCGACCTGGGCGCAGTCGACGGCCTGTCAGGCGTTGATGAAGCGGGAGGGAATCAAAAGCGTGGAGGAACTGCAAAGCTATTTCGTCCATCGGACTGAGAAATTTCTGCTGTCGAAAGGGAAAAAACTCATGGTCTGGGACGATGCGCTGGAGGGCGGACTGGCACCCTCGGCAACGGTCATGTACTGGCGAAGTTGGGTAACCGATGCCCCCGTGAAAGCGGTTCGGAACGGTAATCCGGTGGTGATGACGCCCGTGAATACGCTCTATTTTGACGTGTTGCCCGATAAAAATTCGCTCGCTAATGTTTACCGGTTCAACCCCGTTCCGGCCGGGTTGACCCCCGCCGAAGCGACGTCTATTTTAGGGGCGCAGGCCAACACCTGGACGGAGTATATCCCGTCCGAAAATCGGGTCGATTACATGGTCATGCCTCGCATGACGGCGCTGGCCGAACGGCTCTGGACCAACCAGAATCAGTATGAGACCTATCAGCAACGACTGACCCGGCATTACCCGCGGCTGGATGCGCTGGGCGTTCACTACCGCGTGCCCGACTTAAGCGGCTTTGCCGAAGAGAATGTCTTTACGGATCAAACGGCCCTGCGCATCCACAAACCGACGGATAACCTGGTTGTTCGCTACACCACCGATGGGAGCTTGCCGAAGGCGACTTCGGCGATACTCCCCGAGTCGTTACCGATCAGCCAGCCAACGACGGTGAAGCTGGCGGCTTTTACAAATAGCGGCTTGCAGGGGGATGTGTATACGCTTAGGTATCAACAGCAATCGCTTGCTGAACCCCGGCCAGTATCGTCCGTCAGGGCCGGATTGATGAGTAGCTATGTAAAGGGGCAGTATAAAAACGTAGCCGCCATGCTAAAAGCAGCGGCATCCGATTCGGTTGTAGTGAACCAAGTAAAAGTACCGGAAATGACAACTGCGGGTAGTTTTGGCGTTCGGTTTCGGGGCTACATTACCGTTCCCGCCACGGGTATTTACAGCTTCTTCCTGGTTGCCGATGATGGCGGTGTGCTGCGTATTGCCAACCGGACGGTCATTGACAACGACGGTAATCACGGCCCTATCGAAAAAAGCGGGCAGGTGGCCCTAATGCAGGGTACGCATCCTTTCGCCCTCGACTTTATCGAAGCGGGCGGAGGCTACACGCTGAAACTACTCTACAGTCGCGACGGTGGTGATCTCCAACCCGTACCGGCCGACTGGCTCGGGCATTGACCGGGTACGATGATACCCTTATCGTGGTGTCAGGTTTGAGAACCCGACACCACCGGAACGTGACAATATTGACCGGCGACAATACCAATTTTTGCTACTTTATGCGTTTATCCTTCAACTACATCTCTGTGCTCAGTATTGTCGCAGGCTTGTTACTGCCGTTATCCGGTAAAAGTCAGTCGACCGCCGTTTCCAAAGCGCCCACGGGCCTTACCCGTTACGTCGACCCGTTTATTGGGACGGGTTTTCACGGACACGTGTTCATGGGGGCCAATGTGCCGTTCGGGGCCGTTCAGCTTGGGCCTACCCAGATGTCGCAGGGATGGGACTGGTGTTCAGGCTACCATTATTCCGATTCGTTGATTGTCGGGTTTGCGCATACGCACCTCAACGGAACGGGAATCGGTGATCTGGGCGATGTTCAGATCATGCCCACAACCGGTCCGGTGAAACTCAGCCGGGGCACCAGTAAAGACAGCCGGAGCGGCTACGCGTCCCGTTTTTCGCATACGCAGGAAACCGTCAGACCAGGCTACTATGCGGTGAAGTTAGAGCGGTACAACATCAATGTGGCGTTGACCGCTACCGAGCGGGTGGGGCTGCATCAGTACACCTTTCCCAAAACCAGCGACGCGCACATCGTAGTTGATCTGGGAGAAGGCGTGGGCGATAGACCGACAGAAACCTATCTTGAAAAACTCAACGATTCAACCCTTGTGGGCTATCGTTTTTCGAAAGGTTGGGCGCCCGACCAGCGGCTCTATTTCGCGATTGTCTTTGCCAAACCCATTCAGCAACTGGCACTGTACACCGACCAGACACCGGCAGCGGGCTCATCGGTAAAAAGCCGCCGGGTAAAAGGCGTGCTGAGTTTTGCTACGCAGGCTAACGAAAAAGTGCTGATAAAAGTCGGCATCTCGCCAGTTAGCTCGACGAATGCGCTGGACAACATTCGGGCTGAGCTGCCGCACTGGGATTTTGCCCGCGTGGCCCTGGATGCCGACGCTGCCTGGAACAGAGAACTGAGCAAAATTTCGGTGAAAACGAAGGATCAAAATCGGCTGAAAATCTTTTACACCGCCCTGTTTCATACGCAGGTAGCCCCGTCGCTGTTCAACGACCACAACAGCGATTATCGGGGAACGGATAAGCAGGTCTACCCAAAGGCTGCGTTCAACAACATGACAACGTTTTCGCTTTGGGATACCTACCGGAGTGCGCACCCGCTGTTCACCCTGACGCAACCCCGGCGCGTGGCCGACATGATCAACTCCATGCTCGCCATCTTCGATCAGCAGGGAAAGCTGCCCGTCTGGCATCTGGTGGGGAACGAAACGAATACCATGCCTGGCAACAGCGCTATGCCCGTCATTGCCGATGCCTGTCTGAAAGGTATTGCCGGTATCAACGTCAACCATGCCTTCGACGCCATGAAGGCAAGTGCCATGCTGGACGAGCGGGGTCTGAAATTCGTAAAATCGAAAGGCTATATACCTGCCGATACGCTGGTGGAAAGTGTAGCCCGCGGACTCGAATATGCCATCGACGACTGGGCAATTGCTCAGGTAGCCAAAAAGCTTGGGAAAGACGCCGACTATACCTATTTCAGCAAGCGGGCCAAGGCCTACAAGCAATACTTCGACCCGCAGATCAAATTCATGCGCGGCCGGGTGTCGGATAATGAACGCCGGACGCCCTTTAGCCCGCTGGTATCGCGGCACATGAAAGATGATTTTGCTGAAGGTAACAGCTGGCAATACACCTGGCTGGTGCCCCACGATGTGGAAGGGTTGATTTCATTGTTCTCGGGCGAGAAAGCGTTTATCCGGAAGTTGGATTCCCTGTTCGTGGTTCACGGCGATATGGGCAGCGAAGCCTCCAACGACATAACGGGGTTGATCGGGCAATACGCGCACGGCAACGAGCCAAGCCACCACATTACCTACCTGTATGGGTACGTAGGCCAGCCCTGGAAAACGGCGGATAAGGTGCGCTACATCCTTGATAGCCTGTATACGACCCGGCCCGACGGGCTGATTGGAAATGAAGATGTGGGGCAAATGTCGGCCTGGTATGTGCTGTCGGCTATGGGTTTTTACCCGGTCAACCCGGCCAATGGGGCCTACGTATTTGGCAGCCCGGTTTTTGACGAGGTAACGCTCAATCTGGAAAATGGGAAGTCGTTTCAGATCAAAACGGTCAACAACAGCGTCACGAACCGGTACATAAATCGCATCCTGCTCAACGGGAAGCCGTATACTAAAGCTTATTTACTCCACCAGACCATCCTGAACGGCGGAACGCTGACTATCGAGATGAGCAATAAACCGAGCGCTAACTGGGGCATCCGACCCGAAGACCGTGCCCGATCAATTTACTGAAGTTAGTTTAAAAAAGACACGCCATAGAACGAAGCCGATAAACAGGTATTAAATCAATTAGCGGGTCTTTGCTTGTCTTTCAAGGGCTACGTCTAACAACTTATAATTAAACGCTTAACAATCTTATGTTAAAAGTAATGTTTCTGTTTTTCCTGGTCAGCCTTGGGGTTTCGTCGGCGAGCGCGGAGGTCATTAGTGACTCAATACTGATCGAGGGCCACTATCGGTCGTTCCATTATAACAATGTCCCCGCAGCATCGGTCAATCGTCCGGGGCTGATTTTTGTCCTGCATGGGTCGGGAGGAAACGGGAAAGGGATGATGAAATCCGCTGTGAAGATGGAGCAACAAGCTACTGCCGAGAATATGCTGGTCGTTTACCCGGATGGCTACAAACGGTACTGGAATGAATGTCGGAAAGCCTCTCCGGCGGAGGCCAACGTCGAAAATGTGAATGAGCAGGCTTTCTTCGAGGGTATGGTTCAGTATTTCGAGAAACGCTATAAGATTGATCGGAATCATGTATTTGCCGTGGGTACCTCGGGCGGGGGGCACATGACCTACAAGCTGGCCTTAACCATGCCGCGTACGTTCCGGGCCATCACGGCTATTATTGCCAATCTGCCGGATACAACCAACCTGGACTGTACGCCATCTGGCAAAGCGGTGCCGGTCATGATCGTTAATGGTACACTGGATAAGACAAATCCGTACGAGGGTGGCGTTGTCGTGCTGGGCAAAAACATGACCATGGGGGCAGTGCGCTCCACCGACCGCACCCTGGCCTACTGGGCTGACCTGGCTCGGTACAAAGGCAAACCAACCCAGGAGAATCTGCCCGATACAGACCCGGCCGACGGGAAAACCATTGAACGCTATACCTATAAAGAGAAAGGAAAGCCCGAAATTGTGCTCCTCAAGGTCATTGGCGGAAAACACGACTACCCCAACGACATTGACGTTCACGTAGAAGCCCTGCGCTTTTTCATGCGGCAGATCGGGAAGTGATTGACTAGTTTGATGGTGCCGTACCAGTAATCTGGTCGGTATAAAGACGACGGTATGAATCCGGCCAGAATGGTCGATACAACAATTCAGTATAATGCAGATTGGGATAGATAGTTTTGCGGCCAAAGGCCAACAGGAGGGGAGCCAGTCCGGCAATAGTGATGCGGCCTCATTGAATCAACTGCTCGATCGTATTGAGCGGGCCGATCAGGTGGGTCTTGATGTTTTTGGGATTGGCGAGCACCACCGCCCGGAGTTTCTCGACTCGGCTCCCACGCTGATTCTGGCTGCTGCGGCTGCCCGTACCCGGCAAATTCGCCTGACCAGCGCGGTTACGGTGTTGAGCGCTGCCGATCCTGTTCGTGTATTTCAGCAGTTCGCTACCCTCGATCTTATTTCCAACGGGCGGGCCGAACTCGTGGTTGGACGGGGTTCATTTACCGAAGCCTTTCCGCTATTTGGCCTGAAGCTGAAGGACTACGACGCCCTTTTCTCGGAAAAGCTCGACTTGCTGCTTGCTATTCGGGATAACGAGTTCGTTGAATGGTCGGGGCAGTTTCGTCCGGCACTCAACGGCGAAGGAATTTATCCAAGACCGCTGCAAGATCCTTTTCCGATCTGGTTGGGCGTTGGCGGCACTCCGCAGTCATTTGTCCGGGCCGGAATGCTGGGGCTGCCGCTCATGGTAGCCGTAATTGGGGGCGAAACCCACCGTTTTCGGCCGCTGGTTGATCTGTATCGGGAAGCGGGTCGGCGGTCGGGGTACTCGCCGGAGCGGTTGCAGGTGGGGCTTCACTCGCTGGGCTATGTAGCCAATACGACAGCGGAGGCTATTCAGGATTACTATCCGGGCTATGCCGAAACGTTTACCCGAATTGGTCGTGAGCGGGGTTGGCCACCCGTTACCAAAGCCCATTTCGATGCCTTGATTGGAAAACAAGGCGCTCTGCTGGTGGGTAACCCCGACGAGGTAGCCGAAAAGATTTTACGGCATAGCGAGGCATTGGGCGGCATTTCCAGGGTTACGTTTCAGATGGACAGCGCGGGGTTATCGCACGAAAAGTTCATGTCGTCGATCGAATTGCTCGGGACCCGGGTAAAACCCCTGCTACGATAGTTTTTTGCGGAAAAAGTGGCTTTAACGCGCTAATCATTATACATTCGTTCTAACGAATTCAGGATCAACTCTCATCGAAAACGTTATGAATCCGCTCTTTACGATGGATAAGTCGGCTTATGCCAACTTGCTTGCCGGGCTGAACAGTCTTCACTTTACGGAGCGGAAGGGAAATTTAACCGACTTTCGGCTGTATTACGATGATTTGTGGCTGTCGGATACGGCGGTCATTGAGAACCTGCGGCTATATCGGGGCGAATGGGAAGTGGAGTTGATTTTTGCGCATACGGCCAACCCGCTTAAATTCATTAAACGGCGAATTACCTCGCATTCCTGCCCAAAACGGGCCGCGCAGCAGGCTCATTTTATGCGCCGGTTAGCTGCCAAAGACCAGCGGGGTACGCTCACCGTTTCGGCCGATCAGCTGAAGACCTGTTTGAATTAATCTGCTATGCCGCTCTCGACCAAGGAACGCATTCTGAACGCATCGGTCCGACTCTTCAATGAGCACGGAGTCGATGCTGTACGGCTTCAGCAGATAGCCGAGGAAATTGGTATCAGCGTCGGGAATCTAGCGTACCATTTCAAGACGAAGGACGCCATCATCGAATCAGTCTATGAACAGGTTCTCGATGAGTTTGCCCATATTTTCCGTCAGTACCTACAGGCACCCGAACTGGCCGCGTTCGATCAGCAAATAAGCCTGTACTACCAATTCTTCCGGAGTTATCAGTTCTACCTGGCCGAGTTTTTTAAAACGAATACCGAGCAGACAGCGCAACAGATTCAATGGCAGCGGGCGGTCAATAAAATGCTCATGCAACTGCGCAGCTGGCTCGATTTTCATGTGCAGCGGCATATCATCCGCCCCGAAACCAGCCGGGGGCAATATGACCAATTAGCTCAGTCGCTTTGGATGACGTTGGTATTCCTACCTGTATCCGCAGCCATGCGTGGTAATGCCGTGGATGAACGACTCTACAAGCAATCCGTCTGGGAACACCTGAAACCCTATCTTACCGAAGAAGGCGTCGATGAATTCGAAACGCTGGTGCTGCCAACCCTGGCCTGATGCCGTCGGATACCCTCCATTATGGCTATTTTTTTCCTCTATTGTTAAAAATCAGCTGCTAAGCTGATGACGCTCATTCCTTTTTACGGATAGGAAATAAACCTTGCTTACTGCTTAGAAAAGAATTAGAAAAAATTTTCTAATTCAGAATTATAATTATATTTGTACTTCCTATAGTTCAAAATTCCGAACCTTTATACCCCCGTTTCGCATGGCTAATGTATTATGGCTTCAGGGAGGAGCGTGCAGTGGCAACACCATGTCGTTCCTTAATGCTGAGGAGCCCACGGTTGTCGATTTAGTAACCGATTTTGGTGTCAACATCCTCTGGCACCCCTCTATTGGCCTTGAAATCGGCGATCAGGTAACGCACCTGCTCAATGATATTGTCAGTGGCCGTACACAGTGCGACATTCTCGTTTATGAAGGTAGTATCATTCAGGGACCGCATGGGACCGGAACTATGAACTACTTTGCGGATCGCCCCATGCAGGACTGGGTTCGGGATTTATCCAAAGTAGTTGGCTATGTAGTCGCTATTGGCGACTGTGCTACCTGGGGAGGTATCCCGGCCGTGGCACCCAACCCCAGCGAATCAACGGGGATGCAGTTTTTGAAGAAGGCCAAAGGCGGTTTCCTGGGTTCTGATTACGTATCGAAGGGCGGTTTGCCCGTTATCAATATTCCTGGTTGCCCGGCTCACCCCGACTGGATTACGCAAATTCTGGTGGCTATTGCTACCGGGCGTATCGGCGATGTGCTCATCGACGAGTACCACCGTCCCAAAACGTTCTTTACGGACTTCGTACAAACGGGTTGCACCAACGTGATCAGCTTCGCCCAGAAAGTTGACGGCGGATTTGGGAAGCGGGGCGGGTGTTTGTTTTATGAAGTGGGTTGCCGTGGCCCCATGACCCGCGCCAGTTGCAACCGGATTCTCTGGAACCGGCAATCGAGTAAAACCCGCGCCAACCACCCCTGTCTGGGTTGTACGGAGCCGGGCTTCCCTCACCATGATCTCGAGAAGGGAAGTGTCTTCAAAACGATGCATTACCTGGGCTTCCTCCCCAAAGAAACGCCCACCGGTACATCGAAACTAGGCTACTATTTACGGGCCGGTTTCGAGAAAGTCGTCTCGGGCAGTGAGCGTCTGGTTGGTGTCGATCAACCGCAGTTTTCCTCATCCAAATAATATAATGAGCGAAAGAATGAAATCGGACCACCAAAGCGGAGCGAAACGCTGCGACGGAGCCGTGATCTTCACGAAGTATAAGGCTCATTCGGTCATTCACTCTTTCGCTCTTTGATTAATCTAAACATGGCAACGCAGAAAGAACTAAATATTTCGCCGGTTGGGCGGGTCGAGGGCGATCTCGATGTGAAGGTATATATGGAAGACGGTGTCGTAACGCGGGCGCATACACAGGCGGCCATGTTCCGGGGCTTCGAGAAAATTATGGAGGGCAAAGACCCGCAGGCGGGGTTGATCGTAACCCCTCGTATCTGCGGTATCTGCGGTGGTTCTCACCTCTACTGTGCGTCGTCGGCGCTGGATACGGCCTGGAAAACAACCCTGCCGCCCAACGCGCTGCTGCTGCGGGCTATCGGGCAGGCTACCGAAACCATCCAGAGTATTCCCCGCTGGTTCTATGCCATTTTCGCTACGGACATGGCCAACAAGAAATTTGCCAACAAACCCCTCTACGATGAGGTAGTGAAGCGGTTTGCGGCTTATGTCGGGACGTCGTTTCAACGGGGGGTTACCGCCAGCGGGCGTCCCGTAGAAGTGTACGCTCTTTTTGGCGGGCAGTGGCCGCATTCGAGCTACATGGTGCCTGGTGGCGTTATGTGTGCGCCTACGCTCAAAGACATTACCCGTGCCCACGCCATCATGAACCAGTTCCGGAAAGACTGGCTCGAAACGCTCTGGCTGGGCTGCTCCATCGAGCGGTACATGCAAATCAAAACCTGGGACGACCTGATGGCCTGGGTGGAAGAAAACGACTCGCAGCGTAATTCGGATCTTGGTCTGTTCATTCGGGCCAGTCTGGAGTTTGGCCTGCATAAGTTCGGGCAGGGGGTAGGTAAGTTCGTTGCGTATGGAACGTATCTGCACAAAGACCATTACCAGACACCAACTGTTGAGGGCCGCAATGCCGCGCTGATCAGCCGGAGCGGCTTCTTCGATGGCAGCAAGTACCACGTTTTCGATCACCTGAGCATCAAGGAACATGTGGGCCATGCCTGGTATGCGGATGTTCCGGCGGCTCATCCCTGGGACGAGCCCATGCCAACGCCCCTGCAGTCGCACACGCTGCACGACTCGAATTTTAATGAAAAATACAGCTGGTCTAAAGCGCCACGCTACATGGATATGGCGGCCGAAGCGGGACCCCTGGCGCGTGTGATCATGAACGCCAATCCGGATAATCTGCTGCCGCATCAGGTTTATGACCCGCTTTTTGGCGATGTGCTGGATAAAATGGGTGCCAACGTATTTACCCGAACGTTAGCCCGCGTTCACGAAGCCGCCCGGCTTTACACTCAAATTGACGAGTGGCTCCGGCAGATCGACCTCAACAGCGAATTCTACATCAAACCGGAAGAGCGCGACGGGAAAGGGTTCGGCGCGACCGAAGCCGCCCGTGGGGCACTGGCACACTGGATCGAAATCGAGAACGGCGTTATCAAAAACTACCAGGTTATGGCCCCCACGACCTGGAACGTTGGCCCCAATGACGACCGGGGCAATCCCGGCCCAATCGAAGCGGCTCTCGAAGGTACCGAAATCGAGGACCCGCACGACCCCGTCGAAGTGGGTATGGTTGCCCGTTCATTCGACTCCTGCCTGGTCTGTACCGTCCACGCCCACGATGGCAAATCGGGTAAGCAACTGGCGAAGTTTAAATTATGAATGAGTGAATGTAGAATGAGTGAATAGGTATGGAAACCATTCACTCATTCTACATTCACTCATTCACTCATTCTCATGAAAAAAACTGCCATAATGGGTTTCGGCAATCCTGTTCGTTCTGACGACGGTGTGGGTTGTTACGTGATCGATCAACTCCGGGAATCGCTTGGTGAGCAGCCCGATGTTGGCTTGTTTGATATGGGGACATCGGCTTTCGAGGTTCTATTTCAGTTGCGGGGGCATGAGCGGATTCTGATTGTCGATGCGGTGGTCAATACGGGCGAAGAGCCCGGTACGCTTTACAAACTACCCGCCCACGAAGTTGAAGCTGGCATAGAGGACGATCCGATGGTATTTCTGCATAGTCTGAAGTGGAATCAGGCGCTTTCTTACGCCCGCAAGATTCTGCTTAACGACTACCCCGACGATGTACAGGTCTACCTCATTGCGGTCGACAATACGAAGCTGGAAGTCAGCCTGTCCAAGGCCGTCAAAGCCGCCGGTGACCGTGTCGTAGCTTTACTGCGCGACGATCTCCTGCAAGCTGTATGAGTGCCGTTTGCCTGAAAAATAGCTATTTACTCATCGGGGCATCAGTGGCCAAAGAGGCTTTTGGCGATGATCCGCAGGTAAGTGTCGTGTATTATCCCGACCGGCAAACGCTGCTGGTTGCGGGAAAGTCGAAAGCGTTTTTCGAGAAAATGCACAAAACCAGCTGGCTACTTTTGAAAGACCGGAATCTGCTGGGCGATAAGTCGGTGAACATCCGCGAGCTGTTGATCGACAACGACCTCGACGACTCGGATCGCGACTTACCCTACGACTTGAAAACGACCGGAATTTTGAGCGTTACGCTTTAATCCTTCCTTATGCTTTATCTAACTATTCGAACCGACACTATACGTTCTGTTACCCAAGTAATCGAATCCGAATTCAGACTCGATGAACTGGTGCAGGTTACACCGATCACCGATACGGCGGCCGATCCTGGTGCGATAATCGTTGCTGAAGAAACCATTCAACTGCCGCTCGACTGGAGTGAGTCGCTTCCGCCCGTTCTGTTGCCCCGCCCGTTGGTCTTCTCGCCCGAAAACCTACTGGCAGTGCTGTTTATGCACTTAGGTAATTGGGAGAAAGCGTATGAACACGGGCGGTACGATCGTTCACTGGCCGACGCTGTCGATCTGACCAACCGTTTACAAGCGGGTGTATTAGTGAGTGTACCGGCGCGGCCGGTTAATGGAGTTGGCACGTTCGAAACCTATCGACGCTGGCATAACCGGGCGGTCGCGCTCCATTACGGTAACGTCGAAACAGATACCGACGATGATGTATCGGAAGCGTATCAAACAGCCCTGAGACACGTCCCCGATGCGGAATACCGGGCCTATACAACAAAACACTACGCTACCCTACTGCTCGACACCGGGCAACTGACAGCCGCCAATGAGGTGTTGGCGCAGGCTGCTGTTCCTGAGCTAAGCGATGCCGCCAGACATGAACTGCTGGCGATTCAGTACGCCGTTTGGTTGCAGCAACTAGTCGTTCCCTACGATGCCGCCCTGCTCGAACAAACCAAAACAGCCCTCTGGCAGGTATTGCAGTACTATGAAACTCAGCAGCGCACCATTCAGGTGGGGTTGTTGCTGGTCGATGCGGCTCAGGTGGCCAACTTCACGAATAGCTTTGCCGAAGCACTTGGCTATATCAGTCGGGCGGTAACCATCTTCCGGAGTGAAGAGGTGACCGAACTGCTGGCCAATGCCTTGTACCGCAAAGGCGTCTTGCTGTACACCTGGGCGCAGAGCGGTAATCCGCAGTTTTACCGCCCGGCTATGGAAGCCTATCAGGAAGCGCTTAAGGTGTTTACCCAGCAAAATGCCCCTGCCGTTTTCGCCGAGATTCAGCATCACCTTGGGGTGATTTTTGCCGAGATTCCGGACGAGGTCAAGAAGAAAAGTATTTGGGCGGCTGTGTCGTCGAGTTCGTTTCAACAGGCGCTGGCTTATTTTACGCGGGAGGAGTTTCCGTACGAATACGCCACCATCTGCAACCATTACGCCAACGCCCTTACAAAATACCCGCAGGCCGCCAAGTCCGACAATTATGCCAAAGCCATTGGTTATTACCGCGACGCCCTGCGGGTTCGCACCGCCGAGGCCTATCCCTACGAACGGGCATTAACCATCCTCAACTACCTGGAAGCGGGCTGGTATGTGGGTGAGGATGATCCCGAAAACCAGCGCGCGCTCTACAACGACATGGTTAAAAAGGCGAGTGAAGTGCCATTTCTGGTTACCGACGAAGCCCTCATCAACGACGCCGAACAGCACCTGCTGCGACTGGACGAGTTGGTGATTAGTTAGCTCTTGTACCATAACCAATAACTCAATCACCAGCATGCACGAGATTTCACTGGTCCGCAACATTTTCAGGACGCTGGAAGATGAGTTTCCGGCCGATATGAGTCGGATACGGGGAATTTATCTGAAGGCCGGGCTACTCTCGAACGTGCAACCCATATTAATGCAGAATGCGTTTGCGGCCGTTTTGGAAGATGAGCCCCGTTATCAGCAAACGAGTCTGCACGTCGAAGTATTGCCGATTCTGATTCATTGCGATGTGTGTGACAAGACGACCGAAGTACAGCAATATAAGTTTGTGTGCTCCTGCGGTAAACCTAGCCGAAACGTCGTCCAGGGTGAGGAGCTGTTAATCAGCAAAGTAGAGTTCGATGATTGAGCGTGACAATAACTACAACCTATGACAACTGCCAGACCGAAATCCAATCAGGCTTCTGTGGGAGCCGTACAATGCGAAAATACAACGTTGAATCTGCTCAAAGTCAATGACTTTGTTGCAAAAGCCATCCGCGACCGTCTGCCCGATGTACTGGTGATCAACGTTTGCTCATCGCCGGGAAGTGGCAAGACCACGCTCATGCAGGAAACCGGCAAGCGACTCCGGGGGCGATTGAATATGGCCGTTCTGGTGGGTGATCCCGAAACTGAACGCGACGCTATCCGGATGCGCGATGTAGGCATCAACGCCCTGCAAATCGTAACGGGTGGCATGTGCCACATCGAAGCGCAGATGATTTATCAGGCGCTCGACCATATCGACCTCACGGGGGTTGATCTGCTGTTTATCGAAAACGTAGGTAACCTCGTTTGTCCGGCGGCTTTCGATCTGGGCGAAGACCTTCGCGTCACGCTGCTGGCCTCGACCGAAGGCGACGACAAGCCCAAAAAGTACCCGCGTATGTTCCTGACCAGCGAACTAATGGTCGTCTCGAAAGCCGATCTACTGCCTTACGTACCCTTCAAGGTCGAAAACGTAATTCAGGATGCCCGCGATGTGAACCCCGACATCGAGGTACTAACCATTTCGAGCACCACCGGCGAAGGCCTCGACGACTGGTGCAACTGGCTGCTGGCCAAAGTTGAGCAGAAAAAAGGTGTTAGTGTTATGTAAAAAATCTTATGACATTCCATCTTCATCTTACCGGGCAAGTGCAGGGCGTGGGCTTTCGGCCATTCGTCTGGCAATTGGCGCGGTCGATGAATTTGAAAGGCACTGTAAGCAATGGGGCTGATGGAGTGCATATTTATATCAATACGGATTTAGAAACGGCGCCGGTATTTACCCGTCGCGTTCGGGCCGAAGCGCCCGCACTGGCCCGGATTCAATCGGTAGAAATAACCGAAGTTAAGCCAATTGACTTCGATGATTTTGCCATCGTAGAAAGTCAGGCTGCGGGTCCGGCATCGCTGTTGTTAACGCCTGATCTGGCACTTTGCGATGCCTGCCGGGCGGAGATGAACGACCCGGCCAATCGGCGTTTGGGGTATGTATTCACGACCTGTACGCACTGTGGCCCGCGTTACTCGATTCTTCGCCAACTCCCCTACGACCGACCCGCGACGACGATGGCACCGTTCGGTATGTGCGCCGACTGCGAACGGGAATACCACGATCCATCCAACCGCCGTTTCTACGCGCAGACGAACTCCTGCCCCAAATGCCCGGTTGAGATCTGCGTTTATGATGCATCAGGTCGTCAGCTGAAAGCGAGCCAGGCTGCACTGCTCTGCACACTGACTTCCAGTCTGCGGGGAGGTTGTATTGTGGCTGTAAAAGGAATCGGCGGCTTTCTGCTGCTATGCGATGCGACCAATGCCGACGCCATCCATCAACTCCGCGAACGCAAGCACCGGCCAACAAAACCGCTGGCCGTCTTATTTCCAAACGTAAACCAGCTACGGCAGGATTGCGAGTTGGCTGACGACGAGCTGGCTTTACTGATGAGTCCGACAGCGCCCATCGTACTTCTCAATAAACGAGCTACTACACTCTCGGGGCTGGCAGTTGACCAACTAGCCCCCGGCTTAGACCAGCTAGGCGTCATGTTGCCGTATGCACCGTTGCTGGCGTTGCTGGCCAATGCGTTCGGTAAACCGCTTGTTGCCACGAGCGGGAATAGCAGCGGTTCGCCCATTTGCTACACTAACGAACAGGCTTTGGATCAACTGCCAGCTGTGGCCGACCTGATCCTAACGCACAACCGCGACATCGTGGTGCCGCAGGACGATTCGGTGGTGCGCTTATCGTTAGTCTTTCGTCAACCCATTGTGCTGCGCCGGTCGCGCGGGTTGGCACCAACGGTCATGCCTGTTGGCTTCACGCATCCGAATGCCAACGTGCTTGCCCTCGGGGCATCAATCAAAAGTACATTTGCCTGGCAGTTGCGGGGAAACACGTATGTTAGTCAGTATCTGGGCGATCTGGAGAGTTACGATACGCAGACAAATTTTCGGGCCACACTCGATCATTTTCTGTCGCTTTTCGACGCCACACCCGACGCCGTTCTGGCCGACCAGCACGAAGGCTATTTTTCTACCCAGTTAGCCCACGAACTAGCCACAGTCTGGGGCGTTCCGTTCGTAGCCATTCAACACCACGAAGCGCATCTGGCAGCCGTGCTCGCCGAAAACAAACTGATGGAGCAGGCAGAGCCGGTATTGGGCTTCATCTGGGACGGAACCGGCTATGGGACAGATGGGCAGATCTGGGGTGGAGAGTTTATTATATTCGAAAACGGTGAGTTTGACCGGGTAGGGCACTTCGATTATTTCGACGCACTTCTGGGCGACAAAATGCCTCGCGAACCCCGGCTTTCGGCGCTGTCGCTGGCCGTTTACGTACCTGGTGCCGATGAGCTGTTACGGCCAAAATTCACCGAAAAAGAGTGGAATCTGTATTCGAAATTACCTGAATTGGCACAGACCGCAGGTAAGAACCGACTAAAGACCAGTAGCGCTGGGCGGCTCTTCGATGCGGTGGCCGCGCTGCTAGGCCTTGCCGATAAAGTCAGTTACGAAGGTGAAGCCGCCTTACTACTAGAAAACTGTGCTGCTCGATATGTTCGGACAAATGGCTTCACAATCGCGCAAAGTTACCTGCCCGAAACTCTATTGACGACCCGGATTCCAACGCAGATTATTGTAGAGGGCGTAGTAAACGATCTTCAGGCGGGTCTGCCCGTCGATCAGATTGCCGCTACCTTTCATTATACACTGGTGCAGGCCGTAGCGGCCGTAGCCCAACAAACGGGTAGTCGGCAACTGGCCTTCAGTGGGGGCGTTTTTCAAAATGGGTTGCTGGTCGACTGGTTGCGGCACGAACTCGAACCAGCACATCAACTCTATTTTCATCAACAACTTTCGCCCAACGACGAGTGCATCTCGTTCGGGCAGATCGCTCATTATTCATTGACCACAACAAACACAGTACACGTCAAAACCGCAACTGCTCATGTGCTTAGCCATTCCCGGTAAAATAAAATCCATTGAGTACCAGTACGACGGCCTCGTTCGTATGGCCCGCGTGGCCTTTGGTGGTATCGTAAAAGAAGCCAGTCTGGATATGGTTCCGCTGGCCAAAGAAGGCGATTACGTGCTGGTTCACGTGGGGGTCGCCATCAGTATCGTAGATGAAGAAGAGGCCGAAAAAACGTTTGCCTACCTCCGCGAGATCGGTGAACTGGATGAATTAACAGAAAGCAGCCAAATTGATCGTCACGCCCTATGAAACACCTCACCGAATACCGCGACCCCGAACTGGTAGAGCAGTATATTCAGGAACTGCACCGAACGGCCACCCGTCCCTGGACGATCATGGAAGTGTGTGGCGGGCAAACACATGGCCTGGTCAAAAACGGCATCCTGAACCTGCTGCCTGAGTTTGTTACGATGGTACATGGGCCGGGTTGTCCGGTCTGCGTGACACCCGTCAACCTGATCGACAAAGCGGTCTATCTGGCCGAGGATAAAGCCGTTATTCTGTGCTCATTTGGCGATATGATTCGGGTGCCGGGCTCTACGAAGAGCCTGCTCGACGCGAAAGCGGGCGGGGCCGATGTTCGGATTCTGTACTCACCGTTGGAGGCCGTTCGGCTGGCGCGCGAAAATCCCGACCGAGAAGTGGTCTTTTTTGCGGTAGGTTTCGAAACAACGGCTCCGGCCAATGCCCTGGCGGTAGTACAGGCGCAGAAACTGGGGCTGACAAACTTTTCGATTCTGGCGTCGCATGTACTGGTGCCCCCGGCAATGGAAGCTGTCATTCAGGACGATGATACCCATATTCAGGGGTTTCTGGCTGCGGGCCACGTATGTGCCATTATGGGCATTGACGCCTACGGCCCACTCGTGGAGCGGTATAAAATGCCGATGGTTGTAACCGGCTTCGAGCCGGTCGATCTGTTGCAGGGAATTCTGATGGTAGTGCGGCAACTGGAGCGGGGCGAATACCGACTCGAAAACCAGTACGCCCGGGTGGTACGTCCCGAAGGAAACCCCGAAGCCCGGCGCATCATCGAACAGGTGTTCGAGACGGTCGACCGTGAGTGGCGGGGTATCGGAACTATTCCTGGAAGCGGCTGGGCGGTACGTCTCGAACTGGCCGCTTTCGACGCCGATCGTAAGTTTTCGGTCTCCATCGCCAAAGCGCCCGAATGTCCCGATTGCATCGCCGGTCTGGTGCTGAAAGGCATCAAAAAACCGAATGAGTGCAGTCAGTTCGGACGCGCCTGCACCCCCGAGCGTCCGCTAGGCGCGCCGATGGTATCGTCGGAGGGCGCTTGCGCAGCTTATTATCACTTTTCAATGAGTGAATTAGTAAATGACTGAATGACGGGGCTGCTGTTTTAACGAATGGTAGATGCATTAGAAATTCACTCATTCAGTCATTCGCTCATGTAATTATTAAATCTCTATGCAACTTCACTGTCCAATGCCGAAACTGGACTTCGACATCATTACGCTCGGGCACGGTAGCGGGGGCATTCTGACCAATAAATTGCTCGAAGCGGGTGTTTTCGATCTGCTCAGCAACCCATTGCTCGATACACACCACGACGGTGCTTTGCTGAACCTGACAGGGCGCGTGGCTTTCACGACTGACAGCTATGTCATATCGCCCGTATTTTTCCCCGGTGGCAACATTGGCGAACTGGCCGTTAACGGTACCGTCAACGATCTGGCTATGTGCGGGGCTGTTCCCAAATACCTGTCACTCGGATTTATTCTGGAAGAAGGCCTGCCAATGGCCGAGTTCTGGGATATCCTGGTCAGTATAAAAGGAGCGTCTGAACGGGCCGGTGTTCAAATCGTAACGGGCGATACCAAAGTGGTCGAACGCGGGAAAGGCGACAAGATTTTTATTAACACCTCCGGTATTGGCGAACTGCACCCGAAGGCTGATATCAGCATAAAAAATGTCAGGGCGGGGGATAAAGTAGTTGTCAGTGGCCACATCGCTACCCACGGCATGGCCATTATGTCGGTGCGGGAAGGACTTGAGTTCGAAACCACCCTGACCAGCGATACCGCCCCGCTGAATCATGCCGTGCTGGCCCTGCTGGACGAGTTCGGCCCCGCTGTGCATCTCCTGCGCGACCCTACCCGTGGGGGAGTGGCTACCGTTCTGAACGAAATTGCCCGTGACCGGAACGTGGGTACAACCCGCCTGGGAATCGACCTGAAGCAGGCCGCCATTCCGGTGCTTGATGAAGTAGCCGGAGCCTGCGAACTGCTGGGCCTTGACCCACTTTATGTAGCCAACGAAGGCGTTTTTCTGGCGATTGTGGACCCCGAAGTAGCGGATGCCTTTGTCCGGAAATTACGAACATTGGATTACGGGCAGTCGGCTGCCATCATTGGTGAAGTCGTGGCTGATCATCCCGGCCAGGTCGTGTTAACGAGCCGCATCGGCGGTCGCCGGGTGGTGAATATGCTGGTGGGCGAGCAGTTGCCGAGGATTTGTTAATTCTATATTGAGTGGTTGACCCTAATATGGGGATCGACTAACTCAATACAGAATCGGCACTATGGGCAAAATTTAGCCGCTTCGGCCCGTTTAGTACGCACAAGGATTAGTAGATCAGTGATTTCTTTTACGTCGGAGCCTGTTCCAAACTGGATTGTATGACTTTCTGTACCTCGCTTGATTTCGATCCATTCATAGCCAATATCACCCAATGCCGGACAGCCAGTACAATAATTGGTGGGTATTTTTTTGAACGCTTCAAAGTCGACGGAGGCTAAAATCTTAAGCCAATCGGTTGAGCTTTCAGGATTTACGCATCGTTTTACGAGTTGTTTATCTCTATCCAGAACTTGGTAGGTCAATGTGTCCTTTTTGATTGCAAGCTCATGCCGAAATTCAGTGGCATTAATGTTGCCCAATACAGTGCCGCTACCAATCGACATAATCAGCGAATCGACAGCATGGGTAGCCGTCTTGTCTGTAACCAGCAATGAGTCTTTTTTATCGCAGGAGCCGAATAGAAGCAGAGCAACAAGAACGAAATAAGCCGTATAGGTTTTCATGAGATTGATAAGGTTTGACTAATTCGCAACGGTTCTAAATGTGTTGTACTGTATTGATTCCAATTCGGTACAAAGCGTTGTACTAAGTAATTATTGTTAACCATTGTTTTTAATTATTTGTAGTTTATACTAATAAAAATGATGATAAATACTCTTAATGCGTCACGTATGCTAACGAACTACGCTGTTTTTAGAGGCAGTGCGGGCCATCCGTTTTTAGCTCCGCGTGGCGTATGGACAGTGGGCGGGCGGTTGATGGTGTCCGATACGGGGCAGAACCGTGTTTTTATCTGGAACCGGATGCCCACTACGGAATACGCTGAACCGGATGTGATACTGGGGCAGGTAGACGCGGTTGAAACCGGCCGAAATGCGGGGGGCAGCGTTGGTGGCGATACGTTGCAGTACCCATCGGGACTGTGGTCGGATGGAGAGCGACTCATCGTGGCCGATGCTTGGAATCACCGCGTGTTAATCTGGAATCACTTTCCAGCACAGCATGGGCAATGCGCCGATGTCGTGCTGGGTCAGGCCGATTTCAGCAGCAATCAGCCCAACGCTAAAGGCATCGGTGCTGCGCCCACCGAACGTACGTTAAACTGGCCGTATGGCGTAACCTCCGACGGAGAGCGACTCTGGATTGCCGACACCGGAAATCGTCGGGTGCTGTTTTACGATTCTATTCCGTCCGAGTCGTTTGCCCCGGCTACGGCTGTAATCGGTCAATCTGGTTTCACGGAGCGGGATTATGATTCGGCTAATCCGATCTGGCCGTATTCCGTTAAACTTGGGCCAAAAGGGCAGATGGCCGTGGCCGACACGCAATATTACCGTACGCTGCTCTGGCAAGACTGGCGAACAGCCCCTGAGCAACCAGCCGACGTTCTCATCGGGCAGGGTGATTTTGAGAGTAACGGGCAGAATCAATACGGTCTTTTTCCAGCCCGGCAAACACTGAGCTGGACCTACGACGCGCATTTTTATGGCGACAGCTTACTAATTGCCGATACGGGCAACAGCCGGATTCTGTGGTTCGGTACGGTACCGACGCAACACAACCAACCGGCGGATAATCTGATTGGTCATGCCAGTTTTGCAACAGGCAGTGAGAATGCCAACACACGCTTCGGCACGGATAAGCAGTTATACTGGCCATTTTCGATCAGCACCGATAGCAACCAGCTCGTCATTGCCGACACCGGTAACCATCGGATTATTATTGGCAAGCTGCCGGTCTCCTCAATTGACCTTATATAAAACTGACATGCAAACGTTGTTCCCCCTTTTTCTGGCTCTAAGCGTTGGTTTTGCCCACGCGTTTGAAGCCGATCATCTAGTCGCTGTCAGTACCATTGTCACCCGGCGAAACAACATCTGGCTGGCCTTGAAAGACGGCGTCTTCTGGGGGTTGGGCCATACGTCCACCATTCTGCTGATCGGCAGTGTTTTTATGCTGGGAAAATTTGCCCTTCGTGAAGGCGACTTTCGCTATCTCGAAGCAGGGGTTGGCGTGATGCTCGTTACGCTGGGTAGTCTGCGGCTCTACAAATTGAGGGTATTCCAGGGTGTAGCGGATACACATAGCCATGTACATGAAGGACACGCGCACCGGTTAGCTTACGGAGTTGGCCTGATACATGGGCTGGCGGGTAGTGGCGCTTTGATTCTCTCGGTGCTGACACAAATTAAGGGAACAGGTGCAGGCATGATCTACCTCGGGCTGTTTGGCATTGGCTCTATCGCGGGCATGATGGTAGCAGCCGGGGCGTTCAGCATACCGTTTTCTGTTCGAATGGCAACCAACCCATTGGTTCGCACTGCGCTGGTTGTGGTATCGTCGATGATTTGTATTGGCCTGGGCATGACAGTTATTTACGAAAACGCAATGTAATTGGCTGTTGGTTATTGAGTTAGTGGTTAATCGGCTGCTGGCTAGTCATAATTTACCTAATAACCAGCAGCTGAGTAACCACTAATCAACTTGGAGAGCTACGACGAAACGGATTTTGTGATTTATGCACTGGCCGAAATGAAGATTCCGGTGCAGTACCATACGGGTAAGCATATCACCCTGGCCAATGGGTATCAGATCGAGGTTGAAAAGCGGGATTTATACCGACTAAGTGTGAATGATTTTGTGATTTCACCTTTCGATGATATAGGTGAGCTTTGCCAGTTTATTCAACGGAATGGAGTACCTGAACAACATGATTGATTTGTCGATTATTGCCCTCTCGGAAAGTATCTCGAAGCCGGGAAATTATGCATTGATCCTAGAGGATGTCGTTGGAAAACGACGGATTCCGCTGATCATCGGAGCCTCCGAAGCCCAAGCTATTGCCGTCGCCATGGAAAAGATGCAGCCCTTACGACCTTTTACGCATGATCTGTTCTATCAGGCGTTGACGCAAACGGGAGTTATCATGAAAGAGGCCGTTATTACAAAGGTTAAGGATGAAATTTTTTATGCTACCATTAGTCTCCTGACAAATTCGGGAGAACGTCTCGTCCTGGACGCCCGTCCTTCCGACGCCATTGCGCTGGCCGTTCGCTTCAATTGCCCACTGCGTGCTACGACTGAAGTTGTGGACATGTCGGGCTATTTCGTCGATGATAAAACCCGCGATAAAAAAGGATCTTACGCCGAGTATACGCTGGCTGAACTGGAAGAATTGTTGGCGAAAATCATAAAAAAAGAAGATTACGAAAGTGCCGCCCGCGTCCGGGATGCCATTGACCGGCGTAAGGGCTTAAGGTAATACAGGACATAATTCTATTTACCGTTGATACTTATCAGTTAGCTGCTACATGGGTAGTTAATGTGAATTTTTGTGTTTATCGATCATGCTGAGAGAATATACTAAATATGTAGTCAAAGATGTTTAGTAATTAATAGGATATTATTAGACCTTTTTAGTCCATAAATAGTAGTATAAATTGGCATGGATAATTAATCAGCTATCCACTTTGCCACTGATGTATGAGTTCAGCTAATTACTCGCGCTATAAAAATCCTCAGCAAGCCACCGAGTTTAATAACATGTGGGCGCGTCATGTTCAGGAATCAAACGGGCTTTTTTTTGAATCAGTTACAGTACTGACAACTTGGGGAAAAACCGTGGTATGGGTTCATACACCAAGACGGCGGGTGTACGAAACCCTGGTATTCTTCCCTGGGTTTAATTCAAGCGCCCTAACCTGGGTTATCAATCGGAGTCTGGCCGATTTAAGCAAGAACTATCGACTTTGTCTGATCGAGATCAACGGGCAGCCAGGTTTTAGTGACGGTTTAAGTCCGAGTACCAATACAGATGAATACGGAATTTGGGCTCAGCAGGTACTGGAGCAACTCGGTGTTGCCCGTGTTACCTTAATCGCTCATTCGCTGGGAGCACTGATTGGCCTGAAAGTATGCCGGATTGCTCCCCAGCTAATAAAGAAAGCTATCTTGATAAATCCGGCGGGTATCCAGTCACTTACGCTTTCTTTTCATTTGCTGAGGTACTATTGGCTGGCTTATCGCGCGCCATCACATGAATCTGTGCAGTCCTTTTTGCGGGAGGTCGTTTTTAGTCCGACGTATACCGACATACCATCTGATCAGGAAAAGTTGTTGATTAATTTTCAGGTAAATGCTGTCGCTAATTTCCAGCTTACTTCCTGGTGGCATCTGGCCTTGCCTAAAGAAGAGCTACTGGCAATTCAGACTCCGCTGTATATGCTGCTGGGCGCTCAGGACAAGTTGTATCCGTACCAGGCTACACAAGAGCGTTCTATTCAATACTTGCCTTCTTTGGTAAGTATGACTGTTTTACCAACTTTAGGACATGGCGTTCAGACTTGCCCTTCGGTTCCGCCAGCGTTGAAAGCGCTTTTAACCCATTAACATGAGTCATCCCGAATTTTATCTCTTCACGGCTCCGCATGAGTCGCGTGTGTGAGCCACCAGACAGTTGACACCTATGGGGGCACCAAAAAGGTCAACCTTATGGGTAAGAAAATTCGGGATAACACATGTTGTAACTAATTAGCTACCAGTTACAGGGGCTTGAAGTCGGCTAACTTGTCCAGGTTAACTTGTTCCAAATAAGGCTCCAGGCGCTGAGGTCTGGTAAATGTACAGACGCATGTCAGGCTTCCATCATTCTTGTCGTAGCAAAGCTCCGCAAAGAAATCATTGAAACTGTATAACTGGCGATCCCGACAAACGTCAGCCCGATGAGCTAGTGGTACGCCCCAAAGACGTAAAGCTCCTTCCCGAATGAATAAGGGTTGGCGATCGAAACAAGCACGAGAAATAGTCATAAGCGTTGAGGTTATAAAATAAGTGGTTCATAAATGAGATTCAAGCACAAATGCATTGCGAATACCCTGTAAGTCTGTAAGATACCTCTTCAGAGTTAGTTGCAAAAAGATTATCGGTTAACATAATTGAAGGTATATCGGCTAAGAATTAGTAACAGTTTGTTAATTTGTTACCTACTTTAAGAAGGTGTTTTCAGAGAACTACCCTGTTAAAAGTATGGAGAATGATTAACTGTTATATATATATGCACATATTATAGTATACCTTCCGGTAAGTGATGTTAATATCACTTACCATATAATTGGCTCATCTGGTTACAAGTGAAGCACAAATGACAACTTACCTTGATAAACAGATAAAAGTTACAAAATATTATAAGTTTACCTTTGGTTGAAAAAAGAAACTATACGATAAATAAGTCAACGAATAATTGTTGTGAAATGCATCAGGGTTTAATATTGAACCTAAATTAGTTTTTAGGTAATGAACTATATCTTATTTAAGGATAAATAAAGTTTTATTACATCAACTCCTTTTATAAACGTTAAAATCATTGCTATATATAACGGTCTATTAAGCTGTCGTAAGAAGAAGAAAAAGACTATTTTTCGAACGGGTAGCTGTCGTTATTTATGGTTTTGATTGCTGGTAGATCTATAAAGCGAATTGAAAAATTTGGTATTTATTGCCAATTATTATTTAACCGGATATCACCTGTTTATTGGCTACGATACTAGGATGTGCCGGGGTTTATAAAAGAATGTGATCAATAGCTGACCGTCGAATTAATTCTATTAAGGAGGGTGTGTCCTGTTGAATAGTCATTCTTTATCCTGGCTGAATATGTAATTAATTATGCTTAAAGAACTTTCCAGTTTTGCTCAGGTTCTTGATCCAGAGTTTAAACGAATTGGTATACAACCTAAAGAAGGACTGAATATACTAGTAAAGGTTGATTTTGCTGATGGTGCATCCGGTGCGCGTTTATCCGGCATTGATTATGAAATATACACCCGCCGGAAACAAGCCGATAATCTTTCTGATTTTTTGATTCGGTGTGCAGAAATTCAGGAAGTAAGCTGGACGCTCGATTTTGAAAAAAAACCATTCTACCAAAAGTGCTTCGACCTGCCGCAAAAAGGGATATTAACGGTTTCACCGTTTTGCTTTGCCACCAAAAAAAAGTCATTGACCGGCGGGTCGAAATATATTGAAAAGGATAAAGTAAAGATCAATGAGCGAGTGCCGCGTTATTTTAAAAAGGCCAAGACATTGATCGACTATGAGTTTTATAAATATGCCGATTGGCTTCAGAATTATTTATACTCCTGGACTACGTTTGAACGGTTTCTTACTACCATTGATGGATTTGACAAACTTAGTGAAGACGCGCACATAATACTACATCTTGATCTGCCATTGGCAATTTATAAAAAGGCGTATTCTGCCTACCTTAAAGCGTATTTATTTAACCGTAAGCTGCCATCTGTACGTGGAGAATCTCTTGGAGTTAGCAATTTTAAAAACGGATTCAATGAAGAGAAGCCTTTCCTGAAGCACCAGACGGCTACCTTTCTATTTAATGGTTCTGTAACGCACGAATTTGCTGAAACAATATTTGAAACTCAGAAAATACTCGACCGTAATATCTTGCCGAGGCCATTACCCATCTTCACGTTTTCCGATGAAGAGTCGGGCGCAGCGCTACGCAGAACAGTCTTGAGCCTTTTTAAAGAAGAAGCACGCAAGGCACCTGCACAGCGTAAGTCGTACGAGCAGCTTATAACGGAGCTTTATACGAGCTCTACAACTGGGCTTTCTAATTATTACCTTTTATACTACCAACAGGGGCAAATAAAGGATTTTGATTTCGTCAGTAGGTTTGATTATTATATATGGGATGAATATAATAAGCGAAACTGGCTGGAAATTAAAAATGTAACGGGTGTATTGACAACATCTAAGAAACGAAAGAAATATCCTCGCCTGACTAACGTGTTTCAACTGTTAGATATCGTTTTTATGCCCTTGATCAGTCATAAGAATGTACAGTCGGATAATATTCTTGGTGATTTAAAAACAGAAGATTTTATAGTTTCTACTACGTCTAACTCTCACCATCTTACCTATACGTATCTTAGCGCATTGACATACAGGAAATCTATTTATGATTTTGTGTTTAAGTCGAAGCGTGATGCCATTAAGGGGCCTGCTTTCTGGCATATGCTTGTCTCTACACTTCAAGATGATTTGAAATGCAGGAGAGATAAACAACTAAAAGAAAAACTCAATATTCTTTTTAGCATCAATCATTTTTTTGATGTCAATAATGAGAATTTTAACGGATTATATATGCCAGATAAACTTGATTCATTAACGGAAAGGACGCTGCTAATTGCGGATAGTTTTAAACGTATTCCGCTCGAGGATGAATATGAGTTTGCGTTTGTTTCGGGGCAGATAATTGATTATTTGATGAGTTTGAGTAACTCTTCCGACGATTCACACGCTGCTCTGGAAGCCTTTGTTCAGAAAACAGATGTTGAACTTTTCAAGCAGGAGATAGGGCGCTTATTTCTTAAGCATAAGCATGAAGTAGAACGCCCGGCTAATCTGAAAAGGAACAGAGTTGCTAATCTGATGCGTGAGTTGATGGCTTTTGATAAACGGGTCGATTTGAAAAAGCTATATGTGTTTATCCTTGCAGGGTACTTCAGTCCGACGTTCTTTTCGCGCGAGAATTGAAGCAGCTATCAGTTTTTATAGGTCAGCTTCACCAGTTAATAGTCTCTTACTATAAACCCTGTTATGGGAAACTTTTTTTCAAATCGTGTTTTCGGGTGTGTCGTTATAAAGTCTGTTAACTCTAATTACAATGCCGATTTCACTCATCAGCCGCGTACTTTGCCGGACGGGACTATTTATGCTACGGATAAAGCCTTGAAATATACCATACGGAATTACTTTAAAAAGGCATACCCCGGTGAGAAAATTTTTTATCTGAAAACGCTCAATTCGGAATTGCAGCCCAGAACGCTGGACGAAAGTTACGAACATTATTTTGGGACGTATCCTAAGGAAAAAGATGCTCAGTTGCGCCGAACGGTAGCCCGAAATCTATTCGAATGCCTGGATGTTCGCCTGTTTGGTGGGACGTATGCCGGCAAAACTAGTTTGTCAATTCACGGGCCTTTGCAGGTAACCCATGGTGTTAATCGGTTTGTTGAAGGTGTTATCTACTTTGAACAGATCATGACGCCTTTCCGGAATCCTAATGTGAGCAGTGCCGAGTCTACGATGAGTTCACTGGGTACGCAGTCGAAGTTGAAAGAGGGCCACTATGTACATAGTTTTTCGTTAAACCCGCACAACAGCAGCGATCTTGTCGAATTATGTGGCGGCAAAGCGATCAGTGAAGAGGATATTGCCAGAGTCAAAAAAGCCCTGACGCAGGGGGCTACTCTCTACGATTCGGCAGCTAAAGTGGGAACAGAAAACGAATTGATGTTATGGGTGCAACTCAAGGCAGGCTCCATGCTGGTTTTGCCCTCTTTTGTTGACCTGATTCGGATAGGTGAAGATCGAAAAATTGATCTGTCCAGGGTCACAGAAATACTGGAACGGTCTTCGGTGGCTAAACAGATCGAAACCATTGAGCTTTATTACGACCCTACTGTATCGGAGGTGATCGGTGCGCCCAGTAGTTCCGTCCTCCTGGAGTTGAACCCATGAGTATGAAAACCATGATTGAATTGCCGGAAAAACAATTGTCTTCTAGGACGTTACAAAAGAAGCGCAGGGAAGAATTACTGTCTTTTGATTTGCAGGCCGACTTTGGTTTTTTCCGTAAACCGGATGTTAACGAAGGGATTCAGTATTCGTATAACATGCTTCATAAGCCTGCTCTGTTGGGTATTATGGGTGCTATAGCCGGTCTGAAAGGCCATCAGCAGAAAGGCCAATGGCCTCAGTATTATACACTGTTGAAGTCGGTTTTAGTTGGTATTGCGCCACTTAATCATGAGCGCGGAAGCTTCACGAAAGTGGCAATCACCTATACGAATACCGTTGGTTATGCTAATGCCGATGGAACTCTTATCGTGCATGAAAACACTCTGAGATGTCCTGCATACCGGGTTTTTGTACTTCTCGATCCGGCCGACGACCTGCAGTCTCGATTAGCTGCTCGTATAAGACAGCATGAAGCCGAGTTTATGCCTTATCTAGGGAAAAATGAGTTTACGGCCTGGTGGGATAATGTAAATGAATACGAGGTTGACAGAACAAGGCCAACCCAGTCTTTTGAACTGGTAACACTATTTGACAAGCGTCTGAAGACTGACCGAAAGTCAATGGCAAGTGAAAGCGACCAACTTGATTTAATTGATATGTCGCATCAGAAAGGTAGTTATATCTATTTTGAACGATTACCGGCCGGTTTCAATGAAGAGTTGTTTCAGTATGATCTGGTGAACTTCGCGTTCACGGACTATCCAATTAAAGCGCCCACTCAATTGGCAAATTTATACCGGCTCAATCAAACGAATTCGTATGTACAGCTTATGTGATCTATTATATTGAATTTATACGGGTTTTTTCGGTAAGTTTGGAATTACCCATTAATCGTACCAGACAGGAATTGAAATTTTGGAAAGGATGCTCAGTAGCTATCTTTTATTAATCGTACCATACAGGAATAAAAAGTCTCAGGGGTTTAGGAAACGTATACGTTTCTTAAACCCCTGAGACTTTATTTATTGTGTGTCTTGCTGGTGTTGGCTTACTGTTTCACAAACCGGCCCTGTAATACCTTAAGATCTGAAGTGACCACTTGATAAACATAGACACCCGTTGCCAGAGACTCCGTTTCTAACCGGACTTCATCGCTTAGAGTAGCAGGGGCCACGCTCATAACCGGCTTGCCATCTATGGTGTAAATAGTCACTTTAGAAATGGTCAGTTCATAACCAGTCAGCTTAAGAAACACTTCGTTGATACAGGGCGAAGGAAATGATAACACCTCCCGAACGCCCGCTTCTACACCGTCAGCGCCCAGTCGGCCACCATCACCTGATTCAAATTCATAAGCGCCAATATCAATACTCTTTCCTTTTGGGCGGCCTTTGCCATCGAGATCCTGCTTAATACCCCAGTAGCCGTTATTGATACCTTTGTCAATTAGCGGAGATCCAGATACCGGCTTATAATTATCATCGAATAGTCTGTTCGATTTGGCTGAACTTAATGTCGCTTCGTAATAATTGGCCGTCTGCGTTACCTGAACTCCGGATAGCGTATTCAATAATTTACCCGACCCCGTCTGAATTACCGCATTGTTGGCCAGTGTGCTTTTGTCCAGCTTGTTATACAGCGCAAATCCTTCCTGTCTGCAGTTAACCAGTGTATTATTCGCGAATATGATGCTGTTACCAGCCGGAGTTCCGGGCCGATTGTCACAAAAGACACCTATCCCTCCAATATTTGTGACCAGGTTATTATAAACAATATTCGTCCCTGTATGGCCAAGAATTATAATACCGTTGCCACTTACATTCTGTACGACGTTATTGTATAGGCGGCCAGACACGCCCCCCGATGCCTGGATGCCATTGTTCTGGTAGGTTGCAAATGGAGAGATACCGGTGTTTCTAACTACATTGTTATATACCCGATACTCTGGTGCACAGCCATACTGTATGCCTTCGGCACCGGTGCGCTCGACCAGGTTGTTGTAAATGGCCAGGCCATAAATGTTGTGCGGATAAACTACTTTGCTCACGCCATCGCAGGTCTTGGTGATGCCGCTATTCCAGAACGAATTGCCAATGTACATCCCCTCACCGTAGGTATCGTGTACGTAGTTGTCGTGTATCTTGATGTTGTACATCGAAAAATTGCCCCGCCAGGTGGCCGGATCGCAGGTCGGGTCCATCTTGATCATGATGCCGGCAAATCCGGTGCCCGATACCTCAACCTGTTCAATTTCGAAGTCGGAGCTAAAGCTTGTTACGTTAATGCCCGATGCTCCGCTGGGAGTCTTGGTGAGCTTGAAGCCATACTTAAATCGACTGTCGCCCGAGCCGGTAAGCTTGACGTACTTGCTGTCATAAAACTGGATACCGTTGGTGCCGGTCGATGCGCCGACAGTAACGAGCCCACCGCAGTTAATGATCGTAATGGGTTTGTTGCTTTTTCCTACTATGTTTTTAAAGTAGAGATAAGGGTAGTTACCAGCTTTAATACAAATGGTCTGGCCAGGTTTATAGTCCAGTGCATCGCCATCATACATGGCTGCTTTTGAGATGGTAATGTCACAATCGCAATTCTGGGCAACTGTGTAGGTGAGAGAAATTACAAATAAAATCGACGTTAGTACAAACTTCATATTTGTTACGTTTTACACTAATTATGGATTTAAACTGGATTAAGAATGTGGACTAATGGAGTATATTATTAATTACTTTATTCTGTAATTTATAATATAATAAGTTAATAGTTTGGTGATTTTTGTAGCTATAGGATAGATATAAAGCAAATGTATAGGGTTTTTTTGTAATCAAACTAGGGTTATATGTATATAATTTATATAATAAATATAATTATTCTGTGAGTTTTTGTATTAAATAAATTATAATTAAACTAATGTATACTAAATCTGCTAATAATGCCCTTAAGTTGATGCTATCAAAAAAAATTTATTTGAAGGTCATTAACGCTATAAATTACTTATTTCATTTACAAAGAGTAACCAAGTGGTCGCATTATGACATCTCGGATGTCATCTGTAAGTGAGGCTAGCGCAGGATTAATACATTCCCTTTTAAGGGGGGAGAAGAAGACGAAGGGCGCAGAATGTAAGTATAAGTCCCAGTTGGAAGTAACGTACCTGTATACGTTCCGTCGAAAACTTGACTATATCCGTTTTCTGTATGGTAAACGATGTTTCCCCAGCGGTTAAAAACTGTAAGTTGTGCCTTAGGGTAATCGTCGATACCTATCAATTGCCAGGTATCATTCAGGCCATCACCATTCGGGCTGAACGCATCCGGTATCCAGATAGGCTTGATCAGCTTTACCTGCACAGTGCCTGAGCCCTGGCAACCTGTACTGTCGGTTGCTGTCAGGGTATATTGAATTTCTTCCTGTGGCGCAAGCGCCTGCACATAAGGTTGATCAGTAGCGGATAAATATGTGCCCGGTTCCCAGGAGAAGCGTACGGGTTGGCCCGTTAAAATGGGTTCTAAATCAACATTGCCGCCTTTGTAGACGGTTATTTCGGTTGGTAAGCCAACGGTGGGCGGTGAAATTACATCGACCTGCCGCTGAATGAGACCCGTGGCGCAGGAACTGGCCGAATTTTGAACGGTGTACGTTAACTCATGTTTGCCGATGCCAGCCGTTTTGGGGCTAAACTGATTGCCAGTTACCCCTTTGCCCGAAAATAGCCCGCCTGCCGGACTGGCTTTGAGGGCGATAAGTGGACCATCGGTACCACAAACTGGAGGAATGGAGTCGAACGTGATGACCGGTTTGGTCGATTGCCCGATCAGGAGCGGAGGGGAGGTGGCTTCGCAGCCTGCTGTATCTTTTCCGGTAACGGTGATTTCGCCAGGGCCCCTGACATAAAACGATGCCTTATTGGTTGAGGCAATCGCCTGGCCATCCACCTGCCACTGATAACTGCTTGCTCCACTGGCCAGCAGCAACAGGGAGTCGCCCGGACAGATGAGGGTTGTGGACGAGGCCGACGTTAGCGTAATCACAGGGTCGGGTCGCTGGTTTACGGTTATCGTGTCGGTGCCGATAATACATCCCTGGTCAGCGTCGTACAGTTGTGCACTGTATTGTCCGGTTTGGGTTGCTGTCAGGGTTTCTCCTGTCTCGTTGCCTAGTTCGGTCCCATTTCGCAGCCAACGGTATGTATAGCCAGCCGGGGCCGTTAGCGGAACAGTACCTCCGCTTTTGCAAATAGCCGCAGGGCCTGTGCGCGTGAGTGCCGCTACTACCGATGCATCGTTCAGAATCACTTTTTCTGAACTTACCCGTTGGCTGCATCCGGAAGCCAGTGAAATAGTAACAGTATAGTCTCCTGGTTCGGAGGCCATTAGCCGGGCGGTGTTAGCGCCAGTGATGGGTACGCTGTTCCTGCTCCACTGGTACGTCCAGGCGGGATTATCGGTTGTTTCCAGTTGAATTGTTTTGCCCGTGCACAAATTGGCTACTGTCGTGTTGATGGGACGGTTTTGAATGCGTATGGCTGGGGTTGGTAAAGACGCCGTCGGACAGTCCAGAACCAGCAACTGAAGGTCACGGCGAATTTCTCCTATTTTTATCCCCTTCCGAAACTCTTCGACCCGAATGGAAAACACATAAAGACCTGTTTGGCTGGCTTTGACTGACAGAATACCGGTTCGTGCATCGATCGATAGCGGTGGGTTGCCGGGTATGGCCTGCTGCGGCCCGAAGCCGGTGCGCCAGCTCACTTCAGGATAGGGAGCCGGTTTAACAACCGCCGTGCTTGTACTGGTAATAAACGTTCCGGCCAACGGAGAAACCAGCGAATAACGAAGCTCATCGCCATCTGCATCTGTGGCAACAGTAGAGAACGTGAACGGACTACCCACACATATATAATCACCAACGAGTGGCTGGAAAACGGGCGACGAGTTGATAAATGCCTGACCAGACCGCTGGAGGGCCGGAAACTCCAGATAAAAGAGGAAAGGTGTTGTTTGCGGACTGTTAATGTTGGCAATGTTGGCGTTACGGCAACAATTTTGCTGGATCATGTAGTAGCCCAGCGGGTCACTGTACGTATTTACGTCGAGCTGAATGTCGGCCTGGTAGATTACCTGACTGATACGGAGGTTGTTGCTTAACGCACAGCTTGGATTGATGAATGCAACGGCAGGGCGGTTGGTCGTGGTGCTGTTTAAGAGGGTAAACTCCGCCATTTTCTGCCCATCCGATTTCCTGAAAATGGCGACGTCGCTGCTGGCTTGCGGCAGGTTAGCCGTTTGGGCTTCGTTATAGTAGTAGGTCATCTTCAGTCGAAAATGACCTACTGTACTGTTGATCGCTACCATCTCAAGCTGCCCGCCAACAATGTGGGTCGCAAACGTAAACGCGGGTAGCAACAGAATTATAGCCGCAGTCAGGTAATTTTTCCGTGATCGCGAAATGCAAGCACATAGTAAAGCCAGCGATGCCGGCCACCAATGGATGAAAGCCTTATCTTCGGTAGAGAAATTAACAAATTTCATTAATGTCTTGACTTAAGATGACGGTCGATATTCACTGGCTTAGGCGACTCTGGTCACAGCACCCGGTTGATCCGTTCGGATGAACGAGTAAAGACGTTTTGAATTCGCCTACTCAAAAACAGCATCTTTCTTTAAAAGAGAGAGGTATTTGAGGCTGCCGTTTAAGTTAAGGTGCTGGTAGTCGGTAAAGAACTCATTACCCTGAATAGCGCTTGAGTAATCGGCTACTGGCAGACCGGTAGCGGCTGTTATTTTGTCTTTCCAGGGCTGAAGCTGTTTGATCTTATCCTTAGCGAAAGCGGGCAGATAAGGATTAAGAACTAATTTCACTTCAATCCCCTTTTGCTGAGCCAGCTTTACCGTTTTTACCAGATTCAGTAAAATGTCTTCTGAGGCAAAAGCAAACCGATACGGTTTCTGTAACGCTAATCCCTCAATCATACCCGGCGAAATAGTGCGGTTAGCCAGCCAGTTATCATCAGAACGATTTAAGTAATAGAGCGTGCGCTGAAATACTTCGCCGTTATAGCGAATAAGGTTAATCAACTGGCCTGCGATACCAATCTTTGCATCATGCGCCGTAATAAGATCTGATAAACTCTTGGAAAAAGGGGCGTAGCAACCAAATATGAGAATAAGCTCTTTGTTTGGCAGGCCACACATGGATACCTCAATGATCAGTTTTTTTGGAGCGGGGTTCCGTTCCAGATAATCCCGAAAGAGGGTATATCCTAAATCCATGGGCATGGCGTTGTAACTCAGGTTGAAGCTTGTGCGGCCGGTAATCTGTTGAACATAAGGTTCACAGAACGACAACCCACGTGAGTTGCCCAAAAAGGCAATCTGCGCTTTTGCTTCGCCTTTGTACAGACGCGAATAGCGAAACTGACTGTTATTGACAAATCGATTAAGTAAAGATCCGCCTAATCGGTCGCCGAGTAACGTAAAAACGACGAGTGTAATAAGCCAGAGTGCGTGTTTCATGAAAAGAGAAATTTTAAATGATACAATGAGTTTTACGTTTACATAACGCTGGTCAGAACTGGAAGTAAATGAACGAGTTCGCGCCGAAAGTGCCCATCAGGGCAATAATCCAGAAGATACACGCGTAGGCAACGAGCCTCAGTACCGGACGACGGATTAGCAGCTGGGCATAGTGCAGCCGAAAGTTCGTAATCTCCACGGTCAGTAAAATGGCAATCAGCAGTATCCCTTTTATGGCAACAAACTTGTTGATCACACTGGCCCAGTTGAAGTTTTCGAAGGAAAGCACAGTATGGATTACCTGATCGGCAATGGCGAATGTTGGACTGCGGAAGTAGATCCAGGCAAAACAGGTCAGGCTATAAACAAGCAGTATATCCAGGCCCTGTCGAACCACTACGGGCAAGTGCAACACCTGATAAAGCCGACGGCCAAAGGGCTGGATCAGACGTTGGATGACCTGGTAGGAGCCATGCAGGAATCCCCAGAAAAGGAAGGTCCAGTTGGCGCCATGCCAGAGCCCGCCGATCAGCATGGTGAGCATCATGTTTCGGTACGTTTTGAGTTTACCGCCCCGGTTGCCACCCAACGGAATGTACAGATAATCACGCAGCCAGGATGACAGGGAGATGTGCCATCGTGTCCAGAACTCGGTAAAGCTCCGGGAGAAATAAGGCGTTCGGAAGTTTTCGATGAACGTAAACCCAAGAATGCGGGCCAGACCAATGGCAATGTCGGAGTAGCCCGAAAAATCGCAGTAGATCTGGAATGAATAGAAAATGATGCCCAGCAGAACGTGTGAAGACGATAACGTGGCTGGTAATGAGAAACACTGCTCAACAAACGGAGCCAGCGAGTCGGCAATGGCTACCTTTTTAAAAAAACCCCACAACACCCGCGTGAGTCCCGACATAAACCGATCCCAATCCCAGCGCTTATCGGATTTGAACTGGGGCAGAAAGTCCTTTGCCCGCACAATAGGCCCGGCCACCAGTTGCGGAAACAGAGAAACGAAAGCGGCAAAGCGAACCAGGTCGCGTTCGGGTTCAATTTCACGGCGGTAAATGTCGACCGTGTAACTCATGGACTGGAACGTGTAAAATGAAATGCCAATCGGCAAGAGAATTGTCAGTGTCGTATCGCTGGGGTGAAACCCAAACGCCTGTATCAATTGGCGTAATGAGTCGGCGAAAAAGTTGAAATACTTGAAAAACCCAAGAAAGAGGAGATTGGCCGTCACACTGAAATAAATCAGCCGTTTTCGAAAACGCTCGTTGTCTGAGCTTGCCATCAGAATCCCCAGGGTGTAATCCATAAGGGTAGTAAAGCCAATGAGCCCCAGAAAACGCCAGTCCCACCAGCCATAGAACAAATAGCTGCCTAGTAAGCAAACCCACAGCCGGCCCCTGCCTTCCAGTGAGAAATAAACCAGCAGGAAAAACGTAATAAATACCAGAAACGTTAAGCTATTAAAAACCATTGTAGTACGATTGAGTGTGAAGGGTCACGGAGTGCTACTAGGCCGCTCGGCGGACTTTCTCCCAGATGCCGTTGTCGTTGCCGCGTCGGTAGCGAACATAGCCTAACAGGGCACAACCGTTCATGAAGGAGAAGTAATAAGGGACAAATAGCATCTTGACTCGTATCTGCCGGTCTTCCAGATAGTATCCCAGAAGTGCGGCTGAGTAAAACCCAAACTGAGCCACGAATAAGCCCTGATAGACCGTGTCGGTGAACAGCCCATTACCCGGCAGGGCGAGCAGCAAACCATTGAGAACAATAATAAGCGGCAGGCAAAACGGGGCTATCGCCCAGCGCATAACCCGGTGGGATGTGTACTGGAAAGACAGCCAGCCGTAGCGGAATATATTCAGCAGAGGCTGCAGACGGGAGATAGCCTGAAAGCCACCAGCCGCAATACGTACTTTCCTCTTTTTCTCGTCGCCGACTGAAAAAGAAGGCCGTTCCAGCGCATAGGCATCCGGCTCATAAACCACCCGATAACCTCGTTCGGCAATTCGCAGTGAAATCACAAAATCATCGAGCAGGGTATCTTTTTCAACCTGTTCGTACAACTCTGTGCGTATGGCAAACAATTCGCCGGCGGCACCCACTACACTGTAAAGTTCGGTGTCCAGGCGTTTCAAAAACGACTCATACTTCCAGTAGAGCCCTTCGCCAGACCCAACGGCGGCTTCGCTGCTTAAAAGCTGGATTCGTTTTTCGCCCGCTACAGCCCCAACATTGGGGTCGGCAAAGTGCCGGATTATGTGCTTGATAGAGGCTGAATTGAGCGTTGTGTTCGCATCGGTAAAGATGACAAAAGGCGATTTGATCCCATGCATAGCCTGATTAACGGCTTCAATCTTACCCAGTCGTTGACGGCCGCCCATAACATGAACGCGCGGGTTAGTGGCCGCATACTGCTCAACCAGTTCTGTTGTACCGTCTGTTGAGCCCTCCGTTACGAAAAGAATGTGCAGTTTGTCGGACGGGTAGTCGAGCGCCAGCGAATTATTGACTTTTTCGTCGATACAATCCCGTTCGTTATAAGCGGGTACAACGAGCATAACGTCGGGCACAAATGAGCTATCGTTCGGTGTAGGGCGTTTCTTGCCCATAAGATTACGCAGCCTGACAATCAGGTATATTATAAGTCCGTATCCCAGGTAGGTGTAGAATACGGCCAGCAACATCAATAGCAGGGACAATTCAATCAGTAGTTTCATAGTCTGGTTTTGAGGGATTAATAAAGTTGTTCGCCTGGCGGCATGAAAGGGTTGCTACACCTGCCATTTTACCAGGGCGAACAGGCTATAACCTAAGATCGGGGCATACGCTATTCGCCGGGATAGTAGGTTTTGAACTAGGCTTTTTATATCGACTAAGGGTGTCATTGGGGCAATTATAACCTGACTGGCTAATTCACTAAGCGCCAGTCAGGCTATGCTAGACTGACCGCAGGCGTACCAGCCGTAACTCGTGTCGTGTTACCGCCAGTGTCGACGGTAACACGACACGCCTTCGAAAGTAAACGTTTACCATATAGCGTTAAACAATAACCTCAGAGTCAGTCCCATGGGTTGTGTGTAAAAAACGCCCTCTCGCCTGACGGAAATTGATAACCGACCGAACGAAGCGAAAGAACAATACCGGCACCATCAGTAACTCATTGATTCCAATGAGTCTTCGTAAATAAGCGGGCAAGGCAATGGCTAGGGTAATCAGAAAAAGTAGTAGCTGAACACCCATTAGTTCGGCAAACCAGGTCTTATGCAGCAACAGGCTGATTATAAGGCTAAAGGTAATTGTGCCCAGGAGCAGAATCCGCGGTAAAGCGAGTGTCTGGATCGCTTTTTCGACGTAATCGAAGTTTTGGTTTACGCCCTCTCTTAAGCCCTGTGCCAGGTGCAACCGCGCCTGATTAATCTGTGATTCTACCCAACGTGTACGCTGGCGTTCAAACATTCCTGAAGTTTGCACTTTCTCATCGAAGATAAATGCATTCTCCAGATAGCCGATCGGTATTTTACTCTGTAATATTCTCATTTCCAGATCTTTATCGTATCCGCCAATGGTTTGGATCTGACTCAGGTTCTTTTTCAGGATAGGCAGCTCGAACGCCATTCCCGACCCGATCAGGGTAGAGGAGAAGCCAAATGCCCGATGGCCTTTCCGAAAGATGTGGTTGTTCACTTCTTCGCTGATGGCATCAAGAATGGCTACGCTGGTGTTCAGATTCTTCGCAATTCGATGCCCCTGAACCACTCGCCAGCCTTTGTCGAAAGCGGCATTGATGCGCGTCAGGAAATCGGGAGCCATGTGGTTATCCGCATCAGCCACTACGGCAATGTCGTAACTACCAACGGGGAAGTGCATTAGCGCGGCATTCAATGCTTTGCTGACCGACGATACCGCAAACGATACCTCCACTACTTTAATTGGTAACTGCTTCAGCTCACTGATTGTATGCGCTTTAAAGGAGTCGGCAATAACGACCAGGTCGTATAGGTCGCTCGGGTAGGTTTGCTGCAGGTTAGCTTTAACTGAGTCAATGATTACCGTGTCTTCCTTATACGCCGGAATCAATACCAGAATGCGCCGGAATGTTTTAGGGGGCGAGTCAATGGAAACATCGTCGGCATGGCCAAAAAGTCCACCCACCGACCATAGCAGAAGGTTCAGGGTGTTAACCACTGTATATCCGCCAATGAGTATAGCAAACAGGTTAAAAATAGCATTCATATAAAATTCGATACGAGTGTGGTAAATGTCATGCAACCTAATTAAAAGGTAGAACAGGTACTGTAGACGGGTGGCCCGATAGGGGTGAATGAACTGGGTAAATGGTTCGTGAAAACCACAGCAGCCCGTTGATCACACTACCTGGGTTTGAAGCACCTGTTTCTTTCCCTCTTCTATGTAAGCTCTATTCACATGAGTCGAACACAGCAGGACAATAGTGATCGACATAATTGAATTAGTAGGAAACTGACCAAAGATTGGATTACCATAACAGGCAACTAATATGCCTGCGTAGCCACAGATAAGCGAAAGCAGCAGAAGCTTCAGATCAGGGGCATAGGTTGCCAGTTCGGACCTTGTTGTGTTATAAATGCCCAGAGCCAGAAAGAACAGCAGCATGCCCAGGTGTAGGACAATGCCCACGATACCGTTTTCAATCCAGATTTTCACATACCAGCTGTCAGGGGGTGTTGAGGCCAGAAAGCTATTAGGCGTAAATCGGCGGGCCCAGTCTCCGGAGCTGCCAATACCACCGCCAAAAGGGCGTGTTGCCAGATAGTCCACCAGTTTTTTCTGATTATCCAACCGAACCTGGAAGGAGTCGTTATCGGGGTCTAGTGCGGTGCGCATCCGTTCAATCTCATATAAGCTGCTCCCTATGGAGGTGTACTTTAACATGCCGAACAAAGAGCCGCCAATCAGGACACCAATAATGAGAATCGCGAAGTTGCGCCGTAAAATAATATACACGGGCAGACCGGCCAGGATAACGAATAAAGCCCCCCGTGTACCCGATACGGCAAAGCCCCAAAACACGATCAGGCCAATTCCCAGATACAGAAGCTTGATTCGCAATACACGCTCATCCAGTACCCGTATTATGCAGAGCAGCGTAGCGTAGGCCATTTCTGCCCCGAACTGCCCGGCATCCGAGTAGAATGAAAAGCAGCGTAGCTGGCCAAACAAAACGTGTGTTACGCTGGCTCCCGCATCAAGCCACTGTTGTTCGCCAGCTGTCAGACCGATGTAGCGTTGTCTGAATGCCCAGATTGCCGCTACCACCGACCAGATCAGCCAGATGGTGAATATAGTGTCGATGTCTTTTTTTGTTCGAATCAACACCATCCCCAGAATAGTTAGCTGGAACCAGTACAGGGACTCGGCACGTACGGCAAAAAACCAGGCTCCCAGCACGGGTAACTCCGTATTGAATAATTGTAGAAAGGTGTATAGCGTCCAGAGAAGAATCAAATAGAATGCCGGATTATGCAGGTTTTTCCAGTCGAACTGTTTGTAGTTAATTACAACACCAACCAGCAGCAATAACAGCAGTCCATCGGCCAGCAGCCCATACGGCGCTACGACCGGACTGAAGCGCTGTATGCCGTTAACGATAAAAGCGTATTGTAGATAAATGAACAAACCTAATTTAGGTCTATACAAACAAATGAACACCACTGCCAGCGCCATGGGAATCAGCAGGATGATAGCGGCTCCCTTTAATTCTCGCTCGGCAATAATTAATCCGGTGCCCAGCGCCACTAATGCCCCTAAAAAGGCAAATAGGACGGTCTGGCGGTCAACGGAAATTTTTAACTGTTGAACGTATCCATTCATGACGAAATCGGGTAATCAGGCCGACCAGCTCGGTCCACCCAGTTTGTATACAACCAGTTAATGAGATAGGAACATGGCGCTTCAGCAGGCGAAAACCCAGCAGCATACCCATGGCAAAAGTGACAATTGAAACACCGGCCAGCGCCGTGGTTGATCTGAATACGAGCAGGGCTACCAAAGCACCTCCTACCTGTATGCAGAGCATGAACAGTACCTTAACCAGGTTGAACTGCGGTTTGCCGATGGCATCGAGGCCAACGCCGGAATACCGGTCGAGGGGAAGCAGGGCACCATACAGCATAAAACAGCGCATTAATGTGGCCCCATCGCGGTAGTGTCCACCACCCAACAGCGTAACCAGGGGTTCGGCAAGCACAAATCCGACGATCGATAAAGGCAGCATAACCAGCCAGAGCAGACCCGCACTTTGCTGAAAATAAGCGGCCAGCTCACTCGACTTTCCCTGCTGCTGTAGCTTCACCAGCCGTGGCATAGCTGTTACGACGACACTGCGTACCGGCATATCGAGGAGTTGAGTAAGTCGTTGTGGAATAGCGTACAGCGCTACCGCTTCCGGACCCAGTATGGCACCCAGCAGCAGGGTGTCTGCACTGCGTTGTAAATTGGAGCCGACGAGCGTACCAATGGTATACTTGCCAAAGTGAAAAAGTGCGTTCCGTTCGGCAGTTCTGCCCGCCGGAATGGAGCGCCACCGGCTCCACCCAATAAACAGGGACCAAAGGCTGATAGCTCCGTTGGCAACGGCAAACAAACCATACAGGCTATTGCCCGGAAACAGCTGGAATTGATAACACCCAATGATAAGCAACAGAAATACCAGTTGAGTAAGCACCCGTATCCATTGCAACGGTCTAAACTGCGACCGGGCGTGCAGAAACCAGGTGGCAATGTTGGCAGGTAGTGATACCAGGCTGATGATCCAGAACCAAACGGCTGTTTCGGAGTTGCCAACCCAGTCGCTGATCATGGGAAAATAGTAGGTCAAGCCAATCAGGAAGGGCCCCACAACCATCGTCATGAGCAGGCCAAGCTGCCAGACAGCCCCTTCCCATCGTTTCAGACTCGATTCAAATGTGGCGGTCTCCGTGCGCAGGTCGGCCGTGTACTGAATCATTCCGTTGAGCAGCAAGCCGGACCGAAGCGTATCAAACAATGTATAGGTAACCAAAAAAAGTACCCAGGTACCAAATGCTTCACGAGGCATCCAACGCGCCAGCAGACCCGTTGTGGTGAGCGAGATAATGGCAGCCGTGCCGTTGCCTAATAAAGACACGGCTGCGTTTTTTCGCAGTATTGTCTGGACAGCATTTAGTGTTCGGTTAATCATTTGTTAAACAGTTTCTTGGGTGGGTAGATGGGCTGGTAATGCACTGGGTTGATGCACACCCGTGGCAACGACTACGGGTGCATCGGCAATTGGACTGACTCTGATCAAGCTGGGGTGAACATAGTTCAGAACAGACAGGATGGGGGCCTTGGTGGCTTTCCGGTACAACTGATAAAGACTCTGGTCAGTACTGTTCCAGGTGATCCGGGCATTTACGACCATCAGTAGCAGATTGCTCTGGGCTACCAGGTGCGTTGCAATGGGTGTGATGCTCAGGTCAGGTAGTTCCAGCAAAATGATGTCGTACTGCTGCGAATCGAACGGCATCAGGTTGCCAACGACCTGATCGACGGTTTTGGCGTAAGCAAAATCACTTCGTACTTCGTAGGCGATGGTGGTAACCTCCTCGGGCAGTTGGCTTCCCTCGCTCAGTGTATAGGGTGAAAGCAGGGCCACACGTTTTCCGGCAACTGCATACTGTTCGGCCAGTTGGCTGGCCAGCCAGGTTTTACCCTGTTTAGGCCGCGTACTCCAGACGGAGATCAGTACATAAGGCCGGTAATCGGGCATCGAACTCATATCGACTTCGGCTCTACTGCGCAGATTATCCAGCATGTATTGCAGCATGATGCGCGTTTTCTTGTTACGGGTCTGTGCCGGAACGGCGGGAAACGATGCGGCAACCGGCAGTTTGGTTACTTCTTCAAAACGGGTTGCGTCATAAATACGTCCATCTATGAGGTAACGAATCAGGAGCAGCACCAGCGCCAGCACCAGCCCAACGCCAAAGGCAGCGCCGAGAATCATCCAACGCTTGGAGGGTAGTGGATGCAGTGGAAACTGGGGCGCATCGAGCAATTTGAGCGGGCCGGTCATTTCCGCATTTTTCTGACGGGTTTTAGCCTGGCTCAGAGCCGCCATGGTAGCCAGATAATCTTTCTCAGCTACACTAACATCACGCTTAATCTGGGTAAGGGTTGATCCCAGGGGGGTGAACTTAGCGGCCATATCTTTAAAATCGATCAGGCGTTTCTCATAGGTGGCCAGCCGCGCTTTGGATTCTTCGTAGAGAATGACCCGGTTGAGCCATTCGTCCAGCAGGTGCATTTGGGGAATCGACTCGGTGGAGTTGCCGGCTTTATAATATTTTTGAGCCGTTACTCTCAGATCGTCGGTAAGCCGGTTAACTTTCCCCAAAAGCTGGTCAATCGTTTCTTTGGGTCGGCCAGCCATTCGGGCTTGTGATAACTGGCTGGTTGCTGTGGTGAGTTCCTGGCGTTTGGTTAGCAGCTCGTCGTTTACCGATAATGCGTTCATCCGGTCGTCAAGGCGTTTGCCGAGTGCATCCATCGAGGCTTTTGCTGCCTTTAATTTCATCAATTCTTCGTTGTATTGACCCTGCAGTGCATCTTTGTTTAAGGCAATACTGCGGCTTTCTTCGTCGTAGTTGATAATCTGGTTGTTTTCCTCAAATGCCTTCAGCCGTTGCTCAGCCTGTTGCAGTTTTTGAATGGCTTCCTGATTACGGTTATTGTAATAGCTGACAACCGGGCTTGTTTCGGATGTTTTGAAGCCTGCATACCGGTTGCTGAACACGTCGATCAGCTCCGTCAGTGTCGCATACGTCAACGCGGCATCGTCGGCTTGAAAAGACAGTTCGAGCATATCGCTGTCTTTCTTCCGGATGGCTTTCAGTTGTTTGGCAATCCTGGCCGTTGAATAATCTGATGTGGGGTTATTCAGCAGTTTTTTAATCGGGTTGTCGCTTATCGTATGCGCCATGCTGTCGATGCGACGATAAATAATTTGCTCGTTTCGGCTGGCAACCAGGGTGGCACGCAGCGCTTCCGGAACGGCTTTGTGCAGTTCTTTAAAATTGCGGTTGTCCATAACCATCGAATCGGGCGATTCCAGCATCAGGTGACGGCTCAGGAGCCGGATAGATACCTGGGCCATTGTTTCGCGGGAGGAGATGGTCGAGAGCAGGTTCTCGAAGGCATTGTCTACCGCTTCGTGGTCAACGCGTGCGTTCGATTCGTTCGATAGTATCGAATAGCCAGAGGTAAGGCCTGTATAAAGAGTGGCGGTTGATTCGTAAACACGAGGCAGACTACGCGTGAAATAGTAAGCTGTACCGGCAGCAATGACCGGCATTAATATCAGCCAGAAGATATTTTGTCTTAGAAGGCGATTGATAAGTTGAGAGTTCATAAACGGATGACTGACTGGTTTGAACGGTTATAGAAGTGAGTAATCTCTCAAGGCATTGGTGGATCGGTGCTATTTGACCATCAACGTCCGTAGTGGGGTGCCAATAAGTGCTTCAAGATCATAGTAGTTAATCATGAAGTCGCCCCGTGCACGCTCTGCATACGATTTGGCCTGCGTATAAATGGTGCTGATCTGCGACAATTGGGCTGGTTGGGCCTTGCCTTGTTGTAGCTCAACCTCCGTGACCCGATAAGTGGTCAACGCTACCTGCTCGTCGCGCAGGCGGGCGTTCATAACACGCTGGGCAACCAGTAGGTCCTGATAGATATGGATAAGTTCGCGTTTCAGGGAAAGGGCTACTACCGATTTCTGGTGTTGGGTAACCTGGTACTCCGCTTTGGCCTGCTGAACGAGGTTGTGTCGGCCGAACAGTGTGGATAAGGGCACCTGTACATTAAAGCCCCACCGGGTACCATTGCTCAACTGAAAGGCATCGGTTGGATTACTGCCCGTGGCCAGGAGAGTTTGACTTCCCTGTGCGTAGTTCACGTACGGATAGATATTATCCAGCGCAACTACTTTGGAGTAGCGGAAGGCTTCCAGTTTACTGTTGGCCATAGCTCCCTGCACCTTCATCATGGGGGAGTATTGCAACGCAATCTGATAGATTTCTTCGAACGGAATCAGCTGCTCGGTGATGTCTCTGTTTAAGTCGAAATAAGCCGTGTCATTGACGACTATCTCACTTTTAGCCTTGGTTTGTTGAGCAAAGAGGGTGAGGCTGTTGCCTAAACTAAGAAATAGAAGTCCTATCCATACAGGATAGGCGAAGGGTAGTGAAATTTTCATCGGATTGTTTTTTCGACTGCTGGTTTGAGAAATTCGGAAACCTTTCATTTAATACGTCAATGCTTTTTTTATACACTGACCACCCACTACACTAACGACACCGCTCCATTTGATTTCGGTACTTCCCGTTTCACGAGCCGTAAACGGATGGTCTCCTTCGGGAAGGTTATTCGCCAATGCGCACCCCACTGTGCCGCAGTACGTGACGCCATTAGGGAAAAAGTTGAAGACGCTTCCAATCCGTACATCCCGGACAAAGACTTCTACACTATTGGACCCTTTGGGCATCCAGAACATAATGGAACCACGCACACCCGTTACCGGCACCGGCTTGGTAACGGTGGTAGTGCCCCAGGGGCCCGTTGCGTCCAGTTTAACTTGATAAACCCCGTTTGCACTGTAGGCGTGGTTGGCATTCTTCTCTTTACTGGTTACCCCTTTGTCTCCAAAATCCCACGTATAACTTGTTGCGTTCATGGATGTGGTCGTAAACTGAATGAACCCTTTTCCATCATCGACGCTGGTGAAATCCACTTCTGGCGGAGGTAATTTTTGCTGACAACCTGTGACGGCGATTAATAGAATGAATAGAAGTTTTTTCATGTCATTGTGTGCCCATCGGGCGCTTAAGTAGTTGATTAGGCTGGTATTTTTCTGACGCTTTCCACTTTCACCCATTCATTCTGGCTGAAATCGTACTGCTTTATTATTCGTGCCGGATTACCCGCTACAATACAATAAGGAGGCACATCTTTGGTCACCACACTGCCTCCGGCCACCACGGAGTGCTTTCCAATCTTAACCCCTGCTGTAATCACCGAATTGGCGCCAATCCAGCATTCATCTTCCACAATAATGGGTTGGGTCGTGACGGGCTGTAAACGGATGGGCGTCTTAATGTCTTCGTATCCGTGATTCAATCCCGACATTACAACGTGTTGAGCCAGAATGACATGGGCTCCGATGCTGACCGGGCCAATGACAACCGACCCTATGCCGATTCGGCAGAAATCACCAATGCGTATATCACCTACGCCATTATTTATCACGCTGTAATCTTCAACCGTCGACTGGATGCCTAACTCGAATACCCGGAAAGGCAGTACATCGAGCCGCGCTGTACTGCGTATTATGGAGGTACGGTGCCGGTCATGCACAATCGGGTTGACGAACCAGCTTACCCAACGACGGGGCCTGGCCTGCCCCCTCGGGATAAGTAGGTAGTGGACAAAACGTTTGAGAGCGATGTTCTGCTTTATGATGTGGAGTGGTTTCATAATTTGTAGCTTACTATTGCCTTCGCCAAAGAGGGGTTAATCCTGCCCGACAGGCGTAACATGTCCGGATAATTTTGCATTGAACACCTGTTGCATGATGTCTTCAAACTCTTCGGCCCGATGTACCCACGAGTTGGAGGCCGCCGTTTCAATAAACTCCTCAACCCGCTCGTCGCTCACACCCGCCAGTGACTTCTTAAGGGCCTCAACAAATGCCGCCGGTTCATTGACAAAGTCAACCACCTCATCGAAATCATCCAGGATGGAGAATCGTGTAGAGACGACGGGGATGCCCGCAGCCAAGTACTCGTTGATCTTTAAAGGATAGATCGTATACGTGTGCTCACTACAGTTGAAAGGGATGATACCTACATGCAGACGGGCCATCAGGGGCACCAGCTCGGCGGGTGGTACGGGTTTGATGAACTCTAAGTTAGGATACTTACTCAGCCGCTGGGTAACGATCTCGTCGGTGATGCGGCCAATGAACTGGAAGGTCACCTGGGGCAGGGCCTGCAGGCAGTATTCCACCAGATCGAGGTTGATGCGGTTGTCGGCTGTGCCCAGGTAGCCCACGATCGGGCGGCTACGGTCGGTGGTCAGGGCCAGCTCGCGGGCCTGGCTGAAGAGGTCATAGTTGGCGCCGTTTTTCACACAGAAAGCCCTGGGCTGAAGCTGGCTTTTGGCCGAGCGCAGGGTCACGGAGGTGGTCACGACGGCATCAACCTTGGGCAGATATTCCTTCTCACAACGGCCACCATGACGGGCAATCCACGATTCGATCGTGATCTCGTCGAAGCAGTAATAGATGGTGGCCTTTTCGTTGAGCTTTCCCAGCATGGGCAGTCCCCAAACAGGGTTGAAGGCGTTAACGACCAGCGGGGGCTGGTTGTCAATCAGGGGGATCACTTTACGCAGGCTTCTGAGCATCCGGTTGGCGTTCCACTTCATAACCCGGTCGTGCCACCGGTCAGGCATCCAGTTGACGGGCAGACTGACGGGGGGCGTCCACAGATAGAGCTGAGCACCGTTGGCCAGGGTCTTGCGATTGAGGGGGTTTTTCAGCCGGACAGCCTCCAGGAGAGGAACTTGTACACGTCCCAGCAATCCCATGATCCAGTCTTTTAAGGTGTATTGATAGTCAACAAACAGGACCCGATGCCGGGGGGCCAGCTCGGTCATGAGTTGAACGATCGTCTTCTGGAAGACTCCTTCCCAGGATGTTTGACTTATACAAATGATGAAATTCCTGTCTTGCATGAGTAAAAAAATATTGAACGTGAAGCAAATGACTCGTTGCTCACCCTTCGTTTATAGCTGTACTTGTGGTTGAATGGGGGGTATTGATAAACTTCTTGCTTGCTTCGCCCAAGCGGGTTATCGACCGTAAAAAGCGGAAGAATAAACCGGGAATCTGGCTTATTTCTTTCCAGGTGATCAGGGCCAGAAGCTCATTCGGCGTGGCGATGTAAAAGGTAAACAGGAGAACCAGGAGTTGCCCTCCCGCGAGCATCAGCAGGGTGGAATCCCGCAAGACAAGCGCTGCACCCGTACCAATGGTGAGGAAGCCCAGCAGAATTACCCGGGGTAAAAACATGGTTTGGAAAACCTTATCGAAGTAATCCACATTGCCTTTCAGTAACTGAACAATACCCGAGGGCAGGTTACGGCGCAGGTACTTAAGCTGAGCGGCAATCCACCGGGCCCGTTGCCGTTCAAATACAGCCCCGCTTTGTACTTTCTCGTCATAACACAAGGCCTCATCAATGTAGTCGATCCGGTGGTGATCGTGGATGAGCCGCATTTCCAGTTCTTTATCGAAGCCGCCCGTAGTGTTAATCTGACCCATATACTGCTTGAATAAAGTATAGTCAAACGCCATACCGGAGCCCATCAAACTACCCGACAGCCCCAGTGCCCGGTGGCCAAGACGGAGTATGTAGGTGTTGATCTCTTCACTTACGGCATCCAGAATAGCCACGCTGGTGTTGGTGTTTTTGGCTACCCGGTGGCCTTGTACCGCTTTCCAGCCACCGTTGAAAGCGGTATTGATATGGGTCAGGAAGTTGGTGGCCATCACATTGTCGGCGTCCAGAATGACGGCCACATCGTAGGCGGCACTGAGCTTACTCATGGTCGCATTCAGCGCCTTGGCTTTCGTCGAAACATCAAAACTTACCTCAACAACCGTAATAGGCAGGGCGGCCAGTTTATCGAGCGTGTCTTGCTGAAGTGAATCGGCAATGACAATAACATCGTAGGCATCACGTGGATAATCCTGTTTGAGTGCCTGTTCGGCCGTGTCGGTAATAACGGCATCTTCCTTATAGGCTGGAATTAGCACGGCCATCCGCTTGGCGACAGGATTTGGGTTTGCCGGAGGGGCTTGCAGGTGTCCGAACCGGCCGGCCATTGTGAAGACGAACAGGTATATCGTTTCGACAGCCGTCAAAAAGAAAAGCAGAGTTAATAAGCTAAGGGCAATATTCATAACAAAGAGGATTTCCGGGTGATATTCCATAGCAGGCCGCTCCAAAATGCATTCAGGTAATCGAAGCGACGAGTCAATAGAAATGAGAGTGAGTTTTTGGGGACTGAAACCAGCGTGAAGAAGCTGAGAAACATTAATTTTTGAGCGAGAGGAAAGTTTCGGCGCATGAAATACAGCCGGTTACGGGTCAGGTAATACAGCTTTAAAGGGCTGTACTTGCCCGTTGATACAGACTCTTTATGCCAGACTACGGATTCGGCTACGTACCAGGTTGTAAATCCGTCGCGCTGGGCACGGGCACACCAGTCGAATTCTTCATAATAAAGAAAGAATTCATCATCCATCAGTCCGCTGGTTTGCAGTACTTTACGGGAGATCAGCATGGCTGCCCCGTGGATGAAAGGAGTTAGTTGGGTTGTGTCAAACTGTCCCTTGTCGACCTGCCGGTTCCCTACAAAAAAGCTACGTCCTGTATAGGGGTTCATTTTACCCGAACCTGCATACTGGATCATATTTTCTTCGTGAAAGAACTTTATTTTAGGACTGGCCATGCCCGCGTTAGGCTGCGTTTCCAGGCAGTCGACCAGCGGCTGTAAAAAATCGGGTGCGACTTCTGTATCATTGTTCAGAAAGAGCAGATACTTTCCTTTGCAATGTTCTATTGCCAGATTGTTGCCACCGGCAAACCCCAGATTTTTCGCGCTTTTTATGAAGTGTGTATCTGGAAATTCACTGACTAGCGAGTCGATACCCCGATTAGGACTACCATTATCAACCACGAACACTTCTGTATTGGGGTAGTCAATCTTCTGGAGCGACCTGAGCAACTGGCTGGTCACCTCGGGCTGATCGTAGTTAACAGTAATTATGGATACTAAAGGTTGCATAATGTCTGGCAGATTCGTGCTCTGCGTTTTCGACGAAAAGAGCAGGTTGGTGTAGAAAAGCCGCAGGGGCAGCAAAGATTTGGTTATACGTTCTCCTGTTGGAATACGGCCGTTACGGTGCGCAGCATAATGGTCATATCCGTTCTGAATGAAAACTTCTCTGCGTACTGAATATCGAGCTGGATGCGTTCCTGGTCTGACATTACCCCCTTTGATTTTCCTCGTTTGGTAACCTGCCAGAGGCCCGTTAACCCGGCGGGTGCCGCAAAGCGCTGTACGTGGCCGGATGTGGTGAGCCGTTCGGCTTCGTAGATCGGTAATGGACGATTGCCCACCAGCGACATATCACCCCGCAGAATATTAAACAGCTGAGGGAGTTCGTCAATACTACTGTTGCGCAAAAAACTGCCGATCCGTGTAACCCGGGGGTCATTCCGAAACTTGCTGAACATGGCCTTTGCTTTCTTGGCGTTGACGTATTCCCGCTCGCAGATCATCTTTTCTTTCAGAAAAAGTGGCTGCTGACACGGAATGCCCGCCCGAATGCAGTTTTCGCACCGTGTATTATCGGTTGGCGAAGCTTCTACCGTGCCGTAGATATTGTGGGCCGACATGTCGGCCAGCAGCTTGTCGGCGTTGGGGCGCATACTGCGGAACTTGTACATATCAAAAACCTTGTAGTTTTTACCCACTCGTTTTGAGCTGTAAAGAACTGGGCCGGGATGGTCAATGTATACCAGAATTGCTGCTACCAGCAAAATGGGTGATAGCATAATAAGAACGGCCAGCGAGACAGTTACGTCCAGTAGCCGCTTCCAGATCGGTATTTTCAGCTCGGGCAGGTCTACATTTTCCCAGCGGGCGGCAGAATGCAGATACGCTTCTTTCTGAATCAGGTAGTCGACCCGCATGGTGAGCTTGTCAATGTCTGATACGATAGAAAATACATCCAGGGCTGTTAGCCGACGAGCTTTCTCCTGAAGTTGCGACGTTATTGTTTTAGTGATCAGAATAACTGGTGGTGCGGGCACAATTTTCGATGAGCGTAGCTTTTCTAATACTGAAAGTCCGCTCACGTCAACATTGGCGATTACCAAATCTGCACGGTTGCCGACTTGAATCCAGCCCCAGGCCATTTCTGCACTGTTGAAGCAGATAATGGTTGCTTGTGGACTGAATGTTTCAATAAAAGAAGCCGGAATGGCCGTATCTGAATCCAGGTAAACGATCAGGAACTTACTCTTCGTTAGCGAAATTCCGTACGTTTTCATTGCAATGGTGGTAAGGTGTGTGAAGTAAGCGCTGTATTTGGAGGAGACTAGCTGGCAGATGGTAAGACCCACTGAGTAGTCGTCAGTCGTTCGGGGAAGTGTTTCATGGAAGTCTTTTCAATGGTAGAACGACGCAGAATTGCGCGGACTTTTGCTTTCACTTCCAATGGGTTGAAGGGTTTCACCAGATACCCGTCGGCTCCACTCTCAAGGCATTCAATGCGCGTATTACTATCATCACTATCCGACAGAACAATGATGGGCAGGTGGCTTAGTAACGTGCTGTCTCTAATGAGCCGGATCAGTTTACGGCCATCGAGCTGTGCCATTTTCAGCTCGGTAATAATGAGTGCAGGCGAGTTACCCTGTTCGAGCCAGTGCATGGCTTCCATGCCATTCGACACATACTTGATGGTAAATTCGGCCTGTAGGGTTTGACGGAGGATACCTGCGATAAAACGATCTTCATCGACGAGTAAGATGGTTGATGAAGCCGCTGCCAGAGAGGAAAAGTTATAGTTCATTTTTTACAGGTTGATTGAATGTGATAAATCGAGTTTTGAGCAACCGAAACAAAAGCTGCCGGAGGGCTAAGCGGTAAAAAGTGAATGCGTTGAGTAAATCATCGTTTAAGGAATCGTTTTGATATGGAGCCTGAAGTGGTTTCGGCTTGTAAAACATACAGTCCGGCCCCTAATGCCTTTACCGGTACGTTAATCGTTTCTGTTGGCACAGAATCGAGCAGAAAGACCTGCTTGCCGGTGATAGTGAATATTTTTACCTGCCGAATAAGCTCCGTTGACCAGAGTGAAAGCTGATCATCGCAGGGAGAAGGGTAAATGGTTATGAGCCGATCGGTAAGCGGGTGGTATTCGTAGGCACCAACGTCAATCTGACGACCTATTGGCCGACGGTTATTGTCAAGATCCAGATTAACAAAACTACCGGTGCGGCTAAGGCCGGAGTCAATCAGCTTTGAGTCATTTTTCAAGCGAAAATTTCCTTCGGCGGGGTTCATAAATCCAGCCGAGTCAATATCGGAGGTCATGAAGTTGCTGGTCATCTCGGCGGTAGCGCCCTGAGCAAACATGATGTACCGACGCCCTTTGCCAACCTTAGCAATAATATTATTGATGACAAGGTTATTGTTGGTTTCGTTGTACAGCTTGATTGCTTCCTCGCCCGAGTCAATGAGGGTGTTGTTGGCAAAGACAATGGGCGTATTGGCCTGGGTGCCGGGCCGGTTGTCGCAAAAGATCGCATTGACTTTACTGTTTACGATCAGGTTGTTGTATATCTGAGAGTTACCCCCATTGCCAACAATGGTTAGGCCCACCGCTGGGGCGTTGAAAATCTGGTTGTTGTAGAAATTGCCGCCTACACCCCCGCCAAGTTGTACGCCGTTGTTCTGAAAAGCGGCAAATGGCTTCAAGCCGGGGTCACTAACAATATTATGATGGACATCGGCATCTGGCGCAGCAGCGTACTGAAGTCCCTCCGTTCCTGTCCTTTCTATTCGATTATGATGAATTTCGAGGCCATAAATATTGTGTGGGTAAATGAGCTTTGTCTGGCCACCACATACCATCTTATAGCCTTCATTCCAGAAGGAACTGCCAATGTAAATGCCTTCGCTGTCTGTATCATGAATATAATTGTGGTGCACTTTCACGTTCCGTATAACCAGGTTTTGACGCCAGGTTGTTGAATCGCAGGTGGGGTCTGTCTTGACCATGATACCGGCAAATCCGGAACCGGCAATTTCAATATGGTCGATTTCACAGTCGGAGCTTTTGTTTTCTGCCCGGACTGCCTGGCCACCCGTACCGGTTTTTTCAACCAGTATACCGTACTCAAGATCTGAAGAACCGGAACCGGACAGAATGAAGTACTTTGAAAAGTAGAACTGTATACCCGCCGGAGCCTTATCCGCACTGACAATCACTTTACCCCCGTAGTTTATAAACCGAATAGGCTTCTCAGCTGTACCTACGAAGTCACTGAAATGTAAGTTGGTGTAGGTGCCTGCCTTAATACAAACGGTTTGGCCCGGCAAAACGCCCATAGTGCCATTTTTGTAAAGCCCACTTTTGGTTATAGTATAATCACATGTATTGGCCGACGTATTCTGGCCACATACAATACTGTATATGCAACCAGTAAAAATCACCGATAATATGTAAGTAAATGCTAGTGGTTTCATGTCAATTTGTTAATTTAACTAGACTAAACGAATGAATCGGTTAGTTAAAATGTGCGCGCTTTTTTGGGGATTCTACTCAAACCAAATTACCAGTTATAGAAAAGATAAGTAATGAGGTTATGCAGTCTTCATTTCGTTTTTCTTTCGGCGTTTTCCAACCTAAGAGCTGCTTATTGAGCGATAAAAATAGGGGCAGTTGACAACGAAAATTTGTGGACGTACCGGATAAATATACTTGCGTTTCTACCCTTATTCTTGTCTCGGAATTTACGAGTCGGAGAGGTGTAAAAAACCATTAATACCCTCTTTTAGGTGGGCCAGATAGTTGCCAGAAAATCTGGATATATCGGAACAGGGATAGCTTTACAATACGTGTAAAATAACGTTTTAGTGAAGCTTTTTTTGAGCGTTGTCGTCATGGTTATGTGGATGGATTATTATTAATGCTGCCTGCTTGATTAAGGATTTATAAATAGCAAGCCTGATTATAAATCTTGCCTACATTTATAAATTAAACGGTAATTGATCCTGATTGCCAGCCGTTAAGAAAAACACATGCGGATGGAGTTGATGTACATTCTCCTGCGTTACTCATGGATAGCATATGGATCACAAAAAATCGCATGAGTAGTGTCTAGAGGATAATACATCTCAGAGACGTTAGCCTGTTACCTACATCGTTTAGAAGGTCAGTGACCAGTCGAAGCCGCCAGCACACGTTGAATTTCTGAGATGTCCTTACGTAGATCACTTACTCTCTATAGATGCTTAAGCATCAAGGCCTAACAGCCGTTCCAGGCCTGTTTTTAGCGGCTATTCATGTTTTCCGGGCAGGGCGTAGTGACGGGACCAGGGACTGGTCAGGGCTTTGGGAGGTTCAGCTTGGTCGCCGTCTGAACTATTCGCTTACGCGAAACGGAGAGAACCTGACCGCTGCTTAATTTAACCCAGTAATCCTGGTAACCTCTGCTTGTAAGTTCCTGGACATACATTGGATTAATTAAACTCGACTTGTGGATGCGTACAAAGTCAGGTAATTTGTTTGCGATGTATTTAAGCGTGTACGGGATAGATTGGTATTTGCCATCCTGAGTATGCATACGCGTGTAGTTTCCATCGCCTTCTAACCAAATGATTGAATTTGTCGGCATTAAAAAGAGTAGTTTCGGATAAGTTGTCATCATACTATGAGTATTAAAAAGAGGTTGTAAAAGCATTTAAAACAGGCTAACAAATAAATCATCTATTAACCATTAGTAGAAAAAAACTGATCATAACAGTGGAGCCTTATCTACTACTAAGTCTCACCCGATTGTGTGGATGTTGCTTATCATTTGACTGATAGGAACTGCTAAGTTTAACCAGGTCTATCGTCCAATCTTTAGTTTAAATTCGATAAACTGTTTTGTCTCGTTGGACGATTCAATGATAGAGCAATTCGTAACGACACACAATAAATTAACCGAATTTTGATTCTAAGATTTTGTCAATATACCTTACTTAAACAAAATGTATTTTATTGCTTCTGTAGCTGTACAACTTGTTTACAGTACTGGCAAAAATATTAATAGATTTATTTAGGTATTTCCCCACATTTTATGTACTTTAATATTCAACTTAAAATTGTTATTGTACAATATTCAGATGTTGTACACCTTTTCGTTGGATATGTATAGTAATGTGAGGGATTTATATGACTATTATATTATGATTTTGACATGGAAAATATGAATTCGAACTTTTTGTATTTTTATATTGTTCGAGAGAAATTTTTTATTTGGTGCAGATAGTGACAAGTACATTTTTGCTTCATTTGGTTATATGATGTTTAGACTGCGAATTCTTTGCTTGGTGAATGCATCGTTTTAGTTTATTTAGTGAGTGGTACATTAATTACAACTACCCATTGCTCAACCAATTATACTGTGTACAATGCATAGCGGTTTAGTGATAACATTCTAATTAATAATTGTTTTATATGAAGTTTTTATAGCCGAAAAGGCCCTGTGAGTTTATAAATAAAGTATATTATGCTTATATAGTATATATATTAAATGATTGAAAACAAGGAATGGTATTTTATCTATAATTAGCTGTATTATGTCTACATGTCGACGAGATAAGTTAACTGCTGAAGTTTTTATTTAGTGATAGTAATTAAGTGCCTATCGGCCGTAGCGGATACAGGCGGTAATTTCCTCATAATATTATTTTACCGTATAGTAAATTTGGGTGTTTACTATACCGTTCAGGTACTTGAAAATCTTTATGCAGTTTAAACTTACGCTCCGGCCCGTCAGCTCAAAAACACTTGTACCTTTTAATTATGCGTATAAGTTAAGTGGTTTTATATATTCTGTACTGGCTGGGGCAGATACTCAATACGCTCGTTTTCTGCATGAGCAGGGTTACCCGATAACCAGTACGCGACGTTTTAAGCTTTTCACGTTTTCGGATTTGATAATGCCGAAGATCGTTGTAGATGCCGGAGCAGGCGGGATGTGGGTCAACTCACCTTATATAGAATGGATCGTCAGCTTTTATGTCGATACCGCAGCCCAGCACTTTTTGATAGGATTGTTTCAGGATCAGCGGTGTGTGATTACGTCAAACCTACAGCGGGCTGGTACACGTCGGGCAGAATTCGCGATCGATCGTGTAGAGGCTCTTCCTGTGCGTATTACCAGTCCTGTTATTCGGCTGCGCACGTTATCGCCGGTCGTTATTGCTTTGAAGGATGAGCGAGGTATGGATCAGTACTTACACCCCGCTCATGAACAGTTTGGTCCATTGCTTATCGCTAATTTATGGGCAAAGTACCGCAGCATACAGACTGACCGACAGGCCACCACGCTGCCCGGTAACCAGCCCGCTGATGCGAGGCTGCGGTACCGGTTGCTGACGAGTGAGGGGGAAAGCATAGCCAGGCCATCCACACCTAAATCAAGGCTACTCACCATAAAGGAGGGCTCAGGTGAGCAAACTCAATTACGCGGCTATTATGGCTTTAGGTTTGAATTGGAAGGACCCGTCGAATTGCTGGAACTGGCCGTACTGGCGGGGGTAGGACGCTATAACGCCGAGGGCTTTGGATGCGTTGGTATTGTTGGAAAGTGAAAAAGTATACTTTGTCGCCAATCGGTAAGAAGACCGGCGACAAAGTACAGTTGTGCTGAATAGTACCAAGCCCATACTTGTCACTTAGTGACGGCTATCAGTCTGGAATTAACGATCTGGTAAATGGGGGACGAATTCGTTTTTTAGAGGCTTGTTCATAGGCATAACCAATGGTGAGTAGGGGGCCTTCCTGATAGGCGCTGGCTATAAAAGAGAGGCCAACGGGAAGGCCATGTACCGTGCCCATCGGGACCGTAATGTGCGGATACCCGGCCATAGCTGCTGGCGGACAGAAATAGAAGCCGGTGTCGTAGTCGCCATTAACTAGGTCGATACAGCCCGCAAAACCAATGCTGGTGCCACAGATGGCATCCAGTTTAACGGAGGCCATTAGTTTGTCGATCAACTGGCGTGACGTTCGGGTTTTAGCCAGAGCATCCGTATATTCCTTACTAGTTAACCCACCCTTGGCTTCGCTGCTTTCGAGGGTCTCCTGCTTGAAGAAAGGCATGGCTTTCGCTTCATTTTTGCGGTTGTAGGCAATGACCTCGGCCAGCGATTTAACAACGGCATTGGCCGATGCCAGGTATTGGTTTACGCCATCTTTGAATTCGTACTGGAGCACTGTAAACTCCGCCCCGCCAATGGAACTGAATTGGTTGAGCAACTCAACCTCAACGATAACGGCTCCCTGTTTTTTCAATACATCAATGGCTTGCCTGAACAGGCCAACAACACCTTCGTGCCCTTTCAAAAAGGATTTTTCGACACCAATGCGTTTGCCCGATAACCCGTCCGCCCGTAAAAACTGGCTATAATCGGTCAGGGCCTTGCCCTGGCTTTCAGCCGTAACGGCATCTGCCGGATCGATACCGGTCATAGCACCCAGCAAAATAGCCGCATCCGTTACCGTTCGGGTCATTGGACCGGCGGTGTCCTGCGTTTTTGAGATAGGAATGATGCCACTGCGGCTCACCAGCCCCACAGTGGGCTTAATTCCGACAACACCACAAAACGAGGCAGGAGCAATGACCGAGCCATCCGTTTCGGTCCCAACTGCCACGGTACAGAGGTTAGCTGACACCGCCGACCCTGATCCTGAACTGGAACCGCACGGACTTCGGTCGAGCACAAACGGGTTGCGGGTTTGGCCGCCCCGGCTGCTCCAGCCACTGCTCGATCGGGTCGAGCGGAAATTAGCCCATTCGCTGAGGTTTGTCTTACCAAGAATAACCGCCCCGGCGTCGCGTAGTTTTTGGGCAACAAATGCATCGTTAGTGGCTTTATGGCCGTCCAGCGCCAAAGCACCGGCGGTCGTCATCATCTGGTCGCCGGTATCAATATTATCCTTTATCAGTATCGGAATACCATGAAGCGGACCCCGTAATTTACCCGCTTTCCGCTCCTGATCCATAGCGTTGGCAATCGTCAGGGCATCAGGGTTGAGCTCTATCACCGAATTCAGGCTCGGACCTTGCTTGTCAATGACTTTAATACGGTCCAGGTAAAGCTGGGTAATGGCAGCGGCTGTATACTGGCCCGACTGCATCTTCTTTTGAAGATCGCCGATCGTTACTTCGTTCAGTTCAAAATCGTCGGTGAAGTCTGAGGAGTTATTTTCCGTGGATGTCTGTTTGGGCGACGAGCAGGCCGCTACAGTGAGTGTACTGGCAGAAAGGCTAACAACTGAACTGTTCTTGATAAAGCTCCGTCTGTTCATGAAGTTGATCGGATATAAACTTTAGAGATGTACTTAATGGTATTGCCTGATGATCTTTACCAACTTACGGCTGATCAGTGAATAACCGGCATCGGAGGGGTGTAAACCATCGTAAGTCTTATCGATAGCGTCAGCTGGATACGGGTACTCATCTGTTTCAGGATTGAACGGTATGTCAATGAAGGCCGGGTAGCGGTAGTTCTTGTAAACACCCGTTTGGGGATCTTTCAATCGTTTGTATTTCACCAGGTTTTTTATCTGTAACCCTTTTGTATGGTATAGGTCAACAACCGGCACGTGTTCGTAGCGGCCAATCGAATCAATGGCGTTGGCAAATGACTCAAGGAACTGTCCATTCTTAGGTTTGTAGGAGCCAAAAGCGTTATTCTTGAAATTGGTCAGGTAAACAAAATCTACGCGTTGCATGGGCGTAATCAGAATGATAGGAGCCTGTGGATTAAGGTTGCGAAGTTTGTCGATAATGATGCGGAATGAGCCATACACCGTTGCATTGCCAGTGCTGCGCTGATAGTCGGCCAAGTTGCCCAGCGGTCGGCCTGCCCACCAATCGTTTGTTCCTAGAAAGACCGAATAGAGGTCGGCTTTAACGAGACCCAGTGTTTCAATCGAGGACGCTATTTTGCCCGCTGTCCAGCCGTTATGTCCCTGATTAACGTAATGTACATACGGTAACTGTTCCGTTACACGAGTCATGTAGCCCTTGGTAATTCGATTACCCGTCTCATCCAGATGTTCATTCAGATAGGTGATCGAGTCGCCAATAGCTACCCACGCAAGCTCTTTGCGGGTAAACGAACTGGTCAGAAAAACCAGACTCAGGATTAGGTAGTACTTCTTCATTTTATGTAGTCGATAGCTCCAATCATAGAGCTAGGTTGAGAAAGGGTTGGGTGAGACAATGGTTTACAGAAGCCACACAATTCAGTTGCAGATCGTATTTCGAAAATAAACCGATTATTTCAGAAAGCACTTCTCCGATAGATTATTACCGTAATCTGCCCGGCTAAATGCGATTTGTGTTTGCTGTAACTAAATCGCAACTACAATAAAAGTACTAAATCTGTACGCCCTGTTTGATAAGTATATATACTTAGTTAATATGGTTTATATTACTATATGAAAACTAACTTTAGTAACTATCATTTTTTTGATATGCCATAAGTGTATTGGTTGATTTAACCCCTACACACTACTATCTGTATTTTCTGTAAATATTAATAAACGGCTATTCGATAAATAATTAAAAATAAATATAATCGTTATTTATTTGGACTATTCACTTAAAGGTACTTTTTTTGGGATCCAAAATGGTATTTTTAATTTATTATATATAAATATGAATGTACAGCCTTTAAGCCTTCTTAAATCGTTTACAGGTGATACACTTGTATGGCCTAATCTTAAAATATAGAATTATACCAGTAAGATGGGTCAGTTAAATTGTTGATGAAAACTGATGATTATCTGTATTATATAGAAATCAAAGTTCTTTTTAATGTGCTGTTTTTACTTAGTGGATTCCGTTAGGTGTTTAATCAATTACTATCACTATGCGATACAACAAACGTTTACATCCTAAAAGCAGTAAACTGCTAATTACTTTCCGAACGATTTTGGCCGTCTGGCTTATTGCTCTGGCCGGAACATCCTTTGCCCAACAACTATCAGGTACGATCACAAACGAAACCGGGGAGCCGCTTCCTGGCGTGAACGTAGTTGAGAAAGGAACCGTCCGGGGAACGACTACCGACAAAAATGGTACGTATAGCCTTTCTGTTGGGCGGCAGGCAACCGTTGTGTTTAGTTTCATTGGCTATACCAAACAGGAAGTAGCGGTGGGTAACCGGTCGGTGATTGATGTGAAAATGGTCACCGATCCTCTGGCGCTCAATGAAGTGATCGTTGTAGGCTACGGTACGCAGAAAAAGTCCTCGCTTACGGGGGCTGTTTCGTCCGTTTCACCGAAAGATTTGAAGGCGCTTCCTGTTATTAGTCCCGTACAGGCATTGCAGGGACGCGTGCCGGGGGTATCGGTAACCAACAACAGCAGCCCCGGCAGTGAACCCGTAGTGCGGGTGCGGGGCGTTGGCTCCATTAGTCTGAACCCGAATCCGCTCTATGTGATCGACGGAATACCGGCGGGTGGCCTGAACAACATCGACCCCAAGGATATCGAATCGCTGGAGGTATTGAAAGACGCCAGCGCAGCCGCTATTTACGGGTCACGGGCCGCCAACGGGGTTATCCTGATTACAACCAAGAAAGGGGCTACCAATGGCAAACTTACGATTAACGTCGACTCGTACTACGGTTCGCAGTCGGCTTGGCGAAAACTGGACCTGCTCAATAGCCAGGAGTATATTAAATACGGTACTGCGTTGCTGACGGCTGCCGGGCAACCTGTGCCGGGCCGATTCTCGAACCTGAACGTACCTATTTATGACGGCGCTACCCAGACGTTTGCCCAGACCGATACCGATTGGCAGAACGTTATGTTCCGGGCGGCACCCATTATGGACCATCAGGTTTCGCTGTCGGGAGGAAATGCGACTTCCCGTTTTTATACCTCGCTGGGGTATTTTAAACAAGATGGAATTCTGCCCTTTACCAACTACGACCGGCAGAGCTTCCGGATCAACTCGGATCATAAAGTCAGTAAATACCTGACCATTGGGCAAACGATGCTGGCGTCTACGGATTTCCGGCGGCTGGAGCGCGATGGAGGTGGGCGGAGTCTGCTGATGAACATCATGCGGATGACGCCTTATTGGCCCGTACGTGACCCAACAAAGATTGGCGGGTTCAGCACAACAGCACAGGGACTCGATGCCACTGACCCCGAAAACCCCTTGCGGGTAGCCGAGCAGGAGCAGCAATTTCAGACAGACCGGGGCTTCAAACTGCTGGGGTCGATCTTCGCCGAGATTAAGTTTACGGACTTCCTCCGCTATCGCTTCACCTTTGGAGCCGATTACGCCAATGCGCGGTTCAATGGGTTTCTGCCAATCTATAACGACGGCAACCGGAGCCGGGTCATTGCCAACGTAAACGAGAACCGCAGCGAGTTCTTCTCTTCGGTGATGACCAATCAGCTTACCTTCGAAAAAACCTACGGCAAGCACTTCGTTAACCTGACCGGAGTAGCCGAGCAGCAGCGCAGCATGTCGAGGTCTATTAGCGCCAGCGGCCAGCGGCCTGATAATAATATCCAGGTGATTCAGGGCGTCTCGAACCCCAACGGCTCCAGCACGCTGAATGAAAACCTCCTGATTTCGTACGTGGGTCGTCTGAATTATGAATATGCGGGCAGGTACCTCCTGGGGGCATCGATTCGGCGGGATGGTTCGTCGAAGTTTGCGCCAGGCCGCAAGTGGGGTACGTTTCCGGCTGTTTCGGCAGGCTGGCGTATCAGCGAAGAAAAGTTTATGAAAGGCGTTTCAGCTTTTTCGGAGTTGAAATTGCGGGGCAGCTACGGCAAGACTGGCTACAACGCCATTGGTGATTATGACTGGCAACCGCTCATTCAGGCCAATAATACCATTTACCCATTTGGAAACCAGACCCAGCTAGGGTCGTTCTTTAACCAGTTGGGCAACAGCGGCCTAAGCTGGGAGGTAACTACCATGAGCAACATTGGCGTCGATGCTTCGCTGTTAAACAACAAAATAAGCCTGAGCGCCGAGGTGTACAGTCGCCAGACCGACGGCCTCCTGCTGCGGGTACCGCTGCCCGAATCGCAGGGTTATTCGGTAAACCCGCTGGCCAATGTGGGTAGTATGCGTAACCAAGGTTTTGAACTGACGGCGGGCTATAACTACTCCAGTAAGGATTTCAACTGGAACCTGACCGGTACGTTTGACATCACGCGGAATAAAGTACTGAGTCTGGCAACTCCGAACGCAACCATTAATTCCGGGTCAAACGCCGACTTTGGTGGCTTCGACATCACCCGCACGGAAGTTGGACAGCCCATTCAGTCCTTCTACGGCTGGGTTGTCGATGGTATTTTCCAGAGCCAGGGCGAGCTTGACCGGTACAATGCTATTGATGGAAACGCCAGCACGTTTTATCAAAACGACAATACCGCACCGGGCGATATTCGGTTCCGTGATTTAAATGGCGATGGAAAAATCGACGCCAATGACCGCCAGTACCTCGGCAGTTTCATCCCTAAGTTCAGCTATGGCCTGAACTGGACCGGTACGTACAAAAACTTCGATTTCACCGTGTTCTTCCAGGGAGTACAGGGCAACAAAGTCTACAATGGTACGAAAGTGATCGGGCAGGGGCAGCTTCGGTTGTTCAACGCCACCACCGATGTGCTGAATGCCTGGACGCCCCAGAATACTAATACCGACGTGCCCCGCTCGATCAGTGGCGATCCGAATCAGAACTCCCGAACCTCTGACCGATTCCTGGAGGATGGCTCCTACCTGCGTCTAAAAAACATGAGCATCGGCTATACGATTCCGGCAAGTGTTATTGGTAAACTGACGGGTAATGTGCTCAGTAAGACGCGGATATATGTGTCGAGCCAGAACCTGCTGACCTTTACCAAATACACCGGCTACGACCCGGAAGTGTCGTCGAAGAACTACAACCTGCTCAACAACGGTATCGACTATGTGCAGTATCCACAGGCGCGTACGATCATGGTGGGCGTTAACCTTGGCTTTTAACGTATCAGTTTATCTTTTAGCGACGTGTTATCATGAAAAAGACAATCCTATTCAGCATCGCGCTACTGGGCTTAACCATCAGTTGTAGCGAGGATGATCTCAATAAACTGAATCCCAACGGCGTAACCTTTGAAACCTATTTTAATAATGCCGACGAATTAACGGCGGGGGTCAACTCGATTTATGCCCTGGTGCAATCGAACAGCCTGGTTTCCAGAGAATGGTTCTTTACCCACGATCTGCGGAGCGACGAGATGGCCTCCGGGGGCGGGCAGCTCGAAACGCCCCGTAATCAGTTGCTCATTGGTGTACATGATACAGGGAACGCCCTGGTGGGCAGCATCTGGCGAGGCTGGTACCGGACTATTCACCGGGCCAACGTGGTACTTGAAAAAGGGGCATCTGTCAAAGACATCACCCCGGCCGTGCGCGACCGTCTGCTGGGTGAAGCGCGGTTCCTGAGGGCCTGGTCCTATTACGAGCTGGCTACGTTTTTTGGTGGCGTACCCCTGTACAAGGAATTTGCCAAATCGGTAGATGGTTCGTTGCCCCGCTCAACCCAGCGGCAGGTGTACGATTTTGTGATTGCCGATCTGAAAGCGGCCGAAGCCGGCGTACCGGCCAGCTACGATGCCAAGAATCTGGGACGGGCTACCAAAGCGGCTGTGCAAACGTTGCTGGCGCGTACTTACCTGCAGTTGGGCGACTATGCCAGTGCAAAGACTGAACTACAGAAAATTGTAAACTCAGGCCTGTACAAAATCGTCGACGAGTACACCGATCTTACCAACGAAGAGGGTGAGTTTAATCAGGAGTCTATTTTCGAGGTAGTTTACGCCCAGTCGGGCGGTGCCTACAACTGGGGTGGCGACAGCGATGGGTCGGCTGTTCAGGAAGAAACCGTTCGTACGCAGGAGTATTCGGCTATCGGCTGGCGGAACGTGATCCCGTCCAACAAGATTCTGAATTCTTACGAGCGGATTTCGGCAGGAGACACTAAAAACGACCCCCGATACGTGTACTCGTACTATAGTGAAGGGGACAAATTCAACAATGGACTCAGTGTTCTCACCGCCGACCGCGTACAGGGTAACGCATCGATAGTGGATGGGAAAACACTGAAAGTAAGCTGGCGTAAATACTCGGTACTTTACAAACTGGACAATGGCTACGCCCAGAGCGGTATCAACATGCGGGTTATGCGTTATGCCGATGTGCTGCTGATGCTCGCCGAATGTGAAAACGAGACCGGAAATCAGGCCGCTGCCATAGCCCTGATGAACCAGGTACGGGCGCGTAAATCGGTAGATATGCCACCCTATCCTACTAAAAACTACCCCTGTCGTAACCAGAGTGAGGTATTTGATGCAGTGGTACACGAGCGCATGGTCGAACTGGCGGCTGAGCAGATTCGCAACTTTGATATTGTGCGCTGGCGGAAGAATAAAAAGCAAAAGTCCGAGCCGCTATCCTATTTCATCGCGAACAAGCACGAACTGCTGCCCATTCCTCAATCCGAAATCGATAACAGCCCAGCCATTGATCCCAAAGACCAGAACCCTGGGTATTAATTAACTAAGCTCTGTGTAAGTAGTAAACACCTTGAACTCCCTTCCCAAACTAATCCGGGAGGGGAGTTTTGTTAGTAACGAACTATTGATTCATGCGTATTTCGGTAGTCTTTTTGGCGCTTATGATGGGTTTCGGTCTGGTAAGTTGCCAGCCTAAAGCTGACCGTCTATTTGAGAAGATCGACGCCCATCAGTCGGGTATAGAGTTTGCCAATAACCTGACTCCCAACGATTCCCTGAACGCCTTTACATTTACAAATTTTTACAATGGGGGAGGGGTGGGCGTGGGCGACTTTAACCACGACGGTAAACCCGACCTGTTTTTTACGGGCAATCAGGAAAGTAGCCGCTTATACATCAATCAGACAACTCAACAATCCGGTTTGCGGTTTACCGACCTGACCGATTCGGCCGGCGTACACACCGACCGCTGGTGTACGGGTGTTTCGGTCGTGGACATTAATCAGGATGGCTGGGACGATATTTACGTGAGTGTGGCAGCCCACCAAACCATGCGCCAAAGCAGGAATTTGCTATTTATTAATCAGAAAACAGTTTCGCCAACTTTCCGCGAGGAAGCTGCTGCTTATGGACTCGATTATGCCGGCTATACGACCCAGGCCGCTTTTTTTGACTACGATCTGGATGGTGATCTCGATGCCTTTCTGCTCAATACGGCTCCTGATGTGCAGAACCCCAACTACCTGCGCCCCGCCATCAATGATGGTACGTACCCCTCTACCGACCGTTTATTTCGCAATGAAGGTGTTGGCCCAACGGGTCGACCTGTGTTTATTGATGTGTCTAAAGCGGCCGGTATTCGGTTCGAAGGGTTGGGGCTTGGCGTGGCCGTATCGGATTTGAATCAGGATGGCTATCCGGACGTATATTGTTCCAACGATTTTATCAGCAGCGATATTTTCTACCTCAACCGTGGGGCTAAACCCGATAGCCTGGGCATATTCCGGAACTGTACCCGTGCCTCGCTGGCCCATACGAGCATGTATGGGATGGGCATTGATGCCGCCGACATTAACAACGATGGACAAATCGACTTCATGCAACTGGATATGCTGCCGAAGGATAACGCCCGCCAGAAGCAGATGCTTAGTGCGCAGGATTACGATAAAAAGGAGCTGAGCCAGACGTCACAATATGGCTACCAGCTTCAATACATGCGGAACACCCTACAACTCAACGCCGGAAACGACCAGGAGAAGCCACTCTTTAGCGAAGTCGGCTTGCTCGCCGGGATAGCCCAAACCGACTGGAGTTGGTCTACACTCCTGGCCGATCTCGATCTGGACGGTCATAAAGATGTGTTCGTGACCAATGGCTACCGCAAAAACGTCACCGACCGCGATTTTATCAGCTTTACTGAGGAGTTTGGGAGTTTCGGTACCGATGCCGCCCGGCAACAGCAACGGGATAAATTGCTGGAGAAAGTGCCCGAGATTAAGCTCCGTAACTACGCCTTCCGCAACCATAACGACCTGACGTTCGAGGATGTGTCAGCGGCCTGGGGGCTGGATGAACTGTCTTACGCTAACGGGGCCGCCTATGCTGATCTGGACGGCGATGGTGACCTGGATTTGATAGTCAACAACATTGATGAGAAGGCGTCAGTTTTTCGCAACACCAGTCGCGAAAAGCTTAAAAATAGTTATTTGTCGATGGCGTTTGTCGGGCCGGTTACCAACCGGGCCGGGATTGGTGCTATGGTTACCGTTTGGACTAAAGGGGAAAAACAGCTGCTGGAAAAGTATCCGGTACGCGGGTATTTATCGTCGATGGGTACCGGGCTGGTCGTTGGTCTGGGTGTTGCGCCGATGGCTGACTCCGTACGCGTGGTGTGGCCCGGTGGAATGACCGAAGTTCGTTACAACGTTCGAGCTAACCAGCGGCTAACGCTTCGGTATAGTGATGCGAAACCAGCACGAAAACGACTCGATGTTCCGTCAACTTCTCTTTTCTCGAAAGTGCGGACGAACCTCGATTTTGTGCACCAGGAGTCGGACTTTGTTGATTTCAAAACAACGCCCGCGCTGCATAAGATGTTGTCGCGGGCAGGGGTAGCGCTAGCCGTAGGCGACCTCAACGGCGATGCTATCGACGACATTGCCGTGGGTGCTTCGTACCGGGGCAGTCCGGGAGCGTTGTTTTTCGGGCGGGCCAATGGCCAGTACAAACGAGCCGACTGGATGCCCAACACGCCCATGGAGGTGGGGGCAATTCTGCTCTTCGACGCAGATAATGACCAGGATAACGATTTGCTGGTGGTGGGCGGAGGCAACGAACGCCCGCTTACCGCAACCGAAGCGTTTCAGCCCGTGCTTTACCAGAACGACGGTCGGGGGCATTTTACGCCCGTTCCCGGTTTGCCGTCGATAGCTGTTAGCAGCCAGTCGGTTCGCGCGCTCGATTATGACCGTGACGGGGATCTTGACGTGCTGATTGCCGGGCGTCAGCTGCCGGGAAAATACCCGATACCCGCGCAAAGCTATCTGTTACGCAACGACCGGATACCGGGCAAGGCACCACACTTCACGAACGTCACGGCCCAGGTAGCCCCCGATTTGGCAAGTCTTGGACTCGTGTGCGAGGTGTTGCCGCTCGATATTGACGGCGACCAGGATACGGATCTGGTAGCAGTGGGCGAGTGGATGCCACTAACGGTACTGGAGAATCAGAAAGGTGTTTTTCGGCGGATAAAATCGGCGGATTCAACATTGGCGACAAACCCCACTGGCTGGTGGAATTGTGTGGCCAGCGGTGATTTCGACGGCGACGGCGATGCCGATTTATTGCTGGGCAACGAAGGCTTGAATACCCTATACCGGGCGTCGGCCAGCGAGCCGATTCTGATGTATGGAAAAGATTTCAACGACGACGGGCAATTTGACCCGATCATGGGCTATTTTATCAACGGAGCGCGTTATCCGGCCCTGCCCCGCGATGCCCTGAACCAGCAGGTTATCCAGTTCCGGCGTAAGTTTCTGCGCTATGCCGATTATGCCGAAGCTGATTTCGACGCCCTGTTTTCAGAGAAAGATCTGGACGGAGTCTACCGGGCCTATGTAAGTGAACTACGGAGCTGTTATGCGGAGAATCTTGGCAACGGGAAGTTTAGACTGAAACCTCTGCCCACGGTTGCCCAGGAGGCTCCTATTTTCGGGTTCGTTGTCGATGACTTCGATAAAGATGGAAAGCTCGATGCGCTGGCAACGGGCAATTTTTACGGAAACGAAGCTAACATGGGCAGGCAGGATGCCTCGCGTGGTTTGCTGCTCAAAGGCGATGGGCAAGGACGGTTTGTTGGAGTCCCATCTACCCAAACCGGTTTCTCCGTTACCGGAGACGCCCGCCGTTCCTACAAACTACATAAACCGGAACGCATCGTTACGGCCATCAACAATGGTCCGCTGGTCGTTCATGCCCTTCATGCACCGATAAAGAACAGGGACAGGAAGAGACTGTGAAAAGGGGAAGCTTATGCTACCAATTGTGGTGTTTATGTTTACCCAGCTCACTGGCAACAGCCAATAAAAGGTCTTCGGTTGATAAGTGGCCAGATGGAATGAGGCCTTCGATCACCTGACCCCGATGCGTGTGGGAGCTTTATCTTGAGAGGCCTCCTGGCTTTTGATTTTGTGTTTGTCGATGCCATAGATTGATCTATGCTCTCATAATTGACAAAAGTTGCGACTATTACCTCTCACTTGTCTACGTAGTGAAACCAAAAGATAAAGGTTGAACCACCTGGATGCTAGCTTTTGCTTAGGGGTATAACGTACTTTTCAGTAGTGTCGGCCAAATCCAGTCACATAAATACCCTTCCTTGAAACGCACTGCGTCTAAATTTGGAGGTCTATTGAGACGCTGATATTTAATATCTGTTCAACTCAATCTGTAGCATACGATTCCCACTCAAGCTAAATACTTTAGCCTGTGGTTTAGCGGCAGATTATATACGTTATTAACATATATATGTATCATGTTTGCTTTACGATAAATAGCGAGGAACAGCGTCCCTGGGGTAGCTTATATTGCCGTACTTCTCAGGTGCCATCTTTCAGGTTAGGCCATGACATGTAGCCTGAATGGATGTATCGTATTCGACTCTTTTTTAACTGACAACGTTGACTACTTTTCTACTGGTTTTGGATGATGATGAAGATGACTGCGTGATGCTCACGCATCTGATCAAGACACTCTTTGGTGAGCAGCTTGGGCTGGTTTGTACCATTAATCAGACTGACTTTCTGGCGCATCTGGCGCCGGGTGAACCGCTAGTGAGCCTGATCCTGCTGGACTACCATCTACCCCCTACTACGGCTACGGAGTTAATCCCCCTTATCAGGGCCCAAGCCGGTAGAGAACAGGTCCCGGTGGTGGTTTGGTCAGCCCAGGCAAGTGCTCAGGAACAGCAAGCTTGTGTAGCCAAGGGGGCCAGTGAATATCTGTCTAAAGTAGCCGGTATGGATAGTCTAACCCAACAACTCTACCAGTTAGTAGTCCGGTACATACCGGCTCTTCTCCAAGTCGATGAGGCCTAGAAGATCAACAAACAGCATGTGCCGATTCGTTATCATCCTAATGATGACTTAATACTCTCTCTTAGGTTCCATCAATAGCTGATGATCGCCTTTCTGGCTTACGGGCCACGTAGGGCCATAGGCTACGGATAATAATGGTCAGTTAGTAAAATAACCTTTCCTTTTTACTATCTGTTAGCTCAATCCATCGCATACGCACCCAAATTCTTTCAACTGTGTTGTCGAATACCAGCTCACGAATGGTTCATCTTTGTCATCGGCCCCTATGTCTATTTTTGATCTTCTTTGGTTTGAAAAGTTGGTCAATTGGCTAAAACCGCTGCGTAACCATACATTCAGTTACGGGCCTACTTAGATAACTACTTTTACAGTCAGAAAAAGGTCATGTTGCAACAGGTGATTGCAGATTTGCAATTATTAGCTGATAGTATTCGCCAATGGTAGCAGTTTTAGGAACGAGATCTGCTCTGGTCAGTAACCTGACTACCCAATGGAACAAACAGAAAGGGATACTGGAACTGGACTGAAAGGGAGTTGAAGAACGAAGCAAGTTTTTACAATCACAAGTCTGCAGAGCATGGTGGAAGCTTGGAAGCAGAAATACGTGTTAACAGCCCAGTGGTAGGTAACGTGATTTTAGTTGGTACAATTTGGAGAAATCAATCAGTAGCAATTGGTCATGAATTGTTTTACGTATCACCACCCACGACAGATTTTTTGGTGAACTTCAGATGCCTTAACGCGGGTAAAGTTTACGGGCTACCTTTATCAAGAGCTTGGAGTGGTACGGGCAAGATTACTGCCCTAGCTGATATGCCAATGAATGATAGCATCTTTTTAGCGAAAGTTGAATTGCCAGTCAGATTGACCTGGAAAAACTGTTCTGCCAATTCCGTAAAATAGCCAATGGACGGTAACGCATGCCAGTGATTAGATTAGACAGATATTAAAAGAGGCAATCTAATTAAGCCCCTAATTTGGAAAGCACCACATGACCGCTACCTTGATATCTAAGAGATTCGTGATAAAAAGCACATGGGGCCGATAAATGCATTTTTGTCGAGAATAATACATTATTAGTCCCTTTTTATTGCTTACTAAGACAATTTATAGACATGATTCCCCTTATAGAACTGTTGCAACTGACTATTGCCTTAAAGTACTCTACAATTTACTAAGCTCAGATATGAAACTTTTATCGTTCGCTTGTTTCCTACTGATTGGCATACATTCTATCGTTGCTGCTCAAAGAAACCAATATATCCGTGTAAAAGCAGGGGAGAACCTAACTAATTCTGTTGCATTTAACGAACGCTACCAATACCCAGTATTTACACAGGGTAAGCTCGTTTATGCCCCCAACAAGTCGTCATCAGCTAGATTTAACTATAATCTATTTTTGGGTGAGATGCATTTTATCAGCCCTACTGGCGATACACTGGCGCTGCAAAACGATCCCACCGTTCAACTCGTGGTAATCGGCCCGGACTCATTTTACTACGAGTATCCAAAGTCCTATTGGCAGCTGGTATCTACGTACGGTTCTGCTAGATTGCTAATTAAACGAACCATGGTTTTGATTGATCGAGAAAAAGAAGGGGGGTATAAACAATCAACGGGAGCATCAGCGATACGAACTACCACCACTTATTCCGGCACCAATGGGTCAATAGCCCGTCTAGAGGCCCACAGTGATATGCTATTTTCCCAAAAAGCCGAGTTCAAACTACGGGATGGTAACGGTAAGTTTCATCCAGCAAACCAATCCGGCTTCCTGAACTTATTTGCTAAGAATAAACAGGTTGTTAAACAATACTTAAAGGAAAATTCTATTAATTTCAATCAGGAAACAGATCTAAAAAATAGCCTTGCCTTTTGTGCTACTCTTCCTTAGGTAATCAGGAAACGATAGTCAATTCAAATTCTTCATAACTGGTCGTTATCGATTGATGCTATTAAGGTATTGTCCGTTTCACCAAACGCCCGTTTTAAGCCGAGGTCGGCGAGAATTTAGCGTTAGCATCAATTTTGTCATCCGATCGGTTGAGCCAGAAAGGCATCTCTATTGACAGGCCACGGCTAATGCATTTATACGGCTTGTGACTTAGCCAATAGTCATCTAGTACGTTCTACTCCGTATAATCAAGTTCCTTACCGTACGTTTCTTCCATCGTGACCAATGACCAGTAGCCCAGCGCGAAGCAGACAAAAGCGACGATGGCGGCTGCTTCCAGAACCCCCAGCGAAGGTTTCATAGCCTGAAAGGCGGGGATGCTGATCAGCGTTGTGGCCCGAACGTTATTGGCTACTGAAGTCGTTGCCGTAGCCCGAAGGTTAGTGCCAAAACTCTCCGCCGTAATGGTCAGGAACATGGCGATGTAGCCGATGCCAAAACCCATCGCCAGACAAAGCCCATAAAAAGCCCCGGTCGAATTGATGCCGCCAAAGAGGTATATGATGACGAAAACAAACGTCAGGCTCATCATCAGGCCGACAGCTTTGCGCCGGGATTGCAGATACTGGCTGAGAATACCACTCGCCAAATCGCCCAGAACGGTACCCACGTAGGTAAACATCACGCATCGGCCGGGCTGAATGGGTTCCGCAAGGCCAATCGCTTTCCCAAATTCATTCCCGAAAGTGGCCAAAATACCAATGACCAGATAAGTCGGGAGAGCAATGCCCATACACCGGAGATACCTTAATACCTTCGACCTTCCGTTGAACAACGCCAGAAAGTTACCCCGGCTCACACTCGTACCCTGCACGCGTTTGAACATGCCCGATTCGAGTACACTCACGCGCAGCACCAGCAAACCGAGCCCCAGACTCCCGCCAATGAAATATGTCGTTCGCCAGTCAAAAAGCGTGACGGTAAAATACGCCACAACGGCACCCAGTAATCCCACGCTGGCCACCAGTGAAGAGCCATACCCACGCAGATTGGGGGGCAAAATCTCACTCACCAGCGTAATACCCGCCCCCAGCTCACCAGCCAGACCAAGCCCGGCAATGAACCGAAGCCACGCGTACAGTTGTGGGTCATGGACAAACCCGCAGGCCAGATTCGCCAGCGAATAGGTAATGATGCTCCCGAACAACACCGAAAGCCGGCCGCGTTTATCGCCCAAAATCCCCCAAAGAATCCCGCCGAGTAGCAAACCGGCCTGCTGGTAGTTCAGGATTTTGCCACCAATGAGTGAGATGTCTGCCTCGGAAAGACCCAATTCTTTCAGACTAGGTACCCGCACAATGTTGAACAACAGCAGGTCGTATACATCCACAAAATAGCCCAGTGCAGCCACAATGACCGGCAGGGCAAACAAAGGGCGGAGGGAGGGAGAGTTGGGAGAAAGTGTTTGCATATAAGACTAACAAACGGGCTAAAAAGGAGGATGGAACGGATAACGGCAGAGTTTGAAGTAGCTCTATCCGTACAAATCCGTTCCATCCGTACAATCTGTGTTCTAAAAATAACTTACCAAAGCCGAACGTACAGCACGGTGATGAGCAGTACGATAATGGCGGCCAATGCTGTTGCCGTTGGCGTGAGCCGGAACATGCTGGAGTCGATGGCGAATCCTTTGGGGTTGATAGCTGGTCCGGCCAGACTTATAACGACCATCATAAGCACCGTAAACACAAACGCCCAGCCCATACAGATCAGAAAGGGGATTTCGTAGCCGCCGTTTCCGTTCGGGTAAGCTGTGTACAGTATAGTTTCGTTACCAAACAGTGCTGGTGCAAAGTTATTGAACAACACAGCCAGACCGAAGCCGCCCAGAATACCGGCTACGGCTGCCGCACCCGTTGTCCGCTTCCAGAAGAAACCAAGAATGAATACTGCAAAAATAGCCGGACTCAGGTAGCCGGTGTATTTTTGAATGAAGGTAAACCCACCCTCACGACCAATACCCAGTGCATCCTGCCACGTCAGGGCAATAGACAGCAGCATAGCGGCAAAAATAGTGATACGACCTACCCACACCAGTTGCTTCTGGGAAGCGTCTTTCTTGATGTATTTCTGATAGATATCGAGTGTGAAAATAGTCGAGATCGAGTTGGCTTTACCGGCCAGCGAGGCTACAATAGCGGCTGTCAACGCGGCCATCGAGAGACCCTTGAGACCATTTGGAAGGAAAGACAGGATTGCCGAATACGCATTGTCGGCGAGGAGTTTGCCGCCCGGTGCCATTTCGTTTTGCAGACTGCCGTTTTTGTACAGTACGTAAGCTGCAATACCCGGCAGCATCACGATTAGTGGCATGAAAATCTTCAGCAGGGCAGCAAAAAGAATACCGGTGCGGGCCGTTTTAAGATCAGCACCAAGGGCGCGCTGGGTAATGTACTGGTTGCAACCCCAGTAGTTAAGGTTCACGATCCAGATACCGGCAAAGTACATTGCCAGACCTGGTAAGGTCAGGTATTTATTGATATCGACCTGCGAGGTGTTCGGGCCGGGTTTTTCGAAAATCATGTGGAAGTGATCATCAGCGTCGCCCATCATGGCCGAGAAACCCGCCAGAATATCGTTACCCAGACCAAATTTCTGACTTACCAGCGTAAGGGCAATGTAAGATGTTACCAGACCCCCAATAATCAGAACGGCTACCTGAATTACGTCAGTATAACCAATTACTTTCATGCCGCCCAGCGTAATGACGATGGCAAAAATACTAAGACCAATCACAATCGGGTGGAACGAGTCGCCCCCAACGAGGGTGCTGATGGCCAAAGCGCCCAAAAAGAGAATCGACGTCAGGTTGACAAATACATACAGGAACAGCCAGAAAATGGCCATTATCAAACTAACCGTTTCGTTATACCGCGTTTTCAGGAACTGCGGCATGGTATAGATGTGGTTCTTGAGGTAAATAGGCATGAACCAGACCGCCACAATAATCAGGGCGATGGCCGCAAACCACTCGTACACGGCTACGGCAACACCAAAGGTGAAACCGTTGCCCGACATGCCAATGAACTGCTCAGCCGAGATATTCGAGGCAATCATGGAGGCTCCAATTGCCCACCACGTTAACGACCCTTCGGCCAGAAAAAAATCTTTAGTATCGAGGCTGGTTGTTTGTTTTCGTTTGTAAATCCAGTAGCCATACGATGAAACGCCAATGAAATACAGAAAGAAAATAATGTAATCTATTTGGTTAAGCTGGTTCATTGCTTCAATTGTAGAATGAGTTTTGGAATTAGCATGTAAAAAAGCAATTATTTCTCCAAATAGGCTTACAGTTGGGTAAAATGATTTGCAGATTTTTGCAGAATCATGTCATATATACACAAATATACCCGGGGACGTAGCCTAAAGCGATGTCCCCGGGTATACAAGAGTGCACAAGCTGCTTACTTGATCGCAATGATCCTCGATGGCTGGACTTCCTCTACGGCTGGTGTCGTGAGTTTAAATGAACGCTCTTCTTTCTGACTGCCCGCCGATATCCGAAATGTGTACGTACCGTCGCTCAATTCGCTCATGTCAAATTGCTGGCGGTAGGCCGTTTGCTTGCTGTTCTTCCCGCTCACGGTTTCATGAAACAGAATGTCGCCCCGCTCGTTGACCAGTGTCAGATCGATCTTGTTTTCTGACTTGTATTTTTCGAGACATAGCCAGAGCTTGGAGTTCTTGGCCGCCGGGAACATGACGGCTGCAAAAACTTTGTTCTGCGATTTGTGGTCATCAGCCCTAGCAGGCGATGAAACGGAGGTCATAAATGATACGAGAAGAGCACTGGCGAGCAATTTGATGGAAGTTTTCATTGAGTTGATTTAAGTAGGTGGTAACCTTTAGCTGTCAACCCAATGATGCAAGGGAGCTACCCCAACCGCTGTCGTTCTGGAGCAGCGGTTTAGAAAAATGATGAACGGTTCATGGCTCTTCCACGAAGTCAAGGTCTTTCCCGAAGGTTTCGTCCATGCGGCTCAACGACCAGAACGAGAGGCCATAGACCACAACGCCCAGCAACCCGGCCGCAACCAGGGCACCCACTGAAGGCTTCAGGGCCTGAAAGAACAGCGTCATCGGAATTAGGGTACCCCGTACTACGCTGGGAACTGATGTGGTAGCCGTGTTGCGAAGATTTGTACCGTAGAGTTCGGCCACCATAGTCAGGAACATGGCAATGTAGCCGGTACAGAAACCGGCCAGCAAACAGACGGTATACAGCCCACCCGCCGTATGAATCCCGCCAAACAGATAAACGCCACTGAGCAAAGCACTGAATAGCAAAAGCCCCGTAATGGCCTTCAGACGCGACCTTAGCCAATGGCTCAATGGGCCACTCAGCAGGTCGCCACCGGCCAGGCCAACGTAAATCATCATGACACAGCGCCCCGGTTTCACCACTTCGGTAATGCCCAGCGCCTGCCCAAATTCGTTGGCAAATGTGGCCAGAATACCCACAATGAACCAGGTAGGGATACCCACCGATACACAGCGCAGGTACTTGATTGCCTGCGGCCAACTGCTGAAAAAATAAAGGAAATTGCCACGGCTGACTTCCTCGTGTTCGTTTTTCATGCGGTTAAAAACCCCCGACTCGAACACGCTCACCCGTAGCAGCAGCAGTACAAGGCCCATGCCGCCCCCGACCCAGAAGGCCGTTCGCCAGTTGAAGTACTCTACCGTCAGGTAGGCCACGCCCGCGCCGAGGTAACCGATTCCCGCCACAATCGACGAGCCGTAGCTTCGAATTTCTTTGGGTAGAATCTCGGATACGAGAACGATAGCCGCCCCGATTTCACCCGACAGGCCGACGCCCGCAACAAAACGCAGTAGGGCGTACGTATTTACATCCTGCACAAAGCCACACGCAATGTTAGTGAGCGAATACGTAAGGATACTGCCAAACAGCACCGACATGCGTCCGCGTTTATCGCCCAGCGCCCCCCACAAAAAGCCCCCTACAACCAAGCCTGCCTGCTGGCAATTAAGAATGAATGTACCAGCCTGCGAAACCTCCGCTTCCGACAGCCCCAAGGATTGCAGACTCGGTACCCGTACAATACTGAAAATCAGCATGTCATATACATCTACGAAGAAACCCAGGGCCGAAACGATAACCGGTAAGGCCAGTAACGGGCGCAATGATACGCGGGACGGGGAAATGGCTTGCATGGGAAATGGACTTGGTTGGCAGTGGAATGAGTGATGTAGGTGAAATGAGTAAAATTCAATGGGATAGCCATTCAACTAACTCCACTTACTTCACTAACTACGACTTTCTTACTCTTCCAGATAATTCAAGTCCTTGCCGTGGGTTTCGGGGATGGTCAGGATGGAGTAGAAACCGATTATGAAGCAAACAAGCCCGACGATAGCCCCGGCGTTGATGACGGCTAATGATGGCTTGAGGGCTTGATAAGATAGCGTCATGGGAATAACCAGACCGCGTACCATATTGGGAACGGTGGTTGCGGCTGTGGCGCGGAGGTTGGTACCAAACTGCTCGGCGCCGATGGTTACGAACATAGCCCAATACCCGATGCCAAAACCCATTGCCAGGCAAAGGCCGTATAGTGCCGTAGACGATTGGATGCCCGTATAGAGATAGACGAGGCTGAACACCAATGCAATGGCCATGAGGAGTGCGACCCCTTTTTTGCGCGATTCGAGCGCGTGGCTGATAAAACCACTTGCTAGATCGCCGGTGGCCAGCCCTACATAACACCACATGATGGCCAGCCCCGGCTGAATTTCTTCGGAGATGCCGAATGCCTTGCCAAATTCATTACTGAATGTGGCCAGAATGCCAATAACAAACCAGGTGGGCAAGCCGATACCGATGCATTTGAGGTAACGACTAAACCGATCGGCGTTGGTGAAAAACGATAGAAAATCACCCCGGTTGACGTGTTTCTGGTCGCTGACGTCTTTAAACATACCCGATTCGACTACGCCTACCCGCAGCAGCAGCAGGCCGAAGCCTAACCCACCCCCCACAAAGAAAGCCGTTTGCCAATCGAATAGCTTTACGGTAAAATACGCTACTACCGCACCAAAAAGCCCGATACCCGCCACTAGCGACGTGCCAATGGCTCGTTTTTCTTTCGGCAGGACTTCACTCACAAGCGTAATGCCCGCGCCTAATTCACCCGCCAGCCCGATACCCGCCACAAATCGCATGAGGGCGTAATATGTGGATGGGTCCATAAACGTAATGTGTTTGACAAACCCGCAGGCAATGTTGGCAATCGAATAGGTAATGATACTCCCGAATAATACCGAAAGGCGTCCCTTCTTGTCGCCGATGATGCCCCACAATATGCCACCCAGTAACAGACCGCCCATTTGCCAGTTGAGGATACTGGCACCTACGGTCGAGATTTGATCGGGTGTGAGGCCCAAGTCTTTCAAACTGGGTACGCGAACAATGCCGAAGAGGAGTAAATCGTAGATATCAACAAAGTAACCCAGGGCAGCTACAATAACGGGTAAGCCAAATAAACCGGTTTCGGGTGTTTTCTGGGTAGAAGAAACAGGAGGAATAGCCATGCGGCAAATCGGAGAGTTATAAAAACGAAAAAGTTCTGCAAGTATACGAAATGGCCAAAGAAGATTGTGCAGCGAAATCTAATGCGTTTGAATCCTTTCTGTAAATCTGTATGCTATTTCTGTTTGCTGTTGCGCACGCCAATTGCTCCCTAACTACACTATACCTCCGCATTGGGAGCAGATTACGCATAACGGAGATGACCTACCGTGTCGGTTAGCCTCTAATCTATTAATTTTGAGCAATTCATTTTCGCGTTTATTTGATGAAACTATCAACGGTTCAGCCTGCTTTGCCCGATATTCATGCTATAGCTGACAGCAACAAAACATACCGGCGGTACTTTCTGGTCATCTGCCTTTTATACCTGGTAATAGCTGCGGTACTCGCCGTATTGGTTAGGTGGGGTGTAATGGATGAAGATTTTCATCTGGAATCCAGCCTGCCATTTGCCAAATCTGGAGTCAATAGCACAACCCTGTACAACCACGTACCACCCACCGGCGTATCGAGCCACATCTGGTTCGCAGCATGGGTCTGGTTGTTTCCCGGCATTACCTATGTTGGTCTGCGGTTGATTACCTGCGCTTTTCTGGTAGTCCTGGTCGCCTGGACGTATACGCACATGAAGACCCTCTCGACGGACTCTCAGCGGAAGGTGCTGGCAGCTACGTTATTCATGCTGGCGTTTCCCTACTTTTTTTTGAGCGTCTCTACAGTCATGACAGAGGGGCCTTCCATGCTGTACCTGATTGCCGGTTTGTTGCTACTGTCGATATCACGGCTTCAGCGCTTATTGCCCTTTTTCCTGGGGTGCCTGTTTCTGGGGCTGACAACCATCTCGCGGTTCTACTATATTCCGTTGCTGCCTGCTCTGGCGGTAGTGTTATTTGTGGCAGACTGGAAGGATTTTATCAAAACGGGTACCAAAAGCATTTCAACCAACAAAGTGCTGATGTATCTGGCCATCGCAGTTAGTCTGCTTCCACTGGTTGGTTTAATTATACTTTGGGGCGGCATGACACCACCCGCTTTTCACCAGTGGTCGAAGCTGCGTTCGGGAATAAGCTTTAACGCGTTTCGCCCCGTTTCATCCCTGGCGCTGGTCGGTATCTATTCCGCCCCCGCAGTACTGGTCAATGTAAACTGGGGGTCGAAAGGCATCCGCTCCATCATGTTAATTTCGCTGGGCTTGGCACTGGTGCTGGCACTATTCAACGTTAATCTTTTCCACGATTCGTCATCGGTCAATGATGTGTTCAGCGGACCAATTGAGCATACGTTAGCCTGGTTTACGGCGCGGGGTAACCTAGCGCAATCGCTGGGTATGTTTGGTATTTATGGCCTGAGTTTCTTTAGTCTGGCCATTGTGGGCGAGAAAGTTGTACAATACATCCGCCAGCAGGATTTCAGCGATGGAGGCCTGGTGTTTTCGATTGTATTTGTGGTGTTTTTTATCGCGTCGCAGGCGTTCGTTGGGGGAAATCACCCGTTTTTCGACCGCTATCTGGCCCATCCCTGGCCATTTATGGGGTACATACTCGTGTGCCTGTTTCCCCGCTTCTTAAATTCCAGAACGTATCTTGTTCTGGCGGCTTACACCGTGCTTTCCGTTATGATTCTGGTAAAATGGGGAATTCACCAGGAGTCGTTAGGGTTTATCGGGGCGTCATCCTTGGGTGCCGTAATGGACTCAGAAACGGGCACTGGCCGTAAAACGGGGACTGGTCGGCGAAGCGTTGGGTAAACTGTATAAGCCGTTCCCAGCCACCACACTTTAAGCCCTACACGGGCAAACACCAGGGCCTGTTGAATGCCGAACATGATAAAAATCGTAGGCCAGCCGTTCATGAGAATGGCTTCGTCGAGTAGAAAGTAGACGCCGAACAAGGCCGCTCCCAGCAATATCATGAGCCAGTAAAGACCAACAGTTTTGCCCGGATTCCGCAGCACAAGTTGCCCGGCCTGACCAAAAGCCCGAAAGGCACCGTGCTCATCTTCCCGGAACATCAGCACCTTGGCGAAGTCGCCAATGCAAAGCAACAGGGTAGCCGTGAGGGCAAACAAGGCGAAGAATACAGCACCGATCCAGAAAAGGCCCCGTTCGGTATACGAATCGCTGACAGCCACGCTAACCAGTGAGCCGATCACCAGCCAGATACCCGCGCCAACGATCACAAATAATAAGGTAACGCCAAAAAGCCGTAGAAAACGGCCTACGTAATGGGCACAACCTTCCCAGAAGAGACCGCTATTGAATCGGTTGGTCGGTTGCGAAAAACGAAGCAGGATACCACCGGCGAAAAATACACTGAGAAAAAGATACACCAGCCCCAGCCAGCGACCAACGCTGATCAGTGGCGATACAGCGCGGCCACTGCGGTGCATAAAATCAGAAAAAATGGTGTAGTCGAAACCACTCAGCAGGTTCAGGAATGCCAGCGAATCCTGATCTTCTGCTTTGAGGGTGTTGAAAAATGGCAGGGCCGCTACTAGTCCAAGTGCCAGCGTGATACCATATAATAGCCAAAGTAAGCGTGCTGAGCGCAGTGTATGCCGAAAGGAAGTGACTAGTGAATTCACGATTGTCGGGGTTTCTCGTTCAGGTTCTGGATGTCAATTGGGCATCAAGATAGCTGTTATAACAATCGCAAACTGAAGCCTTCTGGTTTTTAATCCCTGGCAAGCGGGTGTTCCGTCCGAATCTTCTCCTGTAGCTTAATAAACCCGTCGATCAAGGCTTCCGGCCGGGGCGGGCAACCGGGCACATAAACATCTACCGGAATAATACGGTCGACTCCCTTTACCACATGGTACCCGTGCTGCCAGTAAGGGCCGCCACAATTTGAGCATGAACCCATAGAAATCACATAGCGGGGCTCGGCCATTTGCTCGTAGAGTCGCCGGATGCGGTCCGCCATCTTAAAGGTCACCGTACCGGACACAATCATGATATCTGACTGGCGAGGGGAGGGGCGGGGGAAAATGCCAAACCGTTCGAGGTCGTAACTGGCCGCGAATGCCTGCATCATTTCAATGGCGCAACAGGCAAGCCCAAAGCTCATGGGCCACATCGACTTTTCCCGCGACCAGTTCAGTAGGTCTTCGGAATGCATCATGATTACACTGGCTTCGCCTGTTTTATCGGTTGTTGAAGGAGAGGTCATGCTGGAAAAGAAATTTAGACGAATTGTCAATTACATCCTGACTCATAAACGCGGGCAAACAGGAGTAGCGGAGCGAAATTAAACGTCACGTTTATATCGTTCATTTACCCTCTGATACAGTTGTGAGGGCACTTTGGTTTCTACTGATGGAATTTTCGGCTGAGGTTTTACCCAGTCGAGATGCCCTTTGGCCCAAACGTAAGCAAGGCCCAGTCCGAGAACAACCACGAATAGAATGGCTTCCGTTAGGGCAAACCAGCCCCATAAGCCACCCGTAGCCTTAATAAGCCTTTCCTGACCAAATACAGTAGCCCACGGAAACAGGAAAGCCAGTTCAACATCGAACAGCACAAAGACCAGCGCCACCACATAAAACCGGATATTGAACTGCACGTTGGCATTCCCGATCGGCTCTTCGCCCGACTCATACGTACTGTTTTTTTCAATATTTGGCCGATGCGGACGCAGTAAACGCGCTACAAAGAGCACGATGGCAATGAACGCAAACGCAGCCAGAATAAACAGCAGTATAATGCCGAAGTGAGAAAGCATAGTGGTTGAGCAGCCTTATTTCTTTTTCTTCTTGGGGTAAAGATTGTATACGATCGACACCTGAACGTTGCGGTTGTAATACGTTGCGCCCGCTTCCGGTGACACATTCACAAAGCCGTGTACATAACGCAGGTGCAAGCTGAGTTTGCTCAGCATGTCCAGAAAATCGTAGTGCACGCCAACAACAGCACCCAGGTCATTTTTCGCACCGGGGCCACTGGCAGAGCCCGAGTTGAGGGCATAACTGAGTTCCGGGCCGGCCTGAATCGTTAAGCCTTCGGTGGGTATGTAGCCAAGCAGAATAGGCAGACAGGCGTAATAATACGAGTTACTGGTCGTGGTTCGACCACCAACGGCTTCCTGCTGGAACGTACCACCTTTGATGGCCAGCAATGCTTCCGGCTGAAGTACCACCCGGTGATACCGGTACCGGTACATGATGCCTAAATTTGGCTGTAGAGCCCGCTTGGGTATGTTTACGCTGGTTCCGGAGATGGCTACCTGCGTAAACGAAGCCCCTACTTTTACGCCAAAATGGCCGCCAACAGGTTTATCACTTTGAGCCCGCGTGAGCAGGGGAGAAGTCACTAAAATAAGGAGAAGTAGAAAACGATTCGTGTACATACGGGACTGTTGAAAGGTTGTTAACCTTGCAATAACGAGTTTTGGTCCCGTAAAATTGGTTAAAAAAAGTTAAGAAATGGCCCTTAACATTCTTTAACTGGATACCACTCCCCCCTAGTTAAGCCGTGGGTCAACCGGGTAGTGAGCAATGGATTTGTACTCGCCCCCCTTGCGTTTAAGCACTTCCCGCCAGAATTCGGTGGTCGGGGTTTCGAACAGAAAGTCGGCTTTGGTCCGGCTGATGATCCACGCTTTCTGAAGCAGCTCACTATCCAGTTGACCCTCGTTCCAGCCCGAGTAGCCAATGAAAAAGCGAATATCCCGCTCCGTAAGCGTACCCAGATTGACACCCCGCTTGATCTGGTCGAAATCACCACTCCAATACAACCCGTCAACAACACAGATTGAATTGTCGATCAAATCGGGCCGACGATGGATAAAGTGCAGGGTATTCTGCTGAACAGGTCCGCCCACAAACAAGGGCAAGTCGGTATGAATGTCTTCAATAACGTCACCCAGTTGAATATCCGTCTGCTGGTTCAAAACCAACCCAAAGGTGCCGACGGCGTTGTGTTCGCAAACCAGGACTACACTACGCTCGAAATTGTTATCGCCCATAAATGGCTCGGCGATTAATAAATCTCCATTCTGGATGTTTGGCGAAGAGGTATTCATAAAAAAGCAGTTGACGGTTTATACAGCTAAACGCCTTTTTTAAGCGTGATATTGGTTAAAAACAGTTAAATGCGCCAGCAGGATCAGCAATATTGACCTTACGGATAGTTTCTTTGCGAAACGGCCGTCGTCAGGGACTGAATGCAACAGCATATTGCCAAAAATCCCCTTATTCATTTCTTATACCAGTCTTTTTCGTTCGTAAATACGGGCTTCAAACGGATGTAATGTATCGGTTTGGTTTGACAGGTTGGCCAAAACCAGCTGGTCATCTGAAAGTGAAACGCCCTGTATGGCTGGTATCATTACAGACTCTCCCGAGAAGTTAGCAACTGTGTAAAAAGCTGCATTGTTTAGCGTACGTTCAAATACCCAAAGAGATGGGTGATCGGGTAGCAAATCGCTATACGTTCCCTCATGAATAGCCGGTGTCTGCTTTCGCCAGCGAAGTAGTTTCTGGTAATAATGCAGTACCGAATGGGGAGCCGCTTCCTGCTGACTTACATTAATTGTTTGACAATTCTGGTTTACTTTAAGCCACGGCTGCCCCGTCGTGAACCCCGCATTCGGGGCATTGCTCCATTGCATGGGCGTTCGGGCGTGATCGCGGGCAAGCTGGTTAGCCGTTGCCAGAAACACCTCGGGCGAATGCTCCCCCTGGGTGATCAACGCCTGCCAGGCATTTTTTACTTGAATGTCATTGTACTCATCAATGGAGTTGAAGGTACAGTTGGTCATACCGATTTCGTCGCCCTGATAAATATTGGGTGTCCCCCGTTGTGTAAGCAAAACCGTTGCCAGCATCGTTGCCGATTCGTATGGGTAGCGTTCCGGATCACCAAAGCGGGAGATGCATCGGGGGTTATCGTGATTCCCCAAGTAAATATTTTGCCATCCGCCCGTGGCCTTGGTTGCGGGGTCGACGCTGTCGAGGGCGACATTCCATTTGGCAAAGATGGTTTTCAACTCAAGTACGGTGAACTCGGGGGCCGGGTCAACGAACCGATATTCTTCGCGGGGTACAGCATGGTCGAAATGATAGATCATGTTCAGTTCATGCCGGTCTTTACCCACATACAGGTTTGCCAGTTCGGCCGTAACGCCGATACCCTCGCCAATGCTGATGCAGCCTTCACCAGTACGACCGTACCGGCTGAGGACCTCCCGGTTCATGTCCTGCAAGAACTCATGAATGCGTGGTCCATTGGCATGAACGCTCGAATCCCCGAAACGGCCCGCCGGGTAATCCGGGAACGTCTGCTCTTTCGACAAAAACGGGATAACGTCCATCCGGAACCCATCAACGCCTTTGTCGAGCCAGAAACGCATCATTTTGTAAATGGCTTCTCGTAGGGGCGGGTGCTCCCAGTTGAGGTCGGGTTGTTTAGTGGCAAACAAATGAAGGTAATACTCGCCGGTGGTTTCATCGAACGCCCAGGCCGGTCCCGAAAAGATCGACTGCCAGTTGTTCGGTTCAGCGGGACCGTCGGCTGTGAGTTTGGGGGTGCGCCAGATGTAATAATCGCGATACGGGTTGTCTTTACTTTTGCGGCTTTCCTGAAACCAGCGGTGCTCGTCGGAGCTGTGGTTGACAACCAGATCCAGGATGAGCCGCATACCACGCTGGTGCACACCCGCCAGCAGGTTATCAAAATCGGCCATTGTACCAAACTCGGGCATGATGGCTTCATAGTCGGAAACATCGTAGCCGTTATCGGCGTTGGGCGAGTCGAAAATTGGGCTCAGCCACAAAATATCGACGCCTAATTCGGCCAGGTAATCCAGCTTACTGGCTATTCCGGGCAAATCCCCGATGCCATCGCCGTTACTATCGGAAAATGAGCGCGGGTAGATTTGATAAATGACTGCATCTTTGTAATTCATAACCAGATTTAGGCTTCTCCGTCGTTCTATAGAGGACGAATATGGGGTGTTGCGTTGTTATTCACCAAATTTGCTTACTCAAGAAAAAATAGACTGACTCTATGCCGAATCAGATTCACGACCGGCGGGGATTTCTCCGGACAAGTGCGCTCGCTACGCTTACAACGCTGGTAGGTACCTCCGTTGTTTTCGCCGACCGTATTCCGCCTTTTTATACACCGATGGCATTTGACTACGATCCGTTGAAAGGAAAGAGTCCCGATATGAAAGTATTGGGCGACAAGCCCTGGAATGTAGAGTCGCCCGTGCATTTGCTTGACGATGCCATTACGCCCGTCGAGAAGATGTTTATCCGAAACAACGGCCTGATTCCTCCCGAACCGATTGACCCGGCCAAATGGACACTGACCATCAAAGGGGAGTCCGTAAAAGCGACCAAAACTTACACGCTCAACGACCTGAAAAAACGGTTTACACCCCATACGTATCAGCTTGTACTCGAATGTGGCGGTAACGGGCGGGCGGGTTATGAGCCGCAAACAACCGGCAACCCATGGGAGCAGGGAGCCGTAAGCTGCGCCGAATGGACGGGTGTTCGGCTGAAGGATATTCTGGCCGATGTGGGTCTGAAAGACGATGCTGTTTATATCGGCTATTACGGAAAAGACCCGCATTTGAGTCAGGACCCCACAAAAGTGGCCATTTCGCGGGGGGTACCCATTAAAAAAGCCCTGGAGAACGAAACACTCATTGCCTGGGCGGTCAACGGAAAAGACATCCCGTTGGAACACGGCTATCCGTTGCGACTGGTGATTGGCGGCTGGCCCGCGTCGGTATCCGGCAAATGGCTGCACACCATTGCCGTTCGGGATAAAGTGCACGATGGGGCCAAGATGGAAGGGCACAGCTATAAAATGCCAATTCGACCGGTGCAGCCCGGCGAAAAAATTGCCGAAACACCTGAGAACTTTCGCATTATTGAGTCGATGCCCGTTAAGTCGTTGATAACGTATCCTAAGACCGGTGCGATGCTCGAAGGCCGGAAAACGCTGGAGCTTCGCGGCCATGCCTGGGCAGGCGATAAGTCTGTTCAGGACGTGCACACCTCCATTGATTACGGCTCAACCTGGCAAAAAAGTAAGCTACAGGCCCCTAAAAACCGGCTCGCTTGGCAGCACTGGGCCACAGAAGTAACTTTCCCGCAATCGGGTTATTACGAGGTGTGGGTTCGGGCTACCGACAATAGTGGTGTAACGCAGCCTATGGTTATTCCGCAATGGAACCCCGGCGGCTACCTGAACAATGCCTGCCATCGGATTGCCGTAAAAGTGGTGTAGCGCACTGTAGTGCCGCCCTCCGGGTCGGCCGAAAACAAGATTATTCAGCCGGAAAGACACAAAACGTGATGAATACAGTAAAGTCAGTTCTCGTCATAACAGCCCTACTCGTCAGTCTGGCGAGTTTTCGGGGCGTTTACAGGCCCGCGCAAACGGCCTCACCGGTGGTAAAAACAGATACCACTAAACTTGATCCTGAATCGGGGATGGTCAACGACCCGAACCTGATGATGGTGAAGGCGCAGTGCACGGCCTGCCATTCGTCAAAGCTTATTTTGCAACACCGATTTACGCGGGCGGGCTGGCAGGAGCGCATTCGCTGGATGCAGAAATACCACAAACTTTGGGACCTGGGCGAATCGGAGAAAGTGGTGCTGGATTACCTCGAAAAAAACTACGGCCCTCAAACGGCTGTTAACCTGAACACCTTCCGGCGCGCTCCGTTGAAAGAAGTAAAGTGGTATAAACTTCACTGATACTCCGTTGATTGATGGCTTCGACGAGTGCTTTCGACTACCCGTCGACCGGAGCCGTTTCAGATTTACTCAATATATGCTTAACGAACCTATTCAGGCGGTACTTGCCCGAACTGAAAAACGAATCTGCGAAGTAGCCTGGTTCGATGATCTGTGCGGGGGCGACACTGCCTTTCTTGGAACTCTCGACCCTGATCGGCGCAGCAACTACGTGCACTGTGCCGATATTATGAAAACGGCCGACCGTATGGGCTTCGAGAATATCCTGCTGCCAACCTCCTACATAGTTGGGCAGGAAGTACTGCCCTTTGCCGGAGCCATGGCCCCTCAGGTGAAAAATATCTCGATGCTGGCGGCTGTTCGTACCGGCGAGATCCATCCGCCTATGCTAGCCCGGCATATCGCTACCCTCGACCATATGCTGAAAGGGCGACTGACCATTAATATCATTAACTCTGATCTCCCTGGCCTTAAAGAAGATCATGAATTTCGATACAAACGCTGCGAAGAAGTTATCGAAATCCTGAAACAGGGCTGGACCCAGGACCGAATTGAGTTTGACGGGGAGGTGTACGGAAAAATCAGCATGAAGGCCGACCCCGTGAAACCGTATCAGCAAAATGGCGGACCGCTGCTTTATTTCGGCGGCATCTCACCGGGCTCTAAAGAAGTCTGCGCCAAACATTGCGACGTTTTTCTGATGTGGCCTGAGCCGGAAGAGAATATCTACGCCACCATGCAGGACATGAGCCAGCGGGCAGCACAGCATGGTCGTACTATCGACTTCGGGCTGCGGATTCACGTGATTGTGCGCGAAACGGAGGAAGAAGCCAGAGCATACACCAAAACCCTGATGTCGAAGTTCGATGCCGCCGTGGGTGAGCAGCTGAAGAGCCGGACGCAGGACTCTCAATCGGCGGGGGTGCTGCGTCAGAACGAGCTACGTGCCACCGCCGATCCCGATGATTTTATTGAACCGATGCTCTGGATGGGCATTGGCCGCGCCCGGTCGGGTTGCGGGGGGGCTTTGGTGGGCACACCGGCACAAATTATCGAGAAACTAAACCGCTATATGGATATGGGCATCCGGGCGTTTGTGCTGTCGGGCTATCCGTTGATCGAAGAGTGTGAGTTATTTGGAACGCATGTGCTGCCGCATCTGCCCAATGTGAAACTATCGGTAGAGCAGGGCCGGATTCCCGCCACAACACCCGTAACGCCACTCACTACCGGCGAGCTGCGGGTCTAACGTAAATAGTAGTAGTTGAATGCTTCAATCTCTGAGTACCGTCGATCTGGTCGTGGTCGTTTTGCTGTTGCTGTTTCTGGTGACGGCCAGTATGTATTCCAGCTTTAAAAAGAAAAGCTCGGAAGAGTACTTCATGGCGGGGCGGTCGCTGAAATGGTACTCCGTAGCGGGGTCAATTTTCGGTACGAATATTCACGCCCAGCAGATTATTGGCATGATGGGCGTGGGCTATTCCATTGGCTTTGTCCAGAGTCATTACGAAGTGTGGGCAGTACCGGCCATTCTGGTGCTGGTGTATATATTCATTCCCATTTACCGGAAACGGCAGTTTTTTACCCTCTCCCAATTCCTGGAAAACCGCTACAGCGCCCAGACGAGACTGGTGTATACCATCCTGATGATTGCCTTCATCATGATTCAGTTGATAGGCGGTTTCTACATCGGCAGCCGTACGCTGGGCATTCTGTTTGAAGGGACAAGCTGGGAACTAACCTATTTGCAGGGGATTTTGATCATTGCCACTGTTACTATTCTGTTTACTGTTTTCGGAGGGATGGAGTCGGTCGTAATTGCCGATAATATCCTGACCGTAGTGATGATCGTGTCGGTGCTGCTGATGGGGACGCTGACTTATCTGCAACCCGAAATAGGTGGGATTAGCGGGCTGTTAAAGCTGGATCATGCCGAGGCCAACAAAATGCATTTGTACCTGCCGGCCAGCCATCCTAAACTGCCTTGGCTGGGCATTTTTACGGGTCTAACCATCCTTAACTTCTTTTATTGGACCACCAACCAGTATCAGGTACAACGGGTACTGGCTGCGCAAACCGAACGCGATGCCAAGCTGGGTTCCATTGCCGCCGGATTTTTGAAGCTGATTATCCCGTTCTTTTCCATCGGAGCCGGAACGGCGGCCTTTTACCTGTTTAGAGCCCGGTTTGGTGAGAATAGTATTAAACCCGACGATACGTTCCTGACGCTCCTGAAGACGGTTGTGCCCATTGGCTACGGCTTTGTCGGTCTAATCCTGGCCGGACTGATGTGCGCCATATTTTCGGCGATCTACTCAATGATGAACTCCGTTTCGACCATGCTGGCCTATGATGTGTATCGCCAATACCTGAAGCCCAATGCGTCGGATAAGCTGACCGTCCGGTTCGGGCAGGGGGGCGTTTTTGTGATGTGTGCGATTGCTACCGGACTGGCTTACACTACCTTCGATCCGACCTCGTCCGAGAATTTTTTCCTGATTCTGGCTAACCAGACATCTTATTTGAAACCTGGTTTGGTAGTGGTGTTCTTCTGGGGTGTACTCTGGCAAAAAACCAACCCAAAGGCAGCCGTTATTGTGCTTATAGGTTCCCCGCTGATCGGTTTTGGCTGCGACTGGCTTTATGATCACGTCCTTGTCAACTCACTCTGGGTGCGAGAAACGTTCGGCGAAACCCTCAATTTTCTGTACCGTGTGTTCCTGATCTTTTTAATCGGGTCGGTGTTGATTGCTGGACTGAGCGTTTATTTCAATCGCCGGAGCGGCCCCGTACAAACACACGACATGACCGTTTCGGTAAATGGTATCGGGAGTGCATTGCTGCGCTTCGTGGTGCTTCAGGGGCCATTGCTGGCGCTGGTTCTCGTCGATCGTTTATCGCCCCAGCAAGTGGCTCTGCCATCTGCCATTCTTACTATGGCCTTGTTCGGATGGTATCTTAAGCGCGAAAAAGAGGCCGTTGCCTTCTATCAGTCTGACATTTTTTACGCCGGGTTACTTACGGGCGTTATGATGTGGATTATGTATTATTTCGCCTGATCCCTAAACATCAATCCTACCTTTTTTCCCGAAATTCGCTCCAGAATAGGCTTTATCATCTGGTTGGCATTCTGCTGGGTTTGCGTGAGAATGCCGCCGGCCAGGGCTGATTGTTTCACCTGACGCTCGGCTTTTTGATACGCATCGCTCACAAGCTGTGCTTCGTTTAGGAAGGAGAACCGGGTATCATACACCCGTGAACGGTCATGGTTGATTTTCCAGGTACACAGTTCCGGCGCTGGTAGTTTGACGGTAATGGAGTCCTCAGCAGTAATAATGTCGTCGGCAGTAATTTGGGTCAGATCGACACAGCCGGTTGCTTCTCCTTCCACAATTAGAATGGCGTTGGCATTGGGCAAAAACGTATTGACCTGCTCATGCTCGACAATATCCTTAAAGGTGTATTTCACCAGTTCCAGCTTACCCAGGGCTTTCACTTCTTTCAGGACAACGCTGTGCGTAGTCGAATCTCCGCGCCTGAACCGGCTCAGAAAACCAGTTCCACGGATTTGTTCCCAAATGGCAATCAGCCCCGCCACAAGGACAGCAATCAGAAATAATCGGAACAGGGTGTTAATGAGTCGGGACATTAGCTGCGTGATAAGTCGTGCGTGATGAATGGAGATACTAAAAACTAAAACTCCCGAACCGATACCGATTCAGGAGTTTTAGTAACGGAAAACCGTGTCAATTAAAATATATGTTTTGGGTCTTCGACAGAATGCTTTTCCAGATCGAATAAATCATTCAGCACGTCGATCAGGGTTTCGGCTTCACCCCGCTTACAGGCGGCTTTCAACTGAAGAACGGGCAGCTTAATGATCTTCTGCATGATACCCTTTGTAATCTTGTCAACCTTCTCCGATTCGTCGGGGGTAAGGTGCTTCAAATGCCGGGCAATCTCATCACGACGAATCTGCTCCAGGGCATTCTTAAGTTTGTTAATCGTTGGCGATACGACCATCTCCTTCGACCAGTCGCCAAACTCGGCTACGGCCTGAGTAACAATCGCTTCAACCTTCGGAATAGCGGCCAGGCGTTGATTAAGGGCTTCGTCGGCACGGTTGCGAATATGGTCGATGTTGTAGACCAGCATACCCGGAATCTGCTCAACGGTGGCATCGACGCTGCGGGGAACGGATAAGTCGATAAAGTATTTAAACGTCAGCACGTTCATATCCTGAAGAAGTGCAGGCGTAATAAGCGGCTCATCGCGTTGTACGGATGAAATGATGACATGAGCGCGACGAATTTCGTCGGTTAAGTCAGCAAAATCAGCCACCCGAAAACCATACTGGCTGGCCAGTGCTTCGGCTTTTGCCTGGGTGCGGTTGCAAAGCGTGATGTTTGTCTGATTCCGTATTCCTCCAGACCGGGCTTCGAGATTCTTACAAACGTCTGTGCCGATCTCCCCCAACCCAATGACCAGTATATTCGGGTTCTGGTTCTCGCCGATCAGCTCATCGATCAATTCCACTGCGGCATAGGATACGGAAGCGGCTCCGTCGCGGAATGGCGTTTCCTGGGCTACGCGTTTGTTGGTGAAGAAGATGGTGTGCATCAGCCGGTGCAAAAACGGACCAGCCATATCCAGATCGGCCGACCACTGGTACGACTGTTTCACCTGATTCGGAATCTGCATATCGCCGACAACCTGCGAGTGCAGGCCAACGCATACTTCAAACAAATGCCGAACTGCTTCATCATGACTGCTGAAGAACTGGAAATAAGGCAGGTAGTTATCCGTATCGGTCAGGCCTTTTTCAATAAGGAGCAACCGGGCAATATCAGCGTTAAGGTCCTGATCAAAGGCATAGTAGACTTCGGTGCGGTTGCAGGTAGAAATGACAAGCAAATCCGTCAACCCGAAAAAGTCCCGCAGCCGAAGCATCAAACGCTTTGCCTCGTCTTCGTTAAGTGCAATTAGCTCCCGCACCTGAAGGGGTGCCGTTTTGTGGGACAGACTAATTGTTTTGAAGGTGTCTAACATTATGGTAAATCACGCAAATTGGCTAGAAGCCTTTACAAAATTACGGTATAATTACCGGACATAGATAACCCAATTCCGCTTAAGCTTTTATTTAGAATTCGTCCAAATAGTTGAGCTAATTCTTTACTCAATCCTATTTGAATTTGTAACGTAACAGCTCGGTTGGTGGTTCGAATTTACACAATTAAACCACTTTTAGCGTTTACTCAATATACGCGAACATGCACGTTCTACCAGCCAGATGGGCATCTGTTTCGTCAGCGGATAACGTTAAATTTGTCACACCACATGGGCTGCTTGAGCGAATGGTCAGTTCGATCGATGAAATCAACGTAGCAAGCCACTATGCTAAAGTCATTTGATATTTACAATCAGAACAACGTTCTGAAGATTATAGTAGCGCTTAATCTGCTCCTGGTTGGAACGGGTTCGCTTCTTTATACAAACCGGCTCATCAATAAGCTGGAAGATCGGGAGAAGCAATATGTTCAGCTGTATTCTAAAAGTATTGCTTATCTGTTTGATACGAACCACGCTGATGCCGGCGATTTAACGTTTGTAACAAGCGAAATTCTTGAGGCAAACAGCTCTATTCCCGCTATATATGTCAACCCCGATAACCAGATAGCAATGAAGCGGAACATTGACGTTCCGGACGATTACACGCCCGAAGAAACGGAGCGTTTTTTACGTCAGAAAATTGCTGATATGCGTAAGAACCATATGCCCTTACCGGTTGAAATAGGGAACGGCGAGCGGGGCCTGGTGTATTACAATAACTCGAATCTGCTCAGACAACTAAACTACTTCCCTTACGCGCTTCTAACGATTCTGGCGGCTTTGAGTGTATTAGCTTATCTGGCTTTCAGTTCATCACGGCGGGCTGAGCAAAACCGGGTTTGGGTTGGGTTAGCCAAAGAGACAGCTCACCAGCTGGGTACGCCAATGTCGTCGCTGATGGCGTGGGTGGAGTATATGCGCTCTGATCCCGACCAGTTCGATGCGTCCATTACGGACGAAATTGAGAAGGATGTGCAGCGGCTGGAAACGATTACGGCCCGTTTTTCCAGCATCGGTTCTGTACCGACCCTGAAAGAGGAAAACGTGAACGATGTGGTGAGGCAATTTACGGATTACCTCTCCAGACGTATTTCGACAAAAGTAAAAATGAGCGTGACCAGTCAGTTACCGCCGGGACAACTGATTAGAATAAACAAATTGTTGTTCGAGTGGGTAATCGAAAACATCTGTAAAAACGCCGTCGACGCCATGAAAGGAGTTGGCGAGTTACGGCTCAATATGGTGCCATTGCCACACGATGAAGTGGCCATTGATATTACCGATACGGGTAAAGGCATCTCGAAAGCCAATATACAAAAAGTATTTTCGCCCGGATTTAGTACCAAAAAGCGGGGGTGGGGGTTGGGACTTACCCTGGCCAAACGCATTGTAGAGGAGTACCATAATGGGCGACTCTACGTAAAAAGTTCGGAAGTGGGTAAAGGAACCACCTTTCGAATCGTATTGAACAGAAAGTAGGCAGTGTAGACCCGGAACCGCTTCTATCTGAAGAAAGGCACCGAAATTGTGTCTGTCTCTACGGTGTTGCTGACATTTAGACTACGGTCCCTTATTTCAATCTGAAATTTGGTTGGGAAAAGCTGGAAACTGGTCCCGTACTGGAAAATCTGATTGAAGTCCAGCGAACCTTCAATTGCTCCTTTAGGCTTCCCTTTTGTCAGGTCAGGAATATAAAGTGTTGTGTTGACCGCCAGCGGCACCTCTTCATACTTCTTGTTGACGAGCCTGAACGTACGAATACGATAGCTGCCCCAGCCGCCGTTGGTGGCATATCGGGCCGAATCGACTTTGGGAAGCGGGATGCTATTACCAATGTCGCCATTGCCATCTTTGAAACCAATCGTGATCACGACCGAATCCCGTTTTCCTTTGCCTACTCCTTTTCCGGCTTCTATGGTATACCGGGATATACCTTTAAAGTCAATGGCCGGGGTATCGGAGTAATTTGGTTCCGTAAAACAGGAGGAAAGCGCAAGGGCCAGACCTATTACGATGAAATACGGTTGAATTAGTTGCCGTCGCATACTGTTGTACTCGTTGTGCAATAAACGCTTTTTTAAACTTGTCTTTTTTATCAACATTATCCGGAAAAACTGCCGATGATCGACGGTTTCTGCGGGAGCAAATTTTGACGCTTACCGCTGGTTTGCCAAATCGGGAGTCATTTGAATCACTGGCTTTATCGGTTTTCCGTTATCAGGCCGTCAATAACGCTATTTACGCAAATTATCTGCGTTACCTGTCTTTTCGACCGGAAACCGTTACCGATGTGCGTCAGATCCCGTTTATGCCGATTGGTTTTTTCAAGAATCATATCGTTCTGACGGGCACCTCCGCGGCACCGGACCCGGAAAGTTCGCCCTTACTCACGTTCGCCAGCAGCGGAACAACGGGCCAGCTTACTACGAGCCGCCATGTTGTACCCGACCCGGCCCTTTACGATACCATCAGCACCCGAATTTTCGAACAAACCTACGGTTCACTCAGCAATTTCCATATTCTGGCTTTGCTGCCCTCGTACCTTGAACGAAATAATTCGTCGCTTGTGTATATGGTTCAGCAATTTATGGCCCGAATCGAACGCGTGCAAACGACGGATAATTTATCCGGCTTCTTTCTGCACAATCACCACGAATTGACGCAGCGACTGAAGCAGCTCGCCCAACACCCTGACCAGAAACAGATTCTTCTGATTGGCGTTACGTTTGGTTTGCTGGATTGGGCTGAGTCGGTAGCAGATTTAACGTTTTTAGGTGAGTTGGATAAGCTTATCGTGATGGAAACCGGTGGTATGAAAGGCCGACGTAAAGAGCTCCTGCGCGAAGAAGTACATGAGATACTGATTACCAGACTGGGTATTCGGGCGGTGCATTCGGAGTATGGCATGACCGAACTGCTGTCGCAGGCTTATTCAAAAGGGGAGGGGATATTCCAGCCAAGCTCGACGCTACGCGTATTCTTGCGCGACATCAACGACCCGTTTTCGCTTTATCCGGGCAACAGCGCGCGCGCGGGCGAACGGCGTACTGGCGGAATAAACGTGATCGACTTGGCCAACCTGGATTCCTGCGCGTTCATTGAAACCCAGGATTTAGGCCAGTACGCGGACACTGAGGGACAACCCGGAGCTTTTCGGGTGATAGGACGCTTCGATAATTCTGATGTGAGGGGTTGCAACTTACTTGTCTGAACCGCACGGGCGGCTCCACGGGGCCGCCCGTGCGGTTCAGACTTACGCGTAGGCCTTCACGTCGTCGAGCATGATCTCATCTCCGCACATAATCACCAGGCGCTCGATAACGTTACGCAATTCACGAACGTTACCCGTCCAGGGTAAGGATTGTAAATAGTCCATGGCATCGGGCGACAATTCTTTGACCGGTGCACCGTATTCGGTGGCGATATCGTGCAGGAATTTATCCGCTAGTAGCGGAATATCGCTCCGCCGTTCTGATAAGGGCGGAACATGGATCATGATGACGCTCAGCCGGTGAAATAAGTCTTCGCGGAAATTGCCGTTTACGATTTCCTGACGCAGGTCTTTGTTGGTAGCCGCAATAACCCGGACGTTGACCTTTATTTCTTTGTCGCCCCCGACGCGCGTAATTTTACTTTCCTGAAGGGCCCGCAGCACTTTGGCTTGGGCAGATAGGCTCATGTCGCCAATTTCGTCAAGGAAAAGCGTACCGCCGTCGGCTTGCTCAAATTTGCCTACACGCTTGGCTGCCGCGCCGGTGAAGGCGCCCTTCTCGTGGCCAAAAAGTTCACTTTCAATTAGTTCGCTAGGAATAGCTGCGCAGTTTACTTCGATGAGCGGCTGGTTGGCACGACTTCCTTTTTCGTGAATCTGTTTGGCAACCATCTCTTTACCCGATCCGTTGGCACCGGTTACCAGCACCCTGGCTTCGGTAGCGGCTACCCGATTGATCGTATCTTTCACTTTACGGATTGAGTCGGATTCACCGACAATCTCGTTTAATTTATAGATGCGTTTTTTGAGCGTTTTAGTTTCCTGAACCAGTTTGGATCGCTCAATGGCGTTACGGACGGTAATGAGCAGACGATTTAAATCGGGTGGTTTGGTGATGAAGTCGAACGCTCCCCGTTTGGTGGCTTCGACTGCATTTTCAACATTGCCGTACGCCGAAATCATAATGATCTGCGTACTTTTTTCAGCTTCGCTGACTTTCATAAGCAATTCAAGTCCATTCAGTTTCGGCATTCGAATGTCGCATAAGGCTACGTCGTAACTTGTGCGCATAATCATATCCAGACCTTCTTCGCCGTCTTTTGCTTCGTCAACATCGTAGCCTTCGTACTCTAAAATATCGCGTAGGGCCGCCCGAATGGGTTTTTCGTCGTCCACGATAATCAGTTTGGCCATACAAGTGGTATAAAATAGAAAAATTGATTACTAAGACCCCTAAAATAGGCGATTTTGTCTCGGCAAGTGTCATTAACCGTGAGATATTCGCCAAACACTCTTTTTTTTATCATAAACGGGGCAAGCGTACACGTTTAGCCTTTCCTTAAGCGTACATTTAAAAAACAGGGAAATTGTGAGTTACCTGCTGAAGACCCCTTGTTTCCTGATAAATTTGACAACCATTTACTTATTTAAACACGATAATGCCTGTACGTAGACTACTGATTTGCTTACTGGTTACCTGTGTGGCCATAACCGCTCCGGCCCAATCGCGCCGACGTGCGCAACTGACGGCTCCCCAAACTAACGGTCCTGTTCCCGTTGTGGCGGCTCCGCAAGCCAGATTGCTGGAAAGTATGGTGATGAACAGCTCACTGATGAACCAAGCGGTAAAGTTCTCTATTTATTTGCCCCCCGATTATTACGTCTCAAACCGACGATACCCGGTTGTGTACCTGCTGCATGGTTATGGAGATAATGAAACCGGCTGGGTGCAGTTTGGCGAAGCCGACCGTATTGCCGATGAGGGTATCAAATCGGGCCAATTGCCCTCTATGATTATTGTGATGCCGAATGGAGGGACAAGCTGGTTTGTGAATGATTACCAGAACAAGGTCCGTTATGAAGACATGTTTGTGCAGGAACTGATCCCGCATATCGACTCCATGTTCCGAACCCGTACCCAGCGCGAATTTCGGGCGATCTCGGGACTGTCTATGGGCGGGTTTGGGTCACTAACGCTGGCCATGCACCACGCAGACTTATTTGGCTCCTGTGCCGCTCTCAGCGCGGGTATTCGTACAGATGAAGGGTTCGTTAACGTTCCCGATGAACGTTATAATATGGTTTTTGCGCCCGTATTCAGTGGGCCTGTCAAGGGAGAAGACCGGCTTACTATCACCTGGAAACGAAATAGCCCCATAACGCTTGCCAGATCGGCACCGGAAAGCGATCTTACTAAAGTACGCTGGTATATCGACTGTGGCGACGATGACGCCCTGACTATTGGCAATTCGATGCTTCATCTGGCGCTGCTCGACCGTAAGATTCCGCACGAGTACCGCGTTCGCGATGGTGCGCACACCTGGACGTACTGGCGCACCGGATTACCCGATGCGCTCAAGTTTATTGCCCAGAGTTTCCATCGGTAAGCCCAGGCCCGTCTGTTTGGGGTGGGCTTACCGCTTTTGAATGGGTACGATGGCTTCGGTTTCATCCCAGGCCAGCACCATGTCCGTACCCGTAGTCGAAGGGCGGAAGGTAATATAAAACTGTTCAGCCTTTGGGGTATGCTTTTGTGAGACAATGGGCACCCGCAATACATCCTTGGTTTGGTCGTAGTTAGTGCCCCACTGCCCCGTTTCGCTGTTGAAAATGGCAATCCAGCCGTTTTGCGAGGGGATGGTCCAGAGCGAGTATTCGCCTTTGTCCAAAGGCTGGCCTGCGACCACTATGTTCTGGTCGAAATCAACCACCGTTGCTTCGTTGGCACCCGTGCGCCATACTTCACCGTAAGGGACCAAGCCGCCAAAGATTTTGCGCCCTTTTTTATATGGCTGGCAATAATCGACCTTTATTTTCAGACCGTTCTGGTCAATTTGTGCAATGGCTTCCGGGCTTCCGGATTTCGTCCAGCTACGGAGTGAAAAAAAACCGACAAGCGCTATTACGGCAATAACGCCAAGGATAATCAGAATGCGTTTCATGGGTGTTTTGTGGTTTTTACCTGACAGGATGCAAGGTATGAAGATTTTGTAATTTGCGATTGATCGTAAAAGACAATGAGGTGACACGGCCGAACCGCATCACCTCAAGGAGGAGCCTGGGATTTCTCCCTGACCAGTACGAAGGTACAAGATAGTTTTACCAATATCAGCACGATCAGAACACTACGCGGTTTCCTTCTTCAGCTTATCACGTAGCTGGAACAACTCATCCCGCAGGCGAGCGGCTTCCATAAAGTCGAGGTCTTTAGCAGCTCGCTCCATCTTGGATTGAGTTTCCTGAATTATTTTTTCCAGATCGCCCTTGCCCATGTACCGGACAACAGGATCGGCAGCAATGCGGATTTCTTCGGGTTCGACGTAGAAATGCTTTGCTTTCGAATCGGCTACTTTGGTTTGGCCCATGATCGACTCACGCGATTTCAACACCGTCGTTGGGGTAATGCCATTGTCGGTGTTATATTCCAACTGAATGGCCCGACGTCGGTTCGTCTCATCGATGGCTTTTTGCATGGAGCCCGTAATCCGGTCGGCATACATAATCACTTTGCCATTGGCATTACGGGCAGCCCGGCCAATGGTCTGGATCAATGATCGAATATCGCGCAAAAAGCCTTCCTTGTCGGCATCCATAATGGCCACCAGCGATACTTCGGGCAAGTCGAGGCCCTCGCGGAGCAGGTTAACACCAACCAGCACATCGAAATTGCCCAATCGTAAATCGCGAAGAATTTCAACCCGGTCCAGCGTTTTTACCTCGGAGTGAATATATCGGGTTTTGATACCTACGCGATCCAGGTATTTGGTTAGCTCTTCGGCCATTCGTTTGGTCAGGGTTGTAACCAGCACACGCTCCCCACGTTTGATGCGGCCGTCGATGGCTTCGAGCAAATCGTCAATCTGATTCAAACTCGGGCGCACCTCAATTTCGGGGTCCAGCAGACCCGTTGGCCGGATTAGCTGTTCAACAACTACCCCCTCGCTTTTGCGGAGTTCATAGTCGGAAGGCGTAGCGGATACGTAAATCGACTGACCCGACAGATCTTCAAATTCCTGAAAGGTGAGCGGACGGTTGTCCATAGCCGACGGAAGCCGGAAACCATAATCCACGAGCGCTGTTTTACGCGAACGGTCGCCACCCCACATGGCTCTAATTTGCGGAATAGTCACGTGGCTTTCGTCAACAACCATCAGGAAATCGTCCGGGAAGTAGTCAAGCAGGCAGAACGGCCGCTGACCGGGCAGGCGTTTGTCGAAATAGCGAGAGTAATTCTCAATACCCGAACAATAGCCGAGTTCGCGCATCATCTCAAGGTCAAATTCTGTCCGTTCCCGAATACGGGTCGCTTCCATTTCGCGGAGTTCTGATTCGAAGTAACGCACCTGCGCAACCATGTCGTCCTGAATCTGATAGATGGCTCCGTTGAGGGTATCGCGCCCGGTTACAAACAGGTTAGCCGGGAAAATAGTGACCATACTCTCTTCCGACAACTTCTTGCCAGTGCCGGGGTCAATGCGCTGAATCGTTTCGATCTCATCGCCGAAGAAGATAACGCGATAGGCAAAGTCGGCATAGGCCACGTACAAATCCACCGTGTCGCCTTTCACACGGAAGTTGCCGCGCTGAAATTCACCTTCGGTCCGGCTGTATAAAATGCTGACCAACTGGTGCAGGAAGTTGTTGCGGCTCATCTGCTCGCCAACACCAATGCGTACGACATTGCGTTTAAATTCTTCGGGGTTGCCCATGCCGTAAATGCAGGACACCGAGGCCACCACAATAACGTCGCGCCGGCCGCTCATCAGGGCTGAGGTAGCTGCCAGTCGCAGCTTATCAATTTCTTCATTGATCGCCAGGTCCTTCTCAATGTATGTATTGGTCGTGGCGATGTACGCTTCGGGCTGGTAGTAGTCGTAGTAAGAGATGAAATACTCGACGGCGTTCTCGGGGAAAAACTGTTTGAATTCCCCGTAAAGCTGGGCGGCCAATGTTTTGTTATGGCTCAGTACAAGCGTTGGACGGTTGGTTCGCGCGATGAGGTTAGCGATTGTAAACGTTTTGCCAGAGCCTGTAACGCCAAGTAATACCTGTGCAGGTTCGCCTTCGTTTACACCCTTCACCAACTTTTCGATTGCCTTCGGCTGATCGCCGGTTGGTTGAAATTCAGACGTTAGTTTAAAGTTCATTATTGCCGTTTAGAATCTGGCTAATTTACGAAAATCCGGGCTGGATAACAAGGGCGGTTCTCAACTTTACCTGGGTTCTCCAATCCTTCCGATTTATACTTACTAACGCTAAACTGTGTCGTATAGTTAACCTTCCCAAAAGCAGAAAAATAGGGTTCAGGCGAAGAAGGGGCTATAAGCCGTCAATCGTGAAAACGTCGAGGGTCGTCTTACGAAAGTTGCGTACTCTGGAAAAAACGGCAGTGCCATTGCTCCCCCCTTTAAGGTCGGTGTTTCCCTCAATTGTCTCAACAACATCGCCCGATATGGCCGTGATAAGGCCCGTGTGATACCAGTCGTCTGCCGGAGCAGGGCCGGTTGAAAGCGTACGGAGCAAAAAAACGTCACCGGGTTTGATATGATCCGGTTTTTTTCGGATTGCTTCGCTGCGTATAAGCCGCCCGTTTGCCTGACCACTCAGTGCCAGCGTATCGCAGCTCAGGGTCCTCGGCATTATATCGGTAAACTGACGACCGGCACTCGACGCGGCCTGGTCCAGAATAGACTGGACAAAACCGGCACACCACTTGAAAAGCGAGCCATCTAACCCGTCACAATAACTGCGGACCCAGGGACCAAGATTTTGCCCGTCGTCGCATTGCAATTCAGCCGAGCGTTGTTTTAAATGGGTTTGTGCCAGTTGCACAACGGCCTTCCGAATATCTTTACTCGTTGGTCTGGTTTGAAAACCCGCTGCCAGCGGGGCGCTCAATTTGGTGAATAAATCAGGTGTGACAATGCCCGATTTAGCGAGTTTGAGAATGACCTGAAAGTTTTCTATTGCCCGTTTTGTGGCCGGGCCAAATTCACCGTCGAGTGAGGTGGTCAGGGCGGCTGTTGGATATCGGAGCGCGTTCAGGCAAAGCCATTCCTGTATTCGACGAACGTCGGGTCCGCTACTGCCTTTTTGCTGCGTGGATGTAAAGTGTAATTCGTCCTGATAAGCTGTTTTAAGCATGATCGTTTGCGATTATGCTGCCAAAAGCTCAGCCTACAAATTTCCTACGCATGAAAGCTGGCCTGTTGATAGGTCAGTCTATCAATTGGTTAGCTCCCGCTTTAGGGTAACCAGTAGTCCTTTAGTTGCTCCTTGATGTTGGTTCACATCGACCATTGATGTCAGTTCCCAACCTTCCCTGCCAAGTTGGTTTAGTTTCTCCGTCAATTCCTGCGTGTCAATTTTATTATTCCAGAAACCAGTGGAGGTTACGTCTAAAACTAGGTATTCGAATTTTTTCATCACATAATCTATAAAAAAAGCCCTCACGTTTTCGCAAGGGCTTCAATATAGTTAAAACAGAAATGTCACTGATTAACCAACACTACCTTCCAAGCTGATGGCCAGCAGCTTTTGCGCTTCTACCGCAAATTCCATCGGGAGTTGGTTCAATACTTCCTTGGCGTAACCATTGATGATCAGCGCCACGGCTTGTTCGGTAGGTATACCGCGCTGGTTACAATAAAACAACTGATCTTCGCCGATTTTCGAAGTCGTTGCTTCGTGTTCGACTGTGGCCGATGGGTTGTTCACTTCCAGATAGGGGAAGGTGTGAGCCCCGCATTTATCACCCAGCAGCAGCGAATCGCATTGTGAATAGTTGCGGGCATTTTCGGCGCGTTTCATTACCTGCACCAAACCCCGGTAGGAGTTCTGGCTCTTACCCGCCGAAATACCTTTCGATACAATTCGACTCTTTGTGTTTTTGCCAATATGGATCATTTTAGTACCCGTATCGGCCTGCTGCATGTTGTTGGTAACGGCCACCGAATAGAACTCACCAATGGAATTATCGCCTTTCAGAATAACCGATGGATATTTCCAGGTAATGGAAGAACCTGTTTCGACCTGTGTCCAGGAGATTTTGGCATTCGGACCGTCGCAGATGCCGCGTTTGGTCACGAAATTGTAGATACCACCTTTACCATCTTTGTCGCCTGGGTACCAGTTCTGTACCGTTGAGTACTTGATTTCGGCATTGCCCATCGCAACTAACTCGACAACGGCCGCGTGAAGCTGGTTTTCATCGCGCATGGGAGCTGTGCAACCTTCAAGGTAGCTCACATACGAGCCTTCGTCAGCAACAATAAGCGTGCGTTCGAATTGGCCTGTACCAGCCGCATTGATGCGGAAATAAGTCGACAGTTCCATTGGGCAACGAACACCTTTAGGAATGTAGCAGAACGAGCCGTCGGTGAAAACAGCAGCATTCAGTGCCGCGAAATAGTTGTCTTTAGCGGGCACTACCGAACCCATGTATTTCTTTACTAATTCGGGGTGCTCATGAACGGCTTCCGAAATAGAACAGAAGATGATGCCTCGTTCGGCCAGGTCTTTTTTAAAGGTCGTTGCTACTGACACCGAATCCATAACGGCATCGACGGCCACCCGCGGACGGTCGCCCGGAGCGGCATCCAGTGGGCTGGCGTCAACGACACCGGCTAACCGTTTCTGTTCGACAAGCGAAATGCCGAGCCGGTTGAAGGTATCCAGCAGTTCAGGATCGATTTCGTCGAGCGAGTTAACGGTTTTCTTCTGTTTCGGGGCTGAATAGTATTTAATAGCCTGATAATCTATTTTAGGATAGAAAACATTGGGCCATTTGGGCTCGGTCATCTCCTGCCACATCCGGAACGCCTTCAGACGATTCTCAAGGAGCCAGTCGGGTTCATTCTTTTTAGCAGAAATGAAACGGATGGTGCTTTCATCAAGGCCTACAGGAGCCTCATCGGCTTCAATCAGTGTCTCGAATCCGTACTTATATTCGGAGTTAGTTATACTTTCTAAAATATCCGCGTCCTTGCTCATAGTCTCGGTTAATTGCGTGGTTTTTGCACCACGTCAACATATTTTTAACAATCTGCCGGGTGGGTACGTTCCGGGCAGGTTGGACAAATATCGGAAACTTTCCGTTATCTCCCTACCTTAAATCTATGTACTACTAAAGGCATGTCAGGATTAAACGTCTGTGCCTCTGCTAGCCCCCATCCGGTATGTAGCCGCTTTGTTTGGCCGAATTCACTGGCTATGTCCGGCCATGCTGGTGATTTTTACAAAAGACCGATTAGAAGACAAGTCGTAAAAGTTGACGCCAGGTTATAGCAAATCGGCCGAGTCGATCAGGTGATTTTTAATGGCAAATAGCACCAGACCTGCTGTGTTTCGAGCATTGGTTTTTTCCAGGAAGGTTAGCCCGATGTCCATCTATTGAGCGGATGCTCAGGTAAAGCCGCTCGGCAATTTCAGAAGCCGCTAATTGCATACAAATCAAATTTAATACTTCCATTCCGCTGCCTGTGATGGTGTAATGCGCAGTTCTTGACTGCGCTGCCGGTAGGCCTTTTCGTAATTGAAGCCATGACCGTCGTCGATATAGTTAAGTACTGACTCATTGGCATTCTGGTGAATTGTCAATGATATGTCGCGGGCACTTGCGTGTTTGACGGCGTTATTGAGAAGTTTCTGGATCAGCCGATATAAAATTAAGTTCGCCCGGGCCTTTACCTTCAGGCTCAAAGCACAGGTCTTGTATAATAAATATAGTACATCGTTTGCCAGAGCAAAGCATGGTTTTACCTGTAAAAATGGCTTTTGAAGAATCCTAATTATAGACTTAATTAAGTACTAAACTATCCTTGATTAGCCATATGGGTAATGCAGTCAACCTCTTCTGCGTTTACTTCTGATGGTCAATAACTGCGTTTGTATAAGTAATGGCTATAATATATATAAATTTATATACAAAATAACTAATAATAGCTACATTAGTATTCGATTTATTAGAGGAGAATAGGTGCATGTATCTCATTCATATGTCGTTGCATCCTATTAATTAACCACTATCTAAATGTTCATCCTTATGCATCTCATCATTCACATGACTGGGTCAGGTTAGCTACCCGTTGGGAGTTAGAGCCGGAAAACAAGTCGATGACTCTTCTGGTCAATACCCATCGGAGAAACTGACCTGTAAAACTGCTTACATTATTTTCCACTTTTTCTATCACTTACACTTTTCTAAAATTTCTTTATGGAACCTTTTATCGGTCAAATTCAATGCTTCGGATTCAACTTTGCCCCCAGAGGCTGGGCTTTATGCAACGGACAAACGATATTAATTGCCCAAAATACAGCCCTATTTTCACTGTTGGGTACTATGTATGGCGGTGATGGAGTAAGTACATTCGGGTTACCCAACTTGCAGGGCCGTGTACCTATTCATTTCGGTCAGGGTGCAGGCTTAAGTGCCTATGACATGGGAGAAGTAACCGGATCGGAGACTGTTACCCTACAGGTGAACAACATGCCTGCTCACAACCATGCGTTAGGCATATCCAATCAGCCGGGTAACAGTAACTCACCTGAGGGGAAAGTATCAGCGGGCAGTACCGACAGTAACGAATTGCCTGTCAATGCGTACGGCTCTACCGTCAACAGTACTGCCAGCGCACAAGCTATAGGAATGACGGGTAGCAATGTGCCCGTTTCTGTTATACAACCTGTGTTGGTCATGAACTATTGTATAGCCCTGGAAGGAATCTACCCCAGCCGTCAATAGTTGAGATTCTTCTGAACTATCCGTATACCATCGGATAGTTCAGAATGAATAACCCCTCGACACTTCTTTTTCTGAACTCATCACTGAAATCAGCTTCTTATGAAACACCATTATCTATCCCAATCACTATCTCGTCTATTGCTTACACCCATTTGTTGTTACTCCGCCAGAATCTGGCATCCCGGCATTTTATTATGGTTCCTGTTAATCATGGCACTGCCCGGGCATGCGCAGGTTTATTATCTACTGAGTGATAACATACCGGTCGCCCGAACGGATCAGCTGAGAAGGGTTGACGCTGATGGAATAGGGGGGGATGTACAAATAGCTACCAACTTCGCAGACTCGCCCCGGTCTATTGTTATCGACAACGCTAGCAATCGGGCATTTGTAGCGGAAGCGAGAGCAAGAACTGCCATATCAGCCTGTATTTATTCGGTTAGCCTGGCAACGGGTGCGAGTAGTACGTTTGTATCTTCTCTCAGCATAGTAAGTGGTATGACAATAGATGCTACGAATAACTACCTATGTTATCTATTGTCAGATTCACAACCAACTACCAGCGTTGATGAGTTGCACCGGGTTAATCTGGACGGTAGCAACGATGTACTGATAGGAACCGGTTATGTGAATTCACCCGGTCCAATCTCGCTGGACGTACAGAGTAATCGCTTGTTTATGTCGGATCTTCGGGCACAAGCCCCTAAAATTGTGGCCTTAAATCTGGCATCTCCAGCATCGGCTACTACGATCGTTACTATTGCTGCCAATTCTGGTGCAAGTGGCATTGGTGTAGATACTAAAGCGGGTAAACTTTATTATGTTATAACGGATAATGTACCTGCCGACGCATCGCAGGATCAGTTACGACGTATTAATCTAAACGGTACCTCGGATGAACAGGTAGCTATTGGTTTTGTGAACGCTCCGGGTGATTTAGCCATTGATTTTCCTAATAATCGTATACTGATTAGCGATGTTCGGAGCGTTCTCCCTAAAATCTATTCGGTCGCCCGATCGACCACGGTACCCGTCGTACCCAGCCTGCTGTTTACCCCTACTACCCAGACGTTATCCGGGATCGCCGTCGCCAATGGTAACCCATTGCCCGTTAGCCTGGTTTCTTTTACGGCAAAAGCGGAGGCCAATCATACTGTAGCCCTTGACTGGGTAACGTCCTTCGAGACCAACAACAAAGGCTTTCTAATTGAACGAAGCAAAGATCTGCTCCGCTTCGAAACGGTGGGGGAGGTGAGTGAATTATCGTCAGAAAGCAAGGCCCTGAAAGCCTATCATTTTGTTGATCAGACGCCTTATCAGGGCACGAGTTACTATCGGCTGACCCAAACCGACCTTAGCGGTAAAACCACAGTGTTCCCGGCTGTGTCGGTGGTGTTGCGAGATGAAGCCTATGGGGTATACCCAAATCCTGTAATAAACGATGGGCGGTTTACCCTTCGATTGGATGAGCCTGAAACCGCTACTATTCGGTTCAACAGTGTTGATGGTCGTTCTGTGCCTTTTCAGAAGCAGGGGATGCAGGCCGGAAACTTACTGCTTCGGGCCACAGAGAAATTATCGACGGGTGTATATCTACTTACTGTTGATGAACGAAGCCAGAGACGGCAATACCGGATTGTTGTCGAATAGGTATAACCTTGTCAACTTGTTGAAATCACCCCCAACCTTACCGAACTCATGGCTTCAAAGACTAACAACAAAGCGGCTTCAGCACCCAAAAGATCGTACAGGACACCCAGGCTTAAATCGCTGGGGACTGTTAAAAAACTAACCTTAAAAACGGGTTCATCTATAGATGGCTTTGGCTCGTTTGGTTAAGTAGCTCCCTTAATTGTGCCAAACAAATTAAGGCTTTACACAAGAAGGCCGCTCTTCATGGAAGAGCGGCCTTCTTGTGTCATATACGTTATAACTTACATCGTCGTTTTGGGCGTAACGGTTATCTTGCTGTAATACAGCGTTGTTAAGCCCTCGAAGCCCGAGTCTGTACCCACAATCAGCCAAAGTTCACCCTGAGCGTTTGTTCGCGTATTGAAGGGAGTTGCCTGGTTGGAACGGGTAATAAGCTTGTAGACTTCATCCGAATCGCCCGTGCCGATATCTCCTATTCGAATAGCGTCTTTCCCATCGTTGTTCTGCGAACCCTTGTCAATGTTGATCGTATAAAAATCATCTTTCAGCACCTTCACCGGCTCAACAGACGAAGCACCTACTTTAAGAAAAACACTGCCTCCGGGCGAGCCGCCAATTCCAATAGAGTTGCTTGGATACTTAGAAGCTAATTCGATGTCGAAGATCAGTGAGTAGTCGGTGTTTGGCGTTAGGCCCGTCACTTTCTTTTTGATGAACATGAAAGCGTCATCGCTGCGGTTCATGCTTTCAATCATAATCGACTTTCGGGTTGTGTCCAGCGGAGCCGGGAGTCCTTTCCAGGCCGATTTAAACTCCATGATACTTTCCTGCGCCGTTCCGTAATCGGTTAGTCCAGCAACCCAGCCGTCTGCATCGCGTTGAAACGAAGACTGATAAGGGAGAGCCCCTGTTGTCGTGACATTTTCCTCGCTACAGGATGTAAATGTGAGCATAGTGCCCGTTAAAAGGGACATTAATAACAACGTTGATTTCATTTACTAACTCGGTTTGTTTGGTGTACAGACTCTCCCGAATTCTCAACCGTTGTAAAGCGGCCGTAAAAAACTACCGGAACCGATTGCGCGTGGCCGGGTCCAGCCCACGCAACGCCAGATAAAAGGCTATGACATAGATCATTTGCGTGCCAGCCGAATTCCAGTCCTCTTTAAGGGTTGTACCTAACAAAAGAGCTGCAATGAGAATACCACCCAAAAAGTATCCCCATCTGGTAAACTCGCTACCTAGTAAAATGAGAATACCCGTGGCCAGTTCAAGAAATGGCAGTGTATACAGGAATGCCTTCGTCAACAGGCTTGGCAGAATGGTGGCCGCAAACCCGGCTTCCGTTTTGTCTACAAAAGCACTGAGTTTGGGCAAACGAACAAGGCCGTGCATGAGCATATTGATGCCCAGTCCAATGCGAAGAATAAGCTGAGCCAGTTTGTTATTCGTCATCGTCCTCGTCTGCAAGACCGTCTTCTACTTCTTCCTCTGCCAGCAAATCGTCGTTTATGTTCATCGATTCATCATCGATGTCGTTGACTTCATCTTTTTCAGGTTCGGGCCCTTGGTTAACTATTGGATTCATATATTCTGCCTGCGAGACTCCGCCCCCGGCGGCTTCACCCTGCATTAGTTTGGTCATAACGCCCTGATTTTCATCGTCGGCGGGCGTATAGCTTGTGTTGTCCATGTTGGTAGTAAATGAAAAGTTAAAGAAGAGTAGACCGAGGTTTGAGAAGCCCGATAAAAGTTAAATGCCTCCTGAGCGTGTTACGTGACCGCCTAAAGCATAGTTATCGTCCTGCTGATGATCGTGCTCGCCGGTGGGGTCCCCATCGGCATCAACGGGTTCATCGTCCAGGTCACGTTCAATGTTATCGTCTTCATTCGTATCATCGTCACGTTGATTCCGGAAATTATCGGGATCAATTCGGGCAATGCGAGAACCAATTACGTTCATGTCTTCGGCCAGATTGGTGTCGAGCAGCGTTGTCATTTTCGTTGAGTGGTTTGTTGTAATAGTTTATAACCCGGTAGAATAAAGAAAGGTTAGACTTATTTTACTAGTAAGACTCTGGTATTAATATACATACTGCATGAATTCCCTTTTCTTAGTTGCCGGCCTATTGCTTTTCGGCTTTGTTCAGGCGCAGCCAGCCCGTGAACCGTTGTTTACTTCGTTCGATGGTACTAAAATTCATTATGACATTGTGGGTGCAGGAAAGCCCGTTGTTCTTCTGCATGGCTTTATTTCCACCAGCGAAAGCTGGAAACGGGCCGATCTGCGACAGGCATTGATCGACGCGGGATTCAAAGTTGTTATGCTCGATTTACGAGGTAATGGCTTGTCAGACAAACCTCATACTGCCGAAGCCTATCGTGACAATGCCGAACTGAAGGACGTAATGGCTTTGATGAAACATCTTGGCCTGAAAAACTACGATGTGGTGGGCTACTCGCGTGGTGCTATCCTGACGGCTAAGTTATTAACGATGGATAAGCAGGTGCATAAAGCGGTGATGGGCGGCATAAGCGTCGACTTCTCAGACCCCGACTGGTACCGTCGCAGGAACTTTCACGAAGCTCTGACGAAACCCGGCAGCCACCCGGAATTGCAAAGTGCCATCGACTATGCCAAAAAATCGGGTGCCGATACTGTTGTGCTGGCTCGTTTGCAGGAGTTTCAGCCTGTAACGAGCCGGACGGAGCTGGCAAAAATCAGGGTGCCCGTACTCGTGGTTAACGGCGATAAAGATACAGATAACGGCGACCCGAAAACGTTGGTCGATGCGATTCCCGGCTCTCGCCTTGTCATTGTTCCCGGCGATCATGGCGGGGCTATGCGCACGCCTGAGTTTGCTAAAGCGGTGGTGGAGTTTCTGACTAAATGATGACTTTATTAAGGTAGAATCAGCAGAAATACCAAAACTGTAAAACAGACACTCAACCAGGGATTCAGGCCTAGCCGATAGGTACGAATGTAATGCTGCCCAATCATGAGCGCGTAACCCAGAGGGACCAGCGTCGGATGGCCAATGATTAGGAGAAGGCTGCTTACCAAGCTGCCCAGTAGCAGGCTCATGCCGAAATGGCCGACGTAATCGAGCATGGTTTGGCCGAAGGTGTCGGGTTGTTGACGCAGTAAATACAGGCCAACAATCGTTAGCTGACCCAGTACTAAAGCGATGGCGGCTGGTAACCAGATGGGAAAATTGATAGCGGAGAAAAGTCCACCGATCAAGCTGGAAATTACGATGATAAAAGCCAGCCGATAACCCGCATGAAAATCGGGCTGAAGGTCCAGGAGATTCCAGCGGCCCGGTGCAGAGGTAATGATGATTCGTCGGTTGTAAGAGATAAAAGCATACAGTTTCTGGAGAACTGCCTTTAGCCAACGCAGGGACAGAAGCTTCGCCACCGATTTACTTCGCTGACCAAAAGCGTATAACCAAGTATCGACGCCATACAGTGTCTGCCCCCCGTCGAGATCAACGAGCGGAATTTCGTGCTTTGCCCGTTGAGGGTCTAGCCGCGCGATAAGCTCCTGCGTCAGTTGACCACTACCCATGCGCGTCAGGCTACCGCTATGATCGCCTGACACCATTCCCTTTGTGTAGACCTTACACATGGGGCAGCTTTCATCGTATATAATTAGCTTTTTCATGGTTGTATATTTTGAATTTTCAGAAATAAATGAAACCTTGAGGTGAAAAAATATTACCGAAATACGTTCAGAAACTGGCCTATCAGCCAATTCTCTTCAGCTTTGATAACGGCGTTCAGGGTATTATCGGCAAAGCCAACAACACTGCTCAGGCCACCTATAACCCGCTGAAATTCCTGTGCTTCGGGCGTATCGGCCGGCATGGCTTTTAACTCGTTCAGTACTTCAACAACGGGTGTAATCTCTCGACGGCGACGTTCTTTTGCTACCTGCCGGGCTACTTTCCAAATGTCTTTTTCGGCAATAAAGAATTCACGGCGCTCACCTGGTTTGAGCTGTTTGTAAACAAGCCCCCAGTCCATCAGGTCACGGAGGTTCATGCTGGCGTTTCCCCGCGAAATCTGAAGTTGCTCCATAACATCCTCCGTCGACAGGGCTTCGGGCGAAATCAGTAAGACTGCATGGAGTTGAGCCATAGAGCGATTAATGCCCCACTGCGTGGCCAGTGTACCCCAGGTATGAATAAATTTATCTCTAGCTTCCCCAAATGTCATAATCAAAGGTAAGTCGATGTTTTTGTACTTTCAAAATAAATTGAAAGTTTCTTTTTGACTACGACTGATTTCTCTGAGAACTACGTAAGTTGGGTGTTCTGTACTAGAAGTATCACTCTACTTTGTAGAACACTCAAAGCCAATGGAGGCCAAATTATGATAAGCCTGCAATGTTTAGTAACCGGTTTGGATTGGGACATAGAGCCAGAAATTTGGCTCGATCTTTTAGGGAGCAAACGCCGGGAAAATCGCCTTTAAGGCCGAGCATGTCAGTCATGAGCTGGAAGTGCAGGTGGGGCGGCCAATCGCCATTTTCGGGGTATGGGCCAATTTCACCCAGTTTGTCGCCCGCTTTAAAAGCCTTTCCTTCAACCAAACCGGCCAGCGATGAACGGGTGAGGTGCCCGTATAGCGAGAATAGTGGCTCGTTAGCTTCCAGACGATGCTCAAGAATAATGGTCGGTCCGTAATCGCCAAAGTTATTATTGTCCTGAAAACTATGAATAGTGCCATCCATAGGAGCAAAAACGGGTGTTTTGGCTTCGGCCCAGAAGTCGATACCCAGATGAATTTCCCGGGGTTCCTCTGTACTGGAAAAATGCTCGCTGCGTCGGTAGATAACGCGGTGTTCATTGTAACCGCCAATACCGACTCGAACGCCCGCTGCGCGCATTTTACCGAATACGTAATCCGAAAAAGCCGCTGTGTTGGTCAGATCCAACCCGTTGGGCTGATCAGGGTCGGGAGTCAGGTCCGGATTAGTCGCTGAAAAATCAAGAATCAGGTAAGGGTCTTTCTGGAAATCGAAGGGAAGCAGCATGCACAAAGGAAAACAGTGGTCGGGTAACGCGTTAAGCAACCTTAAACATAAGAAAATTTGCCTGAAACGCATCGGGGATTTCCCGAAATAGCCAGGTATACAGATTAACGGCTGGCGCGCGTTTAGTGAAAAGCCGTAACCAATATACCTTTGGCAGTCTCGACTATCGAAGATATATTTACGACTATTTTTTTTGCGAAATAAGCGCTATTTCGTGTATTTGAACACTTATATTCTTCGGCAAACTAGCTGTTTAACCTAATTTTATGGATGTGATTGCTCCTAAGCCCGTTCGTACGGCTACTCTTTTTGGCCACCCGATGGGGCTTTTTGTTTTGTTTTTCACGGAGATGTGGGAGCGGTTCAGCTACTACGGTATGCGGGCTATACTGCTCCTGTTTCTGATCGACAATGTTCGGGGTGGATTGGGTCTTAGTGAAGCCGATGGCGCAGCTATTTATGGTATTTATACCGCATCTGTATACCTGCTCTCATTACCGGGGGGCTGGCTTGCCGACAATATACTAGGGCAACGGAAATCAATCTGGTATGGCGGTATAATCATAATGCTGGGACACATCATACTGGCTTTCCCGTCGGGTTCTGGTCTGTTTTACACTGGATTATGTGTAGTAGCCTTAGGTACAGGCCTGCTAAAGCCAAATATCAGCAGCATTGTGGGCGAACTATATCCCGAAGGGGGTGCCCGTAAAGATGCGGCATTTTCTATCTTCTACATGGGAATCAATACGGGTTCACTGCTCGGGATTTCCATTGTAGGTTATTTGGGTCAGAAAGTTGGCTGGCACTATGGTTTTGGCGCAGCTGCTGTAGCAATGGCACTGGGAATCATCACCTATCGCACATTTGGCCAACGTTATCTCGGCGACAAGGGCAATTTTGTTGTTCCAGAACCTAAAACAGCCGGGCAGTCGTCGAGCGGCAACCGTTCATTGCTTGTGTTTGTTGCGTTCATCGTAGGCTTAATGGCCACGCTGCAATTGACGGGTGTGCTTGACTTGACTACTGCACAGGGTCTGGCCAAAGGAATGGGTACAATTATTTCACTCATTGCCCTAAGTTACTTTGCCTATATTCTGATTGCGGGTGGGCTGGATAGTACGGAAAAAAAGCGCGTGGTTGTGTTATTTGTCTTTTTCCTGGCTGCGGCCATGTATTGGGCAGGAAATGAGCAACAGGGCTCATCGCTACAAATCTTTGCGGATCGATACACCGATCTGCTGTTTTTTGGCTGGCAGATACCATCAAGCTGGTTCCAGAATCTAAATCCTGCCTTTATCCTAATTTTCTCGCCTGTGCTTGCTGCGCTATGGGTCTTTCTGGCGAACAACAAAATTGATTTTTCCGTACCAGCCAAGTTTGCCGTTTCGCTACTACTACTTGGTCTGGCTTACGTGGTGATGGTTTTCGCGGCTAATGTTGCCCTGACGGGCGTACGCACATCGCCATTATATCTGACCACCACTTATCTGTTTTTTACCGTAGCTGAATTGTTCTTAAGTCCGGTAGGGCTGAGTGCGTTTTCCAAGCTGTCTCCCAGACGACACACCAGCCAGTTAATGGGCCTGTGGTTCGTAGGCTCATCACTGGGTAACTTGATTGCAGGGTTATTTGCCGGTGGTTTCGATGAAAAAAACGTGCAGCAGATGCCCAATCTTTTCCAGAGTGTAGCCATATTCACACTTGTTGCAGGGTTTGTCCTGCTGCTATTCTCCAAACCACTGAAAAAGTGGATGGGGGGTATCAATTAATTTCCTCCGGCTTTTTTGGCTTTATAGCCCTTGCCGGTGAGCCACGCCAGCACTTTGTCGCGGTGGTCGCCCTGAATTAGAATTTCGCTGTCTTTCGTTGAGCCGCCTGCACCACAGGCGGCTTTCAGCTGTTTGCCCAGGTCGGCCAGATCGGCTTCGGTGCCTATAAACTCGCGTACAGTTGTTACAACTTTATTGCCGCCCATCTTGACGAGCCAGATTTTAAGATTCTGCTGGGCGGGGGGGAGGGTTGCCGCTTCGGGTTGCTCGTCGGACTGGTATTGAAAATCCGGGTCTGTCGAATACAGGATGCCAGTTCTGTTTTTCTTACTCATATAGGGACCATTTGCTGCAAAATAACCGCTAATGAATCATCTACAGTTCCAGCAGTTGTCTGATGGCATCGGAATACGTGCTTCCCGAGGTAAGTCGGGTACATTTTTTATCGCTCACAGCCAGTATGAATTTGCCGTCGAAGTGGCGGTGTACTTCAGAAATTTTATGCCGGTTCACCATCACCGAGCGGCTGATACGAACAAACGTATCGGGTAACTTTTCGTCGAGGGTTGTCAGGGTGTAGGTGGTCAGGAATTTCTGCCCGTCGATAGTGGACAGAAACACGTATTTGTCCTCAGCTTCGAAGTAAGCAATATCAGAAAGGGGAATCAGCTTGATTTTTTCGCCGGTTTTTACCGAAATGGAATAGATTTCCTTTTTCGGTTGCATCTGCGCCAGGAGCCGCATAACGCTTTCCGACATGGGGTTCGTAACAGGATATGATTCCTCTGCCCGTTCGACAAGCGTCCGTATTTTTTGTATTGTTCGGGCCAGACGTTCGGTCTCAATAGGTTTCAATAAGTAATCAATCGAGTTTTCTTCAAAAGCTCTTATGGCGTATTGATCGAAGGCGGTGGCAAACACGACCATTGGCATGGTTGTCAGACGTGACAGCATTTCGAAGCCATTCAGCAACGGCATCTCAATATCCAGAAAAATCAGATCGGGTTGCAGACTTTCAATGAGCGTCAGGCCTTCAGCTCCATTGCCTGCATCGCCAACGATGTCGATGCTATCGTGGTGTTTGCCGAGCAATCGACGAAGACGGCTAACCGCCAGTGATTCATCGTCGATCAGTATTGTTTTTAACGGAAAAGTCATCAGGTACCGGAATTAAGCGTTGGGTGCAGAAACTAGGTTAACAGCCCGAATTTTAGACATTAGAATAGAGATCAATACCTGTTTGAGTGGCCAGTTCTGGAACTCCACCCGGGCATCGTCGCCGTAGAGTAATTTAAGCTTGTCCTGAATACTCCGCAGGCCATAGCCTCCGCCCATATCGTCGGCGAAACCCGGCCCATTATCGTGTACACACAGGTGTAATTCTTCCGCCTTTTCGTAAATGCGGACGTCGATTCGGCCCAGATCGGCGCGTTTGGCAATTCCATGTTTGATGGCATTTTCGACAATGGGCTGCAGCAGAAATTGGGGAAGTTGCAATTCATTGAGTGCCGGATTACTGATTTCTACGCTGAAGGTAAGCCGATTGCCAAACCGTACCTGCTCAACCTGCAAATACGTTCGCACCATCTCCAGTTCGTCGGCCAGGCTCGCGAATAGCTCGCCATTACGACTGGTCGAATACCGGAAAAGCTTAGAGAGAAGCAGCGTCATTTCTTCCGCTTTATCGGGGTTTTCGTGAACAAGGCTGGCAATGCTGTTCAGGGCATTGTATAAAAAATGCGGGTTGATTTTCGCTTGAAGTGCATCCAGTTCAGCGCGGGTTTTCAGCTTCTCCATGTTGAGCAATTGAAACTCCTGCTCCGATAGTTTTCGGGTCAACTGCCGTCCCTGCTGAAGCCCGTAAAGGAATATATTGGCAATCAGGAGGTCGCCCAGGACGTAAACATACCAAGCCGCCGTTTTCTCAATGCCTCCCGGCCGATCGGCCAATTCTCTTAAGTAGGGTTGGCCAATGGTCCAGTACAGGGCTGTATTGATAATGAAAAAACTAACTGTAACGGCAAGGCTAACAAATACATGGCGCTGCCATATGTGCTTAAACTGGCGGCTAAGCCAGCCCGACAACGCCCAAGTCAATAGGAAACAAGTCGCCCCATCGACCATGTTCTGTACAATAAGAAACTGATACAGGCCCACCATGAGAGGGTCTTCGGCCTTCAGAATCAGATTGGAGAAATAGATAATGGCGTTACACCCATATACGAGCAAAGCCCCAAGAAAGGCACCAATCAGTGTACCCCAGCCAGGTTTTTGCAGAATATTCGTGAGTGTGATGGGTTCGCTTCGGGTAGTATCGACGGGCCGATACTTGCTTCGACCGGAAAAGTTAAAGGAAGCACCTTCAACATTGGCTCCGTTTAAATCGACATTCTCAAGCGAACTGAAGTTGAAGTTGGCTTCGTAAAGATCCGCATCGGTAAAATCGGCTCCGCTCAGATTAGCAAAGCTCAGATTGGCCTGCCGTAAAATGGCTCCCCGGAAATTCGCCTTTCCAAGATTTGAAAAACTTAAGTCGGCCCCCGTCAGGTCGAGACCGCTGAAGTCGAAGGCAGCCAAATCAGTACCCCGCAGTTGAATACGTTTACCATTTTTGCCAATTGTACCGATAAGTTGCTCGCGGGTCATAGTCTTTTTAGTCAGGTGGGTCAATAAGCGGCTTCGCTTAAGTCGGTAAGTCAATAAGTGGCTGACGCCAGGGTAACACATGCCTCAGCCACTTATTGACTTACCGACTTACTGACTCTATTACTTACATTTCGCCATCAGGGGTTCGATCTGTTTTTGTCCCCACAGAGGTGACAGGTCGCTGGTTGGTTTAAAAGTAGCAAATTTTTCAACTGCCTGTTTCAATACCGGGCATGCGGTAGTGGGGCCACCGCCAAACTGGTCGGGCGTGTACATCAGCGAAGACCCTTCGAGTGCGTAGGGGCGTGGATTGTTGGGATTTAGACTTTTTGCTTTGTCGATGCCCGCCTGAAACAGGGGACCGTATTGCTGCCAGCGATTCATGGGGTCAACGACCATTCGGGCTTGTGCGATGTAGGCTTTTAACACGGCCAGTTCATCGTTGTCGGGGGCAATCGTCTCGGCGGCTTTCAGGTTCACATCGGCCTGATCGAGGTATTTGTCTTTGGCGGCTTCGTCTTTACCCATAAACCCCAGGTAAACGTAGTTGAGGCCAGCATAGTAGCGGGGTAGCCATTCTTTGGGTTCGGCACTGGCTATGCGCTCAAACTGGTTGGCCGATGTCTGCATATCGGCAATCGGCGATTGCTCATTACGGCTCTGCATGGTGGTAATGGCCTGTTTCATAGCTTGTTTATACTGGTCTGACTGAGCCCAGGCCGAAGGCTGGGCCGCCAGAGCTGTGATGATGAGAATAAGGATGGTTTTCATGATTTGTCTGGGCCAATCTCCGGCTTGGCCATTTTTTTAGGTTTCAACAGGGCCAATTCGGAGATTGACCCGAACAATTACAATTCATTAACATTCACTTTGGCCTTCTTCGATAGCATGACTATGCCGCCAACAAAGAAGCTCCGATACGACTGTGGCCCAACGGCGTAGCGTGTCTTGCCGTCTGCGGTAAATCGGTAGGTAAATACGTTTTTCGTATTCAGGAGGTTGTCTGCTGAGGCATAAATGACTACCAGATTTTTCCTGATGCGGGTGATGTGGCTGGCCGAAAAGCTAAGGTTGTTGACAACTGGTGTCCGGTCGGCCAGAAAACCTTTGTCGCCTTCCTCAAGGCGGTTAGGATTATAATAAGGGCGACCGCTGCTGAGGGTGTACGTCAGGGCCAGGTTCGTGCTGATTTTCTCGAAATAGCGTTTCGTAATTACGCTTATATTATGGTTCGAAATAAACGTTGGCGTGGCAGCAACGGAAAATTGCTGAAAGAGTCGCTTCGTATCTACGTAACTGTAACTAACCCAGTAGTCGAGGCCTTTCACCGTTTTCTGGTCGCGCCAGAACACATCAAAACCCTGGGCGTAGCCATGGCCGCCGTTGTTGGTCCGGCCCCAGGGAAAACGATACGGATTGGCATCATACTGGGTCGGCATTCCCGGTTGCCCGGTAAACTCCCGTACCAACTGTGCGTAGTTTTTGTAGAAAGCTTCGGCCCGGAAAGTGCGTTTATTTTTGATGATCTGGTAGTTCAGGATCAGGTGGTCGGCCCGTTCAAAATCCAGTGATCTATTCAGATACAGGTAGCGGTAATCGGGTGTCTGATAAAACTGACCGTAGGCCAGTGAAACCTGACTATACAGCCCGGTTTTATAAGCCATCGACAGACGGGGAGCTAGATTAGCCCGATTCAGTATTGATGAGTACTCACCCCGTAGACCGAGCTGAATGGCCAGGTTTCGGCCCAGATAGGTTTGCGATTCAATAAATAAAGCCCCGTAGTTGTCATGAAGGACATAGTTGATGCCCTGTACAGTATTCTTCATCGTAATGGCATGGGCTTCGGCACCGAACAGGAGCGAGTTGTTGGCAGGCAGCAATCGGGTCAGAACGGCCCGGCCCTGCCACCGCTCGCTGGAACGGCCAAAGTCAATACCATTGTACGTGGTCGCATCGACATCGAAGCTATACGACAGCCCGGCGTTCAGCAGCCATCGTCCATCAGCCCAGTTGTCGGTATACGTGCTGGTTGTGAAAAAGTTGCGATTGTGCTGTTGCAGAGCTGTTTTGCCAGTCTCGTTGGATGGGTCAATGAAGTTCAGGCCAAGCTTGCTGTCTGAATACATACCGTAGAATTTGAGCAGCCCGGTCTTTGACGGCTGGAGTCGATACGTAAGGGAGGAACCGCCAAATTCGGGTACGTGTGTCCAGTCGATATTCTGGTGGACCAGTGCGAACAACGGTTTCAGATTGCCGTAACTGCCGGTGGCAGAGATCGACGACTTATCGGTGGCGTGGTCGTAGCTGATGCCTGCATTAGCCAGGTTCAGACTGAGGCTGATGCCCTCATTTTGGGTTTTGTCGGTCGTGTTGAGCAGCAGAACGGACGAAAGGGCCTGCCCGTACTGAGCCGAGTAGCCGCCTGTGCTAAACGAAGTACCCTTAAACATAAACGGCTGGAACCGACCGCGCGACTGCACATCGGGCATTGAACTGAAATACGGATTCTGCACGATCATACCGTCGATCACCACTTTTGCTTCTTCACCTGAGCCACCCCGCACAAACAGGCCTGTTTGCTCACCCACCCGCTGCGTGCCCGGCAGCAGGTTCATCGTGGCTGTAATGTCGGCGTTGGCACCGGCTGTCGTGACAATGTCCATCGGCTTCAGCATAGTCATGCGCTTCTCGTCCGATGCTTCAAACGACCCGGCTGTAATAACAACCGTATTTAGCTCATTGGCTGCTTCGGTTAGCTGGATGATAAATGGGGCTGTCGTGTTGGTATGTATCTTTTTTGTGTATGATTCATAGCCGATGTAGGAAACCAGCAGGGTAGCGGTATCTTTTCGGGAGGTTGTAAAGCGAAACGTGCCGGTACTGTCTGTATTGGCACCGTCGTAGGTGCCTTGCAGAAACACATTGGCACCGGGTAAGGGGTGCCCCTTCGTATCGGTAATCCGGCCCGAAAGGTTTATCTGAGCGGCCGCGGTAAGTACTAGAAGCAGGTAAACGGTGAGGAAGTAGATGAGTTTCATAAGGATAACGCCATCCAATTGCTGATGGATGAATCAAAACTACCGTGTACAAGCGCCCACGTCTTGCTTTTTCCGACGAATGCCGCCGATTCGGGTATGAAATAGGAGGGGAGAGGGATAAATTTGGGTTAACATTTGGAATCATACGTTGTTAGTGACGTAATTACCTATCTGCTTCTATTGACCTTGACTACAACGTTGATTACGTTTCCGCTTTCTGTTGGCCAATTGCGCCCCTGGCGCGAGGGCGATGAGGATTCGTTGGTTTACCACGCCAGTAACCGCCGTATCTGGAACAATGTCCGTGACTTTTTCCCCTATCCCTACACACCGAGGGATGCGCATGCTTGGGTACGTTCAAATAAGTCATACCAACAGCCCAATAATTTTGCTATTGAGGTTGACGGTCAGGCCGTTGGAAATATTGGGTTTACCGTGAAGGATGACATTTACCGGTATAACGCCGAGGTTGGCTACTGGCTTAGCGAATCGTACTGGGGCCGGGGCATCATGACCGAAGCCTTGCCGATCATGACCAGTTACATCTTCCAGAACTTTCAGGTGAACCGCATTTTTGCCTGCGTACTGGAAGGTAATGCCGGGTCAATGCGGGTACTTGAATCGGCCGGGTATCAGCACGAGGCTATTCACCGAAAAGCGGCTGTTAAAAACAACAAGTATCTGGACGAGCATATTTTTTCCATGCTTCGGGCAGAGCACAAGGATCTAATGCGTTAATTAACTGGCTGTTAGGTGGCTGGTTTAGCGAAAAACAAAATGACCAACACCGATCTGGTAGAAACTTACAAGACTATAGGTCATCTTTGTGATTATTTTGTCAAAACAAGTGCCGCTTCGGCGGGACACATTTTCATGCCGAAGATAGTCATCGCAATTGACGGTTATTCCAGCTGCGGGAAGAGTACAACCGCAAAGGAAGTAGCTGCCCGAATGGGGTATGGGTATATTGATACGGGGGCTATGTACCGGGCCGTCAGTCTTTTTTTTATTCGGGAGCATGTTTCTCTCTCCAATACAAGAGAAGTTATGGCTGCATTAGACAACATCCATATTACATTCAATCATAATAACCGCACGGGTAAGAATGAAACCTGCCTTAACGGATTGAATGTAGAGGAGGAGATCCGTAAAATGTATATCTCCAACATCGTTAGTGAAGTAAGCGCCATTCCCGAAGTGCGTTGGGCCATGGTGGCCCAACAACAGAAAATGGGCCGTCGGCGCGGGGTCGTAATGGATGGCCGCGATATTGGTACCAAGGTATTCCCCGATGCAGAAGTGAAAGTATTCATGACCGCCGATACCCACACCCGGGCCCAGCGCCGGCAGCAGGAACTGCTGGCAAAGGGTGAACTGGTGAATCTGGAAGATATTATCAAAAACCTCGAAAAACGAGACCTTATCGACACTACCCGTTCCGAAAGCCCGCTGGTACAAGCACCGGATGCCGAGCTACTCGATACGTCGCACATGACCATTGAAGAACAGGTCGATTGGGTAATCGAACGGGCCGACCGGCGGCTGGCCGAACTTCATCGTAAAAAAGTCAAATAAGTCGCTAAGTCTGGTAAGTCGGTAAGCGGCTTCGCCCAAGTCAGTAAGTGGCTGACGCATCTATTTGCTCTGGCGTCAGCCACTTACCGACTTGCCAAACTTACTGACTTATCAGACTTACTGACTTACCAACTATGACTATAGACTACTTGATTGTAGGGCAGGGAGTAGCCGGGTCTGTACTGGCCTGGACACTGGACCAGCGCGGTTGCTCCGTGCTGCTGGCTAACGACCCTGCACTACCATCGGCATCAGCAGTAGCGGCCGGGTTGGTTAACCCATTAACAGGTCGCAAACTGGTTCGTACCTGGAAAGCCGATGAGTTATTCCCCTTTCTACACGAGTTCTACACCAATATTGAGCAGCAACTTGGTGTCCGGTTCTTTCATCCAAAAAACATCTACCGACCATTCCGCTCTCTTGCCGAACAAACCGAATATCTGGCACTAACAGACGCCCCGGAGATTAGTCAATACGTCTCTAATTGTTTTGATAATCAGCTATATAGCTCATTTATTGAGAACCCGTTTGGTGGTTTGGAGGTAACGCAGGCCGGGTGGCTGGATTTAACTGAGTTTGTGCGAATTATTAAAGGATATTTTATTAGTAAAAATCAATACTTTGAATTGACTGTTCATGTCAATGATTTGACTATCAGTGATGAACATGTGGAGTGGCAGGGCGTTAAGATTAAAAAAGTTATATTCTGTGATGGTGTTCAGGCGCGCCAGAATCCTTTATTTGGCTGGCTTCCTTATAATCCTGTGAAAGGACAGATTCTGACGGCCTTAGTCGATGATTATCCTATTAAGAATATAGTTAATCAAGGCGTATTTATACTGCCAGTCCGAAGCGGCCTGATTCGAATCGGGGCAACCTACAGTTGGCACGATCTGGATTGGGAAATATCCGAAGATGGTCGTGCATTTTTAGAGTCGAAGGTAGCTGCGGTGCTAAAAGTGCCTTATCAGGTTGTGGCTCAACATGCGGGCATTCGGCCATCAACTAAAGATCGGCGACCGTTTATCGGGTTGCATCCGGGCAGGCCAGCGGTGGGAATATTTGGAGGAATGGGCACTAAGGGCGTGTCACTGGCCCCCTATTTGTCCGAAGAATTTGCCCGCTACTTATTAGATGGTGAAGATTTGGCCCCGGAAGCGAATATTAACCGGTGCATTTCGTTATATCATGGCAGTTAATTAGTTTTCCGAATAAGGTTTTTAACTTAAAACAATAGGGCAGAAACCAGAGTAATGGTTTTGTCGTAAACGTTGAACAGGAAACCGGTAGTCAGCGTCTTTAATACCCGTTATGCGAAATCAATACATACTGATGTTAGGCTTGTGGCTGGCTGGATTGAGCGTGGCTACGGCACAAAACTATCCGTCGCTGGAGCGATTTGGGAAAAATCGTGTGCAGTACCGGAGCTTCGAATGGAAAATTATCCGAACTGCCAACTTTGAAATCTATTATTATCAGGATGGCAACCAAATCGCCAACCTGACGGCGCAGTATGCCGAGTCGGAGTTTGACCGCATAACGGAGTTGCTTGGCTATACCCCCTACAATCGGGTCAAAATATTTCTGTTTAACTCACCGGAGGAGATGGCGCAGAGTAACATCGGCCTTCAGGGAGGGTTGAGCAGCCGGGAACAGAACCTGTCCAAATCTCGCGTCGAACTGGCCTTTACCGGCGATCAGATCAGTTTTCGGCAGCAGATTATCCGCGACATTTCCATGCTTTTCGTGTACGACATGTTGTATGGCGGTAGCCTAAAAGACGCATTGCAAAGTTCACTTCTGCTAACACTTCCCGACTGGTTCATGCCCGGCATCGCGTCGTACATTGCCCAGGGAAACAGCCTCGAACTGGACGATTATATGCGGGATATATCCCTAAACCGGCCGGTTAAAAAGCCTTCGCTTTTGTCTGGAGCGGATGCCGAACGGGTTGGCCATTCCATCTGGAATTACATCGTTCAGCGGTATGGGCGCGATAATGTCTCTAATATCCTGAACCTCACCCGTATTATCCGCAATGAGCAGAATAGCATTTCGAGTACGCTCGGCGTTCCCTATAACCGCTTTCTGCGCGAATGGCGTGAATATTATGCCGGTATGGCTAATGCCGTAACCCAGTCGTATCGAGCTAGTACAGACGATTTTCAGATAAAGGTAGGTTCGGCAGACGATAAGTCGTTATTGATCAGCCTGAAGCTTAGCCCTGATAAACAATTTATTGCTTACTCGCTCCTGCGCGATGGGAAGTTTAGCGTAGAAGTCGTTAACACGACCAATCGGAAACGGCATACCGTACTGACGGGCGGCTATCGGCTGGATGGGCAAATTAACCGAACCAGCACCCCCTTACTGGCGTGGCAGCGGGATAACAATCTGCTTGTCGTGACCGATGAACTGGGAAAGACAAATCTGTATCAGTACAGCGATTTCGAAAAGCGACCCAAACGTCAATTTAAACGGCAGGTAAATGGATTGTCGCAGGTTGTCTGGATGAATGCCTCCGAAGATGGCGGCAGCCTCATTATGAGTGCCGACCGAAAAGGCCAGAATGACCTCTTCCTATACAGCATCAACCGGGGCTCTTATCAGCAATTGACCAACGATCTGTACGATGACCTGTATCCGGCTTTTGTAGGCCGCACTGCCCGTCAGGTAGTTTTTAGCTCAAACCGCCAACAAGATACGCTGGGCGTGGACAAAGGTTCTTACCGAACTATACGCGACCAGTTGAGCCTGTTTTCTCATGAGGGAAGTGCCCGCGATTTGTCGCTTATACGACTAACGGACTCGCTGGGTCAGGCTACGCAGCCCATTCCTGCTGGTGAAACAACCGTTTATTTTTTGAATGACGCCAGCGGCATCCGAAATTTATACCGGCTCGAAACCGAATCGAAAAATGTAAGCCAGTTAACGGCTTTTCCTGAAAGTATTCGGCTGTATGACCTTAAGCCGGGAAATGGCGGGTTTGTCTATAGCAGTCTTAAAAACGGTGATGAGTATATAGGATTCCGTTCGCAGCTAAATCTGTCGCAAACGGCACAGGCACCTCCTACCCAACGAAGCGTAGCTATCAATCGGCTAGCTGCTTCGAACGCACCCAGAGCCGCTCAGGCTAAAACCGATACGGCCTCCGTGCCAAAACGAACGACGGCCGACTCAAGTTCGGCGGGCCGCACAGCGGCAGGTGCTCTATTGTACACACCTAAACTAGCACTCGAACCCGGCGAAGTAGACACAGACAACTACCAGTTTGATCCCGAAGTAGTTAAAGCCGCTGAGTTTCGACAGCGCCGTTCAACTGTTGGGGTATCACCCGGCTTAACTACGGCCCCTCCCCGAAACCGACGTCGCGAGAACATTACGATCCGTGGACCGTTCGACTATAAAGCAACATTCGGTGTAAATGAAGCCCCTTCTAACTGGCGCGTGGACCCTATAAAGGGATTCGGATACGCACAGGAAGTGACCCTAACCGACTTGCTGGAGAACCACGTACTGCGCGCGGGTGGATTTATCAGTTTGACCAACACCTTACGGAACAGCGATCTGTTTGCGGAATACACAAACCTCACTCATCTTATTGATTTCGGGGCTCGGGTCGACCGCCAGACTTTGTTTGTAGATGGAGCAGGGATTCTGCAGAAGTATAGGTATAACCGGGTTGCCTTGTCAGCTTCCTATCCTATTTCGGTGAACAGCCGGTTCACAGTATCACCATTTTATGCAATTACCCGGTTGATTGACCTGTCTTCTTTTGCCGAGCCAGACCGCGTATCCGATTATGCTGGCTTACGGGGTGAATTTGTCTTCGACAATACAAACGTAAACGGGATGAACATGATCGTGGGCACAAAAGCTAAACTTCGGTTTGAAGAGTATGCCGGGTTGCGGGGTAAATCAGAAGGGTTTCGACGGCTCTCGCTGGATTTACGCCACTACCAGCGCCTGCACCGCGACTTAATCCTGGCTACCCGTTTTGCCTTCAGTCAGTCGGGTGGTGCCGCCCCAAAGAAAAGTACACTCGGTGGCATGGAAAACTGGGTTGGCGGTCAGAAAGAGCCGATTGCGTCAAATCCGCTGCTGATTCCGAATGCTACGCAAAATGAAATTCCATACGACTATCGGGACGTTTTCTTCCTGGATTTTGCGGCTCCTCTACGTGGGTTTAATCAGGGTAAGTTAACGGGCAACAGCTATATGCTGTTTAACGCCGAACTTCGTTTGCCGTTAGTTCGCTATTTATACAGAGGCAATATCACGTCTAACTTCCTCCGGAATTTACAGTTGGTAGCCTTTACGGATATTGGCACGGCCTGGACCGGAAGTGGTCCATTCAGCCAGCAGAACAGCCTTAACACGGAGATAGTTGGTGGCGGGAACATACCATTCAGAGCAACGGTTACGAATTTCAAAAATCCGTTTCTTATTGGCTATGGAGCCGGTGTTCGGACTATGATTTTCGGCTACTTTGTGAAGTTTGACTATGCTTGGGGTCTTGAAGACAAAACGGTGGGCAAGCCTATACCTTACCTGACCCTAGGTTACGATTTTTAAGCAAAATAGATTTATAACATCTTAATATGGCCGCTCCTTAGGGGGCGGCTTTTTTTATGTGGTACATGCCCGTATAGCCGTAGCCGTTCGAACCCGTCTTTCACAACCTCCTTATGCAGAAGTCTGCTTCCGGTTAGTCCAACGGCGAATAGGCTCCTGACGAGCCACTATTAAACCTCCTGTTGGAAGCGTTACAAAACCTGTTGTAGAAAAATTATCTCTTCCTTCGTCGACAGAGTATCCAAATAAGTAAACCAAATATGCCCGGTCTATTTACACTTGGCACAGTTTTCGCTAACCCTTTACCGCTAGGTTTATCACTCATCTCCCAATAACCCCCACTGAGCGAACCTAGGCTAAGCTGTTACAGCGGTTAAAGGTGCTGATTGTAACTAGCTGATAATTAGAATGTTGATTTTTCTGAGCGTCTGACTTCAACAGGAGCAAGTGTGGTTTGGCATAGTTTTAGTTGAATTATAAGGAAGCAAAAGAGCCATTGATGAATGGAATAGGTGAGCCGTGACTAATCATGGGTCCACTGGTCTGAGTTAGCACACTCTTCTGCGTCAATTCGCTACTACTAAACCGTCCCAAAAAGAGTTGCTGATGGAAGAAATATCTACACTACATACCAACCTTTCGAAACTCACGGCTGGCAAACAGGATAAGACGTATAGTCTAACCGGACGGTTCATTGGCTTCTTTCTGGAGTTTTACTACGGGCTTCTCATACCCGTTAAAAAGGCTGCACGTTTGTTAACGGGCCACTCATCGCCGATGCACGAATCGGCTAACTATTCAGAAACCCGACGACTTGTTGAGGGCTTTGCCGGGTCTGTTGGCGAACCACCTGATATAGGCGGTTTGAGTCTCTCTGGTTTCGTAAACCAACAGTTACAAAAAGCTCCTACTAATTTTGCACAACATCCAATGAATGAGCAAATTATACTATTAGAGTCGTTTGGTAAAGATATTCCGAAGGCGGTATCCGACTCGGGTGGAGGGCCGTCACCGGCAAAGTCGGCAGGAGTCAGCCGCTTTACTGAGCTGCTGGCCCTTTTCGTCAACTATACGCACGACATGTCTTTTCTGAAGGGTGCCTATTCTGTGTTAACCCTGTTGTTTCTGTGGCTGGCTATTGCGCCCGCACAGGCACAAACTCCCGCAAAAATAAATCTGCGGTTGCACAAGACGATTAGCAACCAAAGTCCGGCCATTGGCGATATCGTGACGTACACAGTCGTAGTAGCGAACGCACCAGGCTTAGCAACGGCTACTAATGTCTTGGTCAAAGACGAATTGCCGATTGGGGGCGTAACGTATGTCCCCAACTCGGCAACCACGCTTCGTGGTACGGCTACCTTCAATTCCGTTGTGTCGGCTACGGTCGTTACGGGTCTTTGGAACATCGCGTCCATTGCGCCGGGCGATTCTGCGGTGATGATCCTGAAAGCGACAGTCAATGAACGGGGTGTTTGGTTTAACACGGCTGAAGTTGCCGGAGCGGGCCAGACCGATACTAATTCGATTCCTAATAATCAGAGTCTAACGGAAGACGATTTCGACGCTGTCTGCTTTTCAGTCCCTATCCTTTGGTATGCCGGTGATGAATATACGGTAACGATTCCAACTGGTTATGACGAGATTGTATGGTACCGTAATGATAAGGCAATCGTTCCAACGGCTGTATCGACCTTATTGGCTGAAGTTAACAGCGATAAATCCCTAACGATCAAAAGTCCGGGAGTATACCGGTTTGTAACCTACCGTTCCGGATGTCCCGCCACCAATTGCTGTGATATTAAGGTATTACAGGGTCCTTATGGTAGCCTGGGCGATTACGTATTTATTGACGCCAACAAAAATGGGGCTCAGGATACGGGCGAGACTGGAATTAATGGTGTAAAAGTTTATCTATACGACCAGCTTGGAACAACCAAACTGGATTCGACCGTTACCGCTGGTGGCGGTAAATACCTGTTCGATAGTTTAACGGATGGTAGTTATGTTGTCCGTTTTATCGCGCCCACCGGGTATGAGTCGACAACGGCAAATGCGGTTGGTGTATCGGATGCGCTGGACAGCGACGCCGGTGTAAATGGATTTACGGGTGTTTATACGATTGATACAAGCCAGCCAACATCAAGTACCGCTCGTAATAATCCGACCGTCGATGCCGGTTATTTCATACCGACAGCTTCGTTGGGTGATTTTGTCTTTGAGGATACGAACAAAGACGGCATTCAGCAGCCGGGCGAGCCGGGTATACCCGGCGTAGTGGTTACCTTGTATGTTAATGGTGTCTCTTCATTAACAACCCTGACTAACTCCAGCGGCTTATACTCCTTCACGGGTTTAACACCGGGCAGCAGTCTGAGCTACTCCGTTGGCTTCACGGCTCCTTCCGGTTTTACGGCAACACTGGCAAAGCAGGGTTCTGATGGTACCAAAGATTCTGACATCAATCCGGTCACGGGCCGTACTGAGTCGGTAACGCTAGCCGCTGGTGAAAATAATACAACGCTGGATGCTGGGTTCTTCCCGACATGCCCGGTCAACTTTAACCTGGTTGTATCGAACGATGTGTCGATCTGTAACGGTGAGTCAACCACGCTAATAGCGTCGACTTCAGTGCCACGCGCCAAACTCAACTGGTACTTGACACCTTATGACGGAACCGCTTTTGCAACCGTCGAAAGTGGGGTAGGTATTTCAGTCAATCCAACCACAACGACCGTCTATTACGTTGAAGCGGTAACAGCGGATGGCTGTAAGAGCGCCCGCCGACCGGTTGTGGTAACGGTTACGACCATACCAACACCAATTTATCTGGGTAATATTACCAATACATGCCCATCGAAAACGGTCGATCTAACGAAGATTCAGCTGGAGAACTACAACTCCGGATTTGTATACGAGTATTACACGAGCCTGGAACGCTCGGCAACTACCCGCGTAACAAACCTGACGGCTGTTGGCGCTGGCAAATACTACCTATATGCTAAATCTGGAAGCTGCTACAGTAATCCGGCGGTGCTGACCGTTCAAATCAATAACTGCGAATGCCAGAGTGTGGCAGGTGTGAATGTGGGTCCAGGTGTAGCGATATGCTCTGGCGATGTCGTTCCGCTCAAAGCGGTACTCTCCGGCTCGGCAACGAGTGTCGTTTGGTCAACAAATGGCACGGGTACATTTAGTAACCCAACCAGCCTGTCGACAACCTATACCCCATCCGCGGCCGACATCGCCACCGGCAACGTCGTACTTACTGCAACCACCAACGACCCGGATGGGCCGGGGGGGATTTGCCAGGCGTCTTCCAGCTCATTGATTGCGCAAATCAACAAACGGCCGGCGGCACCTGTGAACGTAGCTGCCGAGGATGCTTTGGTTTGCCAGGGAAGCAGTACGAAACTGGTCGCCTTTGCGCCAGGAAGTAGAATCAACTGGTACGACCAGGATGGTAAGCTGATTGGTACGACCCAGAGTGGAGAGAAACTCGTCGTTACGCCTACAAAGGCAGGGGCTCTCGTGTACATGGCCGAAGCCTTATCCAGCGCCGGTTGTGTTAGCCCGCGCACCTCATTGACGGTTACTGTAGGTCCCTGCCTGACCGACCTGGGTGTGCTAAAAGAAGTGGTAACGCCTGGTACATATAGCGTTGGGCAGAAAATTACCTACGCAATCACTGTAACGAACAACGGTCCGGTAACCGCCAACAGTGTGAAGGTAACGGATATGTTGCCTGCTACATTGACGTTCGTGAGCGCGACACCCGTTGGCCAATATAATGCCGCAACGGGCATATGGACCATTGGTACGATGGCCTCTAAAGCCAACCGTAGTTTACTGATAGAAGCCACCATCAACGCTACAGGTTCAATTACGAATACGGCCATTGTGAGCAGCCCGGACAATGATCCGAAGTACACGAAGAACGACACCTCATCGGTAACGATTCCGGTTGTTCCCTGTTCGATTCAACCACCAACGCTGGCTTGTGTAATCACCGAGATCTGCAAAGGTGGAACAACTACCCTGACCGCAAAAGGATGTGAAGGTGGGTCGGTGCTGTGGTCGAATGGTAAAACGGGTGATGTGCTTGTTGTAGCGCCGAGCGTAACAACAATCTACACCGCAAGCTGCGTGGTAGGTGCCTGTACGAGTGCTGCATCGAATGCCATCACGGTAACCGTTCTTGAGCCGAAGGTGCCGGTCATTACCGCCAGTGCTGATAATGTTTGCCCAGGCACGTCCGTTACGCTGACCGCTTCAGGCTGCGTAGGTGGAACGATCGTTTGGTCGGATCAAACACAGACCGGAACATCAATCGTAGTTACGCCTTATAACAAAACGACCTACACCGCCGAGTGTGTGATCGGTAGCTGCCCAAGTAGCCCGGCAACGAAAACGATCAATGTCACAACGGATTTGCCAACACCAACGATTGTAGGCAGTACAACGGTTGTTTGCCCAGGCGAAACTGTAACCTTAACGGTTGGAAATTGCGTTGGCACACCGTACTGGAGCAATACAACGGCTACAACCGGCAGCATCATTGTTACGCCAACCATTGGTAATAACAGCTATTCTGTTTATTGTAAAACAGACGGCGGCTGCGTAAGCAGACCATCGGCTGTGTACACAATTAATGTTATCGCTCCGACTGTGCCAACGGTAACTGCCAGCACCGACACCGTTTGTGTAAAAGGTGCTGTTACCCTGACGGCGACCAACTGTAACGGGACCGTTAAGTGGAGTGTCGCCAATCAGACGGGTCCGAGCATTGTCGTGAACCCAACAGCAAACAGCAGCTACTTCGCCTGGTGTGAATTGAAGACTTGCCAGAGCAAGCCGTCGAATACGGTTAATATTACCGTTATAACGCCAACGGCCCCGATTATCTCGGTAAGCAGCACCACAATCTGTAGCGGGAACAAACTCACCCTAACGGCCAAAGGCTGCACAGGTACGGTGAAGTGGTACGGCCTGGACGGCGTAGCAAAAACCGGTGCCAGCATCGACATCTTCCCAACTGCAACGGCAACGTACTATGCGACCTGTCAAATTGGGTCGTCCTGCGAGAGTGAAGCGTCGAACAAGGTTCGTGTAACCGTAAGCACCTCAACGGTTCCGGCTCCGGTCATTGCAGCCTCTTCTCTGTCAATCTGTAGTGGTGGCATAGTATCGCTAACGGCTACCGGTTGCACGGGTGGCACGGTGAAATGGTCTGACGGCCAGACGGGTGCAGTCGCTCAGGTGACGGTAACGCCAAACTACCGTGAATTCTACGCGATGTGCATTCCGACCGGACCAAATGCCTGCGGATCGGGCAAGTCGAACGTGATTACGATTAACGTAACACCAGCACCAGTACCAATCATAACCTGCTCAACGGATACCATTTGTCCGGGTGAAACGGTAACGCTGACGGTCAACAACTGTCTGGGTACGCCACGCTGGAGCAGCACAACGGCTACAACCGGCAGCATCGTTGTTTCGCCAAAGGTCACTACATCGTACTCCGTCTTCTGTACTAACGGAATCTGCACCAGTGAAACGTCGAAACAGTATACCATTACCGTAATTCCGGTAGCTGTACCAACGGTTACCGCATCGGCAACGACGGTTGCACCGGGTGAAACGGTTACACTAACGGCCACTGGCTGTAATGGCGAAGTGATCTGGTCGGCTAACGACATTAATGGAAATAACAAAGGCACCGTCATTGTGGTGCGGCCGGAAGGCATACAGACCTACTATGCGCAGTGTAAATTCCATAGCTGTCTCAGTGAACCATCGGTGACGGTTGTGATCAATCCAGGCAATTGTGTAGCGAAAGCTGGAACGCTGGTTGCCACAAACAGCATTGTCTGTGGCGGATCAAGCACAACGGTAACGGTATCCGCTTCGCCCGGTGGTGGACTGGTACAACCGGCTGGCTACTCGGTTCTTTATGTATTGACGAAAGGAGCCCAGAAGGTTATTCAGCAGACCAGTGCAACGCCACGGTTCAGCGTATCGTCTGACGCAGGTGAGTATACCATCCATACGCTGGTCTACAAGGCTCAGGCTGGAGATAAGAATTACCTCGATCTATCGGTGGTGAAACCAGGTATCACTACGGCGGCTGAAGTGCTGTTGCTGATCGGTAACAAGTGCGCTGCGCTCGATGTCGCCGGTGCACCTGTCAAGGTGAAGGTGATAGAACCTCCTGTCTTGTCGACAACGGCATCGAAAACTGTTTGCTACGGCAGTACAGTAACACTCACCGCCAGCGGTTGCGAGGGTGGCGTCGTTATCTGGTCTGACGGATCAGTTGGAAAAACCATCCAGAAGACAGCCTATAGCACTATATGGCTGATGGCAACCTGTACGATTGACGGCTGTACCAGCAAATCGTCGGATGACATTGATGTTGAAGTCGCTACGCCCGCCATTCCGATTATTGTCAGCAACGCAGCTGCTGTTTGTGTCAGCGAAACGGTTTCATTGACGGCCACGGGTTGTGCAGGCGGCAGCTACATCTGGTCGGATAATAAAACGGTTGGTAACACACTGACTATCACACCAACAGCCGACGTAAGCTACCGTGTACGTTGTAAAGTGGGCGATTGCCTGGGCGATTGGTCTGCGTACACGACGATCAAGGTAGGCACGCCGGCGGCACCGACTATTACGGTTGCCGGGTCTACCAATAACGTTACGGCCTGCTTCGGCGCACCAGTAACCCTGGTTGCTGAAGGCTGTAGCCCGAATAGCTACGTAGTCTGGTCGAACAACCAGGTTGGTCAATCGATTACGATACTGCCAGCCAGCTCCGCTCTATTTACGGCACAGTGCTGCAACTCGAATCAGTGCAAGAGCGTACCATCGAACACCATTTCGGTAACGGTATTAACGAAAGTGCCGCAGCCGGTTGTTGTCGATAAAACGAACACCTGTCCGTTCAAGACGGTCGATCTGGCTACTGCCGTAACCAGCAGACCTGCCACAACGGGTGGTCTGTTCGAATACTATACCAACACGTCACTGAGCAGCGATGCCAAAGTAGCTAATCCGGCGACTGTTGGTACCGGTACATACTATGTTGTTGAGCGGACAACCAATGGTTGTGTAAGCCTGCCGGTTGCAGTTCATGTGCAGGTCAATATCTGCGAGGAGCCTAAACCCTGCGACACGCAGAACCCGGCAACGGCAAATGCAGGTGTCGACGCGAGTATCTGTGCCACAAAGACGTATCAGCTGAATGGTGTTATGGGCGGTGCGGCTAAAACTGCTCACTGGACCACCAGTGGTAGCGGTTCGTTCAATAATTCGTACGCGCTCAATGCCATCTATACGGCAAGTGCTGAGGATATCCTGTCGGGTAAAGTAACACTGACCCTGACGGTACGAACTGATAATGCCAACTGCCCGGTGGCTACGGACAATATGCTGCTGACAATTGACGGCATAAAATCGATTCCGGTCATAACGGTGGTGGGTGCAACGAACCTGTGCTACGGCGACTCTGTAACCTTAAAAGCGCCTGCTGGTGCCGCAGGGTACAGATGGAGCACCAACGCAACGACGCAGACGATTGTAGTGAAGACCAGCGGATCATACAACGTGCAGTTGTTTGACGCCAAAGGCTGTAGCTCCGTTAAATCGGACAATGTGGTCGTGAAAGTGGCTGAGCCTGTTATGCCGCCCTTGGTGACTGACCTGCGCAATACCTGCCCGTCGAAAATTGTCGATCTGACAAAAGCGTTAACGTCCCAAGGATCAGGTAACTCCTACATATATCGAATCTGCGAGTGCGTCACATCCAACATCGTGGTTCGTCCGGATTCTGTATGCGAAGGCACCTACTGGATTGTGGAGAAAGGTCCAACCGGTTGCCTGAGTCCACCGGCTAAAGTGGTCGTTAAGGTCTTCAATTGTGCTACCGATACCCTGGCTACCGACGTTAGCATTGCGAAGACGGCCAACACCGCTTTTGTGAAGAATGGCGCGCCTGTTGTGTACACCCTCAAAGTGACCAATAATGGTAAGTATACGGCTAAGAACATCCATGTTCGTGACGTATTACCGAAAGGAATGGAGTTACTGCCCGCGCCGACATCAGCCTATACGGTGTCGAATGGCGTGATCACCAAGCGGATCGATAGCCTGAAAGCGGGTCAGTCTACAGACATCGTCTTTAGCGCACGCATCACCTTGAAAGGTAAGGACGTGGTCAACAAAGCTGAGATCACCTATCTCGACAACAGGGACCCTAATCTGGCTAACAACAGTTCAAGTGTTACGGTGAAAGATACATCGTTGCACAGGGCAAGTCTGGTGGGTCTGGCGAAAGCGGTACTCGGACAGCCACTGGCCGTTGGTGATTCACTCATCAAAGTCTCGTACAGCTTCGTCGTGACGAACTTTGGCGACGATACCCTGCGTAACGTAGTCGTAAACGATGATCTGGCTAGTGTCTTCGCTCCCAATCAGGTGACGTCTGCCAAAGTGACCTTGCTAAACACCGGCGCTACGCTCGTTGTAAATCCAGCCTTCACAGGCCAGGGTAGCAACAAGACAATGACCGCTCCGGCCAGTTATCTGCTGGCGGGTGCTTCGCAGTCGTTCAAACTAGATCTTACGGTAAAACGTATGAAGGGCGACACCACGAAGATATTCCGTAACGTTGCCAATGTATCAGCAATGAACAGTGTGACCGCCGTATCGGACGTGTCGACAAATGGTGGCGATGCTGACCCCGACAATGACGGTAACCCGGCAAACAACTCGGTAGTATCCAGCTTCACCCTGAACGCGGGTCAGCTTAAAGGCGCAAGTCTTGGTCTGGCACTGGCTGTCATCAAGGTACAGCAGCAGCCCGATAGCTCGTACAACGTAACTTACAAGGCGACACTCAAGAACTTCGGTGATGTAGCCCTGAAAGGTGTTGTACTCACGGATAGCCTGATTCGCACGTTCTCCGCGCCGGTTTCGTACAGCGTGGTAGGTGCACCCGTTGTGAGCACCGGAAGTACGCTGGTTGTCAACGCGAACTTCAACGGAAACAGTCAGCCCACAATTCTGACGAGTGCCAGTCAACTGGGTGTTGGCGTGCAGGATACCGTGCTGATTACCGTGAACATCAAGACCAACGGTAATTACGGCCCATTCTATTCCAGTGCAACGGTGGTTGGTCATTCGCCCGATTCGAGTCTGGTTGTTAAAGACATCTCGAATAGCGGATTCAACCCGGCACCGGCTGGTTCAACCGCCACAACGGTTCGCTTCGATCTGCCGAAAGGCTTGCTTGGTGTAGCGAAGTCAGTAGGTATACCGATGCTGGTTTCGACCGGTGTATACGACATCCCGTATACCATCACGATCAGTAACCTGGGTAGTGTTCCGCTGAAAAAAGTACAGGTGATCGATAACCTGTCTCAGACCTTCGGCCATGGCGCCCTGATTGTTAGCAACCAGGTTTCCGTGACGAGCACAGGTGCAGGTACGGTGGTTGTCAACCCGGCCTATACCGGGCAGGGATTGGTTACCAGGATGCTGGTCGATTCGGTAAGTACACTGGCTGTAGGTGCCAAGAGCTATCTGAGCTTTACCGTTCGGGTTGATGTACGGAATGCCGATTCGTTGACCTTCTTCAACAAAGCGGATGCCTCCGCCCTGACACCCGCCAACGAAGTGGTACAGGATATGTCGACGGCCGGTACAAATGACGATCCCGACAATGACCTTGATCCACGCAACAACAGCCAGCCAACGCCAATTGCGCTGAACGGGTCATCGACCACATCGTACATCGGTTTGGCAATGGCCGTACGCGATACCGCTCAGCAGACAGATGGCAGCGTGAATGTGACGTACCAGATTGTGGTGAAGAACTATGGCCCGGATGTGTTGAAGAACGTAAGCATTACGGACACACTGGCTAATGTCTTCAATGCGAAGACCGGAGCGACGTACAAGGTTGTTAAACCCGCATTTACAACGTCTACTGGTAGTGCATTAAAACTGAACCCGAACTTTAATGGTGGTTCCGATCCTGTTCTCGTTCTGGGTGACAGCACCAGTGTGCTGGCCGTTGGGAAAACAGATACACTCCTGCTGGTCATCAATGTCCTCAGCAACGGTAGCACGACTACCTTCCTGAATACGGCTTATGCTACGGCTACTGCCAAAACAGGTACAGTGAGCGACGTCTCGACGAGCGGCTTGAATCCTGACCTTAATGGTAATGGTAACCCGACCGATTCCAACGAGCGCGAAGCGACTCCGCTTAATCTGCGGCCAACGTTCCTCTCGCTCTTCATACCGGAAGGCTTCTCGCCAAACGGTGACGGCATCAACGATCTGTTCGTAATTCGGGGTGTGGCCGGTCTAACGGTTAGCTTGGAAGTGTATAACCGCTGGGGCCATCTGGTCTATAAAAATGACGATTATCACAACGATTGGGACGGTAAGCCAAACACGGGTATTGCCCTCAATTCGGATGCGAATGGCGTACCCGATGGAACGTACTACTATGTAATCAATACCAGCGACGGACGCAAGTTTGTACGATACATGACGATTAACCGCTAATACCGATGTCAAACAAGTTTTCAACTAAACAGTGGGCATTTGTGCTGCTACTGATCCTCGGGGTCGGTAGCGGCCAGGTCCGGGCGCAGCAGGACAAGATGTTCTCGCAATACATGTTTAACATGACGGCCATTAACCCGGCCTATGCCGGCAGCCGGGATGTACTAAGCATGTCGGCCCTCTACCGGAACCAGTGGACTGGTTTGCCGGGGGCTCCGCAAACGGCGACGTTTACGGCCGATATGCCTCTTAACAATGAGCGCGTTGGTGTTGGCTTGCAGCTTTACGGCGACAAAGTGGGCGTTATTCAGGAAACCGGCGCGTTTGCTTCCTACGCCTTTCGTATAAAGGTGGGGACCAAAAGCACACTGGCGCTGGGTTTACAGGCGGGTGCGTCGAGCTATCAGGCCAACCTTACAGATGTACGAACATCGCCCGATAACCAGATTGACCCGGCTTTTGCCACCAACATCTCGAAGATGCTGCCGAACTTCGGTACGGGCATTTACCTGAGCAACGACCGGTCGTACCTGAGTATATCGGTACCCCGCCTGATCAAAAACAAGCTGAGCGAATACAATGTAGGCGAATACCGGTCAGTACAGGCCCGCCACGCCTATCTGGCTGCCGGGTTTGTGGTGGGTATCAGCCCTGTTGTAAAGATGAAGCCCTCGTTTCTAGCGAAGTATGCAGAAGGTGCCCCGCTGGGTTTCGATGCCAACATCAACTTCTGGTTCGCTGACCGAATCGCTATAGGTGCGTCTGTTCGCCGGAATCAATTCTCTACCTGGACGAAGTATACGACCGATGCGGTTGTTGGCCTTCTGGAGGTGCAGTTGACCGACCAGTTTCGGTTTGGCTACGCGTACGACCGCACAATGAGCAACCTGCAAAGTGTAGCCCCCAGTTCGCACGAGATTATGATCCGATACGAACTCGGATTTGGTAAGAACCGCATCCTGACACCGCGCTATTTCTAATCGGACACTAGTAGCCCGGTGATGTAAGATTTTGGCACAATGGTGGAACAGGGAGGCAGTCACATGACTGCCTCCCTGTTCCACCATTGTGTTTTTTAATGCTTCATAATCAGCGGGTATAATGGATTATTATCGCTCTGTATATAGCATTTTCGGCGTAGTATTTGCTTGTCAAAAAAGTAGACTCCCGTTCGTTGGTCGGTGACATGTCGTTTCATTTTTTGTGTGGCTCTCAACATTTTATACTGTATGATACGTATTTTTTCTGTGCTTCTACTAACCTGGGTACTCGTGAGTCCATTGAGGGCCCAGTCGCTAACCCAAAGAGCTAACCAGCAATTCGATCGGTTAGCCTATGCCAGTGCCATTGAATTATATGAACAGGCACTGGCCAAACCCGGTGGCCTGTCGGAAGTAGAGTTAAGGGATGCTAAAGCCAAATTAGGCTATAGTTATCAACAGATGCGCGACACACCAAATGCCGAGCGAGTATATCGCGACCTCATCAATAAGAGTACGCTTCCGCCCGATTTCGCAAAATTCTATTTATACTATGCCCAGGCGCTGGCTACCAATGGGAAATACCGCGAAGCTCAGGAAGCCTATGATAAGTACGGCAGCGTACAGGCAAGTGACAAGCGAAGCGCTTCATTTTCCGATCTCTACCGCGATGTTAGCGCCCTCACCCGAAATGCTGGTAGCTATAAAGTTGAATTCCTGACCCTGAACACTCGAAATGCTGAATTTAGCCCGATACTCTATAAAGACGGGCTGGTATTTGTATCAGCGGGCAACGCCGGTAATGGCGTAAAGCGGGTGTTCAAATGGAACAATACCCCTTTCCTGGATTTATATTATCTCCCAGATCTGAAAACGATACAAGCTTCAAAATCATCGAGTCTCGGCGGTAGTTCGTCGGCGGTTAAAGCCGCCCGCAGCCGCCTGATCCGCCGACTTGGCCGCGACGATTACACGGCACCAACCGCCAATGATTCCCGTACAGTTGGTTTTTTTGGTGATAACAACATTAGTATGGGTTATGAAGATCAGCCCATTAGTGAATCGGATCGGTTTAGCCGTACCCTCAATACCAAATACCACGAAGGACCTGCCACGTTTACAAAAGATGGTTCACGGGTAATATTCACGCGCAATAACTACAACGAAGGGCAATACCGGGAAAGCACGGATGGAGTGAACAAACTCAAACTGTACACCGCCACGCAAACGAACGGAATCTGGAGTGAGGCCGAAGAACTGCCCTTTAACAGCGATGAGTTCTCGACAGGACATCCTGCTTTATCAAAAGATGATAAACTGCTCTACTTCTCGTCCGACCGGCCCGGCGGTTTGGGAGGCACTGATATTTATGTGTCCAGATGGGCAGATGGAAAGTGGGGGAAACCGATCAATCTGGGTAAAGACGTTAACTCCAAGGGAAATGAACTATTCCCGTTTGCGGATGAAAAAGGGAATATCTACTTCTCGTCCGACGGACGTGCCGGACTGGGTGGTCTGGATATTTTCTACGCACAGCTAACGGCTGATGGGCAGCAGGGCAAAGTTGTTCGTAATCTGGGAGAGCCGATCAATTCGGCCAAAGATGACTTCGGCATTGTGACCGATGGAGAACGGAACAGCGGTTATTTTAGCAGCAACCGCAAAAACGGCGGGGCTGATGATGATGTGTACCGGTTTACCCGAGAAGGGTCACTCTACCCATGCCGCGAATTGACCGTGAGTGTAGTGGATGCCAGGTCAAAAGAACCCCTTGCCAATACCTTAATTGCCATGGATAGCCCGGATAATAACAAGCAGAAAGAGCTGAAGACAGATGCTGACGGGCTGGTTCGCGTATGCCTGGATGCGGATAGTGACTTTAAATTTATGGCCAGCCGCAAAGGCTATATTAACAATAAAGTTGGGTTCTCGACCAGAGATCTTTCCGACGATCATCCAACCCATCTGGAAATCCTGCTCGACAAGCCGGAAGTTGCCAGACGCACGGCCTCTGAACTGAAGGGACGCGTAACAACCCAGGCAGGTAAATTGCCCATTGCCGGGGTGAATGTAATGTTGGTAAACAGTTGTGACAGCACGATGCAGCGAACAACAACCGGCCCGGACGGAAGCTATACGTTTATGATACAGGCCGGATGCGACTACTCCATCGAAGCCATAAAAAATAATATGGGAACCTTGGGAGGACATATTTCAAAAGATGGCGTTGGTACCACCGATGTAACAATGTTTAAGAAAGGAGACATCATCTCCATCGATAACATTTACTACGACCTCAACAAGGCGGTGATACGTCCCGATGCCGCCGTTGAACTCGATAAAGTAGTGAAACTGCTCATCAAATATCCGGCCATGATCATCGAGATGCGATCACATACCGATAGCCGGGCAACGGCTGTGTATAACAAAACATTGTCGGGCAACCGGGCAAAGTCGGCTGTTGCGTACCTGAAATCCAAAGGGGTCGCCATGAAACGGATGATAGCTAAGGGCTATGGGGAGAGTCAGTTGCTCAATAAATGCAAAGACGGAGTTGGCTGTTCTGAGGAAGACCATCAGAAGAATCGCCGGACAGAAATCAAAATCTTGAAACTGGAATAATATTTCTGAATGGTGGAGCCTTCTGCGTTAAAACGCCAAATGTCCTGTACCTAAACGGGATGTCTGGCGTTTTAGATTTTTAGCGTTACCCTGTTGATATGATGTTTACCTTTACGGTACCTATGCGTTTTATTCCGTATCATTCCTTTATTGTTCTGCTGATTGGTAGTTCACTAGTACTGACAGGGCATCGGGCTCAGGCTCAGAAAGAAGTACTTTTTTCTCAGTATTTGCAGAACCCGCTGAGCATAAATCCGGCCTATGCGGGCAGTCGTGAATCCTTTAATCTAAGCGCTTTTCTCCGGCGTAAATGGATCAGTGTACGGTATGCACCCGTAACACAGAGTGTCTCGGCCGATGGAGCCATCGCTAACGGGCGTGTTGGACTAGGATTTCAGGCCTTAAATGACCGGATGGGGCTGTTTGCCACAACGGGCGTTTATGGGAGCGTTGCCTACCGTTTCAACCTGCCAGCTCTGGCCAAACTATCCATTGGTGTGCAGGGTGGCGTCAATGTAGTGCCGGTATTCGATGTAACAACGGCAGCCAGTATAAATCGCGCTGTTGCCAGTGTGGGCGTTGGTCTGTACTACCAGTCCGACCGGTTTTTTGCCGGTGTTTCTGCCCCCGAACTGGGCGGGCAACTAACCGACGCAACGGGACGTTCTCTATACAAGAGCATTAGGCCGGTTATGATTCAGGCGGGAGTTCCCATTGAGGTGGATGAAGGTACCGTACTGATACCCTCCGTACTCATCTCCAAAATGGCGGATCGCCCGTTGGGGGTAGATATCAACCTGCGGGCCTGGTTTAATGAAGAAATCGGCCTTGGCCTGTCGTATCGGCAAAACAGCCCCGGACTGATCCAAACGAACTATATCCAGGCATTTGCCGAATATCAGCTGACCAAAGCCATTCGGCTGGGCTACACTTTTTATTCACAAACCCCCGAAAGCCCTAACGCCATGCAGTTTGATCAAAAAAGCGTACACGAAATTATGTTGCGCTTCTCACCAAACTCGCTGAAGTTTACCTATTAGTTTAGGACTGGAAACAGTTCTTAACGTAAACTGAAAATAATTAATAACTTAGCCCCAAAGAAACGTAACTCAACGCCCGCTTGAAATCGCACGACGATCTTTCCAGGGCTGACATGTTGCGCTATCTGTCGGCCAACAGTCGTATGCCCAGCCAAGCTATTATTCAAAATCTATACATCCCCAGCGACCTCGACCGTGAGTTCCCGCTGGCTCCTCACTTTGTCCAGACATTTGGGAGCTACCCGAACTACATTCATTTTAATGATGATTTTAAGCCCTCCGCTCAGCCATTGCTGGATAGCCGGGGGTTTGTGCTGATCAACCAGTCGACACGCATTAATGACGAAGGCTGGCATACTATCGAACGGGTCTATCAGCACGACGAAGGGCTGGTGTTGAAAGCCGAATTTGTAGGTGACCGCTTTTTCCGGCTTTACGGCTACTACCGCGATGAAGCTTCGGCCAAAAGGCTGCTGGAGGGGTTTCAGGAACATAAATACGTACATGAAGACAATCAGACGCATATCTATCTGATTCAGAGTGGGCTGGGAGGGCTGCACACCGAACGAGTCGAGATTTTGCCGCCCGACATCGACATTGATCTGCATTACAACGACGATTTTCCTGTTGTTCACGAACGCCTGGTAACGTTGCTGGCACAGCCCAAAAGTAAGGGCCTTATTCTCCTGCATGGTGAGCCTGGAACCGGCAAAACAACTTATATTAAACACCTCAGTTCGCTGGTCAAGAAGGACATGCTCATTCTGCCGCCTTACATGACCAACTACCTGACTTCTCCCGAGATTATTCCGTTCCTGCTGGATAATAAAGAGTCGGTACTCATTATCGAAGATGCTGAACGAATCCTGCAATCGCGCGAAGCCGGGGGCGATACCAACAGCGTTTCCAACATCCTCAACCTAACGGATGGTCTGCTGGCCGATTGCATGCATATTCAGGTGATCGCTACCTTCAACGCCAGTAAGCATCTGTTAGACAAAGCGTTGCTTCGGAAAGGTCGTCTTATGGTCGACTATGCGTTCGGGAAGCTGTCACCCACTAAAGCAAATAATCTGCTCACTCATCTAGGAGTCGATCATCGGACTGATCAACCCATGACCCTGGCTGATATTTTCAACCTCGATGAGCAGACGGTATCCGGTGAGCGCCAGGAAGCGTTAAAGGTTGGTTTTTAAAGGTATTGACACGGTATGTCTTCAACACACCTGATGACCTATGAAAAACGGCTGTTTAGTGCTTTTTTTTTGGCTCGGCATTCTGTTTTCAACTGTTGCCCAGACGGGTTTGCCTCCCGTTTTTCCGATCTACCCCGACTCCGTACAAACGCCCGATACAACCCACATTCAGGTGCTTGAAGATGCCCGTGGGGAGCTGACGTTTGAGCAGGTACGGCAGAGTAATGCGTTTCGTGTAGAACCTTTCTTCGACCCAACCCGGCGCGCGCACGTATACTGGCTTCGGATGCGGCTCAGAAATACAGGTTCCGATACGCTTAATCTGTACCTCAGTGATTTCAGCAGCAACTACCTTGACCTATACTGGCTGAATGCCCGCAACCAGTGGCAGCACCAACGTACCGGCGAACTGGTGCCGCTTAGCCAGGTGCCTTCCCGAAACGGTAACAAAGAGCGTAATCGTGTATTTTTTACCCTGGCACCGGGCCAGACGACCACCCTGTACCAGCGGTCGGAAAACGCGTTCTGGCGACCCCCGCTAACGTATCTGTCAACCCAATTGCAATCGGAAGAAAGTCGGATCAGGGCCGTTTTTAATTACGTTCGGGTAGAGAAGGAATGGAAGACTTATTTCTTCGATGGCATCATGATCGGCATTCTGCTGCTGGCCGTTTGTTATAACCTGCTTATATTTTTTTCGATAAAAGACAGGGTTTATCTCTACTTCGCTATCTGTCTTTTCTTCTTCACGCTGGACAGAAATGCTTTTTGGATTCAACAGGCTTTTTTCGAGGAATATCCGTATGTCTTCAATGTATTGTCTCATTTTTTCTTCCTTGTCTTCTTCATCTTTTTTATTCAGTCGATCCGGAGGTTTATCCAGCCGGTTCCGGCTCTCTCACGGTTAAACAGGGCTATCGGTGGCTTTCTGTTAGTAACTTCTTTATTCATTGTCGTTCAGTTTTTCTCTTTCAACAAGGCGTGGTTTCCGCTGAACGAAGCAGACATACTCATTAATGCGCTGATTCGGGTGGTCTATAGTCTATGCGCTATCCTGATTCTGAAGATGATGAAAACCGGCTCCGTGGATGCCCGGTTAGCTCTACTGGCTAACGCCCCGTTGTTTATCTTCTGGCTATTCACCCTGAGTACGCTGATCGCAGGTCAGTATTTTAATGCCGACATGCTGAAAAGCTTCGGGCGCGCATTCGATTATCTGGAAAGTATCTGCTTTGCCTGGCTGATCATTGTTTTTTCCGGTGCACTTATCAACCGCTATAACCTGACTAAGCAGCGGCTGGCTCAGCAGATTATTGAGAAGGAACAGCTTGAGCGTGAGCGGGAACTGGAACGAAGCCGACTAATTGAAGAACAGAAAATTGTGCTGGAACAACAGGTAGAAGAACGAACCGCCCAGTTAAAAGCGTCCCTCGAAAACCTGCGGATGACTCAGGACCAACTGGTTCAGAAAGAGAAAATGGCTTCGTTGGGTGAACTGACAGCCGGTATTGCCCACGAAATACAGAACCCCCTCAATTTCGTGAACAACTTTTCGGAGGTGAGTATCGAACTGCTCGACGAACTGAAAGAAGGGCCTTTGCAGCAACTACCCGATTCGGAGAAAGAGTATGCCGGGGAGATTATGGGCGACCTGACGCAAAATCTGGAGAAGATTACCCACCACGGTAACCGTGCCAGCAGCATTGTTAAGGGTATGCTGGCACATAGCCGGACAGCAGACGGCGAACGTCGGCCGACCGACCTCAATGCACTGGCTGAAGAATTTATGCGCTTGTCGTATCATGGTCTCCGCGCAAAAGACAAGACCTTTAACTGCGAACTGGTAACCCAATTTACCCCAAACCTACCCCTCGTAACCGTTGTGACACAGGATATAGGCCGGGTGTTGCTGAACCTGTTTAACAATGCTTTTTATGCCGTTTCGGAAAAAAAGAAACAACTCGATGCTGTTGGTGAAATAGGCTATAAACCAACGGTCAGTATCAGTACAAAGCAGGTTGGAAAGGTCGTGGAAATTCGCGTGACCGATAATGGTACCGGGGTTCCGGAGGCAGTTAAAACCAAAATATTCCAGCCCTTTTTTACCACCAAGCCATCGGGAAGCGGCACCGGTCTGGGCCTGTCGCTATCGTACGACATTGTCACAAAGGGTCACGGTGGCCTGCTGACCGTTGAAAGTGACCCCACTACCGGAACCGCATTTACGCTGGCTTTGCCAGTCGACCGGGATAGTGAATAGTGGGTTAGGTAGGTGTGTGAAAGTGATTTAAAAAGGTAAACTTTATCTTTGTTCGATTACATAATCGTCTTATGAGCCGTAACACCTTTGTTCGCTATTGCCTGCCTTGCTTTTTGCTCTTTCAGCTACTAATGACCCGCCTGTTTGCTCAGGTAAGCGTTCAGCAGTTGCTCACCGAGAATCGCACAAATCCCATTGGTTTGGACGTAACCATTCCCCGTTTAAGTTGGCAGCTTGCTACGGTCAAGCGCAATGTGATGCAAACAGCGTACGAGATCAGGGTGAGTACCGATGCAGCATCGGTTGCTAAAGGAACAAGCTGGCAATCGGGGCGGGTGGCGTCCGAACAGTCCGTTCATGTGCCTTACGGCGGAGCTGCTCTGCAACCTAGCCAGCGGTACTACTGGCAGGTGCGGGTTTGGGATAACACCTCACCAAAGCCGTCGGCCTGGAGTACCCCTGCTTTCTGGCAAACTGGTTTAATGAATGCCGCGAACTGGAAAGCTAAGTGGATTCAGCAGGGTTTCCCCGGCGATAGTGTTCATAGCCCCAGCCCTCTGTTCAGAAAAGCCTTTGCCACGTCGAAAAAAGTGCGCTCGGCCGTTCTGTACATGACGGCGCATGGTATTTACGAAGCGCAGATTAACGGGAAGCGCGTGGGTGATGCCTACCTCACGCCCGGCTGGACCAGCTATAACCAGCACTTGCAGTACCAGACCTACGATGTTACAACCCTCTTAAATCAGGGCCAGAACGCCATTGGTGTGACACTGGGCAGCGGCTGGTATCGCGGACGAATGGGCTGGGCCGACCAGAAAAATATATATGGCAACCAACTGGCTTTACTCGGACAACTGGCCATCACCTATGCCGATGGAAGTTCCGAAACCATTAGTACCGACGAAAGCTGGAAATCATCCACCGGACCTATCCGTTTCTCCGAAATCTATGACGGCGAAGTATATGATGCGCGGCTCGAAAAAACGGGCTGGACCCTGTCCGCTTATGCCGATGCCGACTGGTCGGGCATAATGGTAAAGCCATTTGGCTACGCGAATCTGGTAGCGAACTACAACGAACTCATCCGCCGTCACGAAACGGTGAAACCGGTGAAGGTGCTCACCACACCCAAAGGCAAAACGGTCCTCGATTTCGGCCAGAATCTGGTGGGCTGGGTGCAGTTGCGCGTAACGGGTAAAGCCGGTGATAAGGTTGTTCTCTCGCACGTAGAAATGCTCGATAAGTTCGGCAATCCCTACTTGGAAAATCTGCGCACCGCCAAAGCGCAGGCGACCTACCTGCTTAAAGGAGGGACGGAAACACTGGAACCCCATTTCACCTTTTTCGGCTTCCGGTATGTGCAGGTAGATGGCTTGACCGGCCCCATCAATCCTGCCGATTTTACGGCCGTAACCCTGTACTCTGACATACCTAAAACGGGGGAGTTTGCCACTTCTAACCCCCTGATCAATCAGTTACAAAGTAACATTCAGTGGGGGCAGCGGGGTAATTTTCTGGACGTACCAACGGATTGCCCCCAACGCGACGAACGCCTGGGCTGGACCGGTGATGCCGAGGTATTTTCTCGAACTGCAGCGTTCAATTTCGGAGTGAACAGCTTCTTTACCAAATGGCTCAAAGACGTTTCGGCCGATCAGTTTCCGAACGGGGCCGTGCCCTTCGTGATTCCGGACGTACTCCGGGGGCCCAATCCCAGTATGGCCGGAGCCGCTGGCTGGTCGGATGCCGGTATTATTATTCCCTGGAACATGTACGTTGCCTACGGCGACCGACGGCTGATCGAGCAGCAGTATGCCAGTATGAAAGCCTATCAGGGATATATGGAAAGCGTTGCTAAAAATGACCTTTGGAGCGAAGGGTTTCAGTTTGGCGATTGGCTATCATTTGTCACAACAGAAGGAAGCCCGGCCTTTGAAGCTAAATCGGCGTTTACCGATGTGCATCTGGTGGCACAGTGCTTCTATGCCTACAGCACCGACCTCATGCGTAAAACCGCCACGGTACTGGGCAAAACGGATGATGCCGCCCATTACACGGCTCTGCTGGAGCGAATTAGAAAGGCGTTCCAACAGGCATACATGACCCCCACCGGTCGACTGATTTCTGACACGCAGACTGCTTACGTACTGGCCCTGCAATTCGACATGCTTCCCGAAAACCTGCGTCCACAGGCCGTTGATCGCCTGGTCGACAATGTGAAAAAATATGAAAATCACCTGACAACGGGCTTTCTGGGTACGCCGTTCCTGTGTCCGGTGCTAAGCCGGTTCGGCCGTACCGATGTAGCTTATAAATTGCTGTTGCAGGACACGTATCCATCGTGGTTATACCCGGTCAAGATGGGGGCAACGACCATTTGGGAGCGTTGGGATTCGATGAAACCCGACAGCACGTTCCAGAGCCCGTCTATGACTTCCTTCAACCACTATGCCTATGGTGCCGTGGGCGACTGGATGTACCGAACCATCACCGGTATCGACACCGACGAAACCAAAACGGGGTACAAGCACACCATCATCAGGCCGCATCCGGGCGGGGGCTTCACCTCGGCAGAAGCCAGTTTAAAAACCTATTACGGCACCGTTCGCTCGGGCTGGAAACGCGCTTCGGATGCGCTGACCATGACCGTTGAAATCCCCGCCAATACCACCGCCACGATTTACGTACCAGCGAAAAATGCAGAGGCTGTTCAGGAGGGAGGGAAACCACTCGGGGCATCGGGCCTGACGGCGGCCGGAACAGAATCCGGTTATGTGCAGATTAAAGTTGGTTCGGGCGTTTATACGTTTACCAGCTCCGGTTTTTGATTCGTGGCCAACTTGCCGTAGCCTGGACGTCCACGTCTGGGCGAGTGATGTGATGTCGGTTTCTCAAAACCGACATCACGTCTATTTATGAGACTACTTTTAATCAAAAGCTCTGCAAATAAATGATGATTTTATCCTATTTTGACTAAGTTTGTCGTTCAAACAACCCTGGTCAAACGTTTATGAAACTTTTCTCCATTGTATTGGCAACCGGCCTTCTGATTACATCAGCGCTACGTGCACAGGATTCTCCGACTCGGGAAGTGGGTTTACGGCTCACTAGTTTCGACAGCTTCGGAATGGTCTACAAAAAGAAGCTTGACGAAAATACGTATCGACGTTACCGGCTGGCCTTTGGCAATCTCGGTGCTAATTTTGTTCAGAGTAATACAATGGTTGCTTTTTCGGCCGGGGGCGCTATGGGTAAAGAAAAACGCCGGAACCTTACCGACAAGCTTCAGTTCATTTACGGAACCGAATTAATTGCCAGTGTCAGTCTTAATTCGTCGACAAGCGGCTCTGTGACGGTTGACAACGGCAGTGGGGGCGTTGTGACCTACACGGGTTCCAGTTTACTGTTGGTAACCCCCTCGGTAGGTATTGGCTTTGTCTTGGGAGCCCAGTATAATTTCAATCCGAGGTGGTATATCAGTGCGGAGCTGATTCCATCGGTAACGGCGAGTGGCACATTCGGAAATGGTACCTCTTTCTACAGTATCCAGGCCGGATTTAATTCTAATAGTGCCGGTATAACGGGAGCTTACCGGTTTTAATGTAGAGAGGTTAAAAGTCAGCTTTTTTTACCGCGTATTTATCGCTCAGGTTATTCAGCCACCTTGTCTGCGCGCGCTGGGCATCCTCCATACTTTCGTAATAGTTAAAATCGCTGGTACACATTTCATTCGCTGGGTTACAATGGCTCTGTACGTAGGCACTGTATTGCTGACTGGCCTTTTTGATCTCCTCATCGTCCAGTTTCATCTGCTTGATGGCGGTGTAAAAGGCTTGTGGCTTCCGGCTGTTTCCCGCTTTCAGCACTTCTTTGGAGAGCCCCCAATAATAGTAAGTTGTGCTGGTTGGTTTGAAAAGAGCCAGCAGTGCAGCCCGGCTATTGTCGGTGCTTAAATAGGTTTCTTCAAAGTCGCTGACCACCTTCTCACTGACCCCGCTTTTCAGCAAACTACTTTTAAACAGGCCGTAGTCCGTTGCTGCGTTCGGGGTGTTAAGGATGGTCTGAAGCCATTTCCACATCTGTTGTCGGCCAATCTGTTGCTCCAGGGCAGTTAGCAGCAAAGGAATGTACTGGTAACGGTAGACCTCGTCAATGTCACCGGTTGCATTGATCTTCCGTAAGGGCGTGAAGTCGGTCATGCTTTTTGTGGCGCCAATATAACGTTTAAGCTGACGGTCATAAAAAACCTGCCCAATCAGGTCGCGGGTGGCTTGTAGGGAGATATATTCAGTCATACCTTCCAGAAATACCCAACGCAGAGTCGAGTTGGGCGTCACGACCGACCCAAAATAATAATGCCCTAGTTCGTGCGCTATGAACGATAGGAGAGACGAGTCGGCAAGCACCAGTTTCTTTGGATCGACCAGCGTGTTAAGCCAGCCTTTTGGGCTAACGCTGGCAATGGTTGGGTAGCTAACGAACAGCCAGTCATTCCGTTTGGAAACGGGTGTGCTGGCCAGCAGGGTAATATCTGCTCCGTACGGAATCTGTAGTTTCTGGGCGTAATACCCTTTAATCCGGGAGAACCAGCCATCGAGTACAGTGGCCTGTGGTGCGGTGAGAGTCGTGTTGAGCAGGTAAGTGTTCTGCTCCTTTCGAAAGTCGAAATCGCCCACAAACAGGAGTAGTGGAAAGGGGCGGTCCGACCGGAAACGGGCCTGCTGTCCGTACTGGGGCGGACAGCCATTCAGGTAAATGGCTTTTGCGTCGGGCGCATGAATGGTAATGTCGAACGTTACATTCTGGTAGTCTTTGTCTTCGGCGATGTCGTACAGGATCGGGTACCAGGCGGTCTGCTCTGAGGCTCGCAGGGTTTTTCCGTTAAAGGCGATGTTCCCTTTCCAGTCGCCCCATTCGCTGCGTTTCGCAGAGTCGCCCGAAACGGGGAAGGCTCCTACATAGCTAACCTTGAATCGACCGGGCAGATACCGGCCTTTCTGGTCCTTTTCGGGAAACCAGTACTGGAAACTCTCATCTGACTTATCGGGCTTGTACTCGCGCCCTGAAGCATACGAGAACGTGTTGGTACTATCTCTGAAAAACTGGATGTTCAGGCCCGCATTCAACCGAATGGCATAGTTTGTCGTCTTAGGGAGCCGCGACACATCAAGATCTGCTTTAAACGTACCATTTTTGATGGATATGTACACGTCGCCGGTGATGTGCGGAGTCTGGGCATATCCTGAGAAGCCGGTCAGCAGCAGGGCTACCAGTAAAAGTTTGCGAGAAGTCATACATGGTGATGGTTATTACTTCTATAAGGCTGGTCGACAAACCCCTTACTCATTATGCTTTATTTATCAGCGGATATCACCATAGTGCCTGAAACGTAGATAGTTATACGCATGCTGGCCCGCTGGGAATGCCGCCGAACAGTTGGATGGTTTTGCTTGCTAAAATCAACAAGCAGGCTGATTTATATCAGGCTGACAACGAAGTAAGTATGCTTGTTTTGTGCCGTAAACAGACGGCAACAACCGGATGTACTTATCCTTAACTCAGGTAAAACTCCTTCGTATGAAAACCATCGTTTTAGCTACTGATTTCTCGCCGAATGCAAATAAAGTCGCTCACTTTGCTATGCAACTGGCGCTTACCCAACAGGCGACCTTAATTTTAATGCATGCGTTTCATTTCTGGCCCACCAATCCGGCTGAAACGGGGGGCGACTTCACGCTCAGTGCCAAAGCCATGCACGACGATAGTCAGAAAACGCTCAACCACCTGGCCCACACCTTAAACGAACAGTATGGAACTGAGGTAAACATTCGCTGTGTCACCAAAGAAGGTTACCCCATACCGGCCATTCGGGAGGTTGCTGAAGAAGAAAAGGCCGATTTGGTTATTATGTCCACAACCGGTACCGCTCCCCAGAGTGCTCAGCTAATGGGCAGTGTGGCAACGAGTATGGTGGCCGAAACCAATGTTCCACTGCTGCTTGTTCCGCCTTCCGTTGGGTATGCCGACGTTAAAAATGTGGTGCTGGGCGTAGACCTCGATACACCCCCCAATGCTGTCGCTTTGGATACGGCGCTTCGGTTTGCCCGGCAGTTTGGCTGCGTGGTCAACCTACTGTGCATTCACCCGCATCCGGCCGATGCCCATGTCCGCACGAAGGCCGAACACATCCGGGAGCTGATGGTGTCCGTACCGCATACGATGACGGTTCTGTCTGGCGAAGAGATTTATAATACGCTGCTCACCTTTGCGCACGAGAACAAAGCCGACCTGATTATGATGCTGCCTCAGGCACACAGTTGGTTCAGACGGCTATTTGTGGAAGGCGAAACCGAGCGGTTTGCCCGACTGACTGACATCCCGCTGCTGGCTATTGTATAATGCTCTATTAATAACGTAACCACTTTCCACACGCTTTCGATCCGAGGGCGTGTGGTTCGGTTTATGTGCTCACGTATTTGCTGTCCCGGCTGTTCTCGTTGCCCTATTACCTGCCGCTTGGCGTACCCGTTAGCCAACTGCCTTATGTTCACATTCTGGGTTGCCTTAGCCCTTCGCTGGCTGCACTTGGGCTGACGTATTATGGGCAGGGTGGGGTGGGTATGCGCCATATGCTTGGCCGAGGCTGTACACGGCTTGCCGGGACACCGGTCGGCTGGGCGGGGTTATGGGCTGGCTGTTTAGTCTGGCTACGGGTTCCGTGCTGTTCTTCTGGCTATTCAATTTCTCTGGAGGCAATGTGGTGGCCTGCGCATTTTTTACGGCATGATATTGTGTTCATGACCGACCTCAACACCGCCAATGTAAGCGCCTATACCGGCATCCTCGTTACGGTGATCGGCTTTGTTGTGCTGCTAGTCTACAAGAAGGAGAGTCGGTCGCAGCGGACGAAAGTTACCGGAAAGGGATAAGGTTATATGAGCTACCGTTCGCGCAGACGCTTATACACCCAGATGCCCGCCAGCAGCACGCCCATAAACACAACGAGCCCGAGCATACCCCAGGCCAGGCTCAGCACATCTTTGAGAACCACTAGAAAAACAATGCTGAACAGCAACAGCGTTGCCACTTCGTTCCAGATCCGGAGTTGGGTGGAGGTGTAGCGTAACTCACCGTGTTGCTGCTGCCGAAAGAGCACATGACAGGCCATATGATAGGCGTAAAGACTCCCTACAAAAGCCAGTTTAACCACCAGCCAGGGCGGTGTTGCGCCGTAGTTGTACCAGGTACTCAGGCCCAATGCCAGCGTAATCAAAGCCGACGGCCACGTAATGCCGTACCAAAGCCGACGTTGCATAACGGCAAACTGAGTTTGCAGAATCTGTCGGGCTGGCTCGGGCTGATCGGCGGCTTCGGTGAAGTAGATGAATAGCCGGGGAATATAAAAAAGGCCCGCAAACCAGGTTACGACAAAAATGATGTGCAGGGCCTTGAGGTAGAAAAACGTCATGGGCGCAAAGGTACGCTTATACCGTACTGGAGAAGAGGGGCTTCGCCGTTACAGAGGGTTTGGTCAGGTAACGGTCGAACACCATGCAGATGTTGCGCAGAAACGGTCGTCCTTCCGGGCGTACCCACAGCCCGGTTTCGTCGTATACAAGTAGCCCGTCGACCCGGAAATCGTCGAGTTGATGACTTATGGTCTCCCATTCAGCCGGGGTCCATTCCATGATCGACCACCTGGTTTGAAAGCGGCACATGATATTCAGAATATGCCGCCGGATTAGGGCGTCCTCGTCGGTTAACAGGTGACCTTTGAAAATGGGTAGTTGATTTTGATTCACTTCAGCCTGGTAGGTGCCAATGTCTTTCTGGTTTTGCATGAATGCCGTTCCGACATCGCTGATCGCCGACGCGCCCAACCCCAGTAGTATGTCGGTCTGGGTAGTGGTGTACCCCATAAAATTCCGGTGTAGCTGTCCGGTATGCATGGCTTTGTAGAGCGAGTCGTGCGGCAGGGCGAAATGGTCCATGCCAATTTCGGTGTATCCACCGGCTTCGAGCAGGGCACGGCCCGTTTCGTACAGCGCCCGCTTCTTATCGGCACTCGGCAGGTCGTTATCCGCAAACCCCCGCTGCCCCGTTCCTTTTATCCAGGGAACATGTGCGTACGAATAAAACGCAATCCGGTCGGGTCGGAGAGAAAGGGTTTGGATAATAGTATCGATAATGGACGACTGTTGCTGAAAGGGCAGGCCAAATACCAGGTCGTGGCTGATGGAGGTGTAGCCAATGGCTCTGGCCTGTTGGGTTACGCGCTGCACATGGGCAAACGGCTGGTGACGGTGAATGGCTTTCTGCACAACCGGGTCGTAATCCTGTACGCCGAAGCTCACGCGCCGGAATCCATATTCGTAAAGCGTTTGCAGATGTTCGCCCGTTGTGTTGTTGGGGTGGCCTTCCCAGCCAAAATCCGGTCCGCTGTTTTCGGTGGTGGGTACAGGATCGGCCCAACGGAAAATGCCGGTCATCAGCCGACGTAACTCATGGGGCGAAAAAAAGCTGGGCGTTCCTCCGCCGAGGTGTAGTTCGGCAATGCGGGGGCGTTCCGGAAGCCATTCGCAGTACATCTCCCATTCGTTGAGGATGGCGTCGATATACGGTTCTTCTACGTTGTGGTTTCGCGTAATGCGTTTGTTGCAGCCGCAAAACGTACACAGACTTTCGCAGAAGGGCAGGTGAATATACAGGCTGATTCCGGCCGAATAATTGCTGTTGGCGAAGGAAGTTGTCAGCCGCTTTTGCCAGTCTTCACGGGTAAAAGCGGCTGTATTCCAGTAAGGTACGGTGGGGTAACTGGTGTAGCGCGGACCCGCTACGTTATATTTGGCAATCAGTGAATCGCTCATGGGGGAACCCGACTGCCAAAGCCGTCAGGTACTACAAAAGTCGCATTTCCCGAACTGGCCCGTCCGGTGTTTATATCAGTAGAAATCCTGATTTATATCAGCTTACGAGGGTAAATGTCCAGAGACGTTTTGATCGCTGAGTGGGCATTGCTTACTGGTAGGGGATGGCCAGAATCGGGATGGGAGAATGATTCACGACATCTTCCGCCACGCTGCCATTAAAGAAGTGCCAGAAGCCTCTTCGCTGACTTGTAAACAATACAATAAGGTCGAATCCGTTCTGTTCAGCAAACTGGATGATGGCCTCATGCTCAGTCTGGTAAGAGATAATCGTTAGGTGATAATCCGTAAGTTGCCGGGCTTTGGCCAGTTCGCTCATCCACTCCCGGATGCCTTCCGGCGCGCGGGGTTCGTTGGGCGTGTTGATAAACAAAAACTCCTTGTGCGTGGCGGCCCCTGGCAGCGGGTACGAAAACTGAGTTTTCAGCCGGTCGTTGGCATCAATGGCGAAGAGTACTTTTTTGGGCATAAATTCCGTGTACGACTGCTTCACCACCAGTACCGGGCAATCGACGACATCCATCACGTGCTCGGCGTTGGAGCCAATTAGCCATTCAGACAACCCATCGGACCCATGCGAAGCCAGCACGACCAGATCCGCGGCCTCGTCGGCAATCGCTCCGTAAAGGCCTTTCACACTGCGGCTGAGCACCGGCGTTAGCTGAACGTCAGCTGATGCGTACTGGTCACAAATCTCCTGAAGTCGGACATTGGCGGCCCTTGTCTGCTCGTTAATGTATTGGGCCATGGCGACTGGTGCCTGGCTCAGTTCCGGGTCGAGAATGCTGAGGGCTAAATAATGCAGAACCCGAACCTCAGCTCCGAGTTGTTTGGCAAGACTTACTGCTACCGGCAATGCAGCAGTCGCCAGCGGACTTAAATCAATGGGAACCAGAATTGTTTTCATCAGTCAGTATAGTCATGTAGTGATAATAATGGCGCTGGTGGTTGAATTGACGCTATTCTCAGAGCCGATCAGGCAGGGTAAAAGTCGTATAGCTAACCAGATAAAACCTGTGTCATAATCAATTGCCCGGTTGATTTATGTCAGCTGATGTTGATGCAGATCGGGTCAATTTTGGGGAAATTTCAGGTGATTATGACAACAGCTGCGCCCACAAAAACCGTATGCTACCACTGCGGCAACGAATGCCCTTCCGATACCGAAACAATTTATTTCGACCATAAACCTTTTTGCTGCCAGGGTTGCCAAACGGTATACCAGATACTTAACGAACACCAGCTTTGCCAGTACTACGATCTCAATCCGACACCGGGCAAGACGCCCAAGATTGAACGGCTTGCCTTTCTGGATCATCCCGATATTGCCGCTAAACTGATTGATTTTCAGAATGAAAGTGTTGCTCACGTTACGTTCTATGTACCGTCTATTCACTGTTCGTCCTGTCTGTGGCTGTTGGAACACCTGTACCGCATTGAACCGGCGGTGCGGCAGACGCGGGTCGATTTTCTGAAAAAGCAGGTTCACCTCATGTACAGCCCCGCCCAGCTTTCACTCCGGCAGGTGGCCGAACTGCTGACATCGCTGGGATACGAGCCGCTGATTAGCCTGGACGATGTGGTGAAGCAGGGTAAGAAACCAAGCTACCGGCCATTGCTCTATCGACTGGCGCTGGCGGGTTTCTGTGCGGGAAACATTATGCTGTTCAGCTTTCCCGAATACCTGGGCCTCAACGACCCGGATTTCAAGCATCTGTTCGGAATCCTGAATCTGGTACTCGCTACGCCCGTCGTCTTTTATTCCGGGTCGGGCTACTTTGAATCGGTCTGGAAAAGCCTGCGCCGTCACGTTCCTGGTAGGTTCATTAATATCGACTTTCCTATTCTGCTCGGTATTCTGGTTGCCTATTTCCGGGGTACCTACGAGGTGCTTGCCCTGGGTGGGGCAGGCTATTACGATTCGGTAACGGGGCTTATTTTCTTCCTGCTGTGCGGCAAGTGGTTTCAGCAGCGCACCTATGATTTTCTGTCGTTCGAGCGGGATTATAAATCCTATTTCCCGCTGGCGGTAACGCGGCTGGGGCAGCGAGGAGAAGCAAGTAAATCGGACCTGGAAACGCCCGTTCCGGTGGCTGATTTACAGAAAGGCGACCGTATTCGGGTTCGGCATGGCGATCTGATTCCGGCCGATAGTCTTTTGTATCGGGGAACGGGCCTTATCGACTACTCATTCGTAACGGGCGAATCGGAACCGGAATCCAAAGATCCGGGTGCACTGTTGTATGCCGGTGGTCGGCAAATGGGCGGTAGTATCGACCTCGAAATCGTTCGGGATGTATCGCACAGCTACCTTACGCAACTCTGGAATAACGAGGCTTTCCGGAAAGAGCAGCCTAACCGCGCCAAAACATTCGCCGATGCCGTTGGCACATACTTTACCATCACCGTTCTCACGCTGGCTACGCTGGTTGGTGCCTACTGGTACGGTTGGATGGGGCAGCCAACTACTGCCGTCAACGCGTTTACGGCCATCCTGATTGTGGCCTGCCCATGCGTCCTTTCCCTATCGTATCCGGTAGCCCTGGGGCATGGCCTGCGGTGGCTCAGCAAGCAGGGCGTGTACCTCAAAAATGCCGACGTGATCGAGCAGCTTACCCACTGCGACACCATCGTTTTCGATAAAACGGGCACCCTGACCACTCCAGCTTCGGACGTAGTGACCGAGTCGTTTCCAAAGCCGCTGACCAGCCTGGAGCGGGCTATGATCCGGGCGGTTATCAACCAGTCGGCACACCCGCTGAGTCAGCGAGTGCGGCAGTTTCTTGCCGAATGCCCGCCTATGCTGGTCGAGAATTTTACGGAATTGCCCGGTAAAGGCGTTGTTGGGCTGGTCGACGATCAGGTCGTTAAAGTGGGGAGTGCTGCTTTTGTGGGGGGCGTCGACCAGAAAAGCGGACCATCGGTACACGTGAGTATCGGCGGAACGTACCGGGGGCAGTTCAACGTGGCGGCTCCCCTGCGCCAAGGACTGGCGAGTATGCTGACGTCGTTTGTTGGGAATGGTAAAAAACTTTACCTGTTATCCGGCGATACAAGCACCGCCCGTACCGAACTCCAAAGCTGGTTTGCCGACGAGGCCATGCAGTTTGGCTGTAGCCCCGACGATAAGCTCCGGTTCATTCGTGAACTTCAGGGAAAAGGACACTGCGTACTGATGATTGGCGATGGCCTTAACGATGCCGGTGCCCTCAAACAAGCCGATGTAGGCATTGCCGTTACGGACGATACGCTGCGGTTCACACCCGCCAGCGATGCCATTCTGGAAGCCCGCTCGCTGCGAAAGCTGCCAACCTATCTGCGCTACAGCCAGTTTGCCATGCGGCTTATCCGGTTTAGTTTCGGGGTATCGCTGCTGTATAATCTGGTGGGGTTGTCGTTTGCGGCTGCAGGACATCTTTCGCCGGTGGTAGCCGCCGTACTGATGCCGCTGAGTTCGGCTACCATGGTGCTCATTGCCACAGTAGGTATGCGCATGTGGGGTAAGGCCCATCCGGTTAACGCATAACGCATTAACTTACCGTTCCCTCAATCAATAGCTTCCTCTGTTTGCGCCCGGGAGTACTCCTGCGACCAAGGGTTCAGAAACATATTTATCAGTCTGGATCATGAGAACAGGATTATTATTTGGGTTTTTGCTGGGAGCAGCAAGCCTGACCGGTTGCACGCCTAAAGAAGCGGTGAAACCAACGGAAAATGCCATTACTAACTTTATCAGTGCCGAAGGTTCTATTACATCGGGAACCCGTACATCGGGGCCCTGGGAGCTGGGTGTAGTCTTCAGCTCGTCGGTGGCGGGTAAGCTCACGCAGGTGGGTAGTAAAATGCCGGAACCCGGTTCCTACCGGATCATTGTGTGGGACTTCGATACAAAAGCAGTCCTTCGGCAGAAAACCATCGAGCAGACAGCCCCCGACAATCTGACGCTCAATGATATTGAGTCGCTGGCGCTGATGGCCAACAAAAAATACGTTATCAGCATCAACAACCAGTCAGGTGGGGCCAATAAGAAATATGGCTTTGCCTACAAGACCGGCAGCTCCGATTTCATGCCTTTCACAAAAGGGAGCATTCTTGTTTACAATGCCTGCTACCGCAACACAGCTACCGCTTTATTTCCCGACGTGGTCACAAACGTAAAGTATGAGCTCTACGGCTATCCGGAGTTCACGTTCATTCCCGACTGACTGGTTTGGTCGGTTCAGTAGGTTGGCTCACGTCTTATCGAGTGCGGTGGTGCGAATGACGCTTGTCGTTGGCACCACCGCATTTGTGTAACTACGCCACGGCGTACCGTTTGGGGTAGGGTAGCTTCAGTTCTCTAAAAAGCAATCAGGCAAGTAAGCTTAGGCAGGGTTTCTGCTTTTTTGCTTGTTCAGTGCCCACCTTATACTGCCCAGCCAATGATCGTTAGAGTTCTTCTGTTCTTCGTTCTATCGTTTACTTTCGTTCAGGGCCAGCCGATTGTCTGGACACTGGTGCAGCCCGGCGTCTGGAAAGGCACCGTCGGGAAGCCCGAAGGCTATAATTTACTGACGGCTGCCGGTACATCGCCCAACGCAACTGCCCTGGCCCAATTGGGTGTGGCCGACTTCCCACTCCCGAAATCCGCCATTGTGGCGCAGCTTGTCGATGGAAAAACGTACTTGCGTTTCCCCCTCGACCGAACGGAACAACTTTATGGCTTCGGCCTTAATTTCCAGACCGTACACCAGCGCGGGCGGATTCTGAATCTGCACATGGATCATTTTGGCGGTTCCGACAACGGACGCACGCACGCGCCCACGCCTTTTTACGTCTCCTCGAAAGGCTACGGCGTATTCATTAATTCGGCTCGTTACCTGACCGTGTATGCCGGTTCAGCAGCCCGCAAAGACAGTCCCGATGCGCCCGAAGCCAAAGATCGGAATACCGATAAAAGCTGGACGGCCAACCCCTATTCCGATGCTGTCGAGATCGTGGTGCCTGCCGCCGGGGTGGAGTTCTATGTGTTTGGCGGACCGAAACCGCTCAATGTAGTTCGGCGGTACAATCTCTTTTCTGGGGGCGGTTGCCTACCTCCGCGCTGGGGGCTGGGCTTTCAGCAGCGGGTAAAGTCGCTCAACACCTCCGATCAGGTGCTGGCCGAAGCCGATGAGTTCGAACAGAAAGGGTTTCCGCTGGATGTGATCGGGCTGGAGCCGGGTTGGCAAAGCAAGTCATATCCGGGCACGTTCGAGTGGGACAAAACACGCTATCCTGATCCCGGCGGATTTCTCAAGGTGATGAAGGCGAAAAGTATCCGGACAAACCTCTGGATCAACCCCTACGTAGCACCGAGTGCGTCGATCTACAAAGCCATTCGTCCGCTTACGGCGTCGCATACAGTCTGGTCGGGTGTGGTGCCGGATTTTACGTTGCCCGAAGCCCGGCGTATTTTCTTCGGGCAACTAGCTAAAGACGGCATTGAACCGGGCGTGAGCGGGTACAAGATTGATGAAGTAGACGGGTACGATTCGTGGCTCTGGCCCGATGTTGCCATCTTCCCATCGGGTCGCCCGGCGGAGCAGATGCGGCAAACGTACGGGTTGCTGATGCAGCGGTACAGCACAGGCGTTTATCATGCGAAAAATACCCGTACGTATGGCCTGGTGCGGGCGTCCAATTCGGGTGGTGTCTCATTCCCGTATGTGATCTATAACGATTATTATAAGCACGAGGACTTCATTACGGCGCTCATTACCAGTAGCTATTGCGGAGTGTTATGGACACCGGAGGTGCGGGCTTCGTCAACCAGTGAAGAATGGTTGCGCCGGTTTCAGACGGTCGTTTTTTCGCCCCTGGCGATGATTAATGCATGGGCGAGCGGCACCAAACCCTGGTCCTTTGCGGATGTAAGCAAACAGGTGCAGGACATGGCGCTGCTGCGGATGCAGATGATGCCCTACTGGTACAGTGAATTTGCCAAATACCACTTCGACGGTACACCGCCCTTCCGGGCTATGAGTCTGGAGGAGGGCTTCCTTGCCGATGTACAGGCTACGGTGGTCAATGAAAATCTAAATGATAACCCCTACGCGCTGGCCATCCGTCGGGAAATCAAAGATCAGTACATGGCGGGCGAAAATCTGCTGGTAGCCCCTTTGTTTGCTGGGCAGAAAAGTCGGCTGGTGACGCTGCCCAAAGGTAACTGGTACGATTTCTACACCGGTGAACTAGTGGGTAACGGCCAGCAGGTCACTGCAACACCCGGCCTGGATCGTATTCCGGTATACGTGAAAGACGGCGGTATTGTGCCCATGATGCCCGCCCGGCTGCACGCGCCCAAAGCCGGTGAAACGGTGCCTATTGAGGTGCGGTATTACGGCAGCAAGCCGGGTATCTACCGGCTCTACGACGATGACGGCGAAACGTTTAATTACGAGCGCGGTCAATACAGCTTCCGTGAAATCCGGGTAACAAGAAACGACAGGGGAGTTCAGGGAAGTATCTCGGCCGCGGAGCCCGGCAAGCCCAACAGCGTAGGCGCTGTGACGTTCGTGCAGATGACGAAGTGACCGGGCTGTAAGCAGAAGGCTACCGGGTTTGCCGCCGTTTAATAAAGTGTTGCGTAAAAATAAGGGTAAAGTTGTCATATTGGTTTGATAATCAAGTGGCTATAGCATATCCTCTTTACTCTTACACGCTTAATGGAAGTCTTACGTGCACACCAGTTCGTTGAGTCTGATCCGGCCACTCACCCGGTTTTGCAGCCTGAACGCATCCCAACACTCGATATACTGCGGGGTGTTGCCTTGCTCGGTATCCTGTTAATGAATATACAGGTCTTTGGGCTTACCGAAGCCAGCCTGACTCAACTCATCCGAAACCCGCATGGGGGTAATTACTGGCTACTGACGCTGGTACATGGCCTGTTCGAGCACAAGATGCGTGCCCTGTTCTCCATGCTGTTTGGGGCTGGTATTATCCTCTTTCTGAATAAAACCCGTAGTGGGTCGGGGATGGAGGCCCCCGAACTATTCATCCGGCGTCAACTATGGCTCATCGTTTTTGGACTTGTCAATGCCTGGGGTTTACTGTGGCACTACGACATCCTTTTTCACTATGGCATCGTGGGAATTTTCCTGTTTCCTTTCATCCGGTTATCGCCCAGGGCGTTGCTTGTTTGCGCCGTTGTGGCGGGATTGATTTACAGTGGGAAAGCTTACTGGCAGTTTGCCGAACAGAAGCAGAAATACGAAAAATTTCAGCCGGTAGCGGCCCTCGAAAAAAAGAATAAAAAAGTAAAGCTCACCGACGAACAGAAAGAAGCGAAGTCGGCCTGGGAGGGGCTGGTAAAAGAACACCAGTACGACAGCAAAGCCGATAAAGCCGACGTGCTGGCTATGCGCTCCGACTACACCACCGTCTGGAACCATCAATTGCCCAAAATCAAGCGGATGGAGGCCCCGTTTTTCTATCAGGTAGGTATCTGGGACATCCTTTCCATGATGTTGCTGGGTATGGCTCTGTTCAAATGGCGAGTTCTGTCTAATCAGCTTACTACCCGGCAGTACATCGTTCTGGCTCTCGGTGGGCTCCTAATTGGTCAGGCAATGGCCTGGCTTTCGCTGCCTGCCTATGAACTCGAAATTGTCGATTTCGCAACATATATCAGCGATGCCAGCCTGCCGGTTGCCGGTGTGCTGATGCCGTTCGAGCGGGCGTTCTCTGCCATTGGCTGGGCCAGTCTGGTGCTGTTGGCGTACCGGGCCGGGGTTGGTATGTGGTTATGGAAGGCGTTGGGTGCTGTGGGGCAGATGGCTTTTACCAATTACCTGATGCAGACGGTGCTCTGTACCCTGTTTTTCTACGGCTATGGCCTGGGTTATTTTGGCGACCTAAAGCTCTATCAGCTGTACATGGTGGTCGCGGAGGTTTGGTTGCTTCAGCTTGTTTTTAGTCTTATCTGGCTGAGAACCTTTCGGTTCGGTCCGCTCGAATGGCTCTGGCGTTCTTTAATCTACGGCAGGCGGCAACCCATGCGATTGGCCGAAAAAACTCCGCAAATCACCCCAGTTTTCTCCTGACCCACCTCTAGTCAGCTCATTCGATGGAAACCAACCCGATCTTACCCATAAACGCCGACACCGCTATACCGGGATTGACGCTGAATCTGCCTGCCAACGATCAGGCTACTGTTCAGCCGTCGGCCGCGCCCCAACCGGTGGACAAAGCCGCCCGTATCGAAACAATCGACTTAATTCGTGGCCTGGCGTTGCTGGGTATTCTGATGATGAATATTCCGGGGTTCGGTCTCCTGCCGTCGGGTTTTAACCGATTGATGAACAGTCCGGCCGGGCCTGACTTATATGCGTTCATTGTTGTAAGTCTAGGCTTCGAAGGAACAATGCGCGGCCTGTTTTCGATGCTGTTCGGGGCCGGTATGGTGCTCTTTACTCAGAATAAACGCGAACAGATCAACGGTCCAACCGTGGCCGAATATTACTACCGGCGGCTGTTATGGCTGGTTTTGTTCGGAGTCATCAATGCGTATGTGTTTCTCTGGCGTGGCGACATCCTGTTCTTTTATGGCCTTTGCGGGATGATTCTGTACCCTTTCCGCCGGGCAAAAGCGGGCTGGCTGATCGCCCTGGCCGTTCTGTGCATGGGGCTGAATTCAATTCGTACTGAATTGTGGTACAGTGAGTTACGTGAAAATAGGGCGGGGTATCTGGAAGCGGTAAAGCAGGAGAAAGCGCACAAAAAGCTGACAGACAAGCAGAAAGAAGCCAAAGGAGCGTGGGAAAAGTTTGAGAAGGGTTTTAAGCCGGACCCCAAAAAAGATGCGAAAGAACTAACCGAAATGCGCTCCGGCTATGGCACCGTCTTTATGCATTTACTGCCGGAAAACAGCTCGTCTGAAACGTTCTATACCTATTACGGCAGTTGGGACATGCTACTGATGATGTTCATCGGGATGGCCCTGCTGGGCTGGGGCTTTTTTGCCAATAAACTACCAACTTCCACCTACGTTGTCACGCTGCTCATCGGCTATGGGCTGGGCTTGCCGATCAGTTGGTTTTACACGAAGGCACAGGTCGACTGGGCACAACATGCGGGGCAGATCGTCGACAATTACCGAACTATCCCCTTTCAGGTGTACGACATACGGCGGGTCCTGCTGGCGCTCGGTCATGCGAGTCTGCTGCTGTTAGTGTATCGGTCGCAACTGTTGCCCTGGCTCATGCGGGCGCTGACGGCGGTGGGGCAAATGGCCTTCACCAATTACCTGATGCAGTCCATTATCTGTACGCTCGTATTCCATGGCTATGGCCTGGGCTATTACGGAAAGATGGCTTTCCATGAATTGTATTACGTGGTGGCTGGGGTGTGGCTTTTTCAGTTGATCCTGTCGCCCATCTGGTTACAGTATTTTCTGTTTGGCCCGTTCGAGTGGCTTTGGCGTTCGCTTACCTATTGGAAATTACAGCCCATGCGCCGGAGTGTGGCGGTAGGGTAAGTAAAATGATATAAATAGAGTGTAAAAGTTGTCGGGAATACTTGAGATTTCTTTTGCTACATTATTTGGAATATTTCCATAAATAATGGTCGTTGATTTAAATGATAGGCAAGATTTTTGCCCATGTTAAAGGTTTGTGTGGATACAAAATGATTTTTTTGCTTCTACTAAGTGACAATAGATTCATGACCACTATAGAGGTTGAATGAATCTATTAAGTTGTAAATGAAGAAACCCTAATTTAATAATATGGAAAACGGAGATTTCTATCTGTATAACGATCGGCATGACGATAAATACCTTCAATTTGTTGCTGATTTACTATCGTTTGACCAGTTATCTGATAATGCTCTTACAGATAAAAATGATAAAAACCCTGTTGTTACCATCAAGTTTAGTGGATTATCTGCTATGACTCTCTTGGGAGGTGGGAATGCTGAAGATAAAAATCCAGCTTACGAGGCATTTAATCTTTTAATTAGTAATCGAGATAACTTAATTACTAAACTAAATGATAAAAATATTGCGGTGCATATAAAACTGCTGTTTGCTTATCCGTATTCAGATTTTTACTATGATTTAATTCAGGCAGAAGAAGCCAACAGCGAAGGGAATAGCGTCTCCTGTGTTATCAATAAAGAAGATTTTGTTTGCACAACAATAGGGCCAAAAATAGTAAAATATAGTGATGTAAAAAGCTCTAAAACTTATTCAAGTCTGAAGCAATCGTTGTCAAACCTGCTTGCAGCTAAAAATGATTCTATCTTTAATAAAGAGATAGATATAGAAAATAATACTAATAAAAATAAGATTGCCGTTAAATTTACGCCTGTAAATGGATTGTGTTGTTTTCTGCAAATAAATAATACAATTTTTTTAGATTCTTATTTGTTTGCGAAGCAAAAAGCGAACTCAAATAAACTATCTCTTATTTCGCCTATAGTTAGAATAAATGCTATGCGTATAGGCAAAGTAAAACAGTTGCCTGATACAGAGCAGGAGAAAATACATAAAGAACTTAATCAACGACATTATTATAGTGCTTTAAGCCACTTTCGGTATTTTTGGAATCATGATCTAACGTTGTATTTGAATGATGTGTGCGTCACAAAAGAAGAAAAGATAACCATAGTTGAACCACATTTAGTATCTTATTTTAATAAGGCAGAAAGACTTCTTGAGAAATACCATTACTCGCTTACTAATATTGACATATGGAAACAGCGGGTAAAAGACGAGTTTAAACGATATACATCAAAATTTCATGAAGAATCATTTCATAAAGAAAGTTTTATAAAGTTATTCATTGTGGGAGCCTGGAATGATAATGTTGCCAATCAATATATGGAAACGCTAGCTACGATGTTAACAAATAAATTCAGATATAATAAACATGGTTTAAAAATAAAACCCGAAGTTGTTAAAGTTGGTGTTGGTGATAATATTCAAGAGACCGTATATTACAAACTTAAAACATCGCACATAGGTTGTGTTATTCAAACAGCGGATATAAAAATTGGAAAAAATAAATGGATGTCTAAGCCTAATATATATCTTGAGAAGGGCTATTTGATAAGCCAGTTAGGCCAGTATAAAAATCATAGAAATATAGAAAAAGTGCGCGTATTTACTTTTATTGAACAAGGAGTGGTTGTTGAAAGTAATAACATTAATACTGCCCCGGCTGAATTTTTAAATAGAGATGATTTTGAACTTCAGTTTTTCAAAATTATTTACTGGTTGTGGGAGATGACAGAGTTAAATACAGATAGTGCACTGTTATTTATGGAACAGGAAAGAATATTGCTTGAACAAAAAAAAGACTATTTATCAAAGGATTTTTTTGGTGCCCCCGGTACAAGTAAAGAAATAAAAAGAATTGATGATTTTCTTTCAAGGCACAGTGAACAGGTAAAAGATATGTTAGAATACATAAACGAAAAGAAAGGCCTGGATAATGAAGTATAAAATGCTGTTATTTATAAGTAAATTTAAAAAGAAACGGAGGGTGGCTGTAGAAAAAATTTTTTTGTTTATAGTCATGAGAAGATGTTGCCAAGTGGCGTAAAGGCCTTTCCAGTCTGGTTGTACAGAACACAAAAAAGCAGGCCGAAAAAAGCTGGGAATTGACATTGGCGACGACGCGTTTGATCGGCTTTATGACACTACATCGCATCCAATAGATTACAAAAAAGGAAAGAAGGTAGCCGTTCGCGTGGTCAGCCAGTTTGGCGAAGAAAGCATAAAAGCTCTATCGATGTGAATGGTCAGTATTCGTTGAGGCAACCAATAATTATGCTTGCCTGTACTAGTAAAGGCGTCTAAATACCAAGGTCAACTTTGAGTATTTAGACGCATTTATCATAACCGCCCTACATATACGCTTCGTCGCGGCCGAGCCGGAGTTTGAGTACGCCTATTTTGTTGAGCAGCAGAATAAGCGGGTAAGCGGGGTCGAACTCGTGCCAGCGGAAACCACCAAAGTTTGGCCGTCCGCCGTACTTGTGGTGATTGTTGTGGTACGATTCGCCCATCATCAGGAAATCGAACGGCAGCAGGTTTTTAGCCGTATCGTTCAGTTTAAAATTCGTGTAGCCGTACCGGTGTGCGTACCAGTTGATAATGGCCCCGTGTACTGGTCCCATGAGGAAATGCACTGGTAATAGCAGAAAGAACCAGGGGGATGGCGCAAACTGAATATAGAACAGCGTATAGGCCGTACCCCAGGCCAGTCGTACGGGCCAGCGGTCGCCGAGCCATTCCATAAATTGCCAGTTAGGCACTCCCTTTTTGAACTTCGCCGGAATCGTATCGCGGTTATTCAGGATGTCGTTATAAAACGTCCGGGTTTTCCACATCATGTCGAACAGGTTATTGGAATACTCGGGCGAGTGGGGGTCAGATTCCGTATCGGCGTGGGCGTGGTGGAGCCGGTGCATGATACCATAGGCGCGGGGACTTAAAAACGACGACCCCTGTCCGATAAAGGTGAGCACGTAAAAAAACTTTTCCCAGCCGGGGCTCATGGTGAACATCTGGTGAGCGGCATAGCGGTGGAGAAAAAACGTTTGCATCAGTACCGACAGATACCAGTGCGTCAGAAAAAAAGCAATAATGATCATTGTGGGAAGTCATGTGGCCTCAGAAACCGGTGGTGCGCAAGGCGGACGCCAGTCCATAAGAAGCTGTAGTTAATAGAGAGTTTCAAGACTTCGATACGGATACATTCTCGGCCTGGTTTTGAATGGGGCAGGATGATCCTTGCCCAGGAGAGGGAGACTTGGCGTATCGGAAATGCCTTGATTCCGCAAAACTGATTGGTTTTTTTGAGTCAAAAACTGACGTGCATCAGGTAGCGTTCTGATAAGAATCAACCCGCCTGGCTACCTGAATTTTATCAATTCCAAGCCTGACCAAACTCATCGAAAACTGATCGAATGACCCGCACTTTTGGGAAGTCAAACGCGAATGGGTATGTCTATTATCTTCTTCATGATCGGAATTAGTCTGTTAATGGCACTGGGGTTTCTGGGTGCGTTCATCTGGTCGATGCGAACCGGCCAGCAGGACGACCTGTACACGCCTTCGCTCCGAATGCTGCTCGACGATGAGCTGCCGGACGAACCCGCAACACTGTCCCAGACGCCACTGACAACTAAACCGCTAAGTCGGACAGCCTAAAAAATCCGCTACTGCCGTATGAACGTTACAACCAATCAACCACTTCAAGTTATTTCTCCCGATAGGTCCGCCGTCGGGCAGCCACCACCGGGCCAGCGCCCCGTCACTGAACGATTTGCCTACGATAATACCATCGTGCGCAATTTCGCTGTGGCCTCCATCATCTGGGGGATCATCGGTATGCTCGTTGGGGTACTTGTGGCTAGCCAGCTCTTTGCACCAGCCGCTAACCTGGGCAATCAGTACACCACCTTCGGGCGGATACGTCCACTGCACACCAATGCCGTTATTTTCGCATTTGTAGGCAACGCCATTTTTATGGGGGTCTATTATTCGTTGCAGCGGCTCTGTAAAGCCCGGATGTTTTCGGACCTGCTCAGCAAAATTCACTTCTGGGGCTGGCAGCTGATTATTTTGTCGGCGGTGGCTACCCTGCCGCTGGGTTTGACGACCTCTAAAGAATACGCTGAACTCGAATGGCCCATCGACATTGCCATTACGCTGATCTGGGTCGTTTTCGGTATCAACATGTTCGGTACGATTGTGAAACGGCGGGAGCGTCACCTGTACGTGGCCATCTGGTTTTACATAGCTACGTTCGTAACGGTTGCTGTGCTGCACATTGTTAACTCAATGGAAATGCCCGTTAGTTTCCTGAAAAGCTACTCGATGTACGCGGGTGTTCAGGATGCGCTGGTGCAGTGGTGGTACGGCCACAATGCCGTTGCTTTCTTCCTGACCACGCCCTATCTGGGCATGATGTACTATTTCCTGCCTAAAATGGCGAACCGGCCCGTGTATTCGTACCGTCTGTCGATTCTTCACTTCTGGGCGCTGATATTCCTGTACATCTGGGCGGGTCCTCACCACTTGCTGTATAGCTCCCTGCCCGACTGGGCGCAGTCACTGGGCGTTGTTTTCTCCATTATGCTCATTGCGCCATCTTGGGGTGGTATGATCAACGGACTGCTGACCCTGCGGGGTGCCTGGGATAAGGTTCGCGAAGATGCCATCCTGAAATTCATGGTCGTGGGCCTGACCGCCTACGGTATGGCTACCTTTGAAGGGCCGCTACTATCGCTTAAAAATGTGAACGGCATAGCCCACTTTACCGACTGGATCGTAGCGCACGTTCACGTAGGGGCTCTGGGCTGGAACGGCTTCCTGACCTTCGCTATGCTGTACTGGCTCATACCACGCATGTACCATACTCCGCTGCACTCGAAGAAACTGCTGAATGTTCACTTCTGGCTCGGTACGCTGGGTATCCTGTTCTACGCGGTGCCGATGTACATTTCGGGCTTCACGCAGGGTATGATGTGGAAAGAGTTTACACCCGAAAGTACCCTCCGCTACGGCAACTTCCTCGAAACGACGCTGCAACTGCTGCCCATGCACCGCATGCGGGCCATTGGTGGATCGCTTTACCTAGTAGGCGCTATCCTGATGGGTTACAACCTGTTCAAGACAATGGCGGTTGGTACGCTGACGGCTAATGAACCGGCCGAAGCACCGGCCCTGCCCGTAGCGTACAAACCCGAAGGCAGCGATACCTTCTGGCACCGCTGGCTGGAGCGCAAGCCGTTCCCGCTGCTGGTAGCGTCACTGGTGGTTATCCTGATTGGTGGTCTGGTCGAAATGGTACCCACATTCATGGTGAAGAGCAACGTGCCTACTATTGCCGCCGTCCAACCTTACACCGCTCTCGAAGTAGAAGGCCGCGACCTCTACATCCGCGAAGGCTGCGTAGGTTGCCACAGCCAGATGATCCGGCCGTTCCGTTCCGAAACCGAACGCTACGGCGAGTACTCCAAAGCGGGTGAGTTTGTCTATGATCACCCGTTCCTGTGGGGCAGCAAGCGTACCGGTCCCGACCTTCACCGCGAAGGGGGTAAGTACCCGAACTCCTGGCACTACCACCACATGCGCGATCCGGCCTCTATGTCGCCCGGCTCCATTATGCCGCCGTACCCTTGGTTGCTGGAGCAAAAACTGGACGTGTCTCACACCGAAGCCAAGCTGAAAGCCCTCAAACAAGTGGGTGTGCCCTACGAAGACGTGACTATCCGGTACGCGCAGGACGACCTGCAAAAACAGGCGGGCGACATCAGCAGCCAACTGGCAAAGGACGGCATCAAGGTGCAACCCGACCGCGAAATCGTAGCCCTCATCGCCTACCTGCAACGCCTGGGAACGGATATTAAGAAAATGGAAACAGCTGTGAAATAAAGTATGCAGGAGTGAGGAGTGAGAAGTGAGAAGGGCTGCCGCATACTTTTTGCCGACGCGAAAGCAACTCCTCACTCCTCGCTACTAACTCCTTAAAAAAAGCCCCATGTTCAAGCAATTTATCTCCAAAATACCCGGTGCGGACCTGTATATGGTTGGTTCGTTCATGACATTCTTTGTCTTCTTCGTGCTGGTTGGCCTGTATTTATGGCTGTCCGACAAAAACCATATGCGGCAGATGAGTCGTCTGCCATTCGATGAGTCATCCACCGATTAACCGCTATTGTCGCTCATGAATCTGCTTTTTATCGTATTATCAATCGGGCCGTCCGCCATGTGGGATATTAAATCGGGAGAGGACCTGATTCTGCTCTCGCTGTCCATCTTCCTGCTGGTGGGAATGGTGCTGGTAGGGGCTGTGGCCCTCTATCTGCTGTTTATTCTTCGCAAAGCGGTGAATCCGGAGCTGGCTAATAAACCCGCCGATACCCGTACCCTCTGGCAGCGTGTGTCGGGGTTACATGCCCTGAGTCAGGAGCAGGACTTGGTGATGGAACACGCCTACGACGGTATCCACGAACTGGACAATCCAACGCCACCCTGGTTTATGGGCTTGTTTTACAGTACCATTGGCTTCGGTGTTATCTACCTCATCGTCTTTCACCTCACGAGCCTGGGCGATCTGCAACTGGCCGAATACACCCAGGAGGTGGCGGTAGCCGAACAGCAGCGCGATGCCTACATCAAAAAAGTAGCGGGCTCAATCAACGAAAACAACGTGGCCTTTGTGAAGGACGCCAAAGCACTCGATGCGGGTAAAGCCGTGTTTCTGCAAAGCTGTGTCGCCTGCCACGGGCAGCAGGGGCAGGGGGGCGTTGGCCCAAACCTCACCGACGAATTCTGGCTGCACGGCGGCTCTATGAAGCACGTCTTCCACACCATTACCGAAGGCGTTCCCGAGAAAGGGATGATGTCGTGGAAGAAACAGCTCAACCCCTTGCAGGTACAGCAGGTAGCCAGTTATATCCTGACGCTACAGGGCACAAATCCTCCCGGAGCCAAAGCACCCCAGGGTGAAAAGGAAGCTCCCGTACTGGCTAGTAAGTAATAATCTATGACAACTCAACTGCCTCCAGCCCCGACCGATGATTATTTTCGGTCGCACCTCCCGAACCAGAACGAAAACGGGAAGCGGAAATGGCTATACCCTAAAGCCACGTCGGGGCGTTTTACGCGCTGGCGTACGGTGGTGGCCATCGGGCTGCTGGTCGCGTTGTTTGCCGGTCCGTTCGTCTGGGTCGATGGACATCCGCTGTTTCTGTTCAATGTGCTCGAACGGCGGTTTATCTTTTTCGGCGTAACCTTCTGGCCGCAGGATTTTTACCTTGTCGCCATCGGGCTCGTTACGTTTGTGGTATTCGTGTCGCTGTTTACGGTTGTCTTCGGGCGCGTATTCTGCGGCTGGGCCTGCCCGCAGACGATTTTTATGGAAATGGTTTTCCGGAAGATCGAAGGCTGGATCGAAGGGGATTACAAAGCGCGTCAGCGGCTGGATGCCGGTCCCTGGACAACGGAAAAAATCATGAAGAAGACCGCCAAGCACACCGTCTTTTTTCTGATCTCGTTTGCCATCAGTAACACGTTTCTGGCGTATATCATTGGCCGCGACAACTGGCTGAAACTGATTACCGACAACCCGTCTGAGCACGTGGTGGGTCTGTTCGCCATGCTGGTGTTTACGGGCGTTTTCTACGGTGTCTTTGCTTATCTGCGTGAAATCGTTTGCACGACCATCTGCCCGTACGGACGATTGCAGAGCGTGATGCTGGATAAAAATTCACTCATTGTTGCGTACGATTACATCCGGGGTGAGCCACGGGGCAAAAAACAACGGGCAGGGCAGGGGGAGACGAATACAGGTGCAGGGGCTAGCGCCACAAACTCGGCATCTTCTGCCTTCCACCCGTTGCCTATTGCAGCCCAGCCCAAAGGCGATTGTATTGACTGCAAACTCTGTGTCCACGTCTGCCCAACCGGCATCGACATTCGCAACGGCACGCAAATGGAGTGTATCAACTGCACCGCCTGTATGGATGCCTGCGACGACGTGATGCTGAAAATCGACCGGCCGCTGGGCCTGATTCGGATGGATTCGCAGAAGGGGATCGAAACCCGGCAGCCGTTCCGGTTCACTACCCGAATCGGGGCGTATACGGCGGTGCTGACGGCCCTGCTGGCGGTGCTGGGCTTTTTGATGATCAGTCGTCCATCGCTCGATGTTACGGTGCTGCGGGCACCGGGACAGCTGTTTCAGCGGGAGGCAAACGGGATCGTGTCTAACCTGTATTCGGTTGAGATCATCAATAAAACGTACCAGCCCATGCCCGTACAGTTCCGCGTGAATAACCCCGATGCCCAACTGCGCTTCGTGCAGCCGCTGACGGAAACGAAGCCCGGTGAACTGACAAAAACCATGTTTTTTATTACCCTGCCGCAACGGGCAATCCATCAGGATAATACCAACCTGACCATCGATATTCTATCCGGCAACACCGTTATTGATCAGATTGAAACCAACTTTCTGGGACCAAATCAATGAGTGAAAGAATGAAAGAGTGAAAGAGCGGCTACTATACGACCCGCTTTCGCTCTTTCATTCTTTCGCTCTTTCACTCTTTTATAGTATGAACTGGGGAAAAGCTATTGTTCTTGTGTTCGTCCTGTTTGCCGGATTTATCGGTACAATGGTTGTACGAATGAGCCGCCAGACGATTGATCTGGTGCGCGATGATTATTACCAGGACGAAATGGCGTATCAGCAGCAGATCGACCGGGTAGCCAATGCCCGTGAATTCGACCCGGCCACGTATATCCAATACCAGACGGAAACCCAGCAGGTCAAGCTGCGCCTGCCCGATTCGCTTCAGCGCGGCACATTGACGCTCTACTGCCCCGCCGACCGGAAGCAGGATGTTCGTCTGCCCTTAACGGCATCGACTCAGGTGATTACGGTGGTGCCCATGCAGAAACGACAACGTGGGCTGTGGCGCGCACAACTTGCCTGGTTTGATGGCAAACGCGAGTATTATACCGAGCGCGAACTGATTTTGCCATGATCGTCTGGCTCACAACGGCCCTGTTGACCGGTCTGGCCGGGAGTCTGCACTGCATCGGCATGTGCGGGCCGCTGGCTATGGCGCTGCCCGTAGGCCGGTTGCCGGTGGGCCAGCGAGTACTAGCGAGGGGGCTGTATCATCTGGGGCGGCTGAGCGCGTATAGCCTTCTGGGTATAGTAGTGGGTAGTGTTGGGCAGGGATTACTGCTGGCTGGTTTGCAGCGACCCGTTTCGGTTGGAGCGGGTATTCTGCTGCTGGTCTGGGTGGTTTCGGCGCGGGCATTCCCTAACTGGGTACAGACCTCACCGCTCACCCGCCGGTTAACGGCTCCGCTGGCGCAACTCCTTCGCCAGCCTACGTTGCAGCACATTACCGGACTTGGGTTTTTAAATGGATTGCTTCCCTGTGGCTCCGTTTATGTAGCCTTGGCGGGTGCGCTGGCGGCTCCAACCTTACTAAATGGCGGCTTGTATATGCTGGTCTTTGGCCTGGGTACAGTGCCTGCCATGCTGAGCCTGACAGTGGCCCTGACCCGCCTGACGCCCCGCTTGCGACATCGGTTTGGGAAAGCGCTGCCGTTGGCAACCGTTCTACTGGCCGTTCTCCTAATTGTGCGGGGCATCGGTTCACTGGCACATTCGGCCAAAACCGGGGCGGATACCATACCCATTTGCCACGGTAGCCGGTCAATGTAATTGATTCTTCGGCTTCCGGCTGGCACGACTGCTGAGACCGAACAGTCGGTATAAAGGACAGCTGCCGGAAATAGCCGTGAGCAACAGACCCGCACCCGTGAGTAGATAAAGCCAGCTTACCAGCGAATGGAAATCGTTGATGACGAACAGAATCAGCAGACACATACCAATAATAACCCGAAGGGAAGCATCATAATAGCCAAGGTTCTTTTTCATGCGTTTAATTGGATTGGTGGCTTAAAAATAAAAAAGCTTGTTGATAGGCAACTTGATGGTTATCAAGGATTAAAGTGACTTTTTTTTCGACAGTATAATGTTGGCCGGGACTGGTTGAGCGTGAATTAAATTTTCTGCCCGACGGGTTCCGGTCAGCAGTATACTAAAAACCAATCTGTATGACGCCCACGAACGATCCATCCGTAAGTCTGCCATTCACCGTTCTTCAGGACGCTGAAGTAAAGGCTTCCCGGCAGCAATTCGGCAGCAACCGTTTGGCAACTCACGAATCTCAAACGGGCTGGCGGTTGTTTGTTGAAATCGTCTCCGAACCCATGTTCATTTTGCTGGCAGTGGCCAGCTCGCTTTACGTGATTCTGGGCCAATGGCAGGAAGGGACAGTGCTGGGTGTGGCGATGGTGCTTGTTTCAGCCATATCTTTCTTTCAATCCATTCGGAGCGACCGGGCGCTGCAGGCACTTCGACAGCTGGCTCAGCCAACGGTATCTGTTTTTCGCGATGGGCAGCAACAGCACCTTCCGGTAGAGGAACTGGTTGTTGGCGATGTTATCTGGCTAACAGAGGGCCAGACCGTCCCGGCCGATGGGCTGTTGCTCCAGGCTAGTGACTGCGCCGTTGATGAAGCCATCCTGACGGGTGAGTCGGTGCCGGTAGACAAGACCGTACCAGACACAGACCGGTTCTTATCCGGTACGCTACTTACCTCCGGCAGCGCCTATGTACGGATAACCGCCGTTGGGGAGGCAACCGAATTGGGCAAGCTAGGCCATTCACTACAAGCTATAGAGGTCGAAAAAACACCTTTACAGCAGCAAATAACCCAGTTTGTTCAGCGCATGGCCTTCGTTGGATTCGGTGCTTTCGCACTTGTGTGGGGTATTAATTTTGCCCAGTCCGGCGATCGTGTAACCGCACTGCTACTGGGGCTGACCATTGCCATGTCCATCCTGCCCGAAGAGATACCGGTGGCCTTCAGCAGCTTTATGGCGCTGGGAGCCGCCCGCATGGTGCGCTTTGGTGTCCTTACCAAACAACCCCAAACGGTCGAGAGTCTCGGATCAGCTACGGTCATCTGCACAGATAAAACGGGGACCATCACGCAGGATGGCATGGTCCTCGCCCGGCTCTATGACTATAGCGCCGATGCCGTTGTGTCGTTGACTGATGCGCTGACGCCGTCGGCGGGCGAGGTGTTGGCGTACGCCCGCTGGGCAAGCGAGCCCACGCCCTTCGACACTATGGAGCAGGCCATTTTGGTGGCTTACGAAGCCCATTTTATCCCTGTTGTGTATCCCTTACAGCATGAGTATCCATTGGGCGGCACCCCGCCCATGATGACCCACGTGTATGCCGCCGGTACCGGTCCGGTGCGCGTGGCAGGAAAAGGCGCCGTGGAGCGTATCGTTCAGATTTGTCGATTGTCGGCAGCGGAAACGGCCAACGTCCTGGTCCAGGCAACCGAACTGGCCAGACTTGGGTATCGGGTGCTGGGCGTGGCCGGAAGTGACTGGCCCAACGAGGATTACCCTGCCAGTCAGGATGAATTTGCCTGGTCCTTTAAGGGGCTTATCGCGCTGGAAAACCCGCCTAAGGCCAATGCACGGTCGGTAATCCAGCAATTTAATCAAGCCGGTATTGTGGTGAAGATGATCACCGGCGATTCGCCTGAAACGGCCTGTGCCATTGCCCGGCAGGTCGACCTGCCTAATGCCGATCGTATGCTGATCGGCCAGCAGGTAATGGGGCTTCCGGAAGCGGAGTTACAGGCCGAAGTGAAGCAGGTGAATGTATTTGCCCGCATGTTTCCCGAAGCCAAGCTGCGCGTAATTCGGGCGTTGAAAGCGAACGGTGAGGTAGTCGCCATGACTGGCGACGGGGTTAATGATGGTCCGGCACTCAAAGCGGCTCATATTGGCGTGGCAATGGGTCGCCGGGGAACGGAGGTGGCAAAACAGGCGGCTTCTCTGGTGCTGGTGAACGACGATTTGGGCGGTATGATCAATGCCATTGCCCAGGGCCGACGCATTTATCAGAACCTCAAACGGGCCGTGGGGTATATCGTTTCCATTCATATTCCAATTATTCTGACGGTCACGATACCGCTGCTGGTTGGCTGGCGGTACATCAACCTGTTCAGTCCGGTACACGTTATTTTTCTGGAGTTGGTCATGGGCCCAACCTGCTCCATTGCCTTCGAAAATGAACCCGCCGAGCGCAACCTGATGGAGCAGCGCCCCCGCCCTTTTGCCGATACGTTCTTTACGGCCAGCGAGTTAGGGGTCAGCGTTGTGCAGGGGGTAGCCATTGCAGGGGCTGTATTGAGTGTATACTGGCAGGGAATGCACGCGGGCAATTCCATAGAGAATGTGCGAACCATGACATTCGTTACGCTGGTACTGAGCAACATCTGGCTGACCCTGGTAAGTCGGTCAGGACGGGAGCCAGTCTGGCAAACGGTGCGTCGCCCGAATCCATTACTTTGGCTGATGCTGTCAATTACCCTACTGCTACTAATTAGCGCATTGCTGTTCCCGCCGATGCGCGCCCTGGCGAAATTTGCCGAACTGACGCCGGCAGCTTTTGGTCAATGCCTGCTCTGGTCATGCTTGGGCGTAGGCTGGATTGAACTGGTGAAGGGGAGGTTTTTAAGTCGGTAAGTGTTTTTGCGTCAGCCACTTACTAACTTACCGACTTACTTATTAACTTATTCAATCCATCATCAGATGTTTCGCTACGGTTGAGATCATGCCTTTGTCGGAGGCCAGGCCGATTTGCCGCCAGATTTCCAGCCCCTGACGCACCAGCACAAAGGCGGGCGTTTGGGTGATGCCAAAACTCCGGACAACTTCGGGGTGTGACAGTTCATCGATCTTCAGAATACGTACCGTATCCCCAAGCGTATGTTGCAGCGAGTCGGCAAGGGCAACGAAAGAAGCCCGCCTTTGACGGTCGGCTTTTTCCGAAGGCATAAAGAATAATAAAACTGCCGACCGGTCAGGAATACGTATTGGGTTTGGGTCGTCGCGTTTCATAGGTTTGCGGCCTACCATATTCATGAGACAAAAAATTATCTACGTTGACGATGTAAAATTGGCCGTTTATGCCCGCAGATGAGCTGACAATTGTTAGGGCACTCAATGATTATTGACCGATTTTTGAAAGATTGCTGTAATTTGGCCTAGAAATCTCTCAGCATATGTTGTAGGATCAGCGCCTTTATGTTAACTGCATTAAACTCAAATACGTTAACGAACTTACTTTTCGAGAAGAGCGAAGATTTTATCGGTATCTATGACCTCAATGAAGAGCGGTTTGTACGGGTAAATAAAGTTGGGGCGCGTATGCTTGGCTTCGTGTCTGAGGCTGCTATGCTGGCTGATCCAGTTCGATCTCGGTCGCTGCGGTTTCAGCCGTTGAGTGATGAAAACCGCGCTACGTTGATTACGCAAATCCGCCAAACAAATCATTTCGAAGAACTGATTCAGGTTGGACGGCAGGACGGACGGCCTCTTATGGGTCGTCTTGTCATTGATTCGTTCGCCGAAAACGAACAGGCGTACGCCCTTATCCGCCTTATTGATCAGGCCCGGTTGGTCCAGGCCGAACGCGAACTGGAGCACAGTGTTCGCCGGTATGAAGCCATTTTTTCCAGTGCTACCATCGGTATAATCGTTTGCGATAAACAAGGGGCGATCGTATCGGCCAATCAACTGGCTAATCAGCTGTTTGGCTACTCTACCGACGAAATACTGGCGCTGACCATTGAGCAATTGGTGCCCACGCGTATAAGCCATTACCACCAGAAACTCCGGCAGTCCTTTAACGAGAGTCCGCAGGTGCGCGCCATGGGCCACAATCGCGATCTTAACGCACAGCGTAAAGACGGGTCCGTTTTTCCCGTTGAAGTCAGCCTGAGCTACTTCCGGCTCGAAGATGAACTGTATGCGGTTGCCTATATAATTGACAGTACGTTTAAAAAAGAAGCCGAACGGCAGTTGCTCACTCACCGCGACGATATAGAACGGCTCAATGCCGATCTGGAACAAAAAGTGGTCGACCGTACACATGCGCTCATGAATACGCTCGACCAGCTGGAGCAGTCTAAAGATGAACTGGCTAGGGCGCTGGCCGTAGAGCGGGAGCTTGGCGAACTAAAATCCCGTTTTGTGGCGATGGCCTCCCATGAATTTCGTACGCCCCTGACCGCCGTGCTGACGTCGGCTACGTTGATCGAAAAATACACCACGAGCGATCAGCAGGATAAGCGCGAGAAACACCTTATGCGAATCAGAGCATCGGTAAACCACCTCAATGACATTCTGGAGGAGTTCTTGTCGGTCGGTAAACTCGAAGAGGGGAAAGTGGAAACGCATCCTGCCGAGATTAACTTGGCCAAACTGGTGGACGAAACCATTACCGACATGAGGTCGGCTCTGAAACCCGGTCAGACGATTCAGACCCAAATCGACTGTACGGGCACGATCTGGATAGACCCGTCGATGCTCCGCAAAATTCTGGTCAATTTATTGAGTAATGCCATAAAATATTCCGGCCTTGATTCGGTTGTATCTCTATGGGCTGCCTGCTCCGATGCTAACCTGAAGCTAGTTATTAAAGACCAGGGGGTGGGTATTGCCAAAGAAGATCAGGAGCATCTGTTTGAACGCTTTTTCCGGGCCAGAAACGTGACCAACATCGCGGGTACCGGCCTGGGGCTTCACATCGTCGGTCGTTATGTAGACCTGATGGGGGGCACTATTACGTTAACCAGTGAACTCAACAAAGGAACAACCCTCACCTTAAACCTTCCGTATGAAAACTATTTTATTGATCGAAGACAATGAAGCTATCCGCGAAAATACTGCTGAGATCCTTGAGCTGACGGGCTATACCGTCGAGACTGCCGAAAATGGTAAGCTGGGGGTTGAAAAAGCCCTTGCCAAGAAGCCCGATCTGGTCATCTGCGACATCATGATGCCGGTACTGGATGGCTACGGGGTGCTGCATATTTTTAATAAAAACCCACAACTGTCGGGGGTGCCCTTCATCTTCCTGACAGCTAAAACGGAACGGAACGACCTGCGAAAAGGCATGGAGCTGGGTGCCGATGACTACCTGACCAAACCGTTCGATGAATCCGAACTGCTTAGTGCGATTGAAGGGCGGCTGAACCGATTTGCGCACCTTAAGCCAGACTATGACCTGGTGCACGAAGGACTCGATCAGTTCATGGACGATGCCCGACGGGTAGGAAATCTGCAAAGCCTGTCGGCCGATCGTAAAGTTCATCCGGTGCGGAAAAAGCAGTATATCTATTCGGAAGGAGACGAAGCCACCCGCCTGTATTTTCTTAAATCAGGTCGGGTCAAAGCGGTCCGGATCAATACCGACGGCAAAGAGCTTATCATGGAAATCTACACCCCCGGAGATTTTTTTGGCTATCTTCCTCTCCTCGACGGTCGCCGGTATACCGAATCGGCCATAACGATGGAAGATTCCGAACTGCATTATATCCCGATGGAGGATTTTCAGCAGTTGCTACTGGCTAATCAGGAAGTAAGTCAGCATTTTATCCAACTGCTGGCTGGCCGTGTAGCCGAGCGCGAAGAGAAGCTGGTGGGTATGGCTTATAATTCGCTCCGGCGCCGGGTAGCGGATACGGTCCTGCGGCTGCACAATCAGCAAAATGGTGAGATCATTCAGCTCTCGCGGGATGATCTGGCCGCAATTGTTGGTACAGCTACCGAATCCCTGATTCGTACCCTGAGCGAGTTCAGGCAGGATGGCCTCATCGAAGTGATTGCGCCAGCGGGTATCCGGGTGCTACAGGCCGAAAAGCTGCGCCGGGCCAACTGGTAAACCCGACGCTTACCAGTTGGCGGCCCGAACAAACCGGCTGTATGACAACAATCAGGCTCTGGACTAAGCCCGCTCATCCGCATCGGCGGGAGGGCGGGCTAATTTTATGATCTAAATGTGTTGGTCTTCGGTTGCAGCCGACTAAACGTACCACCGTCAAACGAAACTCCGTCTGGTTCATGAAAACAGCCCTTTTTATTGTCGATTGCTCCGTTGATTCCGCACTCTCCGTACGTAACTGGCTTTCCGCTCATTCGCATCAACCTGTTCGTTTAACCGTTGTTCTGCCCTACGACATTGATGAAGGCCAATCGTTAGAGAAATCGACTCTGCAATCCGCTAAATCGGAAGCCAGTACCCGGTTAAAAAACTGGTGTGCACTGCTGGGCGACACAAACCCCGGCAGTGTGGTAACCGAAACGCTGCTGGCTAATCCGGAACTGGCCATCAGCATGCACCTGCTCATTCGCCGTTACGATTACTGGCTCGTTGAAGACTGGTCGCTGGTTGCCAATGCGACCCTGTCGGCTATCCTGAATCAACCCAACTTACAGACTCTGCCTCTTATCATCAATCCGGAGCCTGTGTCAGTAATGGTCTAGCACTATTGTGAGTTTCTGCCGAAGGACTGTCGTTAATTTTATACATGGTTTCGGCGTATTCTGCCGCCATTCGATCTGAGTCGAAATAAGGTGTTACGTCCTCTATGCTGGCCTTCATGATAGCGGTCCAATCATCGGGGTGCTCGTAATAGAGAGGCAACACCACCGTTTCGAGTAAGGCATAGAGGTTTTCGGCGTCAAAAGCGTCCTGTTCATGAACCGGCCCGGTAATACTGGCTTCGGGCAGCACAAAACTATTAATACCATTTCTGGCAAATTCAGGTATCCAGCCATCGTTGGTCGACGCGTTGACTGCCCAGTTCATGGCGGCCGTCATGCCGCTGGTGCCGGAGGCCTCCCGCGTCAGTCGTGGGGTGTTGAGCCACAGGTCTGCTCCGCCTTTAAGCTGTCGGGAAAGCTGCATCCCATAATCGACCAGAACCGCGCAGTTGGCAAAGCCCTTGCTGACATGCACCAGCCGGTCGAATGTGCCGATACTGGCGTAGTCGAACGGGTAGGGTTTACCCGCCCAAATCATCTGCACTGGATAAGCCGGATTGCTGAGCAGTCGTTCAAACCGGGCGGGATCGGCAAGCAGTAAATCGGCACGTTTGTACCCGGCAAACCGACGCGACCAGACAATCGTAAACACGTCGGGTCTGAACAGGTCGCCGGTTTGATCGGCGACGACATCAAACAATCGTTTTTTGAGCGTCTTTTTTCGGGCCACCAGGGCCGCATTGTCATTACGGGCCACTGCATCGGCCATTTTTTCGTCGGCCCAGAAGCGGGCATTCTGGGCGTTGGTAATGGCGCCGATAGGGCAGAGGTTATCGTAGGCGCCCCACATCTGCTGACACACTTCCTGATGACGTTTGGAAACCGCATTGGCCCGCCCGGCCAGTCGAAGGGCAGCCAGTGCCCAGTTGAAAGTATCGGTATAGATGCCTGTAAGCTGTCGGACTGTATCGAGTGGCAGGTAATCGAAAAAGCCCATCCGGTCGAGCAGGCGAATGTCAGTACGGGGGTTTCCGGCCTCTTCGGGCGTATGGGTAGTAAATACCAGTCGTTTTCGAACAACTTCGGCATTGCCAAACCGATTATAGAGCGCGAAGGCGACCGGCAATGGATGGCTTTCGTTCAGGTGGTACACATCGGGCGAAAGCTGTAAAAGATCCAGTAGTTTTGCACCGCCAACGCCGAGTAAAATACTAGTCGTAATGCGTGTTTCGGGGTTGGGGTCGTACAGCCGATGGCAGATCGTTTGGGCGAGGTAGTCGTTCTCGGGCAGATCGGTCGATAAAAAATAGGTCGGTGCCGTTTCAAATGTAGCTGGCGGCAGGTAGTAGGCCGTTACCCAAACCGGTGCGTGATTGACCCGAATCTGAAACCGCAGGTTGGTAGGCTCCAAAAAGCTGTACTGCTTCTCCATGAATAACACATCCATGGTCTGGTCGGGTTTGCGGACCTGGTCGTAGTAACCGTATTTCCATAGAATACCGATGGCCACCAGTGGCTGCTTCAATGCCCTGGCACTCCGCATGTGCGATCCGGCCAGAAAACCAAGACCACCCGAATAGGTTTTAAGGGATTGAACGAAGGCGTATTCCATGGAAAAATAGGCAATCTGGCAGGCGGGAACCGGCGAACTGGTTTGGGCAACAGAATTCATTGAGTCAGGTTGTATGCTTGTACGAAAGCCCCAAAGATCAGTCGGGAACGCGAGCCCGTATCTGAGAAAAATCAAGTAGTAGGCTGATTCGTGGCCTTTAATCAGCCATCAAACAAAAAACCTGACGATTGTAAAAGGATCTGGTGATTGTTTTCAGCCTTATTCTGGGGAAATGTCTGTGCAAAGTCATGCCAACCGATGAGTCATGTCAGGCTTGAGGATTAATTTCAATGACAATTTTGGTGAGTCAAGCTTTAGACCTGTCTCTCAATGAATATCGCCTTTTTTAGTACGCTCTCCTTCGAGCAGGCCTGGTTCGATCAATACCGCGCTCACCACCGCATTACGTATATACCTGAGGTGCTGACGGCTAAAACGGCTCATCTGGCTTTGGGGCATAGCGCAGTTTGTACCTTCGTCAATGACGACCTTAGTCGCCCCGTACTTACGCTTCTGAAAGAGATGCGAATAGGGGTGGTGGGGATGCGGTGCATGGGAACGGACAACGTAGACCTGCAGGCCATCGCCGATCTGGGAATGACGCTGCTGCACACCAGCTATTCGCCCTATTCCATTGCTGAACATACAGTTGCCCTGCTAACGGGTATGGTGCGACATCTGCCCGAAGCGCACAACCGGGTGCAGGCCGGTAATTTTACCATCGACGGACTGATGGGGTACGACCTTCACGGCAAAACGGTAGGGGTAGTGGGTACGGGCCATATCGGTAAAGCGTTTATTCGGATTATGCTGGGTTTTGGCTGTAAAGTACTTGCCTACGATATGTGCCCTGACCGCAGACTAACGGAAATAGGGGTTGCGTATGTGTCGCTGCCGAAACTCCTGCGGCAGTCCGATGTCGTTTCCCTGCACTGCCCCTCAACCTCCATAACGCAGCACATGATCAACAAACAGACGCTTTCGCTGATGAAGCAAAGCGCCATACTGGTCAATACGGGACGAGGGCGCCTGGTGGATGCCCATGCTGTGCTGGATGCCCTGAATGCAGGAAAACTGGCCGGTTACGCAGCTGATGTGTATGAGGGGGAACGTGATTATTTTCACTACGATTATTCGGGCAGGGCTGTACCCGACGACCTTCTGAACCGCCTTCGTAAGCACCCTGGCGTATTGCTAACGGCTCATCAGGGTTTTCTTACGGAAGATGCCCTGCGCCAGATTGCCCTGAGCCTGGTTAATCAATTCAGCTTTTTTGACAACAAGCAGACTGCGTCTATCACAAAAGCGTCAATGTGTTAATTGGATTTACACCGTCCAAAACCCGTTGCCTGTCACGCTACCCGCATGATCAGCACGGGTACTTGCGTATGGTTGAGTACATCTTCGGCCACACTGCCGGAAAGCAGATGAAGCAGACCCTTGTGGCCGTGTGTAAATAATACAATCAGGTCGGCTTCTACCTCATTGGCGTAGTCGATAACCCCCTGCGGTACGGTTTTGGCATGCTGAATGATCGATTCGAACTCGGTAATGCCTTTCGCATCAGCAAACTCATTGATCCACTCCCGTACTCCCTCCGGGTCGCGGTTATCGGAGGGCGTCATCACATACAGGAACTGGTGAAGCCCGTTTTCGCCCATCTGAAACGGGAAGTGGTAAATGGCTTTCAGCCGGTCGTCGATGTCGACGGCGCAAACGATATTTTGCGGTTGAAAATGAGGAGTCGCCTGCTTAACCACCAATACCGGACAATGCGCATGTCGGACAATGACTTCGGCGTTGGAGCCGATCAGCCACTCTTCCAGACCCTCCGCGCCGTTTGAACTCATCACAATCAGGTCGGCGGGGCGGGTGGTCACGTTATCGACCAATGCCTGTCCGTTCGTGATCAGCGTCGGCCTGATGGTAACACCCGCGTAGGCCGGGTTCTGTGCAAATTGTTGTAGTATTTCGCGGGCATCCTGCTCAAGCAACTGGTACGTTGTCAGGGTACGGTCTGTAATAACAGGCAATGCTTCGGCAAAAACAGGGGTAGGGACGGGGACCGGATAAATTACCGAATGCAGCAGGACAATTTCGCCCCCATTGATTCGGGCCAGGTTGACGGCTACCGACAGCGCCACGTCGGTCATGGGCGTAAGGTCTGTCGGAACAAGGATAGTTTCCATAAAGGTGTTGATTGAATGACGGTGCAAAAGAACATACCTACGTTCTGCCGTTACATGAGTGCCGCTGGTTAACAGCCTGATTTACATCAGGTGAGCAAAGTCAGTTTGCCAGCTGACGCATCTTCGGAAGGGGAATTCTATCCGTTTGTAGCTTTGGGGTCTCACATAAACCTGACATTCGCTATGTTACGTGATCTATCGCCCGAAGTAACGGACCATTTGCTGAGTACACAGTTTTTTGGTCGTATCGGCTGTGCTGCCGATGGACAGGTGCTTGTGTTGCCGGTCAGCTATCTGTATGATGGACAGGCTATTTACGGACAGACTTGCGAAGGGACCAAAACTCGTTTGCTCCGCAAAAATCCGGCCGTCTGTTTCGAGGTCGACGACAGTTGCGGACCGGATTGCTGGCGCAGTGTCGTTGTACAGGGTGTGTATGAAGAGTTGCAGGGCGATGAACGGGTATATGCCGAACAACGACTGGGACCGGGCCGGATAGCACCTGTTAGAGAAGCCGCTGTCGGCGAAACAAACACCGAACGCCCCGCTGCCAATGTAGTGTACCGCATTCGGATTCTCAGCAAAACAGGTCGGACTGAGATAAAGTCGGGACTGTAGGGTAGTGGTTACTGGTTACTAGTTATTTGCCCCTATTGACGAATTACCAATAACCAATTACGAACAACCAATCAAACGTATGAAAACAATGAAATTATCCAGATTTTGGACCTGCTTGCAGCTTGTCTTATTGGCTACGATTCCCTGGTCGTGTGCAGATCACCGGCCATTAACGAATACCGAGGCATTGCTGACCGGTTGTACAGCGGGTTGGAAAATAATGAATCGAAAATTCACCAGTTCTACCCTGAATTTTCCGTATCTGGACTGTTACCGACTCATTTTCCGAACGGACCATACGCTGGTTGAAGACCAGAGCCGGTGCGGGAACGGAAACGGCCAACAAGTACTCGGCAACTGGTCGTCTACCGAAACAACGCTGGTCATGCCCGTTCTTCAATATTCTCCCGGCTACGCAGCCGACTACCGCCTGGATGAGTTGTCTGCTACAACGCTGGTATTCAGCTGGCAGCGTGGCGGGCCCGACCGATACGTAGAAACCTGGACTTGCCCCTGATTGCCGGTAGCAACTGATCAGTTTTGTTCTGATACACAGTGACTACAATCATCGAACAGGGTGATTTCGAACAGGCTTAGCTATTAAAGTCTTATCTACTTTTGCTAGTGAAGAAATAAATGAGTGAGTCAACGGATTTAATTGATTGGTACTGTGCACTGAGTAGAGATGGGGAATTGAAAAAAAGCCTGCAACGACTTCGTTGCAGGCTTTTTAGTGTATAAGTTGGTTAGGGGATATCTTGCCCGAAAGCAAGCTCGTTTCGCTTGTCCCTTTATACTCCCGCTTATGGAATACTAGAGCAGACTTCTGGCTACCGGGCTACTTTTGTTAGGCAAGCAGGTACACTGCACTAAAGGGCTTACGAACATGACAACTTATTCAAGGCGTACGTTTATTGAGCAGATCGGATGGGGCATTGGCGGGGTTATGGCTTCGCCCTCTCTGGTGGCCATGGCTCAGGAGCGAGCGAACGTGTTTGACGGAAAAAAATTAACTATTGCCCTCTGTGGATTGGGTCGTTATGCCAATGTTCTTAAAGGTGGGATAGCAGCTTCGCAGTTCTGTCGTCTGGCGGGTATCGTTACAGGCACGCCAGCGAAAGCGGCTCAGTGGAAAAAAGAATACGGACTCCCGGATAAGAATAGCTACACCTACCAGAATTTTGATCAAATCGCCAACAACCCGGATATCGACGTAGTGTACATTACGCTCCCGAACGGTTTGCATAAAGAGTTTACCCTGCGGGCTGCCAAAGCGGGTAAGCATGTTATTGTTGAGAAGCCGATGGCTTTTACCGAGAAAGACTGTCAGGAAATGATTGATGCCTGCCAGAAGGCGGGTGTCCAGTTAGCGGTTGGCTATCGGTTACACTACGATCCTCATCATATTGAGCTGAAACGTTTAGGTCAACAGAAGGTATTCGGACAGGTACGCCTGATTGAGGCTTCGTTAGGCTATCGGCTGGACGGAATAAGTCCCGATGACTGGCACTTGAAAAAAGCGATGGCGGGTGGTGGTCCCCTAATGAACCTGGGGGTTTACTGCGTTCAGAGCAGCCGTTATGTACTGGGAGAGGAACCAACGGCGGTGACGGCTCAATTTGGACCGGTTACCATGCCTCATCTGTTCAAAGAGGTGGAGGAGAATATCACCTGGCAACTTTATTTTCCCGGTGGGGCCGTCTGCACATCGTCATGTACCTCAAATTGTAACATTGATCGGTTTTTTGCTTCGGCCGATGAGGGTTATTTTGAACTTGAACCGGCGTTAAGCTATGGACCGTTTAAAGGCCGAACCAGTCAGGCTGCGTTTACTTTTCCGGTTGTTAACCAGCAGGCGGCTCAGGTAGACGACATTGCCCGGCATATACTGTCGAATAAGCCCTTACCTGCTCATATATCCGGTGAAGAAGGCCGTAAAGATATGCGGGTGCTGGAAGGTATTTACAAAGCGGCCATTAGTGGACAAAAGGTGAATCTGGTGTAAGCGTCAGTTGCTAACCCAGTCACTAAACTACAGCGCCAGTCGCCATTTTCCGTACACGTCGGGGTAAACCTGAATGGCCCCTGCTGCGTCGATGTCCAGCACGTTATAGGTTGTAATAACAGGTACCGATACGGGCAACGGAACCGTTTTAGGGCTGACATTTTTAGGGCAGCTTGTCAGGTAGTCGTCGCTAAAACGAGTATAACCCAGCAGCAGATTGGCCAGTTCGGCTGGTTTCTCAACCCGAATGCAGCCGTGGCTCAACTGGCGGTTTTCGCTGGCAAAGGCGTGCCGGGCGTTGGTATCGTGCAGATATACATCGTAAGGACTGCTTATGTTGAACTTCAGTACACCCAGGGCATTGGCGCAACCGGTCGCCTGCCGCAGTCTGTAGGGGAATGAACCGTTGTAAACGGCCGACGCGGACACCGACCAGTTTACTGTTTTGGGGTCTACCACCCGTCCTTTGGCATCAATAACATCCAGCTTCAGGAAGCTCAGCACCAGAGCTGGGTTCTTCTGAATCCTGGGCAGCATTTCTTTAACCATTATGGAGCGGGGCACATTCCAGTAGGGGTACATGACCAGACTAGGAATGAACGCCGTAAACAGGGGCGTTGGCGTATCAGCTTTGCCAACGACAACCCGGCTGCTGAGCAGCGTTTTCCCCTGCCGGTCGATAACCCGGAGCGTGGCCGATGGTATATTGACAACAATACATTTGCTCTTGCGGAATCGGTTGAGCCACCGGTACGTATTGAGTGTTTCCTGAACCTGTTCGATTGTGAGGGAGTCGGCCATATAGTCATCGATCAGGCAGCGCATACAATACTCTTTCAACTGCCGGTAGCTTTGATCCGGTGATTCGAGCGAATCCAATAATGGAAACCAGTCTGCGCCAGCCATAAACTGCCGGGTAAGCCGGTTTAATCGGAGCGTATCCATCGACTCCGGAACGCCCTGATAGCCCACATGGTGGGGGGGTCGCCCGTAAACGATCTGCGTAAAATACTGTTTCAGGCAGGGGGCGTCGGGCGTATGGCACAAGCTATCAACACCAATGTCCGCGGCATACCGACGAAGCCGAAGCCAGTCGGCATCGGATTGGGCTTTTACAGAATATACTGTGCATACGAACAGCAGGGTAAGTAGCAGGCGGATCATAAGTGACAGATTGTGAGGGAGTAATGAGTCACACAAAGGTGGCGCTATTCCCTTGGTTCACGGATGATCGGATTCAGCTTTTAGTTTGAATTTAATCATTTTCATACCTGATGGCAGTCAGATCGCAGCTCATTTTAATCGGCCACATTTGTCCTGTTCTTTTATACTTTTCAACAAGGCTATGACATTTGAACCGACCTCCCACCTGCTGGCTTTCGTGCTGCCGATGTCCTTCAAAAAAGGGGATGTAACCTTTATCGCTCCAGCAACGGGCGAGGATGTCCGGGTACCCATCATGGCCAGTAACCGACCCCGAAAAGTTGTATCCACTGCCCAACTGGCCAAAGGTGTCTGGCGGGCCATGCTGCACTGGACTGATGGACAGCAGCAATACCAGGACGAACAGCAAATCATTGTCCAATGACCGGGGGTGAGTATTGATTTTGTTTTCGGCGAATCCGCTATTGTTCGTATCGGTATCTGCCAGCAGCTATTTCTGGACCCTCTTTTACTCGTCAGCAACGCATGAAAAAGATACTCCTGCTAACTGATTTTTCGGAAGCGTCGCGCCACGCTCTTTACTTCGCCCGCTCTTTTTTTAGTGAGTCAATTGCCGATTTTCATCTGCTTTGTGCCTATCCCAACAAGCCTGATAAGGGTTACAATACATCGCAATTAACGCAAACCATCCAAACCGCTTTTGCCGATCAGCTACAGGCCGTTATTGCCGATGTTCGCCAACAGTCGGTTAAAGATTGGCACAGCTTTCGGGCATCGGTTTTGCCCGGTACGTTACTCGATGTAGTGCGGAGCGCCCTCCGGTCAGAGTCTTACGATGTGGTCATTCTGGGCGCTAAAAAAGATGGAACGAACGAATTGGTTGGAAACAGCGCCACGCTACTGGTCCGTCATCTGACCGCAAATATGATGATCGTACCCGCCGATTTGCCGATACGGTCCGTTCACCGGATTGTGCTGGCTACAGATTTCTCCAGCCTGACAAATTGGGAGCTGCTTCAGCCCGTCAAAGATATTGTAGCGCTCAAAGGAGCGATTCTGACCCTGTTGACGATTGATGTACCGGGCAAAAAGATGATTCATGTGGACCAACAACAGCGTATCCGGCAGTTTTTCGGCCCGGTTAAACCGGCTATTGCCCGGCTACAGGCACCTTCTGTCAAAGAAGGCATAGATGCCTATCTGAACGGGCATATGGCCGATTTGCTCGTAACGATTCCCAAACATAAAGACCGGACCGACGCGCTGTCGGGTAAAAGCACGACGCGCAAGCTGGTTTATTCGCCCGATGTCCCGGTACTCACGCTCTACAACCCTGCCTCTTCACCATTTACCACATCACTGCTATGTACAAAATCTTATTATTGACCGATTTTTCGGCGGCTTCACGGCACGCCATTGCCTACACCCAAGCCCTGTTTGCCGACACGGCAACGGACTTTTGCCTGTTAAATGCCTTTCCCCTTGAACCGGAAGTAGGATTCAGCGGGGCCTTTCTGGTTGTTGAGCAACGCGAACAGGCCGAAAAAACACTGATAGCACTTCGCCATGAGCTTACTCAACAGCCAACACCCTCGTACCATACCTACCGAAACGTGGTTGTGCCGGGTAGTCCGGAAACGGCAGTAGATGTGATGCTACATCAGGAGTACTTCGATTTGGTCGTGGTGGGTGCAACCGGTGCCGGTCGCAGTGAATTGTTTGGCAGCGTTGCGACCGGTATGGTTCGAACGGCAACGACTAACGTACTCGTTGTTCCGGCGCTGTCCCCCATCCGACACCTCGAACAGATTGTGCTGGCTACCGATTACCGGTCGGTCAATGATGTCGAGTCATTTAAAATACTGGGTGACATTGCCAACCGGAAAAACGCCCAACTCACGCTGCTGACCATTGTAAAACCCGATCAACCCGCCACCTCTGAACTGAGCCGGGAGTATGTACAGGGGGCTTTCCCAACGGTTCGGACCGATGCGTACACGATTCACAATGATGATGTTCTGAAGGGCATTAATGCTTATCTGGATATTCATGCCGTCGATTTGCTGGTGTTGTTACCCCATCATAAAGGGTTCCTGGATGTGCTGCGCAACAAAAGCGTTACCCGCTCAATAGCCTATCACCCGCGTGTGCCTCTGCTTACGCTGTACGATTCCGGTTCAGTAAAATCATCCGGAGAGAGCACCACCGCCGAGCCCGACAGCCTTCCATTTGCTACTTACCTTTAACTGAAATTTAGTATGAAAGCCGAGAAATACCGCCAGCTCACAGATGTGCATCTCTTGCAGCGGATTTGGCGAAACGAACTCGAACTGGCTCTCCAGGAGGTTAACTTCTGGGAAGAGTTGCTTGGAACATTGAGCGAAGGGTTGTCCGATCGGGTGACCGAATCCGATACCTGGAAAGGAGAGATTAGCCAACTGCACCATTTTCGGCGACTGAGCAAACGGCTGCTGGACGAAATCCGGGATGTCGATGAGCAGGTGGCGGCCGGTGTCCGGGCCGATCATGTGCTGGATGCCGATACACGCCTGAATCACCAGTACCTGCGTCAGGAAATGGATAGCTTCCATGCCGACTTTCGCACATTTAAATCCGAAATCCGCCAGTACATGGTTCTCCAGCCAACGTTTTGAGTGATTTGTGTCTGTCGTACCCGACGGCAGAAAGCTGCTGAAAGGTACGTAACCACAGAGCCGCAGTGAACACAGAGGCATCCCACCGTAAAGTCTGTGCACCCTGCGGCTCTGTGGTTCTTTTTATTTTGTGAAACCGAGTGTAAGACCGCCTTTTGCGAGTCGAAGTTCGCTTCGATTGGCAAAAGGGCTGGTTATAACAGGCTTTTCTACACCCGGCATGTCTGCTGCTGGTTAATCCAGCTCAGCAATCGGTCGACGTCGGCTTTGTGAAAGAGTTCGGTGCCGGGGTTCATGGTGGCGGCTGTTCCGCAGGCGACGCCCAGCCGAATCATGTCGCTAAACGATTTCCCCTGCGACAGGGCATAAACCATTCCCCCAACCAGACTGTCACCGGCCCCCACGGTACTGACTTTTTCAATCAGGGGCGCCTGCACAAACTCCTGCTCGTTAGATGTTACCAGCGTAGCCCCCCGCGGACCCTGCGAAACAACAACGACTTCACAGCGGCCCGCCTGAATCAGGCTTTGGGCCGCTTCGACAATCTGCACCGTTTCGAGCCGTTCTACACCCACAAGGTGAGCCAGTTCGCCCAGGTTAGGCTTAATCAGGAAAACACCCTCCTCAAGAGCCGTCTGCAAAGCTTCTCCGGCCGTGTCGAGAATCAGGCGAATACCTCGCTGTTTGGCAATACGGGCAATGTGCGCGTAGAAATCCGTTGGCAGGCCGGGTGGTAAACTGCCGCTGGCAACCAGATAGTCGACCGGGTCGGATATTGTTTTCAGCTGGGCCAGACAGGGACTGGCCTCACCTGGACTGAGGATAGGGCCGGGCGTACCGAATCGGAACTGATTGTTGGGAATGGTTTCTGTAACCACAAAACACTCACGTGTCAGGCCATCAATGCCGATTATCTCGTAGTCGATGCCTTCCTTTTCTACCAGGTCTTGTAGGGTAAGCCCCGCCGAACCGCCCGACGTGAACAGGGCCGTCGAGGCACCGCCCAGCCGATGAATGGCTTTAGATACATTGATGCCGCCCCCACCAGCATCGTAACGGGGCTGAGAGCAATGGAGCTTCTGTTCGGGGATCAGTCGGTCAATGGTCATGCTAATGTCCACAGCCGGGTTGAGCGTGAGCGTAACGAGCATATTATGTACGTTTATATAAACGTGAGGCACGAACCAGTCAGTCGGTGCACCTGTCACGTGGCTTGGTGGGTAAAGATGGTGGGTGCGCAGGCAGCTTTCCATGATGCAGATTTGCTGGCGAACTGATCGGCATCATGCTGCGGCAGGATAGACTCCTGTAGGTTTGTGTCATAGTTTATAACACGCCAAATCATGATTCCAGCAACGATGAAAGCGGCTGTCCTGCACGGATATGGGCAGCCATTACAACTTGAAACGATTCCGGTGCCAAGCGTTGGCCCCGGTCAGATATTGGTTAAAGTAGCCGCCTGTGGCGTTTGTCATACCGATCTGCACGCCATTGATGGCGACTGGCCCGTGAAAGCCACCCTGCCACTCATTCCCGGCCACGAAGGGGTAGGTACCGTTGTGGGGGTGGGCGCGGGCGTAACCCATATCCACGAAGGTGAACGGGTTGGTGTTCCCTGGCTGTACTCGGCCTGCGGGCACTGCGAATACTGCTATTCGGGCTGGGAAACACTCTGTCATAATCAGCAGAATACGGGCTATTCGGTGCAGGGGAGCTATGCCGAATACGTAGTTGCCAATCCCGATTATGTGGGGCATATTCCCGATAGCCTGTCGTTCATCGACGCAGCCCCCATCCTCTGTGCTGGCGTGACAGTATATAAGGGCCTGAAAGAAACGGAAGTGAAACCAGGCGAATGGGTGGTTATTTCGGGTATTGGCGGGCTGGGTCACCTGGCCGTTCAGTATGCCAAAGCTATGGGTATGCACGTGGTGGCCGTCGATATCAGCCCCGAAAAACTGGCGCTGGCGAACGAAGTTGGTGCCGATCTAACCATAAACGCGTCCGCCGAAGACCCTGCCGCTATTGTTCAGGACAAAATAGGCGGAGCGCATGGCGTATTGGTGACCGCCGTTTCCCGAGCGGCCTTCGCACAGGGCGTAGATATGCTGCGCCGGAAAGGAACGCTCTCGCTGGTTGGTTTACCACCGGGCGATTTTGATATCAATATCTTCGACGTAACCCTGAACCGGAAAACCATTCGTGGCTCCATTGTGGGTACGCGGCAGGACTTAACCGAAAGTCTGGCTTTTGCCGCCGATGGCAAAGTACACGTCCATTACCGGACCGAACGACTCGACAACATCAACCAGGTACTTGCCGATATGAAAGCGGGGCAGATTGACGGTCGCGTTATTCTGGATTTTCAATAAAAATTAGCTGGAAGTGAGCGGAGGGCGGCAGCGATGGCCTTTGATCCATTGCTGCCGCCCTCCGCTCACTTCCAGCTAATTTTTAACTCGGAACCAAACAGATTGAGCTGTACCTTTGCGGCATGAAATCGGTAGTGGCGCTTTTTCTGGGGATGCTCATGCTGGCAGGAAGTCTGTTTCCGCAGACCGATGTGGAGGAGGTATACAAACTCCCCGGCCTGGTGTCGCATTACAAGCTGCACAAGCAGGCGGCTGGCGACGGCTTCGATTTCTGGCAATTTCTGGAGCTTCACTATAACATAGCTTCCAAACACGCCAAAACTCCGCACAAGGGCGTTAAACTGCCCATGTACAACCACCTCTCATCGGGCTTTGTCTTTATTCTGACGTACCTGCAATGGCGTCCCGATGTAGCGGCCGGATTACTTATCCTGCTGCCCGTGCGTTTTTCGTACGAAAATCTCTATTCCTTCCAGGCGGATTCTCCGCTGTTTCAGCCGCCCCGCTTAGGCTAACACTCTCTTTTGATTATCAGGCCATTCGAACCTGTGCTGTATGAGCATGGGTATCGGCTTCGTGGCTTTGTCACTCAACGAGTTAGCCAATCATGCTGCAAAAGATCATTCAGTTTAGCATCCGTCAGAAATTGATGGTGGTGCTGGGCGTCGTGGCACTCATTGCCTGGGGAACCTATGCCCTGCGGCAACTGCCCATAGACGCTATTCCCGATATTACCAATAATCAGGTTCAGGTGATTACACAGGCGCCCTCGCTGGCGGCTCAGGAAACCGAACAATTTATTACGTTTCCGCTCGAAACAACACTCCGGAATGTGCCAGGCGTTACCGAAATCCGGTCCATATCCCGATTTGGCCTGTCCGTTATCACGGTGGTCTTTGAGGAGTCGACACCAACATTTCTCGCCCGGCAACTAGTGGCCGAACAACTCAAAACCGTGGAGGCCGAACTAACGGCAGGTACCCCTCAACTCGCCCCGGTAACCACTGGTTTAGGGGAGATTTACCAGTATGTTGTTCGTCCCAAAGAAGGGTTTGAGGGACGGTATTCGTCCACTGATTTACGAACCATTCAGGACTGGCTTATCAAACGGCAGCTGGCGGGCGTGCCAGGTGTGGTAGACATCAGTAGTCTGGGTGGTTATCTAAAAGAATATGAAGTTCGGATCGACCCCGAGCGGCTTCGGGGTATGAACACCACCCTCACCGAAGTTGTCGATGCCCTGGCTGCTAACAACGCCAATACTGGGGGCAGCTACATCGAAAAAGGCCCGGAAGCGTTCTTTATCCGGGGCGAAGGAATGGTGAAAAATCCCGAAGAGATTGGCCAGATCGTTGTCAAAAACGCCGGGCCAACGCCCATTCTCGTGCGCGATGTAGCGCAGGTGGACATCGGACACGCTGTTCGTTATGGGGCCATGACCCGCAACGGGCGGGGCGAAGTGGTGGGGGGCATCGTGCTGATGTTGAAAGGGGCATCGTCCGAAAAAACCATCGAAGGGGTAAAAACGCGTATTGCCGAGATTCAGAAAAGCCTGCCCGCCGGACTCGTTATCGAACCGTTTCTGGATCGGAAGGTGCTCATCGATAAGGCCATTCATACCGTCGCCAAAAACCTGCTCGAAGGTGGGCTTATTGTGATGGCCGTGCTGCTGTTGCTGTTGGGCAACTGGCGGGCGGGCCTGGTGGTGGCATCGGTCATTCCGCTTTGTATGCTCTTCGCGCTGGGTATGATGCACGTCTTCGGGGTGTCGGCCAACCTCATGAGTTTGGGAGCCATCGACTTCGGGCTGCTGGTCGACGGCGCGGTGATTATCGTGGAAAGCATGATTTTTCAGATTGTGCACACCCAGGCTACCCGGTCGCAGTCGATGGACGAGATCGCGCTGGATTCATCCAGCCGGCTGATGCGGTCGGCCCTCTTTGGTCAGCTGATTATCCTGATCGTGTACGTACCGATTCTGTCGCTGACGAATATAGAGGGCAAGATGTTCCGGCCAATGGCGCTAACGGTCGGGTTTGCCATTATCGGCGCAATGGTCCTGTGCGTGACCTACGTACCCATGATGGCGGCCACCCTTCTCCGCAAAGACATCCAGGAAGAGGGCACCCTGGCCGACCGGATCATGAAAGCTCTCTACCGGGTGTACGCGCCCCTGCTGAATGGGGCCTTGCGCTGGCGGAAAGGTATTCTGGCGGCATCGGTCCTGTTGCTGGCTGGGGCCGTCTGGCTGTTCGGGAGGATGGGCGGGGAGTTTATTCCTAATCTCGATGAAGGCGATATTGCTATCAGCCTGTCGCTCAAACCCGGCTCGTCGCTGTCGCAAACGGTCGAGACAACCCGCCGGATGGAGACGATTCTCAAAAACGGCTTTCCCGAAGTAAACGAAGTCATCTCCAAAATTGGCACGGCCGAAATCCCCACCGACCCCATGCCCATTGAAGCCGCCGACGTGATGGTGCTGCTCAAAGAACCCGCCGACTGGACAACGGCATCGACTAAAGAAGAACTGATTCGGAAGATGGAACGGGCGTTGAGTGTGCTGCCCGGCCTTAATCTGGAGTTTACCCAGCCCATTCAATTGCGGTTCAACGAATTGATGACAGGTGTGAAATCAGACATTGCCGTCAAGATTTACGGCGAAGACCTTAATGTACTCTTTGCCAAAGCCAATCAGGCCGCGGCTAAACTGAAAGTAATCCCCGGCGTGGCCGACCTGAAAGTAGAGCAGATCAGCGGGTTGCCGCAGATGGTCGTTTCATACAACCGGCCCCGGCTGGCTCAGTACGGTGTGTCGGTGGCGAGTTTGAACCGGGTACTCAAAGCGGCCTTCGCGGGCGAGACCGCCGGGGTGGTTTTTGACGGTGAAAAGCGCTTCGATCTGGTTGTGCGGCTCGATAGCACCTATCGGCAGGACATCGACAACATCCGGCAACTCTACGTCGATCTGCCGAACGGCCAGCAGGTGCCGTTGGATCAACTCGCGTTGATCAGCTACAAAAATGCACCGATGCAGATTTCCCGCGACAACGCCCGTCGGCGGATTACCATCGGAATCAACGTGCGCGGCCGGGATGTGGAAAGTCTGGTTGGCGAGATGAGAGCGGTACTCGACAAAGACGTACCGCTACCGCCGGGATACAGCTACACCTATGGCGGGCAGTTCGAAAATCTGGTCAAAGCCAAAGAGCGGCTGGCCGTTGCGGTGCCGCTGGCACTGGTCATGATCGGTCTGCTGCTGTTTTTTACCTTCGGCTCCATGGGGCAGGCACTCATGATTTTTACCGCCATTCCGCTCTCGGCCATTGGGGGCGTACTGGCGCTGTGGGTGCGGGGAATGCCGTTCAGCATTTCGGCGGGGGTTGGGTTCATTGCGCTTTTTGGCATTGCGGTCCTCAACGGCATTGTGCTCATCAGCTATTTCAATCAGCTCGAAGCCGAGGGCATAGGCAATGTCATGGAACGGGTGAGACAGGGAACGGCGGTGCGCTTCCGGCCCGTGGTCATGACGGCCGCCGTGGCTTCGATGGGCTTCCTGCCAATGGCCCTGTCGACTTCGGCCGGGGCCGAAGTGCAGAAACCCCTGGCAACCGTCGTCATTGGCGGACTCGTATCGGCTACTTTGCTCACGCTGGTGGTGCTGCCGGTTATTTATAGTCTGGTAGCAGCGGATTCTCATAAACGCATCAATCATGAAGAATAAACCTATAAATCGACTAACGATCTGGTTCATAGCCGGACTGGCTGGTTTGACGGCCTGCTCGTCGCCCGCTGACAAACCGGAGGAGACACCCGGCAAAACATCGGCTCCACCCAAAAATACGGTTACCATCAGTGCGGCTCAATTCCGGGAAACGGGCATCCAGTTGGGTGGTCCGGATACCCTGACGCTGGGCGCAACGATTCAGGCAACGGGCAAACTCGAAGCACCCCCCGACCAGTGGGCGACAGTTAGTGCGCCGATGGGGGGCTTTGTCCGGTCGGCCCGCCTGGTAGAGGGCGATTTTGTCCATAAAGGGCAGGTGCTGGCCGTGCTGGAACACCCTGACTATGTGAAACTGCAACAGGAGTATTTACAGGCCATTGCCCGAAGCCGGTTTGAGCGGCAGGAACTGGATCGGCAAACGGAACTCAATCGGGAGGAAGTGGGTGCCCGCCGGAAGCTCCAGCAGTCGACGGCAGAGTTCGAAACAACTCGTGCCTTGCTAAGTTCGCTGGAAGCCCAACTGGCGCAGCTACATATCCCGCTCGAAGCCCTTCGAAACGGCACTATAAGCCGCACCATTCCGTTGCTGGCCCCTATCAGCGGTTATGTCGATAAGGTAAACCTGCGGCTTGGCCAGTTTGTGGGTACAACGGATGTGCTGGTCGAGATTGTCAGTAAAGAACACCTGTACCTTGAACTTCGGGTGTTCGAAAATGATATCCGGCATGTACGCGAAGGCCAGCTCGTTCGGTTCACCATCCCGCAGCAGCAGTCGGGCGAAATGCAGGCGAAGGTGTACCGGGTAGGGCAGGCTTTCGATGCCCAGACAAAAACAATTCTAGTCCATGCCAATTTGCTGCCAAATCCGCAGGGGCGTCTCTTTGCGGGCTCCTACGTGCGGGCCACCATTCTGGCCGATCCCCGCAAAGTGGTAGCCTTGCCGGAGGATGCGCTGGTTAATCAGGGGAGCCAGACCTTTATGTATGTTCGGGAGGCTGTTAATCGGTCAGAAATTTATCAATTCAGGCTGGTTCCCATTCAGACCGGGCTTACGCAAAACCATCGGACAGAAGTTAGGTTACCATCTACAATAGACCCTTCGTCAATAGTCCGTCAGGGGGCTTACTTTATCAGTGCTGAACGGGCCAAAACAGCCGGTTGACTGTAGCCCGGACGGCCGCGTCCGGGTGCATATACAACCTATTTTTCGCCCGGATGTGGCCGTCCGGGATATATGTTATTAATTGAATTAGCTGTCTGACAATAAGAGATCAATGGAAGAACAACTTAAACCCCATCAGGCTGAGCGTGGACAGAAGTCGACGCTGGTAGGTATTGCCGTCAATATCGGATTGGTATTGGTGAAAGGTACGGCCGGATGGCTGGGCAATTCCTACGCCCTCATTGCCGACGCCATGGAATCGGCCACCGATATAGTAACCTCCATCTTTGTGTGGGTAGGCCTTCGCACGGCCGCCCGCGCTCCCGACCACAATCACCCATACGGGCATGGCAAAGCCGAACCGCTGGCGGCTATCGTGGTGGCCTTCGCTCTGGTAGGGGCCGCTATTCTGATTGCCGTGCAGAGTATCCAGAATATTCGCATACCGCACGAAACCCCGGCTCCATTTACGCTGGCGGTGCTGGCAGGCGTTGTCATTGTGAAAGAAGTTCTGTTCCGGTGTGTTGCGCAGGTGGGGCATGAAACGGAAAGCAGCGCCGTAAAAGCCGATGCCTGGCACCACCGCAGCGATGCCATCACATCGCTAACAGCCTTTGTCGGGATTAGCGTTGCCCTGATTGGCGGGCCGGGGTACGAAAGTGCCGATGACTGGGCGGCTCTGCTGGCATCGGGCTTTATCATTTACAACGCCTACCATATTTTTCGCCCCTCTTTCGGCGAAATTATGGATGAAACCCCCGAAGGTGACTGGCAGCAGGAATTGCAAACGCTGGCCATGACGGTTCCGGAGGTGAAAGGCATCGATAAATTCAGGGTACGTAAAACAGGCTTCGAATACTTCGTAGATCTGCATGTTCGTGTGCCCGGTAATCTGACTGTTAGCCAGGGACATGACATCGCCCATGCTGTAAAAGCGGCTATTCTGGATGCCAGACCCGCCGTATACGACGTGCTGGTGCACATTGAACCGGTGTGATTTTTTGTTGTTCCGGCACAACCGGAACAATAAAAATGCTTATCCCAGCCTATTCGCTTTCCACCTGCTTTTGGTGGCTGTTGTTGGTATCGCAGTTCCAGTGCTTTTGGGGGTATTGTTCTCCATCAGCCACGCAGCCAGAACGGCGGCTAGTTGCTGCTCGGTGGCATCGGGGGCAGGGGTTAGTTTGTCGGGGGTGAAGTACTTGCTCACGAAACCCGTGTCGAACTGGCCGGATCGGAAGGCGTCGTGCTCCATCACAAAGCGGCAGAACGGCAGCGTCGTCTGCACGCCCGAAATCTGGTACTCGTCGATGGCCCGAATCATTTTCTGGATGGCTTCATCCCGCGTGTCGCCGTAAGTGATGAGCTTGGCAATCATAGGGTCGTAATAAATAGGAATTGCCATGCCCTGCTCAAAACCATCGTCGACCCGAACACCGTTGCCCTGAGGCCGGATGTACGTATCGAGCGTACCTACATCGGGCAAGAAGTTGTTGGCAGGGTCTTCGGCATAAACCCGCACTTCAACGGCATGACCTTTAATGGCTAAGTCCTCCTGCCGGATGGCGAGCGGTTTGCCCTCGGCGACGTAAATCATCTGCTTCACCAAATCGACGCCCGTAATCTGTTCCGTTACGGGATGCTCCACCTGAAGTCGGGTGTTCATCTCCAGAAAATAGAAATCGAGGGTATCGTTAACGATAAATTCAACCGTGCCTGCGCCGTAGTAGCCGCAGGCACGGGCTACATCGACGGCGGCCCGGCCCATGGCGTCACGGATTTCGGGCGTTAGGATGGCCGAGGGAGCTTCTTCAACGACTTTCTGGTGCCTGCGCTGCACCGAACACTCGCGCTCGAACAAATGGATGATGTTACCGTGCTGATCGCCCAACACCTGAATTTCGACGTGACGGGGTGAGGTGACGTATTTCTCGATAAACACCGACCCATCGCCGAAGGCCGAAATGGCTTCACTCACGGCTCGGTCCATCTGCTCATCGAAATCGGCTTCGCTTTCCACCACGCGCATTCCTTTGCCACCCCCGCCCGCACTGGCTTTAATCAGAATCGGGTAGCCTATTTTCGCCGAAATGACTTTGGCCTCAGCCCTGTCGGTGATGGCCGATGGTGTGCCGGGAACCATTGGGATGTTATAATTGGCCACGGCTGCTTTTGCCGCCAATTTGCTGCCCATCACCTCGATACTCTCGGGTGAGGGACCAATAAAAATTAATCCAGCCTCACGAACAGAACGGGCGAAACCCGCATTTTCAGACAGAAAACCGTACCCCGGATGAATAGCGTCGACATTTAGTCGCTTACAGACATCAATGATGACATCTGTTTTCAAATACGATTCGGAGGAAGGGGCAGGCCCCACACATACCGCTTCGTCGGCATAGCGGACATGAAGAGCATTTCGGTCGGCTTCGGAATAAATGGCGACGGTCTTTATACGCATTTCGCGGGCGGTGCGCATAATCCGCAATGCGATTTCGCCCCGATTGGCGACAAGAATTTTCTGAATAGTTGGCACGGTACTACTTGGTAATGTTAAGAATAAATAACCGGGCTGTAGCTGGCGTAACATTCCGGCAAAGTATGGGTTTCAGGGCGTTGGCGGCTTTCTTTACAATGAATAACCAATAATACGATTTTGTGACAAAATGATTATCGAATTGAATTTTACGGGCGCGAGTTTGTGTGACCGAAAGTTAACCGTATTTTTGCACTTACTCTGTAAAAAACCGGGGTTTGCCCTGATAAACAATAGCAATAAGTGGATTTATTTGAGAAACTACGTAACAACTTAGGTCCCATCGGTTCGCCCGCACGGGAGTTCAACGGGCACCATTATTTCGCGTTTCCAAAACTTGAAGGCGAGCTGGGCCCACATATGCGGTTTCGCGGCAAAGAGGTACTTAACTGGAGCCTGAACAACTACCTGGGTTTGGGTAACCATCCGGAAATCCGGAAAGCCGATGCCGAAGCGTCAGCACAGTGGGGTCTGGCTTATCCGATGGGTGCCCGGATGATGTCTGGTAATAGCGACCTGCATGAACAGTTTGAAAAAGAATTGGCCGAGTTTGTTGGTAAAGAAGACTCATTCCTGCTGAACTACGGATACCAGGGTGTTATGTCGGCTATCGAAGCTGTCGTTGACCACCGTGATGTGATCGTTTATGACGCCGAGTGCCACGCCTGTCTGATCGACGGCATCCGTCTGCACAAAGCGAAAATGGGCGAATACTATAAGTTCAACCACAACGACATGGAAAGTCTGGAGAAGAACCTCCAGCGGGCTACCAAAAAAGCGGCCGAAAAGAACGGAAGCATCCTGGTTATTACCGAGGGCGTTTTCGGGATGTCGGGAAAAGTAGGCAGTCTCGATAAAATCGTTGCCCTGAAAGAGAAATATGAATTCCGGTTGTTAGTCGACGACGCACACGGTTTTGGCACCATGGGTGCTACCGGTGCTGGTGTTGGTGAAATGCTGGGCTGCCAGGATGGTATCGACCTGTATTTCTCGACCTTCGCTAAGTCGATGGCCGCCATTGGCGCGTTCATTGCCGCCGATCACGACATTATCATGTACCTCAAGTACAACATGCGGTCGCAGACGTACGCCAAGGCACTGCCGATGCCGTATGTGGTCGGTGGTTTGAAGCGACTCGACATGATTCGTAACTCCTCCGAGTTCCGCGACAAGCTCTGGGAAAACGTCCGCGCTTTACAGAATGGTCTGAGAGAACGTGGCTTTGATATTGGCGATACTCAATCGCCGGTTACGCCTGTGTTGCTGCAAAATCTGACGGGTGGCATTCCTGAAGTGACCGCCCTCATCCGCGACCTTCGTGAAAACCGGGGTATCTTCTGTTCAATTGTTGTGTATCCGGTTGTGCCCAAAGAGATCGTTATGTTGCGTATCATTCCAACGGCGGCTCACACCCTCGACGATGTGCAAATAACCCTCGAAGCGTTCTCGGCTGTAGCCGAAAAGCTGGCAAAAGGCGACTACAGGCAAAAAACCACCGAAATTGCTTCAGAAACGATAGAAGTATCGGCTGAAGCAGCCGCTGAGTAGGCTTTTTGTCGAAAAGTTGCATTTTTTGGCTATTTTTTTGTCTTGCCTATTGCGCTGTATGAGAGAATGACTAAATTTCAGTCGAAAACCGCGTTTTTAGCGGAATTTGGGCATTTTTCATACACTTAAACCCATACAAATCGCTATGGCACGCTTCGATGAAGTAAAGAATTTGGTTATGTCGCTTGAAAGTGATTTCGAGAAATTTTACGAAAAAAATAACCAGGCTGCCGGAACTCGCGTTCGTAAAGGAATGCAAGATTTGAAGACGTTAGCACAGGAGATTCGTTCTGAAGTTCAGAATGCAAAGAATGGTGCCGCGTAAGTAACAGGTCTTTTCGGACCGCTAAAAAAAACTCCCTCACTAGTGCATCTGCCAGGCGAGGGAGTTTTTTTTACATAATTTTCTCGCGGTGCATCAGTGTTGCCACGCCCTTGGTGGTCACCTTACCCGTTTGTTTGTCACGAATCTCACCCAGAATTTGCGCCGTGTGTTTCGCCGAATCGATCGACTGTACCGTAAATGTGGCTTCGTAGTCGGTATCGACAAACATAGGCCGTAAGAACTCCAGCGTTTGCCCCAGATAAACGGAGCCGTAGCCCGGAAATTCGGTGCCAAGTACTTTTGTGAATACACTCGCCCCCAGCATGCCGTGAATAATTGGGCGTTTAAAGGGCGTTTGGGCAGCAAAGTCAGCATCGAGGTGAAGCGGGTTATTATCGCCTGTAACGCGGGCAAAATCGACTACATCGGTCTGTGAAAATCGGAACGAATAACGATGAACGGCATTGAGGCCAAAGTCTGGAGTCATATCAGAAAATGAATTATACGAGATGAATTGCATTGGATATCGGCAAAGTTAGGGATGTCTCGATAAATCGTTCATCACAGGTTCGCCGGCCCGGCTATCATTCGTAATTCTCTAGTACCTTCGCAGTGAATTATGCTGAGAAACCTATTTTCGCTCGATACAGCGACAGCCAGGCGCGTATTCGGGTTAGACATGATGCGGGCCATTGCCATTCTGATTGTGGTAGATGCCCACGCAACGATTGCCCTCAAGGAGTATTATAGCGGAGCGTTCTGGCACCACCTGCTGCCCGATGGTGTCGAGCTGTTCTTTGTGCTGAGCGGTTTTTTGATTGGTGGAATACTGATCCGGTCTTACGAAAAGAAACAAACCTTCGACCGGCAACTGCTGCTTAATTTCTGGACCCGCCGTTGGTTTCGCACACTGCCAAACTATTACCTTGTCCTGACCGGAATTATTCTGCTATCGCTCCTGAGAGCCTGGGCAAATGGTCTGCCCAATGCGCTTCCCGGCGCGGGAACACTGGTCAGGTATTATTTTTTCGTGCAGAACTTTGCCAGCTACGTACCTGATTTCTTTCCCGAAACATGGAGTTTAGCTATTGAAGAATGGTCGTATATAACCCTGCCGTTGGTACTTTGGGCAATGCACCGTCTGTTGGCTGGGCAGTGGTCGCGGCAGCGGATCGTTCTGGCGGCAATTCTGTTCGTTATTATTGGTACAAATCTATACCGGTTTATTACAGCCCTCCAGGTTCCGGTTTCGGAGGGTGAGTTAGGGTATCGGGGTATCGTCATGACTCGTCTGGATGCCATTTCGTATGGTGTACTGGCTGCCTATGTCAAACATTATTTTCCTGTTGCCTGGCAAAATGATGCCTTGCGACGGCGGTGGCTTTGGCTGGGCTTAGGGTTGACAGTACTGGCGGCCTTCACGTCCTCTATCGTTATCCTGAAATTTTATGGCAACATGGGCCTTTTTCCGGCGTATACATTCTACAAGCGCACCGTTTATTTTCCGGTCATTGGCCTGAGTATGGCGCTGCTGATGCCTTACATGGACGGCTGGCGGACAGCTACGGGGGGATGGGCGAAGTTTGGCATTTCGCGGGCCATTACGCATATCAGCCTGATTTCCTATTCCATGTATCTGCTCAACCTGACGCCCATTATGATGACATTCATTGACCGCATACCCACCACATCACTTGCAATGGGTTGGGTAAAAGTTGGCCTTTTCTGGGTGCTGGTACTGATTCTGTCGACGCTGCTTTATAAATTCTTAGAAAAACCGGTTACCGAACTGCGGGAACGCCTGTCGGCCAAGGAGCCAACACAACTGGTTGGCGAACAGGTAGATCGATAGAAAACTAATTTCAGGGTTGTACAATAAAAAAGGTGCCCAAATAGATGGGCACCTTTTTTATTGGTGAGAAAGGATAGCAGACATTAATTAATGGCAACCAAACGATTGGGGGTGGCGGGTTGCTTAGTCGACAAAACCACGTTTTGCGTCGTAGTTTCGGCACCATTGCTGATTTCCAGCATATAGGTGCCATCTTCCAGATCGCTCAGGTTCAGGCTCAGGCGGCAGCCTTTGTCGTGTTTGCCCAGGTATTGTGCGTATAAGACTTTACCGCTTGTGTCTTTCAGGCGAATGTCGACACGGCCGTTCGTTTCTTTGTCAAGGGCAATGTTCAGCTTACCCGATACGGTCGTGTATATACCAGTTTTGTACGTGGCAACCTTCGAGGGGCGACCAATTGGGTTGGTTTCGGCGATGTTGGCAAAAGAAGCAGCCGCTGTGACAACAGCCAGAGAGAAAGCTAAAGCGAGGGATTTGACGAGCGTTTTCATAATGTTTATAGTTTAAATGTTTTGAGTTGAAAGCGAGTCGGGTTATTGCCGATTGGTGAAACAAAGATATAGGCTACAGACAGTACTATGTAATGCAAACTACTGGAGCGGTTCTGTAAATTGATGAATGGACTGAAACCGGTATGTTTGAGCAACCGGTAGGTTAGGAAAGCGTCAGTTTAGGCCCCAATTTTGTTGAGCTTAGGGTCGAAGCCAATGCCCGGAAGTATATAATCGTCCTGATTTTATGAAATCGTACTATTGTCCAGCTATATTTTCTTCATTCACTACCCTGATTGCCGCCGAAAGCACCCGGGTTGGGGGCGTTAGCCCGGTACCATTTTCATCGCTCAATCTGGGTATCAATACCGCCGACGAGGTTGCCAATGTCGATGAGAACCGCCGTCGCTTCTTTTCGGACATTGGCGCCGGTTCATTTCAATTTGCATCGTCGCATCAGATCCATAGCACAGCCGTTCTACACACAACTGAGCCGGGTCGTTTTGATGGCTATGATGCGCTGATTACCAACCAGCCTAATTTGCTCATCGGCGTAACCGTAGCCGACTGCGTACCGATTTTGCTGTATGACCATCGGCATCAGGCTGTTGGGGCGGTTCATGCGGGCTGGCGCGGTACCGTAGGTGGTATTGTCACTCAAACGCTGCTGGCTATGCAGAACCAGTATGGTACTTTACCCGAAGACTGTTATGGCTATGTAGGAACCTGCATTGATGAATGCGCCTTTGAGGTTGGTCCCGAAGTGGCCGAGCAGTTTTTGCCAGCTTTTAAACGGGCAGACCATAGCAGTGGAAAAAGCTATATTGATTTAAAAGCAGCCAATTTTCGGCTACTGACCGACTTCGGAATTCCTGTAAACCAGATAAGTATTTCCTCCTTCTCTACGGTGCTGAATAATGACCTCTATTTCTCGTATCGGGCAGAAGGCGGACATACTGGACGAATGTTAGCTGTAATTGGTATAAAACAATAAACAATACGGAGTTGAGCTAAGTTATGTATCTGTTTTTATCACATTATTAGTACTCAACACTCAAACGTCATGGGAATCTTAGTATCAATTCTGGTAGGTGCAGTAGCCGGCTGGCTCGCTGACCTTGTTTTTAAACGGTTTTCGTTTTCGCTTTTCGCTGAAATCCTGCTGGGTATTGCCGGTGGATTTGTAGGTGGTTGGATATTCGGTCGGGATGGTGGTATCGTCGATCAGATCCTGACCGCTTTTGTCGGTGCTGTTATCATCCTTGGTATTGCCGCCTTAATAAAAGGCTCGCGTCGTACGGTGTAAATCAGAACCGGTATTTTAGTAAAATTTAAAGGATTAAGCATGATTGCTCACGGTTGTGCACTTGTCATACTAATCCCGAAAATCACTCCAATCCAATTTAGATTAGCGAGCAGTACTGCTCGCTAATGCCAAAAATCAGTAAAACAAATCCCGATCAGCCTAGCTGATCGGGATTTGTTTTATCACATTAGTCCAGAAAATCAGTTAAAATCATCTGAGAATAAGGCGATAGGACTTGTCGTCCCCAAGACTAAAATCAGATTTTATTTACTGCATTAATCTTGTTACTGCATTAATCTTGAAAATCATTTTGATCTGGTTGAAATCCCTGTCAGGATATGCCTTGAGATAACCAGTTTTTGAATTTCGCTGGTCCCTTCTCCAATGGTACACAGTTTTGCGTCGCGGTAAAATTTCTCAACGGGGTAATCTTTTGTATATCCATAGCCACCAAAAATCTGAACGGCATCGTTGGCAACGCTAACCGCTGTTTCGGAAGCAAATAATTTTGCCATTGCCGATTCTTTAGTAACCGGCTCCCCGGCATCTTTCAGGGCAGCTGCCTGATAAGTCAGGAGTTTAGCGGCTTCGATAGCGGTGGCCATATCTGCCAGTTTAAAGCTTATGCCCTGAAAATTAGCGATCGGCTGACCAAATTGTTCACGTTCTTTCGCGTAGGCTACAGCAGCATCATAAGCTCCGTAAGCAATACCAAGACTTAGCGCTGCTATTGAAATGCGGCCTCCATCAAGTACTTTGAGGGATTGAATGAAACCATCACCGACGGTGCCGAGCCGTTGGCTGTCAGAAATCCGGCATTCCTGAAAAATCATTTCCGCCGTTTCTGAGGCCCGCATACCGAGTTTGTCCTCTTTTCGTCCGCCTGTAAATCCCGGCGTTCCCCTTTCTACAATAAATGCCGTGGCATTGTGTGGCGTATTAGGCTCACCTGTGCGGGCAATCACCACGGCCACATGACCACTTATGCCGTGGGTGATGAAGTTTTTTGCTCCGTTCAATACCCAGTCATCTCCATCCCGGTGTGCGGTTGTTCGCATGTTGCCCGCGTCGGACCCAGTATTGGGTTCCGTAAGTCCCCACGCTCCAAGCCATTCGCCCGTTGCTAGTCGTGGGAGATAAGCACTTTTCTGAGCATCGTTACCAAATAAGAGAATGTGGTTCGTACAAAGTGAATTATGAGCCGCCATCGATAAGCCGATGGAACCGTCAACCCGCGAAAGCTCAACTATAGCTGTCACATATTCCTGATACCCCAGGCCTGACCCACCATAATAGTCCGGGACCAGCATGCCCATTAATCCCTGATTTCCCAGCTCCCGAAACAACTCAGATGGAAAGTATTGACTATCATCCCATTGCCGGATATTAGGCTGAATAAACCGTTCACTAAATTTTCGAACTGACTGAGCAATTAATTCTTTGTTTTCTACAATTTCATTTGTCATAAAGTTGGGCTTCTTTAGTTGTTGATTGGCAAGAAAGTTAAGAAATTTCTAAGATAAGTACAAGTCTGAAATTAGGGTTTACTTAACGCTTTTTGTTAGTTGTAAAAGGGCATACAATAAGTTTTTAGTTGTTGAATTTATGAAATAGTAAACTTTATTTGTTTATATATGCTGATTTGGTATTTTTGCATTGGTTGATTTCAATAAAGTTTTTTCAGGTATAGCCAAGAGATGGTGTTTTAACCAGAACTGGGATTTTATTTACTGGTCCTAGGAGCTTATTAAAAAACTCCTATTTTTGTAGCGTTGATTATCTTAAATGAGTAGTATAAATAGTCAATTTAATTTTTTATTTTATTATATATATGAAACTAGCTGTTGTTGGAACCGGATATGTAGGACTTGTAACGGGTACGTGTTTTGCCGAAACTGGAAATCAGGTTACCTGTGTAGACATTGATGAGCGCAAAGTAGGAAAACTTAATAACGGGATTGTTCCTATTTATGAACCAGGTCTGGAGACCTTGTTTCACCGGAATGTTGAAGAAGGTCGTTTGACATTCACCACAGATTTGGAAGAAGGAATCAAAGGAGCTGAGGTTATCTTTTTAGCCCTGCCAACTCCTCCGGGTGAGGATGGCTCCGCTGATTTGAAATATATTCTGAAAGTAGCCAGTGACCTAGGTCCAATATTGAGCCAATACGCGGTAATTGTTGACAAGAGCACCGTACCTGTTGGCACAGCCGAGAAAGTACACGCGCACATTGCTGATAATGCCAAGGTAGATTTCGACGTCGTTTCGAACCCCGAATTCCTCCGCGAAGGTGTTGCCGTTGAAGATTTCATGAAGCCTGATCGGGTTGTGATCGGGACGAAGTCGGACCGGGCTAAGGCCGTTATGAACCGACTTTACGCACCGCTGGTACGGCAGGGTAACCCCGTCATTTTCATGGACGAGCGTTCCGCTGAGATGACCAAGTATGCCGCTAACGCATTCCTGGCTACCAAAATTACGTTTATGAACGAAATCGCCAACCTTTGCGAACGGGCCGGTGCAAACGTAGACGACATCCGTCGGGGTATTGGAACGGACAGCCGCATTGGTAAACGATTCTTGTTTGCCGGTATTGGATACGGCGGTAGCTGCTTCCCGAAAGATGTGCAGGCGCTGGCGAAAACAGCCAAGGATTTCGACTACGATTTCAAAGTACTGAAATCGGTGATGGAGGTCAACTATGAGCAGAAGACAAAGCTGATGCCATTGATTCTCAATCATTTTGGCGGAGATTTGAAAGGGAAGACAATCGCTATCTGGGGATTAGCCTTCAAACCTTACACAGACGACATTCGTGAGGCTCCCGCCCTGGATAATATTAAAGCGTTAATTGATGCAGGTGCCAAAGTGACGGTTTATGATCCGGAAGCTATGGACAATGTGCGGGAGCAGATCGGTAATGCCGTAACGTACGCCCATACGCAGTATGCCGCTCTCGACGATGCCGATGCGCTGGTTATCATTACTGAGTGGCCGTTGTTCCGCACGCCTGATTTCGATAAAATGAATCTTTTATTGAAAAATAAAGTAATTTTCGACGGTCGTAACGTATATGAGCTGGATCAGATGATTGAGCAGAATTATACGTACTACTCCGTGGGCCGTGAACCAATTATGGCCCCAGTCGAGCAAAAAGTCTAAATGCAGTTAAATATAGAGACACAGGAACGCAGCGGTTCACAACTTTACAAAGTTTGTGAACGCTGCTTCTTTGTGTATTCTACTACTCAAAATAACATATGAAACGTGTTTTAATCACCGGAGGAGCCGGCTTTTTAGGTTCGCACCTCTGCGACCGATTTATTAAAGAAGGGTATCATGTAATAGCTATGGATAACCTCATTACGGGCGATGTCCGGAATATTGAGCATCTGTTCCATCTGCCCAATTTTGAGTTTTATCACCATGATGTATCCAAATTTATTCACGTTCCGGGCGAGCTGGATTACATTCTGCATTTTGCCTCACCGGCCAGCCCAATCGATTACCTCAAAATTCCGATTCAAACCCTGAAGGTGGGGTCTTTAGGTATTCATAACTGCCTTGGCCTGGCCCGGGTGAAAGGAGCGCGGGTACTGATTGCATCGACCTCAGAAGTGTACGGCGACCCAAGCGTTCACCCACAGCCTGAAGAGTACTGGGGTAATGTAAACCCTGTAGGCCCGCGTGGGGTGTACGATGAGGCCAAGCGTTTTCAGGAAGCGATCACCATGGCATATCATACCTATCATGGCCTGGAAACGCGGATCGTCCGGATTTTCAATACCTATGGCCCGCGTATGCGCCTGAATGACGGTCGGGTATTGCCCGCATTCATCGGTCAGGCACTGCGTGGTGAAGACCTGACGGTTTTTGGAGATGGTAGCCAGACTCGTTCATTCTGTTACGTCGATGACCTGGTTGAAGGCATTTATCGGTTGCTGCTCAGTGACTACGCCTATCCGGTTAACATCGGTAATCCGTCGGAGATTACGATCAAGGAATTTGGTGAGGAAATCATCAAGCTTACAGGCACCAAACAGAAGCTAATTCTTAAAGACTTACCCGTCGACGATCCGAAACAACGCCAGCCCGACATCACGAAGGCGAAAGCGATTCTGGACTGGGAGCCGAAGGTGTCGCGCGAGGAGGGTCTTCGTATTACGTACGAATACTTTAAGAGTTTGCCCGAAGAAGAATTATACACGGCGGCCTATCATCGGGAGTTTGCAAAAAATTAAAGAACCGGTTTTCGTTTGGAAAAACGGTTGTAGCTTTACTTTGCTGTAACTACCTCAGGTGGTTACCTTTAGCTGTCTAATAAAAACCTGCACACGGCATCGTATGCAGGTTTTTTGTTATAGTACAGTAGAGTAATACTGAGTGTATCACCCGACATTACACAAACTACAGTCGATCCTTAAAGCTTTCGTAGCCAAAGGCTTTTAGTACCTGAAACGATTCATCCTCTTTCCAGACGCCGATGGCGGGCAAGTTTACGCCGTTGAACGTGGTGGTCTTTACCATCGTATAGTGAATCATATCGTCGAACACAACGGTATCGCCCACTTCGAGCGGTTTGTCGAACGAATAATCGCCCATGAAATCACCGGCCAGGCAGGTCATACCGCCCAGTCTGTAGGTAGGCTTTCCGGCAACGGGCTCGTGATACGAATGAATGATTCGCGGTTTATAGGGCATTTCGAGCGTGTCGGGCATGTGGGCCGCAAAGGAGGTATCCAAAATGGCAACGTCAATTCCCTGGCTGTTGAATACGTCAAGTACGGTTGACACCAGCACACCCGTTTGCCAGGCAATGGCCGAACCAGGCTCCAGAATGATATCGACATTGTATTTCTGCCGGAAAGCCGTCAGCAAACCAATCAGGTGATTGGTATCGTAGCCTTCGCGGGTCATCAGATGCCCCCCGCCGAAGTTTACCCATTTGGCCTGATGGAGCAGGGTATCAAACCGGCTTTCGAGGGCTTCCAGCGTACGTTCGAGGGTAAAGGAATCGTTCTCGCAGAGCGTATGGAAGTGAATGCCATCCAATCCTTCGGGCAGTTGATCGGGCAGCTGGTCGCGGGTGGCGCCGAGCCGGGAGCCGGGCACACAGGGATTATACATGTCTGTGGCTACTTCCGAATACTGCGGATTGACCCGAATGCCGCACGAAACGGGCTTACCCGCTACCCGGTCTTTGAAGCGTTCCCACTGGCTCCACGAATTAAACGTTAGGTGGCTGCTTCGGCTAACGACCTCATCGAAGGTGGCATCCTGATAGGCCGGTATGTAGGTATGCGCCTGCACACCCATGTATTCGTTTACGAGCTTGACTTCGTTCAACGAACTGGCTGTGGCCCCGCTCAGGTATTGGCGCACCAGCGGAAAGGCCGAGTACATCGAAAAGCCTTTCAGAGCCAGTATAATGGTTACGCCAGCCGCGCGTTGTACAGAATCGATCAGTTCAAGGTTTCGGCGGAGTTTGGCCTCCTCAAGCACGAAGCAGGGCGACGGAATAACGGGTTCGGCATTGCCGTTGATGTGTTGAAGCAAAGTCGTATTCATGCCGCAAAGGTACGGTCTTTCAAACCGCTCCCCAACTCGACGGCATTTATTGATGCAGCGAGGGTGGGTGGCCCTGTTCCCTATAAATCCCGGTCTTAACGGTTCATTTAGGCGAAAAATGAATTATTCTGGCCGTCGATGATTGAGCATAGCTCGTATTGACCATCTCCTTGTTCAATAACTCCAGTCTTATTTTATTTTTCGCACAGGCTCAGGTATGCCAAAGCGGATAGGCAGGTTGTACTTGACCCGTAACGGATGGCCGTCCTGACTCCCTGGTAACCAGTTGGGCATCATTCTGACAACGCGCATGGCTTCCTCATCGCAGCCATAGCCCATACCCTGCAAAATCGTGATGGCGGTGCGGGAGCCGTCTCGTTCAACGATGAACGATAGGTAAACCGTCCCTTTTATGCCCGCCTTTTGGGCATCGGGCGGGTAGGTCGTATTCGTTTTTATGAAGGTGCTCAAGGCACTCATACCACCCGGAAATTCAGGTTGTTTCTCCACGACGGTAAAGACCGTAGGGTCGTCGAGTTTTGGAGGGCGCTGGGCAAGACTGAACGTTGTCATAAAAATACCGACGCTCAGGCCAGCCAGCCGGATGAACGTCGGTAGGTGAAGGGTACGAAACAGGGGCATAACGGCTATTAATGGTTTGTGTAGTCACAGGATGCAGGACATCCTGATTTTCCATACTGCCGTTATTCGAGTGTGAAGGAAATGGGCAGATTATACTTTACCCGAACAGCCCGGCCCGACTGTTTGCCCGCCCGCCAGTTGGGCATCTTGCGCATAACCCGCAGAGCCTCTTCGTCGCAGCCAAAGCCAATCCCTTTCAGTATGGTCAAATCGGTTAGGCTGCCGTCTGTATTGACCACAAAACTGACATAGACCCGGCCCGACACACCCGCCGAGGCTGCCGGGCGGGGGTAGTTCAGATTCTTGCCCAGAAACGCTCGTAAAGCCTCCATACCACCCGGATACTCCGGCTGTTGCTCGACGGTAAGAAACGGGGCTTCCGTCTTCGGCTCGGTTTCCAGCGCTTTCTCGACCACCGTGGGAGCCGAGGCTTCGGGTGCTGCGATAATGTCAATATCGCCCGTACCTTCGGCCGTTTGCGTGCCGGAGGTGGCGTCTTTCAATTCGTCTGTAGTAGGCGGCAACGTTTCTTCCACCACATCGGCCTCGGGCATAACGACCAGTGGCAGATTTCGCACAGTGTTAACGGCCGGAGCGGTTTCGGCGGGGGGGATGACGATGGGTTTCTCGACGGGTGGTTCCGTCAATTTTGTCAGCGTCACTTCGCTCATGGACTGGTCTAACGTGATGGATTCATGGGGCCAGAGTCGGGCGTAGAGGGTAGGAGCCGCTAATGCACTTAAAAACAGACCGACGCCCAGCCCTAATGCGCGGCTGAGTGTCGGTCGGTATTGGTTACGGAGGTCAAAAGCGCCATAGGCCCGGTTGCGAGCCTGGAAAATAATATCGTCGTAGGTTAACAGAACGGCTTCGGAAGCGGTGGCTGGATGCATGGCGTTGCTGATTTGGTTTGTACCACCTGGATGGTTTCGCCCGCCAAATTCCACACAAGGCTTACAGGCTGTCGTATTTTTTTACCAGAGTAATGGCGTCATTATCCGTCTTGAAGTACAAATTTTCCTGCTTGACAAAGGCTTTCAACTCATCTTTTTTATCGCCGAGGGCGTCGATAATGGACTTATCGGAGAGTTTGACTTTAGTAAGTGTCTGGTCCGGCTTGAGCAGGTAATACGAGAAAGCATCCCGAAAAGCATCGTATCGAACATCGTTCGAGTACGGGTTCTTGTAGTCGGCGGGTTTAAACGTTTTAGCTATCCGCTTGAGGAGTACGGTTTTGCCTTCATAAAGCACCAGAAAGTACCCATCCTTGATCACCTGATCGCTGGTTTTTGCATTGGGAAGCCGTTCGAAGAGGTAAGTCTGACCTTCGTTGTTTTTCAACGTGAATCGCTTTACCAGGCTCGGCTCAACAATGATGGAGTCACTTCCGGCCCAAGTCCGTAAAAGCATTAACTGTTGCTGGTAAGCGTTGAACTTAATTGGCACATTGGTATAGTTCTGCCCGGCGGTCATCTCAATCTGCCCTTTATTCCAGTCGGGCAGAAAATAAGGCGTTCCACGTAGTCCTTCATAGCGATGGTCGATGGTGTTGATCATGCCATTTGGCCCCTGTCCAATAATCTGGTTGGTAGACTGATAGGTTTCGAACCCATTGCGCCGATCGTTGGGATTAGCCTGCTGGGTGGCTTTTGTTTTGGTTGAATCGCGGGTCTGCGCCTGGGTAATCGTGAGCGAAAGAAGAGCTAAGGCAGTTAGTAGCAGGGTTTTCATAGGGTGAACGATAAGTGGATAATGCCGATTGCCTAAATAACGAAAAATCCCGCCATCTACGATGAACGGGATACTCGTTTTAAGAAATTATAAGCGTATGATCAGGCTTCTGGATATTCGTGCGGCAATGGAATGTTCACACGCTCCTGCACGGGGAGTCCCTGCTTGTTCATCTGCTCGATAAATGGATCGGGGTCGAGTTCTTCGCAGTTCCAGACACCGGGTTTCATCCAGACGCCTGTCAGCATGAGCATAGCGCCGATCATGGCCGGAACACCCGTAGTATAGCTTACGGCCTGGCCGCGCACTTCACGGTAGGTTTCAGCATGGTCGCAGTTGTTCCAGATGTAGCAGGTAATATCTTCGCCATCTTTCACGCCTTTGATCTGGCAGCCAATGCTGGTTTGGCCGGTGTAATTTTCGCCTAGAGAATCGGGAGCGGGCAGTACGGCTTTCAGGAATTCGAGGGGAATAACATCCATACCCTGGAATTTTACTTTATCGATGCGCGTCATACCCACGTTCTGAAGTACTTCGAGGTGGGTCAGGTAAGCCTGCCCGAAGGTCATCCAGAAACGGGCCCGCTTGAGGGTCGGGAAATTCTTGACCAGCGATTCCAATTCTTCGTGATAGAGAATATACGATTCGCGCTCGCCGATTTCGGGGTAGTCGATGGGCTTGTGAATGCTCATGGCCGGAATCTCGACCCATTCGCCATTTTCCCAGTAGCGGCCGGGCTGCGTGATTTCGCGAATATTGATTTCCGGGTTGAAGTTGGTGGCGAACGCTTTGCCGTGGTTGCCCGCGTTGCAGTCGATGATGTCGAGGTAGTCCATCCGGTCGAAATAGTGCTTGTTGGCATAGGCCGTAAACACCTGCGTAGCGCCCGGATCGAAGCCGCAGCCCAGCAATGCCATCAAGCCCGCCTGTTCAAAGCGTTCTTTATAGGCCCACTGCCAGCTATACTCAAACTTGGCAACGTCTTTGGGTTCGTAGTTTGCGGTGTCCATATAGTGTACACCGGCTTCGAGGCAGGCATCCATAATTGGAAGGTCCTGGTAGGGGAGGGCCACGTTGATGACCAGTACGGGCTTAAACGACCGGATAAGCTCGACCATTTCGGATACCACATCGGCATCGACCTGAGCCGTCTGAATGCTTACGCCGTGCATTTCCTGAATTTCGGCCGCAATACGGTCGCACTTTGATTTGGTGCGGCTAGCCAGCATAATCGTTGTGAAGACATCGCTGTTCATTGCGCATTTGTGCGCCACAACGCTGCCAACTCCACCGGCTCCAATAATGAGCACGTTTGCCATCTATCTGAATGATTAGTTTGTATATTCTTTCGGGCGCAAAGATAAGGAAAGTGACTAACCCGAGGTGTTTGTGATTTATGAACTTAGTATGATGCCCTACTTTCCCGTTGGATAGGATAAATTTCTGATTAGCTAAAGCATTGATAATTAAACAACATATATAGTATATTTGTTAAGTAGACAATAAGTCAACTCCCTAACTAAACGTGCTATGAAATTCGTATCGTCTTCCAACTCACTCGACTCCTTTGAATTCGCTATTCTGGGATATGGTAATGCTACAAGTAGCTGGCGCGACCGTAATCGGCTCCAGTGTCGGCTGTCGACTTTCTGGCGACAAAAGACAGATACGCAATCGGCACCGTTACAGACTTGGGAAGTTAAGCGTATGCTGATCGGACTGCGTTCGTTATGGAACAGGGCCAGCAGTCATGTGGCCCTTCGGTTCTCAGAGCCCGGCTTAAGCATGGACGCCAAAGCACTGCCCGATGATAAATATAGACTCCAGATTCAACTAGGGCATGACTTGACGCCCTCTTGGCACAACTACCCCGATTTTCCGCTGGAAATGGATATTGTTTTGAGTCGCAGTCAGTTACAGGAAGCTATACAGGAGTTGTCGGGACAGGTTGAAACGTATCCTGAGCGATAATAAACGACTAGATAATGTTTAAAAGCCAGCGGGCCAAGCTAACTATTAGCTTGGCCCGCTGGCTTTTTTCGTAATAGATCGCGTTAATTGCCGGGTTCGACTACCTCCTGATCGTCCAGCGCCTGATAGATCATCAGGCTGAATTTGTTGTCGAGTTCACCGCCGTAGCTTGTTCCCCACATTTGTTTCATCAGGACGGCGCAGAGTTTTTCTTTAGGATCGGCAAAGTAATCGGTGCTGAAAGCGCCACCCCAGGAGAATGTACCTACGCTGCTCAAATCCTGCGTGTGCCCCTTTTCGTTCGTGACGGCAAAACCCAGACTGAAATAGCTGTTCGGATCGGGAAAAAGGGTGCCGGTCTGGTTCGAATTGGTGAATAGTTCGACGCCCTTACGGCTGAGGAAACGCTTGCCGTTATATACCCCGTTGTTCAACAGCATTTGCAAAAAGATGGCGTAGTCATAGGCCGTACTTGATAAGCCGCCACCACCCGAGAAATACGCTTTTGCCCCTACAATCGGGAAATCAGGATCGGTAGGCAGGCTCTTTAGGGTAGCCGTTTTGACCAGCTTCTTGTCTTTACCTTCCGAGTACAACGCTACCAGACGGTCTCTTTTTGAATCGGGCAAGTAGAAATAGGTGTCTTTCATGCCCAGAGGCTCGAAAATGCGTTTCTGAAAAAACTGGTCCAGCGGCATCCCCGACACGACCTCTACCAAAGCGCCTAACACATCAATACTCAGGCCATACGTCCATTTTTCACCCGGTTGGTGATTGAGGGGGAGCTTCGCCAGTTTTCTGACGGCATCGCCAATTTTTATGTTCTGGGTCGTGAAGGCATCCACAATGCCGGCTTTGGTATAAATGGCCCGCATGTGCGGGTCGCTGGCAATGACGTTGTAATTGAGCCCCGACATGTGAGTGAGCAAATGTCGGATGGTGATTTCCCGCTTGGCCGGAATGGTGGTGTAAGTACTGTCTTTATCGTTGAATTTGTCGAGCACGACCGGCTTGCTAAATTCAGGAATGTAGTTGCTGATGGGGTCATCGAGCATGATTTTGCCCTCTTCATGAAGCATCATAACGGCCAGCGACGTAATGGCTTTGGTCATGGAGGCAATCCGGTAGATCGCATCTTTCGCCAGCGGTTTATTGTTATCGAGATCGGAGGTGCCGAACGCTTTGTGGTAAACGATCTTACCGTTTCGCACCACAATAGCGGTTACGCCGGGAAATGCCTTTTTGTCGATATACGATTGAATAAGCCCGTCGATGCGGTTGAGTCGTTCTGACGAAAAGCCTACCGTTTCAGGATTGGCCGCGGCCAGTAGCGGGGGCGTTTGCTTGGTACCGGTCTGTGCATACAGCGAAACGGCGGTGAAGGCAAACAGCAATACTGTTGCCCTGAGTTTGGAAAGAAATGTCATATAGCTAAATAGGTAAGGTTAAGGAGCTTACTGGCTTTAAATAACGCAATTCTCCTCTCAATTGTCAACATCCTTCACCAACGGTCGGCTATCCGTCTGTCGTGTTTCGTAGGGCATAACAAAGGCTTTCAGGTTTGGCGTGTGTGTGCGTTTACGCGTTAACTCGTATTGATAAATCGTTTGGCCCAGTTGATACAGAAATGGATGTCCTATGCTTTCATAGTCGTATTTGTCGTCGTTCAAAATGCCGTCGCTATTGGTGTAAAGCGTGGCGGTCAGCATATATTCGACCTTGTTGGCGAAGTCAACGACGTACGAGGCATCCGTCAGAAACCCGTAGGCCCAGCCCACTTTGTTGAATACCCGCACCCCTTTAGGCAACTGATGATGCAGACTATCCATGAAAAAGAACTTTACATAGGTATCGTAATACTGGCTGGCGTCGTACTTCGGGTAGTTGGTTTCGCCGGGAAGTTGTGACAGGTATTGATGCAGAAACCGGTAATCGTCAGGGGTTAAATTAAATCGCTTTCTGGCCGGAACAGAGGTTGGGAACATAACCGACTGCAGCACCTGCTGAAAGCTTTCGAGCGGGAATTTATTACGCTCGGTAAAGTTGAACGGCTCACGCACCAGACTGTCTTTCACGTAATAGCCTTTACCGAGTCGGGCCGTTCTCGAAAAATCGAACGGGTCCTGATTGTACGCTGCCGGTTGACTGTATATCAGCTTTCCCGATTCATCAATGAACCGAACGGCATTTGTATGCCGGTTCTCCTCGGCCGTCATCCGGACAAACCGGTGCGTGATGCGGGTGTCCAGGTAGCCCTTTGCATGAAGCGACCGGTTGATCTCGCCCTGCCCCACAAACTCATACATCCGGCTATACGGGTCATTTTCACTCACCAGAAAGGCTTTCCTGATAAGATGGGCGATGGAAGGATACCCGCTTTGCGCCGTTTTGTCCGTCCATTCTTTCGTCTGGCCGCTATACGAACTGTCGAACTGCATAGCCGTAAACTTTGTCAGTTTCAGGTTTCTGAGGTTGTTCAGCTTTTCCAGCGACAGTAAGGCCAGTGGCAGCTTCACCGTCGAGGCCGGGTTGAAATATTCGGTACTGTCGACCCGGAAGCAGTAGTTGGTAAACGAAGGTTTATTGTCTTTATCCCGGTCAATCTTTGTGTAGATGATTTGCAGCCGGTAGTCGTCCGGGTGCTGCATAACTTTCTTAAAAACAGGATGCTGGTTCGTAGCGAGTAGGTTTTTCAGAAACGAGTCGGTTCGTGGCTGGGCGAAGCCGGTTGTGCTTACGCCTAAAAACAGCCAGAAGTAAAGTTTTGTGAATGGGTGCATGGCATTAAATGTGCCGCTTTTGTACCGTGGGTCTTTAGCCCGCGCAGCCGTTAGGCTAAAGTTAAGAATTGAAAATACAAGCCCAGCAGTTGCGCGGGCTGAAGACCCGCGGTACATAAAACTACAAAACCAACTGTTCAAACAGCTTCGTCAGGGTTTCGCCCGCGTCGGTACACAGGCCGGGATGTACCGGCGACGATTGGACGATGGTGCTTCGTGTGGCCGTAAGCCAGCGGAAACGCTCGGCGATACCGAGCTGGCCGATGGTGCCGCCTTCCCGCCGACCCGCACAGATTTTTTCGAACGCCTGAATCCGTTCGCGAACTTCGTCGATGTCCAGATCGGCCGATAAGGCATGCAGCCGGGTTTCGTTCAGCGTGTACAGCGTTTTCAGAAAACCCAGCGAGCGGCAATAGACAATGACGCCCACATTTATAAATTCTTCCCGTTCAACGCGCGGCATGACGCGGATAACGGCATACTCAAACAAGTGCATGTCGGGCTTCGATGGCTGCGTTGACAAAAATTTCTGACGAGGTGAGTCGGGTCTCTAAAAACCGGGCATACACCTCCCGTTGCTCGTCCGGGGATTCCAGAACGGATGGGTTTATCAGCCAATCGTCCGGAATCAGCGCGACGATGTTTCGCAATAGTTCGGGCGTGAGCATGGCCCGGTATTCGGCGTCGACGGTGGCTAATTCTGACGCGCGGGGCAGCAGTACGTGGTCTTTGACCTGCACAAACGGCCGCTGGCTCTGGGCTTCCCAGTTGTCCCAGTTATGGTGAAAATAAAGAGCCGCGCCGTGGTCGATCAGCCAGAGCTCCTTATGCCAGATCAGCATATTGGTATTGCGGGCGGTGCGGTCAACGTTCGTTATGAAGCAGTCCAGCCACACAATCTGCGAGGCCAGTTTCGCATCGACCGTGTTCACGATGGCATCGAAAGTAATGGAGCCGGACAGGTAATGAAGCGCCAGATTGAGTCCCTCACTGGCGCGGAGCAGGTCCTGGATTTCTTCGTCAGGCTCGGTGCGGCCAAAGGCTTCATCGAGGGTGGCAAAGACGATTTCGGGAATACGCAGGCCGAGGGCGCGGGCAATTTCACCCGCTACCAGTTCCGCAATGAGGGCTTTGGTTCCCTGACCGGCCCCGCGAAACTTGAGTACGTACAGGAAATCGTCGTCGGCCTCGACCAGGGCGGGCAACGAGCCGCCTTCCCGCAGGGGTTTGGCGTAGCGCGTTACGTTAACGGTTCGGAGTTCAGGTTGATGAGTAGGCACAATACGTTAAGGATCGGTGTTCGAAGGCATAAAAGTATGGGGCATTCGGTAGTTTTGCTACATTCGGGCTAAATCCCTACCCACCTTACCCCGCTCATGAAGAAAAACGCCTGTTTCAGCGTCGTACTAGTCCTGCTGGCTGTCTCCATCACACAGGCGCAGCACTGGTATAAAGGCAACCTGCACACCCACTCGCTCTGGAGCGATGGCGACGACTACCCCGAAATGATTATGGACTGGTATAAATCCAATGGTTATCAGTTTGTTGGTCTGTCGGATCATAATATTTTGCAGGACGTTGATAAATGGGTAAATGTGCCTCGGCAGCCGGATCGACGCCGAACGTTCGACCGGTATCTGCGCACGTTTGGGCCGGATTGGGTGACGTACCGAAAAGGACAAAACGACTCGCTGAGTGTCCGGCTTAAAAAACTGGATGAGTATCGGAATTATTTTGAAGAACCGGGTAAGTTTCTAATCATAAAGAGTGAAGAAGTATCGACCGGCTATCAGGGCAAGCCCATTCACATGAACGTCACCAATGTGAAGAACCTGATTCGCCCGTTGCCCGGCAACAGCGTGGCTGATGTCATGCAAAACAACATCGACATGGTTGTGGCGCAGCGTCGGCAAACGGGCCAGCCCATGTTTCCGCATATCAACCACCCCAACTTTTACTACGCCATCAAAGCCGAAGACCTGATGCAGCTCCGGTACGAACGCTTTTTTGAAGTCTTTAACGGGCATCATCTGGTCAATAATTACGGCGACAGCACCCACGAAGGCACCGAGGCCATGTGGGATAAAATAAACCTACATTTCCTGCAGCAGGCTCGTCCACTGATGTACGGCCTAGGTACGGATGATAGCCACAATTATTACTTTTTCGGCCCTTCGTTCAGCAATTCGGGCCGGAGCTGGGTCATGGTCGATGCGCCCGAACTAACACCAAGGGCACTAATTGAGTCTATGGAGACCGGGCGTTTCTACGCTACCTCGGGGGTTACGCTAAAGCAATTGCCGCAGGCTGGAAGCAAGCTCGTGGTGCGGGTCAAAACCGAGCCAGATGTGACGTACCGCATTCAGTTTTTCGGTGTCAGAAAAGGTAGTATACAGGCCGAATTGCTCCGTGACGTTGCCGATACAGCCGCTACTTATGCGCTGACGGATGACTTATTATTGCTTCGGGCGAAGGTCATTTCCAGCAAGCCCAAGTATAACCCCTTTATGCCTGGGGATGTTGAAACGGCCTGGACACAGCCTATTGCCCAAACCATTGTACCACAGCAGCTTGCCGGGGTGGCCCCACTTGCCAATGGCCACGCACATAACGATTACGAACAGTCGCGCCCGCTTTGGGATGCGCTGGATAACGGCTTCACCAGTGTTGAAGCCGACGTACATCTGATCGACGACACTTTGTATGTAGCGCACGACCGGCCAACTATCAAAAATCCGGCGGCTACGCTCGAAAACCTGTACCTCAAACCGCTGGCCGAGCGAATCCGGAAAAATGGCGGCCAGGTGTTCCCAACGTATAAAGGCCCGTTTTACCTGATGATCGACGCCAAAACCAACGCCGACAGCACGTATCAGGCACTGACGAAGCTGCTGCAACGATACCGCTCGTTACTGACTACGGGGGCTAAAGGTAAATCGGGTGTTGTCTCCGTTGTTCTGTCGGGTAATCGGTCGGTTGAGTCAATTGCCAAAGCAAAAGGACGTTTGGTTTCAGTCGACGGGCGTCCTGATGATTTGGGAAAGGGCTATTCTCCGGCGGTGATGCCGTATATCAGCGATGAGTACCAACATCAATTAAGCTGGCGCGGGAAAGGCAATATGCCCGCTGAGGAATTTCAACGATTACGTCAGCTGGTTGGTAAAGTACATGCCGAAGGGAAAAAGCTACGATTCTGGGCGAGTCCCGAAGATCCGCTCGTCTGGGCAAAGCTCCGCGAAGCAGGCGTCGATTTTATCGGTACCGACCAACAAGTGCTGGTCCGGGATTTCCTACTAAAGGCGGCCGATCGTAAATAAGTCGATTGCAGAGTATAGAACAACTTATTGATTTAACTTTATCATACAACCTACTCCTTCATGAAAGTCACCTTAATTGCCTCGTTACTCCTAACTGCCTTGTTTCTGCATGTTAACGCCAACGCCCAAGGTAGTTTATCAAAATCAATCGGCCCTGACGTTGATAAGCTCTTTGCCAGCATACCTGACTTTAGTGGTGTAGTGCTCATCGCCGATAAAGGCAAGCCAGTTTACGAAAAAGCCTTTGGCTACAAACAATTCGAGACAAAAGATCCGTTGACCACATCATCTGTTTTTGAACTGGCCTCGGTCTCGAAACAGTTTACGGCCATGACAATCATGATGCTGAAGCAGGGGGGGAAACTGGCGTACGATGACCGGATTGATAAATACATTTCTGGGCTGCCGTATCCGGGTATTACCATCCGGCATCTGCTCAATCATACTTCCGGCCTGCCCGATTATCAGGATGTGATGGACAAGCACTGGGACAAGAGCAAAGTGGCTAACAACGCCGATAATATTTCCTATCTGATCAAGTATCATCCTGCAAAACTGTTTGAGCCCGGTGCCAAATACACATATAGCAATACAGGCTATATGCTGCTGGCGAGCATTGCTGAACGGGCATCCGGACAGGATTTTATTAGCTTCTGCCGGACGCGTATGTTTAACCCCCTTGGCATGACGCATACCGACATTCGTACCAAAGCGGCAAAGCTAAAACTACCTGACGTGGCTTGGGGGCATATTTATGTGCCCGAGAAGAAACGCTACGTTCAGGCTGATTCCTTCCCCGAATTCAATTACGCCATCTGGCTGGGCGACCGCAAGGGGCCCGGTCGTATCAGTTCTACCGCCGAAGATTTGCTGAAGTGGGACCGCGCACTCTATTCCGATAAACTTGTTAGTCAGCAAACGTTGAGAGACGCCTTTACCCCGGCTAAACTCAATGATGGCTCACTATCCTCATACGGCTTCGGGTGGGAGTTGTCGCAAAGTCCGAAACTGGGCCGTCTTGTCTGGCACGACGGCGATAACCCCGGCTACAAAACCCAGATCATGCGCTACATCGACGCCGACAAAACGATTATCGTGCTTTGTAACAATGCCCACGAGAAAAAGGCCGACATTATTAAAGCGCTACAGGCGCTGGTTGAGAAGTAGGATATTGTCAGTTCAAATCTATAAGGTTTCTAAAACCTTATAGATTTGAAGTCTAACCTATTTATTGAATATTCATTCGCCTGATTTTTTCGCCGTCAAACGTGTAGACATGCTTAACTACACCATCTGTCAGAAGATGGCCTTTTCGGTCGTGAATCAACTGATGAACAATCACTTCTATTTGTCCATCGGCCTTCTCCTGCATAGAAATGGGCGTTACTTCCGGGTCAATTTCCTGCCATTGCCGGGTCCAGTAGGTACGCACGTCTTCGTGCCCGTGTACATAACCGCCTTCCCAGCCGTTGGGCCACTGCACATCCGGGTGCATCAGGTTTAGTGCGCCATCAATATCTCTGGCATTGAAGGCATGGTAGGCTCGATTGATCAGGTCTTGATAGTCCATGGCTTATAAGAGGCAATAGTTTAGTACTTGACTTTGTGCCTCAAAAAAAGCGGATCTTGCAGGAGTTGCGTGTCGGTATGTGTTGAGATTTTGTGGGATTTACCCGAGATTGGGAACGTGGGACTTTTTCGGTAGTGCAGAGTACCACTTCACGCTACTGAAAGGTCAATAATAAAACTTGTCATAAATCCTGATGATCGACATAACTACAATCCGGTAAATGGCGTTAGCCTATCCCGAAACAACTGAGCAGCCGCATTTTGAAAAAACCTCGTTCAGAGTCGGAAAGAAAGTTTTTGCCACCTACAATGGCCCTTACAACCGGATTTGTGTGAAATTGTCCGAACTCGATCAGGATGCATTTTGCAGCTTCGATAGCTCCGTAATATACCCGGTTCCCAACAAGTGGGGTAAGCAAGGCTGGACACTTATCAATCTAGCTACCGTTCAGGAAGAGACGCTTATAGACGCTCTAATGATGGCCTATTGCGAGGTAGCGCCTACACAACTGGCGACTCTTGTAAAAGGGGATCGGTATGAGTAGATGATTTTTAACCAGCCATAAAGTAGTTAATTCATTTGTGTTTTAACGAAACAAGATAGGTAGTCAGATATGACTTTTTATGCCGAAACAGTCCGGCAGCTCCGGCAGGACCATTACCCGAATGCACAATTAACGAAACAGATAATCCAGGCCAAGAGATTTATCGACGCTAATTTTGGTGAGGGTATTGATCTTAAGAAGATGGCCGGAGCGGCTTTTTATTCAAAGTTTCACTTCATCCGGTGTTTTAAATCACTGTATGGCCGTACGCCAAACCAGTATCTGACATCGGTACGAATACTGAACGCAAAGCAGTTGCTTCTTACTGACGATAGTGTTACCAGTGTATGTTACAAGGTCGGGTTTGACAGCGTAACGACTTTTGCAGGACTTTTTAAACGAATGACAGGGACAACACCCACCGAGTATAGGCGTCGAAAAAAGCAATTTTCAAGACATGAGACCGGGAATCTGTTCGGAGATTTGCCGCTTAACCTGCTAAACACGGATACATGAAAATCAGACTTACCAGCGTGATGGTCGATAACCAGACTAAAGCCCTTGCCTTTTACACAACGGTGCTGGGTTTTGTGAAAAAGACGGAAATGCCCATAGGCGAGCACAAGTGGTTGACCGTGGTGGCTAAAGACGAACAGGATGGGGTTGAATTACTGCTGGAGCCCATAGGCTTTGCACCCGCTCAAACGTACCAGAAAGCACTTTTTGAAGCCGGTATTCCGCTGGCTTCGTTCTCGGTAGATGACCTCGATACGGAGTACAACCGGCTGACCGGACTAGGCGTCTCGTTCAGCATGTCGCCAACCCAGATGGGTGCCGTTAAACTGGCCGTTCTGGACGATACCTGCGGTAATCACATCCAGTTGATGCAGGTGCTGTAAAAGGACGGTGCCACAATGTCTGTTAAAACACTGTATATGTACGGAAGGAGGGCGGTTTAATGGCGGGCGTATCGCGGCTACAGTTATAAATGTTTCGCGTTGCCTAATGGGCTACGAGTAGCTGTATTATGAAAACTTTAATGTTCAGATCGGTAGGGCGGTGGTAAAAATCGGGCGTTTTCAGAACGGTAAACGTGTAGGATAAGCAGAAGTTAAGTAGTTAATTATCTTATAGATAGGTGTAGTATAAAATCATGATGACAAGCCGTCGGCAGGGTAAATTCTTTTCGACTCACTAGCTGTTATAGACGTTCAATAAAACTCTGCCTGGTGGTTGGAGACAGGTATTTAATGGTTATAAATGGCGTAATTTGCTTGTGAATATTAGTTTGTCTTTTCGCTTTAATGAACTCTATAAGGTTATATTTTACCATTTTAGTTACGCTGACTATTAGCGTTGTAAAAGCTCAGAAGATCAGCATTGACTATTTGCCGGGCCCTTTTTGTATCCAGACACATGCTACTATTCCATTTACGGTCTCCGGGCGATTTGGTACCGATAACGCGTTTCGGGTGCAGATTCAAAATGCTTATAACAGCCAATTGATGTACACCTCAGAGGGCATATCGGCCAGCCCGGCACGTATACAGATACCCACTGATTTGCCGTATTACTACGATTCGGGTCGGTATCAGATTCGGGTTATTAGCAGTAATCCGTATGCTGAAAGCAACTGGACAAGTTTGCCGGCCGTTTATGACCCTGCCGTCGTGACCCTTGCCCCACTGCCGTTTTCGATGGCTAACCCAAATCAGGCGGTGCCGTTGCGTTTTATGGTACAAGGGAGTAGCTCGGTTCAGGTTACCCTGTCGGACGGTACCCAGCATGAACTGACGGGCTGCTGTAACAATCAATTTGAGAGCCAGCGTTTCGTATACCCCGAAAAAACAACCACCTACGCCATCGCTTCGGTACAAAATGTATGCGGAACTGGAAAAGGACAGGGAACAGTAACGTTGACCGTAAACCCAATTGCGACAAGAGCTCTGTCAGTCACGCCTTCCCGCATTTGCGCCGGTAATTATGTATATGTTACTTACAGTAAGTCTGGCGGAACATTTGCGTCAACTAACAAATTCAAAATTCGGCTCATTACCTATAATCCATTTGTTTACGATCAGCCAGCGGGTAAGTATTATGATTTTGACGGAGAGGAGTCAAACGGGACGGTTCGGGCTTTCATCCCCGCTTCATTTGAGGGAGGGTACTCCTTTTACGTGCAGGTACTGACAACTAATCCGGTTACGGCAAGCGATCCATATACTTCTGGGGTCAGTATCAATACGCCAGCCTCTGCTGAACTGGTGACAGCCAGTCCAACCATCAATTACGGTCAGCAACAAACGCTGGCTGTTCAGGTAACCGGACGGGGGCCGTATCAGGTAGTACTTAACGACAGTTTACAAATTCCAATCGATGATTATAGCGAAGGAAGCGGTTTTGGCAGTATCGAGGTAAAGCCCCGCCAGACCACGACGTACCGTGTTACCGGTTTTCAGAGCACGTGTGGTCCATCGACCACTAAAGCATCCAGTACTATTGTAACAGTACGTCCGGGTGTGGCTATCGACTCATTGCCGGGAAGTGGCTTTGCGCGCGGCCCTGTCTGCGAAGGGGCGTTGCTAAAGCTACCTGTTTCCATGAACATCGCTCCGCAGGCTGCCACCCGGTTTTTTGTCGACTTTCGCTATCAGGAAAAAACGCTGGCTTCGGCACCGGCAACGTTACAGAATGGTAACGTGCTCACGCTGACCGTACCTGTATTACCCACTGATACATCGAATTTTAACGGAATTCGTCAGTACACCGTACGGGTTCGAACAACGGCCCCGGATACGGAAGGGGGAGCCGAGTTGAACCAGGTTTTGATTGTCGTCAGAAAACCCAATCCCATCTTTGCCTCCTATAGCCGTCAAATCACACTCGATAAGCCAGGCGTAGCCGCTGTAAGTATTCGGAATCTGGGAGGAGGTCCCGCTGAGATTAAATTCTCGAACGGAATGGTAGTGTCCGCGACCTGCTTGTATTGCGACGATACGTTCACTGAACTGTATGCCAGTCAGACAACTACGTTCCGGATTGACTACGTTCAAAACGCGTGTGGTCGAATCGATAATCCACCAACGGAAGCGAGGGTAACGGTAAACAGTTCGTATCCAGTTGGTATTGAAATTGATTCGGTGCAGCAGAACCGGTGCAATAGCGATAGCATTCTGGTTTACTTTCGGACAAAAGGTACATTTGATGCAGGTAATGAGTTCCGGATTCAGGCAGCATCGCCGTCTCTGGGAGAGGGGTGGGGCTGGACCGATGGCCCGGTTGTAGGACGTGGAACGCGTAGTCCAATACGAATAAAGCTGGGAGAAGATAGTAAGCTTCGAATCAGCGCAACGAGCCCGGTTGTGTTCAGCAATGAAATCCGGGTATCCGTAAACCAGAAACCGACTGCCGACCTCAATACACCTGAGGGTATCAATTATTACCATTTATACGGCTCTGAACCCAATACCATACCGGCGGGTAGCTCGGTAACGCTGGATGTTAACTACCTTCGGGGAAAGGGGCCGTTTCGTACGGTTTTTACGGACGGGAAGACGGATTTTGTTAATCCATCCGGAACAAATGTTGTGGTGAAACCAGCTGGGCCAACTACGTACCGGCTGAAGACGATTGCCAATGCCTGTGGACAGGGGGAGGTAAGTACACGTAGTATAACGTATGTACCAATGCCCTACCGCATCGAAATTGCCGTGCGGCCGAGTAGTAACCCTTACTATTTCAGTTTCTGCGCTGGAAGCGCCTGGAGTCTGCCATTTATAACAAATCCTACGGCCCCTGTGGGTACCGTGTTTACCCTCCAGCTTGCTTCCCGAAAAGATTCGGTATTTAACGACATTGCCACAACCACAAGCTCGTCATTACTTATTTCAGTGCCTACATCCCTGACGGCGGGGGACTATTACCTTCGAATTATTGCCAAAGCTACCGGTGCCCGAACGGCTTCCTTGCCAGTACAGGTATTACTACCACCCACGGCGACACTGCTGCCCGTTGACCCCGTTTCGGCCACCCTATCACCCGGTAATTCCGCTTCTTTGAAAGTCAACCTAACGGGCTCATCACCCTGGGATGTGTTTTTCAGCGATAGAACCTGGGCTTCCTTTTATGGGTCACCGGGTGTCCGTGAAATCCAGCCTCAGGCTGGACGAACGTACACGTTGCAAACTGTGAGCAATATGTGCGGCTATGGAACGGTATCGGGTGAAGCCACCGTTCGGGTAAAACCGCAGCTACGGCTAGCACTGGAGTCTACCAGAGAAGCCATATGTGTGGGTAGTACGGTTGCATTTCAACTCCTGACATCGGGTGATTTCCTGCCTACGACCAGCCTTAACTTCGTCCTGGTCAACACCGACTCAATGACCGAAACGGTTCTCGCGACCAGCCCGATCGGTGTTACCAGTGTATCGTTGAAAATGCCCGCCGATCTGCCGCCGGGATCTTACCTGGTTCGGGTAACAGCCTCCGATGGGTCACAGGCCAGTACTCAGCCATTTGCGGTTAATGTTCCGCCCCGGTACACGCTGACGGGGAGTACAACTATCAACGCTGGTCAATCGACCTACTTGACCCTGCAGCGTACCGGTCCGGGAGCGGAGACGGACGCGGTTCATTATATGCTGTCTGACGGTTACCAGGAAACGGTTTTCACCTATGGGTCAATAGCGTCTATCCAGGTAACGCCCACCCAAACAACTACCTATCGACTGACAAGCCTGACCAATGGGTGCGGTGTTGGTCAGGGAACGGGCAGTGCTGTCGTGGTGGTTAATCCGCTTCAGGAAAAAATGGTTAGTGTCATATCGGCCGGACAACTGTGTAGTGGTACGTCCGTTTCTGTGAACTTTAGTAGTCAGGGGGCGTTTACGGCGTCGAACAAGTTTACCGTGCAGATATCCGACTTGACGGGAGAAAATTTTCAACCGCTGTCTACAACAGGTACGGCGAGTCCGCTTGTGGCCCTTATTCCCGCCAACATACCTGCCGGATACGGGTATCGGTTGCGTATCGTGGCCAGCGATGTAAACACAGCTAGCGGTAACAGCCCAAACGTATACCGGCTGGCTACGGGTGCAACAGCTGCGTTTGATTCAACCACGTATTATCTGCGACCTAATACGACTGTGCAACTCAAGGTGCGTTTTACGGGAGATGGGCCCTGGTATTATACCATCAGTTCAAATAAAAACGCAAGTATTTTTTACGCCACGAAAAACCCTGACATTGTGGCTTTTCAACCCCTTCAACCAACCACGTATCAACTTATCAATGTATCAAATGGCTGCGGAATGGGGCGGATTGTTGAACCCTCTACTGCCCGGGTTGAGTTAGTTACGGCTACTGAAATAGGCGAGCTGCCTAAGGTGACCTTTTATCCGAACCCGGCCTCGGATAGAATATGGGTGAACCTGAAAAACATACCAAAGCCCGTGGTCCTTAGTCTCATCGACCTCAACGGACGATTGCTAAAGCAGGTTACCGCGCGGCAGGACATCCTGGAGTTTCCCATAAGCGAACTGTCGGATACCAGCTTGTTCCTGCATGTACAGCTAAACGAAACGAGTAAACCACTTATATACCATGTTGTTCGACAACCATAGCAGCAGAAAGTTTTCTTTAACGTGAATATTGAGTTTACTATTTGACCATCAAGTAGGTTTAGTGCCTTAGGTACTGAATGCTTGTAGCATAAGTCCGCTAGGCGGCCATTATTCATGTTACCTTTAGGATTCTATGAACTTTGGTTGGCTGATGCAAGACCACCAGGCTACTATTTGTCAAACCAGCCAGCGGTGCTGCGTATAGGCATCGTTCCAGAAATACCATTCCAGACGACTCGATACTCGAAACGCTTCCCGCATTTGCTCCAGCTCCATCGGTCCGGCCGTTTCGGCATATTTATCGGTGAGGACAAGCATCTGATTGACCGACTGATCAAAGGCATCGCCCGCATAGGTGTCGATCCAGCTTCGGTAGGGGTTTTCCTGAATGGCCCGTTCGTAGATGTGCTTACCCACCTGCCGGTAGATCCAGAAACAGGGCAGCACCGCAGCGGCACCAACGGCAAGGGACTGTAACGAGGTTGTGGCCAGCAGGTAATTCGTATAGGCAAAACAGGCTGGCATCTTCGCCGTTTGGGGCCGTATATCGTAGAGTGAAAAATAGGTCTCGTGCAACGCCCGCTCCACCAGAATGGCGTTCTGGGCAAACAGCGTGAAAGCCAGCATATCGTCGGGCGTGGTAGCTCGTGCGGCTAGTTGGCTCAAGGCCCGGCTGAAGTCCGTAAGGTAAAGGGCATCTTGCTGAATGTAGTATTGAAACGTTGGCGACGGGAGGCTACCGTCCATTAGCTCGGTAACAAAGCCGTGTTCGAGTACAGACTGATAAATGGGGCTGATATCCTGCCAGAGTTGGTCGGTGAAGGTCATGATGGTCTATTGCCAGACGTTGAAAAAATGGTGAACAGGCCCATGGCCATGTCCAAGTTGGTAATCAGCGCCTGTGCGAAGGGCCTGAGTTAAATAATATTTGGCCGCAGCTACAGCATCCACGACCGACAAGCCTCGTGCCAGCCCGGCCGCAATGGCCGACGAGAGCGTACAGCCAGTTCCGTGCGAGTTGCCGGTTTGTATGCGAGTTGTCGGGAAGGAATGTTGTTCGGTGGGCGAGAGATACAGCAGATCAGTACTTTCGTCCGTCGTCAGGTGGCCTCCTTTCATCAGAATGGCTCCCGGGCAAAGCGTTGCCAGATCAACGGCGGCCTGCTGCATATCGGCCATCGTCTCGACCGGTCGCCCCAGCAGCACGCTGGCTTCGGGAAGATTGGGCGTAATGACAGATGCGATGGGCAGTAAGTAGGTTTTGAGTGCGTCGACGGCTTCATCCTGCAATAGTTTATCCCCACTTTTGGCCACCATAACGGGGTCTAACACAATCGTTTTGACACCAAATTCGATCAGCGTTTTCGCCACCTGTTCAATCACCTGAACCGAGTGGAGCATGCCAATTTTCACCGCATCGGCACCAATGTCGCTTAACACGGCCTTCATCTGTTCGGCAATGAACGCTGGAGGTACAGGCATAATACCCGTTACCGCTTTCGTATTCTGGGCCGTCAGGGCCGTAATTACCGACATGCCGTAGCAGCCGAGCGCGGCAAACGTTTTGAGGTCGGCCTGGATACCAGCACCCCCGCCACTATCCGACCCGGCAACGGTGAGGGTTCGTGCGTATGTTTTCATATAATTTGAAGAGCAAAAGAGTGAAAGTGTGAATATCAACTTACAAGCCATCAAGCAGCGTTATCAACGCCCGACTAGCCTCATACGGCGACTTTTGCCCACAAATAGCCGACACTACAGCCGCCCCCGAAGCACCAGCCTGAAGCACAGATCGAATATTGGTCGTATTGATACCACCAATGGCGAAGGTGGGGAGGCTTGTTCGCTGACAGATGGCTTGCAGTCCATCGAATCCCAGCAAGCTGGACGTATCGGTTTTGGTACCCGTTGGAAAAATGGTGGCAATGCCGAGGTAGTCCAGATCGGCGCCCTGGCTGGCTTCCAGTTCGGTCAGGCTATTGATCGACAGGCCGATGATTTTGTCTGGCCCAATGATTGATCGAACGAGTACATACGGCATATCGTCCTGCCCCACGTGAACGCCATCGGCATCGACGGCCAAGGCTATATCGACCCGGTCGTTGATAATAAGCTTTGCACCATAGGCTTGCGTAATGCGTTTCAGGGCCAATCCCAGTTCTACAAAGGCGCGGGTAGACAAGGTTTTCTCCCGCAACTGCACCCAACGAACACCCGCCCGACAGGCTTCTTCGACTACGAAAGGCAATGTATGGCCCGCCTGATGCGCAATGTCACTATCCGTCACTAAATAAAGTCCGTTCACACCTGTGTCAGTTGGAGCCGGTCTGCTATGGCAGCTTCGGTCAGTTCGTAAAGAGCATCAAGGAAGTTGAGTTGCAGACTACCGGGAGCTGCTTTTTTCTCAACGGCCAGTTCGCCTGCAATACCCATAACGGCCATGGCGTGGGTGGCAGCCTGGAAATAATCGGAATTAATGGCGGCAAAGGCACCGGTCAGGGCGGTGGCGGTGCACCCCATGCCGGTCACTTTGGTCATAAGGGGATGGCCGTTGCTGATGATGGCTGTTTTATCACCCTGAATGATGTAATCTTTCTCCCCACTAATCACCACAACACCGCCTGTCAGGGCACTCAGCCGCCGGGCCGCGTCGACGGCGGCTTCCGAACCGTACAGACTATCGACACCCTTAGTTTGGGCGTTCAGACCAGCCAACGCCATAATTTCGGAGGCATTGCCCCGAATCACATCGGGGGCCGCCAATGCCAGCAATTCCGCACTTACCTGATTTCGGTAGGCCGTAGCACCCACACCCACCGGATCAAAAATGACGGGCTTACCCAACGCTTTGGCTTTTGGCATAGCCAGCCTCATACCGGCTACGAACGTGGCATCGAGCGTGCCGATGTTGACGACAAGCGCACTGGAAATAGAGACGAAGTCTACCACTTCTTCGGGGGCATGAACCATAGCTGGCGAGGCTCCTAACGCCAGCAGGGCGTTGGCGGTGTTGTTCATCACCACAAAATTGGTAATGTTATGGACAAGTGGAGCCTGCGCGCGTATGCGCTCAACGTCGGCCCAGATTGATTGCGGGGATTGAACCATGTTGCTGATACTAAATTCTACAGCAACTTTAGGAGAGCGGGGTGCATCTCGTTAACTTTTCCCTACGGCAGTACTAGCTGCATCAGGTAATGAGGGTATCCTCTCAGTCAGTCCGGTCTGGTACTGACACCCCTAAAGTTGTGGGGCAAAGGTAGGGGATAATGAATTACGAAATTGTAAAAAATGCCTGGCTGTCTGCTGAATTCAGAAAGTTTACGATAGCTTTACAGCCAACATTCCTACATGAAATCCGTGAAGTCGACCTCTATTCGTTACCTTTTCCTCCTGCTTTTCACGCTGGGAGCTGCCTGGCAAACCAGTGCTCAAAGCCCTGACAACTCTTTTGTTAATGGTGATTTGCTACCTAATTCGCCCGAGCTGTCCCCTCGGGGCACCTATGGCGTTGGCGTGCGAACCCTAAAAGTGGTTCATAAAGACCAAGTCGATGTACTGCACCAGAAAGACGGTAAAAACCCGCTCTACGACCGTTCGCTAACCCTGGAAGTCTGGTATCCGGCCCGTATTCCGGCTGACAAACAGGCTCTGGTCACGTATGAATCCGTTCTCGGTCGTGCCAACGATCCAAAACGCCCGCTTGTTCCGTTCACGTTTGCCGGTCGGGCCAGTCGAGATGCCGAGCCAGATGCCAGCGGGGGCGCATATCCACTGGTTATTGTGTCGCATGGGTATCTTGGCTCACGGCTGCTGCTTACCTACCTAACCGAAAATCTGGCTTCTAAAGGCTACGTAGTCGTTGCTATCGACCATATGGAATCGACCTATAGCGATGCCGCCGGATTTCCCAGTACCTTGCTGAACCGGGCGCTCGATGACCTGTTCGTTCTCAATGAAATGGCCCGGCTGAGCGCCAAATCCAGTAATAATTTCCTGGCGGGTTTGCTCAATGCCGATAACACGGCCCTGGTTGGTTATTCTATGGGCGGCTATGGGGCACTCAACGCCACCGGGGCGGGATTTAGCCCCCAGGCCGTCAAGATGTTTGGCCAGCTGGCGCAGGGCAGTACCGCTCTTGAGGTTCGCTCTATGGATTCGCCGGCTTATAAAGCTTCGCTGGACCCGCGCATTAAGGCCGTTGTTGCCTTTGCGCCCTGGGGTATGGAACGGGGTATGTGGGATGCCAAAGGATTGGCGGGCCTGACATTGCCGACGTTATTTGTGGCGGGAAGTAAAGATGATGTGTCAGGATATGAAAAAGGCATCAAGGCCATTTATGACGGAGCCGTCAACGCCGATCGGTATATGCTGACCTACGTGAATGCCCGTCACAATGTAGCTCCTAATCCCCCTCCGGCGGTTTCGTTTCAGGCAGGCGTATCGGCCGATGAGTACATGCACTATGCCGAACCGGCCTGGAATGAGCGTCGAATCAATAACATCAACCAGCATTTCGTGACGGCCTTTCTGGGCATTCACCTCAAAAAAATGGACTACGTCAAATATCTTGACGTCCCCGAAACCGATGTTGCTGGGCCGTGGACTGGATTCAAACCCCGGATGTCGGTGGGTCTGGAAATGCGGCATGCAAAGCCGTAACAAGGCTTCATAGTTTGTCGAAGCGAAGCCCGGCAGCCTTTAAGAGGTTAACCACAAAGCCACGGAGTACAAAGAGGTTAGCATACGCACTCCTCTTTGTACTCCGTGGCTTTGTGGTTAACTTAGGCTTCGTCGTGGATCAGGCTTTTAATACCGGCAGCTAATTCGGGCGTTACCGTAACGCCATGAACCTGTTGAGCATGCTGGGCAGCCTGTGCCAGCACTTCCTCATCAGTATCGGCCCGTACAACAGCCTCACAATCAAAACCAGCATCTCTACAGTGTAATGTTTTCATGGAGTAAGTATGTTTTAGCAGGGGTTACCAGTCAGTAAGTTAGCAGGCTTGAGAATACAGACTTTTAACTTTTGAGCGAGTGGTCAGTCCTTGGTTATGAGTGGTTTATGTGGGCTTGAGCAGCATTTAGCGGTATTGTCCGAACAGGGTTTGTAAAGTAGAAACGTTCAGGGGCGTTCCTTATAGGTACGTACCAGCCCATGGTACTATACCGAATAGAAGAGTGACACATTCTATTCACCTGATTTTACACTCTTTGCTTTTAGCTACATGAAACGCACAATCTCGTTTTTGATTCTATTACTGGCGGGCAGTCTTACCAGCCAGGCCCAGTCGTTTGGGAAACTCGTGAAGAAAACACCGGGGATGGTGTCGTACACCCTGCGCGAGAGTTTTTCAAAAGACGTTCCCGGTACGCTGGACAAAGTAAAAGCCTGGGGTATAACGGATATTGAGTTCTCCAGCCTGTTTGGGAAAACCGCTCCCGAGCTGCGGGCGCTTCTCGATGAGCGTGGGCTCACCTGCAGCAGCTATGGAGTGAGTTACGATGCCATTGCCAACAAGCCGGATTCAATCCTTCGAAATGCAAAGGCGCTGGGCGTTAAGTATGTTCGTATTGGCTCGATCCCCCACAAAACAGCCGCCACGCTAGAGATGATGCAGCAGGCTGTCGAGGTGTTTAATCGCTTTGGCAAACAGGCCCATGACCAGGGCATCATGTTCTGCTACCATAACCACGGGTTTGAATTTCAGCCTTACGAAAACGGAACCCTGTTCGATTATCTGGTGGCGAAGACGAATCCCGACCATGTTGGGTACGAAATGGACGTTACCTGGACGTATCTGCCCGGTCAGGACCCGGCTGCACTTCTGCTAAAGTACCCGAAGCGGTTCCGGCTCATTCACCTCAAGGACGTGGAAAAAGGGGTAGCCAAAAGTGATAAAGGAAGTATGGCTAATGAACAGTCGGTGGTATTAGGAACCGGGCAGATCGATTGGCCCGCCGTGCTGAAAGCGGTTAACAAGTCGTCAATTGCTCATCTCTATATTGAAGATGAAAGCAAAGCTGCTGAGCAGCAAGTGCCGCAGAGTTTAAAATACCTGAAGAGTTTATAAGCGTCAAACCTTTTACACATAAGCCAGCACTACCTAGGTGAGTGCTGGCTTTTTTGCTATAGCTAAGGTATATTTAATCCTCATTTCTGTATGATTTCGGGAATGATTTCGTTAGTTACGCGTATGACCTGTCAATTGTCGAATGGGCAGCATACGCACATACGCTATGAAAGGGACGATTACTGCTAGCCTATTGGTCACCATCGTTGTGGGTTTGACCGTCTTTTCCTGCCATGAAACAGAAGTGACCCCAACAGGCCGGATGCGGATCGCGTTCGACAATGTAGCAGGTACATCAGACCTTACGCTGAGTACCAGTACCTATCTGAATGCTGCCGGGGAGTCGTTTTCCGTAACGAAATTTAATTATTTCGTCAGTAATATCCGCCTTCGGAAAGACGATGGCAGTGAGTTTGTTGTGCCGCAGGATAGCAGCTATTTTCTGATTCAGGAAGATAAACCTGCTTCGCAGACAATCGCTTTATCGAACATTCCGGCCGGAAATTATACGGGCATTACCTTTGTCGTTGGGGTCGATAGTGCCCGTAGCATGGCCGACATTAGCAAGCGCACAGGCGTTCTTGATCCAGCCTTGAATAACGGCATGTATTGGGACTGGAATTCGGGCTATATTTTTATGAAGATAGAAGGTACGTCGACCGTAGCACCTGCTGCTCAGAATAACGCATTTTTTTACCACATAGGCGGCTTTGGGCGGGCTAACGTCAAGATAAACAACATACGGACACTGTCTTTGCCCTTCACGGGTACTGTTGCTCGTGTGGAGTCTGGTTCCATACCGACAGTAAGTTTGAAAACGGATGTGCTGAAAATTTTCAACGGCTCGACCAAACTGAGTATTGCCCAAAATCCGTCGGTTATGTTTGAGCTGTACTCAACGAATATTGCCGATAATTACGCGCAGATGTTTAGCTACGACAGGATCCTTACGAATCAATGAGGCTACGAGATATACCATCGACAACGCAACTTGGACTGGTCGTCAGCGTACTACTGTTCTCGATGGCCGTTGCCTGCCAATCCAGCAAAAGCGTTGATCCAACACCTGAGCCGCCCCCAACCGGTGGCGGCATTCAATACCAGACAACGCCCGTAACTCTACGCAAACCGGCTAACTTTCCGGATGTGGTCTATGATCTGAGTAAGAATCCATTAACAGTGGAAGGGGTGGCGCTCGGCAAGACGTTATTTTATGACCCGCTCTTATCGCGCGATACAACCATCAGCTGCGGGTTCTGCCATCAGCAGTTTGCGGGTTTTGGTCATTCTGACCATCCATTGAGTCATGGAATAGGCGGAAAATTTGGCACACGCAATGTACCCGGACTGGACAATCTGGCCTGGGGGCGCGAGTTCTTCTGGGATGGGGGCGTAACCAGTCTGGACGAATTACCCATATCGCCCATTCAGAATCCGGTGGAGATGGATCTGAAATTTTCGGAAGCTCTGTACCGAGTGCAGAAAAACCCCCGGTACCCGGCCCTGTTCAAAGCTGCTTTTGGCTCTGATACCGTTACAACGGCCCGTTTTCTGAAAGCTGTATCACAGTTCCTTCTGACGATGGTGTCGGCTGATTCGCGCTATGATAAATACGTCAGAAAGGAAGCCGGGGGCAATTTAAATCCAGATGAGCTGGCCGGGTTAACGATATTTCAGCAGAAATGCGCGACCTGCCACGCTACCGATCTGTTTACTGACCGCACGTACCGCAACAATGGCCTTCCTGTGGGAGCCATCAACGACCAAGGCCGGTATACCATCACGCTGAACGAAGCTGATAGGTTAAAATTCAGAGTGCCCAGCCTTCGAAATGTAGAGAAGACCTTTCCATATATGCATGATGGACGATTTACCACACTCGATCAGGTACTTAATCATTACACCAAAGGCGTAAAAGACAGCCCCACCCTTGACCCAGCCCTGAAAGTCAGTGAGCAACTGGGTATTGCTCTGACCGATACCGAAAAGAAACAGGTAATCGCCTTCCTGAAAACTTTGACGGACGATACATTCATAACCAATCGGGCATTGAGTGCCAACTAGCATGCACAACACGTTAAGCAGATACGAGCAAGGGTAGAAGCGTTATTGCTTCACGATCTTGAGCGTCTTTATTTGTCCGTCTACGGTCGTATGAAGCAAAAACGTGCCAGCCGCCTGTTGACGAAGATCGAACGATTGCTTCTCTACCTGACCGGCCTGTTCAACAGTTCGTTGTTCAAGTAGCTGACCTCGGGCATCTATCAAGCGTAAACCAACGGCTAGCCCGCCAGCGCCTGCAATCTCGACCAGCGCCGTTTCGCGCACCGGGTTCCCTAATAATGTTAACTGTATGTCTGCCGTACGCTCGTCAACAGCGGACCTGGCCCGGCCACAGGCGGCTTTCAGGTCAAACACATACATAACGATTTTGCCGCTCTGACGGGCCATGAGGTGCAGCGGCTCAATATTGGCAGCGGTGCGTAAAACAGGCTCTACAAACTGGTTAGGGTTTCTGGTCCAATCTGTAATACCTGTCGCGGCATATTCAACGGGTGTGCCATCGCCCCCTGTGCTGTAGAATGTGATGGCGCCCGTCTGGCAGTTATAGGTTGGAGGAGTCAGCTTTAATGTGTCGGTTAGGGCTGTGCTGGTGGCTGGCGAACTCGTTTGGCAGTAGGCGGCCAGATCAACAGCATAGCAAACCGTCTGACCGCTTTGGGTTGCCTGAATGGTAATGGTCATCGTATTGTTACGCAACTCATCGTCAACTGTACCAAATGTGTCGGTCGTGTTGGCCCGGCCAATGCCCGGCGTAGTGTAGGTGATCGGTGATCCATCGCCACCGCTGGTCTGAAAGCTGATAAAACCGGTCTGGCAGTTGTAGCTCGGGGGCAATATGCGTAGCGTTGTAAGTTGGGGAGCGGTGCCTATTTTAAGAACCCAGGTAGCCAGTGTACCCGTTGGTTTGCCAACAACATCGCCATTGGTTGAGTTGGTAGTGCCCACAACCAGATAGCCACCGTCGTCAGTAGAGAGAATATCTGTCGGAATGTCCACCCCCGATCCACCGTAGCTTTTCGTCCAGTAATCTGTTGTCGGTAGGCGTCCGTTGGTCAGGCGAAAGTCGCCATTGTTGGTGGGTGCTGCATCGAGTATGGTGATAGTACCTGTCCGATCATTGACCAGCGAAACGACCGAAACAACGCCGGGTAGGGAAGCCAGTAGTTGTCCATCGTCTGGTTTGTCGGGTGCCAGCGTAATTGCCTGCCCACTGTTTCCCGGACCGGAACCTACGGCTATATAAGATCCTTTAGTAGCTGGATTTTCAACAACACGCTGAATGGCAGACAAGCTGGCATACGTCTTCTGCCAGATGATGTTCAATTGAGCATTTAGCTGTAGAGCCAGTCCATGACTATCTGTGGTGGTCGCGCCACTTACCCGGCCAACCAGTAAATACCCGTTGTCAGGTGTCGTCGAAATTTGATTGATAACCGGCGTAACCAGTTGTGCTGGTCCCGAGTAGATGACACGCCATTGGCTTACAACAAGCCCTTCCGCATTCAGTTTGGTTGTTGTCAGGTAAGACAGTACATCCGTATACGAGCCAACCAGTAGTAAACCGCCATCGGCTGTAACCGCCAACGCTGTTTCTTTTATATTAACTGCCGGACCTGCATTGGCGCGGGCCACCAGTCTGGTCCACGTTTCATTACCGGCCGAATCCAGCCTGGTTACGTAATACCGATTAGTGACATCCAGTACCAGTATCACAAATCCATTATCTTTCGTTGCGGATAAACCTATCGTTTCCTGAGCGGCTATTCTGGTTCGTGAACTGTCGGCGTAGAGGCCGGGTACGGGTTTCGACCATACTGGCTTGCCGGTCAACGACAGTCGGGTAAGCGTGTTTCCGCTCAACACACCGTAGTCGCCATTCGTTGCTTTCGCCAGCCGGGGTTGACCGGTTGCGGTTGGTTCACTACGCTCGATCGTGTATTGCCACTGCGAAACGGGTGGCTGGATTGACTGGGCCTGAAGGTTGACTACTATGCCTAACACATACATACATGTCAGGTAATGTATCTTCTGGAACACGTAGTGTTTTTTCATAAAACCAGTTTTATCAGACAATAACTAGTTAGTTTTTTCACTACTCCTTGGCCAAGCAAGAGTTTTTACATTTCGTAAAGAAGTGACGGTACGGTATAGATCGGGGAAAAGAGTGAGGCATTGGCCCACTGATTAGCTGATAGCTTAGTATAAGCTGTCATTTATAACTGGAGATGGCAAGTCGTTCATAAGCACGTTTAAGATCAATTATGGCATCATCCTCACTTTTAGAGACATATTGACAACCATTCAATAAGCAAGGGGTTAACCGGAAAACCTTATCGAACCTACTCTGCGTTTATGAACAGACTGACTACCTTTCTTAAGGCATTGGCCGACACGCCACCGCAATCACGCAAGGATTTTCTTAAACTAACCGGGCGAGCGCTGGCTGTCGGCACGGCTGGCGGACTGCTGACAAGTTATGGCCGCGATCAGCCAGGAGGTAGGCGGTCGGTCATAAGTCAGGTAGATACTGTGCCGCATATACAACCCGTTTCGCCCCCGGCCGTTATTCCACCCAAAGTAGATGAGCCCATCAAGCTTGAACCCATCCGGGGGGATGCAGACCGGCAAACACCTCCCACACCGTCTCCCCAACCACCCGACCAGCGGGTAGGCTACGCCGTTGTTGGTCTGGGACATTTATCGCTCGAAAATATACTGCCCGCTTTTGGCCGCAGCCGAAAGTCCAAACTGGTGGCGCTGGTGAGCGGGAGTCCTCAGAAACTTCAGAAAGTAGCGCAGCAATACGGCGTTAAGCCTCAGAACTGTTATAGTTACGATACGTTCGACCAGCTGCGGGACAATCCTGAGGTGCAGGTGGTTTACATTGTGCTGCCCAACGCTATGCATGCAGAGTATACCATTCGGGGGGCGCAGGCGGGTAAGCATATCCTAACAGAGAAACCAATGGCTACCTCTTCGGCCGATTGTCAGGCTATGATCGACGCCTGTAATAAGGCGGGGCGTAAATTGATGGTCGCGTACCGAATTCAATACGAGCCTCACAACCGGTATGTCCGCGCACAGATTCGGCAGAAGGAATACGGAGCGGCTAAATTTATAGAGTTATTCAATGCCCAACAGGAGGCCAATCCGAACCATTGGCGCCATATCCGGGCGCTGGCTGGCGGGGGAGCCTTACCCGACATTGGCTTGTACTGCCTCAATACGGCTCGTTTTATTGTGGGCGAAGAGCCGACAGAAGTGTTTGCTTATCAATATAGTACACCTGACAATCCGTTATTTCGGGAAGTAGAAGAGGTGATGTCCTGGCAGATGCGCTTTCCGAGCGGCCTCATTACCAACTGTGGGGCGCACTATTTCGCGCACGAATCCCGTCGTTACCGGGTGTTGGCCGAGCGGGGTTGGCTTAACCTGGAAAATGCCTTTGCTTACAATGGCCTGGAGTTGCAGCGGTCGTATGCAGAAGGACAGACAGAACATAGGGATCAGATCAGTTTAATGGAAAAAGATCAGTTTGCCACTGAAATGGACCACTTCTCCGATTGTGTTCAGCAAAACAAGCAGCCGTTTACACCCGGCGAAGAAGGGCTTCAGGATCATCGAATCATGGAAGCGATCTATCAGTCGGCGCAGACGGGTAAGCCGGTTTCTTTACCGTTAATTACCAAGATTGATCCTTTTCGGGGGCCGGAGCCGCAACTTGATTAGGTTCTGGTCATGTCAGTCGTTCGGTTGCCGTTGGGCAACCGGCTTCAACTATGCCCCCATTGCTGATTGCTAGTCACTTAATGCGTATGACTTATCCGATGTTGCCGGATATTGAGCAGATGGGTAATAACTAAACCAGCTGAGGCAATGTAGGCAATGTACTCAAAAATGGGGTCGGTGTCTTCCAGAAGCAGGGCAACGGCAAATAGGAGCAGGAAGCACCAAAGGCTACGCTTAATAGCTAAGGGAGCGTAATGACGAGTGGCGAAATAAACCGCAATGATGTTCACGCCGATAAACACATAATCGAGACTCAGGTAACCAACACGAAGCGCTGAGTTCTGAAAAAATGAACTCGTCAGCAATAATACGGGCGTAATCAGGCAGTGAATAATGCACAGCACGGAGCCAGTAATGCCGATATAGTCAGCTTTGCGGGAGATACTTTCTGTTTTCATGAGCACGCACAAAAATACGATGCTTTAGGCAAACGTACGTCTCCTTAACTCACTTTGTTGCAACAAAGTTGCGTAAAGTGAGCTTGCTATCTGCTCTTTTCAATATACACTGTAAAAATTGTGTTCGTATTACACTGCTTTGAACGGGATAAGAGCAGGTAAGCATCCGTCAATTCGCTTTGGTGAGCAGTGAGTAACCCATCAGCTTTCCATTTTTATTGTATGTTTCCGATCTGATATCGAATAGTTGATTATCAGTTCGGTAGCTTACAACTCGCATGGTACTTCGAACGGGTATACCCATCACTCTGTTTTCGAAATTAACATCAGACGACACTTTAAATGCGTCAAATGTGCCAATGGGCGTAGTAATCGGGTCTTTGCTTTCTACCTGTCGATTCGCCATGACCATATTCATATTCATCATTGTAGAGCCATTCGAACTCATCTCAACCTCCATCTGACCATCATTTAATTTCTGCCCAACACTCAATTTTCCGGGATAAATCAGCTTATTGGTTTTTAATTTCATTTCCATGTCTTTCATGCCCCCGTTTTGCATAGCCTGCATCATTCCTGACATATCGGCTACCAGTTCATTGCCCGTGCAGGTGTAGTGAATAAGGTAAGGTGGCCGTTGATTGCCTTTCTCGTCCTGAAACTGTGCGGTAATATCCATAACAGTCGAACTGCCTTCTTTGCGGACATCTTTGACCTGATACGTGATTTTACCCATGGGTTTCTCTTTGGCGCTAAATTGACTTATTTCGAAATTGGTGCCCGTTTTAAACGTCATGCCCAGGCAAGTTTGAGCTTGACTCATTGTAAATGGAACAATGGCAAAAAGCAAAGAAAAGATGAGTGTTTTCATGTATAGATGAAGCTAGTTTGTAGAAACCAAAGGTAACCTGTCAGATGAGTTGAAGGCCAAAGCTTTGATTGAACGGAAACGGGATGTATCAATACATCTTACGCCCTGCCCTTACGCCCATATCATGCTGATGACGCCCATGAGCATAATTAATTTGCAGAGGTTGCTGAGGTACCCGAAATCGCGCCGGGTGTCGGCTATAATAAGCCGGTAGGTCATCCAGGTTATAGGCAGGAGCAGCAGAGCGAAAATAAACGTAAGTCTTGCGTTATCCAGAGAGTTGGTAATAACGAAAAGGCTTATCAGAAAAGCACCGATCAAGGTGTAAAGCAGGTATTTTGTTCGGCGGAGGCCCCAGACAATGGGTAGCGTACGGCAACCGAAACGAGCATCGCCCCGAATATCCTGCATATCTTTAATGATCTCACGAATGAAGGAAATACCAAAGGAAAACAGCGCGTAAATAAGAATGATACCCGTATTCTGCCGGTAATAAACGGCCAGAATAATGAGGGAAAGGGCAGTAAGGAGCGAAATGACAATGTTACCAATGGCTGGCTGACGCTTGAACTGGGCCGAGTAAAACCACAGCAGCGATACGGACACAACATCGGCCACAAATACCCATTTGCTCAAATAGAGGCCTATTAAGCACCCCACAATATTAAGAAACTGGTGTACGCCCATAGCCACACGCCGTTTCAGATAACGCCCGATTACAACCCGTTCCGGTTTATTGATCAGGTCGATTTTAATGTCGAAGTAATCATTGATGATGTACCCGGCGGCTGCAATGCAAACGGTCGATAACGACAGAAGCCAGAGCGTAGGGTCGGTGAGGCAGTTGATGATCTCGGTCTTTGGACCAACCAGAAACACGCGCGCCAGAAATTGCGTCAACACAACAATCAGCAGATTCTGTACCCGTATGAGTCGCAGAAAGCCGGATGCAAATGCTGAGAAAGGAATGGACTGGCGGGCCACCATAACTGAATTTTTACCAAAAATAGGGATTTTGAGCGCAGGAAGAAAGGTACTCAAGTGAGTAGAGATCGAGAAACAGAATTAAAAATTACGCCTTCCCTGTGTCTTTCTTCCTTTAGGGATTCTTTTTGCTCTTGTTTGTTGTTGACAGACAAACTCGTTCTCTCACGCATGAAAATTGGTATCGTGTGCTACCCAACCTTTGGGGGCAGTGGTGTTGTCGCTACTGAACTTGGCAAAGGGTTGGCCAAAAATGGCCACCAGATTCACTTCATTACTTATCAGCAACCACCCCGGCTCGATTTCTTCAATGAAAACGTTTTTTACCATGAAGTAAATATACCATCGTATCCGCTGTTTCAGTACGCCCCCTATGAGTCGGCATTAGCCAGTGAGATGGTCAACGTTGTTACGAACGAAAACGTCGATTTACTGCACGTTCACTACGCTATTCCGCACGCTTCGGCGGCCTATATGGCAAAAATGATCCTGCGTTCGCAGGGGCGTAACGTGCCCGTTGTAACAACCCTGCACGGTACAGACATTACGCTGGTGGGTAAAGATGCGTCTTACGAACCGGTTGTTACGTTCAGCATCAATGAGTCGGACGGGGTAACGTCGGTGTCGGAGAATTTACGGGAGGATACCTACAAACATTTCAATGTTCACCGCGAAATTGAAGTTATTCCCAACTTTATCGACCTGAGCCGGTTCAAGCGGCAGCAGAAAGAACATTTCAAAAAAGCTATCTGCCCCAACGGCGAAAAGCTGATCGTGCATACCTCTAACTTCAGGCGGGTAAAGCGCATCGACGATGCGGTCATGATGTTTTATCATATTCAGCAGCAAACGCCTGCAAAGCTCCTGCTCGTGGGCGATGGTCCTGAGCGGGCTCGTATTGAGCGGCTGGTGCGCGATCTGGGCATTTATGACCAAGTCCGGTTTCTAGGCAAACTCGATGCCGTGGAAGAAGTTCTGTCGGTTGCCGATCTATTTGTGATGCCTTCTGAAAATGAGAGCTTTGGCCTGGCTGCGCTGGAAGCGCTGGCCTGCGAAGTTCCGCTAATCACCTCAAACGCCGGCGGGTTGCCCGAGTTGAATATTCAGGGCGTTACCGGTTTTCTGAGCCCGGTTGGCGACGTGACTGATATGGTCAAAAATGCACTCTACGTATTGGATGATGCCAACTTGCCAACCTTTAAAGAAAACGCGCTGGCACGCGCCAAAGAATTCGAATTGTCGCGTATTCTGCCGCTTTATGAAGCTCATTATGAGCGGGTCTTGCAGACTACCCAGCCTTTTGTTTCCTGAACTAATTTAAACATCGGCGTCTGTTAATCAGTTTTTCTGTAGGCCCTCCCGATGAAGGCATCTGACCGGAATTAAACCATGCTCTACGGCCCACTGTCAACGGCCTGGTGTAAATCGTACCTCTGAATGAATCCAAACATACCGCAAACCGATCGCAAGCGTATTGTTATTGTTGGTGCTGGCTTCGGCGGCCTGAAGCTGGCCCGCTACCTGTCGCGCCGGAAAGAGTTTCAGGTGGTCTTACTGAACCGGCAGAACTACCATGAGTTTCAGCCACTTTACTATCAGGTAGCAACCGCCGGTCTGGAAGCTAACTCTATTCTGTTTCCACTACGGGCGGTGTTTGGCGATTGTAAGAACGTGCATATCCGGGTGACAAACGTTACGAGCGTTCGACCAGCCGATAAAACTGTAGATACCGAATTGGGTCCCGTTACCTATGATTACCTTGTGATGGCCACTGGTGCCGATACCAACTTCTTCAACCAGCAGAACATTATCGAGAAAGCCCTGCCCATGAAGTCGGTAGCCGAAGCCATTGCTTTGCGCAACCGGATGCTGCAAAACTTCGAAGATGCCCTAAGCGTAGAAACCCTCGATGAGCGGGAAGGGCTAATGGATGTGGTGGTGGTAGGGGGTGGGCCAACGGGCGTTGAACTGTGCGGTACTCTGGCCGAGATGCGCAAAACGGTACTGCCAAGCGATTATCCCGAACTGGATTTCAAGATGATGGATATATTCCTCATCGAGTCAGGGGGGGAGCTGCTGGGGCCAATGTCGGTGCAGTCGCAGCAGCATTCGCTCGATTACTTGCAGAAGCTTGGGGTAAATGTTCGGCTCAACACGCGGGTCAAGGATTTCGATGGGCGGGTGGTCACCATGAATGATGGCACTACGTTGCGAACAAATAACCTGATCTGGGCGGCTGGCGTGAAGGCTAACCCATTGGCCGGTTTACCGCCTGAAGTGCTTGGGCGCGGTGGCCGGATTCTTGTGAATCGTTATAATCAGGTGCAGGGATTTACTGATATTTTTGCCATTGGCGATGTGGCACTCATGGCGGAAGATAAATGGCCCAACGGTCATCCGCAAATCGCGCAGCCCGCCATTCAGCAGGGCAGGCACCTGGCAAAAAATATGATTCGCTGGGCTAAAAATGAGCCACCTGTTGAGTTTACATACCGCGATTTGGGCACTATGGCCACTATTGGTCGGGGCTTAGCCGTAGTCGATTTGCCTTTTTTGAAGTTTCAGGGATTCTTTGCGTGGATAACGTGGTTATTTGTTCATCTAATGTCGATCGTTGGTGTTAAAAATCGACTGGCTATCTTTTTGAACTGGATGTTTAACTACCTGACTTACAATAACTCCTTGCGACTTATCATTCGTCAGAAGATGCCTAAAGGCAATATGGCTGCCATGCAGGAAAAGCTATCCGATCAGCTAGAGGTCAGTAAAACATAGATCGTGATAGTAAAATTGGTTTACTATCTTGTCCAACAAAGTCGATTTCGTTTTATTTTTGTGCCAGTATTACTCTTTGTTAATGTTCTTTCTCTATGGAATCAACTACTGAAAAGCTGCAAACCATGGCCGGTCATGGAAAAACACGGCCTAAAAATAGCGGTAGTAAAAAGCTATTCGACAATCCAATTCTAGAAGCCCTTTCGCGGACGCACATCATGGTCCCGATCTCGATGTGGCTTATTTTGTCGGCGTTTTTGGGTTGGTACGCCTTTACTTACACCGACATGGGTACCAGCATGATTGCTACTCTGTTCGTTACCGGATTGCTGGTGTTCTCCCTGTTTGAATACGTTCTGCACCGGTATTTGTACCACCTTGCCCCATCAACTCCCCAGCGGGCCAAAATTCAGTATACCTTTCATGGTATCCACCACGAATACCCAAAAGATAAGACACGGCTGGCTATGCCTCCAGCCCTAGCCATTTTTGTAGCTGGCGGCTTCTTTGGCTTGTTCTTTCTGTTGATGGGTGAAGCGGCTTATGCATTTTTCCCCGGTTTCCTGGTCGGCTATTCGGGTTATCTGGCGGTCCACTTCATCGTTCACGCCTATGCACCTCCCAAAAATTTCTTCAAGGTGCTATGGATAAATCACAGCGTACACCATTACAAGAATCCAGAAAGCAACTACGGTGTATCGTCACCATTCTGGGATTATGTGTTCGGTTCGTTCCAGAAATAATTCGGATAACAGCTCAATAAAAAATCCCCTGAGGTACGCCCTCAGGGGATTTTTTATGTACCCACGTACCCACGGGCTGAAGCCGAACGCGGCCCGGCCCGTGGGTACAGATTACTTCAACTTCTCATTATCCAGATGCCTCGTGGCATCCCTTATGTTTTTCTTGTCGAGGTTTTTCTGAAAAGCTTCGGTCAGGTCGACGCCGGTTTGATTAGCGAGGCAGATAAGTACCCACAATACATCGGCAAGTTCATCGCCGAGGTCCTTGTTTTTGTCCGATTCTTTCTCGGATTGCTCGCCGTACCGACGGGCTATGATGCGCGCTACTTCGCCAACTTCTTCGGTTAGCTGGGCCATATTGGTCAGCTCGTTGAAGTAGCGAACACCAACGGTTTTTATCCATTCGTCAACGGTGGTTTGGGCGTCCTTGATAGTCATGGCAACAATTACTTTTCCGGTATAAAGGTGAGTGAACTGAACTGATTCTCGTCGAAAATCTCCTGCGCCAGTGATTGCAGGTGCCCGGCGGTTACGGATTTGATGTCGTTGAAAATATCATTCAGCGCTTCTACGCGGTCAATATCGAGTAGGCTTTTGGCCATCATAAGCATAAAGCTGTTGTTGCTTTCTTCGGCCATGGCCAACTGCCCGATCAACTGCTCTTTCGTCTGGTGCAGTTGCAGGGTCGTTAAAGGTTGTTCGCGCAGTCGTTTTAGCTCTTTACCAATCAGCGATTGTGCCTTTTCCACCTTTTTAGGATCGGTGCCGAAATAAATTCCCAGAAACCCGGTATCCAGATAGGGCGTGTAACTGGCATCGATGGAATAGACAAGGCCATATTTTTCGCGCAGATTCAAGTTAAGCCGGGAGTTCATTCCCGGACCGCCGAGGAGGTTTACGAGCATAAAAAATGGCAGTCGGCGGGGGTCGGTCAGGCCGTAAGCGGGGCGTCCTATAGCGCACTGTGCCTGAGTAATGGGCCTTTCTACCCGCGTTTGGCGGGGCACATAATCCGTAGGCTTTTTCCGCTGGCGGGCGGAGTGCTGGGCCGGTACGTCCCGAAAGTATTTTTCGGCTACTTTTACAACCTGTTTGAACGGTAACTTACTGACCGACGCAAACACGATCCGGTTGGTGTCGTAATTTTCGGCAATGAACCGCTGAAGGTCTTCGCGCCGGAACGAACTAACGGTTTCGGTAGTGCCGAGAATGTTGCCGCCGAGGGCATGGTTTGGAAAAACCAGTTCATCGAAATCATCTTGGATAGCATCTTCGGGCGAATCGTAATACATTGCCATCTCTTCGAGAATAACGCCCCGTTCGCGCTCAATTTGTTTTTCGGGGAAGATCGAATGAAACGTAATGTCGGCAAGTAATTCGGTTGCTTTCTCAAAGTGAGCATCGAGAACCGAGGCATGAAAACACACCTTTTCTTTCGTTGTGTAGGCGTTTAACTCGCCCCCGATGTTTTCTAAACGCGTTATAATGTGGTAGGATTTTCGTTTCTCCGTACCTTTGAAGGCCATATGCTCCCAGAAATGGGCCAGCCCCTGCTGTTGAGGTTGTTCGTCGCGGCTGCCGATGTCGAGCATAATACCACAGTGAGCAATCTGTGTATGTGGCATCTGTTTATGCGCAATCCGAATTCCGTTAGGCAATGTGTATACTTCGTAATCTTCCATTCTTAGCTTTTACGCATTGAGCGTACTAATGATAACCGCTACTAATCCGCCCCGGTTCCTGATTATCCAAACCGCTTTCATCGGTGATGTGATTCTGGCTACGGCCATGCTCGAACAACTGCACGAGGCCTACCCCACGGCGGTACTGGATATTTTCGTTCGCAAAGGTAATGAGGGTTTACTGGCCAATCACCCCTTCCTGAACGAAGTGCTTGTTTGGGATAAAAAGGGAACTGGAGGGCCGTTTGCCAAATATAAAAACCTGTGGCAGCTACTGGGCATTATCCGTAGCCGTCAGTATACCGCTGTATTTAATTTGCAACGGTATTCGACAACGGGTATGCTTACCGTACTCTCAAATGCTGAGATGACGATTGGATTCGATAAAAACCCTTTGTCGCGCTTTTATACGCATCAGGTCGAGCACCGCTTTGAGCCCGGTGTGCACGAGGTAGACCGAAATGCGGGCCTGTTGCGCGCGTTGGGCGTAAGGGGCGGGTTCGTGCGCCGGCCAAAACTCTATCCTTCCCAAGCCGATTATCAGGCCATAAAGCCTTACCAGCATCAGCCGTACATCTGCATCGCACCTATGTCGGTCTGGTTTACCAAACAGTATCCGGTTAAGCGATGGACCGAATTAATTCAATCACTTCCCGAAACGATTACCGTTTATTTGCTGGGAGCCCCAACTGACGCGTCGGCCTGCGAGGCAATCCGGTCGCAGACCGAACCGAGGAAAAACGTTGTGAGTCTGGCCGGGAAGCTCAGTTTACTGCAATCGGCTGCATTGCAGCAGCAGGCGGTTATGAATTACGTTAATGATTCAGCCCCACTACATTTGTGTTCGGCCATGAATGCGCCAACAACCGCCATCTTCTGTTCAACGGTACCTGAGTTTGGGTATGGCCCGTTGGCCGATGTGTCGCGCGTGGTACAAACGCCCGAGGAACTGGATTGCAAACCCTGCAATCTGCACGGTCGTTCGCGCTGTCCGCTGGGTCATTTTGCGTGCGCCTGGGGCATTCGCCTTGACGACCTCTCAAGCCTGAATATATAAACTCCAAACTATTTAACGCTACTGCCTGATCTACAGTGATTTCACTACAGGTCAGGCTTTTCTGCGTCTACTTAGCCAGGAATAGCCCAAAGAAGGTTCTGTATTTATATTTTATTTGGATAATATTGTTTTATTGGAATTATGTAGAGTATAAATGGATTTATTGCAGAATAATATTTGACAGTGGATTCGTAATGCTATATATTTGGTCTGTCGGGACGGTTTGCACATGAAACTCGGTAGATTTCGACTTATATATCTGAGTGTGTGGGCCATTGACACGTCAACGTTCTATTCTTAACTCATCTATCGGTACGGTAAGACCAACCCTTTGTTATGTCCATCAATCGTCGTGACTGGCTACGGGCCAGTATGTTATCTGGCTTAAGTCTGGCTGCTGCTCCGGCGGCATTCTGTGAACCGGAACCCGAAATGCCCAAAGGCTATAAGGTTCCGAAAGTAGGGATAAAAGCCCGGTTGTCGGCTAACGAAAACCCGTATGGTCCGTCGCCCAAAGCGCTTAAAACCATCACAGAAGCCGCTCCTGACGGGTATCTGTATGCAATGGAATACGCGAAGCAGTTTCGAAAACTGGTAGCCGACACCGAAGGCGTTCCCGAAGAGTATGTACTGTTGGGGGCTGGCTCCGGTGAGTTACTGACGGCTGCGGCACTTTGGTCGGCTTACCGCCCGAATGCGGGGCGGACGATTGTTGCCCCCGATCCAACGTTCGATGCGCTGCCTCGCTCGGTTATCAAGCATGGCGTTACGATGGATCGTGTGCCGCTGGTGGCCGCCGATGGATATGATATTAACCTGAATAAACTCAACGAGCGCGTTGGCAGCCAGACGGGCATGGTTTATCTGTGCAACCCCAATAACCCAACAGCCATTACCGTTGATCCGTCCAAACTCCGCGCTTTCTGCGAAGCGGTAGGCGCAAAAACGCCTATTCTTGTCGATGAAGCTTATATTGACTATACGCCAGATCCCAAGGCTTACACGATGGTCGATATGGTGAAGAAAGGCAATAACGTTATTATTACAAAGACCTTCTCGAAGGTGCATGGTTTTGCCGGTTTGCGGGCGGGTTACATGATTGCCAAGCCGGAACTGCTGGAACAAATTGCCAAATTCGCAACGGGTGGCAGCTCTATGAGCATGACGACCTTACGGGCCGCCATTGTTAGCTTGCAGGACAAAGACTTTGTAAAGTTCTCGCTGGGCAAAACGCAGGAATCGAAAGATTTTTTGTATAAAGTGCTGAAGCAAACAAACTACGAGCCACTGCCCTCGGGCGCTAACTTCGTGATGTTCCCCATCCGGATGAAAGGCGAAGATTTCGTAACCCGCATGATGGACCAGGGCGTAAGCATCCGCCAGTGGAAGTTCGACGGCCAGTACTGGTGCCGCGTTAGCCTGGGTACGATGCCGCAAATGCAGGCTTTTGCCGATGGCTTAAAAATGATCTCATAAGTAATCACGGCTGCAAAGCCTTCGATCATAATTGAAAAAGGTGTGGGCAACTGATGTCCGCACCTTTTTTGTTCAGTGATGAATAGCGTTACTTTGGATGACATAATGCACAACAGGCATCTGCTCCTACAACCCTAAGGAGAACGCTGGGGTCTATTGACTAAAATCCATAAAGAAAATGAAATTAGGCTCCTGCATGTTACTCGCGATCGCTTTTTTCTTTGCACATAGCATTGCATTTGGGCAAGTCAGAAATCTGACCTATCGTTTAAAGGGAATTGTTAATTGCGATACAGGAACGGTCACCTTAGTGCCAAGCGGAGAAGGGTTTGATGCCAATCTGAACAACAATTACCAGGCTAAGATTACTCAGGGACGCTTCCTGCTAGCGGGGAAAATGGCCTATCCCGGTAGTTACAGAATTCGAATTTCGCCCGGTTATATATCAAATTATTTCCTGATTGAGCCAGGTAGTCAAACCATTACTTGTCATATTGATTCGCTCCGGGAGACACCTCAGCTAGCGACCAAGACGATGGCTGAGTATAATCGGTTCATAGCTAATTATGTTTCGCCAATTAGTAAACAGCGAGAACAGGCTTTCGAGAGGTACATTGATTTGAAAGCGGTTACAACCAATCCGCATTTACTGGATAGTTTGCAAACGGCTTTTAGTCAAAACCGAGCGCGTTTAATCCATCAACAGCAATTGGGGTACCTAACATATGCTACGCAGCATCCAACTTCCTACGTAATCCTATGGCAATTGGTTAGAGATATGGGCGAAGGCTATCAACCCATCCTTGACTCGCTCTATCACGCTCTTTCTGTTTCGTTAAAAAACACACCAACCGGCAAGATGATCGCTCAACGGTTAAATTCGTCCAAAGTAACCGCTATAGGGCAAATTTTTCCTTCTCTACATCTGGTCGATGTAGGCAACAAATCGGTGTCACTCTCCCTTGCTCACAAGTCAAAATACACGCTGATTGACTTTTGGTTTAGCCATTGTGGCCCCTGTCTGCAACAGTTTCCCAAACTCAAGAATTTGTTCACAACCTATCAGGCCAGGGGATTCAATATCGTTGGGATTTCTATCGATAAATCGACGGACAAAGGGACTTGGAAAGAAACAATTCAAGCTAATGGATTAATGTGGCCTCAGTATTTAGATTCATCGGGCAAACTCACGGTTGGCCTGCTATCGATTAATTACTTTCCGTCTAATTTCTTGCTGGATGAGAAGGGCGCAATCATTCGGAGAGACATTAGTCCTCAGGATTTGAGCGTTTTTCTTTCTCAGCGAATGTAATAAAACGACGCTTTATTCAATTATTTAATCCGCCATCCAGAACGGTTGCATAACCAGGGTGGCTGTTGCAAAAGTCAACAGGACTACGAAAACCCCTGCCAAGTAAGTAGGATTTGCCTTGTAAACAGAGTGACATTAACCATTCAGCCAAGGCCACTACACCCATTTTAGACTTTTGCAACAGCCACAGAGATTATATAAGTGATTAAACTTAGATAGAATGACCAGTTACATAATGTGCTCTGAGGGAAAAGTTGTATTTACTGCTAATCGTATCAGCTAACTGTATGACACTTAAAAGTAAACGGATGCTAGGCTTATCCGGTTTATTCTTAATCATAGCTATTTATCTAATTCAATGCACTGGGAATTCCTTTAACATTAGTCGTAGCAGTCAACGGCATGAATTTAGAGTCAAACAAACTCATTTACAGCTAAGCATTGATGCCCCTGTTGTTGTCGAGATTAGTGGAGTACTCGATGGGAAAGCTGTTGTTTTTATGCCTAATGGTCCTCAAGATAGTACAGGCGTACCCGTTTGGGATAATAGTGGTAGCGTTGTCAAGCTTTCAAAAGGGATCGTTAACAAGAAAGTATATATCGGTGAAATGGCTGGAGATTTTATGTTAATATACCAACCAATCACAGCAAAGAACGGCTTATTAAATATCAGAATAGATTATTAATCTTGTTGTATTGGTGCAGTGGCTGTTGCAAAAGTATATCGGTATTATATACATATGATGATAATTCACTTTATCCCTACTGTTATAGAAGTCACGTTGGTAAAGCTGGTTTATCTTGCCTTTTGGTAAATGAGTTTCACCCATTAAGACGGCTGGATTAGCGTACTTAGTAGAAATAGAAGCGGTTGAGTCGTTTGGCGCACCAGATGCTAACATGGCGAGTCTTCCGGTTCCCTCGCCATTGCTTCGCTGGGTCCTCACATAAAAAGTAGTATCCTTATCTACATTGGTTAAGTCAAAATCAGTACTAGGGATCGAATAAGCATAAAAGAAAATGGCAAAGGCTAATGCCATCATCCCAATAAGTACGGCAAAAGCTAGTAGGGCACTTCTAATTAGCTTAACGATTGTTTGGATAGAAGTTTCCAAGGTCTTTTTGCTCTCCCTTCTGTTGTATAGTCCTGGCTATGTTGATAAACTGAAACCTATTGCTTAAGCCTACTTTATCGTCACGGGCTTTGTTGGATCAATTCGTAGCCAGAGTAAGGCACTAACCAGTAAACAACCGGCAATCATAAAGAGCGGATAGTTGAAGTTATGGGTATTCTCAACGATAGTGCCGAACAGAATGGTGATGAAAAAACCGCCCAGTTGCCCTGCAAAATTCATAGCACCCGTTACAGAACCTGCATTCCGCTGACCAATGTCTACACAAACGGCAAACGCAACCGGCAAGGCCAGATCTTTCATCAGAACGCAGGTGGCCAGAAAATAGCCCGCCAGCTGATTGTCCGTAGTCAGGCCTGCCAGCAGGAAAAACAAACTCGATAAACCCAGACCGCCAACGCCAACAGCCCGGCGACCAATTTTGAGCCCATAACGCTTGGTTAGGGCGTCGCTCAGAATGCCACCTACCAGACAGCCGATAGCGCCTAGAAAGTAGGAGAGGGAAATGAAGTTTTTGGTCTGGTCTTCGGTCATCCCGCGCCCCTCCTGAAAATAAACCGACGACCAGTTGGTGAAAAAATAAGATCCGTAAAAAAACAAATGACACATCAACATCAGCGCCCACAGATCGGGGTTGCTGATAATGGTTTTCCAGGGAATGAGATGATCGGCATCCCGTATCTTTCGTCCCCGCTCAATCTCCCGTACTTCCTCCAGACTGATGCCCGGCTGTGCTGCTGGTTCGTCGCGGAAGGATAAGTACCAGCCTAAGGCCCACAGCACACCCAGCAGCCCTAGCAGGACAAAAGCCCACCGCCAGCCAGCCCAGTGTACAAGCGGAATAACCAACAGGGGAGTCAGAGCACCACCCAGTCGTCCGGCTGCCCAGATAACGGATTGCGCCCGACCTACTTCAACGGCCGGAAACCAGCGCGCAATAACGATCGATGCGTTGGGGTAGGCCCCGGCCTCGCCAGCACCAAACAAAAACCGGACAATCAGCAGATAGAGGAAGTTAAAGGCCGTGCCAGTCAACATGGTAAACCCCGACCACCACACCACCACCCGCGTCAGTACCCGCCGGGGGCCAATCCGGTCGCCTAGGGAGCCGGTTGGTATTTCAAAAAGGGCATAAGCCAAGGAAAAAGCACCCAGAATCCAGCCAAATTGCTGGTTATCAAGGTTTAAGTCGGCTTTGACGTATTTACTGACGACGTTCATGCAAACGCGGTCGAGATAGGTAATGGTAGACAGCAGGAACAAGCCCGCCAGCACGCGGTAACGAACCTTCATAGGGCGTTGATGAGGAAAAAGACTACAGGAGAAAGGTAAAGATAGGCCCGGTGGATGAAAAAACAACAGATGTAATTGATGATCAGGAATAAGACGCAATTATATTCTGCCAGTGTTGCGTGCTAAATTATATACGTTCCTGGCAAACACTGTAGAGCCTGATGGTCTGTCAAAAAAAATCTTGGCATTCTCCCGTTATCACAACCAATGACTGCCGTACTTTTACAGTATGTCGACCGTAACCATTGCCCCACTTGCCGAAAGCCTGCCTGCTTTCCTTGAATCTTACGATTTTTCAGCCATTGCTGTTATTGCTGATAACTATACGTTTCGGTTCTGTTATCCCGAACTGAAAACCTTTTTGCCTAAGCACACCCTCGTCCGGATCAAATCGGGGGAGGAGCAGAAGCACATCGCTACCTGCGAAATGATCTGGGATGCCCTCACGCGGGCTAATTTTGACCGTCATGCGCTGGTGCTCAACCTTGGTGGGGGCGTCATTGGGGATATGGGTGGTTTTTGCGCAGCTACTTACAAGCGCGGTATAGCCTTCGCTCAGCTGCCCACTACCTTACTTTCGCAGGTAGATGCCAGTGTAGGCGGTAAACTGGGGATTGATTTCCGGGGCTTTAAAAATCACATTGGCGTATTTCAACAACCCAATACGGTACTGATTGACCCAACGTTTCTGTCTACACTACCCGAACGTGAACTCCGCTCAGGGTTCGCCGAAGTCATTAAGCATTGTCTCATTGCCGATGCCGCGATGTGGGACGAAATTCGTCGGCGTGACCTCGACGAGCAGGACTGGGCCGCACTGGTGGCTCATTCCGTAGCGGTAAAACAACGCGTCGTTGAGCAGGACCCAACTGAGAAGGGATTGCGGAAGATTCTGAACTTTGGCCATACGCTGGGCCATGCGGTAGAAACGTATTTTCTGACGCAGCCCCGGAAACGGCTCCTGCACGGTGAAGCCATTGCCGTGGGTATGATTGCCGAAGCGTATATTGCCTACCAGAAAAAAATGATCGATGAATCGCTGCTCACGCAAATCGAAGAATACATATTTGCCGTATATGGTAATGTGCGGTTGTCGGACGACGATACCGAGCCAATTCTGGCCCTAACCCTACAGGATAAGAAAAATCGGGGGCGTGAAGTACGGATGTCATTACTGGATGGAACCGGGAGTTGTGCTTTCGATATCCTTGTATCAAACACCGAGATGCGGAGGGCAATCGAGTTCTACCGAGGTCTAAATAAATAAAGTATTATTTGGCTGTAGACTATTGTTTGCCAAACATTTACGATTATATTTGAGTTCGACCCTTAGTTATCACTACTTTCTATTAAACACAAGTTATCTATTGAAAACTCTTTACAAGCTTTAGTATGAAAAAGTGCATCGGAATTTTATTTACACTGGCCGTTATTGCTGTGGTGGGTTGTTCGCCAAGTAGGTTATTTGTAGAGCATGATTATAGCTACGAGGGCCATTTTAAAAACTACGAATCATTCAATTTTCTGGAATGCGAGTTTGTCGATTCGACACTTCTGTGTTCCGACATCCAGGATGCTATTCGTCACCAGATGGAAGCACGGGGGTATCGCGTCAGCAACCGGAACCCCAACCTGTTAATCTCGTATAATATATTTCGTTCTGACCTGCGTTTCCGGGGGTACCAGCAGCCGGTTATTAAAGACTGGGTAGTTCGGGAAGATGACGATGCTACCTACAAACGTATCGACTACAATCTTGACGAAGGAACCCTGATGATTTCGCTCATCGACGCGGAATCCTATCAGGTTATCTGGAAAGGGTACGCATCCAAGATGATGCGCAACCAGAACTTTAAGAACAACTATTTTAAAGGGATAGTCCGGTCAATTTTCGACCAGTATCCACTCATGGCTACCGCCAGATAAAGGGTAATAACGTAAACGAAAAGGCCCGTTTAAACGCCATACCTCAAAGGTATGGCGTTTAAACGGGCCTTTTCGTTTACTTATCACTACCTTACGAGCTATTTTGTTAACTCCTTGAAAATTCCTTCCAACGAATTTTCCTGCTGTCGAAGGCCAACGAGTGTGAGGTTCCGGTCGGCGGCAAGGCGGAAAATGGCCCCTCTCAAGTCGGTGTTCGGGGTGGCCGTGATGCGGTACTGTCCAGTAGTTAGCGGCTCTACACGCTCTACTCCTGGAATAGACGCCAGTAGGTTTACATCCTCCAGTTCCCGTTCAAACTCGGCTACAACGACAACACCTTCGCCCGCCGATGCCCACCGAAGTTGGCTGAGGGGCTGGTCGGTAACAATCTGGCCCCGGTTAATGATAATCACCCGGTCGCAAATAGCTTCAACTTCCTGCATGATGTGCGTTGAAAATAGCACTGTTTTATTGCGTCCGGCCTCCCGAATGACTTGCCTGATTTCTGCTAATTGATTGGGGTCAAGGCCTGTTGTGGGTTCGTCCAGGATCAACACCGGCGGATTATGTAGCAACGCCTGTGCCAGCCCCACCCGCTGCCGATACCCTTTGGAAAGCTGACTGATGCGCTTATGCTGCTCTCGTCCAAGGCCAACCAGCTCAATCATATCGGTAATACGTCTGGTTAGATCGACTCCACGTATGCCGTGAAGTGATCCCGCGAAGCGCAGGTATTCCTTCACGTATAGGTCCAGGTAAAGCGGGTTATGCTCAGGCAGGTAGCCAGTACTACGTCTAACTTCCATTGGGTGCGTCAGAACATCGAACCCATTAACCTCAACCGTACCAGCGGTGGGAGGGAGGTAGCCCGTTGCAATTTTCATGGTCGTTGACTTACCCGCGCCATTTGGCCCCAGAAAACCGACAATCTCACCCGGTGATACCGAGAGCGAGATTTGATTTACAGCCTTTTGCTGATTGTATTCTTTAGTGAGATTCTGGACCCGGATAGACATGGTAAACTAGAGCTGACAAACAATAAACGAAGAACTGCCCACAGTCGGCATAACGGCTATGTGCATGTAACGTACAAAAAACCGGAAAGAATTTCTATTTTTATCGGTTTAACATCAATAGACACTGTTTTTCTTCATCAGCCTATGTCGCTTTTTCGCAAAAAGACCGTAACCCAAATCCTGAGCGATGCCTCCGAAGGTGAGTCGAGCAAATTGGTAAAGACGCTGGGCGTCCGCGACTTAACGTCATTCGGCATTGCAGCAATCATCGGGGCCGGTATTTTCAGCACCATAGGGCTGGCGAGTTATAATGGGGGGCCTGCGGTATCGCTGTTGTTTGTCTTCACCGCCATTGCCTGCGTTTTCACCGCGTTGAGTTATGCACAATTTGCCAGTACGGTGCCCGTGAGTGGCAGTGCGTACACGTATGCCTACGTGGCATTTGGCGAAATTTTTGCGTGGGTAATCGGTTGGGCACTTATTCTCGAATATGCGGTCAGCAACATGGTTGTGGCCATCTCCTGGTCGGAGTATTTTACTTCTATGCTCAGCGGGTTCGGCATTACGTTTCCTAAGTATTTAGCGACGGACTACGGTTCGGCGTCCCGCGCCTTTGCGCTTGTGCAGCAAACCAAACAGGCGGGTACGGCCCTGACCACCTTACCTGAAAATACGCGTCTGCTGGCCGACGCCTATGCCAATGCGCCTGTTGTGGGGAATCTTCACATCATAGCTAATTTGCCTGCCGGTGCCATAACTGCTCTGATCACCGCCCTGGTATATATTGGCATTAAGGAATCACGAACGGCAAGTAATATACTGGTTGTTCTTAAGCTTGGGGTAATCGCTTTGGTGATTGGCGTAGGAGCTTTCTATGTGAAACCGGCAAACTGGTCGCCGTTCGCGCCAAATGGCATATCGGGTGTGCTGAGTGGCGTGGCATCGGTGTTTTTCGCCTTTATCGGCTTCGACTCTATTTCAACAACAGCCGAGGAGTGTAAGAACCCCCAGCGCGATTTACCCCGTGCTATGCTCTATTGCCTGGGGATTTGTACGGTTCTCTACGTCTTGATTACGTTAGTATTGACCGGTATGGTAAATTACAAGGAGTTAGGCGTTAGTGATCCGCTGGCCTATGTATTCCAGAAAGTAAACCTCGATTTTGTGGCTGGCGTCATTTCGGTGAGTGCCGTGGTTGCCATTACCAGCGCGCTATTGGTGTATCAGTTAGGGCAGCCTCGTATCTGGATGACCATGAGTCGGGATGGTCTGCTTTGGAAACGGTTTTCCCGGATTCACCCCGTCTATAAGACGCCTTCCTTTGCCACTATTGTTACAGGTTTTCTGGTGGCGATACCCTCGCTGTTCATGGATCTCAAGTTCTTCGTGGACCTTACCAGTGTTGGCACTTTTTTTGCGTTCATTCTGGTTTGCGCGGGTATTTTGTACTTGGATGCCAAAGGGCTGACAGCCCAATCGAAGTTTAAAGTGCCTTATATTAACGGTAAATACATAATCGGTGTGGTACTGCTGGCCGTACTGGCGTACGCGTTGACAAGGCCCGATATAAATGTGTTGAAAACGCTGGAGGACAAACCCCTGCTTGTTGTTTTTTGGGGTGTGTGGGCCGTTCTGGCCATACAGGGATTCCGCTATAATTTCTCTCTGTTACCGGTTATCGGCGTGTTGACCAACCTTTACCTAATGACCGAACTGGGCGCCAGTAACTGGCAGATCTTCGGTATCTGGTTGCTGATCGGGCTGGCTATCTATTTCTCGTACGGGTTCAGAAAGAGCAAGCTAGGACTTAAGGAGAAGGCGATTGAGGGTTAAAAGCGGGGCAAAATACCCGGCGATTTTGTAGACAGCAGGTTGGATCACTTGCCAAAGAACATAATATGCTGCTGGGGTAAGCGGTCGTCGTTTTTAATTAGTTTTAGCCCGGCTGCTTTCATTTCTTTAGTGGCCTGAGCTACGCTGAGTTTGTGAAGTTCTTTGATGGGCACATTTGGGTCTTCGGCCCGGTACTCAACGAGTACAATCCGCCCACCTGGCTTTAAGGCCGACGCAATATGGCCCATCATTTCGCGGGGGTAGGAGAATTCATGATAGGCGTCGATCAAAATGGCCAGATCAATACTGTTGGCCGGTAGCTTCGGGTCCGACTCGGTGCCGAGTAGAGGCTGAACGTTGGTTACCTTACGTTTGGCTTTTCCTTCGTTGAGGTACTCAATCATTTCGGGTTGAATATCAACCGCCAGAACGTTGCCTTTGGACACTTTAGGCGCCATCAGAAAGGTGAAGAACCCCGTTCCGGCACCAATATCAGCCACCACATCGGTTGGTCTTAGGGATAGGGCCTTGAGTAACAAATCGGTACGTTCTTCGCGTTCGCGCTCGGGGCGTTCGAGCCACGACGCGCCGAGGTGGCCCATGACTTGGGCTATTTCGCGCCCCTGATACAGTTTGCCAATGCCGTCGCGGCTGGCGTCCTTAAACTGATAAACAGCGGCTGAATCAGCAATGGAAGTACTGGCAGGCTGCTGCTGAGAAGCACCCCGACAGCAAGCTAGCAGAAACACAAAAAGTAAAACTGATACGTGGCGCATAAAAAACGAGTTCATAGTATCTAAACCATCCTATTCTAAAACAGTTGTTCAAAAAACAAATTACAATCTGATTATGAATCTAATCCTACATTTACTGCTCGATGCGGCCGTCATTTTCGGTCTGGCCTACCTGATGCCCCAGGTCGATGTGAAAAATTTTGGAACGGCCATTTTAATTGCCGTTCTGCTCGGACTCCTCAATTTTTTTCTGGGCTGGATCATCCGATTTCCGCTCAATTTAGTCACGTTTTTCCTGCTGACTGGTATCGTTCGAATTATTGTTACGGCTCTTATACTAAAGCTTATCGACAGCTTTATGGACAGTTTTACCATTGTCGGGTTTTGGCCTGCGCTGGTTATTGCACTGGCTGTAGCCGTAGCCGGAACATTAATCGACCGTTCGGCTCCAACTCAGGAAATGGTTGATTCTGGGTATGTGGTTAGTTTACTCTCCAGCTTACGAATTGGGTAAGCGAGCATATCAAGACTGACTAACTAAAAAAGCCGCTTCAGTACTGAAGCGGCTTTTTTAGTTAGTTTAAGCAGTTGGTTAGTTGCTCCGGCGTCCACCCATCAATAGGCTGGCGTAATAAAGCAATGTTGCCAATGATCCCAGAGCTGCAACGACGTAGGTCATGGCTGCCCACCAGAGTGCGTCTTTGGCAAAGCCATATTCACGCTGGTTGACAACCCCACGGGTTTGAATCCAGGCCAGTGCCCGACGACTGGCATCGAACTCTACCGGCAGGGTTACAAAGCTGAAAAGTGTTGTCAGCGCAAACAGGGCAACACCGATAGCCAGCGGAATGGGTGTGGTACGGAGCAGCAAAACACCACCCAGCAGTATCCACTGCATGTACTGCGAGGAAACTGTCAATACGGGCACCATGGCCGAACGGAACTTCAGAGGAGCATAAGCAACCTGATGCTGAACGGCGTGTCCGCATTCGTGAGCGGCAACGGCGGCTGCGGCCACGCTACGGCCATAATAAACGTCGGCACTCAGGTTAACCGTTTTGTCCTGTGGGTTGTAGTGGTCGGTGAGCATTCCTTCTACAGATACCACCCGAACGTCGTAAATGCCATTTTCACGTAGCATCTGCTGGGCGACTTCTGCCCCACTCAGGCCATTGCTCAAGCCAATTTGTGAGTACTCGTTAAACTTACTTCGTAACCGCCAGCTCACGAATGCGCTTGCGCCGAAGAGTACAATCATAATTAACCAGATCATCTCAGTTAGTCAGGTTTGTGGTTTCAATCAGACGGCCAATGTATAGGGCCGTCGATAGTAAAACAACGAATCAGCGAAAAAAGTATCCCGGCTTACTAACCATTTATCAAGTCAGGAAGCCATTTGACAAGGCGAAGGGGTCGTTTTTAGCCCTGTTTACAGGGCAGGAAAGGGCTTAATAACCTGCTTTTATTCGTTCGATGAGCTTCGTTGTCGAATAGCCGGGCACGAGGGCAACGGTTTCAACGCGTCCACCCCGAGCCAGCACAAAATCGGCTCCCACAATGGTGGCTACCGTATAGTCATCACCTTTTACCAGTACATCGGGCTGTACTGCTTCAATCAGCTCGAGCGGGGTTGGCTCACCGAAGAGTGTGACTGCGTCGACAAATTCGAGTGCGGCCATAAGCCGGGCACGCGCATATTCGTTTACGACGGGACGCAGTGGCCCTTTTATGCAGCTGACAGAGGCATCGGTGTTCAGGCCCAGAATCAAGCGGTCGCCGAGTTGTCGGGCTTTTTCGAGGTAGTCAATGTGGCCCAGGTGCACAATGTCGAAGCAGCCATTTGTGAAAACGATCTGTTTGCCTTCAGCCCGCCATGCATTGGCTTGCTGAATGGCTTGCTGGCGGGTAAGTATTTTGGATTCGGTCATAATAAAAATTGGGAACTAGGGCTCCAGCCTTAAGGCCTTCGGGTCGTCCAGAACATCGACCTCCTGGGTTGCCTTGTTTCGTCGGAGAAGCACAACTAAAAGGGCAAAAATGCCCAGAATGATAATCATAAGCGTCGAAACACCGTGAATAAACGTGGCTAATACCTGTCCATCCTGACTTGTCAGACCATAGAGTAGGGCCACCTGACCCACCAGCAGGTGAAAAGAACCGATCCCACCCGGTGTTGGAGCCGCCATGCCAAGCGTACCTACCATCAAGATAGTCAGGCCAGCCAGTGGTCCCAGATTTTCAGTGGCAGGCATGGCAAAGAAAAGAGTATAGGACATAAGGTAGTACATCGTCCAGATCAGCAAGGTATGAAAGACGAACGCTCCCGGTCGCCGTATTTTACGGACGCTCAACAGACCATCAAGCAGACCCTTGACAAACGCACTAACTTTTTGATACAGTGGATGACGGCCCAGTGCTTCCCGGTAACGGTTGAACAGAAACCAGGCTAGCAACGCCAGACCTGCAATAACTACTGCTGCCAACAGTAATAGTCCCGAACCACTTGACCCTTTAGGTAATTTGCCGCCGAGAAACTCAATGAAAAACTGACTGATTCGGTCAAATTCAAGGACAAACGTGGCAATCAGGAGCAGCACTAGCATCAATAAGTCGAAGAGACGTTCGGCCACTACGGCACCGAAACTAACGTTGACGGGTACGCTCGACAACCGATAGAGCGTGCCGCAGCGAACAAACTCACCTGCTCTGGGCAACGCCAGATTGGCCAGATACCCGGTAAGTACGCTGGCGGTTGTATCGAGTGAGGTAGGGCGCTGGGCAATTACCGGCTCCAGCAAAATGCGCCAGCGTTCGGCCCGGCTCCAGTGCGCTATAATGGTAAACACCGCTGATAGTAACACCCATCGGTAATCGGCCCCTTTTATTTTCTGCCACAAATCGGCGGCATCGAGGTGACTTTGCTGGAATGTGAACCAGAGTAACCCCCCGGCAATAGCCAGTGAGACCAGGTACTTGATGACATTTTTAATGTTCATGTGGCTGTATCGCGGCCGGAAAGCCGAGCTGAAATGGTAATAACCACGACTTTTTGATCGGGTTACAAAAAAACTCCGCTACAAAGTAACGGAGTTTCATTGAAACGGATATGAATGGTACGCAAAAGGGTTACCCAATTACCAGTCGATTGTTATCATTCGGGAAAACTACGGTTGGCTTAAAGTCTTTGGCTTCTTCTGCTGTCATCATGGCATAGGCAATGATGATAATAATGTCGCCAACCTGTGCTTTTCGGGCAGCTGCCCCATTGAGACAGATAATTCCCGAACCACGCTCACCTTTAATAACATAAGTGACGAGCCGTTCGCCGTTGTTATTGTTTACAATATGAACCTGTTCGTTTTCGAGTAAGTTGGCCGCATCCATAAGATCTTCATCAATGGTAATACTTCCAACGTAATTCAGTTCGGCCTGCGTGACTTTGACGCGGTGTAGTTTCGATTTTAAGACGGTAACAAACATGCGAATTGAGTAATGGGATACAGAAGCAGCCAATAGAGGACTACCTCGGACCGACCCCAAAACAGCCGCTTACCGGGGTTGGTTCCTGATTGGCGTGCCCCCAGAGTTTGGTTGTTGGTCAGTAGTTGATAGTTAATCGTTATTGGCTACTAGACGCTTGCTACTACTAACTCAATAACTAACTAAGCAAGAACTAATACACGGCCATCTCCGGTTCGATATCCCGCGCCCAGGCGTTGATACCGCCGTCGAGATTGTATAGGTTTGTTAGCCCACCTTGTGCGTAGAGGTATTGGACAACATTGGCCGACCGAATGCCATGATGACAATAAACAATAACGGGGCGGTCGGTTGGAATTCGTTTGCGGTTGTTGGGAATCATACCAACTGGAATCAGTACGGCACCTTCCAGATGACACAGTTCGTACTCCGGACGTTCGCGAACATCCAGCAGAAACAAATCCTCGCCAAGTGCAATGCGGTCCGACAGCTCCTGTACGGATATTTTTTGCGGTCCCGACGTGCCCGGAGCCGGTCGCGCTCCTGCTGATGCCAGTCCTTCCCGAGCCAGGTCTACGGCATTGGGTAGCCGTCTGGTTTTAATTTTCTGCTGGTTCATTGACAGCAGGTCGATCATGAGTAAATGTTCATTGAGCGACTGTCCGATGCCTGTTATAAGTTTGATTACCTCGTTGGCCTGGTACGTGCCAATGACGCCCGGCAGTACGCCCAATACCCCTGTAATGCTACAGTTCGGTATTTCGATTTCGCTCGGATAGTCCGGGAACAGACACCGGTACGTTGGCCCTCGCTTACCATCGCCCAGATCGGCATTGAGTACCGCCACCTGACCCTCAAACCGGTGAATGGCACCGTATACGAAGGGTTTGCCGAGTATCACACATATGTCGTTGACCAGATAGCGTACTTTGAAGTTGTCGGTGCAGTCGACAACAATATCGTACGCTTCAATGATCGCGCGGGCGTTATTGATGTCCAGCGCCATCGTGTAGGTATCGAATGTAATTTCCGGGTTAAGCCGATTAAGATGGCTTACTGCAACCTTGGCTTTGGGCTTTCCTACTTCGTCGGTTGTGTAGAGCACTTGTCGCTGCAAATTGCTCAGATCGATAACATCGGGGTCAATAACGCCCAGGGTGCCGACGCCCGCTGCCGTCAGGTACAGAAGAACGGGGCAGCCCAGCCCACCCGCGCCTAGTACCAGAACACGGGCATTTTTGAGCAGTAACTGACCTTTGGTACTGATTTCGGGTAAATTCAGGTGTTTTTGATAGCGTTGTTTTTCGGCCGGTACTAAGGTCGTTGCTTCCATAACTTTGAAATAATGTGCATCCTGGGTCCGTGGTGCACTAATCCAACAGATTTAGGCTCCTTAAAATTGCATAGAGACAAAGGCTGACGTAAATATTTTCTTAACGTTAGGGATGTGTGTTTTTTTAGTACTATTGCCCCGACAAAATCCAAATGTTTCTTACCTATGAACTATCTGCGTTTTTCTGCAAATGTTCCTGTCCTTCGGCCAACGTTAGCGATTGGCTTTCTGGCGCTTACACTGACGCTCAACGTCAACCAGGTTAGTGCTGCTTCCGTTCCTGCTCCTCATAAGCCAGCTGCGGTACAGCCCGAAAACCTTCTGAAAAAAGGGAAATGGGAAACCCTCTTCGATGGCAAGACCCTAAAGGGCTGGCATATTTATCTAAAGGAAGGCCAGCCCGTGTCGGATAAGTGGACCATTGATGATGGGGCTATCCATCTGGCTTCGGGTGGTGCCGGTGATCTGGTGACTGATAAAGAGTACGGTAATTTTGAACTCGAAGTTGAATGGAAGATTGCCGAAGGGGGCAACAGCGGCATTATTTTCCACGTTCACGAAGATCCTAAATTCAAAACTACTTACCAGACTGGACCGGAGATGCAGGTGCTTGACAACGAACGGCATCCGGACGCCAAACAAGGGCGTGACGGTAACCGCACGGCGGGTTCGCTCTATGATTTACAGAAGCCCGTTACGCCCGGTGCGGCCAAGCCTGCCGGCGAGTGGAACAAGGCTCGTCTGGTTATTAACAACGGAAAAGCAGAGCAGTACCTGAATGGCAAGAAAACCGCTGAATATCCTACCAGTGGCCCTGAGTGGGATAAAATGGTAGCTGAGAGTAAATTTAAGGGGTGGGAAGGCTTTGGTAAATATGCAACCGGCCATATTGCCCTACAGGATCATGGTAACAAGGTTTGGTATCGCAACATCCGGATACGCGAATTGTAATTTTGGATGAGTGAATGGTTGAATTGATTTGCCAATTCACTATTCAATCATTCACTCAATCACTCATTCAAAACTGTATGAAATCCTATACCCGCCGAACGGCTCTGAAAACCCTGACAGGTACTGCCCTGACATTACCAGTGCTGACCGAATCTTTAGCCAGCTCCATGACTACATCTGAACAAGCCGCTCCGCTGCTTAAGGGGCGCATAAATCACTCGGTTTGCCGGTGGTGTTATAGTAAAATATCGCTTGATGACCTTTGCAAGGCGGCCAAAGAAATGGGGATTACCTCCATCGACCTGACCGGCCCTGAGGAGTGGCCTGTGCTGAAAAAATACGGTCTGACCTGTGCTTTGCCACAAGGCGCTGGTAAGGGTATCAACGATGGTTTCAACGACCCTAAGTTTCATGATGAACTGGTGGCCAGTTACGAGGCTATCTTTCCAAAACTGAAAGCCGCAGGTCTGACTACGGTTATCTGTTTTTCTGGTAACCGGCGGGGCATGAGCGATGAAAAAGGCTTGGAAAACTGTGCTGTCGGGTTAAAACGACTGATGCCAAGTGCTGAAAAATACGGTATCACCATGATTATGGAGCTACTGAACAGCAAGGTAAACCACAAAGATTACATGTGCGATCATACCGCCTGGGGTGTAGATCTTTGCAAAAAAGTTGGCTCAGAAAACTTCAAACTGCTGTATGATATCTACCACATGCAAATCATGGAAGGGGACATCATCCGTACAATCCGGGAATCCAGCAAATACATTGGGCACTACCATACCGGTGGTAACCCCGGTCGGAACGAAATCGACGAAACGCAGGAGCTTTACTATCCGGCTATCATGAAAGCAATTGTCGATACCGGTTTTAAAGGCTATGTGGCGCAGGAGTTCATCCCCGTACGCGACCCACTCAAAAGCCTCAAAGAAGCCGTGTTGATTTGTGATGTATAGTTTTAAGTAATAGGAGTAAGGAGTTAGGAGCGAGGAGGCCTTTACGGCACTCACTTCCAACTAACTCCCTACTCCTTTTTTATTGACGCGTCAGTCCTCCTAACTATTCACTTCTCGCTCCTACTACTAGTTTCCTCCTGTAGAAAACGGCTGAGCTGGCTGTGCATAAAACTGATAATTGGTACGGGTGCTTTCTGTTGCCAGCTCGCATCCAGCGCCTTCAAGTAAGCGGTTCGGCTATCGGCGTAAACCAGGCTGAGCGGCAGTTGATGGTAATGCTGAATATAACTCATTAGTAACCGCGCCATAAGGCCATTGCCCGCTCCGAATGGATGCAGGGTTAGCAGGTCAAAGTGCGCTTTAAACGATAGATCATAGAGCTGACGCGGAGTTTTGAGTAAGGCAATTGCGGTATTGATTTCTCTGAGTAGGGCGTCCAGGGCGGCAGGTAGTTTATGAGCCTCCACCAATTGCCGTCTACCTGCCATAGCGCTATCGATGCGCAACTCACCTTTACTCGTGTCAAAACTGCTCAATAGCGAATGCTTCAGACCGCCCGTTTGGCGCATTAAAGTTGACGCTATTCGTTGGATGAAAAGCCGGTTCATAGGCTCCTGCTGGCTAGCCATCGCTAACACCTCCTCAAAAGCCTTATGGTGATCGATAATCAGAAACTGATCGGCAGCGGGTAGGTCAGGAAGTAACTTGCTATCAGTCAATAGCGCCTGCGTTTGTGGGAACGATACCTGGAAGCCTTCGAGGGCAATGGAATGATATGTATGCAGGCTATGGTTATTGAACGCATAGTTCGTTAGTATCTCCGTTATGGTCCGGTATCGATTGAGAAGTTGGGGCAGCGTTTCGGTCGTAATGTCTGTTTTCATAATGACCTGTTTCCTTAAAAATGTACAGTAATCATTTGATGGCTTTTACTGACATTGCAGTAGCGCTGGCTCACAAGTCTGCTAATTTAATGCCGGAGTATCTTTTTGCTCGTAGACTGTCCATCAACAGTGAGTTGTAGAAAATAAACTCCCCGCCCCGTTGGCAGTAATTGATCAGGTATTGTTTCGAGGTGTTCGCCGGGCGATTGACCCGGTCGGGTAATGCTGTAAATCGTCCGGCCAGTGGCGTCTGTTACCATCAGCCCTATATCGGCCCGTTGCCGTAACTGGTAGGTCAAAATCACATTGCCGCTCGACGGATTTGGGCCGACCGTGAAACCAAAACCAGTCGTTGGCTCCAGAGCCAATATGTCAGTACCGAAAGGCATAATTGCGTTATCCATCCAGTCAAGGCGATTTTTTACCCACGTTTTTAGGTAATCAATTTCCTGCTGGTACGTTTGCCCGACAAAGCCGTTTGGCCATACGTAAACGCCGATAACCGGCCAACGCTGAAAATTACGGGTTCGGGCTTCGGTGAGTTGAGTGGCGACTGAATCCACGTAAGCCTGAATACGTTCTGTCTGCAGTACTGTTTTACGTAAACGCTGGTATTTAAGGCGTACTTGACTGGCAAACGCTTTGTCGCTGAGTAGCCGGTCCCACCAGAAAGGAATTTGGTATGTATCGGTTCTACAAACAGAATTAAAACCATAAGCCCATCCCTCATAGGTGTTTCCCTCACAATAATTAGCGTTGCCATACGTCAGGTTATAGTCCCAAATGGGGCCCATTACCAGTTTGCCGCCTTTGCTTTCCCGATCTTTATAGAAAAAGCTGCTCAGTCTATACCCATCCACATTTTTGCAGACCTCAGTGAGCAATAAATAATCGACAAAGGAGTCGGTGTTAATGTATTTTCGATACCCGGTCGTTGAATCCTGATATTGAGTTGCTTTGAGGATATTTTCGAAATCTGTAATATATTTTTTTGCGTACTGAAACTGTTCTTCCGCTAAATCTTCCGGCTTGGGGCGGTCAATCTGGATTGGTATCAATTGCCCAGTCGACGCCCGATAAGGCGAATTCCAGCTTCGGGAAGGTGAGCCTTCTGTCTTGTCAATTTTGAAAATATAACCGCCCGTTACCGCATCACCCGATACATCAGTTGGTTTCAGACTGGTGATATTTACCCGGTTCTTATTCCGTTTTATTTTCTCGAATAAAAGGTAAATTCCTTCGTAACTACCGTTCAATACGACCTCGCAATACCGGTAGCGTGGCGTATAAAACGCGCTCATCTGCCGGTTTAAATCGTATGTTAATGCTTCCCGGATCAGTGTTTTGTCGTTGTAGGTAGCATTTAAAACCCAGTCAGATTCGGCTGGCATACCTAATATCGATGCATTGACTGAATTTGCTCCTGATGTGTCGCGCAGTTCAAAACCATAAGGTTTCTTGGGGAAAAGCGTTTGCGACGTTGCTCCACGTTTCTCAATGCCAATTTTACTCACATACGAAGGGTTATCGGAAAGATGATTTTGCTTGCCAATTCCATTATCGATGATGCTAAGCGTGGCAATAATTTTGGGCTCATCCGGAATTATCTGACCATTTGTATTTATGATAATGATCGGCAAGTTCGTCGATGTAAATGTTTGTGAGAAAGCTGGAAGCGAAAAAAGTGTAACAAATAGAGTCAAAAGCGTAAAAGAATCACGCATAGGATAAATTTTTTGTTTTTTATTTTATAAAAATAATACTTTTTTTTTGTACTAAGCTAGTGCCCGACAGGAAGAGTGAATTGATAAAGTTATGTAATGATCAGTCAGTGTAACCTCTTAATGTGTGTACTTCAATGGAAAGTATTGATAAATAATGTTATTAACATTGGCACTTTTGTATATTAACAAGCCGCTCTAGGGGCTTGATTAGCAATTATTAATAAGTTTTGGATAGAAAATAAGAGTATATAGTTAGTCAAGAATAGTGTTTATCAATAAGTAAATAGAAACCTCATTTTCTCAATATTTATTAGTTGGTAACTTGAAAACATCATCTGTAACAATCATATTTGCGCCAACAGTAAATTTGCAGACTTTTAAATAATGGTTACTATTTTGCACCCATAAAGTAGTAATTCATTCCTCCTCTTAACAAATCAATCAATTTATGAAAGTAGTCAAGCGAAGAAATCGCCAGATGACCATGGAGCGTATCTTACGGGCTATGGGTGAAGTAATGGCTGAACGTGGCACTGAAAAAGCCGGTATCAATGCCGTTGCTGACCGGGCTGGCGTAAATAAGGTTCTTATCTATCGGTATTTTGGCGGTTGGAACGGCTTGCTGGAAGCCTACGTGCATCGCGGTTTCTTCCTCTCCATGTTCAACGATAAATTTCTGGACTCTGTGCCCGACAACGTAGCGCCGGAAGCCCGAAGCAAAGCCTGGTCTGAGTACACGATTCAGTTCATGCGGGAATTCAGAACACGCAAGTCGTCTCAGGAGCTGATCCGCTGGGAAATGTCGAATGGCGAAACCGAATTGGCCCGTCGACTGGCCGACTTTCGGGACCAGTCGTATAAGAACATGGTCGCTAAACTGGCTCCATACTCTGATTTTGATCCCCTTGCTATTACCAGCCTGATGGTTGCGGCTGTTACCAATATTGTGCTCACCAGTACCCAGCGTGATCATATCGGCGATATCGATCTCCGCTCAGATGCCGGTTGGGAGCGCCTGGAGACGGCCATTCGTCGTATTTACTCAAGCTTGAATATTGCGCTCGAACGGGAGCAGGCTAAAACTAAGTAATTCAAAACTGGTCCGCACCCGGTTGCTGTGCGGACCAGCTACGAACTAGTTCATCATTGCTTCAATTTCGTCAGCTTCGAGGGGTATATTCGCCATCAGGTCAATGTTGCCTGATTCGGTGATGAGTACATTGTTCTCAAGGCGAATTCCCAGCTTTTCCTCTCGTATGTATATGCCCGGTTCAACAGTAAACACCATACCGGGTTCCATTTTCCGGTATTTGTTGCCTACATCGTGGACATCGAGGCCCAGGAAGTGGGAGGTGCCATGCATGAAATACTTTTTGTATAAAGGAGCATCAGGGTCCTGATTCGCTACCTCGGTGCGGTCCAGTAAGCCAAGACCGATCAATTCCGATTCCATTACTTTGCCTACTTCGCGGTGATATTCATCCCAAAGGTTGCCGGGGCGAAGCATTTGGGTAGCTTCCTTCATCACACGCAGAACCGCATTATAAACTGCCCGCTGGCGAGCCGTAAATCGGCCGTTAACAGGTACCGAACGGGTCATGTCGGCGTTGTAGTTGGCGTACTCAGCCCCAATGTCGAGCAGGATCACGTCGCCATCCTGACATTGTTGGCTGTTGTCGATATAATGAAGCACGCAGGCGTTGGCACCCGATGCAATGATAGGCGTGTAAGCCGCCCCCCGCGACCGGTTAAGCAGGAATTCGTGCATCATTTCGGCTTCGATTTCATACTCCCACACTCCCGGTTTTATAAAGCCCAGCAGCCGCCGGAACATCTTGTCCGTAATGTCGATAGCAGTTTGGATGAGGGGTAGTTCCTGCGGCTGTTTAATGGCCCGGAGATAGTGCATGAGCGGAGCCAGCCGCTCCAGATGATGCAGCGGGTATTTCTGCCGGAACGTATCGATGTACCGGGCATCACGCGTTTGAACTTCCACCCCGGCCCGGGTATGCTCATTGGTATTGAGGTAGATAAACTCCGCTTCGAAAACCATCTGACCAAAAATCTGCTCAAACTGGTGCGTCCAGTAAATCTGTTTCTGCGGTATACCCGTTACCTGCTCGGCTTCGGCTTTCGTTAGTTTATGTCCTTCCCAGATTTCGATGAGTTCGCTCGTTTCCCGAAGAAACAATACCTCGCGAAATTTAGGATCGGGATGCTCCGGAAAAAGAACCAGGCGCGTTTCTTCCTGATCGACACCGGTGAGGTAAAATAGATCGTTGTTTTGCCGGAAAACCATCGTGCCGTCGGCATTGGTTGGCATAATGTCGTTGGCGTTCACAACGACCATCGATTTAGATTTTAATAAGGGTGCAAGCCGATGACGATTTTGAACGAAAAGCTGGTTGTCAATTGGTAAATAACGCATAGCGTAGCTGTTGAGGGCCTGTTTGTGATTAAGTTTGCAAAGAAACTCAAAAGCGATAAGAGTTTCGGTGTGTTTTTCCGTTTAGCAATAACCGGGTTTTAGTTCATTGAATCGCTTACTTCTTCGCCTAGACTAATCATGACATTTCGACTTTCTGTGTTTTTATGCCTGACTGTGCTTTTTGTGCAGGGGCAAACGCGCCCCGCCGGGCCTGAGGTAGCCAAGTACTGGCTGCTGCTGACCGACAAAGAGCAGGATGCTTTACCCGCCTTGTCACCAACGGCAATTGTGCAGCGGAAAACACAGAACCTGCCGCTCGACGAAACCGATCAGCCCGTATCGGCCAGCTACCTGGCCCTGCTGAAACGGGCAGGAGTACAACCCATTTGTCAATCACGCTGGCTGAACGCCGTGTCTGTCCGGCTAACCCCTCAGCAATACGCACAGGTGGTGAAGCTTCCTTTCGTAAAAGAGGTTCAGGCTATTGATCCGGCAATTGTTATTGCGTCAACCAAACTACCGGCAAATCCGCAACTGGCACCAGTGATGTCGCAGATTCAGGCCCCTGATTTCACAAAAGCGGGCCTGACGGGGCGGTTCGTAAATATCGGTGTTATCGACGCTGGTTTTTTTGGTGCCGACTCCGCCAATGCGCTCAGGCATGTGTTCGCCCGTCAGGGAGTGAAACGGGTCCGGGACTATGTCAACGAAAAGAAAACGCATAATGAGTTGTTTCGCACGTTGGAATCCAATGCCGATTTCCATGGGACTGAAGTGCTGGCCGCTATAGCGGGCAGCGACCCGGTCGAAAATATTCAGTTCGGGCTGGCCACCGACGCAACCTTTTACCTGGCACGTACGGATCAGGGAAATCGGGAGTATCGGGGTGAGGAAGACAATTGGGTGGCCGCTATGGAATGGATGGACAGTCTCGGTGTTCGGCTCATAAATACATCGCTTGGTTATGCCAAAGGCATGAGTAACCCCAAAGACAATTACGAACCTGGCCAGATGGATGGGCATACCAGCCTTATTAGTAAAGCCGCTCAGATTGCCGCCGATAAAAAAGGAATGCTGATCATTGTATCGGCAGGTAACGAAGGAGAAGACCGAACTTGGCGTATCATCAGTACCCCGGCCGACGCACAGGGGGTGCTGGCCATTGGTGCCACGAACTCCCGTCTCTGGAACCGCATTGGGTACAGCAGTATCGGGCCTGAGAGTCTGGCGTATCTGAAACCTAATGTGGCCTGTTTCTCGCTGTATGGTACGTCGTTATCCGCACCGGTCATTACGGGTTTTGCCGCTTGCATCATGCAGGCAAACCCAAAACTCACTAACAAAGAGGTGATGTCAATTATCGAAAAATCGGCCCACCTATATCCTTACGGAAATAATTATGTTGGTTATGGCGTTCCGCAGGCATCGCGGGCGCTGGCGCTGCTTCGTAATCAGGAGCTGCCCGTTGTTGCACGGTCAGTTAAAGGGACCGGCAAAAGCATAACCCTGCCCATTGCCACCAGCGAACTGGCCGTTTCTGTTTTCCACAAGAAAGATGCTACCCATGTGTTGCAGCAGGAGGCCGCCAAAGTAAATGCGGGCAAACTTGTCGTGCGTCGGTCGGCAGATGAAAAACAGACAACCGTAGACCTCAAAACTGAAGTGATTGAAATCATCTGGGAGTAAAACCCGGTATGAAGAAAAATTAATTTCCAATTCAGATGGGGCTTAAATGGCATCGATAGTTTTGCTTCCGTAATCAACAGTAAACAACATTTACTCATGGAAACCCAAGCAAAATTCATCGCCCTTGCCTTATGTCTAACAATCGCAGCCTCTCCATTGGCTCATGCACAAAATCCCGACGGCCCACTTCCTGTACCGGGAGATCGAGATATGTCCATAAGGGGGCAGGATCGAGACCAGCGTCGGGCAGACGGCCCCGGCCGCAAGCACGGCAAACCAGGTGCTGGCCGTGATGGAAGAAATTTCGGGCAAGGCCCCGGCTGGAACCACAATCCTGGTGGCTTAACCTCACTAACTACAGTTTCAGGAACGGTTGGTCAATTGCTCGGAAATGACGATGCTATCCTGGATGGTTTCACGCTCAACACGGGTTCCGGGCAAGCCACAACCGTTAAATTTCCACCCCATTTGGGTGAGCAGGTGCAGAAAGCCGTCAAGGTGGGCAGCACAGTAAGCGTAAGTGGCTTCACGGATAAGACGCCCACCGGTGAATCACTCTTTCGGATGAATAGCCTGACGATTGGAAAAACAACCGTTATGGATGCGCCACCGGTTCATCCAGTTACACCGCCAACTCCACTGGAAGTAACAACCGTAACGGGTAAAATAGCCGATTATCGACTTGATCGGGGCGGACGTGTCAATGCATTAGTACTCGACAATAAAACGGTGGTTAGTATTCCGGCCCACGTTGCATACCAACTTACTGATCTGGCCAAGAAAGGGAATACCATTACCGTTCAGGGCTATCCAAAGCAGATTCACGCCGGGCAGGTTCAGCTGGAAAAAGTGAATGTGATACGCGCTTCGGTGCTGACAATCAACGGACAACAGTATTTGGTACGGTAATTAATTTTGAATGGCTGAATGATAAAATGAGCGAGTAGATGATAGGCACTATTCACTCATTTTATCATTCAAACACGCACTCATTATTCTTGTGAAAATACTGGTTATCGAAGATGAGCGTAAGCTGGCCCGGTTTATTAAGCAGGGGCTGGAGCAGCACGGGCATGTAGCCGACCTAACGTATTCGGGTTCCGAAGGTCTCGATCATATTGCCGGTGGGTTGTATGACCTGGTGCTGCTCGATCTGATGCTTCCCGGTCAAACGGGGTTTGAGGTACTGCAAAATCTGCGTGCGTTTGGCCTAACGGTGCCCGTTATGATTTTATCCGCACTGAGCGATCCCGAGAGAGTAGTGCAGGGGCTGGATCTGGGCGCCGTAGACTACCTGCGCAAACCGTTCGACTTCAATGAATTGCTGGCCCGTATCCGGGTTTTGCAGCGACGGGCCACAACGGGCAACGATGTTGTGCTTCGGGTAGCCGATCTGGAAATGCGGCTCGTTTCGCACGAGGTACATAAGAACGACGTACATCTGGATCTGACTAATCGGGAGTTTGCCTTGCTCGAACTGTTGATGCGCCGTGCCGGGCAACTCGTTACAAAAAATGAAATTGCCGAAAAGGTCTGGGCTATGGATTTTGACATGGGCAGTAACGTTATTGAGGTGCATATCTATCAATTGCGTAAAAAACTCGATACCAACGGTATGCCTGGACTGATCGAGACGCTTATTGGCCGGGGCTATCGGCTCAAAACGACATGAGCCTCCGCAGCCGCATCGTGCTGGCTGTTACGGCCGTATTTGCGGTTGTAAGCCTGTTTACCGGCTGGCTAATGCTAGATCATGCCGAAAAAAGCCTGCGCATAGCGTTTGACCGTACCACCCAGACGCGGGCCGACTGGTTACTCTCGCAAATCAGTACGGACCCGGTCGTGCTGCCCCTGCCTACCGATCGGGAGCGGATGCAGGTGTTGTACCAGGCGTACGGACAAACCCGCGAACTCTTCAAAAGTCCCGGTTTTCCGAACAAACCCGTTTCCACTCATCGGCGTCGTCACGTTGGGGAGCGTCCGTATTCCTACCGGGCCATAACCAGTCAGGTTAGTACTGAACAGGCGCCCGACGGACGTATTGTTCTCACGCTGGCAGTGCCGGACATCAATTTACAGCAGGACATAACCCGTCTTCGGCTAGTGTTTGGCATTGGCTGGCTGCTAAGTCTGGGATTGGCTTTTATTGGTGGTTATGGCGTGGCGGGCTGGCTGCTACGCCCCATTCAGTCGATCGTTGATCAGGCCAATACCATCAGTAATGCCACGGATAGCAGTCGAATTGCTCTGCCGAAAACCAAAGACGAGCTATATCAACTGACTGATACGCTGAATCGTATGCTGAGTAGGATTCGGGAAAACATTGACTTGCAGCGTAACTTTTTTGGGGCGGCTGCCCATGAACTGCGCACACCCCTTACAATCATGAAAACGGGGCTTGAGGTCACGCTGGACAATGAACGGGTCGACGAATCGCTGAAGCCCTTTCTAGCAGGTCAACTGGACGAAGTAAGCCGGTTGTCGCGGTTGCTGGATGAGTTTTTAACCCTGAGTCGGCCGGAAGATACCGCGCAGACACTCAGATTAAGTGAAGTGAACATTCCGCAACTGGTTAAAAAGTGCTTAAATCAACTGGTGATTTTAGCGGCTGAATACGACGTAGACATAACGGTTGAGTTCGGTGAGCCCACAGCCGAAACCTACCTGACGGATGCGGTGAAGCTCGAACATGTGCTGCTGAACTTGATAGAGAATGCGATAAAGTACGCAGTATCTGGTACTTACATCCACGTTAGCGTAGCATATGATTATGACTGGATAATTCGCATTCAGAATCAGACGGTTCGTGCGGATGGACCTACCCTCGGTTTGGTGCAACCTTATTTTCAGGCTGATCCGCTTAAAGAGGGCCACGGTTTGGGGTTATGGATAAGCCACCGCTTAACAATGTTGCTGGGTGGTAAGTTACGTCTTGAGTGGCAGTCCTTTACATTTACCAGTGAACTTAGCCTGCCCATTACTATAAACCAGCATTCATTCTCATAAGTACAAATCATTCCATGAAAGGACTTTATTGCGTATTGTTATTGGCTTTATCAAACATCTTTATGACGCTGGCCTGGTATGGCCATTTGCAACTGAAACAATACCCGATGCTGGCGAAACTATCGCTCTTCGGCATTATTATGCTGAGTTGGGGGTTGGCATTTTTTGAGTACATTTTTCAGGTGCCCGCCAACCGTATTGGGTCCGATGAAACGGGTGGACCTTTCACGCTTTTTCAATTAAAAACCATTCAGGAGGCCGTTTCGCTCACTGTGTTTACGCTGATTACCGTCTATGTTTTCAAGACCGACAAACTGGCCTGGAATCACCTCGTCGGCTTTGTCTTTATCGTCATTGCCGTATTCTTCATCTTTAAGAAGTGGTAGCGTCAACCGAAACGCGTCGGCCAGGCCGGTCCAGCCTGAAAGCGCTCGACTGGGCCAATTTCTTCCTAGCGGATGTTCGAGACGGACTTGGTCCTTATCTGGCCATTTATCTATTGACAAGCCGCCATTGGGAAGCGCAGAACATTGGGCTGGCTATGTCTGTGATGGGCGTTGCCACTGTTTTTGCTCAGACGCCCGCCGGTATTCTCGTTGATCGAACCCGAAAGAAGCGCCTGTTTTCCATTGTGGCTTCGCTCTTGATAGCAACAGCGGCTTTACTGACAGTAACGGTACCAACTTTCGATGTTGTTATTGTAGGACAGGTAATGATGGGCGTAGCTGCTGCATGGTTCACGCCCGCTGTTGCTGCTATTACACTCGGACTGGTAGGGCATAAGCCGCTCGATAAACGTATTGGTCGAAATGAAACTTTTAACCATGCCGGTAATGTATTCGCAGCTATTATGGCCGGGGTGATCGGCTACTATGTTAGTAGCGAAGGTATTTTTCTGCTACTGGCAGTTATGTCGCTCATCAGTAGTGTGGCAGTCTGGCAAATTCGTGAACAGGATATTGATCATGATCTGGCCCGGGGAGATGGTCAGACAGAAATAGGGCGCGAAACAAAGTCAGGCTGGAAGGCCATACTGGGCAATCGTCCTGTTCTGTTTTTTGCCCTGGCCTGTGTATTGTTTCATTTCGCCAATGCGGCCATGCTACCCTTGCTGGGGCAGCGTCTGGCAAAGGGAATCAATGCCGGAGCATCGTCGGCTTATATGTCGGCGTGCATCATCGTTGCGCAGGTTGTTATGATTCCGGTTAGTTACATAACCGGCCGACTGGCTCCCCAAGGACGCAAACGCTTACTGCTGCTTGGCTTTGCAGTGTTACCCATTCGGGGGCTTTTGTACACCATGACCGATGCCCCCACACTGCTGGTAGCTATTCAGATTCTGGATGGGGTAGGGGCCGGAATTTTTGGGGTTCTCTCTATTTTGATCGTCTCCGACCTGACAAAAGGGAGTGGTTTATTCAATACCACGCAGGGCGCAATAGCTACGGCAGTTGGATTAGGTGCATCAATGAGCAATGCTTTTGCAGGAGCTATTGTGCAGCATACAGACTATAAAACGGCCTTTCTGACGTTGGCTAGCATTGCTATTGGGGCGCTTGCAGTCTTATGGTTCTTAGTGCCGGAAACAAAACCTGTATAAGTATTTAAGTTAGCTAGGCGAGCCGTCGCTCAACGTCATAACAACAGACCCGGCCGCAGATGACAGCACTACTTACATATATTCGCCTTTGCTCAGGTAATTTTTTACATAGTCGGAGATGCCGTCTTCGAGCGATGAGAAAGGACGGTCGTACCCAATGGAGCGAAGCTTGGCCATGTTGGCCTGCGTGAAGTACTGGTACTTGTCGCGAATGTCGGCGGGGGTATCAACAAAACTGATGTTGGGCTCCAGATCGAGCGCCTGGAATGTATTTTTGGCTAAATCGAGGAAGGTACGGGCCTTGCCGCTGCCGAGGTTGTAGATACCTGAATTGCGTCGGTGGTGCATCAAAAATGAGCATACCTCCACCACGTCTTTTACGTACACAAAGTCACGCATTTGTTCGCCATCCGCAAAGTCGGGGTTATGCGAGCGGAACAGCTTCATGCTGCCAGACGCTTCGATTTGCTTAAAGGTGTGAAAAATCACGGAAGCCATCCGGCCTTTATGGTATTCGTTGGGGCCGTATACATTGAAAAATTTCAGTCCAGCCCAGAAAAATGGTTTGCGTTCCTGTTCCAGAGCCCAGATGTCGAACTCATTTTTGGAGTCTCCATACGGATTTAACGGCTTCAACTGAGGAATTAGGGATTCGTTGTCGTCGTAGCCTAATTCGCCCAGGCCATAAGTAGCGGCCGAAGAAGCGTAAACGAGTGGTATCTGATACTGAATACAGCGATTCCAGATTTGCTTGGAGTATTCGACATTTAAATGCTCAAATATTTGGCGATCAAACTCCGTTGTATCGGTTCGGGCGCCGATGTGGAACAGGAACTCTACTTCGTGGTAATTCTGATCGAGCCAGTCAAAAAAATCTTCCCGATCCACTCGTTCCTGAATCCGCTTCCCCGCTAAGTTGGCTTCTTTATCAGGATATGAGAAATCATCAACAGCAATGATGAAATTGAAATTTTCCTGATTAAGCTTGCTGATCAAACAGCTTCCAATAAAACCGGCGGCTCCCGTAACAATAATCATAAAGTGGTAGTCGTAAACGTGTTCGTGGTGATAATAGGGTAGGTATCAGCGTAAATGAAGCCAAAGTGGCTGTAAAGATACGCGTTTTTAGATGGACAAATGAATAGCGAATTTCCTGATTAAATTGTATTTTTCTTATTTGAGAAAAACTGCCGGACAACTTGACCGTTGACAGGTATGGGCTTTTATCAAGCCAGAACTGTTTGTACCTTTGTGGCCTGTTTTTCAAATTGGCGTTTCTGGCAACCGCCCCATCTAAACCAGAAAAATGGTATACATTAACAGAATTGAGCATTTTAACGCGGCTCACCGGCTCTATAATCCAGCCTGGTCAGAAGAGCGTAACAAGGAAGTATTTGGACCCTGTGCAAACATCAACTGGCATGGGCACAATTTTGAATTAATCGTTACGGTAAAAGGGGAACCTGATCCTAATACCGGGTTTGTCATTGATTTGAAAGTGCTGGGTGATATTATCCGCCGGGAAGTGATCGAAAAAGTAGATCATAAAAACCTGAATCTTGACGTGGATTTCATGCAGGGCAAAATGGCCAGCTGCGAAATCTTCATTATGGAGATATGGAAAATTCTCGAACGAGCGCTCGAACCCGTCACCGATGCGCATCTGCACCAGCTTCGGCTCTACGAAACCCCGAAAAATTTTGTGGATTATTTTGGGGAATGAGATTTTATGTTTGATATAGGATGTATAGGCTTACTTCAGACATACATCTTATATCAAACAGCATATAGCATACATGAATTATTACCTCATTGCCGGTGAACGCTCGGGCGATTTGCACGGCGCCAATCTCATAAAAGCTATTCGTCGGTACGATAGCGGCTCCCCCGGTGATGAACCCGTTTTTCGGGCGTATGGTGGTGAGCAGATGGAAGCCGCCGGTGCGGTTCTGGTGCGTCATTACCGCGAAATGGCCTTTATGGGGTTTCTGGAGGTTGTAAAAAACCTGGGTACCATTCGCCGGATTATGCGCGAGTGTCAGGCTGATCTGCTGGCTAATCGTCCTGATGTCCTGATTTTGATCGATTATGCCGGGTTTAATCTACGTATGGCTCGGTTTGCCAAAAAGCACGGTATCCGGGTATTTTATTATATATCACCAAAAGTGTGGGCTTGGAATCAGCGACGGGCCCTCAAAATAAAGGCGACGGTCGACAAGCTGTTTACGATTCTACCGTTCGAAACGGAATTTTTCGCCAAATACGATTATGAAGTTGAGTATGTAGGCAACCCACTTCTCGACGCCCTCGCCGACTTTCACCCTAATCCGGCATTTCGTGTAGAAAACGGGATACAGGATCAGCCTATTATTGCGTTACTGCCCGGAAGTCGGCATCAGGAAATTACCTCAATTCTGCCAGCCATGCTGGAAACAACCCGGCAGTTTCCGGGCTATCAGTTTGTGCTGGGCACAGTAAGTAACTTGCCGGATAGTCTGTACAGGAGTATGCTGGCCGATTTTCCACACGTAATTTGTGTGAGCGACGCTGCTTATGATCTACTGCATATAGCGACAGCCGCGCTTGTTACCTCTGGCACCGCTACCCTCGAAACGGCCCTGTTGAACATACCCCAAGTGGTGTGCTACAAAACAACGGGGATAAGCTACGCCATCGCCAAAAATTTGATTGCCGTTCCGTTTATTTCGCTCGTAAACCTGATTGCCAATCGGGAAGTCGTTAAAGAGTTGATTCAAAACGATCTGACGCCCGTACGCATCACGGCTGAACTTCAGCGTATTTTACCCGGAGAAGTCGGGCGAGATACGCAGTTGGCAGACTATGCCGAGGTGCAGCAAAAAATGGGCGGTCCCGGTGCATCCCAGCGGGCAGGGCAGCTCATGGTAGCCGAGTTGACTATTAACTAGCTAGGTTGGCGATTGGTCGTCGGTGTGTAGCCACACAACTTTTTGCTCGGGCCTGTGCTCCTGACTAATAATATCCCGATATAGATCCGGTCGCCGGGCTTTTCGGTATCTGTAGCCGCCCGCTTTCTCCAGCTTTTCGGGCGTAAAGGTCGCCATGGCTATGTCATCACCTAACTCCCGGCATTCGGCCAGTATATCGCCAAAGGGGTCGAGAATCATGGAGCAGCCGTTCTTAAGTTGATCGTCGTCCATGCCAATGGGGTTGGCAAAAACTGCATAAATACCATTATCATAAGCTCGTGCTGGAAGCCACTTCATAAGCCAGGCCCGCCCTTTCAAACCATCAAATTCGAGTCGTACCGATGTTGGGTCGTTGTGCCGGTTGTACCATAATGCAGGATCGGCGAAACCTGCGCCTGGTCGGGTAGAAGGGGTTAACATGGTAACGTGCGGCATGAAAATAATGTCGGCCCCGAGCAAAGCCGTTGCCCGTACATTTTCGATGACGTTGTTATCGTAGCAAATCAATATGCCGCATTTCCATCCGTAAAGATCAAAGACGACATATTCGTTGCCAGGCAGCAGATGAGGGTTGATAAACGGGTGCAGCTTTCGGTATTTAGCGATCAACCCGTTTTTATTGACGCATACATACGCTTTGAAAAGATTATCCTGCTCATCTTTTTCAAAAAGCCCCGCCAGGATGACGATGTCATTTTTACGGGCTATCTGAATAAGTTGCTGAATGCTGTGGCCGTTGGGTATGCGCTCGGCAACTTCCAGCAATTGCTCTCTGGATAAGTGCCGCGCAAAGGTATAGCCGGTAATGGAGCATTCGTGAAAAGCAATGACCTGAGCGCCCTGCTGAGCTGCTCTGGCCGAGAGCGTATCGATAATACCAAGATTATAGGATTTATCGCCACTGGCATTCTCAAACTGGGCGGTTGCTACTTTAAGGTTTTGCATAACGCAGGCTATCAAGTAATGGGTAACGAAAACTTACGCAATTACGCCCGTTCTCTCCCAGCGCGTCAGCCAGTCTTTCTTTACGCCATGAACCTGGGAGAAAAATTCGTAGAAGGGAAGCATGTCTTTTTCGTAATCGCCCGTGATGTAGAGAGGCTCACTCAAAATCGCCAGTCGGCGGGGCCAATCGAAGCCAACCAGAATAAGGGGAACATTCGCACTGAGGGCGATATAATAAAAACCGGTTTTCAGCTTGTCGACATTACTACGTGTGCCTTCCGGTGCAATGCAGATATGAAGACGCTCATTTTGATTGAAAACATTCACGGTTGCATCGACCAAGTTGCGTGACTTGTCGCGATAGACGGGCTTACCACCCAAGACGCGGAATAACCAGCCTGAGTACCAGGTAAATAACGAACTTTTGGCGAGGTATTGAATCCAGATATGGATGGTGGGGCGAATGCCCAGGCCAACCAGGAAGTCCCAGTTGGTGCTATGTGGGGCTACTACCCAAATGGCTTTTGGTACAGTTGGGATAGGTCCTGTTACCCGCCAACCCCATACTTTAAATAACCAACGGGTCAGGGCACTGAGCATGTTTAGTGTAGTTAGTGGTTAGTGCTTAGTCGTTAGCGACTGGTGCTGTACGTGTACAGGTCACTAGCCACTAACTACTAAGTACTAACTACTGAATTAATACTTCCGGTCGTTGCGCTCTAGCCAGCGACCCGTTATGAACGCAGAGATTAAGAGTACTGCGTAAAACAGAAGTGTCAAAGGTGTTGATAAATCCATATCGATGTTCAGTTGAATTCCGGTGCAAAAATAACAGAGGCTTTTGATTTTAAACCTATACGATTCCAAAGACCTTGCAGGTTTTTGATTATAAAACGCCCTTCGTACTGGGAAGGTTGTCTAATTCGTTGATGTTGCGCCGAACGGCCATTTTTATGGCTTTGGCAAATGCTTTGAAAATGGCCTCTATTTTATGGTGTTCATTATCGCCTTCCACTTTAATGTTTAGGTTGCAAAGCGCCGTATCGGAAAACGATTTAAAGAAATGGTAAAACATCTCGGTTGGCATGTCGCCGATCTTCTCCCGCTTGAATTCGGCATCCCAAACCAGCCACGGACGGCCTGAAAAATCAATACCCACCTGCGCTAGGGCTTCATCCATTGGCAACAGGAACCCATAACGGCTGATGCCCCGTTTATCGCCAAGGGCACGTCGATAAGCTTCGCCGAGCGCCAAAGCCGTGTCTTCTATCGTGTGGTGTTCATCAATGTGTAAATCGCCATTGACATGGATCGCCAGGTCGGCACCCGAATGTTTGGCTACCTGATCGAGCATGTGGTCGAAAAAACCAAGTCCGGTATGAATGTCGGCCCGGCCGCGTCCATCGAGATTCAACTCTACGCGAATTTGCGTCTCTTTCGTATTCCGTTCCACAACGGTAGTGCGGGCGGGTAAACGCAAAAATTCGTAAATCTCGTCCCAGTCGCCGGTCTGGAGTACAATGGCCTGTTTCATGGCTTCGGTCAAGCCACTGACATCAGCGGATTGTACGGCCGCTAATCCGTTTGGAGGCATGAATAAGATAGCCTTAGCACCCAGGTTTACAGCTAGTTGAACATCGGTTAGCCGGTCGCCAATAACGAAACTGTTGGCCAGGTCATACGAAGCCTCGAAATACTGCGTTAACATACCAACGCCGGGTTTCCGGGTAGACGAATTATCGTGCGGGAAATGACGGTCGATATGCACAGCCGCAAAGTTGACGTTTTCGCCGGCAAACGTGGACATCATTTTATTATGAGCTGGCCAGAACGTATCTTCGGGAAAGGAGCCAGTGCCCAGTCCGTCCTGATTAGTGACCATAACGAGTTCATACGTAGTATCTTCGGCAATTTTCCGCATGGCCGAAATAGCTTTTGGAATGAAATCCAGTTTGGCGAGTGAGTCAACCTGTTGATCGGGTTGTGGCTCGGCAATAAGCGTCCCGTCGCGGTCAATAAATACTATTTTTTGCATAATACGGATAAGAGAAATCCGACAAAGATACAGTCAGGGCGTATTACAAACGAAAATATACTACTTTTGCATTAGAGTTCTTGTATAACTGTTTCTACCGTTTCTATCAATATCCATATCATAAATTTAATGTAATCTTTTTGATTATATTTTTGATTGTTCTGTTAACTAAGTACCCATAAAGTTTAGCTGATTACGGAAACATAGTTCATATAGACACATAAGCACAGTAGAAAAAACAGTCCTCTCTTCAAGAAGTTCTTATAAAACATTACACGTACCAAATCTTAGTTAATAACATGCCAACAGCATCCAGATTAACCCGCATCGGGGTATTTTATGACGGAAATTATTTTCTACATGTAAGCAACTATTATAACTATTCTCATGAACGTCGCAGTCGTATAAGTATATCAGGTTTGCACGCCTTTATTCGCCGGCAGGTAGCTGAAGAGGAAGGTGTAAATGAACGTTTATGCCAGATTGTAGACGCCCACTACTTCCGGGGGCGGCTTAATGCCCACGAAGCTAACCAGCGTGGAAATCAGCTGTTTTACGATCGGTTGTTTGATGATATCCTGATGTCGGAGGGGGTAGTTACTCACTATTTACCCGTAAAAACGTATCAGGGTTACCGGCAGGAAAAAGGCATTGATGTATGGCTGGCACTCGAAGCTTTTGAGTTGGCCCAGTACAAGAAATTTGATGTTGTCGTATTGATTACCTCTGATGGAGACTATGTGCCACTCATTCGTAAACTCAATACGCTTGGCTCCCGAATTATGGTACTTAGCTGGGATTTTGAATTCCTCAATGAGCAGGGTGAAAAGCAGGTGACGCGTACCTCCCAGGATTTATTGGAAGAAGTTTCGTATCCGGTTGGTATGCACGGGTTGATTGACGACCGGAGCCGCCGGAACGATATGGTTATTCAAAACCTGTTCGTGAAGCAGCAAACCCGCCCAACGTTTACCACCGTTCCTGCCAATGGCAGTAGTTATAGTAACGGTAATAGCTTCGGCGGACTCAATGCGGCCGATGCCTACGATGAAGCTTACCTGCCCGCCGATGAGCCAAATTATAATTTGGCGGATGGACTTGATGATTCTGAAGGTCGTAAAATCAGCACGATCCGCAGTCTGAAAACGGGCTACGGCTTCGTAAACTACCCGCCAAACAACCTGTTCTTTCATTATACAAGTTTGATTGACACTGATTTTAACGAATTACAGGTAGACGACGAGGTGGAATTTACGGTAGGGCGAAACGCTGAAGGAAAAGATATCGCCATCGACGTTCGTCTGTTGCATCCTTAGTGTCAATGGCTGTCTGTGTGCCGATTGAAAACCCGCTGATATGGCGTTGGCAGGCCCTGGCCTGGGCTATCAGCCGGGAAGCACATTCGAATGGCTTTGTTGCCTTCCTGAACAACAACGAGACCACTTACCCTAATGGCCCGTTTCCCAACCGACTGTTTGTTGGTTCGAAACGGGTTGTTTCTTTTTCAAATGTGGCTGGTATAGACGCCTTTCGGACGCTGGAGAAGGCGCACCGTGATGAGCCGTCATTTATGGTCGGCTACTTCGGCTATGATCTAAAAAACCAACTAGAGGTATTGAGTAGCCGTAACTCTACCCGACTTGAGTTGCCCGATGTTTATTTTGTGGAGCCGGAATGGGTTATTGACTTTACGACAGACAATACCGTCGTTGTCCGCGGAGCGGGCAACATCGATCAACTGCTCAAAGGAATAGCGGCTCATGACAGCGCTCAGGCATTGAGCACCCCCAAAAAAACGCCCGTTTCCGTTCAGTGCCGCGTTACGCCAACGGAGTACCAAGCTGCCGTTCGCCAAATCAAAGAGCACATTGTAGCAGGTGATGTGTATGAATTAAATTACTGCATAGAGTTTTTTGCCGATCAGGCTCAACTCAATCCGCTGGCAACGTATCAGGCGCTGAATGAGCGGTCGCCAATGCCCTTTTCGAACTTTATCAAGCTGGGTGATAAGTACATTATAGGAGCCTCGCCCGAGCGGTTTTTAAAAAAAGAGGCCAGTCGTCTTGTGACCCAGCCCATCAAGGGCACCATCCGGCGTGGACAAACGCCCGATGAAGACGCTCTTCTGCGCAATCAGCTTATTAATTCAGAAAAGGAGCGGGCCGAAAATCTGATGATTGTCGATCTGGTCAGGAACGACCTGGCCCGAAGTGCCGTAACGGGTAGTGTCCGCGTGGATGAACTGTTTGGTATTTATGGATTTCGGCAAGTGTATCAGATGATTTCTACCGTTTCGGCCACGCTGCGGGATAGCGTTTCATGGGCCGATGCACTGCGTCAGGCATTTCCGATGGGCAGCATGACGGGAGCCCCCAAGATTCGGGCCATGCAACTTATTGACGAACTGGAAGTGAGCAGGCGGGGAGTTTACTCAGGCGCGATAGGTTTTGTGACACCAGAAGGTGATTTTGATTTTAATGTGGTGATCCGGACATTACTGTACGACGCCCGGCAACAGTATGCTTCGTTTTCGGTTGGGAGTGCTATAACGTACGATGCCGATCCGGCGCAGGAATGGGAGGAATGCTTACTGAAAGCAAGCGCTATCCGGCAGGTTCTGGAGTCATAAGCTAGAGTGGGTAGTGCCTTTCCCTAAATTGTTTGCCTCCGCGTGTGGAATTTCCCCTCTTTTTTTCTCATATGAGCTAGTGAGTGCAACGCTTTGACCGGAAAATGACTCATTATGAGCGTAGTTAGCCGTTTGCTAAATTAACTACTATAAATTTAGTTAAAAATCGTTAACTGCATGATCATTTGATTGTATTGCGCTTAGCTTTGCCTCTATCACTCCTGTTCAACCTTTACCTTTTCCCGTATGAAAAACCTTTTCCTGCTGGCCGTATTGTGTCTGCTGTCGGCTATGCTTTATGCGCAGAGTCCAACTGCGCCCACACGCTTTACGTTACAGGGCCGAGCCGTCGATACGACGTCAGCACCACTAGCTTCTTCTACCGTTATGCTGCTGAATGCCAAAGATTCTTCTTTGGTAAACTTTACCCGCACCGGCGACAACGGTGCTTTTTCGTTTAAAAACCTGAAAGCAGCAAACTATGTCCTGAAAATTTCATTTGTTGGCTTCATTCCTTACAACCAGGTGATAAAACCAACCGGTGACGCACTGATTGACCTTGGTGCATTGAAATTAAAGCCTATTACACGGGAGCTGATGGAGGTTGTAGTCAGAACTGCCAAAGCACCGCTAACGATTAAAGGCGATACGATCGAGTATAACGCCAGTTCGTTTAAAGTACCACCCGGCTCAACGGTTGAGGACCTACTCCGAAAGCTGCCCGGTGTGCAGATCGACCAGGACGGCAATATCCGGGCGCAGGGACAGGAAGTGAAAAAAGTGACCGTAGATGGCAAGAGCTTTTTTGGGAATGATCCCAAGGCAGCTACCAAAAACCTACAGGCCGAAGCCATTACCAAAGTGCAGGTCTTTGACGATAAAACAGAACAGGCCAAATTGACGGGTATAAACGATGGCAAAAAAGAAAAAACGGTTAATCTGGAGCTGAAAGAAGAATTCAAGAAGGGCGGCTTTGGGAAAGTGACGGCTGGTGGCGGCCCGGCATCCAACAATGTTTCGGCCCGGTTCGATGGGAAAGGAATGTACAATAAGTTCGATAGCAAGCAGCAGTTCTCGGCTATATTGCTGGGCAATAATACGAACCAGCAAGGCTTGTCGTTCAATGACTATCAGGATTTCAGGGGTAGTAATGCATTCAGTTTCAACGACAATGCCGATTTCGGCTTCAGTGGTGCAAACCGGTATATTTATTTTGGCGACGATAATGAAAGCCTGACAGTGCCCGTAGGCGGGGGCGAAGGACGGGGTTTCTCCAAAAATTCAGCCGGTGGTATCAACTACAACTACGATACCAAGAAAACCAAACTGAGTACCAGCTACTATTATAACCAGACGCGTATCGACCTGGATGCCCTTCGCGAAAATAAACGCTATCTGCCTGGAACTTCGTCACTCCGCACTACGGATACCAGTAATCAGTCGAACCTGAATACAAACCATCGGATCAGTTTTCGTTTTGAGAAACAACTCGACTCCATGCAAACGCTGGTGGTAATCAGTAACGGGCGGTTCGGTAATGGTACTAGCAATCTGCGAAGCTTACAGCGGGTATTCCTCAACTCAGGAACGGGCAGCGAGGTGCCAACCACCAACAGCCAGACACTGAACAACACCTCGGCCAATCAATTTGCTATGGCTAACACCTTTCTGTATCGGTTAAAGCTGAAGAAGAAAGGGCGTAGTTTAGCCGCTAGCGGTACCTTTCAGACCAATTCAAATGATGGCGACCTGATACTGAAAGCCCAGAATCAATTTTTTCAGGCCACCAGTGTCAACGATATGCTGCGCGTCCTGAATCAGGATCAGGGTACCACCTCGCGAAGTAATCAATACAAAGCCAACCTGCTCTATGTGGAGCCCTTTGCCAAAAAGTACACTTGGGAAACGTTTTACAACTTTAGCCTGCGAAACGATGAAGTAGACCGGGATGTTACCAACCTAAATGACAGTCGTCGGCGAGTAGACTCGCTGAGCCTATACTATAAAAACAATTACCTGTTCAACCGGCTTGGTAGCAGCCTGCGGTATTCGTTCAAGGGATTTAATATTTCAGCGGGGGTAGCCGGTCAGCAATTCCGGCTCGACGGGAAGTATGCCCGGAACGAGGATCAGCCACTCCAGCCTATCCAGCGGACGTATACAACCGTGATTCCGAATGTGTCGCTCAATTACTCAATGAAAAACAACCGCTCCCTCTATGCGGGCTACGATGTAGGTGTCCAGATACCGTCGTCGAGGGATTTGCAGCCGGTTACTAGTAACAGCAACCCCTTGTTCGTAACCCGCGGAAACCCCAATCTGCTGCCTCAGTTGAACCATAACATCAGCGGCTACTTCAACTATTTCAATCCGGGAAGCTTTACCAATTTTTGGGCTAATGTCTACACAACCTATTATGTAAATCAGATCGTGTACAGCCAAACGGTTGACCCACAAACCAACATTGTAACAACCATGCCCGAAAACCTGACGGGAGGTCGTAATCTGGGTTCGTACCTTGGATTTGGCTTTCCGCTGAAGAAGACAAAAGCCACGCTAAATCTGAATACGCAATTGAGCTTCGGACATAATCTGACGCGTATCAACACGGTGCTGAATGAGACAAATAACCAGAACTACTCGTTTGGAGGCCAGCTGGCACTGACGCCGAAGGAATGGATTGCCTTTTATGCCAATGCTAACTTCAACGTTACAGATACACGGTATTCGATCAATACGGCGCAGAATCAGATTATCTATAACAACTCGTTCCGGGGCGATCTGAATTTGCAGCTACCGGGTAGTATTTTCTTCAACACCTCTCTTAACTACCGAACGTATAAAAACGAACGGCTGAATTTCAACCAGCAGATCCCAATTCTGAACACGTCGATCTATCACATTCTGGGAAAAGCTAAAAAGGCTGAAATTCGGCTGTCGGCCTATGACCTGCTTAACCGCAACGTTGTTATATCGCAGTATGCCGGACAGAACTACACCAGTACCGAGCGGATACAGTCGCTGGCGCGTTATTTCATGTTGAGCATTACCTACAACATGCGCGGTGTTCAGGGTAAGGTGCGCCGGGATGGCTTTTATTGATCTTAATTAACTCTCTATCATGAAAAATATATTGATACTCTTGTGCCTGTTGACCAGCTCGGTAACAATGGCCCAGAAATCGGAAGGTGTGGTTACCTATGTCCGGAAAGAACACTGGCTTAAAATCACCAATCGGCTTACGTTTTTGAGTCAGGAGCAAAAAGACCGCGAAACCCAAACCTGGAAAAACTGGGAGGAGGACAACAAGGGCATTAAGATGAAACTGGCCTTTAGCCCGAACGAAAGCCTTTATACCTACAATAGTGATGAACCCGAAGAGGGCGGGTATTCGTGGCGCAAATCGGAGTTTTATCTATATCGTAATTTCGATAAAGATAAAAAAACGGATATTATCGAGATGCTTGGCAAGACCTACATCGTTGACGATTCGCTACACGCCCCCGTCTGGAAAATCGGCAATCAGATCAAAGAAGTGGCAGGCTACATCTGCATGAAAGCCGAAACCGAAGATCCGATCAAAAAACAAAAAATTACGGCTTGGTTTGCGCAGGATATCCCCGTTTCGGCGGGTCCTGAGCGGATGAACGGCCTCCCCGGGCTTATTCTGGAACTGGACGTTAATGATGGTGACGTAACGATCGAAGCTGTTAATGTCGCATTTCGTGCACTTACACCAGAAGATATGAAACTGCCGAAGCAGAAAGGCAAGAAGTTGACCGATGCGGCTTATGATGCGCTGATTAAGCAACATATCAGTGATCGGATAGGCGCCCGGCAAACGCCATACGGCTGGGCTGGAATACGGTACTGAGGAGGCAGATCTATTGACGGCATTTACAAAAAAACGCCCCGACTACGAGAGCCGGGGCGTTTTTTTGTAAATGCCGCAGTGTTACATCCCCTGCGTCGAGAACTGAACCTGATCTACTGCAAACAGTGGTTTCTGTTTCGCTTCGGGATTGACAAAAACCAGGTAAAGTTTGTGAATACCAGAAACCGGCTGGCGGAAAGGCAGATTAACGGCTCCTTGTGTGCCTTGCTTAACCTCGGCTTCACCCAGCAGCGTACCGGTTGGCGAATCGAGTCGGGCTTCGAGTTTACCACCCGCTACCTGATCGTTTGATGCAAATACAGATGGCGAAATGCTTTGAATACCCGTTAGGTCAATGTCATTAAACACCAGATAGCTACCCGATTTTGTGCCGATAGCGGCTGGGCCTAATTTGGGGATATCATATTGAAAAATATCCTGTTTGCCATCGGCCGAAACTGCTTTAACCAGAGGAGAGCGTAAGGCCATTGATGTTGAACCTGTCAGGGGACCAATTACGCCATTGCCCCGGTCGGTGTAACTGGCCGTAAGAATGTATGAGCCCTCTTTCTTTTGCTGTGCCGGTAGGTAATCACCAGCCAGTGGCTGACGGTTAACTTTCTTTTCATCGGCCAGCGAAAGAATATAACGCACCATGTCGGTCGCTTCGCTCTCTTTTAGTTGCGGATGCGCGCTCATGGCCTGTTCGCCCCAAACACCACCACCACCATTGATAACCTTGCGGGCCAGTTTACCTTCAATCTGGAAAGCACCTTTGTATTTCTTGGCCACGTCGATATAGGCAGGTCCAATCGACTTTTTGTCAATAGCATGGCAGGCCTTACAATCGCTCAGCTCAATTAGACGTTTGCCGGTCGAGAAACCAAGGTTAGCCTGGTGGCCTTGTGCCAGCATCGTTTTGTCGAAACCTTCGAGGTAGTCGATGGTCATCGTTACGTCGTCGGGGCTGATACCTTTCTTCAACGTTCCATCTTCCTTATCGACAACATTTACGGCATACTTAACCGGCTTGTTTGGGAAATAGAAAGTTTTGTTTCCGGTTACCGCTACGTCTACTTTAGGCTCTTCATTACCAACTTTAATTTCCATCGCTTTGGTAGCGACATTACCGGCTGCGTCCGTCACGGTCAGCGTAGCCGGATAGGTGCCTGGCTTGCTGAAAGTAACTGTTGGGTTAGCCGTTGTCTGTTTAGGCATTCCATTACCGAACGACCACGAATACTTCAACGCGTCGCCGTCATAATCCATCGATCCTTTGCTGTCAAACTTCACCGTTAAGGGTGCCGAACCAACGGTTTTACTGGCGTTTACCATCGCAATCGGCTTCCGATTGCCAGCGTTGTAGGTAATGCGTGACAAACGCGCATCGGCATTAGCGGCAAACCATTGCTGACCGTATTCCAGGGTATACAGCGAACCATCATTGGCAAATTGCATGTCGATCACGTGCGAAAATTTCGTGCTGGGCATGAACGTCTCCATTTTCACGAAATCGCCGTTCTCTTTCATCGTAACCGGGTGAATCCAGTCGCGCATCCAGTCATAAGCAAAGAACTTACCATCGTAATGACGGGGGAATTTAACGGACGATTCAGCATAATCGTCGTAATAATAAACCGGGCCACCCATGGCATTCCGGCCACCCTTACCCACAATAGGACCAAATTCCGGTGAGTCGGCATAAGGGTAGTAGATAAAGGCTTTCTGCGCCGGGGGGAGCTCAGTCAGACCTGTGTTGTGCGGGGAGTTATTGATTGGCTTTTGCGGATCAAATAAAGCGCCGGTAGTGCTATCAGCGAACGTACGAGCATTGTACGGGCGGTTATCCGCTACGAACAGCGGCCAACCGAAATAGCCTGCCTTCCGGGCCTGATTCATTTCGTCATGACCACGAGGGCCGTATTTGGGGCTGTTCTCGCCTGCATCTGGTCCTACTTCGCCCCAGTACAGGAAACCGGTGCGTTGATCGACCGAGATCCGGTATGGATTCCGGTTACCCATCACATAAATTTCAGGGCGGGTTTTAGCCGTGCCTTTTGGAAACAGATTTCCCTCTGGAATAGTATACGTTCCATCGGCTTCGGGATGAATACGCATGATCTTGCCGCGCAGGTCGTTGGTGTTGCTCGATGTTAAACGGGCATCCCAGCCACTGCGGCCTGGCCGCTCATCAATGGGGGCAAATCCTTGAGAGTTGAACGGGTTTGTATCGTCACCCGCCGAGAGATACAGATTTCCTTTGCGATCCCAGGCAATGGAGCCGCCCGTGTGGCAGCAACCGTCGCGCTTAACGGGAATCGTCAGCAGAACCTTTTCGGTGTTCATCAACAAGGTATCCCGAACATCATCATACACGAAGCGAGATAGGTGCTGAGCCGTATCGGCTACCGTCTTGCCCGTTATAGGCGAATAATAGGCATATACCCATTTGTTCTCTTTGAAATTTGGATCGATGTTCAGGCCCATCAAACCGTATTCAAATTTGGTGAATACCGGGAAGTTGGCTACTACCTTCACCGACTTTTTCTTGGGATCGTAGAGTTTCAGGGCACCTTTCCGTTCGGCAAATAGAACCTTTCCGTTGTCAAGAACAACTAATTCTGTTGGTTCATCCAGATTAGCGGTTAATACCTCCCGGTCGAATCGATTCTCTTCAGGGAAGGGCTGTGTTTTCACCTGACCGAATTTCAGGCTAGTTGCCATAACCGATTTGATGCCGCCCAGAATGTGCTGTAAAAACAAAGGATCAACGTACGATTCATCTGTATGACCACCACCGGTGTAAAACGCTTTACCACCGTCGAAGTCATGGTGCCAGATAAACGGGTGATTATCGCCGTTTTTGCCACCTTCATACGTTTTTTCGTCGAGCTTACCCAAGACTTTAAGGTCAGGCTGGATGCTCTTGTAGCTGTACCACTCATCCCAGCGCTTCCAGCGATCGGGCAGCATTTTGGTAGATGGGTGGTTTTTGTCGACAATTTCGATTTCTGCGTTCTGCTGTTTGGGGTGCTGCAAAAAGTAAGCACCAGCCAATTGGTTATACCACGGCCAGTCATACTCCGTGTCGGCCGCTGCGTGGATACCTACATAACCGCCACCCGCCTGAATGTAGCGTTCAAAAGCCGCCTGCTGGGCATCGTCTAGAACATCGCCGGTGGTACTGAGCCAGATGACAGCACTGTACTGTTTAAGGTTCGATTCCGTAAACTTGCTGGCATCTTCGGTTGTATCGACCGCAAATCCGTTTTCCTTACCCAGCTTCATGATGGCCAGTTTACCAGCGGGGATAGAGCCGTGGCGATAGCCTTTTGTCCTTGAGAAGACCAGCACTCGGTTTAAGGCTACAGCACTTTCTGACGCTTTCGTAGCGGGTTTGGCAACTGCGGTACGTTTGGCAGCCGTTTGAGCCTCGGCCGTTATGCTCGGTACAGCCGCTGCCAGCAAACCCGCCAGCAGCAAGGCGCGGGAGGGAAGCCGTGAGTTTTTCATAGAGTTTTTGATTTATGCAGATTGCTTAGGGAAATCAATAAAAGTTCAACAAAAGAGGTTAACTTATTTAATGATTCGATTGACTTTTATTGGGAAACAAAAGTAAAGAAAAAGCGAACGCCTTAGTGTATTCGTTCGCTCAAATTATGCGTTAAAAGCCAATTAATCTACCTTCTTGAAGGTCATCACCGGCTTATTATTTCGAAGGAGCGTCAATTGTCGCTCACCTATCCTGTAGGTTAGTGGATAACTTAACTCATTCAGAAGTTTACTTTCCAATTTGTTTGCATCTTCCTGACAAGCCATTTTTGTGGTCACTAACGGGCCAACCAAAAGTTGCCGGGTGTCGGCCTTTATTGAGCCACTGAGCCGGTTGCAACCGGTTGTTCCTGTTACCCGATTTTCGGCCAGCGAAATCTCAAGGCGGGGGGCTTCGTTACGTGGCCCATTGGCATTTATTGCCGTTCCCCGAAAATCGGTGAGCACCCAAATGTCGTTTAGCAAAGCAAGTTGCTGCAAGGACGCCCCACAGCCGACATAACTTTTTCCCCGAAAGTTAACTTCTACTCTGTAATCCAATCGCTGGCCCGATAATTTATTGACACAGCTATCGGGTCTGAATAAACTAGTTATACGGTCCAGTCCTACACCGGTATTATACCGGAAAACGCCGTCCGAGTCCATCTGGCGTTCGGGAATAGTGGTCGTTAGGCTATCACCGTCGAGGGCTTTAAAACGAAGCGTGTTTTTCGATGGGTTCAGTGTCAATGACCATGCCGGGTCATTGCCCATGGCAATAGCCTCGTCGCCCGCTTTCAGGTGTTGGCTGTAATCTGTAACAGACACCTGATTGGCAGGGGTAAGCATGGCAGCAAATTGGGTCGATGGACGGCGGCAGGCAGCGGTCAGCAATAACAGACCAAGCAAAGTAGTACGCATGGTATTCTAATAGGTGAGTTCTGTTGATAAGACCTGTTGTGTGTCGAAAAGTTTAAGCCGGGTACGGGAATGGAACAATCCGGGCAGAATCTAAACAGTCCACTTCCAGCCTTAGTTACCCCTTTTTAACAAACAACGGTACGTTATGAAAAAGGGATGGTTGATTGCACTCGGGCTATTACTGATTGGCTGTATTGGTGCCTATGTCTGGTATCGTAATGTAAAAGATGAACGTACGGCGGAAGGAAAGCCCTATGACGATACCCTGAAACCCCGACTGGAAATGACTCGTATGGCTATAACCGATATTAGCGAAGACGTTATTTCCATGAATCTGTACATGCTGATCGATAACCCGCTGCCCGTTGGTTTCAAATCACCCAGCCTGGATTACACGTTTTACATCGCCAACACGCCGGTCATGGCCGACGCGTATAAGAAGCCAATCGAGGTGAAGTCCGGCGATAGTACGCTGGTTGTGCTGCCCGCTAAGCTGGCCTACAAAAAGCTGACAAACGTACTGAAGACTCTCGACCAGAAGGACATCGACAGCACGAACTATAAGATGCGGGCCAAATTTGCGCTCGACATTCCGATCCTTGGTCAGAAAACATTTGAAACGACTATCGACAAACGGATGCCTACCTTCTATCTGCCAGAGGTTAAGATTGATGACATTGATTTTGGCAAACTAGGGCTAAAACGAACCGATGTAGCCGCAAAAGTGAGTATTACTAACAAGAATAAGATGCCGTTCAGCATAACCGACGCGCACTATACGGTTTTCATTGACGGAAAAGAGATTGCCGATGGTGAACAAACTGAGCCAATCCGCATTAAAGCACAGGCAACGACGCCCGTTGTATTTCCGGTAACGGCCCGGCCCGGTAAAACGCTTAGTGTATTGCCGAAGATGCTGTTCGACAAAAAAGACACGCCCTATCGGGTTAACTTCCGGTGTAAACTCATCGACAAGGAAAATAACTCGTCGTTTGCCAACAGCAAATTTGTATCGACGATCACCGGGACGCTGGACGATTTTAAGAAGCTGAAGAAGTGAAGTATTTAGTTTAGGTCACTGAGATTCGCATTGTGACACAGAGATGCACAAAGGACTTCCTGGTGTTCTCCGCATAGCGGGCGTATAAAAAAGGCCGCGAATCCCTTGATTCGCGGCCTTTTTACAAAGATGCTAATAGATTATAACTGGGGTTGTTCCAGCACAACGCTTTCGTCTACAGGGCCTGCTTTGCGATTGCGCATCCAGAACCACAGCAGCGTGAAGGCAACAATCAGGATGATCGGGAATGTCATCATAGTAGACAGCGTAGCTTGTCCGGTTGCCAATTCCAAGGCTGGTCCAGTGAGGCCGGCCGCTGCTTTTTCGGCGTGATTTGAATCGATCCAACCTCCAATAATAGGCTGGAAGATAGATGTCGACAGCATACCGACACCACCAATAATTGACATGCCCAGTGCGCCACTTACTGGAACGCGCTGAGCCACAAAGCCAATCATGGTTGGCCAGTTAAAACATACGCCAAGACCAAAGATAACAGCGGCCAAATAAGCTATTGGGCCAGTAACCGTACTAAACATATAAATACCGATGGTGGCTAAAATGGCACCGCCCAGTAAAACACCCGTCTGACCAAATTGTGCGACAACCGGGCCGGTGAAAAGTCTGCCAACCGTCATTACGCCAAATGTTAAGGCTAAGACCAGCATGGCATCGGCTCCGCTGCTGCTCAGAACAACGGCTACCCACTGATTAGGACCAAATTCGGTAATAGCTGTCAGCGCCATGCAGCAGAATAAAGCAATGTACAGAGGGCTTAGCATGGCTTGGAAATTTTTCGCCAGAGATGTAACCCCTTCCACTTTTGGCCTTGGAAAAGCCTGACCGAAAAACAGGAACGCATAAACTATGGTTGGGAGCATAAGAACCCAGATTTGAGCTTGCCAGGTAAAACCTGCGTCAGTCATAAATTTGGATATCAAGCTGCCAATCACGATTCCACCGGGGAACCACATGTGAAAACGGCCCAGCATTTTGTTCAACTTGTTGCTGTTATACATATCGGCAATCATTGGGTTACAGGCCGCTTCCGTGCAACCATTACCAAAGCCGATGAAGAAGGTAGAGAACAAAAGACCCGTGTACCCTCCGGCATAGATAGTTAGCAGAATACCTAGTGTGTGAGCAACAACGGCAACCTGCATAATTATTTTTGGCCCTACCGTGTGATACACCAGCCCACCGATGACCATCGAGATAGGAAAGCCAAAAAAGAACATCGAGTTAATAAAGCCCAATTGCTCGGCAGTAAGTCCAAAATCTTTGGCTAACTGAGGCAGGATACCCGCCCGGATGCTAAAGGAAAAAGCCGTGGTAATAATGGCAAGGCAGCTGGCAAGAAAGAGCCGCGAAGGATTAACGGTTTGGTTCATTTTCGATAAAGGGGGATTTAGTGGTTAACTGGTTTCATTAAAAATTAAAAGGCATCGGGTAGAACAAACTCCCCGCTAACGAGCCGTTTTTATTCAAATTTTCCGAAAAATAAGAGAAAACAGCTAATTTTCGGCCGTAAAAAAAAGGATTAAGGTTTAATGTGTCCATTTTACGCTTTCGGAATTAAGGGGTAGCTGCCAATTGAGTTTCCAGAATCGGCAATCCTAAAATCGAAAATTACAATCGACAAAATGTGTACAGTAAACCAACCCTCGTAGTTTACTTTTCCTAACCTGTTTACACTCAACTCGAATACCAATGCATAGAAAATTGCGAATGGGTATGGTTGGCGGAGGCCTCGATGCCTTCATTGGTGCCGTACATCGCCGGGCTGCCGGTTTCGATGGCGAAATCGAATTAGTTTGTGGCTGCTTTAGTTCATCGCCTGATAAATCAAAAGCAACCGGCCACGCCCTGTATTTGCCCGAAGATCGGGTTTACGCTTCGTTTCAGGAGATGATTGAACGGGAAAAGACATTGCCCGAAGGCGAACGCATGGACTTTTTGTCTATCGTAACACCCAACCACATGCACTTCCCGCCCGCCAAGATGGCGCTCGAAAATGGGTTCCATGTGATGTGCGACAAGCCCATGACACTGAATCTGGCTGAAGCCAAAGAACTGGCGGCCATTGTTGAAAAATCAGGGCTGGTGTTTGGCCTGACGCACAACTACACGGGCTACCCGATGGTGAAAGAAGCCCGGGATATGGTTCGTAATGGCAAACTGGGCAAGATCCGTAAAGTTGTCGTCGAATACCCACAAGGCTGGCTTTCTAAAGATGAAGAGCATAATGACTACAAGCAGGCCATCTGGCGTACCGACCCGGCCCGGTCTGGAGCAGCCGGTTGCATGGGCGACATTGGCACCCATGCCGAAAACTTAGCCGAGTATGTCACAGGGCTGCAAATTAGCGAACTCTGCGCCGACCTGACTGCCTTTGTTCCCGGTCGTCAACTGGACGACGATGGTAATGTGCTCTTGCGATTCGACAACGGAGCCAAAGGTGTTCTGCACGCTAGTCAGGTGGCTAATGGCGAGGAAAACTCGCTCAAAATTTACGTTTGGGGTGAGCTTGGTGGCCTGGAGTGGCACCAGATGGAACCCAATACCCTGAAATACAAAACGCAGGAAGGACAACGGATCATTCGTCCCAATGTGGGTACCTTGTCTGCCTCGGCCTCGGCGCATTGGCGATTACCGGCGGGTCATCCCGAAGGGTTCTTCGAAGCGTTTGCCAATCTATATCGCAACTTCGCCTATGCCGTGAAAGCGCATATGGAAGGGCGCGAAGCTGATCCTCTTTATGATTTTCCCAAAGCATCGGACGGTGTTCGCGGATTAGCCTTTATCGACACGGTCATTTCGTCGAGTCAGGATGATTCCACAAAGTGGACTAAGTTTGTACAGTAATGAAATTGGGCCACAGAGATGCACGCAGACACACAGAGATACACAAAGAATAAATTATAAAAACTCCGTGCAGCTCCGTGTGCCTTTGTGAATCTCTGTGGCATACCCTTTAACCCTACATCAATGCAAAAAATCAACATCGGTGTTGTTGGCACCGGATTCATCGGACCCGCGCACATCGAAGCCCTGCGTCGCCTTCCAAACACAAACGTCCTCGCCCTGTGTGAGGTGACTCCTGAACTGGCTCGTCAGAAAGCCGATCAGCTCGGTATTGAGCGATCCTGCACGTTCGAGGAGCTTCTGGCTATGGACGATATAAAGGTTGTACACATCTGTACGCCGAACTTCCTGCATTACTCGCAGTCAAAAGCTGCTTTGCTGGCTGGCAAGCACGTTGTTTGTGAGAAGCCGCTGGCCAAAGATTTACACGAAGCCAAAGAACTCGTTGAACTGGCTGAGCAAACCGGCCTGGTCAATGCCGTGCATTTCAACCTACGCTATTACCCGCTCGTTCGCCAGATGAAGGTGATGCGTGAGCAGGACGCCCTGGGTGATGTGTACTCGGTTATCGGCTCCTATTTGCAGGATTGGCTTTTCTACGACACTGATTACAACTGGCGTCTGGAACCCGACAAGTCGGGCGATTCGCGTGCCATTGCCGATATCGGTTCTCACTTGATGGACAGCCTCGAATACATTACGGGCCTGAAAACGGTGGCCGTTATGGCCGATTTCAACACGGTGCATAAAGTGCGAAAAAAGCCACTGAAGCCGGTTGAGACCTATTCGGGCAAAATGCTGCAACCCGAAGATTACGCTGACGTCCCCATCAATACCGAAGATCACGCCAACGTATTGCTTCGTTTCGATAATGGGAATCGGGGTGTTATTACGGTGTCGCAGGTATCGGCGGGTCGCAAGAACCAGATGAAGCTGGAGATTGCCGGTTCGAAGAAAACGTTTGCCTGGAACTCCGAAGCGCCCAACGAAATGTGGATTGGTAACCGCGACGGTGCCAATGAGGCATTGATGCGCGATCCATCACTGGCTCACCCCGAAGCTCGCTCGGTGATCAGTTTCCCCGGTGGCCACAACGAAGGTTTTCCCGATACGTCGAAGCAGTTGTTCAAAGAAGTATACGACGCGATTGCCGCCGGAAAACAACCCGAAAATCCAACCTACCCGACCTTCGCCGATGGCTACCGCGAGTTGCTCATCTGCGAAAAAATCCTGGAATCGAACCGGAAGCAGGCCTGGGTGGAAATTTAATGGTGAAAGCGTAATTTAGTGATTCAGATATAAGCACTAAGGTCATGCAGTATCAAGGGAAGTACACAAACATTATTACGATTGAACCTGGCAAACGGGGTGGTAAACCCTGTATACGAGGAATGCGAATTACGGTCGGTGATATTTTAGGGTGGTTAGGTGCAGGAAAGACCGTTGAGGAAATAATTGATGACTTTCCTGAGTTAACCCGCGAAGATATCCAGGCGGCTTTACTTTTCGCTGCTGACCGCGATAATGGTACACTGTTGATGGCTGCCTGATGCAACTATTGTTCGATCAAAATATTTCCTTTCGAGTAGTAAAGCAATTGAAGACTACATTCCCGGAGGTGATAGGCGTTCGGGAATGTGGTTTAGTTAATGTTGATGATTATAAAATATGGGAATATGCGCGGCAAAACAACTACACTGTTGTCACGTTCGATAAGGATATTCCCGACATAGGTTCTGTAAAAGGATTTCCGCCAAAAATTATTTGGCTACGAACAGGAAATATGAGTAATCAAGCTATCCTTACCCTGTTTCTGGACTATTCCGAGCAGTTTGCTGCATTTATTGCTAATGAAAAAAAAGGGTGCCTAATGATTTATCCAAATTCAGCCCTTAATAACCAAATCACAGAAGAATGAAAACGATGAAAGGTCCGGGCATTTTTCTTGCCCAATTTCTGGGTGATACGGCCCCATTTAATTCGCTCGATACGATTGCCAAATACATGGCCGATCTAGGCTACAAAGGTATCCAGATCCCAACCTGGGACCCACGTCTGATCGACCTGAAGCAGGCTTCGGAAAGCCTTACCTACTGCGATGAGCTAAAAGGGAAGCTGAAGGATATCGGCGTTGAGATCACTGAACTCGCCACCCACCTGCAAGGGCAACTGGTAGCTGTGCATCCAGCCTATGGTCCCATGTTCGATGGCTTCGGTCCGGCCGAATTGGCAGGCAAACCCAAAGAACAGCAGGCATGGGCGGTGGATCAGCTACTAATGACCGCCAAAGCCAGCAAGAATCTGGGTCTGGTGGCCAGTCCTACTTTTTCGGGCGCGCTGCTGTGGCCATTTGTGTACCCCTGGCCACAGCGTCCGGCGGGTCTGGTCGAAACGGGTTTCAAAGAACTTGCCGACCGCTGGTTGCCCATCCTGAATGCGTATGACGAAGCTGGTGTTGATCTGGCCTATGAACTGCACCCTGGCGAAGACCTGCACGATGGCATCACGTTCGAGATGTTCCTGGAAAAAGTGGGCAACCACCCCCGCGCCGGTATCAACTACGACCCAAGCCACTTTGTGCTGCAACAACTGGATTATCTACACTTCATTGACTTCTACCACGATCGTATTTATGCGTACCATGTGAAAGATGCTGAGTTTAACCCAACGGGTAAGCAGGGCGTGTATGGCGGGTATCAGGGATGGGTAGAGCGAGCCGGACGGTTCCGTTCACTGGGCGATGGTCAGGTTGATTTTGCGGGTATCTTCTCGAAACTGGCCCAGTACGACTACGACCGCTGGGCGGTATTGGAGTGGGAGTGCGCCATCAAACACCCTGAACAAGGGGCTGCCGAAGGTGCTCCATTCATTTCGGATCACATCATCCGTGTGACCGAACGCGCTTTTGACGACTTCGCCGGCACCGGTGCCGATGATGCCTTCAATAAGAAAGTGTTGGGGCTATAAACGTTTCGTATTTGTATGTTTTTGTGGTGTCGGGTCCTCAGACCCGACACTTTTTTTGTTTTCAGACTGACTATATTTACCGCAAACGACGAATACCATGGCAGGTCAGGGTTCGGGTGGCAATGTGCTTGCTGCTCTTTGTAGCTTCTTCATTCCGGGGTTAGGGCAACTTCTACAAGGTCGTCTGTTGATGGCTATTCTGCAATTTGTGCTGGCCGGTGGACTCTGGTTTATCCTGATGGGGTGGATCATTCATCTGTGGTCCATTATCGATGCTGCCCGGTATAATCCGTCTAATTAGTTATTGGCCTATTTCCGTTTGGAAAATCGCTGCTCTACCACTAAAAACGGATTCTCTTTTTGCTCTTTCAGGTAGCGTTCGTAGGCCGCATGGGTCATTAAGTCCAGTTGGTACAAATAGCCTTCGGGCTGACGGGCGTTCTTATGGACAAAGCTGCCCGAAAACGACGCAATATCAATAGGCTTATATTTATCAAGTACTTCATTTTTTACCCGCTTATCGTCGATCCAGATGCCAAATAACTTGGGGTTCTTCCAGTCCGAAAACTGAGCGTCGGTGGGTGTTTTTGGAGGTATAGGCGCAATTAAAATAACATTCTTCTTCTCTTCTTCAGACAGATTTGCAAACTTCTGTCGACCTCTAAATGCAGTCACAACCAGCTTGTCTTTGTACTGCTCTTGGTATTTATTTGACTCCACCGGAAGAGGCTTCCGGACTGTTTCGGGTTGCGATTTTTGTGGGATTGCTGCGGGCACTTGAGCAACCAATTTGGTGCTAAAAATAGCTCCAACTAGCATAATTAAGCTTAATGCCAGCGTACTGACAATTAAAACCCGGGTTCTGGATGTGTGTTTGGTCATCATAAAAAATCGTTGTTTGGTTGCGTGAAACGTTAGTTGACTGGCTAAATAAACGGGTGTGGTAAGGGTTAACTTGCTCAGTAGTAAACGCTGGTATTCAATGACGTGCTTGTGTTGATTAAGGACTGCCGAATCGGCCAGAAATTCGTGATTGAGCCGGATGGCGCGTTTGATCAGCAAAAGCAAGGGATTAAACCAATAGAAGCAGGAAAGCAGCTCAATAAAAAGAATATCGTAGGTGTGCCTCTGCCGGATGTGTGCCAGTTCGTGCGTGAACAATTCCGGCTCAATGGCCTGTGACTCGAAGGCGGATTTGCCAACAAAAAGGTAATGTAGAAACGTATGAGGCAGGCCATCTTCAGGCAGAAGGACAAGGGTAGCATCCTGGTACCGAACTTTCCGGTGCTGTCTGATGCGCTGAATCAGGGAGAAAATATTTCGGCCAAATCGAATGAGCAGGATCGATGCCACAAGGCCGTAAAGTAGCTCGGCAATGGCCAAAAAGTCGTATACTGGTTGAGCCGATCTATAGTTTTGTTCAGCCAGATTTGTCAGATAGCGCTCGGCCTGGTAGTTGGGCTGAGGTTCTAAAATAGGAACCAGTTCAGGTTGAACATTGATCGTCAGCAGGGGGATGACCAACGAAAAGATGAGGCTGAACAATAAGTAGAACCGATTGAACCAGTGGAGTTTTTCGCCTTCCAGCAATAGTTTATAAAAGCCGAACAAGATCAACAGGCATAGGATGGATTTAAGAACATAAGCTATCATGATTTCCGTTTTTGAATTTCCTGATCAATAATGTCTTTAAGCGCTTCGAGTTCAGACGCTGATAAGTGTGTTTCGGTAGTAAAAAACGAAGCAAACTGGGCCGCCGAATTATTGAAGAAATTCTTGATGAGCCCATTCACATGAGTAGAGAAATAATCGTTCCGGGCAATTAGCGGATAATACTCTCTTGAATTTCCAAATTCCCGATAGCTGACAAACCCTTTATCAATAACCCGCTTGAGTAACGTGGCCACTGTTGTGACGGCTGGTTTGGGATCGTCGTAAGCATCAAGAAGATCCTTCATGAATGCTCTTTCCCGTTTCCACAGGTGTTGCATCAGGATTTCTTCGGCAGCAGATAGCTTCATTTCTATGGTTATAGAGATTATTCTACAAATGTAGAATAAGAAAAGATAAAGTCAAATTATTGATTGATTTATTGATTGCCGGGAAAAATCGTTGGTGCCCTGTCGTTTCTTTAGTCGATGCCGGGGGCAATTAAACAGCTTCTGAACATGTAAGAGCCATCCGGTTTACATTGAACTTGAATTTTATTGTATCTTTCCTTTAGTTATTGCAATTGTCACAGCTACTTCCCTTTATCCAAAATGGTACGCTCAATACGCATGAAAAGTCATTTCTGGGCTTTGTTTGGCTTTCTTGTGATCGAGATAATCACCTCAAATGATGCACAGGCACAGCGTCAATTAATCGATAGTCTGAAAGCAACGCTGCATAACAGGCAGCCCGACACTACCCGGGCAAACACTTACTACGATATTGCGAATAATTTTTACAAACAAAGTCAGCTCGATTCGGCCAATCAGTACCTGAAGCCAATGCTGGCACTCTCCAGGCGCACAAACAACGTCGCTGCGTTAGGCGAATATCATTTATTGACGGCTACCATTCGGCTGCATCAGGGCCTGTTCGACGAATCTTTATTGAATGCTCAGTCGGCCATAAACTGTTTCACCCGCAGCCGCAAGCCCGGTTCTGTTGCCCGGGTGTACCATACGATGGGACTACTGTATAAAACCATGGGTGAAAATCAGCGGGTGCGCAATCACCTTGAAAAAGGAATATACTATATGCAGCAGGCCATTGCTATCAACCAAAACATCAAGGCTAGCCGTAATCTGGCCGATAATTATGTGAATCTTGGAATTATCTATGAAGACCTGAATGAGTTCGAACGTGGTCGAGAATGTTTTCTCAGGGCGATAGCCATCAACGATGCCATTCATTCTAAGCCGGAAGCTTACCGGGTCATTTATAACAACCTGGGTAAGAATTCGAATGTACAGGGCCGGTACGAAGAAGCTATCGGGTATCTTAACAAGGCGCTGGCTATTAATCTGGAAGTGAACAGAACTACCAGTCTGGTACACAATTATCGAAATTTATCCACTGCCTATCAGGCGTTAAAGAAAAATGAAGAGGCTGAGTATTATGGTGAAAAAGCTATAAAGCTGGTTGAACAAAGTAAAGATGCTCCGTTAAGCCGGTCGGTATACAAGATGATGTCGCAGATGTATGCCAGTACGGGGAAATATGATAAAGCCTATTACTATGCCGTGCAGAACAAGCGAATAGAAGATTCGTTAATGACGCTCGAAAAGACCCGAACGGTAGCAAGTCTGGAAGAGCAGTTTGCGGTTAAGAAAGCTAATGATCTGGCTACAATCCAAGCTAACCTGGTCCTGGCCAAAGCGCGGGAGATTGCCCGGATAGAATCGGTAAAGGCGAAAGAAATAGCGGCTATTCAGGCAGAGAAAGACCGTAGAATTGCACAGATTCAGGCGGCTGCTGAGGTCGAAAAAACGCGGGCCGTTGCCGAAGTTCAGGCAAAATACGAGACCCAAAGGCGGATAAATCAAATTACGGCACTCGATCAGCAAAATCATCAGACTACCCGTCAAATGCAGTACATGGCGGGCGGGCTGGGTTTACTTTTTCTCTTGCTTAGTATGCTGGTAGGTCAGTATTGGGCAATTCGCCGGGCGAATGTGCGCTTATCTGCCCAGAACGAAATCATTACCAGCAACAGTCAGCAACTCATCAGCCAGTCGGATCAGCTTCGTACGTTGATGAAGGAATTACACCACCGGGTAAAAAACAACCTAGCCATTGTATCGAGCCTACTCACTTTGCAGGCCAATGGTCTGACCGATGAAAAAGCAATTCAGGCGCTACGAAAAGGCCAGCAGCGGGTGCAGGCAATGTCGTTGATACATCAGCGGTTATACCAGTCGGACCGGGTGACCATCGTTAACATACGGGAGTATCTGACCGATCTGGCTGAAAGTCTGATGCAGGCGTATGGGTATGAGTCGTCCAACTTCGACCTACAGGTAGATGTTGTTCTACAGGAGTTGGATGTCGATGTTGCGATGCCATTGGGATTGATTGTCAACGAACTTATCACAAACTCCTTTAAATATGCTTTTATCCACCAGGAACGGCCTTTGCTGCGGATCAAGCTGGATTATACGGATGGCTCTCTACAACCCGGTATTACGCTGGAAGTACAAGATAATGGCCCTGGCATAAAAGCGGATGACTGGCAGAAATCGGGTAGCCGAAAATCATTTGGCCGACGTTTGGTCACCTCGCTTGCCGAACAACTGGAAGGCAACTTTGAACTGGTATCCCAAAACGGAACCTTGTTCCGATTACACATTCCACAAACCCGGCTGGCAGCCTAATGGATTATACCAAATCTGGACAGAAGCTCGTCAAATGCTGTTTAGGGCTTCCTTTCTGTTCGAAAAATCCTGTTTGACTTCTTTTTAACAACAAATGAATATATGGGTTATAATTATAGTACTCTGTTTTCAGGATAGCTAACTGTTTGTTATAGCCATTGAGTTAACTTAAATGCTGTATAAAGCCCAAATAGGTATATATCTTTGCTCTATAACAGGTAAATCGACGTGGATGTAGAGAATTGTTTTTATTTTCAGGGATGAATGCTTACATCTACGCCTAGTCATAGAAATTCGTAAAACGCCACCTTTAATGATTAGTGACGAGCGCATACATATTCTACTGGTTGAAGATGAAGGTATTTTAGCTATGGAGTTGAGCGACAGTCTGGAAGCAGACGGCTATTTCATAGTGGGTATTGCGAATAATGGCCGCAAAGCACTTGACTTATTCCAGCGGCAGCGAGTTGATCTACTCCTCTGCGATATTACCATAAAAGGCGATTGGGACGGTATTGAAACAGTTCGACGGTTAACCGCCGAACGGCCCATTCCTGTTATCTACCTGACCGCTCTTACAGACCGAGAAACCCTGGAAAGGGCTAAGCAGACCTATCCGGCCGCGTATGTCAACAAGCCTTATCAACTGGCCAGTCTTCGAACCGCCATTGAATTGGCTATTCATAATTTCAACCAGCGGAGTAAGCCTGTTTCGGCGGTGGCGGCCCCACTTGAAAAAGGTACGCGTGATCGGGAGACAATCCTGCACATCAACGATCATCTGTTTGTAAAACAAAATTATCAGTTTGTTAAAATTAACGTCGATGACCTACTGTATCTGGAGGCCGACAATGTGTACACGACTTTAATTACAGGTAATCGGAAATACGTAATTAGGTTGACATTAAGCGGGATATTAGAACGGATGAATTTGCCGTCTCTTGTGCGAATTCATCGATCCTATGCGGTCAATATTCACAAAGTCGATTCGTTCAACGATACAGAATTGAGCATTGGTACGCAGTTATTGCCTCTAAGCAGAAGTTATAAAGAGGAATTTTTACAGCGATTTAATCATTATTGACAAACAGAGTACCCCCTGTCGACCCTACTTGTCCGATCAGATCTTGATCAGAGACAGGCAAAACGCGTATTTACATCCCAAATCTGGTTACTCACTTACAATTTTTAGATACTTACAACCATTCTATATTACTTCATTAGGAATTGGGTATCTTTATCATATCATTAGTTCTACCTTCCTCTCGCCGAACCGGGTTTTTAGAAATGGAAACCCGGTTCGGCACCAATTAGAAAAGCCTGTTGCAGGTGCTCATTAGTCAACTCATTGCCCTCGACTCTTCTACAGTAGAATGATCGAGGGTTTTTTAGTATGGCTACTAAATAAGTAGTCCGCAACTAAACGATATCAGGCGAGTAAAATAGTGTATATTAGAGGCTATCTATTTTGTAGTTCTAGTAATCGGATTTACTCAATGTAACGCTTGAAAAGGCTGTGTGTAAAGTATATTGTTGGCTGTTGGCTTGGCTTGCCATGATCCTGTCTGAACGGGTAGCGGGGCAAAATCTTGTTCCTAACGGCAGCTTTGAAACTTACAGTAATTGCCCTCGGCAGGATAACCTGCTCATTGAAGCTATACCCTGGTATAACCCCAACCGTGCCACACCCGACTTCTATAACACCTGTTATCAGACCGGGCAAATGTCTTTGCCACCTCATTCGGGCCAGGGGGTAGGGCGTTTATTCTTTGATCAGGGGTGGGCAGAGTACCTGGGCGTACGTCTTACAAAGCCACTCGATGCCAACGAGTGTTATTACTTCGAGATGTACGTAGCTACGGATACGCCTACTAAATATCAGACCGAAACACTTGGAGCTTATTTTTCGACCGACCTGGTCAAGAATCCAGCATCAACAGATCGATTCACCCTTCAGCCGCAAATTCTGGACAATAGTCCCCAAGCTAGTATCGCTCGTCTGCAATGGCATCGTATAGCTGGGTTTCTGACCGCCAAAGGGGGAGAGCAATATGTTACCATTGGGAGCTTTACAAAAACGCCCCCTTTCCTGGGGTTTTATTACCTATTCGTCGACGATGTTTCGTTAGTTCCCACCAAACTTGAGTTGGGGAAGGACTCTACGCTCTGTGGTCGCAAAAGTACCCTGCTGCTGGATGCCACCACGCCGGGTGCATCCTATTATCGTTGGAATGACGGTAGTACAGCCCCCACATTGCTAGTTACCCGGCCCGGTAAGTACTCTGTAACCGCCGTAACGAACTGTAAGACCCTACGGGATAGTATTACGATTGATTACGCACTGGACTTTGACCTGGGGGCTGATACCACGCTCTGTAATGGCAAGACGCTTACCCTGAAGGTCCCGGCAGCAGCCGGATCAACCTATCGCTGGCAGGATGGTTCCCGGCAAAGTACGCTGACCGTTCAAAAAGAGGGTCAGTACCTCATTCAGGTCACACAGGCCAGTTGTGTGGCTTCCGATAGTATTTATGTACGGTACGTTCGGCCCCCCGAGCTGGATTTGGGGCCGGACCAGTCCTTATGTGGAGCGCAGCTTTTTACCATACAACCAACCCTGTCCGAAGGTAATTTTTCCTGGCTGGACCAGGTAACGGGTATCGAACGAACGGTAAGCAGTTCGGGCGTGTACAGGGCCAGTGTTCAAAATGATTGTGCAACAGTACTGGACTCGGTCCTGATTGATTACGAAGCCTGCGAGTGTATTCTGTATGCGCCATCCAGCTTTACACCAAATGGGGATGGCCTGAATGATCTGTTTCTGGCCTACGGTTGTGGCGATATCACGATTACATCCCTGGCGGTGTTCGACCGGTGGGGTGAAATAATTTTCCAGACGTCAAACGCACCGTTTCAGTGGGATGGACAGTATCGTGGTGAACTTTGTGAGGTGGGGGTGTATGCCTGGAGTATTCAGTATCAGCTGAATCAACGGGGGAAATCAACATCCGGCCAGAAGCAGGGGGCACTTACTCTCCTTCGCTAGGCGTACGTTCGATTATCCAGTAGTGGGATATAAGTAGTTAGACGCTCTAAAACTCAATCCCTTCTTTGGTTAGTAAATCAGCCAGATTCAGCACTATATCGTCCAGAACGGGTACGGTCGCGTCCCGGTTCTGGGTTAGTCAGGGGGCGGTGCGGGTTGCCACGAATATTTTTTTGGTTGGGTAGTAACCCAGATTACCTGCTCAACGCCAAAAGCAAGCAGCCGCTCGGTTTTCACATACATATAGCCGACTCCTTCCCTTCGAATTGGCCTGGTTCAATACGAACGTCTACTTCAATCGCGATTTTCGGGGGAATGTCGAAATACTTATCCGTTAGTGTCAAACCAACCGACTTATCGTAGATGGCGATGTCGTTGGAAAGGTTATTGTCTTTATCGAAATGAACACCCGATCCGTTGGTGACGACCAGATATCTCTTTCAGCTAATAACCCGTCCTAAAAACATGACCAACGTAGCCTGTAATGAACTGCTCCCCATAATTTCGGCGGGTGTTTTTTTTCGGTCGTTACATCCCGGTAACCACGGTAATAGAGCGCACAACCGTTGAGCGTTTCATAGATCATATAGGCGGGAACCCCTGATTTTTTGCGCGTTCTTGGGATGGAGGCAACGGCTAAGTCATGAGTTGAGTTGATTGCGGTTTCGTTAACAGTACTACGCATTTTGCCGGATAGAAAGACAATGTGCCGACAATGGGGTTATAACTGAAACACTTTTCTCTATTCTGAAATGGCGTGGCTTATTCTTATTCTGGCGGGCTTGTTTGAAGTTGGTTTTACAACTTGTCTCAAGCTGTCAGACAATTTTCGAAACGTAGGCTGGGCGGCAGGCTTTCTTGTCTGTGCCGCACTTAGTTTTTACTGCCTTAACAAAGCCGCGCAGGACATTCCACTGGGCACGGCTTATGCCGTCTGGACGGGAATTGGAGCCGCCGGAACAGTTGTAACGGGTATGATTTTCTTTCGGGAACCGAGCGATTTCTGGCGGCTTTTCTTCATTGTACTCCTGGTTGGCTCAGTGATTGGCCTGAAAGCCGTGTCGGCCCATTAAACCAGTCAATGGTCAAAACAGCTTTACCAATTTGGCCAAACCGGCCGAAATCAACAGCATGATGGCCACGAAGCCTAATCCGTACACCAGTCCAAAAGCTTCGGCAACAAATCCGATGATGGGCGGACCCGCCAGAAATCCAATAAAACTAAACGTCGCAAACGTGGCCAGACCGGCCGCCGGTGGAATACCCTCTACGCGCATAGAGGCCGCATACAGCACCGGTGCACCCAACGAGCAACCTGCTCCCAGCACGCCAAAGCCGATCAGTGCCGTTGCCGGGTAGGGGAGAGCCATGGCGAATAACAAGCCGCCTGCACCCACCACACCGCCAATCTGTAACCAGCGTTTGGCACCTATTTTGGGAATGATCGCGTCGCCCAGGAAACGGAAACCGGTCATTGTAAGCGAGAACGCGCCAAAGCCCAGCGCAGCAATCTGGCTGCTGGCCCCAAGTGTCTCACGCAAATACACGGCACTCCAGTCGAAAGCGGCCCCTTCGCCCATGGCCAGCGACAAGCCGATCAAAATCATTAATAACAAGTCCAGATTAGGCCGAACGAATGACGACCCGGCTTTCTCGCCCGTTTCTGTTCGGCTGCTCGAAGGGACTTTTGCCAGAATCGGTTGCAAAATAAAGGTCATGAGCAGAATTAAGCCCGCCATGATCATGATATGGATGGGGGGCGATACATGCAACGCAATAACAGCCCCTGCAATACCAGAGCCAAACAGTCCGCCCAGACTCCACATGCCATGGCACGAGGACATGATGACAATACCCTGTGCCCGTTCCAGATTTGTAGCGGTGGTGTTCATGGCCACGTTGAGGAGGGCCGCATTCAATCCCATCAGGAATAAACCAAGGCAAAGAATTATCGGATTTGGCGCGTTGAGCGGGATGCAAACGGCTAATGTCAACCCTACCGCCGACCAGAAACAGGCGCGGGCTTCACCAAGTCGGGAAATAATCCAGCCGGTTAGTGGATTCATGACCAGTAAACCAATGGGCATGGCAAACAGCGTTAATCCCAGTTCGGCATCTGAAAGATGGAGTTTGGCTTTGACAAATGGAATGTGGGCCACCCAGCTGCCGAACAGAACACTATCGGAAGCAAAGACCAGCCCAACGGCCAGCGCCTGCTGGTTCAGGAAGAATGTCAGCAGGTTTTGAATGAATAGATTTCGATTTGGTTTATTCAGAGAGGCTGTTGTATTCATACTACAAAAATAGCCGGTTTAAACCGGCTATTTTAAATAATCTATTTTCTGTTACCGATACCTGGCTAAGGGTATCGAACCGCTTACTAGTTATTCATCGTTAACGACGTATTGTTTTTCAGGTGACCCGCCATTGCTTTCCGGAGTTTTTCAACTTTGGGTAAAGACACCCGCTGGATGTAAGGCTGGTCGGGGTGAAGCGAAAAGTAATTCTGGTGATAATTTTCGGCCGGATAGAACGCCGTGAGGGGCGTCACCTCCGTAACGACAGGGTTTGCGTAATGCTTCGAGTCATTAGTCCGTTTGATAGCGGCTAAGATCTCCGCTTTTTCATCCGGTGTCCGGTAAAAAGCTACAGATCGGTAATCACGACCAACATCAGGCCCCTGTCGGTTCAGCGTCGTGGGGTCGTGTCCAGCAAAAAAAGCGTCGAGTAACTGCGAGTAGCTGATCACCTTCGGGTCGTAATAAACCTGAACAGATTCAGCATGGCCCGTTTCGTCGGTACCTACCTGCTCATACGTTGGATTCTTAACATTGCCGCCAGCATAACCCGAGATTACTTCCCGAACTCCTTTCAACTGGTTCATCCCTTCTTCAAGCGCCCAGAAGCATCCTCCTGCGAAGGTTGCCACCGCTTCGCCCGGTTTCAGGGCAGGAAGTTTAGCAGGTGCGTAGTCTTTCGATTGGCCCTGTGCACACCCTGCCAGCAATAGCAGACTTAATGCCAATAAATGAATTCCTTTCATGTTGTTTAGTGAAGTATTGTGTTGCTGTATAAACGTTTGAAAATGAGTTCCGGTTTCGTTGGCAAAATCGTTACATAGAGATTCGCAGAGATACATTGAGTTTTTGTAATTCCTTATTAGTGTATCTCTGTGTAACAATACGTTTACAATAAGAAAGCCGATAAGGTCATGACGACCCTATCGGCTTCTACTTATAAATCAGTTAGCCCTTAAACGCCTGGATACCCTGGGTTCTGGGTCTTCAGGTTGGGGTTGTTCAACAGCTCCTGCTTCGGAATGGGCAACAGCAGATGCTTCTCCTGCAAAGCCTGATTCGAACTTTTATTCACGTGGCCCACAAAGTTGTCGAAGCCATTGGTGGTCTCGTTGTAGACTTTCCGTAACCGAACCATGTCGAACCAGGTGATCTGTTCGTAACACAGTTCATGCCAGCGTTCGCGCCAAACCGCTTCCCGGAAAGAAGCCTGGGTGTAGGTGCCCAGAGCCGGGGTGGTTAGGGTGGCCCGGTCCCGAATCCGCTTGAAGGCATCATAAGCCGCCTGGGTAGGCCCGCCTACTTCGTTCTGGGCTTCGGCGTAGATCAACAGCGTTTCGGCAAAGCGGATCTGAGGCACGTTGAGGTTGTTCTGACGCGAGCCAGCCACCCCTGCCGTCCCGTTGGCGGTGCGGTTGAAGTGCTTGAAGACGTAAGGTGCGCCCAGTGAGAAGGGCGCTCCGTTGCCGTTGGTGTAGTAGGTGGTGTAGAAGTACCCCGCCTGATCTTTTGCCCGCAAGTCACCTGGCTCGTAAGAGTTGTAGAAAGCGGTTGTCGGTACCGAGCTACCAGTTCCTCCGGGCCCGTTGTAGGTAACGGGTTTGAAGTTGGGGTAGAAGTTGTCCATCGGGTTACCCGCTACCAGCGTATTGTACTGAAGCATGAAGAGGTGCTCGACGCGGTTCTTGGTGCTTTCCCGGTGAACGTCCTCGTAGGTGGTGAAGAGGTTGATCACCGAGGGGTTTGCGTTGGCGTAGGTGATGACCTCCAGGGCCTTGTCGGCGGCCAGTTTGTAGTGGGAGGCTCCTTTGCTGAGGGGGAAGCCGGCCATGGTGAGGTACACCTTGGCGAGCTGGGTTTTCACCGCTGCCAGGTTAACCCGACCACTCGCATCCATCCAGGCCAGTCCCGAAGCTTCAGCGGCTAACAGGTCATCGACAATCAGTTTGTAGACATCTTCTTTAGAGGCCCGTGCGGGAAGGAAATCCGTCGATGCTGCCGTCTGGGGCGTCGTAATCAGCGGGATATCACCCCACAATTGAACAGCCGTAAAGTAAGCCGAAGCCCGCAGGAACCGGGTTTCACCCAGAATCTTGGTTTTCTGCGCAGCATCCATCGGTGTGATGGCGGGAACCCGATCCAGTACCTGATTGGCATTGGCGATAACCCGGTAAAGACCGTTCCAGTAGTTGACCACATGTGCCGTGTTACCGTCATGCACCAGACTATACAGGTTATTGAGGTCGGAGTTCTGAGCGGTCTCGGTGGTGGAGGTTCCCGTCAGGGCTTCGAGCAACTGCCAGTTGCTGGAGAAGATACCAGCACCATCGCCCATAAAGCGCAGACTGGCGTAGACCGATGCCAAACCGGCTTCGGCATGGTCAGGAATAGTATAGAAGTTGCTTGTTGTCAAATTTGAAGGCGCTTGTTCCTTCAGGAATTCAGTACAACCGGCCGGACCCATCAGGGCTGCACCGCACAGCAAAACTCTACTTATATTTTTTACTAGGGTATGTCTCATACAAGAAAATGTCAGTTAATTAAATGCATTTGCGAACTACAAGCCAATTTGCAGGCCTAAGAGATATGTAGTTGGCTTAGGATAGTTGTGCCAGATCATGCCCTGCGAAAAAGCGCTGTTACCCGTGCCCTGGTTGGTAGGTGTAACTTCCGGATCACCAACGATCGGATCTTTCAGCAACAGGAAGAAGTTCTGAGCGGAAACGTATACCCGTAACCGGTTCATCTTCAATTTAGACGTTACGTTAGCTGGCAGCGTATAGCCAAACAGGAGGTTGCGGCCCCGCAGGAACGAGCCATCCTTGATCCAGTGGCTATCTACGTTGGTCACGTAGCCGGCCCGTGTGTCCCGAACTTCGGCAATCTGGCTACCCTGATTGGTTGGCGTCCAGGCGTTGAGCACCGACGAATAGCTGTTGGCCAGCGCCTGACGGTCTTCACTGGCGTGAAGGTTCATCATCATCACTTGGTTGCCAAACATGTACTGCAATTCCAGCGTGGCATCGAAGTTGCCAAAGCGAATGTTGTTGGTCATAGCTCCCCAGCCTTTTGGGCTACCGTTGCCAATGATGCTGCGGTCCGCATCGGTGATGGCTTTGTCACCGTTCACGTCCAGGTACTTGATGTCGCCGGGCAGAATGGTCAACCCGTTACGGTAGCTGGTGAACTTGGCGGCTTCTTCCCGCTCGGCTTCACTCCACACGCCTACCCGGGTCAGTCCCCAGAAAGAGCCTACTGGTTCGCCCACCCGAATGACGTTGGTGGGGTTGGTGAAGTTAGGACCACCTACGTTGAAGATATCAGACGGGGTAGCCAGGGAGAGTACTTTGTTTTTGTTGAGCGAGATGTTGAAGGAGGTGTTCCAACTGAAGGTACCCCGGTTGATGTTCACCGTGTTGATGCCAAACTCAAAACCTTTGTTCTCCATCGACCCTACGTTGCGCCGGATTGTCGCGTAGCCGCTCGACTGGGGTACGGGGGCATCCAGCAGCATGTCGGTCGTCAGGCGGTAGTAGTAATCAGCTTCCAGGGTGATACGCCCTTTGAGGAAACCAACTTCCAAACCTACATCGGTCTGAGCCGTTTTCTCCCAGCGAAGGTCAGGGTTAGCCAGACGGTTGATACCTGTTCCACTTACTCTGGTATCGTTGTAGATGGTCGAATAGTTCGAGCTGAGTAATGACAGCGAAGAGTAAGGGGGGATTTCAGAGTTACCGGTCAGGCCGTAGCTGGTACGGATCTTCATATTCGAGATAACAGAGTTGCCTTTGAGGAAGTCTTCTTCCGATACCCGCCAGGCCAGAGCCGCCGAGGGGAAGAAGGCAAACTTGTGGTTTTCTCCGAACTTGGAGGAGCCGTCGGCCCGGCCCGTAGCCGTGAAGAGGTACTTATTCTTGTAGCCGTAGTTGATCCGACCAAAGTACGAGTTAAAGGCAAAGCGCGAAGCGCCCGAACTGACCCCTGGGTTAATTGCACCAGCTCCTAAATTGTTAAAACCGAAATAGTCAGTAGCGAAACCGCTCACGCTGGCGCCAATGCCAAAGGTGTTGGTTTCCTGCCACGACAGACCCAACAGACCGGTGAAAGAGTGATCCTGACCAAACTGCTTGTTATAGGTCAGATAGTTCTCCAACGACCAGAAATTCTGCCGGTTATTGTTGGCTGATGCGTTACCGTTGTTGCCGATGTTGAGCGTACGGGTCTGCGACTGGTTGATCTCCTGAGTCTGAATGTTGGTCCCCAATACCGTACGCATCTCCAGGCCTTTACCAAAGGTGATGTTGGTGAACAGGCTGCCCAAAATGGTCTGGGTGTTCTGGATGTACTTGCGGTCCAGCAGCCGGTGAACCGAACTCATGGTACCTTCCGCATAGGGGTAATCCCGGTTCTCGGCAAAGACACCCGTATCAGGGTAGCGTACGGGCAGGAAGGGAAAGTCCTCCACGATCTGACGGGCTACCGCATCGTTGATATCTACCAGGTTTTCTGTCTGGTAGTTGTAACTCATCGTACCGCCGATCTTGAGCCAGCTCTTGACCTGGTCATCGATGGAGAAACGACCCGAGTAGCGCTTCATGTAGGAGGTCTTGATCAAGCCCTGATCATCGCGGTAGTTGAGCGAGAGCGAGTACTGGGTGCGCTCGTTACCGCCACTGAAGCCTAACTGGTGGTTCTGAGAAAGTTTGTTCTGAGCCGACTCTTTGAACCAGTCGGTGTCATACAAAGGATTCAGGTTGGCATCGAACACACCGGGGTGAGCCGCACTGAAAGCCGCCCGGCGCACTTTGGGGTCGAGGTAGGACCACTTGCCAGCCGACGGGGTCATACTTGGCCATGTTGGCGTAGGCCAGGTCTTCGGTGGCCAGATACTCTTTGGCATTGAGGACCTTGGGTTTGTTGGGCCCGATGGTGTTGACGCTGAACTGACCGTCGTAGGTGACCCGGCTCTCGCCAGCTTTTCCTTTACGGGTTTGTACCAAGATAACGCCGTTGGCACCGCGAGCTCCGTAGATGGCGGTGGAGGAGGCATCCTTGAGGACCTCCACGTTAACGATGTCGTTGGGGTTGATGTAATCGATGGGGTTGCTGAACTGGTCGCCGGTTCCTTGTGGGAGCATGACGCCATCAACGACGTAGAGGGGGTTGTTGGAGGAGTTGATGGAGCTGAATCCCCGGATGCGGACGGTGGTGCGTCCGCCGGGTCGTCCCGAGTTGGTGTTGACCTGCACCCCGGGCATACGACCCGACAGTGCCTGGTT
>NZ_JAPLET010000020.1 GCF_026391055.1 Spirosoma sp. | reverse complement strand
GCTCGTGAGCAGCCTCCTGTACGGAACCTTTGGCATAAGATAGCTCGACGGCCATCTTTCTAAACGTCTCGTCAAATACACGTCTTTTTTTCATGGGTACTTTCGGGTTTACCCCCAAATGTGCCTAAAAACTGTCTACAGCCAAATGTAGCAAGTCCATGTTGAGTTATTTTCCTTATCCTGGCTATTAGCAGAACCAATGCTAAACCGAATAAACCAGGCTACTACAGGTATAGCTTTATTTGAAGCTGTACAGTGATGTAGTGCTCGAATAGGCCCAACTCTGCCTTATTCCTAAAGCTGATTTCTTGACCTTATTTTATCGCAATCAGGAAGTAGCTGATCATCTCCTGCATTTATTGACCAGCGAAATTGCTGACTATAAGCAGCGACTGCTAGAACTAGCTTATCAGACCGTTCGTAAACGCGTTGCCGATGCTTTGCTTGCCTACCAACGAAAGTTTGTTGAAAAGGATTTGCCCGTTGAACCCAGGATTATCCGTTTATCACGAGAAAACTGGTCACATTTAGTAGGAGCTTCCATAGAGTCCGTAATTCGGACGTTAAGCGACTTTAAAAATGAGTGCCCAGTTAGCATGCATAACAGTGATATAATTAGTCTCAGCACTGAAAAATTAGTCCTTTTGAAGCATTAATCAGTTTGGGAGAGTTACGTAAGGAAAGTACAGCTTTGGAGGTGATTACTTTCTACTTGGTACGGCTGTACGGCTCCATGAGTACTGTATATATGGCGATTTTAAACATTAATAAAATTAACTGTAGAAACATTGTTGAGAGTTACCTTGTATTTAAAGTCATATTGATACCGTTTTCTCAACTACCTACACCTGCTAGCACTTCAGAGCCCTAGCAGAATCATCCTTCGATGAAACCCATTACTTTTATTGAGCATCGTCTGATGAAACTCCGACACGGCTTGCTTTCCATTAACGTGTGAATCCTACACTACTATTCGATGACGACCAATGATCACTTGCTGCTTCAATACCTACCGCAAGCCATTCTTCAACTTGATCCTCATGGCCACATTACTTATGCCAATCCAGCTGCGGTTAAACTGACCCAATACTCCATTCAGGAGTTAGTCAATCAGCCTATTGCCCGATTGTACAGCATAGACGGCGATTCGATTAAGGCCAGTTATGAACTGAGTATAGCCAGGAAGACAGGGCTGTTCCATACCCAGGGCTGGCGAACCCGAAAGGATCGAACCACCTGCTGGTGCGAAATCAGCTATACCAGTTTGTATGATGAGGGAAATTCCTTTCTGGGTTATTGCTGTACGTTGACCGATCAGTCAATCCAAAAGCAACATCAACAGCAGTTGCGTCAACAAGAGGAGCGATATCGCCTAATGGTGGAAGGTGTCAAAGACTATGCCATCTTTATGCTCGATACGGGTGGCCACATACTGACCTGGAATGAAGGGGCTCAGCGCATTAAAGGCTATGCACCCGGTGAGATCATTGGCAAACACTTCTCCTCCTTTTATACCGCCCAAGATCTGGCCGACAACAAACCCGCCCGCGAGCTAACGATTGCTATCCAGACGGGAACGTATGAAGAAGAAGGCTGGCGGATCAAAAAAAACGGTTCGGTCTTCTGGGCCAATGTGGTTATTACTGCCTTGTTCAGTGAAGCCAACCAACACATCGGCTTCTCTAAAGTGACCCGCGATCTGACCCAGCGAAAACAAACCCAGGAAGCTCTGCGCCAAAGTGAAGAGCGGTATCGCTCGCTGGTGGAGCAGGTGGCCGACTATGGCATCTTTATGATGGATGAAAAAGGGCGGGTCATCAATTGGAATGAAGGTGCCAGGCGCATTAGTGGCTACACCCAGTCTGAAATTACGGGCAAGTATTTCTCAATTTTTTATCCGCCGGAAGATATTCTTAATGACAAACCCGCTCACGAATTAAGGGTCGCCTTGGAAACGGGCAAGTATGAAGAAGAGGGCTGGCGGCTTCGCAAAGATGGCACGCTATTCTGGGCTAGTATCGTCATTACCGCGCTGTATAATTCAGTGGGTCTGCACATTGGCTTCTCCAAGGTCACTCGCGATCTGACCGAACGCAAACAAGCCGAAGAGTCCCTTCGGGAGAGTTATGATCGCTACCGCTCGCTAACGGTTGAGTTGCAGCGCTCAAACGAGGATCTCCAGCGATTTGCTCATGTGGCCAGCCACGATTTGAAAGAGCCCGCTCGCAAGGTAAAGCTCTTTAGCCATCGACTTAAGGCAGAATTTGGCTCCACGCTACCCGAGCAAGCGCAGCAATTTGTAGCGAAGATTGAGCGGTCAGCCGACCGGATGTTGACCATGATTCAAGGGGTTCTAAGCTACTCTTCGTTGAATGCCTTGCCCCAGCTACTGGAAAGCCTCGATTTAAATGGCATACTTGAGCAGATCGAAATCGATTTGGATGTCTTGATCGGGGAAAAGCAGGCTCGAATCCTAAAACAGGAACTGCCTTCAATTGAAGGGGTCCCTGTGCTGATCTATCAGTTGTTTTACAACCTGCTGAATAACGCCCTCAAATTCACCAAAGCCGATGAACCAGCCCAGATCACCGTCTCCCTGGCCGATGAAACCGATGAGCAACTGGTCAGTATCCGAATAACGGATACCGGGATTGGCTTTGATGAACAGCATGCGGACAAGGTTTTTGAGCCGTTTACTCGCCTGCATACCAAGGATGTTTACGAAGGCACTGGATTGGGGTTGGCTTTATGTAAGAAAATTGTCGAGCGCCACGGGGGGGCGATTGGAGTTAAGAGTACCATAAACCAGGGTACTACTTTCTTAATTACGCTGCCCAGAAGTCAAAAGTCTCTTAGGGTCTCCTAGTTGCAGGCCAAACGATTCAGCCTATTGACTCCGCAAGAACAATTGACAGTATAGACACAGGATTATCTAATGGCTGAAAACAGTTTAGTCAGGGTGAGTATCTGGCTTTTCTGAATGCCGACGACTGGTGATTTGCCGATGGAATCGAACTAAACGCCCCATTTAGAATGAAGATACATGAATACTTTTTCCTCTCGAGCGGGAGCCTTTAAAGAAACAGCGCTTTTGACATCTGTCTAATCTAATCAGTCGCATACAGTTCTCCTTCGAGCTGATTTTCTTTTCAGGTGAACTATGTATTCTGTCTCAATCAAGGGAATACTACTTCTGTATACAATAAAGCAATGCCGACAAGGTTCCACCTGCCGGCATTGCTTTTTGCCCCTTTGCCCAATTGAAACCTTCAATGACCGAGGTTAATAAATAACGAAACGTTTGGCTGCCAGCGAAATACCATCAACAATTAGACTGTAGATATACACTCCGACCGCTAAGTTTTTGCGATCGACCTGGACGAATCCTTCTGTATTAGTTGATAAGTCAATGAGACGAACTAACTGACCTTGTGAATTATGAATCTGGATAGCCGATTGCTGACTGGTAGCGGGCAGCCGAAAGGTAATCGTCGTCTGGGTTGTGAATGGATTAGGCGTCGCCGAGAGTAACCTTATCCCTTCGGGAACCCGATCCGAATCGATTCCCTGCCGAGCTGAGGCTATAGGAATCAGCTTCCAGCGCTGGCTATTGCTGCCATTAGCAACCTTGCTGACGGCCCGGGTTACCCCCTCTACCAGGCCAATATCTAACCGGTTACCAATAGCACACTGGGGTTCTAGTCCATAGATATTCCCGCCCAGGTCCAGTAGCTTCCAAATCTGATTTTGCCCCCCATTACTGGTATAGAGCTGCACTTTTGTATTATCCGCTGCGCTAATACCCGCTACATCCAGGCGCTTTCCAGGTGCGTGGCGGGGTTCAAGTTCATAGAGCCCATTGCCTTTGTCGATGAACTTCCACCGCTGATTTGAGCCCCCATTGCTTGGGTACAACTCAACAATGGTCCCGTTCGCTGTACTTAAAGCGCGCACATCCAAGCGTTGGCCAAGGGCGTTCTGAGGCTCAAGTTCGTATACCCCACCCGCCACAATGCCGGCACTACCACCCCCTGAAGGGACAAACGTGGCTGTTAGAGTGGTCGAAGCAGCTGGTGTTGACAAGTTCTGAGCACGTGCCCCCCCATTCGACCAAGATGAAAACGTATAACTAATACCACCTACAGTTTGGGGAGATAGGGCTTCCAGCGCTCTGATAATTCCACTGACACCACTAAAGGTATAGGGGGCGGTCACGGTAGTACCATCCAATTTGAGACTTAATCCGGCCGGATTGGTCGCTAAGGTAATGGAGGAAGTGAGGGGAAGCACATCTCGGGAGACGGTCATGGTAGCCCCTTTTGAATCAGTCACTGTCAGAAAGATCCGGAACAGAACGTTAGCCGATGTTTCCATCTGGGTGGGGATAGTAAAGCTGCCGGAAGTTATTCCACTGGTGGGTTCCACTACGGGGTGAGAATGCGAGGGAGAATCAAAATGGTACAAATCAACCTTCCAGGTAAAGGCACTGGGAGGTAAATTTCCGTCTTCTCCATCGGTACCCGTACCGGAAAACGAGATGATATTCCCGCCGGAATACTTGGTGCCTATCGTCGGGGTAATAATACTGGCCACCGGTAACTGATTGGTAATCACGCGCAGTGTTGCCTCGCTACTGGTAGCACGGCCAGCCGAATTGCTGACAAGTACTTTAAACTTAGCTCCATCGTCCGCTAGCGTTGGACTGGGTAGGCTATAGCTGGCTGAAGTTGCCCCGGTTATATTAACTCCGTTGCGCTGCCATTGATATGTGGGTACCGGATTGCCCGAAGCCGTCACCGAGAAAGTAACCGACTGGCCGACCGACACGGTTTTGCTGGTGGGCTGTACGGCGATTACCGGCGCCCCGTTTCCGGTATAATCCACGCGCCACAGTACGCCATTGGTACTCGATGTATTGGCCTCATCCGAACCGCCCGCTATGCCCCCTCGGGCGATAAAGTAAAGCGTTCCACCGGGCGCAACGGCCACATCCAGCGGCCGGTTAATGCCCGTAGCAAAGGTCGCGATGGCTTTAGTAACCGGATCTAAGGTTTTCAACCATCCATTGCAATAATCGCCAAAGAAATACTTGCCGGTGTAGGTGGCCGGGAAGGCAGTCGTTGACGGATTATAAAAGGCTCCTGCTGTAATGGAGCAGCCTTGACTATGGTCATAGGCATAGAAAGGATCCTGATAATTGGCTGGTTGCGCTTGAATGGTTCGTACACCTTCAATACCCGGCCAACCGTAATTTTTGCCGGCAATGCCTTCGTCGATCTCTTCCCAACTGCTATTGCCGACGTCGTTGATCAAAAGTCGGCTCGTTCCGGGTTGGGCAGCCAACCGGAACGGATTGCGGAAACCTAAAGCCCAAATCGCCCGGTTGACGCCCGAAGCCGTTGTGTAGAACGGATTATCGGTAGGAATACTGCCATCCAGATTGATCCGCAAGATTTTCCCTTTTAGTGTCGTTAGGGACTGAGCGTTGGCCGCAACGGTATTCTCCCCCACCGAGATAAAAAGTTTTCCATTTTGGATCGCTAATCCACCGCCGTTGTGATAACCAACCGAGCCTAACGGATCGATATCGATTAAAACACGTTCACTGCCGCTCACCGCAGCGTCGCCGTTGGCCGTAAATCTGCTGACGCGGTTGTTACTAACTGAACTACCCGACGCCTTGTAGGTATAATAAACGTAGAGAAAGTTATTGGTACTGAAATTAGGGTCCAACACTACCTTCAGCAGACCTCGCTCATTGAAGTTATCTACATTGGGAATGGTCAAAAAAGGGGTTGGTAACAGCGTGCCATTTTTGACAATTCGTAGCTTCCCATTCTTCTCGGCCAGAAAAACGCGCCCATCTGAAGCAATATCCATTCCTACCGGGTCCAGGCCGGTCGCTACTTGAACACCAGCAAAATTGCCGGGAAAACTTTGTGCCAACACCAGTTGGCACCGAAGCAGGAAAAGCAGGACGAACCCCGCGCTTGCTTTAGCCGCTGAAAAAAGGGGAGATTTGTGTTTCATGTTGAGGTTGAGTTTAGTTGGATGTTCAAGGAACTTCGTTTACTAGTTGTCACTACATTGAATGTACGGATAAATCATGAGTTAGTACGAATACCTTAGGCTACGGATAAACGGTTGACCGGTGGGCGAATCTACCAGCCCAAAAAGTAGCATTTGTCCTTGGCTTATACGGCGGAAGTTCAGCCGTAATTAATTGATACCGTTTGTACTACCCAACCTAGTTCCTACTTATTCGGCCTTGGCTTATGCCATTAGGCTTGTTGGAGATAGCACATACGACTAAGGGGTTGGACTAAATGCACGAAGTAGCTCCACTCCCTCAAATCCTGCCAGATAGGGATGTCAATAGAGCTGTGATAATTTAGTATCTATCCATAGTGTACGAATAGATAGTGGCAGTTATTAGAAGAACGTCCTATTAAACGCCCCATTTATAAAGCAGAACATCAATTCCCTTCGGGCTTGAGTCAGGGCGCTTTATGAGCCAGCAGCGTGATTTTGATAGCAACCAGCTCAGACGAATATCATTGTCTGAACTCGTTCATCTCCTCATGACTATCAATGGCTCCACCTTGTTTGGCCCGAGCCTCATCATTCAGCTTACTTATAAACACCACCAGTCGTCCATCCGTTTGCTCAATGGTCTATGGGCCGATCACTCAACGGATAGAACCAATGAAACATCTGTACACGCTGCTGATCAGCCTGCTAGCGCTAAGTGCCTGAGCCCAGCAAGCCCCTGGAACCACCCACGCGAAAATTAAGGTAACCGAAATCCTGAAAGACCCTGAAGCCGCACCGCCCAAGCTGTTTCTCAACTATCAGAACGTCAACTGCTTTGATGACTACGTACGCACCCAGCTTTCGTTTTTCGACTTCGACCGCGATCGACAGCTCTGCGACATCGAAATCTTAACCACCCAGCAAACCACCGGGGCGAGCGGCTCGGAATATACCTTAACCTTGCTGAGACTGAACCGTCACCAGGGTGTACTCGATACGCTCCGCTTCACGACTCGGCAGACCGACGCCGACGCCATGATCCGCCAACGCTTTGTGCAATCGCTGCGGCTGGGTCTGGTGCGGTTTATGACCCGAACCGCCTTTATGCAGCAGGTAATCGTCACTTTCCCCAAACGAAAAGCCCAACCCGATGATAAACCCCAGAAAGACCCCTGGCACTTCTGGGTCTTTATCCTCAGTGCCAATGTATCGGCCAATGGCGAAAGCAACCATACCTACCTGGCCCTCAACGAAGATATCAAGATCAACCGTGTGACGCTGTCGTCGAAATTGAACTTCGATGCCTATTACAACACCACCCGTAATCGGTACAATGTCAACGAACAAACCATTGACGTTAAAAACATCGAGTTTGGTCTCTCGACACTGTATGTGCGTAGTCTGTCGGAACACTGGTCGGTGGGTGGCTTTTACAAAGGTTACCATTCCATCTACCAGAATATGGCTTTCTCCCAGAGTGTCTCGCCTGCCCTGGAATATAACCTATATCCTAACTCAGAAGTGACCCGACGGCAGTTCCGCTGGATCTACCAGCTTGGCGTTCGATCCCTGAGCTACATCGACTCGACGGTGTACAATATGACGGGCATCTTCGCCCTGACCGAGCCGTGGGGTTCGCTCAACGCCAGCCTGGCGGGTTATCAATTTCTGCACGATCTGAGCAAGACCCGGCTGACGTTTCAAATGATTGTGTCGTGGCGTCTGCTGGAAGGGTTGATGTTGCAGCTCAATGGCGGATTAAGTTTAATCAACAACCAGATTTCTCTAGCCAAAGAGGTTGGTGACCCTAACCAGTTTCTGCTGGGTGGCCGGCAGTTACCCACCCGGTTCAATTACTATTCATCGGTGGGACTCAGCTTTACCTTTGGTTCGGTCAACAACGCGGCCGTCAATCCGCGCTTTACCAACGTCGATTTTTGAGCATTTGTCCTTTACAAGAGGTTGAGCGTTACTACAATTAGTAGTTCAATAAGGGAGCAATTATTGAGATGTTGTTAATCGAAACCAGGTGAACACTTCAGGGCGGATGGTCTCATCCAGAACGTCAAAATACAAACTATCGAATGGCTAATGCCTTGGCATTTTTGCCCTAAACTTGCTACTTAGCTCGTTTACTAGACTGCTTAACCATATAAAAATAAGCAGACCAACGATGATAAACAGCGCTTTCAGCTTGTAGGAGAAGCCCACAAATTGCGCCTGACCGTCCAGTGAGAGTTCGTACCGAAGCCAGTAGCGCTCAACAATCGTGGTGACATGGTCGAAGGGGAACGCTTCGTCGTAAATGAATGGAATAATCAAACGGCTACTCGTATCGATAAAGCCATATTTGTCCTTCATACGAACCATCGAGAGGCCATGCTGATAATACGAAGCAAAATCATACGTCAATGGCGTGCGCACCTTGCCCGACTTGTCGATATGGCCGAACTTGCCATGAATGGCCACGGCTGATCTATCTTCAGCTGTAAAGCCAGTTGCTTCATCATACAAATGGGGGATGCGCAGCTTACCCGTTTTGTCAATACAACCCCATTTGCCATTTTTTTTAACCCAAAATAGGCCATTGGTTGGCTTGCGTGTATCGGTATAGCAGAAGGGAACGATCAATTCGCCTGTTGATGGACTAACGTAGCCGTACTTATTCCCATATTGCACCCGTTGCATGCCCTGACCTGAATAGGTGTAGTCCACATCAATAGCATCGAGGGCCACCGGAACCTTCAGCACCAAATTACGGTCGATGATGCCAAATTTTCCCTGGTATTTAAACGGAGTAACGTGTTTGGATCGTTGAATCTGCTCGGTGACAAAGGGGGTAAAATTGAAATTAAGAATAAAGAATTCAGCTCCTCTCCACCACAACACATCTTCATGGGTGTCATGGTTACATTCAAAGTCGATTGTTGAGTCGTGAATCAGATAGTCGTTTGAAAAGTGCTGAATGGGAATCTTATACACCTCTTTTCCGGTCCGATCAATGTAGGAAAGTCCGTAATGAGTGTCAGCGGGGTAAATGACCCAGGTTTTGCCTTGGCGGAACCGATCGGTGGAAATGTATTTAGGTTCGACGATGACCTTCCCTTGTTTGTCGATAAATCCGTGCAGTCCATACCCTTGCTGATTAAGTTGCATAGGAACAAACTCGGCCAGCCCTTCTTCGAAGTTGCCAATGTCGCGGTAGGCTGGGGTTAGTTTACGTCCGTTTCTGTCGGTCAGGAAGGTTTGATAGGCACGGCAGGCTTTAGTAATCTTTTTGACTACATAGACCTCACCATAGTCTTGGCATTCATCGTATTCGGTCAGCCAGGTCTCATTTGGCGAGGTGTTAGTCTGAGCGAATATTCTGGCCGATGGCAAGAATAGGGAAAGAAGTACGAGGTTTCGAAAAGCAGTAAGGGAAGTTAGGCGTTGGTTTGCCCCCCTCTTCTGCCTATTTAAATTACGCCAGGTACTTCTGAAGTAATTTTGGAGCATACACGTTGATTAAGAAAAGAGACTGACTATTCTTCTTAGATGTCGCGCCGTTCTAGATTCCATAAAGTTACGTTGGTAAATGTAGATTGGATTGTATGAAGCTAAATTTTGCCATTTCAGCTAGCGGGTTCCCCACAGTGCTGACTTTTGTAACGGCCACATTATTTATGCAAAAGATATCTTTAAAATAAAATACTTGAATATGTGCAGGAATTACTTAGTTTGATTGACCTCAATTAATTTGAAATTACCTGGCAGAGCGTTATCTTTATCCAATTACCTTTCTCTAACCTAATGATAAAGCGATCTTGTTTATTTCTAGTTTGGCTATGGGTTATTGCTTGTAGGCCAATGCCCAACATTGCTCCCTCATCACGCATTGCAGGTGCCTATAAGTTTACTCAATATTCAACGATTACTAAAGACGATCCGGCGCCTGTGGGCCTGGTTACCCTGACAGAAGTCGATGAACAACATGTGGATCTAACGGTAAAGGGAGCTTCGGGCAAATTGAAGATTACATATGCCTATCGGAATGTTAGCGTTATTGCAAACGGGCGCAATTACTTAGGGGAAGATACGTTTAGCCTGGTCTATAAAAAAAATCAGATCGGCATTATTAGTAGCGATGAGCAAGGACGCTATATTTCTTTAACCCCTAAACCGTATGTTACTCTAGTAGCCTCCTTACCTGGACAAGAAGGAGAGTAAGTAGAGCGAGCAACCGATGGATGACACGCACTCATCCAAGGGCTTATCAACAGTATAAGATAAGTAGATTCCCTTAGACCTTTCATTCGAACCATGCTCAGAAGAAGGAGTGCAATCTGAGTTAAAAAAGAACATTAAAAAGTAAACACATCTGCTTCTTAATATGATCTTTTTACAAAAAAAAGCACTTATCAATTTGATGCTAATTACCTATTCACAACGCTTCATCAGATTTCATTCACTTTTTTTGAAAGGCCGAGCCAGGGTACGATGAAGATACACGAACGCCTTTGTGTCTCAAGCGGGAGCTTTTTTTATAACGATTAGATTTTGATGGCTTTTGCTGATTTAGCTTGTTTTTGAGCAAATAGCCAATCCAATAAGCCGGGGGTCTCCACCACAGCCTCCCAAATGCCATGACCTCCATCCGGGTACTCCGTATAACGTGGCCGGCCACCAGCTTTCTGTATAGCAGAGACCATATCGCGGGAACCACTAACGGGAACATTTACATCTTTAGCGCCATGAAAAGCCCAAACAGAAACCGAGGTCATTTTCTTGGCTTGACTGGGATCTCCTTCGCCACAGACCGGTATAGCAGCCGCAAATAAGTCGGGGTGTAGGCCAATCATGTACCAGGAGCCATAACCACCGCGCGACACACCAGAGATGTAGCGCCTTTGCCCATCAATGGGATAGACCTTGTCCAGGGAAACAATTGCCTCAATAGCTAGACTAGCTATGGAGGGCGTATTGGCAACACCGCCCCATCCCGTGTGGGGAGGACAGCGAGGCACAAACACGAAGGCAGGATACTTCTTTTTGCTTTCTTGGCTACTAAGCCATCTGGCCATCGGACAAGCATCGATCTGCCGGGTGTTGTCTGTCCAGCAGGAATAAGGTAGGGCGACAACCAGCGGGTAACTTTTTTGAGGATCGTAATCAGTGGGTTTTAAGAGCCGATACAATAAGGTGTCCCCTTGAGGACTGACGTAGCGGCCCTCATCAAAAGAGTGTGCTAACGCAATTTGCCTCCTGGATATGTGAGTCAGGCCGTAGTTTTCGCTGGTCAAGGATATGCTTATAACCAGCAAATACAGGCTCAGTAGGACCAGTATGCCACGTGCCAGATGGAATCGATTCAAGGAGTCAGCGTTTTCTTGATCCGGAACAGCACGTCGGTATTCGTCCAGGAAATTTAAAAGCAACAAAACCGGCACTATTCGTTCGATTAAGAAGAGCCATTGTCGAACTGAATCAATGCTGTCCTTAACCGGGTAGGGTGGTACGTTCCTAAACCAAAACAAGGCCGATATATGGGCAAGGCAAAGCATGGCTGATACTATACCTGCTCGCTTTAACCAGGGTCTGTTGCTCGCTTTAGAAAACACCAGACTCAGTGCATACACTAGGTTGATGGTAACGCCAATTAATACGGCCGCATCCGGATGTCTTCGTAAAATGGGATACAGCGTTGCCGAAAACAAGTAGAAAAGGCTGGCAAACGTCGTTACAATAGCCACTATTCCAGTCCATAAGGCAGCCTGGTAATTTTGGTGACGATAGTAGGCGAGAACCAGAAGAGAAGTGATGAAGGAGATAACGCTGGTTGCCAGGAACCAGCTTCGAAACGAGGCCAAGGTATAGATGTCGATGCCCGCCTGAAAATGGAGCCAGCTTTGGAATAAGCCGACCATGCAGGTGAGCCCTAAGCCAAGGAGAACACTAGTATAAAAATCCCGGTTCATGCAGCTAGTTGTTCGTATCCGTGACCCATTTTGAAAGGATTCGGCATGAATAAGTTTTTAGAACTGAGGTTTTACTCGTATACCGTCGGCCGTCTTATGTGGGAGCGTTTAGAGAGAGCAATAATTGAGGGTGTTTAAAGCGATCTCTACTGACATATAGCTGTCAGTAAACCCGCTTTACTTTGTGTGGTTTAACACAAACTTACAGCTTCCATGAATTTTATCTCCGTTCGAATTATTACCGCCGATATCAAGCCCTTGGTTCGCTTCTACCAGCAGATTACGGGCCTAAAGGTAACCCAGTATACCGACGATTTTGCCGAACTACAGACGCCTTCGGCCACCTTAGCTATTGGAAGTACGCGCACTCTGCAACCCTTCGGGGGAGACCACATTGCCCAGGCTGCCCGTAATCAGTCCGCCATTCTTGAATTCCGGGTTAATGATGTGGATATGGAGTATCAAAAGTTAGCCGACATTCTGGGCGATATGATCGTTCAAACACCGACGACTATGCCTTGGGGTAACCGGTCTTTGCTGTTTCGGGATCCCGATGGCAATCTGGTAAATTTCTTCACGCCAGTTAGCCCAGAGGCACTCAAAAAACTTGATTGATAGCGCTTCAGAATGCTTTTTACTCTTAAGCAGAAGGGTTTTCTCAGAATCCTTCTGCTTAGAATAATTCACAAAAGTTTTGCCAATTTTGCCAAAAGCGATTAACCAAAAATGGACGTTACGAATCTGATTCGGCAAATCGAGTTTATTAAGGAAGTGGATAAACTCAAATACATACTTCGTAAGACGAAACTACTCGGTAGTGAGCGAAACGAGAATGACGCTGAGCACAGCTGGCATCTGGCCTTAATGGCCGTTGTCTTGGCCGAACATGCGAATACAGCAATTGATCTACTCAAGGTAATTAAGATGTTACTGATTCATGACCTGGTCGAAATTGACGCCGGTGATACGTTTATCTATGACTCGCAGAAAAGCCACGACAATACCGAAGAAGAACGAAAGGCGGCCGAGCGGATTTTCGGGTTATTACCCGCTGAGCAAGCCCGTGAGTTGATAGCATTGTGGGAAGAGTTTGAAGCCCGTCTTACGGATGAAGCCAAGTTTGCCCGGGCTATGGATCGATTAGAGCCCCTGCTACAAAATGTATCCAATAAGGGGGGTACCTGGCGAGAATTCGCGGTTGACTTCGATCAAGTTTATCAAAAAAAGCAGGTGATTCAGCAAGGTTCCGAGTCCATCTGGGCCTATGCCGAGCAGCTTCTAAATGAGAGTGTAGAAAGCGGCATTTTGAAGAAAACGAGGAGATCAGACTAAAATTGAATAAAGGCAGTAGCTTAGATAATGGGCAACTTCTGGTGCAAAAGGATTTACTAAATCCCTAAAATTCTCACCGTGTTTGCCCTCGCAACGGCCGGCATCGTATGGGTTGTAGTTGCTTAGGGTTAATGGGACTGAACAATTACATCTACTACAGCCATCACCAGCTCTACTGGTTACCTTTGCTTCAGAAGATTACGTTTGCCTTTTTTTAAGCTGGGCAGGTCTACTATACTGGGAAGTTTATAAAAAGCAGAAGTCGGTTTTGATGACAAAACAGCTTAGCTCTTGGCAGCCTGGTAACTAGACCTCGTTAGTTCCCAAATCGGGGGTAAATGAAGAACAAGCCCCTTACCTACCATACCAGTGTCACGTAGAATGACCCCTGAATGAAGTGGGCGCATCACTCACCAGTCGCTCCCCAATGAGACGAATGGTGAGTGATGCGATTTTTTATTAGTTCTCAAGTGCCATCAGTTGCCTACAGCTTAGATACAGCCAAAAAAATTAATAATATACCATTTGATAATTTGTTCATAAAACGATAACCCTCAGCTGGTACATAGGGTTATGCTACCACTCAACCAACGGGTTGATTAACAACTAACAAACTCAAGGTTATGAAAAAGATCGTATTAATGGGGGCTATGCTATTAGCCGTAGCCTCTTTCAGCGCCCAAGCCCAGTCCTCTACCAACGGAACAACATCAAATAGCGGCACCGGCAACGGAACGAATGGGTCGGCTAACCAAAATGGCACAACCACCAGTAGTGGCACTAGCAATGGGTCAACGATGGGGACTAATTCCGACAATAGTTCAAGCTCGTCGGGCAATGGCAAAATGAATCGGAATCGATCAGGTCGCCGGTCAACGATGGGCACAAACTCATCCAGTAACGGAACGATGAATGACAATTCGACCAGTGGTACGACAACCAGCAATGGGAATGCGAGTTCTCAAGGCTCAACACAAGGTCGTAGCGGCCGCCGATCGAAAAGTATGAGTGGCAGTCAGGGCAGTAGCTCTTCTACCTCTGGATCGACGGGCACTACACCGCCTAACAACTAGTTAACGAGATAGAGACCCATTAACGCAGGGTTTACTTAGCCTGGCAGAAAGGATTGTTTTTCTGACTGTTTGGCGCCAATGAGTATGAGTCGGCTACTATGTGTTGCCGACTCTTTTTTGTCTAACAAATTTACCAGAAAATGAATTTGGCTCATAACAGGGAGCGCTTTTTGGGGATAGCGGGGCTTACTAGCTGTCCAACGCTATCAGAGCATACCCCTACCCCACAACAAGACAGGGTTAATCTGTAACGATTAACCACTCCCCCAACAGAAGCACACAAGCGCCCCCGACATTACGCCATGGGGCACCCTACTGATTCCGGTGTACCTGATCCACAATGCCGTTTACCGCCCACGTTTGTGTGCTTCAGAGGCTATAAGGTTTGGCTGATCCCTTAGCATTTATTACCTATATAGGTGATAAAACCGCTTGCCGGTAGTATAAAAACAACTTTTCCAGATTCGTCTGGTGGTCGAATCGCTGATGGGCAAATGTGGTCTGGGTGGCTGTCAACCGGGCACGGTAGGAAGGTTGGAAACAACGAATTACCTCATCCGCCAAGCGGCTCACATCTGCATCCGGCAGAAGGCCTGACCCGACAGGTAACATTTCCGAAATTCCACCAACGGCCAGAGCCAGCACCGGCGTGCCTACCGCAAACGCTTCCAGTATAGCGAACGGGCAATTATCATTTAGAGCTGTATGCACATAAAGATCCGACTGGGCTACTAACGCCCAGGGGGCTGCCTGCTGGCCATAAAACCGAACCTGTTCAGCCAGATCGTAAAATCGAGGTATCCCCGCTGGCGTAGTTCATGACCAACCCTAAACAGTAATTGCTGGTTTTTCCGTTGATCGATGTAGCCCACATTGCTGATTCGGAATTGATCAGATCGACATCGGCTCAATTGGTCAGTCGTGGCCCGTAGATCGACCGTATTGTAGAGAATGTATTTGTTAAAGCTAACCGGCAAGAGATGTTTGGACTTGGCGTAAGCATACTCTGAACTGAACACATAGTGGTGGATGCTAGAAAACAGATAGCGGTACCAGCTCGAGAGTCGGGCCGTTGCCCAAGGCTTTAACGAAAAACTAAGGGCTAATTCAGTTACGGGATCGTCATTGAAATGACAGCTCAGGATGACGGGCACTTGCTTACCCAGGGCCAGCCAGGCAGCTACTCCTGAGCGGGCATCCTGGGCATGGATCAGATCGAATGTAACATGGCGCAGGTTGCGAACCGAAAAGTACACGCCCGTAAAATAGGCAAACTCATCAAAGGCCGCTCGGGCACTGCCACCCAGAGGGCGCATAATTCGTTTCAAGAGGCCCAAGCCTTTGCGCCAGATACGGGGCGTATGGGAAGAATCGACGATATGAACCTTAAAACCGGCCATGGCCAGATCAGCCGCTAGTTTTTGGTAGTATGTCACCACGCCTGAGGGTGAAGAAGTGACTAGATACGAAGCGATCAAAACGTTCATGGTGGTAGAGATTGGCACCAAACTGGGGTAGCTCAGTTTCTGGTCATACTATGTAGCGATCTAAACTACTATTCGTTAGAGGCTTACTTTAAAGGTAAGGTAGTTTGGTAGCATATAACGACCCTTTTATTATTCGGCACTTGCCGTGGTGTGGTAAAGTGACGAGAAGCATTGGAGGCTTGGTGATCGTGGAGTAATTTATGAGCTTAAAAAAATAATACCTAAGATCTAGTAGTATATATTCAATCTTAGTATATTTGAGCATGAATACTACTTCGCACCAGCTTCTCAAGGGAAGTCTCAATGCTATCATCCTCAAACTGCTGGCTCATACCGAGTGGATGTACGGCTATGAGATCTGCCAGAAAGTAAAGCAACTCACCGATGGCCAGCTTAAGATTAACGAAGGTGCCCTCTATCCCGCTTTGTACAAACTCGAAGCGGACGGCATCCTGATCACTAAAACCCAAATCGTGGAGGGCCGTGCCCGCAAGTACTATTCCATTGCCCAGGATCAACAAGGTAACGCCGTGGATAGACTGGCCCAGATTGAGCAGTTTCTTCATCAGTTACAACGCATACTTACCCCCACTGATCTTACTAAGCTTCCTATTACCTAATCAACTTTACAGCTATGACCCAGGCTCAACATGCACTTATCGTTACTTTTTTAACCCAGAAATGTGAGTTGATTGAAACCACTTTCATCCAGGAGATGACCGATCACTTTGTAGTCTCCGTAGAAGACCGAATGACCAATTCGCTTTCCTTTGAGAAGGCCCTTCAGCACACGATTGATGACTTTGGGGGATCAACTAACATCCAGAAGATGGAATGGACCTATCGGAAGGTATTTTTGAAAAGTTTGTTCCGAGACTGGTGGGCACTGGTAAAAAGCCAATTCGCTAGGCCCAAACGGGTTCGGGCACTGGTGATGGTTGGCTTGGTTACGTTTGCAAGCTTGTATTTTGGCTTGATGACTGATTTTAGGGGTGTACTTGAAGAGAAGATATTATGGAGTTCAGTTCAATGGGTAAGTATTATATGGGTTATCACATTGACTTGGTTTTTGCTCCAACGGGTTGCTCCTCGGATTAAGAAAGCAGTAATAGTGCGGTTCCCCACCTTGTTGATACGGTTGCTCACCTATCTGTTATGGGTTGGTGCGTTGTTGCTTTATTTAGGCATTAGTAGTTTGGAGATGTCCTTGCTGGCTCAAGGCTTAAGTTATTCCACTTTGTGGTCAAGTTTGGCTATATTGTATCTGGGGCTTTTAGATTACTCGATGCAAGCAGACCCCAACTCGTGGTACCAAACCAGGTAGGTAATAGATAGCTATATTGATTTCTGCTTCAGTAAACGCCCGATTTATGAAGTAAATGCATGAATGCTCTCTGGTCTTGAGTCGGAACGCTTTTCGACACAGTAGAGTATTTTGATAGTAACCAGCTTGGATAAATAACCTTGCCTGAACTCATTGCTCCCTCATGACTATTGATTGTTCTACTTTTTCGATTCGGTCCTGGCAGCACCATGACGCCCTGCATTTAGCTCAGTAGCCCAATGATAAAGACATCTGGCTAAACCTTCGGGGCCGGTTTCACTACCCCTACAGGAAGCCCCTACTTAAACACAAAGTTATACGATAGAGAGGCTATAGGAGCGGCAAAAATTTGTAGCTGATAGGCGTTGGTTTTCCCATTCTCTGCTTTAAAGAAGATAGAATAGGCATTTTTGCGGCCATACAGATTATATACCGTGAACGCCCACCGACCTTCCCACCGCCTGGTCCTCATGCCTGGGTTGTAAATAGTCCAGTTAAAATCGAGCCGGTGATAATCGGGCAACCGGCTATTGTTACGAATTTCATAAAATGGGTATTGCGCGCCATCGATGGTTACAAAACCGGTTGGCGCTGAATATGGACGGCCCGTGTTGTAAACAAAGGTGAAGCTGAAGCTATTATGGCGATCTACATCGATTGTCATGTTAGCATTCATTGAGTGGGGACGATCATAATTAGCCCGGTACCACTTGCCACTGTTTACATTCTCCTGCACCGTGGGCCCTTGGTTTACCTGATTAAGCGTTCGGGCATAGGTGTAACTCAACCAACCGGTCAGTTCTCCTTTCTTTTTAGAAATCATTGATTCAACACCGTAAGCCTTGCTGCGGCCTTGGAGAAGCTGCGTTTCAGGATACGGCTGTAATAAAAAATCGGCTCCCGGCCGGTAATCAATGATATGCTGGGTTGTTCGATAGTAGCCTTCCAGCGTTAGCTCGTAAATATTCTCACTGAAGGAATGAACAAACCCGGCTGTTACCAATTGACTGACTTGAGGCCGGATGTTTGGATCGGATGTTTTCCAGCGCGAGGTGGGCAGGGGCGTGGTTGTGTTGGTTACCACTTGTATATACTGCCGCATCAGGTTGTAGCCGAGCTTAACCGATGAATGGGCACCCAGCGTGTAACGAATGCCCAGCCGGGGTTCAGGACCGCCGTAGTGCTGGACAATCTGTCCGGCCCGATACCGGGTGGAGTCGATGACCGAGAACTCGTCGCGGGGTTCACCCAGGGCATAGTGCCGGACCAGCGATGGCCCCAGCGAGAGAAACTGAGAGTAACGGAGACCCGCCGAAATTGCTAGCCGGGTTCCTAAGCTTCGTTCATAGTCGGCATATAGGGCTAACTCAAGCGCCTTTTCGGTAGGGGTGGTTATGTAATTAACCTGATTACTTTGACCCGGCAGGAGAGTTCCCGGCTCAAGTTGGTAGTGTGTGCTGCTGATCCCGATTTCAAGTTTCTGATTGGGTAGCTGGTAGTTAAGATTTGATTTCAGTTGCCTTTGTAAGACCGACGACCGCAAGGTAACCAGATTACCACTTTGTTCAGGTGATAGAATTTTGGGTACATAATGCCCATATACCCCGGTCATTTGCCAGTTTAGCCGGGGCGAAAGCGTCCGAAACCAACGAGCCATGACGTTAACGGTCTGGTGATTATAGCGGGTCGATGTTCCATTTACATTGGGAAGGTTGGCCAGCAAGTCCGTTCGAAACACATCCAGACTGGCGTAACCCGTAACTGTCAGAGTATTCCGGTTGTCGATTCGCCAGAAGGCTTTCACGACACCATCGCCAAATTTTGCCCGGATATTGGCCAGCCGATCGGACACAATGGGCAGTAGGAAGTCGTTGAAAGCCCCTCGCCCGGTAACCAGTATACCAAACTTTCCCGGTACGATTGGCAGATCGGCGGTGAGTTTATTCGATACCAGACTTACCCCGCCCGACAGGCTAAACTGATCAAGGCTGGGATTGCGAAGCGACACATCGAGTACCGATGCGGCCCGACCGCCAAAACGAGCCGGGACATTGCCTTTGTAGAGATCGACAGTTCTCAGGGCATCGGGCGGGAATACCGAGAACAGTCCAAACATATGCGTCGGGTTGAAAATAGGGGTCTCATCCAGCAAAATCAGATTCTGATCGGTGGTGCCACCTCGAATATTGACCCCATTGGCCGCTTCGCCCACGCTCGTAACACCCGGTAGCATTTGTAGTCCCCGTAGTAAATCAACTTCGCCAAGCGCCGAGGGTAGTTTTTTTAACGTATTGATGTTTAATTGACTGGCTCCCAGAATGGGCTGGCGTAAGCTCTGGTCAAAACCTTTTGTCGTTACAACGACCTCTTCGAGCTGGCTTGCCACACTAATCATGGCGACATTGACCGTAAGTGAATCGTCGATCAAATGAATTTCCTTACGAACGGGCGTGTACCCAACCAGCCGGGCAATCAGGATATGATCGCCACCCTCTAAGGTGATCGCATAGTGCCCCTGCGCATCAGTGCTTGTTCCGGTAAGGTGCTTTCGATAGTCGATGATGACGGCCGCCCCAGACAAGGGTTGACCCGTTGCCGAATCGCGTACCGTTCCACGAACCAGAAACCGATTTGGTTGATTAAACACGGCCTGAACTCCCCCCATTACCAGAGGTACCTGATTCCGTTTCGCTGGCCCACTTAGTGGGGGCACCTGATCAATAGGTGCAGAAAGCTCTTTTGTCCGTATAAAACGTTCGGTGGCCAGTTGCTTTTCAGAAGCCGCTATCGCTTTAGTGACAGGTGGTTGGCCTAGTGCGGCAATCAGCGGCTTTGCCAGGGCAACACCTTCATCGAGTACAAGACTTCTTATGTCACTACCTGGAGAAACCAGGACCTCCCTTCCGGTAGCTACCGCACTGTCGGGTAAAAAAGCCGTTATGGACGGGCTGACAAGCTGCGTAAGTATACGCGTTTTTGAGAGGCTATCCGTTTCTGTTTGTTCATCCCATGTCCGGTGTTCAGAGCCGGGTGCTTTGCCATCATAAAGCCCGAGCATGGGCTGGGCAAATGCCAGCGTGCCAGTAAGGAATGATCGGCACAGGAGTAGGATTAGTTGAGTCATTGTAAACAGGCCTCGGGGATTGACGTTCATGAACCGTTACTCATTCCAGCCTGGCGGCAGCTGGTCTGTTCGGCTACTACTGGGTATACAAAGGGCTGATGAGGCACTACCGCCAAATGGACTGCTGCCGGGCTGCGATGTTTCCAGTCGGGGGGCGCGGCCGTTGATAGCATAGAAAAGCCCCTGGAATAAACCTGTATTGACGTCCTGACGCTTTATTTTGTGCCGACCGACGGCTACCGATGATGCAAAAAAATAACCTATTACGTTTTCGGCTGCATTCGTTACGTTTCGGATATTTCCTGAAATTGGGGCCGGGGGCGAATCGGCCAGCGTTCCCGTGTTCTGAACTTGGTCGGCAAACAGCCGATAATAACGGTAAGCATTCGCTGAAATGGAGAGTTGCTCCACCACGATCAAGGCCGGGTCGCGCTGGTAAATGGGAATGCTGGCCACCTTGTGCCCCACCTGGGGTTGCCCGTTGGTGTAGACATCGGAAAACGCATCGATGTCGGTGTTGTAAAAAATGTCCCAGCACAATCCCCGGCACGGATAGTCGAAGAGGTTGGTGGTACCCAGGGTCGAATCCCGGATGCAGCCAATAATGTCAATTGGCCCCGCTCCAACCGGACCAATATCCCGCACAACATAGCGCCCTTGCTGACAGGTAGCGCACCAGGTCTGTAGTTCATAAAGCCGCCATCGCCAGAGGTAAAAGTTACGGCCGTCGGCGGGGTCCTGCATGTCCAAATAAACATCATTGGCGGGTATAGACAAGCCATCCGCCGTTTTTCGGGGCCCCTGAGGAGTGAACTGATCGTAAACGCGCTGAATGGGGGGAACCGATACCATGGTTTCGACCGACGATTCATAAACCGTGCCTTCCGTTGTTTGAAAACGGAGTTGATAGGTGTTTCCCACTTTCCCCCTAAAGTCGGATGGAAACTGATAAGTGCCAGGCAGCACTTCGATCAAGGTTTCGCGTGTCGTGCCATTTATGAGTACCGTAACATGGGCCCGCTGAATAGGCACACTAACGTTGCTACTATCGGCGTTGGAGCGGGAGCGGCTCAGAGAAATGGTTTGTCCCTCGTTGAGGTCGGTAACAATACCACTGACCACAACCAGATTGGCATCGAGTGTCAGGTTGGGATCGTATGCGTTAATGCACCCCAGTAAGCCAAGTAATATCCAGCAAAGACTAATCCAACGAATAATGGGCGAAACTAAATGCATCTCTATACTGATTAAAATAGATACCCCGATGGCCCACCGGACTCTCAGTTAACACACTGTTATTATTATTTGCCCGCTCCGCTAACGGTTGGATAAGCCCCTTTAACGACCATTTTCTGTGCCAAAACGGGGCTGGCTACCACGACATCACCCGTTCTGAATGACCAGCGCTTATGGCCCGACATGGCATCGAGGGCATATAGATTGAAGTCGTTACTGCCTATGTAAACGGTGCTGTTTGACACAACCGGTGTCGAATAAATATCGAAGTTGGTGGCGAATGACCAGCGTTGTGTACCAGAAAGAGCATCAAGCGCGTAAAGTTTGTGATCACGGCTACCCACATAGACAACGCCATTGGCTACCACCGGACTGCCATAAAGTATGCCCTGTGTCGGAAACTTCCATTGCAGCTGTCCCGAGGCCGCATCAAGGGCATATAAGTTGTAGTCATAACTGCCTATATACACCAGGCCGTTAGCCACAACCGGACTGGCGTCGATACTCGAAGCCGTCAGAAACACCCAACGTTGACGGCCTGTAGCCGCATCGATCGCATAGAGCTTACCATTGCTACAGCCTACATAAACAAGGCCGTTGGAGACCACCGGGCTGGATAAAAAATAGCCATCGGCCGTAAATTTCCAGCGTAACAGGCCATTACCGGCGTCGACGGCGTAGAACTGGTTGTCCTGTCCGCCGATATAGACCAGTCCATCCGCCACCGCCGGGCTGGAGTAAAGCCCCAGGCCAGCCGTAAACACCCAGAGCAGGTTACCAATTGTTGCGTCGATGGCGTATAATTTACCATCCTGACTACCTACATAAACGATTCCATTGGCGATTACCGGGCTGGAATGAACGAAGTTGCCCGTTTTAAATGCCCACCGTTGTTGTCCTGTTGTAGCATCAATTGCATAAAGTTTGCTGTCATTACTGCCAACGTATACCATGCCATAGGCCACCACCGGACTTGACTCAAAGGAGGTATCAGCCCGAAAGACCCAGATCGGGGTACCCATTGCTGTATCCAGGGCATATAGCTTACTATCAAATCCGGCAACGTATAAAAGCGGAGCCGTAATGATCACCGTGGGTGGCGTTGTCGCTGTCACGGCTGCCGGGGGGGTAGGCACAGGCTTGATAATGAGCGTTGACTTCGGTGTACAGGCACTACAGGCAAGGCCAAACCCAATCAGCGTGTATCGCATAGCCACCCATGGCAAGGTAATTTGCAATCGGCTCAACCACCTACTTAGTAAGACAAGTTTATCGAAAGTAGTCATAAAGGTGGCTTATGGGATATATGAACTAGTCTACTCTCTAAGTTTTGCTTTTGAGCTACTACGGTCTAAAACAACCGCGATGAATCAGCTAATTAAGTTGAAGGGAAAATTCAGCTCAATCTAACGATTAACTAGATTAATATTTTGGATAGTCTTGTAGTAAGACAAAATAGCTTCTTTTACTCACGGCAGGAGTGCAAGAGCGATCCACTGGGGAACCTTTAGTGGCTTACAGACCCGTAGGTTCCCCAGTGGATCGCTCCGCTAGTAAAAGGTAGCTGATCACTTAAAATTGGCTCTAATTAAAGTGTATGCTACGGGTAGTAGATAGGTATTACAACAGGCGGTCACTTAAAATGCTCAAGCTAAGCAGTTGTATGAACGGTCCTTCGTCCCAAGCGGGAGCATTTTACGACACACTAACTTTTTGATATCTGTCAAACACAATCAGTCGCATATGTAAGTAGCCGCTCCTGTTCGATAGAAAACGGCTATCAGGGTGTACAGCAGATAAGGCTGGTTAAGTAAGGGCGGCAAGCTTAGGGTTCGGGTACGTACCAGAATGGAATCGCCACCAGTTCATCGGCTTCTTTTTTTCGGGGGTCTTGCAGGGCCACGCGGAGCAGGTTATGGCCTGTTTTAAGATTACCCGGTACCATTACCGTTTGCCAGCCGTGTTGCTCCTGAACCCCAGCTTTGGTGAACAGTAGATTAGGTTGAGTATAAGTCGAATCATTGACAGTAATGCGAATCAGCCTGTTGATCTGCTGGTTGCTCCAGATAGCACGCTGTTGCCGACGCGCTTGCCTCGACAGCGTATCGCTCCAGACTGGTTCGGGGACAACCTGCCGGAGCTTCGTATCAAGCGCTTTGGGATAGGCAATGAACAAGCGTAGGTAGGGTTCCCGAATCACGTCTGACTGGATGGAAGCCGTGCTAACAAACGCTCCCTCGGGGCGCTGGTTGTCATAGGCTGTCGGCTCGATGTAAAGACTATCGACACGAGCCGAGTAAAGATGTCGGCTGTTAAAAAGAGGCATCCGTCCACTGGTACGCGAGATATCGTTGGCGTATTCAAGGAAGAACACCCCAAAAAATACTATTATGAAAATCGCTGCCGTCTGAAGTAACTTGCCGGGCCGGATATTGGTATAAAACGTGTTTGTAACATAGGCCGAGTGTTTGTACATACCCAGCATCATCAGTCGCCCTACTTTCGTAAACTGGTAGTTGAGTTGAGTGCCCCTGGGTGTATCTTTTATCTTCTTCTGACTCAGTAATATAGAAGTTAGTAAGAACAAGGCCATCAGTATGCCTAAGGCAATTTTGACCCCAAACCAGACGTTGGGGGTCACATTGGGTTGAACCACTAAGTAGACCAGTAACCCCAGCAGGTAGAGTATGGCAACTACCACCAGCAGGAACACGAACTGAAAGGCAAGGGCAAACACGATGTTGCACCGTTTGTCGAGCCAGAGAATATAGCGGTCCAGCGGGCCAAATTCGTCGGCTAAGCGCTGCTGGGTATAAGGCGTAGAGAAGGGAATACGGTCGTAGTGGATGCCCGACGGAAAAACTGCCAGGAGACCTACCAGACCCACCCAAAACGCCCGCATCACAAAATTGGCCAGAAAAGCCGCAAACAAGACGTGACAAGTGGCCCGAATCAGACTATATACCATCGACGGCAACATGACCGTTGCACCCTCGGTTTGGGTCATGTAATTGTACCGGATGTAGCTAAACGCCGACTCCAGCAAATCGGGTAATTGCAGGATGGCGAACATGGCCACCCCGGAGATGGCTAATTCGAGGTTCCAGCTCTGAGTGGTTAACTCCCGGAGCTTGTCTTGCTCGTCGGGATTAAGTGGGGAAGCCGTCGATGGGTTGTTACCAGACATGAATGATCGTGTGTACTGATAATTATACGCTAAGTCGTAAAATCATCTTTATAGTAGCCAAAATACGAAAATGCCAAGCTAAATACTCATTAATACGTTGCTTCATTAAGCGCCCTATTTAAGATGCATATCCATGAACGCTCCTTCTTCTCAAGGGGATCGTTGTAGGAGACGCTGGTTTTTACTAACTATCTAACGCCACCAGTAGCATACGCTAAGGCTCCATATTCTTTGCAATAAGCTTACGCAGGCGCTCCTCATGCTGGTCACCCCATTGGCCGATCGCACCAATGATAGGAATGAGAGATTGGCCAAAATCAGTGAGATAGTATTCAACTTTCGGCGGAAGTACCGGATAAATCACCTTACCCACCAGCTCGTGACTTTCCAGTTCCTTCAACTGCACATTCAGTACTCGGCGGGATGCGCCCGGAATTTTTCGTTGTAGCTCGCTGGGACGTTGAAAGCCCTGGTGGATAAACCACAAAAGACGCATCTTCCATTTTCCATACAGCACTTCCCCGATCAGGTCCAGACCACACAGCAAGTCGGGCATCGTCTTTCGTTCGTACATACGGCAAATATAATCACAGGCTTCGCCCGCTTCAATAGGGATAAATTTATCTCTATCTGAATCGTAAGTCCGTACTTGTCAGCCCCTGCCGTACTACCGAATTTTGCCTTAAAAACGAGCTACAGTATGGACTTCAATTTTGAAAACGAACTAACCGGTAAGATCACGCTGGTAACGGGAGGCACGAAAGGGGCGGGCAAGGCAATCGCCGATAGACTGTTGAAAGCAGGAGCCACCGTGATCATAACCGCCAGAAACAAGCCAGAAGAGCCAGTCGATCGTATCCATTTCATCGCGGCTGATCTGAGCAAACCGGCAGGAACTCAGCAGGTAGTCGATCAAATACTCCACCAGTTTGGCCATCTGGATATCCTGGTCAATAATATGGGGGGTTCAGAAACGCCAGGCGGTGGATTTGCCGTGCTGTCCGACAACGACTGGGAAGCAACCATTCAAACGAATCTGTTGGCCCCTGTGCGGCTGGATCGTGGTTTCTTACCCGGTATGGTCGAACGCGGTGAAGGCGTGATTATCCACATCGCGTCCACTCAGGCAACACTACCGCTATACGATTCGACGCTCCCTTACGCGGCAGCAAAAGCAGGGCTGGTCAATTATAGCAAAAGCCTTTCCAACGAAGTTAGCCCGAAGGGCGTCCGCGTGCTTACTGTTTCGCCCGGGTGGATTATGACCACGGCTTCCAGCCGAATGATGGAACGTATTGCCAACAGCTCAGGCGGTACAGTTGAACAGGCTTATCAGGGAGTAATGGAAGCAATCGGTGGTATTCCATTCGGCAGACCCGCCAGGCCTGAGGAAGTGGCAGAACTGGTCGGTTTCCTGGTTTCGCCCAGGGCCTCTTACCTCACCGGGACCGAATATGTGATCGACGGAGGAACAATTCCTACGATTTAGAATAGGCATGGTCACCCATTCCTAAAAATAACCTCAGGTAATTAAATTAAAACCGGACAATGATTCAACTACCAGCCAGTATCGAAGGGTTTGTGCAGGCACAAAACAAACAGGACAGCACTAGATTTTCGCAATACTTTACGGCCAACGCCACCGTTTCCGACGAGAGACATACTTATTCCGGTCGGGCCGAAATCGAAAAATGGATACAGCAGGCGACCGAAACGTATCAAATGCAGGCCAAACCGATTGATTACCAGCAATCGGGTGCATCGACCATACTGACACTAGAAGTAACGGGAACATTTCCAGGAAGCCCAGTGGTGATGCACTATCACCTGGAGCTGGACGATTCATTGATCCGCTCTTTACGCATCACCGGGTAAACGGCCAAGCATGAGATTCACAGGAATGCACGTATTTTGGCCGTTCCTGCGAATCCATTCGCTATCAAACCAGACTTTTTTGACATGATCGCCAAACGTCGACTGCCCTTCCTCTTTTTCGCTTGGCTAGTTCTGCTTTTCTCAACCGATGGGTTGGCCCAGAAACAGGGGCCCATTGAGACAAGTGCTTCTTTTCAACGCATTCAAAGAGCGCCTGAGAGCGTCTTTACCCTCTTCCGCCAGGCTGGAATGCAGCCCGTTAACCGAACGTTGACACCGGTACAAAAAGAAAAGGTACGGCATGCTTTTGAGCGGTTACCGCCGGTGCATCAACGCATATTAAACCGACATTTGCAAAGCATCAGCTTTATGGACAATATGCCCAACACGGCCTTAACCTCATTACTCGACTCCGATGGCGGGACGAATAGGTTCAATATCACATTTCGGGCGAGCTTGCTGGAGGAGACGATCTCGGAATGGGCAAGCGGAAAGGAAAATACCTGTTTTGAGCCGACCGCGAATACGACGTACAGAGTACGCGTCGAAGGGGGCAACCTTGATGCTATCGTGTATGTGCTCATGCATGAGGCAACGCACATCGTCGACGCCGTCATGAACATCACCCCACACCCGGCCGAAACACAGTCGGTGGTTGAACCGACCCCCTTCACGAAAGGACTCTGGCACAAGATGAACGTACCCGACGATAAATACTTGGATACGCTGCTGGAAAAGACCCGTTTCCGAAGTGGTAAGCTGATGCCGATCCGCCAGGCACCAGCCGTTTACCAAACGCTTTCGAAGACACCATTCCCGTCCTTATATGCGATGGCGGCCTGGTCGGAGGATATTGCTGAGCTGGCTACAATCTATCACCTCACCAGCCAGTTAAACCAGCCATTTTATGTGGTCGTCACCAAAGACCAGGTCGAGTTGGTCCGGTTTGAGCCCATGAAGAGTAAGCTGGTTAAACAGCGCTTCAAGCAGCTTATGATATTCTACACCAACGAAAAGTCGAGTAGTGTTCGCTAAAGTGGCCCTAAGCCCTATTTCTTCTTCGGAGTCAGCAGCCGACCCAGCTTCGGAGAAAAATGAACCTGTCGCTTAGCCATTTATCCATTCTTCCTCGCCGTTTCTCCGGTTTTGCACTTTCTTTTAAAAAGGCTCCCCTTTGAGACGCAGAAGCACTAATATACCTGCTGCCTAAATTTGGTGTTTCACAAAATAGTAAACTTGCAAGAATTTGGCGAGCATAGTGTCAGATGCAAGTCAAAAATAAGGTAAAAAGCCACCTCCCGCAGTAGGAAACACTTTCTTAGCACTCTGTTATATACTTACTATTTGTATTATGCTTAAACATTGGTGGAAAGCCTTAACCATTCTCATTCTGGCCTATGTCTTCATAGCGGGTCTGATGAGCCCAGTGCCCAAATTACCCATTTTACACGAAGCCATCCGCAATACATTCTTCCATCCTCCTCTTTGGATCGCCATGATGACCTTGTTGTTAGCATCGGCCATTTTCTCGATCCGTTATTTAAGAAAGGGAAAGCTAGATGATGACTTAATCTCGGTGGAGTTGGCCAATACCGCCCTTTTATTCGGGGTGTTAGGCTGTATTACTGGGTCGGTTTGGGCTTATTTCGCTTGGGGTGATTTGTGGCCCAATGATCCGAAAACCAATGGAGTAGCCGTTGGCATGCTGTTGTATCTAGCCTATTTTGTGTTACGTGGGTCAGTGGATGATGAGATGCGTCGTGCCAGAATATCCGCTGTTTATAACATCTTTGCCTTTGCTGTTTTTATTCCGCTGATCTTAATCCTACCCCGATTGACAGATTCGTTACATCCTGGTAATGGAGGTAATCCAGGGTTTAACCAATACGATGCCGATAATTCAATAAAGCGTATTATCAGACCCGCCTTTGTGGGCTTCACTTTACTTGGTTTTTGGATTACTCAGCTTCGGGTCAGATTACGTCGGTTGGAAACGCTGTTCGATGAGCAGGACGACCTGAACAAAGCATCGACTAAGCAGTCATCCGATTTACAAAATATGCCAGACTTATAAATAACCTTTTATGGATCAGTTAACGGAATTATTACGCCAGGATGGTAAGATATGGGTGGTTGTAGCGGTGATGGGTATTGTCCTATTAGGCTGGTTAGTGTATCTGGTTGGGATTGGTCACCGAGTCAGCAAAATTAAGAGACGAGCTTATAGATAGTGTTTCTCAAAAAATGCTCCTATTAAAACGTAAAAGTGTTTATATAGCTACGTCTTGAACTGGCTAATACAAAAAACCACGTCTTTGGCAGGAGTCAATCAACTAAATCCAGGAGTTTCAATATATTGGACGTTGGTTTATATAAAACCGATTATACAACCCGTTTCATCAATGATTATCCGCAAAGAAACGGCTAAAGGCCTCCCCCATCTAACCGCATTGTATCAAGATGCGGCCCACATCAGTCAAGGGATCGATCGCCCGAACGGAAGGCAACGTGTCAGAACAATACATAACTAACTTGTACCAGCATATTAGCTGACAAGGTCTGATGCTGGTCAGTATTGACGCTCACACTAACGAGCTGATTGCTGAAATGCACGCGTCAAAGTATGGCCTGCGCATCTTCGAGCACATCCTGACTAGCCTGACAATCGTGGTCAAACCTAGCTATCAGGGCCATGGGGTTGGCAAAGCGCTAATCACCGCCTTCTTGAGCGAAGTGTATGAGAACTGGCCCGAAGTAGGCCGAATAGGGTTGGAGTCGTGCTCAATGAGTCAGCAGTCGATTGGTCTCTATAAAAGTTTGGGGTTCGTTCAGGAAGGCCGTATGGTCAATAAAACCAGGAATGCAGATAGTCGCTACGAAGACAGTCTACTCTTTGCGCGTACAAGGCCTAACTTTTCCTTCACTTTGCAAGTCAGCAGCTAGTAGTTCGTACACGGGTGTAGGCTCCGAATGAAGTCAGACTCGCTTTAAAAGGTACACCTCAAATAAGGCTCCCCAGTGAGAGGAACTGAACTAGCAGTTATATGTGATTAAAAAACCGGGCGATTAATTGGGCGGTTTATTGCAGTACCGGTTAACCACTATTCGTAGCATACGGCCCACTTCCTGCTGACGATATATAGCCCCTCAGATTAAACAATAAGTGCGTATGTTAATTTATACTTTTGTGGCGACTTCAACGTTCAGGGAATAAATCCTTAATCAGCTTGGCTACAGCACATGCCGCCCAATACTGTCCCTTGGTGTGTCTCCCGCTGACTACTTAGGCACAACTTCAGAAGCCTTACGCAAAACAAATCCGTTTTCCTTACTCAGCACATACGGCCTTATATGAGTATTTCACCATGGTTTTTACGAATCAATGGACTCGTTGCTTGTTGCCTGGTTTCTTTCTCGACCTGTTGGGGCCAGTATTATGCGCCCGATTCTCTCCTAAATCAGTACAAAACTCACCCCGCCTACTATTACCTTAAACCTGCATTTGGATTACACTGGTCCAATATGACCAAACAGGGAGACAACGGCTTTGCAAATGCGGATCCTTTCAATTTACGTAATTCACGATACGGTCTGCTTGTTGGTTATCATATCGGACAAGTGACTGTCGAAAGTGGAGCCATTACTCTACCAATTTATACCGGGTATCGATTTGTGGTTGATCCCAGTTTCGTTATAGGTAGTGGTACTAAAGTCACTTACTGGCAGTTCCCATTAAATATCCAGTACACCCTTTGGCGTCCTGCCAAACAATTGAACTTGAATGCCCTGGCAGGCATGGCGGTCAACACAGAGTTAGGGGAAAGCCTCCTATCGCCCACTTACCAAACTATCGCTACCAGGACGAGTCCAGGTGGTAGTCAGACGACTACTCGCTCTATCATCACTACTCTGTATAGAAAAAGTTTTCTTTCCACAAGCTTGGGCGTTAGCCTAAACTATCAGCTAGCCAGACTACTCGATGTTAATGTGCAGGTAAATCGCCTATTCAGCAGTAAGGATATTGTGAGTCGATCAGCCCAACTTCAGCAGAGTGGGAATTCATCTTTGTACAATGTTATGACAAAAGCTGGAGCTGGTGGGTTAAGCGTATTATTGGGGGTAACCTATCGATTTAAAACAATAAAATATTACAGGTTGCGAGATGATCAAGTCTACTAAACTTTACTTCGAAGTAAGTTGCGTATGTCACTAACTAAATTCGACAGTACTAAAAATCAAGGTCTCGCAAAAACGCTCCTGCATGAGCCGAGGTAATAGTCAACTATTTACTGGGTGTAAAGGACGCTTTTCTGAACGCTCAATCCGAATTGTGACTCGTGGCGCATGTTTTAATACCTGTTAACTACAATCCGCCAGATACGCATAGGCAGTACTTTGACAAGGTAAACAGATAATGGCGCTTAGCTGAATCAACGTGATCATGGATGATAAACGAGGCAGGTCGCTGTGACAGCCTGAATTAGGTTGTCGCAGCGACCTGCTTTCTTGGTCCTGATCGGATCGTTTTTCTCTTTTTTTAACCCTGGCTTCCCTCCAGAATTAGTACTAAATAGACTTACCTAAAGGGAAACTAAGGCAATCGATTTCGCATGCCAAGTAGTGAGAATCAGTCAGGCTTTTGGGTAAACAGATGGGCATTTCACGCTATCTTCTCCCACAGCAAGTCACGGGATAGCACATACGTTTGGCGACCGTTTGGCTCGATACAAGCCAATTGCACCCATCCATTTCCGAACAATTTTTGTAATACCGGTTGCGCTTGAATGATAGCATCCAGCAGCGGGCGGGGGGCATAGACAACCGTCAGTAAGCGCTGGGGCTGATGATAGGCAAGCTCGTCACTGGCGTAGACCGATTGCAAAGGTAAACCCGTCATCAGGTCACTACCATTTCCCTGCATGATGCCGATCTTGCCGGTGATATTCTGCGTTATTTTGCTCCCCCCGCCAAAAGCCACATTGTCCAGCGTAGAAAATAGGTACTGCGTATTGATCCACTCAGCGACGACCATAGGGGCCGTTAGAATCGTGGTGAGCGACGAGCCCGCTGGGTCTTGTGTATAATCGTATGAGTGCAGAAAAGAGCGACCTTGTAGATTAAGGGCTGAAGTCAGCTCACGCGGGCCGACAATAAAGGCCGCGTTACGCGCCAGTCCCCACTCGGGACGAACCTGAGCCCAGTCCTGCGACCGCAGCCAGGTTTGCTGAGCCCCACCGCTATGATCCGCGTTTTTTTGCATCTGCTTGAGCCGCTCAAGGCTGTTGGCCTGCCGCGCTTTGGCCAGATCCTGCGTCAATTTTTTACTCGCTTCGGATGCGTCATCGCCATAGAGGGTAACTTCATCCGTAGTCGTATTATGCTCAGCCGCGATAAACCGGGTGGTATCGGGTATCGCAATCCCTTGCTGACCGAGATAGGTTCTGACCTCCGCTTTATTCAGAATGCCCGCCAGAATACGGGCGTTTGGGGCTCCATGTCGTCCACCACAGGCTCCGCAGTCAAGCGCCGTTGCATAGGCGTTGTTCTGGGTCGTGCTGCCATGGCCGCAGAAAACAACCAGTGGCGCAAAATGATGGGTTAGCCCCATTACCCGCAACGCCCCTTCGGCATAAGCGCACTGATCGGCCAGCGGAAGTGTATCCAGCGATGAGACTACCGGCATCGGTTTCCGGATCGACTGGCCCACGCTGTGCTTGAGCCGGGATGCCAGGCCGGGTGTTAGGCTGCGTAATCCCATCCAGATGCCACTAGCCAGCCCCATACTTTCAACCAGCGCAAAGGGCGTCGTGAAACTATATTTCAGGGATTGATAGAGTTGCTTGAGCTTCTTCTGACGACCATAGGCCGTGCGATCCTGGGCGGCCTCGGCGGGGCTACAGCAAGGCGATTCGTGAACTGTATGTTTAGGCGCAAGGAGCACCGGACAGGAGGCATGCGTTTCGCCCGTTACGGTATCGGTGATCTGAACCGGGACACCAAAGAAACCCGCAAAGCCCAGCGTCTGGTAGTCACCCGTAGCTTCCAGGGCGCGTCGAAAGGGCTCCGATCGAACATCGATGCAGAAGACAAGTTGAGCGTCGGGCGTGCGGGATTCGGTCAGCGGCTGGGCGGCTAGTTGCTGAAGCAGTGGCATACGATACGTGTCTTCGGCCTGCTGTATGTTCGCCAGCACGTCCGATTTTGACCGAGCCTGTTCCACAGCCCCCTGATGCCAGCTCAACAACGCCTTCGCGTCCGGCCAAAGCAACTGGGTAATGATGAGCCGCATCGCCAGGTAGTCGATCTGGGTTACCGGATGGCGATGGTTGGCATCGAGTCCCGCCCAGTCGGTACGGTACCGGATGTAGGCTGCCCAGCCCGGCAGCGTTGTGAGCAGCAGGGTTAGGAGTTGCTGGTGTTCGGAAGGGGCAATTCCTGTGTGCCGCAGGTATAACTGTATGGCCTCCGCCGGATTTTCGGGCAGGGTGGTCAACCATTCCTGTTTTTGCTCATCGTTCTCATGTAAGCAGGTATCATGCCCGACAAGCTGTCGCCAGGCAGCATATAACCCTTCCTGGCGCAGGGGCATGGGTAGGGTTGCTTGACCATCGTCAAAATAAGCCTGTAACCATTTGATGGTTTGACGATTGATGGCTTCCATTGGCTCTGGTAAAGAAGCCTGCTGGAAATAGGCGCTGCCCAGGGGCAGGGCTTCCTCGAAAGGTAAATCCTCGAAGCCCTGCAGCGGATTGACCGCAATCAGATTTTTTAGGGGCCAGAAAGGCGCTATTAGTTTGAAGCTTTTCGCAACCAGACCAGCTATGTGGGCAGTGCTTAGGGCTTCGGATGGGTTTAAAAGCTGATAGTCTTCTTCGATTAAAACGGCTGTATCCATGACGGTTGTATGCATGATTGGAAGGATGGGCTTATTGATATTGATACTGGTTACGGTGTGTGGTGATGGTGTCAGGATGTGGCTGGCTCGCATTGAGCGCTGTCACGTAACCTTTCAGCATCCAGTCGGGCGACGAGGCTGCTTTCTCGGGTGTTCGTATGAATAGTCGGGACAGCCAGGCCAGTGTCAGGGCCAGTAGACCCGTCAGATGAAAACCATTCAGGGGTTGCGGCTGCATCAACGCCATTGGCGCCATAAACCAGGTAATCAGTTGTACGCTTCCGCCATAAACTATCCCAAAAAGACCCGTACCGATCAGGGCTAGAGGCAGGCTTCGCAGCGGTTTCGACTGGAGCAATGGCAGGGCGAATTGACTGGCCGTCAGGGAAGCCACGACGATTAAGACAAGTGTCGTGTCCCCGGCCAACCAGGCTTTACCACTCGAAACGGCGAAGCTGAAACTACCGGCTAGCCCACACAGAAGGGCGCAGATAAAGGCAATCGGACTGGGTAGATAGTTCTGATCAACCCGTTTTTCCTTGGCGGCACTGCCACTGGACAGGAACAAATATGCTTTGAACATGCCATGCCAAACCAAATGAGCAACCGCAGCCGGGAACAGCCCCAGTCCGCATTGCACGAACATAAAGCCCATTTGTCCCATTGTGGAACAGGCCAGCATCCGTTTTACATCCGGTTGAATAAGCTTCCATAGGGTGCCCAGCAACGCGGTACAAAAGCCAATGACGACTACTACATTCAGCAGGGACGGACTTTGCAGATACAGGGGGGCAAACCGGGCGAGTAAAAAACCTCCTCCGTTGATCAGACCGGCGTGCATGATGGCCGAAACGGGCGTTGGCGAATTGAGTGAGCTAATCAGCCAGCGGTGAAAGGGCCAGATGGCTGATTGGGTCATGGCACCGATCAGCAGGAGACCCAGTGCCAGTAAGGTGGTTGACGAAAGCGCAGGCTGGTGAATCATGGTCTGGATACTTGTTTCTCCGGTTGCCGTATAAAATAGTACGAAGGCACTCGCTACACATATGGCTCCCCCGACGAAGTTTTTTGTAGCCAGCAGTCCGGCGGATCTAGCGGCTTTCCAGCTAGTTTTATAGATCATCAAGCGAACCAGCAGCGCGTTACTCAGGCACCAGGCCATTAGCAAGAGAAACAGATGATCCGCACTGACCATTATCATGACCGAACCAATTAGCACCGCAAGCCGAACAAAAAATTGTCGGTATTGCGTATCCCCTTTCAGATACCGGTAAGCAAAGCTGCCAACACATACCCCAATGAAGACAACCAGTGCCATCATGGTCATGGACAGCCTGTCCAGATGAAATAGTTTGTCAGGTAAAAATAAAGTCATTTGATAGTCTCCTTATAAGTTATCTTTGTTTTGACGCTCAAATGTATTAGCTTTCCTAATATTAGAAAAACTCGAAATTCTAATACTTTACATTAGAAATTCTTATGAATATAGATACCATCGCCTTACAGTGTTTTATAGCCGTTGCTGAAACGGGAAGTTTCACCAGAGCAGCCGAGCGAGTAAGCCGCACCCAGTCAGCTATTAGTCAGCAGATAACCAAGCTGGAGTACTTACTGGGCAAGTCGTTGCTGGTGCGGGGCAAAGCCTTTACGCTAACTCCCGAAGGAGAAATTTTCCTGGGCTATGCGCGTCGAATTTTTGCGCTTCATCGCGAAGCCCTCGATCGGTTCAAAGAACCTGATCTTGAAGGAGAAGTTCGATTTGGGCTTCCCGAGAATTTCGCCAGCGTGTATTTATCCGACGTGCTGGCCGATTTTTCCCGTATACATCCACGAATCCTGCTCAATATCGAATGCGATCTGACCCTCAATCTATTCGATCGCTTCAAGCAGAACGAGTTTGATCTGGTACTGGTGAAAATGAACCGGCCGGAAGACTTTCCCAATGGGTTGGACGTATGGTCGGAGCCACTCAAATGGGTAGGTGATGCAAGTTTGATAGACCCGAAAACACCTGTTCCGTTAGTGCTGGCTCCGCAACCGTGCGTCTATCGCGCATCGGCTATTCAGTCCCTACAGCAGGCTGGTCGTGCCTGGCGGCTTGTGTTTTCCAGTCCCAGTTATACGGGGGCCGTTGCGGCTGTGCGGGCGGGTATGGGCATTTCAGTGATGCCTCAGACGATGATCCCTGATGATTTACAAGCCTTGGATGCGGGCGGGCTACCTAATTTAGCCGATACGCATGTATCATTGATCAAACACACGGCAAGTAACCCTGCCATCAATACGCTGGAGAAATTTGTCCTTCACAAATTGAAACATTAAAGGGAGGTGACAGGAATCTCTGTTTTGCGTATGTCAGTGATTCGATTGGACAGATATTAGAATGATAGTCAGCTAGTGTAAAACGAAATTTCTCACAAAAGGCTCCTATTTGAGACGAAGAAGCATGGATTTGCTTCAAAATGTGGGCGTTTAATTAGAAGGCCTATTTCAATGCATATCAAGTGGCCAGCAACGGCTGACAGTAGCCACTTCGGTCAAATTTACAGCTTACGCCAATTACGGATGAATACTTAGTCGATATGTATTTTGATAGTAGGTGAAACTTCTACGGTCTCGTTGCTCCCCTCTCTAGCCGCGATACCACTTATACTAGTATGGCTGAGGCAACCCATAACCCCTTCGACAACCTAAACAAAAGCGAGTCAAGAGATTATTATTTACAACTTCCCAATCTCCTGTTTGAGACGAGAAGTCTGTAAGTTTGCTTCAACAAAGGCAGGTTTTGCTGCTATGACCCCGTTACGTAGCGGGTTTTGTGATAACAATGTATGGCTCACTTAAGTATATAATAAGACAACACTACGTTAGTTGTCGAGGAGCCTGCAACTCCATAGGAGCCATGGCCAATGAGTCTATCAAAGTCAACTAAACTCATGTCCTCGTCTAAATCCTGACCAGCCAAGGGGTCCAAAGGGAAACATTCATCTTCATTCATAGCCGAAGAGTAAAAAGCGTAATCTTCCAGCTATGGCTACTAATGAGTTACCGATTTACATCAATCTTAAAAGCACACACTTCCCCCAAATCATGGAAAAGCACCCGATCCCCGTCGGCCTCCTCTAGTAGACTTGGCCATTCGGCAGGCGTCCTTTCAGGTATACCCTGCAAGTGACGCTCACCTGCGTATTATTTTTCGCTTAGGATATCCAGTGGTCCGCCCCAGCGGCTCAAACAGTATCATACGCTGGGTTATCAAAAGACCCTCCTGACCAACACAACAAGCTTCTCAATGATAAACCCTATAATAAGCCCGGCAACTCCACAAGCCAGGGCTTTGGCAAACCAGGCTACTACCGGTATTGAGGATAAACTCTGTTCTAAATCATGTAGTAAATGAGCGGTAAACGGTATGCCATGTGCAATAATTTCGGCACCTACCCAAAGCATGGCCGCTGTACCGACATACCCCAGCCAGCTCAAAAAATGAGGCATAAATTTTACTATACTACGGCCTACTTTCTGAGTAGTAAGCGGGTATTTATCGCTAGCCAGGTGTAGCCCTATATCATCGGCTTTAACAATCAAGCCAACAAACCCATAAACCGCCACCGTAATAAAAACGGCCACCGCCACCATTACCACAATCTGGTTTACAATCGCCTGGCCGGTTACCTGACTATAAGAAATGGCCATTATTTCGGCTGACAAAATAATATCTGTGCGAACTGCACTACCTACTCGTTGCTTCTCTAGTTCTTCGGGGGTAATCTCTTTTAGCTGCTCACGTTTGGTGGTCTTATCGTGGTGGCTAAACAGAGAATGAACCTTTTCGTAGCCCTCAAAACATAAGTAAGCACCACCTACCATTAAAATAGGCGTAATAGCCCAAGGGGCAAAATAGCCGAGCAACAAGGCTGCCGGACTTAATAACAGGAGCTTATTGATCAGCGATTTTTTAGCAATTTGATAAATAATAGCAAGCTCCCGCGATGGGTCCAGCCCCACCACATATTTGGGTGTAACGGCCGTATCATCAATGACAATGCCCGCCACTTTTCCGGTCGTTTTCACTACTTGAGTAGGTACATCATCTAAACTGGCGGCACTGGCTTTTACCAAAGCCGAGATATCATCTAATAAAGCAAAGAGTCCTGAAGGCATCGTTAAAAGGTTGGCTACTTATACAATTACTGAAGAGGGTACATTGTCAAAACCTTGCATTTTTAGAGTCCCTACTCATTTCCAGTAACCTCTACGGTAGTTTAACCGGCTTACCGGGCGAAAGTTGGCAACGAATTGCTAATTCACAACTGTTTTCCAACACCAATTTATAGAATGATAAATTGGTTTACCCAACTTTGACGCATCTGCTATAAATAGTACCGCGGTGGAGATGGGCAGACCCGGGCCACCACGGTCTGCCGACGCGGCACCGACTGCTGGCCACTTGTCAGTTAGTAAAACAAGCCGTTCAATTAAGCAACCTTTTTATAAAGCAAACATTTAAATCCTCTTATGTCTCACTTTGAGGAGCGTATGTTGAGAATACTCTTTTTATAATGGCTGTCTGTTGTTTTTACCTGCTCATAGGACTTGGCCTGATTACGAATCAACTCCGGCGCATAGAAGCCTGGGGCGTAGCTATGCTGGTCGCTCTATTGGTACTACATCTGGTGCTACCAATAAATATGCCCGCCTTGTATAAGTCGCTTACCGGCTGAATCGAATTTTTAAATCAGGGGCTCCTGTTCTTTGCCAGGATTCTTTTTTTATAAAATGCACAACAGCCGCGTAACGGCCCGCCGGGTGTTCCTTTTGGCTGTATGCGTAGGGCTACAGGGCATGCTTCAGCAGAACGGACACACGTTTCGTTCCATCTCTGCTGGACAACATGCCGGTATGCTGATAGGCTTTGTTGGCGTATTCTCTCTGTTTATAGCCGGACGTATGCAATGGATCGTCCACCCGCTTACCCTGTTTCTGGGCTGTATCTCCTACTCATTTTACCTCCTTCACCATTATTTGGGTAAACACGTCCTATTGCCCTGGATGGATAGCTTGGGTGTACCGTATGGCACGGCTCGTTTAAAGGCTATTCTGTTTTGTGTTATAATTGCCACTATCTTTCGTGTTTATATCGAGACACCTTCCAATACATACATACGTAACTGGTACAAGGCCCATAAACCCGTTGTGATTACCTAAGTACGCCCACTTACCCGTCTGAGCCATTTCGTTATCGTGGATAGATGATTTTGAAGCGGCCTGTGATACTCACCAGCGTGGGCAGCACCATTGGTCCTTTTTTCTCAAGGAGTGGTGCATCAACAACGGTGTACGTTCCCTCTATCACATCGGGCGTAACGCGCTGCACGTCGACCTGCCATTTTGTGCTCGCACTCGCCAGCCGATTGGTTTGTATGCGCCAGTAGCCCCCGCTCCCCTGGTCGTTGGTGAACGAGAGGTTGACCTGATCGCCCGTGTAGCTGCCCACGCCCCGGAAGGCAGGCCAGGTTATTCCGACTTGCTTCCAGCCCGTGGCCGCCCAGATTGTATTGAGCGTACACTCAAGGAAGGTTTGCCCGGCAGGCTGTTGCGCTTGATAAAGTGAACTCAGCTGACCGGTAAAACCCTCGGTTTTGCCCCCGTAGCTGACATCGCTGACAGGCGTCGTGAGCTGGCTTTGGTTGATTCGCACCCGCGTCGTTGTCGGGGAAGAGGGCGAGTTTCCCGATCGGGGAAGGTATCCCCAAGCTTCAATCATCCGGTCGACATTGGTGTAGTCCCAGAAGGGATCTCCCTCCGACTGGTTGTGCACACTGCTGTTTTCATCCACGATATTCTTGATTCGCATCGTGATGCGCTCCGGAACGGCCCCGGGCTTACTGAGGGTAAAGAGCAACTCGATATCAATGTAATCGGGGGTGATGGTTGTAATCCGAACCTGTTCGTCGGGCGTGGTTAAATCAATGATATCCCGACCCGACTGGCCCTCCGGAATCCGGATGAAGGGCGTGGCGATATAGGGATCAATCTTGCCTTCCCCACTATCGGCAGCTGCGTTGTAGATACGGTAGTTGCGTCCGGCCTCAATGGGTCCGTTCAGGTAGAGACTGATGTTATACTGATCACTGTAGACCTGAACACTTAACACCGAAGCGGCCAGATTCCGGCTATTATAACCGGCGCGGGCCTGCACCGGAAAGGCTTTGTCGGGCCCGAAGGCAATTGGCTGCCCGTCGATAGTACCGGTAATGGTACCAGTAATGTCTTCCCGCGAGCTGGTGCGGATACCCGGATGGCCCGTAAACAGATAGGAATCAGTTCGGTTAACGACTGGAGTGGTGAGGGGAGTCACCTCCTGACTCTGATCGGGAGATTGGCAGGCCGCTAACATAAGGGAAAGCAGCGCACCGAGGCAGGCATTCTGAAAAGATAGTCGCATAGCAGTTAGTCGATTAACGTTGTGTATTGATATATAATAACAGGAACGGATTGGATCACCGGTAGGTAATAAGCACCAGCATTTGCCCATCAAGGACACAGACACGCCAGCGGGCCGAGAGTGTTGCAGGTCAACGATTATTTTTTTGATGCTCGTCCATCCGAAATCCGGTATAAAAAAAACAGACTTGCTGCAACAGTTAGTTGGTTAGTTAGTGTCTATAGTCCTGGCGGGAAAGGTCCGAAAGAATCTGCCCAAATGCTTACTCAGCGATAAGTCTATGAATATACGTCGACAACTCATCTGGATTGGCTTGTTACTGAGCTGGAGCGGTTGCAATCACTATACCGATCAGCAGCCCACTCCCGACAGCGGTCCCCCGTCGGCCCGGGTTGAGGGACTAATCCAGCAGTACCCCCAGGCGCAGGACATTCTATTTACGACCCTGGCCAATAACCAGCTTTGGCAGGCTGATTTTATCCGGCAGGGCCAGTTATACAAAGCCCTGCTGAGCCCCGGGCGGCTGCTGACCACGGACCAACTGATGGAAGGCCGCGTGCCTGACTCGCTCGCCCGCGTACTGGACCAGACCGCAGTAGCTGGGGGAACCTTCAGTAATTTGCGCCTTCGGCAGTATGACTGGTTTAACAACCAGGCAACGAACGGGCAGGTGAAGCAGGTCTATGCAGACTACCGCTGGCAACAGCAACCGTACACCGCCAGCTGGACCCTCACCCAGCTACCATCCGGACAGGTGACGTATTATCTTGAGCTATTACCTTTTCAGTCGGGTGAATACCAGACCGATTCGCTGACTGAACTCCCCGAATCGCTGCAGGCAGCCCTGCGCCAGCAGGGTCTGACGTTCACCTACGCCTGGGTGCAGCTGGATGCCCTCCACCAGCGGCACGGCACCTTGTCGGTTCAGAAACAAGGGCAGCAACTCTACCTCAGCTACGATGATGAGGGGCGGCCAGTCGTAGTGAATAATCAGCCAACCGCGCAGTTTTTTCAGCAGATAGACCAGCTTCCCACCAGCATTCAAGCCTATCTCCAGCGGCCCGAATTGGCAGGATTTGGCGTGAAAGGGGCTGATGCCTCCCTCACGCACCATACGTATGCATCCCTGAGCACCTACCGCGTAAACCTGCAAAAAGACAACCAGGCCTGGCTGATGACCTTTTCAGGCCAGGGTCAGTTGATCAGTCGGTCCTTTTTGACCTACGGTTTTTTATAACTGATCGCTCAAGCCCCTCATCGCTGACCCTTTTGTACATGGCATTATTTGGCCGCAAGTCTTACCGAACCCTTACCGAACTGGTAGCAGGCTGCCAGCAACAGCAGCCCCGGGCGCAGCGAGCTTTTTACGAACGCTACCAGAGTCGTATGCTGGGGGTTTGTGTACGTTACGCCCGAACGGTAGCCGAAGCCGAAGACATCTTTCAGGAAGCCTTTCTGAAAGTGTTTGCCCATATTGACCAACTGACTAAGCCTGAGTCGGCCGACAGTTGGGTGAAGTCGATTGTGGTGCGCACGGCCATCAACTACTATAACCGGACCACCCGCTCCGAGCAGCACCTGACCAGCTACGAGGCCATCAGCGAGCCCCCCGCCAGTGAGGATCACCTCTTACTGCTGGCCGGTTACGACCAGGAAGCGTTGCTGGGACTGCTGGCCCGCCTGCCCGACGCTTACCGGCTTGTCGTCAATCTTTACCTGATTGAAGGCTATACGCATGCTGAGATCGCTAAACTCTTACTGATTCCTGAAGCTACGGCGCGTTCCCGCTTTAGCCGGGGTCGTCAATTACTGCTAACCTTTGTTGACCAACATGGCATTCAACGACATGAATTCCTGGGATGAAGACCCCGACGAGCAGCTGCGTCAGCGCTGGCAGCGGACATTTGCTGATTTTGAGGTTCAGCCCCGCTCAGCGCTGAGCCGACGTGTGCTCAACCAGCTACGGGCCGGGCGCCATCGCCGACGGGCCGTTTGGCTGGCGGCAGGGATATTGCTGCTGCTTGGCGTTGGTTTGCTTTACCCGCTTCGCTTCAGAGAACGTCCCGACCCGATGCACGCCAGCACGATACTGAGTCAGCGCGCCCAACCGAATGGGCCACTCCCCACTCGTCCGAAACAACAACCCGCTGTCCTGACCAGCCCTCCGACACAGCCCGATCAGTCGGCAACTGCTTTACCCACCAGAGAAAGCGTTAACGACTCACGGTCGGCGGTTCATTCGCCAACGGTTCCCGACCCGGAAACTACTCACCGGAAGTCAGTCCAAGTGACCATCGTACCGGCTGAAAAACTCGCCGGGTGGCACGGGAGCACGGAGAGGGCGCGTCGCCGTACCGAGTCAGGGGGAAGGCCATCCATTACGTCCGTATTCGTAGATCAGCCTTATGCCATCTCGCCCCATTCCCGTAGCACTCGCTCTTCGGTTCAGTCGTCAGATCTAACTGAAACGGTTAGCCCTGCGTTGCAATTAGCCCCGGTTGTGCTGCCGGTCAACGACAATCAGTCCGCGTTTTCACCGTCGCCGGCTAGTCAATCCGTAGCTACGCCTGAGCACATCCTATGGGCACAGCTCAACCCAACTGGCCTTTTGCACATGCGGAGCCGGCTAAGCGCCCTACCTGACTATATCCCCACCCTTGACCGGGTGGCCCGGCCACTGGCTAAATCCACCGGGGCCCAACCGGGTTGGCACTGGTTCGTTGAGGCTGCACCGCTGAGTAGCTTTCAACGGATGAGTGCCCCGCCAGTCGCCAGTTTGCACCTCTCGCAAGTAGAGACCCCGGCGGCTTTCTCCCCGGCTACCTGGGGCTATGAACTCAACGGCGGTATCCGCTTCCAGCGCTGGCAGGCCCATCTGGCAATCGGGCAAATTCGACGCTGGGCCTATTACACGGTTAACGAGAACCAGTACCGGATTGAGCCTGGTTCGGCGAATGCCCCTCGGTTAGTACGCGAATCGTACAGAGTAAACGAAAATGCAGCTCTGCCGATGATCGGTGCTGGGTTGATCCAGACGCATCATCTGGGCCATTTCGATGTAGAAGTAGGCGGAAAGTTATCGTACCTGCCATCCAGCAGCCAGATGCTGATTGGCCTGAGAGGGGGAGTTAGCCACGGGTTATCGTTAAGCCAGCGTATGGAGCTTCAAATAGGACTGAGGGGCGAATACAGCCTGAAGCGGCTGTTGAATGAACAGGGTCAACTAGCCATTCATCCGTTGCTTTTAGGCATAGGGTTCCGACTCCAGCCCCATTTCGGGCATCCGAAATTCTGACCCTGCAGGTGATTGAGTAACGTTGGCAGGTATGCTGCGGATTGTGTTGGACAGGTAGTAAAGAAAATGCCTCCACTAATCAGTAACATACGCTTTTTTTATCAGAGGCCAACTTTCGGGTACTCAGTATAACCGGTACAATACTCTCGTAGAACCCAGTTATACTTTTGATTTACAAGGACTTAGATGGCAAAATTGCAACGATTTTGCCGCTTATGGGAAAGGCTAACTAATAAGGCCCGGTAGCTTTTGTTTAATCCATCTAACCCGCCCTAATGATAATTTTTTCCCGATTTGATCTTTACTAAGTGGCATACCATATAGGTTCAGATTGGATCAGCATCAAAGGGGATTTTATTCTACTCAGTTCACACAATTAATAGTTTTTGTGAAAAAACTTTTCATAATATACTGTTTGATAGGCACTTACCCTGAAAACTGTATGTCTAGGTGAAAGTTTTGTACGGCACAGGCCGCCCTGCATTTATACAGGATACCCGATTAATGTGATGCTTTTTTGTAATAACTGTTAACGCCAGTTAGAAGCATACGGGTTTACTCTCGTTCGTACTTGATAGGTAACAGATCAAGTACCGGAGTTTTGAAAATACCTGAGCTATCCTCTAAAATCACCAAGGCATCAGAAGCATAGTCGGAAATCAATTCTCGACACATGCCACAAGGAGCCACGATCTTTCCGGTATGATAAACCGCGACAATAGAGCCTATGTCACTATCCCCCTGGGTAGCCGCTATGCCAATAGTAACGGCTTCTGCACAGACGGCTATTCGGCCAATGTAAGCTTCCAAATGAATGCCTTCAAAGACATTCCCTGACTTGGTTATTAGTACCGAACTGACCGCATGAACGTCAGGTTTATACCGACGGGTAATCAAATCCCGAGCCTGTCGAATCAGCTCCTGATCCCTATCATCAATTGGCAAACGAGTCATTATTCCACTTGTATAATTTTCATTTTGTCAGCCAAGGTATGAAATCTCAGGCTTACTACTCGTTGATAAACCGTCTCGATAATCGGCCCAACCAAACAGCAGACCCATGCATGAAAGCCCATTCGTCTCAGTTGGGAGCGAATATTGGGACAGTGATTTTTTAATAACTGTCAACTTCAATTAGTAGCCTATAGATTATCGTTGTTCTCGAACCCACTTCTAAGATCATCAATACGTTCAGCCAAAAATCGTTTGAAGTCAGAATCCTGCTCTTGCTCCAGAACTTGCTCAATGAGTGGTTTGTACGCCAAGTCGTAATGTCGGATCAAGCCTTGTAAAGCGTATAGTCTGATATTGAAAGGTAGGGTTGGATTCTGAATGGAATCAATAAAAACTTGTTTAGACACCTCGTTTCTTGCCGTTTTTATGACAATTTTCGAGGCTACTCCTGATTTACTACCTGGTTGTGGGCTTACAATCCAGTCTAATAAAACACGAGTCTGTTGTTGATTTAGTTGGAAGCCTTTGCCCACCCCATTGACTAATCCTTCCAACGCCAGAATGTACTCAAAATCCACTCAGGTTCTTGGGGTAGCGTTTCTGTGATTAAGTCGAAAAGCGGTTGAATGAAAGCCTCCTGATTTACTTCTCTGAGCACAGCTGCAAACCGATTATGATTCTCAATAAGTAGGGGGTGTTTGATCAAATAGACCAATCGTCGTATAAGCCGATGGTCTTTCTTGACCAAGATTTCCCAGAGCAGGTCGATTCGACGAGTAACGGATGGCAGCTCATTGAATTGAGCATAGAAATCATCTGTGGTCATATCTTTAATAAGCTAGAATTGAGGCTTTCTATTGTGCTGTATGCTTGCCAAAGTACAAAACTTCATGCTAAATACCATCTCTTTGAACACCCCAATCTATAGGCAAACCAGTGAAAACCCATTCGTTTTAGACAAGAGGGATTAGAGAGAATCCTAATTTTTGGTAGATTGGTGATCATGGAATTCTTTATCCTACTTTTTAGCTTAATGACACTCCAAGAAATCGTCCCCTGGGGGCGTACGCTAGAAGAATACGTACGCATGTTCGCCCTAACCCAAAAAGATCTTACTCGTAAGATTCTAGGGGTAGGAGATGGGCCCGCTAGCTTTAACGCAGAAATGACAGCGATGAGTGGCCAAGTCATCTCGATTGATCCCGTTTATGCGTTCTCCGCTCAGCAGATTGAGCAGCGTGTCCAGCAGACCTATTCTACGATTGTTAACCAAATCCGTTTAACGGCTGATGGCTATCGATGGGATCAGTTCAACGATGCCGATGAGTTAGGTCAGTATCGATTGACAGCCATGAAGCGGTTTTTGAGTGATTATCCAACGGGAAAGCAGCAGGGACGCTACTTAGCGAATCAACTACCTACTCTACCCTTTGCTGATCGGTCCTTTGACCTAAGTGTATGCTCTCATCTGCTGTTTCTCTACAGTAAGCACTTATCCGAGCAGCTACACTACGATTCAATCAAGGAGTTAATACGGGTCTCCAACGAAGTACGCATATTCCCTCTCCAGACTTTAGAAGGTAAACAATCGCCCTACTTAGATTCAATCGTAAAGACACTCACCGCTGAATCGATTCAAGTTGATCGGGTGCCCGTAGCTTATGAATTTCAGCGGGGGGCTAATGAAATGCTACGCATCCGATTGGTAGACTAAGGTCATCTTGGCTTATCCAACAAAAGACAAAACTACTTGCTAAAAGAAAACTACAAGCATTGTGCGCAAAAACGCCCAATTTGAGAAGTAGATAAACGAATGCTCAATCGTCTCCCTTAGGAGCGTTTTAAGAGAATTTGTAAATTATGAGCTAATTCCGCAAAGCCCTATTTCACACATGTGATTAATTCAATAAAAACGAAGCGGCAGACCTTTTGTAGATCACACTACCAAGTAGATTTGTAAAATGAAACGACTCTTCATCTTCTTCGCATTCAGCCTCTTTTTGGTTTTTCTAGCTCATGCCCACGAGTTCTGGCTACAACCGAGTACCTTTTTTGCCGAGCCGGGACAAATTGTTCCGGTTGAGGTGCTGGTAGGCGAGCACTTTCAGGGTGAACGCTCAGAGGGCAAGAAAAACCGAATTGTTCAATATGCGCATTGGTTCGGCAATAGCAAAGAAGATATAGCCCCTCAGCTTACCGAGGGCCATTACGGCTCGGTACCTGTAAAACTATCAACACCTGGCACCCATTTGATCGCTCTGGCGAATACGAATAAATACCTGGAAATGCGGGCCGATAGCTTCCTTTTATACTTAGAAGAAGATGGTTTAGACCAAGTCATTCAATGGCGTAAACAACGCAACCAAACTCAGAAACGGAGCCGGGAATTTTATCGGCGATGCGTTAAAACCCTAATTCAGGCCGGGCCTTTGACTACCAACGATCAGACCTATAATCGCAACACGGGTATGCCCCTGGAAATTATACCGGCTCAGAATCCGTATCGCCTAAAGCCGGGTGGTTCGCTTCAGTTGACTGTTCTGTTTCAAAATAAGCCCTTAGCTGGTGCGCTGGTGCGGTACTGGAACCGGCCATCTAACCAAAAGTCGTCTCCGGCTGATTTTACCGAACAGCAACAACGAAGCGATAAAAACGGGCACGTTCGGTTTGCTATCAAAGCAGGTAACAATATGGTCAGCCTAGTACAGATGGTGCCTTATGCAGACACCAAACAAGCCGATTGGCAAAGCTATTGGGGCAGCTTAACGTTCGGTTGCCGCTAAGTATACAATCATTCTTAATCCTGACGATTTGTGAAAAAGGGGATCTACCTTCTTTGGTTGGTATTCATGGGCTTACCTGCTTACGCCCATTTAGGCAGTCTACTCGGTACGGTTTACGACCAGTCAACGAACTTACCCATCCGCGGGGTTACGGTTCAATTAACCGGCCTGGGAAAAGCCACCTTTACGAACGAGCTGGGCCAGTATCGGTTTGATGGACTGGTGGCTGCTCCTTACAAAGTCGAACTCTCCCACGTTGGTTACAAAAGCCAGGTGACTGCGGTAACGGTCGTCGATGATCAGACGACCACCCTAAAAACCGTTCTGGTCTCCGCATCCGTTGACTTAAGCGAAGTGGTTGTGTCTTCGCAACGGCCCAATGAGCAGCAACTCATTAGTAGCCTAGACATTAAACTACGGCCAATTACCAACTCTCAGGAAATTCTTCGGATGGTGCCGGGTTTATTCATTGGTCAACATGCGGGAGGTGGTAAAGCCGAACAAATCTTTTTGCGGGGCTTCGATCTGGACCATGGTACCGATATCCGCCTGACGGTAGATGGTATGCCGGTCAACATGGTTTCTCATGCGCATGGCCAGGGCTATGCTGATCTGCACTTTGTCATCCCAGAGCTGGTTCAGGGTGTAGACTTCAAAAAAGGGCCTTACACGACAGATAAAGGTAATCTGGCCACAGCGGGTTGGGCCGATTTCAGAACCCGTACAGCCTTGGATCGTTCGTTTGTCAAACTGGAAGCAGGTCAATTCGATACCTACCGAGCCGTAGCTGGTATCGATCTGTTAGGCCAAAAAGGAAAGGATAAAAATCAGTCTGCCTATTTAGCTTCGGAGTATTCCTACTCTAACTCCTACTTCGATAATCCACAGCACTTTAAGCGTGTAAATGTGGTCGGCAAATATCATGGTCATCTATCGCCCAACACGAACCTTACCCTGACGGGTTCTACCTTTTGGAGTAAGTGGAACCACTCCGGCCAAATTCCGGATCGAGCGGTCGAGTCAGGTTTAATTGGCTGGTTCGGTTCCATCGATCCGACTGAAGGCGGGGAAACCAGCCGCACGAATGTCAATGCCCAATTGGTCACGGTTACGTCTAAGAACCATGTGATTAAAAACCAGCTCTTTTATTCCAATTATAATTTCGAGTTGTATTCCAATTTCACCTTCTTTCTAAATGACAGCATCAACGGCGATCAGATCCGCCAGAAAGAACACCGCAATCTATTCGGGTATAATGGCAGTTATTCAGTTCACTCTATCCTTGGTAAAACCAGTTGGACGACGACGGTAGGGGCTCAATATCGGCAAGATATTACGCATGGGACTGAACTGTCCCATACCAAAAATCGGGTAGAAACGCTCAACCGGATACAATACGGGAATGTGAATGAAATCAATGCCGCTCTGTATGCTAACGAGCAGGTGCAGGTGTCAAGCCGGTTTGTCATTGATGCGGGTATTCGCCTGGATTACTTTCGTTCCCAATACGAAGATTTACTACTCAATCCAGTAACGACGAAACGAGCAACGCAGTCGATTGTCTCGCCTAAACTGAATTTCTATTACACGTTTAACCCTCGTTTCCAGCTTTATTTAAATACGGGCAAAGGGTTCCACTCGAATGATGCTCGTGTGGTTACGGCTCAAAATGGCCGGGAAATTTTACCGGGTGCGTATGGCTCTGACTTGGGTTTCATTATTAAACCGTTTCCCAAGTTATTGATCAACGCAGCCGCCTGGTACTTATGGATGGAACAGGAGTTTGTGTATGTAGGTGATGAAGGGGTGGTTGAGCCAAGCGGTCGGTCACGGCGGGAAGGTATTGACTTGTCACTGCGCTATCAGCTTACCAAAACCTTGTATGCCGATGTGGATTTAAACACGGCCAATCCTCGCTCCGTCGATGCCGAAGCGGGTCAAAATTATCTCCCATTAGCGCCTGTGTTTACCTCCACCGGCGGTCTGTCGCTGCAAACGCCATTCGGGTTTAGTGGTTCGCTGCGGTATCGATACATGGCTGATCGCCCTGCCAATGAAGATAATACAATTGTAGCCAAGGGCTATTTTGTGCCGGATATGCAAGTGAATTATGCCCCGCCTGGATTGGCCCGTAAGAAGTATACCTTGGGTCTATCGGTGCAGAATCTGTTTAATACGCGGTGGAAAGAAACGCAGTTCGATACGGAGAGTCGGTTAAAAGGAGAAGCTGCACCGGTCGATGAGATCCATTTTACTCCGGGTACCCCATTTTTTGCCCGGTTAAGTTTGACCTATTTCTGGTAACAGCCGCTCCATTATTGAAGTCGATACATGCCAGTGGCTTTTCCTCAACTTTTGAGAACCTTCGTAAACCTATCCCTTCAGGATATGCCTCTGATTTACTCAGGATCATTCACTTATTGATTCGTTTGACTCGTGTAGCGAATCATTTGGACATAGTTATTGGCAATGTTGGTGGAATAATCCTCAAACATGACCGACGAATGCTCGGCAATACTCAACTTCGTTGGACCGTTGAAAACCGATAAAACATCAGCCGTCAGATTGATTCTGGGTGTGGCCAAAGTGGTCACCCTGGCACTCGTACCGGTAAACGGTATGGTAATCGTGCGAAGATTATTAATGGTTTTCTTGCCATTGTAACCGCCCCCAAAACCTCCGATGTGGTAAAAAAATAAATTGTTCTGGGCTGCGGGAGCGGCTGAGGAAGTGCCTTCCAGTTTGAGAAAAATATAGCCCGAGTTCCACTCCCAGTACATGGCGTCATGCGTACCCAGACCAGGATCAAGAACACCGGCACGCTGGCTTATATCCGCTAAACTGCGCAGACTATCCACACCAATGACAAACGATAATCCAGTATAGCTACCCGTCGGAATCGTGGAGAACGTGATGGATTGAGAGGCCGGTTTATCTTCCTGGATCAGAAAATAACTCTTATCCTGGGGTACGATATACTCCGTTCCATCGGAGCGTTTTAGCCGAAAGTTGCTCACGAAGTAATTCAGTTTAGTAACCTTGAAAGATTCACCAACGGCATTCTGGTAGGTACCCGTCCCTAATGCCAGGTCCTGACTACCGACAACGTTGTCGAAATGTACGCTAAGTGATCCTGTTTCGGGAGTACGTACATCGGGCTGACAGGCAAAAAAAGTGCTTAAACTTAAGCTCGTTACAAGCATGATTGACCAAATGGACTGACGCATACGAGTAGTTGGTTATAGTTTGGTTCATCTAAACATTAAAACTTACCGGTCACGGTTACGCCCAGCATCCGGGGACTACCGAGCATATAAGAGCCGTAGCCAAAGGCCATATAGCGTACATCCGCCAGATTCCGAACCCAAACCGCGACGTCCAGATGATGACTAGTCACACCGGCTCTGGCATTGACCATCCCATACGCTTTCTGGCTTTCGGTATTGTAAAAGTTCAGTTGGTACTCACCAATGTATTTGTATTCACCGCGTATAAAGGCTCTTATCCTTTGGGGTGATTTCGATACCGGTAGGCCATACTGAAGGGCTAGCATGGATTGAGCGACCGGATTATAGATGGCCTTATTGCCTTTGTAATCTTTGACCGAAGCGGTTTCTACATCGAAGAGTTCGAGTTTTTTATAGTCGCTATGAGAGGTGCTGGCCGTCCAGTCGAGCTGTAGATTTTTGACCGGTAGGGCCGACACTTCCAGTTCCAAACCCGCGTTATTCATATCGCCGACATTCAGGGTGGCATAGTTTACCCCATCCTGGGTAGTGGATACCTGTTGATCTTTCTGTTGAAAATAAAAGGCTGTCAGGTTTACTTTCAACCGATTATTCAGCAGATTATTTTTGATACCTACCTCATAGTTGTCCGATTTTTCCGGCCCGTAGATCGGGTTTTTTGTATTACCAAAATTAAATCCGCCGACTCTAAATCCTTTGGCATAGGACGCGTAGATCATGGACGTAGGCGTTAATTGATAACTCAGGGTGACTTTGGGCGTAAAGGCGGTAAAGGTTTTCTTCGACGTACTGTCGGCGGAAAGAATCGTAACAATCCCGGCCTTTTCAACCGCCGTATTTTGGGTAAGCTCCCGGCGTTCCACATCGTAGCGGGTACCAATCGTTAGGTCAAATTTTGGCGTTACCGCATAAGTTGCCTGACCGAAAAAAGCCATGCCCAACCCTTTACGTCTTCCATTATTAATGGAAGCGAAAGGGGCATTCGGATCGAATAGGACATAATCGGTATCAAAGTAGGTGGTATTCCCCGTTTTAACTCGTTCGCCAAACAGAAAGGAACCGAGGGTCCATCGAAACCGACTCCCATTGGCTGGCGAGGAAAAACGCAACTCCTGGGTCAGCTCGTTTTGTCGGGACCAGTTACTACCACTAATCAACTGAGCCGACGTGAAATCAAAATCAAAACGACCCGGAAACCAGATGTGATAATCAACAAAAGCGGTGATGGACGTAAAATTGAACTGACGACCAAAATATTTGACCGCTACCGACGTATTGAAGTTGGTTCTTCGCTCGGTATTGTCCCAGTTGCCAAAGACTTTGTAGGGTTCACTTCTGGCTGCGCTGTCGGAAGCTGACCACGGATACGCCCCTTTGTCGGTATCGTTTTCATAGCGCGTGTTCCAATCAATGGTCCAGTTGGACGATAGTAAATATTTCAGGTTCAGATTGCCCGTATAAGCCTCTCTACGATCAAACTGGGTGGTGTTCAGCGTTGGATTTTGATAGATAGCTCCCCGTTTGTTGAGCTGGAAACCGGCATTCATAAACAACTTAGCCTTCACCAGGGGCGTATTGAAGCCCACACTGTAGCGTTGCTGTCCATAGTTACCCAGGTCTATTTCCGCAAAGCCCGTCGTTTTGTTGCCGGGCTTTTTGGTAATGACATTAAGTACCCCACTAAAGGCATTGCGGCCATATAACGTACCCTGCGGGCCACGTAAAATTTCGATTCGCTCAATATTACTGAAATTTAATGGGGCTGAATAAAAATCAAACTGGTAGACTCCATCTACATAGGTCGCCACGGCCTGTTCACCCGTAAAGCCCATCGCCCCCCGAAAATTCAGGAAGTTTGACCCGGTACTGTTGCCATGCTCAATGGTGTACGCACTCGGTGCTAAAGCCGTCAGGTCACTAATCGTCCATACGCGGTAGTCTTCTAACTGTTTTGCATTTAGGGCCGTAACGGCTATCGGTGTTTTTTGTAAGTTGGCTTCCACTTTGTCAGCCGTTACAACCACTTCACTCAGGGCATTGGTATTGTCGACTAAGGTGACGGCAACCGGTTGCGTTTGGCTAGTCACGTTCACCGGTTGAATTTTGGTGGCAAACCCGATGGCACTGATTTGTAATTGGTATTTTCCTTGATTGAGGTCCAGGGAAAAATGACCGTCTTTATCCGCGATCACGCCGGTTGGGCTGTTTAACACAGCAATGTTGGCAAACCCGATGGCTTCGCCGGAGCTGGATTTGATTGTTCCGGTTATCGTTTGGGCAAAACTGCTCATGGCGAGCAACCAAAGCAGGACAGTACTGGTATTTTTGAGAGGCATGATGAGGGCTGATTAACGGGGATAAACTGATTGTCGATGGATCAATCAGTTAGACTTAATGGTGTCTTGCCTTAGCGTTTGAGGAAAGCCGTCGGCTCCTTTTTGAATCGATCTTTGCAAAGACGGGAGCAAAAGCCATAGGTTTTGCCCATGTATCGAGCCGTATCGGCTACCATGCCGTCTACCGACATCTGACAAACGGGATCGATCGTTGAGGTTAGTTTCAATTGAGCCTGTTTGGTGGCAACCGTTTTTTTGACCACCGTTGGTTTGGTGGCAATTGGGTTGGCTTTCCGTTTTGATTGAGTCCGAGCCTTACCCACAACCAACCCTGCTTGGGGCTCCCACTTATCGTATTCCATAATGCGGGCGATCTGCTCAGCAGCCGCCACGCCTTTCAGCCGGGACACGACATGTAGGGCTCCATCAATACCCGCCGAGACACCCGCCGTCGTTATGATCGATCCCTGATCCACGAACCGGGTGTTCTCCATCACTATAGCGGTAGGTGTCATTTGCTGCAACATATGCGTTGCGGCCCAGTGGGTCGTCACGGTTTTACCGGTCAAAAGTCCCGCCTTACTCAGCAACTGAGCCCCTGTACAGACCGACATCGTTAGTTTGCGTTGAGCTGTCGTGCGACGTATCCAATTAACGACGCTACTGTCCTGCATCACTTCTTCCATTCGTCCACCCGGTACCACTAAAATATCGGCTTGGGGTGCGGTTGATGGGGTATATTCCGGCACAACGGTCAGCATCTTTTGCATAATGGTCATGGGTCCCGATTGAGCGGCTACGGTATACACCCTAGCGCCTTCCATGTGATTAAACACTTCGAGTGGTCCTGCAAAATCGAGTAGTTCAACGCCCGGAAATAGCAGAATCGCGACGCGTATTGTATCTCTGGCGGTTGCTGTCTGAGCCTGAGTGGATCGACTTGTATAAATGGTAAGCAATAAGAGAATACATAAAGATTGACTAATCTTTTTCATAGGATTTGATTCGTTAATCCAACAGTTGCCAGAAATGAAATGGGTTTCGTCTAGCTCTGCTGGAATTTAGAAATAACTGATTGTCAGCGAATAATTGGATGTAATAGCGATTGACGTTGTCTGATCTGTTTCGATTCAGGCAACGTAATAGCAGCATTGGCCAGTACCCAGACCAGGTACGACCATGTTCTTGAACGAATGAGAAATAGAGCCCTCGGATTGGAGGAACTAGGTTCGATCAGCCAATAGAAAATATGGATAGATTCTATCGCTTACTCAAACAGCCAGGAATTGACAAGGGGGCTTTAGCAACCAACGGGCTGGCGTAGCGTATGAGCCAGTGAGATAGGCAAAGTTGGGAGTTGGAATGAACGTCGTTGGTTTACCAAAATTAAAGGTAAGCTGCTCTTCGCAGAACAGTTGAAGGGGTGCTGTTTGTTGAACGCGCTCGGAAGTTTCCTTATCCTGTCTGTCCTGCTCGGCTTTCAGGCGTCTGGCTAGATAGCATTGACCATTGCAATGCAACTGGGGTTTATCCCGATTTACGCAGAGATTACGAGCAATATAGTCCTGATTGAGATGATAATAGGCAATCGTTCCCCAAGGGCTAATGCTAGGCAGTAGCACCGCTATTAACAGGATATAGGTCAATAGAGAACGCATGATGCGACAAAAGTAAGTCAGATTTAAGAATTGTATTTCTTTTCTGAGCTATAAACTGTGAGAAATAAATAATTCCCGTTCTGTATAGGATAATAAGTAACTGATAAACGAGTGTGTCATCAGTATCGGAAATCGCCCATTTAAATAGACAATTTCGCTTTTAAACTTTTGCTTAAGAAGTGAAAGGGGCAACCATAGAAAATTGGATAGCCGCAGTTAGGTTAATCAAGTACGCTTTGTACTTTGGAGTAGCTCCTGATAATTATCGGGCCTGTATAGGCTAATCCCCTTCACACGCTCGAAATGCTTTGGATTAAGTGTAAATACCGGCACGTCAAAGACTAAGGCCGTACTTATCGTATAAGCATCCCCCACACCGGTATCTGGCCACCGACGGGCTACCTCTAAGGCTTGCTCACTAACGCCATCACTGTTCAAAACGATGTAATTGTCCAACCGCTTTCGATGCCGGTCATACTCGGCCCGGCTAATGGGCATGGCTAGGCCCCGTTGAATGAGTAACCAATGTTGTAACTCAATGAATACCGCCGTGCTAATGGTTTCCTGAAACTCCTCAATAGCTGTTTGATACGCTTCCAAGAAGGGTGATTTAGCCAGGGAAACACGGCTCAGCAGGCCCGTATCACACAATAGGGCAGGCTTAGTAACTGTAATCAAGGAATGGGCGTGGGATCAAGGTGTTTATGTTTACCCAACTCATTGGCAATAGCTAGTCCAGGGTCTTCGGTTGACAGATGACCCGATGGAATCAGGCCTTCGATCACCTGACCTGATGCGTTTAGTAGCTTCACCTTGAGGGGCCTCCTAGCTTTTGATTTTATGTTAGTCGTTGCCATAGCTTGATCGATGTTTACAAAATTAACAAAAGTTGGGGCTAATACCTCTCAGTTGTTCAGTATCAAAACCGGTTGATGAAAGCTGAGCCTAATACACGCTAGCTGTTACTCAGGAACAGGGCAGACTCTGTAGTAGTGTTGGCCAAATCAGTTTCTATAAATGCTCGTCCTTGAAACCCACTTCGTCTCAAGGAGGAGCATTTTGTGAGAATAAACGGATTGTTGCCGCCATTACGATAACCTAACGGTTGCTTACCCTGATATCCAGCAAATCTAATAAATGGGAGCCATGGACTTGTGCAGGGCTTACACAGTTAACTTTCTGACTCACAAGGCAGCGATTAACCGGCCCTCATCACTCCCTACTACAGGCAGTACCAATACCTCATTTTCTATTCAGATGTTTAACTGCCTTAAGGACAAAAGAGTCTTTTGAGGATAAGTCAAGGGCTTGACCGATGCGACATACCTGCTCGGTAAGGAAACCTACAAAAAGACTGACTAGTATCGCTTGGACGAGTGATGCGCACAGCGCTAAAACGAATTAACCATAAACGCTAAACGGCAAAATCCTATGGTAATGACAGGTGTAATCATTATTGCCGCCCTATTTATGGGCTGGCTTTTTAGCGGCTATGCCCATGTGCGAACAGGTAATGTCAGTCACCGGGCCGATGAACTCCATACGGAAACCGATGCCCGTGAGGCCGCCCAATCTGAGCACGAACCGCAAAGTAAATTGCGTAGGTACTTGTTTTCAGAAGATCATAAAACGATTGCCCGACAGTATCTGATTACGGGCATTAGCTGGGCCATCATAGGTATTTTTTTATCCGTCCTGTTCCGGCTTCAACTGGGGTTTCAGCACCTGAATCTCGATTTCCTGCGTCCGCTGCTGGGTGACTGGATCAACCAGGACGGTAAGCTCGATCAGGACTTTTACCTTCAACTCGTCACCATGCACGGTACCATTATGGTCTTTTTTGTGCTCACAGCCGGGCTCAGTGGTACGTTTTCCAATTTCCTGATTCCGCTGCAAATCGGTGCCCGCGACATGGCCTCTGGCTTTCTGAACATGCTGTCGTACTGGTTCTTTTTTACGGCGAGCGTAGTCATGTTATCGTCCTTCTTTGTGCCGTCGGGGCCGGCGGGCACGGGCTGGGTAATTTATCCGCCCCTCAGCGCCTTGCCCCAGGCCCATCGGGGGTCTGGTAGCGGACTAACGCTCTGGCTGATCAGTATAGCCCTGTTTATTATCTCCCAATTGCTGGGCGGCATCAATTACATCACCACGGTCATAAACCTACGCACACGAGGCATGTCGTTTAGTAAACTTCCACTGACGATCTGGTCTTTCCTGCTAACGGCGATCTTAGGGTTAATTTCATTCCCGGTCCTCTTGTCCGCGGTGCTACTACTCATTTTTGACCGCCATTTCGGGACGAGTTTTTATTTGTCCGAGATTTATATCAAGGGAGAAGCATTGCCCAATATGGGCGGAAGCCCCATTTTATTCCAGCACCTGTTCTGGTTTTTTGGTCACCCCGAAGTCTACATTGTTATTCTACCGGCCCTGGGGATCACGTCCGAAATCATCGCGACCAATGCTCGTAAACCCATTTTTGGGTACCGGGCCATGATTGCCTCCATGATCGGGATTGCCTTTCTGTCGTTTATCGTCTGGGGACATCATATGTTCGTGTCGGGTATGAACCCGTTTCTAGGATCTGTGTTCATGTTCCTGACGCTGATCATTGCCGTCCCCTCCGCAGTAAAAGCGTTTAATTACATCACGACCTTATGGCGAGGTAATATTCGCTTTACACCCGCCATGCTGTTTTCCATCGGTCTGGTATCGTTTTTCGTTTCCGGTGGTCTCACCGGCATCATTTTGGGTAATTCGGTTTTAGATATTCAACTGCATGATACGTATTTCGTGGTGGCTCATTTTCACCTGGTGATGGGAGCCGCTTCGGCCTTCGGACTGCTGGCAGGTACGTATCACTGGTATCCCAAGATGTTCGGCCGGATGCTGAACGAAAAGCTGGGGTATGCGCACTTCTGGCTAACGTTCATTGGCATCTACCTGGTCTTTTTCCCCATGCACTATCTAGGTATTGCCGGTTTTCCCAGGCGTTACTATGCCTTTACCAGCTATGATTTTACGAAAGGTACATTTGCCGACATGAATGCCTTCATCACGATAGCCGCCATTGTTACTTTCACGGCTCAGTGGCTATTCATCTGGAATGTTGTCTATAGCTACTTTAAGGGACAAAAGGCTCCCCAGAACCCCTGGCGGTCGAACACCCTCGAATGGACGGCGCCCATCCACCCGGGTCATGGCAATTGGCCGGGTAAACTACCCGCCGTTTACCGCTGGCCCTACGATTATAGCAAGCCCGGCGCCATCGACGATTTTATTCCGCAGAATGTACCTTACTCACTGACCCACTCGTCTAATCTGCCGCACGAAAATGAGCAGATTGCGCTAGAGAAAGAAGTTGAGGCCCAAAACCTAAACGATCCGTTTTCCCAGCCACACTGATTAAGGGTGTGGTAGAAACCGAACAAGGACTTTCCTTTCTGTCCGAAGCGATTATTGACACGCCCATTAGGCAGCGCAGCCGCTTTCCCCGCCTTACAGAAGCCCTGTAGCGTAATCCGGGCTTGCTGGTTATTGGCCTTCGCACCGACTCCGGCCTGGTAATTAGTCAGGGAAATATCCTGCGGGCCATTGGGTCAGGGGGCGTGTTTATGATCGATTCCGACAACATCAAGGACACGATTTTTCATGCAATTCCTGAACTTCAGTCCGTATATGTCAGTAACCTGCGTGTCAATATCCTGGCGCAAGGGGCGTCGTGCTTTTAGCAAGACCGGATATTCGTAAAAAGTGAAGAGATCGTTTTTTTTACGAAATCAATAGAATGCTGATTTTCTATGATCTTGATGATTTCAATAGGTTTCAAATCATCAAGATTGCATATTTCGGAGAGGTTGTTCTGAGTCACTTAAATCTCGGCTTGCTGCTGTTTGCGTTTGGTAATATCCCCGAATATCAAGCAGATGTATGATGATTTTATCTTCTCATTTGGGAGGGTTTTAGGGGACGATTAGATTATGAAACTTTTCGTGTAATAAGTGAAGCCGTAAGCGTTTGAGCTAACTTTAAAAATACTACTATATCGATCGATAATGGAACTGCTCACTCACTTAGGGCCTATTGAAGGAAACTATCGCTTATACACCGAGCCCTGGATTATCGATCAGATCCAGCAGATTGAAAAAAAACTTTTTACGACCGAAACTTTCCATTACAACCGAGACTTTGCCGAGTTTCCATTTAGACGCCCTTTCGACTATTACTATTTCGGTGAACACAACCGTCTGTTTCGGCGTGAATCAGATTACCAAGTACTTACTACCTTTTTGAGAGCGATTAACTCCACTTCTTTTTTCATTTCGGCACCGGCTTATGCGGCTTTGTATCCCTTGGAAATGTCTGTTGAATGCCCCTTTTCAATATATAGGGATACACCAGCTTATATTTTAGAAGAACTAATGGACTCGGGACCGCGCCCCCTTCAGCATCCTCGTTCTGGAGTAGGCTTTGTGACTATTCCACATGTATTTATGTTCGACAAAACTCAACAATGGGCCATGCTCAATGATGATGGCAATCAAGTGGTGACGATTGGCATTAGTCAACCGATTAAGACTCAGTTTGAGCAAGCGTTTAACAGCTTACCCCTAGTATCCGCTGGAGAGGCTTTGAGCATCATGGAACGCTTTCACGGTGGCAAAGTGTATGATGATTACCGAAGCCGTTTTTGTGCTTTGTACGAAAATCAGGTGTAGGGTATGCTACGGATACTGGTTGACAGTTACTAAGACAAGCTGTCCAATTAAATGCCCGTTTTTATAGGACGTTTCTTCACTTTCTCAGTCAACATGCTAAATCAGCGCGAAAAGTCTCAAATTGCTATCTCAGGAATCTACGTTTCAGATCTTGTACTAGATTTAAGTATGTGAGAAAGTCAGGAAGCTTAAGTTGGTAAAGAATACGCCACTACTCCCCTGCCGGGTATAACTGAAACTCGCTTATGCCGACACTACCCCAGGAATCCAAGATGACGAATCGAAAGCGCCGGGCGGTTACGGACGAGATCTTCTTTCGCCACTGCCCACTCAGTTGCCCGCCCGAGGCCAGGGTAACCCACTGACTGCCTTTTTGATATTGCACTTCGAAACGGGTGATGGCAGAAGTGGCCTTTCCATTATTTTTGCGTGCAAATTCACTGACAAACACTTCGCCTACCGACTCGGGCTGCCCCAAGTCGACCTCCAGCCAGCCCTGTTTCTCAAATAAAGCTTTCAGCTCATCCGAATCATACGATAGGGTTTTCCCATAGTATCCGGCAAAGTCCACGTCTTTCCGCCGACCTAATTTCCAGTACGTATTCGGATTATCATCGACGGTAGCCGGGGCATTATGTAGAAAATCGCCCAACTGACTGGACGCTACAGCTTTTTTAGCATAAGCCAGCGAATTCGACTGACTAAAGGGCGGAATTAATACCGATGCAGCAACGGGTTGATTGATTGTTAATTCAACAATTGTCGCCACCGAATCCCGCCGGTCGGTTGGAACGCTTACCGTTACCTGCTTACCGGACTGGGTAAACGCCAGAGCTGGCCCGTTGAGTAGGGTAGCAGATTTGATAGTCGACGGAAGAGGTGGGAGAACGACCTTATCTCCGGTTTTGCTTAGTAGATACAAGAAAACCCGGTTGCCTTTCTGACTGCAAACGTAATCGTTTGTTGGTAGATACGGCCCACCACGGGTCCCGTAAATGGCCCTGGCACGGGGATTGAGCCAGGCACCGATGTCGTTTAGCCGGTCTGCGAACAGGGCCGGAATCTGCCCCAGACTGTCGGGGCCGACGTTGAGTAGGAGGTTACCATTGCCTCCGATACAGCGTAGCAAAGTATGGACCGACTCTGTTACGCTGCGGGGTGTATCGTTGAATCCCCACGCCCACTGATGCCCCAAATTTGTACAGGTCTCCCAGGGAACGTTGCCAAAACCGGCTACAAATCCCTCGGGCGTTGCATAGTCGCCAAGCTGGCCGGGCTGGCAATGCGACTCGTCGGGGCTGAACGCTTCGAGCCGATTGTTCAGGATGATGCCGGGCTGCAGCCGATGCGCCAGATCGTACACTTTTTTGGGCTCGGTTGGGCAGGGAGAACCTTCATAATCGATCCACAACAAACTGATTTTACCGTAGTTAGACAACAGTTCATTGAGCTGCCCCATCATCCGGCCAACAAACACATCATTTGTGGCAGGGTTGCGGCAATCGGGGTCTTTCCAGTCGGCAACGGAAAAATACCAGCCCAGTTGAAGCCCTTCGGCATGAACGGCATCGGCCAGTTCTTTACATACATCCCGCCCAAACGGCGACGACATGATGTTGTAATCGGTCGTTTTAGTGTTAAATAAACAGAACCCATCGTGGTGTTTAGCCGTGAGCACCACGTACTTCAGCCCATTCGCTTTGGCCAGTTTCACCCATTGGCGAGCGTTAAATTTGGTGGGGTTGAACCGACTGTACAGCGAATCGTAGCGACCTTTGCCGTATCCCTCCCGCGACCAGCTTATTTCATTTCCGGTAGCCGTTACGGGTCCCCAGTGAATAAACATCCCAAAGCGGGCGTCGCGCCACCACTGCAACCGCTGGTCCTGCGGCAGTGCTTTCTGCGCCGTGGCTTGAACAGTGACAAATAGAAAAAGACATATAATTTTCGCTTTCATACAAAAGGGCCGGGATGAAATCAGATTAGGTTCGTTGCCGATCAGTTGCCGTAAAGATATCAGAAGCAGTCTCTCCTTAAAACCTCCTGTAAACGGGCTACCACTCCGGATAACCAATACGCTGGTAATGATGGACGATTAGATACTTTCGGGACTCTACGCACGTCTAAGAATCTACCGTTATACGCTATCCCTCTACCCTTTTCTGATCCCTTATGCCGTGTTCGCTTATCTTTAAAATGCTGCCTCTGCTAATCGGCTATCCGCTGATCATGCGGGCACAATCCAACATTAACAGCTCTAGCCTAACCTACTGGATCAACTACACACAACCATACATTAAAATACCCGTCACTGAAAACGGCCTATACCGGATCACACCGGCGGAGTTACGCCTTGCCGGTATGCCAACCGATCTGATAAGCCCCAAAACGATTCAGCTCTTCCACCGGGGTGTCGAACAAGCTATTTTTATTCAGGGTGAAACCGATGGCCGCTTCGATACCAGCGACTATATGGAGTTTTACGGGCGCCGGAATGATGGCGTAGCGGATTCGCTTCTCTACCACCCTCCTTCGGCACAGCCTCATCCGTACTACAGCCTTTTCACCGATACAACAGCTTATTTTCTAACTTGGGGCGTAGATACAGCCGGGAAACGCATGACCGCTTATGCCGATTCGTCGGGGGCAGGTCTGACACCCGAGTCATACCACTGGGCTGAGGATTTACGGCTTTTTACCGATAATTATCCAGGCTGGCCAAACGGCATAATGCCCAAAACAGAGTCCAGTTATTACGAAGCGGGTGAAGGCTACACGGGGGCTATCCAGCAGAAAGACAAACCCTTCCAGTCTATATTTTCACTCACCAACGCAGTTCGAAACGGTCCAGCTCCGCAAATAGCGGTCCTGGTGGTAGGTCGGGATTACGCAAACCATCGGGTCGACTGCCTGCTCGGACCAACGCCCGATAACCTGCGACTGGCCGATTCAATCCGTTTCCCGACTTACGACAATGCTCTGCTTCAACCGTTGCTAACCTGGACTGACGTTGGGGCCGATGGAAATTTGATTGGCTCGACCATTTCGCGGGGCGAAAATATCTCTGCCGATAACTATTCGATCTCGTACATCCGCGTTCGTTATCCACAGACTTTCGCGATGAACGGCCAGCAGGAGCAAACTTTCCAGCTGGCTGCCAATCCCGTTGGGCGGTCGTTGATTTCCATTACAAACCTGATGCCCAATACCCGTTTCTGGGATATTACCGACCCGACAAATCCAGTTCAGCTTAGCCATTCGATTCGTTCTGATTCGGCCGGGCTGGTTATTGATCACACAGAAACCGCCCGAACGCTCTTCAGCACCAGTCAGCCCAAACGGGTATCGAAACTTCTTCCTATACGCTTCACGGACTTGTCGAGTCGCAGGCCAACCTATGTGATCATTACTCACGAAGCCTTGATGACGCCCCTAACGGACTCCTTGACCGGTCGAGTTACTAACGCCATCCAATCTTATGCCGCTTATCGGGCCTCGGTCGCTGGTGGTACGTACGACACACTGACGGTTACCATGCAACAGCTTATCGACCAGTATAACTACGGCGAACGAAGTCCGCTGGCCATTCAGCAGTTTATAAACCAGATGCGGCAGCAAAGCAGCGAACACTTACGCTACCTGCTGCTTATTGGCCGGTCACGCAGCACGCCCGGTGTGCGCAACAACCCGAACCAGGCTTTACTGGATATGGTCATGACGGCCGGTTATCCCGGTTCCGACGGTTTATTTACGGCTGGGCCGGATGGGGTACCGGCCATTCCAACGGGTCGCATCAATGCCGGAACACCGATGGAGGTAATGAATTACCTGAACAAGGTGAAAGAATACGAAGCCCAGGCCGATAACGCTGGCTGGCGGAAGAGCGTGCTCCACCTGAGTGGAGGACTGTCGTTGGGCGAGCGGGATTTGTTCCGTCGGCTGGTAGACAGTTACCGGCTAACGGCAACGGCGGAATCGTTAGGCGCAAACGTATCGACGGTTTCCAAAGAAACGGATAACCCGGTTGAGTTCATCAGCCTGACGAAACAGGTCAACGAAGGCGTTGGGTTGATGACGTTCTTCGGCCACTCAGGATTAGCGATTACAGACCTAGCGATCGGGTTTTGCTCCGAAGATGCGCTTAATTACCGCAACAAAGGCCGCTACCCGCTCCTCTTTGTCAATGGTTGCGCCATCGGAGATTTTTTCTTCGGTCGGCCAACGCTCGCCACCGATTGGGTACTAACGCCAAACCGGGGAGCAATTGCCGCTTTAGCAACCAGTCACCTTGGGCAGACCGATGTAATGCACCGCTATACAACAGCATTTTATAGCCTGCTGGCCGACAGCGCCCAACTCAACAAATCCATTGGGCAGCTTCAGCAGGAAACCATTCGTCGGGTTCTAGCCAACTCAACCGACGGGCGCGATCTGGCGAACTGCCAGCAAATGGTTTTACAAGGCGACCCGGCCGTCCGACTTTTTCCATTCAGCACGCCCGACTATGCCCTCACCACCGGCGGGCTAACGGTTCTGGGCAAAACCGAATCCAGAAGCGGGCAGTCGTTAACGACGCTGAGCGATTCGGTACAGATGCTGGCTATTGTTGAGAATGCCGGGCTGTACCGAAATAGACCGCTTCCGGTTCGGGTGCGTCGCTGGGTGAATGGACAGGAATCAGGCGTGTTTAACCTGATCGTTTCATGTTCTGTTGCGTTTCGGGATACACTGGTGATTAGCTTCCCCAATGAACGTGATGCGGCAGGAGAGAACGAATTTGAGGTAACCATCAATCCGGCCGACTCCCCTCTGGCGCAGACAGAACGTAATCAAACGAATAATCAGGCCCGTATTCGCCTGACAATCCCCGGTCAGAATCCCGTTCTGATTTATCCGTCCCCGAACGGCATCGTTCACTCATCCGCTATCCAGCTTACGGCTTATTATCCACCCAATAAACCATATAATGCTGATATTGAATTAGATAGTACCATCAACTTTAGCAGTACCTTCAAACAAACCTGGCGAGTAACCAATACGACTGCTATCAGCGTTCCGGTACTATTGCCCACTCGTCCAGACGTTACCTATTACTGGCGTGTCCGATTGGCTAACAGCACCGCGTCCGGCCCGACGAGCGCCTGGTCGGCCGGTTCGTTTGTGTATTCACCCGCGAGTACGGCAGTGGGATTGCCCGAGGGCCAACTGTGGCTGGCCACTTCATTACCGCCGGATGTTCAGCAAGGCGACGTTGTTTCTGTTCAGGCGCTCTTTGCCAACCTGAGTCCGGTTTCATTTGCGGATTCGCTGGTTGTTCAGCAAACAGTTCACGCAGCGGGTCTGACAAATCCACAAACACAGCGGTGGACAATTGCCCCGCCGGTACGTGGCGATACAATCCGAATAAATATCCGGATCGCCACCAAGAAGCTCCCCGGCCTCAACCGGGTTGTGTTAACGGTTAACCCGCGCCTGCAACCCGAGTATTCGTTCCTCAACAACTCGCTTGACCTGCTGTTGCCGGTTCAGCCCGACCAGTTACCCCCCCTTTTGGAAGTTGCCGTAGATGGCGCCCGACTTACGGATGGCGCGGTTGTTTCCGCTCGCCCGGTCATTGATTTGCTGCTTATCGACGAAAATCGTTCGCTAATCTGGCAAGACACGTTGGGTGTAGACTTATACTTGCAGGGGCCGGGACAAAAGACTGGTTTTGACCGGCTGAACTGGCACGGCTCCATTATTCAGCCGGCAACTGCAACGAATGAATTCGGAATACGGTATACCTCGCCCCTGCTGGCCGAAGGAAATTACCGGTTGCTAGCTACTGGCCGAGATGTGGTTGGAAATCCGGCAGTACCTTATCAGATAAGTTTTCGGGTCGTCAATGACCGGCACCTAACAAACCTTACCGTTTACCCAAACCCGTTCCGCGACAGGACCCTCTTTTCAGTTCACCTAGCCGGCGAAAAAGCCCCGGCCAACCTGACCATTCAGTTATTGAATTTGGCTGGTCAACTCATGCGACGGATAAGCCTGTCTCCCCGCATTGGTTTAAATGAGTGTATATGGGATGGGCGCGACGGTGTCGGCAACCTGCTTCCGGGTGGTGTTTATCTCTATACGATCAATCTTCATGATACCTTTAATTGGCCCATTTCCGACAGTCTGAGCCGTAAGTTGAGCGGCCGAATCATTCTCCTTCGCTAATAGAGACGAAATCCTTATGGCGCTGTCAGTTGCAAGAAACGGACCATACAAAACGCAGCTAAATGGTAATGTCATCGCAAACAATGAGGCCAGGATTAACCCAGCGTAACCGGTTCAATATACACTTGCCTGACCGAGGGCTCGGCCGCCTGAATCGTTTGGCGAATCCGGTTGATCCCGTCGACAATGGCATCTGTTTTAAGCTCTGGCTGGAAAGCAACCCGCTGAATCAGCACAACCTCTTCCGGTCCCATTTGAAACGTGAACGCGTTCACCGTTTTGACTACGTCGGCATCGGCCTCTGTCAGCGTTATCGTTTGTTGAACAATGGCGGGAGAAGCGGCTTCTCCCATCAGTAAGCTACGGCTTTCGCGGGCTAGCAACACAGAAACGGCCATCAACAAAATACCGATCAGAATAGACGCGATACCGTCCAGATAGGGGTTGTTCAGCTGATGCCCAAGGAAAACGCCCAGGAAGGCGATGATAAGGCCAAGCACATCGGACACGTCTTCAAATAGCACCACAAACGTAGCGGGGTCTTTACTTTCTTTCACCGCCGACCAGAACGGCTGATCGCCCCGCTGCGCATTGAATGCTCGAAAAGCCGTTACCATGGAGATACCATCCAGCACGATGGCTATACCCAGCACGATGTAATTCCAGAGCGGGTTTTCAATTGGGTTTGGATGCTGTAAATGGGTTATTCCTTCGTAAAACGAAACCCCACCCCCTACGGCAAAAATGAGCAGCGAAACCACAAACGACCAGAAGTACAGTTCCCGTCCGTAGCCGAAGGGCCGTTTGGCATCGGCCGGTTTCTGGCTTCGTTTCATACCCAGGAGCAGCAATACCTCATTGAGCGTGTCGACAAGTGAGTGAATCCCCTCCGAAACCATGGCGGAGCTGCCAGTAACGCCAGCGGCTATAAATTTGGTGACGGCTATTGCCAGATTAGCCCCTAAGGCCGTATAAATCGCAGTTTTGGTTGATGCCATGCCCCTTGAACCGTTTTTCCGGCGATATGTTCAAGTTTGCTGTCTTGTCTGAGGCACACCAAAATAAGGAGTTACATCTATCTTACAGGACTTTATAGTTTATCTGCTTATTTAGTCCCAGCACTCCATGATGAGCAGATCGCCAGTTTGGGCTTCAACACGAACGAACCCGTCCTGTGCGGCTTCGTTGCTGCTGCTGGTGTTGTAGCCGAGTGTGAGCGTGGCGTCCTGAAGATCGTATTTGAGCCCCTCTGAGGTATAGCCCGTTACGGTGCCCACAGGAATTAGGGAGATGGGCGTTCCGGCTTCGTACCATTTCTCGAACCGACCGACCAGCGGAAAAACCTTCGAGTGGTCGTCAATCATCACGATACGAATCTGGTCTTTATATCGGACAATGTTGGTCATGTTGGTCAGGCTGTGGTCTGCCCGCCGGCCGGTGGCCCAAACGATGTTGACCGCCGGATATCCCCGCTCGATCAAATACTCGATCCCTTTATCAAGATCAGTTTTGTCCTGGTTGGGCGTGTGAACAATTTCCAGCGGGTATTGCTGCTCCCGAATGGTGTCTAGGTCCAGGTCGTGGTCGAAGTCACCTAAGAGCACGTCCACTTTAATACCCAGTTCGAGCACCCGCCAGATAGCACTATCGAGCACGACTACCGTTGGGCTCCATTCCAGAAGCTGCCCTAACAACTCGGCACTACAGGCTTCGCCGTTGGCAATCAGCAGGGCCGGTTCCTGCTTTTCGCGGACGATATGGTGTGATGACATTACAACAACTCTTCAGAAAAAGATAGCGAACTTTTGGTGTACAACGACTTTTGCTGAATTAGTGATGAAGGCGGTTCTCAATAAGTGATAAATACGATCTTTCTAACCATCGAACATCAATGCTTTACTGACTGTGTTATTGCATGCTCATCTTTAGCATTAAACCGAGATGCAACAGATGAAATCTGAAGGATTTTTTCAACATCGCCCGGTTCGTCAACGCAATAGCTATGATAGTTAGTCTCTACTAATTTAATTGTATAACCAGCTTCCAGCCAGCGTAATTGCTCCAAGGACTCGGCCATTTCCAGGCCCGAAGGAGGAAGTTGTGTAATTTTATCCAGCACATCAGCACGGTACACGTACATACCTACCTGCCGATGATAGTGATAATGCTTATGCCACTCCGATGGATCTATACCCGCTAAATAGGGCACAGCCAGACGACTAAAATACAGGGCTTCATTGTTAGCGTTGATAATAATTTTAGCCTCCTTAGGGTCGTGCAAAGACTCCGCTGTCTCAGCCGTTGTCATTTGAGTGGCTATTTCAATCGTTCCATCCAGAATAGTGGTCAGTTCTTCAATCTGATTAAAATCAAGAAAGGGTTCATCTCCCTGGATGTTGATAATATAGTTGGTCGAATCATCAGGCACTGATCCATTTTCGATAAGACGACTGTACGCTTCCCAACAGCGGTCTGTACCACTGGTATGATCTGTACGCGTCATAACCGCTTCAGTTCCGGTTCGGCGCGCCACTTCTGCAATACGCTCGTCATCCGTTGCCACAACCAGTTTATCCAGTGAAGTTGCTTTCAGGGAATGTTCAATAACCCACTCGAGCATAGTTTTTCCAAGAATGTCAAGTAGGGGTTTGCCTGGGAAGCGTGTTGAGCCGTAACGGGAGGGGATAATGCCAATAATCATTTGCTATTAAAGAAATGTCAAATATACAAAATAGCCGCAATTTATCCTTTATAATCCCATCCGATTCTATTGACTCTACCCGGTTATATGGACTCTGGAATCACTACATTAACAGAAGCACCACAGTTGATACCTGATACTTACCGTATTATAAATAGAAGATCCTTCTTTCATTAAAAAGTCTACCTTAGAAGTAAATCAGCACCACCCAATTGAAATGATAAAAAATACATTAAATGTACTCGCATCTGGTGTACTCACTTGCTTATCAAATTCTGAGGTACAAAAAGTACTTACCGACGTACATAAGATTGATCTACCCGGATCTAAAATTGTGTTAGCAATAGGCAGCACCCTAATTTCAGCAGTAGCTCCAAACATACTTAATAAAGTAGCAGAATCAATTACATTTGAAAAAATTAAACATACTATAAAGGAACCACATCCTGGCAAATTGAATCATGATCTGGAACACCTAATCGCAAAATCTGCTATTCAATCTGTTGGCTGGATAAAGAAATTATTCATCGAACAATTAAAAAACGAATTAAATTTAGGAAAATTTGAAACATATTCAGAATTCACTTCTAGTGATATCGACACAGTTGAAGAGGTGCTGAACACTATGCAGGGAGACTTAAAAAGTTATTTTGAAATTAATCAAAACGAAAAAAAAATTCTAGAAAACCCTGTTGACAATTTAAAAGAAGTAACAGACAAATTATTTATTTATACCAGTTACTTACCTAGTGGAGAAAAACGAAACGATGACCATCCTGTCTGGAATCGACTTAAAGAATTCTTCAACAATCAATTACCACTTTGTTTTGACCTTGCTTTTAAAGAAGCATTAAAGGATAAAGATAATGACAAAGAGCGAACAGCGTTTCAAATTTGGATTTGGGAAAACATACAGGCTGAGGTAAAAGAGAACAATCGATTAATAAATGAGCTTAGAGAAAATTTAATCAATAAAATACAGAACGAAATTAAAGTCCTTAGACAGGAGAATAATGTCCATACGGAAAGTACTCAATTTCTATTAAAATCCTTAAGAGAAACTGTTGATAAAACATATATATTATCGATAAAAATCGCTAATATAGTAGACATTCTGCTAGTAGGGCAGGTTCTGGAGAAGGAGACACTAGAAAGATGTGAAACAAAATTAGATGAATTACTCTCTGGACGTAGCAAAAAAGGCTTAGCAAAGCTAATACAAAACGTTGACAAAGAAGCTTTTAAATATGCACAATCTTGCTATTTTAATGCGGATTTAAAGTACATAAATAACGCGTTAGCTATTACGAAGGATAATGTAAATGAGAAAATTTCCGACAATCACAAGATTTGCATAGTTGGCGAACCGGGTATGGGAAAGTCATTTTTGGCACGTCAGGTTGTATATTCTATTTTTCTGGATGAACAGCAGAAAACCGACAGCCGAAAATATGACATTATCTGGTGGATCGACGCTGACACAAATAAAGTTGAAAATGAATTGATTGAACTAGCTGAAGAAGTTTTTAGCAAAAATACAGTCTCAAAATGGTTGGCAAAAGCAGGTACTGGTGACGCTATTGGTAACGTTGGTGTGATCAAGGAATTGTTCAAAGAATTGAAAGACCAGTCTTGGCTAATTGTATTCGACAACGCAATGGATACAGACATGAACACCCGCTTTGGTCCTGAACCTGTTACGTTTGAAGAATATGCAAAAAAGTACCTTCCGCAGACCACTACTAAAGGTCATTTACTACTCACCAGCCGAAACAAAAGCTGGGTTATACGGAGCAAAGTAAAATACCCTTTCCAACCGCTATACCTAGAAAAATGGACCGATGAATCAGTAAAAGCTTACCTGGAAAAATCTGAGAATCCTAAACGGAAAATAACAGTTAGCTCACTTGAGCAAGTTCGTATTTTCCAAGGGCTTCCGCTGGCAGTTAGTATTGCAAAGGCCCGCATATTGGAGATAAACAACCCAAATAGATTTGCAATTTTTTATCAGGCTTGGAGTGAAGGATTTAAAAAAATTGAGAAAGAAGATTATGATACAGATCGAAACTTACTTACAACCATAGATGTATCCTATCAAACCCTTTCGGGCGATCTAAAGCATTTAATTAATATTTTGGTCTGTTTTGCCCCAGATGATCTGCCCGTTTTATCACTTTACGAACACAATGTTGATATTGAAGACACCCTTGACTATATTGAACGTTTGTCATTGGGTAGATATGATGAATCCGCTAAACCGCCTTTGTACTCTATGCACCGGCTGGTGCAGGAGTGTATAAAAGAACTCCAGGTGAAAAACGGTACGCTGGATACCAGCTACCGCTATGCTATTAACTTACTGGCCAAGCGGTTCAACGCAATTTTTGGTAAAGACAATACATTAATTAGTTTATTGCTTTCTCATGCCGATGCACTTGCATACGTCATGAGAACTGAACAAAAATCTTTTAGCATGAGTGAGTTAGAGAAAAACGAAGCTGCGCTACTTTTTATAAATGCTGGACAGTACCACTTCGATGCTGGTGATAATAAACAGGCTATTGAACAGTTTGAGTCTGCAATTAGTATAACAACCGATGAAGTACTAATTGCAAAGGCGAAGAAGGGCCTTGCCAATGTGCTGTTTTTATTAGGAAAAAGTCACCTTGATGAAGCAGAAGAATTTGCTAGAGCGGCAGCTGATTACTTCAAAAAATTACCTAACAAGACTGATTACATAGACTGCCAAAACGACGTTGTAGGAAAAATCCTTCAACGTAAATGTGAATTTAAAGAGTGTGAGGAAATTACACTGTCAACCGATGTGATTGTCAAAGAATACATTTACAATAACGTGGGGGAGAGCAATGTATTCGAGCATATTGTTGAGAAATACGTACGAAATGAAGTCGATAAAATAGCCGAAAAACAAGGCAGTGTATACCATAATCTAGGCTCACTTTACTGGACTTGGGGACGGCCCGGTAATGGCGATATTAGCGATTATGAACGTGCACGTAACTACTTCGTCCTAGCAATTGGTTTCCAACAAAAAATGGTGGATGCCCTCAAAAGGGGAGTAGATCGGTTTACGGATAAAGATATACGAGACAGGTTAGAAGTAGCCGTCGGCAGAAAAACGTTTTTCCTAAACGTAAGTCGTATGATTTATGGAGCCGTATTGGGTTTATCGAAACTATATAGTGGCGAACAGGGTCAGTGGGCGCAACACCTGGCAGCTTTTGATGATTTTAAAGAGCGTGCTTTTGAAAAAAGACGATATGCTTATACGGCTTATTATAAGCTTGCGTTTAGTTGGGATAGAGAAGTATTATTAAAGGAATTGCCTGATAAGTTTAGCAAAAACGACTTGATACAGGAAGTTTTACGCTATGATGACGTTTTAACTGGCAATGACGAGAAGTTTGACCTGATAAAAAAGATAGTAAACCTGCGTGAAGCAGTTAGAATACCAACTAAACAGAATGTAGCTGGAAGTTACTACAACGACCTTAAAACCCAGTTGGAAGCAATGAAATATGAGTTTAACCGGGACGGACAACCAATTTTCCGGTACTATGACGTCGATACTTTCTCAGTAAGTGCTATCCTTGATTATGCTGCTTTTCTGTCCATCAATGGATACCAAACTGAAGCTCAAGAAGTAGCGAGCTATGGCCTAAAAGTAACTAATGGGATTGACTATCCTCGAATTGACGAATTAGAGGCTTTAGCAGCAGGAAACCAATAAATCAGACTATTTAGGTTCTGGCCCATTCATGCCTACTGTCCAGTAGCTTGGCTCGACAGCCTGCCGCTGCTGATAGTACTGGTCGTATACAGGCTTGTACCGAAGCCGTTCGGCCATAACGGTGTCGAACTGGCCAAGAAGACCCAATAGGAGTTCGCACCCTTCCCGAACGGCAAACTGCCCGCTCTGGTTACCAGTGATATAGTCCGCAAGGCCATTCTTACTTACGTAGTTCGTGAACAGAGGATTGGCCTGCCGGCGAACCATAATGCGAACACCCACTATTTCGGCCACAGAAAGGTCCAGGGCATCATCAAAGAAAAAGGCAACCTCCTTTGGTTCCAGTTGGTGCTCTTCGAGCAGATGGGCCAGCACATCCACTTTATGCTTAGCCTGCGAATAACAGGCATGAAAATGCTCACGACCCACCAGCGTATCGGCCAAGCCATTGGTTACGCCCGTGATCACAGCGGCCACCGGCAGATGTCCATTATGCTGTAACCAAAGCCCGAACCGGAGCAGATTTGTTCCCATCGAATCGACTTCGCTGAACGAACTACTACCCGCTTCGGTCTTGATACCGCTGTTGAAGACACCGTCCCAGTCGAAGACAATGGCCTTTACTGACCGAAGCTTTTCGGTCAGCGCGTCCGCGGGCGTAACAAATTGACCGCCCAGAGCGGTGAAGGTATTTTCTATGTCAACCATGAGAAGGATGTATGATATAGGTGAATTGGGTGATGTTGTACCTACAGGTTTCAGCCCGTAAGTCAGCACGTTTAGAACAGCAGTCTTAATTACGGGCTGAAATCACTCAATTCACCTATATTCTACATCATTTAAGCCAATTCCGGTAAAGTGTTGCGGTACTTTACTTCAACCGCGTGTAGTTCGATGAGGGGTTTCATGAACTCTTCCAAATAGCGAATATCCAGTTGGCTGGCAGCATCGCAGAGAGCTTCAGAAGGACAGGTGTGGGTTTCAACAAATAGACCATCTACACCAGCAGCCACACCGGCGCGAGCAAGTACGGGCAGGTATTCCCGCGCCCCACCTTTTGCATCGGCCGACGGAATACCGTACTTCCGAATGGCGTGGGTAACGTCGAACACTACCGGGTAGTTGGTGCGGGCCATATGATAGAAAGCGCGTGGATCAACCACCAAATCATTGTAACCAAACGTAAACCCACGCTCGGTCAGGATGATTTGCTCGTTACCCGAATCTTCAATTTTTTTAACCGGGTGCTTCATGTTTTCCGGTGCCAGGAATTGTCCGTGCTTCACATTGACAACCTTACCTGTTTGGGCAGCTGCCACTACGAGCATTGTCTGCATACACAGATAGGCCGGAATTTGCAGCACGTCGACCACTTCGGCAGCGGGAGCACACTGGTCCGGGTAATGCACGTCGGTGAGCAACGGGAAACCGAACTGCTCTTTTACTTTAGCCAGAATCTTGATACCTTTTTCCAGGCCGGGACCGTTGTAGTAGTTCAGGCTGGAGCGGTTATCTTTCTGGAAAGACGACTTGTAGATGATCTTGATACCGAGCCGCTCCTGGATTTCACGGAGCTGCTCAGCTACCGTCATCATAATTTTTTCATCTTCAATAACGCAGGGACCGCTTATGAGAAACAACTCATCGGAACCGCATTCAATGTCGCCAACGCGAACGATTTTTTTGGACATAATTGTAAGGGGATTATGACACAGACCGAACCGCCGGAGCGGATGCACAGAGAGTAAAGGAGATGCACAGAGATTTATTTTCTCTTTACTATCTCAGTGTATCTCCATGAACCTCCGTGCATCCGCTCCGGCGGCCCGGTCTGTGGCAAAACTTTTAATCTACAGTCTTCGAAACAACTCCTTCAGCACGTCGATGGTGATGGTTTCCTGCCAGTTGTCACCGATGGCGTGTAACCACATGTGCGGCAAGTTGTACGACACGTGCGCCATTTGGGTAATGGTGTCATCACTCCAGTCTTTCGATAAGCCCTGCGGCAGGTCTATCTGGTGGTAGGCGACCATCTCTTTGAACTCGGCAACCCCCTGCGGATAATAATCTTCCAGGTGGTTCATGATCAAACAATTGGCATAACAATGCCGGGTTCCCAGAATCTTCGACAGGCCGTAGCTGAGCGCGTGACAAACGCCCACTTCGGAATAAGTCAGGCTTAAACCGCCCATCATCGACGCCACCATTAGCTTATCGTCGTTCTCGGGGGTCTGGCCTGAGTTTTCGCCCAGATAAATTTCCCGGCAAAGTTTCATGGACTGTTCGGCAAAAGCGTGTGAATACGCGTTGTTCAGTCGCCCATTCTCCGATTCAATACAGTGAATGTACGTATCCATGCCCGTGTAGAACCACCAGTTACGGGGTACGCTGGCAATGAGTTCGGGGTCGAGCACAATCTGGTTAAACACCGTCCATTCGCACTTCAAACCCAGTTTTTTAACCGGACCCGTCAATACCGCTGTCATCGACACTTCGGCACCGGTACCCGAAATGGTGGGTACGCCAGCGTGGTAAACGCCCGGCTTTTTGATCAGATTAAGCCCCTGGTACAAGGTGGAAGAGCCTTCGTTGGTGAGCATCAGCGACAAGGCTTTGGCAATGTCCATGATGCTGCCGCCACCGATGCCGACAACACCCGATGGAAGCCCCTTCTTCGCCAGAATTTCGTCGCGAAGCTGATCGATCTGGTCGGTGGTAGGTTCGTGTTCTTCGACGCTGATGTAGTACGTCAGATCTTCGGCATGTGCCGGAACCTGTCCTTCAAGCGGTTTACCTTTGAAGTAATTGTCGACCAGAAAGACGAAATAGCCTTCGTTTTCAGTCCGGACAGGCGCGATGATTTCGTCGAGCTGCGAGAAACTCCCCCGACCGAAAACAGTTTTCTCGACCCCTTTAAAATTTTTATGCGTGGTTTGTGTTGCTACCATTGTATCGTTAAGCCGTAGTGGCTGAAAAAAGTTACGCTTCAACCAGGGTTGCTTTCCGGATGGCGGCTTCAATATTCGACGCCAGGGTTGCCACTTCTTCCGATGTCCAGGTGGCCCGGATACCGAACGAAATCAGCCGGCCAATGGTCGCCTGGGCGTTAGGAATGTCCAGATTTTTGTAGTCCTGGGGCGCACCGAATTTTTCGATGGGCAGCGTCGACGCCGTCCGCATTTCCTTTATATGATCCCACTGGTTAATGAAGTGGTACATGTTGGTAAACCAGTAGTTGAATCCACCAATACCGGCCGCGTTCATTTCGGCGACAACCCGCTGGGCTGTTTCCGTGTCGGGCAGGAGCATGTTCAGAAATGTAGCCGAATCGCCATCAGCGTCGGGAATACGGGCGAACTCCACACCGGAAATCTGCCCCAGAGCTGCCATTAGCTGGCTTTTGTGGGCGTTGTTGCTCTCGATGATTTCGGGCACCCGGCGTGTTTGCACCAGACCAACAGCCGCATGTAATTCGCTGATGCGGTAGTTGAACCCTAAAATGGGGTGTTGCTCCATGCCCCGGTTGCTGCCAATGTGGTCGTGGCCGTGGTCGGAATACGAGTCGGCATGTTTGTAGGCTACTTCATCGTTAGTTACCATGATGCCACCTTCGCCTGCCGTTGCGATCTTGAAAAAGTCGAATGAATAGGCACCGGTTTTACCCCATAAACCCGTCGAAACACCTTTATAGCTGGCACCCATTGCCTGCCCGGCATCTTCGACCAGCACCAGGTTGTGTTCGTTGATGACCGCCATGATGGCATCCATATCGGCCATTTGTCCGCACATGTGTACCAGACAAACCCCTTTGGTACGGGGGGTAATCGCCTTCCGAATACCTTCGGCACTTAAACAAAGCGTTTCGTCAATGTCGGCGAAAACGGGCAACGCGCCAACCATCAGTACAGCTTCGATGGTGGCAATGTAGGTAAAGGGCGGCACGATGACTTCATCACCAGCACCGATACCGGCCGCAGCCATCGCACATAAAGCCGCCGTTGACCCGCTCGAAACGGCATGAGCGTACTTCGCGCCAACTAGTTTGGCCACTTCGGCCTCAAACTCGCGGGCTTTGTAAATATTGTTTCGTTGTGCTTCGTGATTATACCGAAACAAGATGCCGGTCTCGAGCACATCGTTGATCTCTGTGCGCTCAGCCGCTCCGAAAAATTCCATTCCTGGCATGACGTAATCCGTTTAGAGGGTCGCTTGGGGAATTACTTTTGCTCAGCGACCATTTATATCGCAAAAGTACGGGTTTTCGCCCGAGAACGAATACATAGATTTACAGGTACGTCTCACACGTTAATAAGGAATTCGCTTTTCTAGCGCCACCCATTCCTTGAAAACAGCCTCGGCTTCGTCGCGCAGGAGCTGGTGCATGGGTATGTGTCGGTGTTCGTGCGGTTTGTCAATCTCTTCGTAAATAAACTGATCATCAAAACCAACATTGGCCGCGTCGGTATGTTGGGCGGCATACACCACACGACTCGGACGCGCCCAGTAAATGGCCCCAAGACACATCGGACAGGGTTCGCAGGAAGCATATAACGTACAGCCATCCAGTTGAAAGGTGCCCAGGTTATGGCAGGCATCGCGAATGGCTACCACTTCGGCATGGGCCGTTGGATCGTTGGTCGAGGTGACCCTATTAAAGCCCTTTCCAACAATTTGTCCATCGCGAACAATGACAGCGCCAAACGGCCCGCCCTGATCGGTTGTCATCCCTTCGCGGGCGAGCTGAATGGCCTCCCGAAGAAAAACTTCATCCTGATTAATCATGATTACTGATGAATAGTGGTCAGATACTCTGTAACGATTGTCTGTGCTTTTCGATTTTTAATTAACGTAACCGGCGCCAGTTTGTCCCGTAATTCTTCATATAGGTTCATGGCTTCGGTCAGGCTCAGGCACAGACTTACCCGGTTCGCGCTGGCAACGGTTTTTAGCAGCCGATCTAACTCGTCTGACGTAAATGTCGTTTCGGCACGTCGCACTCCTCTTGGCTGTCCGTTGTAGTTGAGATGCAGCAGCGGCCCCAGCACCCTGTCGCGAATAAACGACAAAAAATCCATCGCTTCGAAAAACTCGCCCCGGCCAATTTTAAGCGCGGCATAATGCATCCAAACCCAGAAGCGATCTTCCGTCCATTGAAAATCGAACGGAGGATATACAGCTACCGACTTCTCCATAATCGACGTTAGCTGTTCATCTCGCTCCCATAGAATGACCGGATTCTCCACCCGCTCGTAGAACTCATCGAGTGTCAGAAACTTGATATCCACGTGCAGCAAGGGAGATTCATACAAGGCAATCAGCAGGCGCGGCTCACCCACGTGGTCGCCCCGGAACGATGCCAGCAAAGGACCGATCCGGGACGCATACGCCTGCATCTGCTCTACGTCTGGTGCCACTTTTCGGCTGAGAAGCAGCACCAGATCCAGGTCGGAGTAAGCATCCAGTTCACCCGATGCCCACGAACCACCCGCTGCCAGACCAATTGCTTCAGGGTCCTGTTGACATACGTTAATGGCCGAGTCGATGAATGGTTGAAAAAGCGATAAATGAGCTGTCATAGGCTAGTTGCGATTAGTAAATTATCGCATAACAGCCCCTCATTTTCTTTAGTTCAGCCCCATCTACCGAACAGGCAAGACAACACCGATACCATCGGGGGTGGCAGAGAGGAGCAATCGTTCCTGTTTATCGCCCCGGTTCTTAAAAATGAAGTAGTTGACCAGATCAAACGCGAAAAGAAACCCGCCCTGAAACATAATTGACTTACCGTAACCCCGCAGTTGGTCGGCCTTGTCGGGCTGATTAGTGCCCCGTTCCCGGAGGTAAGCACCACCCACAACATAAGCGACGTCAAGACCGGTGTTGAGCAACAGGATTTTCTTCATGTTCTCATGCTGTTTCACCGCATCGGCCAGTGTTTCAGAACCGACCAGCGTTTTGCGTGAACCGAGCAGTCCAAACCCGGCAATGCCGAGGTTGACCAGGTTCCAGTACACGTTCATTTTATGAAAATACTTCGTCTCGCCTGAGGTTTGTCCGGCGGCTACGGCCCCAACGGCAATGTTAGCCAGCGCGTAGCTGCCGAGGGTAAGGCCAAGGGTTTTCTGATGCCGGATGCGCTGCTCGGTGAAGTTTTGCAATTCGGGCGAGGGTGTTGCTCGCTGGGCCGAGGCTCCTCCACTCAAAAGTAAAGAACCAGCTGCAAGAAGTAGTTTATTGATTTTTCTCATAGAGATGCACCGTACCGGCGGACCGGGAGAAACTTAGAGATTCACGGAGTTTTATTCTTAAATCAATATATATAAGTAGGAAGTTAACTGCGTTGTTTCAGAGCCGCCCTGGCTTCGGGATCATTGATGTTCACCAGTTCGCGACGATCCGGCACGGAGATGATCTGCACGTCATTTTGCCGGAGAAGCTGCCGGGGCGAAACGGCTCCCTGAGCAAACGCCCGCTGAAAAATCGGCCCGAAAGCCGATTCATAAATCCCCAGCAACGGTTCGGGCAGTTGTCCATCCGAATCGTAAAAAACGGTCGCCATTTTATCCGGTGCGCGATTCGCCAGCAGGGCGTCGATGGACGAGGCTGTCAGCAATGGCATGTCACAGGCCACTACCAGCCAGGCCGCCGACGGGTCGGTTTGAAAGGCCGACAGTATGCCATTCAATGGGCTGACCAAATCGTATACATCAACAATTATCGGCTGATTTGCTCCAGCAAGGTCACCCGCCTGATCGGCATTGACTGACCAGAAAACCGTTTGGCAATAGGGTTTGAGCAACTCAGTCAGGTGTTCGCGCTGGGATTTGCCGTGGTAATTCAGCATGGACTTATCCTCCCCCATCCGGGTACTCCGCCCCCCCGTCAGGATAAGTCCGTTCAGGTTAAGAGCAACGGGCGAATCCACGCCGGGCGAATCCACGCCGGACGAATCCACGCCGGACGAATCCACGTCGGACGAATCCACGTCGGACGAATCCACGTCGGACTTACTCACGGTGAAAGTCCCGTTTACCACCCGTTTTTTCCATCAGCTTGGTTTCTTTGATGATTATGTCGTGCGAAAAGGCTTTGCACATGTCGTAAATCGTCAGGGCTGCTACCGACGCCCCCACCAGTGCTTCCATCTCCACGCCTGTTTTTCCTTCCGTCGACACTAAACAACTCACAATAGCGTCATCCCCATCGGTCGTAATGGTAATCTGACAGTTATCCAGACCAAGCGAATGGCAAAGTGGAATTAAATCGTCGGTGCGTTTGGCAGCCATGGTTCCGGCAATGATGGCTGTTTGAAAGACCGGACCTTTTTTGGTAGCAATATCAGCTCCATTCAGGTGTTGCATAATGGCGGGGCCGAGCGTAACGATTGCCTGAGCGCGGGCCGTCCGGCGGGTAACCGTCTTGGCACCCACATCGACCATGGCCGGGTTGCCGTCTGCATTGAGGTGCGTAAATGAGTTCATAGCTTTTAAAGAAAACAGATAAGGCAAAGGTAAACGCTCCTGCTCAGGATTGTGTAACCGGTGACGTGATACGCCAGAAGAGGTCGGCCGGTGGCGACTCTTTTTTAGTTCTTACGGCCTTTACCTCACTAGTTTACAACCTACAGCCAAACTCCTAGTATTACAGGATGACAAAGCTACAGTTCTATTTTTTTCATCTTTTACTCAATGAAAAACAGTTTCATGAACAACCTTAAAACACCTTTGGAGCTCAGCACTCCCAGGCGTGCATTTCTGCGCACAGCCACCGCTGCGGCCGTTACGGGTGGGCTGCTGACTGCCTGTTCGACGGCTACCCCCGACATTAGTCCGAATGGCGGACGGGTACCGGGCGATGTAATTACACTGCCCGGAGGTGATCTTGGCATTCTTAATTATGCCTTTGTGCTGGAACAGATCGAATCCCGTTTCTATGAGTTAGTACTGGCCAATCCCTATGCAGGAATGACCGCCATGGAAATGCAGTTATTTCAGGATCTCCGTAATCACGAAGTAACGCACCGGGCGTTTTACCGGGCCGCTTTAGGCAGTGCCGGTATCCCCGATCTGACGCTGGATTTCAGCGACATCAATTTTAAGGAGCGTACGGATGTATTGGAGGCCTCCCGGAAGTTTGCCGAAATTGGAACGGCAGCTTACAACGGGGGCGGCAAGTACCTCACCGACCCCGAAAACCTGGCAGTGGCGGGTAAGATTGTTTCGGTAGAAGCCCGGCACGTGTCCATCATCCGCGAGATTGAGTACATGAATCAAACGGCATTCTCCGGCGACAATATCGTCATCGAGGGCCTGTTCATTAAACTCGAACCGGCTGAGGTAGTCCCGATTGCTCAAAAATATGTCCTTGAAATTATTGATGCCCACAACCTGCCGTCAGTCGCAGCCTAACCCGTTTGACCAATTATGAATTTACAATCCATTTTTACCGAACTCCAACAGGTTGACGGCGAATTTTTCGACCGGCTGGAGCACGTATCCCGGCGGAGCCTGTTCAGTACCATAACCCGTAAAACGGTGGCATTGGCGGCTCCGGCAATCATGGCTTCGGCTCTGACGAACGCCTACGGACAAAGCAGTCAGTTACCACAAAACGTAGTGGACGTTCTGAACTTTGCCCTCCTGCTCGAATACCTTGAGTCGGATTTTTACGAAATTGGCACCAACACGCCCGGCCTAATTCCGAACCAGCATAAACTGGCGTTCGAATACATTCGCCGGCATGAGGAACTTCACGTCAAGTTGCTCAAAAAAGTGCTGGGCGATAAGGCGATTCCAAAACCCGCTTTCGATTATTCTGCCAAGGGTGCTTTCCCCGACACATTTTCTAATTTTCAGACTTTTGCAGCCGTTTCGCAGGCGTTTGAAGACACGGGCGTTCGGGCCTATAAAGGACAAGCCCCGAATCTGATGAATGACAAGCCGATTCTGGAAACAGCCCTTCAGATTCATGCTACCGAAGCGACACACGCGGCCCGTATTCGTTACCTGCGCGGTCAGAAAGGCTGGATACCGCTGGCCAGCCCTTCTGGATTGCCGCAGGCAGCTGCAGCCGTTTACGCGGGCGAAGACAATGTCGTACAAAAGGGAATCAACCTCGCCAGTTTATTGAATGGGCAGGTACCACTGGAAGGCATCACCGAGGCTTTCGATGAGCCGCTGACTCGTGAACAGGTGACCGCCATTGTGGCGCCATTCCTGGCGTAACGTGCGTAAACTATATTTTCAAATGAAGCCGCCGGTCATTTAAACGATGTCCCGGCGGCTTCATTCGTTGCATAGTCGTCAGGTTGAGATCGATGTGGTCAGGCTTTGTTGTTGCCATCCTGTGGCGGGCCGTTTGTAGGATGGTCTGTTTTGGACGTAACTTGTCGTGACATTTTCGCCTTTACCAACTATGATTTCCGTTGCCGACGCCTTTGCCATCACTCAACAACATCTAATGACACTCCCAGCCGAAACGGTACCCCTACCGCTCGCCAACGGCCGGGTACTCCGCGAAGCCGTCCGGGCCGACCGCGATTTTCCGCCGTTTGACAGGGTAGCGATGGATGGTATCGCCATTCGGTTTGCTGACTATTCAGCCGGCCAGCGCACGTTCACTGTGACGGGTATCCAGCGCGCCGGTCAGCCCCAGCAAACGCTGTCAGAAGCCAACAGCTGTCTGGAAATAATGACAGGGGCCATGTTGTCCACTGGTGCGGATACGGTCATTCGGTATGAAGATGTGGACATTACCGATGGACAGGCGACCATTACGATTGACGATGTACAGCCGGGTCAGCATATTCACCCCCAGGCAACGGACCGGCAGACGGGCGATGAGCTATTGTCGCCAGGAATGCGCCTTGGTCCATCTGAACTAGCGGTAGCCGCTTCGGTCGGGCAGATTACGGTACGCGTAACGACCCTGCCCCGCGTGGCGCTGATCTCTACCGGCGACGAACTGGTCGATATTGCCGATACGCCCCTGCCCTACCAGATTCGCCGTTCGAATACGTACATGCTCCGGGCGGCTCTGGGCTCGTTGGGTATTGATGCCTCTCTGCACCACATTATTGATGATGAAACTATTCTGGCCAACCAAATCGACGGTCTTCTGGCAGCTAATGATGTGTTGATTCTGAGCGGGGGTGTCTCCGCCGGAAAGGCGGACTTTGTCCCTGCGGTTCTGGCGCAACTGGGCGTGCAGAAGCACTTTCACAAGATTGAACAACGACCGGGGAAACCACTCTGGTTTGGCACAACCCCGACGAAAACCGTCTTTGCACTGCCCGGAAACCCTGTATCGACGGTGTTGTGTGCGTATCGATATGTGCTGCCATACCTTCGAGCCTCGCTTGGGTTACAAACGCAGGCAACGCATTATGCTCAACTAGCCGAACAGGTTGTGTTTAAACCAGCCATCACTTATTTCTTACCCGTCCGGTTAACATCCGAACCCGACGGGCGTACGCTGGCCCACCCTCTACCCGGCTCCGGTTCCGCTGACTCTGCCAACCTGTTAGCCGCCGACGCCTTCATTGAACTCCCCGCCGACCGTACTGAATTTGGTGCAGGGGAAGCGTACATGATTTGGGAAACGAGATAATTTTTAAACAGGAAGCTCACTGACGGAGTAATACGCATTGGGCATAGTCTCTGGCCGGCGGCTGTCTTCATTAAATTTTACCCTACTACTTGTATCATTTGCTGAAGAACAGGAATACGGTCAGGAACGCCAGAATGGACGTTACAAAACCAAACATAAAAATGGTGTAAGCAACCCGCAGAAGCTTGTATTTTTTCGCTAGGACAAGGCCCAGATAATATATGTCCCGGGTCATGGTGTCGTAGAGGTAACGGCTGTCCTGCATTAGTTCCTGGATGCCCCACTCATATTCTCCCAGACTCATGCGGTGGAAATTGCCAAAGAACAGCAGATTCCCTTTCTTCTCTAGAATGTCTTCGTGGCTGAATGTACCTTGTGTAACGTTTGGGCGGGTAGCCAGAATGGCGAAAACGATTGTCAACACAGATGTTGTCAGGAACAGGGCAGTCGGCATCATCAGGTTAGGGTTCTCCTCGATCCGGCGCGGAAGAATAGACACCAGAATAGACACCATGATCGAGTTCACCGAAATCATGATGTTAGCTTTGCTATCCGCAATTTCACTCAGCCGCAAGTGATTGGACGAGGTTGTCCGAAACATGGTTTCAATGCCCCGGTCAGATTTATTGTCCTTGCTCTTTTTCTTGTCTGTTGCTGGCTCTGTCGCGGCTACTTCCGGGTTTACAACTGATTGCGGACTTACGACCGCAGCCGTTTTGGCTTCCGGCTTACTATCACTGTTCTTTTCAGCCTGCTTTTCTTTCAACCGGCGTAGATTATCTCCCTGCCCTTCCTGCAAATGGTTTCGGGCATATTTGGTGAAGTACTCGTGCGTTTCGAGCAGCGCAATGTTCTTTTGCCGCCATTCGCTTCCCGAAATAGCCACGCCCGTCAGGTTCTCCTTCTCTTTGCGGAGTAATTTTTGTTTGTCCTTATAGTCGTCACTGGCTAGGTGGAACATGTCGGCATCGCAAAGGATCTCTTCCAGCCGGTTTCGTGGCGACTGTGGCAGTTTGGTAGCGCGGATACAGCCTTTCACCTGCTCAATGATTCCCACAGATACTCCCTGCTCCATCAGAAACTGGGCAGCGAGCTCGGCGCTTCGTTCCTCATGATTCTCGGGCGAGCCGCTCAGGTACCCAACATCGTGAAACCAGGCAGCCGCCAGCACGACCAAATCCTCCGTTTCATCCAGTTTATAATGCTTGGCCAGTTGTTCCACGGCGAGAACAACTTCCCGGGTATGGGCGAGGGTATGATACGTCAGATCGGGCCGGGGATTATCGCCGAACGCCTGAACGATGTGGGTCTCAATCTGGTGTACAAGTTTAGCAGTCATAAGAGAACGGTTGATATCAGAATCGGAAACCCAGCGACACATATGGCAGCGCCCCTTCGTCCGAGAAGCCAACGGAGGCCGTTACCAGCAACAGGCTGGCGGGGGTTACATACAGGCCACCTCCATAGCCGTTGTGCCATTTTTTCGAATTTTCGCCTTTGAGCCATACCCGTCCAACGTCGTTGAACGCTAATAAGCCTACGCTCCCCGGAAAGAGGAACGACTGAAAATCGAACAGTTTTAATCGAGCTTCCAGATTGTAATAAAATAGGTTGTTTCCGGCAAACCGATACGTTCGAAAGCCCCTCAGGTTATCCTGTCCGCCCAGATAAAGTAACTGATAAAACGCCGGATCACCATAGGTCAGTCCTCCACCAACCCGGTTGACCAATACAAAATTAGCCGCCTGACTGAAACTGGTGTATACCGCCAGCTCCGACCGTAGTTGCGTAAAGTGATTCGCTTGCTCACTAAAGCCCTGCATTCCCAGCAAATTGGTGTTCCAATAGAACCCTCGGGACGGCTGCACAGGTCTGTTGCGCTGATCAATCTGCAACCCAGCCTGCAGCCCGCCGTAGCTTTCCCGTCTCAGAAACTTCTCCGAATTAGGCAGTTGGTTGACATAACGCTCAATAAAGCGTCCTTTATTTTCATCGGTGTCCAAACTGAAGTGCTGAAAAACCGGCCCCACCGATACCTGCATGTGGGCACCAACATCCCGTTTAAGTAGCACAGCGAAGTTGATCAGATCGTAGCGGGTCCGGTAGTAGCGAATTCGGCGCTCTTTCTCAAAGATAGTTTCGTTGCCGGGACCAAAGAAGTTGGTCACATTGTCGGGTGCTTTGACCGACGCATTTATCCACAAGTCATTCTTACCAATAGCATCGGTAAAAATCCCATCGTACTTAATCGAAATCGCTTCGGTAGCCAGCGCCCGGCTGATCATCAGGCGGTTCATCGACGCATAGGGTGTTTTTCGAAAGCCCTGTTTTATCCATTGCCCCCCCACGCCAAGCAGCAACCCATCATCCAGATTATAGCCGATGGTTGCGAGGGGCAGCAACCTGTCATATTTGAACACATGGGGGTCGTATTTATTGACGGCTTTATCAGTCGACAGATGCAAATGGGCCAGGTGGGGAGCCGGTAGTATGTTCGCTTCTGTACTCAGATCATAAATCAGCGGTTTCCCAGGATGGCCCTCTACACTAAACGTATCCTCGCCTTTTCCGCCGATCAGCCGAACGACGATGCTGGCCGCTTCCGAGCCGCTCACTTCGAAACGATCGTCGCCTTTCTGGCCGTACAGCCGAATCTCTTTCGTAATCGACGCATCGAACGTGCGGCTGTACAGTTGCGGTCCAACCGACCCATCCTTGGTTATTTTGAATACCGAAACGATCAACTGATCGTCGTTGATATGCTGCACCCGAAACAGTTCTTTTTTATCCGAACCGGGAATGTCGACCGCTTTGGCCAGAAACCGGTAATATTCCAACGCTTTTTCGAGCAGCCAGCCTCGCCGGACTTTAAGCGTTTCAAGAATCCGGTTGCCCGATTCCTGCCGGATGGTGTCGGGAAGTTGATTGATGGCCCGTTGCAGCACCTCGTCGGTCAGCAAATCGCGGAGGTCGGCAATTTCGACCATCCACTCATCGGCGCTAAGTTCGTGCATGAAGAGCCGGTCGAAGAACCGGCCGTTGTTCATGAACCCGTTTATATTACCCAGTTTGGTCGTGAAACCCTGAAATTTGGGTTGTAGCCAGGGCACCGAGGCTATAGCCGGAAATAACCCGCCCGCCCGGAAAAACACCTGGTCACGGTCGCGGGGAATGGGATAATAAATTTTACCATTGGCTGTTTTCCGGCTCCCCCAGCGCCACTGGTCTTCGTGGCGGTCCCAGTCGCCAATGAAGAGATCGAGCATGCGGGCCCGCAGAACGGCACGCTGATCGATTCGGTCGTCATTATCCTTTTCGAGGGCGTCGAGGACTTTTATGGTGCTGATGGACTTGCCATCACCGGGATTTCGCTCTTCGAAGAGGCAAACGGTCTTGCCAAAATCGGCCTGATAGATGCCTAGCGCCGGATCGTCGGGAACATACACGAGCTTCGGATTGGCGTGGGGTAGGCCGACGGCTTCCGCCAGTGTGGGGACTACCAGGGGCGCAAACGGGTGACCAGCCGAAATCTCATCCTGCAACACATCTTTGGCAATGGTTTCGCGCAGCGGAGCGGGCAACGCCCCGGCCGGGTCTTTCTGGATACTCCTCAACACCCATTCCTTCCCGCTGGCATCTTCCAGCCGCAGCGACTTTGTCTGCTGACCGCCCCCCCGCTGCAAAATTTTAAAGCCACCTTGAGTACGGGTCAGGTCGAAGACGGGCAACTTTACGGTGGTAGCCCACTCTTTCCGATAATTGGCACCAAATAATAGACGATGAATGGAGCCAACGCTATCGTAGGCCGGGGCAATAGCTACTTGTACGCTATCCTGCCAAATTGGCGTTTTCACCATTGACGTTGTTGAATCACCCATGGGTGGAACGGCGAAAAGTCTGGCGACATGGGCTTCGGTGGCCGCAGCGGCTTCATCGACGGTGTAGAAAGTCGCTTTTAGTGTCCCATTCGTTAGCTCATCCAGCAGCACATACCCCCATTCGCCACTCACAAACCGGGCCAGCGTCCCGTTTTTCACTCGCTCGCGGTTGATGCCGGAACCACTCACAATGTAGTTGCGCGACCCGTCGACAATGTGTTGAATGGCATGATCGTGGCCCGACACAAACACCACATTGGGCGCTGGTGCCACGGCTTTCTCCATCACCTCTACCATGTGCTTATAGGTCGGATTCGGCAAATCCTGAATATTGCCAAACACTCCGCGCACCAGCGGGTAGATGGAGCCAATAACCGGCAACGGAATGTACAGTTTCGATGAAAACTCCGTCAGCGGAAAAATATGCTGCTTGAGGGTGTAGTACCCGCCATGAATCCCGTAGCTACGAAAGGGATGGTGCGTGGCCACAATAATGGCCTTTCCCTTGTTCCGATACGCAATATCCGACAGCCGGGCAATGACTTCATCCTGACTCTTGCAGGCGCAGTCCGAATCCTGACCCGGTTTTGAGTAGGGATGAAGCCACCACTGCGTATCCAGAATGACTAACAGCAGGCTTGGGCTTAGGGTAATCTCTTCCGGGCCGGGGCACCCATCCGCCGGAAGCAGACGGATATTCGGCACGTTGAGACTATCGATCAACCTACCCTGCCGAACAATCCGCTCCCAGCCGTCAGTACTGCCCTGACCCCAGTCATGATTACCAGGTATTAATAAGACTCTGGACGATTTAGCCCCATTTCTGGACCACAAGCCGGGGCTTATCTGATACCGCAGGATGGCGGCCTCTGTCGTATAATCGGGACTGCTTTCGTCGGAAACCCCATGCGGGTACACATTATCGCCGAGGTAGAGGAGCGTCGTTCGGGAATTTGAGAAATCATAACGAGCCCGTACGGCATCGACAACGGGGTTTTTACCATTTCGTAACCGACCGGCATCGCCAATGAGCACAACCCGATGCCGAATGGAATCAGCCGGAACCGACTGCCCCGAAACGCTTGTCGGGTGGCCTATCAAACCAACTAAGCAACTAAGCAAATACATTACTGTCTCCGTTTTTCTCATCATTGTGCGGAGTCAGTGTAGTTGATATGAACGCGCAGTGCTTTCAGGTGAGCCACGCCCTGTAGGGGCTCAAGGTCAAGGTATTCCAGCTCGGGCAGCAGTGCCCCACTAGCCTGCATATCGGCAATAAGCGGCAGATAATCCGTTACTTCAGATAAATGACTGTACACAATTGCAATGGTGTTGGGTTGAGTGAGCCGCTCCTGCGTTCCTTCTATATATGCTTTATCGATCCGTTTTTTCAGCACTTCATAGCGAATGCTGTACGAACCTTCTACATCGAACCGGCGCTCGTCCTGCCGGAAGCTAATGTCGACGGGCTGGGCATAGGCCAGAATCAGCTGAGTCGTTTGCAACGGGAGCGGCAGACCCGACAGGAGCCGGTGCGTCAGATGAGCCACCTCAACCATAGAGGTCAACTGCCACTGTAACAACCGCAGCCGAATGCCGGGGGTGAAGGGCATATCGGGCGCGATGGATTGACCGAGATAGATCGAGTACTCCGTGCCATCGGTCCGGTAGCGTTCGAAGTAATGCGGATAGATTGTTTGCAGATTCTTCTCTTCCTCGTCGATGTATTCATTGACGGCGGCATTGAGCCAGTCCATGCTTCGTTCGTAGCGTTTCAAAGCCTGATTAAAAAGCCCCGTTACTGGATCGGTTTGTGCGAAATACTGTTGAATCGGCAGTTCGAGCAGTGGCTGAAGCGGCTGTAAATACCGAAAATAGGCATTCACCTCTTCAGTTAAAAAAAGGGATACCTCCTGTTCATCTTCGGGCAAGAGTCCGGCCATCAGTTTATGGCGGCATTCGAAATTTTCGTCCCTGAGCTTTTCCGGACGAGACCAGTTCGAGGGAAATTCGGGAAGCGAAAAAATAGCTTCTACAGCGGCTACCTGCCGAGCCAGATCCTGCTGAACAGCCTTGTGCCGCTCAACCGATGAGTTACGGATATCGACCGCTCCGTAGAGCGGATACACCGCCGGAAACCGTACCGGAATGGCTTCGTTCAGGCCGCCAGCCCGTTGTTCCTGATTAAGTTGAGACCAGGCTGCTTCGTAAAACTTCCACTCGACGGCGGGTTGCAGGGGTGTAAATTTTTTTCGTATAAGCTGTTCCAGATTCGTGTTGAACTGATTGAGTTGATAGCGCAGCAATTCCTGAATAAGGGGAAGAATGCGCTCAATTTTAGTCAGCATATCGTCGTTTAGGGCGAAGGGCTGCGGACTACCCATTTCCAGTATGCCCAGTACTTCATTGGCCGACCCGATGGGATATAGCATGAAACTTCGGATGCCTTTCCCAACCAGGGCCTCCTGCACCGGTTCGGGTAATCCGCTCAGGTCAGGGAACAGGTAAGGCACCGAACTACCGGTTAGCTTCCGGACCATTGCCTGTGCCATAGGATTCTTGTAATCCATACCCGAAGCACCCGCATACTGGAGAAAAATGCTCCGGCTTTTGCTGTTGGGCGGATACACAAAATGGCCGTTCACCTGCGGCATGGGTATAATGCCGATCTGAAGGTCGGGCTGGCCGCAGAGATTCCGCAGGGCCGACTCGAACCGATGGTAGATTATGGGTTCGGTATCGGAATGGAGGTGAACAAAGACCTCCCGTAACTGCTGAATAGTTTCCGTTTCGGTGACGTCTTCCAACTGAAAAAAAGAGAACCCTTCGAAGGTAAACAGCTCCAGCGGCAATGCCTCCCCGTTGGTAGGTAACGGACCTACTCCCTTTGCAAAGTCAATCCAGCCTGGTTGCAGGGGTGGCAGCATCTGCCCGACCTGCGGCTGAACAAAGGAGTTATTGATGTCGAGCCGGAAGTATTTCGTTACGCCGTTCAATTTTTTCTGAAAACGAAACGACTGCCCGGCCACCTGATCTACATGAACGGCATAACATTTCTCCAGTATCATCTGGTAAGCCAGTCGTTGCCGGTCTACCTGCTGTATTTGATCCGGCAAGTCGACCAGGAAGTCCGGGAACTGGTTAAGCAGGTTCTCAAACGCCGATGAGTAATGAAACAACGTGAGCGGAACCGGTATCCCAAACGCATATGGAATTTGGCGTTCGGTATGATTCAAGGGCAACACGGCCAGCGTTGCCAGTTGAAAAAGCTCCGTCAGACGTGACTCGCTGATTGCATCCGACTCCTCATCGAAAAGACCCGTGGCCGCCGTAAACTGGCCGATCAGGTAGGTGTATAATTCGCTGAGCCCCCCTGTTGGCACCAACTGCCGCTGTTCTTTCAAAAAGCTGACAAAGGGGGTGAATGACAGCCGAAACCGAAGCGATAATGTATCTAATCTTGGGAGAGTAAATGTTGTTTCCATACCAATTAATCACTTGTGGAGCACCAGTACATTTTCCGCATCGGGAGTAAAGTATCGGTTGATAATCCGAAAGCGGCAGGCACTTGCTTAAAGCCATTGCCGACGTCCCGATTTAAGGAACCCCACGGTAATACCGACGTAAATAACCTGATCCCACTTCTTCTGTAATAAATCGAACGGTCTGGTTTATGACAGTACCAGCGATGAATGAACATCAGACTCGGGAAAGCAGGTGAGATAGATTTGTTGTTCAACAACAACAGGGTTGTGGTAGTTCGTAAAACTAACTAAGAATACCTATTTAGCAGACTTGTAACAACAATACATTAAGTGGCGTGGATAGTTCGCCATCCACGCCACTTAATGTATTGGACAGGTTGATACCATACCTTTCCAGTAGAGTTCGCTTGCCCGAAGTCATTAAAACGATAAAGACTATACGTCCTGACTAATGTGTCGTTACCGTTTTCTAAGCCAGTCGACTCCCGTCAAGCAGTACTTCTCCGGCGACATACTCCTTCAATTGTCCAAACGTTTCTAACTTCCAGAAATCTTCGTCTGGAATACGAATACCGAAATACGTTTCTACCTGAAGTAACAGATCCGTAATATCCAGTGAATCGAGACCTAAGTCCCGGCTAAAATGGGCTCCGTCAGTCAATACATTCTGATTGATACCCATATCTGCCAGCACTTTATACAAGCGATCGTTTAGTTGAGAAAGTGTCATGATTTACGGTTTGGGATTTTACAGTTTTTATAAAAGTCAATTGACTCGCCCCCGTCACGGCTTACCGTTTGTGGCGGGGGCAAGTGACCTAATGAATTGGTTCGGCCTGAACGGGTTCGGCCTGAACTTGCTCGGCTTGGATTGGCTGGCCGATCTGCTTTTTTGACCGAAAGGCCACCCACTTCTCCCCTATCCGATCCACAACATAATACATCATGGGAACGAGGTAAATGGTGAGCACCATTGAACTGCTCAATCCGCCAATGAGCACCCAGGCCAGTGAGTTTTTCCACTCGGCACCGGCCCCTGATGCGGTGGCAATCGGAATCATCCCGATCACCATGGCAATGGTCGTCATCAAAATTGGACGTAGTCGTTCTTCGCCCGCATGCAGGATGGCCTGCCGGAACGGAACACCCTGCTCTTTCTGCTGATTGGCAAAGTCAACAATCAGAATGGCGTTTTTCACGACCAGACCAATTAACATCAGCATCCCCAGCATGGCAAAAATACCAATGTTCGAGGAGGTCAACGCCAGGGCCAGCAAGGCACCAATGACCGCAACAGGCACCGAAAAGAGCACCACAAACGGATAGACGAAACTGTCGTAGAGCAGCACCATGATGAAGTACACGAGCATCAGACCGGCCAGCATGGCAATTCCCAGCGATCCGAAGCCTTCACTCTGATTCTTGGCATCGCCACCCCAGCTAACTGTTACCCCGGCGGGCAACGGATTTTTAGCCAGATCGGCCTGAATCACGCTGGTCAGCGTACCTGAGCCCGTACCCAGCGTATTGGCCGTCACGGTCACCGAAGAGCGACGATTTTTCCGCTCCAGCAACGATGGTCCATTACTCAGGGTAACATTGGCAAACTCAGCCAACCGCACCGGACGGTTGGTAGACGGACTAAAAAAGTTGATGTTCTTGACATCGTCGGGGTTCTTCCGGTCGAACGCATCGAGCATCACCCGGATGTCGTAATCCTCGCCCCCATCGCGAAACTTAGAGTCGTCGTTCCCGGCAAAGGCATTTTGCAGGGTGCCGCCAACGGTCTGAATCGTCAAGCCCAGCTTCGCCATTTTTTCGCGGTCAATATCGACCCGCACTTCGGGGTTGCCTGACTCAACGGATACATTTACGTCGTTGGCACCGGGGGTTCTGCGGATTCGATTGGCAAGCTCTTCGGCAGCGGCCAGATTCTCGCTCACGTTGTTGCCGCTTAGGAATATTTCAATTGGTGCCGAACCGGAGTTGACCATCCCCACCACCGAGGAATTGAACTCGATGGCCGGAAACTCTCCTTCAAGCTCCTGCCGAACGTCGATCATATACTGCTCGGTGAGTTTATGGCCGGGGCGTTCACTGGCATCGGCGAGTTGAACGGTCAGTTCCGTCCGGTTCGTTTCGCCCTGCCCGGTGCTATTCATGCCAGTACTGGCACCGCCCACGTTGGCGAAGATCGTTTCGACTTCCGGTTTCTTCCGCAGGTAGTTTTCGATGTTTCGGGCCATCAGGTTGTTTTGCTGAAGGGAGGCACTCTTATCGAGTTTCATCGTGAGCAAAAACTTACCCTGGTCGCCCTGCGCTACGAACTCCGAGCCAATGATTCCCAGACTCATAACCCAGCCGGTGAACACGAAGATCGCCACCAGTATGCCGGTAAACGCCAACTTATGTGTTAATACCCAACCTAAACTGCGGTGGTAGACGCTGGTTAACGCAGTCAGTCCTTTTTCGAACCAGAGCAAAAAGGCCTGGAATGGATTTTTCGGATTCAAATGCTCCAGCCGGGCCATCTTCGACGTCAGCCAGGGCGTCAACGTGAAACTAACGACTAAGCTGACCATCGTGGCAAACGCCACCGTGAGCGAGAACTGCCGCAACAGGTCCGCAATGACTGAGTTCACGAAGGTAATGGGAACGAAAACCACCACAATCACCAGCGTAATGGCAACGGCCGCGAACCCGATTTCACTGACGCCGTCGAGGGTAGCCCGCCAGCGGTCTTTGCCCATTTCGAGGTGTCGCTGAATATTTTCCAGTACTACAATCGAGTCATCGACCAGAATACCGATCACTAGCGAAAGGGCCAGCAACGTCATGAGGTTGAGCGAGTAGCCCATTACAAACATGAACAGGAAGGCCGAAATCAGCGAAGCCGGTACCGAAATCATGACAATGAACGCATTTCGGAAGCTGTGCAGGAACAACAGCATCACAATGGCCACCAGACCAACGGCCAGCAGCAAATCGTGGGTTACGGCTTCGACAGAGGCCAGTGTAAACACGCTGCTATCGTATGCAATAGCGAAATGAACCTTGTCTTTGGTATTCTCTTTTTCAATCTGTGCCAGTTTCTCCTGCACGATCCGGCTTATTTCCACCGCGTTCGCATCCGACTGTTTTTTGATAAACAGTCCGATACCATCCTGCCCGTTAAAGCGGCTGATGCTGGTGGCTTCGGTCAATCCGTCGGTTACGTTTGCCACATCGCTCACCCGAATGGGGCTGCCATTCGCCGGGGTGACAATCACCAGCTTGCGAATGTCGTCCAGTGAGCTGAATTTACCCGCCAGCCGGAGCGTCATATTCTCGCTGTTGCTTTTCACTTTCCCGGTCGGGAAATCGAGATTAGCCTGGTTAATGGCCTGCGAGACCTGGAGCAACGACAAACCGTAATAATTCAGTTTGTCATCATCAACGTTGATACGGATCTCACGCTTGTCGCCCCCCACCATCGTAATATCGGCAACGCCTTTAATCTGCTGGAGAACAGGCAGGTACTTATCTTCAACCTGCTGATAGAACACTTCGTTGGGCAGCGTAGAAGTTGCCAGCAACTGCATGATGGGCTGATCGCTGGGTGATATTTTCGACAGTGACGGCTGTTCGGCATCGTCGGGCAGGTCGCTCACCATTTTATCAATTTCTCGCTGGGCGTCCTGCAGAGCCAGGTCAATATCGGTTCCGGCTTTGAACTGAACTACGAGTACCGATGCATTTTCGAAGGAGTTGGACTTCACATCATCGAGATTATCCAGACCCGATACCGCATCTTCAATCTTTTTACTAATCTCCGTTTCCACTTCAGACGGAGCGGCTCCCGGATAAATGGTCGTTATGGTGATAACTGGCGTTGAGAATTCCGGCAGCAACTCATAACTCAGCAACCGATACGAAAACAGGCCGCCAATGGTCAGTATCGCAAACAACACGATAATGAGCGAGGGGCGTTTTATGATGGTTTCGACAAATTTCATACGTGTAGTTCTATTGAGCCGTTACCGGTGTACCGTTTTGCAGATTGATCTGTCCGCTGGTCACGACCTGATCGCCAGCGTTAAGTCCCTTCGTTATTTCGTAATATTCGTTCGTGGTGGTTCCGATACTTACCGGTTTCAGAACTGCTTTCCCCTGCTCGATCACGTACACCTGCGGCTGTTTCTCCGACCCGACAATGGCTTGACGAGGTACGGCCAGCGTTTGCCCTTTCAACTTGTTGGTGTTAGCAATGGAGCCGTACATACCCGCCCGCAGTTGGTTTTTACCTGAGTTCGGCACCGTAATTTCAATGGGGTAGTTGTGGGCCGCATCGCCCTGAGCCGCAATCATCGAGATACGACCCACGAAGCGGGCGTCGGGATAAACCTCCGTCGTAATGGGCAGCGACTGCCCCACGCGAAACTGATTGATGGCTTTTTCGGGCACCTGCACCACCAACTTCAGCGTCGAAATGTCCGTTATTTTGGCAATGGGCGACCCCACCGAAACCACCGATCCTTTCTCAACCATTTTGTCGGTAACAATTCCCGAGAAGGGCGTCGTAACGGTTGTGTTAGCCAGTTGTTTCTGAAGCTGTTTAATCTGCGCCTGGGTCGAACGGATGCTCAACTCGGTGCGCTCTAGATTAATAGCGGGGGTAGCGTCGCCTTTTACCAGCACTTCATAGCGTTTGAGGTCATTCTGGTAGCCTTCCAGCGTCACCATCAGCCCTTCAATCTGGTACCGCAATTGTTCGTCATCCAGTTTAGCGATCAGGCGACCGGCCCCCACCGTCTGCCCTTCTTCAATGGGCAGCGAAACGATTTGACCACCGGCCTGTGGTCGGATTTCGATTTCCCGATTTGGCGAGAACGAACCCAGGAATTCCGTTTCCTGCGAGAGATTCTGTAGGGAAGCTACCGCCGTCCGAACGCCTACTTTCTGGTCTGGATTCGGCTTGTATACTTTTTCTTCAACTTCTTTTTTGTTATTGACCAACGTCCAGGCCGTTAAACCCAGCGTAGCTATAACGGCTAGTACTGTGATAATCCGTTTCATCGCTTTTTTCAGGTTATTGATTGATTAAGCTTCCAGTTGCCTTTTTCCAGTCCAGTTCGGCCGTGCGCAGGCTCACCAGCGTATTGAGGAAATTATTCTGTGCTTCGCGGAGAGAGTTTTCGGCCTGCACCACGTCGGTAATGTCGACCGTGCCTTCTTTAAATTGCAGTTGTGTTTGGGTGTACACCTTTTCGGCCAGGGCCACCTGTCCCCGGTTAGTGCCCAAGTTCCGCTGCTGTACCAGAAATTGATTCCGGGAGTTAGCAATGTCCATGGATATCGACTCGCGGGTCTGGCGAAGCTGGACGTCCAGTTTCTGATCGTCGATGCGTTTCTGGCTTAGCTTAGCCTTACGGGCCATGCCATCGAACACATTCCAGTTCAGTTGCAGGCCCAGCCAGTAGCCGGGTACATTTTTGATGTAAGAATTGTCGCCACCCGTAGCATATACCGTGCTGTTTGCCAGTCCATAGGCAGAGACAGTCGGCACAAAACCCGCTTTAATGTTTCGTTGTTCAAGCCCGTTCAGGTCTTTTTGGCGGTCAAGCAATTGCAGGTCGGTGCGGTTGATGGTGTATTCGTTGGCGGGCGTTACGGGAACCGTCTCGTCGATGGCCGTTCGAACAGTAAGCGAGTCTGCCTGGGGAATACCGGTCAGTAGTTTCAGCGTATTCAGCAGTTGATTATACGTTGCCTGAAGTGATTCAATCTGCGTTTGTGACGATGTTTTACTCAGTTGTAAGCGGTCTACATCAATTCCCTTAGCCAATTTGTTTTGCCGAAGGAGGTCCGTAATCTGAATAAGTCTCTCGGTCGAAGCGAGGTTTTTCTGGAGGAAGGCAATCTGTTGAGCTGTGGTCTGGAGGTTATAGTACGTAGCAGATACATTGTAGGCTACGTCTTCTTTAGCTTTCTGCGTTTGCAGGGCCGACAGATCCCGGCTGGTTTTCGCCACTTTTGTCGCAATCATCAGCGACTGGTTGTATAAAGCCTGCGATGCCTGCACACTGGTGGACAGATTATACGGCAAGCCGAAAGCCAGCACTGAATATGACCCTTCCGGCCCGCCAAAGGCCGAGGCAGGTACTACTTGGCCGGGTATTTTCAGATATCGCTTGTAATCGCCAGTGAGGTTGACCTGCGGACGGGCATTGGCTCGTACCTCCGCGATTTGCGCATCGGTTTTAATTTCATCCAACCGGGCTGCCTGAACACTGTAGTTACCCGTCAGGGCTTTATTAATCAGCTGATCCAGGGTAACGTCCTGCGCGTTCACCACAGAACATCCCAGTAAAAGGGCGGTAGACACATACCATCGAAAAATTTTCATAGCACTTTTAATCGTTTCGTTTTAAATAAATCTATTAATTTTTCATTTTAAATATTTGTTTAATCATTGGGCAAAAAAAAGGATTACTCCTTTTTAAAATCGAACAAATAAGACGTAACCATGTCTATGACGATCTGCTTGTGTTGATTGATAAAATCCTCAAAAGCAGCTTCATCCATTTGCCACATTTTCATGTGCATCTGTTTTCCGATAAACAAGAACTGAATATTGGCAAACGCCATGGGCATTACATGCAATGCTTTAATAGGCCGTACGTTACCCAGGCTGATCTCATGCTGTAGCTGTTGCTCGAACATGGAGTGATGAATTTCTTTCATTACGCCAATGCAACTTGCCATCCGATCTGGATTCCGATGAACCTCATTCATGATGAAGTTCGACAGGTTGGGATTGTTCTTGAGCAATTGAAAGTCATGTTCGATCAACTCGGCAATTTTGTCACGCAAACTGATCGGTTTATTCATGATCTCGACCATACCATTGAAGAACAATTGAACCAAGTCTTCAAAGATTTGCATGAACAGCTTTTCCTTACTGCGGAAATAGTAGTTCGTCAGTGCAATGTTGATACCGGCCGCTTCGGCAATGTCACGCGAGGTAGCCCCGTCGAATCCTTTCTCAAGAAAGACCCGCTCGGCGGCTTCCCTGATGCGTAATTCGGTTGACTTCGACGATAGACAATCCATGGGTTTTTTCATTTGACGTGTCAAAAGTATGTTGTGTATAAGTAACAAACAAAATATTCAAATGGTTTTTTTAAACAAGTGTTTAAATACCAAAAAACAGTCAAAATTACCTAAAAATAGTTATAAAATTCAAGATAAAAGAGAAAGGCGGGCTAGTAGACAGGGTTCACGAAAGGGTACACAGGTGGTTGACTCTTCGGACATTACCAGTTAAAACCCGTATCTTTGCGGTTGACTAACCGCCTATGAACGCCACTTTCGCTAACAATCTATTCCGTCAGAGTATTCAGGACTATCACCTGACCGACCACGTCGATACACCGATCAGCAACCCTTATTCGCCTGAAGATGTTGCCTTTTTACTGTACCAGAAAAACTGGATCGATACGGTTCAATGGCATCTGGAGGATATTATTCGGAGCCCAAGCATACATCCCGATGAATTGGTAGTGGTAAAGCGACGGATCGACCAGTCGAACCAGGATCGGACTGATACTGTAGAGCAAATAGATAGCTGGTTCTTCGGACAGTTTCAGGTTATTACACCAAAACCCGGTGCCCGCTTAAACTCCGAGACGCCCGCCTGGCTTCTGGACAGGATGTCGATATTGCAGCTTAAAATTTATCACTTCCGTGAGCAGGTCGACCGGCCGTCGGTATCCGATGAACACCGCCAGAAAGCCAGCCAAAAACTAGCCGTGCTTCTCGAACAGGAAAATGACCTAGCTCAGTGCTTCGACGAACTTCTGGAAGACATTCGCAACGGCGACCGGTATATGAAGGTGTACCGACAAATGAAAATGTACAACGACCCCACGCTAAACCCGGTTTTATATACCAGTCAGGTATAGACAAAACCTGACCACGAATGACCCTTTCTGATATTTTATGAAGCAACTGCTTCTTCTACGTTTCTCAGCCATGGGCGATGTTGCCCTGCTGGCCCCCGTTGTTCAGTCCTTTTCCCAGCGTTACCCTGATGCCACCATTACGTTGGTGACACGGGCCAAATTTGCCGTATTCTTTGAGCAGCTTCCGGGGGTTCGTATCATCGGAGCAGACTTTGAGGGTCGCCACAAGGGACTTTCAGGGTTGCTTCAGTTGGTGAAAGAACTTCGGCAAATTGCTTCGTTCGATGTTGTTATTGATGCCCACCAGAATTTACGCTCTGCCGTTCTGAAGCGGCTGTTTCAATTGACAGGGGTGCCATCCTTTACAATCAACAAGGGCCGCGCTGAAAAAAATGCGCTGACCCGAAAGACCAATAAAATCCGCAGGCAACTAACGCATAGCGTAGACCGATACGCCCGGGTATTTAAGACCGCTGGCTTTGACCTTGACCCCATAAAGCCATTTACATTTCCGCCAATACCCGCTGCCGAGAAGGAACTGGCTGCTTTTTTAAGAAATCCGTCGGTTCGTACCGATACGCCCTGGCTGGGTATTGCTCCTTTTGCGCAGCATACTCAAAAGATGTGGCCCTTTGACTACGTTGCGACTTTACTGCCTCAACTGTATGACCAACAGCCCATTACCATCTTTTTATTTGGGGGCGGCCCCGATGAAATCACCCGACTAAAAGACCTGCAACAACAGTTTCCACAGGCGGTTCTGGTAGCGGGTCAGCTTTCGATGGCCGCCGAATTACTCCTGATCAGCCGGTTGACAGGGATGGTTTGCATGGACTCCGGAAATATGCATCTGGCCGCGTTGAGCGGGGTGCCGGTGGTGTCCATCTGGGGGTCCACCCATCCTGATGCGGGTTTTGGTCCTTGGGGACAAGGGGAAGAAGCTGTCGTGCAAATTTCTCCTGATGTACTTCCCTGCCGCCCGTGCTCTGTTTTCGGCAACAGACCCTGCTTTCGGGGCGATTTGGCCTGCCTGAACTGGATCACCGTCGATATGGTAGCGAATCGGGTTCAGCAACTGCTAGAGCGTTCACGCTCGACCAGCACAAATTGATACCTTTGTCTATACATTCAGCAACGCATGATTTGGACTACCCGCGAACAGCCGAAAATTGACCCACTAGCCTGTTCGTGGTTTATCCAGCGATTCATCGACCCAACGGCCGACATTCGGTTTGTAGCCGAATCGTAGGTTATTGCCCAGGCTCAGGAGCTGGATGCTGTTCTTTTGACATACCGGATGTTGAATACAGTCACTACGAAGACCGGTGCACGTTTGATTATATCCTGCAAAAGCATAAACTCGATGATTCGGCGCTGTACCGCATTGCCGCCTTCGTACGGGGTGCCGATACTGACGATCATATAGTAGCGCCCGAAGCGGCTGGTTTATGGGCGATATCGGCGGGATTAGCCTTCAATATCAGCACCGATCAGCAGTTACTCGCCCAGGAGCTACTGATCTACAATGCACTTTACAGCTGGGCCAAACACCTACAGTCGGTCAAACAAACGCAAAGCCCTACAGAGCGACTCCTGCGGAGGATTCTGCACACCTACCAGGCCGCTCCGGGCAAACGAAAGACGCCAGACTGGGGGCAACTGGCGCTGTTTGTTGCCAAAGCTGGGGCCTTTGCCTTCGGAAGCGGGCTGGCTATCGTGCCGTTTCTCTATTGGGGTGTTGTGAAAGAGTATGGCTGGCTCAACGAACAGCAGTTTTTAGATGCTGTAGCCGTAGCCATGATTACGCCGGGGCCCGTGGTGATCACGGTTGCCTTTATTGGGTATCTGGTGGCTGGCTTTCCTGGTGCGTGTGTTGCCGGGATAGCTACATTTTTGCCCTGCTATCTATTCACCATACTGCCCGCGCCTTACATCAAACGGTGGGGAAAACATCCGGGTGTCAAAACCTTTGTAGACGGAGTAATCATTGCTGCCATCGGAGCCATTGCCGGTGCCGTCGTTGTACTGGCCCGACGGAGGTTAATTGATATACCCTACCTGTTGATCGCACTGATAACCGTGGGTCTACTTTACCAATTCAAAAAAACGCCTGAATTAGCGGTAATCGGTGGGGCTGCCGTCGCAGGCTTACTCCTTCGGTCTATTAGCTAAACAACTGATGGGACGCGTTTCCTGTAGTCCGCTCTCTTTACTCGAAATTCTTCTTTTTCGTGCGCAGCTCCTTCACATCAAAGTCGAAGGATAGCGTGTTCATGCAATTGAAGTGTTTCATTGGGCACTCGTCAGCACCTGTAGCGGAACACGGACGACACCCCAACCCGGCGGCTTCAAGTCGAACGTGCGGAGTTTTATACGGGTAAAACCCGAGTTGAGGAGTCGAGCTTCCCCAGATTGAGTAGACTTTTTTACGAAAAGCTGCGGCAATGTGCATCAGTCCGGTATCATGGCTGAATACAAGGCGAGCCCGTTTTAATATGGAGGCCGACTGGTTGATATTAAAATAACCGCAGGCGTTATAAATCTGCCGTTCGCCGATGGCCTTCATAATGGCGTTACCCACCTTCCGGTCGTTTTTATCACCCAGAAGTACTATCGGGTAATTTATTTTGCGGCATAGTTCAATCATCCGGGGCAGGGGCAATCGCCGGGTCAGGTGCTGTCCTCCAATCGCGAAAGCCACATAATCATTCTGGTGGGTGGCCGGTAGCCAGTCGAACTCGACCTCATCCTTATACGGGATGAAGTAGTCCAGCCCCCGTCCGTCGTTCTCAACGCCCAGCGGCTGCACCGTTGCCAGGTATCGTTCAACGACGTGTTGTTCGGAGAGAGCATTCACTTTACAGTATACGTAAAGCCAGTTCCGAAACGACTGTTTTTTAACGCTGAAAGACTGAACGCCCAAGGCGGTTTTAATCAACCTGCTGGTGAACGTATGCTGCAAGTCAATTACGTAGTCGAACTTTTGAGCCCGTAGCGTCCGAATCAGCTCGACTACGTTCCCATCCAGATAATGCCGTTCGGAAATATATGGGTTATGTAATACTATTGGCTGATAGTCAGCTTTGGTGCAGAAGTGAATTACAGCATTGGGAAGTTGTTGCTTCAGGCAACGTACAACCGGCGATGTCAAGACAACATTGCCTATGGATGCAAATTGTAGAATCAGAATATTTACCGGGGAGGCCATGGTGTAATCATTTCTACAAAACTATTTTATTTGTCGCATCTCACCAAACCGGTTAATAAGTCCAAAAACGGGGTTTATTCGGCGTTCGGTACAGACTGTTTTCACAAACGATACAGGAAGGGTTTGTCGGGTAGGGTATAACCGTCGGCAAGTCCAGATTGGGCCCTCCCTGACCTGTGCTCCGGTCTACATACAAATAACTAACAGAAATGCCAACAGCGCCAAAATACCCATAAACGGGTTCTCCCGGTGTAGTTGTACATTTCATATTACCCGGCACCGACGAGGGAGCTACATCAAATAATCCGCCGGTATTTCCGGTCAACTGCTGCACACGTTTCCAGAACTGATAAGCACTCTTGCTCAGAGCCTGCTGTTCCACTTCCAGGTAATATCGACTAAATGAAGTAAATGGAACATCCGTAATGGGCTGGCGGCTGATCGCTTTTCCGTTAATATTGGCATCTGAATTAATATTGACGCAGGTATAACAACGGGTGATGTCCCAGCAATCGGAGCAACACGAGATGCCGGTATAGTAATTTCCGGACGCTACGAAGGTTTTCTTACAGGCCGTAGGCATCTCGTAGTGGGTCCAGTTCCACTTATAATAATTTCCAAGGGTGTCGGGGTCTTTGGTATCCAGATAGACGGCCCAGGTTTGACGCTGACTAGCTATACCGGTAGCCGGTGCGTAGTTGGATTCGTAGTATAATTTCTGAATCGGCGGAGCGGCCGGCATCACTTCTGACTCCGACACGTAACGCTTCCCAGCCCTTGTCTGAATCGTCAGGGTATATCGTCGGCCCGGCACACCCCGAAGGCCGCTGGCACTCGTTTGGTACACGCCCCCCGGCGACTGTTCGTTCAAAGTCTCTTGATTACCCAGATTGTCCGCAATAACGACTGTAGCACCGGGCTCTAGCAAATTCACGCTCTTGATCGAGTAATCAGACGTACGTGTAAGCCTCACGGTGTAGGGGCCAGGCTGGTCCGTAATCTGCCCATCGACAATCAGCATCGGCTCGACACGAACCGTATCTGGCTGAAAGGGAGTTATGCAGGAAAACAGGCAAGCTATAAGTCCCAAAAAACCAAGGCCTTGTTTCAGTATCCGTGTTGAGGCTAACATTATTTCCGTATTCATCATAATTACCACCAGCGCGGCTTATTGGGTGTTCGGTATAGATTATTTTCACAGGCAGCACAACCTATGGGTTGGAAAGCCGTGACCGGCGGGTCAGCATCTGGGTATCCTTCACCCGCACTTCGATCAATTGTAATGGAATGTTCGGATATACCAGTGGCCCCGAAATAGCCGTAAACCATTTCGGCCGGATCGCTGGTACAATGAATATTACCCCGAACAATTGAGGGAGCGGCATCGAACAAGCCACCTGTATTTTCGGTCAACTGCCGGACGCTTTTCCAGAACGTGTAGGCTCCTGCACTAATCGCCTGCTGCTGAATTTCAAGGTAATAGGGACTTGTCGATTTGTAGGGCACCCGGCTAATAAACTGGCGACTAATCGCTTTTCCGTTGATATTGGCATCCGAATTTATATTGACGCAGGTATAGCAACGGGTAATATCCCAGCAATTCGAACAGCAACCCAGTCCGGTGATTACTCCACTGGCTGATTCCCGTTTCGAGCAGACCGTAATGAACTCGTAGTTCGTCCAGTTCCATTTGTAATAATTGCCCAGTGTATCGGGGTCTTTAGTATCCAGGTAGACGTTCCAACCCTGCTTTTTTGCCAGGTTGAGTCCATCCGGCTCTTTGGTGTATTGATAATAAAGGTTGAGAATTGGCGGAGCGGCCGGCAGTACTTCTCTATCCGATTCATACTTTTTTCCTGATTGAGTCTTAATGGTAAGCTGGTACTTGTGTCCAACTACGCCCCGAAGGCCGTTAGCGTTGGTCAGGTACACCCCGCCCGGTGCCTGCTCTTTCAGGGTTTCCTGATTACCTAGATCATCCAAAATAAGGACCGTAGCACCCGTTTCGAGCAGATTCAGGCTTTTGAAGGAATAATTGGCCGTGCGGGTAAGCTTAATGGTATACGGCCCCGGCTGGTCGGTTACCTGCCCTTCAACAACCAGGGATGGCGGAATACTGACCGCTTCCGGCTGAAATTCCGTTACGCATGAAACCGTGAGCAGTATTATCAACATCCCGGCGTAATGCCCTATTTTCAGCATAATACCCTCATTTTTAATATGTTAAGTCAACTATCGGCATTAAATCTTGGCAGACCACAGCCTTCAACCGGAAGGGTATGGCTACTTACAAGCGCCTTTCTCAAAACTTGAAATTATAGGTCAGCGATGGGAAAGCGGTTCCAAAAATTGACAGCTTGTAGGCATCTGTAGCCGAAGCCGGACTCAGCTTATAAAAGATCGAATACGCATTTTTACGGGCGTACACATTATAGACGGAGAAGACCCAACTACTCTGATTCTTCTTTTTCTTGAGGGGATTTTGCTCAAATGTCATGGAGAAATCAAGCCGGTGATAGTCCGGTACGCGTTGCTGGTTTCTGTCGAGGTAGATAGGGACAAGTATACTGGCTACACGGGCAATAGCGGATGGCTGAGTCGTTGGTCGGCCTGTACTATAGGTAAAATTCAGCGACAGGCTGAACCAGCTCGTTGGGCGGTGTGTCGCCAGAATGTTCAGTGTATGCGGCTTATCGTAATTAGCTGCGTAGGGATTCCCATTATTTACGCGTTCGCTCACATACGGGCTGTTCATGGTCAGGAAGGTGCGGGCGTAGGTGTAGCTCATAAAGCCTGTCCAGCGGCCTTTGTTTTTCCGGAGCAATCCTTCCAGGCCATAAGCTTGCCCACTCCCCTGCACAATTTGTGTTTCAACGGCCTGCGCCAGTTGCAGTTCGGCACCGTCGCGGTAATCAATGGCGTTGGTCAGGGTTTTATAATACACCTCGCCAGATGCTTCAATGGCATTGTCGGTGGTGTTGGTAAAGTACCCCAGCGACCATTGATCGGCAATAACGGGTTTCGTGAACATGTCGCTCAGGTGCCAGCGCGAGGTTGGCAGGGCCGCTGTGGTATTTGTCACCTGCTGAATGTACTGGCGCAGGCGGCTATAGCCCGCTTTTATGGCCCGGCCGTCGCCCACCGTCCAGCGAATCGCCAGCCGGGGTTCCAACCCACCCGCCGTATGGTACACGTTACCGGCGTCATAGCTTTTTGTTGACGTTACCGCTTCGTCTTCCTTCGGCCCATTTTCCAGGTAAGTTCGTACAACAGCCGGTCCTCGGTTAAGCAAAGCAGAATAGCGCAGACCTGCGATAATGGCAATATTCGTATTCAGTTTCCATTCGTCCTGGATATAAGCAGCCAGTTCATAGGCCCATTCACGGGCCAAGTCGACGGGAAGAACGTTTGAGTACGGGCCTGGTATGCGCGTATTCGGCTGCACCAGGTAATCGATAGCGCTCACGCCCACCTGCCACTGGTGAACCTGGTTAGGTGTAAACGTCAGATCTGACTTAACCTGCCGGTGCCACACCCCGGATTTCAACTGAAAAGCGTTGGCCGAATCGGGCGACGATAAATCGGCCTGGTACCGGCTCAGAATTAAGGATGTAGCCAGATTGAGCTGCTTACTCATGAAGTAATTCCAGCGCAATACCGCGTTCATGGTCTGGTAATTGAAGCGAGTCGATGATGCGTTGATTTCCTGACCGGACAGTGAGTCGGAGGCTAGTTTGAAGACGTCGGTACTGACGTATCCGGTAAGGGTTATCGTGTTTTTCTCGTTAGGCTGGTATTTGAGTTTCGATGTCAGATCATAAAAATTGGCCTGTGTCCCTCTCAGGTTTGGCGGGGCCAGCTTAAAGAGAAAGTCGTTGAATGAAGCTCGTACAGCGGCTAGAAAAGACAGTTTGTTTTTGATGATCGGCCCCTCAACACCCAGTCGGCTCGAAATAAGCCCAATTCCGCCATTGATACCCCATTTCGTGGCGTCGGGTTCCTTTATTTTCACATCCAGTACCGAGGAGGCTCGTCCGCCAAAGGCAGCCGCTACCCCACCCCGATTCAGTGTGACATCGCGAACTACGTCGGGATTGAATACCGAGAAAAAGCCCATCAAGTGGCTCGAATTAAATACCGGGGCTTCGTCGAACAAAATCAGGTTCTGGTCCGCACCTCCCCCCCGGACATTGAAACCCGGTGCGCCTTCGCCTACCGTTGTAACACCGGGCAACAGCAGCAGCGAACGCACAACATCGACTTCACCCATCAGTGGCGGAATCCGCCGAATACTGCGAATGGTCAGTTGAGAAACCCCAATTTCGACTTTCCGAACATTCCGGTCGGGGGTTTCGCTGGTAACCACAACTTCGTCAAGGTCTTTGGCATCATCGTCCATAGCGACTTCACGAAACAACGTTTTTTGCAGGGAGATGGTGTCCTGCTTAGGGCGGTAGCCTACGTGTGAGAAGCGGAGAATATAATTTCCTGGCGGAAGTTGTACCGTATAAAAACCATCTTTAGCCGTAACGTACCCTTTCGATACGTTCAGCACTACGATATTGACGCCCTGAATCGGCTTACCCGTCTTTGCGTCCCGCACATAACCCGTTGCAGAAAATGTAGCCGTGTTGCTACCCGAATCATTTTTTTGCTGAGCGAACGCCCCATTGAAAAGCCATAAAGACAGCAACAGTAAACGTAATAAATACATAGAGCCGGGTTTAGGAAAGGCTGAATTAGGCTGGCCAGTTAACTGATAACTAACATGATAAAGTAATAAGTCAATATATTTACCCTATTCCCTATCTTCATTAACTAATAATTAATCCTTCTTCAGCCTAATTCTTCTTCACTTACGTATCTCGGCCCGTGTTTTTTTTAAATACTCCGTCATTTCAGCCAAGGTCAGTGCATTAAAGGTCATGGCTTTGGTTAAGCCTCCTTTTCGGCCGACGGCTACTCCATAATGCATGTCCAATAAACCGGCAAAATCGTGGGCGTCGGGGTTTATACTCAATTTGACGCCTTGCTGCATGGCGTACTCGATCCAGTGCCAGTCGATGTCGAGCCGGTAGGGGCTGGCGTTGATTTCTATAATGACGTTATGTTCTGCACAGGCGTCGATGATGGCCCGGTGGTCGATGGGGTAGCCTTCTCTGGCGAGGAGTAAGCGGCCGGTTGGATGCCCTAAAATAGTGGTATATGGATTCTCAATGGCCCGCAGCAGCCGGCTAGTGGCCTTTTCTTCCGACATGGTCAACGTTTGGTGAACTGATGCGACTACGTAATCGAAGGTAGCCAGTGTCTCGTTATCATAATCTAACGAACCATCGCCCAGAATATCCGATTCAATGCCTTTGAAGATGCGAAAATCAGCCCCAAAGCCTTTATTCAACTCGTCAACCTCTAGTTGTTGCTGACGAACACGCTCAGCATCCAGCCCGTTGGCATACGAAGCTGTTTTGGAGTGGTCGGCAATGCCAAAATACGTTAAACCCAACTTCTGGCAATAGGCAGCCATATCCGCCACCGACTGCTTCCCATCCGACCAAGTACTGTGGTTGTGCAGCGTTCCTTTCAGATCATCCCAGGTAACAAGCTCCTCATTTCTGTAGCGACTGGCCCAGCGAAAGGCAAAGTCATCTTCGCGCATTTCAGGCACGATATACGGCAAACCAGCTTTTTGGTAAATGGCCGTTTCTACTTCCGTTACGTTGGCCGCATCGGCAGATTCGGACAGGACACTTGAGTAGGCTACCTGCAACAAAGGAACGCCCCCCGTACCGGCCTGTTTCAAATGCGCATCGGTGGCCGTTTGAATGAACAACTGTCGGCTGAGTTGTTCAGCAGGGTAAAACAGCAATTCGACCAGCACATCGAAACCGGCCAGATGTCCACGCCAGACAAAGGGCGACGAGTCGGGGACATTCTGTTCCAGATTATCCAACCCATTCAGCGTCAGCATGGCTGAGACAGGGTCGCTGGTCTGGATTAGGAGTTGAATAACATCCACTTCCTGCGCTTTCCGGCGCACCTGACCACTAATTTCAACGCGCTCATAATGGGGCGTCAGCCGCTCCACGAGCAGATTGGCAATCATGGCGGCTTTATCCATGCGGACTTTACCTTGCTGTTCCTGAAGAAATTCCAGAGCGGCCAGGATTTTCTCCTGCGTACTGGCACCGAATCCTTTGATCTTCGCAATCTGACCGTTTTCACCCGCCAGCTGGAGATCGCGGAGGTTTGTTATTCCCAACTCATGCCAGAGCGTCCGCACCTTTTTAACGCCCAACCCCTTGATACGAAACATATCCAGAACCCCCTGGGGCGTTTGGGCCAGTAACTCATCAAGTTCCGTCAGTCGGCCCGTTTCGGCGATCTCACGAATTTTCTGCGCAACGGATTTTCCAACGCCCTGTAGCTTCACCAGTTCTTCGACGGGCAGATTACTAAGGTCGGCTGTGGATTTATCTAAATTAAACGCGGCTGTCTGGTATGAGCGCGTCTTGAACGCATCGCGGTCGTGGAGTTCCATTAACCGGCCGGTCAGTTCGAGCAGGTCAACTATTTCAGAATTGGTCATGCTAATAGGGGGATTCACTCCGCAAGTTAGGCAATTGGTCAGAATTCAGGGAAGTCTGCTGTCAGAGCACACCATCTTTATGCCATCGAAACACATGATTTAATTAAAACGCATCAAGCTCATGGAAACGGCACAAAATACACCCCAACGAGATCCTTATTTATGGAAACAAGCGAAAGCCCGCGTCGGTTTTCGGATGCACCTGCGGGCTTATCTGGTCATCAACACAGGTTTATGGCTTATATGGGCGTTCAGCTCGTTTGTTATCAATACAACATCGACACATTCAGGCACTCTTTTTCCTTGGCCAATTTTTTCAATGCTGGGTTGGGGTATTGGATTGGCGACGCACTATTTCACCATTTTCCGTAATAACGAACGGGACATGATCGAACGGGAATACCAGAAGTTGGTAAGTCAATAATGATGTATGATGTATAGCCTGGCCTACATCATACATCATTATTCACACTGCTACCGGTGCTTTTATAGCTGGATGTGGGTTGTAGTTTTCGAGCGTGAAGTCGGCGTAAGTAAAGTCGAATATCGAACGAACATCGGGATTCAGGCGCATGGTTGGCAGGGGCCGGAAGTCGCGAGCGAGTTGGGTTTCCACCTGATCAAGATGGTTCAGGTACAGGTGCGTATCGCCCCCGGTCCAGATAAATTCGTGGGCTTCCAGACCGCACTCCTGAGCAATCATCATGGTAAGTAATGCATAACTGGCAATGTTGAACGGAACACCCAAAAACACATCGGCACTCCGCTGATAAAGCTGACAGGACAGCTTGTTATCGGCCACGTAAAACTGCATCAACAGGTGGCAGGGTGGCAAGGCCATGCTGGGCACATCGGCCGGATTCCAGGCCGAAATGATGATCCGGCGCGAATCTGGTGTGTTTTTAAGCTGGCGCAACACGTCCTGCAGCTGATCGATAACCTGCCCTTGCGGACCAGCCCAACTGCGCCACTGTTTACCATATACCGGTCCTAAATCGCCATTTTCGTCGGCCCACTCGTCCCAGATCGAAACACCATTGTCTTTCAGGTATTTAATATTGGTATCGCCTTTAATGAACCATAGCAATTCGTGGATGATCGACTTGGTGTGTACCTTTTTGGTGGTGAGTAGTGGAAAACCATCCTGTAGGTCAAACCGCATCTGGTAGCCAAATACGCTGATGGTTCCGGTACCGGTTCGGTCGGTTTTGCGGGTGCCGTTGGCCAGAATGTGGCGAAGCAGATCGTGATACTGTTGCATGGACAAAAATCGTCATACAAACTTTATAAAAAAATAACCCCTCGCCAAAAAGGTCGAGGGGGGAGGAAAAGTACATACGGTAGTGAGGAATTATGCCTGTGCTTTTTTCATGCAGCAGGCATGAGTGCTTCCCTTTTCGCAGGAAGTTTTCTCGCAATTTTCCGTTTTAGCTTTTTTCGCTTTCTTCTCTTTCCGGATTTCACCGGCAAATGACAAAGTAGTGAGTGTAGTCAATAAAGCAACTCCCAGAATGGCCTTTTTCATGGTAAAAGCAGTTATTTAGGTTCTTAACGCATTAACGCGATTCGACCAAATTTATGCAAAAACTAAGCCATTGTTCTATCAGCATAAATAATGGAAAGGTAGATTGTGTCAACTACCTACTCTACTAAATTCATTCCTGTATCTCAAACGAATAGGTAATGTCGGCCGATGGGCGAAACTGGGCCGTTGCCGAGCAATATTTATCCATTGACAGGTCAATCGCCCGCTTCACTTTGTCCGCATTCAATTGGCCTTTCAGCAAGTATGTAATGTGAATCTTCTTGAAAGGTGCGGGCACAGCATCTTTTTCCCGCAAGCCATCTACTTTAAGCCGGAAATCTTCGATAACCTGCTTTTGCTTCTTAAGAATCAGGATCACGTCAATGGCCGAGCAGCCGGCCAGTCCCATCAGCAACATTTCCATTGGACGAGCCCCGGCATTATGTCCACCAATGTCGGTGGCGGCATCAATGTGCTGGGCGACGCCCGATTTGCCAACTGCTTCAAAATGAAACCCATCGTCGACGCGCACCAGCTCGACCTGCATTGTATTAAATTCATGAGTGGTCTCAACCGGTTGTGTATCAAGCATTGTCTTTTTTGCGTTTAAAGTAAAGAATTCGTATTTTCACCTGCCCAAATGGCAGAAAATCATGTCCGAGAAATTCACAGACGACCTTTTCGACCTTAAAAACGATCGGCGGCTCAGCATCTACCTGTATCGGGCAGGATTTGCAGCCTGGCTGCTCTACATCGTGTCCGGGGCGCCGTTCATGCAGTCTGTGCGTGTGTATCGAACAGATTTTGGGGTGTTCTCGTTCTTTTTGATGGTCATGGGCTTATCGGCTTCCATGATTTACGATTACTACCACCACCCCGCCGAATTCGCCCAAAAAAGAAAATGGCTGGCATTCAGCTATTTAGTATTGGGATGTCTGGTTTATTTTCTTATTCTGCACAATAAGCCTGTCGCTCTGCCGCATTTCTTCGGGCAGGGTGTATTCTAGTAATTTTTCCAAATTAAATAGTAGATGCGATTTCGTCTGGGCCAAACTCTGGCTTGGACTTTGTAATTGCTATGACCAAGCCAAAGGTTGTTCCAGATAAAATCGCATCTCAAAAATTGACATAACTATTAAATTGGATGAACACTTGTACTCTTCCGGCTTTTGTAATTTAGTAGATTAGTACACGGCTACTGTTCGGTTTAGACCTATCCGAATTAACATTTTCGGGTACGCTTTAGAGTAGCGTTCTGGCTTCCGGCTCTTTCTGGTTTTAGATTATTCCCGGATAAACTAGTACCCATCGAAAAACGGAAACGCCCCGCTTCAATGCTGATTAACGATTCTTTACAACCTACAGACCTTTCATCGAAACTTGACCATTTCTGGGCGCTTTCCGGCCAGAAAATACAACTAATTGACAACGAATACGATGTAAGCCAAGGCTCTCCCGTTTTTACGGTACAGGGAAAATATACCACCCGTGGCTGGACCGAATGGACGCAGGGTTTTCAATTCGGATCAGCGATTTTGCAGTTCGATGCCACAAACGAAACAGAATTTCTGGACGCAGGTCGCCAGAAAACGCTTTCCGTCATGGCTCCTCATATTAGCCATATCGGTGTTCACGACCACGGATTCAACAATGTGAGCACTTACGGAAATCTGCTTCGCCTTATGCGGGAAGGCCGAATTGAATTCAATGAGTGGGAGAAAAACCTCTACGAACTGGCCCTCAAGATTTCTGGTGCCGTACAGGCCAGCCGCTGGACACCCATCAAGAGCGGCCCGGATGGCGCAGCGGGCTTCATCAGCTCATTCAACGGTCCGCATTCGCTTTTTGTCGACACCATCCGTTCGTGCAGGGCGCTGGTGCTGAGCCATTCGCTGGGCCATGTTTTTCAGGGCGAAGGCGACGTAAAAATTAACCTGCTCGACCGGGCCCTTCAGCACATCAAAGCCACCGCCGACTACTCCGTTTTTTATGGCGAAGGCCGCGATTCCTACGACATATGGGGCCGTACGGCGCACGAAAGCGTGTTTAACGTTCGAGATGGCAATTTCCGTTGCCCAAACTCGCAACAGGGGTATTCGGGCTTTACCACCTGGACCCGCGGCCTGGCCTGGGCTATGTGCGGTTTTCCTGAACAGCTGGAATGGCTCGAAACCCGCGACGATGCCGAGCTGGATGCCTTCGGCGGCCGGGCGTACATTGAAGCCTATATGCTCAAAGCAGCCACCGCCACCTGCGACTTTTACATCGACCATACCCCAACCGATGGCATTCCTTACTGGGACACGGGGGCGCCCAACTTACACCGCCTGAGCGACTACCTCAACCGCCCCGCCGACCCCTATAATGACTTCGAGCCGGTCGACAGTTCGGCCGCTGCCATTGGCGCACAAGGGCTCTTACGGCTAGGAAAATACCTGATCGCCAAAGGCAATTCTGAAGCAGGCAAACGGTATTACCAGGCGGGCCTGACCGTACTGAATACCTTATTCGATGAGCCTTATCTAAGCACCAACCCGGCGCATCAGGGCTTACTACTTCATTCGATTTACCATCAACCCAACGGCTGGGATTATGTACCCAGTGGCAGCAAGATTGCCAATGGAGAGTCGAGCATGTGGGGCGATTACCACGCCCGCGAAGTAGCCCTTTACCTGCAACGCATTATCCGTAACGAACCGTACTACACTTTCTTCAATCAGATCGCCGAACCGCAGATCGCCGAACCGCGGATTGCTTAATTGAAGAACCTAGAAACGACCCTACCGCAATGAGTGAGAAATACAAACCCGCCTACCCCCGCATGGCCCAGTTAAAAACGGCTGATGATCTGCGGAACTACCTGACAAAAAACGACATCGACCTGCCGTTCGACGATACTTTACTATCTCCAACCGAAAGCCTCTTCAACCGGCCGATCTCACTTAATTCGGGTAAAACTATCGGCAACAGCCTTTGTATTTTACCAATGGAAGGCTGGGACGGAACCCTCGACGGTCGCCCTACCGATTTTACCCGCAACCGCTGGAAGAAATTTGCGATCAGTGGAGCTAAATTATTGTTCGGTTGCGAGGCTGTTGCGGTCTGCCATTCGGGAAAAGCCAACCCGAACCAGTTGGTCATGAACGACGAAACGTTCCCGGATTTTGTCGAACTGCGCCAACTGCTTCTCGATGAGCATACCGCAGCATTCGGGCAAACGGATGATTTAGTGATTGGTCTTCAGCTAACGCATTCGGGACGTTTTTGCAAGCCAAAGAGTCATAAGGCGTTTGAATCCAAGATTCTGTACAGCCACCCGTTTCTGAACAGCAAGTTCGGCATGGAGGCCGATTACCCGACACTTACAGACGACGAAATCGACCGCATCATTGAGCAATATGTAGAAGCGGCTGTGCTGGCGCAGAAAGCCGGGTATGACTTTGTGGACATAAAACACTGCCACGGCTATCTGGGCCACGAGTTTCTCAGCGCCGTTAGTCGTGAGGGACGCTACGGCGGATCGTTTGAGAACCGAACACGTTATTTGCGAAACATCGTTGCGGGTATCCGGGAGGTTGCTCCGGGGTTGGGCATCGGCATTCGGTTGAGTGCTTTCGATATGTTACCCTTCAAAAAAGGGCCTGCTGCGGTGGGTGTTCCCGAAACTGCGGACCAGTATCCGTTTGCCTTTGGTGGTAACGATAACGGTCTGGCACCTGACCTCACGGAGACTAAAGCCTTCCTGTCACTGGCACAATCGCTCGGCATTCAGTTGGTGTGCATTACTGGAGGAAGTCCCTACTATAACCCGCACCTGATGCGGCCGGCCCTGTTTCCGCCTTCTGATGGCTACCTCCCTCCAGAAGATCCGTTGCTGGGCGTGAAGCGGCAAATCGACGTGACAAACGAGCTGAAGCAGGCATTTCCCGAACTAGTCTTTATTGGCTCAGGCTATTCGTACTTGCAGGAGTGGCTACCCAATGTGGCCCAAAGTGTACTGCGAAATGGCATGGCCGATAGTGTGGGTTTTGGGCGTATGGTACTCTCATACCCGACCATGCCTGCCGATATGCTGGCGGGCAAGTCGCTCGTCCGTAACCTCATCTGCCGCACTTTTTCGGACTGTACTACGGCGCCCCGCAATGGGCTTATTTCGGGTTGTTATCCATTGGACACACTCTACAAGAAAAGCCCCGAAGCTGAACAACTTAAAGCGATAAAAGAAAGCCTGTAAAGAATGGAACGTCGTCCGGTAGCATTCATAACAGGGGGTAGCCGTGGAATTGGCTACGGCATTGCCGAACAATTGGCCGATGCTGGTTTCGACCTGGCCATTAATGGCGTTCGGCCAGAAGATGCCGTACGGGACGTCTTGGACGCGTTACGAAGCCGGGGTAGCGATGTGCTTTACTGCCCCGGTGATATTGCCTCGCGTGAAGCTCGCGCAGACATGATGGCCTCGATCAATGCTCATTTTAGACGCCTTAATGTACTTGTCAACAATGCGGGCGTGGCGCCCAAAGAACGGCGGGACATTCTGGAAGCGACCGAAGAAAGTTTTCAGTATGTGTTGTCGACCAACTTGCAGGGAGCTTATTTCCTGACGCAGGCAGCAGCCAACTGGATGATTGCCCAGCGTTTCGAACAGACTGATTTTTGGGGTTGTATCATCAACGTATCGTCCGTTTCGGCCACGGTGGCGTCGGTAAATCGGGGCGAATATTGCGTAGCGAAAGCGGGCCTGAGTATGGCTACCCAGCTCTTTGCCGCCCGACTGGGGGAGTATGACATTCCGGTCTACGAAGTTCGGCCGGGCGTTATCAAAACAGATATGACGGCTGGCGTAACCGCCAAATACGACGCACTGATCGACAGTGGATTGACCGTACAAAAACGCTGGGGATTGCCCTACGATGTAGGCCGCGCTGTTGCCTCGCTGGCTAAGGGCGATTTCCCCTACTCGACCGGACAGGTTATTCTGGTCGATGGAGGAATGACAATACCGAGACTATAGCTTGGTTGTGGTTTGTTGATGCCTCAGCTAACGATAAATAAGTAATGAGGTTGACAAAAATCTCCGTGAACCTATCCTTACTCCGTGAATCCGTTTCGGCGGCTCGGTCTGTGAATTACCTTTCCTAAACCAATTCAAAATCATGAACGAAAAACAAGTTTCCCGACGGTTCGTCCTCAAGGCGGGGGCCGTTAGTTCGCTGGCAGCCATCGGTATGCCAACGTTTGTTCCGGCGAGTGCGTTTGGTGCTAACGACCGGGTGCGCGTAGGTGTTATTGGTATCAACGGGCGCGGTAAAGATCACATTCAGGGCTTTTCGCGCCTGAAAGATGTAGAAGTAGCCACACTTTGCGATGTCGACAGCAATGTTCTTCAGGCTGGGGCCGATGCGTTTGAGAAGAAGTACAACAAAAAGGTAAAAACTCAGGCCGACCTTCGGCAGGTTTACGACGACAAGGACATCGACGTCGTGAGCATTGCCACCCCCAACCACTGGCATGCGCTGGCAGCTATCTGGGCGTGTCAGGCGGGTAAAGATGTATATGTCGAAAAACCTGGTGCCCATAACCTGCGAGAGGGCCGAAAACTGGTCGAAGCGGCCCATCACTACAAGCGAATTGTGCAGCATGGTGTACAACTGCGGAGTTCTGTAGCCATTCAGGAAGCCATCAAACACCTGCGCGACGGATTGATTGGCAATGTGTATATGGCTCGGGGGCTTGTGTATAAATGGCGACCGGATATCGGAAATCAGGGCACCTCCCCCGTTCCGGCTGAACTGAACTGGAATATGTGGCAAGGCCCTGCCCAAGCGAAGGAATTCAGTAAAAACTACGTTCACTATAACTGGCACTGGTTCTGGGACTACGGTAACGGCGACATTGGCAATCAGGGTATCCACGAAACCGACCTGTGCATGTGGGGCCTGGACGTAGGGCTTCCCGAGGAAATCACCTCGGCGGGCGGCAAATTCCTCTGGAAAGACTGCAAGGAAACGCCCGAAACCCTGACCTCGGTTTATAAATACCCATCATCGGGCAAGGTGATCCAATTTGAGGTTCGTCCCTGGATGACCAATAAAGAAGACGGCGTTGAAATAGGTAACATCTTCTATGGCGATAAGGGCTATATGGTCATCAATGGCTATTCGGACTACAAAACCTTCCTGGGTAAAGAGCGGGCACCCGGTCCGGCCCGTAACGAAGGGGGCGATCACTACCTGAACTTCATCGAAGCCGTTCGGGCGCGGGACACAGCAAAGCAAAACGGTCCCGTCGAAACGGCGCACCTGGCGTCGGGCATAGCTCATCTCGGCAACATTGCCTACCGTCTGGGCCGCACCCTGCATTTCGATCCCAAAACCGAAGTATTTGTTGGCGATAAAGAAGCGAACCAGATGCTGACCCGCAAATACCGCGCACCATTTGTCGTGTCGGAAAAGGTATAGCTCCGCTTTATTGTAGTGTAGCTGGTGTTGTGTTGTCGGCTCCTCAGACCCGACAACACAACACCAGCATAACAGTCCGCCATCAAAATCAATTTAATTGACTCTTCCATTAACGCTTATAGATATATGATTACCCCTGCACCACCTTCGACAAACCGAACCGTCATCAGCCAGTTGCTGCAACTGCCGGTACTGGTTGCAGCTCTTGGTTATCTGGTTGACATGTACGACCTGTTCCTGTTCAGTGTTGTGCGTGTGCCTAGTCTGAAAGCGCTGGGTGTGGATGGTGACCGGTTACTGAGCGAAGGTATTTTACTGCTCAACGCGCAAATGGCGGGTATGCTGATCGGTGGAATATTCTGGGGCGTTCTGGGCGATAAACGTGGGCGGCTTTCCGTTCTCTTTGGGTCTATCCTTTTGTATTCACTGGCCAATATTGCCAATGGGTTCGTTACCTCGCTCGACCAATACGTATTGCTCCGGTTTATAGCGGGCCTTGGGTTGGCAGGCGAACTGGGTGCGGGCATAACGCTCGTTACAGAAATCCTACCCAAAGAAATTCGAGGGTACGGCACTACACTGGTGGCTACGATGGGGGTTCTGGGTGCCATTCTGGCCTACTTCATGGCCGACCTGTTCGATTGGCGTATCTCGTATTTCATTGGTGGCGGCATGGGTCTGTTGCTGCTGGTGCTACGTTTCAACGTGCTGGAATCAGGGTTATTTCTGAACTCACAACGTAAAGAGCTGTCTCGCGGCAACGTGCTGATGCTATTTTCTAACCGAAAGCGACTCGTCAAATATATTCAAAGTATACTGGTCGGTTTACCCATCTGGTTTGTGGTTGGCATACTGATCACGTTCTCGCCGGAGTTCGGCAAAGCCCTGAATCTGAGCGAACCTGTGGTGGCTGGAAAAGCTGTCATGTTAAGCTTTTCAGGGCAGGTACTGGGCGATTTAGTAAGTGGGTTTCTGAGCCAGTCATTGCAAAGTCGGAAACGGGTCATCCGGCTGTTTATGCTGGCGTCACTGGCGTTTATGCTGGTCTATTTGCTGGGACCAGTGCATGATATTACATTGTTTTATGCCGTCTGCGTTTGTCTGGGTTTTGCCAATGGCTACTGGACCTTGTTCATCACCATTGCCGCCGAACTGTTTGGGACCAACCTCCGTGCCACCGTGGCTACCACCGTACCGAACTTTGTTCGGGGTGCAACCATCCCGTTGAGTGCACTTTTCATTCAACTGAAGCCCGCTCTGGGTACTATCTACAGTGCATTAACGGTGGGGTTGCTTACACTGGTCGTTGCGCTCGTTGCGCTGGCTTTTCTGGAAGAAACCTTTACGAAGGATCTGGACTATGTAGAAGAATAAACTATACCCTATAAATCCCGAATGTACTTTTGCCCACCCAGATAGCGCATCTGCCGGGCAATCTGCCGGGTTCGGCGCTGAATGTAACTGGATGGTTTTTTGATGGAGAATAAACGCGGGTTTGGCAATACAGCTGCAATCCGTGCGGCTTCATCCCGGGAAAGCGACGCGGCAGAATGCCCGTAATACCGCTGCGACGCGGCCTCCACACCAAAGGTCATCGGCCCGGTTTCGGCAACGTTCAGGTAGACTTCCAGAATGCGTTTTTTGCCCCAGATCAACTCGATCAGGGCGGTAAAATAAACCTCAAGTCCTTTTCGGATATAACTACGGCCATTCCAGAGAAACACATTCTTAGCCACCTGCTGGGAGATCGTACTGGCCCCGCGGGGCCGCTTGCGCGTCTGGTTTTCCTTGATGGCATCCTGAATCTCGTCGAAGTCAAATCCCCAGTGCGTTGGGAAATTCTGATCTTCCGATGATACTACGGCCAAAGCGGCTTCTTTGCTGATTTTCTCGTAGGGTCGCCATTTTTTATACACATGGCTGTTTTCATCCGTGCCGAAGGTCTCTACCCAGCGCGAAACAACCAGTGGCGTCACCCAAACGGGTACGTACTTCAACACAATTACATACCCGAATGAACCAAAGAAAAGCCAAAGGAACGTCTTCAGCATAATCCAATAAATCCGCTCCAGCAGTGGTTGCTGACGAATGAACCGGCGAACCTTCGCAAATCTGCCCGAGTCCCGTTTTTCTGTCGATGAAGCACGCCCGGATGACGCTGGGCGCTGGGTAGACGCATTCCCTGCCTTCGGGCGTGGCCCTTGCTGGGGAGGTGTACGGAAGGTATTGGCAGGACGTTGCGGGTTCATACGAGTGAGGGCATACCGCGAAAATAACAGTAAGGCGGCTGGAATCCCGCGCTTTGGTGCGAATTAACAACTAATTGGCAAAAAAAGGTGATTTACGCGTCTACGAATAAGGAAGCGGCTACCCGATCGGCAAAGAGTTTACCGGCCTGAGTCAGCAGAAGTATATCGCCATGCCGAACCAGCCAGCCGGTTTTGTACATAGCAGCCAGATCGCGGGCCTGTATCGCCGAAAAATTGCCCCCCAGCATCGTATCGAGTTCCGTCAGGGAACAGCCCCACTGGGTCCTCAAACCAGTCAGCAGGTATTCATTGACCTGATCGGCAACGGTCAGTTCCTCCCGCGTGGTGGGAAGCTTTCCCTGGCTAATCGCTGCAATATAACGGACATTATTGGCCAGATTGTATTGCCGCGAGTGGCCATTGTACGAGTGGGCACTCGGCCCGATGCCCAGGTATGGCCGCCGTTGCCAATAAGCCGTGTTGTGCCGGGCGTACTGGCCATCCCGTGCAAAGTTCGATATTTCGTAATGGGCGTAGCCTGCCGTTGTTAGCGCACTTGTTAACTCCTCAAATTGTCCGGCGGCAATGTCCTCATCGGCAGGGGGCAATTTCCCTTTTTTCTGCCAGCGCCCAAAAGCGGTGTCGGGTTCAATCGTCAGGGCATAAGCCGAGAGGTGGGGCACGTTGAGTGCCAGTATTTTTTGCAGATCAAGCTGCCACGCCTGGTTGTCTCTATCCGGAATTCCGTAAATCAGGTCAACGCTCATATTCTCAAATCCCGCTTGCCGCGCCAGCCCAATGCATACTTCTGCTTCCGTGGCGGTATGCGCACGGTTCATCCAGCGGAGCGTAGTCTCATCGAACGTTTGAATGCCAATACTGAGCCGGTTAACATAGCGACGCAACATCTGAAGCTTCCCAGAATCAAGATCATCGGGGTTAGCTTCAAGGGTGATTTCGGCCGTTGGCGAAACTAAAAAATGAGCGTGAATGGTTTCAAAAATCTGCGCTAACTCGGCCTCCGTCAATAAGGAAGGTGTGCCTCCGCCAAAATAAATAGTTTCCAGTGCCTGATGGGGCAGGTAGCTTTTTTGCAGGGCAATTTCCGTACAAAGCGCATCGACCAAAGCTGACTTCTGCCCCAGACTGGTACTAAAATGAAAGTCGCAATAATGGCAGGCCTGTTTGCAGAACGGTATATGAAGATAGAGATGCATCTGCCCTAATGACAACAAAGAAAGGGCTTGGGTTCCGTTTACAACCGCTTCTCCAGAACAATGGTGAGCCCGTGTTTACCCTGCACAGTGCCGGTGATGTCGAAGCCGTGCCGGAGGTTAAGCATCAGCATTCCGCGCCACTGATTGTAGGTTTGTGTACGGATAGTTTGGTAGCCCTGCTGCCGGCACCAGTCATGCTGCCGACGCATGAGTTCGGAGGCAATGCCATGACTCCGAAAGTTGGGGTGAACGCCACCAAGCCAGCTATAATACTGACCAGGCTTACGTTCGTAACCCAGTTTGCAGCCAATAACCCGACCATCGTTTAGGGCCAGTATGGTTTGCAGACCAGTTCGGGATATCTGATAGGTTAGTTCTGCCTGTATTTCAGCAGCAGATTGATTGGAGAATATGTCTCCAAGTAATGCGAGTAGCGACGTTAGATTAGATTCCGACGGTAACTCCTGACAAAGTAGATAACTCACTTCCATCGGACGAACAGGAATGACAAGCAGTATCAGATCAAAATCGAATATCCATCAATCCGGACACTTCTTACAGCGTTTGCCCTTTTTATATTTTTTGCAACACTTTTTCAAGATACACTCCTGACTCAGAAAAGGATTAGTCTGAATGAGGACCTTCGCATTGGCAGATAATTCAGTATACTCCGATAAAGTTGATTCGACAGTCATTTGTACTCGTTGTTTAAGGCAACAAAAGTACGTCTATTTAGATTTATTACAAATTAAAATAGTGTAGAATTTTTATCAGGGATAGAAGCGTAGATCGAACGGATACAAGTCCGTTCGATCTACGCTTCTATCAGATTTTACAAATGAATTTCGCCGGTTAGGTACAATTGAACTTGCCCCGAAATATCGACTCGGGCTGGTGTTTCGCCGTTGTCGTTTAGCTTACAGCGCAGATAGCCTCCCCGTTTGGAAAGCTGCCGGGCGGTGAGTTCAGTTTTGCCGAGTTTTTCGGCCCAGTAAGGCACCAGCGTTGTGTGAGCTGAGCCAGTCACCGGATCTTCATCGATGCCGGACTGCGGACCAAAGAAACGGGAAACAAAATCGACGGCATCGCCCCCCGCATCACCCGGTGCCGTTACAATGACACCCCGAGCGGGTACACTGCTCATCTCCCGAAAATCGGGGTCCAGTGCTTCAATCTGCGCCTGGGTTTCGTAAACAAGCATGTAATCGGTTTTGCCTTTAAAGATGGCCAGCGGTTTTTCGCCCATACTGGTAATAAGGGAAGGGGGCTGTACATTGGCTTTCTGCACCACATCGGCCGGAAAATCGAGGGTTAGCCAGGCATTTTCACCCCGACAAACTTTCAACTGACCACTGCGGGAGTTAAAATAAATCTGGTCCGTTTCCAGCGCTTCATTTTCCAGAAAAAATACAACATAGCCAGTAGCCAGCGTCGCATGACCGCACAGGTCTACTTCTACAGTAGGCGTAAACCAGCGGATATGGTACGTACTCTCCTGGTCCGTTTTCACGTAGAAAGCCGTTTCAGCAAGGTTGTTCTCGGCAGCAATTCGCTGCATCTGCTCATCAGGCAACCATTCGCTGAGCGGAACCACAGCCGCCGGATTACCGGCAAACAGCTTGTCGGTAAAGGCATCGAGTTGATAAATTTTCATACAATTTATAGAGTGCACAAGGCACGGTTTAGGAATTGGGAAAGCTCATTTGTTCACTAGAAATGTCTCAAACAGATCGGCCGAGAACGCCGTAAGAGAAGGGATGATCCGGTCGGCGATAGTAAATTTCGGGTCGTTGTATTCAAATTCGGCAGGTACGGCTACCGTATGCATACCCGCAGCATAAGCCGATTTGAGCCCGTTTCCAGAGTCTTCAAACGTAATACAAGTGGCGGGCAACACATTCAGTTTTCGGGCAGTGCCCAGGTATACATCGGGGGCCGGTTTATTACGAGCCTCCAGTGTAGCCGAGTGCCACAAAGTCAATAGAGGCCGAATACCCAGCCGATTGACAACAACTTCGATCAAACTCATGGGAGAAGCAGAGGCAATGGCGGTTGGGATGCCCCGGTCAGTAAAGAACTGTAATGCGTCAATAGCACCGGGCATAGGTTCGGCCAGATTAGCAATTCGTTCGTGAACACCGTCGGTAATGGCATTGGCCAGGTCCTGATGGGTTCGTCCGGCTGCGGCCTCTTCTGTCCAGGGAGCACGGGCAAACCAATAGTGTATTACATCGGGAATGGGCAGCCCTGTCGTTTGTTTACACTCATCATCAGTCAGATGCAGGCCAACTGTGGCAAAAACAACCCGTTCCATAGCGCGCCAGTGGGGCTCAGAATCCACCAACAGCCCATCCATATCAAATATTGCTGCGTTTATCAAAATTCGTGCTGTATTAATTAAGGTTTACTCTTAGGTAATCAACGGGCGTGCTCTGTTTGTTTAAAACGGGCCGTATCATTGACTTCCAGCGTATCGTCATCAACCACGGTTGTGTCGATGGGGACCGTCGCCGTACTTGTTTCTGTCTTCTGCCCACAGGCCGACAGGGTTCCCAATGAAATAAGGAGGATAACGGCGCAGTAGATTGACCGGAATGCGAAGACGTTCCTTTTAGAGGCTGTACAGCTTGACTCCGGATTACACATCTGCCTGACGAAACGGTTTTGTATCCACTTTTTCCCAAACGCCCTGTACGATATAGGGATCTGTTTTGAGATACGCCTGAAGTTGCTCTTCGGTATCGAAATCCAAAAGAAGCATCGACCCGATCATCGTCTCTTCGGGACTTATGAGTGCGCCACCCAGTATAAACTGGCCTTTTTCTTTCAATTGACGGACGTAAGCAAAATGGTCGGGGCGGGCGGCCATCCGGCGGGCGAGGGCGTTGGCATCGGTATGGTCGTAAGCGTGTATAACGTACTTCATCGAATGGATTACTGGTTCATTAAGCAAGATACCATCTTTCAGAGTCCAGCCAATACTACTCAATCGGATTTTGAGCAAAATAAGCGATGGTCTGCTCATAGAAAGTCTGGGAATCCCCAAGTAGCAATTGTGCCTCAACTTCACTCAGAAAAGCCTCCATATCATAGTCAGCCGATTCACGAGCGGCAAAACTATTACCAACAATCTTACTGGCCTGCACATCAAATCGACCTGTTTTAACAAAGAATTCGCTGAATTTAGCTCTGGCAGCCTGGTGTTTCTTCGTCGTTATTCCTTCTGTAGCCAGTAAGGCGCATATGCAATAAAATATCGCGTAATAAGCCCTGTTCGCCAGCGCCAAAATTCGGCATACGTGTTCACGTCCTCGTCGTTCAGCAAAATCATGAGGTCAATATCCGATTCGTCGTAGTCGCCACGAGCGTACGAACCGTAAAGAACCACATCGCCCAGACGGTCACCGTAAATGTCCTGCAAAGCCGCTTTAAACTCCCGAACAATGGGTTCAATGGCCGGATTAATGCGCGTTTTCCTAACGAAAAGTAAGTCTTTCAGCCTTTTCTTCCTAATTTCCGGTTTTTGCACATTCTCTCACTTCATTCGTCAATGCATCGTCTCTACGCTTTGTTTGCGCTGCTGTCCAGTGCATCCGCTGTTGCCCAGTCTAGCCCGCAAAAACCTACACCCCTCACCGTCGAAACCATCATGCAGGACCCGAAAAGCTGGGTCGGCACATCCCCTTCAAACCCCTTCTGGTCCGACGATTCGAAAACCCTTTATTTTAACTGGAACCCTGACCGTACTCTGGGCGACTCGCTCTATAAAGTAACGTTCACCAGTTCAGCTCCACGTTCCGGCCGTGCCAGATTGCTGGCCGCATCGCAACCAGTGAAAGTGAGCCCCACCGAACGCCGAGCCCTGCCTGCGCCCCCGGTGTCGGCCTTTAACTTTGCCTATACGCAACGGGTATTTGACCGGCAGGGCGACTTGTTTTTACTCGATCTTAAATCCGGCTCGGTGCGACAGCTAACGAATACCGTCGAAGTCGAAATGGACCCCACTTTTTCCGGTGATCAAAAACAAGTAATTTTCCGTCGAAGCGGGAGCAACTTGTTCAGCATCGACTTAAAAACCGGCCAGCTAACCCAACTTACCGACTTTAAACCAGGTTCGAAAAAGGCGGATGCGAAACTCACCGACGAAGAGAAGTTCCTCAAACAGGACCAGCTTCGCCTATCGTCCGTCCTGAAAGAACGCAAGGAAAAGAAAGACGAAGCCGACCGAATTAGTAAGGCAGACCAACCCAAACGCCCAAAAGAAATTTATCTCGACGATAAAACCCTCGTTAATCCGACGCTCAGCCCCGATGGTCGTTTTATCACTTACCGGCTCATGAAGCGGCCCACCAATGCCAAAACAGCACAGGTGCCCAACTACATAACCGAATCCGGTTATACTGAAGAAATTGCTGCACGAACGAAGGTTGGCGCGCCCGTGGCCAGTCAGGAATTTTTTGTTTATGACATTGCCAAAGACACCGTTCAGACGGTTTCGGTGAAGGATATTCCGGGCATTACAGATAAGCCCGCGTACCTGCAATCGGCTAAGACGGTAAAGGCCGATACCGCTAAAAAAGTGCGTCTGGTGGCTATCAGCAGCCCGGTGTGGTCGGAAGATGGCAAGTTTTGTGTGGTCGTCGTCCGCTCGCTGGACAACAAAGACCGCTGGATTATGCGACTCCAGCCCGAAACCCAGAAACTCTCTTTGCTCGACCGCCAGCATGAAGATACCTGGATTGGCGGCCCGGGAATCGGTTCGCAAAACTCGCCGGGCAATGTGGGCTTCCTGGGCGATAATCAAACCCTATGGTTTCAGTCGGAGGCCGATGGCTACTCACACCTGTACACCGTCAATGTGCTTACCGGCGAGAAAAAGCAACTCACTTCGGGCAAATTCGAGGTGCAGCAGGCGCAATTGTCAAAAGACAAACAACACTTCTATCTGCAAACGAACGAAGTTCACCCCGGCGAGCAGCATTTTTATCGGATGGCGGTGAGCGGAGGAGAACGTACGCGTTTGACAAATATGACCGGCGCAAACGATGTAACCCTCTCGCCCGATGAAACCCGGATGGCCATTCGGTACTCCTCCACCAATCAGCCCTGGGAGTTATATGTGATGGAGATCAACCAAACCGGCACTGACCCTAAAACGGCCAAAGCAGCTACTGCCAATCCGGCCATTAAACTGACCAACTCGCTAACCGACGCCTTCAAAGCCTACCCCTGGCGGGAGCCTTCGCTGGTAACCATCCCTGCCCGCGACGGACAGTCGATCTACGCCCGCTTGTACAAACCCGCTACGCCTAATGGGAAGTCGGTGGTTTTTGTACACGGTGCCGGATATTTGCAAAACGCCCACAAATGGTGGAGCCAGTATTTTCGGGAGTATATGTTCCATAACTTGCTGGCCGATAAAGGGTACACTGTCCTCGACATCGACTACCGGGCCAGTGCTGGCTACGGCCGCGACTGGCGCACGGGTATTTACCGCTTTATGGGCGGCAAGGATCTGGAAGACCATGTCGATGCGGCTAAATGGCTCGTTCAAACGCAGGGCGTCGATGTCAAACGAATTGGTATCTATGGCGGCTCTTATGGTGGGTTTATTACCCTGATGGCCATGTTTACCACGCCCGATGTTTTCAAAGCCGGGGCTGCCCTCCGACCCGTAACCGACTGGGCAGCCTACAACCACCCGTATACAGCCAACATCCTGAACGAACCCCAAACCGACTCACTAGCCTACCGACGTTCCTCGCCCATTAATTTTGCCGAAGGACTAAAAGGTCACCTGCTTATCTGTCATGGCATGGTTGATGTAAACGTTCATTTTCAGGATGCAGTCCGGCTGGCTCAGCGGCTCATTGAACTGAAAAAGGAAAACTGGGAACTAGCCCCCTACCCCGTTGAAGACCACGGCTTTGTTGAACCCACCAGTTGGATGGATGAATACAAGCGGATTTTGAAGCTATTCGACGAGCGATTGTGAAGTTATGATGGTTCGCTTAGTACACAGAGATGCACGAAGGCAAAGGAGATACATAGAGTTTTTATATCTCTTTATCTCCGTGCATCTGTGTGTAACAACTCTTCTATTCGACTAAAACCCGAAGTACCGATTGGCTTTTGTCCGCACTTACTTTCAGCAGGTATTTACCGCTCATGGCACCTGCCAGTGGCCACTCGGCCTGTTTTTTACCCGAAAACGCTGGTAACTGACCCGTCATGATGAGTCGGCCCGAAGCATCTACTAACTCAACCCTAATGGCCGACCGATCAAGCTGTTCGATTTCCAGCCGCAACAGGTCTACGACAGGGTTTGGCACCACCCGAACAGACAGTGACGAAACGGGTTCGGGCAAGCCTGTCAAAATAAAATTTATAGGATCGGAAGGAGCTGACGAACAACCGTTTGCAGTTACAATCACATAATACTGTCCACTCTGGAACGGCGTCAACGCGGCACTGGTTTCGTTGGGGATAGCCTTACCGGGCTCATTCCCTAATCGCATGTACCACTGAACGCCTGCCGACTGGTCGGCTACCAGCGTACTACTCCCGATTGCGGAAATTGTTGGTTTTGCGGGTACAGGAAACTGAGCTTTTATAGGCACAAAAAGCGTAGTTGAGGAGCATCGGTTACTGTCAACTACGCTCACTGTATAAGTTCCGGCAACCAGGCCTGTTTGGGTGGCCAAGAAGGGTCTGAGTGTATCCTGTCGGTCGGTTGCCCAATAATACGTAAACGGTTTAGTACCGCCCGCCACCTGAATGGTCGCTTCTCCGTCGCTGCCCCCGGTACAGGTTACATCTTTGAGTTTACCAACAGACAATGTGAGTGCTTTTCCATCAGTAACTACCGCCACGGTCGTATCTGCACAACCGGCTTCATCGGTCACCCGCAGCTGGTACGAGTTGGGGCGTAGTCCAGTAATTGTGTTGCCTGCCTGAGACGGTTGGCCGATAACCTGATATTGCCGGGCCGTACCACTGCCACCTGTTGTACTAAGCCTGAAACCACCCGTTGCGCACACACAACAGGTGGCGGCAATAGACACCGCCTGGATTTTCAACGGGTCGGCTCTGCCAACCGTAACAGACGCAATACCTGAACAGCCGTTTGCATCTACACCAACGACGGTGTACTCACCTACACCAATACCCGTAAACACAGGGTTACTCTGTAGTGCACTTCCCGTACTAAGCTGATACCTTACTGCGCCGGTACCGCCAGTCGGTGTAATTCGAATGCCCCCGCTGTTTGGGCCCTGACAGCTTACGGGAATGGCCGTAAGTGTCAATTGTACCGGTGCGGGCTGCCCGACAACTACCGTTTGCCGACCCTCACAGTTATACCCGTCTACCACCGTAACCTCGTACGAACTGGCGGCCAGCCCTGTAAATTGTGAGCCATTCTGTAACGATCCGGCCCCTATTCGGTACTGAAAATTTCCGCCCCCACCCGAGGCCGAGACCGTCACGATTCCGTCGGCAGAACCGGAGCAACGGGTGGGCGTTGATGTCAGTTTTATTGAGAAAGGAACTGTTGGAGCAATTTTTACATCCCGAAATAGTACGCAGTTATTCTTATCGGCAACGATGAGCGAGTAGGTTGTATCGGCCTTGAGATTAATAAATGTACCACTTATCTGGGGTGCGCTTCCGTTGAGCAGATAGCGGTAATCGCCCACCCCACCCGATGCAAAAGCGATAAAACCACCATCTGCCCGGCCAAGGCAACTTGGCGAAACAGTAGTGATCGTTGCGGCCAATGCAGGTGGCTCCTTTACCTCCACCGTTCCCTGAACCTGGCACCCCAGCGCATCCTTCACACCAACAGTGTAGGTGCCAGCCGGCAAATTTCCGAACGTACTGTTTATCAACTGGAACGGTTGACCATTAAACTGATACTGCAATATACCCGTACCGCCACTGGCATTAATAGCCACCTGACCATCTTTTCCGCCATTACACAATACAGACAGAGAAGCGATTGGACTTATCTTAATGGGTGGGTATACCTGAACGGTAGCCGTGGCCGTTGTTGTCGTTGCTGATGGACTGGTTTCTGCGCAGGTAGCCGTGTAGGAAGTCGTTTGCGCAGGAGCGACAACGATGCTACTCCCTTCCTGTGTCGTTGACCATCGAACAAGTCCGGTTACCGGGCAACCCGCAGCCGTCAGGGTAGTGCTGGTTCCGGCACAGACGGAAGCCGAACTCACCGATATTGTAAGTACCGCTGGTGCCTGGGGAGGTCTAGCTCCGATCGCCCAACCCGATACCGTCAGCCCAATAATCAGACTCAGGCAAATCAGGGTAGTCGTTATGCAGCGAAAAGGGTATTGGCACTGTATCCGTAAACGATCGTCCATAGGGTCTATTTTTAGCGAAACCAATATACTTGTTGAACGTCAAATACTCATTCTACAGGGATGGTCAGATGACGCTTTTATTTTTATACCCAGGGGAGTATATAAAAAGCCGCTCAGATTAAACCGAGCGGCTCTCAAATTCAATTACCTTTTGCTTAGTAAAAAAGGCCCCAGTCGTCGGGGGCGTCGTTATCTTTATCAAATCCATTAACCCATTCAACGAACAGCAACCGAAACTGCTCTATCTCTTCACGCAACACGTTCAGGTAAGCGGTTTGAGCCAGTTTTTCGGCTTTGCAATAAGACGTCTGGGCCAGGAGTTCACGGGCATGCATTTTAATAATTACGGCATTTTCCATCCGCAATGTGTACAAATCGCCCCCCTCTGCACCAACAATTTTTGGCGCCAGCATCATAGCATTAGCCAGCATCTGTTCGTGCATCATCAGTACATCCTCTTCCTTATTGATCGTCTCAACAATGGCTTGCGTCAACTCCATCAATTCGTTCGCCTTCCGGAGGATAGGCAGATTCTTGATACGCCGGTTCTCGGCTTCCATCTCGGCGCGAGTTTCTTCGGGGTCGTAGTCCTCATCGAAGCCATCCCAGTCCATGAAGCTATCGTCGTCGTCTTCGTCGTCAAAGTTCATTGCAAAATGGGCAGAGGGAATAAAAACCATCTGTTTGCCAAAGTAACACAATCGTTTACCAAAATCAAACCTTTCTCAGCCAAACCTATCAGTTGTCAACGATAATAATTTATTGATCAGATTTTGGACTATCAGTTTATACTTCACCTAAAAAGTTACCTCCCGGTGCACAGCCGTATGATTATCAGCAGTCTATTTAACATCCGCAGTATTTCTTCCCAGGCCAGTCGGGGTTGCTCCGTGTCTATTCGCCGGGCGCAGAAGTTGCCCGTTTCCACCAGCACAAATGATACGTTAACGGTATCAGCTGTCAGCATTTTCGATAAATCGACCGGGTAGACCAAACAAAAACGTGGGCATCCTGTATATTTGTTGGGTTTATGTTCGGGAGTAGATGCTCCCGTTTTCCCACTGTATCGAATGACATATTGTTTAGGAATAAAAGTTGCCTCGGGTCTGGTTGCCATTGCTGACAGACGGTTAACCTCGGGTTCTGAAGTATCATCGAACCGGAAGATTTCGGTTCATGAGGTCGAGAACCACTCGCTGTTTATCATGACATCGGGCTTACGTTCTGTACGCGACAAAGCGATTACTTACTTCAAAGAAGTACTTTCTGAACAGGACCGCTCCTTCAATAAACTGTACAAAGCTGTCAATGCATTTGGCGAGCAGGTAAAACGGGTAGCCCTTGAAGATAAAACATCTATCGTCGCCAGCGGGTTAAACTTTAACCTGAATGCGATTGTGGGTGGTCAACTGGAAGACGACGAAGAGCATAAACTGTTTATGCTTTATCCGGAAGGCAACTGGGTAGAAGTTGATCAGGGGTCGCCATTTAAGATAATCGGTAATTCAGGCTATGGCAAACCCCTGCTTTTCAGAAACCTGTCGTACGAATCGTCGATGGCCGACGCGCTGAAAATCGGATTTCTGGCTTTCGACGCCACCCGTGTCAGTGCCAACGACGTTGATTATCCGCTCGATGTGGTGATCTATCCTAAAAACAGCTTTCACATGACCGAATACCGGCTTGAGAAAGAAGACATGGACGAAATTTCGCATCAGTGGAGCGCTCTCCTGGGCAACTCAGTCCGTAAAGTGCCAACCTATTGGATGGACCCTATTTTTGAGAAGGTAAAAGCTGCTCATAAATGATATAGGATGTATGATATAGGATGTATTTAGCCTTGGGGTAATAGCATTGCACGGATGGCATAAACGTATATTTTATAACATACATCATACATTTCAACCTATGCACCTTCACGTTCGGCATACATCCGAATATACGTACGATATCCCCGTTGCACTTGGTCCGCAATATCTTTACCTGTATCCGCGAACGTATCCTTACCAGCGACTGCTGACGTACGAACTGACCATTGATCCTCAGCCATCCCGAATTGTGCGTAACATCGATGTGGAAGGGAACGTGCAGCAGGTGGTTTATTTTAATCATCCGACTTCCCATCTGCACGTAACGGCAGAAATGGAACTTCAGTCCGACGAATTTAACTCATTCGATTTCGTGCTATTTCCTTTCGAAACCCAGCGAGTTCCTTTTCAGTACCCAAAAGCAGTGGAAGACTTGCTGCAACCGTATCTGAGACAGGTGGGTGTATCCGAAAAAGTGGAAAGCTGGGCCAGGCAACTAGCCGCCGATGCCAACGGACAAACAACTGCTTTCCTGATGCTGCTGAATCAAACCATTCGGCAGTTCACTTATGAAATCCGCGAGTTGGGGGCTCCTCTTCCGCCGGAACAAACCCTGACCCTGCGGAAAGGATCGTGCCGGGACTATACAACGCTGTTTATGGCTGCCTGCCGCAGTATGGGGCTGGCCGCACGCTTTGTGAGTGGCTATTTATTTGGCAATCCGCAGCAGGAACATCAGCTTCATGCCTGGGTAGAGGTGTATCTGCCCGGCGCTGGCTGGCGCGGCTTCGACCCTACACAGGGTTCGCTGGTCGTTAACCGACACATATTTCTGACGTCGACTGCTAAACCCGAGTTAGCCGCTCCCATTAGCGGTACTTTTCAGGGACATGCCAACTCTGTACTCCGCTCGGAGCTTCAATTTATCTGAATGAACCAATATTGATAGAACTTCCGGTACGCTTGTTAACTATTTCGTGACAACTATCCGCTATCGACTATCTTTGCATACTTATCCAAAAATTACTTACAAACCCAACACGTGACATTAATTAAGTCTATTTCCGGGATTAGAGGAACGATTGGGGGGCGCAGCGGAAACGGACTGACGCCCCTGGATGTAGTCAAATTTACGGCTGCATTTGGCCAATGGCTTCGGCAACGTAACCCAGACCAACTAACGGTAGTTATTGGCCGGGATGGCCGGTTGTCGGGTGAGATGGTATCAAAACTGGTAGCCGCTACATTGCAAGGGCTTGGGCTGAGCGTTATTGACCTTGGCCTGTCTACCACCCCAACAGTAGAAATGGCCGTACCGGGCGAAAACGCAGCGGGTGGTATTATCCTGACCGCTAGCCATAACCCGATCCAATGGAATGCGCTCAAACTCCTTAACGAAGCCGGCGAATTTATTTCGGCACAGGATGGAGCTGACGTGCTTGCTATTGCCGAAAATGAATCGTTCGATTTTGCCGAAGTTCGCAAGTTAGGCAAGTACCATGCCGATGAAACCTGGCTCCGGAAACACATTGACCAGATCCTGACACTTCCTCTGGTTGACCGGGATGCTGTAGCCTCCCGAAATTTCAAGCTTGTTGTGGATGCCGTTAACTCAACGGGTGGTATTGCGGTACCCATGCTGCTGGAAGCACTGGGCGTTGAACATATTACAAAACTACATTGCGAACCAACCGGAAACTTTGCCCATAATCCCGAGCCTCTACCCGAAAATCTACGCGACATCATCAAGGAAATGGAAAAAGGCAATGCCGACCTAGGCATTGTTGTTGACCCTGATGTTGACCGGCTGGCACTTATCTGTGAAGATGGATCAGCCTTTGGCGAAGAATACACACTGGTAGCGGTTGCCGACTATGTGCTAAAAAACCGGCCGGAAGGAAGTTCGGGGAATACCGTTTCCAATATGTCGAGTACCGTCGCCCTGCGTGATGTAACCCGAAAATATGGAGGAGAACATTTTGCCTCTGCCGTGGGCGAAGTGAATGTAGTGGAAATGATGCGCGAAAAAGGCGCGCTGATTGGCGGTGAAGGTAACGGGGGTATCATCTACCCCGAATTGCACCACGGCCGTGATGCACTGGTGGGTATTGCTCTTTTTCTGACCCATTTAGCTAAGTCCGGCAAATCGGCTTCAATGCTTCGCCGGACATACCCGAACTACTATATCTCCAAAAATAAAATAGAACTGACCCCCGATATTGACGTAGACGCGGTGCTGGAACGCATCCAAACCAAGTACGCCCGGAATCCGATCAACACTATCGACGGCGTCAAAATTGAGTTTGATAAAGAGTGGGTTCATCTGCGTAAGTCGAATACAGAACCCATTATCCGGATTTATTCTGAATCGGATACACTGGCCACCGCCGACCATCTGGCCGGAAAAATCATCAGCGATATCCGGGAAGTGCTGGCGGAGAAGCGTTAAATCCGCTACGGTCCTAATAAAGAAAAGGGGGCTAACGCAAATTGCGTTAGCCCCCTTTGTGTATGCTAATCTGCCACCTATCGGTTGAGCGACGTGGTGTTCAGATCGTCGTCATAATCTATACCCGTGCGGTTTGTCGTAACACCCTGATCGGTTGTTATTGGCGCGTCGATGTTTTCAACTTCGACATCCGTACTGCGAACGGTGTCACGAATGGTTTCTACTCGCTCGTTGACCTCTTTTCCGACTGAAATTTCCTCAACGACGTTGGCCGTTTTGGATACCACCGGAACTTCAGCATGTTCGGTCATTTCAATCTGACCTTCCTGAAATGCATTCAGATCAGCTTCCGTGGCCGGACGGTTGACGGGTGTCCGCTGAACCCGTACACGCTCTTCGCGTAAACGCAGGCTCTCTTCAACCGGCCGTTCGATGATACGGCTCCGTACCCGAACACCACCCCGCTCTACTTCGCGCTTACCTACTTCCAGATTTTCCTGAATAACCTTGATCGTTTGATCGTTGTCGGTTATCAGGTCACGGGTTGTGGTATCGCCATAGTTTACTCCGGTAACATCAGTACCGAGCCCAGTAGTGCCCAGCGTGGTATCCGTTGTACCAAAACTTGTGCCGGTAGTACCCATTGTTGTTTGGGTTCCAGTATTTCCGTATCCGTATGCAGAAGCCCGCTCGTCTACATCTACAGCTCCATTATCGTCAAGAATATCGGCGGCTTGTTCTGCCTCATCGTCCGTTTGAGCATGTACCGTTACTACAGATCCACGGGTGGCAACGCGTGTATGGCGTTTGGCATTGTCATCATCGTTACCAAATAATGAACTAAAAAAGCCGCCCACGCTTGAATCATCATCGTCATCCAGGTCGCTATTGGAGTAGTCGCCCGTTTGCGCTGACAAATCAATACTGCTGCGCGAAAATCCCTTGTCTACTAACTCATCTACTGCCTTTTGGGCCTCTGTGGCGTTGTCGAATACACCAACTACTGTATGTGCCATGCTGTTTTAGGGTTTGTTTATACGTTGAGAATTCTCTTTATTGTTATCTATAACGAAAGCTTTCTTTACAAAGCAGAACGTTCAAGTTCATCGGAAATCCGTTCTACACTGACTTCCTCTTTTCTGACAATCACTCGTTGTGGCTCATTTACCGTTACCAGCTTCCTGGTTACGCGTACTTCCTCAACCAGTACTAGCTTTTTTTCAATAACCAAAACTTCCTTCAGTACTGGATACACCGTTGTGTCACCTTCATACCGAACGGCTGGTGGCGTATCAACGTACTCATTGATGGCAACATGTTCTACATTAAACTCTTCACGAGACAAGGGTAAGTCGATCACTTGCTCCTCTTCATGAATCCGCTTAACAATCCGAAGCTTGCCCGTTTCTACAAGTTGTTTATCAACATGCAGACTCTCTTCAATAACCGGAATCATCACTACCTTACTATCGGCAGGTAATTCCAGCTGCTGAGAAGCCTTCCTGTAGGATGATTGATTGTTACTTTCTGTATCGTTGCTCATCATATTCAAATTGCAGGAGAAACCGAGCATCAGCCTATCGTTCTTACCTAGGATACTAGTATAATATGGTTAAATGTCTATTTGTTCTATATTTTATATATTATTTATTATAAAGTTCACTCACAACATCTTCACAACTACATCATATTTCGCACAGTTTAGTAGCAAAAGACGCAACGATTGCCCATCCTAAACCCCTATCCTGTGGAATTAACTACTCAGGAGCACTTAAGCCCTTACCTCATAATTTTAATTAAGCAACTGATACACAAGCGCCTGCCAGACACATAACGGATATGGCACAATTTTTAGTCCTTGTCAGGTATCCAACAATGATATTCAAACAAACATAATTATGAGCTTTCTGAGAGGAGTACTAACGGGCCTGGCCATCGGTTATTTGACAGCCCCACGCAGCGGGAAAGAAACCCGCGATAAGCTAACAAAGAATGTTAATGACTTACAAAGCCAGTGGGAAGAGGGTGTTGCTCAGGTGAAATCGCAAGTCGATAAGCTGGTAGGTAACGCCGAAGCGCAAGCCAATCAATTTGCCAATAAGGCGGAGAATAAATTCGACCAGTACAAAAAAGATGCCCAATCGACCTACAATAAAGAACAGGCGAAGGCTGATTATAATAACACGATTGATAATGCAGCCGACTCGGCGAAGGCGGGGGTTAACAACGTGGAAGACGCATTAAAACTTTACTAGGCAAGTTGTTAAGTAGAGTTTTAAGTGAGGACAAAGCTGGTTTGAAAATCAGCTTTGTCCTCACTTTTACTTTATAGCAACAGGCAATTCAATATGTTCCCACTTTAATACAATGCCCTTACCAGTCACATCATAAACAAGTCGCTCGTTCATTTGAGCAGATCTAATGGGCTTGGCCATCACCCGGAGTGCATCCTGGGCTTGGTCGTATTTAAACGCTCCCCACTGATTGGCTACTTTATTAAAGATAACGGTCCATTCATTCTCACCGGGGATGGTAAAGAAGGCGTATTTACCAGCGGGCAGCGCTTTCCCTTCTACCATAATATCCTTATCCGTCTCGAATATTGTAGCCTCATTGGCTCCCGATCGCCATACTTTTCCATAAGGGGCCAATGTGCTCCCTGCATCCCAAACAGGACGTCCTTTCACGGAGGGGCTGCCATAACTGATAACAATTGAAGCACCATTTACTTTACCACTCGCCATAGCAGGTGGACTAGGGCGGTTGGCTTTGTCTCCCTGCGCCCAGGTTACTACGCTAAATAATACACCAAGCAGGGTTAAGGCCATCGATCGATTTATGCGTGTCATTTTCATTACTTCGATTAATTAGTTTGTGGTTAATGCTTATTTGTTAGTAGTTAACAGTTGGTGTTTGGACTCCCATTAGCGGCTTCTGATAGTGATTAATAACGAATTACTAATAACCAACGACTAAAGTAGACAAAAGAAGAACAGAATAACCGCCAACCGGTCTGATTATTTATAAAGACTCTCTTCAGCATCTCGATGGTTAGGAAGCATAAAAAATGCCCGATACGAATTACCGTATCGGGCATTTTTTATAAAGTTATACTTGCCATTATTCCCACTCGATGGTTGCAGGGGGCTTGGAGGAGATGTCATACACAACCCGGTTAACCCCTTTCACGCGATTGATGATTTCGTTGGATACATCGGCCAGAAATTCGTAAGGAAGATGCGCCCAGTCGGCGGTCATACCATCAACGCTTGTAACCGCCCGAAGCGCAACGACCCGCTCGTACGTACGCTCATCGCCCATTACGCCGACCGATTGCACCGGCAATAGCATAGCGCCTGCTTGCCATACCTTATCGTATAAGCCTTCACGCTTTAGTCCGTCAATGAACAATGCGTCGACCTGTTGAAGAATATCAACTTTTTCGGGAGTAATATCGCCCAAAATACGAATTGCCAGTCCAGGACCGGGGAAAGGGTGCCTTCCCAAAATTGCGTCGGGTAAGCCCAGCGTACGGCCTACAGCACGTACTTCATCTTTAAACAGGGTATTAAGCGGCTCGACAACTTTCAGTTTCATAAAGTCAGGAAGGCCACCCACATTATGGTGCGACTTGATGGTTGCCGACGGGCCCTTTACCGAAACGGATTCGATGACGTCGGGGTAGATTGTTCCCTGCCCCAGCCAGGATACACCTTCTATCAGATGAGCCTCATGATCGAATACGTCGATGAACGTTTTTCCAATTGCTTTACGCTTTGCTTCCGGATCGGTCAGACCTGCCAGAGCAGTGTAGAACTGTTCTTTCGCATCGACTCCTTTCACATTAAGTCCCAGCGTTTTGTAAGAATCCAGCACGCCCAGGAACTCATCTTTTCGAAGCAGTCCATTATCAACAAAAATACAGTATAGATTTTTACCGATAGCCTGGTGAATAAGCATAGCTGCCACTGACGAATCGACACCACCCGACAGTCCTAGTACGACTTTATCATCGCCCAGTTTCTGTTTTAACTGCGCTATGGTGGTTTCGGCGAATGATTCGGCCGTCCAGTTTTGCGAACAACCACAAATGTCGACCACAAAATTATGCAGCAACATTTTACCCTGGAGTGAGTGTGTTACCTCCGGGTGAAACTGTATACCATATGTAGGCTCATTATCGACCTGGAAGGCCGCTACATGAACGGTGTCCGTTGAGGCAATTATGCTGAAGTTTTCCGGTACGCTCGTGATGGTATCTGCGTGTGACATCCATACCTGAGAGTGCGGGTCTATTCCCTTCAGAAGTGGGCTTTCGCCGTCTACGGTGCCCAGCTTAGCCCGGCCATACTCGCGTATAGCCGATGCTTTTACCTCACCGCCACTGGTATGTGCCAGCAGTTGAGCCCCATAACAAATACCCAGCAGAGGCATTTTATGCCGAAAAGCAGCCAAGTGAACGTCAGGTGCGTCGGCATCGCGAACGGACGATGGACTACCGGAGAGGATGATACCCTTAACGTCGGGCGTAATAGTTGGTAGATGATTGTAAGGATGGATTTCGCAGTAAACATTCAGTTCGCGCACCCGGCGGGCAATGAGTTGAGTATACTGCGAACCGAAATCCAGGATCAGAATCTGTTCGGTGGCCATGAATAGGTCTCTAAAATGCAAAGTTAGGGCATTTTTGTGAAAACGCCCTACTTGCTTTTACAACCAATACCTTAATGGGCCACAACCAGACGACCCTTGACGCCCCCTGTGCCATAACCCAGCGAGAAAATATAAACACCTGAAGGCAGAGCAGCAACTGAAAACGTCAGGGATGTTGCACCCAATGACATCTGGTAACTACGCTGCAAAACGACCTTCCCTGCCTCGTTTGTAAGCGTAAGCCAGATCATATCCCCACTCCACTCCAAAGGAAGTCGGACGGTTACCTGGGTGTCGGCAGGATTAGGATATAATAACGTTCCGGAACCAATGCCAGCCGGTGCACTTTCGACTTCCACCTGAGGCAACAGTCTTATATCCTGCACGCTGGCCTTAACAACAGGCGAATAATCGGATGCAGACCGTAGAGATACCGAGCGGATACGATACTGATATACTTTCCCGGCCTTAATTGAATTCACCAAGTTACGGTCTCTCAGATCCTGATACGTTTGCCTAGAGCCGGGCAATAGCGCTATTTGCGTAAAAATGCTGCTTGTGTCGGCCCGTTCAATAGCCCACGTAGCAAGACTGTCTGTTTTATTGTCCCAACTAAGTTTGATCGCACTTGTATCGACAGCAACAGCCCGCAAATTCATAGCTGCCGGTAAGGGCGCGGCAATGGCCACCTGGTAAAAACTTAGTGCCCGCATACCCAATTTATTACGAATAACCGGACCCACGTAAAAGCCAACCTGACTATCCTGGTACGAAGAGGGTAAGTAGGTCAGGTGTTTGGCATTGACAGGTTTTGTCAATTTTAAGATCAATGTGTTTCCCCGTTCGGTAACTGATTTTATCAAACCGGTTTCGCCCGCTGGATAGTCGGTATAAATAAAATTCGACATGCGCTGTTTGTACTCCTCGCCAGTACGGATGATAGTTGTATCAGCAGGCCAGTACATTTTGTGAATGGGTTCGAACTCAAGGGTTATTTCATCCTGTTCCGGCTTGCTGTAATAAAGCTTTTGCAGGTTTGGCGACCCGATACCAGTGGTATCAACTACGCCATAAAAATCACGTGCGATGAGCCGGTATAATTCCAGGCCGAATTGATAGTGGCCTGCTTCATTGTAATGTAAGCCCTCGTAGCCGGATAAACCAACGGTAGCAATGGGCTCATTGTCGGAGAAAATGTATTTTGAACGGCGTTGAAAATCCCGTAGAACGCCCGCATTGACTACGTTGTCGGTCAATATATTTATCTGCGAATGATAGATTTTTTTCAGGCCGGGGTAGTCCTGCTTCCAATAGGTATACAGTTGCGGAAAGGTGCGGACATAAACGTCAGGATTATTGGCAGCTTCGGCTTCACCTTGCCGCCAGATCATAGCTTTTGCCTGACGGGCCACACCTGCCTTACTTGCTCTGTACAGTAAGCGCCCGTAAAGTGTACTTAACGACGTGGGCTGACTGGCATCCCGATTGGCATGACTGGTAATTGTGGTCCCGCCAACGGCACCGTTTATAACAGCCGTTGGAATGCCCTGATTTTCCTTGATCATCCGTTGCAATTCCATGCCCCACAGGCAGGTAAGCTCCTCTTTTGTGTTTGTCAGACACCAGGCCGTATCAGCCGGATTATAGCTATTGTTGAAGTTGTGTATGCCAAACGTGCGACAGAACGTGCTCCGAAAGGTGTAGTCTCCATATTGTCCAACCGCATTCGACTGCCCCATTATCAGGAAAACATCACCACAAACAATGCTGTCCCGAAAAGCTACCCGTACAGAATCTCCGCCTGAGGCTCTATGCACGAACACCTGAAAGCTGTACTGATTTAGTTCTGCTTTGATAACTGGGCTAAAGGCAAAGCGCCCGGTCAGCGAATCGGGAGTGGTTTTACTATACTGATACGGCTTATTATCTCTGGCGACCACCAGAGAAATGGCCTTCACGTCGTCAGCGGTAGTTCGTCCGGAGATAGCGACGGTACATTGGCTTAATTGATTACGGGGGTACAGCTGTAGTCTGGCGGGCCATTGATCGAGCTTTAACGCTGGCTGCGCCCATGCACCGGCGTACGCCACTACAACATAAGCCAGCGCTATTACTATTATTTTCACGGAGTTACGGTATAAAAATAAGCACAAACATACCACTTAGTAAGCAGATCTTGTCAGTTAAACGACTAAATCAACAGCCAGCCGATGGCAATAATCCGGAACAGCTAAAGCCATTCATGAAACTACATTCTTTAAAAGCCTTACTTTTACGAACGATAATAAAACAGTTGTTGGCCAGTGGTCGTTAGTTTTCCGTCTGTTGCCAGTCATTGACCGGGACTTTCTTTCACACTCCTGCCTAACAGCTACTGACCGATAATCAACGACTTCATTTTGAACGTTCCTGTTTTTCTGGCCCGAAAAGTCCGTCATGCTCCGGAAGGAAGCTTTTCGGCTACCGTTACGCGCGTTGGCATCGCCAGTATTGCGCTTGGATTGACGATTTTGATTGTCGCCTTTGCAGTTTTGTTCGGCTACAAACGCACCATTGAGCAGAAAATCTTTTTGTTCGGAGCCCACTTACAGGTCAGTAAATTCACCAACAATGCATCCTACGAAGAAACAGCCCTCTCACTCAAAACTACACTTTACCAGGATAGCACCAAAATTCCCGGCGTACGCCATATTCAGGCTGTTGCTCTGAAAGCGGGGATTTTAAAAACACCCGAGGAATTAACGGGCGTTATTCTCAAAGGCGTTGGCAAAGACTATGACTGGAATCTGTTTAAAGAGTCACTGGTGGCTGGCACCGTACCCGTGGTGGGAGCTGATACGGGCTCCGGCTCTACACAACTACTGCTCAGCCAGCTCATGGCCAACCAGTTGAAGGTAAAAGTGGGCGATGCCGTACCGCTTTACTTTCTGGGAAACCCACCCCGCGCCCGAAAAATGACCGTAGTAGGCATTTACGAAACCGGCCTCGAAGAAGTCGATAAGACCATTGCCCTGGGCGATATTCGGCTGGTACAGAAGCTTAACCGCTGGGGTCCCGATTCGGTGGGAAGCTACGAGATTTATGTGAACGATTTCAATCAGTTGAATTTGACCGCCAATAATGTATTCCAGGCCATGGCACCCGATATGCGCTTAACGAGGGTGACTGATCAGTACCGCCCCCTGTTTGACTGGATGCTGCTGCTCGACCGGAATATGATTATTCTACTGGCGCTGATTACGTTCGTGGCCTCGTTCAATATGGTTTCTGTGCTGCTCGTCTTAATGATGGAGCGTACTCCCATGATTGGACTACTCAAAGCGCTTGGAAGCAACAATGCCCTTATTCGAAGGATGTTTGTCTTTGTAGGGCTTAACATGGTTAGCTGGGGACTACTTATCGGCAACCTGGCTGGAATTGGTCTATGCTTTGCACAGGAACGCTTCAAACTCATTCCCCTAGACCCCAAGAATTACTTTGTGAGCTACGTCCCCATTGCCTGGGACTGGAAAACGATTCTGGCCCTGAATGGTGCCACAGTTATTATGATTGGCCTTGTCCTTTGGCTATCGACCATTCTCATCAATCGCATTCAGCCCGTGAAAGCGCTGGCGTTTAAAAAATAGGGCCAAGATTTTAGGAAGATCTAAAGGATTAAGCAGGATTGCAGCCGAGGCTGAGACAGTCAGAAATCTTGTTTAATTCTTCAGATCTTCCTAAAATCTCGATTGGTACATAAACTTCAATATGTATCCTTTCTTGCCGTCGCCTTCACTGGCAATGTACAGATCGCCGTTGGGGGCAAAGCAGATGCCTTCGGGCTGACGAAAAGCTTTGGGATCGAGCGGCTCAGAGTAAATGATTTTACCCTTTCGACTTGTGATCAGGAGTCGCTTACCGGCCGAAGTCAGCATGTACCACTCTCCCGTTATCGGATGTACGGCAATACCCGAGGGCTTATAAGTCTTGGGGTCAATGCCCGCCCCTTTGAGTTGGTCGTCATTTAAACTCATATCTTTAAAGACAGCCCGATTCAGCAAATCGAATGAATATACGGCTTTATCACTCGACCCTTCACCACTTTTCACAGCAATGAGCAAGCGCTTTGTTTTAGGATCATAACCAAGCCCTTCGACCTCGGTTTTTTTAGGCAAATCAGTTTTGGTTTTTCCAATCTGGGTTGATTCAGGCGCAAAGCGGGAAAGCGTACCGTTACTCTCAAGTACATAAACCTGCCCATTCACGTATTCGATCCCCTCAAAATCACCGTATCCACCAAAACCAAAATCCTTGACGACCTTTCCTTTTTTTGTGTCGAACACATACACAACGGCCTCTTCGTCCTGCACACATAGAAGCTGGTCATCTTTGTAATAGGTCAAGCCGGATATTTCCTTCAGTTCTTTGGGGAGGCTATAGTTGTGATCAGGGGCATTCAGCCGATACGGAAGTTTAAACGCAGTAGCCAGGGTTCCGGCTTCGGGTTGCTCATTTGTTTTCGGTGAAGTGCCGCAGCCCGACAGTAGGATCACAAAGCCAATAAAAAGACGATTCATAACAGTCCGATTTTGAGCAAATGTATGGATTTCAACCTACCCTGCTCAGGATACAGGAGCATTTACTGAAATATCTACCTTACTTCGAAATCAGAATGGCGTCATTCAGATTCCTGAAACGGGCATTCCGCCGGTTTCTTTTTTGCTATCTACCGTATATACTTAGTTTTGTTTATAAACCGTACGCATTATGTCCAATCGTCTGACGACGTCGCAAAAGTGGCAACTAGCCCTTAGCGTATTCGTTATCTACTTTCCAATTCGGCTGTACGTTAATGTGCCCACGCTGAACTGGTTACTGATGGCACGCAATGTGCCCTTCTGGATAGTAGAAACGATCCTGACGGTTCTGTTTTTTTATGCCTGGCTCACCGTTACGGAATGGCTGCAGCAGGTGCTGTTCAAGCGTTTCGGAGAAGGGTTCCTTATCGAATTTAAAATTCCTGCTCAGCTGGCTACCCTGGTTATTGCCAGTGCGCTGGCGTTGGTCTTTAACTTTGCCTTCTCTATGACCTGGCGTGGCCTCGATACTGCGCTTGAACGAAACTTCGGTGTTTATCACGACCAGGAAATACGTCCACAGCGTCCGGTCCCAACACCGGCACTGCTGGAAGAACGACGAAAGCGGAGTGAACAACGCCGACGCGTCAACAACGGCTTAACGGTTATGGCCATGCTGTCTGCTTTCTATCTGGCCGCCAACCGGCGGGCTTATCGCGAGCTGGAGGTTGTTCAGGTACGCGCCGAACGATTGGAGAAAGAAAATGTACAAGCTCAGTTTGCCGCTCTGAAAAGCCAGGTAAATCCGCACTTTCTGTTCAACAGCCTGAGCATACTATCCTCGCTGGTCCATGCCGATGCCGAACTTTCGGAGAAATTCATCGACCAGCTATCGAGGGCCTACCGCTACATTCTGGAGCAGAAGGATAACGAACGAGTCTTGCTGAGAACCGAACTGGATTTTATTCAGGCCTACCGATTTCTACTGAACATACGCTTTGAGAACAAATTCGATGTTCTCATCAGCGTTCCTGAAGCCGACCAGACCCGGTACAGCATTGCCCCGCTGACACTCCAGTTACTGGTCGAGAACGCCGTTAAACACAACCGCATGTCGGCCAAAGAGCCGTTGAAGGTGCATATTCTGCTGGAAGGCGACTGTCTGGTTGTCAAGAACAATTTGCAACCCCGCCCCCAGTCCGAAACATCGACCGGCATGGGTCTGCAAAATATCATCACCCGCTACGCACTCCTTACCGACCGGCCCGTTCGGGTTAGTGATAGTGAAGGTAGCTTTGTTATAAAAATTCCCTTGTTACTCAATGAACGAATGAATGAATCAGTGAGTGAGCGTACCAGTGTAACAACCGATTTACGCACACATGCTTGAACCATAAAGAAGCTTACTTTTTATAAATAGAGCTTATTATTCGGCCATTCGTTCTATACGCCTATGAACGTCACTATTATTGAAGACGAAAATCTGACAGCTAAACGGCTCGAAAGTTTGCTTCACAAATATGATCCAACCATAAAAGTACTGGCTCGTATTCCTTCGGTAGCCGAAGCCGTAGCGTGGTTCGACGAAACACCTGCGCCCATCGACCTGGTATTTATGGATATACATCTGGAAGACGATCTTGGCTTTCGGATTTTCGAACAAACGCAGCTAACAACGCCCGTCATTTTTACAACCGCTTACGATGAGTATATGATTCAGGCATTTAAAGTCAACAGCATCGACTACTTGCTTAAACCTATTAATTATGACGAACTGGTAGCGGCTATCGAAAAGTATAAAGCCCTGAAGAAACAGTTTGGAGAGCCAGCCTCAACGTCGGCTCATGACATCGAAACGTTGCTGAAACTGATTGGCAAATCAAAACAGACCGATTATAAAGAGCGGTTTATGATAACCATCGGCACGAAGATAAGAAGCATCGAAACCGGCGATATTGCCTATTTTTATCTGGAAGAAAAAGTCGTTTTTCTGGTTACCAAAGATGGGTTGACCCTTCCTGTCGATTACAGTTTAGATAAGTTAACGCAGATATTAAACCCACGCCAGTTTTTTCGGATCAGCCGTCAGTTTCTAGTTTCGCTACCTGCCATTCAGACCATTCATACCTTTTCGGCGGGTAAACTTAAGCTTGATCTGGCCCCTAAATCCCGTCAGGAAGTCTTCGTCAGTGGCGACCGAATGACCGAATTTAAAGAGTGGCTGGGCAAATAAATCAAGATACTCCCCGTCTTCTTGTCTTTACCTGATTACTATCTCTAAACCCTCCCTTTGGCCTGCGTTGACGCAGGCCTTTTTTATGACAGTCGAAATGAATACAAGCAAGATCGGCGCCGAAGCCGTACCTTTGCCGTATGGAGAATACCGACGACAAGCCCCGCAAACAACGCGGCCAGCGTACCGATGTCATACTGCCCGTTTCGGAGCCTGCCGAACTAATGGCATTTTTAATTGCCCAGTTGCCGCACAAGAACCGAAACAACATTAAGTCACTGCTCAGTAACAAGCAGATTTTGGTTGATGGAAAAGTGTATACTCAGTTCAACCACCCACTAAAGCCTGGTCAGTCCGTTACGGTAGCGGCCAATCGGGCGCCACAAACATCGCAGTACCGCGGACTCACCATTCTGTACGAAGATCAGTTCCTGATTGTCATTAACAAACAGGCCGGGTTGCTTTCAATGGCAACCAATAAAGAGCGAGACCGGACGGCCTATGGTATTCTGAGCGAATACACGAAAAAGGAAAACCCCAAGAATAAGATATTTATCATTCACCGTCTCGACCGCGAAACTTCGGGCGTAATGATGTTTGCCAAAAGCGAAAAAGTGCAGAGACTGATGCAGGAATCCTGGAACGCAACAACCAAAGAGCGAACCTACGTGGCGTTGGTAGAGGGTATTCCGGAACCTCCTCAGGGCACTATCACATCATACCTTCGCGAGAGCAAAGCATTGATCGTGTATTCCAGCCAAAATCCTGATACGGGCCAGCTTTCAATTACTAACTATACGGTTACAAAAACCGGAAATGGTTATGCCTTGCTGGAACTGGAGCTGGAAACGGGGCGTAAAAACCAGATTCGGGTGCACATGCAGGACATTGGTCACCCGGTGGCTGGCGATGCCAAATACGGTGCTGAAACCGACCCCATTGGTCGACTGGGCCTGCACGCCGAAGTACTGGCGTTTGAGCACCCAATAACAGGCGTTTCCATGCGCTTTAACGCCCCCATTCCCAAATCGTTTTTGGCAATGGTCAGAGAACGCGAAGAGGAGTAAAGATTATCAGTCTACAGGTTTTCCATTATAGTTAAACCCGCTTACTTACCCTGTAAGAACACATAACTGTCGGCTAAGCTTGTCGTGTAGCTGTGTGGTCAGTTTTAAGAGACTGACCACACAGCTACACGACTAAAACATCATTTTATTAGCCGGTATTTGAGCAGTACCCAGATAGCCTCTACCCCATCCAGCCAGGAAATCTTTTTCCCTTCAGCAATGGAGCGGGGATAATAGTTAATCGGCAGCTCTTTAATCCGAATTCCCCGCTTGGCCACTTTGGCCGTTACTTCCGGACAAAATTCAAAACGGGTACAGTCGAGAGGAATGGACCGTAATAAGTTGGCGTCGAATACTTTATAACATGTTGGCTCATCCGTAAGCCGCTGATTAAACAAAATATTTGTCAGCAGCGTAACCACCTGACCACCCACGTAGAAGCTAAAATACGAATGCCGGTTTTCGGGATTCAGAAAGCGCGACCCATAAATTACTTTCTCTTTTCCGTCGGCGATGGGTTTAACGAGTGCCAGGTAATCCTGCGGTTCGTATTCCAGATCGGCATCCTGGACAATGGCAATGTCGCCGGTCATGTGCTGAATGGCAGTCCGGATAGCCGCTCCCTTGCCCTGGTTCTTTTCATGGAAGATTACCCGGACGTTGGGGATATCGCTAAACGTTAACAGCCGCTCGCGGGTACCATCCGTTGAGCCATCGTCGACAATGATAATTTCTTTATTTATTGGAACAGCCTGAATTTTTTCGAGAAGGATATCAATTGATGTAATCTCGTTATACGCAGGGATAAGAACTGATAGCAGCATAAAAACAAAAGTAATCGAAAACAGGCGAACAATGGTGAGGTTACTTACGAACCCAGTAAAGCAACGGGAAGCGTGGGTTTTTGACTTGCACAAAGTTTTTTTGTAGCCCTGCCCGCAACTGCCGGATAGCATAGGCATTGGCAGGGTTATTCAGAGCAGTACTATCGTCGATAACGCTCGACCGATTTCCAAACACCACCATCTTTAAACTTGTATCGGCTAAAGCGTGCTTGTAGGTGTCCGGATGCGACTTTATATAGTGTGTCGTCTGCATCTCCGTAAAAAAGAAAGGGACATTTGGCTCCCGGTCCGACAGGTAATACAGGCTCAGTGCATTGTCAAATAGCAAGACTTTTCCGTTGGGTCCGGCCTGTTCACGAATGAAGTCACCGGCCTCTTTTTCTCCCGAATAATCGGCAACCGTCACGAATCGTTTGATAGCATCGGGCCGGTACAAAAACGCACTGATCAGGACCAGTATACCCACAGCCCCAACGCCCATAAATATAGATCGGTACGGCACATAGGTATACCGCCGTTCGTACTGTCCTAACCACTTATCAGCCATAAAGCCCAGATGAACCGAAAAGAAAACAGCTGCCGGAAAGAAATAATGGCTTGCCTGCGTTTTCAGCATAGCGATACAGGAGAAACCTGCCAGTAGCAACGCCAGCCAAAGGGCCGGTGTTCGCTGGTAGGCGGCCCGGTAAGGCTGTCGTACCATCAAAACGATCGACACTGCCAGCAGGAGCAAAAACCAGCTTAATTTGATCAGGAACTTAACCAGAAAAATTGTGTGAGATGGATAGCCGCCAAACGGATAAATATACGTCCATTCCAGGTGAGCGTCCAATCGGTTCGTCACGTAAAAATACAAAGCGGAGAGCGACAGCGGCAGCAGAAAGCCCAGCAGCACCAGCATCCCTCTGGCTACCATCGGCCAGAATGAAAGCCGTCCGGCAAGCCATAAAAGCAGGATGAAAGCGCCGAATCCGACGACGTAAAAAGCAGCTACACTCTTAAAACACATGGCAATGCCGAGCAGGACACCGGCTCCCAGCCATCGCCAGCCCGACTGTTCTTTGCCGTCGGTAGCCAGCAAAAACGCGTTAAGACCGAAAATACCAATCCAGCTTTCGGGTTCTAGGAAATTCATTTCCATAAAAAAACAGCAGGCAGCCGTCAGCGCAGCTGTAATAAGGGCAGCCCGCTCTCCAAACTGACGAGCAGCCCGCCAGGCCGACAGCACACAACCCATGGCCAGCAACATGATCAAACCCGAAACACTGGCGTGATTATAGCCCCCCAGCAGCGATAGCAGCACATTGGTCGATGCATAAATCAGGTATGACTTGGACGGAATGAAATCATATAACGAGTATCCTTCGTTGAGCGAACGCGCTATCACCAGATATTCCAGCGCGTCGTAGCCATACGTTGAATTATAGGTAAACAAGAAGAAAACAGGGCAAAATAGGATAAGTAATAAAAAAAGTCGTGTCATGGCACTCGAATATTGCTCGCGGGAAGCCTTCAATGAACCGACAAATGTACTGGATTACCAATAAGTCACCAGATTAAACAAATGTTTTTGTTGGCCGTTTGCTTCGTATCAGGGCTGTGTACCGATGCCTTTCTCGTCCAAACAGCTTTTGTACTTTTTTTCTTCACCACGCTATTTGTTGCTTTCGGCATGTAAAAAACGTCATTCAGCCAAATAGTTTTTATCCTATAAATATAGCGTCTCACTTTTGAGCCGTTAATCTACAACCTCATGAAAGCCCTGTTATTTTCTTTACTCATCGTTAGTGCAACCGTCTCCCTTGCCCAAACAACGGAGACCCCTGCCAGTGGAAGGCCGACAACACCTTCTACGGATACCACGATTACACCATCGCCTGCACCAGACCCTTTCGGCACAACGCCAGCCAATACCCGTCCGGATAATTTTACCGCACCGGCGGGCTCCCGGCCATCCCGCATTGGTAGTCCGGCAGGTGTACCGCCCCAGGTAGGCGCCACTCCGTCAGAAGCGGAGCCAATCGTTCGGGGGACGGGTAAGATCACCGGTATCCTGATGGATTCAACAACGAACAAACCAGTCGAATTTGCAACAATCGCTTTACTCAACACCGCTACCAACAAACCTATTGACGGTACTACCGCCGATGCTAAAGGTAAATTTACCCTCGGCAAAGTAGCACCGGGCCGCTACCGGCTACAGTATTCGTTTATCGGCTATAAGGATAAACGAAGCAGCCTGCTCACCATTGACAAAAACAGTGACATTAATCTGGGCACCATAAAACTATCTGCCGATGTTCGAACGCTGAACGAGGTGAATGTGGTAGGACAGGCCGCCATGATCGAAGAGAAAGTCGACCGGCTGGTGTACAACGCCGACAAGGATATTGCCGCCAAAGGTGGCGACGCCGGTGACATTCTGCGCAAAGTGCCTATGCTGTCGGTCGATCTGGACGGTAACGTCAGTTTACGGGGTAGTGCCAATGTTACGGTACTTATCAACAACAAACCCTCTACCATTGTCGCCAGCAGCGTGGCCGATGCCTTGAAGCAGATTCCGGCCGACATGATTAAGACGGTTGAAGTGATCACTTCCCCCTCGGCCAAATACGATGCCGAAGGATCAGCGGGTATCATCAATATCGTAACCAAGAAAACGACCCTGCAGGGCGCTACCCTCGATGTGAATGGGGGCGCAGGAAACCGGGGCAGTAACCTGGGCCTGAGCGGCAACTACCGTACGGGCAAAATGGGATTTTCACTCAGCGGATTTGGCAGGGCTGAATACAATGTAAAAGGCGCTTTTACCAACGACCAGACAACCCGCAGTTACGACGCAACGACGAACACGTTCTCAGCAAGCACCCGTACCCTTCAGACAGCCACTACGCTTAGCCAACGGCTGTTTGGCAACTACCAGCTAGGGTGGGATTACGACATCGACAAACGGACATCTCTTACCGCCAGTCTCCGTTATGGAGCCCGGAATGGCACAGCAAACCAATACAATCTGCTGACTCAAACAACCGGTCCCAACAGTTATTTCCCGACGATCAACGACCGGAACGTTCAGACTAAAGACCTGTCAGGTACGGTAGATGCGAACGTAACCTATACCAAGATTTACAAGCCCCAGCAGGAGTTCAGCATTCTGGCGTTATTCAGCCGGAACAACCGGACAAACAATTTTGTCGCAGACATTTTGAGCGGCACTGATTTTCAAACGATTACGGCTCGACAAAAGAACGACAACCTGAGTTACAACCAGGAGTCCACGCTGCAAATTGACTACCAGACGCCCATCAAAACCAATCAATTGCTTGAATTCGGGGCTAAAGGTATTTTCCGGAAAGTAAACAGCGACTACACTTACTACCTGGCTACCGGCGATACCGGCGACTACATCGTTGACCAGAGCCGCCCATCCAATACACTGTTCTACAACCAGGACATTGCAGCCACGTATCTGTCCTACACGCTGTCGACCAAAAACAAATATACCATCAAAGCGGGGGCTCGTTATGAGTACACGTTTATTGATGCCCGGTTCAGCAAAGAAGTGAGCGGCCAGTCAACCGCTATCCCGGATTATGGTACGCTGGTTCCCAGCATCAATATCTCGAAGAGCCTGAAAGGCGGCAAGATTATTAAACTGGCCTATAACCGTCGTATTCAACGCCCCGGCATCCAGTTTCTTAACCCGAACGTTAACTCGGCAAACCCAACGAACATCACTCAGGGTAATCCGCTGCTATCGCCCGAGTTTACAGACAATGTCGAGTTCAGCACCAGCGGCAATATCAAAGGGCTTTACCTGAACGCTTCGCTTTTTGCCCGGCGTACAGCCAATGAAATCACCGCCGTTCGTGACGTATCGGTCCAGTCGTTCGGTGATGTGACCAGCCAGGTTTTTCAGCAGGTGATCCGGACTACCTATCAGAACGTTGGTCGGCAGGACGCCGTTGGCCTGAACCTGTTCGGTAACGGGACACTCTTCCGCAAACTGCAACTGGGCGGTGGCCTCGATCTATACCACGTTAGCCTGACAAACAATAACGCTAACCCAGTCTATTCGGCCTCTAACTCCGGCTGGGTAATAGGTGGCCGGATTCAAAGCAGCGTAACCCTCAGCAATGGCTGGGCATTCCAGCTCTTTGGCGGTGGACGTGGCAAGCAGGTACAATTGCAGGGCTATCAGACTCCGATGTACTTCTACAGCATTGGTATGCGGAAAGAATTCAATAATAAGAAAGCCAGCCTGGGTCTGGCGGGAGAGAACATCTTCAACCACCCATTCACGCAGCGTTCCGAACTGGCCTCGCCAATTCTGACACAGAACTCTCAAACGAGCTTTTACAACGCCGGTGTTCGGTTGACGTTCAGCTACAAATTGGGTAAGATGAGCTTCGACGCGCCACAGAAACGCCGGAAATCGGTGAATAACGACGACGTGAAAGATGGCGAAGGTGGTGGCGGTGGCGACAACCAGCAACAGGCCGCTCCGGCAACTCCAGCCGGTGGTGGTGGCCGGCCAGGCGGTGGTGGCCGTCCGCGCTAATAGTAGAAACTACATGCCCCGCCAAACGCGTTTGGCGGGGCTCAAGATAATTAGATTAGGTTGGTGATCAATCCCTCTCGCCCTGCGGGAGGGGTTTCTTGTTTATTACGAGTTGATTTTCGATTTTGCCGACGCATTCCCTATACATACATCATGAAGTCAAAAAATCTGGTTAGTCTCTCCGTTTCGGCGGTGTTTTTCGTTTTGTCCATCACAGGCCTCTTAATTTATTTCGGGCAGGGGGGCTACGTTGTCGACCATACCCACGCCTGGTTTGGTGTGCTGTTTTTTATCGCTGCGGTCTTTCACATTGTCAATAACTGGTCGTCGATCGTTGGGTATTCCAAAAGCCGCCGAACGGGCAGTATTCAAAAAGAACTGATTATTCCGGTCATCATTGTTGCCATTTTTGCTGCGGGTATCGGGTTCGACGTCCCTGTTTTTAAAAAGCTCGGCAACGCCGGCAAAGATCTGGTGCGTGGCAGTCGGCCTAAAGGTGGTCCATTGTCGCAAAACGCGGTCGATTCTATTGCAAACGCCGTTGAGACTGCTTATGCAGCAGCTTACAGCAAAGGAGACACGGGGGCTTTAGCGGCCGTAATGCCCGTCAAAACGGCCTTACTAACCGAAGCAGGAACGATCCTGAGCGGCTCAGATATTCAAAAGAATCTGCTGGCCCGTACAACACCGGAAGTTATCAAAACAAAAGTTGACCGCGCTGAAGCACTCGACGACCGGACTATTCTGGTTTATGGCACATCAACAAATTCAATCGCCACATCTCCTTCAGTATACTCACACATTTTGAAGGAGCAAGATAAAAAGTGGAAAATCATTGCCGCCCAGCGGGCATTTCCATCGGTACAGTAGCATGTATTCAGGTACTGATCTGCCTAGCTGAAAGTGCCATCGACGTGTAGAAATCCATTTAATTAACGGTAGCTAATGCTTTAATTAAATGGATTTTGTCATTCTATAATCCACATTTTTTTACAGTTTACCTCTTTTAAACCGTATTCAATCAAATGAGTCTTGATATACTCTTAACGCTGAATACAATAGAAGTGCTGGAAAACTACATTGATAAAATTCGCCCCAGCGAAGAGCTGAGGGATCAGCTCGATATAGGGTATAAGATAGAAAAGCAGAGTATTATCATCTTCGAGAGCAGACCGTACTTTCATCGCCCGAACGAACGGTTCGAATCGGCGGTAGCAAAGGCTACGTTTATAAAAATGCAGAATCATTGGAAAGTCTTTTGGCAACGCTCAGATTCAAAGTGGCACGTTTATGAACCACACCCATTTGTGAGAACCATTAACCAGTTTGTTACTCTGGTTGAACAGGATGATTATCACTGTTTCTGGGGCTAATCGATCGTTATTTTTTGCCATTTTTCTGCAACATTACCTCTACACAAGACGTACAGACTAACACGGCCAATAGATGCGTATTAGTTTAGGTCAATTTTTTATTTCTTACCTACCTTATTACTAACAGCTTATCAACTAATTAGCTCAGATTAGTCAATTTACACCTATATAGTAAACTCTATTGACTAAAATCAGGTTAATTGAACTAATACCCGCTTGCCTGACCATTGAATGAAGCAATTTTTACAGATTTTCACTGCGTGTAGCTTACTCATATCCGGCTTGTCGTTCTCGACCTCAGCCCAAAGCACTTATGTAGTGATAGGGCGGATAACGGACGCAGCAACGGGCGAGGGAATTCCGTTTGCCAGTATTGCCCTGAAGGGAAAAACGTCTGGCACCACTTCCGACGTAGACGGTCGCTATTCCCTTCGGCTTACTCAGTTATCTGACTCACTCGTCTTTTTAAGCCTAGGATATCGAACTACCGCTTATCCGCTTTTGCAGCAGACATCCCAAACGATCAATGCACGGCTTACCGCAACGGCTACAAAACTGAAAGAAGTTAAAGTCTACGCCAAAGGGGGTGACCCGGCTTATCGTATTATGCGGGAAGCCCTTCTAAGGCGGGATGAGTACAACCCGGCGAAAATGCTGGCTTACCAGTACGAGAGTTATACCAAGGTTGAAGGGTATATTAACAACTTCGCCCAGAAGCGCAAAAACAATAAAAAACCGGGCCCTATTGGTCGGTTGTTAGGTAAGCTACCCGCTATTACGGATGAAAACGGGCAACCGGCCGTACCCGTTTTTATCTCGGAAACGGTGTCCAGCTTTTACGCCCGTTCCCAACCGGAAAAAATGAAGGAGTACGTGCTGAAATCGCATGTGACGGGGGTAGGTGTTAGCGATGGCGGCCTCATTTCCCAGCTAACGGGTGCCTCGTTTCAGCAGTATAATTTCTACCGGAACTCCCTCAATATCCTACAGAAAGACATCCCCTCGCCTATTGGTAGCCAGTGGGAAACGATTTACCGGTTCCGGCTGAAAGACACGATCGTTCTGAACAACGCCGTGTGCTTTGCCATTGAGTTTACCCCCAAACGGGCAAGCGATCTGGCATTCAATGGAACTCTTCTGATCGACACGCTTCATTTCTCGCTGGCACAGATGGACGCCCGAGTCGACAAGCGGGCGAACATCAACTTTGTCGATGTACTTCACATCGAGCAGGATTGGGAGACTACCCCTTCGGGACTACGCTTCCCGACCCAGACGCAGGTGATGATCGATACTGACGAACCCACCCCACGCGCACCGGGTGCCCTGATCCGTTTTTTCACCTCAGCCACGAACATCATTGAAAACCAGCCGAAAGAGGTTGGCTTTTACGACCCGTCCATTGAACTTTCAGACGATTATAAAGATACCGATGCCGCTTTCTGGCAGCGCGTCAGGCCAGCCTCTCTCTCCCCTCGCGAATACCGGGCTATGGAAGTTGTTGACTCGGTTCGGAATGTACCGTTTATGAGAGTGGCCGGTGAGATTATCAAGCTGGGTGTGATCGGATATAAACCGCTTGGGAAATTAAATGTCGAGCTTGGCCCGCTTCTGTACTCTTACGCCAGCAATACGATTGAAGGGCAGCGGTTCCGGTTTGGGTTGCGAACAAATACCGGATTCAGTCGAAAATGGCTGCTCAGCGGCTATGTTGCCTACGGCACGCAGGATGAAAAGCTGAAGTACAGTGCCAATATCGAGTATATCCTCAGCCGAAAGCCCTGGACAGTCATCGGGGTTCGGCAAAGTTATGATCTGGAGCGCATTGGCGTATCGGCCGATAACATTGGCAATAACTCTTTATTTGGGGCGTATTCGCGTTTCGGCACCATTCGGCGGGCGTATTTCCAGGAAGAAAAACTGGCCTATTTCAGACGTGAAATGGGTCGTGGCTTCACGCAGACGGTGGCCGTGCGCAACCGTAGCTTTGAGCCGTTGTTTCCGTTTGCTTTTCAACCCCAGCTGCATGATCAGGACCAGACGGTTCGGAGCAGCTACCAGATCACGGAACTGATTTCGGAAACCCGTTTTGCTCCTGACGAGGTTATTCTGCAAAACGACAATGTACGGGTGAGCACCGGCGCCATCCGAAAGCCTATTTTCACTCTGCGATATACGCTTGGCTTACGGAATGTTCTGGGTAGTGATTTTACGTACCAGCGCATTGCCCTTACCATGAAGCATTCCTTCCGCATGGGCGTTCTGGGTCGGTCTTATTACACGATTGGTGCCGGCATTATCCCTTCAACAGTTCCGTATCCGTTGTTATACACACCCCTGGGCAATGAATCGTCGTTTTACGTTGGGAATGCCTACAACCTCATGAACTACTTCGAGTTCATCTGCGACCGATGGGCCACGGTCCAGTACGAGCATAACTTTGGCGGACTGCTATTCAATCGGCTTCCGCTGCTTCGTCAGCTTAAATGGCGCGAATTGGTTACCGCAAAAGTGCTTGTGGGGGGCGTATCTTCCAGCAATCTGGCCGTTATTCCCTCCGTAGATGGAAACGGACAGTCGGTTGAAAGTTTTAGTTCGTTAACCCGAACGCCTTATATTGAAGTAGGCTACGGCATCGACAACATCTTTAAAGTACTCCGTGTTGATGCAATCCATCGGCTTACCTACCGCGACAATATTGGTCGTACAGGCATTCCTGTTACCCCATTTGCCCTTAAGGTATCGGGCTGGCTGGCTTTCTAGCTCAACTCACGCTACTTACTGATTGATGGCGTCGTCTGCCCGTTCATTTTCCATCGCTAAAACGGGTGGCTCCAGATTGATCACTTCATTGAGCAAGCCGGTTCGAAGGTTAAAAACCCAACCGTGTAAACTTGGTATCTGACTACTCGCCCACATTTTACGAACGCTATCGGTTTCAGCCAGATGATAGATCTGCTCCTGTACATTTAACTCGACAAAGCGATCGAACCGAGCATGGTCATCGGCAATCTGGTCCAATTCGGCCTGGTGTTTCTCCTGCGCCTGCTTAATGTTCACGAGCCACTCATCAATAAGACCTAATTTTTTGCCCGCCATGGCTGCCTTTACACCCCCGCATTCATAATGCCCGCACACGATAACGTGCTTTACCTGAAGCACTTCAACGGCATACTGAACAACACTCAGAACATTCAGATCACCCGGCACAACTAAATTGGCAATGTTGCGATGCACGAACATTTCGCCAGGGTCGGTACCTGTTATTTCGTTTGCCGGAACGCGGCTGTCAGAACATCCAATCCACAGAAAATCAGGGTTTTGGTCGGCAGCAAGCGTCGCGAAATAGTTATCATCGAGTTCTAGTTTATCCTGAACCCAAGCTTTATTATAGAGCAATAACTTTTCAGACGGTTGCATGGCTTGATACGTTTCGTTTATGTTGAGTCACTTCGCGGAGTTCGTAATTTATTCCCAGCGTTCGGGCTGTTAGTGCGTAATCAACAAGCAGAGCGTAAATGTCTCGATCGATAAAGTTTGCGTATCGGCCATCGACCAGTATAGAATCACCGGGTTTGAATGAACGAAGGGTATCTTTCAACTCTGGCTTGCTCAGGAAGTAAACATCTTTTTGAAATTTGATCAGCACATTTTTACCATCCCGAATAACGCGGTACGAGGATTGCGAATTGGTGCGGAGTACAAAAAGGTAGCCGACCACCAACCCAACCAAAATACCAATCAGGAGATTGGTGAAGAGAATACCCAGCACGGTGACGATAAACGGAATGAACTGGCTTACTCCTTCTTGGTACATCGCAATGAAAATACGGGGGCGAGCTAGACGGTAGCCAATAACGATAAGAAACGCAGCCAGACTAGCCAACGGAATATGATTAATGACAGTCCCCGCAATCAGTACCGACACCATCAGCAGAACACCCTGAATAATGGTTGACAGACGTGTTTTACCAGAGCTATACACATTTGTAGACGTTCTGATCACGACGGATGTCATGGGTAAACCACCCAAAAACCCGGACAGAATATTTCCTACGCCCTGTGCCAGCAATTCCCTACTGCCCGAAGATACCCGACGAAGCGGGTCGATTCGGTCAATGGCTTCGAGATTAATAAGTGTTTCGAGGCTGGCAACGAGCGCAATTGTAACGGCAATAACATAAATGCGGGTATCGCCGAAGATACTGAAGTCAGTAAAATCGAGAACAGATGACAGACTGTTTCCCGTGGCGAGCACCGGTATCCGAACCAGATGGTCGCTGGAATCGCCCAGATACCAGCCCGGCAGGTACTGGCCAAAAATTTCATTTAATCCTACGCCTACAAGCACGACTACCAGCGCAGCAGGTACAATCTGAAAAAAGCGAATCTCTTTTCTGGACAGGCGGTCCCAGCCAATAAGAATGAGCAAGGCGGTCAGGCTAATGGCTACTGCACCTGGGCTGGCGGAGACCGTAGCCCGATATAGTTCAGAGAGCGTATTTTCCTGATCGGCCAGTTGGCTGAACTCATATTCGCCTTCGTAATCATTATCCCGACCGAACGCATGTGGAATCTGCTTCAGGATAATGACCAGACCAATTCCTACCAACATACCCTTAATGACCGAGTCCGGGAAGTAGCTGCTGAATCGACCTGCTTTCAACAGCCCCATAATCAACTGAATGACACCTGCCAGAATAACAGCTACCAGAAATGCTTCGAAGGTGCCTAACGCCGTAATGGATTCGGCTACAATAACAGCCAGACCAGCCGCCGGGCCACTCACACTAACTTCAGAATCGGAAAGCAGACCAACAACAATACCCCCGATAATGCCAGCTATCAGCCCGGCAAAGAGAGGAGCACCAGAAGCCAGGGCAATACCCAGACATAAGGGCAAGCCTGCCAGAAAAACTGACAGGCCCGCGGTTAGATCATTAGGAAGATAAGTCGTCCGATAATACTGAAATGTTCGAAGAGAATTAGTAAATGGCATTTGTTGAGTATGTATTTAATCCTGGTCCAACCTGTTGTATCCTTACTGCCAAGATCATGGGATATCATGATTGATTGACAGCATCATTACGGGTGGAGTTTCTTTTTTTGATCTCAGCGTCAATCGAAGCTTAATTTAGCAATAAAGCTGCTAACAGATTAAAAAAGGATTAAAAAACATATATAACTTATTCAGCTCTCGCTAAAACCTCCGCTACGGTAAGGTTTTCTAATGAAGAAGCGACCAGATCGGCCTGTGTCAGTACATCGGCAGAGCCTAATCCAACCACAAACATACCGGCCTGTTTGCCGGCTTCAACACCCGCCACGGCATCTTCAAAAACTACGCACTCGTTATAGTTTACCTCAAGTTCATCGGCTCCTTTTGTAAATACCTCCGGGTCTGGTTTACCCTTACTGATCTTCGTCCCGTCGATAATGGCATCGAAAGCCTGCGTCATTCCAATTCGTTCGAGAATAAGGGGAGCATTTTTACTAACCGATCCGAGCGCCGTTTGTAAACCGGCTTTACGAACCTGCGAGAAAAAGGTGGCTACACCCGGCAGTATATCGTCGGAGTTCATCCGGCTGACGAGTTCGAGGTACCATTCATTCTTCTGCGCGGCCAGTTCTGCTTTTTTTTCATCGGGCAATGTCAATCCACCGTGAGCGAGTATAAGATCGAGTGATTCCGTTCGACTAACTCCTTTAAGGCGCTCATTGAACTCTTCGGAAATATCGAAACCGAGTTCATTGGCCAGCCGTTTCCAGGCCTGATAATGGTAAATGGCAGTATCAACGATGACCCCGTCGAGGTCGAAAAGAAAGGCTTTTATCTGACTCATTTTGGGCTTTATCTGCTTAATAAAGCGCAAAGGTAGGCAGATTTAGCCAAGTGCGGCCAATACTTACTTGTACGTGCCAACCAAGGTTACGACCGATCTGGGTTCCAGTTGAATCAGGTTAGACGAAACGATAGATTTGGCCAGTGTTTTCGTTTCGCTGGTGGTGTAACTGGCGAACCGGTTGTTTCGGATGGCCGGGCCTTTGAACGGCAGAGCTCTGGTGCTGGATGTCATGTTGATACAAACCAAAACAAGCTGCTTACGCCGTTCGTCTTTGTAGGCCGATACCATACATTGACTAGCTTCTTCTACAGGGTTACTATCGGCCATACGAACAGCTATACGCTTCATACCGGGCCGGACAAAGCGAGCATAATTGCCAAACGCCCACAGTTGTTTAGAGTCGACTACTTGCCCGTCATTCCGGGCATTATCATGGTTTTTGTAGGCACCGTCAGGACCGTTTACGTACACCAACCCATCGCTGTAATTATAGGGATTAATGGCCAGCCACCATTGCCAGGAGGTGACATTAGCCACCGTCAGGTCATTGTGAATGACCTTGGCGACGTACAGGCCGTAATCCATGTTAGTATGGCGCGGCCCACCATTGTATTGCCCGCAGATGTCGCCCAATACCCCAAATTCGCTTTGCCACAACATCGGGCTACCAACTGCTTTTGCTCGCTGAGCTGCCTTCCGGCGCACATCAACCAGTAACGAATCCCGGCAGGTAGTAAAGTAACTATGATAGGCCCAGACTGGCTCAACATTCGGCAACTTCATAACAGGCTGGGTTTCTTTGCTCCCAAAGAAGTAATCTAACTGCTGACCACGGCCACTTTCCGCTTTTGCGTACAGGTAATCGAGCTGAGCCGTCTCGCCCGTTACAATTTTCGCTTTTGAGCGAGTCCGGTCCAGCCTGCCCGAAAGCGCCTGGGTCATGGTTGCAATATCTGTATTTTCGGCTGGGGAGCCTTCCTGTTTTGCCCACCCGTTTTTTTCGGCTGTCCAGTCCCACTGCGGTTCGTTAATGGGGCTCAGGTAGTCGAGTTTGAAATGATCGGCTACCGTTGCGAGGAAGTCGGCGAAGGGGACCACGGCAGTAGGTTTAAGGTTGAATGAACGCCCTCCCGGCGAAAAAGCTTTGCCATTCCGGGTCATTTGAACAGGTGCGGAGTTGGTAAAACCCAACGTATAACGCACGCCCCGTTGTCTGGCCGCTTGTAAAAACCACTGGCTTCCTGCCTGTTTGGTCCAGTCGTACCGGCCATCCGGATTTAAAAAACACTCCTCCCTACGCCAGTTGTCCCGAATAGAACTGCTATCGCCCTGCTCATAGCTTCCGGCTCCGATATTTATTCGCCACAAAGACAGCCCGATACCCTTAGGCTGCCCATCGAACAGGGTATCCAGGCTGAACAGTAAATCCGCAATGCGGTTTTTCTTTTTTTCGTCCTTCCACTTGCCGATGTACTTTGCCGACCAGCAGTCAGACGCCCCAAAGCTGTGAATGGTTTGAAATTCTTCCTCTAGATTAATTGCCACGGGTTCACCAGACACCACCAGATGCCGGTTCAACAATTCAGTTGGTTGAGCCGGTGGCTCAGTAACCATAATGGTTCCGCTTACGCAGGCTAGTAATGTAAGCAGGGCAATGGTGCGTATCAGGTGCATGAAGCAATTGAAGTTTCAGTAAAAATCTACTATCTAAATTTAGCCACCGTCTAAATTCTACTCTGTGACAAAACTTATTTGAGACAAATTGCTAATCAGCATCAGGCAACTGAAGCGGGTAGATAGATTGTAAAGACAGTACCTTTCCCGGGCTCGCTCTGCACCCGAATGGCACCACCATGCTGTTCTACAACTTTTTTGACCACGGCCAGACCAACTCCGGTTCCATCAAACTCCTGTCGGGTATGCAATCGTTTGAAAACTTCGAAAACAAGGTCTGCATGTTTTTGATCAAATCCAATACCATTGTCTACTACGCTGATTACCCAGTACGACTGATTATGGGCTATATCCGACTGCACATCAATGGGCAACTCTGCCGCTATTATCTCCTGCGCCGAAACGGTTATAACGGGTGGTACCGGCCGACCATCCTTATTGGTGCGGTAAAACTTAAGGGCATTGGACAGTAAATTTTGAAATAACTGCCGTAACTGAAACCGGTCGCCGATCAGATCAGGTAATGGCTGACCACCACCCAGTTCGATTCGTGCATGGGTGTGCTGAATAGGATGCCATAAATCTTCTATGATGTCCTCCAGCAGTCGGGTCAGCGAAAATGAGTGAAACCTATCCCGCTGAGATGCAATCCGGGAGTAATCGAGCAAATCCCGGATCAGGGAAGACATTCGCTCGGCTGCCGACTGCATCCGGTCAATCATGTACTGCCCCTCGGCGTCCAGTAAAGACGAATACTGTTCTTTCAGAATGTCGCCGAAGGCCTGAATTTTGCGCAGTGGCTCCTGTAAGTCGTGCGAAGCGATATAGGCAAAAGACTGAAGGTCTTCGTTCGACCGTTTAAGTTCTGTGTTGGCAGCTTCAAGCTGCTGCCGATAGTGCCGATTTTCGGAGATGTTCATGTTCGAAATCACAACCCCATCGCCCGACCGCGCCGTCATTCGGAGCCACCACTGTTCACCTATGTTAAACTCGGTCAGGTCTGGCTCGCCCGTTTCGACTACCCGAATGTATTTAATGAAATCCTGCTTCAGCTGCTCCGTTGAAGCCACCTCCGTAAACGTTTGATTCATGATTGGCTCTGCCAGATCACCCCACATCATTTTGGCGCGTCGGTTGGCCATCACCGTCCGAAAATCAACAATTTCATTATTCGAATCCCGAATAACTTCGTGCAGCGATATGGCAGCCTGAACGTGGTCGAGCACCGTCTGAAACAAGTCTGCCTGTCTTTTCAATGCCAGTTCGGCTTGTTTGTTGTCGGTCACGTTCATGAATGTTACCACCACGGTCTCCGGCTCCTGAAGTACGGCAGACACCGTAAACCAAGCCTCCAACCCCTTATCGTCTTTGTAGTACTGGGTTGTCTGCTTCGGCTTTCCGGTCGTTACAACCTGTACGTAGGTATCGAACAGGCCCGATTCAAGATTGCCGGGAAACGTTTCCAACAGCCGCGTACCAATAATCTTGTCGGGAGTCATAAATAAACTCTGCTCAACGGATTTATTGGCTGTTTGCATTCGAAAATCCACGATCTGGCCGTTGGCATCCCGAATTGCGGTCATAGAAACTATACTATTCAACGACGCATCGAAGGCAGCCAGTGCCAGACGAACCGCTTCGGGCGATCGATTCAACACACCATCGGAAGACCATTGATCGTGCATCTCAGGGACAGATGATGGACTCATTATTTTACCAGTTTATGTATTCAAAAAATAACCTGTGGGGGTTATAAAAGGCTGGATTAATAACAATTGTTTCTAAAAAATACATGTTCCTACGAAATAACCTGCCCAGTTCCAGGAAACAGGGCGGGTCAAGACAATATTCCTGCTTATTTTATCAACTCCAGCACGAGCGCCGATTTAGCCGGAAGCTTTATCATTTTCAAGTCTGTGAACAGGGCGTCGGTTTGTACGTTTCGCGCCGATGTAAATCCGTTCATCCGTTCGGCAAATCGTGATGTATCGAGCGATATTTCTTTATCGCCGGTGTTCGAAGCAATCATTACCGTTTTGGTGGCGTCGTGCCGGAAATAGACGTATGTCCCCTCCTGGGGTACAAATTGTGTGAGTTTCCCGGATTGCAGAACTGGATTATTGCGTCGGTATGTAGCCAGTTTACGAACGAACTGAACAGCTTCATTTTCGCGATCAGTACGTCCGGCGGATTCGAACTTGTTTTCTTTATCGCCCGAAAAACCACCCGGAAAATCTTTCCTGACTTCGGCATCACTTGGATTTTTGGTGCCTTTCATCAGAATTTCCGTGCCATAATACCAGTGTGGAATACCGCGTGTAGTCAGGAGCCAGGTAACGCCCAGCTTGTATTTATCGAAATCCTCACCAATCACCGACAGATAGCGGTCGGTATCATGGTTTTCCAGAAACGTGACCAGCTTGTTCGGATCGGCATAGACATCATCCTGGGCGAGCACTTGATGGATGCGGTTTACGCCGGAGTCCCAATCGAATCGCTGATTCAGGGCGTCGTTGAAGGCATTATACAGCACGAAGTCCAGAGCGCCCGGCTGGTTGCTTTTAAAGGGGAAGCCAACGGTGTTTTTTACAAAAAAAGCCTGCCCAACCGGGTTATTGACCACCGATTCGCCAAAGAGGTGAATTTTCGGGTATTCGTCCATAAGCGCTTTGTTGCAGCGATTCAGGAAATCGAGGTCGTTGTACTTATAAGTATCAATGCGCCAGGCATCCAGACTGAACATTTCTGTCGACCAGATGGCGTGCTGGATCAGGAAGTTCGCTACGTAGGGGTTCCGCTGGTTCAGGTCGGGCAGGAATGGCGTAAACCAGCCATCCAGAAGCGTTTTTTTGTCAGCCGCTGAGCCGTGCGGGTCGTAAAGAGACTGTTCTTTATGGGTAGAGCCCGTATAGGTTGGCCATACATTGACCCAATCCTTCATGGGTTTATCTTTGAAAAACCAGTGGTCATCGCTAATATGGTTATAGACCGCATCCTGCACCAGTTTCATCCCCCGCTTGTGTAAAGCCGACGCCAGTTCAATGTAGCCTGCAATGCCGCCAAATCGCTTATCGATCTGGTAATGATCAGTAAAATGATAGCCGTGATACCCGGCCTGGTTACGGTCTGGTCCTTCTTTCTTCAAAGTTTCGTCGTTATCAATTACGGGTGTAAGCCAGAGAGCCGTAACGCCAAGGTCTTTTAAATAATCGAGGTGGTTAATAATTCCCTTAAAATCGCCCCCGTGCCGCAGATACGGATTTTTGGTATCGGCCTGGGTGTCCAGCATATCCGGGAATTTGTCGTTGGCCGGGTCGCCATTGGCAAATCGGTCGGGCATGATCAGGTAGATAAAATCGGCCGCCGTCACCCCTTGCCCTTTCGGCGATCTGTCGCGGGCTTTTAACTCAAACGGCTGAGTAAGCGTCTGTCCTCCGCGCTTTCCAACAATGGTTAGGGTTCCGGCTTTGGCTGTTGGAGCAATCGTTAAATCCAGAAACGCATAATTTGAATTCTCGACCGTATGCGCCTTTACCAGTTTCACTCCGGCATAATTGATGGTATAGGTCAAGCTCCCGGCATTAGGGCCATAAATAAGCAGTTGGAGGTTTGGATTCTTCATGCCAACCCACCAGTTTGTTGGATTGATCCGCTGAATTCGGGCACTCTGCGCCATCGCGGCTGACAGGCCCGCGAAAAACACAACTACCGCTGCTATTTTTATTCGTGTAGTAAACTGTGTATACATAAGCGTATTGATTTCTAATTCTGACTAAAAATAATACAACAATAACGCAAAAATAAGCCAGGATTTTCGTCAAAAAAGGCCATAGTTTTGCGTCTGTATCCTGAAAGGTCGTTGTACCCTGATTAACGCTGAGCTTATGCATACATCCTCTGTTGTCCCGGTAATGGATAAACTGATTATCTATCAGATTTTTACCCGTCTGTTTGGCAATCAAAAAACCACCAACATACATGATGGCACGTATGCAGAAAACGGTGCCGGCAAATTCAACGATATTAACGAAGCAGCCTTACAGTCGATCCGTCAGTTTGGCGTTTCACACGTCTGGTTTACCGGAATAGTGGAGCACGCTACGCAAACCGACTACTCCGCGTTCGGTATTAAACCCGACGACCCGGCAGTTGTAAAAGGTCGGGCAGGCTCCCCCTATGCCGTTAAAGATTATTACGACGTCGACCCCGACCTGGCTGTTGACGTCCTAAATCGGATGGCCGAATTTGAGGCCCTTGTTCAACGTACCCACGCCCACGGCCTGAAGGTTATCATCGACTTTGTCCCCAACCATGTAGCCCGGCAGTATGCGTCAGATGCCAGATCCGGGGACGTTGTCGACCTGGGTGAGACCGATGACACTTCGGTCCATTTTTCACCAAACAACAATTTTTATTACCTACCGGGTGAGCCCTTTGTTGGTCCGGAAGCCGGGAACGTCTCTTCCGCTGGTTCACCTATTCACGAATACCCGGCCAAAGTGACCGGCAGCGGCTCCATAACGGCCCGGCCCGACATCAACGACTGGTACGAAACCGTAAAGCTTAATTACGGCATCAATATATTCGACGGGAGCCGTCATTTTGACCCCATTCCGGATACCTGGCACAAGATGCTCGATATTCTGTTTTTCTGGGCGGGTAAAGGAATTGACGGGTTTCGATGTGATATGGCGCACATGGTTCCGGTCGAGTTTTGGCACTGGGCCATTGGCCGGGTCAAACAACGATATCCCCGGCTGATTTTCGTCGCTGAAATTTATGATCCCGGCCTTTATCGCTCCTTCATTTTTGAAGGAGGGTTTGATTATCTCTACGATAAAGTAGGGCTATATGATGCGCTCCGGCGGCTTATGGAGGGCCATGGCTCTTGCTACGAGCTAACCCGTGTGTGGCAGCAGGAATCGGGCGATTTTGCCCAGCATATGCTACGATTCCTGGAAACACATGACGAACAACGCATTGCGTCACGTTTTTTTGCCAACGACCCCTGGGCCGCCGTACCTGCCATGACGCTGACAGCCACCATGCACACGGGTCCAACGCTGCTTTATTTCGGACAGGAAGTAGGGGTCCGGGCCGAAGGGTCCGAAGGCTTCAGTGGCGATGACGGCCGGACAACCATATTTGACTACTGGGGGCTGCCCGACTGGCAGGGTTGGCTTAACGAAGGCCGCTATGATGGAGCAGGGCTAACCGACGACCAGCGGGATCTACGCTCTTTCTACCAACGGTTAAACCACCTCGTCAACGGGTCCGATGCCATTCAGAACGGCTATTTCTATGACCTTCAATATGTAAACGACAATGGCCAGAGCGCTGGTTACGATGCCCATCGTGTTTACAGTTATCTACGGTACACGGATCGGCAGAAACTGCTGATCGTCTGTAATTTTTCTCAGCACATAACGTACGAAACCAACATCATAATTCCACAGGCAGCGTTCGATGCCATGGGTATAAACCCTTCCAGAACGCTGCGGCTGAGCGATATTTTCCTGACAGATATGCAGCTTGAAGCGGTTGGACGTAGCGGCATCCCCTTGGAGCTTCCTCCTCGTAGTGTGCGGGTGCTGGAAATAAAATTGTAAATTTGTGGTACTTTTTAGCTGTAACTGCGTCCACAGCCTACAGCCGAAAATTTCTGCTCTTCTATGATAAAACTGTCTACTACACTTTTCCTGTTATTTCTATCACTTGTCGTTGTTCAGGCACAGGATACCACAGCCAGCGAGTTCCGTTCGTTGACATTGACAACGGGCAAAACCCCCGCCGAAACCGCTATACTGACCGGGAAACAATTTTTGGGGAGACCCTATGTTCCCTATACTCTCGATCAGACTCCTACAGAACAGTTGGTTGTCAATTTTCGCGAGTTTGATTGTACAACTTATTTGGAGAGCGTTCTGGCACTTACGCTTGCCCTGCATGATGCCGGCAGCAAGCCCGGCCCTTCGGAGCAAGCCTTCCGGAATTACCTGACCCGATTCCGGTATCGAAACGGTCGAATTGATGGGTACGCCAGCCGATTGCATTATTTCTCCGACTGGCTGCGCGACAATGAGCGTAAAGGACTGATCACCGATGTCAGCAACGAACTACCCGGTAGCATTACGGTTGCCAAACCCGTTTCGTACATGACCTCGGCCATGTACAAATACCCACAGTTGCGTGACCCGAATACCTTTAAACAGGTAGCACTTACCGAAGCTTCTTTGAGCCAGCAATCATTCTCCTTTATTCCAGTAAAGAATATCCGGCAGGCAGAGGCTCAGTTGCAGGACGGTGATATTGTGATGCTGCTTGCGGCACGACCAGGTCTTGATATGCGACACGTTGGGTTCGCCGTTAGACAACCCAACGGGCGAATGCATCTCATGCACGCTTCCTCTGATCAAAGTGCAGTCGTCATTTCGCCTTATCCGATCAGCGATTATGTCCAATTGCATAAACGGCTATCGGGCGTACGGGTAGCCCGGTTGCGATCCAATACAACGCCTGCCGTGGCGGTGGGCGGCAAGTAACGGCTGGTCGACAACAGGCACCTGACGTCTTACACCACACGAATGAAATTAACTCATTTATGGCCTGTCGTAGGCATCGGGCTTATCATCGCCTGTAATCAGATCAGCCACAACGCGCTGTTCACCAGGCTGGGTTTACTAATGAACCTACAGCCAGCGCCACCTAATGAGAGTACGGTTCGTTATGGCGTTGACGCGTTAAAAGTTGATACAACGCTTTTCGGAAAACCCAGACTTATCAACACTCTGACGGACCCATCACTGATTGAGGCTTCCGGGCTGGCCCCAAGTCTCACAAATCCTGGCTACCTCTGGACACAGGAGGATTCCGGGAATCCCAATCAAATTCAGTTGCTGACAAAAACCGGCGACATAGCTGGCCGGTACATCCTGGATGGACTGACCAATCACGATTGGGAAGATATAGCCACCGGACCAGGCCCTCTGACAGGCAAAACGTATATCTACCTGGCTGAAATTGGCGACAACGATTTCAAATACCCCGAAAAAATCATTTACCGGTTTTCCGAACCCACAATAACCGGCAATAAACTGCCGGTCAAAGAACATATTGCAAAGGTTGATGCGCTTCGATTCAAGCTGCCGGATGGCGCGCAAAACGCCGAAGCGATGCTGCTGGACCCCATAAAAAAAGACCTCTTTATCCTGTCGAAAGGCCGTTATTCAACAGTGTATCTGGCTCCTTACCCGCAACGCGTAAACCAGCCTACCCTAATGACCCGGATGCTAACGCTGCCTTTCGAAAAAGTTACGGCAGCGGCTGTATCCGGAGATGGCAGTGAGATTCTGATCCGTACCTATAAACGTTTATTCTATTACAAACGGCAGCCGCACGAATCAGTCATCGACGCCCTTAAACGTGAACCCCGGTTGATACCACTTGCCGACGAGCCGCAGGGTGAGGCCGTTTGCTGGGCAAGCGATAGGTCGGGTTATTATACGACATCAGAAAGAACATTTTTCTCCACCCAGAAACTGTATTTCTATCCACGTAAACAGTAAGCGCCCGCGTAACAATTTGATAATGTGCGTTCAGTCAGCTACCGCTTAATTTTGCAGCAACTAAGCGATAACCGACTAAATGGTACGACACTGGATAAATGAGTTAATGAACCTGATGGCCGGAAATAGCCGTTATGTCAACTATCCGGTTTTTTGGCAGTATCTTTTTATCCTGCTCCTACTCGTGCTACTCTTAACTCCAGTTCTGCTGCACTTTCTGGCTTAATGCCATTCGTTACTAGATTATCAGAATCGATTAGAAAGCGGTTAAGCCACAGGTGTAGCTGTTAACACACTGACAAGCTTCTTTCCATCGGCAACACCAAGACCGGTACAGGCATCCCAGCCGGTGGTTGCTGCATAGCCTTTGTTTCCTGTCGTTGTATTGTTGTTTCCCTGAGTAATATCCCTGAAAGCAACCGGATTGGCATAAATAAGCGGATGTATAAAGCCAACGGCTTTACCCCGCTGCTGGTTAATAAGGGCAATCAGCCCCGCCATTAGTGGAGCCACCGCACTTGTCCCGCCAAACACAAGGTTACTACCGTCAACCCGCACGGCATAACCCGTTACGGGGTCGGCTACGGCGGCTACATCGGGAACACCCCGGCCCATTCGGGTTTTATCATTGACGGAGGGGGGCACATGACTTTTATGCTGGTAATCCGGCAGATCAAATACATCACTAACCCCGCCCCCTGTTGCACTGGTCTTACTTTCATGCCAGACCACTTCCGACGCAATAGTATTGTCGGTGGCGGTGAGTTTTGTGCCGCCACAGGCCAGCACGAACGGGCTCGAAGCCGGGAAATCAACGTGCGCGCTCCCATCACCCACACTATCATCGGACCCGGTATCGCCCGCAGCGGCACACACGGTTATGCCCAAAGCCGCAGCCGCCTGAAAGGCCTGATTGAACGACGTGAGCGCTGGGGTGTCCAGTTACTTTCTGCAGCTCCCCAACTGATGGAAATGACCGACGGCTTGTTTTTCGTGTCGTGCATGGCCGTGGTGATCGCATCCAGAAACCCCTGGTCCGTATTTGGGGCGAAATAGACCACAATTTTTGCCCCCGGTGCCACCCCACCGGCAACGTCGATGTCGAGCATGACCTCACCGTCGGCACTGTCGGCCGTACTAGGCGCGTTATGCCCCCCATCGACCGAAACAGCCACAACCGTTGGTGGTTTAAGTCCGAGGTTACCGAAATAAGTTTTAATATCAGCGGTGCGGAAGCCGCCCCCTAATTCGATTATGGCAATGCATTGCCCTTTTCCCGTTACCCCGGTCGGGAAATTATAAAGTCGGGCCAGTTGGGGTGGTGTATAGGAGAGACCACCCGCCCGGGGAGCCACTTTTGTTCCTTTTTCCGGCTTATAGATCTGAAAATGGGCTAGTGCCTGTGGCCGGTTGTCAAGTCCAAACACACCTTCTATTTGCTCGACCAATTCGGAAGGGACACTGATAACACCTGTCCGGCCCCGAAACACGCTTCCATCGGCCAGTTGGTAATTGGCAAGCGACACGCCGAATGCCTGTTCCATTTGCGCTACTGTTCCTCGCAGTAGAACACTGCGCCGGGCAAGACTCTGTTCGACCAAACTTAAGTCATAGGCCGTAGCAAAAGCTTCCACCTGTCTGACAATGGCCGGGTCGGCACCGAATCGGCTGGCATACTCACTTCGGCTCATAACCTCTGTTACCGGGGCGGTTGTACTTACCAGCGACGCCAGTGTTCGTTTGCGACGAATGCGTATGGTGACGGTCAACACCTCATTTGGATCAAGCGTTTGTAAAGGGGCAGCGTTGGGAACGGTCTTTTCGCTACCGGGTAGCGGAACGAGTTGATCAAAAGCGCTCATAACGGAGAAGTAATTGGAGTTGGCCTATACAGGATGATTCTTTACTAACGAATTCCAGCCGCTTTTGTCGGATTAAAATTCAGTAAAAAGGCCCCTAAAATACGCTCTAAAGGCCTATTCTACCAGATAAGTATCAATGTGCCGCCAATAATCAGCGTTGCGCCCAAAGCCGATTTCCAGGTCAACACTTCGCCCAGAAATAAAACCGACAGTAAAATCGCTATGGCTACACTTAATTTGTCGACCGGCGCTACCTGCGACACTTTTCCCAGTTGTAGTGCTTTAAAGTAAAAAACCCAGGATAGCCCCGTTGCCGCGCCGGAGAGTATTAGAAAAACCCAATTCTGACGGGTAAGGCCGGGCAAGGAATCTACCCCACCCCGGTAAAAGACAATGCCCCAGGCTACCAGTAGGATAACAACAGTACGAATAGCTGTTGCCAGGTTTGTATCGACTCCTTTAATGCCAATTTTTGCCAGTACGGCCGTTAGGGCAGCGAAAAAGGCCGAAAGCAATGCATAGATCCACCACATAAGGAAGTGTAAGATTTACGGTTAGCCGGAAGATTGGCAAACTGGCAACATTTCTATTTAAAAAGAAACAATCAATGCGTAATAATGATGTAAATGAGTAGATGGAGTGGTGTTAAAGTAGACGGGGCCGTTCGTACATATTGGGGTTAATGAGCTGTGACCTGAGCGCTATTCTCAGGGTCTAAACAGCATCTACCAACCTATTGATACATGCCCGGCCTACCTGTTGTAGGTAGGGCATTTTCACATTACATAGTGGTTACAGAATTAACAACAGGAGTGCATCAGTGATTCGATTATAAGCACTTTAAGCGCCGTGGGAACGAGGTGTTTATTAACCAGCCGGAGATGGGTGCTCGGCCTACGGTTCTGTTTTTGTACTGGGTTCTAACTTCTGCTTAATCCGCAGCAATGTTTCTCTGCTGGCATTGTCTCCCGCCCGAAGGCCGTTAATAGCCAGATCGACGGTATTTTTTATATTGAATGTTGATTCCCAGCTAGATATTTGAAAATAGCCTTTGGGTGGCAGTTTTCGACCGGTAAAGAAGGCAATTAATTTCTCGTCAGCACTATTCATACGGTAAAAATACGCGTCGTAGTACTCCTATATTGCCTAAAAAGCCACTATTTGATTCTGTGGAAGCATCCCTGACAGGCTTAGGGGAGCTAAGCTGCTAGCGCACAGCCTATAGCTTTTTCTCAGTTTTTTTCTGGATGTATAGTCGAGTGCTGTTTTTCAAATCGATCGAATTCAATTAGGACCTGATCAACATTTCTCAGTTCGCAGTCTGAAGACAAGGCGAGTAATCGCTGACTGGCAATATCCAGCCTGCGCTTATTCTCCCGTTCGCAATTGCTGGTGTACCCCGTTGACTGAACCGCAAGAGCCACCACATCGTCCTGTAGCCAAACCTCCCCTTCAATCAGCATTGGTTTTCCGGGTTCGCCGGAACATAACCTAGTTGTATAAGGTGTTCGGGTAAGCCCCTGACCATGTTTCGCCGTAAATACCTTTTTCAGCGCATCACTATAATCGCAGGATATCCTAAATAATCGATCGTCGTAAAAGTATATCGAGATCGCTGTTACCCGTACGCCCTCAATCAGCACATTCGATGCTGTAAACGAACGGATGTGTGTACAGGGCAGGGCTATAGTTCCTTTGACATATGATTGATCATCTTCTAGAAATACATGCTTGTTGAGCGAATCCGTTGGTGTTAATGCTATTGTAAGGCTTCCCAATCCACGTAGCTTGGTTTGGGCAAGGAGCGGATAATGCAGACATAGCGCAACAAATAGTATAAAGTGTTTCATATGGGAAGTATACAAAAAAAATCAGCCACTTAACATTTCTGCTAAGTGGCTGATTTTAACTGAGCCAGTGGAGGGATTCGAACCCCCGACGCGCTTGCGCATCCTGATTACAAATCAGGCGGAATCGACCGCTATCCGACACTGGCGACTCCTTATTTAATCCGTTTCCGAATCGTGATGCAAAAGTAGGCTTTTTCGCTGTCCTATGCAAGCAGAGGCCTTAAAAGTAAAAAAGTTTTTTTTGACAGGAGAACAATCAGACTGATGTTCTCCTGTCAAAAGCTTATGCCTGTGCTACCCGCAGTTGGTGGCGCAGATCGTCCAACTGCTTTTCAGCATCGGCGATTTTCTTGTCAATTTCAGCGCGAAGTTTATCGGCATTCTTAGAGCGGGCGAAGAACTCGATGTTGTTGCGGTACGTAGCAATATCGTTCTCGATAGACGTGATACGCCGACGGATATCGCTTTCCCGTTTGTTGTCACCACCGTCGCGGTTTCCGCGGCCGAAGTCACGGTCACGATCACGGCCGCCCGAACGGGTTGCTTCTGCTTCACTTTGCAGCATGATCCGCTCTTTGTCTTTCGCCGGGATTTTACCGGTTGAGCCAACTAAAGCATTCACTGCGTTGATGTAGCGCTTCTGAATCGACTGCATATCTTTCTTCGGTACAAAACCAATGCTGTTCCATTCTTTCTTGAACTCATTCAATTCAGAAAGATCAGCGTTGGCACTTGCAGCCGCTTCGATCCGTTCGATCAGGGCAACCTTCTGTGCCAGGTTGTTTTCAAACTCGCGCTCGGTTTCCTGATTCTTGGACCGTTTCTTGTTGAAGAACGCATCACAAGCAGCTTTAAATCGATCGAAGATGGTGTTCTTCTGCTTCTCGGGCACTTGACCAATGTTTTTCCACTGGCGCTGTAGTTCGATAACCGTTTGGGTAATTTCGGGCGACTCTTCCCCAGCTGCCAGAATGGCCTCAACCTGCTCGCAGAGTTCGGTTTTAGCTCGTAGGTTTTCTTCCCGCTTGCTTTCAAGCTGCCGGAAGAACTCGCCTTTGTTATGAAAGAACGTCTTTAAGGCAGCCCAGAATTTCTTACTCAGCTCTTTACCTTCTTCGCGGGGCATTGGGCCTTTGATGGCATTCCAACGATCCTGCAAAGCCATTACCGCTTTCGTTTTGTCGTTCCAGTCGTTAATGCTGTTCGACGTAAATGAGGTAATGGGCACTAACTCTTCGTAAATAGCCGACTTTTCTTCGTACAACTGGGCCGACTCTTTCCGCTGTTCGTTGGTTTGGCCGCGACGTTTGTCGTACAGCACGTCCAAGGCAGCTTTCATCCGGCCCCAAAGTACTTCCTGCTCCGCTTTAGGAGCCGGACCGATATGTTTATATTCTTCGAACAGCGCATTGGCTTCATCAATGGTTTGACGCGTTACCGGCGTCTCTTCCGCTGCTTTCGCCATTGCTTCGACCTTTTCGATCACCTCTGTCTTCAGGCTGGTGTTCCGTTTGCGGTCGAGTTCTTTTAATTCAAAATAAATGTTCCGGTTGCTGTAATACCGGTCAACCAGCGCGTGGTAAGTTGCCCAGAGCGTAGCATTGTGCGGAGAGTTCATATTCCCGGCCGCTTTCCACTCGTCCTGGATTTTCTTAAACTCGTTCCAGCTAACTTTAGGGTCGCCAGCGTTATTTTCGTCCGTTTCGACAAGCTCACGCAGGCGGGTCAGCAACTCCGTTTTAGAAGCGAAGTTTGTATCCTTTGCTTTATCCAGATTCTGAAAGTACGTATTCTTCTGGCTCTTGATGAGTTTATATAACTCATCGAACCGTTGTACCGAATCGTCGTATTTATAGTCGAAACCTTCTTCAGCACCCGTTTCAGCAACGTATGCCTGCAAAGCAGCTTCGCGCTCAGCCCGCTTCATCTGATCGAAAAGCGGCTTCACTTCCTTTAGTACCTGATCTGCTTTTTTGAAATCACCCGGCGTAACCGACGCAATGCTGATAGCCGCCATCTGTGTTTCGAGCAGATTCACAAAATCCTGCTTTGTAAACTGGCTGTAATCGACAGCTGCCTGTGGAGCGGTGTCATCTTCAGCATCCTCCAATTCAGCATATTGCGCCGTAATCTCTTCACTAACAGAGACTTCATCCGGCGCAGACTGACTTTCCTGAACGTCATCGGCAGATGGCGACGTTGTCGTATCAGTTGCCGCGTCGGACGCCGTTTCAGCAACCGGTGCAACGGCATCCGATGACGTAGCCACCGGCGTCTCGGCCGATAGATCCTCATCTGTAGCGTCGGCACTGGTGGCCTGAGGCTGTGTCTCTTCAGTTTCAGCAGAAAGCGTTTCTGTTTGTTCGGATACAGCGGTGCCATCCTCGACTACAGATTCTGGAGCCGGGACTTCTTCCGAAACAGCCGAATCTTCCGACACGGAACTATCTGCCGCTGCGGGTGTGGTATCTTCGGGCGTATTGACTGCCAGCACATCGGTTGCCTGAATTGGGGTTTCCGGCTGCTGGTTAATTTCCTGTTCTTCGTTTGCCATGTTGGGAACGTACCGATTACTTTTGCAAAAGTACGACAATATGCGGATTTTCTTGTAGTACAGTCATTGAAAAGCCACTAACGAACATATAAGATGCCTTCATCTATCAGCAAGTTACGGAACGAGTACACTTTAAACGGGTTGGATACGGCCGATGTTTTACCAGATCCGGTTGCCCAGTTCAAGGAGTGGTTTGACGCTGCCCTTAGTGCGGCCGTTCCAGAACCAAATGCCATGCACGTAAGCACCGTTTCGAAGGATGGTCGCCCGGATGGGCGGATTGTACTACTTAAAGATGTGTCAGATGCCGGTTTTGTTTTCTATACAAATTACGAAAGCCGTAAAGGACGTGAACTTACCGAACATCCGTTCGCTACGCTTACTTTTTTTTATCCCGAACTCGAACGGCAGATTCGGATTGAAGGCCGGGTAGAGAAGGTCGACCCCTCAGAATCAGACGATTATTTCAATAGCCGTCCCCGAGGGAGCCAGATTGGAGCCTGGGTATCAAATCAGAGTACCGTCATTGAGAATCGTGAAGTGCTGGAGAATCGACAGCGTGAACTCATCGCACACTTTGACGGTCAGCCTATTCCACGCCCACCTCACTGGGGCGGCTTCCGGGTTGTTCCCGATGTGGTTGAGTTCTGGCAGGGCCGTCCCAGCCGACTCCATGATCGTATCCGATACCGAAAAGAAGCAGAGAACTGGTTGATCGAACGGTTGTCGCCTTAACCGTTTCCTTTCGATTTCTACTTTTTTCTCCCTGCCCTTGTTTCATGAGTAGCCTGCTCTTTCTGGCTGATAAAAAACGAGTAAAAGGTAGGCAGTTGACCGTCGGGCACCCGGCATAGTATACAATTCTGAGGAGTGCATTAGCGATTCATTGAATGAGTGAATAGTTTTGCCCCCTACTTTTATTCTTATCTTACTTAGTCGCTCAATCACTCCTTGATTATGCGTATCCGAACCTTTGACGAGTACCAGGAAGCCTACAAGCACAGTGTAGAAGACCCCGAATCTTTCTGGGCCGAAATTGCTCAGGAATTTCAATGGCGTAAACCCTGGACCAAAACCCTGCAATGGAACTTCGATGAACCCAACGTGAAGTGGTTCACCGGAGGTAAACTCAACATTACGGAAAACTGCCTCGATCGTCACCTGCTTACTCAGGGCGATCAACCTGCTATTATTTGGGAACCCAATGACCCGAATGAAGCGAGTATTACCCTAACCTACCGGATGCTCCACGACCAAGTGTGTCGATTCGCCAATGTGCTGAAGCGCAATGGCGTGGTTAAAGGCGACCGGGTCTGTATCTATATGCCGATGGTACCCGAACTGGCTATTGCTGTTCTGGCCTGCGCCCGTATTGGGGCCGTTCATTCGGTGGTTTTTGGTGGTTTTTCGGCACAAAGTATTGCCGACCGGATTAATGACGCCCAGTGCAAGGTGGTCGTCACGGCCGACGGAGCTTACAGGGGTAACAAAGAAATTCCGCTCAAAAGCACGGTTGACGATGCCCTGATCGGTTGCCCAAGCGTACGAAAAGTGATTGTTCTGACGCGTACCCGTACCCCGGTATCGATGCTTAAAGGCCGCGACATCTGGTGGGAACAGGAACTAAAGCAGGTCACTGCCGATTGCCCCGCCGAGGAAATGGACGCCGAAGATATGCTCTTTATCCTTTACACCTCCGGCTCAACGGGCAAGCCCAAAGGCGTTGTGCATACCTGTGGGGGGTATATGGTCTATGCGGCTTATACCTTCCAGAATGTGTTCCAGTATGAGCCTGGCGATATACACTTCTGCACGGCCGATATTGGCTGGATTACCGGGCATAGCTACATTGTATACGGCCCGCTGGCCTGTGGAGCTACGTCAATTATTTTTGAAGGAACACCGACCTTTCCGGATTACGGCCGCTTCTGGGACATAACAGACAAGCACAAAGTCAACATTCTGTACACGGCACCAACCGCTATTCGGTCGTTGATGGGTTTCGGTCTGGATAAAGTGGAGAACCACGATCTGAGCAGTCTACGGGTACTCGGCTCTGTGGGCGAGCCCATCAACGAAGAAGCCTGGCACTGGTACGACGATCATATCGGTAAAAACCGCTGCCCCATTGTTGATACCTGGTGGCAAACCGAGACGGGTGGTATTCTGATTTCACCTTTGGCCGGTATTACCAAAACGAAACCAACTTACGCAACCCTTCCCCTGCCGGGTATTCAGCCGATTTTGGTCGATGAAAACGGCAAGGAGATCGAAGGAAACGGCGTGAGCGGCAATCTGTGTATGAAGTTTCCATGGCCGGGCATTTTACGGACAACTTATGGCGACCACGAACGTTGCCGCCAAACGTATTTTGCGACTTATCCGGGTTTATATTTTACGGGCGATGGCTGTCTGCGCGATGAAGATGGGTATTACCGGATTACGGGCCGTGTGGATGATGTATTGAACGTATCCGGGCACCGTATTGGTACGGCCGAAGTCGAAAACGCCATCAACATGCACACGGGCGTGGTTGAAAGCGCAGTCGTTGGTTACCCGCACGACATCAAAGGACAGGGTATATACGCTTACGTTATCACTGATCAGCAACCGTCCGACCATGACGCTGACCTGACCAAACGGGATATTCTGGCCACGGTAACGCGGGTTATTGGACCTATTGCCAAGCCCGATAAGATTCAGTTTGTGACGGGCTTGCCCAAAACACGCTCCGGCAAAATAATGCGCCGTATCCTCCGCAAAATTGCCGAAGGGGACACCAGCAATTTAGGCGATACGACTACTTTGCTCGACCCGGCGGTAGTTGACGAGATCAAGGAGGGGGCGCTGTAACCGCCAACTTTTGCTATTATTTTTACTAACGCCGGATGGAAACGTTCGGCGTTAGTATATTCATAGGAATGACTTCGGGAAATACTACGCGTTAGTTTGCTCAAAATCAGTAGAAACACCCGAAGCCCGGTGTTTTACAGGATGATACATTACAAGCCCACATAGAGAACTATGCTTAAATCTACCATCAGTGCTGCTTTTGCCGCTGTCTTTTTGCTCAGTAGCTTTCTTATTGAACAAAGACCCGCTGCGAAAACCGCCCGTGAGAACTACACTACCTACTGCTCCTCCTGCCACGGCGAAAAAGTCGAAGCGTTTGTCGACCGCAAGTGGAAACACGGCAACGCGAAAATTGACCTTATCAAAAGTATTTCGGAAGGATATCCCGATCTGGGCATGCCGACCTGGAAAGCCACGCTTAGTGCATCCGAAATCGACGCCTTAGCTGAACTGATCACGCAGAGTCTGAAAACCGTCGACCAGTACAAGTTTACCAGCAAGCCTACCTCCAATTTATTTGCCTCTGAGGGGCAAACAGTTAAGCTGGACACAATTGCCGAAGGACTGAATTCAGCTTGGGGGCTGGCGTTCCTGCCCAACGATGAACTGCTGATTACCGACCGTTCCGGCGATATTTACCGGGTCGACAAAAACCGGCAGAAGGTAAAAGTAACGGGTGGCCCAACGGTGCTGGCAGAAGGCCAGGGTGGTTTGCTGGATGTAGTCCTGCACCCGGATTATGCCAAAAACCAGCTTGTCTACTTCTCGTATTCGGCTGTAAAAAATGAAGGTGACCAGAAATTATCGACCACCGCTGTTATGTGTGCCAAGTTAACAGGCGCTGCCTTAACTGACCAGAAGGTTATTTTCGAGGCTCTCCCCTATTCAAAAACCCGGCACCATTACGGCTCCCGAATGGCATTCGATAACAAAGGCTTCCTGTTTGTTTCGGTGGGTGAGCGGGGTAATGAAAAAGAGAATCCGCAAACCATCACGAACGATCTGGGTAAAGTACATCGCCTGCACGACGACGGGCGTATACCGGCAGACAACCCGTTTGTGAACGACAAAACCGCTCGGGCGTCCATCTATTCGTATGGCCACCGGAATCCGCAGGGTATGATGAAGCACCCCGTTACGGGCGAAATCTGGACGAATGAGCACGGTCCACGCGGTGGCGATGAGCTAAACATTGTCAAAAAAGGCAGTAATTACGGCTGGCCGGTCATTTCGTACGGTATTAATTACGACGGTAAACCCATCACGGCCCTGTCGGCTAAAGAAGGCATGGAGCAGCCCCTCACCTATTGGCTTCCATCCATTGCTCCCTCGGGTATGGCGTTCGTTAACAGTGCGAAGTACCCCGGCTGGAAAGATAATGTACTCATTGGCTCATTGCGGTTCCAGTACCTGAATCGTTGCGTAATGAAGGGCAGCAAAGTGGTTAAGCAGGAAAAGCTACTACCAAACATCGGTCGTGTCCGAAACATCAAGCAGGGACCCGATGGGTATTTGTATGTGTCGGTTGAAGACCCCGGCTACGTATTTCGGTTAATGCCCGTATCCATGTAATTTGCCACTGGTCCTTATCTATATAAGCGCTTAAAGCAGCAAAGCCGGACTATGTTGTCCGGCTTTGCTGCTTTAAAGAATGAAATTTGTCGCTTGTTGTTATACCGAACCGCATGGCTCCGGTACAGTAACAATAAACTTAGCTTATCGTGTATTTAGCTACTCCTCCGAAATATCCGCCAGCACCATTTTAAAGCCAACCATCACCTCCTCGCCAGACAAAACCGAACTAATTCATCATCCATAAAACGTCAAGTTGGGGTATGTATAACAGTAGTTGCATAAGACATCGGTTTTCAACTTTAAAAAATCTACTAAAGTTGGTAAAGCAGTCAAAGCTGTACCCAGTATCACACATAGCGTAACCACCCAATCTCAGTGTGAGCGGCTTTATACTTTCCATACCACTTGCATAGTGGGTACAGCAGGACGACCAACCCAAGCCAGACGACGTACACAAGTTCGAGAGAAACACCCGCACCCGGCGGACGACCGAAGTTCAACGGTCCCGAAGGGAGGTCCGCCAGCGAATACCCTTGTAGCAGACTCATCCCGATCATGGACAGATGCACCAGATACCAGTGTAGAATGTAGTAGAACATCGGCACTTTACCGTACACTGTAAGCCAGCCGGTAAAGCGGTTATTAGCTCCATCAATGGCGGCTAAAAAGACCAGCATCAGGCTGAGCATAAGCAAGGCATAGAGCAGAGATGGCGGGTATTTGGTAACGTTGATAAACGACAGAAACGTAAACAGGCCACTTTTCTGAGGTGTCCAGGGAGCCGGATCGCCGTATAAATTCAGGAAACGCAACAGCACAAACAAAGCAAGCGCCCCTACGCCAATTCGCAGCAGAAGCGGTTTTCGTTGCTCCATTGACCGTTCCATCAACTGACCGCAGGCATAGCCAACCAGCATAATGCCCAACCACGGGATCAGCGGATAGGCTACCAGCAGGGCGAAAGTTGGGCTTACCGAAAAGAAATCTGTTCGAAAAAACAGTGCCCACAACAGTTTAGCCGTCGGGTTTGTGAATGCTGGTACAAGCTGGAGAATGTTATGTCCGAACACAATCATTAAACCAATCAGACCAACCTGCTTTGCCGGTAACTTCGACACGACCGAGAGGATAACCAGCCCACCACCAATGGCGTAAATAACCTGTAACATCAGCGACTGAAATCGGATGTCGAACCAGAAGGCAAAATTAATAACCGTCAGTTCGAGCAGAATCAGCACCAGTCCCCGTTTCAGCAAAAAGCGTCGCGCTGTCTTGTTTGTTTCAGCCGTCGCGTTTTGCTTTCTCAACGACAGATACGCTGATGTTCCCGACAGAAAAACGAAGGTTGGGGCACACAAGTGCGTGATCCACCGCGTCATGAAAATAGCCGGTGTGGTTGTCGCCAGATCGGTTGGATTCTGGGTGAGTGCGGGCGTATGGAGCAGATCACGAACATGATCGAGCGCCATGATAACCATCACCAGCCCACGGGTAATATCGATGGCTGTTACCCGTTTCATTTCTTGTAGCGGCATTTGGTATTATCTGCCTTCACGTAATACGACTTATAGTTTAGTGCCCTAGGGTTCATACAACCCTTAAGCTCAAGCACTTCTATATTTTTAAAATCAATGGGATGGCTTTCAGCCTGTAAAGCAAGGTACCCACTGCCAAGAGGGGTGTTAGCCTGACTTACCCAGTGCTTCTCGGCATTGGCACCAAATCGTCCGGCATTCCAGTCGTGGTCTTTACTAACGAAACCGCCACCCACCTGCGGCCGTTGATACGTTAACACCGTGTCTCCGTTGATCAGGTGGTGTACAATGGAATCGCCCAGTACGATCGCTTCAGCCGTAACCCACTGATCTCCATCGTAAGTTTTTGAATCGGAGTCTGTACAATGCTCGGGGCGGAGATTATTCCCGATAAACACCTGCGTGCCCGGCGTACAGAGATTGCCCGTATGGCGCGTTCCTTTCCCCAGGCCACCTAGTAACTGCATCTCCAGCGAAACAGGAAACGTTTGATTGAGCGACAGACTCTCTGCCGACTGCGAGTGCAGCATAATACCGCTATTCCGTACGTTCCAGGAATCACCACCGGGCGTTTGATTGCCTAAAAACCGGTATTGAAACCGCACCCGATAGTATGCAAAGGGCTTTTTGTAATAGATATGCCCGTATTTAAAATCAAACGTTTTGTACTGGTCATAGACAACACGCAGGATACCCTTCTCGACCCGGAAGGTATTCTGATAATTGTCGTTAAGTGGCCGTCCGGCAATTTTAATATCCCAGTCTTTCAGATCTTTCCCATTAAAAATCTGAACCCATTCCTCTCGATCGGCCGCCTTCTGGGCAAACGATACGGGAAGAACAAACAAGCCAATCAGGAGCAGGAGTAATAGGTTTCTCATATAGGGTAAATGATAAGGGAAGGGAATTGACTCGATAAGAACATGGATGGGACGGATTAAGCTTATTTCATTACTTCAACAGTGTTCAGTTCGGGTCCACCGCCATGATTAGCCGAGCCAGCAACAATATAGATTTTATCCTTGTAAACAACCGCCTGCGTACCATGACGGCCCTGCTTTAGGGTTGGACCAGCGGTCCATTTATTTGTTTTTGGGTCGAGCGCTTCGGCTTCATTATGGGCTAGCAGTTGTACTGTTTCGCCACCTATGATCCAGACCTTACCGCCCAGCGTCACGGCCGTAGCGCCCGCCCGCTGGGTTGGAATATTAGCTGTGGCGGGTAATGTCTCCCAGCGTCCCGTTTTAAAATCGTATACATCAACTTCGGCAATGGTCGTTTCCAGTACTTTATTGATCCGCGCCGTCGAATTACGGCCACCGGCCAGATACAACTTATCGCCTACAACAGCGGCCGTGATGTGATCGCGGGTACGGGGGGCATCGGGCAGCCGTTTCCATATATTGGTTTTGGGGTCATACTCATCCAGCCAAGCTACATGACCATCATAGTGCCCGTCGATAATGCCGCAGGCCATGTATATTTTGTTTTTGTACACGACTACGCCTGCCGAGCCCCGGAGCCGCTCCTTTGGTAGTTCAGGGCCGGTACGCCATTTCCCTGTTTTGGGGCTGTATATATATATGTTTGGCAAGGGAGTTTCGTGCGGGTATTTCCCCTGAAAAGCGCCCATTACGTACAGTTCACCCTGATAAGTGATGGCCTGAAAGTGGTTCATTTCAACGGGTGGAGTAGGAAGCGTTTGCCAGACAAGCGTTTTCAGGTTAAGTGCTTCGAGCGGTTTCATACCCCGGCCACCCACAGCATATAGACTATCCCCAATCAACGTGGCTGCGTTTTCGTGCCGAACGGAGCACGTGTTTTGTGTGGTAACGGGTTGCCAGGTTTGCGCGTGAACGCCCATACTGATGCTGGCAAAGCCCAGAAAATAGCGAAAATAGCCCTTCATAGAGGTTTATACAGAGAGGAAAAAGTAATTGATCAGTAAATCATGTTTCAGGCCGATACTACTCTAATTTATGGGTCATTTGGCAAACCATTTATCTATCCATTGGTTAAACCATAGAGTTAATATACAAATGTTGTTATGGAAACGAACCAAAACGGTAATGGTCAAAACGGGCATACACCCGGACCAGAATTCGGTGCCACCGGACTTCAGCCACAAGACCAGCCCACTGACCAGACCTTAACGACCAGGCAGGGTCACCCGCTTACCAACAACCAGAATGTTCGCACAGTGGGTAATCGTGGGCCAACCACGCTGGAAAACTACCCTTTCCTAGAAAAAATCAGTCATTTTGACCGCGAGCGCATCCCAGAACGCGTTGTTCACGCCCGTGGGGCCGGTGCACACGGTGTTTTTGAGGCCTACGGAATCGTTGGCGACGAGCCTGTTTCGAAATACACCCGTGCCAAATTGTTTCAGGAAAAAGGAAAGCAGACACCGGTTTTTGTCCGTTTCTCGTCCGTTATTCACGGTGGTCACTCGCCCGAAACACTCCGTGACCCGCGTGGTTTTGCCGTGAAATTTTACACTGAAGAGGGTAACTGGGATTTGGTAGGCAACAACCTCAAAGTGTTCTTCATTCGCGATGCGATGAAGTTCCCCGACATGGTACACGCCCTGAAGCCAGACCCAATAACAAACCGGCAGGATGGCGGACGCATATTCGATTTTATGAGCAATACGCCCGAGTCGGTCCATATGCTCACCTTCCTGTTTTCGCCCTGGGGCATTCCGGCCAACTACCGGCAGATGCAGGGTTCAGGTGTGAACACATATAAATGGGTGAATGAGCAGGGCGAGGGCGTACTAATCAAGTACCATTGGGAACCTAAGCAGGGAATCAAGAATTTGACCCAGCCCGAAGCCGAGCAGATTCAGGCCAAAAACTTTAACCATGCTACTCAGGATTTGTATGACGCCATTGAAGCCGGAAATTTCCCCCAATGGGAGCTTCTCGTTCAGATTATGAGCGACGACGAGCACCCTGAACTCGACTTCGATCCGCTCGACGATACGAAGCTGTGGCCGCAGGATCAGTTCCCGTGGTTGCCGGTGGGTATGATGACGCTCAACAAAAACCCGGAGAATTATTTCCACGAGGTGGAGCAGGTCGCTTTTGGCACAGGGGTGTTGGTCGATGGGCTGGATTTCTCCGACGACAAAATGCTTCAGGGCCGTACCTTCTCTTACTCGGATACGCAACGTTACCGCGTGGGCACCAATTACCTGCAACTGCCCATCAATGCCCCGAAAAAACATGTTGCAACAAACCAGCGCGATGGTCAGATGCAATACCGTGTTGACACCGCACCGGGTCAGAATAAGCATGTCAATTACGAGCCGTCGTCCATGAACGGTCTAAAAGAGGCACCCCGGACGTATCCTGATCACAAACCCTACATTTCGGGCAACCTGATGCGCCAGCCAATTGACCGGACCAATAACTTCAAACAGGCTGGCGAACGCTACCGGACGTTTGAAGATTGGGAACGCGACGATCTGATCAATAACCTGGTTGCCAATCTATCGGGTGCTCAGAAAAATGTGCAGGATAAGATGGTTGAGCTGTTTAGCCAGTGCGACGAGGATTATGGTCGGCGCGTGAAGGAAGGGTTACAAAAAGTGGCCGATGGCACAAGCGAGCAACTACACGGCCAGGCAAACACGCAGGTTGGTCAGGAAGCAGCCCAGCAGGCCGAAGCACTGGCCCACGATGCTAAGCCCTACTGAACAAATGGAAAACGGATAATGATAAACTGATTGTCCGTTTATCATTATCCGTTTTCCATTTGCTGAAGTCTGGAGGATGCTCATAACTTATCTGAAATCGGATTCATAAAATTCAGTAAAAAAGCCTCTCCTGCACAGGAGGGGCTTTTTTATTCAAGCGGAACAATGGTTGAGCTTTTAACATCAGCCATCACAAAAAAGCTGCTGATGTGCAGTGTGCCGGGAATGACGGACAACTGCTCCTGATAAAAATAGTTGTACGTTTCCATATCGCGGCTTACGATTTTAAGCAAATAATCGAATGTTCCTGACACGCGGTTACATTCCAGAACATCGGGTAAAAGACGAATAGCGCCTTCAAAATCTGCGAACGCATCGCGGGTTTGACGATCTAGCGTTACCTGACAATATACCATCAGCAGGTTCCCCAATTTTTTTTTGTTGAGTATTGTCACATACCGCTCAATGATCCCCTCCCGTTCGAGTCGTTTTATGCGCTCATGTACGGGTGTTTTCGACAGATTAATCCGCTGTCCTATTTCCTGTATCGTCAATCGGGCGTTCTGCTGAAGCAGGGTGAGAATTTTGCGATCAGTGTTGTCCAGGTTTTCCATACCGGCATTTTTACGGCTTACATTCGTATAACAGACTATAGGCAGACCTATTTCCTTCCAGAAAGGCAACTAACAGAATATTTTCCTAAAAAAAAACTTCCTGTTAGAAAACTAGTGTATCACATTTTACATTTGTGCTACGCAATTGAATTACTTCACCAACGCAAGTACACGTTATGGTTATTGGTGTCCCAAAAGAAATTAAGAACAACGAAAACCGCGTTGCATTGACTCCTGCCGGTGTAACCGAACTCCGTAAGGCTGGTCATACCGTATATGTCCAGGTAAACGCGGGCGAGGGCAGCGGTTTTGAGGACGAAGAATACATTGCCGCCGGGGCTGTCATGCTGCCTACTATTGAAGAGGTGTATGGCATTGCCGAAATGATCATGAAGGTTAAGGAACCAATTGCGTCTGAGTACGACCTGATTAAGCAGGACCAGTTGCTCTTTACCTATTTCCACTTCGCGTCTTCGGAAGAACTGACACAAGCTATGCTTGCTAAAGGAGCTGTTTGTCTGGCGTACGAAACCGTTGAACGTCCTGACCGCAGCTTGCCTTTGCTGGTTCCTATGTCGGAAGTAGCAGGCCGGATGGCGATTCAGGAGGGGGCCAAGTATCTTGAAAAACCACTGAAAGGCCGTGGTATTCTGCTGGGGGGCGTTCCGGGTGTTAAACCGGCTAACGTACTTATCCTGGGTGGGGGTATTGTCGGCACACAGGCAGCTAAAATGGCGGCTGGATTGGGGGCACATGTCACCATTATGGATGTTAGTCTGGCTCGCTTGCGTTACCTGTCCGACATTATGCCGCCAAACGTGCAGACCATGATGTCGAACGAATACAACATTCGGGAGATGATCAAAGTCTGTGACCTGATTGTTGGTGCCGTTCTTATTCCCGGTGCGAAAGCTCCTCACCTCATCACCCGTGAGATGCTGAAGCAGATGCGTAACGGTACGGTTCTGGTAGATGTAGCGGTTGATCAGGGCGGTTGCATTGAAACCTGCAGCCCTACTACTCATGAAAACCCGACCTTTATTATTGACGGTGTGGTGCATTACTGCGTCGCTAATATGCCGGGCGCTGTGCCTTATACAAGCACACTTGCCTTAACAAACGCTACTCTCCCCTACGCTTTGCAACTTGCCAACAAAGGCTGGCAGCAAGCGTGCCGCGACAATGCCGATCTTAAAATGGGCCTGAATGTGGTTGACGGAAAAGTAGTTTACAAAGGGGTTGCCGAAGCATTTAATCTGCCGCTTACCGAAGTTAGTACAGTACTGACCGAGGAAGAAATGGCTTAATAAAATATTACCTATTCATCGACAGACGCAGGTCGCATTCGCAAGAATGCGGCCTTTTTTTGTAATTTGTCAGAACACTTTCAACGCATCTTATGAATCCGCAAGCAGAAGCACCGGGTCCACCCACCCTATACGAATGGGCGGGTGGAATGGAAAAATTTGAGGCCTGGACCGATTTGTTTTATCAGCGGGTTCACAAAGACACGGTGCTGGAGCCAGTTTTTCATGGTATGTCGGCCGAACATGCCCGGCATGTGGCTCATTTTATTGCTGAAGTGTTTCGGGGTCCGGCTACCTATAGTCAGGAAGGGGGGAGTCACTATGACATGATTCACCACCATTTGGGAAAACACCTGACCGAAGCCCAGCGTCGGCGCTGGATTGACCTGATTCTGGATACCGCCGATGCGGTCGGCTTACCCGATGATCCTGAGTTTCGCTCAGCCGTGGTGGGTTATCTGGAGTGGGGTTCCCGTTTGGCGGTTATTAACTCAAAAGCAGACGTTGTGACCCAGCCACAGGATGCGCCCATGCCAACCTGGGGATGGGGCGAAACGGGCGGGCCTTATGTTCCTTAACGTTCGTTCAGAAATTGCCGTACTAACACATGCCACTCTTCCTCCAGGGACCCGTCGAAAAACGGCGCTTTTGCCCGTCGATACCAATAGTTAGCGTTAAAGCGATCTCCTTCTTTACGGTGTAAATAGGCGTGTAGCCGGTCGTACGGAAGTTCTCCTTCCCGACTTTGCGCAATGTTATGAGCCTCCTCCCACTGGTCTTTAGCATCGAACCAAAGGCCTTTCAAAATAGGATTAAGTCCACTGGGTGGGTTTGTTTGCGTAAGGGTAGCGGTAAATTGATCCAGTGTCATTTGAATGCATAATTAAAGCCAGTCTTCACGAAGTATTCCCTTAAGTTGCTCATAGGGAACTGTCACCTGAATGGGTCCAACGGCGTAGGCCGCAATTTCGTAGGGATTGTAATAGAATAGCATACCTGCGCTGCTCATACCAACATTAGCGGGGAGAAAAAAATGACCATCGCGTAAAAAGTAGCCTTGCTCTTCGAGGTTGTTTTGTGGAGATAACGCCTGCTGCTTTCGAAAAGCTTTTTCAACCAATGCTAACAAAGCCGTTGTGTCCGATACCATATCGGATAGCGTTAGCAGCCGACCCGTTTCGCGGTCGAAATTATACAAAGACATGTTTGTATTTGGGTGAGCACCACCCGTATACGCAAACGTTTCGAACTTGGCCGTCAATGCTTTTTCACCAACATGAAGCGTATCGGCAGCGGTTTTCACTTCCCAGCACCCGCCCAGGCTTCCCATATCTTTTCGAACGGTTTCATAGTCAGCAGCAAAGAGGGCGGCTGCTTTGGCCAGGTCTGTCCGGGCTTGTGGGTTATTGGCAATCGTTGTACTATCGAGCCAGCCTGTTATACTGCTTACGGCCAGTTGACGCAGACTATCATTGATTTTTCGGCCACCATCCGACTCATCTTTCAGAAGAATATACGAAACGGCTACATCGACGCCACTATTTTTGGTCGTATCACATCGGTTTGCTCCGGCATAGGTAAAGTGCTGTTTTCCGAGTAAAGGCAGCTCCGAAGTTCGGGAATGGCAAGCGGAGAGTAGTGTAATTGAGCCGCCGAGAAACAGGGCCAGAAAGTACTTCATGAGAACGTTGTAGTAGAATCACACGTAAGTTCCTGAGCATTAATTCAGGCAACCTACGTGCCATAGACTACAAACTTAGCAAATCTTTAAATCGAATAGCCTGACGGCGGCTAATTTCAATTTTATCCCCACCTCTCAGGGTTACCAGCAAGCCGCCACTAAACCAAGGTTCAATTTTTTCAATCCATTGAAGATTGATAATGTGTTTACGATTAGCTCGGAAAAACGTGGCCGGGTTCAACCGATCCTCGAGCGCATTCAACGACTTGAGAACGAGCGGCTTTTGGTCGTCGAAATACAACCGGACATAATTACCCATCGACTCAAACAGCCGAACTTTACCAAGTTTAACGAACCAGCATTTTTCGCCATCCTTCACAAAGACCTGGTCGTTTTCGCCCAATATTTTTGTCGAAATACCGCTTGAACCAGCACCGGAAGCTTCCGGAATGTGCTGCTCCTCTTCAACCCGATGAATAGCTTCTGAGAGCCGGGCCAGTTCAACGGGCTTCAGCAGGTAGTCGAGCGCATTATACTCAAACGCTTTGATGGCATATTCATCGAAGGCCGTCGTAAAAATAACTTCGGGGGTTTTGCCTTCAATAGACTGCAATAGTTCGAACCCATTCTTACCGGGCATCTGAATATCCAGAAACAGCAATTCGGGTTCCAGCTCCTCGATCATGGGCAGTGCTTCATCCGCATTGGCGGCTTCACCGATAATCTGAACTTTAGGGAAATTTTCGAGCAACCGGCGTAGTTCGTTACGAGCCAGGCGTTCGTCGTCAATTATAAGCGTCTTCATTTATTTTTTTGCTTTTTGGAGTCAGGAACAATAACAGATTGGGAAGGTAAGAACCGTACAGGCGTATGGATATGCGTTCAATTCAAGCTCTTTGTAGCAACCTCTTTCCTGCGAAATATACTTTCAGACTGGGCCGGAATGGTTATTTCGGCACACACAATGGATCCGTTTTCGGCAGATTCTTCTTCCTGGAAAATCTGGAACCGGGCCTCGGGGCCATAGAGTAACTCTAAACGCTGGGCTGTATTGGCCAACCCGAATCCGCCAGAAGCACTCTTATCTCCCAGCACACCCGTATTGCGAATGATGATGTGAAGTTTATCGGCAACCAGATTTGAGCGCACCTCAATAAATCCACCCCGGATGGCCGTTGATACGCCGTGTTTGATAGCATTTTCAACCAGCGTTTGCAGCATCATAGGCGGCACCTGCCAGAACAGCGTCCGACCATCGAGTTCAATGTGCGATGTCAGCCGGTCCTCATAACGTACTTTTTCGAGGGCCAGGTAATCCTCAACGGTTTTGATTTCTTCGCGCAGCTCAACGGTTTTCCGCCGATCGGCCAGGAGCGAGTTACGAAGCAGGTTCGAAAGCTGGGTGATGCTCTGCTGGGCTTTGGCCGGATTTTCGAACACCAGAGCCCGGATACTGTTCAAGGCGTTGAACACGAAATGAGGATTCAGTTGCGACCGCAATACCTTTGCTTCCGTTTCGCGGATACTGGTTTTCAACAGAATCTTTTCAATTTCGGCATTGCGGTTTTCTTCTACGTAATGATAGGCGGTGTAGCTTAATACCCAGGCCAGCATTGTTTTTCCCCAGGTCATGATATATCCAAAAAGCGGCCAGGGCTCATCCATCAGATGCTGTGGTACAATCAAACGGTCCATGGGCAGATTTACCATAGTCATGATTAGGGCCAGTACAAAAACTGACAATAGAACGCGTGGTGCCAGGCGAAAGAAAGGCAACCGTACCCAGTTCCACCGCTGAATCATCAGCCGGTAAAGGTGCGTCAGCGTAATGCCCAGAAAGATATTGGCAACGGCTAAGTAAAGCGTATCCGGATCGAAGCCATCTTCCAGCAAGTAGGCAATATACTCTACCAAGATGAGGAGTGACCACCCAAATAACTGACAAAACCAATATATTTTTTGTTTAGACATACCTGTTTCCTCTGGCACTGCCGGTCAAAAAGCGAATATACTCATTAAGGGTCCAGATGGTCGGTACATACTACACCAATGGAGAAAAAGGAGGAAGGTCGGGCCATCTGGCGGAGAAACGAAAAAGCGGGACTTTCGTCACCGCTCTTTTCCGAATTGTATTTAATCATGCCAGCGCCAGGGACAGCAAATGGGCCGTATCGTTGGCCAGTTCGATGGTAAACGTGGCTTTTTTGTAATCGTACTGGAGTTTATACAGACACAGGTTGCTATGCTCAAACTGGTCCATCGTCGACAGCGGCTGGTTGGTAAGCCAGCAGAGCAGAATGCGCATAGCCCGACCGTGCATGGCCACCAAAACCGTCGACTCGTCGGGATGAGAAAGGATGGTCTCCATAGCCACTTTCTGCCGGGTCGCCACCTGTTCCGGACTTTCTCCGCCTTCGGTGGTCTGGTTGGTTTTGCCCGACTCCCAGGCTTCGATTAGATTCCGGTAATATTCATTATCCAGATTTCCGGGGGCTTTCCCTTCCATAACACCCCAGCTAATCTCGTTGAGGCCGGTCAGTTTTTCGTACGGCAACCCCAGTTCAATAAACGGTTCGGCGGTTTGAAAAGTCCGCTTTAAGCCAGAGATGTAAATCTTGTTGAAGGGTACATGCTGATAGGCCTGGAAAAAAGCCTGCGCCTGCGCCCGTCCCATCTCGTTGAGATCTGAATCTACACCACTTCCCTGTACGACCCCCCGCCGGTTGTAGTCGGTTTCGCCGTGGCGAATCAGATAAATTGTTTTTTGTATCAAGCCCGTTTCCTTGCCTATTGGCAAATTTTACCAATTTTGAGTGCAAAATTACACAAAACGCGCTCTTTATGAAAGCTGGCTTCGATCTTAGTACACTTGATTTTATTCATTCCGACTCTATCGGTACGCACTTGGGTATCGAGTTTACCGAAGCAGGCGAAGGGTATCTAATAGCCCGTATGCCCGTCGACAAGCGTACCCATCAGCCGTTTGGTATTTTACACGGTGGAGCCTCCGTCGTGCTGGCCGAAACGCTGGGCAGCGTGGCGTCTTATCTGATGCTGGACGACCCCACCAAACAACGGGCAGTAGGTCTGGAAATCAATGCCAACCACATTCGTTCGGTGCGCGATGGCTGGGTCTATGGCCGCTGTACACCCATTCACGTAGGCCGTACAACACACGTTTGGGACATCCGCATTACGGACGAACAAAACAAACTCGTGTGCGTTAGCCGATTAACCATTGCCGTCATTGGGAGTTAATAGAATAACTCCAGCGTTCGTTTATGGTAGCTCAACGGGAAGAAACGTTTCGAATAAGCAGGCGTACTATAAATTGGGTACTGTTTGGCCTTGTTATGATTATGACAGCAACAGTTGTTTTGCCCGTTTTTATTGCCGTAGCCGGGCAACTCTACCCCGATCTTAGTTTCGCTCCTTTTTATGGTGCAGCCTGTGCTTTTTTATGGATACCTTATTTAACCGAATGCTGGCGTCTGACCACAACAATAACCCTCACCGACCAGGGTTTCAGTGTTCGTAAACTGGCTCAAAGACCCCGTCAATTTCGCTGCAGTGGTATTATAGCGTACAATGAACGGAGAGAAGTTGGCCGGGGAGGCTCGTTTCTGGTGTTGACGGTTTACCTGAGAAATGATTTTTTCATCGTCAAGTCGAACGCGTTCCCTGATTATGAGCGCATAAAGGCCTACTTCAGTCAAGTTAGCGAGTCGATCCCGTATCAGAAAGTGGTAACCCGACCGGAACGAAATCGACTTCGCTGGCTGTTATCCGGTCTGGCCTTGTTCATTGTGGCCAATATCGTTTTTGGCTATCTGGCCCATAACCATGTTGACCACACTAAGGCGAGGCTGACTGCCGTAACTGATGTAGTTGACCGAGTTACAGAAAACCGGCCTAAAGGAAACTTCAAGGGTGTTTACTTTCGGTTACGCCGATGGCCGGAACTAAACTTTTACGCCAGCAGGAGAGCTTACACCCTATCCCTGCAACCGCTTAAACAAGTAGTTCGTATCAATCAGCCGATCACGCTGTTGATTCCAGATAGCGAATTTCGTAAAAAGATTGCCTACACCGAGCCACTGACCATCGGCGACAAGTACATCAACTACAGCCTGGTTTCGGTATATGGCATTTACCAGGAGCATGCCGTCCGTATTCAGGCGGCAGGGCCCGCTCTTGAACCAACCCGGACAAACCCTTTATTTCGCACCATTCTGCTGGTTTTTTTGCTGCTGGTTTGTTGGGCTGGTTGGGTTTATGTGGACCAGCACAAGGTTATCCGAACAGATTGATACGCTACCCGGCCTACTTTTTCCGTACCTTCGCGCTCCAGTAAGCGAGACAATAATCCTCGCCATCAACAATATGAATCAGAAAATCCGGCGCGAAGATGCCCTCGACTACCACGCCAAAGGGCGTCCGGGAAAACTTGAAGTCGTGCCCACCAAAGAATACAACACGCAGCGCGACCTTTCACTTGCTTATTCGCCCGGTGTTGCCGAGCCATGCCTGGCCATTGAAGCCAACCCGGATGATGCCTTCAAATACACTGCCAAGGGAAATCTAGTGGCCGTCATCAGCAACGGAACGGCCGTTCTTGGGCTGGGCAATATAGGCCCGGACGCCAGCAAACCCGTTATGGAAGGAAAAGGGCTGCTGTTCAAAATCTATTCGGACATCGACGTTTTTGACCTTGAGCTGAACACAACCAACATCGACGAGTTTGTCCGGACGGTCAAGATTCTGGAACCCACCTTTGGCGGAGTCAATCTGGAAGACATCAAAGCGCCGGAGTGTTTCGAAATTGAAGAACGGCTCAAACGGGAGATGAACATCCCCGTCATGCATGACGACCAACACGGTACGGCTATTGTGAGCGGGGCGGCTTTGCTCAACGCACTCGAATTAGTACACAAACCCATCGAAACCGCCAGATTCGTCATTTTAGGCGCTGGAGCAGCCGCTATATCGTGCGCCCGCCAATACATTGCCCTGGGAGCCAAACACGAAAATATGGTGATGTTCGATGTGAACGGCCCACTACGCACCGACCGCACCGACCTGAGCGAACTCATGCAACCGTTTGCCACCAGCCGCGACATCAAAACGCTGGAGGATGCTTTTGCCGGAGCCGATGTGTTTGTGGGTTTATCAAAGGGAAATATCGTTAGTCAGGATATGATTCGCCTGATGGCCAAAGATGCCGTTGTGTTTGCCATGGCCAATCCGAATCCAGAAATCAGTTATGACGACGCAATGGCCGCCCGACCCGACATTATCATGGCTACGGGCCGCTCCGATTACCCGAATCAAGTGAATAACGTTCTCGGTTTCCCGTACATTTTCCGGGGAGCGCTCGACGTTCGGGCTACGGAAATTAACGAAGCGATGAAGCTGGCCGCTACCTACGCGCTGTCTGAATTAGCCAAAAAGCCCGTACCAGACCTGGTCAATCTGGCTTATGGTGAATCGAACATGGTATTCGGCCGGACATATATCCTGCCCAAACCCGTCGACCCCCGTCTGCTCTCTACCGTAGCACCGGCGGTGGCGAAAGCCGCCATGGAATCGGGAGTAGCGCGGTCGCCCATTACGGATTGGGAGGCTTACGAACACCAGCTCGCCCGCCGATTGGGACAGGATAACCAGATTTCGCGGGTGATTCTGACGAAAGCCAAAGCGAATCCCAAACGGGTAGTTTTTGCCGATGCCGAAAACCTGAAAGTGCTGAAAGCCGCTCAGCAGGTACGGGATGAAGGCATTGCGCACCCAATTCTATTGGGCGAACGGGCCAAAATTGAACGCATCATTCAGGAAAACAGCCTCGATCTGGGCCACATTCCGATCCTCGATCCCCGTGCGCCTGAGCAGGCGGGGCTGATCGAGAAATTTGCGAACGTATATTTCGATAAGCGGAAACGCAAGGGGGTTAACCCGACCGAATCGCGGAAAATGATGTACTACCGCAATTATTTCGGAGCCATGATGGTCGAAACCGGCGAGGCCGACGCGTTAATTTCGGGGCTAACGGGTTCGTATCCCGAAACCATCCGGCCAGCACTTCAGATCATTGGTATCGAGCCGGGCGTTAAACGCGTAGCGGGGATGTACATTCTGCTCACCAAGCGCGGGCCGCTGTTTTTCTCCGATACCACCGTAAACTTTAATCCTACAGCAGAGGAAATCGTTGAAATTACCGAACTGACCGCTCAAACCGTGGAGCGGTTCAATATAAAACCCCGCATTGCGCTGGTCACTTACTCGAACTTTGGCAGTGCCAAAGGGGAAGATGCCGAGAAAATGAATCGCGCCACCGAGATTCTGCAACGCAAACACCCCGACCTGGTGGTGGATGGGGAAATTCAGGCCCACTTAGCATTCAATACCGAACTGCTCCAGCAAAACCACCCATTCAGTAAACTTGTCGGCGAAGGGGCGAACACGCTGATTTTCCCAAACCTGTCGGCGGCAAACATCGCCTACAACTTAATGAGTGAAGCCGCTGGTTTCGATGCTATCGGGCCAATTCTGCTCGGTATCCGCAAGCCGGTTTATGTGTTGCAGCTGGGTTCGTCAGAACGCGAAATTGTCAATATGGTCGCCATTGCGGTGGTGGAAGCACAAGGGAAGTAAAATGTTAGTATTAGGGGTTAGGAGCGAGGAGTGAGGAGGGCTGGCGCGGCATTTGCCCGTGCCTGTTCATGTTGCAAGCCGGTCCGGCGCTCCGGTTCGCTTGCGTCAGTAAATACTGACTTGATAAAAAGGCACGGGCGAATACCCGCGCCAGCCGACACGCGTCAGCCCTCCTCACTCCTCTCTCCTAACTCCTCACTCCTATAAAAAACCATGTCACGAATTTTAACGGGTATTCAAAGCAGCGGTCGACCGCATTTAGGCAACATTCTGGGGGCAATTAAACCCGCCATCGACTTATCGAAACAGCCCGACAATGAGTCCTTTTTATTCATTGCGGACCTTCACTCCCTCACAACCATCAAAGACGGCCCCACCCGTCGGGAGTTTACCCGGGCCGTTGCAGCTACTTGGCTGGCGTTTGGGCTGGATACCGCCAAGAACACCTTCTGGCGGCAGTCGCGGGTGGCCGAGCACACGGAACTGGCATGGCACCTGAGTTGCTTCACCCCGATTCCGATGCTGAATAACGCTACATCGTTTAAGGAAAAATCGGACCGGTCCAGTGGTCCGGTCAACACGGGTCTATTCGTTTATCCGGTATTGCAGGCCGCCGATATCCTGCTCTACGATGCCGAAATAATACCCGTTGGGAAAGACCAGCGGCAACACATTGAAATGACCCGCGATATTGCCAGCGCCTTTAACAGGCAATATGACGAAGACGTGTTTGTACTGCCCGAAGCCAGGATTGACGATCGGCTTATGACAATTCCGGGTATCGACGGGGCTAAAATGAGTAAGTCGTATAATAACTACATTGACATTTTTCTGCCGGAAAACGAGCTGTGGAAAGTGATCAAGAAAATAAAGTCGGACTCAACACCACTCGAAGACCCTAAAGACCCTACTACCGATATTACCTTTCAGTTGTATTCGTTGCTGGCGTCGGACGAAAAGGTTGCCGAAATGCGAAGCCTTTACGAAGGAGGAAATTACGGGTATGGAATGGCTAAAAAAGCATTTTACGAACTCATTCTGAAGCAGTTTGCCGAAGAGCGTGAGCGGTTCACCTATTACATGACCAACAACGATGCGCTGGAAGCTGAGCTTCAGGCGGGCGAGGCCAAAGCCCGGCTTGTGGCTGGTCAAACAATAGCCCGGGTACGCGAAAAACTGGGTTTTAACTAGCTGGTTAATAGAAAACTACCGTTAACACAGATGATTTAGGAAAAAGCGTAGGCGCTGTTTATTTTCACCGTTATCTACCGAAGTGAACACTCCAACTCTCCATATCCTGAAATCATGACTAACCAACGCCCTGCTTATAACCTGAACCCGGTTCAACTGAACCCGCGCGAACGTCATTTTTTACAACTGGCCTGCTCCGAATTAACGTACGTTCAAATTGCTGACCAAATGTGCGTCAGTCCCCGTACGGTAGATGGGTATCGTGAAACGCTTTTCGAACGATTCAGTGTAAAAAGCAGGGTTGGACTGGCGCTCTGGGCTGTACGAACCGGACTGGTAACCCCCTGATATCGACTATTTTAAAAATAGATTTACCAAAAAAGAGGTGCATGACGGACACCTCTTTTTTTCAGTACTTTATCTGAACCGATTACTTCGTCGAATTGGCATTACCGGTCGGGCGACGGGCCGTATTGCGGATATTGACCAGCTTGAGCAACAGATCGAACCAGAAGGGAGCCCCAAACGAAAGGGCAGCAACCGTTAGCACCCAGCCTAACAACGCGACGAGATGATCCTGCCCCGGTAACCAGGGGCCTTGTTTACCGGTAAGTACCCAGCCTACCGGCAACTTAAGATCGGCTACCCGACTTTTCACAAAATCGACATAGACCGCCTGCACCACAAGGCTATCAGCACTCGTCAGCGATGGTTTAATCTGAATCTTCCTGCTGTCGAGCGAGTCTTTCTTAACGAGACTGGAGTCATACCGGGCAAGATGGCTTACAAAAGCAGCATCTTTTTTGAAGGATGCCCCTCCATCCGACGTCGTTTTCACGGCGGCCTCTACTAACCGATCCCGCAGACCGTTGTCGTTGAAAAGCTGATTGGTGAGGTGAATGGTGTCGACATTCAGCACTAGGGTTACGGCGATAGAAACACCCCATACCACCCCCTGTGCGTAGCGCTTAAACCAGCCCGATACTTGCTCCATATATCCGTTATACCATTTTTCCAGCTCCGATTTGAACATCTGAAAGTTGTTGGATTTGGCCAGTATGGGTTCGATTAAGTCAATGACAGTCTTAAATTTTTCGGCATCAGGTTGGCTGCTGAATTGTTTTATCCTGTCAAATGTCGCTTCTGTAGGCTTTAGTCCTGACGGCACTGGCCCGGCCGAGCGAGTTAATAAGTCAATCAGCACCGTTGAAAACGACTCGGCCGAGAGGTAGTTGATGGGCTTAAGGAAACCGGCAAACCGCTGTTGCTTTATTTTTGTAAGCTGATGGTCAAAAAAATCGTTTGCCAGGGCTTGCCCCAGTAATTTATCCAGCGCGATGCGGAGCAGCTTCGCCCGTTGCTCAATCAGACTGTTGATCAATTCAACAATCCCCGAAACAAAAATACTGAAAACGAAAAAGATGAAAATGAGCCCAATGGCAACATCGAGCAGTGTAGAGATGTTAATGTGCATGGCAGCTAACTTGTTTAGTGTGGTAATTCAAAGATATAATCTCTGGACAATTGTTTAAAAATCAACCCATTAAGCGGTAGAAAAACCAGTACACGCCGTGTTATTTAGCGCCTTCCTATAGCCTGTACACGACAATCGCTTAACTTAGCCCGCCATTTCCCGATGAACCGGTTAGTACCTTAAACCATACAGTATTCCATGCTTAACCTTGGCTTTGTTTCGGCTATTCTGGCCGATTATGATCTCAACAGCGTATTAAAATTTGCTTCGGAACATCAGTTTAAATGCGTTGAACTAATGTGCTGGCCATCCGGCAATGCCGATGCACGTCGGTATGCCGGGGTAACGCATATCGACGTCGACAACCTCGATGTCGACCAGATTCATGCGCTGACCCGCCAGTATCAGGTGTCGATTTCAGGACTGGGTTATTATCCTAACCCGCTCGACCCAAACCCGGAACAGGCCGAGTTTTACCGGGAACATATCAAAAAAATCATTCGGGCGGCTGCCCGGCTTGGAGTACCGGTGGTCAATACGTTCATCGGCCGGAATCCATCGCTGAGTATTACCGATAACCTTAAACTATACGCCGAGTACTGGCCCGCTATTGTGAAAGAAGCGGAAGCCTGTAACGTCAAAATCGGCATCGAAAACTGCCCGATGTGGTTTACGGACGATGAGTGGCCGGGCGGCAAAAACCTCGCGACGACGCCAGCCATCTGGGACCGGATGTTCGAGATTATCCCCTCGCGGGCGCTGGGCCTTAACTACGACCCAAGCCACCTGATCTGGCAGATGATGGACGAAGTAAAACCCATTTACGACTATCGCGACCGCCTGCACCATATCCATCTGAAAGACGTAAAACTGTACCGCGACAAATTGAACCGGGTGGGCATTATGGCCAATCCCCTGGAATACCACTCGCCCAAACTGCCCGGCTTGGGCGACGTTCGCTGGCGTGACTTTTTTGCTGCCCTGACCGACGTTCGTTACCGGGGGCCGGTTTGTATCGAGGTGGAAGATAAGGCGTACGAAGGTCATCCGGAAGATGTGAAAACTGCCATCCTGACCGCCCGAAATTACCTACGTCAGTTTCTGGTACTGTAATTCATGATTGAGACACTTAATCAACTGGACATCCGGTTCTTTCTCTGGCTGAATGGCCGTTATCTGCCCTGGCTCGATCCAATCATGATCTGGGTTACGGAGCGAAACAGCTGGATTCCGTTTTATGCGCTACTGATCGGCTGGCTGATTTATCAGTATCGCAGGCAGGCGGTTGGATTCATTTTAACCATTATCGTGTCAGTTGCCCTGGCCGATCAGGTGGCGTCTTCGATAATTAAGCCCCTAACCCATCGGTTGCGGCCCTGCCATGAGCTATCTCTTCAAAAACTCATTCATCCGGTGCTTGAGTGTGGCGGGCAGTACGGTTTCTGCTCGTCGCACGCATCAACCACGTTTGCGCTGGCAACCAGCCTTTGGCTGATGTTAGGAAAAGCACATACCTGGCTTCGGTGGGGATTTTTATGGGCTGCCGTCGTTTCTTACAGCCGGATTTACGTAGCCGCTCACTACCCGCTCGATGTTCTGGCTGGCACCGGCGTTGGCGTACTGGCAGCCGCCATCAGTGTAACAGGTCTTAGAAAATGGCAGGATCGGTTCGGAAGCCGTAAAATAGCTTGATCTCTTTTCGAGAATAACTTCCTGTGCGGTCCCTAACAATCCGGCGAACATATGGTTGAAAACTACGACGTGTCCGAAAAAAATATTCGCATACGGACCCCACGAGTAGTTCTATGCAAACGTATCCAACGGAGATTAACGGCACGACTGGCAACCAGTTCTTATTCAGTAAGACATCGCCCTCATCAACGCTGCAAGTAAGTGTCATTGTACCGGTACGGAATGAAGCGCACCATTTAGCCGACACACTCGATGCGCTGCGCAAACAGTACGGTGCCAATAACATGCCGCTTGATCCGGCTTGCTACGAAGTGCTCTTACTGGCCAACAATTGTACCGACAGTTCACACGAGATCGCCATCCGGTATCAGGATCAGTACCCTGAATTTTCTCTTCACATCGCTCAGGTCCATTTACAACCGGCCAAAGCAAATATTGGTACAGTAAGGCGATTGCTTATGGATGAAGCCTACCGGCGGTTAACCAGCAGCGGCCAGCCAAACGGTATTATCGCATCAACCGATGGCGACACGATTGTCGACGGTCAGTGGGTGCATAGTATTATGGTTGAAATTGCGAATGGCAATGATGCCGTTGGCGGGCGTATTCTTACCCACCCCGATCGGAGTCAGGTACGGCTGTACCATCTGCGCGACGTTATGTACCGTACCTTAGTGGCCAAGGCCGAAGCCCAGTTCGATCCTAGTTTACACGACCCCTGGCCCCGGCATTTCCAGCATTTCGGAGCCAGCATTGCGGTTACTTGCCGGATGTATGATCGGGTGGGCCGACTGCCGGAAAAACCTTTTCTGGAAGACGAAGCCTTTTATCGGGCGTTGATTCGGATGGATGCCAAAGTTCGGAAAAGCCCCCTCGTTAAAGTATACACCTCCACCCGAACGCAGGGCCGAGTGGCCGTTGGTTTTTCGGAGCAGCTACGGTACTGGTCGACCATGACAGAAAGCAACCAATGTCAGTTAGCCCAGCCCGCCGAGGCAGTCATCACCCAGCTTCGTAACCGCCAGCAGCTACGGCTATGCTGGCAACAGCGAACGCAATCGATTCAACTCCCTTTACTACAACGAATTGCCAACGAATTACTGATCGACTTCGACTGGCTGGCCGCGGAAATCAGGCAGAACAGCTTCTTTGGGTCCCTATGGGAAAAAGTTGAAGAGAAGATGCTAATGGGGGCTTGGGCAACCCATTGGCAACCCGTTTTAATAACAAAAGCTATTCAGGATCTGCGCGCTTATCTGGCCTCCTGACACCGTAGTAATTAAGTCTACTAAAGGGTAAGCGACTTAGGTTATGTACCTACGGGCTTCAGCCCGTAATTCGGACTACTGCTACAAACGGGCTGAAGCCCGTAGATACAACTTAATCACTCAATTCAGGTAAGACTTGGTTTAATTCGACCTCAAATCTTTTGGAACAAATCGAGTCGATACGTTTCCTCACGCTGGCCTAGCAGGTGCTTTAGTGGTTTATCAGGACCCGACATTTCCATAAACGTTTCGTGAACCTGATCACCCGTCAGCGGATAATCATGAACAACCGGCGTCCAGTGAACCAATAACAAGTGGCCGTCCTTCGTCAACTGGTCGATCATTTTCCGGCGAGCCCGTTGCAGATCTTGCACTGCCAGATAATACCCTACTTCCGAAAGCAGGATTAAATCAAATTGTCCTTCTGGAAACTCATTCGGTATGCTCATTTGCCGGACGGTCACATGCGTGTAAGGTTCCAGTCGGGCACGGGCTGTTTTTAAAGGGAGTTCACTGGCGTCGACCGCTAACAGAGCATCACACCGGCTTGCCAGCAGTTGACTGAGTACGCCTATCGAGCACCCTATTTCAAAGGCATTTGTATAATGTTCACGGGGCAATGCCGCCAGCGTGGCCTCGTATTTCGCCCGTTCGTATGGGCTGGTTTCAAAAGACCAGGGGTCATTACTGGCTCGGTAGACATCATCGAAATACCTGGTATTCAGGCTGGACACTGGCATAGTGCAGTTGGCGTTTAGGTTCTTCCAGAAATAATTCTCTTGGCTCTTTAAAATGCTCCAGCAACTCGGGAGACAGATAAAAAGCAGTTGGGTCATCATTAATCATCCGACTTACCTGCGAGCGATGAGCCGAAATAGCCTGATTCCGCAGGTCCATTACCGATTCGATTGGAACACGCCAAGCCAGCATTTCATTTTTTTCCGGCATATCCTGCTCCGTACCCAGTTCCCACAACCAGATGAGGTACTCGAGCACGCGAGGCTTGCGCTCAAGTTTGTCAACAGCGGCCGCCAGTTGATACCAGGTCGCCCGGTGGTCACGGTGAGGGTCACGTCGCCAGGGAACGAGCACTGTTGTTGGCTGGTAAATCAGCAACAGGTCATGAATACAGTCGACCGCATTACTGAAACAAAGACTATCGGGCATGGCCACCTGCGTATCTTTTTGTCGCATGAAAATGACGTTTTCACGCGGCACCCCCAAAATAGCCAGGGCTTCCAGTGCTTCCTGTTCGCGCACTTGCCGGAGCCGATCGGCCGGGTAGCTCATTGATTTGGGATGCGACATGGTACCGTCACTGATAAACAACACATGTACGGCGTATCCCCGTTGGCATAATTGGGCAATCGTTCCCCCGCAACCCAGTGATTCGTCATCCGGATGGGGGGCCATTACCAATGTATTGCCAAAGGTATTGAGTTCTGCCGTACGGGCTAATTCGTCCAGAATATGTGCTTTATCAATCCCAGAGTTCATGTGCATTTGCGTGATTATCAAGAACAAATCGACCAATATCAATCAGGGTGGCATCGGGTGCGGGTTGCCGGAGGTAAAACGTCAGGTCGCGGTGAATTCGCTCGAAGGGCAGCGGGCGCATCAGCCCACGGGCACCTACCGAGCGTTCGGCAAGAGGCATCATCCGCAGACAGATTTCTTCAATACTCGTCCGGGTCATGTTTGCGTAGGCAACTAGTTTATCAGCGTTGGTTCCACTGGCCTGCCATTCATCGGTTTTCATACCGGCGGTGTTGAGCCATTGATTCCCCGATTCAATCAGGCAGGCCATTTCGGCCAGACGCATCCGTTGAAACGCATCATCTGTACGGCCCATCGATGCCAGAAACGAACGTGTTGCATCAAACAAAGCCTCTGCCCCACCCAGTTGAACGGCTGCAAACCGGATCGCTCCCCCGCTAAAATACGGTTGCCGATAATAGTCATCGGGCTTCCCCAGCAGATCCTCCTCATCGAGTTCAACCCCGGTAAAGTCCAGCTTATAACTAATGGAAGCCCGCATCCCCAATGGCTGCCAGAATCGGTCATCCTGCGGAATTTCCGGTACACTCTCCGTCGGAATTATGCACATCTGCCAGCCTTCGTTCGGCGCGCCTACCAACTGTCCCGTTACGAGTGGACGCTGGATGCGCCCTGCCCCGGAGCAAAAGGTTTTAGACCCTTCCAATCGGTAACGGCCATTGCCGATAAAGTGAATTTTCACCCCGTCGTTAGCCTGCGTATTCCAGACGCTGAACAAGCGGTTATATTGATTTGCATCGGCAAACCATGTTTTTTTTTGCGTTGATGTACCGTAATGCTGAACCAGACTCAAGGCATTGATATGCCCTTCATACACCCGTCCAACCGACAGATTAGCCGCACCAATTCGCTTCAATAACTGCAATAGGCCGCTCGTTCTGGGTAGTTGCTGGTCGAGTTGATGTCCGGGCAGCGTTACAGCCAGCAAACCGGCGTTTGCAAGCCACTGGAACGCTTTTTCCGGAAATTTTTTTTCGTCGTCGGTTTGGTCGGCAGCCGCATAAATCCGGGCCAGCAACTCCGTTAACTGATTTGAATCAATGTTCACCGACGGTTTTGGTATAGAATCTATTACCAGGGTAGTAGTGGAAACTTCCATACTTGTTTAAGTCATTGTTCGCTTAATTGTTTGGACTTTAAAAGCCTATTTATGGTTCTTCTTAGCGACTGGTCAACTCTTGTTGACTCTGCCAGCGTACCCATTCTTAAAGAAACTTAAAAACAAACCGAAATTCGGCCCATTTTTTCCGTACCTTTGCGGGAAATTTGTCTGGCACTTATGGCTTCGTTTAACCCCGTCAAGATTTTTTCTGGTAGTCAATCCACATATCTGGCAGAAAAAATTGCGCATTATTACGGCAAAGACTTAGGCGGTTATACCTGTCGGCGGTTCAGTGATGGCGAAATGTCACCCAGTTTTGAAGAATCCGTTCGGGGCTGCGATGTATTTCTCATTCAGTCGACACCTCCTCCCGGCGATAATCTGCTGGAACTAATGCTGATGGTTGATGCCGCCCGGCGTGCGTCGGCTCACTACGTAACGGTGGTGATTCCTTATTTCGGATACGCCCGGCAGGATCGTAAAGACAAGCCCAGGGTATCTATTGCGGCCAAGCTGGTTGCCAATATGCTGGCTGCATCGGGTGTCGATCGGTTGATGACCATTGACCTCCATGCCGGACAGATTCAGGGCTTTTTCGACTTCCCGGTCGACCATCTGGAGGGTACCTCGGTATTCGTACCTTACATCAGGAGCCTGAATCTGGAAAACCTGGTTGTAGCATCGCCGGACGTGGGTGGCGCCAACCGCGCCCGTACATTCGCCAAACATTTCAACGCCGATATTGTCCTGTGCGACAAACACCGCAAACGGGCCAATGAAATTGCCTCCATGCAGGTAATTGGCGATGTGGAAGGGGCTAACGTAGTACTGGTGGATGACCTGATTGACACAGGTGGCACCATGGCGAAAGCCGCCCAGATTATTCTGGACAAAGGAGCTTTATCGGTACGCGCGGTGTGTACGCACCCCATCATGTCGGGCAAAGCCCACGAAAATATTGCTAATTCGGTGTTGGAGGAATTAGTAGTTGCGGACACGCTGCCCTTGAAGCAGACCAACGAAAAAATCAGAGTGCTGTCGGTGGCCGAATTATTTGCCAAAGCCATCGGACGCATTCGCGACCATGAATCTATTAGTTCACTGTTTATAAAATATTGAACGATAGAATTAGTGAATGATAGAATAGACAAAAAACACCTCCTATATCATTCAATGATTTTATCATTCTATCAGTCAAAATCAAATTTTATCATGAAAAAAATCGAGATTGTAGGGTATCAACGAGCGAATCTCGGCCGCACGGAATCACAGGCGATTCGGGCCGAGGGCAATGTTCCATGCGTGTTATATGGTGGAGAAGAGCAAGTGCATTTTTATGCGCCGGCTATTCTGTTCCGTGATTTGATTTATACGCCCAATATTTTTGAAGTAGCCCTGAACATCGAGGGTGCTGAATACCGGGCTATTCTTCAGGAAACACAATTCCACCCAGTAAGTGACGTGCTGCTGCACGCCGACTTCCTGTTGGTAACGGATAAAAAACCAATCAAAATTGCTGTTCCAGTTCGGTTAGTAGGTACAGCTCCAGGGGTACAAAAAGGTGGTAAACTGGTAACCCGCGTTCGTAAACTGCGCGTGAAAGGTACCGTTGAAAACATCCCTGATTTTATTGATGTAGACGTAACTGGTCTTGACCTGGGCAAATCTGTCCGTGTTGGTCAAATCCCGGTGACAAACATCGAGATGCTTGAAGAGGCATCTAACCCGGTAGCCAGCATCGAAATCCCACGTGCACTGCGTGGTACGGTTGGTAAATAATACCGCGAATACACTAATAGATCATAAAAACGCCCGACTAGAAAACTGGTCGGGCGTTTTTGTTTGTATTCTGATGTACCTACTCCACCCCTAACCTCTCCCCTTTTTTAAGGGGCGGAGAATTAGCACTGCTATAACCGGATGCCTCGAAGGCGCAGGCTATTACTAACTACAGATACTGAGCTTAGCGCCATGGCCGCCCCGGCAATCATCGGGTTCAGCAGAAAGCCAAAGGCCGGATACAGCACCCCGGCAGCGATGGGGATACCGATCAAATTATAAATAAACGCCCAGAACAGGTTTTGCCGAACGACCCGAACAGTTTGCTTCGACAGTTGAAGCGCCTTAGGCACACTGGTCAGGTCTGACGTGATCAGCGTTATTCGGGCGACATCCATAGCAATGTCGGACCCTTTACCCATAGCAATACTTACGTTAGCCTGGGCTAATGCCTGTGAATCGTTGATCCCATCGCCGACCATCGCCACAATTTTTCCGGCCGCCTGCAATTCCCGCACGAAATCCGCTTTATCGGTGGGCATTACCTCGGCTTTAAAGTGGCTGATGCCTACCTGTTTTGCCACGGCGGCTGCGGTCTGCGCATTATCGCCGGTCAGCATATAGACAGCAATACCCTGGCTCACCAGCCGGTCAACGGCCTGCTTCGAACTTGCTTTGACCGGATCGGTAATGGCGAGAATAGCCAGCACCTCTCCTCCTGGAGTTTCCGGCATCCGGCGGGCGAAAAACACGACCGTTTTCGCCTGATTTTGCAGTTCCAACGCCTGACGGGCTAGCTCAGCGGATAAATAAATCTGATTTTCGCCTAATAAAGTCTGATTACCAACAAGATATACGCCGTTATTGTATCGGGCACTTACTCCACGCCCCGTAACACTGGTAAACGTTTCCAATTGTACGGGCCCCGACTTCGTCAGATGGGCAACGACCGCTTCGGCCAGTGGGTGCTCAGACTGTTTTTCGAGTTCGTAAAGCACGGCTTCCAGTTGCGGCTGTTCGTCGGTTTTAACAGACCAGAGCAAGTCAGTTACCACGGGTTTTCCTTCGGTAATCGTTCCGGTTTTGTCGAGAACGATTGCATTAACGGTATGCCCAATCTCCAGGCTTTCGGCATCCTTGATCAGGATGTTATTCTCGGCTCCTTTACCAACCCCCACCATAATGGCCGTTGGAGTAGCCAGTCCCAGCGCACAGGGGCAGGCAATGACCAGAACCGTTACCGAAGTTAGCAGGGCGGTTGTTAAGGAATCTTGTTCTGGCATGAGATAGCGACCAAAAACTGCCCAGACAATGAATGTCAACACGGCAATGCCAAGCACAACCGGCACAAACACACCGGCTATCCGGTCGACGGTGCGCTGCACGGGGGCCTTACTGCCCTGTGCGTCCTGAACCAGCCGGACAATCTGGGCTAATAACGTATCGGCCCCCACTTTCTCGGCATACAACTGAAAGCTCCCTTTCTGGTTTATTGTCCCGGCGAAGACCGGAGCCCCAGCCAGCTTTTCAACCGGTACCGGCTCCCCACTAATCATGCTTTCATCGACATACGATTGCCCCGACGCTACCCGGCCGTCAACCGGGATTTTTTCGCCCGGCCGAACGAGCAGCCGATTTCCAACCTGTACGGAAGCGATCGGAATCTCCTGTTCGCTATCGCCCACAACCAGATGAACCGTTTTAGGCTGTAAACCCATCAGCTTCTTGATGGCCGAAGAGGTATTTGACTTTGCGCCTTCTTCGAGCAGTTTCCCCAGCATGATGAAGGTGATAACAACCGATGCGGCCTCGAAATAAACATGCGGATGAACACCGCGGCTATGCCAGAAATCCGGATTAATGGTTGTAAAGGCACTAAACAGAAATGCAATACCGGTACTTAATGCCACCAGGGTATCCATGTTGGCGCTGCCATGCCGGGCCTGTTTCCAGGCATTACCAAAAAACGACCGGCCCAACCCGAATACCACGGGAGCCGAGAGCGCCATCATAATGTAATTGCCATAGGGGATTCGGTCCATAAAGAACATACCGATGACGACTACAGGCAACGACAGAATCACGGCCCAGATCGTTCGCTGTTTCAAGCGTTGTACCCGCTGCTGTTGTGCCTCCTCCTGAACCTGACGGGCATCGACCCCCGTCTCCTCTGTTTCAATAACGATGTCGTACCCCATTTCCTGAACGGCAGTCTGCAATTCGCTGGGTGTAACGACACTCGGATTGAACTGAACCCAGGCCGTTTGCGTGGCATAATTCACCCCGGCGGCACTCACGCCGGGCGTGTGCTTTAGGATCGATTCGACACTAACGGCACAGGCCGCACAGGACATTTCCAGCACTGGGTATGTTTTCCGTATTTCACCGGCCAAAACCCCGGAATCGGGTTTTCGGTCTGTATCGGCGATGGTCATGGCTTTTTTAGTTAAGTGGCTCGGCTTTGTAGCCAGCCTTTTCAATAGCCTGACGTACTGTATCGGCCGTTGCAGTAGAAACGGTCAGCACCTTTTTAGGGTCTTTTACATCCACCTCCCAGTTTCCCTCCCCAACGGCTTCGTTAAGGAATGGCGTTACTGTGGCAATGCAATTACCGCACTTTATGTTGGTTTTGAATTTCAGGGGCTCCATAGTTTTTATGTCTTTAGTAGGATAACACAAAGGTCAGCCCGATGCATCCATTTTATCGTATATAATTACAGGTAGCCTGTATAGAATTAAGGAAGGCAACGGGCGACTCTGCTCACGAACGACCTACAGCGGTGTATTGGGCATGTTTTCGTAGCCGCCAGTAGCCAGCAATCCGGCCGGTACGCTGAGTTCGCCGGTTTGTGGGTCGATCAACCCATTGCGTTCGTCTTCAATGTTAGTGGCCTGCGTGTAGACATCCCCCGCAATGGAACGTTTCCGCATCTCCTGCTTGAACAGGCGGATACGTTCGGTGCGATCTTCGGCGTCCTGCGGCCCGCCATAGTTAGCAAAGCCGAAGCCTCCCCATTCGCTCACGATCAGGGGAACCTGACGCCGGTAGAAGAACGGGTCGCCCACCACCAGCGGAAACGCAGCGACTGTTTCCAGATCACCGGCAACCAGCCGGTCGAGGAGAGATTGCCAATGGCCCAGGTCGGGTGTGTACAAGTGAGCCGTGAGCAAATCGGACTTAAGCCGTCCTTCGAACGAAATATGCTGCCAGCCGTCGTTGTCAACAACCAGAAACTGCGGGTAGGCCAGTTGCATGAAATGATACATATTCATAATGTACTCACGGGTTTCGGGATTAGTTGCAATATCCTGAGCACCCCAGTCTTCATTATACAAGCTCCAGATCACTACCGAAGGGTGCGTCCCGATGAGAGCCAACATCCGCATCAACTCGGCCCGGTGATTCTGGCGGCTGCGGGTCGTTGAGCTGTGTGGGCTGGGCACTTCCACCCACAGTAACAAGCCCAGTTTATCGGCCAGGTTGTAAATCCGGGGGTCGATACCGGCAATGTGAACCCGAACCAGATTGCAGCCCAATTCTTTCATGGCCTGCATATGCCGCTTCATTTCTTCGTAGGTTGCGGTGCCGGGTTGATACAGAATCCCATCAAGATAGATGGGTTTGTTGTTCAGATACACGTACCGACCCCGGGCTTCTATTTTACGAAGACCAAACTGGGTCTCGATCTGGGCAGTGTGCTCTTCAGAATCAATTAACTGAGCCACGAGCCGGTAACGAACTGGTGTTTCCGTCGACCAGAGTTCCGTACCCAAAACTTCCATCGACACCCGCTGCTGTTTCTGCCCGGCTTCGAGCCGCAACGGAAAATCGGACGTCGCCAGAGGGGGCGCTGACTCGGGGGCCTTCCGCTCAAAAACCTGAAGCCGTAGAATATAATTGCCCGGATCATGGATACGAATTGTGAACGTAAACCGAACCAGGTGGTCCTCAATGGTGCTGACCACCCCTACCCTAGACCGCAATCGGTTTCGTTCAACAGTTTCCAGCCACACAGAACGCACCGCGCCCGTATACGTCTGATACCAGATGCCTCCTCGTTTGTAGACGTGAGATTCCTGCTTTCCGCGTGGGGTTTCGGCATCCATAGTATCCGCGATACGTACCGTAAGGCGGTTTGTAGGCCGGAGGTATTCATCGGCCAGTTCATAAGAAAAGGATGTATACTCGCCATAATGCACCTCGTCTCCTTCGATGGTGCTTAGTGGGTGTCCGTTGAGCCACACCCGCGTTTCGTACCCGCAAGCACCAAACGTTAACTGAATGATGGAGCGTGAAAGCGGCTCGCTACGTTCCGGAAGAGAAAACTCGCGCTCGTACCAGGCAATCACTTTATCGTGCCAGATTACTGGATCGTTCTGCCCTTTGGCACGCGCCATGTGCGCTTCTATCGAGCCCGGCCACTGAGCCACCCCATCATAGTCGTGGCCCAGGTACCATCTGTCGCGTAGGCCGGTGTCTTTAGGATCGAGGGCAAACTGCCACTCTCCATCGAGCAACCAGTGGGTGTTGGGCCGTAAAACGGCTCGGGGTAAGGGATTTATTGGGTCTTCAATAAGTGATGTTTCTTCTTTACTGGAGGCAAGGCCAAAGTTTGATTGAATGTCAGACATACGTGTTGAGTCAATTAAGCGATGTAGAAAACGTAATTACCTAGTAAACGTAGCAAACGCCTGACTGGCACAAAAATTTAGTCTTTATCCACTTCTAAAAGCCTCACAGGGCCGGTAAGCCCCGGTCTAGTACACCCCGCTGCACAACTACTACTAGAGATAGATACTATTTAACTCACTTTTAACAGCAGGTTAAGCTTAATTTAAGTTCGGCCCGGCACATTTGTACGTAACCAAGTCGCACACCGAAGCCGGTATGAACAAATTCATCAAAAGCATACTTTCCTTCTCACTGAAGAATAAGTTTTTTATTTTCTTTTTGACAGCACTGTCCGTTGTTGCCGGTGTTATCAGCTATCAGAATACGCCAATAGAAGCCTTTCCGGATGTAACGAATACTCAGATTACCCTTATCACCCAATGGCCCGGACGGTCGGCGGAAGAGGTCGAAAAGTTCGTTACCATACCGATTGAAATTGGACTAAACTCAGTACAGAAACGGACAGACATACGCTCTACCTCCCTGTTTGGCCTGTCGGTTGTTAAAATCCTGTTCGACGACGGGGCCGACGATGCCTTTGCCCGCCAGCAGGTAAACAACCTGCTCAGTGGCATCGAACTGCCCGAAGGCATTCGGCCTGATGTACAGCCACCGTATGGCCCAACGGGGGAGATTTTCCGGTACACCCTTCAATCGTCTACCCGAACCGCCCGTGAACTGAAAACGATTCAGGACTGGGTCATTGACCGTCAGCTTAAAAGTGTGCCGGGCGTAGCCGATGTGGTTAGCTTCGGCGGTGAGGTAAAGACCTACGAAATTTCGGTCGATCCACGCCGGTTAATGGATTATAACATCACACCCCTCCAACTCTATCAGGCCGTGGCGAATGCCAATGTAAACGTGGGGGGCGACGTCATCGAAAAAAATTCGGAAGCCTATGTGGTACGGGGCATTGGCCTGTTGAAAAACCAGCAGGATATCCAGAACATCATTGTAAAGAATATTAAGGGAACGCCCATTACGGTTCAAAATGTGGCGCAGGTCTCGGAGTCGGCCCTGCCCCGGCTCGGACAAGCGGGGCGCGACAAGAAAGATGATGAGGTAGAGTGTATCATTATTATGCGCAAGGGCGAAAACCCAAGTGAAGTAATTGAGCGGGTAAAGGCTAAAATCAATGAGTTAAATAATAGTATTCTGCCCAACGATGTGCAGATCAACACGTTCTACAACCGCGAAACGCTTATTAACTTCGCTACCCACACGGTAACGCATAACTTAATTGAAGGCATCATCTTCGTAACGGTCATCGTATTTCTTTTCATGGCTGACTGGCGCACTACGGTCACCGTGTCTATCGTGATTCCCCTGGCCCTGTTGTTTGCTTTCATCTGCTTACGGCTAAAGGGCATGTCGGCCAATTTGCTGTCGATGGGTGCTATTGATTTCGGCATCATCGTCGACGGTGCAGTAGTGATGGTAGAGGGCATTTTCGTTACGCTCGACGAACTGGCCCATCAGCAGGGCATGGCTAAGTTCAACCGCCTGGCCAAGTTGGGCATTCTGCGCCGAACCGGAACGGAAATGGGCAAGGCTATTTTCTTCTCCAAAGCCATTATTATCACCTGCCTGATCCCGATTTTTTCCTTTCAGAAAGTAGAAGGAAAAATGTTCTCCCCACTGGCCTGGACACTTGGTTTTGCACTGCTGGGCGCGCTTATTTTCACCCTGACACTGGTTCCCGTTCTGGCCAGTATTCTGCTAAAAAAGAACGTTCGCGAGAAACACAACCCGTTTGTCAACTTCGTCACCAACTACTCGACCCGGCTCTTTGGTTTTACGTTTGCGCATAAGAGAACAAGCATACTGTTCACGGGTCTTCTTGTGCTGGTTGGCTTGTCGGGTTTCACCCTGCTTGGCACGGAGTTTTTACCTGAATTAAATGAAGGCTCCATTTATGTGAGGGCCACCATGCCGATGAGCATTTCGCTGCCCGAATCAGTGAAACAAAGTGTGCAGATGCGCCATATTTTCGAGCAGTTTCCGGAAGTAAAAGGTGTTATATCGCAAACGGGCCGACCAAACGACGGTACCGATCCAACTGGTTTTTACAACATCGAGTTTCTGGTCGATATTTATCCGCAGGACGATTGGAAAAGCGGATTGACTAAGGAAGAACTAGTCGAGAAAATGCAGGAGAAACTCAGCGTTTTTCCGGGTGTAAATTTTGGGTTTTCGCAGCCCATTATGGATAACGTAGAGGAAGCTGTTTCGGGCGTGAAAGGCTCCATCGCCGTCAAGATCTATGGCCCCGATCAAAGCATACTGGAAGCCAAAGCGGGCGAAGTCCGAAATCAGCTGGCCACCGTTAAGGGCATAGAAGACCTGGGGGTAATTCGCACAACGGGCCAGCCCGAGATGCGGATCGAACTGGACGAACATAAACTGGCGTTGTACGGCATTAATAAAGCGGATGCCGAAGCGGTCATCGAAATGGCCATTGGTGGTAAAGCAGCTACGCAGATTTACGAAGGTGAGCGAAAATTCGACCTGCGTATCCGGTACGACCGACCTTTCCGGTCCAGCGAGCAGCAAATTAGCCAGTTGATGGTTCCAACTGAAAACGGCAGTATGATTCCCATCAAGGAGATCGCCAATGTCTATACCCAAACCGGCCCCGTATTGATTTTTCGGGAAGGGGGCCAGCGCTACGGGGCTGTGAAGTTCTCGGTTCGGGGCCGCGACATGGGTAGCGCGGTGGCCGAGGCCCAACAAAAAGTACAGGCCAATGTAAAGCTACCCGCGGGCTACACCGCTAAATGGGCGGGTGATTTTGAAAACCAGCAGCGAGCCACTGCCCGACTGGCTCAGGTTGTTCCCATTAGTTTGCTGGCTATCTTCTTTATTTTATTTATTCTTTTCGGCAACGTAAAAGACGCTGGGCTGGTGTTATTCAATGTTCCTTTTGCCATTATTGGCGGCATCGCTGCCTTGCTGCTTACGCATGTCAACTTTAGCATTTCGGCAGGCATTGGTTTTATTGCCCTCTTTGGCATTTGTATTCAGAATGGCGTCATTCTAATATCTGTTTTCAAGAAGAATTTACGAAATGGGCTTCCCCTGAACGACGCAATCCGAGAGGGTGTTGTTTCCCGTATACGTCCGGTCGTCATGACCGCCATGATGGCTGGAATTGGTCTGATTCCAGCGGCCATTTCCCACGGAATTGGCTCTGAAACAGCAAAACCGCTGGCTATTGTTGTTATTGGTGGCCTTATTACAGCAACTCTATTAACCCTGTTTATATTTCCCCTTATTTTCTATGCTTTTTATCGGCAGAAATTTAGGGATATTTAAATTACAGCTCATTTTTTTTACAAGGCAAATAATTTTAACCTTGTTTTCACGTTTATTTAACAGGATATTGCAAAATTTGCATAGACTTACAAGGATAGAAAAAGAAATAGTTTTTTATCCTGTAAAAAGAAATTGCTTACTTTAGCATAACAATCCTTTACAAAGGGAAGGTTGAACATCAAGATTTAATGGCCGCTCGGTCATTAATCTTGAAATGGTGTGGATAGAAGCGGAAAGCCGCCCCGAATTTCGGAGCGGCTTTTTTGTATTTGGTGCGCTCATCGCCCAGTTTAATTTAACTCTCTTTTAATTCTGTTTTCAACTCCTTTTAAGACCAGCCAGCGAGTTTTGGGGGCTCATGGGAGCAAAGCATTCGCCGGCGTTAATATGGCTATTTTTGCCAGGCTGTGTCTCATTAACTAAATAATTTATTCTGCCGTTTTTAAATCAGCCAATAGCTATGTATGTTGCCGATATGAAGATTCTGGTAGTAGAAGACGAGCCTAAACTTGCCTCGTTTGTTAAGAAAGGGCTGGAAGAGCAATCTTGCGAAGTGGATGTAGCTTATGACGGCCAGGTTGGGCGTAATATGGCGCTTAACAACCTCTACGACGTTATTGTGCTGGATATTAATCTGCCCAAGATGAACGGCTTCGACGTTGTTCAGTCAATCCGGCAGGAGAAAAACCGCACACCCGTTCTGATGCTTACGGCAATGGGCTCTGTAGATGATAAGCTCACCGGTTTCGAAGCCGGCGCCGACGACTATCTGGTAAAACCCTTTGAGTTCCGGGAGCTGATGGCACGGCTGCGGGCGTTGACAAAGCGAAGCAGCGATGCCGGCATGCAGACCAATGTACTAAAGGTGGCGGACCTTGAACTTGATCTGAATGAAAAAGTAGCCCGTCGGGGCGAAAAACGGATCGAACTGACCGCCAAAGAATTTGGCTTGCTCGACTATCTGATGCGCAACCGGGGCCGGGTAGTCTCGCGCGTTGACATTGCCGAAAAAGTCTGGGATATTCACTTCGACACCGGTACGAACGTAATTGATGTGTACGTCAATTTTCTTCGAAAGAAAATCGATAAAGATTTTCCCACTAAGCTTATCCATACGGTTATTGGTATGGGATATATGCTGAAGGAAGACTAACTACTAGTATTAGGAGTGAGTAGTAAGAGTGGCTGACGCAGGATAAAATGTGCGTCAGCCACTCTTACTACTCACTCCTAATACTACCTTCTCACTCCTGAAAAATGAATATCCGTACCCGCCTGACCCTTCTGTTTGTGCTGCTGGTCGCTTCGATTGTGCTGCTCTTCACAGTTTCGGTTTACTATCTTTATGATCAGTTCAGGGAGCAGGAGTTTCAACAACGTCTTCAGGAAAAAGCATTTACCACAATACGGCTTCGCGAAGATGTAGGCGAAGTGCCGCAGGCCGATTTGCCGGTTATCACCAACGAACAGGTAACGGTTTACAATAAGCGGGGAGTTGTTCTTTTCAACCAGGGAAACCAGCGGCCCCGCTTCCCGGTAACCCCCGATTTCCTGCGCAAAATAACCCTTCGGCAACCTCAATACGTTCGGATCGGCGATTTGGAAGCCGTTGGTGTCCTTCATCTGAACTCACGGGGCGAAGTGTTACTAATCGTTGCTTCGGGCAATGACCGATACGGCTTGACTAAACTCGACCGGTTGCGGGAAATTTTATTTTCGGGTTGGCTGCTGAGCTTGATTATTGTTGGAATTGCCGGTTACCTGTTCGCTACGGATGCGCTCAGACCCGTAGCGGAATTAATTACGCAGGTCAATGCCATCTCGGCTACCAACATTCACCAGCGATTGAGCGTGGGGCGCCAGCGCGACGAACTGGCAGATCTGGCCCGCACCTTCAACGACATGCTTACACGGCTTGAAGAAGCGTTTGTTTTGCAGAAGAGCTTCGTTTCACACGCGTCGCATGAGTTACGGACGCCACTGACCGTCATGATGGGTCAGATTGAAGTGACCCGCCTGCAGGCGCGTACGACCGAAGAATATGAGGTGGCGTTTGACGCCCTGCTCGATGAAGTGAAAAGTATGATCCGACTGGTGAATGGCCTTCTTGAATTAGCCAGGGCTAACTCCGACATTGTCACGCTTAATTACCAACCCGTCCGTATCGATGAGTTATTGTGGCAGGCTCAAAGCCTGATTGTGAGCAAAAAGCCCGCGTATCAAATCGACATTGATTTTGACAATCTGCCCGTTCAGGAAGAAGACCTGGTTATTGTGGGTGAAGAATCGCTCCTGCAAACAGCGTTCCAGAACCTAATGGAAAACGGCTGCAAATACTCGCCGGACAATCGGATGTCGGTTCGGATCCTGTTCATGCCGGGAAAGATCAAACTCACCTTCAGCGATCATGGATATGGCATTTCCCAAAGCGACATCGCCCATATTTTTGAGCCCTTTTACCGGTCAGAATCAACCATGACCATCTCGGGTCATGGCATTGGCCTCGCGCTGACGCAACGCATCATCGAGTTGCACCACGGTTCTATCGAAGTGGAATCGACCGTGGGGGAAGGCACCTCATTTCGCATTACCCTGCTAACCTCCAGCCCTTTAAAAAAACAGGTTCTCCAGTCAGGAGAACCCATGAGTTCCAATTCGTAATGTTTTGAAGCGGCAAACCTGCCTGTTGTACGTTCGATAACGGGTTTAGGAACCAGTCATCTGTTTCGCCCAATTGGGTAAGTTGACCGGACTAGTAAACCTGCAGCCCAGAGCCAGCCCTACACTATTCGTTTATAAACTTAACGGTTGTTACCCTCGCCATATCTTCCCAGAAGGATGGGTACGATTTGGCTACAACACCCGGCTCATCGATAATGATCTCCTGCTGCATGGCTACGGGAGCAAAGGCCATAGCCATCCGATGGTCGTCGTATGTGTCAATGGTTGCCGGGCCGGCGGGAGCTATTGCCAGTTGATGAACTTCGTACAGATGATTGGTTTCGATTTCTACCAGCTCCGCACCAATCTTCTGTAGCTCGGCCTGTAGCGCAGCCACCCGGTCAGTTTCTTTGATTTTCAGACTTTCGATTCCTGTCATCCGCAAGACAACACCTTTCACGGCTGCGCACACGGCAACGGTCTGGGCCAGGTCCGGGCAATCGGTAAAGTCACAGGTTAGCGATTGCTGCGTCGGTATCTTTGTTAGCCGAACGCCCGTATCTGTAAACGTGCTCTTCACGCCCAAGGAACGCATGATTTCCACAATAGCACTATCGCCCTGCAAGGATCTGGCTTTAAGGCCCAGCAAATTTATTTCAGCCCTTTCATCCGTTGCCAGTGCGGCTACACTGTACCAATAACTGGCTCCCGACCAATCCGACTCGATGGCATACGGTTTGGGTACATACGGGCTGGAGGCTACCGTTATCGTTTTTGTTTCCCAATCAGCCCGAACATCGGCTCCGAAGTAACGCATCTGCTCCAGGGTCATTTCTATGTACGGCCGGGAACCGATGGCGCCGGTCAATTCCAGTGTTAGCCCATTGGGCAGCAACGGGGCAATCATGACGAGCGCCGAAATGTATTGACTACTCACATCGCCACGAATGCTGAGCCGGTTGGTCGATTCGGCGGAGGGCGAAAACCCTTTGATTTGCAGGGGTGGATAGCCTTCATTTTTGAGGTAGGTAATATCGGCACCCAGCGAACGCAGGGCATCGACCAGAATACCAATCGGGCGCTCACACATCCGGGGTGTGCCCGTCATCGTTTTCTGCTGCCCCGTTACGCTGAAATAGGCGGTCAGAAACCGCATCGTAGTTCCGGCGTCCAGCACATCAGCGGTGGCGTCCTCCGATTTCAGCAGCCGGATCATCGTCTGGGTATCGCGGGCGGTTGAAAGGTTTTGCAAATCGCAGCGAAAGCCGGTAAGCGCGTCGATGATTAAAGCGCGATTACTTTCGCTTTTGGATGAGGCCAGTGGAATCGTGGTCCGGACCATCCAGTCCGGAACTAGATTATCCAGTCCGGGATTGGATGGTCCGGACTTTGCCAGTGTAGCGGGGGGAGTTAAACGAACGGCGTTCAAAAGAAAAACAGGTTGGTACTCACATGAAACAGTTCGCAAAAAAACGAAAAATCGACTACATTCCGGCCATCATTTGACGTACCAATCAGAAATCAGGCTCAACCCAAATGGCGTATAAATTTGTAAATGCTCATGTTTTTACCGGAACCGACTGGTTACCCGGCAGTTCAGTAAAAATAAGCGACGATCGTATCACCGAAATTATCCCCGCATCCAGTATCGACACGACTGATGCGGATACGCCAGTCATTGATTTTAATGGCGACTATCTTATACCGGGTCTGATTGACTTACAACTTTACGGTGGATCGGACTTGTTTCTGAACGATCAGCCAACGCCCGAAACAGTCCGGCACATTTATGCTTCGCACGCCCGAAATGGCACTACTACCCTGCTCCCTACCATTCATTCGACTTCGCTCGACATTATGCGGGAGTCGATGGCGGCAGTGCAGGTTGTACGAACCGAAAACCCATTGGGCGTACCGGGCATTCATATTGAGGGGCCTTATTTCAATCCGATCAAACGGGGGGCCCACAGCACGGCTTATGTTCGTACTCCGGCAGAGGGTGAACTGGAAACCCTCTTCAGTACCGATGCGGATGTTATCCGTATTCTTACCCTGGCCCCGGAAATTCTAACCCCCGCCCAGTTGGCGACGATTAACACGTTAAAGCATTCGAACACGCTTCTTTCTCTCGGTCACAGCAACGCAACGTACCAGCAGGCAACGGCAGCTTTCAACGAAGGAATTCCGCTGGCTACACATCTGTACAATGCCATGCGCGGGTACGAAAGCCGTGAACCGGGTGTGGTAGGTGCGGTTTTTGATCATCCTACGGTTCGTGCCAGTATCATTGCCGACAGCTACCATTGCAACCCAACTACCATCCGGATTGCTTACCGACTGCTGGGCGAACGTCTTTTCCTTATTTCCGATGCCCTGTTCGCTAACCCACCCCGACCAACGTTTGAACTCGGCCAGTTTGTGGTACACTATGAACCCGACACCAATGGACCCGGCCGGTATGTCAACAACGAGGGGAATCTGGCCGGGTCGGCTATTACGCTGATCGATTGCGTAAAGATTGCCGTTGAGCAGGCCGGTATTCCGCTTACCAGTGCGTTACGTATGGCATCGGTAATTCCGGCCGAGATCATTAATCTGGGCGACCAGCTGGGTAAAATTCAACCTGGCTATGTGGCGAATCTGGTACGGCTGGATCAATCCCTGCGTGTAAAAGGCGTCTGGACATCAGGCCAGTTGTTTGCCTGATGTCCAGACGGGCTATCGGGTACTCTTGACCACGGCCTGCTCGTAGCTTTGGTTGAGTGTTTCCAGGAACTTACCCGTTACCCAGCTAATGTCCGAATCCCGGATGAAGACGAAGCGTTTGGGAACGGATGTGTTGGCGTAGGCCCTAAATACAGACTCTAGCAAGAGTGCTCCTGCGATCAGTTGCTTCTCGTTGAATTGATTCTGAACATTATTGATATCGGCTTCTGCCTTCTGCCGCACAACCGGATCGGTCAGATCGGTCAAATCCGGCTGGATCAGGCTTTGGTAATCGGTCATAACTAAGCGGGCAAATCGCTGTGCGTCACTCAGGGTGAGGGGTACAGCCGTTGTGCCCGCTTTTTCAGGATGCAGATACACGGTCATAGCCCAGGCAATCCCCCCACCAATGGCTACCGTTTTACGTTGGTGCAATCCGGGACTGGCCGTATTAAATTCAACATTCACAGCGGTATCGGCAATCACCTTTATCGCCCGTCGAGCTTCCTCTTTGTAGGCTTCTATGGGTAACGACCTATTTCTGTCGATCAGGTTTGCCAGCGTTTTGGTGCCATACGGCAAGCTCACCGCATGAAACCTCCGACCACCATCGTAATAGCCTCCCTTTGTATTTCCACTTCCAATATCTATGCACGATGTGGCAACCCATAACCGGCGGGGCACAGAGCCAATCAAAAACAGTTCAGCTTCGCGGGCAGCCGTCAGGGTGGTATCAATACGCAGACTGTCTGTGCCGCTTACCAGCGACGAAAACAACTCATAGAGTTTCTTTTTCCTGGCCGGTGTTTTCCCCAAGGTTTCATTAACGCCACTGCTAAAGGCGATATAGGTATGATCTGCCGGAATTTTGTATCGCCTGATAGAGTCAATGTAGGCCTTCATAACGTCCTGCCCATCTTTGAATGACTGTGCGGTACCTGATACCAGGGTTACGTTTGGAGCAACGGGTTTGACTTTGATGTCTTTAGTAAAAAAACCGTTCTCGTACACCGATCTAAAGATGGCCAGCTTAACACCCGATGCACCAATATCAATACCCGCATACAAATCTTTCCCCGACATTTCACCGATTAACTGACGCATGGCGGCTGCACTGGCCCCGTAGTTAAGTTTCTGATACAGGTTATGGGCCTTGTATAAATAGCTTAATGCTGTCTGCCCGTTTTCCAGATCCGTGTAGGCAAACCCAAGATTCTCATAAGCAACGGCCTCTAGGTAACTATCTTTCGATTGAACGGTCGGCAGCGCCCTGAGTAACAAGTCAATAGCCTGTTGTGGCCTGTCAACCATTCGGAGCGTGTTCCCCAACTTAATAAAGTGCAGTGCTTCGACAGAGTTTGCCGCATTCTGGGCACAAACGGACAGCGTACAAAAAATCAACAAAAAATTGAGTAAACAATACTTCATAAAATGTAGAGGAATTTAGGGTCAATCTTCCGTTACCGGGTCATTCATAAAATTGTGTGACCAAGTTTATCAAAGTCTACTTATAACCAATAGCTTGTTGGCATAATATTAGGTAAAGGCCCAACTTGAGCATACGAAACGAAGTAGATAGACTGATGCTTCGCAACAAACCGAATGAAAAGTATGTCAATACCAGAATTACCTGATCATGTCATCATTAAAAAAATATTCGACTACCAATTTTATATTGCACAAATCAAATAAAACAGTATTTAATTCTATTTAAGTATTTGATCTCATAATTTTAGTAGGCATATTTGACAAAGTACAACAAAACACTATCTCTCATTTCGTGCGCACGAATCGTTAAGCAGAGAGTCATCTTACAAAAGAACGTGTAGTTAGACGGTTACGGCTGATCGAGCCGATTACCGTCGGTATTCAAGCATCCAGTTTACCTACTCACAGCGGTCGAAAAAATCGGCCTGTGGCAATCTATTGCCCAAACTTTACTAACCCTAGTTGGCTGTATCCAGCTAAAAAGAACCTACTCAGAAGTAAATAGTGACCTAACAATCAGTGTGTTCAACTTTATCTAAATGCTAAACATGGAAATAAAATTACGTAAGCATGACATTCTTCCTGTATTGGTTGCCATGTTCATGGTGGTCGCCCTATGTCCGATGTCTGCTCTGGCGCAGAGCAAGCGAATAACCGGTAAGGTAGTTTCCAGTGTTAACTCCGAACTAGTACAGGGAGTCAACGTATTAGTAAAAGGCAACAGCCGAAAGGGCGCTGTGACAGATGGTGAAGGTAAGTTTTCTCTGGAAGCCACACCGAACGATGTGCTTGTTTTCAGTTTCATCGGCTTCAAATCGAAGGAAATTAAAGTAGGTAGCGAAACCACCTTTAACATTTCGCTGGACGAAGATGCCACCCAGTTGACGGAATTAATTGTGACTGGTTCGCGCAATACCGGGCGTACAATTCTGGAAACCCCGGTTCCGGTCGACGTTATTTCGATCAAGGACATAATGGGCGAGCTTCCGCAAATTGATTTGGCACAAATGCTGGCTTTTGTCGCACCAAGTTTCAATGCCGTTCGGTCGCAGGGAGGTGATTTGAACTCTCACGTCGATCCCGTTCAGTTGCGCAACATGGCTCCCAACCAGATCCTTGTGCTGGTAAACGGAAAAAGACGGCACACATCGGCCCTCCTTATTACCGAAACCGCCGTTGGCAGCCCGTCTACAACGGTCGATCTGATGACGATTCCGGTGTCGGCTATCGACCGGGTTGAAATCCTGCGGGATGGTGCTGCTGCGCAGTATGGCTCTGACGCCGTTGCGGGTGTGGTCAATATTATTCTCAAGAAAGGCACCAACAAACTAACGGCTAACTTAACCGGCGGTGGGTATGCCAACACGGGTGGTCAGGCCGGTGCGCTGACAAAATCGGGTAAACCCGATGGCTTCAATTATCAGTTCGACGCCAATTATGGCTTCAAAATCGGCGACAAAGGCTATTTCAATATGTCTGGTCAGATCACACAGCGTCGGCCAACACTGCGCCCCTTTGTGAATGACTGGGGATTTTTCGATAAAACCTACCTCAACAACCTGAGAACCGACAAGGCGGGCAATCCAGTCATTACTAACCCTGAATTAATCAATGCTCAGGCGGCAGGTAACACCTCACAAATTGCCGCACTGACAACCGAAGCCGGATTAATGACTGCACGCGGCCTAACAAAAGCAGACTTCGCCGTGTATGCCGGTATGCCCGCTATTACGCTTGGCAGTACCTTCTACAACGCAGGGTATGAGATTAACCCAACCACAACCATTTACAGCTTTGGTGGTGCTTCGTACAAATATCTGGAAGGCTTCTCCTGCTATTTCCGCCGACCCGCCCAAACCGACCGTTTCAACTACTTGCTCTACCCGAACGGTTTCCGGCCTCAAATGACATCCAACACCTCGGATGTATCGAACACCATTGGTCTTAAAAGCAAGATCGGTGAGTTCAGCGTTGACTTCAGCAACACCTTCGGCCGAAATACGATGCGGCTTGGCATGGTCAACACTATGAATGCGTCTTTAGGCTCCAATTCGCCGGTGAACATGAACTTGGGAACTCACCAGTTTTCCCAGAACTCGACTAACCTCGACATGTCCCGTTACTTTAAAGGCATCATGAATGGGCTGAACATCGCGTTTGGTGCCGAAATGCGCATTGAGAACTACAAAATCATTAAAGGGCAGGAAGAAAGTTACGCTTATGGAACGGCAGGCGTTGTTACCGTTGGGAAAGACGGACTCTTGGTTGGCCCTGACGGAAAACCGCTGGAGAATGCGAGCAGCGTTCCCATTGTTGATGCCAATGGAAACCCGCTGGCTGTCGAAGCAGGTCAGCAGGTAACGGTTAAGTCACTTTCGTCCAACTGCCAGTGCTTTGCAGGTTTCGGCCCCAAAAATGAGCGCAATGAGTTCAGAACGACAATGGCCGCCTACCTAGACGCTGAACTGGAACTGACCCGAAAATTCCTCGTCGCCGGTGCGTTCCGACTGGAGAATTACTCGGATTTTGGGGGTGTAACCATTGGTAAACTGGCCGCTCGCTATTCGATCACAAAAACGCTTTCGTTACGCGGATCAATTGCCACCGGTTTCCGGGCTCCTTCGCTACAGGAATTGAACTATACGCACACAGCTACCGCTTTCGTACCCGATGCCAACGGTATTCCCCAACCGCTTGACGTGACAACCTATCCAACAAACAGCACTGCTGCCCGCGTATTAGGTATTAAAGGCCTAAAACAGGAGCAGTCGCGTACGTACGGCATAGGCCTTACTTATCAGCCCGCACCGGGCTTTGAAGTAACCCTGGATGCCTACCAGATTGATGTTGACAACCGAATTTTCCGGACTAGCTATTTCAACGCGTCGGAGGTTGGCAATAACTACAGTGAGGTAATCGGCGAAGGCGAGGCCCAGTTCTTCGTTAATGGTGCTGATGTTCGCTCGAAAGGTCTTGAGGCCGTTGGTAACTACACCCTCAACCTGCAGAAAGGCAAAAGCCTGACATTCACGCTGGCCACTATTCTCAGCAAAAACACAGTTCTCAACCGGAAAGTCCTTGACCTGAATGTGGCTAATCTTACGTCGGAGCAGATTGTGGGCAAGTACCTGAGCCGTGATGTGATCGGGCAGTTTGAAACAGGTACACCACGAACCAAACTGATTGGATCGGTAACGTATCGGGTAAATAGATTTAACGCTATGCTGCGCGGCACCTACTTTGGCACTGTAACGGAGCGGTCAGTTTCTTCAGACAACGACGGCAACTTTTACGATCAAACTTTCTCGCCACAGGCCGTTTTTGACCTGAGCTTCGGCTACGACCTGAACCGGAATGTAAAAGTATCGATTGGTGGCAGCAACATCTTCGATAAATACCCGCAAATACTCCGTCCCGAGAACCAGGGTTTCTATCTGTACTCCAACAATCAGCAGGGGTCCAATGGTGCGTACTACTATGGCCGTTTAACCTTCAACTTCTAACCGCAACTTCAGCTATGAATCGATTCGTCAATAAAGGAAGCGTTATTCCAGCAATAGGTCTGTTTCTCGCCATGCTTGTTTTTCTGAGTTCATGCGAGCAGAATAAGTATGAGCCAAATACCAGTGTAGCTCCCGGCGGTGGTACCGTAACGACGTATAAATCGTACGCGTTAACCTCGGCAGCCGGATCAACCGTTTCCGGGCGGGTGGTATTCTACAAGTACAGTGCTTCGGTTACGATGGTTGAAATGGGACTTTACAACACTGTTTCAGGAACCGCCTATTCGTCAGCTATTTATGAAGGTAAAGTTGCTGACAACTCGACCAAATCTCTTAAGACACTCGACGCAATTACGGGTGCTACCGGAGATTTTGCAGCCAACAAATACTTCATTATAAACGAAGCAGGCTTCTACGACAAGTTGGCTACCTATAATGCGAATGTGAAGATTATGTCGGGCAACAAAGTAATGGCCAGCGGTAACATTGGCAGTAACGCACTGCCGGTTGCTCAATCCCAATAGGACCGGATAGCCGTTGAAATGACCGTCTCCGGCAGATGAGCACATCTGGACAGTTATCCAGATGTGCTCATCTGCCGGAGCTTTTTTAGCTGTTTATGGCTTTATATAGCTAGTCAGCTCATCGTCGCCGACTTTTTCGCGGCTGTGAATAATTCCCCGCACGGTTGGTGCTTTTACACCGTTGCCGAGCATCTTCCGGCTCCGAAATACGCGCATTTCGTCCCAGAGACCGGCCTCCATAAACGCATTCAATACAATTGCGCCCCCTTCTACCAGAATGGATTGTAGTTTACGCTGGTAAAGGTCGCTCATTACCTGATGTAGTGATTCGGCGAATACATACTGTACGTTAGGGAGGTCAGGCAATGCATCAGTTTGAGAAGCATGGTAAACCAGAGTCGACTGCGTACCATCGAACAAATTCAGATTAGGGGCTAGCGTGAGCTTTCTGTCCAGCACAACACGGATGGGGTCTTTCCCTTTCCATAAGCGCGTGTTCAGACGTGGATTATCCAGACGGGCCGTGTTGGCCCCTACCAGAATGGCATCTTCTTCGCCCCGCCAACGATGAACCAGCCGATGTGCCAGATCACCACTTATTTTCACCGGTTGACCTCCTGCTCCGGCAATAAATCCATCAATTGTTTCGGCCCATTTCAGTAGTATATAAGGGCGTTTCTGCTCGAAAAATGTAAAGAACCGAGCGTTGAGCAGGCGTCCGTCTTCTGCCAGAACGCCCGTCTCGACCTGTATCCCGGCCGCTCGTAATTTTGCAAATCCTTGACCAGACACCAACGGGTTGGGGTCATCATTGCAGCAAACAACCCGCCTTACACGCCGTTCAATCAACAGATCAGCGCAGGGGGGCGTTTTGCCCCAGTGTGAGCAAGGTTCGAGGGTTACGTACACAGTGGCTTCGGAAAGCAACTGCTGGTGTTCAGGTAACACAGCGTTGACCGCATTAACTTCGGCATGCCAGTCGCCATACCGCTTATGCCAGCCTTCGCCAATGATGCGTTCCTGACTCCCGGAGCCATGTGTTATAACGCAACCCACCATTGGATTAGGACTTACATGGCCCCGACCAAGGGTAGCCAGTTCGAGCGCACGGCGCATAAAACGCTCATCAACCCATAAATCAGACACATTCATCATTTAAAGTCAGGCAGAAATTACTGGCAGACAGACCCTTTCCGGGTTCTGGGCCTGTCGCCTGGTATTGTTCGCTCAGCCGCTGGACAGGTCGAGTAAGCGCTGAGACACTCTTGAATAAGAAGTAAGCCGTGTTTCAGGGAAAACTTCCCTATTTTTGGCAAAATTACTAGTCCCGACTCAAATGGCAACTGCCAAACCTTTATACGAACGGCTCAGCAAGAATATTACCGTATATCCGCCCGAAGAAGCGCGGGAAATGGCCTTTATGCTGCTCGACCATTATTTCGGTCTGCGTAAGACCGATGTATTAACCGACAAGCCCCTACCCCCCAATCGCACCGAGCCAGACTGGTTCAAGATTCTGGAACGGCTTAACCGGCAAGAACCCATCCAGCATGTTATTGGCACGACGATCTTCTGTGGGCTGGAGTTCGAGGTATCGCCCGATGTGCTGATACCCCGTCCCGAAACGGAGGACCTCGTCCGGCTGATCATGCATGACTTTGCGGACCGCGTCGACGATGTTCCTATTCTGGATATTGGTACCGGCAGCGGCTGTATTGCCATTACGATGGCCCGATTCCTGCCCCAGTCGGTGGTAACAGGCTGGGATGTTTCGGAAAAGGCTCTCACATTGGCGCGGCAAAATGCGGAACACCTGAAAGCTGATGTCCAGTTTTCAATTCAGGATATTTTAAATGTTCCGGCCGACTTTAGTGAGCGTTTCGACTGTGTGGTGAGCAATCCACCGTATGTAACGCGTTCAGAAGCCGCCGAAATGGACCGGAATGTGCTCGATTACGAACCCGATCTGGCGCTGTTTGTGGAGGACAATGACCCGCTGGTCTTTTACAAAGCGGTAGCTGATTTCTGCGTTCGACACCTCACCAAAGATGGTGCCTGTTATGTAGAGATAAACGAACGCTTTGGCGAAGCAACACGTCAGGTATTTGCCGACCGGGGTTTCACGAAGATTCAGGTGTACAAAGACATTCACGGCAAAGACCGCAGCATCCGGGCAACGTTTTAAAAATAGTCAGATAAGTCGGTAAGTCAGTAAGTGGCTGGCGTATGAACAGGACTAGCGTCAGCCACTTACCGACTTACTGACTTACCAACTTATAAGTTTATGCAGCCAACATCTTCCTTTACATACCACACTAAAATCCGTGAGGTATTTAGTGAAATGAGCCAGGTTGTAGTCGGTCAGGACCGGCTTCTCAACCGGCTGCTCATTGGCCTGTTTACGGGTGGGCATATTTTGCTGGAAGGGGTTCCGGGTCTGGCTAAAACACTCACCATCAATACTCTCGCAAAAGTACTCGAACTGGATTTTCAACGAATTCAGTTCACCCCCGATCTGCTCCCCGCCGACTTGATTGGGACTATGATTTTCAATCAGAAAACCGCTGAGTTCGAGGTGAAGCAGGGGCCTATTTTTGCCAATTTGATTCTAGCTGATGAAGTCAACCGATCGCCGGCCAAAGTACAGGCGGCCCTGCTCGAAGCCATGCAGGAGAAGCAGGTGACAATTGGGGAAGAAACGTTTGTTCTCGACCGGCCCTTTCTGGTGTTGGCCACCCAAAATCCGGTCGAGCAGGAAGGCACTTATCCGCTTCCGGAAGCCCAGGTTGACCGATTCATGATGAAGGTCTTTGTGGACTACCTGAGCCGGGAAGATGAAATGGAGGTCATGCGTCGAATGTCCAACATGAATTTCGCCTATGAGGTAAAACCCGTACTGGGAAAGGAAGATCTGGTAGCCATCCGCAATGAAATAAATACCATCACCATCTCCGAAACCCTTGAGCGATACATTATTGAATTGGTCTTTGCCACCCGCCGACCACTGGAGTACAGCCTACGGGATGAAGCCCGCTACATTCAGTTTGGGGTATCGCCCCGCGCCAGTATCAACCTGAATCTGGCAGCTAAAGCCCTTGCTTACTTCGACCGGCGCGATTACGTCCTGCCCGAAGATATCAAAGAAGTAGCCCCGGATGTGTTCAACCACCGCATTATGCTAAATTACGAAGCAGAGGCCGACGGCGTTACAACCTTACAGGTTATTGATTCTATCCTGCGTAAAGTTGCGATTGGACGGTAAGCGTTTGTGAACGTCAGACTACCCGTTTTGCGTTTCGTAATAAACCCCTAGGGACTTAATCTATGCGGCAATACAGGCTTTTCTTTTTAACAGCTCTGCTTCTGACGAGCAGTTTATGGATTTACGGAACCTACCTTGCTGCCCCACGGCCACCCCATAAACGACCACCGGGCACTACCTCTCCCGGTAATCGACGAGTAGAGAAAACCGATGCCGATTGGAAGGCGATACTAACGCGTTCGGAATATAATATAACCCGAAAAAGCGGCACCGAATGGCCCAACAGCAGTGATCTGACACACGAAACGCGCAAGGGCGTATATCAGTGTGTTTGCTGCCACAACTCGCTTTTTTCGTCCGACACCAAATTCGACTCACACACGGGCTGGCCCAGTTTTTACACCCCTGTTGTAGCCAACGCTGTTTATACGGAGCCGGACGGCAACCGAACGGAAGTGCGCTGCTCAGTTTGTGATGCCCATTTAGGCCACGTTTTCAAGGATGGGCCAGACCCTACAGGACTGCGGTATTGCATGAATGGAGTAGCCTTGTCCTTTAGTTCGCCGGACAGGTGACCGTGCGGCCAACACACTCATCAGGAACGGGAGTGGCAGGAATGGGCTCTCTTCTCAACGACCCAGACGCTCCAGATAGCGGCTCCTTGAAGCAGCACACCGCCCAGTAAAAACCAGATTCCGTTCAAGTCCCGGCTGATCAGTCTGGTCAGGCCCAGGGCCACACTGCTCATGGACAGAAAAAACAGCACCCCAGCCAGTATTATTATTATCCAGCCCCCCAGGCTGTGAACGTACTTTGTTTTCTGCCAGAGGCTAACCCCTCGTGTAGGAAAAGACATATTCACCGATCTATAAGCTGAGTACTTGGTGCGTTTATTGGGCGTCTCCAGACAAAACCGTTCAATAGATTAGTCTGGCAGACCGCCATGTACACTGAGCCTGCCTTTTGACAGGTTTCGAAGGAACTCAATAAACTACCGCGACTCTAACATAGAGGTGCGTATCTCTACCACCAAGCAAACGTTGCGGAAAGGCCTGTAAATGTGGCGGAATGCCTTGATTCTGACCTTGAATATGTGGCTCAGTTGGCTTCCCAAACGATGAACAAGGTCATGAATGAGTCATTAATACCGTTTCTGCAGAGCCTTAGAAACGGTGCCAGTACAGACTCAACCCCACAAACAGCACCAGCCCTATTTGTAAAGCGGTTAAAATGTAGACATCATTTGTCTGTCCTCTCGACCGTTCGAGTAATTCCTCGCCTACCGTAAGTTGCAGAGAAGATAATTCGTTGAGGGTCTGAATAATCTGACTGAAGGCCGTACTGGCCGTACGCGTAAGCTCAACTTGCCGAGCTTTTGGTAACGACGTAAATTTGGTAGCCACTTCAGCTTCCAATCGGTCATATCTGTTTAGCTGACGTTTAAATAGCTGAAGGTGGTCAGCTTCTTTGGTCGTTAGCCTGGTTCGTCCAAATTCTGTCAGCAGTGAATCGGCCCGACGATTAAACTGATCCAGGTTAGAGCCCACCAGCCCCGAATCAGGCTTTTCGATAGCAAGTAGCCTGGTTTCGAGCAGCATCCGTTTCCCGTAGATCGTCGACATCAGATTAACAAGAATAGCCGTCGGCACCAACCGGTCCTTATAGATTGATACCGATTCTTCCTGAATCTTGTGTGTACTGCGTCGGCTCAGGAAGATACTTGTCAGAATTAAGCCAAGCAGGCTAATCACAAGCAGGACAGAACGTACTGGCAAAGGATTATAATAAGTTTTCGACATATACATAAGCCAGACAGAAGGGAGATAAACTAAAAACTACCGGCAAGGCCGCGTCAACAACAAAAACGATATATGTTGTATTTGACTACGGGGTACGCAATGGTTTGTGTTAAGCATAAATCACGTCTGGCCGCTCAGCGGCCAGACGTGATCCTTTATTAAGTAAACCAGGCAGCAAGCTCCGGCACTGGCGGCAGAAACATGCCGATCACCTGCTTATTGGTTACCGCCCGTAACTGGCTGAACAGGTAGCCGTTCAACGGCAATAGAACCCGGTTGCGTACTCGACCGAATCACATTGCTGTGCTGGGCCTTATAATTCCGTACGGCTACGTCCATAACCGGTGTATGCGGTAAGGTAAGGCCACCAGCAGGCTTACTACCTGGTACCGGCTGTTTGTAGTTGGCTATCATTCCCTGGTTGACAACGGGCGCCTGAACCACAATTCCCGATTGCCCTTTCCAGGACTGAGCCGTTGCGGCCTTGTTCGGGTGCTTGTAATTGTGCGTTGAGTAGGTATGGTCGTTACGTAGTTTACGATCATCCTGGGCCGAAGCAGTAAAGAATAAACTGCTGCCGAAAGCGAGGATAAACAGATATGTTTTCATGGTTTGTCTTGTTATTTGCTAGGTCAACCAGGTTGAATTGGCACTTTATCGATCCATTCCCTGGTTGACTTTACAAAGGTGAAGACCCCGCGTTAGGCAGGTGTTAGAACCAGATTAGAACAGGATTAGAAAATCAGTTCGCCAACTAAACAGGCGAAGTTCGAGTTGATTGTTAACTACGAGTGCACTATACTACTCAACCAGAAACTTTTTCATGAAAATCCTTTTAGTTGAAGACGAAGAGCGGTTAGCTTCTTTTATCCGAAAAGGTATATCGGCCGAAGGCTACGAAGTTGAAGTCGCCTACGATGGACGTACCGGCCTGTCACTCTTCCGCAGGGACATTTATGATATTATTATTCTGGATGTCAATCTTCCACACATGAATGGCTTTGATCTGTGTCGGCATATCCGGTCAGAAAATGAGGCTGTCCCCGTGCTGATGCTCACCGCGCTGGATAGCATGGCCGACAAATCGGACGGGTTCAACGCCGGGGCCGACGATTACCTCGCCAAACCCTTTGAGTTCCAGGAACTGCTTTTACGGCTTAGAGCCCTGACCCGCCGGATCGGCTCACGTCCTAAACAGGTGCTCCAACTGGCCGATTTAGAACTTAACCTGGATAGTAAGACTGTAACCCGCGCCGGCAAACGTATCGACCTGACCACCCGCGAATACGCACTGGTAGAATATATGATGCTCAATAAAGGGAAAGTCATTTCGCGGGTCGACATCAGCGAACGCGTCTGGAGCCTCAACTTCGACAACAACAGCAACGTTATTGATGTGTATGTCAGCTACTTACGAAAAAAAATTGACAAGGGTTTTTCACCCAAATTGTTGCATACCATCGTAGGTATGGGCTATGTTCTTCGGGAGGATTAGTTAATGGTTAATGGTTAATGGTTAATGGTTAATGGTTAATGGTTAATGGTTAATGGTTAATGGTTAATGGTTAATGAAAACAGTCCAACCTCAGAAGTATCTACTTATTAGTGAATAAGCTATTAATCAACAACTATTAACCAGCGTTATGCTCATTCGGAACCGCCTGACCATCATTTTTACGTTGCTGGCAACGGCTATTCAGCTTACGTTGTCGCTGCTGGTGTGGTACTTCTACTCGTTGTACAGGCAGGAAGAGTTTTATAGTCGGCTGGAATCTAAGGCCCGCGTGGCCGGACGGGTGCTGATCTCCCGACGGCATTTGCACGATGATTTTTTTAAGAATATGGTTCGTACCGACCTACTCACCATTGTAGAGGAGCAGATCAGTATTTACGATAACCGACACAATCTAGTATTTACCAATCGAACCTTAAAAGAGTCCGAGTATTATAAAGAAAAGATACCTCTCCTCTCTTCCGACCCACTGGTTGAGTTCAGAAGCGGCCACCTCGAATCCATCCTGATGGCGTATCGGGACCGGGGGCAACTGTTCTACATTTTTGCTTCCGGCTATGACCGAATCGGCTTTGCCAAACTGGGTACGCTTCAACAAATTATGCTGTTGGCTAATCTGTTTGGTTTCACATTGATTGTGCTGGCGGGCTGGTATTTTGCCGGTCGGGTGCTGAATCCCATTTCCCAGATTGTCGATGAAGTGGAGCAGATTACCGCCACACAGCTTTATAAGCGGGTGAACGAAGGAAATCGTCGGGACGAAATCGCTCAACTCGCCATGACCTTCAACCAGATGCTTTTTCGGCTAGAAGATGCCTTTGTTTCGCAGCGCAGCTTTGTGGCTCATGCTTCCCACGAACTGCGAACCCCCCTCACCAATACCCTGGGCACCCTTGAAACGTCCATTCGCTACGATCAGAACCCGGCCGACTGGCGCGACAGTATGGTAATTGCCGTTGAAGAACTGAAAAAAGTAATTGCCCTGACGAATGGCCTGCTGGGTCTGGCCAAAGTTACCGATGGAACCGTTGCGCTGACGGCCGTTCAGGTGGACGATTGTCTGCTCACCGCTGTTGGGCAAGTCCAGACCAAGTATCCGGGCCGGAGTCTGCCCCTTCAATTTATGACCGGCGATGAAGCCGTGTTCACGGTAAAAGGCAGCGCCACCTTGCTGACAACGGCTTTTTTGAACGTGCTTGATAACGCCTGCAAATACTCCGGCGAAGCGGTTACTGTCGAACTTCAGGCTAAGGAAGACCAAATCACAATAACCATAACCGACCGCGGCCGGGGCATCTCCGAAGTAGATGCGGCTCACATTCTTGATCCGCTTTACCGGGGCGAAAATGTAGAAGGTGTCCCCGGCTATGGCATTGGTCTGGCGGTAACGCAGAAAATTATTGATTTACATCAGGGTTCTCTTCAAATTACCTCCCAAGTGAATGAGGGAACGACCGTTACCATTACCCTGCCTGGTCAGGTGTAAGTTATTCGGCCTTGTTTACTATTCTGTGTACTAGTGAGGGCTTCCTGGTGTTGTCAGGTTCTTAAGCCCGACATTCCTAAAACAGCCCATCTATCCTTTTGAGATGAGGAGAAGCATTAATTTTAATCTCTTTTAAATTTGGCTCTTAAGAACATAAAATAAAACTTTTTCAATAAAGACCAGTAGTATTAATAATTAATAACTTCACAAAATCACGGTTAACTTGCTGCAATACAGCCATCTAGATACAACAATAAAAATAAACATTAATATGCTATTGGACATTTTTAATGTGTTCTAATTTCTTTCTCATACCGTTTTAATGTTGCCGGGCTTGATTTGTGTCGAAGTAACAAGGACACAAGTTATGCAACGCCGAAATTTTCCCTCGATTTTGCTCTACGGTTTTGGACTGGCTCTGGCTCTTTCTCTGGGGTTTAATGGCTTTTTGCTTTATGAGCAAAGCCATCAGCTAAGTCTTTACGAAGACGAGTTAGGCTACACTGTCCATCCGGTCGATCTCGTAGCCTGGCAACAACAGCTCTCCGAATGCAAACGAGCCAATCAGCAGAAAGATAGCCTAATCAGCCGGTTGGAGCAGTTGCCAACTGCACACTCAGGTCAGACGGTTATCACCCAGCACATGTCTTCACGCTAACAGTACCCAAGCCATTAAACACTATCAAATAGATTCTCGTAAAATTAAGATCGGTATGAAAAAAACGCACATTCTCCTGAGCTTGTTTGGCCTGTTCGCCCTCTTTGGCATGACAGGCTGTTCATCAAATGCAGAAGAGAAAAAAGAAGAGGAAGTTAAATTTCTGGTCACAAGCCCCTTGCAGAAAGATACCCTGGCTACCAAAGACTACGTGTGTCAGGTTCATGCTATCCAGCACATTGAGGTAAGGGCGCTTGAAAAAGGTTACCTTCAGAAGATATTTGTAGACGAAGGGCAGTACGTAAAGCAGGGGCAGATGATGTTTCAGATCATGCCCGTGGTTTACAATGCCGAACTGCAGAAATCGCAGGCTGAAGCCAACTACGTAGGCATCGAATTTCAAAATACCAAACGACTGGCCGATAGCAACATCGTTTCTAAAAACGAGCTCGCACTGGCCCGTGCCAAGTTCGATAAGGCTAACGCCGATGTAACACTCGCAAAAACGCACTTACAATTTACAGAAATACGTGCCCCATTCAGTGGCATTATGGACCACTTTCAGGTACGACTGGGAAGTCTGGTCGATGATGGTGATTTGCTGACAACCCTGTCTGACAACAGCAAAATGTGGGTGTATTTCAACGTGCCGGAAGCCGAATACCTCGCCTATAAAATCCACCACGACGACAACATGAAACATGTAAGACTGGTGATGGCCAATAACGAACTGTTCGACCAGCCCGGCGAAGTGCAAACCATTGAAGCTGACTTCAACAACGAAACGGGTAACATTGCCTTCCGGGCTACCTTCCCAAATCCTAAAGGTCTGCTAAGACACGGCGAAACCGGTAGTGTACGCATGACTGTACCACTCAAAAATGCCCTGATCATCCCGCAGAAAGCCACTTTCGAAGTACTGGAGAAGAAATATGTATATGTGGTGGATAAGAACAATGTGGTGCGGTCGAGAGAAATAGCCATAGCTGCCGAAATGCCGCACATTTTCGTCGTTCAGTCCGGTTTGACCAAAGGCGACAGAATTCTGTTGGAAGGCTTGCGTCAGGTGAAGGAAAACGAAAAGATCCACGTCAACTACGTTCAGCCTGCTTCTGTCATCTCGAATCTGGGTCTATACGCCGAGTAATCAACCATTCTAAAACAGGGAAGACATGTTCAATAAATTCATACGTAGACCTGTATTCGCTATCGTGATCTCCATCATGATCGTGTTCATAGGTGTACTGGCTATCAAGAGCTTACCTATTTCTCAGTTTCCGGATATTGCCCCAACAACCGTAAACATATTTATTGCTTATCCCGGCTCCAGTGCCGACGTACTGGTAAAATCGACGTTGATTACGTTGGAGCAGGCCATCAACGGCGTTCAGGACATGCGCTACATTGCCACCGATGCAACCAGCGCCGGTGAAGCTACGCTCCGCATTATTTTTGAGCCGGGTACAGACCCTAATACGGCCGTTATCAGGGTAAAGACCAGGGTCGACCAGGTTATGCCGCTTCTTCCCGAACTGGTACAGCGCGAAGGGGTTATCATTTCGCCTGTTCAACCCAGTATGCTGATGTACGTCAACCTCTTTTCAAAGGAGAAGAGTATTGACGAAAAATTCCTGTTTAACTATGCTACCGTTAAAATGATCCCTGAAATTCAGCGGACCAAAGGGGTAGCCAGGGCACAGATATTGGGTAGCCGACGCTATGCTATGCGCGTTTGGCTCAACCCCGAACGGATGCGGGCCTACAACATCTCTACCGAAGAGGTTATGAAGGCTATCGGTGAGCAGAGTATCATTGGTCGGCCGGGCCGGATTGGTCAAAGCTCCGGTATAGCGGCCCAGTCGCTGGAATACGTACTTACCTATAAAGGCCGTTATAACAAACCGGAAGAGTACGAAGGAATCATTGTAAGGGCCAATTCATCCGGCGAAAGCATTCACCTGAAGGATATTGCCCGTGTAGAATTAGGCAGCGAGTTCTTTGACATCTATTCCAACCTGGATGGTCATGCCTCAGCCGCTATCGTGTTGCGGCAAAACTACGGCAGTAATGCCAGTGACGTTATCAACGAAGTAAAGGAGAAACTTGAGGTAATGAAAGCCTCCTTCCCGCCAGGAGTTGACTACAAAATCAGCTATGACGTGTCGAACTTCCTCGATGCGTCGATCGAGCAGGTTATTCACACCCTTCGCGACGCGTTCATTCTGGTGGCTCTGGTTGTGTTCCTGTTCCTGGGCGACTGGCGGTCTACGCTGATTCCGATCCTTGCGGTTCCGGTATCGCTGATCGGTGCTTTCTTCGTCATCCAGGCATTTGGGCTTTCCATCAACCTGATTACCCTGTTTGCGCTGGTTCTGGCCATTGGTATTGTGGTTGATGATGCCATTGTGGTGGTGGAAGCGGTACACGCCAAGATGGAAGAAGAGCCGCATTTAACCCCCTTCCGGGCGGTTCAGAAAGTGTTGGGTGAAATTAGTGGCGCCATCATCGCTATTACCCTCGTGATGGTATCGGTATTCCTGCCTATTTCCTTCATGTCGGGTCCGGTGGGTACCTTCTATCGTCAGTTCTCTATTACGATGGCGAGTTCTATTGTAATCTCGGCCCTGATCGCCCTGACCCTAACGCCCGTACTGTGTGCCATGCTGTTGAAAAACCATCATGGACATCCACCTAAAAAGAACCCGCTAACCCGTGCGCTCGACAGCTTCAACCGGGGATTTGATAAAATGACCGGCTGGTACGTAGGCCTGCTAAAATTGATCGTTAGCCGCCGATTTGTGACGTTCGCCATCCTGATTGGGTTCTGCGCCGGTATTGTCGTTGTAAATAAAATTCTGCCCGCAGGCTTTATTCCGAACGAGGACCAGAGTACCATCTATGCAATTATCCAGACGCCACCAGGTTCTACCCTGGAAAAAACCAACGAGGTATCCCGACGGCTCCAGAAAATTTGCGAAGAGGTTCCGGGCATTGAATCGGTATCGTCTCTGGCTGGTTATGAGATCATGACTGAAGGTCGGGGCTCCAACGCCGGTACCTGCCTGATCAACCTGAAAACTTGGTCGGACCGTGATAAGAACGTGAAGGAAATCATGGAAGAGCTGGAAGAGAAGTCGAGAAACCTCGGCGCGACGGTCGAGTTCTTCGAGCCACCGGCAATCCCCGGATTTGGTACGTCGGGTGGTTTCTCGATGCGTCTGCTCGACAAAACGACCGATACGGACTACAGCGAGTTTGACAAGATCAACAAGCAGTTCATGGAGAACCTAAGCAAGCGGAAAGAGCTTACAGGCTTGTTTACCTTCTTTGCGGCCAACTATCCGCAGTACGAACTGGAAATCGACAACAAGCTGGCTATGCAAAAGGGCGTATCTATCGGAAAAGCGATGGATAACCTCAACATCATGATCGGTAGTACTTACGAACAAGGGTTTATCAAGTACAACCAGTTCTTCAAAGTGTACGTGCAGTCGGACCCTAGTTTCCGGCGCCTTCCAACCGATCTGCTGAAGCTTTTTGTCAAGAACGATGCGGGTGAAATGGTGCCTTACTCGGCCTTCATGCACCTGAAGAAAGGCCAGGGGCCCAACGAAATCACCCGCTTTAACTTGTACAACTCGGCTGCTATTCAAGGCCTTCCTGCAAAAGGCTACACTACGGCCGACGCCATCGCGGCTATCCGGGAAGTAGCCGCCAAAACGTTGCCCAAAGGTTACGACATTGCTTTTGAAGGACTTTCGTACGATGAATCGATTCGGGGAAATGAGGCTCTGTATGTGTTCCTGATCGTACTGGCCTTCGTCTACTTTGTACTGGCAGCTCAGTACGAGAGCTTTATCATTCCGTTGGCGGTGGTGTTCTCGCTGCCGGTTGGGGTATTCGGATCGTTCCTGGTGTTGAAAATGATGGGGCTGGAAAACAACATCTATGCGCAGATCGGACTCATCATGCTCATTGGTCTGTTGGGTAAAAATGCCGTACTGATCGTTGAGTTCGCTGTTCAGAAACGGCAGCAGGGCGAAACGATTCTCAACGCAGCTATTGAAGGGGCCAGGGTCCGTTTCCGACCGATTTTGATGACCTCGTTCGCCTTTGTAGCCGGTTTGATACCGTTGATCATTGCAACGGGTGCAGGCGCTATCGGTAACCGTACCATTGGTGCATCGGCCTTGGGAGGTATGTTATTCGGGACCATTTTCGGGGTCATCATCATCCCCGGATTGTACTACATTTTTGGTAGTCTGGCCGATGGCCGCAAGATGATCAAAGATGAGGAGGCTGATTCGCTGACCGAAAATCTGGTCCATCAATTAGACGAATTTCCTGTAACCGAAGAAAGCACGAACCATGTTTAAAACACGCATTTATATAGGCTTGGGGATTACCTGCATGACGTTATGGCTAACGTCATGCAAAACCCCGGCATTGGTTACCCGAACCGAAAATAGAACTGTACCTGTCAATTACAATACGGGGCAGGACACGCTGAACACAGGCAAGGTCAGCTGGCGGGAGTTCTTTACCGACCCCCACCTGGCGGCCCTGATTGATACGGCTTTGGGAAACAACCAGGAGCTGAATATCAGCTTGCAGGAGATCCAGATTGCCCAAAACGAGATTAGAACCAGAACCGGGGAATATCTGCCGTTTGTGGGTTTACAGGCGGGAGCCGGTATCGATAAAGTAGGCCGGTACACCCGATCAGGCGCTATTGAAGAGAGCACCGAAATTCGGCCCGGTCATAATTTCCCCAATCCCCTGCCCGATTTTCTGTTATCGGCCAATGCCTCCTGGCAGGTTGATATCTGGAACAAGCTGCACAACGCCAAACGGGCAGCTGCCATCCGGTATTTGTCGTCTATAGAAGGGAGAAACTTCACGGTCACGAACCTGGTTGCCGAAATCGCCAACTCGTATTACGAGCTGTTGGGACTCGATAGCCAGTTGGATATTGTGAAACGAAACATTGACATTCAGACCAATGCCTTGTCCATCGTTCGGCTGGAAAAAGAATCAGCCAAGGTGACGGAACTGGCCGTACGTCGATTCGAAGCCCAGGTGCTCCGTACCCAAAGTCTTCAGTTCGACATTCAGCAGCGAATCACGGAAACCGAGAACCACATCAATTTTCTGGTGGGTCGATTCCCGCAGCCCGTTCAACGGACTACGCAGGATTTCAATACGCTGATACCCGAGATTATGCATGCCGGTATTCCAACGCAGCTGTTGCAGAACCGGCCTGATATCCGACGGGCCGAGCGGGAGCTGGAAGCGGCCAAGCTAGATGTTCAGGTAGCACGAGCTAACTTTCTGCCGTCGCTGGATCTGTCAGCCGCTATAGGCTTCAATTCGTATAAACCAACGCTTCTGTTAACGCCCGAATCGTTTCTGTATTCATTGATCGGCGGCTTTACCCGGCCCTTAATCAACCGGAATTCAATAAAAGCTTTGTACTATAGCGCGAATGCCAAGCAGATTCAGGCCGTTTACAATTACGAACGTACGATTCTCAATGCCTATATCGAAGTAGCGAATCAGATAGCCAATATCAACAACCTGCAAAGGAGTTATGATTTAAAAGCCCGGCAGGTGGATGCGCTCATCCAGTCGACCAATATCTCCAATACGCTTTTCAAATCGGCACGTGCCGATTACATGGAAGTGTTGCTGACCCAACGCGATGCACTGGAATCGCGGTTCGATCTGGTTGAAACGAAAGTACAGCAGTTGAATGCCATGGTCAATACGTACCGGGCATTAGGTGGAGGCTGGAAGTAACGGTAGAATAAATAGTAAAAGGGGGTAGTGTAAGCGCCATATCTTGAATATACAGCGCTTACACTACCCCCTTTTACTATTACCTCGTTAAAACTGGAAGTAGATAAACTGGTTGGACGAAAATACCCCGAAGAGATACGTTACGAACGTAGTCAGCCCAAACAATATGACAAATCGGATTGTACTACGAGTTGGGATTGTCAGGTAAAACTGTTCTTTCAGCAGCAGGAACACGATCAGGAATATACTAAACCACATCTCTACCGAATTTAGTGGGCTATCGATCGTATCGTTCAACGATGCCGTTGGTATTCGCTTCAGAATCAGAAAGGCGTCGGCCAGGTTGCGGGCTCTAAAAAACACCCAGGTGAGCATGATTAATGTGAATGTAATCAGCACATTAATCACCACTCGTACGGGCGACTTACGACTTTCTTTGTCCTGCACCGGCGAGGTTACCAGACTGGGAGGGGTTCGCGAAAAGCCCATCTTTGCTAATAGCTTGTCGCGCAAAACGGCCAGAATCTGATACAGACCGTTTAGGCCACCCCAAATAACATAAGTCCAGTTAGGGCCATGCCAGAGCCCGCTGGCCAGAAAGACGATGAGCATGTTGATGTACTGCCGGACTTCCCCTTTCCGGTTGCCGCCGAGCGGAATGTACAGATAGTCGCGAAACCAGGTTGAGAGCGAGATGTGCCACCTACGCCAGAACTCGGAGATGGATTGGGCAATGTATGGCGTTTTGAAGTTATCCATCAGAGTGAAACCCATAACCCGCGCAGCTCCAATGGCGACATCAGAATAGCCCGAAAAGTCGCAGTAGATCTGGAATGTATAAAAGAAGGTGGCCATTAACAGCGTCAGACCATTCTGCTGTGCCGGATCGGCGTAGGCATGGTCAACGAGTATAGCCAGTCGGTCGGCAATGACAAGTTTCTTGAAAAGCCCGAACGCCATCTGCATCAGGCCTGCCTTTACCTTCTCGACATCGTATTTGAAATAATCATGAAATTGCCAGAGCACATTCTGCGGTCGTTCGATAGGCCCCGCTACGAGTTGCGGGTAAAACATGACGTACAACGCGTAGATGCCAAAGTGTCTTTCGGCTTTCTGATTGCCCCGGTACACTTCTATGGTGTAACTCATGGCCTGAAACGTATGGAACGACAACCCAATGGGCAGAATGCTCATGTTGTCTTTGTACGACGAAATACCGCTTTGCCCGAACACATGCAGTACTTTTACAAACACCCGGTTTACCTGTTCCGTAACTGATTCGGCAACGCCGGGCATGCTTAGCTTCTCAAAAAGCAGGGAAATGTTTTCGGTAAAAAAGCCGAGGTATTTAAAGAAGGCCAGAATTCCAAGGTTTGAAATCAGCGACAGAATCAGCAGCCAGCGCCGGGATTTGCCAGTTGCTTTTTCAATCCAGATTCCGGCCATGTAGTCGATTACAATGGTGAGAAAAAGAATGAGGATATAAGCGGGCTGGAAAACCATGTAGAAGTAGCAACTGGCCACCAGCAACAATATCCACCGCCCCTGCCACTTCAGACTGAAATAGCTAAGAGTAACGACCGTAAAAAAAAGTAAAAACTGTAGTGAATTAAAAAGCATGGTTAAATACGTGGTAAGTCGGGGGAGCCAGTCAGTAAGTCTTTTTAGTTGGTAAGTGGCTGACCGCACCGGACGGACTCGCGCAACCGCAGACGGTCGGCAGACCAGCGAGATGTTCTGTGCTTCCGCACTTACTAACTTATTGGCTTACTGACTATCTTCGACTCCGTTAATATACCTTCTCGACCTTCTCGACAAAATCCTGAAACTGGCGTGCCGGGATAAACTGAGGCTGCGTACGGTAAGACAGAATGATGAATACCAGCAACAGCGAAATCAGGAAAGCCTGTAAAATAACAATCAGGAAAGAAAATACCAGATAACTGGCCCAGCCCGGCACCGCCGTATCGGTGAATAAACGCAAGGCCACCACTACCCCAATACCGAACACCGATACTACGACCATAATGACACAAAACAATGCCAGCCGTACGGCGGTGGTGTCCATAAGCACCGAAACGGCACTCAGGCCATGCAACACAAGCGAAACAAAATTCATTTTGGATTCGCCCGCCAGTCGTCGTCCCCGTTCCAGCGGGACAGCCGTATAGGGCAAGCGAGAGCGGATAACACCACCAGGGTAGTTATTCCAGATCTCGGACACATGCGTTAGCTTCCGCAACTGCTGCGCTGGAACAAGGCTGAAATTACCAAACGTAATTACTTTACCGGTGAGCAGTTGAAATACCCGTTTGTACACTTCATAGAACAGACGAAAAATCAGACTCTCGTGCCGTTTGGCCCGGTGGGCGAACACAATCCGATTTGGACTATTCAGCCCGGTTTTTATAAGCTCTGGAATATCTTCGGGCCGGTCTTCCCCGTCCGAATCCATGACAATTGTTGGGTACTGCTCCGGTAGGGAAGCCAAATGCGAAAGCCCCAGTGCAATGGCTTTCTGATGGCCAACATTCCGGAATAACCGCAGGATAGAAAGCGACTGTCCAATACCGGCTGGCAAGGCAGTATAGTTTGTAGAGGAGCAATCATCCACGATCAGAAAGTTCATTCGGCTGACTAACGTTGCTTCGTTTACCGCCTGAATACGCTCTAATAAAAGTCCAAGAGCCTGCCAGTCATTAAACAAAGGAATGACGACATTGATGCGGTCGGGATAGTTGGCTAGCGTTTTATCCAATGGTATCGGGTTCCTAACAATGATTACTGAATTACAACGAAGACTGTGGGGGCGTCGTACCCGAAGGTCCGGGCGGGTACAGTCCCGTCAGAGGTTGGCGTTTCTGATGCCGGATGATGTCCCTAACCACGTAGAGGGGCCTGCCTTTTGACTGAAAAAAGATCCGTAAAACGTACTCACCAATCAGTCCCAGTGCAATAAGCTGCACACCACTAAACAGTACTATGACGAACAAAAGGGCTGTAAACCCCTGTGGTACATCATGGTAGACAAATCGCTTGATTAGTGTCTGGATAAGGTAGATGACGGCAATACCAATGGTCAGCATACCCAGGCGGGTGATGATCTTGATCGGAAATTCACTAAAATTGAAGATGCCATTATAAGCCAGCCGTTTCAACATATCGAATGAATATTTCGATTCGCCGGCCAGTCGGGCATCCCGTTCGTATTCGATGCCTATCTGGCGGAAGCCAATCCAGCTACGCATCCCGCGGATAAACCGGCTTTCTTCCGGCATTTGCTTCAACACATCCGCCACCCGGCGGCTAATAAGCGAGAAATCGCCACTATCCAGCGGCATATTTACGTACGAAATAGACCGGATTAGCCGGTAGAACGACGCATAGGCGATCCGCTTGAACCAGTTTTCCTTCCGTTTTTTCCGCACTGCGTACACGACATCATAGCCCTCCTGGTACTTCTCAAAAAATTTGGTGAGCAGTTCGGGGGGATCCTGCAAATCGCCGTCTATTATAAAAAGGGCTTCGCTGCCGCAGGCAGCAGCGATCCCCGCCGACAAGGCGATCTGATGCCCGTAATTTCTCGATAAAAAAACACAGTGATACCGGCTATCAGTCAGGGCAAGTTGTTGCATTAAAACAGCCGTATTATCGCGACTCCCATCATCAATCAAGACCACTTCGATTGCAAGAAGAGATGTGTCCATCACGGCATTTAACCGTTCTATAAGACGCGGAAACGACTCGGTTTCGTTGTACAATGGAGCAACAATAGAAATCTGTGGATTCAACAAAACAAATGGAGTTGGAACAGTGTCAAACTGAGCAAAAGTAAACCTTTTCGCACGAAAACCCGCCAACGTCTATCCTTCAGCCCACTAGTGACATATACAAATTGAGCGTATAGCCATCAAAACGGGTTATGTTCGATACGTCTGGTAGATTCGGAACAACTCGTACCACATTTTGAAAACATAACCGGAGCTGATCCGTGAATCGCTTTGCTCAATCCATTGCCGGAGTGGGTATTCGGCTACATGGGCCAGCACCTCGGGGCGACCGTGCTTCTGGATAAGCCGGGCCAGCAGTTCGACGTCAAACAGCCAGGGACTGATAAACGACTCGTCAAACAACCCAGTTACGGTAGCGCGTCTGAACAACTTGGCTCCACATTGTGAGTCGTAAACGGGTAAACTCAAAATGTTACTGATGATGGTGGCAATAACCCGGCCGACATAATGCCGAAATGGGTCGCGCCGAATGTCTACACCCAGAAATTTTATACGCGATCCCATCACCATATCCAGAGCCGGGTTAGCATCCAGAACGGCAGCTAAGTCGGTAATGGCCGTTAAAGGTGTGGCCAGGTCTGCATCCAGAAAACCCAGATAATCGAACGGCCGGCTGGCGCAATGCAACATACCGGACCGCACAGCACCCGCTTTCCCCTGATTCCGGGGCAGGATTAACGCGTCGATGCAGTCAGGATACTGAGCCTTCATCGTTTCCAGTACCGTTCGGGTAGCATCGCTGCTGCCGTCGTCGACGAAGCAAAAGTTTACATTCTCTGTTTGCCGGATATACGAAAGAAACGCATCGACAGGGAGCCGGGTGGCTTCGTTATAACAGGGAACAATGATACAGACAGACGACATAAAGCCTTTAGCGATTGGCAGTTAGAGTAGAATCAAGTACAAGGGCTTTATGACCGTAATAGCCAGATTGACAGCGGTTCCACCAATGTGTACGATCGGGCTTAACATCTTCCACAAATAAACTGGGCGGATATACACTGATAGGCTGGAGTCGGACCGTATCCGCCGAGGTCAGTAATTGCTGATGCCGCTCGGTCATTTCCCGGTCGTAGGTAGCTGCCCGGCCACTCAGCCAGTCGGCATACAACTGGTTAACGGCATTGCTGGTTATAATGCTACCAATCAGCCAGATGCCCGTAAGCAGCCACACGGGTGCGGGCCATTTTTGTGCAATCGTGAGGCTACGCCCCCGCCGGTCGAGCCAACCGATCCAGACGGTAACGACGTAAAACCAGCCTATCGCAAAAAATACGAACAGGATGTTCATGGTTCGGGCATAGGGGGCAATGCCCAGTCCATAGTATGACGGGAAAATCATAGCCGCCAGCAAGCCCAAATAGACGACGGTCAATAATCCTGCCGGAATCATAAATAAATCTCGAACCGGGCTTCCCTGCCGGTTGGCACGCCGGGCAAAGGGGACGTAGAGAAGCGTAAACGGCAAAATAGGTGTTTTCAATAACCAAAACGCTATGGAACGGCCCAACCAGATAAATGACCGGGCAATTGATGGGAACAATTCACCGGCTTTAGCCTCGTTGCTTCCCATACGGATGGCATTGCCCGGTGCCCTGAACAACAGCCAGGCAGATACCAGCGAGACAACAACCAGCCAGGCCATCAGTGAATCGAATTTTCGACGGAACACCAGCCGATAGCCCGTTATGGCCAGGAGCAACAGAATGAGCACAACCAGGTTTGTCTCCCCGGAGCCAACAATGGCAAACACCAAAAAACTGGTCCATACGATGGTCAGCCATTTTTTTGGGCCATCCGACAAGCGATTGTACCGTATCAGAACGGCCATCAGGTAAATTGTCAGAATAGTAGGTACCGTATAGGTAGCCATGGCGGCTGTCCAGAAAAATGCCTCCACTGTGCTCTGAAGTGACAACACCACAAGAAAGAAAATCAGGGCAGTAGCTTTGACCCGGTTTATCAGCGATTCAGTTCGTAATAATTCGCTGACGGCCGCGTAGATGGCCCCGACCAGAGCCGTAGCCATCAAAGCGGGAATAAACCGGTATCCATCGTACCAGCCCCATACCAGTGGACTACCGTGGACCAGCATATTGGAAAAATAGCGACCTGTCCACCCATCATAATAGAATTTCTGCGCTTGCCAGAAACCGTATTTTAGGGATGTGTCGGCAAAACAGTAATCATCGGCGGCTGATGGATGGTTATGAAACGAGAGCCATACCAACGGCAGGTAAGCCAGAAGAAACAGAAAAATAACGATTACGGTCGCCAGCCGGTCAATAAGCGGATGTTTCATGTACTATTCGCAGGCGTACGCAAGTCAATGACTCGGGTTTCCTGCGTTCTATGTTAATGTAGATCTATTTCCAGATCGCCCCCGGTGGGCGTTGTGGTTGCGGGCTTCTGACGGTTGAGGAACGGATACGCCAGCACAGCTACTAGAATCACCAGCGTGCCAATATAGAACCCTGATGTCATGTGTTCAGTATCACCAAAAATCAGAACGGCCAGCAGAATACCATAAACCGGTTCCAAATTTACAGTTAATATGGCCAGGTAAGGCGAAAACTTACGCAACAGGCTAACCCCAACGGTATAGGCATACACCGTACAGACCAACGACAGCACCAGTAACCATAGCCACTGCATGGACGTATGGGGTGTATACTGGGTCACACTACCACTTACCGCCCCATCAAATTGCTGCACCGCCAGCCATAGAGCCAGCGCACTCAGGAGCGCACCCGCCATTTCATAAAACGAGATAACCAGCGCATCATACTTGTGGGTAAAGCGGCTGTTAATAATCGTAAATAGCGATGATAGCATAGCCGAACTGACGGCTACCGCCAGCCCGATCACCTTGTCGAACTCGAAGCGAAAAATCAGGTATAGCCCGGCCATAACAACGGCCCCTAACGCCACCTCAATCAAACGCACCCGCCGACGCAACAGCAGGGGCTCCAGCACACTCGCCCAAAGTGAACTCGTTGCCATTCCTGCCAGACAAACGGATACGTTAGACAGCCTGGCGGCCAGAAAAAACAGGACCCAGTGCAGCCCGATCAGGCCACCGGTTGCTAGTAACCGCCAGCGGTCTGTCGATGAAACCTGGATGGATTGCCGTCGAACCAACAGCACAATACCGATGCCAAAAACGGCTAGCAACGTCCGAAACAAAACAACCGCCGACGAATCGAGCGGTACCAATAATTTGCCCAGAATAGCCGTAAATCCCCAGATCAGTACAATGAAATGGAGTTGAAAATAGTCTGTTAACGAAGCCTTTTTCTGCATAGGGCTGAGGAACGAAGATCGTGTATTGAGGAGCCATCCGGCCAAAAACACATTGAAGGCTCCTCAGTCCTCAGTCTTCATTCCTATTACCTTGGAATCGTATTGTACAGCAATACGCCGATTGCTGCAAAAATAGCGTTTGGCAGCCAGACTGCCACTATCGGATTGAGATTCCCGGATTCGGCAATACCTTTCGCCAGCATAAAGAAGAGCAGATAGGTGAAGGCGAGAAAGAACCCCAGCGCGACCTGCCAGCCTACCCCCCGCCGACTTTTACGAGCCGACATAATTACGCCGATGACAGTCAGGATAATAATGGCGAAAGGACGGGTATCCCGGCTGTATTTTTCGAGCAGATAGGTTTCTACGCCATCGGCGCCCCGGCTTTGCAGCAACTCGATGTGGTTATTCAACTCCGGCCGGGTGAGTGTTTCGTAGAGGTTGAAATCCGAACTAAAATCATCCGGTTTCAGGTTGAGCGTGGTATCAATTTTGGCACCGGGGGTGAGGGTTTCCTGCTGGCCGTTGATGGTGCGTATTCTATAATCGAACACTGTCCATTTTTTCTTTTTAGCATCCCACTCGATATGGTCGGCGGAGAGTTTCTGCTTTAGTTGATTACCTTCTACCCGCTCCATAGTGAACTTATAGCCTGTATTGCTCTGGTTATTATAACTCTCCAGGTATGCGTATGTATTGGGCGCAATTTTCAGGTGCACATTCCGCCCGGAGAAGTTATAGGCATCGTTAATGTATTTAATCTCAAAGGCAATACGAGTTTTATTGGCTTTGGGAATCACGTAATTTACCATAAAATAGGTTGCCACCGCCAGCACGGTAGCCCCGAGTACATACGGTACCAACAGCCGGACAAAGCTGACACCACTACTCAGAATGGCAATAATTTCGGTGCGGGCCGCCAGCCGGGAGGTTAAAAATACAGTGGCAATGAACACCATCAGCGGACTGATGTAATTGGCCCAGTAGGGAATAAAATTAAGGTAGTAATTGAACAGAATTTCGTTGCCGGGAGCGTGGGTTTTATGAAAATTATCCACCTTTTCGGTGTAATCAATCATTACTACCACAAGCACGATCACCATCACCACAAAGATGTAGGTCTGCAGAAAGCGCTTGAGAATATAGGCGTCTAATAGTTTCATTGACGAGTTGATACGTTTCTTTGTCGGTAAGTCAATAAGTCCAGTTGCATTATGGTCACTGGCGTTAGTCACTTACGGTCTTACCCATTACCGACTAATTCTTAACTAATAAATTCCTGGCGACCTCGTGGCTGATAAACACGGAACGACCACTTTCAATTTGCACCAGTACGGATTTATCGAAAGTGTTGATTTCATTAACCGTTACCTGGCAGCCAAGCGTTAATTGCGAATGATCGAGGTGTTTAAGAAACTCGGTGGAGTGTTCCAGCACGGCCATCAGGCATACCCCTTCTCCTGCCTCCACTTCCGATAACTTCCGGTAGCCGGTTTCGGGCATCTGCCCGGCAGGGGTCGGAATTGGATCGCCGTGCGGGTCAAACTGGGGATAGCCCAGATACGTATCTAAACGCGTTACGAGCTCTTCAGATCGAATGTGTTCCAACTCCTCCGCTATTTCATGGACTTCATCCCAGCCAAAGCCAAGCTTTTGCACTAGGAAAACTTCCCAGAGCCGATGTCGGCGAATAATCTGCAATGCCAGCCGTTCGCCTTCGTCGGTCAGACGAACACCCTGGTATTTTTTATAATGAATCAATTGTTTTTCAGCCAGTTTTCGCAACATATCTGTCACCGAAGCCGCTTTAGTCGCTGTCATTTCAGCCAGGGCATTCGTGCTGACTTCTCCCTGCCGACGGTTAGCCAGGTAATAAATAGTCTTCAGGTAATTTTCTTCGGTGAATGAGTGCATGAACAAGACGGCTGCTTACCTAAAACGGTGCAATAAACGTAAACAGTTTACTTACAAAGGTAATTTTTATGTTAAACTTTCTAAAAATTTAGGGTCGTCTAAATTTTTATTTCAACAATCCATATCTTTGATACGTTATAGGTTTGCTCGGTTGATTGAAGATGCTTCAATAATTGACTTCGACAAGAACAATTTATTGAACAGTGAGGTCGAACAAATAGTAGTAAGTGTGTAACGAAACCAATGGAAGCAACGAATACGTCTATGAAAGGCTGGCGGCAGGAGAATACAACAAATTCACTGTCCGACGTACATAGTTCAGTTCATGTGCCCATAGGCGCGGGATTTTTCAAGACCTTACGGGCTTATGCAGGCCCTGGCCTTATGGTTGCCGTTGGGTATATGGACCCCGGGAACTGGGCTACGGATATTGCCGGTGGTGCGCGTTATGGTTACAAACTCCTATCGGTTGTACTGATATCCAACCTGTTCGCTATTCTGCTACAGCATTTAGCTCTGAAACTTGGTATTGCTACCGGCCGTGACCTTGCGCAGGCCTGTCGGGATAATTTTAGCCGTCCCGTTGCTGTGGGGCTGTGGCTGCTGGCCGAAATTGCCATCGCGGCAACCGATCTGGCCGAGGTTATTGGCTCGGCTATTGCCCTGAATCTGTTATTTGGTTTACCTCTAACTATTGGTATTCTGCTGACAGCGCTGGATGTGTTGTTACTGTTATATCTGCAGAATAAGGGATTCCAACTACTGGAGCGAGTGGTTGCCAGCCTAATTTTTCTTATTGTCGGCTGTTTTGGGTACGAATTGATTGTATCTCGTCCCGATATTGCCAGTGTAGCAAGTGGCCTGATTCCACGTACCGAAGTTATCACCAACCCGGGTATGCTTTACATTGCCATTGGGATTTTAGGAGCTACCGTCATGCCGCATAATTTGTATCTGCACTCCAGCATCGTACAAACGCGCGATTTTGGCCGCACAGATACTGGCCGGCAATCGGCCATAAAGTTTGCTACAATCGACTCTACAGTTTCGCTCTTTCTGGCGTTTTTTATCAATGCCGCCATTCTGATTCTATCGGCCTCTGCTTTTCACTTTTCGGGCAACCAGCAGGTGGCAGACATCACCGATGCTCACCGCCTGCTCGACCCGATTCTGGGTGTAAAACTAGCCGGGATTCTGTTTGCCGTTGCCTTATTGGCATCGGGTCAGAATTCAACCCTAACAGGCACCCTGGCTGGGCAAATTGTTATGGAAGGGTTTGTGAACCTACGCGTCAAGCCATGGCTGCGTCGGCTGATCACCCGGCTGGTAGCCATCGTTCCTGCCTTAGTCGTTGCTATTCTTTACGGTGAACACGGCACCAGCGAACTACTCGTTTTTAGTCAGGTAATCCTTTCTCTTCAGTTAAGTTTTGCTGTTGTTCCGCTGGTTTCCTTCACGAGCAACAAAGCCAAAATGGGTCGTTTCGTCAATCCGTCCTGGATAAAATGGCTATCCTGGGTCGTGGCTGTGCTCATCATCGGACTAAACGGTTATCTGCTGTGGGACACGGTTTTGAAGATGTTTAGTTAAGTTTTACTCACTTTTTACGTCTTGTTGCACCGCTTACTTAAGGTAAATCATAGACTAGGTTAACTTACGACCATGGTGCAATACAGAGAAGTTTAACCACATAGACGCAAAGCACACAGAGACTGATCGGGGAAGAAAGTGATTCCATCAACGTCTGAGTACTCCGCGTTTCTGTGGTAATTTTTTAGTGGGCTAGGTATTAAACGCGAATAAGAGTTCTGCGTACAGGTTAAATATTTATTTTATCAACTCATTCATTGAAATAGATAATAAGATCAGTGAGATGCTCTAGTGTTTTTCAGTGATCTTGTAAATTTGATGCCGGTGTTGCTCTTCCTGATCACCAAATTCAGTTACAGATATATACAAATCAGTAGTTGGCTCGTGCGAAGTACTGATCAGACGTACTTTGTGTCTGGTACCGTCAAATTCTATGACCCGCGTCCAAGACTTACCCCCATCTTTTGAGTACATCAACAAGCTTCTGGCTTGAGCAGAAAGGCAGCTGTAGGAAGATGCCCAAACTTCGTTCCCGGAGGCTGATTTCCTTGTTATCATATTCATAACCGGACTACGACGGTACGGATCTGGTAATACCCGTTTATCAAATTGCTTGCCATCGGCCGTTGAAACGATAAAATTGGTCCCTGCCAGATAGTCACTGCCTAGTAAAACCTCTTTCTCTGTTTCGGCCATGGATGTGTACCCACCCATTTGGTGATGGTACTTGTTAATTAGATGCCAGCCATCCGTAATCTGATTACTTTTTCTGTCCAGACAGGTCAACGATTTATTCATCCACAGCTGTTTTTTGTTGTCACCATCAGTTAAGACTAAGGCTTTGAGTAGCTTGCTGTATTTTAGCAGATGAACGTGTTTATTCACCCCCTGCTGAATCAGAAAATCAGATGTTTTCCAGGTATTACCGCCATCGGTCGAGATATACAGGAAGGCTAGATTTTTCCAAGTTTTTTCTCGCCATAAAGAACCATACTCACCAAGCACAAGTGTTTGATCCGGCAACTCCGACATGCCGTTATTGAATAGAAAATAACTTATAGATGTTGACAGTTGTAAAACCTGCCTGAACGAAACTCCGTAGTCGTGACTCTTATAAAGGGCACCAGTCGTGCAAACAAAGAGTACATTACACCGATTGATGAAAATCGATTTAATAGGTTGCTGGAAATCATAAACGGCAGTCGCAGACTGGCTGCCGTCATCACTTCTGTACAAGACAGTCAATGAGGAGAACCGGCATCCCCATAAAATGCTATCGGAGTCCCAAAAGCAATATTTCCAGTCAACTGTCACTAGCTGACAAGTAATCTTTTGACTATCTACCCCCAATCGGATGGGTATCAGGCCGCCCAGCAAATCTGTCTCTGTGGCCTCCAGTGACCCTACCGTTTGTGTAAATTTTACGTACCTGCGGTTGAGCTGAAAGAAACGCAATTGATGCATAAGCTCCCACAAAACAAATGAAATAGCTTCCATTACTTTTCCGACTCTGTAAATGTCAAGCAGAAATGCATAGCCATGTTTTAAGCTGTAAAAGCCCGGTTGCTGTAATTTGGAGAAGTACTTTGATGAGATGTCCATGTGTGGATAAAATTTGATTGACTGAACGGGTGAACCTTGGCAAACAAAAGACCTATAAAGTGATAGTCAGTCACCTAATAGAGACTGCGTTTCGTTGGCAGTAGAGAGATGGTTGAGTTGACTTGTGACGGTCGGTGGTTAACGTTAATAGACTCCATGCCATAAACGGCGTGCCAACGATCATTCCGTTTGTATAAAACACCCAGCTGGTAAGAAGAGGCAGGTAGTAAGTCATCATAAAGCGTAGCGACATAGCCCGCTGGCTGAGACTTTCCATTCATCAGGTAGTAAGCCAATTTGTAGGGGCTCTGATCAATTGGCCAAACGAATGTGTGCTGGTTTGAGTGTAATAACAGACACGCGTCATCCATGTACGCCGGAAGTTTGTCCTTATCAATTGTTATCTCGTCGAGATGACGTGTGACAAAGCTGAACGAGTTTTCTTTCTTCACAACTCGCAGGTAATTGTTTACAAGCGGATGAGCAATTGCAGTTTCAAACTCAGGTTGAGGCAAACGATAGACGCCTTCCTTCACCGCATCTCTGATGATTAAGCTGTAATAACTGTCAAACTGCTTATCATTGGAGGGCATAGTAACCAGCAATGCATTTTCGCGCCAGTTATGTAAATCACTCATCAGCGATTTATGAATGGTTGTGGCTTCACCGATACAGCAGGTATACGCTGTCAGGTTAAACCCAAAGCTGATGCCTAAAAAGACCGTACTCACCCGGAACCGATAACCGGGCGACAACAGTAGCATAATCAGAACGTAACCAACCACAACAAGCACCGTTGCAAACCAGATGAAGCGGGGAACCAGTAAGCTATAATGCCAACCAATACTTCGGGCAAACGCAATACCCAGCAATGTAACGAGGGTATATACGTAACACCCGATAAAAAACAGCGCAGCCTCTTCACGAATTACCGTCGATAACGGAATAGAGACTCTTCGCAAAACGGGAAGTTTTCGATTCAGCCAGGTACGAGCAGGTACGAGCCAGGTACGAACGGTTGTCAGGCGAAGCATAACCAGCAGCACTGTTACCATCAGTATTCCCTGTATACACCCCCCCAGCGCACTTAATCCGGTAAGCGAACGGGTAACCAACACCCCCATAGACCCACTGACCAGTAAAAAACCAGCCAGTACGCGGAAGGGATGACTCAGGTTTGCCAAATCTATAGTTGCCCCGTGAAGCGACGACATGTAGCGTGACAGCAGCAGTACCATCAGCGAAAATATAGTCCATATAGCTAATCGCCTGTAGAATCCACCGAGCAGCAAGAGTGCAAAACCCGCTATGGGCACCGCCATCCCGTTTCCGTTCGAAAAAACCGCCAGTAAGGCAATAGGGAAGCTGGCGATAAACCCCAGTCGTGATGGACGCAAGAGTAAGTAAAAGCTAAAAAAAGCGAAGAAAAGGGCCGGCAAATGCTGCAAAGCACAAATGGCCCAGGTGATTGTTGACTCATAATACTGAGGTTGAAACGACAGGAACATGACCGGCAAGGTCTGTATGGCCGACAGGCCAGCCCGCTTTGCCATATGAATGAGCAGTATTACTGTAGCGACCAGCGTGGCATTGCCGACAAAAAACAAGGTCCTGAAGTTCAAATGGCCCTCGGCCAGGTAATCAAGAAGGGCAGCCAGCCGGGCAAACACGATCATGTGCTCTTTATGCGGCCCGTGGGGAGCCAGCAATATATCCAATAATTCACGAAGCGTATGACCTCCTCGCTGAAAGACCATGACATCCACCAGGAAGGTATAATCGTCCATAAAAGGCATATTCACCGACAGCCGGTTAACAGTCCAGAAATGGACGACAAGGGGAATCAGTAATCCAATCAGCCAGACTAGTTGAGAGGTAAATGGCGCTCGGAAAAAGGGCCGCTGTGAATGTAAAATCATGACAAACGATGTAGATATGGTAGAAAATTGAAAGCATTCTTAAAGCTGCACCCAACTCGTAGGCATATCGAAGTAGCTCGTTCAGATGAACAGGCACTTACCTTTTGCTCTGTATCGATCATACAGGCAGTGCGTTAGGGCACGTAAGTCCACACGTAGGTCTGCTTCCGGAGAAAACCTGATGAACTCAGAAAAAAGAGGAAAACAAACGCCTGAATAGGCTTATAGAGATAAACGTTGAAGATTTACCAACGGCAGAGCAGCAGGAGTGTATTCCACAGCAACCTAGTCGCAATGGATTTTTGAGTCTCAGCGGTATGAACTTGAACAAAGTCAAGTTTTGGACAGAAGGTTATCATATAAGGTTCGGTGGGTATACTAATGATTGTATAAAGTTAAAAAAAGTATTTATTTATAGTGTGGATAGAAGCTAAATTAGTAGTCTTTATCAACAATAATACCTACTAATACTATAGGCATATATCTTACTGCTACGCTAACTTCAACTCTATATAGGAGAAGCTTTCAGAAGGTGAGTAGCGAAATGATATTTTTTTAAATCTGTAAATACCAAAACAATAACTTCTCCTAATCAGGGATACAATCACTTACCTTTTTCAGGTCTCTCCTATACATCAATAATTGACCATTGGAGAAAAGGATATGCGTTCAGGTTCTATCTTCGCTCATCCAATTTTCCCATGTCAATACGTCCACTACCTATTTTTTCAACAGAGCAGGCCTTGTTCGATGGCCTGAGCCGTCGCGATGAGCGGGCCTATTCGTTCTTATATGCTGAGACGTATCCGTCTTTCCGCTACTGGGTTTTAACAAATAGTGGATCAGAGATGGATGCTGAAGATGCTTTTCAGAAAGGACTGATGAGTTTTCTGCTTAACCTGGAAACCGGCCAGTATCAATTACAGACAGGCACCCGGATCACTACCGTTGTTTTTGAATACTGTAAACGGGTATGGCTGACGGAACTAAAGTCGGCCAGGCTCCAAAAACGAGCCGTTATGCCGGATACCATCGACAGCATTGATACAACGGATGTAGCCAGAGATATGGAACGAATGGAGGTTGTTAATGCCGTCCGGCAGTCGTTAGGGCAGCTTAAAGACGAATGTCGAAAATTAATTGAGTGGTTTTATGTCGACGATTTATCCCTTCGGGAGATTGCCGAGCGCCTGGGCATGAAAGAGTCATCGGTTAAATCGAAGCGCTATGACTGTGCCGAAAAATTAAAAGCGTTTTATCAGCAAACCGCTACAAAACTAGGATTATGAAGTTATCGGAAGATCAATACGAGATTATTGAAGCGTATTTAACTAACGAGTTATCAGCACCCGACCGGGCCTCGTTCGAGCGTGATCTGTTGGCCGATGCGGAGCTTCGTGCGGAGGTTGACCGGCAGCGCACCATCCGGATGGGCTTGCGGGCGCTGGGAATTGAACGGGCACTTGAACAAGCAAAAAGCCAGTACAATGCGGAGTTGGAGCGGACTGAAACAGCACCGGCCGATCAGTCCGTTGTCCGGCCGTTCATCAGTTGGCGGTATTGGGCTGCGGCAGCCTCCATCGTCGTCGTATTGGGAGCGGGCTACTATACTTACCAGCAAACAACTAGTCAACAAACGGATGTCGCTTTCGCAGAAATACTCGCATCTGACCCGGCAACTGAGTTAACGAAAGACTTTCCGGCTGGTGAGCTTACACCCTCTACCCGTACCGAGTTTCTGGAGGCACTTAGAAATTACAAATCGGGTAAATACGATGAGGTAATCGCCCGGCTCAAAACCCTCCCCGCCGACAAACAGTCGGTACATTATAAAAACTATTTTCTTGGTTTGAGTTACCTGGCTAATAAACAACCCGGCGCAGCCATTCCGTTATTAACTAAGGCCCAGGCGAGCCCTTCGCTAACCATCCGACAAAAAGCGGAGTGGTTTCTGGCGCTGGCGTATGTCAAAAATGGCCAAAAAGAGAAGGCTCTGCCCATGCTGACAAAAATCAGCACGAACAGAGCCCATCCGTTCAATTCACTGGCCAAACAGGTGTTAACTAAGATTCAGTAAACTGGTTTACTGTTTAAATAACGTTTCAACTTCGGCGTCCGTAATTGCCCGTTTGTAAATACGAATGTCGTCCATAGCACCCTTAAAATACCACGGAAGCGACTGATACTGTGCACCAAACTTAAGCTCCCCACCGGGACATTTGTCGATTGTGGTGGCGGGAAAATCATCCTTCCTGAAGACGAGAACGTTGTTAAAGTACATTCGCGCCGACCGGCCGCTGTAGGTAAATACCAGGTGATACCAGGTATTCAGGACGATCGGACTGGTAAACTCCAGATCCTGCCAGCCCTTTCCACCTTCGCAATTGCTATTTTGTTTAATATCCGTCATGAACGTATAAGCAGGACCTCTGTCATTTTCCAGCTTAATCAAGGAGCTATAGGTCTGGGGCAGGCCATCGCTGAAGCGGGATTTATTGTAAATCTGCATTCGTCCGTTGATGCTTGCTATGGCTTCCGGCTTAATCCACAAACTAACGGTCATAGCATCCGGATTCAGCGTGTTATTGTCATCCATGTAGAAATAATCGCCCGAGCCATCGAGTAGAATAGCCGAATTTGCCCGCCCTTTACGATCCGTTGTAAAGGTGGCATTATCAACCAGTTTCACGTGGTTATTGTAGCCACTAACATCCTGAAGCGATTTATCATTGAACGATACGGAGGCAATTAAATCCAGGGATACAGGATCGGCCTGGGTTGTAAAGGACAGAATAGGGCCATAGATTATTTCGCCGGATGACAGTCTGGCATACGCCCGATAATAGTATGTTTTGCTGGGCGTCAGATCATTAAGTGTAATGACTATAGGATTCCCTACTGACGGGCTGGCAACTTTGGCAGCCGGACTGTTCACATCCGGTGTACTGGTAGTAGAGGAGTAGTAGATACCAAACTCATAGGCTGCCGGATTACCAAGGTTTGATACAATGAAATTAATCCCAGCCGTTGTAATACCTACACTCGCAGTGCCGTTTACAGCCACCACCGGATTCTGCCCGGTCTGGAATGTTTGTACCGTACTATAACCAATTATCCCAGCGGAGTTCACCGCAAAACTTCGTACGTAATACAGTGTATTTGGCTGAAGCCCCGTTAGCGAAACCGACAACGCGGTATTGAGTGGAGCTGTAGTTGTGAACGACTGCGTTGGATCTGCATCGACTTCCGGTGATTGTTTGACAGTTGAATAACATACCCCATACCGAATAATTGGTGCGTTGCCATTGGATGTTATGGACATTCCTGCTACTGCTGTGGTGGCCGAATATGCAGTAATAGCCTGCAACGTTACTGTGGGCTTCACCGCATCGCTTACCGTAACAACCTGCTGAAGTGTGGTTTCAAGACCGCAGGTGTTTGTCAGGGTAGTCTTCACGGTATACGTACCATTGGCTGGATACGTGTACTTAGTCGTTAGGCCGGTAGTGGTGGCAGTAGAGCCATTGCCAAAATCCCAAACCACTTTATCGATGGTACCACTGCCGCCACTGATTGAAAAATCCACAATTCGCTGTTGAGGTTGGGCATTGAGCGTGCCCGATGGTTTAACACACTCGCGCTGCGACTTTTTAGTTGGTAAGTCCCACGGGTTGCAACTTAAAATCATTACTCCGCTACAACAGGCGAGCAGAAAGCAAAGTATACATGTAAATAAGCGATTCATTACGGGTAAGAAGTTTGTATGGTATGAATAGGATTTTAAAACGTGTAACCAACGGCCAGGCCCCACGACTGCGACGACGACCTCCATTGCAATGCGCTGGTACGCGGCTTAGTCTTGTGAAGCAACAGGTACAATTCCGCGACGGTGGCTATGGCGGCCACACCAACGCAGGCCTTAAACAAGCCGTTTTTCTGTTGGGCTGCTTCGGCGGCACTGTAGGCCTCGTTGTACTGCCGATAGGCATTTGGGTCGGCAATGATGCCGCTACCCGTAGGGTCGGCCGTTTGGCTGATCTGATTGAGGGCGCTGAATTTCGAGTTGTAATCATTCCTGAGAAGCAGGGCATAGGCCCCGGCACCAACCGCTACCAGACCCGTTACTACTTTTGGAACAACTGATGGCTTTAAAATTTTGTCGATCGTTTGAATCTGAAGACGAATCGTCTCCCGCCGGGTGGGCAAAGCGGTGTAGCTGAGCGCTTTCGTATAGCTATCTCTGGCTGCACGATACTTATTCTGGTTGAAAAGTTGGTTACCTTCACGCTCGTAATGGTCTGCAAACTGCTCCTTAGTGATGCGGTCCTCAGGGTTTAAATTCAAAAGTTGATTCAGAAAGTTGAGCGCTTCAGCTATTTTCTTTTGCCCAAAGGCATCATCGGCCTGCTTACGTAAAGCTAGTCCGGTCGTACATTCCTGTATTTGCTCTTTGGCGTAGGTGTCGTTTTCAAAGCCCGGTACTTCGAGGCAGTTTTGATACTGTCGGCGGGCTTCTAAATACTTGCCTTCTTTAAATAAATCATCCCCTCTTTTTCGGTAGCGGTCATATTCCTCGTCGACAACAATGGTTTTGGCCGTCTCACGGCTTCCGCCCATCACTCGCCGGGAAGGCATCAGAAAAACAGTCAGCAACAACAGCAGGATGAACGGGTGTATTAGTTTATGCATAGAATTGATTTTACTGGTTTGTGGATTGTTTAATTTTTCGTCTGACTTCTTCGGTGTCTTTCAAGGCTTGTGCTACCAAGTACCAACCTTTAGCACCATCGAATTCTTCTCGATCAAAATAACTTTTGCCTTTACCCAGCACAAATGTGTAGACTCCATCGGCTTTGGCAGTACTTAGTTCATTTTCTTTCGCGAATGACTGCGCTTTGTTGAAGGTCGATATGGCCTTTGCTTTATTATTCCCACCTATGGCTTTGACTCCTTCTTCAATGAGTTGATCGTACGTCTCCTGTTGTAGTTGCTTTTCTTTCAGCCGTTTGCTGTTGGCATCTTCAGTAGTTTTGGCTTCATCGGGTTTAGTCTCTTCAGGCGCAGACTGTCTGGGAGATTCGGTTGGTGGCGTCACCGGGGCAATTTGCGGATTTGTAGATACGGCTTTCTTCGCGTCGATGGCGGCTTTATACAGTGAAGCCACATCTTTTCGGGAGGGGTCAAGCAGTAAGGCACTGTTAGTCAGTTCGATTACCCGATCATAGTCTTTGCGATGGTAAGCCAGCCTGGCTTTGGCATAAGCAACATCTATACGGGTAGCCAGTAACTCTTTTGTCTCACCAGGCATGGGTTCTATTGCACCTGTTTGCGAACGCTCTGGTGAAGATTCCGTTTTAGTAACAGCACCCGGTCCAATACCCGCGACCGATACACTGTGTGGCTTTTCAGAGTGGCCTGTTTTTGCGCTAAATGGGTTGATGTACCAAACCAGCGCAGCCACCACGATAGCTGCTGGAACGACAGCCGTCCACGGAAAAGTCCGCCCCGGTACTTGTGTACTTACAACAGGCGGCAAAACAGGTACTGGTGGTGCGGCTTCCCACTGAGCAGATGGAGTCGCTGCCCGTTGTAATTGTGCGTAGGTCTCGACAGTTGGTTTGTGTTTGGCAACCGGCAGATTGATGACGGGTGAGCCCGGCTCGTCAAACACATCGGTACGCTCCTCTACATACGCATCGGTCAACTCAGGTTCCTCAGTTTTCGGTTGAGGCTTTGCCTGAGGTCTCAACTGCTCGATGCAAAAGGCTAACCCGCGAATGGCCGCTTCATGCGTTGGCTCACTGCCCAACACTTGTTCGTAGCAGCTTTTAGCCGGTTCAAAAAGCTGTTGTGCAACCAGCCGTTCGGCTTCGTCGAGCAACTCCTTAATTTTCTGTTCCTGAATCGCTTTTCTACTTTGCTCAATCCCGCTCAGTGCTTCGGCATTCTGTTCACGTTTGGCAAGTATCTGGTCAAATAGATAAATGGCCTCTTCGTACCGTTGTTCGTTAAGCAGCGCGCGCGCATCGGCCAGTTGTTGCGGAATAGAATCCAGCAAGTCCAGTAATTCGGCCTCTTTGCGAACCCGTTCGTGAATATCCCGTACTAAACACCGGCGAATCATGGCCTGGTACGGTTCGGCAATCTGGTCAAGGCGGGCGGGTAGCTGAACGGTAATAATTTTCTTTTCGATCTCCCGCCGAACAGACTGCTCACTGCTGTTGCGCAGGTCGGACCGAAATGGTTTTTCGCCCGTCATTAGCTCGTACAGAATGACGCCAAAAGCCCATAAGTCGAGGTTGAAACTCACCCGACTCCCTTCAATCTGCTCTGGGGCTTTGTAGGATGGCGTACCGCGTCCATCGCTCAGGTCGAAATCCGAGCTATCCAGTTCATCGTCGCTCACCAGTTTACTAAGACCGAAATCAGCAATTTTCGGAATAAACCGCCCGGCATTATCACGCGATATCAGGATGTTCGCCGGTTTAAAATCACGGTGAACAATCCGGTTTTTGTGCAGATGCTGAAGCCCCAGCAAAATGCCTTTCGTGATGTCGTACTTTTGGGTGGGTGTGAGGGGTTCCCGTCGTAATAAGTCAGCCAGATTGCCATCGGGATAGTACTTCATGATCGCAAAATCGCTGACGCTGGTATCTGTCTCAAGTCGGTAACAGGCATCATATCGGGCTATGTTAGCCTGCCGGGGCACTCGCTTGGCCAGTTCAACTTCGGCTCGAAGGGATTTCGTGTCGTTCCCCTTGAACTCGCTGATCTTTATGGCTACCCACTCCGTTTCCAGCTGATCTTCGACTTTTATTACTCTGCCATATGAGCCACTACCCAACAAAGCCCCATCATCATTGGGGCGAATTGGGTAGCGTTTCTTAAAGTCCTGAAAGGTCGTAAACGGTTGATTCATCGCGTTCGGTTAAAGTTCATTTACAGATTTTCGTCAACGATAGGCCAATGGCAGGCTATCCGAAAAACGCCCGTAAAACATGGGCGTTTGCCGTCCCTGCGTTCGCTTTTTCAGCTGCGGAGATACGTATTGATGTAATTCTTTAATGGTGACAATACCATTTCCGTCAAGGTCGGCCTTACCAGACAGGCCCCGCAGCAAGAAATACGTAAAGGCCCCACCCGCCAGCCGACTATCCTCAACGGCCAATTGGGTCGACCGGCTGGCCAACAGCATGGCTACGTTACTGCGGTCCGTCTGGCTTGGGGTAACGATCTGTTGGGTTTCGCGCTGGGTTGTCAGCTTCCGGGTCATACCGCCCGAGAGGCAGGCATCAGCAATGCATAATTTTGTTTTCGCGCCGGAGCGGTAAAAGGCAGTTTTTATATCCCGGTATGTGAGTAAGCCATCGGGCTTGCCGGGCTCAACGTCGTAGGGGACAAAACTGTCTGGCATACCGTGTCCCGAAAAATAAAGAATGATTCGATCCGCTTCCGTAGCCTGCTGAAACACAGCAAGCTGCAGCTCAATAGCGGCCTGCGTAGCCTGGCGATTCGTCAGCAACCGAATATTGGAAGCGGGTACGCTCCCACCCGATTTACTTTGTAAGAAAGCCGCAAACTGACGGGCATCCCGATCGGCAAACCGCAAATCGCCGGTTGCATAAGACAGCGCTTTGTAGTCGGAAATTCCAACAACAACGGCATAGGTTTGCCCGGCAAACGCCCGTTGCTGAGCAGGCAGTAACAAACTCAACCCCAGGAGTAAATTAGTCAGCATAATTTGTGACGGTATGGATAGGCTGCGCCGAATCGGTGTGAGTTACATAACTAATACCGATCAGATAACCGGAGTAATTATCTTTCGAGTGCGCACTACAGAGGGCCTGCAATGACTCCGACTTGGCTTGGTCGGGCATGTTGCTGGCCAGTACGGTTTCCAGAATATACGTATCGACGGCTTCGAGAACGCCATCGGTGCACATAAAGAAATAGTCGCCCGCCTGAACATCGGTAAGTGTAACGATATCGGCTATCAGTTTTACCGGCTCACCTTCCTTATCCGTCACACTTGCCATGACTGCCCGGCTCAGCCGATTTCGCCAGGGGTGCGTTAGGGCTTGCGTGGCCGTGATGATACCGGCCTCCACCATATCGTTGACCTGTCGGTGATCTTTGGTCTGAAAAATCACCTGACCTGCCCGCAGCTGATACACCCGGCTATCACCAATATGACAGATGGTAACACCCTGTTGGTGCAGTTGCAGCAACGCCAGCGTTGATCCCATCCGGCTAAGCAAAGGGTTCTCTATCAGATAAGTACGATAAGCCTCGTAAGCTCGGTTGAGTATGACCTGTATGTGGGCAGCATCCAGCGTTGGATTGCCCATCGTTACAACATAGTCTGCTACGGCCTCACAGAGCAGCTTACTGGCTACTTCCCCCTTGTCGGCCCCGCCCATTCCGTCACAAACGACAAAAAGCTCTGTTTGCTCAGTCGCCTTGTCGACATCTGGATACAGGTAATCCTGGTTATTGGTCCGTTGGCCGAGGTGCGAAAAAGCCATTGGAAATGTTCGATAGATTTTCATACGTTATTGGGTACGGTCGGGGTTGAAATCCAGCTCGACTTTGTAAGTGTCGAGCATGGCTGAAGGAATCACATAATGCGACAGGCGAAAGCTATCAACGCCACCGAGGGTAACGATTCCTTCATTTTCCACATCAACAATTTCTGTCTTCTGCAAGGGTGTAGCGTTCAGCTTCGTCCCGTTCAGGCTATATTGATGCGTTTTCCCATCATTATCTATGGCCCCATCCTGCAAGTGGTAGCGTAACTGACCGGTCCATTTATCGAACGCGACAGTTAGGGTGCTGTGTCGGCGGCTGATGAAACAGCGGCCATTATGCATAAACCGATCTAACTGAACGGTGCATGAATCCGACGTACCAATAACATTTCGTCCAAATTGGAGTGAATAAATCAGTTGAGAATCGCCCAAGTAAGTTAGCTGCCCAAAAGCGGGCAAGCCACGCACAATGTTCTCGTCATACTGAAAACCAGCAGACAAGGTATTGATGGCCCCGCAACCAAGGTGCGAGCACACAATTGAGCCGCGTTCGGTGTCGGCAGCACGAACCATAATTCGACGGCCACACTGCCGACAGTTGATCAGTGTTGTTTTAAATACGCTCATGCCTGTTACTCGTCCATGTCGTGTACATCTCCATCGTTGACGTAGGTATCGTCGGGCTCATGGGAATCGGCCAGATACACGGTGTCGTCATCCCCTTCGGTTTCATTCAGGAGATGGTCGTCTGCGGGGGCTGCGGGTGCAGGTGTAGGATCAACCAGCTCTGGCTCAAGGATTGAATCGACCACTTCTTTGCCCATACTGGCTTCCAGCCCTTGGCTAAACTGATCGTTGCTCAACACAAATGGTTTGTCAATCCTTTCAATTTCTACCAGTTCGCCGTTCAATGAGTCAAAGCGCATGATTGTATCCAGACCATCATCACCACGGGCATCAACAATCCGGTAGGTATACCCATCGGCCCCTTCCATCACCAGCGTATCAATAACGCCATCCTGGTCGAAATCGAGCCCCATAACGCGTTGGCCATTTAAGTGTCCTTCAATAATGGTTGGCTCTGCGGCTTCGGTTGAGGAATGTGTCGCGGGAGCACCTGCCACTGTCTGTCTGTAAGGCCTAACGGGCAGTTCCTCTTGTGTAATCATTTCCGTGAATTCCTGACGTTGTTCCAGAGAAAGGCTGCTCCACTCTTCTTTCTCGAAGGTATTGTACCAGCGTCCGTGCCAGCTGAAAACCCCACCTACGCCCACTTCTTTACGAGCCGTTTCAAAGGCCTGCTCGAAAGACATGGTGTCGCCTACTTTACCGGATGCGTCGATATCCGTCGGTAAAGCAACTGGTTGAGTTGAGGTACTGGCTCCGTTGGTGGATCCTGCTGGATCTGAATCAGTTGGACTAGTCGTATCAATAGACTTCCCTGGCCCTCTTGTTATGGCCCAGGCCGCCCCGCCCATCAATAAGGTAGCGGAGGAGATGGCCAGTAATTTTTTCTGGTTGGTGCTAAGACCTGACTTGGCGGGTGTGGTAGCTTGTGGCATGGAATAAGCGTCCGTTGGTGAATCGGTTGAATTAGAAAGCTGTGACATGGTCGATAGAAACTATGTGTTGAAAGTTGCCGGTATATCTGCTCCGGCCAAAAAAGGTGAGTCGGAAAGGCAATTTTTTTTTAGCTGACCCAGATTGCCTGACAACGGCGGCAAGTCTTTTGTGCGGCCAGAAGGTCCCAATCGCGTGTACCGAATGGATCGCGGCAGGCCGGATTCGGACACCTGTACACGTCACGGTACTCCCTATCGATTATTTCCAGTTTCTCGTCGGTCGACAGCAGCGTAGAGCTGAGCGTAGGGATGAGCACACTCAGCCCCGCCCCCGACATAATCTGAATAAAGGGCAACGCACCTCCGCCAGTAGACAGCACGGCACTTATGCCCACGATGGAGGAAAGTATAACGCTACCCGTTCGAATCATTTTCTCCCGGTTGCGGCAATCCCGACGTAGCCGGGGGTATTGCTCATAAACCAGTTTCAACGCTGTGAAAGAAGAAGTGAAATCGAGCGGCTGTGCTGCTACTGTTGATTTGGCTGGTGGCCGGGGAGCTTCCGGGGTGACAACGGGCTGCGGCTGCGCTTTGGCAAGTGGCCGGACGGCCTTGTCAGCCAACAAAGCGATTAGTTGCTGACAGATCATCTCTGTTTCGGCAAGTCGAATCAGGTCCTGCTCACCCACTACCTTTCGGGTAACTCTCAGGCCATTAACGTAAGAGCCGTTTTTACTGTGAAGATCTTCAAGAATGAACGTTGAGGGCGTACAATAAATCAATCGGGCATGATGCCCACTAATTTTACTATCTGAAAGAACAAGCTGATTATCAGCAGCTCGGCCTATCGAATAGGATGGCAGGTGACTTAACTCGTCAATAAATTGTTCGAGTCTATTCTCACTTAACGATAAGGGTGGCATGGAGTAAGTAACGGGTACTACTTAGCAATATATAGTATGGATAACTTTTAATATAAATATTTCTTATTTATTTTTTTATCGGTATGAAAACACAACTAAAAAGCAACACTTAATTAGCTTTTGAAAAAGGAATGCATACAAATTATAACATTTCATTATATACATTTTAACTATTCTTCCGTTGGCACATTGCCATAGTAGGCTGTCGGCAACCTTATGTGAGAGTAAGCGCACGGGTGCTGAGCCGGGCCTGCAGCAGCAAAAAGAGATGGCCCGCTTACCAAACGAGCCATCTGCCAAACACACCTAATTAAACAAACCCCATAGAGCCTGTTCTATAAAACAGTCTACTTACGTCGCTTTCCATAATTCGGTTTTACTTAACTGCATTTTTTAGGGCAATCGGGCTGTATAAAAGCACATTCTTCAATCAATTCACAAAATGGCAGACTTGCATTTTTCGTTTGTATATGGGGTGCTGAAATTCGGTTAGCTATTCGTTACACTGCACCTTGTTCGGTCCTCAGTATTATAAAAATTACCTTTTTCAACACATTACCCAGATACTGTCTGGTGCTAACTTTTAGCTAAAAAACAGCAAAGAAGGCAAACATCGGTTATCTTTGCGCCGTTTTGACCCGCTCGTAAGGCAAGAAGGCGTAAGCCTATTTTATGGAAGATAAGAAACATTTGGACACCGTTACGGCCGCTGGCTTGCTGGTGGCAATGGGTATCATCTACGGCGATATCGGTACATCGCCATTATACACACTTCGGGCTATTATTGGAGCCGAAAATGTGATTCGACCGGATGTGGTTCGTGGCGCACTCTCCTGCGTTCTCTGGACATTAACCCTCCAGACAACCGTCAAATATGTGGTCCTGATCCTTAGGGCCGACAACCGGGGAGAAGGTGGCATATTTGCTTTATATGCACTCGTTCGGCGACATGCCCGCTGGCTTACGCTACCGGCCATTATTGGGGGGGCCGCTCTGCTCGCCGATGGGATTATTACACCGCCTATCTCCGTTTCGTCGGCAGTTGAGGGATTACGACTTCTCTATCCTGCTATTACCCCTACGGAGATCATTGAGATTGTCATTGCTATTCTCACGATACTCTTCCTAATTCAGGCCTTTGGGACCAATGTGGTGGGTACCGCTTTTGGACCTATCATGCTGGTATGGTTTGTTATGCTGGGTACGCTCGGTGCCATTCAGATTGCGCATGATCCGGGTATTCTGGCGGCCGCAAACCCTTATTACGCCTGGTGGCTTCTGTCCGAATATCCGGGTGGTTTCTGGTTACTTGGCTCCGTTTTCCTGTGTACAACCGGTGCCGAAGCGCTGTATTCCGACATGGGCCACTGCGGCCGGTCTAATATCCGGGTAAGCTGGGTATTCGTAAAGTCCTGCCTGATTCTCAACTATTTTGGACAGGGTGCCTGGCTGATTAGTCAGCAGGGACAAGTTCTCAACGACCGTATTCCGTTTTACGAAGTTATGCCTTCCTGGTTCTTGACCATCGGGATCGTCATAGCTACAGCCGCCACCGTTATTGCCAGTCAGGCACTCATCAGCGGCTCATTTACACTCATCAGTGAGGCCATTCGGCTCAATTTCTGGCCTAAAGTACAACTTCGCTACCCAAGTGTTCAGAAAGGACAACTGTATGTACCAAGCGTAAATATGCTGCTTTGGGCAGGTTGTGTAGGCGTGGTACTGTACTTCCGCGAATCGTCGAACATGGAAGCCGCTTACGGGCTGGCGATCACCCTAACCATGCTCATGACTACTCTGCTGATGTCGTATTATCTGTACACGCACAAGTACCAGGCCTGGTGGGTTGTCCTGTTCCTGACGGTTTATCTGGGCATTGAAGGCTCCTTTCTGGTTGCCAACCTGATCAAGTTCCCGCACGGCGGCTGGGTATCGGTCATGATTGGAGCTACCATTGCCGGGGTGATGTACATCTGGCTACAGGCCTTCCAGATCAAACTTCGCCTGACGGAGTACGTCCGCATCGACCAGTACACCCAGGCGATCAAAGAACTTAGCCGGGACATTAGTATCCCGAAATACGCTACGCACATCGTCTTCATGAGTAACGCGGCCCGGCAGTCGGAAATCGAGTCGAAAATCATCTATTCCATCTTTCAGAAACGTCCCAAACGCGCCGATATCTATTGGTTCGTCCACGTCGATACGACCGATGACCCGTACACGATGGAATATAAAGTCAACACCATTGCGCCCGACGATGCCTATAAAGTGACGTTCAAACTTGGTTTCCGGGTCGAACAGCGCATTAACCTGTTCTTCCGGAAAGTGATTGAAGACATGGTAAAAAACAAGGAGGTGGACATTACGAGCCGCTACGAATCGCTGAGTCGGCAGAATGTTATTGGCGACTTCCGTTTCGTGGTGCTGGAGAAATTCCTATCGTTTGAAAATGAACTTCCCGTTCGGGAGCGGTTCATCATGAACCTGTACTTCACCATTAAAGGATTCACGACGCCGGAAGACCGCTGGTTTGGTCTGGACAGCAGTTCGGTAAAAGTCGAGAAAGTACCCCTCGTTATTCGCCCGGTCGAAAACGTGCAGTTAAAACGCATCACATCTTAATCATGAAAATTCTCATTACCGGCGGTGCCGGATTCGTTGGTGCATCGCTCGCCATTTCGCTCAAACAGAATTACCCGCAGTACCAGATTTTTGCGCTTGACAATCTCAAACGTCGCGGTTCCGAACTAAGCCTGGCCCGTCTGAAAGCCGCAGGTATCGAGTTTCTGCACGGCGATATTCGCAATAAAGAAGATTTTGACGCGCTACCCGCCGTCGATACTGTGATTGAGGCCTCCGCAGAGCCTTCAGTACTGGCGGGTCTGGACGGTACGCCCGACTACCTCATCAACACGAACCTCTTCGGTACGGTTAACTGCCTGAATTACACGCTGAAGCATAAGGCTAACTTCATCTTCCTGTCGACGAGCCGCGTGTATCCGATCAAAACCATCGAAACCCTCAATTTCGAGGAGGCCGACACGCGTTTTGTACTAACAGACGATCAACCCGTGCCGGGTGTATCCTCAAAAGGCATTGCCGAGAATTTTCCGCTCGACGGTGCCCGGTCGCTTTATGGCACAACTAAACTAGCTTCGGAGCTGCTGATTCAGGAGTACAACGAGTTTTACGGACTGAAAACGGTCATTAACCGTTGCGGTGTGATCACCGGTCCGTGGCAAATGGGTAAGGTCGATCAGGGTGTGATGGTGCTCTGGATTGCCAAGCACTTCTTCGAACAGCAACTGGCGTATATTGGGTACGGTGGTACCGGCAAACAAACCCGCGACATGCTCCACATCGCCGACCTTTATCGGCTAATCGACTGGGAATTACACCATTTAGACGCTGTTGATGGTAAGATTCTGAATGCGGGTGGTGGTGTAGAAAGCAGTGCCTCCCTCCAGGAGCTGACCAAAATCTGTCAGGAAATAACGGGTAAAACGATCCCGATTAACCAAGTTGCCGAAAACCGGGCCGCCGACATTCGCCTGTATATCACTGACAATACCAACGTCACGAATCTAACGGGCTGGAAACCAGAGCTGGGCATCCGCGAAATAGTCACCGATATACATGAATGGCTTAAAGAAAACCGAGCGGCCCTGGAGCCGATATTGAGCTAACGAAAAAGGGCCTGAGTTTAAACTCAGGCCCTTTTTCGTTAGCTCAATATCGGCTCTGTTAATTTATCAGAAGTAGATTCAATTTATTTCCACATGTTCGCATTGCACCTCTCAAAATTCCCTTCTCCCACCGTTCGATTACCGCTCTGAGCAATAGACTAGATGGCGCTAAGTCACACAAAGGTCATAGTTCACTAGTTCTATAACGTGCAAAATAGCAATGACAAAAATAAACTTTATTTAATTTTTTGAATACAAAATTTTTATAGTTTAGCAGCCAATCCGCTACCAGTTCTAACATTCCAAATTACCATACTGTATGTATGTATGTCTTTACTTGCCTTATGCCACCGTCGTTCAATCCTATTAAAAATTGCTGCAGCTACAGACAAAGCTGCGTTGAACTGGCGAACACCCTCAGTAAATGCATCGCTTCTTAAGGAGCAGATCTTAGACCAACAGCCAGGCTTCGTGCTTATAACAAACGAAAACCTCGGAGACGCTGCCCTATTCACCACCATAAGATCGACTTGTCCGCAGACATTAATTGTTGTTTGCCTGACCCTGGAACCAGTCATGGACAATCACTTGTGGGCAATCCTGGACAATCTGGAGTTCGACGTGCTTTGTTCGCTCGATGAACTAACCGACTGCCTGCTTACGCTAAAAGCTGGTCGTTTTTATCAATCTTCTTTGTTGGAAACGCACTCCGGTTATCAGGCGAAAGAACCCCTACCTGGCTGGCACGAACTGACACCCAGTGAGCGACGTGTACTCAAACTGACTACGGATGAAAAAACCGGCCCACAGATTGCGGCTATTCTGTTTATCAGCGAAAAAACCGTAAACAACCACAAGGCCAAAATCTCTCAGAAACTAGCCATTAGTGGCGGCCCCGGTAGCCTGACCCGCTTTGTCCTTACGCACCGGAAACAGCTACTGGCCCTGCTGGAATAAAGCCCTTTTTAGGATTATACAGGTAAGTTATGGGTAATCTTACCTATATAAAAATGAGCAAGGTTACCCATTTAAAATAGGTAACCTTGCTCATGCATGGGACCGTTTCATCCTCCACTTTTGTTTCGTTGACGCGCAACAAAGGCGGATGCCGAAAAGCCTGAAAAAGAGTAGGTAAAGAATAATTTCTTCAAAACTATTAAACATGAAAAAACTTACGATAGAAGAGGTTACTTTCTCGAGAGTTAAGGGTGGCGACAATTGGGGAGATACCGTTACCGCAGCTTGTACAATTTCATCCGCATTAAAGTGGGGATATGCTTTAGCTTATCTACCAGTCACATCATTCTGTGTAGGTTGGGGCGTATCAAAATTGCTTTATAAATAGTATAAAATTTACGTTCCATTTCAAAAAATCAATGCAATGAGCAAATTAATTTTAGAGAGAATGGAGAGCATTCAAGGCGGCAAAATAACACCAAATTGGGCCGACTGCACTGTACTTACCATAGCTGCTGGTGCTACATTAATATGGGCCACTCCTATGATGGGTCTTATGGTTGGAGGTATGGCTGTCGGCTGTTGGAATAAAATGCATTAGGGTGATAAGAGGATGTAAGAACGATATAAGTTTTTGCATCCTCTTCTAAACAACTAAACTAACTTCTCATGCCAAAACTAAAAACAATTAGGATCTTTTCCGGCCTTATTTTGGCTACATATTTTTTAATAGATTATTTAAAAAATGATGGTCAAATGTCCACATTGAGCATCATTCTTATGATCGTTATTAGCCTTGCTAGTATTATAGCTGATTTATATTTTAACAAAAAGAAAGAATGACCACTACACTCATTGTCCTTCTCATAATCATTGCTGCTAGTATCGGGAATCGAGCCAGGAAAAAGAATAATCCGTTTTTAAAAAAAATGTCCGCCAAATAATCTTGAATTAAGAAGATGAACCTTTCCAACACCCTATCAATTGAGGATGTCGAAAAACGTCCTTCTTCAGAAAATGGCTGGCTGCTATTTAGCGTCATTACCGTGGTTAGCCTTCTACTTACCTTCGCAGGTCAACATCTGCTTTTTTCCGACGAGCTTTATTTCAACGCACTTGCGGAACAAATGACGTATGAGCAAATTCAGAAAACTATTGCTCAAAATCATGAATGGTCGTGGCTGGGTTACTGCATCATACCTCTCTTCAATCTGCTTAAATTTTCCCTTGTCACTTCCTGCATCAGCCTGGGTTATTACTTCGTAGCTGATCGGTGGGTGTTTAAATCCTTTTTCCGGGTGGTCGTTCAGGCAGAACTGGTGTTACTCTTTCCAGCGGTAGTGAAATTAATCTGGTTTCTGTTTGTGCAGCAGGACTATAGTCTTCAGGACTTGCAGTATTTCTATCCGCTTAGTATGCTCAATTTCTTCGAGCCAACCGCCATAGCCCCCTGGCTGGCGTATCCCTTACAACTTGGTAATCTGTTTGAACTGGCTTACTGGCTGGTACTGGCCTACGGCGTTTCACAAGTTATCGAAACACCTATGCCTAAAGCCTTTGGGCTGGTGGCGGCTTCATACGGGTCGGGCTTACTGGTTTGGGTTGTTTTTGTCATGTTCTTAACCGTTAGTCTATCATGAAAACGTACCTAAAATGGGGATTGCCTCTGTTGGTAGCTGGCCTGATTGCCTATCTAAGCTGGGAATTCACGACTAAGCTGCACCGCAAACAGGAAACCGCCGGACGAATCCAGACACTGCCAGCCTTCAACGCGTATACCATCAACCGTTCAGCCATAAACCAAGCGGCCCTAGGCAATCGCCCGGCGGTACTTATCTACTTCGACCCCGATTGCGACCACTGCCAACGCGAAGCCGATGAACTTCGCCGAAAGGCATCTTCACTAAGCTCCGCCCGGGTCATTATGCTTTCGTCGGCACCGTTACCCGCTCTGGCCACGTTTGCCAGGGTGCATCAACTCAATGGACTGCCCACAGTGCAGGTAGCCCACATGGATAGAAAAGCAGCCTATGAAACCTTCGGCTTTGCGGCTGTTCCTGACGTCCTCATCTACCATGCTGATGGTTCACTGGCCAAACGCTTCCGGGGCGAAACCAGTATCGAAGCCATTGCCCGTCATCTCTAACCAACACTATTTTTCCAGCCTCCCAACCACTATGGAACAGACGATTTTTGTTCTGCTGCTACTGTTTTGCCTACTGGTTCAGTTTGTTAACCATCCCATCGTATGAAATCCCACAAATACATCGAAAAAACGATCGTTCGGCAGCAGGGGCAGGCCGATTGCGGTGTTGCCTGCCTGGCTTCGCTGCTGGCGTATTACGGGGGATATAGTCGGTTGGAACGGTTACGGGAACTCAGCGGCACCGACCCACAGGGCACCTCGCTGCTGGGGCTTTATCAGGCAGCTTCGCAAATTGGATTCGATGCCGAGGGGATGGAAGCTGACTCCATTGAAAACCTAAAGACCGATATCAGCGAGCCGGTTATTCTGCACGTGATCATTGACAACGGACCAACCGGACAGCGACTCCAGCATTATATTGTCTGTTACGGCTGGGATGCCACCCGGCAACTATTCATCATAGGCGATCCTGCGCAGGGGTTACTTACCTATACAACCAGCGAATTAGCCAGCCTCTGGTCGTCACGAATACTATTGACCCTAACCCCCAATGCCACCTTACAGCGGCAGCAGGATGAACAAAAAGCCAAACGTCGCTGGTTGCTGAGCCTCATCAGCGACGACACGCCATTGCTGGCCATTTCGACCGGCTTAGGCATTATAACGGCCGGACTGTGCTTATCGACGGCCATTTTTTCACAAAAGCTCATCGACGACATTCTCCCCAAACACGAATCCAACCGACTGATGTTGGGATTATTACTGCTAACGTTTCTTTTGGTGGCGAGGGCTGTGGTCAGTTATTTACGGGATTTTCTGCTGAATCGGCAAAGCCGTGATTTCAACAATCGTATCATCAACAGATTTTATGAAGCCTTATTATACCTACCCAAGTCGTTTTTCGACAGCCGAAAAACCGGCGAACTCATTGCCCGGCTGAATGACACGGGCCGTATTCAGCGAGCCATTAGCCACCTCACGGGTACGGTGGTCATCAATGTACTCGTCGTGCTGGTATCGGCGGGATACCTGTTTACCTTTTCGGTGTGGATCGGACTGCTTAGTTTGCTCAGTATTCCGCTCTACGGTGGATTGGTTTGGCGATATCACCAGCGCATCATCGACGGGCAGCGACTGGTTATGGCGGCATCGGCCCATACTGAAAGTAATTATGTCGATACCATTCAGGGCATAGACGTGATCAAGGCAACAAATCGGGAAGCCTTTTTTAGCACGATTACGAAAGCGGTTTATGGTAATTTCCAGAATAAGGTCTATTCCCTGACAACCGTTGGCTTGCGTCTAAACTTGTCGGCCGAGTTGATCAGTATCTTGCTGATTGCCGGGTTACTGGCCGTTACCTCTTTTCTGGTTGTTGACAAGTCACTGCAATTGGGTGAGATGATGGCGATTTTAACGGTCGTAGGCAGCATTTTACCGGCTGTAGCCAGTCTGGCAATGACAAATCTTCAGATTCAGGAAGCCAATGTCGCCTTTGAGCGAATGTATGAATATGCTCATCTTAATCCCGAATATCCAAAAGCAACCCAAACAAGTGTGCCAAACTTTCGTTTTGAATCACTCACGATCGATGCCCTGAATTTTCGTTTTGCCGGACGGCCATTACTTCTGGAAAACATTTCGTTGTCTATTCAAAAAGGGGAAATGATTGCCCTGTTTGGCGAGAGTGGGCATGGAAAAAGTACATTGCTTCAATTGATCCAACGCTTTTACACACCTGAGTCCGGACAAATCATGGTGAATGGGACCGACTGGCATTCAATAGATACGGCTCTGTGGCGACAATCCATTGGCGTTGTTCCCCAACACATCAAGCTATTTAACGGCACCTTACTCGACAACATAGGCCTGGGTGATACGGCTACAGACGCGGAGCAAATTGTTAGCTTCTGCCAGGAGTTTGGCTTCGATCACTACTTCGAAACCTTTGCGCAGGGCTATCTAACCTTGCTGGGCGAGGAGGGCATCAATTTATCGGGAGGGCAGCGGCAACTGGTCGCGCTGGCGCGGGCTTTCTATCAAAAACCTCAGTTGTTGCTCCTCGATGAGCCAACGGCGGCTATGGATAAAAATACCGAGCAATTTGTCATGAATCTACTCCAGAATGTACGTCCGCAAATGGCCATTCTTCTGATTACGCATAAGCCGAGTCTGGCTCATTCGGCTAAACGGGTATACTCAATCGCAAACGGGCAATCCCAACGAATATATACAAATTACATGAACGAGAACTGGGCCGCGCTGGAGCCTATTTTGAAGTAAAGCATCGTACCAGATTTGATTGACCGCCCCCGATTCATAACCGAGTTGGGGGCTTTTTTATCTATTACAGCTTCCTGTCAAACTTATGGAAATTGTCGAGCAGAAACACAGTAAATGAATTATAATCTCTACTTAGAGTAAACATAGTGCAGACCTAAACCCGCACATCCATGAAATTCTTTGTTTCTGCCTTATTTATCAATCTGGTATTAGGCCTGTTAAACAGCTATGCCGGACCGAAGCCTACCCCACCGATCAAAAAAATGGCTGGTATTGAAAAATCACTCTTTGGAAAATTTCCCGATGGTCGTGACGCTGACCTGTTCACGCTTCGGAACGCGGCTGGCATGACCGTTAAAATCACCAACTATGGCGGGTATATCGTGTCGATGACTGCACCCGACAAATCAGGCAACTTTGAAGACATTATTCTGGGGATGCCCACCTTTGCCGATTACTTAAAAGGTACCCCTAGCCTGGGTCCAATCATCGGCCGGTTTGGCAATCGGATTGGTGGGGCTAAGTTCACGCTGGATGGGAAGGAATATGTGCTGGCCGCCAACAACCGGGGCAACCAAATTCACGGTGGACGTGTTGGATTCGACAAAAAATTATGGAATGCCACGCCTGTAGACGGGGATCAACCAATGCTCAAACTCACCTACACCTCTCCCGATGGCGAAGAAGGCTATCCCGGCACTTTGTCTGTACAGGTTGCTTATACTTTACAAAAAGATAACTCCCTGCGTATTACATATCAGGCTGTTAGCGATAAACCAACGGTTATTAACCTGACCAACCATGCCTACTTTAATCTTTCCGGCATGAAGCGGGATGTGCTGGGCTACGAGCTGATGATCAAAGCCAATTCATTCCTACCCACCGATGCCAGTCAGATTCCCACCGGAGCCATCGAACCGGTAAAAGGAACCCCATTCGACTTTACCAAACCTACCGTAGTAGGCGCCCGCATAAACGATACGACGAACATTCAGATCAAATATGGTTCGGGCTACGATCACTGCTGGGTACTTGATGGCCCCACCAACAAGCTCAGACTGGGGGCGACGGTGCACGACCCGGAAAGTGGCCGACTCATGACGATGTACACTACCGAACCGGGAGTACAGGTTTATACGGCCAACCACCTGAACGGCCTGAAAGGGAAAGAAGGTGTTGCTTATACGAAACGCTTTGGCATTTGCCTCGAAACGCAGCATTTTCCCGACTCACCCAACAAGCCCAACTTCCCATCAACGGTTCTCCGGCCGGGCGAGACCTATCGAAGCATAACAGTCTACCACTTTTCGGCTAAATAGTTTTTTAGTAAGTTAGTAAGTAGCTGACGCGAATGCTACTGATGCGTCAGCTACTTACTGACTTACTGACTTGCCAACTTACTACCCAAGATGCCGGGCGAAAACCACTTTCGTGTGTTCCCACATGGCCTCCGATAAAACGTGACCTCTACCGGCTTCGATAAAGGAGGTGAAGTTCTGCGATGCGCCCGCTTGCTGGTAAACCTTTTCAATGCGGATTAATCCACGTCGGACGGAATCGATAGGTGAGCCGCCATCCTCTTCACCAAAATTAAGGTGCAGGGCTCTGGGGGCAATGAGTGCGGCAATATCGGGCGTGTCACCGTATTGAGACCAACCCGGAACAAAATTGGGGAAGCAGTGTAATAGATGCTCGGCTTCGATGGCTTCGTAGGTTGGCAGGCAACAGTTCCCGACTACGCATTTCAGCCGGGTATCAAGCGGAGCCGCCAGCCAGGCGTGGGTTGAGCCCATCGAATGCCCGTAACAGCCAATTCGAGTAGATATTACGTCTGGACGTCCGGACAGGTAGTCGATAGCCCGACGCATTTCCAGCGCATTCTGCCAGGCCATACTACGTCCGCGTACTACCTGCCGCAAAAACTCAAAACGCTCATAGTCGCCACCTTTTAGCTTGCCGGTCGGGTCCTGCCGTTCTTCGAAGCAAAGGGCATCTGGGCACAAAACCACGTATCCTTCGCGAACCAGTGCCACGGCGGTATGGTGCATGGGGTTTCCGGCCAGTCCCGCCGGTTCTGACTTGCCCAGATGGTACTCACCATTATGCTGATGCCAAACGGCAATTCCCGGAGCCGGACGGGTAGTCGTTACGTGGTCTGGCACAAGTAACAAAGCTGGAACCCGTTCGTTCTGCCCAACCTGGTAGGTAATGGACTCGATCCGATATCCATCCTTCTGCATCGTCTCCCGAAGTATCGACAGCAAAGGTACTGAGGCTGGAAAAGGCCCGCCCAAACAGGCCTGATAGTGCTTGAGAAGTGTTTTAGGCGGTAATGATTCGGCCTTAGCAGGTATATTCATGGCATAGGTTCCGGCTGCCAGTCCAGACGTAGCGGTCAATGCGCTCAGACCGCCAACGAACTGCGCCTTCATAAAATCCCGTCGGTTCGACGTTTGCTCTGGTGAAAAGGCATCCTGTTCCATACCTATGCATCGGTTTAAGTCTACCAGGTTTCTATTACTTGGGAATCGTCAACGACTTGGGAATCGTCAACGACTGGCAACTGAATTGAACTGGTTGGCTTGGTTGTGAGGGTGTCAATACGCCTACCTGATAACGCCCCGGTGCCAGTACGATAGTCAGGATTTCTGAATGTGCCGATGTGACCGGTTTGTTCAGCCAGAAATTCCGAAACGTAAAGGGCGTTTCAGACGCATATAGGATTGTGTGCCGGTTCGACTTAACAACAATAGCCGCCTGGCCTAAACCCGTTGGGTACGCATTAGCCATCGTGGCAGTTTTATAAATTACCCCTCCTCCAGACAGGTCCATCGACAAACAGGAATCAGTCGTTACGGTGCTGTTCATCGACATCAATAACGGTTCAACTGGCGTAATATAGCTGTCGGGGTAATGGTATATACCCCGGCTGACGGACTCCCGCATCATTGAACGGGCCACATCGGCGAAGGGGGTTCCCCAGGTAGCACCCAGCCCAATATCATTATGTTTCTGGTTCATCGCACTGGTCAGCAACATTTCTTTACGAAAGGCCATTTTGGGCCAGTAATACCCGTATGTAAACAGCCAGATCAATATGCTGCCTGCTAACCCGATACGAAGGCACCAGCGCTGTGCCCGCCAAGTGACGCACTCACTCAATATATTGAGGTAGACCAGTGCTGTCAGAACCGCCGGGTAAATCATGTAATTGCTCACAACCATCACATCATAGCCGTACCGAAGCCGCAGCAGGGCGATAATAGCCGCGTTGCCGTAAAAGAAAATATAGGCTCCACTAAAAAACAACCGTCGCTTCTGCAAACGCTCGTCCACCCGTTCAGCGTTAACCGTCCACAAGTTTCGATTCATACGGTAAAGCAGGCCTAACACCAGGATGGCCAGCACCACACCACCCACTGTTGGCGGAGCGTACCGCCATACGTTTTTGACGGCCGGTAAAAAGTCGAACAGCCCCCCTGTGAACGTAAAAAGAGCAGCTAACGCCTGTAGCGGATGTGCCAGACTATAGGCTAGACTCTCGCCGGTACGGCTTGCGCTTTGAAAATTATAGAAATAGAGTACTATAGCAAGCACACTGCCAGCCAGCCAACCGGCCAGCTTATACCATTTTTTATGGAGGGCCAGCACCAATCCTCCGGCGACCCAGCCCATAAGGCCATTACTCATGGACAGGGTCGCAAATACCTGCATAATTACCGCTCCGGCAAACTGGCTCCGGCCAGACCTTGTTAGCAAGTACAGCGACGACAGCGTCAGACAGATAACCACCGGATGCTGGAGCCCCGGTATAGACCACAGGCTAGTCAGGTAATACTGTGGTTGCAACATTAGAAAAGGCACCGGTGCAAACAACAGCCACGACACCCGCATGGACCGAAACACACGACCAAACAAGGCCAGTGTACCCAGCATAAATAGTAACGCAATAAGAATAAGCCACCGGAAATTGACTTCTCCCGTCAGATAATACATGGCGAGGGTAATCAGTTTGGCGACTACAATCCGATGCTCATTGTTAGGGACAAAGATGTTATAGATTTTATCGGAAAGGTCCGCAGCATTGGTATAGGCCAGGGTAAATCCAAGAAAAGCGTCAATATCATCGAACCAGGGCACGTTTACGGCATACGCCCATACAAAGAGAACAAAGCAGAAAATTGGTAACGTAATCAGTAGAGAAGCAACTTTCTGTAAACGGGAAGCAAGAGGACTTGTAATTGGTGCGGTAAGCGTCGCAGACATAGGAGCGTTTATTTTTTAGCTTTTATAAGGTAAAAACAACAAATGACAACCGTTAACCTGCCTATCCAGCCGTTGTACCTGTATTCCAATCTCCACCTACTTAACTCTTGGTCAAAAGCACTGATTTGTACACTTTGTAAAACCAACGTCTATTGAACACAACGACCAGCTACTTCTTAGATAGTTCCAAAGCGATTGTAGGCATGCCTTCAGTTGATTACAGCTCCCGACAAGGAACATAATTACTTTTTGACGTTGAGCAGAGGAGCACAAATTTAGGCTATTCCAAATAAAGGTCCGTATAAATCGCCTGTTCGGGCAGCTTCATGCGCTTTAGAGACGGATACGGTCAATCAGTCGGCCAATGATCCGATCTGCCAGGATCGTTTAAAGCGGGCCGCCCAACTTCTGCTGGCGGGCCATAATGTATCCGAAACCGTCTATCTCGTCGGGTGAGACCCCAGAGCATCTCTCACTGATTTTCAGCTATTTTAAGCAACAAACACCCAAAGAATATTTCTAACAGTAGGTATGGCTCAATACCAATTGGATCTGGTCTAAAACAATAACTTACAAGTTAGCTAGTAGTCGAATATTGCAGGGCAGTTGAGAACAGCTGTACACGTTTACCATCCCACTGGATACGTCTATGAAACTACGCTACATCTGTCTACACGTTACGAGCCTTTTAATAGCCTTCGGGACCTCAACGTCTGCTCAAACGACCATCATCCGGGATGCAGTCGGCAAACACTTACCGTTCATAAGCATGGCCCTGACGAACGCCCGCGATACGAGTTTGGTTAAAGGTACCATCAGCAAAGAAACGGGAGGGTATGTATTTGAAACCATTAAACCAGGACAATACAGGCTGATAGCCTCGGGGGTGGTTTATACCTCAACCCGAACGAAACCGTTTGATGTAACAACGAGCTCTCAGAAGTGCCCGCCATTACCCTGAGCGAGTCTGCCAGGACACTTAAAGAAGTAACCGTAGTGACTAAGAAACCCTTTGTTGAGCAGGAGATCAACCAAATGGTGATCAATGTAGCGGGCAGCATCATTGCCACCGGTAGCACAGCTCTCGAAGTACTCGAAAAAGCGCCCGCGTAACGGTCGACCGGCAGAACGACGCCTTGCAACTGCGGGGAAAAGATGGCGTGATTGTTCAGATCGACGGCAAGCAGACGTACCTCTCCATGCAGGACGTAGTCAATATGCTGAAAAATATGCCGAGCGATAACATCGAAAAGATTGAGTTGATCACCAATCCTGGTTCCCGCTACGATGCCTCCGGTAATTCTGGCATCATCAACATTCGCCTTAAGTAAAACCAGAATCTTGGCACCAATGGATCGGTGTCTCTTTCGGGTGCCGCAGGCCGGTTCGACCGCGAGCGGGGTAACCTCCAGCTCAATCACCGCGAAGCCAAAGTCAATCTGTTGGCAATTACAGCTTAAACCGGGGCAGTGATTACTGGAATTTTGTATCAGATCGCGACCAGCCCGCTCAGAGCGATGGGACGGGTGCCAACAATGACCTGACAAAACGGAATTTTATTGAGCAGAGTACGTATCTAAAGTTACGCTCGTTATAACTACTGTTTTATCGACAGACGGGGCATCATATCCCGTAGCCCTGGTCGACAACCAGATGCCCACATCGGTCGACATTCGGACGGCAAAAGCTGATTACAGCCGTTTGCTTTCTAACAAATGGAAGCTGGAAACGGGCCTTAAGAGTGCCTTTGTTCGCACCGACAATACCATTACGGCACAGACAGGAACAGCTGAAAAATATACAGGTCAACCCCTTGCAATCCAACCACTTTCAGTTGGGTAAAGGCTGGACGGCTGAGTTCAGTGCCCGGGTGAGTGCGCAGAGCGTAGTGGCAATTTATACAGTACCCTGGCTGGGATCGATGAATACAGGTTTGCAAAAGGCGGTTAGCACCAAGCTAAAGGTTAAGCTTAGTATCCAGGATTCAATACATACGAACCGGACTATAGCCACGTTAAGTGCGCCGGCAAATATCCAGCATGTCCGCATCAGTTACGATACGCGGGTAGCGTTGCTAAACGTATCGTACACCTTCGGCAATCAAAAAGTAAAAGCTGCCCGGCAACGACGTACGGCTGCCGAAGGAGAAAGGCAGCGTGCCAACTAAGCAACCGAATCAATAAACAATCTGTTACACTGCCTTTCTCAAGCCTGCCCGATCTTTTTAACCACAGAGCCATAAAGTGAACAAGACAAAACTGCGTACGCTTTATGGCTCTGTGATTATTATTTCTTTCTGAGCTAACGTCAGTCTACTAGTCAGTAGTTGTTTTTTGCTTTTCCTCAGGAACGTACTCGAGCAAATCGCCCGGTTGGCAGTCCAGCGCCCTGCATAGCGCTTCGAGGGTATTGAAGCGAATGGCTTTGGCTTTACCCGTTTTTAAGATGGATAAATTTGCCAGTGTCAGGTCTACTTTTTCAGCTAGTTCAGTGAGCGACATTTTTCGACGTGCCATCATCACGTCTACATTTACAATTATTGGCATGGTAATTAGACGGTTAACTCCTGCTCCTCTTTGAGATATAACCCGGAACGGATTACTTCGGCTAAGCCGAATAATAAAAAGCCAATAAAAAAACTACTGGACAATAAAGTGGGTAGTCCATAGCTGCCCAGGGTATACGCAGCATGATGTTTTTGAAGTAGTGCCACGACATCATTCTTAATTAAGAACCAACATAACGGCTCGTCAAAATTATTCATTAGCAAAAGAATCCCCAATACCCGGATTCTGGCGACGTTGGCTGTACTAAAAACATTGATTGTGCCGACCGTGTCCAGAATCAACTTTACCTGACGCAACATCATCACAATGATAGATACACCCAAAAAAATGCAGATGACATTCTTCCAATAAAGTCCAGCATCTTCGTCGAACATACTTCTGTCAAAACAATCGAAATTAAGCCATGAACTATATGAGTTATAGGTCGTAACCACAAATCCTCGGTCGCCATAGACAGCCTCTTCCCCCAGTCGAATCGGGACGTTGATATAGAATTTAAGATGCTCCAGAGGGCTAAAATAAGCATAAATTAATGCAAGCGCTCCCCCAACCATTCCAACTAATGAAGCATAATAAACAAAGGCAACAATCCCTTTTAATGTCCGAAGATAAGATATGTGCATGGTGGTAGATTGTTAAATGCATATAATTATCGGCAATTATTTACTAAATAACAATAAATATTTACTGAATAGGCAAGATATGATGCTCAATATCAGGTTATCTATTATATGTGTTTGCAGCGTAGTGGTATAATTGTAATTTTGACCGGCAAACACTGAACGCTTGAAAAGCCATCGACAAAGTCATTTGCAATCAGTAACCTGAAGAGTAACTTCCTGCTTATATCAGTTGCTGATTTTATAAATAAAGTTTTTGGTGTATTCCCAAAATAATTATCTTTTTTGCAACGTAACGACAACGTTACTTACAACTAATTCCAGTCTGATTAATATACGATGACAACTTCCCTTGACTCCTCTACTCAGCAACGCGTTGATAAGTGGCTTAGCGGTAATTATGATGCCGCCACCAAAGAATCCATCCAACACCTGATCGACTCGGGTAATAGTACCGAACTGACCGACTCGTTCTACCGGGATCTTGAATTTGGTACGGGTGGCCTGCGGGGCGTTTTGGGCGTTGGCTCAAACCGCATGAACCGCTACACGGTTGGCGCTGCTACGCAGGGGCTTTCCAACTACATCAATGCGGCCTTTCCCGGCCAGGATATCAGCGTAGCCATTGCGCACGACAGCCGCCGGATGAGCCCGGAATTTGCCCGCCTGGTTGCCGATATCTTTTCGGCTAACGGCATTAAAGTATACCTTTTCAGCAGCCTGCGGCCAACGCCAGAGTTGTCTTTTGCTATTCGGCAGTTAGGTTGCCAGAGTGGTATTGTCGTGACAGCCTCGCACAACCCCCCCGAATACAACGGCTATAAAGTTTACTGGAACGACGGTGGGCAGGTGGTTTCTCCCCACGACAAAGCCATTATTGCTGAGGTAAACAAGATTACGTCCGTCGATGATATCAAGTTTGACGGCATTCCCGAACGGATTCACCTGATCGACGAAGAAATTGATGCCCCTTACGTTGAGCGCGTTAAATCCAATGCCGTAAACCCGGATGTGATCAAGCGTCAGGCCAACCTGAACATCGTTTACACCCCAATCCACGGAACAGGTATCACACTTGTACCCCGCGTTCTGGACGCGTTGGGCTTCAACAACGTGCATATCGTTGAGCAGCAGGCCACACCCGATGGAAATTTCCCAACGGTGAAATCGCCAAACCCCGAAGAACGGGCCGCTATGCAGCTGGCACTCGACCTGGCCAATTCGCTAAACGCCGACCTCGTAATGGCCACCGACCCCGATGCCGACCGCGTTGGTGCCGGTGCCCGCAATCATCACGGCGAGTTCGAATTGCTGAACGGTAACCAGATGGCCAGCCTGATCATTTACTACCTGCTCAACGCGTGGAAAGATGCGGGAAAGCTGACGGGTAAAGAGTTCGTTGCCAAAACCATCGTTACCACCGACCTCATCGATAAGATGTGCGAACGCTACGGGGTCAACTGCTACAATACCCTGACGGGCTTCAAATACATTGCCGAAGTTATTCGCGAGCTGGAAGGCAAAGAGCAGTTTATTGGTGGTGGCGAAGAAAGCTACGGCTACCTGATCGGTGATTTCGTACGCGACAAAGACGCCATAGCGTCCTGCGCCATTATTGCCGAACTAACCGCCTATGCGAAAGATCAGGGCAAAAGCCTGTTCGATATGCTGATGGCCATGTATCAGGAAAATGGCTTCTACTACGAAGCCCTGGTTTCGCTCACCAAAAAAGGTAAATCGGGTGCCGAAGAAATTCAGCAGATGATGGCTGATTTCCGGGCCAATCCACCCAAATCCATTGCCGGTTCTGCCGTTGTTCGGGTGGACGACTACAAAGCATTAACTCGTATTGATCCATCGACGGGACAAACATCGGTTATTGAATCCGGCAGAATGGGCATCGAACCATCAAACGTGCTGCAATTCTTCACCGAAGATGGCACCAAAGTATCCGCTCGCCCGTCGGGTACGGAGCCCAAAATCAAGTTTTACGTCAGCGTTGTGGAGCCTCTTGAAAGTAAAGAAGCGTTCGATGATACGTATGCGCAACTAAAGGCAAAAGTACAGCGGGTTATTGATGAGCTGAACCTTAATTAAGGGCAATTACTCAATTTTCCCACAGTACTCATAGTACCAAAAAAGGCCACTCGGTTAGCACTGAGTGGCCTTTTTTGGTACTATACGATGCTAAAACAAAAATATTCCATCAAAAATGAATTAAATTTCCATTAAAAACATTTTTATTTGCGATGAGTATTAATACTCATCGCAAATCACTCATCACTTATCTAATCTAATTAGTCTATCATGAAAAACGCGTACCCAAAAGTTTACCGAATACCTTTGCTGTTTCTGCTCAGTTGGTTCGTATTCACAGGGACTAGTATGGCTCAGGATCGCCGGATTACCGGCCGAATCACGGACGGCGCCGAAAACAGCCCGCTCCCTGGTGCCAACGTTGTTATTAAGGGCACCCAAACCGGTATGGTTACCGATGCCAATGGGCAGTACACGATCCTTGTACCCTCCGGACGGAATGTGCTGACCATCTCAGCCATAGGATTTACCGCCCAGGATGTTACGATTGGGAATAAAAGTGAAGTGAACGTCGCCCTTGTTGCTGACGTCAAAACCCTGAACGAAGTCGTTGTAACCGGTTACGGCGCCCAGTCCAAACGCGACATTACCGGAGCCATCGCCACCGTAAGTACACGGGAGTTACTATCTGTTCCCGCAACCAACGTGGCTCAGGCCCTCCAGGGGCGCGTAGCGGGCGTATCGGTCGGTAACGAAAACTCGCCCGGTGGCGGTGTTATCGTTCGGATCAGGGGCTTCGGTACACTCAACGACAATTCCCCCCTTTACATCATTGACGGAGTACCCACCAAAGGAAACTTAAATACCATCAACCAAAACGATATTGAATCCCTGCAAGTGTTGAAAGATGCCGCAGCGGCTTCGCAATATGGTGCCCGCGCCGGTAATGGCGTAGTAATCATTACAACAAAAAAAGGGAAAGCCGGTAAACCCAAACTAACCTACGACGCCTACTATGGTGTGCAAAAACGCGGCAAACTCCTCGACCTGCTCAACACCCAGCAATACGCAGACCTGTGGTGGGAGTCACGCATTAACTCGGGGGTCCTGGTCAACGGTAACCCGCGAAATGCTCAATTTGGAAATGGCCCGCGGCCGGTTATTCCGGACTATATCTTCCCGGATGGCGCTATGGAAGGCGACCCACGTGTTAACCCCGCCAACTATTCGACTGACATTGACGCGGCCGACTTCCGGCGGAGTAAATGGCTGATTACCAAAGCCAACAAAGAGGGCACCAACTGGATGGAGGAGATTTTCAACCCTGCTCCAATGCAAAACCACCAGCTGGGTGTGTCGGGAGGTACGGAAGGGGGCCGATACGCCATCTCCCTCAACTACTTCAACCAGGAAGGTATTATGAAGTATACGGGCTACAAACGGTACTCGGCCCGTGCCAACACCGAATTTAACGTTAACAAACGAATTCGCATCGGCGAAAATATTCAGGTTGCCTATGCCGAACGCATTGGTGGCCCCTTCTCAACCCGTGGTATTGCCAGTAACCAGAGTGAGAGCAACGCCGTTTCGTTTGCCTACCGGATACAGCCAATTGTTCCCGTCTATGATATTGCCGGAAACTTTGCCGGTACCAAAGGTGGTGACCTCGATAATGCCCGCAACCCGGTGGCCGATCTATACCGCAACCGCACCAATATCAACAAGGAAATCCGCTTGTTTGGCAATGCCTACGCTGAACTGGATCTGGCCAAAAATCTGACGGCCCGTACTAGTTTTGGTATCGACTATAACCTGTTCAACGTTCGGGTGTATACCCCACGCGATTTTGAATCATCGGAGTCGGCCGGTACTAACCAGTTGCAAACCCGTAACGATTACGAAGCAACCTGGACCTGGACCAACACGCTGAGCTATAACACAACGCTGTTTGATAAACTTCGGTTGAGTGCCATTCTGGGAACGGAGTCGATCAAAAACTATTACGAATTTGTGAACGCCGTTCGGAGCCGGTTTGCTTCCGACGACATTAACAATCAATACCTGGCCGCTGGTAATGCCGGTACACAAACCAACGATGGCAGCGCTACCTACTGGCGCCTGGCCTCTGAATTTGCCGTAGCGAACCTGTCGTTCGATGAAAAATACCTGCTGAGCGGTACGTTGCGCCGTGACCGGTCGTCGCGTTTTGCCTCCGATTACCGCATCGCTTATTTCCCGGCCTTATCGGCAGGCTGGCGTATTTCGGAAGAAAAGTTTCTGAAAAATTCGACAGCTGGCTGGCTTAATGACTTGAAAATTCGCGCAAGCTGGGGCCAGACGGGTAACCAGGAGATCGGTAACTTCAACCCCTACACGTTCTATGGCACCAGCCCAGCCAACAGCTTTTACGACCTGAACGGCTCACGCACATCGGCGCTGCAAGGCTACGACCTGTTCCAGTTTGGTAATGCACAAGCCAAGTGGGAAACCACAACCCAAACCGACTTTGGTTTTGATGCGTCACTGCTAAAGGGTAAAGTTGATGTCAACTTCGACTGGTTTAACCGCGTTACGACAGATGCGCTCTTCCCGGTCGATCTACCCTTTACGGCGGGTAACGCCACGAATCCCTTCCGGAACATTGCTTCGTTCCGCAACCGGGGTGTTGAGCTCAACCTGTCGTATAACGGCAAAGCGTTGAATAATGAACTGACCTACACGCTATCCGGTAACATCTCAACGTATCGGAATACGGTGCTAACCACCAATGGCGACCCTAACACCCAGTATTTTGGTTTCGCCACCCGTCTGCCTGCCGTGACGGTTACCCAGGAGGGCTATCCCATTTCGGCGTTTTACGGCTATAGCATCGACGGCATCAACAACACGCCCGAGCAGGCGGCCTCCGGTCCTATCTGGAAAGGCTATAACGATGTTGTTACCTACCGGCAGGCCAATGGTACCGGCGTTGTTGGCGCTGGTACGTTCCGGTACCGCGACCTTAACGGCGACGGACTCATAACCCCAGCCGACCGGAGTATTATTGGCTCGCCCCATCCTGATTTCAGCTATGGCTTGAACGTAAATGTAAACTATAAAAACTTCGGTCTTCAGCTATTCGGACAGGGAGTTCAGGGTAACCAGTTGTTCAACTACGTTCGCTACTGGACCGATTTCCCAACGTTTGGCGGTAATCGCAGCCTGCGCATGTACGAACAGTCCTGGCGGCCCGGTGCCGATAATTCCAGGGCTATGCTCCCCATTGTACGGGCAGCCGACAACGTGAGTTCGGTACCATCGACTTACTACCTGGAATCCGGTTCCTACCTGCGCATGCGCAACATACAGTTGTCCTACAACCTGCCGCGCACGCTGATGAGCAAAATGGGCATGAGTGCCGCACAGGTGTACATACAGGGACAGAACCTGTTTACTATTACCAAATACACGGGTATGGATCCTGAAATCAACGTGCGTAACTCGCAGGGAGCGGTTTCAGGTAATACCGGCACTACAGCGGGCCAGAATCAGGATCGCCAGATTGGCGTCGATGAAGGTTTATATCCAGTAGCCAGAACGGTGCTGGTAGGTTTGAGCTTAAGTTTTTAATCCAGGAAAAATCATAATGTAACACGAAGATGACCACGTCCTGAAAGAACTGGTCATTCCGGTGCATCATTCGTCATACATTCTAATCTAATGAAAAAGACACTTCTAACTTCTGCATTACTGACAGCCTTATTGGTGACAGGCTGCAAAGAATCCTTTCTGGAAGTAAAACCCCCGGCTGTCTTCGATGAAAGCGGTTTACAGAACCGGGCGGGCGTTAACTTCCTGCTCATTGGTGCTTATTCTATGCTCGACGGTGTCGGATCAGGCGCAACGTCATGGCATGGCTCGGCCGATAACTGGATTTATGGTAGTGTAGCCTCAGATGACGCCTATAAAGGGTCGACATCCGGCGACCAACCGGAAATCACGTTTATCGAGATAAAAAATATCCTATCCGATAATTCACACTTCCGGGGTAAGTGGCGTACCGTTTACGACGGAGTAGCCCGTGCCAATGACGTCTTACGTGTTGTTGAAAAAACAACGGAACTCACCGATGCCGAGAAAGTACAGATTCGGGCGCAGGCTCGTTTCCTGCGCGGCTGGTACCACTTCGAAGCCAAACGGATGTTTAATCTGGTGCCGTACCTGGACGAAAAAACCTATAATCCAGAAGACCCGAACAGCACCAAAATCCCAAACGATAAAGATATCTGGCCTAACATTGAATCAGATTTCAAGTTTGCGTACGAAAATCTGCCTAGCACACAGTCTCAGCCGGGCCGGGCAACCAAATGGGCCGCTGCAGCCTCGCTCGCCAAAGCTGAAATGTATCAGAAAAACTGGGCTGATGCCAAAGTTTTGTTGACAGCTATTGTCAACAGTGGCCGTTACAGATTGATGGAGCGGTATCACGACAATTTCCGCGCGGCTATGAACAACAACGCTGAGTCGATTCTGGAGGCACAAAACTCGGTAAATGATGGTGCTGGCGGGGGCGAAAATGGAAACAGCGGTGCCACCCTGAACTACCCCTATGCCGGGCCAACTACCTGCTGTGGTTTCTTCCAGCCCTCACAGAACCTGGTCAATGCCTACAAAACAAACGCTAATGGCCTGCCGCTGCTCACTAATTTCAACGACTCCGACGTAACCAGTGACCAGGGGATAGAAGGGAATCAGCCCTTCACAGCCTTTACCGGTAATCTGGACCCTCGCTTAGACTGGACAGTTGGCCGTCGGGATATCCCTTTTCTTGACTGGGGCCTCATGCCGGGTAAACCCTGGATCCGCGATCAGGGCAACGGTGGTCCTTACATTGCCAAAAAGCACCTGTTCTACCGCTCGGATGTGGGCACCAACACCTTTGCCAACAACTCACGTCTGAATGCCAACAACACCCGCCTGATCCGGTACGCGCACGTGTTGCTGATGCTGGCCGAATGCGAAATAGAACTGGGTAATCTGGAACCAGCCCGCGCACTCGTGAACCAGGTCCGGAAGCGGGCCGCGAACCCCGACGGTTTTGTAAAAAAAGCGGATGGTACCAACGCGGCCAGCTATGTCATCGGTGAGTATACGGCACCCTGGACCGATGCAACTGTAGCGCGTAACGCCCTCCGTTTCGAAACTCGTCTCGAACTGGCACTGGAAGGGCATCGCTTCTTTGACCTCGTTCGATGGGGCATTGCCGATCAGGTGCTGAACGCTTATATGCAGCGAGAAGCCCGGTTACGCCCCTATTTCACCGGAGCCACTTTCGTAAAAGGTAAGCACGAGTACTACCCTATCCCGCTTCTTGAAATAACAAACAGCGCGATTAATGGCAAGCCCGTACTCAAGCAAAACCCAAACTATTAATTCTTAACCCATAAGCGAAGGCCTCTTTCCGTGTAAGTCATTGCTTTTTCCGTGGTCGTTTGGCAAGTACAACTTGTCGATCGACCACTTTTTCTTGTAAACCCATCGACTTGTTGTAAGTCGACCAATGTGAGCCAACCAGACCATCTAAAAATTTCTATCTTTGCCGGTTGTTGCTAAATAACGCTATGATTATTCATATTGACCACCTTGATGAACTCGACACGATGGCCCGTAAACTACTGGCGGAAGGCCGGGAACATCCGGTCTGGCTGTTTGAAGGCGATATGGGGGCCGGTAAAACAACCCTTATCAAGTCCATTTGCCGATCACTTGGCGTGCTCAGTATGGTGCAAAGTCCAACGTTTTCAATTGTCAACGAGTACAGCACACACGAAGGACATCCGGTTTATCATTTCGATTGCTACCGGCTTCGAAACGAAGCAGAAGCGTTGGATATTGGGATGGAAGAATACATGGATTCAGGCAACTATTGCTTTATCGAATGGCCGGAACGGATTGCATCTCTCTGGCCCGCTACCTATTATCAGATCCACATTTCGGCAGACACAGCAGGCCGTCGAACTGTGAAAACTGTACTGGTGGAGTAGGTTAGAGCATCCGATTCAGGGCGAGCTTACTGTTCGTAGGCCATAAACGGAATGCGATACACCGAATACCATAAACCGTAAACTTTTTACAAGTGACTGGATTTGAGGAACTGGCCAAACAAACGGCCCTATACCCGAAAGAAGCGCCATTGGCCGTGAAGACCAATCGAAATAGTCTACTTATAGGCTTACCGAAAGAGGTATCGCTTCAGGAAAACCGTATCGCACTCACACCCGAAGCGGTGTCTATCCTCATCCGTAATGGCCATAACGTGATCGTTGAACAAGGTGCCGGAGAGAAGGCCAAGTTCTCCGATACGGAATACAGCGAGGCAGGAGCACAAATTGCCCGCTCGCCCAAAGAGGTGTATGAGGCTAATCTCATCTTAAAGGTTGAGCCGCTTGTCGACGATGAATTTGAGCACGTTCAGTCGGGCAGCACTGTAATTTCGGCCCTGAACTTACCCGTTCATGACCGGTCTTATTTTGAGAAAATAAACAGCAAAAACTTAACATCTTTCGGATACGAATTCATTGAGGATCAAGGGGGTAACCTCCCCGTAATTCGCTCAATGAGTGAAATTGCCGGGAGCACCGTCATGCTTATTGCCGGTGAATACCTAAGCAATGCAGATAACGGACGAGGCATTATCCTGGGTGGTATAACGGGCGTTCCACCAACAAAAGTGGTTATGCTCGGTGCCGGAACGGTTACGGAATACGCCGTTCGAACGGCGCTGGGTATGGGAGCCGATATAAAGGTATTCGACAAACATCTGTATAAACTTCAGCGGCTCAAATATGCCGTTGGCCAGCATGTGTACACCTCGATTATTGACTCCGACACCCTCGCTGAAGCCATTCAGCGAGCCGATGTCGTGATTGGTGCGATGCGGGCCGACGATGCCCTGAGCCCGGTGGTTGTCACGGAAGAAATGATTGGACGGATGAAACCGGATTCCGTAATTATTGACGTGTCCATCGATCAGGGAGGTAACTTCGAAACGTCCCGTATGACTACGCACAAGCAGCCGACCTTTAAGCACATGGGTGTAATTCATTACTGCGTGCCCAACATTGCCGCCCGCGTAGCGTATACAGCCAGCATGGCTCTGAGCAACATCTTCCTGCCTTTTCTACTCGAAACCGGCACAACCGGCGGCATTGAACAGATGATGTACGCGAACCGTTGGTTTATGAAAGGTGTTTATACCCACAACGGTACGCTAACCAACGCCTATATCGCACGTAAGTTCAACATGCGCTTTAAAGATCTGGACCTCTTGCTAGCAGCTAGATTTTAAAAACAGTATTGAGAAGTCAGGAGCGAGGAGGGCTGACCGGCGTCACCAAATGTATGCGTCACGTCAGTCCTCCTCGCTCCTGACTCCTAACTCCTTAAAAAAATGATTAACCACAGCAACGAAAACACATTACTTGACGACGCTAACTCGTACGATGTCAACAAAGAGCTGATGGGCAAAATCTCGTCGGACTTTGTGAAAGTGGCTGACCAGTTGAAAGAAGCCTCTTATCAAATCAGGAAACGTGGTTTTTCTGATTATCCAATATTCGTTGCATCACGTCGCGATGTACCCATGGGCCAACTACTCATTGCCGCCGAAGAACTAGGCAATCACTGGAATTACAAGGCCTCGTTTGTCGACGAGTTCATTCAGCGCGAATTAATTGGTACAGAGTCACTTGATTTATGGAAAGAGAACTATAAAGCGGCTGATGAATATTGCTGCTTGTTTGTTGTGCATGGTGACTTTGCAGGCTTTGTTTACATTCCGTTTCCGGAAGACTAACAAAACGCATGTCAGACCTTCACCAAAGCCGATTCATTCTGAACCGGCTTTATTTTTTACTGTTTTCATGGAAGCAGCTCTGTTAATATTTTACAATTAATTACTTATCGATTGTTGAACAGGAAGCCGACAAATTTCAAACAAAATCATGCTAAACAATACTATTTAATAATACTTTTTTTAGAAAGCGTACGTCAGAAAAATATCAGCCCGATTTCTTTATTTTTCCATCATTCATACCATCTCACAACCTGCTTATATCTGCCGTAAAAAGCCCTAAAAATCAACGCTGAGGCATTATCTATGAGCGCAACTGCTGTTCAGGCATTTTTTTCGCACATTAAGTTTTTCTTAAAGAAAAGGCATTGGAAATGAGTAATTTTTTTTGTATTTTTACAATCTGTTAGACCTGTATAAACAGGCTATTTTTAAGCATAAAACAACAAATTTCAGACACGCGCCCATTCCGTATGACCAACGAACTAGTTGAAGCAGACGCTCCCGTTGACACAAGCAAGAGCAATTATGGTGCTGATAATATCCAGGTATTAGAAGGCCTGGAAGCCGTTCGCAAACGCCCATCCATGTATATCGGCGACGTAGGTGTGCGTGGTCTTCACCACTTAATCTGGGAGGTCGTTGATAACTCCATTGACGAAGCGCTGGCAGGCTACTGCGATAAGATTAGCGTAACCATCAATCCTGACAATTCGATTACAGTACAAGATAACGGGCGGGGTATTCCAACGGGAATTAACACCAAAATGGGTAAGTCGGCGCTGGAAATCGCCATGACCATACTCCATGCTGGCGGCAAGTTCGACAAAGACACGTATAAAGTTTCGGGTGGCTTACACGGTGTCGGCGTTTCCTGCGTCAATGCCCTTTCGACCGACGTACGCGTTGAGGTTCACCGCGAAGGCAAAATATTTGAGCAGGAATACAAAATCGGTATTCCTCAGTATGATGTGCGAATCATTGGTGAAGCGACTGACACGGGTACAACCACACACTTCAAGCCCGACAGTAGCATTTTCACCGAAACCGTTTATAAGTACGACACGGTTGCCGGTCGACTGCGTGAACTAGCCTACCTGAACAAAGGCATTCATATCTTCCTCAAGGATATGCGCGAAGTTGATGAAACAGGTGAACCGGTTCGTCAGAACGATTTCTTTTCGGAAGGTGGCCTGGTCGAATTTGTTGAGTTTCTCGATGAAACCCGCCCCGCCCTCGATGGGATGAAACCCATCTACATGGAAAATAACAAAGGGGCTACACCCGTTCAGGTGGCCCTGGTGTACAACTACGAAGCCGGTGAGAACGTCCTATCGTATGTTAACAACATTAACACCCACGAAGGTGGTACGCACGTTCAGGGCTTCCGATCAGCCTTAACACGGGTATTGAAAAACTATGCCGACAAAAATCCGGGCGTCCTACCCAAGAATTCGGGTAAAGTAACGTTTAGCGGAGAAGATTTCCGCAAAGGGCTTACCGCTGTGATCTCGGTGAAAGTTCAGGAACCGCAGTTTGAAGGGCAGACCAAAACAAAGCTTGGTAACCAGGAGGTAGTGAGTGCCGTAAGCCAGACAATGGCTGACCTGCTCGAAACATGGCTGGAGGAAAACCCTAAAACCGCTCAAGGTATTGTTAAGAAAGTGCTTGTTTCAGCTCAGGCACGTATTGCGGCCGATCTGGCCTACAAGCGCATCATGACCGAGCGCAAAGACTTTATGGGTGGTATGGGCCTGCCCGGCAAACTTGCCGACTGTTCCGACACCGACCCGGAAAAGTGTGAGTTGTACCTTGTAGAGGGTGACTCCGCCGGTGGAACGGCCAAACAGGGCCGCAACCGGGCGTTTCAGGCAATTTTGCCCCTCCGTGGTAAAATTCTGAACGTAGAAAAGGCCATGGAACACAAAATCTACGAAAACGAAGAGATAAAAAATATCTGGACTGCCCTCGGTGTACGTCTTGAGAAAAAGGACGATGAGACCGTTATGAACCTGGATAAACTCCGGTATCATAAAATCATTATCATGACCGATGCCGACGTAGATGGCAGCCACATCCGTACCCTCATTTTAACGCTGTTCTACCGCAACATGAAGGCGTTGATCGACAATGGCTACATTTACATTGCTCAGCCCCCGCTGTACCTGGTTAAGAAAGGAAAGGAAGAGCGCTATTGCTGGACCGAAGCCCAGCGCGAAGCCGCGGTAAAAGAACTGGCAGGCAGCGGTCGGGAAGAAAATGTTGGCGTACAACGCTATAAAGGCCTTGGCGAAATGAACGCCGAACAACTCTGGAGCACCACAATGAATCCAGATACCCGGTCGTTAAAAATAGTGACCGTTGAGTCGGCGGCTGATGCCGACCACGTTTTCTCGACGCTGATGGGTGATGAAGTTGCCCCCAGACGAGAATTCATCGAACGAAACGCAAAATACGCCCGAGTGGATGTTTAACCGAATGATAACATAAAGCGGGCTCTTTAGTCCGCTTTTTTGTTTTACTTCACAGTTCTGTAGACAGTATGCGTTACTCCCTAAACTCAAACCGAAATATATTGGGTAACTTAGTTTCCCGTTTCACCAATAAACAGGTCAATACGCCTGCGCAGGGGACAGACAAAATGGCAAAAGTTAGCGAAAAGGTTACCAGCGTCATCGACCAGAGTAATTACTTGAGTCGTGATTTAAGTTGGCTCAAGTTCAATGAGCGAGTTCTGGACCAGGCCCGTGATACGAAGCCACCGCTAAGCAATCGTACCCTTATGGAGCGGCTGAAGTTTCTGGCGATTTCGGCGTCGAATTTGGACGAGTTCTTTATGATTCGCGTGGGTAGTCTATATAATTACCTCGACTACCATAAACAACGCGTCGATTACTCAGGACTGCGCGAAGTACCATTTCGGAAAGCGCTGTACACAACCGCTCATAAGTTTTTCAGGGAACAGCAGACCGTTTTTTCTGAACAGTTATTACCGCTTTTTGCTGAAAATGGTCTTCAGTTGCTAACGCATTCCAGCCTTACTGCCGAAGAACAGGCAGAGGCAACCAATTACTTCGATCGGGCGATCTACCCCACGCTGACGCCGATGCTGTATGACTACACGCATACATTTCCGGTGTTGCTGGCGAAAGTGCTCATCTTCGGTGTTGTCACTCAGAATCCGGACGACGTCGAAATCAAGAGTTTACGGGCTGAAGATGAAGACGAACGGCAACGGCTTTCGTTCGTTCAGATTCCGGCTAACCTCCCCCGTTTTTTGTCTTTTGAACGAGAGGATACTATTGTTTTTATCCCAATTGAGGAAATCGTCCGACACAACATTAAAAAGCTGTACCGGAACGTCGAAATTTTGTCGGTGAACTTGTTTCGCATTACCCGAAACGGCGATTTTACACTGGATGAAAACGACGATGATGAAGTCGATTTTATCGATGAAGTCAGGCAGAAAATAAAAAACCGGCGTCTGGGCCGGGTTACCCGGGTTGAAATAGAGACAGAAGGCAGTGCTGCGGGTAGCCAATCTACGATCAGTTCTCCCTGGATGCTGAATCTGTTGAAGAAGCGCTGGGAAATTGATGATTTGAACATTTTCGAATCGCACACCCTCCTCGACTTTTCGTCCCTGTGGCAAATCATCGGTAATCCGGAATTTAAAGACGACATGCCCCTCCCCCACGCACCGGTGCAGCCACTTGGGGTAGGCCGCGACAAAACCGATGATATTTTTGAGTTGATCAAACAGCGTGATTTGCTGCTACACCATCCTTACAACAATTTTGAACCAGTACTTCAGTTGCTGGAACAAGCTGCCGAAGATCCAAATGTACTGGCTATCAAGATCACCGTTTACCGCTTAGCCAAGCGCTCCCGCATTACCGAAGCCCTGTTGAAAGCCGCCGAAAACGGCAAACACGTTTCTGTATTGTTTGAAGTAAAAGCGCGTTTTGATGAGGAAAATAACATCCGGGAAGCGCAGCGGCTGCAGAAAGCGGGATGCTTCGTCATTTACGGTATCAGTCGCTTTAAAACGCATACCAAACTACTGCTCGTAGTTCGGAACGAAGGCAGCCGGGTGGTGCGCTATGCCCACATGGCTACGGGTAACTATAATGAAGATACTTCGAAGCTCTACACCGACATAGGGCTGCTCACCACGAACGAAACCTACACGCACGATATCTCAGAGTTTTTCAATGTAATTACAGGACACTCGGTACCAAACGAATACCAATACCTGATTACGGCCCCCCGCGACATGCGTGAACAGTTGCTAAGACTGATTCGCCTGGAAGCCGAAAATGCGAAGCATGGCTTGCCAAGCGGCATCTGCATTAAGGTCAATTCGCTGGAGGATAAACTGGTTATTGACGAATTATACAAAGCATCGCAGGCGGGTGTGCCCATCCGGCTCATTGTTCGTAGTATTTGCTGTTTGCGCCCCCACCGGGCCGGACTCAGCGAAAACATTACGGTTCGCTCCATTGTGGGTGATTTTCTGGAGCACACCCGTATCTATTATTTCCATAACAACGGCGACCCGAAAGTATATGGCGGAAGCGCCGACGTCATGGTTCGTAGTTTTGACCGGCGCATTGAATCGTTATTTTATCTGGCCGATCCGCGTGTAAAACAGCAATCTATTTTAATTCTGAAGTATAATCTTCAAGATAACGTCAACGCTTATGAACTGAAGGAGGATGGTGACTTCAAAAAATGTGAAGTGCCAACCACGGGAGAGCCATTTAGTATACACCAGCGTTTCTTCGAAATTACAGAAAAAGAAGTGATGGATGCCCGCCTTTTCGACGGTGAGCTTAAGCCTGCAGAGGTGGCTCAAATTGAGGAAGAATATCAGGAAGGAGCCGAGCGCGCTATCGCTAATATTTAATCCGGTAGTAAGCAAAACGGGGAGGTTTGACGAATAATATTCGTCAAACCTCCCCGTTTTGCTTAGGCTTGTTTTTTTATAGACCCGTCCCATCCCTTCTTTTTGTATATTCGCCAACCTAACTGTAATTGTGTCGTCACTGAATGGAGCGTTTTACCGGCCTAATTGGCATTGTTTTAATTCTGGGCATTGCTTACGCCCTTTCTGATAATCGTAAAGCCATTAATTATCGTACTGTTGGGGTAGGTCTTGCGCTTCAATTTGGTCTGGCTGTTTTCGTCTTAAAAACGGACATTGGACAACGTCTCTTTCAGAGTCTTGGCTATTACGTTGATCGATTGCTACAAAAAGCCAACATTGGTGCCGAGTTTGTTTTCTCCTCTTTGGTGAGACCTGATATTCTTACAAAGGCGTTTGGTCCAGAAAACAGCTTCATTTTCTTCTTCAAGGTCGTTCCAACCATCATTTTTGTAGCCGTTCTGGTCAACATTTTTTATCACCTGGGCATCATGCAGCGCATCGTAGCGGTGATGGCCAAGGCTATGAAATGGTTGATGGGCGTGAGTGGAGCCGAAGCGTTGTCCAACGTTGCTAGTACATTTGTTGGGCAGGTAGAAGCGCAGATCATGATCAAGCCGTACCTCAATGGCATGACCAACTCTGAGCTACTCGCCAGCATGACCGGTTCGTTCGCTTGTATTGCCGGGGGTGTACTCGCGGTTTACATTTCTCTGGGCGTGCCTGCTCCCTATCTATTGGCGGCCAGCATTATGGCTGCACCGGGGGCACTGGTAATCAGTAAGATCGTGATGCCGGAAACACAGATTTCGGAAACCCAGGGAACGGTTAAAGTTGAAATCAAGAAAATTTATGCGAACCTACTTGATGCCATTGCCGCCGGAGCAAGCGAAGGACTTAAAGTAGGTTTCAATGTAGTGGCCATGCTGATTGGTTTTATCGCTCTGATCGCACTGATCGATAGCTTGATGTTCCGCATAGGTTTCTACATTTTCAACGTCGATTTCTTGAGCCTTAACTACCTGCTTGGTAAACTTTTCTCTCTGTTTGCCTGGGCAATGGGCGTACCAGCTAAAGACATCGAAGCCGCTGGTGCCCTGATGGGGACAAAAATGGTAGTTAATGAATTTGTTGCGTATCTGGACTTAGTTAAGATAAAGCAGACACTTGACCCCAAAACAATCGCTATCGTTAGCTTTGCTCTGTGTGGCTTTGCCAACTTCAGTTCGATCGCTATTCAGGTGGGTGGCATTGGCGAACTAGCGCCAAAACGCCGAAGCGATCTGGCACGCATTGGCTTTAAAGCACTTATTTGCGGTACGCTGGCAAGTTATATGTCGGCTACCATAGCCGGGCTACTCTTGTAGATAACCGCTTTTATACATATTGGAATTTATTCCTTCAACCAGCTGATCTGTTAGATTAGCTGGTTTTTTATGCATCGAATACAGTGAACCCTTAGCTTACAGTCCTTTTAGGCTACACCATTTTTTCTTTCAATTATTCAATTCTACCTTCGACTTATCCATTTGTTAAATAATATAATTAGGCATTATGATTCAGACAAAGCTTATCCCCCGCACTACCGAAGCTCACGAGCCCCCTTTACTCATAAAAAACCTGCTCGCACAGTCACTTAGATATGAACCCCAGCGCGAAATAGTCTACCGGAATCTTTTCCGAATGAATTACACCCGATTTAATCAACGTGTCAGGCAACTCGCCAACGTTCTGATTGATTTAGAGGTGAAACCGGGCGACACAGTAGCTGTCCTGGACTGGGATAGCCACCGATATCTTGAATGTTTTCTGGGCGTTACCAGTGCTGGCGCCATACTGCACACGATAAACATCCGGCTGTCACCGTCGCAGATTCTGTATACAATGAATCACGCTCAGGACAAAGTCGTTTTCATCCATGAGGATTTCCTTCCGATCCTGGCTGCGATAAAACCTCAACTAACCACCGTTGAAACGTATGTTCTACTAAGTGATAAAGTATACACCGGTACCTCGGGGACTAAATCACTTGCTGAATTACCGGAAGGCTTTTCGGGCGAATACGAAGCCCTGCTCAAAGGGGCTTCGGACCAGTACGAATTTCCAGACTTCGACGAGAATACCTGGGCAACCACCTTCTATACAACTGGGACGACAGGCAATCCAAAAGGTGTTTATTTTTCACACCGACAATTGTTCATGCATACGATGGGCCTTCTGACATATATCATCGGTTATGAAGCCATGCCATTTAAAGGCTCTACGGATGTTTATATGCCCATCACACCCATGTTTCACGTACATGCCTGGGGATTTCCTTTTCTGGCAACGATGATGTCAGCAAAGCAGGTTTACCCCGGCCGGTATGAACCGGAAGTGCTGCTTAACCTGCTTATCACCGAAGGCGTGACCCTGTCCCATTGTGTGCCTACCATCCTGAATATGCTGGTGAGTAGCCCGGCCGCGCCAAAATTTAAACAGAACCTTAGCCGGTGGAAAGTGCTTATTGGTGGCTCGGCTCTTACAAAAGGACTTGCCAAAGCAGCAACAGAGTTGGGCATTACGGTCATGTCGGGCTACGGCATGTCAGAAACAGCTCCGGTTATGGCAGTCGGTTATTTAAATGAGCAGGAAAAACAACTATTACCGGAAGAGCAGATTGAGCTACGGACTCGTGCCGGGCGGATATCGCCATTTATTGAGATGCGGCTGATGGATGACGACGGCAATTTCGTTCTACATGACGGCCATTCACTAGGTGAAATTGTAGCCCGTGGCCCCTGGCTTACCCAAGGCTATTACGAAGACCCCGAACGAAGTGCTGATCTGTGGAAAGGCGGCTGGCTTCATACAGGCGATGTCGCCAGTATCACGCCCGACTATTGGGTAGTTATTGCTGATCGTACCAAAGACGTGATTAAGACCGGGGGTGAATGGGTATCTTCGCTGGATATGGAAGATGTTCTCTCGCAGATCGAGGGGGTAGCCGAATCGGCCGTTATTGGCTTGCCGGACGACCGCTGGGGTGAGCGTCCACATGCGATTATCGTGCAGAAACCAGGTTACACCCTACAGGCCGAAGGGATAAAAGCAGGTTTACTGGCCAAAGTGGAACGGGGCGAACTTCACAAATGGTATGTTCCCGACCGTATACTTTTTGTTACAGAAATCCCTAAAACCAGCGTTGGTAAAATTGACAAAAAGAAGATACGCAGTGAGATGAAAGAGCTAATTTTGGGAAAATAAGTTAGTACCCTCCTACGGATTTACTAACGCACTACTTGTTAAATGACTCGCATAGGACTATTATCCGACACCCATAGCTATCTGGACCCGCAGGTTTTCACTCATTTTGAAGCTTGCGATGAAATATGGCATGCCGGTGATGTTGGAAACATGGAGGTCGCCGATGCCTTAAAACGCTTTCGCCCTTTACGAATTGTATGTGGTAATATTGACAACGAATCAATTGAGTTACCCTTGAACCAACGTTTTACGCTGGAAGGGCTCGACATTTGGATGACACACATTGGCGGAACTCCCCCCAGTTATAATCCAACCACTCGCCCACAACTCAAGGCAAATCGACCCGATATTTTTATTTGTGGCCATTCGCATATTCTTAAAGTTGTTCGCGATCCAGCCATAAATAATTTATTATTTATGAATCCTGGCGCAGCTGGCAAAACGGGTTTTCACAAAATGCGCACCATTTTACGCTTTTCGCTCGACGCCGGTCGTATTCTGGACATGCAGGTTATTGAGCTGGGTAAAAAGTAAAAAAGGTCTCGTGCAAACACGAGACCTTTTTTACTTTTCTTTACTTATATTAAATCGGAAGCGATTCTGGTTCCGTTTCGGCAGGTTTTGACTCCTTGCCGATCTCTTCCTTCACTTCTTCAGCTACTCCTTTGTTCTTGTAGGCCTGATAAACCGTTTCACGCTCAAATGGACGCTTACCGATCAGACGAACCAAGTCGTTTTGGTAAAGAATCTCTTTTTCAAGTAACTCTTTAGCCAGAATTTCCAGAGCATCGCGGTGTTCAGTCAACAGGTTTTTCGTACGCTCGTAAGCTAGGCTGACAATCTTACGAACTTCATCATCAATGTGCTTGGCTGTTTCTTCTGAATAAGGCTTATTGAAGTTATAATCCGACTGTTTGGAATCATAGAAAGATACGTTACCAATTTTGTCGTTCATACCATACATCGTCACCATACTGTAAGCCAGTTTGGTAATTCGCTCCAGATCACTCAGCGCACCGGTAGATACTTTACCAAAGATCAAATCTTCGGAAGCACGGCCACCCAACGCCATACACATCTCGTCCATAAGCTGCTCAGTACGATACAAGTACTGTTCACGGGGCAAATATTGAGCATATCCCAGAGCGGCTACACCACGCGGTACTATCGTCACTTTCACGAGGGGGTCGGCATGTTCAAGATACCATCCTGCCACTGCGTGACCAGCTTCATGATAAGCTACGATCTCTTTTTCCTCCGGAGATATGATCTTATTCTTCTTTTCCAAACCGCCAATCACACGATCCATTGCGTCCTGGAAGTCTTTCATGTCAACGGCTTCTTTATCACTGCGAGCAGCAATAAGCGCAGCCTCATTACAAACGTTGGCAATCTCTGCACCCGCAAAGCCAGGGGTTTGAGCCGCTAACTCTTTAGGATCAACATCAGCAGCCAGTTTAATCGGCTTCAGGTGAACCCGGAAGATAGCTTCACGACCAATAATATCCGGCTTGTCGATGCTGATTTGACGGTCAAAACGGCCAGGACGCTGCAAAGCGGAGTCCAGTACATCAGGGCGGTTGGTTGCAGCCAGGATAATGATACCCGAATCGGTGGCAAAACCATCCATTTCTACAAGTAATGAGTTTAGGGTGTTTTCCCGCTCATCATTTGCACCGGGCATAGAACCACGACCACGTGAACGACCTACCGCATCAATCTCATCAATAAAGATGATACAGGGTGCTTTCTCTTTAGCCTGCTTAAACAGGTCACGCACCCGTGCCGCACCCACACCAACGAACATCTCAACGAAGTCGGAACCCGACAGGGAGAAGAAGGGAACACCCGCTTCACCGGCTACGGCTTTTGCCAACAGAGTTTTACCTGTACCCGGAGGGCCTATCAGCAAAGCACCTTTGGGGATTTTCGCACCCAGCTTCGTGAATTTGGTTGGGTTTTTCAGGTAATCAACGATTTCTTTAATCTCCTCCTTCGCTTCGTCAAGGCCAGCAACGTCGTTGAACGTGATCTTTACCTTGTTGTCAGCGTCGAACAGAGCAGCCTTAGATTTTCCAATGTTGAAAATCTGCCCACCGGGTCCACCGGCTCCTGACATACGTCCGAGCAGGAAATACATGGCCAGTATCATCACGATCAGGAAACCCCAAGTACTGATGATGCTACCGAAGTCACTTCTGGTCTCGAACTTAAGGTCGATTTTTTCGTTGTCGGGTTGCCCTTGCTGGAGTTGGTCCAAATCCTTTTTGAACGTTTCGCCAGAGGCAATCTGAAACTGAAAATGTGGCCCCTGATTGTTTCCAAAATAGGGCTTATCGGCAAATCGATTCTTGTATCTGGGACTCTGAGCGGCTTGTTGCGTAAGCGTCACTTCGGCGATCTTGTCATTAACGACAATAGCCTCGGCAACCTCATGATCTTTGACCATACGCTCAAACTGCTTTTGCGAAATTTCCTGGGTAGCCGAACTTCTGTTAAAGAACGTAATGCCAAGGATAGCGGCAATCAGCAACGCAACAATCCAGCCTTGGAAATTGGGTTTACGTGGCCCACCACGGGGTACTAACGGATTTCTATTATTATTTTCTGCCATTTCCTCAGGTTGTACTAACGGATTACATGGGTAACACCGTTTTGCGGTTGATTGTTTCTATCGCGAAACGGTTAGGACAGACGGTTCGTCAGCCCCATAAACGGGCCGTTTAAATGGTATGTTTAAACGGCCCGGCAAATTTTCTCTAGGAGGCAACTGCCAAATCGTTGTCTGCTATCAAACTGATTTCTGCATCGCCCCAAAGCTGTTCAAGGTCATAAAACGAGCGTCTGTCTTTCTTGAACACGTGAGCAACTACATCCACATAATCAAGCAAAATCCACTCCCGATTCAGCTTTCCTTCCCTATGCCACGGATCTTGCTTACTGGCCTTATAAACTTCTTCTTCAATGGAGGTCGAAATAGCGTCAATCTGTGTGTCGGAGTTTCCTGAGCAGAGGACAAAGTAATCGCAGATTGCGTTTTTTACTTTTCGCAAGTCCATCACAACAATATCCTGTGCTTTTTTCTCCTGCATTCCCCGAACTACGAAATCACGTATCTGCTCGGCTGTAAACTCACTATTTTTGTTAATTCTCATGCTTTCGGTTTAACATTGCACGATAAGCCAGTTAGCGGGTACATAATCAATATTAGGGTGTTGAGTTCCCCGGCACCATACATTGGCTCTCTATACTACTAAATTATATATTATTTTGTACAAAATCCATCCCAAAACGCTTTTTGTTGGGCAAATTATCCAATACCTGCCAAGCTGTCAGTCAACTAACGACGAAGCTTCCGTTTTGATTGCACAAATCGACCCGAATGAAGGACTAGTTGTCATAACTGACAATCAAACCGCTGGCCGGGGGCAGCGGGGTAATCAGTGGGAAGCCAAAGCAGGTGAAAATCTAACCTTTTCCTTGATTTTGAAACCCGGATTTTTGATGGCTACCGAGCAATTTTGGTTGAACATAGCCATTTCCTTAGGCATATACGATGCGCTCCAACCTCTTGTCGGACCCTTACTCCGCATCAAATGGCCAAACGACATTTACGTCGGCAATCAGAAATTAGGAGGAATATTGATAGAAAATACGCTGCATGGCTATAGTATTGCCTGGTCGGTAGTTGGTATAGGTCTTAATGTAAATCAGATTGACTTCGGCTACTCGACCGCCACTTCCTTGCAGGCATTGGCCCCTTTACCCAATACCTACGATCTGCCAGGACTACTTAGCAGGCTTTGTGAGACTCTGGAACAACGTTATCTGCAATTGTTGGCGGGCCAGCGCGACACACTAAAGATCAACTACCTGCAAATACTTTATCGCTTTCAGGAAGAACACCGCTTTGAAAGCGAAGGACAATCGTTTAGAGGCACTATTACCGGGATAGACCCCTACGGCCGACTCGCTATTCAGGTCAACGGCCAGATTCGTTATTTCGCCTTTAAAGAAGTAAGTTTTGATGTAGAAGGTAAAAGTTAGGAGTGAGGAGTTGCTGACGCCAGCAGTATTCGTGCGTCAGCAACTCCTCACTTCCAACTCCTCACTTAATCGCTTCTTCTACGGGGTTACCGATACAGCCGCTTGGCTCCAGCAGACCGAGTAGAGCGGTGATGGTTGGAGCAATGTCATGGATATGTGTCCGGCGAAGCGTTTGCCCCGGTCGAACGCCCCATCCGTAAAGCAGAAATGGTACGTGCGTATCGTAGGCATAGGTTGTGCCGTGGGTTGTCCCTTTATTACGTCCTTCAAGCCAACCGGGTTGCTGCATGACATAAAAATCACCGCTACGGTTAGGATGATACACATTCCGGAACAGGTTTTCCTGTAATGCGGGCAATGCCTCTGCGCCGAGGTTATGAAGATTGACAACGTTAACCACCGCTTTTTGCTTGAGTAACACCGAGCGAAGCAGTGCGTAAACATCCTGCATAGCGACCTTCTTCTCCGTCAGCAACGCATGGTTGAGATAAATCTGCTGATTCATGTACGAAAGTACCCATTGCCCGGGTCCATATGCCTTTTCGAGAGTAGACTTTACCACTTCACCAATCTCACCGTAGCCCCGTACACCAGCCGGAATCCGATACTGTTGCAAAAAACCGGGTGCATCGACAACACCATGGTCGGCCGATAAAAACGCTACCCACTGCCCTTTACCAACGCTCGCATCCAGTTGATTGAATAAATCAGCCAACTGGCGGTCCAGCCGAATGTATTGATCTTCGGTTTCAATAGCATGTGTACCAAACGCGTGGCCAATATAATCGGGCGATGAAAAACTCACGCATAACATATCGGTTACATCGCCTTGCCCTAGTTTCTCCTCTTTAAGGGCTGCCAGTGCAAACTCTTTCGTGATTTCATCCCCGTAAGGGCTTGTGCGCAGGGGTTCATATTTGCTACCACCCGCCTGAATGGCAAACGCATGTGGAAAAACAGACTTCGTCTCACCGGCTAATACAGTCTCGTAAGGTTCATCGTCCTGCGTGCTTTCTGTATACTGGTTTAGGGGCAGTGTCGTTTCCCACGTCTGGCTAAGATACTTATCAGACAGTTTTCGGGCATTGAAAGCCTGTACCCACTGCGGTAACTCATTCTGATAAAATGTACTGCTGATGAAATTGCCATCTTTGGAGTCGTACCAGTAAGCCGCATTGGCCGCATGACCAGCGGGTAAAATAGCGCCCCGGTCTTTTAAAGCAATTCCAATAACTTTAGCCCGACCATCGGTGGCTAGTTTCAGTTGGTCGCCGATGGTGGTAACGAGCAAGTTGCGGGGCGACATTTTACCCGCTGTACCCGTATTTCCAACAGTCTTAACGGTTGTATCTTCTGCGCAATACAGCAAACGGCCAATGTTTCGCTCGTAAAAATCATTCCCAACAATACCGTTCAATGCAGGAGCCGAACCTGTATAAATAGCGGCATGACCAGGACCGGTATAAGTCGCGGCATAATGATAATGGTTGTTTCGGGCGTTGAACCCACCGTCCATCATTCGGCGAAAACCACCAGCGCTGAACTTGTTGTAATAGCGGTATAAGTAATCATACCGCATTTGATCGACAACGATTCCAACTACAAGTTTGGGTTTTGCCAGCCGTTTACCCGGCACAGGCTGTTGAGCAGACGTAACAGATTTCGCGGTACCCGGAAACGTTTTCTTAGGTTGTGCCAAGGTCGTGATAGAGACCATTGACACCAGAAAGACAGGGATAATCAGGCGCATAAGCCGTTTTTATAAAATAATTGAAAGACTTCGGCAAATGTACAAACAAATTGTTCGGTCAACGAAGGGACTAAATTAAGGGACAGTAAACTCATTTTAATGAAACCTTATAGGCTTATAACTCGTATTGGTTATCAGTTAGTCAGGCACTAACACGCTTTGCCGGTTAGATTAATCGGACAAATACGTTTTTTGTACTCTATGATTTACTTAACAAGTCCAGCTACGGTAGGGCTGACGGCTTTACTTTTTTTTATCGCTATTTTTGGACGCTACGTTCTTTTTTCGTTGGGTTTTTGGTGGCTGTTCAACGTTTCCCTAAAAGAGCAATTTGCTCACCGGGCAGTTCAGACGCGTCCCCGGAAAGCTGGGCAAGATTGGCGCGAAATAGGCTGGTCGGTTGTTACATCGCTGATTTTTACGGGTATTGCAATTGGGGTCATCTACGCCTACCAGCTTGGCTATACCCGGATTTATACCGATATACATGCCTATCCCCTACTGTGGTATCCGGCCAGTATCTTGTTGGTCCTCTTCATTCATGAGACGTACTACTATTGGCTCCACCGGTGGATGCACCGACCGGGCATTTATAAATTGGTACATAAAACTCACCACGACAGCATTACAACCTCACCCTGGACCGCTTTTTCCTTTCATCCAACCGAAAGCACCTTACAAGCAATCGTCATTCCGGCTCTCACGTTTATTTTACCGCTGCACCTATCGGCAGTAGGGCTTATTTTGATGATCATGACCCTATCAAGTGCCATAAATCACCTGAATACAGAAATTTATCCGCAGGATTTTAATCGGCATTGGCTGGGCCGGTGGCTCATTGGAGCAACCCACCATAGTCTTCACCACACCCAGTTCAGGTTTAACTACGGCCTTTATTTTACCTTCTGGGACAAATGGATGAACACCGAAAGCCCAGACTATCATCGCTTGTTTGGGGAGAAGAGTAAGAAAGTAGTGGGAAGTGAGAAAGTATCAGTATTAGGAGCGAAGAGTGAAGAGTGAAGAGTTGCTGGCACGTGCATACTGCTGGCGTCAGCAACTCCTCACTCCCAACTCCTACATACTAACACTGGCTTACTTACTCCGATCAATTGTGTACTGTACCAGCTTGTGAAGGGAGGAGCGATAGGTAGAATCGGGAAAATCATTTAATAGTGCCTGAGCCTGAGCAACGTAGTCGTTCATTGCCCCGGTGGCGTACTCGATACCACCGGATTTTTTCACAAAGTCGATTACCTCATTAACTTTTTTCGGCTTCTCGCTTTCGTTCTTGATGATATTGATGATTCGGCGTTTTTCCAGATAACCCGCACTGTTTAGGGCATAGATAAGGGGCAGGGTCATCTTTTTCTCTTTGATGTCAATACCCAGCGGCTTCCCCACTTCAGCCGTACCATAATCGAACAGGTCGTCTTTGATCTGAAATGCAATGCCAACTTTCTCGCCGAAAGCATGGGCCTTCTCAACAATTTCAGGGCTGATACCAGCCGACCTTGCACCTACGGCGCAACAGGCGGCAATAAGCGAAGCCGTCTTCTGCCGAATGATCTCGTAGTATATATCTTCCGTTATGTCGAGCCGACGGGCTTTGTAGAGCTGCAATAACTCACCTTCGCTCAGCTCCCGCACGGCAGTGGACACTATTCGAAGCAGGTCGAAGTCGTTGTTATCGACCGATAGCAACAGCCCGCGCGACAGCAGATAGTCGCCCACTAACACAGCTACTTTGTTTTTCCAGAGTGCATTGATGGAGAAAAAACCCCGGCGATAGTTCGACTCATCAACCACGTCGTCATGAACAAGCGTGGCGGTATGGAGTAACTCAATTAACGACGCTCCACGATAAGTAGCTTCTGTGATGGAACCGCACACACCGGCCATCAGGAACACAAACATTGGACGCAATTGCTTGCCTTTCCGCTTCACGATGTAATTCATGATTTGGTCAAGCAGCATGACGTCGCTTTTCATTTGCCCTTTAAACTTCTGCTCAAATAAGTCCATTTCAGCAGCAATCGGGGCTTGTATCTCGGCGACGGTAATAGCCATGAAGAAGTTATCAGTCAATAGTCGTAGTCAATAAGCAGGAAGCGCAGGCTATTGCCTATAATAATGACTCTCGACTAAATTTCCAGCAAGTATAGTAAGGAAAGTGCAGACGCCGAAAAAGCGTTTTAGAAAACAGGGCGTCGGTTTCATAACTATCCGTGTGTCAATTCGTTTTGATTATTAGTTGAAAAACATCAACTTTCCACACTTCTGATGTTATAACGTTACCTGCTATAGGTGTATATGATTGATAACCCTACCCCGCCCCTTCCCCATCCGGCGTCTATTTCTACCACGCCCCAGTCGTCCATGCGAGCCCTCGTCCTGGGCGGGGGGTCACTTAAAGGAGCATTTCAGGTAGGGGCCGTAATGGCTCTTTTTGAGTCAGGTTTTGTTCCTGATCAGCTTTATGGTATTTCGGTGGGCAGTCTGAACGCTACTTTTATTGCCCACGAAGCCGCACGTCAGCAAGCGGCAACCGGACGTGTTGACTGGGAAAAAGTTGGTAAGTTTTTAATTGAATTCTGGATTCGGAACATCACCAAACCCGACGATGTAGCAGTTATTCGTTCACGCTTCCGGATGGGCTATGATACGGTTATGAGCCGTTTTGATGGCTTATTGGATAATTCTCCAATTCAAAATCTGATTCGAAATACCATAGACGTCGAAGCGCTTAAAACGGGGCCGGTGAAACTTAAAGTTGGGGCTGTCGATATTATCGAAGGCGACATGTGCTATGCCGATGCCCATGACCCTCATTTCCTGGATTATGTATACGCCAGCAGTTCGCTACCCTTCCTGATGCCAGCTGTGCAAATTGGGGGCGACCACCGGCGGGCCTTTCTGGATGGTGGGTTACGGGAAGTAGCGCCCCTACGGGTAGCCATTGAGGATGGAGCTACAGAAATTGCCTGTGTTGCATGTCATGCAAAGAAAATCTACAACGAAAAGTTCAACTACCGTAACCTGCTGAACCTCATGGACAGGGTTAAAGACATTACGGTTAATCAGTTGGTAAACAATGATATTGCCTGGGCCGAGCGTTTTGCCAGCCGGGAACACCTCCACGGGCGGGAACTGGACCTGACAATCATTCGCCCAACCGAACCGCTTTCCCTTAATCTGATGAAGTTTACCTCCGACGACATTGGCCGAATGATCGTACAAGGCTATCAGGCCGGAACAGACATGCTGAAGATAAACAGGAAAAAAGGGGGGTCGACGGTGCTGCCTTAATTAAGATTTCGATTTATACGGGCCATAAATTGCCTTCACGGTATAAATTTCGTCATTGTCATCCAGTACAATAACCCGGTATGATTTTCCACCGGGTTCAACCCGTATGATAACATGTCCTGACTGACTTTTCAATCGCGGCAACAAATCATGTATAGCCGTTTTTGCTTCTGGAAGCAGGTTTATGGCGAACACATCCCGCTCATCGGAATAAATTTCTTCAGAGAAAAGGCGCCCGAGTACATCGGGCGCCGGATGAGACGATGCCCAGGCTGGGATCACAAAAACGCGGGGTTGCAAACTTGCCAGCAGTGCCCCATTTTCAGAGTCAGCATATCCGTGGTGATCAAGCAGTTGCACATCAACTCGCCCAAGGACGCTAGCTAACGGTGTTTCAACATCGTGCCAGGCAGGTGCCCCAAACTGAAGAACGCCCTGAATGTCTCCACCTGAAAAGTAAGTAAACTTGCCATACCGAAGCTGAAATGCAATGCTACACATATTCTCATTTGGATACTCGGTCGACTTCAGCGTGTTCAGGTCAGGGAATAGCAATCGTATTTTGTCTCCGTCACCCGTCCACACGGCTCCGTTAACCATCAGGTTTCTAATAGCCACCGGATACTTCCTGTTCAGTTCCGGTTGTTTAACAAACGTAATCTGATTCGTTAATCCGGCGGCAAATCGCTCGGCAATCAGACCTTTGTGCTTAACCTGCCAATTAAGAAACCGACGGTAGTTGATGACCATTGAATCAGCGTCAAATGGACGAGGATAACTGTAATCCGGCCAGCCCCGGTCCAGTACTTTACGAATAGGAATGTATTCGCCTACCTCAGTAATGCCCGTTAACACGTACCCGCCTTTCCCACGTTTTGTCACGTGTGCCGGTGTCCCCATATGGTCATCATGAAAATGCGTGATGATGGCATAATCAAGGACAGGGTTAGCCTGAAAACGCAGCACATTCCGTACATAACGCGCAATCCATTCGCCAGCCTGACGGTCATTGCCGGGCTTCACTGGAATGTTTCTGGGCATATTCGTTCGCCAGTCGTGGGAATTTATAGCACCCGCATCGACCAAAAGTGTTGTTCCGTCAGGCAGCACAATGAATGTAGCATTACCCTGACCGGTATTGATATGATGAATATCGAGCTGACCGATATGCCAGACGGGCAGTGGTTTTCCTATCCATTGTGCCTGTGTTGAAAATCCTACAAAAAGAATCAGGTAAACTGACAGTCGGGCGAACTGCATACAGTGGTTAATGAATTAAAATAAAATGGATACGTCAATCGGTCGGTCGGTGGTAATAATGTCGCCACCTTGCCGGAATACTTCCCGATAGCCGCCAGCCGCTTCCGTCATCGGTTTTTCATCCAATTGTGTGGCACCATATGTACCAACAGAAGCAAGAACCCCGAGTTTGTGAAGCCTTTCGTAGAACGAAACAGGCTGAAGTTTCTGAGGAGTCAGCGCAATCAATCGTCGGTCGGACGCAAGTTGACTTGTTTCGAGCCGGTCCAAATCAGCCGCGCTATTTACGCCTACAGCCAGCCAAAGCGTTGGATATTGGGCCCGAACGCGCTGTGCTTCGGCCATTGAGTAACAGATAACGAAAACCGAATGCACGGCCCGGTGCTTTTCTACTTCCTTCATCACCCTAAGCGGGTCTGTTCCAGGTTTTACATCCAAGGCCAGCATATACCTATTACTGTTCCAGTTCAGTACATCTGTAAATGTTGGTATAGACTGTTCTGTCAGCGCTCCAGACATCGTTTTGAGTTTGACGTTAGCTAGTTCAGTCGAGGTTCGTTCTGCAACGGCCCCTTTTGCGTCCGATTCGCGATCTAATGTGGCGTCGTGAAGCAGTACAAAACTGCTGTCTGCGGTCATGCGCACATCCATCTCTATGATGGCGTCGGGAAGTTTTTGCGCCGTTTTGGCAAATGTCACAATAGAATTTTCCGTATCGGATGGACCGGGCCCGCCCCGATGCGCCAGAACAAGCGGGTGTTTACGAACGCTTTTTAACGAAAAAAACGAATCGACCGTCTGGCTGTTTTGAAATCGGTTCAATCGTTGTGCCATTGCTCCGTTTATTACGAAGAGAAGCACGAGTACAAGTAGTTTGGTTTTCATGACGTTAATGAATGTAAAGAAAAATCCCCCGTCACAGTACCTGTGCGGGGGATTTTTCTTTACTCAATAGTTTACTTAGAATGAGTAACGAACGCCAAGCTGTGCCTGCCAAACGTTATCAATCGTAATGCTCTTTACAAATGAATCCTGTAACAAAACCGTCTGACCGTTTACGTTCTGTGTACCAAGACGATACGAAGGAACACCAGCAGCGTTAGGCGTGCCAGAAACCAGAGATAATGGCTGTGTAGACGTGTTTGCATACCCTACACCCCATTTGTTGTTGAGCAGGTTACCAACGTTCAGGATATCGGCCCGGAACTGGAGTGTATGGCGTGTGCCTTTAGCTCCCGTTGCGATGTAAAACTCTTGAATAGCGGTGAAATCAAACCGAGTTAACCAGGGAGAATAGCCACCGTTACGCTCAGCATACTGCCCACGACGAGTTTTCAGGTATTCATTATTGTTGATATAAGCGTCAAAAGCCGCTTGCTGTTGCTCCGGAGAGTACGTTTGTGCTGTAGCACCAGAACCTACTGTTAACGGTGAAAATGTCAATTCTGAGGCAGTCTTCGGTACATAGATCAGATCATTTGCTGTCTGGCCATCGCCGTTCAGATCACCACCCACAACGTACGACACTTTGTAACCGCTGGTCGACTGCGTACCTAAGGTGAAGGTTGTCGATCCACCAAATTTACCGCCGTAGTTCAGCCGATAGTTTACGTAACCAATGATCCGGTGACGCAGGTCGTTATCAGCAAATGAAACGCCCAGATAGTTTTGACCCTGTACGGTCGGAATGTTTGCCTGTACTGTGCTACCAACCGATTGTAAATCTCTGGCCAGACCATAGGTGTAGGCGAGCATACCCCCAAACCCATTCGATGTTGGCTTCTCAAGTTTAGCGGTGAAGGTATACGCATCACCTTGAGTCGAGTTTTTCAGAACGAAGGCGTTCGTAACAGCCGTGTTATAGAAACGGGCAATGTTAACAGTATTGTTAGCACCCGATCCTGAGCTGGCTACACCCGATGCAGGGAAACGACCTCGGGTATCAGTACCGCTAAGCGTACGATCCGGAGCTTTCAGGTTAGCATCGATATAGCGCAGCCCCTGAAGCGTTTTGTTATAAATTACTTCAAGCGTTCCTACTAAGCCCCATGGTAGCCGTTGGTCGATGGCCAGGTTGGTTTTCCAAACGAGTGGGTACTTCAGGTTTGGGTCCGTAGCATTGATCACGTAAGGCGGCAGCTTTGAAATATCCGTTGTACCAGGAACAAACCGGCTCGGATCAGTTGTAAACGGATAAGCATTTGTGCTCGTAACGTTGATAACAGCTGTATTTACACCATTGTTACCCAACTGATTAGACACAAGCACTTCTGGGATACGGGATACAAAGAAACCACTACCACCCCGAATCTGCGTCATTTTGTCATTTTTCACATCCCAGTTGAAGCCAACGCGGGGAGAAATCAGCAAACGCGCTTTGGGAAAAGCACCGGTATTAATGCCGTAGTTAGCACCATTTTCATCCCGGAAATTAAGGGCACCCACCACAGGATTGTAGAAATCCTTAGCGGTCGAGTTATCGTAGGCAAAGATATCAGCGCGAATACCGGCCGTCAGTTTGAAATTTGGTCGTACCTGGAATTCATCCTGAACGTACGCACTATAAGTACTCCGGTTCAATGTCTGCAACGGTTCTGCTCCACCTGGCAGCAACGAATAACGGAGGTTATAACGCGCCACTGTGACTGGCGACGTTGTCGCGTTCGGATTATCCAGGAAAGCTTGTGCCGCCGTCTTGAAGTCAGCAATTGAGTTATATACATAAACGCCGTTCGAAGCCGGGAAAAATACGTTGTTCGAGGTAAACTTTTCGTAAGATAACCCAAGTGTCAGCGTATGGTTACCCGCAAAGTAGCTGAAGTTATCTGTGATATTCAGCGTCGAATAGTTCAACTTGTTGTTTGGCGTGAAGGGATCAAAGCCAACCGTTGTGTAGGTCGTATTGTCCTTCAGAATATCAACCGTTGGGAAGACACCCGTCTTGTAAGTCCGGTCCTCAATCTGCTTGTTGTAGGTAGCAACCAGTTTGTTGGCAAACTTACCATTAAACGTTGAGTTCAATTCAGCGGCAATAGACCGAGTGTTGTCAGCAATAATGTAACCTGTGTTTTCTGCAGAAAGTGCCAATGCCGAGTTAGTACGGTTACCATTACCGGCGGTGTTACTGCTGTTGCTATTACTGATAATCTGGCCCGACTCCGAATCGTGGTGCGAATAACGTACAGACAGTTTATGATTGTCGTTAATGTTATAGTCCAGACGAATCAGCCCTTTTGTACTTTTCACTTCATTGTTGAAGTTATCAAAAGCACCCAGCGAGTAGTTAAACTTCGACTGCATGAACTGATTGAGGTCTGTCAGATCAGCTTCCGTTACACGAGATTTGTTACCAGCTGTGTTAGGTCCGCGGTCAACTACGAAATCTAAAGCTGGCTGGCTGCTTTTGAACTGCTCTACGTTAGCGAAGAAGAATAGTTTGTTTTTGATGATCGGTCCACCAATTCGGAAACCGGTTGTTTTCTGATCAATCGTAACCGGTGGCAGATCTTTACCGTCGGCTTTTTTACCAGCTAAACTGTTATTTCTGAACAGATAATAAACCGAGCCAGAAAAATCGTTGGTACCGGAACGCGTTACAGCGTTGATGCTGGCACCCGAGAAACCAGTCTGACGAACGTCAAAAGGAGCAACGTTCAACTGAACTTCATCAAGTGCGTCCAGCGAAACGGCAGTCGTACCCGTCCGGCCACCAGCCGAAGCACTGTTGCCCAAGCCGAAACCGTTATTGAACACAGCACCGTCAATCGTAATATTGTTAAAACGGGCATCCTGACCACCAAACGACTGTCCATTACCATATGCATTGTATTTGGTAATATCAGCAATGGTACGGCCCAGTGTTGGAATTGTATTGATCGTTCCGCGGCCGTACGAGGTTGCGGCACCAGTCCGGTTGGAACTGATAATACCGTTTTGATTACCCGAAACAACGATTTCTGATAACTGCGTGCTGTTATCAGCCATTTTAAAACTTACATCCGAAGACGTACCCAGGTTAGTGAAAACACCTTCGGTTACCTGATCTTTAAACCCTACAAATGTGGCTGTTATTCTGAAAGGACCACCTACCCGCACACCTGGCAGTGTATAACGACCCGAAGTGTTTGTCGTTGTACCATAACGGCTACCCGATGGTTCGTGCACAGCTACAACCGTAGCACCCGGTAAGGCCGCGCCTTTATCGTCTGTTACCAGTCCATTAATAACAGACGTCGTTACTTGTGCTATGGCTGCGTTCCCACTGAGAACAACCATCAGAATACTGCCGATTAGCACGAGCGCCAGTCGAAATTGCAGTAAATTTTTAGACATAGAAGTGTTTGATTTGGTTGATTGTCTTGGGACACAAGTCAAGTTCGGTGAAGCCCCAATTTGGAGACAAATATGCTTTATTTTTTTGAGCTGCGAGATGGGGGTTCTTAAAAAAGTACCAGATTATCAATACCTGTATATAAAATTCTAAAAATAACCCAATTTAAGACTGGATACGTTCTATTGCATGTGATTACCAAATTGTTAAGCCCATTTTGCTCGGCATCGAGTATGCTGAAGAAAGAAGAACCATTCTACTTGTTGATATGTACATAAAGAATGGTTATGTACAATACTCAACTGTTTCCGTCTTAGCTTTGTCACGTTATGATACCAACCGAAACAACTGCCTTTAAACTCACCCAATACAGCCACGGAGCGGGTTGTGGATGCAAAATATCACCCAAAATTCTGGACCGGATTCTGCACGGTCAGACTAGCGGCCCTAAAGGCCTGGCAGCCGAACCGAACAACGTTCCGGTTTTTGCCAATTTACTCGTTGGTAACGACTCCAGAGATGATGCTGCCGTGATGGACGTGGGGAATGGGGAGGCTATTATCAGCACCACCGATTTCTTTATGCCTATCGTTGACGATGCGTTTGACTTTGGGCGCATCGCATCGGCCAATGCTATTAGTGATGTGTATGCTATGGGGGGTGAACCCATCATGGCCATCGCTATCTTAGGCTGGCCGCTGGACAAACTTCCCCCCGAGGTAGCCGCACAAGTGCTGGAAGGCTCACGGGCGGTTTGCCGCGAAGCGGGTATTCCACTGGCAGGCGGCCATAGTATCGACTCGCCCGAGCCTATTTTTGGTCTGGCCGTTACAGGGCGGGTTCGGCTCGATCACCTTAAACAGAACAATACGGCCACATTGGGTTGCAAACTGTACCTGACAAAGCCCCTCGGCGTTGGCGTTCTGACAACAGCCCAGAAAAAAGGAATTCTTAAACCCGAACACGCCGATATAGCGCCCGCTCAAATGGCAAAGCTCAACAGCTTCGGAGCAGTTCTGGGTAAGCTCCCTTATGTGAAAGCGCTCACCGACGTAACGGGCTTCGGCTTGCTGGGCCACCTGACCGAAATGGCAGAAGGCTCGGGCTTAAGTGCCGTCGTAACCTTTGCTGATGTACCCAAACTCGCCCTTTTACCGGAATACCTGGCACAAAAAAGTTTTCCGGGTGGTACTGTCCGTAACTGGGATAGTTATGGGCATAAAATAAGTGACGTTACGGAACTGGAGAAATATACCCTGGCCGACCCGCAAACGTCGGGCGGCTTGCTGATTGCGGTTGAGCCGGAAAGCACCATTGAGTTTGAACGGGTAGCCCGCGAAAATGGATTCGACCTTCAGAGCTTCGGTGAACTGGTGGAACAACGCGAGAAAGTGGTTTACGTACATTAAAATATGAAATTATTCTTCCGGCAAACGGGCGAAACAGGCCCGGCCATTGTCATCTTACACGGCCTTTTCGGCTCCTCCGATAACTGGCTTACCACCAGCAAAACCATTGCCGCCCAGGGATACCGCGTGTTTCTCGTCGACCAGCGGAACCACGGGCAGTCGCCCCGTGCCGATGACCAGGATTATCAGCATATGGCCGATGATTTACACGAATTCCTGACTGACCAGAAACTGGACCAGCCCATTCTGGTCGGGCATTCGATGGGTGGCAAAACCGTTATGCAGTACGCTATGTCGTATCCCGGTACATTTGCCAGACTTGTGGTTGTCGATATTGCACCCAAGTTTTACCCGATACACCATGCCGAGATCATCCGGGGCCTGAAAGCAATTAATCTACTGGGTATCAAAGGCCGCAACGAGGCCGATGCCGTCCTACAGGCTTACGAACCTATATTACCCGTTCGGCAGTTTCTGCTCAAAAACCTGTACCGGAATGAAGAAGGTGTATTCGACTGGCGAATCAATATTCCGGTCATTGAACGGGAGTTGCACGGCATTGGCGAAGAGCTAACAAATCCAAGCATTGTAACCACCCCAACGTTGTTTATCCGGGGCAGCGAGTCGCCGTACATCATCGACGACGATATCCCGGCCATTAAACGTATTTTCCCGAATGCACAGATCGAGACAATTCAGGGGGCCGGGCATTGGGTGCAAGCCGAAAAGCCCGTCGAGTTTGTAGACGCACTGATGAACTTTATACATAAGAATTAACCACAGGGCCACAAAACGCACGCAGATAAAGTAGTCTGATCCTTGCAATGCGCTTTGTGGCCTGTGGTTAACATCACTTTATGCCAACATTATATCTTATTCCTACTCTCCTCGCCGACGACACGGCTGAGCAGGTACTTCCGCCACATATTCGGGACGTTATCGAAAAAACCGATGCTTATTTCGTCGAGAATGTTCGCTCCGCACGGCGGTTTATTACTGGATTGAAAACTAATCGAGTTATTGACGAAACAACTTTTTTTGAACTTAATAAAGACACACCACCCGCCGACACGCGCCGACAGATTCAGGAAATGATGGAGCGTAAACGCAATGTTGGCGTCCTGTCCGAAGCCGGTTGTCCCGGTGTGGCAGATCCGGGTTCTGTTGTTGTTGGCATGGCCCACACGTTGGGCTGGCGGGTTGAACCACTGGTTGGCCCATCGTCTATCTTGCTGGCCTTGATGGCGTCGGGAATGAACGGTCAGTCGTTTGTCTTTCATGGGTATCTGCCCATTGAGCGGCAGGATCGGGCCCGTGCGTTACGGTTTCTTGAAAAAGAAGCGCAGACTCGCCAACAAACGCAGATTTTCATGGAAACACCCTACCGCAACGATGCGATGTTTACCGAGATATTAGCCAATTGTCAGGGTAATACGCGCGTCTGTGTAGCCTGTAATTTAACCGGTCCCGATGCCTTTGTCCGTACCCTGACGATCCGGGAATGGAAAACACAGGTGCCCGACTTACGTAAAAAACCAACGGTGTTTTTACTTTTGTAACGTAACGCGGGTGGAAACCCGCGCTGTATGCATATATACGATGAGCCTCAACGGGTTTCCACCCGCGTTACCATGATTCAAACCTTTGAGTTTTCTCCCTTGCACGAAAACACGTACGTCATTGCCGACGACGCGACTGGTGAAGCGGTTATTATTGATCCAGGGTGTTATGAACAGGCGGAGAAAGAAGCACTCGGACACTTCATCACGAGTAATAACCTAACCGTCAAATACTTACTACTCACTCACTCGCACCTCGACCATGTGTTTGGCGTAGCGTACGTAAAGCGAAAATTTGGGGTTAAGGCATACCTGCATGAATCGGATATGGTGATCTATAACGATGTACCAACCCGCTGCGCGCTCTACGGTCTGCGAGGATATGAGCCGTCAACGATTGATGCGTTTCTCAAAGAAGGCGACCAGTTTCGATTTGGGAACACTGTGCTGGATGTCATTTTTGTTCCCGGACACGCGCCCGGCCATGTAGCTTTTGTGAACCATGCCGACCGATATATTATGGGGGGGGATGTTTTGTTTAATGGAAGCGTAGGTCGTACAGACTTTCCTTACTGCAATCATGCCGACCTGATCAACAGCATTCGAAACAAGTTCTTCACCCTGCCTGACGATTACACCGTATACGCCGGACATATGGAATCAACCACTATAGGCAAGGAAAAACGGAGCAACCCTTTTGTTAAAATGGCCTGAGAGGGTTTTTCGACCCTGCTTTTTTAGTAATACCGATTGGTCCTGGTGACCTGACGGGCTGACAGCTCGTTATTACATACATGAACGTACTCAAACACCTTCCCAACGCCATGACCTGCGGCAATTTGCTCTGCGGTTGTATCGGCATGGTTATGGCACTCCGTGGTCATCTGGATACAGCGGCCTGGTTAATTGGTCTGGCCGCCATTCTTGATTTCGGAGATGGCTTCGTGGCCCGCATGGTACACGTTTCTGGACCATTTGGCAAAGAACTTGATTCACTGGCCGACGTGGTAACGTTTGGCGCCTTGCCCGCCATGATTGTCTTTCAGCTATGCTGGTTTCAGAACCTGGGCGCTATTTCGTACGGAGCCTTTTTAATTGCTGTTTTATCGGCCCTTCGCCTGGCCAATTTTAACATTGACACACGCCAATCGGAGTCATTCATTGGTTTGCCTGTTCCGGCTAATGCGATGCTTATTGGCGCGTTTCCGCTTATGGAACGCTATCAGCCCCAGTTCGATGCGATCTGGAAAAACGATATTGCGCTGGGTATGATGATTGCCTTTTCGTTCATGCTGGTGTCCGATCTGCCCCTGTTTGCGTTAAAATTCAAAACCTTTGGCTGGGCTGAAAACCGGATAAAATTCAGTTTTCTGATTGCATCCGTATTGCTCTTGCTATTTTTGCAGTTCGCAGCCATTCCATTGATTATTCTGCTGTATATTCTTGTTTCACTTTTTACCAATGAGCGAAAGAACGAGAGAGCGAAAGAGTGAATCATGTCACTCATCGAGCGCTCTTGCCTTCTTTCACTCTTTCACTCTGTATAATGAAATACATCGCTGAAATTAACATCATGACCCGTTCGGAAATTTTAGATCCGCAGGGCAAAGCCGTTAAACTGGGTCTTCATAACCTTCACATGGACACCATTGATAATGTCCGGATTGGCAAACACATTCGCCTTGAGGTTGATGCCGACACCGAAGAACAGGCCCGCGCAACGGTCGATGCAGCCTGCCGTCAATTACTGGCCAACATGATTATGGAAGAATACTCATTTGAACTACATGCGGCTTAAGGTACCATTGACTTTTTTGTACCACAAATAGTACCCGCACACGGCATAAGATAAGCACCACAAGAATAAGTGCTATTTTTGCGGACTATTTTAGCAGCAACAGATGAATACAGTTCACTCGACAATTAAGGGCTTAGGCTTTTATGTGCCAGACAATATCGTCACAAACGATGATCTGACTCAATATATGGATACGTCCGATGCCTGGATTCAGGAACGGACCGGTATCAAGCAACGTCGGTATTTCACCTACGGCAAAGACACCAACGCCAGCATGGCTACGGCCGCTTCCCGTATGGCGCTGGATCGGGCCGGTCTGGAGGCATCGGCGGTTGATTTGATCGTTTACGCAACCATCACCCCCGATTATTATTTTCCCGGCTCTGCTTTTTTGATGCAGCGCGAACTGGGCTTGGATGGCATAGGCGTTATTGATATTCGAAACCAATGTTCTGGTTTTGTTTATGCCCTTTCCATTGCCGATCAGTTCATTAAAACCGGCATGTACAAAACGATTTTAGTGGTTGGCTCCGAGATACAATCATCACTGCTCAACAAAAGCAATGAAGGCCGTGGGGTAGCTGTCATTTTTGGGGATGGCGCAGGGGCGGCTGTGCTACAAGCCACCACCGACCCAGAGCACCAGGTTCTCTCCACGCATCTCCACGCCGATGGTCGTTATGCCGAAGAGTTGTATATCCGTGATCCCGGTAGCAGCCGGGATGGGCAATGGCTGACCAATGCGACTATTGCCGAAGGTAATTACAATGTTACCATGAACGGTAATACGGTCTTTAAGCACGCGGTTGTTCGATTCATGGAAGTTATCAACGAGAGTTTGGCGGCTAATGGGTTTCAGCCCGAAGACCTTAGCCTGCTGGTGCCACACCAGGCCAACATCCGTATTTCCGGCTACGTACAGCAGCAAATGAATTTACCCGACGAAAAGGTATTCAATAATATTCAGCAGTACGGGAACACCACTGCCGCTTCCATTCCCATTGCGCTTACAGAAGCGTTTGAGCAGGGGCGAATCAAACCCGGCGATCTGGTTTGCCTGGCCGCTTTTGGAAGCGGATTCACCTGGGCATCAGCTTTAATTAAGTGGTAAACTGGTGGAGTAGTGCAATAAGTAAAGGAGTCAAGAGGAGGTTGGTTACTACTGCACTTACTCGACCAACTACTTACTGCACTATTCCACCACCTCAATATGTCCCTACTGATAACATAACCAGCGTACAGGCCTCAATTGGCTCTATGCCTTCGGCTTTTAGCTGTCGTTCAAATTCCGGATTTTCTGCACCAGGATTAAAAATAACCCGTCGGGGCTTGAGACGTTTAATGTACTCATACAAAGGTGGCTGATTTTGAGGCCCAACGTACATTGTCACGGTATCGATGTCTTCCAGAGCAGGTTGGCCTACCTGAATCGGGCGCCCTTCTATTTGCCCCTCTTTTAAGCCAACCAGCGCTATATCGAACCCATGTCGAAGCAGCCGATAGGCGGCCAGATTGGCGTAACGGCCTGCTTTTTCAGTAGCGCCTACAATCAGGGTTTTCTTCAAGCTTGTATCCATATCTTCAAGTCAGCATGATCAGCGTATAGTATGCCTGACTATTTTTCTTAACAAAGAAGTGGCTTTGCCTGTTTCAGCCTTTGCCAGTCTATGCTAAAACAGGTGTACGTTCGTTACTGAATTGCCTGTAATCTATTCGCATTTTCCCTTATTTTTTGTACAAAAAGCAGGGGAATTCGAGAAATAGGTAACCATTTTAGTTTATTCTGGTTTAAATTTCAATAACATCCTATTTACCTGTATGAATCAGACACAGTAGCACATTGTTACCTGATAATCAAACAGTTGATTAGTATAACCTTAAACTTGTCTGCCGTATCTTTAGACAGGCAGCAATATGTTTGAGACATTAATTACGCTTAAAATTTGCTTCATTCATGAATGCCAGGGAGAGCCAGAGTTTTTGGAATGAGAAGTGGGTACCGATTGTGTTTGAGGGCGTTGAGAATCCACCTCATTATGAAGTCTCCAATTATGGACGGTTGCGTAGCTTTCAGTCAGCTTCAGCAACAAGAGCAGGCATACAGGCCAGCCAGCCCACCGGGAAATTTATTAAAGGTTCGGTAATTCAAGGATACCGGTCACTGAATATTCGCTCGGCCGGAAAAACGCTCAACCGTTATGTTCACAAATTAGTAGCCGAACATTTCGTTAAGCAGGATAAGGCCGATCAGGTATTTGTCATCCACCTGGATCACGATAAGCTGAACAACTACCACTTAAACCTGCGCTGGGTGACGAAGGATGAAATGATTGAGCACAATCGAAACAATCCTAACCTTAAGAACAGGCAGTTGCCCCGCCAAACGCGCAATTACAAGCTTACAGAAAGCAAAGTCCGAATTATTAAGAAGCTGTTGCTGAACGATAAAAATCGCCTGAAAATGATTGCCAAGCAGTTTGGCATTACACACACGCAACTCAATCGTATTCGGTCGGGCGAGAATTGGAAACACGTTACGCTCGACTAAACAGATAATCATTCCGATTAACAACCTCCGGTAGACTAGTCCGCTGATCTAAAAATTTACAGACTCTCCTACCAGAGGCCCCGGAACCCCTGCTAATGGCAGTGATATAAAAAACGATGTGCCTGTATCCTCAGTTGTTTCGAACCATATAGTACCTCCGGCGTGTTCAACACCACGCTTGGCAATAGCCAGACCCAGGCCTGAACCGTCCCGTTTCGTACTGAAATTCGGCAGAAACACCTTGCTTCGGATCGACTCTGGTATGCCGGCCCCATTGTCGTGAATTTCGATCTGAACGTTGTCGGCATTGACAAACAATTTGAGGCCAATTATAGGTCTACGATCCACCGGAACCGATTGAATGGCATTGATGAGTAAATTGGTTAGAATACGACCAATCATCTGCCGGTCACCAACTGCCATAACGGGCCCGTTCGTAATTTCCCGCTGAAGCGAAATCCGCTTGTCATCAGCGTATAAGTCAGCCGTTTTGTTGAATACATTTGTTACCTCAAACACCTCTTTTTTGGGCAGGGGCATCTTGGCAAATTCAGAGAACGAGGTAGCAATATCACTCAAATTATCAATCTGGTCCAGAAGTGAGTCAAACGCCCGAAGCATAATTCGGCGGGCAGGATCGTTTGCATTCCCCGACTCATTCCCCCCCGGCAGTGTCCGTTGCAAATGTTGCAGCGTCAGCTTCATTGGTGTGAGTGGGTTCTTGATTTCATGGGCTACCTGTTTGGCCATTTCCCGCCATGCCGATTGTTTTTCATTCTGTGCCAGCGCCTGCTTACTTTCTTCCAGCTTGACCAGCATCCGGTTATATTCCCGAATTAATAAACCGATCTCATCATCCGATTGCCAAGGTAAGGGGTCGTTGGGCAGTTCAAGATTTGTTTTCCTGATTTTCTGGGTCAGCAACCGGAGTGGCTTTGTCAATACGTGCGATGCGAAATAAGACAGGACAAGAAAAAACAGGAAAAGGCCGGTAAAAATGCTTAATGCAGATGCGACAACTTCAATAATTTGATGGTCGAGTTCGGGACGGGCATAAAAATAGGGAATACTTAATACTCCAAGCAGTCGCCCGTCGTATGATTTGATACCGGCATAAGCCGTCCGGTATTGTGTGTCACCCAACGATTCGTTCAGCAAACGCTCGTTTTCCTTGTCTTCGATAATATGCTTGTAAGCCTCCGGATTGATGTATTTAGATAGGTAACCACTTTCGTAAATGATCGGGCGGGTGGAGGTGTACAAATGGCCACGTGTATCGAAAAGGGTGATATTAATGTCAGCGTCGCGGGCAATTTTCCCTAACTCCTCCTCCATCGATGCTTTGCTCCGTTTTTTTGCATTGACATGCTCATCCAGATAGGTCAGGAAATTGGCCGCTATATTGCGCGTATTACTGATGTAGGCACTTTCCTGGTTGGCGATGTAGTTAGAATTAATCACCTTCACAATAATGACAATCACAAACAGCAGCGGCAGAAAAAAGGCCACATTCAGCAGGATCTGAATTCGGGTCGAGTAATTAATGCTGAATTGGGAAAAACCATAATTAACAGCATAGCCCAGAATAACAATAATAACTGTAAGTACCAGCAGCAGATACAGGAAGGAAAAATTGGAGAATATATTCCGGAATGGATACTCTGCCGACGACACGACCACGATTCGGCCATCCTGGCTTCGCTGGGCAACATGCAGATAACCATTGCTCAACACACCGTTCACAAATAATGCCATATTGTCCAGCAGAGACAAATCCAGTTTCCGGTCATAATTATAACTGCCTGTACTAAACAGGCGTTTGTGCCGTTGTGTCTGCCCCTGCGAATAACTTCCGGACACAGGGCCACTAAAAAAAGCATAACTATAATCCTGCGTATCTGCGCTTTGAATAAACCTACTATCAATCAACAGTTCAGGGTAAACACTTTTCGGGCGCTCGTTGCGCAGACGCAGATCCAACATGACATACCCCAGGGTATCATGAGCAAAGCCTGCTCTATTTTCGCCAGAAGCCGATTGCAGTTCCGGTAGCCGTATGGCAATAAAGCACACGTACTGCTTCACGAACTGATTACTGACTTCATTAATAAAGTAAATGCCAGGGTGTTCTGTCTGATAAGACTCCTTCTGATAGCGTTTCGTAAACGTCTCTAGCGAAGCGGCATTTGGGCTGATGTCGAGCGGATGACCATTGGCCCGGAAAGAGAATACTTCAATATCATACTTGTCAAAGTATTTGTCAAGGTGCTGGCTTTTAACCCGCTGCTGAATTCGTTCACGCACGAGCACAGTGTCGATTTGCAATGCCCGGCCAATATCGGCATCGCGCTGAATAGACTCCTGGGCTTTCGTCATCAGGAACTCCCCGAATTCATCATTTTCGGCCAAAAGCTGAGCAGCAAACTCCTGCTCATGTATCAGCTGCTTTTTTATCTCCTGATTATAAACCACATAGGCTGTCATTACGGCGCAAACAAAGGCCGCCATAAACAGGTAGATGGATGTTTTATACCGAAATGTATAGAGTGTCTTGGTAAACTGACTGACGTAAACAAGCAGGAAATAAGCCCCATTGAGTAGAGTGATGCTCTCAAGCGGTAAGCCGAAGGCAAACCACAGACCGCAAGTAATAAGTGTACCAACTAAAATCAGCAGAACACCCATTCCTATTCGTTTTACCCCATTGTAGCGTAAAAACAGACTTGCCAGCAGATGAGTCGTTAAAAAGTAGATAAACGATACGGTGATGAAAACAATCAGGCAAACAATTTTAAGAAACGAGAAGTGAATGTTGAGGGTAATGTCGAGGGTAAACTGCGATTTTTCGTATATGTTATTGAGTTCCACACAGCATACCGTAAAGACCCCGTAGCTCGCAATAACACACACTATTGACACAAGCATTCTGGAGCCAGCTGGCAGTTGTATCAAATACGCATAGCTATGAGAACGGTAGTAATTCCGGACCCAGTAAAATACAAGTGTGGCAATAACAAGTGCATTCAACAGCAAATCGCCCAGCGAAGGGACCATCACGGAAGATGCGTAAAATTTAGGGTTGAAGAGGTCTGTTTCAAAAAATAGAAAGGGTACGCCAAAATAAAGCATGACCGCCCTAAGTAGTACTAAATAAGCGGCAAGGCAGATGAACCCTAACTCATACCTGCGTTTGCGCCTTAGCCGTATCATTAGCTGAATAACGTATAGGCCAAAAAAAATCACCGCCAGCGTGGCTAGTATAACGGTATTGACAGGAGTAGAATGATTACGATACGCATCGACTTTAGGCGGAACGACTGAGAACAAAAAATCGGAAGCGTTACTATAAATCGTTTGATACGTACTCAACCGCTTGTCCGAAATAGACGCCGGATCGAGCGAAAAAATATCAGGATTATAACTCGACTGTAAATAGGCGTTGTTGCTGTGGTAATACCGGTAGATCGTAATCAGGGAGTAAACGTCAAGTTCGTCAGCCCCGTCAGCAACGCGCTGGTGGCTAACGATATAGCGCTCTTTTCCGAAGTCTACGAGTGTCGGTTTCGTGACTGGTGCAAGCCGGGCATAATCCGGCACAAAGCGGTGATCGGCCCAGTAAATAAGCTGCTTGTTCCGAAAGACAAAGTATGGATACTTGGTTGGTTGGCAAAGGGCGGCAAAGGTGGGATTATGCTTTCGCTTCAGCAACGTGGTTATGCTGTCGAGTTCACTGGCGCTAACCTGCAATTCCTCCTTTACACGTTGCTGAACAGAACTCAAATACTGCTCGTCAGTAGCTCCGGGCGCGTTTTGCTCCAGCAGCAGGAAGAACACAATAGATAACGTGACAGCCAGTATGGCTAACAGCAAAAAAATATGTTCTTCTATGCGCTTCACAAAATGGCGAAATTGTCTTTAGAAGAAACAATCCTAAAATCATGCCAGAATTAAAACAACGGTCGTTTGTATGGTATTATCTGGTGCATTGTTCGGTATGCAAATTAGTAGTTTAGCTCTTTTCGACGGTGAAGCCGCCTGGCTCGTAACCAATTTGTACCCCCAGCACGTAGAGCAAATGTTTGCGGTCGATAATGACCTGTACACCTTCTACGTTATAGACTTCGTCGGAAGGGCCGGGAATATCAAAGCCAAGCAGCCAGGATGAGCCGCAGCCTCCGCCCCGAACGCCAACGCGTAAGCCGTATTCACCCGGAATTTTATTGGCACGTAGTGTGTCCTGAATTTGCTGACGCGCTTCCGGCTTAACAGTAACAGGATTATCGAGCATGTTTGTGAACGAGTAAACGAACCTCTTCAACCGGCTGGCTGGTTGACAAGGAATGAATGATTGACTACTGTAAAATTACCTTTTTCCGCTAAACACGTTTGCCTTTTATGGACCTATTGAGTGATTTCTTAAAGTTGATAGTACCCGCCGGACTGGTGTTATACGGCATGTATTTGACCGTCAAACTATTACTGGAACGCGAAGCCAGTCGCTACCAGTTTGAGGTTAAAAATAAGTACACTGAAACGGTGGTACCCATACGCTTGCAAGCCTACGAACGAATGGTTCTGTTTCTGGAGCGTATCAGCCCCAACAATTTATTACTGCGTTTGGGGGGGAGTTCGACCACAGTGCTGGAACTTCAGCAACGGCTTTTGCAGGAAATCAGAGATGAGTACAATCATAACCTGTCGCAGCAGGTGTATATGAGCCAGATCACCTGGGACCAGATTCAGGCGGCCATGAACGACGTGACGATATTGATCAACCAGGCATCCGGCGACACTCGTCCCGATGCGCCCGCCCTCGAACTCTCCAAGCGGATCTTCGAGCGAATTATTCAACAAGACAGGCAACCGACCTACGAAGCCCTGAAATCCGTAAAAGAAGAGATTCAGGTGATGTTTATGTAGCCTTGTAGTAAGGACGTGGGGCCTAGTAACTTAAGAAGTTTAACCCTATGTTTCACGTCCTTACCTAAAGCCTAAAATACACCCGCCGATAAAGTCAAAGCTTTCTGAAATGCTTCCTGATTGATTGTCAGGCTAAGGCCTTCCTGAGTCAGCGTCTGAATAATCTCTTCCGTTGGCAGATTGCCAGTAAGCTGGTCGGTGGCCATTGGACAGCCGCCAAATCCCCGCAGTGCTCCGTCTATGCGCCGGACACCTGCCCGTAGCGCTGCTCTGACTTTAGCAGGCGCATCGCCCGGCCGAGCGTGCAGATGTGCCCCAAACTCAACGTCAGGAAACTGACCGATCAGGCGTTTGAACAAAACTTCAATTGCCTCGGGCGTCGATGAGCCTACGGTGTCGGAGGGAGCCACAATCCGAACGCCTAGCTCCACCAGCTGCCTGGTAAACTCACTCACCAGATCCGGGCTGTAAGGATCGCCGTAGGGGTTTCCGAAGCCCATCGACAGGTAAACAACCAGTTCTTTCCCTGCCTTTTCACAGAGAGACTGCATCGCGGCTATATCCGTTAATGCCTCAGCTATCGACTTTTTGGTATTGCGCTGCTGAAACGTTTCGGAAACAGACAGTGGAAAACCAACGTAGTGAATAAGACCGGAAGCAAGCGCCTGCTCGGCCCCGCGAACGTTTGCCACAATAGCCAGCAATTTCGTTTTTGTCTCAGCTACAGTCAAGCCAGCTAACACCTCGGCGGTGTCGCGCATCTGCGGAATGGCTTTGGGCGAAACGAAACTCCCGAAGTCAAGTGTGTCGAAACCAACCGCCAATAAAGTATTTAAATACTTTATTTTGAGGTCTGTCGGCACAAAATGTCCAAGGCCCTGCATAGCATCGCGGGGACATTCTATGAGTTTCATGCGTGTATGGGCCGACGCGTGAGCACCGCAAGAACGGCCATAACCGCTGCACAAATAGCCAACCCACCGGCCTCGCGGGCCATTTCAATGTTCAAACTGCGCATCCCGACTTCGCTGAACAGGAATCCTTCAAAAACGGGAGGCCATTGATACACGGCAGCTACGATATACAGGATGGCCATCGCCACGAAAAACCACCATTTCCCTACTCCGAAATAAGCCATGAAGCAAGCTACGGCCGCAAAGCCATAAATTGGAATCCAGACCTCGGGATCGGGGTCGTTGTATTGAAAAACGGCGAACAGGACAAATAGCAGGCCAAAAATGACAGCAAAGGTCTTTTTCATTGATTTGTAGTTAGGCGAATAATCCGGTAGAATAAGATCACGGGCAGATGGACTTACTGAATCCGAACGATCCAATTTCTAAATGTTAACTTGTCGGGGTGAGACCTGCAGGCTATTTGCAGTATTCTGCCACTGCATTGGCCGCATCAGCATACCCCAGATTTTGCGCTTGTTTCAGACTAAGGCAGGCACTCTCACGCTCATTATTGATAACCTGAGCAATGCCAAGGCCGTAAAACGCTTTCCCGAATTTAGGATCAGCCTGAACGGCCTGCTGGAAATCGGCAATGGCACCAACCAGATCTTTCTCCTGAAAGCGCAGATTACCCCGATTATAGAGCGCCAGCGAGTTTTCGGAGTTAAGTTCAATGGCTTTCGTAAAATCGGTGAGGGCAGGTTGAATCTGGCCTTGGGAGGCAAACAATTGGCCCCGGTTCAGGTAAAGCTCAGCGCCGATACTTCGACTGGTATCCGGTACAAGCCGAATGGCATCCGAATAGTCTTTCAGAGCCCCAGTCTGATCGTTCTGTGCAACTTTCAACAGACCCCGATTGTAATAGGGTCGATAAAAATCGGGCTTCAGTTTAATAGCCTGATCGTAATCGAGCGTGGCATTGGCGTACTCTTTTAGCTCAAAATAAGCCACGCCCCGCGAGTTAAAAGCTTCCACATTTTTATCGTCGGCCTCAATAGCCTGGTTCAAAACCTGCACGGCCTCCCGAAATTTGCCCTCTTTTAAATAATTTCGACCCTGTTCGACGAATTTATCCGACGAACTACAAGCACTGATACTGAATACAATACCGATTATTACTGCTACTGAATGCTTCATACTTTCTTAATTTACCAGCAAAGGTACGGGTGAAATTTGGTCGTTTGACGAACAATTAGTTAACTTTGCATCGGCAAATCGGTGCTACCAGCTCCTGCTGAATCCCCCAGGTCTTGACCGAAGCAAGGGTAGGTGGTCGTAGCGGTGAGACATTGGTTTGCCATTTTTTGTTTCCGTCCCTTAAGGTTTTATTCTGACATGGCGGTTACCCTGTTCAGCGGGTTATGCGTTTAGCTGTAGTAAACCGCTAAATTTCCAACGCCCAACATGGACCTACTTACCCAGCTCACCAGCTCATACCAGCAAGCCTTCCCGGCTGAGACTGCCGACCTACAGACCCCATTGTTGATTTGCTCCCCCGGTCGTGTCAACCTAATTGGTGAACATACAGATTACAATGAGGGATTTGTGCTGCCAGCTGCTATCGACAAAGCAATTTACCTAGCCGTTGGTCCCCGTGCAGATGATGAACTTCATTTTATAGCCCACGACCTCAACAAAACATTTCAGGGCTCTTTAACTGATTTGACACCTACGCATACCTGGGCTGATTATTTGCTCGGCGTTGTTGCGCAGTTTCGGCAGGCGGGCCATCAATTTAGTGGTTTCAACTGCGTATTTGGCGGCACCATTCCAATGGGATCAGGGCTATCGTCGTCGGCAGCGCTCGAAAACGGAGTCGGTTTTGCGCTGAATGAGCTTTTTCATCTGGGCATCGATCGGATCACGCTGGTAAAACGTTCACAACGTGCCGAAAATGAGTTTGTAGGAGCCAAAGTGGGCATTATGGACATGTTTGCCAGCATGATGGGCAAAGCCGATCATGTTATAAAACTCGATTGCCGCTCACTCGACTATACCTATGCTCCCTTGCAGATGAACGGCATCAGCATTGTTCTCTGCGACTCCAAGGTAAAGCACTCCCTGGTAACCTCAGAATACAATACCCGCCGGGCTGAATGCGAAGCAGGGGTGCGATTTCTGCAAACTTTCTACCCCGAAATCAGGAGTTTACGGGATGTAACTATGCCTATGCTGGACCAGCATCTGCGCGATACAGAGCCACTAATTTATCGTCGGTGTGCTTACGTTGTTCAGGAAAACCAGCGACTGCTCGATGGTGTAGCGGCTCTGGAAGCGGACGATATCGACACCTTTGGCCAACTCATGTACGGCTCGCACGAGGGATTAAGTCACTGGTACGAAGTGAGTTGCCCCGAGCTGGATATTCTGGTTGACATTGCCCGTCAGCAGCCGGGTGTACTGGGTGCTCGAATGATGGGTGGTGGTTTTGGCGGCTGCACAATCAATCTCGTGCGCGAAGAAGTTCTTGAGGATTTTACCAAATTGATTACCGAACAATATAAAGCCCGAACGGGGAAAGATACGTACCTTCACGTCTGCAAAATCCAGGACGGGACGAATGTAATCAGTTAATCAGGTAGTTGGGCAGCTAAATTCTCTTTTACTACCAGCACCTTCCGCTGATTAACAACTCGACTGTTTAACTGTATAACTGTTTAACCATGAAATTTTTCATTGACACAGCCAATCTGGCTGACATTCGCGAAGCCCAGGATATGGGGATTCTTGACGGTGTTACAACTAACCCTTCATTGATGGCGAAAGAAGGCATTACGGGCAAAGACAACGTAATGCGTCATTACAAACAAATCTGCGAAATCGTACAAAGCGACGTTAGCGCCGAAGTTATCTCGGTCAAATACGACGAGATGATCAAAGAAGGCGAAGAACTGGCTGATATCGACGAGAATATCGTCGTGAAAGTGCCCATGAGTGGCGATAGCATCAAAGCGATCAAGTATTTCTCTGAAAAAGGAATTCGCACCAACTGCACGCTTATCTTCTCGGCTGGTCAGGCTTTGCTGGCTGCGAAAGCAGGTGCTACCTATGTGTCGCCGTTTGTTGGCCGGTTAGATGATATCTCGACCGACGGTATGGCCCTCATCGAGCAGATCGTTACCATTTTCACCAATTACGGTTATTCGACAGAAGTCCTGGCGGCTTCGGTTCGTCACCCAATGCACGTAATCCAGTGCGCGGAGATTGGTGCTGATATCATGACGGCTCCATTGAGCGTTATGAAACAGTTGCTTAACCACCCACTCACCGACAGTGGTCTGGCTAAATTCCTGGCTGACCACGAGAAAGCGAATCTGCCAGTAAAATAAAACTTTTGAATTACGAGGTACGGTTTGCGGGGTTAACTCCGCAAACCGTACCTCGTATCTCGTAAATCCTATGTTTTCGACGGAACCCGTTCTGACGCTCACTCATGCCGACATCTACCAGGGAAAGAAGTTGGTACTGGGCGACGTATCCTTTCAGATTAACAAAGGCGATTTTGCCTATCTTATCGGCCGAACGGGCAGCGGAAAATCTTCCCTTCTGAAAACATTATACGCTGACCTCTGGCTGCAAAACGGAAAGGGGTTAGTAGCGGGTTATCCACTGGATGCCCTAAAACCCCGCGATGTACCGCAGCTCAGGCGTAAAATAGGCATCGTCTTTCAGGATTTTCAACTGTTCTTTGACCGCTCAGTCGAAGACAACCTGAAGTTTGTTTTGAAAGCAACGGGCTGGAAAAATAAAACCGACATGAACAACCGCATTGCCGAAGTACTCATGCAGGTTGGTTTAGGCACTGCCCAGAAAAAGATGCCGCATCAGCTTTCCGGTGGTGAACAACAACGGGTGGTGGTGGCCCGAGCTATGCTAAACGAACCACAAATACTGATTGCCGATGAGCCCACGGGCAATCTGGACCCTTCCGTGGCCGACCAGATCATGAAGGTTTTTCAAACTATTAACAATGCGGGTACCGCTGTTCTCATGGCGACTCACAATTACGACTTACTACATAAATATCCGGCCCGTGTGCTTCGTTGCCAGGACGGACAAGTGGTTGAGTTGAAAGCATAACCCCTCCCCTATTTCTCTTTCCTGTAATCTGCACTTTTTCGCTGTTTCCGCAATCAGTTGATTGTCGACTATTACCAGTGAACAAACATCACCTTTCAGGTACAGCCCTGATAGCTTATGCGGGATAGATATATGAGCACACTCATGATAAAAAAATCGTATCCAACAGCTTGGGCAGGCTTTCTTATTAGTCTATTATGGTCTGGGGCGCTTCTTGCCGACAACGGCAAAAACAAGCCTATCGATTCTAAAGCTACCAAAGAAACAAAAGCATTATACCAAAACCTTCGTAAACTAGCCCAAAATCACATTCTATTTGGCCATCAGCACGCCACCGAATATGGGCATGGGTGGGCGGGTGAAGACAATCGGTCCGATGTTAAATCTGTCAGCGGGTCACATCCGGCCATAATCGGGGTCGACTTTAGTGGTTTGTCGGGCAGGCCATCTGCGGCCATTGACAAAGTAAAAGAGGCACTTCGAAAGCAGATTGTTGATACCTATGACCGGGGTGGCGTAACTACGGTAGCCTGGCACTTCTCAAACCCAGCTTCTAAAGGAGGCTTTTACTGGATCGATTCTGTTTCCGCTCCTGCCGTTTCGTTGTTGATTCCCGGCGGCTCTCACCACGAACAATACAAAGAAATACTCCGTACGATCGGCGATTTGGCAAAGTCAGTGCAAGGAAAAGACGGAACGTTAGCCCCAATGATTTTTCGCCCCTATCATGAATTTGACGGGGGATGGTTCTGGTGGGGAAAACCCCACTGTAAACGGGAAGACTTTATTTCTCTTTGGCAGTTCACCGTTTCCTATCTGCGTGACAGCCTCCAGGTACACAACTTCATTTATGCGTTCTCGCCCGATTGCCTGTTCAAAACCGAAGCCGAGTACCTCGAACGGTATCCGGGGGATAAATGGGTCGACATGCTCGGCATGGACAATTACGCCGATTTTGGGCGTAATGGGCGTTACAATGTGGCCGCTGGTATTCAGAAACTCAAGATCGTGTCTGACTATGCCCAAAAAGCTGGCAAACTGGCCGCATTTACAGAGACAGGGCTGGAATCTATACCCGACACAACCTGGTGGACAAACAGGTTGTTGAAAGCCCTGAAAGCGGAGAAAATGCGGCTTTCCTATGTGCTCGTCTGGCGAAACGACAGGCAAAGCCCCACGCATTTTTATGCCCCTTATCCTGGTCAGGCCAGTGTGCCGGATTTCCTTAACTTTTACCGGGACCCATACACCCTGTTCGAGACCGACCTACCGAATATGTATAAACGCAAGCTATTTTTCTAAGGCTGGTTAGCTAGCATCTCAGACAACTGGGAGTTGTTTAAGATACTATCAGAGTATGGGTTTAATACCCGCTTTTTTTAATCGCTCAATAACAAACTCGCCGATAGCCCTGCCTTGGGCCTGCCCGTTTTCAATAGCATCACGATAATGTATACCGCCATACAACCGGGAAATAGCAGCCTCCGAAGCTGCTTGGCGGAATGAGGTAAACCGGCGCTCAGGAAGTTCAAAAATCACCTCAGTGTTATCTGTAAAGCTAAAATTATCACCCATCAGGTAGGTTAGCAATTCGGCCACGGCGGTTGAGATAACACTATGGCCGCTGGTGTATTCCGGAAAAGGAGGAGTTTGCAGGAGTGGTTGCCAACGCACGTTGATATAGCGATTAATGACCGTTTCAGGACGAATTCGACTGCTACGGTATTTCTCGTCCCAGCAACTGATAAAGGCGTCCATCAGCGTCATGGCAACCAGCGATTGCACCATTAGAGCGTTGTCGAACGGTAGCCCGGCTTTGGTGGTTGCCAGGCTTGTTATATTCATCCAATGCCCGCCGGGGCTAATTTTCTTAAACCCAATCGACATATGGCCCGATGTGTTGACGGCAAACGGATTGCAGTCCCAATACGACGCGATAAACCGTTGTTCGTCGGTCAGCTTATTTCCTATCTGATATACTTCCTGTGCCAGTTTATGAAAGTCGCTGGTTGTGTCTTTACTAAAAGCAACTGGAGGTTTTGGTTTGAACTGGTTACAGGAGTCCATCATCATAGGGCGAATAATGCGCCAGTGCGGCTCAATAGCCTCAATATAAGCTGGTGGTGTTGGATACCAGAAGCCATCGGCTTTGCTCGGTCGATAACGGGTGCGGGCGCTTAGATTTCGGTAATTGTCGGCAGCAGCATAGGCCAGTACTTTTTTCGCCATCTCCTGTGCAACACTCACTGATTGCTGAATAACTGACTCCGGGTATTTTTCAGTCCGAAGCTGATCAAGAAGTTTCTTTTCTTCCTCCTCCAGCATGTAGCCCGAGGGCAGAATCAACCGCCCGGTTTCGAGAATGCAGTACAAAGCCGCTATCTGGTAGTTCTCGGCTTTAGCGACATCCAGATTCACCTCGCCAAGACTGCGGACAAAAGCGGTTGGCGACACCACCGTTTTCTGATGCCGGGCCACGATTTCGTGGGCACCCAGCAGGCAGTAGGTATAAAACCGGCTGGCAGCGGGCGGATTGACCACATCATGGATCATCACCATAGTTACTGCAAAAACCGTTGGTTGAAGATGCCGACCAAGCTCTTTTGGACTAGCTTCCGCCTTTAGCGAAAAGCTCAACCCCAGCCACACGCACATGAAAAGAACCCGGTTCATTGCTTTTGTTTTTTATACGCCTGTAAAGGCTCATTGAAGGCTCCAATCAGTAGGTACTTGGTTCGATGAATGTCGATATCTATAACAGACTTAACATCGCCGATCACGGATAAACCCGAAGCGGGCTGGTTCACATACGTAAAGCCTCCTTTCCCATTTCCTTTCAGAAAACAGCCATAGTTAGCATCCATACTTCCTAGTTTTAACCGGTTATCCGACTTATTACCCAGTAGTAATACGTCCAGTTGCCCATCCTGGTCAAAATCATCGCACACGATATTTGTAATCGGGGCAAACTGTGCTTCTACAGGCAGAATCTGTTTTTCAAATTGTCCTTTTTTTGACAAAAAACAGGTCGAATGACATTCGGTAGCTGTCAGTTTCGGCGCGTTTGCCAACTCATCGGCAGGAAAGATCGTGCTGATCGTCGCATTGGCGTAGTCTTTGTAAAAAGCAAATTTCTTACGCATAGCATAGATCTGATCGTTCAGTTCATCCCGGCTCACAAACGGGTAGGCTGTTCCCTGAACGTAAAAACTAACGAAGGGATCGATGGACCCGTTGTTATCAAAATCAGCGTAGACCATTTCGACGGGCTCTTTTGACGAAAACTTAATCTGTGAGTTCGTACCAAGATTGCCAGCCAGGATATCGTTTTGTCCATCGCCGTTTACATCGGCAATGGTAAGCGACAACCAGAATCCCTTTTCTTCTTCCGGGAAGTATTGTTTGGTTCGATCGACGAACCCTTCTTTTGTATTCAGGTAAACTTTTATGGGCATGAACTCGCCACAAAGTACCAGATCGGCCCGTTTATCGCCATCCATATCAGCCCATTTCACATCCGTCACCATCCCTATTTTGGCAAACGGAATGGGCACTGCTTTGAACTGCCCTGCGCCCGTATTCTGAAGTAGATACGAAACCGGTGCTTCGGGATAGCGTCCGGGAACGATACGTCCGCCCACAAATAAATCGATGTCGCCATCCTGATCGTAGTCGTACGGACGAACGCAGGATTTACTGCTGGCGCTCAGGTTTGGCAGAGCTGTCTTTAACAAAATCAGGTTGCCTTTCCCGTCATTCATGTACAATTCATCCTGAAAAGAGGTTGTATTAACTTCGAAGAGTGAGTACCCTCCTTTTGCTACGTATAGATCATCAAACCCATCACCGTTGGCATCGAAAAAGGCGGCAGCAGAGATGGATGAAATCGATTCGTCGCCAATAACCAATCCGGCTTTTTGTTTGAATGTCCCGTTTGTCTGCTGCATCCAGACGCCAGCGGGTTTGCTTTGGTCGCCACTGATAAACACATCGTCCAGACCATCTTTATTAATGTCGCCCTTCGCCAGTATCGGCCCCGTATGCGAGTACATCCAGAGCATGAGCGGCTGGCGTTTGAAATCATTTTCCAGAAAGCCTTCGTGCGTATGCGCCAGCACCGGGTCTACTTTGGCAAACACAGGTGTTCCCTTTTTCTGAGCCAACTCACGACTTCCAGTTGCCGTCGTGGCCTGCTGCTGAACCACCAGTTGCTGGTTGATAGCAACACTGGTTAGCTTCTGTACGGATTGATCAGGCCAGATGATAGTCATAGAATCAATACGCGTGGCCGTTCCAACGCCGAAATGAAGCATTAGCGGTTGGCTTGATAAATACCCCCGCACCGGATTTACTTCCTGATACTGTAAATTTCCATTGGTAAACAGCGTGACTTTGGTTCCAATTGCGGTTTTGCCTTTTCCGGAAGGCACCAGTTTTAGCTGGAGAAATCCATTGGCAGATTGCTCCCTGCTCATGTTCTGGTACACGAAAGCCGGTTCGTTAATGTTATTGACGACCAGTTCCAGATCACCGTCGTTATCGAGGTCGGCGTAAACGGCCCCGTTCGAGATGGCGGGCGTCTGAAAACCCCACTCCCGCTGTTTGTTGGTGAACGTTAAGTCGCGATTGTTGCTGAAAATGTAATTGGCAATTTTGGTCGAGGGCATGGCTTTTACCAGATCCATCAGTTGCACAGGCTCCCGATCAATGGCTTTTTTGATTTTATAATCGCCCCAGTATTTCAGGAAGTCTTTATTCGTATAATCACGCAGATAGCCATTGGTAATAAATAAATCTTTATAGCCGTCATTGTCAAAATCGGCCAGCAACGGCGACCAGCTCCAATCGGTATTCGACACGCCCGCCGTCTGTGCAATCTCACTGAATGTTCCATCGCCGTTATTCAGTTGCAGCATATTCCGCATGTACTGACGTTGTAGTTTTTGCTGCTGCATCAGCTCAAACGACTCGTAATTTTCCTGAAGCTGCAACAGTTTCTGCCGTCGGTTATCTTCCGGCAGCATATCCAGCGACATGATATCGGGCTGGCCATCATTGTTATAATCCGCAATATCCACGCCCATCGAGAACTGTGCCAGATGCCGGAAGTAGGCTTGGGTTTCGTCTTTGAAAGCCGGTCCGCCCGACCGCCGGGCTGCCAGATCAAATCCTTTTTGATTTATGTAGAGGTAATCGGGCTCGTTATAATCGTTCGTTACGTAAATATCCGGCCAGCCATCTTTATTGACATCGGCAACGGCCATGCCCAGACCAAACGTCAAAGGGTATTGATGGATGCCTTCTTTCTGGGAAACATCGACAAAGTGGCCATTCCTGTTTTCGAGTAATTTGTTGCCAGCCAGCAGGTCGGTTTCACCGTGCAGCTTGGCCAGTTCCATGTTGTCGTACTTCTTAACATTGTGATGCAGCAGGAACAGATCGAGGTCGCCATCCCGATCATAGTCAAAAAAGGTAGCCTGGGTATTGTAGCCGTTATCGTCGACACCGTATTCCTTCGCCTGATCCACAAACCGGACAGCTCCCTTAGCGCCTGTTCCCTGGTTGATAAACAACTGATTCCGGCGCTTGGTCTCATCGCCTTTACCCGAATAGCAGACATAAATATCCAGCCAGCCATCGCCATTGACATCGGCCATGCTGACGCCCGTTTTCCAGCCGCCCGATCTACCGCCCAGCCCGGCCCCGGCCTCACTGGTAATATCTTTGAATGTTAATCCGCCAAGATTGAGGTATAGTTTGTTGGATTTCAGATTAGCGGTAAAGAACAAATCCATCAAGCCATCATTATTAATATCGCCAACGGCAACTCCTCCCCCGTTATAAAAATATTCGTAGGAAAGTACATTCAGGCTTTCGTTCTCGTCAATATCGTTCTTGAAGTCTATACGGGTCTGCTTGGCAGATAGAAGCTGAAAGAGCGGATTCTGCGCGTATAGACTCGAATAACACAGGCATATCAGAAGAAACGGAACGCGTATAGTACACCGTAAAAAATAAATCAGCTTTATATAAGTGCTATAAGGAAATCGGCTATTCATTATATTATTGGCATTACAAAGCGGGCTAACTGCGAGATAGCTATACTATTCAGGATTTTAGCTAGTCAATATAAGCCAAAAAAGGTAAGATAGCACGAGACCATCTTACCTTTTTTGACTCCTAAAACAGATTATTTATCCCAGTAGATACGAGACGTCCAGGTATCACCGCCCGAGAGTTTGCTAACGGCGGCACTGTAATTAGCCGAGTTCAGCGTTGCTTCGCCCGTTGGGTAAGGCTGCCGACGGGGAATTGTCCCGTTGGAGAAGTTACCAACATAGTTTACAGGCGTTAAGACGGGGAAGCCCGAACGCTTCCAGTTATTCCAGGCTTCCGAGAAGTTCAGCAGCAGGCCCGTGGTGGCCCAGTACTGCTCATTGATCTGCTTCAGGGCATTGGCTGGTACCAGTGGGTTAGCATCTGCATAAGCCGTTGCCACCGCTGAACTGATCGTAGCTGCTGCTCCATAGCGCGACAGCGCCTGGATACCCGCTACAACACCATTTCTATAGTGTCCGGCAGCCGTACCACCCACCGCAAAACCACGGGTAACCGCTTCGGCGAGCAGGAGTTCAACTTCAGCATAGGTCAAGACAAACAGTGGAGCATTGCGGTCGCGGAATACTTGCGTAGGCCGGGAATATTTTCCGATTGGAGTAGCATCGGCACCCGCACCTGTTCCACCCGGATAACCCGGCGCTTTACTGATGTCCGTAGCTCCACCGTTCAGGTCGTAGCCGTTGGGTAGACCCAATTGAACCGCTGGTGTTGTATTACCTGGTGCAGCAATCGACTGATTAGCGGCCAGCCCATCTGCCGGTACTTCGGCGATAACTCCCAAACGTGGATCGTTCGTTGCTTTCAGGTAGTCGATCATCGTTTTGCTCCAGCGAACCTGATAAATATCGGCCAGGGTGCTTAAGGCAGCACCATTGCCATTACCATAGCCATTGGCGTTATCGGCCCGAACGTAGGCATCGTCATCGACACTGGTAAAAACACCACCTGCAACAGCTTTCTCGGCATAAGTTTTAGCCGTCGTGGGATCAGCCTTGGTTAAGCGCATTGCCATTTTGAGCATGAGTGAGTACCCATACTTTTTCCATTTGGCAACGTCTCCTTTATAGGGAAACGCATCGTTGGTTGGCAACAGGGTGGCTGGGCTCAGGGCTGCCGTAGCTGTTTCAAGTTTGCTCAGCATGCCTTTATAGGCACTTTCCTGGCTGTCGTAAACGGGCAGGGTTGTACCCCCTTTTGCCTGCAATGCCTGCGTGAAGGGAAGATCGCCATAGGTATCGGCAATGGATGCCAAACACTGCACCTGCATAATTTTAGCAATGTTGTTCAGATTGGCCAACGCAGGTTTATCCTTGGTAAGCTGCTCCATTTCATACGCATAGCTGGCCGCGCCATAATTACCATTCCAGGTACTGGCCAGGTATGAGTTCGTATTGCTCGAAATAACATACTTGTCAGCATTGGAATAATAGTTGGCCGCCCCCGAAGAGGTCGATGCGAAAATCTGAACCCACATGCTCTGGAACAGGATAGGACCACTGTACCCTGCCATAGCACTTACGTGGCTGAACTGAGTGCTTGGTAACAGCAAATTAGGGTCGAATATAGTCGCTGAGGCCCGAGTAGGGTCGGTGTTGATCGCGTCGAAATTATCGGTACACGAAACCTGTAAAGACCCTATTACAAGGGTTAATGCTATCAGTCTTTTTTTCATGATTCTTGTATTTATTAGGTGTGTATGATGACGAGTCTTTAACTCGTCATCAAGCGTTGCACACCGAATTCTTGATAGAAATACCTTACTTGAACCGGATATTTAGGTTAACCCCGTAGTTACGGCTTGATGGAAGGCTCGTTCCTTCAATACCAGCGTAACGCAGGTTAGCACCAAACGTAGCCTCAGGATCAATGTTGGTGGTTTTCTTCATGATGTAGAACAGGTTCCGGGCCACAAAAGAAATATTAACCGTACGAATCAGAGGCACTTTTGTTAAAACACTGGCAGGAATGTTGTAGCCAAATGTCAGCTGACGCAGTTTGATGAAATCGCCATCGACCACACTTATTTTGGTTACGTTGTTGGCCAGCGCCGTGTAATAATCCTGTGCAGTGGCACGAACTGTGTTGGCAGCGCCCCCTTCAACAACACCTGTTGTTATACCCCCTTCACGACCTACCAACGTCGCTTTGTGCAAACCACGGCGGTACGCGTAGTTTTCAGTAGCCGAAAGAATCTTGTTGCCGTAGTTATAATCGACCAGGAACGCCAGGTTAAAGTTACCGAACGAAAATTCGTTATTTAAACCACCGTATAGCGTTGGTAATACCGTGCCCATGTTGATCAGGTTGCCCCGAACTGGTAGTCCGGATGCATCCACAATGATTTGGCCATTCGACGCATACTTGTAATCATACGCCCGAATTTGCGGCCCCGACTCGCCTACGACAAACGCAGTAGTCGCATTACCCAGAGTAGCGCGGTTAGAGCCCAGACCCAGCGGATTGTTATTGGCATCGGTCTGGAGAATTTTGTTCTTAACTGAAGTCAGGTTGAACGAAACATTCCAGGCTAATTTAGCCGTTTTCACGGGTGTGCCGGTTACCAACACTTCCAGACCCCGGTTCTGGGTAGAACCGGTAGCCACTACACCACTGGTATACCCCGTTGCCGGGCTATAGTTGGCAGGCAGAATTTCATTTCTCGTCTTCTGGTCGTAATAGGCCAGATCGAATCCTAAGCGGTTTCCAAAAAACTTAAGTTCTAAACCAACCTCAACTTCGCTTTTGGTAAAGGGTTTTAGGAATAGGTTAGGCAGGCTGGAACTGAAATTACCCGTTGGGACACCGTTAATAGCACTACCTACGCCGTAATAAACACTGGTTCCATAAGGGGCACCTGGCTCACCACTGGTAACGGCATACGATGCGCGCAGTTTACCAAAGCTCAGGCTAGGCGATTTTACAAATTCGGAGAAGATGAATGCACCGGTTACCGATGGTGTAAAGATGCTCCGATTGGAACTGGGTAACGATGAATAAGTATCGTAACGACCGGTTGTACTAATGTTTAAAAAACCTTTGTAGCTGAAATCAACGCTATAATAAGCCGACTGAACCTCCGATTTAGCATAGCTATAACTCCGGTTGAAGTTCACAACGTTGTTAAAGCTGTAGAGGTATGGTAGCACAAAAGGCCCACCACCGATCCCGATTTTCTCGTAATCATTTTTGCGGATGTTACCACCCACGATAGCATCAATAGAGAAGTCAGGCGTAATGGATTTGTTGACACCAATCAAACCGTCAATGTTCAATTCGGTTGTTTGGGCGTTCGACTGTTCGTCCAGGCCACCTTTAGCATCCTGCGAATAAGCTGTTCCGTAGGGTGTAACCCGGAAGATCCGGTCATTGGCGTTATCATATCCAACACGAGCCTGTGCATAAATCCAGTCGGCAAACTGATATTTGGTCGCAATCATCGAGATCAATCGCTTACGGCTTACGTCGTTCACGTACTGATTGGTAACGAAGTAAGGGTTCGTTACGTACTCGTCATCACTAAAAATAATCTCACGTCCGGTGGTGGTATTATAACCCGGAGCAAGAATCCGCTGATCGATGTTCGTTGCCAGGAATAAACCATTGTTAGCGTTCATTGGACCATCGCTCAACTGCGGCTTTGCCGTAATCTTCTCGTCGATGTAGTTTGCCAGCAGGCTCACACTCAGCTTCGAAGTGATGTTCTGGTCGGCCGTTAGGTTGAACGTTTTACGACCCAGACCACTGCTTGGCAGGATTGACTTGGTATCAAGGTTCGACAACGACAGACGGAATGACCCGTTATCGCCCCCCTTGGTTACCGAAACCGTATTGGTGAAGTTGGTGCCTGTCCGGTAGAAATTTTTGATATTATCTTTCTGAGCCGAGTAGGCATATTGCTTACCGTCGAACTGCGTAATTTGCGAGCCATCCAGTTTAGCACCCCAACTCTGCCGACCCGTTTGTTGAGCAGCCGCAATGGTAGCGGGTTTTACGCCACCGGTTCCCTGTCCGTACTCATACTGAAAATCAGTGAAGTTAACCGGACTATCAGCCGTCAGGTTTGTGTTGTACTCAATGGCGTAATCACCTTTCTTACCCCGTTTGGTTGTAATCAGGATGACACCGTTCGTAGCTCTTGTGCCATATAAAGCAGATGCCGACTGACCTTTTAGAACCGTCATGGTTTCAATATCGTCTGGATTCAGGTTACCGATACCGTCACCGCCATCAGCACCACCCCATTCGCCGGCGCTTCCCCGCTGGGTATTGTCCATGGGTACACCATTGATAACGATTAACGGTGAACCGCCCGAGTTGATACTGGGCATACCCCGCATCAGGATTTTAGCCGTACCACCGGGGCCACCGCTGGTTCCTTTTACATTCAAACCGGCAACCCGGCCAGCCAGCGAATTACCAACGTTGGTTTCACGAGCTTTTGTAAATGCTTCACTACTGACCGTCGTAACTGCATAGCCAACCTTACGGGCTTCTTTCGATATCCCTAAAGCCGTTACTACAACTTCATCGAGCACTGCGCTGCCCGGCTCCAGTTTTACGTCGATAACAGAGCGGTTGCCAACGGTAACTTCCTGCTTGGTGTAGCCAATGTACGAAAACACCAGTACGGCACTTCCGTTTGGTACGACAATTCGATACTTACCACTGGCATCCGTATTGGTACCCCGATTAGTACCTTTGATGGTGACAGATGCACCAACCACGTCGTTCCCTTTCTCGTCCGAAACCCGGCCCGTAACTTCGCTGTCGACAGCAAGGACGGGAGACGCAGCAGCGGAAATCCATATTCCCAGAAACAGTAATAGCCCGGGAATGGCTTTACGTAATTTTGACTTCATAGTAGTTAGACACTTGATTAAGTTAATGAAACAAACTTTACTGATACTGATTGGTGGGCTTGTAATCACCGATAAGAGACGGATTCTTACTTCAAAAATGCACTGGCCCTTACACGCACTGGTACATAACGCAAATAAAATACTCTGTTAAGAGCGACCCATTTGCCAAATTATATTAGGCAATTATCGCTACCCTTTCATGGAATTTTTACTTATACGCTTGTATTGACAAATATATAGATTGAAATACTAAGTTTGTAATTTTTTTTAAAAATCAGTCCCCAACAAATGTACACTATATATCTTAACAACTACTCAAACTTTATTCAATATAATTGTTTCCAGCAATTATACAATCATACGTTCATTTAATGACGTTTACCAAAGGCTACACATCAATTGGTAGCTTTTGGTGAACAATAAAAAAATAAGTAGATTTATCTTTATGTATGCACAAAATCAATGTTACAGATCACCCTAGTTGACAATTATTTGCGCGTGTTCTTTAATCAGTAAACAGACCTATTTGGTGGCATTCTTCTGGTTGTTTATTACAGCGTGTTCCGGTACCAGTTTCCAGTCGTTGTCGAAGAAACCCGCCATCCGAACCCCCTTGCTACCTACACGAACCATATCTAGGCCGAAAATCATGAAGTCAGGGAAGCCACTCGCCCCGGCGAAATATTGGTTAGCCGAAGCTGCCCGCATCCCTTTTAGCCCTGTTCCGCCGATAACAGCTACCGATGCAGTAGCCGACCCTTTGATAGGCCAGACGAAATAAGCACCCAAATCGTCGCCCTGCCACTGCTGATCACCAACCCGAATATGACTACGTTCCATTTGAATAGGGCAGTCGGCTAACAGTAACCTCCAGGCTGCATTGTTTGTCGCATTTCCAAAAAGCACAACGCCCCGATCGGTGTATTTTTCCAGCGAGTAATCGGTGTCACTTATTATTTCAATACCCCCGTTGCCCCGGTAATACCAGGTTTCGGCATCATAGCGTGCCTTCTGCCAATTCCATTCGTTTTCTTCTTTCGTGCCCTTCGTTCCATACACGAATACCATTCGGTTATTGAACGCATCTTTGAACGTTCCATTTCGATGAGGCCCTTTCTGGGCCATGTCTGGACGTTGTGCCTGTTGCCACTTCCCGTTTTCCCGACGGAGGAAGAGTGTATCCTGTGCACTCCCAGTCGTGTATGTGATGGCCGGGGTGCCATCCAGTGTTATGGTTAACGGTGTGTTTGCAGCAAAGTCATGCAAGGCCAGTTTCAGAAGGGCTACGTTCGAGATTGTACCAACAATCGTTTTTCCCCGCCGGGTGAGCTGCATCCGGCTGTACAGTAATGGCTGTATCTGTTGCTCAATAGCCGCCCACCGATACGTGGATGAAATGCCGGGATTAGCAGTGATAAAATCAATATCGTTCACCGTAGAATCGGTGGCAATCCGGTGCCACTTAAAGAAATCGAATAGAGGTTTCCAGTCAACGCTTTCGTCACCAAACCAGTGACTTCCACCGGGATATTCATAGTAACTCATGTCGGGTTGCGACTCCCCAAGCAATTTTCGCATTTGCCGGGCGTAGGTTACGGGAACCGTCCGGTCGGCATCACCGTGCAGTACATATACACCCAGCGGTTTGTAGTTGCTTGTTAGCTTCAGCACATCACTCTGGTTGCCAGCTCGCAACAGCATCTGTTCCAATGGGTCGCTGCTGGTTCCGGGGATTACCCCATCGGCAGAGCCGTACTCTTTCAGGGTCGGGTAACCCGCGCAGGGAGCTATGGCCGCCCACTTATCGGGATAAGTAGCCCCAAGGAACCACGTACCATGCCCACCCATGGAGTGACCGGTCAAATAGATGTGCTGCGGATCGGGTTTAAACCGGTTTTTAGCAATAGTCAGTACTTCTAGGGCGTCTAACCGGCCCCAGTCTTCCCAGTTGAAACCGCGTGGCCGACGGTTGGTAGCTGCAACCAGATTTCCCCAGTCTTTGGCTTTGTATGCCCGTGCCTGGCCAATGGCTTCAACACCCGCGCCGTGCACCGACAGGAAAAGGGCCGAAGGCGCGGTCGTTTCCGACGATTGTGGGGTTACGGCATAATATTGTAAACTCCCGTCGATGCGGCTAACGAACGTTTGGCTGTACGATGCCCCGGCTGGAACGGCTTCCACGGAAATCGTCCCGGTGTCGAGCGACTTGCCTTTCTGAACGAGGGTTAACTCACAGGGCTGGGCACCTTTCGCAGTGACGCCACTCCCGTCGAATGTGAAAGCTACCTTCCGGCTCGATAAGGCCGGGATAACGGGCAGGGACGTTGTATGTGTTTTGCCGACCAGCTTACTGGTCAGTTGCAGCCCATTCAGCGATGTTGCTGAGGTATTGACTACTACCACCGCTGCCTGAAGCGACGCATTCGACTCGCCTAATCGAATACTCGGCAAAGTTGGATCGTCGGTAGCCAGCATGGCGGACTTGTTCGGAAAACTCAGACTGGCCGTTATCATGACACCCCGCACGTATAACTCATTCAATCCTTTCCTGAGCTTAACGGGAATATGCATGTAGCCCATACTGTACACATCGCCCATGTGCAGTTCGCCATTTACGTAGACATTACTATTTCCTTTAATATCAAGTACCGCAATCTCCTCCTTAGCCGATGTATAAGTCAGGTAGGTATAGCCCCCGCCCCCGCCAATTCCTCCCCGAAGGTTACCAGCTACCACGCCGGGGCCCGCCGGGGCACCAGCATTACCCCGAAAACCGCCCCGCAACCGAAGTCGGTTCAGACTGTCGGCCGTTACCGCAATCCATTTGATGTCAGCACCCTGCTCATCTTTACCAAACACTGCGCCTTCAACAGGCTGTTGAAGTGCGCCAGTGTACAACTGATAAGCCAGAGGATCAGTGTAGATGGCCTCCCGCCCATAGCGACTGCCGGTTAGAGCCACCAGGCCTTTTGTAAACGAATAAGGTTTAGGGCGAGCCTTTTCTGAAGTTTGCTGAGCCACTAGTGGACAAACGCAAAGCAATGAGCAGGTAAGTAAGATAAATGATTTGAGCATAGTAGGCTAAATGAAAGGCAAAGGTATCAATATTTTATTTTTTTAAGAAATAGCAAATATTTTACAAAAATAATCAATAACTACAGTTACAATAAGTGAATCTACTTCAGGCATTTAAGATCTTTGGTATTTAGTCAAAATCCCAAAAAGCGATTGCTACGCATTATAGAAGTAAACCCGGAGAGTAATGAAATACCATTTCTCCAGTCAGTCGTATCATGTCTGGTTCATTTCTCTTCTTTACTTTTACAGTAAATTCACCGCCAATGCCATCCCCCAGAACCGGTTTGCTTCTTGTGCTCTTTCTGGTGACAGCTTCGTTTTCTATTGCTCCGCAGTATAAAACAGGCATTACCCCTGCCAGCCCTGCATCACAAGGGATTGGCCCGGCTCCCATCGGCCAGCAACTGGCGCGTCAATACTGCGGGAGTTGCCACCTGTTTCCAGAGCCTGAACTGCTAGACAAAAAGACCTGGGTTTCAGGAGTGCTGCCTACTATGGCCCTACGCCTTGGCCTTAAACTACCGGGACAAGATACTTTAAGGCCCCTGGCCCCCGAAGAGGAAGAAGCTATTAACCAATTGCATATCTATCCCGAAACGGCAGCCTTGTCCCTATCTGACTGGGAGAAGATCGTTCGGTATTATGAAGAGGCCGCGCCCGAAGCACCTCTACCACAAAAGCCCCACGCCCCTGTAACCAACAAACTGCCCTTATTTGCGGCTAAAGAAGTAACAATCGGTGATAAACCCGTACCGCAAACAACCCTGCTGAAATACGATAAACAAAGCGGGCAACTCTATGTAGGTGATGCCCAACATGCCTTGTACGTCCTCGACAAGCAGCTTCAATTGGCCGATACGTGGTGGATCGACACCCCACCAACGGATATTGACTTCCCCAAAAATACAGCCCCGAGATTACTCACTATCGGTATATTTAGTCCGTCAGACCAACAACTGGGCCGACTCATGACGCTCGAGAGAGTCGCTAAGCCGGGTTCCAGCCCTATCAATATTCGGCAATTACCCCGCCCCGTACAGTTTGCGTCCAGCGATCTGAATAGCGACGGTAAAGAGGATGCAATTATCTGCGGATTCGGCAACAATGCCGGAAAACTATTCTGGTATGATGGTTTTGATCCGGCCAAAGAACATGTTTTAAAAGCCTTACCCGGCGCCAGAAAGGTGGAAATTGCCGATTTCAACCATGACGGCAAGCCCGATATTCTGGTTCTGATGGCCCAGGCGCGGGAAGAGGTTTCCCTCTTTTATAACCTGGGAAACGGGAAATTCAAAGAAAAGACCGTACTCCAATTCTCCCCGCTGTTCGGCTCCAGTTACGTCGAACTTGCTGACTTCAACAAAGATGGTTATCAGGATATACTGCTCACTAATGGCGATAACTGGGATTACTCTTCCGTCAACAAAAACTACCATGGCATACGTATATACCTCAACGACCGTAAGGATAACTTTAAAGAAGCCTGGTTTTACCCGATCTATGGCGCGGCAAAAGCCATAGCCCGCGACTTCGACAAGGATGGCGACCTCGATATTGCCGCTACTTCTTTCTACACCAATCTGGACCAGCCTGAGCAGGGATTCATTTACTTTTCTAATCAGGGCGGACTAACGTTCACGCCCTTTAGTACGTCGGCGGGTGCCGACGGAAAATGGCTAACTATGGAAGCCGCCGACGTCGATCAGGATGGTGATCTGGATATTGTACTGGGTTCTTACTTTCACACGGTTGGCGAAATGACTCAGTTGCTTTTTAAAGGTATCACCTCTTTTCCACAACTGCTGGTGCTGGAAAACCAGGGAAAGAAATTACGTTGATCTAAAAACAAAAAAGAGACAAACCAACTGGTCTGCCTCTTTTTACCAACCTAATTTAAACTTACTGGTAGTAGCTGCACTAGTCAGCAATAGCTAAATCCTTATTTCACATCCCAGAAAATCTTGGTAATTAGATTATCCGTCGCTTTCACCGTAGCATAATTGGCGGCATTGTAGGTGATTTCATTACCCGGAATTGTCCACCGAACGGGGGGTAACGTTTGGTTATTCGAAATGTCGGTCTGGAAGCTTAGTACCGGATAGTCCAGACGGCGAATGTCGGCCCAGTTTTCGTAAGGCTGAACCAGGTTATAATGCAGCCATTTCTGGGTAGCAATCAGCTTCAGCTTATCGGTCGTGCTGGTGGCGCTGGCCCAGCTAACCGCAGGCTTCGCAATATAGGCGCTGATCGACGCTGCCGTGGCGGCTGTCGGTGCTGGAGAACCCGTAATACCGGTGGCATTGCTCAAGGCCAAAATGCCGTTGTAGAATTGTACCGATTGGGTAATGGCCGTTTCGTAAGCCGTTCTGGCCGACGCATCGTTGCCCGTTCTCAGGTAATACTCCGCCTTAATCAGATTGATTTGCGGGGCATTGATCAATATACCAGGAAAAAACTGGTTACGGCTCAGCGTATAACGGTTGTAGATAGCAACCTGACCGGCATTAAAGAGCTCCGTTTGTGAGGCTTCGGTAGCTGTTGGGTCGATACCAATGTATTTACCGGCAGCATTGGCCCCTGGTTCAAACAGGATAGGTAAACGTGGGTCGCTATTGGCGTTCATGTTATCAATGATCGCCTTACCTGCCGTATTGCCGTACCAGCCTGCCGACTCCAATCCATCCTGGAATCCTTTCGAGTTGATATCGGTATTGATATCATACACATTAATCTGGATATTTTGCGCGTTGGTTTCAACGATTGGATAGGTCGTTGCGTTACCCAGGATCTCCGCAATTTCGCTGTTAGAACGGGACTTGAAGCTTTCCACGTCCGATACCCGGTTCAGAATCCGCAGGCGAAGTGAGTTACAGTACCGTTTCCAGGCTGTTACATCCCCTTTGTTCACGAAATCCTGCGTCGTAAATGACTTCTGATAGCCTGCGTTCAGCGTAATGCCGTTCAATTCGGTAGCAATCCGTTTCAGATCGTCTAACAGGAATGTATAGATACCCTCAGCTGTATCGAACTTGGCGCTGGAGGCTATGTAATCACCCCCGTTGGTACTCAGCAGACCGGCCGTACTAAATGGAATAGAGCCGTGTACATCGACCATCTTCTGCGTGTAATCGTACACATATACCGCTGCCGCCAGCATAAAAATCTTGCGGTCGGCCTGTTGATCGGCGGGTCGTGATGCGTACACCCGTTGCAGCTCGCGATACTGAGCCAGCATGTTGTAATAATTGTACCACACATCCTCAACCCCCGACGAGCCCGGAACATACTGACCCGACGAATTGACCCACCCCGTTGCCTGAGTATAGTGGTTGATGGACGTTCGCAGCGTAACAAAGTAATGCCGGTAGGCTGGAAGTACATAATCTTTGTTGGCGTACAGCACCCCGGTAAACTGCTTTTCAACGGTCGTTGTGGCAATTTTGGATGGGTCCGGGTAGGCTTCGGTGAACTCTGACTCCTTACAGGAAATATTTGCCAGTAACAGTCCGCCTAAAAATAGAACAGATATTTTTTTCATTTTCATGATTGTCATAAGATTAGAAGCTGGCCCGTAGCATTACCCCCATAGTGCGGAACGACGGGTTATTACCAGCATTATTGATGTTGTCTGCCCATCTTGTCCCTACGTTAGTCTGCTCTGCATCCAGATCTTTGATGGTTCTGTAGATGAAAAACAGGTTACGGCCAAATACCGACAGGGTCAGGTTCTGGGTGCCAATCTTGCGGGTAATGTTGGCCGGAATACGGTAGCCCAGCGAGATCTCTCTCATTTTGACGTAGGTGTTCTCCTTCACATACAACTCATACCGCGCGTTGCCGTACTGAGGGCCGCCCCAGTTGTAAGTGCTGTTGTAATAGGTAGCCTGAGAAATCACATTGCTGTTAGCCTCACCGGTTGGCAGCACGCCATCCATCAGCATACCATCATGGTAAACGGTTTCACCTTTGGGTCCGGCAGCAGCCGATGTCTGAATACCTTTTCCGCTGGCGTCTTGGTAGTAACTCAAACCACCGTGTTCGGCATCCATAGCCGTCAGACTTTCTTCGGTTAATCCGCGTGAAGTCATCCAGTTGATACCCGTAGGCATAATGGAGCCACCATAGCGGAAGTCAACGACTACGTCCAGGTTGAAGCCTTTGTAGCCGAAGCTGTTAATCAGACCACCCGTCAGTTTCGGCATAGCGTTGCCAGCTTTGATCCAGTTGGCACCGTCCAGTTGGTAGAGGCCGTTCGGGCCAACAATATTCCGGCCGCTGGCATCTTTCAGAATACCGTGTACGTAAATATCGCCCATGGGTTGACCCACAACTGAGCGTAGCTGCGCTGCGTTGCCGTCATAGTCGGCGTGTAACAGTTCTGTCGAGTTGTTGGCCAGTTTTTCAACTTTGTTGCTGTTTTTGGCCAGGTTCAGGGTCAGGTCCCAGTTCAGACTATTAATATCTTTACTTCTCAACGGCGAGATGTTCAGGGCTAACTCCAGCCCCTGGTTCCGCAAAGTACCAATATTGGCCAAAATGGTACGAGCTCCTGCCGTAGCCGCAATCGTCAAAGGCAGAATCTGGTCAACGATCTGTGCGTTGTAGTACGACAGGTCTACACCCAGCCGGTTTTTGAACAGTTTAGTTTCCAGACCAAACTCAAATTCACGCTTCTGCTCAGGCCGGATCTTGTCGTTGCCGTAGTCGCTGCTAATGTTAGTATACAGTACCGAGCTGCCACCCGCCTGCTGCAGACTCAGGCTTCCCTGGCTATAGGCGTTGTTGGCCCGGTATATGGTCGGGTAGTTACCCACAATACCCCACGAACCTCTCAGTTTGGCATAGCTGATAACCGTTGGCAGTCGGAACAGGTCGCTGATAACAAGGCTGGTGTTAACCGATGGGTACACAAATGCGTTGTTTCCTTTGGCGAGCGTCGAGGTGCGGTCTCTCCGTATGGTTCCTTCTATAAAGAAGAAGTTTTTGTAATCGAAGTTAACCGTACCCAGGAAAGCATCTCGCACATAGCGATCACGGGTATTGGTACCACCCGACGTATTGACCGAAGCTGAAATATCGAAGAAGTTTTCCGTACTCAGACCGCCATTGGTTGACCGGCTCATCGACGTGTTCAGCATTTTGTTAGCAGTATACCCACCTCGTGCCGAAACGGTAATGTCTTCGTTCACCTTCTTGGTATAGTTAAGCAGAATGTCGGTATAGACATTGTTATACAGGTTATTGCTCATCGAAAAAGAGCCTGAATAGCCAAACGCCAGCGGAATGGAGCTGCGCTGTTTGTCTTCAAGCCGCTCGGAGGTAAAGTCTGTTCCTACCCGGCCGCGCAACGACAGTTCGTCGGTGATCTGCCAGTTCTGTGTAATGCTGGCAATGATGCGGTTGCTGTACTCATCGTAGGTGTTAGCACGGGTGCTCCATACATAATCTCCGATATCGCTTTTGAAGCCGTTCCGGATAATGTTCTCGCTGGGTGTCAGGCTCTGGTTGGTACCAGTTACATACTTGTATCCCTGGCTTGTCTGATATTTATTGAAATACCAATCGGCCGACTCGAAGCGGTTCATCATTCCGGAGAAGTTGTTAATCATACGATCCACCTTGAACGGGCGATTGTGCGTATACTGGTTGACGTAATTGACCATCAAATCCGTTTTCAGCTTTGAGTTAGCGTTAAAGCTGGCATTCAGATTCATGATATTCTTCTCGTTTTTGGCCCCATAGCTGATCATGCCGTTATCCTGCCGGGTGTAGGAAAAGCGCAGATTTGAGTTTTCCGACGATTTAGAAATAGCCAGGTTAATATTGGCGCTGTGAGCGTTCTGGAACAGATTCGCATAGCTGTTGCCCGATGCGACGTAGGGGCGAACAACGCCATCGAACGACATGACGGGTTGACCGTCAAACTTGGGGCCGAAGTTAACCGTAGCATTTAGCAGACCTCGGGTGTCGCCTTTTCCATCACCATCAGTATCATAGTAAATGAACCCGTTGGCATCCTGACCACCGTTGGCGTAGTTCAGCATATAACCGGGACCTCTTACGTTCTGATAACGGGGCAGGTAAGCAATCTTGTCGACGCTGTAGCTGGCGCTGAAATCTACACCAATACCTTTCTTACCTTTTCCGGATTTGGTCGTTACCAGCACCACGCCATTAACGGCTTCCGAGCCGTACAGGGCAGCCGCCGAAGCACCTTTTAGGATCGAAATATTCTCAATATCGGCGGGGTTCAGGTCGAGAAGACCATTACCTCTGATTCGCTGATCGCCCCAGTAATCGTTGTTCCGTACTTCACCGTTACGAATGGGGATACCATCCATCACAATTAAGGGTTGTGTATTACCCGTGATGGACGAAAAGCCCCGAATATTAATGCTTACCGCACTAGTGGCTCCACCGGGTGTTGCGTTGATCGTTACCCCCGGTGCTTTACCGTATAAAGCAGTGGCAAAGTTTGGCGATGCCGTTTTTATAAGCGCTTCGTTGTTGACAACCGCAGTGGCATAACCCAGCGCACGCTGCTCTTTAGGAATGCCCAGAGCGGTTACAACAACCTCTTCCATCATAGACGCATCCTCTTCTAGGGAAACGTCGACAGACGGTTTGTTGTCAACAATAACTTCTTTGGTCTTGTAGCCGATAAACGAGAATACCAACACCTTATTCTTTGCTACAGCAATGCTGTATTTACCATCGGTGTCCGTTATTGTACCGGACGTTGTTCCTTTTACCAGAATGGAGACACCTGGTAGTGGCTGCCCATCAGTGCCAGCCGTGACCCTCCCCGAAATCGTCTGAGCGAGCGCGGGAGTACTTATTACCCATAGTATGATAATAAGCATTTGTAAACCTTTTGCCATAGAATAATCTGTTTTAAACTGTATTGAGGAAAGGTTATATAATAAAATTGCTTAAATTTATACTTAAGAATACATTATTATAATGCTTAAGTAAACTGTTCAAACAATTTCATTTTCTATACTGACACAACTTATTTAAATAATAACTTTACTATTGCATCAGTATTGACAAATATATAGACCCGTAGCCTAAGTTTATATATTTTTTTAAAATCTATTTCCACAAATGTTCATTACAGCATACAATATTTACTTTATATAGAATAAATTATATGTTTAATCTTTATAATTCAATAATAAGCTTTATACATAGAAGCTGCTTACTTGTCTTTATGAGTCAAAGCTTAGCACAAAAAAATAATATACAGGTAACACCCCTTTACTTCTTCGGTGTTACTAAAACTTAATCACTACTTCTCTTGTAGTACGCCTAATTTATTCTGACTAACTAGTTTTACATATTGTTCGTCAGCATAACGTACCTGATTTGTAGGTATAACTTATAGAAGCTATATCTTAGAAAGCGATTGAATTGAAGTCTGATTCGTAGCTGTCATTGATAACATACAGTAATATGGCTACTAGTTGAAAGTAATAACTTTTATTACTTTTTTTAATATCAGCTTATCATTATGCACTTGTACCATTAGAAATCAGGTTAGTTTTTAAAAAAAATAGCTATTATCGAGATAAGTAGTTCAACTATGGGCTATGCTTTAAATTTAAAATTTATATTGCCGTATATCTGTACTTTCCGTAACGACTATTTCTTGTCCCACAAAAATGAATACACCTTTTACCATTGATGAAGAAGTGCCGACCTCTCAGTCGGTTGTTGATTACAAAAAGAACCAGAAGCAGCGGAAAGTACTTGCTCATCTGTATTCAGAAGGCACCTGTACGCTGGCTCATTTGACCAGAATGCTGCACAGCAGCGTACCATCTGTAACCTCACTTGTTGAAGAGCTTATTGATAATCAATGGGTAACGCCCATCGGCACCGCTACCGGAAGTAATGGCCGTCGCCCGGTTTTGTTTGGGTTAAACACAAAGAGCCATTACGTAGCCGTGCTGGATGTTAGTACCCACGATACCAAGATCCTTTTCATGAACGTACAGCGAAAGGTAATCTTTCGGGGAGACTATGACCTGCGGTTAAACGACAATCCAAGCTTTCTCACTTCGCTGGTTCACTACTTTCATAGTGCCTTAGCCGATTCAGGGATTAATATCGACGACCTCATTGCTGTGGGTATTTCAATGCCAGGTCTGGTAGACGCCCGCCGGGGACTAAATCTTACCTACAAGAATTTACACCAAACAGGCGAATCACTTCCCCAATTGCTGTCGGCCGAGCTTACTAAGCCGGTCTATCTAATTAACGACACAAAGGCGACCGTACTGGGCGAAAGCCGGTTTGGTGGAGCACAGGGGAAAAAGCAGGTGCTGGCCATTAATATTGACTGGGGCGTTGGGTTAGGTATCGTTGTTAATGGTGAAGTCTTTCAGGGAGCCAGCGGATTTGCGGGCGAACTGGGCCACATTCAGGTCGACCCAGATGGTGAGTTGTGCTTTTGTGGCAAAATAGGCTGTCTGAGCACAATAACGTCAGCCTCTGCACTGGTAAAACGAGCGCAGACAGATATTCTGGCCGGACAAGTCTCCAAACTGGCCACCTTTCGCGATCATGTCGATCAGATCGATATTGACGAAGTCATTAATGCCGCTAACTCCGGCGACTCTTACGCCATTGACATTTTGCACGAAACAGGCTATCAACTGGGCAAAGGGCTCGCAATAGCCATCAGTCTGTTCAACCCGGAAATAATTGTTGTTGATGGTGTTCTTTTCAAGGCAGCCGCCTTCATTCTCAATACTATTGAACAGGCAATCAGCAAATATTGCCTGAGTGACTTTCGAAATGACATGACCATCGAGGTGACACAGCTAAACGGTACGGCCAAATGGTTGGGCACTCATGCTTACATGATGGAGGATATTTTCGCAAATTATTAATATGGTGTAGTAGTTGATTAGTGAAATGAGTGGAGCGAGTAAAACAGATACAACTCACTCCACTCATTTCGCTAATCAACTACTTCGCCTTTAAATAGGCAAACGGAATAATCATCTCTTCCAGCGATACGCCCCCATGCTGGAAGGTGTTCCGGTAGTGATTCACGTAGTAATTGTAATTGTTGGGATACGCGAAGAAATAATCTTCCAGCGTAAACACATAAGCCGTTGACACGTGCGGCTTGGGCAGAAACAAGCGTTCCGGCTTACGACCGACAAATAGGTGATTGTCATCGAATCCAAGATTCTTGCCTTGTTTGTACCGTAAATTAGTATTCGTTTCGCGGTAGCCAACAATTTTAGCGGGCTTCTGTACCCGAATCATACCGTGGTCTGTCGTGATAATTAACCGGCCACCTTTCGATGCAATTTTCTGAACAAATTCCAGCAGCGGTGAGTGTAGAAACCACGACCGGGTAATGGACCGATATGCTGATTCATCAGGAGCCAGCTCCTTGATCATAGCCATATCCGTACGGGCATGAGACAGCATGTCTACAAAGTTGTACACAACCACGTTCAACTGATTCTGAAGTAGGTTATTGAAATTATCGACGAGCGACTTACCCTGGCTGACATTCAGAATCTTGTGGTACGACATCTTGATGTTCAGACGGCTCTGCTCGAGCTGACGACGCAGGAATTCCTCTTCATGGTTGTTAAGCCCTTCGTCTTCGCTATCGTCATTCACCCACAGATCGGGGTGTTTTTTTTCCATATCGCTGGGCATCATACCTGAGAAGATGGCGTTACGGGCAAATCCGGTAGTAGTTGGCAGGATTGAATAATACGACGACTCTTCTTCGACGGTGAAATAGTCGGCCAGTAAGGGCTGGATTACTTTCCATTGGTCGTATCGCAGATTATCGATCAGAATAAAAAACAAGGGAGCTGACCCAGACGATGCGGGCGTTGACTCAACCAATGGAAAAACCTTCTTACGCATCAGTTGATGCGACATAATGGGGCTTTCGGTTTTAGGATCGTTCAGCCAGTCTTCGTAGTTATCAATAACAAACTTACAGAATTCGGAATTAGCTTCACTCTTCTGCATATTCATTACCTCCGACATGCTTTTATCCTGTGAGCTGTCGAGTTCGAGTTCCCAATAGATGAGTTTCTTGTACACATCGACCCATTCTTCAAAATCCATACGGTCGTTATACTGCATGGAAATGTTCCTGAAATCCTGTTGGTAGCCGATGTTGGTACGCTCGGTAACAAGTCGCTTATTGTCCAGAATCTTTTTCACAGACAGCAAAATCTGATTCGGGTTGAGCGGTTTGATGAGGTAATCAGCAATTTTAGAGCCGATAGCCTCTTCCATAATATGCTCTTCTTCGCTCTTGGTAATCATTACGACGGGCAGGTTCGGACGTATCTGTTTAATCTGCGAAAGCGTTTCCAGCCCTGTCATACCCGGCATCATTTCGTCCAGAAAAACAACATCGTAGTTGGTTTGCTCAACCTGATCGAGCGCATCGGCTCCACTGTTTACGGAAGTAACATCGTAGCCTTTATTCTTCAGAAAAAGGATGTGGGGTTTCAGGAGATCAATTTCATCGTCGGCCCAGAGTATCGAATAATTTTGCATAATTTTTAAATAGTTAGAAGCGAAAAGCGGGAATCAGGAGTGCACTGACGCAGGATTTATGGCATCGGCAATTCGTTATTCCCAACGTCTCACTACTTTATTGGTAAACATCAAACGACCACTTCTGTTTATGTGGTTCTTATTTAAGGTTTTTTAACAAGCCCATAAACGTACGTTTATCAAAACTCCAGCCAAATTACTGAATCAGGAACAAGATTTATTCAACAATGAACCTAAGTCACTAAAGCCACAATCCATAACAACAACTCCATTTTTGCGTTAATTTTACGCTACAAGCCGTTTAGCCATGCGATCATAACCACTTATTTCGATCCGTTAAGCGGTGGATACCAACCCATGAAAAAATTTCCTCTTTACATTCATTTGAGTCTGCTGGCGGGTATGGCATTCACTCAGGTTCTGGCGGCCCGCCCGCCCTTACCAACCAGCATAACAGTTGCCGATTCGATAGGTGTTGAAAAGAAAGATGGCAAACGGTTCATTCTGCATCGCGTTGATGAAGGACAAACGTTGTTCGGTATCGCCCGTCGCTACAAGCGTTCAGTTGCCGATATCCGGGCAACTAACCCTGAACTGAAAGATGGCGTTAAATACGGCCAGGTTGTTCGAATCCAGATTCCGGACGGTGCCCTGACCCGGAAGGAAGAAAAAGTTATCGACAAAGCGATAAAGAAACAGGATAAGGAGAAAAAAAAGGACGCTAAGGTAGCCGCGACCCCAAAGCCCAAAGAAATAAAACCGGAGAAACAGGCGGACAAAACCGTCATCAGAAATGATGATCCGGCAAAAGCAGGTATCCATGTTGTTGAAACCGGACAAACATTGTACAGTCTGGCTGGTCGTTATGGCGTCTCGCAGGCCGACATTCGAAAATGGAATAATCTTCCGGGCAACAATGTGCTCATAGGACAGGCGCTTATCGTTTCGGAAAAGGCGTATCAAGCGCGTATGCCCGCTACGCCAACGCCCGCTACAACCCCTAAACCGGTTGATACGCCCCCCCGGCGTTCTGAACCGGATGCGTTGACGCCCACCGCTGGCCGCCCGGCAGAGCCACATAAATCCGAATCCCGGCCAGCACCACCGGCCGACGCCAAACCGGAGCACCATGCGGAGACACCGTCGACTCCTGCTGTCACTAAACCGGTCGAGAGCAAGCCCGCTGAGTCAGAAGCGAAAGCCACTGCCAAACCTGCCGACAAGCCAGTTGAAGAAGTGGAACTGCCGCGACCCGGAAATGACGCCCCCATGCCAACGCGGGGTCGGCGGATTTCCAGCAGTGGGGTTGCCGAGATGATTGAAGGAAATGATGGTTCGGGAAAGTACCTCGCCCTGCACCGAACGGCCCCCATTGGCACTCTGGTGCAGGTACGTAATGAGTTCAATAATCAGAGCATCTGGGTAAAAGTCATTGGCAGATTACCCAATACGGGTGTCAATGACAAGATCTTAATTAAATTGTCGACGCAGGCTTTCGCGAAACTTTCACCCGTAGATCGACGTTTTCGGGCTGAGGTCAGTTACATTGTTCGATAGCTCAATTATGGAAACAAAAGAAGAACGCATTGCCCGTCGCCATCAAAAGCGCGACGAACAAATGAAAGCCTCACCGGGCTACGTAACATTCAGTATTATGTTTACGCTGGCATATCCGTTCATTGCCGTGTTCACCTTTGCCATGTCTACCCTGCTGGCCACATTTTCCGGTATCTCCCGGGCTATGGCCTGGGTCGTCAGCGGTGGTAAAAGCAAGTAACCCGCCGGGCAGCCTATTGATGAAGACTGATGAATTGCCAGTGACAACAACACAGATTACTACCATAAAAGAGTTTTTAGATGCGAAGGCCGATCTATACAATCGGCCTTCCTTTATTGAGCGCGACCCCATCAGCATTCCGCACCGTTTCAGTAAAAAGCAGGATATTGAGCTGATGGGTTTCTGGGCCGCCGTGCTGGCCTGGGGCCAGCGCCCGGTCATTTTAAAAAAGGCTAATGAGCTGGTCGAGTTGATGGACAGCGCCCCGCACGACTTTGTGCGTAATCATGAAGAAGGTGATCTAAAACGCTTCCTGAACTTCAAGCATCGTACCTTCAACGCAACGGATGCGCTCTATTTCCTGCACTTCTTCCGGCAGTATTACCTGGACAACGACTCACTGGAAGACGCTTTTTTACCCACAGCCACCGAGTCGTTCAACAGCCCGTCTGCACAAACCGTCGAATCACCCCTTATTACCTTCCACGATCGGTTTTGTGGCCTAACCGATTTCTTTCCCGAACGAACCCGCAAGCATATTGCCACACCGGCCCGCAACTCATCGTGCAAACGACTACTAATGTTTCTGCGCTGGATGGTCCGGCAAGACGATCGCGGTGTTGATTTTGGCATCTGGACACGCCTTCGCCCCCATCAGTTGGTGATTCCTATCGACGTGCATGTCAACCGAGTAGCGCGCCATCTCCAATTACTATCCCGCCCTCAAACCGACTGGAAAGCTGCCCTTGAGCTTACCGAAACACTGCGTCAGTTTGACCCCGAAGACCCCGTGCGCTATGATTTTGCTCTTTTTGGGCTGGGTGTCGAAGGAGAAATGTAAGCGTACGGTACCAACCAGTGGGTCAGCAGGTATTTTTGAGGAGCCTAACCAAACAATACGTAGCCTGAAGGGATTATCTTTTTGTGTGCTTCTTCACCAGCACTGCGTGTTTGGTGTTGACTATTCATTTATTTAGACAAATTCAGACCTTATCTTATCCTTCAGAACACTGTCTTAAGTATTGGTTACTGAGTTATAGAGTTGTTGCTACTGATCAACAAGCAACTGTCAACCAACAACTTAACAATCAATAACCTTTCAACTTTTGCATATCTACTTATTATATCATGCCTTTCCAAATAACGACACAACCTTTCGGTACGCTGCCAACGGCTTCCGCTACCGAACCGCTTACTGAATACATCCTCGAACATACTGAAACGGGTGAATTTATCACCGTCTTACCTGAGTATGGCGGTATACTCCGCCGATTGGTTCTGCGCAAAGGACAATTCCTTTTGCCCTTATTATTAGCGCCCGATTCAACCCAGGCACTGCTAACCGACGAAAGCTATTCGAGTGCACTTCTCTATCCGTTTCCCAGTCGAATCCGGCATGGTATCTACCATTTTGAGGGGGAAGATTACGCCCTGAAGATGAATGAGATAAGGCGTGATAACGCCCTGCATGGGTTTGTTCATGGGCGCGCCTTCAGTGTAATCAGTCAGGATGTAACCCCAACGTACGCTCAGTTGGTACTTCGGTACGACTACGATGGCGACACGGCTGGCTATCCTTTCCCGTTTGCACTCACGGTTAGCTACAAGTTAATTCAGGGTAATCAGTTGTTGCGCGGCAGCATGGCGGCCAATGACCGTATGTGCGCACTGGAGGTTGCCTACTCGGTGGTTAACACAGGGACCAGACGTAGCCCATCGGCTTTCGGATGGCACCCTTACTTTACCCTGGCCGATCAGTCGGTTGATGAAATGAGCTTGGCCCTGCCAGGCCGCACCCCCATTCTTCTCGACGAAAAAATGATTCCGTCGGGCAGGCAGGCGGCAGAACAGGCGGGTGTCATTAGTCTGAAAGATCAGCAACTTGATACTGCATTCGCCATTGAGCCTACCAGTGACTCCGCCGGTCAGGATTCTTTCGCCGAAACCGTTTTGACTTCGCTCAATACGGGTGTCCGGCTTATTGTTGGGCAGCAAACCGGCCCCGGCAAGCTTAATTATCTGGTTTGTTTTACCCCTACCCGGCGCGACAGCATCGCCATTGAACCCCTAACGGCCAATGTCGATTCGTTCAACAACGGTGACGGATTAACTATCTTGAACCCCGGAGAAACCATGTCGGGTACGATGTGGGTGCGTTTGGACTAGCTTCAGAGCGCGCGCATCTTGATATTCCGGAACCAGACACTGCTGCCCCAATCCTGTAACCCAATGTGCCCCGTAAACTGACCTTTGCTGATTGGGGCATCCTTAAGTTTACTGGCCGCAACGCGCTGTTTCCATTCGGCACTGTTCAGATCGTGTTCCTGAATGCTAAATCCGTTCAGGGACACGGTCAGCTTATTTTTCTTCAGGATTAGATGAACCTTATTCCAGCTACCCACGGGCTGCAACTCGCGAACGCGGGCGTTAGCTACGCTAAAAAAATCGCCGGCGCGGTGCTTGTTTTCGTCCGCACCTTCGTAAATGGCATCATCCAGCACCTGAAGCTCGAGTCCTGTATCGAAAATATTTTTGTACTTCGGATCTTCCTGAACGAAGAAAAAGATGCCGCTATTGGTAAATCGCTCCACCTTCCACTCGGCTTTAAACTCAAAATCTCCCGTTATAACGGCGTCGGTTACCAGATCGCCCCCATCCGGTGCTTTGTTGCCTACACGGTTGGGTACGTTTAGATTTAAAGCTCCCTGGTCTATTTTCCAGGAAGAACCAACACCTTTAGCGCCATACTTATGCCATCCAGCCACATCACGACCGTTGAACAACAGTTTCCAGCCTTCTTTCTTTTCCTGAGCTGACAGGACATTAATAGCCTGAGCTTGAGCACACAGGCTGGCAAAACACATAAACAGACTGAGGGCCGATCGTTTAAGGAACATACTGTTTTTTGGAGATTCAGCACACAAAAGGCAGATGCTATTCATAAACTCCTCATGAGTTAAGGGGAATATGAAGACTTATTTCCTTTTCGTCTGCCATTGTTGAACTACCCGGCTGTTTGCTGGACGTGTTTTTAATCGCCGGGTCGAGTTAAAAGCGATTACAATCTACAAATTGGGCAAGCATTTTATACGCTTTTCGGCAAAATCATTCGTTCCGAAACGAACTTCGATAACCTATGGTGAATCACACACAGCGACCACTTCCGTATGTCTAATTTACACGGTCTACAGGATCAGAACGAAACGTTTGGCTAAGTTCAGTTAGTCGTTCAATGAATTGATACCTTGTTCTTTAAGTCTGGCTAAACCGTCTTTCATGGCTTTGACCTGTTCAGGTGAGTGACCCTGCCAAAGAGCGATTTCTCCAACAACCTTAAATGGATGTACTGACCGATACGATTTTGTTGGGTTGCCCGGAAACTTTTTGTCGGTCAGATCAGGGTCATCCTCAATTAACCCAGTTGCTTCTACCAAATAAATTCGTTCCCGTCCTTCCCCAAAGGCGAGTTCAGCCCCCCATATAGCAGCATCGAGCGTTGCTGTCAGGAAAATATATTTTGCATTCTTTCTTTGCCCGAAGTTTGAATTAAACCCAACTTCAATAAAATCTCCAATCTGTAGATCAGCCTTAGTGCCGTGGAAGAACGTCTGAAGAAAAGGAGTTGCACTTCGTCCATTCGATTTATTCTCCCTGTTACCGTTTTCCATTTTCATCTAGTTATCCTGCCCTATTGGGTTGGTTAGCCTACCGGTGACAGGCCGATAGTGATGCCATTTTCTTTCTACTGTCGTTGCGATAAAGTTAATAGTAAATCTTCCAGATTTTTCATTGTCATAGCAGACCCTTCCTTGAAGCCCATTTCAAGCATCTTCTCCAGACGGGCAAGGGATTCGTTATAAATCGTAATATCGACTTTTGTTGTTCCACTTTGTTCGCTAAAAGTAAAATCCCACTCAGAACCGGGCAGTTCAGGGTTTTCATCTTTGTCGGAAAAAGCATTCGACATCTTGAAATTTGTTTTTGGACTAATGGATGTATATCGCTGAATTGACCAGCGCTCCTCTCCTTCCGGACTTACCATCGCATAGAATCGTCGTCCGCCAACCTCAAAATTCATAAATTTTGTTCTTGATGTCCAGGGTTTAGGCGCCCACCACTGATCAAGAATTTCTTGCGTCGTGAACGCATCCCATACGAGCGACAGGTCGGCAGCAAACGCTCTACTGAAAGAAACTGTTTTTGTCGTTTTGTCAACGGTAAAATCAACCAGCATATCATTTCTCATTTTTTCTGCTCTTTAATTATTGATAATACATTGTCCAGTTGGTCAAACCGAGTTTCCCAACTTTTTCTAAATTGGCTTAACCATTGATCAACTTCCTTCATTTTTTCAATTTCAAGTGAGTAGTAAATTTCTCTCCCTTGTTGCTCCTGTTTTACGATCTGGCACTCTGTTAATACGCGAAGGTGTTTAGAAACAGATTGTCGAGTAGTGTTGAAATTGTCGGCAATGGCGTTCGGTGTCATTGCCTGTAAGGCAAGTAAGGCGATAATCGACCGCCTTGTCGGGTCGGCTATGGCCTGAAAAATATCTCGTCTCATGTTACTCATTAATCTATATATCCGCAACCAACTGGCTGCAAATATACGCGCAACTATTTGGTTGCGCAAATTTTCAGATTAATAAGATGTGAATTAAATTTATCAGCCTGGTTTGTAAAGGGTTTACCTAAACATTCGTGCTTAGGCCCTTACTTTGTACAGCTATTTCCGTTGGGCTGCCTGTTTTCCCCCGACATACTCCGTGTTAACGAACATAGGACGGCAGCACGAACGAAGGTAAAGTACTAGCCTCTGAGCTTGCAGTTCTTGTGAATGCCTCCTCCCTCTCCGTAGACATGCTGTTTGTAGAAGCCGTTTAAAGCGTGTTTGATCGTTATCCGTCAAAAAGGTTTTGCCCCGTCCAAAGACTCCTGTGTCACATGTAACTTCTGGCTGGCTTCTATTTTCTCTAGGTTTCGCTCTGTCAGGTTGGGAATCACAGAGCAAATGCCCAAACATCCCTTAAAAGACGCAGAATCTTTCGTAGTAGCCCGCCTTTAACGCCTATTTTGAACCCGCCACCTAACGCCTGTTACTTTTTCAGTTCATCATCAATTTCTTTAAGAAGATTTACAGCAGCCTTCTTAGCGGAAATAAATGCATCCATAGTAGCCTTTTTATAAGTAGAGTTTGCCAATAGTAAATTTCTTATTTTTTTTAACCTTAAAGCTTTAACTTTTTCTTGTGAAGAAATACGGTTTAATGAATCAACCACGACTGGAAAATAAATACTCATTTCCGGAATTACCTGTGTCATAGTATGCACTTCATCTATTTTACACCATTCCGTACAATAAGGTATCTTTACCGTATAATAAGATAAAAATAATGTTCTTAAAGAATCATTTTTTATTAAATTAGTATGTGCCGTTTGTTTAATTTCTTCATAAGCCATCTGATTTGACTTGAAAGCTAAGTAACTGGCAGCGTTATCAATATAAAAATTAATATTGCCTGTTATCTCCGAATCTTGTTTAAAATAGGCTAATTTATTAATACTATTTACTAATCTATTACCATGGTTTATATAAGCTGTTAATTTCAGCGTATCTTCGGCTAAATTTGTTCTTAAAAAAGTCAGATGTTTTTTTACAGTTTCATCATCTTTTCTGTTATCTCGCCATTCGTCAAAGAAAAAAGAAATGGAAATACCGATGAAAATAACGAGGATTTCAGAAATATATTTCCCAATTGTATCTCTAATAATACTTTTTGTTTTACTGTCTTCCATATTTATAAAGCTGTGTCTAACTAATAAGTTGAGAGCTTTTTAGTTCAATATAGTTTTATGTAATTATTGAGTTAAACTTGATTCACTGTTCAAGTTGTTTCGATACGTTATTCGAAGATGTTGATTAGCAGTACAGCTCTTGATTAAACGTGAGTAACCTGCTGCCTTTACACACCTGCTAATTTAGGCTGTTTGACTGACACACGAACAATTACCGGATGTTTCGGCTACGAAGTTCGGATGCGATGGCTTTGAAATTCTCTTCATTTTTCTTACCGCCACTACCCAGACCACCAAAAAGAATCACTAAAAGCATTATTTTAACTAATGAAGCGTGAAGCATAACAGCCCAAAAAATAATACCGATGAAGCCTCCGATAATGAAAGCCCACATGATTCGCTGCTTCTTGATTTTGGCTTCTGCGGCCAGCAACTCATCTACGGTTAATTTTGAGTAATCAGTAGTCGTAGTCATAGCTCGTTTTCGTTGTAGATGAATAAATGAAATTTAGAGACCTATCCAATACTGGGCTAAAATACACAAAATAACCACCTGCCTTACTTGTCGAGGTGGGCTTTCCGGGGAAATTTCTTATCGACAACTGCGCTGAAATATATCCGTTAACCTGCGTAGTTGGGGCATTCCTGCTATCGCCTAAACCCTACCAACGAGCCAATAAACTGGCCTGTTGAGCCGGTCGACCGTAACCCGCCTAACGAGCAAAAAGCCCAACCTATGTGACCCGCTGCCTGTTGCCCGCTACTTAACCTACAGTTGCCTTGTAACCGTGCGTTAAAAAAGAGAAACATTTGCTGTAGTCAGGAATCGACTCAAATCATTAATAAGTTCAGTGGTTTGAGGACCAGGATTATTAGCCTTCAAACGAACTAATAGTTGTTGAGCTTCAGTAACTTGTTGTGGGCGCCAAACTCCTCTATTTGTCTGTTTTAAGAAGTATAAGCCGTTAATTATTCCACTTGGTGATAACTTACTAAGTTGATCTGGTTTAAATTGTTGCAACACTAATTCAATTGCTTCTGGAGATGATTTATAAGCAGTTAATTTTCCAAAAGCTTCTTTACGCAATTCTGCTTTCGGATCATTCATTGTAGTCGATACTAAAGGGTCTATAATTGAAATAAGCCCTAGTTGACCTAAAGATTGTGATTTCTCATCAGGTGACACCTTTAAGCCATTAAATAGTTGTCGTTCTTCACTGTCATCTAAAGCTAATTTAACTAAATTAATAGTAAAGGTTTGTTTATTTTCATTAACATCATACAAGGCGGGGAATAATCCAAATACCCAGTTATAACGAGCTACACGCTCACGAGATTCGTCCAACGTTGTTGTTCGCTCTTTTAGACGGAACTCTAAAGAATCAAGTCGATCTTTCTGATCACGTATAAGCTGTTCGTTTCGATAATTTAAGTATCCAAGTATCAGCGTAAATATTGAGCTGATGATACCGATATAAGTCGTTACTCGATTTACAAAATCAACTGGCTTTGAATTTGCTTGTTCTCTATTTTCCATGTTTAACTAAAATTAGTATGAGCCATAGCTCTATTTTTATGCAGAAGAAGTAAAATAACAACACAACGGAATCCATTTTGCTCAACGAGCCTTTCTGAGCGTTTTCTCTATCGCAAAAGACCAAGGAAATGGAAACTTAAAAGTTAACCTGTTAGTACGTGTTACTTGTCGTCGGAAGGCTGGCACTTACGCATTTTAATGCTTTTACCCGTCACCCAACGCCCCAAAGGATGTTGATGGTGGGCGCAAGACTCCACCGAACACACGTATCTGAACCTTTACATACCCGTTTAGTTGGGTCGCAAACTCACTCACGGGATGAGCGTCTTGTCAGCGGTAAATTGCCCACGCGGAGCGTACAAAACGCACGTATCAGCTTCTGTCAAGTTGTATCACCGAGAAGTCCTCATGTCGAAAGTAAGGACAAACTGACTCACCTCTTAAACATGGCTAAACCAATCCTTTGCTCTACTATCAGATGCTGGGAAAGTAAATTCAAACCGTTCTAGTAAGGAACTTACAAGTTGTCAACAATAGCTCATTCAATCTATTTCTTTGATAAAAACTTTACTATCGGAGGAGGAAAATTTAATTATTCCACCATAATAAATAATACGTTGTGCCTGAGCTGAAGGAATTGAAATTGAGATAGTATGACTGTTGTTAATTAATACTACATCATTTAATGTTGGTAAATGGCCGCACGACCAAATAGCAGGATCAGCCCATTCCCCTGATTTAACGGATTCACAGTAGTTTACCTCTGGAGCTACTTTATAAAGTATGGTGATAAGTTCTCCTGTAATATCTAAATCGTCGTTCGTATAATGTAAGGAGTTTTTAATTTTTAATTCTTTATAACTACTAGTTAATAGTTGACTTGTATCTTCATCTATAACTAAATATTGATCATTATATAAAGACCAAGTACCTGACTTCGGCAAATTAACTATATCAGTTCCGATATATAAATTATTACGTTTGAATTGTAAGTTAATAGCCCTTAAATTATATATATTACTTACAGAATCAGCATTATACAAATCTAAAGAATCAGTGGAAGAGGCTAATACCAATCTACTATATTTCCATGTATGGTTTAGCCAGTTTATTCCCTGTCCTTTTGCGTTTGACAATAAGGCCAGTAACACCAGTGTAATGAAAGTAGATCTCATTTTTACTTGCCGATTAATTGTAAAACTCTTGAATCTACTTGCTCAAATAGCCATGCTCCTCCTGTCGTATTTGCTACACCCATTGCTTGCCCTGCGGGCGTATTGCCTAAATAAGAACGCCCTACGCCAACCGTTTTAATTTTAATCTCTCCGCATTCTTCTACGACTGTCCTGACGACTCTACCAGGATAAAGAAAATGACCTATTTCCGTATAATTAGATATGGAATGCGTATTTTCATCAATAATTTGGGTTATAGGGTTTCCTGTAATGTTTTGGTTGATATATCTTCTTATTGCACCATTAAACGTTACGCCATATTTTGCTAGTAGCTGCAGATTTAGAAGAACTGAAGTGACAGCAGGCAAGACTAAACGGCCGCAGTTCTCAACCTCTTTATTAAAGGTGGTAAATGCCAGTTGCCCAAAAACTATACCCGCATTTCCGGTATTGGCATGAGCTATATCTTGAGGAAGTGGTGCATTGTTCCAAACATTGCTTTTCAGCGTTAGCCAAACATTTTCAACCGTACACTTACTATTCCCTGAGTTTGTTTTACAAGCGGTGGTAGTTACGTTATACTGATGGTAATCTATTCTATCATCCCTACCATTCCTGGTAAAATTATAAATATTTTCAGCTAAGGGATTTTGACAATTAAGGTTGCTTGGGGGAGGTGTATCCCTAATTATATTTATTGGCCTACTAGGGTCACTTTTACCAACATTACAAACTTTAGTATCACACCTTACTCTATATGTTCCTATACCTACCGTTAGTTGATTTGTTGGAGATTTAGTCCAGAAATTATCACAATCGTTTTTCCATTCGTAGTCATTATCTGTAACACACCCGTCACCAGTAAGTACAGCAGCCTCATTCAATAATAAAAGACCTTTGGAGGAAATAACCGAGGGTTTTGGATCAACAACGGTTAGGCTAAAACTACCTTCATAACTTTGTGTTGTTCGTGAAATGGCACCATTTCTATCAATTAGTGTATATGATGTTGTAAATCTAATGGAGTAATCAGTCTTTCCGCTTACAGTATTTAATGGAGTAACATGGGCAACCTCTTGAGAAAAATCTATTGGTAATCCTGGAGTTATCTCTATTGTTGGTATTGTATAGGTGATAGTCCCTGTCATTGCGTTATTAATTTGACTATAAACTACATCGAAACAGAATTGTGCAACTTCACCCTTACAAATATACCATCCAATCGCTTGGTCATGTTTAGCTATTCCGTCACAATTGCGAATAGAAATTGATGCTGTTTGGCAGTAGGATTGGCTAATTACCATTCCGTACAAGAGTAATATTAACCAATTACGCATATATGCTATTTGAGATTAAAACTTCCTCATACCCAATCAAGAATTGATTCGACCAGCTTAGAGTGTTTGCTCTGTCATACACAACCCACCTAATTAATCTATTCAAACCCGACTAATGGGTCATTTACTCTGCCAGTGTGAACCGCCCAACGAGCTTAAATCACCCTGTCGCGGGACTACGTCCTGTCGCTGAGACGCTGGCACACACGTACCTTTTTTTACACCCAACACCCACAGGTGTTGACGGTGAGGGCACTACGTACCTGAACACAAGCTGCTTGCAACTTTTCACACCTGTCATGTTGGGCTGATGCTCTCCTAGAGAAGGAGCTTTCTGTCGCTGGAGCGACGGCATATTAACACTGTCACAAAAACTTAGCAGATCAATTGTAGTTGGAAACTCTTCAAGTTGTGCAACAAAGCGCAGCAGTCAGTAGTTACTACGGCTTAGTCATTAATTTGTATCTTGGTCAATAGAAAGTTGACTCGACTAGCAATCCTTATCAATTTCCAATACGCTCTAAAGTAATAGTATTTGCTGCAAGTTTTACAATTTCTGCAGGGGAAATAACCTCCAGCAGAAATTGTAAAAACTATTCTATATAAACTTAAAAGAGTTGAATCAGTCAATAAAAATTCCCTCAACATACTCCAAGTATCTTTATTACAGCTGAGAGTAAGTAAACATAATATCTCACCATTCTGAATAGTTTTCAGTAAGTAATTAACGTTCTCCGAACTAAATTCGTAGATACACGTAGTTACTTCATTTGATGTTTGTACGTTTATATTAGGTTTTGGGTCTTTCTTATCATTTATACTAATCAGTGCTTTTTTGAGTTCTTCATTCGAAGAATAGGTATTTAAATGAAATGATATTGTTAAATCTCCGAATATTTCATTAAAACAAAATATATATTTATTTCCTAAGATGCTTGTTTCCCATTGCTCTTTATTGTACTCATATAGTAATTGAGAGTGAGAATTAGTAATCTTACCCACTCCTTCTCTATAGAATATAAAGTCATAATTATTAGCGTCAATACTCACTGCGAATGGTCCCTTCAACAATAAGTATTTCATTTGCTCTTTAGTGACTTTATTATGTATCTTAAAAATTAATTGGCTACGTAAATTACTCTTAGAGGGTGAGGTTGGCACTTCTAAATATAATTCCTCAGTAGTATTTGGTGATGGTTTTAGCAAAAATTCTATTGGAGAAAGTCTTTGCTGAAAGTTAGGTAGTTTGAAAATTAATGGAAGTGATTTCATTGGAAAGAATAGGTTAAATTAGTTTTTAGTACAACTGGTCACAACTAAAAAAATCAAACTGTCACCGAAGTGACAGCAAACGCGTTTTTTATGCTTGTGCTTTGCACCCAATGACCCAGGGGGTTGATGGTGGTCGAGTTACTCCCCTCAACAGCTACAACTTACACCTTTACACACCCGACATGTTTGGCTGAAAGCCTTCCTACGGGACGTGCTGCCTGTCGCCCGAAAGCCACACCACACGGAGCGGACAAAACGCACAATCCGCTTTTTAGGCCGACGGGCGAAGCTAAAAAACACACCCCAATCTGATTTATCCAACTCCCTTTTTGGGGCGGTTGCCCTGTCGAAGGTAAGCCGCCACAGCTTGCCAACGGCACCTCACTCAGGCATTCGTCGTGTCGACTGGAAGCTGACCAATGAGCCAAGACTTGCCTGTCGGGGCGGCTCCCCTGTCGCCCGTCCCCCCCCTTGAACTCCCATTGTGGCCGGTTCATCCAACGAGCCAAGTAACTGATGGTGAGTAATTTGACTAAAACAACAAACGCATCCCGACCTTTACACCCCTGCCTTCGTTGGGCTGTCCTTGCCTTCAGGGGCGACAGGATGCTAGCCCGCCAACCCACCCATGCGGAGCGTCAACAGCGAACGGCTGAGAACAAAGCCGAAACGCGAAGCCACGATTTATCAGACAGGTTTACGTGCCACTACCCGGCTCTGTACATACTGCGACACCCGAAAAAAGCCGTACACCCGGCAACTCAGATCAAATACCCTACGACCCAACTTGGCGATTTGGGTATATAGTGGAGGCCAACGATTTATCAACGATTCTGATTTAACAACCTCATAACCAGACTGCTGAAACAAATTACCTAAGCACATTGGACTCCAAGTATAGAGGTGGTGGTCAGGGTTTTTGGGGTTGTAAGAATTCATAGCACCTTCTGACGGAACAATAAACACAATTAGGCCACCGGGCCGAACTTTGGCTTTCAACCGCAAAATCTCATCTAAGGGGCGAGCGGTGTGTTCAAGGGCGTGGCTGGAGATAATGACATCGGCCCAGTCATCAGACACATGGTCGGCTGATTCAACGGTTTGGATGCCGTTTTCGGTGGCCACAAGACGCGCACGCTCATTAATTTCAATACCTAACTTCTGTGCGCAGTTTAAGGCTTTGAGTAAATAACCTCCGCCACAGCCAAAGTCAATCACTTTATCGTTAGGTTTAATAAAAGGCTGGAAAAATGGACTATTGGCCCAGCCCCCAAACTCTCCCATTCGACGTTGATAATCAAAATAGGTTTGGTCGTATTGGACTTCAACTTTCGGTTCGTCGTTCATGTGTTTTAATTTGTTTATGTGTTTAGTAATAGAGGAGAAAGGCTTTATTTTCCATTACGATATGATATTAGCAGCATTGATATAATAGCCTGCTTTAGCGGTTCCGGGAGCAGGGTCTCCAAAAGGATTATCAGTAAATGGTGGGACATTACCATCAGATACGTTAAATCGATATACATACTTACTATTAGTTCCATAAGCTAAATTATTAGGCCCCGGAGGAACACTGCCACTACTTGATAGGGCTTTAGTAAAACCACTCGGAGCTCCCTGTATGTACAGTGGATTGTACTTCTGTCGGCGACTATAAAACTGTTTGGCCATCCCTGGCAGTGGATCTCCGAAAGCACCATCATTGAAAGTTAAGGAGGTGGCGCACCCTAATATGTAGCTAAATTTACCTTGTGCGCCGTAAGCATAATCAGTTGCTATTGTAGGTTGAGTTTGGTTTGGTTTGTAAGGCCTAAAACCATCAGGAATTCCGTTTATTAAATTAGGGATAAAAAATGTATTCAATATTGGATCATTGACCGTTTCCTGACCATTCAGGAGGGTGTGTTGTAAATAGTTCCGTGCAGCACCATTCATCTGGCCAAATGGATTTGCACACGTGAGCGATCCACCCGAAAAGAGATTATTATAAACACCACCCCCTACAAAGCGAACAGTATTGTAATAATCTGTAGGCTTAGCATTGTTCTTACTAATCACATTATCCTCGAAAAGGTTGTTGATAATTAATCCTGCTGGATTTGAATTAGAATCCATTAATATTCCATAGTAGCCGCGCGAGATTATAGTGTTACGAACTATTAAGTTGTTTTGCGCTCTTTGAATTGTTACCCACGAAGCTACTGGAAAAGTATTGTCCGAGATGTCGCAGTTGAGAATTTGGTCAAAGAATACTCTAGTTTGGGGAGATGAATCTGTACATTTATTAAACCGAACAGTACAATTTGAATTAACTCCTTGTCGCTCTACTACAGCAAGAGAAATCAAAGACAATGTTAAGCTCTCTTCCGTCCATAATCGTATACAGTTCAAAAATGTTTTGTTTGTTATTTGTGAATTAGGTGAACCGCTTGTTACTTCAATTGCAATTGAATAGGGGTTATCAATGATATTATTATCTACAACATGATTTCTACCTCTACCACTGATGCTAATAGCTTGTCCCCAGTGTTGAACTGGCATTTGGTTGGTTGCATCGTTTCCTATTCCTAAATTTTGAAAAAGACAATTCTTAATTGTGCAATTAAAAAGGCGTTCAACTTTATCTAAATGGTTTTGAAACTCTATTGCCATTCTTTTTATATTTTCGAATGTACAATCAGTCACAACAACATTATTAATTATAACGCCAACCGCATCTGCAATTATATTTATACCATTTGTTATGGTTTGAGACGATTGAAATGAACAGTTAGAAATAGTAAGGCCATTAATTGACTTCAGGTTCGAGGTAAATAGTCCATAATATCCCTCCACATTAGTACCCATACCCGTGCAAATAAAATCAATCCCATCTAATTGGACATTAGTAATAGCAGCCCCCACTTGCATTGCTATTGAGCATTAGTTTGGATGGTAGTTCTACCGGCTGATCTGATAATAGTGCTGCTAACGGACAATGGCAAAATATTGTCAATTGTGTATGTGCGGGCTGGTAGAATAACGGTTGTACCAGAACCGTTATTAATAAGTAATTGAAGTTCGGTATAGTCACTCATGTTTATACGCTTAGTATGAAAAATTTTATGTTACTAACTAACGGTTGGGCAAAACTTGCCTGTAAAATTTATAGTATTAAACTAGTGATTGAGAAATTAAAAATGACTTTTTATTAAAAACGAAATTTTTATTAAAAAATCATCGTCTAAAGCCGACTGTCGGGATGTGCCGCCCATTGCAAGGAATTCACTAGCAAACCTAAACCAGCCTACTGAGACATTCATTTTTTCGTAAGAAACTCGGAAATCCAACTGTAAACCCACCTTGTAAGTTGGGTGACTTATCAGACGTAACCATATTCATAAAGTAACAGCTTGCTCAATCCATCCAATATCCCAAAGGGCTAATGGTGGGCGCGCAAGTTGACATAACGAACGTGCATGAACCTTAACACAATCAATGGGTATGCTGTAATTATTTAACGCACTGATAATTCACGAGCTAAATTTTACAACTTTTGGGGGTTAATTCGCGCGCGAACACCGGGGTAGCTGGGCTGAAAACCCATTTGTGAAAGGGCTTCTTGGCACAGTTAACCCACCCATGCGGAACGAGCAAGATCGGTGCGCCGAAGCGGCACAATCCGTTTTTTTGTGTCGAGCGCAAAGCCCAACAACGTAACAAAAAACCTCTCTACCCAACCTGCCTAATCAGGGCGTTTGCTTTGTCGCAAGCGACCTGTCCAAGCCCGAATTACGGGGCGGTTGGCTTGTCAACTAGAGCCGCCGAATGAATCTAAACCGCCCTGTCGCGGGACGTGCCCCCTGTCGCTCGTGACCTGCCTAACACTCCCATCATGTTGTGTTCACCCAACCCCCCTGAGTGTTGATGGATGATAACGCTACGTCCCTGAACAATAACAACTTTCAACCTTTTCACCCCTGTTTGGTTGGGCTGTCAACCGACCACCGGGACGCGCTGCCTGTCGCCCGCCAACCCGCCCACGCGGAGCGAACCACAATGCCTACCTCTAATCCGATTTTTTCAGATTGGAATAAACGATAGCGACTGCCACAGCTAAATACGTGAACGGGATTTTGTAATTGTCTGTAATTTCTGAAAAACTTCGGCCCCGAAAGAGCTGAAACCCAGACTCGATAAACCAATCAATCAGTACAATCATGACAAAGATGCCAAGGCTGCGGAGATAAAACTTAGGATTCTTCCAGACGGACATTATTCGAGAGTTCAAAATTTTGACTTGAAATGTGGTTGGCTTTTCAGCCGAGGCCCGAAACGCAAATCTAAACTTGTCTAACCGGGGCGTTCACCTTGTCAGCGGAGCCCCCGAAATGGAAGCCCTTAAGCCTGCCTGTCGGGACGTGCTGCCTGTGGCTGAGACGCTGCCCCGTAAGAGCAGCTTGTTTGGGCCACCCAACGCCCCAGAGGGCTAATGGTGGTCGAGTCACTCCCCTCAACAGCTGCAACTTACACCTTTACACACCCGACATGTTGGGCTGAAAGCCTTCCTACGGGACGTGCTGCTTGTCGCCCGAAAGCCACACCACACGGAGCGATTTACAAGAGTTTTCTGTTAACCTGATTTTTATACTTCTCCACAAACTCCTTTGCGTCTCTCAAATTTTCAGGGTACTCAACATATACCTCCCTACCGTTGGTAATCTTCCCAAATTCGCCTGGCTCATAGATATGCTGGTAATTAAAGCCATTCTCAAGCAGATACTTCACCGTTACCCATTTTGAATCATCAGACTTTTTAGGAGGGCGGAATCTATGTGGATAAAGGGTCATAGGCTTACCACAGTCAGGACATTTATATTCTCGACCTGAACCAAAGTCAATTTCTCGACTAAAGGTTTTTCGGCAATCAATACAAACCTTTTTGTACCCCATCTTTTAAATCTGTTAAGCCTTCCTAACTCAGGCGTTCATCTTGTCGCAGGCAACCCGACTAACGAGTATAAAGCTAACCTTTGAGTTGTGCCGACTGTCAACCGGAAAACGGCAAACGAACTCCAAAGCTACCTTGTCGAAAGGTGCGCCCTGTCGCCGGTAACCCGCTTTACACGCCCATTTTGACTGTTCACCCAACGCCCATGAGTGTTGATGGTGAGTGAGTCACTCACTAAAACGAATATACCTGAACCTTTACACACTCATCATGTTGGGCTGCAAACTCGCTTGCGGGACGGGCTTCCTGTCACAGGAAAGCTACCCTATTCGTAAATGGTTGCCCCTTTCAAGAGGTCAGCAAACAAACGCCAACTTGGGGCATCTGCATTCAAGCCTAACTGCAAATTATCGTAATAGCCTTGAATGTCTTCAGTGTATCGGCCCATCGCTTCTAGAAAATCGAGCAAGTTCACGTTTTCCCAAGATTCAGGATTTGCCTGTAAATCCTGCACTAAGAGTTGTAAAAAAGTAGTGAAAGATTGTCTGTCTGTAACCTCGAAATTCAGCATATTTTCAAAATCTGCCTTACTGGGGCGTTTCTATTGTCGCACACAACCCTGCTAACTTGTCCAAGCACCTTCACTCAGGCGTTCGCGCTGTCAACCGGAACCCGACCAACGAACCTAAAGCTTGCCCGTTGGCGCAGTTCCACTGTCGCCCGTAACCCGCCTTAAACTGACATCTTGGCCGGTTCACCCAACGCCCCAGGGGGCTGATGGATGAGGAAGCTACTTGACTGAACTCACGTATCTGAACCTTTACACCCCCCGTTTGTTGGGATGTAAATCTTCCTCCGGGACGGGCTGCCTGTCGCCCGACGAGCCGCCCGCGCGAAGCGAAAGATGACGCTCGTCTAAATAGTGAGTATCACTCACGCGAAAGGTTAATTTCTTGATCTTGTCGACTCCTAACTTGCCTTTGGAATGCAGCAACAATCCCAAGGGTGCATGAGAAGACTTCTTCCAAGAAGGCTTTTTTGCCTCGTCAATACGATTCTCGATTTGATCAGTATCCTCCTTATCAATTGGTGAATTAAGGATATGCTTAATCTCTTGACGATAAGTTTGATTGACCCACCGTTTTCGCCAGCGCACACTTTTAGCCGCACTTGACTTGCTCTCGCCGTAGTCATCACGCCGGTCGTGTTGGTAACTGAGTCGTTTCTTTTCTTGGGGCGTCTTGAACTTTCCCATTTTTGATTTGCCCTTTAGGGGCGTTTGCTTTGTCGACCGCAACCTGCATGACGAGTCTAACTGATTGGCTGTCGAGTTGTGCCGCCTGTCGACCACAACCCGGCCAACTCACCAAAAGCCTACCTCATCGGGGCGTTTGGCCTGTCGACCGAAACATACCTTGCACTCACATCTTGTTTGGCTCCACCCAACGCCTTGAAGTGTGATGCTACGGGGCATAAGCCAACTGAACGTACACAAGCTGTTCCGTAGTTTACACACTTCATCTTGTTGGGTGACGCCAACCCCGCATTCGCTCAAGCTGGCTGCTGGATTTAACCCGCAGATAGACCATAAGCTAGATACCCCTCACCAAGTACCCTGTAAGAAACAACCCGCTAACGGAACATGACTACGCAACAAGAAGAAGACGCGATAAAGGAGCTTGACGCTATGATGCTTAACTGCTACACGCCTATGACGCGGGAAGAGTGGGAGCGTAACATGGAGATTTATAATAGGGTGCTGGATGAAGTGATGGGGGCTGAAAAAGAATAAATATTGCAAGTATTTTAATTTTAAATCAATAAACCACAAATATCATGGACCAAGAAAAAAATGACGAAACAACGCAGGGACTAGAAAACTACATTCGAATTTTGGAGTGGCTTGCCTTTATAGGGTGGGCGATTGTGGTTATAATGGCATTTTCATGATCTATGGCTTAATTGGGTAGATTACAATGTCACATTCAAGCGAATCATTAGAAAGCGAGTATTCAATTAATCCAAACTTTTCCTTTGGTACATGTTCAACCCTTAACCCCAAAGGGCGAACCGCAATTATATATCCGTTTGATTCAAAAGTGTCTAACAATTCATTTCCATATTTTATACTTTCAGCGTCAGAGTTAAAAATAGATCCAGTAATGAACTTTGTTTTATCTGGAAGTATATTTTTAAAGGCATTAAAATTAGATTTACTAAAGTGCCGCTGTGGAATCTCAGGGTTTATTTGTTGGTTATACGTATTGCCATTACCGCCTTGATTCAGGAATCCATTATTAATAATTGGTGTGCCTTTTTGAGTATCTTTTGGTTGATTATAATTATGGTATATTTTTTTGTCTCCAGAGACAAACTCATTTTTTACATCACCTAAATTAGAATTACTCTGATTGACTTGATTTATATTTTGGCTCGAAGAGTCATTGCCTACGTTATTTATGGACGGCAAATTAGGGCTGGGGGTAAATTTAGTTGAAATATCAACAGGAGGCTCTTTTTCAAAAAGACTCTTTATATATAGACTCCCTCCAAGAAGAATAAGCCCAATTACGCCACCAATTAATTTGTCTTTGTGTTTTGTGGGTAGATTGAACATGAGCCTTATTTTGGGTATTAAGATTGTTAAGTTGTTTGATTTTGTTTAAAAATGTGCGATATTAGGGAATATAACGCACTGATTATGAACAACAAAAAGACTATTTCTTCTGCTTTTGTAGAATGGGTTCACTCTTCAAATGGGCGGAGCTTTTTTGTGGGGTGGACACTTGCGCTGGTAATCGTACAATTATTGATTTTCTATTTGACTCTAAAGAGGTGACTCTAGTTTGTAATGAATCAATCTTTTTATCTTGACTATTAGAGTTTATGTACTGGTAAACTCCAAATAACACTGACACTAATGTTAGTGCTGCTGAAATGGCGGCAGACCCTGCCGATACTTTAGCCGCGCTTGTACTAACTTCTGTAGCCTTTCGTGTTTCTTCTGCCCTTTTTTCCTCAAGCTCTTTTTTTTGAGCTTCCTGAATTAGCCAGTTTTTATACCCTATTCGGTATGCCCTGATGCCCTTAGCTGTAATTTTAGCAGAATACTTACTTGGTGGCACTACCTCCACCAAACCTTCATCTTCAAGGAGTCGAGTGATGGTCACACCGTATTTTAATTGCTTGTCGCCAAGATCAACCCCTTCAAAAGTCCCTAAGAATTCGGATGCCTTAGTTTCCGCTTCAGCATTATCTGCCAGGTATTTAAGATATGCACCAGCATGGTCTATTTCTTGTGGAGTCATGTAATTTTTTATTAGCACATTCAAGCCCGCGTTGTCGGTCTCTAGCTGGCATTAGGCACGAAAGCTAACAAAGCGGCAAACTCATTGGCTGGCTGCTGGATTTAAGCGGCATAGGAACACACATCGCGTAGCAAAGCTGTTTCAGCGCACAACATAATAAAGGACGAAAGTTCGCTTAATATTAATGCATTGATAGTCAGCATATTAATATTAAGTGTTTGTTGCATATTTTCTATCTTTGTCAGGGTAACCTAATGCACGGAAAAAGTTTCTACAATCATAGAAATATACATGAAGTTTTACAAACTATATGGCGGAAAAAGTTTCTGTTAATCAGTTAGTTGAGCGAGTCTGGGATATTGAAGGCTATCCAAACTACTTTTTTGGACATGATAAGCGGTTATACCGGTTTAACTCGCGTGGGCAGGTCAGGATAAACAAACGAATAGTCATTGGCACTACACAAGGCTATATCCTGAAAAGCAAATTTTTCAGTCTTGAACAACTTCGTGCTAGAATTTTGCGACACAAACCACAGGAACAGCCATCTACAAAGCATCCAACGGACTTTTAAGCTTGCTTATCGTATCGGCCGATACGTGCGTATAGCGCATGGTCGTCAGGATATTCTCATGCCCAAGCAATACCTGAATTTGGCGAATATCAGTCCCTGATTCCAACAAGTGAGTAGCAAAGCTATGACGAAGGGTGTGAATGCCTCCTTTCTTCGTGATTCCCGCAAATCTGACTACATCGCTATAGACCAGCTGAATTACTCGATTTTGCAATGGCTCGCCGTTTCCCGAACCTTCGAACAAATAAGCTTTGGGTTTATACTGAGCCAGGTACTCGTTTATAACGACTTCCAGTTTATCGCTCCACATCACAATCCTATCTTTTTTGCCTTTACCGCCCCGAACGGTCACTAGTCTGCGTGTACGGTCAAGGTCGGTGATACGTAGATAAGCCACCTCGTTTAACCGTAAACCAGTACCGTAAACAAGCATAAACAGCGCGCGGTATTTTAAACTGGTCGTCGCATTAAAAATGGCTTTCACTTCAGCTACACTATAAACTGTGGGGAGTTTTATCGCCTGACGCGGATAGGCTATGTCATAAAACTCCTTCTCGCGTTGCAAAATTTTCTCACAATAAAACTTATATGCGTTTATGTGAACGTTTAGCGTAGCGCTACTCAGCCGTTTTTTCTCAATCAGAAACAACAGATAGGTTTGATACTGCTCTTTCGTCAGCGAATCAACGGCCTTCGGCTCGGTAAATCGGATCAAGGTAATAAGCGCCTGTTTATAATTCTTGTACGTTTTCCGGCTGTAGTGCTGCACCCGCATGGTTGCCGAAACCGCCTGAATAAGGGGATGTTGATCGTATTCCCGTTGAGGTGGCGCATACCGAAAGGTTTTGGACAACTGCTCTTTCCCCACCGGAGGCCAGGGTGGGTTGGTTGCCTGATCAAGGGCAGCGAGCGAAGACGTCGGTTTGTATAACCGCACGACGGCTTCGTCGAACCGGCAATACGTTTTCCCAAAAAGCAGGCCGATTTTCACTACACTGTTGCGCGTGTTAGGTAGAAGCCAGCACCGTCGCGAATAACTCCAGCGCCTTCCGGGCACTTCGCGGATCAAGTCGTTCGCTACCGGATCTTCGGCAAATAACACCGCCAACAGCGTAGGTTCTTTTTCGTCAATACGAATGGTAATCATACAGAAATGATGAAATAGATCAGTTAACTGTAGACGGGCGACACCCTCAATTGTTTCGAAGGCATTTCGGAGACAATTGAGGGTGTCGCTGCATCTGACGACTAGCGCGCCCCATCATTTTGTAAAGAGCTGAATTTGCCTGGTTCGGCTGCTGATACCTACGGCCAGATAGGTAGGCGTGGCCTGTAATACATGTCGGCCCGACAAAACCAACCCTTTAAAGCGCCTTACCCAGGCCTCCACCTCGTCGGGCTTGTAATATTTTGCATTACCGAACGAACTGGCCGGTTGCAACCCGAAAGCCTCCCGAAGTCGCTCAAAAGCCACAGGAGTAATGTTGTATTTTAGGCAAATAAAGGGTTTGCTCAGGTTGCCGGGTACAGAGACGGCCCTGGGCTTCGATACCCGGTTAAGAATAGGGTCGAGCCGCTCAATGGCTCCCCGCTCTAGTCGCTCCAGATCATTTTCGTCACAGGTGAAGTAGCGAAACCGAACAAATTTTGTCCCCTCTTTCCGGTGCTCCAGCAGGCTGGTATACAGGTTTAGCGTCTGTCCTACATAGACAACTTCATTCCGGAAATTAATCAGATAATAAATGCACGGCTGGGGCGGAAATAACGCTGCGCTATCCAGAATTTGGCCTAAATCAAGGCTCTTTTGGGTGTTTCCATCGGCGATTTTCATGTTTTAAATATACTACAAACAATACTTATATACAACTAAAAATACATATATTTTTTATCTTTGTTTTATGGCAGGACGACGAGAAAAAAAGACCAATATTCAGGGAAAATGGCTCAAAGAAGCCCTGGCCGTACAGGAAGTAACGGTCTACCGGTTAGCAAAAGAATTGGGGTATAGCCGGGAAAAATTCTACCGGCATATTGGCAATAAAACTTACCTCAGCAGCGAATCACTGGCCGAAATAGCCACTAAATTTCCAACGATGAATATGCGCTATGTACTTACGGGGGAAGGGAAGCCTGTGATTGAAAAAGCAGTCAGTTAGAAACGAATCACCGCAGTTGGATTCGCTTCTAACTGACTGCTTTCTAACTTGTTTACTACAATTCGAACGCAATACCCTGCGCGAGCGGCATGGTGGTGCCGTAATTGATGGTATTTGTTTGTCGGCGCATGTAGGCTTTCCAGGCATCGGAGCCCGACTCCCGACCACCGCCGGTTTCCTTTTCGCCCCCAAATGCTCCGCCAATTTCTGCGCCCGAGGTGCCGATATTGACGTTGGCAATGCCGCAATCGGAGCCGGTAGCCGCCAGGAACCGCTCCGCTTCGCGCATGTTCAGGGTGAAAATAGAAGACGACAATCCCTGAGGCACATTGTTTTGCTGACGGATGGCGTCGTCCAGCGTAATATATTTAAGCATGTATAGAATAGGCGCGAAGGTTTCACGCTGTACCACCGGCCAGTTGTTTTCGGCTTCGGCAATGCACGGACGGACGTAACAGCCCGACTCAAACCCTAACCCATCCAGAATCCCCGGCTCGACAACAAAACGCCCGCTCTGCCCCCGAATTTCATCGATTGCGGCCTGGTACTGCGCCACGGCCGCTGTATCGATAACGGGGCCAACATGAAAAGATTCGTCTAACGGATTGCCTATACGTAATTGCGCATAGGCATTTTTGAGCCGACTTTTTACATCTTCATAAATACTTTCCTGGACAATAATTCGGCGGGTACTGGTGCAACGCTGCCCAGCCGTACCCACCGCGCCAAAAACAATGGCCGGAATGGCCAGATCGAGGTCGGCATGTTCCGAAACAATAATGGCGTTATTGCCACCTAATTCGAGCAGGCTTTTACCTAGCCTACTGGCAACGGATTCGGCAACGGCTTTCCCCATGCGGGTGCTGCCCGTAGCCGATACGAGTGCAATACGCGGATCACGCGCCAGCCACTCACCGGCTTCGCGGCCACCCGTAACCAGGCAAGACACCCCCTCGGGCACATCGTTGTTCCGCAGCACATCGCCAATGATCTGCTGACAGGCCAGTGCCGTAAGCGGTGTTTTCTCCGATGGTTTCCAGATGCAGACATCCCCACAAACCCAGGCGAGCATGGCATTCCAGGACCAGACCGCAACAGGGAAGTTAAAGGCTGAAATGATACCGACTACACCCAGCGGATGCCATTGCTCCAGCATCCGGTGGGCGGGTCGCTCAGAATGCATGGATAAGCCATAAAGCTGACGCGACTGCCCTACGGCAAAATCGCAGATGTCGATGATTTCCTGTACTTCTCCCAAACCCTCCTGCAAAGATTTACCCATTTCGTAGCTCACCAGCGTACCCAGTTCGCGCTTGTACCGACGAAACTGATCGCCCATCTGCCTGACAATTTCGCCCCGACGTGGAGCCGGAACCAATCGCCATTCGGCAAAAGCCGACTGCGCAGTTTCAACAACGCGGTCATAATCAGCGCGGGTAGACAAATAAACACGGGCAATCAGTTGTCCATCGGCCGGCGAATAGGAATCAACGGTTTTAGCGTTGTCTGCATGCCAGAAAGCCTGACCCGTACTAGTGCCCGGCTTAACAGGCTGGGTAGGCAGAGGAAGAATAGATTGCATAATCTCTTAAAGTTGTTTGTTGTGATGGTAGCAAATCTACCCGCCTTTAGGCAAACAATGCACATAAGCCAACAAACTTTTTGTAGACAAATCGGTTAAAACATGACGAATAGTTGATACACTTATTCCCGACAACGTTATGAAAATCAAGCACAGTTTTAGCCTTTTAGCGTTAGGAACAACGCTGCTGGCAATACCCGCATGGGCGCAGACAACACCCACTGGAGCCGTTACGTCAACAACTTATCCGCAGGGGGCAATAGCCACCGATTCTATGCCCGCCAAGCCCTCACGGGAACAAAAACGAGCCATGAAACGAAACAAAAGAGCGACCAACCAGAAAACTGGCAGCACGGGTACGACCACCAATACCTCCCCGCAGGATGCTGCTTATCGGGAGAGTTCATCCAGTATAGGCACGGCGGTAAACAACAGTAATACCACCAATTACAACAGCAATAACGTTACCAATGCACCCACCGGTGCAGGCAGTAATCCAAATGCGATGGGAGCTTCGAACCCATCGCCCACCCCTGCGAATCAGGTGAGTAACGGGCAAAATAACAGCGCAATCCGTAGTTCGTCGAGCAGTGCAGGAGCCGCTTATTCACCTAATATGGGAGCTACAGATTCCAACGCTGGCACAGCCGCAGCTGTAGCGGGTGAAAAGAACAGTAAAGAGCCTGCTATAAAAGCCGGTAGCACCGAACGGAATACCAGCATCGGGGATTTCGTATCGTCGTCACCTAATTTCATTACCTTGCAAAACGCCCTTCAATCGGCCAATCTGTGGGAAACCCTGAAAGGATCGGGTCCATATACCATTTTTGCTCCGACGAACAACGCTTTCAAGAGACTCTCTTCATCGGCACAGGGGGCACTTCTGGACGGCAGCAACCGGGAAGCCCTAAAACGTCTTCTATCGTATCATGTAATGGATGGTTCGCTGAATTCGGAGGAATTGGCCCGCCTGGCAAAAGCCGGAAATGGGAAAGCACAGCTTAAAACACTGGCAGGTAGCACACTAACCATACAGGAATCAAACGGTCGACTGACTGTTACAGATGAGCAGGAACATACGGCCACGGTAGAAGATACCGGCAATCGACAGTCGAACGGGATGGTTTACGGAATCAGCAATGTGTTAATGCCAAAATCGGGCGTGGAAGCCTTCAAATAAGACTGGTAATTCAATATATGAACCTGATGAGAACGTTCATTCATGCAGCGAACGGCCCCATCAGGTTCCTTTATAAGCGTATACCTGTTATGGTTTAACTTTACAAACGTTTCACTTTATCCGGAAGGTATCGTTCATTTTTTGAAATTCTGTATATATTTGGCTCAATTAACACCCCCCTCGTGAAACGCCAATCTTCATTAGTTTCGGAAAGTGTCCTGATTGAAAAGCTAACCCAGCGCGATCAGCAGGCTTTCCAATGGCTCTACGATCAATACTCACCAGCTCTGTATGGTGTTGTGCTGCGCATCGTTCGCGATGATGAGCAAGCCGCCGATCTGCTGCAGGACATCTTCGTCAAAATCTGGAAAAATCTAGACGCATACGACGCCAGCAAAGGTCGTTTGTTTACCTGGATGCTGAATATCGCCAGAAATACAGCCATTGACTCCTTACGTTCTCGTAAAACACAACCCTTTGCGGCAATCCGAACCGACGAAGACAACGTACATATTGTTGACCGGCAGCACAACACTGAGCAGCCCAATCCTGATCACATTGGCGTTAAAGAAGTGGTTAGCCAGTTAAGGCCTGAACGAAAACAGCTAATTGACCTGGTTTATTTTGGCGGATACACTCACGAAGAGGCCGCCGAAGAATTGAATCTACCATTAGGCACGGTTAAAACCCGTGTACGAGCTGCCTTGCAGGAATTAAAGCAACTATTCAAATCATGAACGTCACAGAATACATAGCGTCTGGTATCTTAGAGTCTTACGTCATGGGTGCGGTGAGCGACCAGGAACGACGCGAGGTCGAGTGCCTGTCTTCTATATATCCTGATATAAGACGCGAACTTGATCAGCTGTCTGAAGTTCTGGAAGACTACGCTCTTTCGCATAGTGTAGAACCACCCGCATCGTTAAGATCGAAGATCCTTAGCCAGATAGAGTTCAAAGAGCCGGAGAAGCCGGAAACGATTGTCAGACCTCTACCGGTAGATGTGCCAGCAACAACCGGCCTTGCCTTCCGCATGTCCTGGGTAGTAGCTGCTTCTATGGGGTTGCTGTTATTGCTCTTTTCATTCTTTCTGCTCTCGCAGTTGCGCTCAAACCAGCGAACACTGGCTTCTATACGCACCAGTAATGATCGAATGCAGGCTGAGATTCGCCAGTTGAGGGAAAAGAAAAATCAGACAGATCAGTTACTGGCTGTGGTTCGTCAGCCGGGTACCCGAACATTAAAGCTACAGGGAAATGAGAAAGCTCCTAATGGCAACATGCTCATTTTCTGGAATAGTAACACCCAGCAGGTAGCCGTTCAGGTACAGTCTATGCCCCCCCTACCCGCCGATAAACAATACCAGCTTTGGTCGATGGTTGACGGGAAACCTGTTGATGCAGGGGTGTTTGATGGGTCTACTTCGTCAGATCAGATCCAACGATTGAACCGGCAGGTCGGGCGAGCCGATGCGTTTGCCATAACCATCGAGAAACGGGGCGGAAGCCCAACCCCCACTCTGTCAACCCTACTGGCTATGGCGCCGGTCAATGCCTGAACGCAGCCCTTCCGTTTGGTGTTATTCCCGTAGTTAAGCAGTTCAAAAACACGGCTATAGCTCCCCTGTTCACGTCATCGAGCTGCGATTTTCATCAACATTACTACAAAAAAACGTCATGAAACTTGCCCTGATTGCCATTTTAAGCAGTTGTCTGCTCATAAGTCTGGCTTTTACATCAGACGATACGCCACCGCGCCGGGTTGTAAAAACCGATGCCGAATGGAAGAAAATTCTTACTCCCAACCAGTATGCGGTTTTGCGCGAACATGGTACCGAACGGGCGTTTACAAGCCCACTTAACGACATCCATGACCACGGTACATTCTATTGCGCCGGTTGCCATTCTCCATTATTCTCTTCCAGTACCAAGTTTGATTCCGGAACAGGCTGGCCCAGCTTCTACGCGCCAATCTCAAAAACTGCCGTAAAAGAGAATGTGGATAAAAGTTACGGTATGGTACGTACTGAAGTTGTCTGTAACGTTTGTGGGGGTCACCTAGGACACGTTTTCGAAGATGGTCCTAAGCCTACCGGCCTTCGCTATTGCATGAATGGAGTAGCTATGACCTTTGAAAAGAAGTAAAAAAATCCTTTTGGTTTACTAAAATATCGACCAAAAAGACTATCGAGTTACCTATTCGATAGCTCCGATAATAACTTCCTGTAAACGAACCGGGTCGCTTGCACGACCCGGTTTTTGTGTATCAGATCGGCCGAAAATGCATTATATTTGAGCCCGGTCTGGATGGGCCTGATCTGAGGGGGCCGATCTTGACAGACGCACATCTGGACAGGTTCGTCCTGGAGGAGCAGAAGCCGTATCCGACTAAATAAGTTTCTTGGATTTTTAACGCATGAGTCAATATAGGGAGCGATTCCGCGCTGTCAGGCACGCTTTTGGCGCATTTCGGCAACGTCAAAAATTAACTGGCAATGTCAGACGCAGAGTCGGCCGGCATATCGCACGAGTTGCAGGCGAAGAGCGCGTCAATGCATGGGTCAATACGTATGATACGTACCGCAACCAGTTTCGTTCATTCGTTCACCGGTATATCGATCCTGATTCCTGGTATTATCCCTACGTCAAAAATACAGTTAAAGGGGCGCTTGTTGCGTTTATGGCCCTGGGCATGTACGTGTTCGTACTTAACTACAACTTTCTCTACCTGACGGGTGCCATGCCCAGCGTTGAGGAGTTAAAGAACCCGAAACTGAATCAATCGTCAGAGATATACTCCCAGGATGGGGTAATGATCGGTAAGTTCTATGCCGAGAACCGAACGCCCATTAAATATGAGAACATTCCCAAACAGCTGATCAATGCGTTGGTAGCTACGGAAGATGCCCGTTTCTACGACCACGGTGGTGTTGACCCCCGCGCCATTGGCAGGGCCGTAATTAGTTTCGGCCGCGAAGGAGGTGGCTCAACCATTACGCAGCAATTAGCGAAAAACCTCTTTAAAACCCGTCGAAAAACCAATACAGGCCTGTTGACCCGCATTCCGTTCATCCGGAAGGTCATCTATAAATCGAAAGAGTGGCTTATGGCCCTGAAGCTGGAGCGTAATTTTTCGAAAGAGGAAATTATCACTTATTATTTCAATACGGTCGACTTTGGCAGCAATGCTTTTGGGTTAAAAACGGCGGCCCGTACCTTTTTCAACAAAGCCCCGGATAGCCTGAACGTACAGGAAGGCGCAGTACTGGTTGGCCTGCAAAAAGCTACGACCAATTACAACCCGCTCAAAAATCCCAAGCGCTCCCGCGAGCGCCGGAATGTGGTACTGGCACAGATGGCCAAGTATAATTTCCTGACCAAGCCGCAGGCCGACTCCATCAGTGCCCTACCGCTCGAAACGGAATTTACGCCGGAAAACCCCTACTCGGGCCCAGCCAGTTACCTCAAAAACGCCGTTCAGGATTATGTAAAGAAATGGGGGGAAGAAAACGGCTACGACCTGTATACCGATGGACTTCGCATTATCACGACTATTGACTCCCGGATGCAGACTTATGCCGAAACCGCCACCAGTGAGAAGATGAAGCAGCTTCAGCGCACCTTCGATAATCACTGGCAGGGCCGGAATCCGTGGACCGATGAGAGAGGGGCTGAGCTGCCCGGCTTCATTGATTCCGTGGCCCGGCGTACGGAACGGTACAAATCCCTAAGCCGACGGTTTATGCCGTTGTACCCAGACTCGATCATGTACTACATGAAAAATGTGAAGTACAAGATGCGGGTGTTCAGTTGGACAAGCAAGCGCGGGTATGATTCCGTCGAAATGACCCCTTACGACTCCATTGCCTATTACAAGCACTTTCTGCAGGCGGGTATGGTAGCGATGGACCCTCGTACGGGCTACATCCGGGCTTGGGTGGGTGGCCTGGATTATGACTATTTTAAATACGACCACGTAAAACAAGGCAAACGCCAGCCGGGGTCCACCTTCAAACCCTTTGTGTATACGACTGCCATTGATGACAGCCTTATCAACCTCAGCCCCTGCGACCGTATTCAGGACAAACCCTTTCGGAAGGAGTATCGGGAGAATGGCGAGGACAAAATCTGGGAACCCCGAAATTCGACCGGTTATTACTCGTATTCGAATATGACCCTCCGCCGGGCTATGGCCCGTTCGGTCAATTCTATCACGGCGCAGCTAACCGACCGCGTTACCCCCGAACGGGTAGCCCAGTATGCACACCGGATGGGGATAAAGAGCCGGCTCGAAGCTGTACCCTCTATTGGTCTGGGTTCTTCGGATGTGTCGCTCTACGAACTGGTGGGTGCCTACTGCACCTTCGTGAATGATGGCGAATCTACCGAACCTATTATTGTTCAGCGCATCGAAGACCGGGATGGCAACGTAATCGAAACGTTCACGAGCCAGCATAAGCGAGCCATCAGTCTGGAAACGGCTTTCTTGATGCGCTACATGCTCCAGGGTGGTTTGCAGGAACCGGGCGGCACATCACAGAACCTGTGGTCGTTCGACCTCTTTAAGAATCATAACGAAATGGGTGGTAAAACCGGCACAACCTCCAACAACTCCGACGGCTGGTTCGTGGGCGTATCCAACAACCTGGTTGTAGGGGCCTGGGTAGGTGGCGATGACCGCAGTATCCACTTCCGGTCTACTGACCTCGGCGAAGGAGCCAAAACAGCCTTGCCGCTGGTGGGTAGCTTTTTGGAGAAAGTTTACCGGGACCCAAAATTCAAAAACCTGCAAGGGCCTTTCCCGAAGGCAGTAGGCATAACAAAAGAATACTTGAACTGCGGTTACTCCGGCGACGAAGAAACGTCTACTGAATCAGATTCGACCGATATATCGGACGTTGACACTGACTCAACTATAATCCCAGCCCCCCCTGTTCCAGATGCGGTGACGCCACCAGATACGGCCAAAAACGGTCAATAAAACCTTCAGTATAAACAATGCCAACATGGGAAACGCATGCCACTTACTTAATTAGCTGCCATCGTATTTTCCCTGTTGACATTGTTTTCAATCTGATTTTATAACAATTCACCGGCTTAAGAAGTAATTTATACAAACCCCTTAAGCAGCGTAAGGGTATAGTTGATAAAACTAGCTGGCTTCCTGTCAGAATCTGCTTTGTATATCGACAGAAGAGTTGGTAGGCAAAACACTTGTCGATATATTGGAAGTTAGTAGGCTACACCATATTACCATGAAATTACTTAAACGTATTCTTAGCTGGACTGCGCTCACAATAGTAATACTCGCTGTTGGCGGATTAATTATTGCCTGGTTTGTTGACTCCCGTCAATCAGATCAGGAATTGGCCGAAGAATTTAAAGACCAGCGTATTAAGCCAACAGTTCATTATTATCGGGTTGGCAACGGGCAAGCCACTGGCGTTAAGCGCAATGAAGCGCCCCGAACCATTCGGTTCATCGAAACACCGGCCTCCCCGGCCGATTCTGCTTTGCCAGTAGTGATTTTTGTACATGGCGCCCCCAGCTCACTGTCTTTCTTCAAAGCGTTCTTCAAAGATACGACCCTGCTCAACCGCGCCCGCCTGGTGGCCGTTGACCGGCCGGGCTACGGCTATTCCGATTACGGACGAGTAGAGACATCCATCATACGGCAGGCTCAACTGTTACAGCCCCTTATCGACCGCTACAAAAAGGCTCCTTATCTGATGATTGTCGGCTCGTCGTATGGCGGCTCGGTAACGGCGCGGCTGGCCATGAACAATCCCGATTATGTCGACCATGTTGTGTTTGTTTCCTCTGCCTTGGGACCGGGACTCGAACGAACCTACCCCATTAGCTACTTCGCCGACAGCCCGCTTATCCATTGGGGCGTACCGCCATTGCTTCGGCTGGCGAACGACGAAAAACTGGCTCACCGCCGTGCACTGGAAGCCATTCTGCCCGACTGGCCTAAAATTCGGGCCAATATCACTATGCTTCACGGCCAACGGGACGAACTGGTTTATCCAACTAATGTTTCGTTTGCCCAAAATCACCTGGTCAACGCGCGGGTAAAACAGTTTCTGCTGCCCGAAAACCGGCACGACATTGTCTTCAACAAACGGGAATACATGACCGAAATCATCCTGAATATCCTGACGCAACGGGAAGTTAAGGAGACAGTTACGGCCAAGTCGATAGCCGTAAAAACGAAATCGAACGACACAGATCGTCTGTAATGTACCCACGGGCTTCAGCCCCTATATTACTCTTTATAACGTATACTACTTACCCATTATAGAAAGTAGTACACGGGCTGAAGCCCGTGGGTACACCAACAACTTACGCCATAATCTCAATCCGGTTCTCTTCCGGGTCCAAGATCACGCTTTCGTAATAGCCATCACCCGTTCGGCGGGGTTCGCCTATAACAGCGTATCCATCCGCTCGAAGCCGGTTGGTGAGAGTGTCGACGGCAGCTTCACTGCCTAGCGATATGGCGAAGTGAATGAGTCCGATAAACTGCGCGAGGGCGTTATTCTGTGAATCCGGAATGCCCGCCATCTGCATAATTTCCAGACGCGCCCCTCCCGCCGGGAATGTCAGAAAGTACGAAGAGAACCCTTTTACCCTATTGACGTATTTATCATTCGACGAAGCCGAAAAATAGGTTTCGTAAAATGTCCGCATTTGCTCAAGGTCACGGACCCAGATGGCCAGATGTTCGATTTTCATGGCGCAAAGATTTATTTATTTCAGGACACTTACTACGCTACTGTTAGCTAACATAACTACGCCGTCGCCAATTGATCATAAAACCAGAATGGGCATCCAGAATACACTATCGCCGAGCCACCGATATCGTTCATGTTTGAGAAAGTAAGCCGGATACCGCTGAATACCGTACAGCGTAAGGCTCATCAGCGAAAGCATCAGTGCCGACCGTTGAGCAAATCGGTCGGAGACAATGAAGCAGATAGCAAAAGCCGATAGAACAACAAGTATCGTCAGCCAGCGTAAAATATGTTTACAGGTAGCCAGTCCCCAAGCCGTTGCCAGTGAAAACAGTGGTTGTTCCGGCGTTTCGAGTTGCTCCATCACCGCAAACAGTAAAAGATTCTGAAACGCTATGCCTAAAAACATGATTCCTTCAACAAGATCAATGTAAGAGACGGAGGGTCGCTGTACCCATACACTTCCCCACACCCCAGCCGTGTACAGAATCGCTACAAGTGGTTCTTTAAGCAGCAAAACCGGGTGCCGGGTCGGCAAGCGAAACACACTTCCGACATAGATAGCGCAACTGATACCCATGATCATCCCGAACCGGATGACACGTTCGGGCAGAAAGAACGTCAGAGCAAGCGCCAGGACTGCGGCTGCAACCGCCATTCGCCAAAGTAACGGCGCATGCTCGCGATGAAAGGCATGACGGGCCGTAAGCGGCTGGCTGGATGCATCCGTACGAATTTTTCGAACATCCAGCAGCCGATCGACGGTATAAATGATAAAGATCACAAGGCCGAGTACAAATGGTGTAGCCCAGTGTATAGGGTCAACATCCGACAGCCGGGCCGCCATCCGATTGGATAATACAGCCCCTATCACCACCGGAAAGCTTAGATAATAAAAGTTGCGTAAAGACTTAAGCAAAAGATAATAGTTAGAATTGAGTGTAGAACGAAGGATGGTGCTGTTGGGTTTTAGCGTCCTCGTCAAAGCTGAACGGGCGGTGCCAGCCAAGGTTCGTGCCGCGCGAGTACCTCAATTTGCTGCCCAACCCGTACTGGAACCGGTTCGCCCGTTAGCTTTACAAGAACGTTCTGGCCAAACAGGATTTTGTGCTTCCATTGGCGATAAGTCGACAAGGTCCGCAGGGGCTCTCTGCCGGTATGGCCCGTTTCGGGGTCAATGGTCGTCAGTACGCAGCGGGCGCAGGGCTTTACACCGTAAAAACTGGTTTCCCCAATACAAAAGCGACTCCAGGCATCTTCGTCATTAGGCAAACTGCTGCTAACTACAATATTGGGCCGAAATCGCTGCATCGTCACCGGGTCGGTAAGTCGTTGATTCAGCGTATCGAGCGAAGCCTGACCAATGAGTAAATAGGGATAACCGTCGGCAAAACTAACCGCATCCTGTTGACGGGCATAGGCCGGATCGACCGGGCGATGGGTTGTTTCGGGCATGAACACCAGTCGGCAGGGTTTGCCGAGAACGACGGAAAACCATTGGTCGGCTTCGTCACTTACTGTCAACGCGGGCACGTCTTTATCGTCCCAGATTGTGACGTTCAGCCAGTCACGACTGACGCCCGGCTCCACCTCAGGTATAGTCAGGGCTAAGTCAAGCACATCGTCCGGACGATGGCGGTGCCAGACGCGCAGGATATCGCCCTGAATGTCCACATCGAGTAAGGCCATTTGATGATTGGCGCGCTGGGTCATAAACGTACCATCCGGTTCAACCAGCATAAACCGCCGGTCATAACGAAAGCCCTTTTCTTCGACAATGGCTTCGGTCAGCGAAATACCACCCAACGATTTTATGGGGTAAATATAGAGTTCTGAAATTGTCATGGCTTTTTTACTTGCATACTCATTCGTGGCAGGGGACTTACGGTCTGGGGCGTAAAATCGCCCTGTTCGTATTTAAATTTTGCAGCCATCGCAATCATGGCGGCATTGTCGGTACAGTATTCAAACTTAGGAATGTAGATGTTCCAGCCCTGTTCTTCGCCAAGTTTTGTCAGCGCCGTTCGCAGCCCGCTGTTGGCCGATACGCCACCGGCCACTGCAATTTCGGCAATCCCGGTTTCGCGAGCGGCCCGCTTCAGCTTAGCCAATAATATCTGCACTAAAGTGTGTTGAATACTAGCGCAAATGTCGGCCAGATGCTGGTTTATAAACTCAGGATTAGTTCTCATGTTGTCGCGCAAAAAGTACATGATCGCCGTTTTAATACCGCTGAATGAGAAATCCAGATTGGGCATTTCGCTCATTGGAAACTTGTAGGCCAGCGGGTTACCATCTTTTGCGTACTTGTCGATCAACGGCCCGCCGGGATAAGGCAAGCCCAGTAATTTTGCCGATTTATCGAAGGCCTCTCCTACGGCATCGTCCAGCGTTTGGCCCATAACGCTCATGTCGAGGGGCGCGTCGATACGCACGATCTGCGTGTGGCCTCCGCTCACGGTCAGGCACAGAAACGGGAAAGTTGGCTGACGTGTCTCGATGAAGTGCGCCAACACATGCGCCTGCATGTGATTGACTTCAATAAGCGGGATATTCAGGCCCAGGGCCATCGCTTTAGCAAAGGACGTTCCAACCAGCAGGGAGCCCAGCAAACCGGGTCCACGGGTGAACGCAATGGCCGATAACTCACTTTTTAGTAGATTTGCGTCGGCTAATGCCCGCTCAACAACCGGCAAAATATGTTGCTGGTGTGCCCTTGAGGCCAATTCAGGGACAACTCCTCCGTATTGTTCATGAATTAACTGGGTGGCAATTACGTTCGATAGTATATGCCCGTTGACTAACACAGCCGCCGACGTTTCGTCGCAGGAAGATTCAATGGCTAAAATATTCACTGTACAAAACTAATGGATAATGATTTCTACAAAAAGAACAATGCAGGATGAGACTAAACCGTTCACTCGTTTATAGTGTCTAAGCTTTCGTAAATTCTGTTTATTTGTTGTAGATTAAGCATTTCCGCCCCGGATGCGTCAGTTTTTCGCCATATTTCTCAAAACACTGCTTTACCTGGTCCTTACGGTACTAGGTGTGTTCTTGGGCATTTTACTGAGCATTCAACTCCCGGCCGTTCAAACACGACTGGCTCAGAAAGGTGCTGACTGGCTATCGGAAAAGCTCCTTTTTCCGGTAACACTCGATGGGGTTTCAATTAAATGGTTCGATTCGCTGACGCTCGAAGGCGTGCATATCAACGACCGGCAGGGCCGACCCATGATCACTATCAAGCGGCTCGATGCCGATTACAATCTTAAAAACCTGCTCGATTCATCGGCCCATAACATCCATCTGGATGAAGTGGTGCTGTATAAGCCTGACGTCAAAATGATCAAAAATCTGACGAACGGCGACACCAACCTCGATGACTTCATTGCCCGCATCGAAGAACTCACCTCCGATCCTACCAAACCCAGCATCCCGAATCAGAACGTGCCCTTTACCATTGGCCATATCCATCTGGTAGACGGTGCCTATACGCTCGAAGACCCGCGGGAGCCCTTCATGCACAACCGTGCCAACTTTGATTACAACCACTTTACACTCCAGCATCTCAACGCCGAGGTTAGCGACTTTCTGGTGCTGGGCGATACAATCGCCTTTAAGGCAAAGGGACTATCGGGCATTGACCGCGACTCCCGGATAAAAATACGACAGCTCGATACCCATTTCCTGTATTGCAATACCAAGATGGAACTCGGGCGCTTGTATGCCCATATCGGTAATTCGATTATCCGCAATGAACTGACGTTCTTCTACGATAGACCATCAGCGTTCGGTGATTTCAATAGCCGGGTACGGCTGTACGCTAACTTCCGCAACAGCAAAGTGGAATCGAAAGACCTGGGGTTCTTCTCAGATTATATGCGGGGCCTTAACGAAACCTGGCTCCTGAGCGGCATCTTCGCCGGCACGGTGAACGACTTTCAGCTTCGACGTACCGACCTTCGGTTCGGTGCCAATGGCCGCAGTAAGCTAGCGGGCGATATAGCCTGGAAAGGACTACCCGATATGGACCACACAACGGTCAATTTCGCCTTTACGCCCTCACTGGTTACCATGGCCGATATTCGCCAGTATTACCCTGATTCGTCGTTTAACAAAACTATTCAGAAGTTAGGAACGGTTGCGTTCAACGCCATGTTTGTAGGAGCCTTCGATGATTTCAAAACAAGAGGCACCTTCCGGACAGCCATTGGCAGCGTAACTGGCGACCTCGCACTGAAACTTCCAGCCAATGCCGATCTGACAACGTACACGGCGAAGCTGAAAGGCGAAAGTTTCGATCTTGGTCAGTTGTTGAACCAGCCTGGCCAGTTTGGCAAACTCGACGGCGAAGGCCGGATGACCGGCCGGGGCACCGACCTAAAACGCGCCAACGTTGATTTCGACGGAACCTTCGGCCAATTTGGCTGGCAGGGTTACCAGTATCGAAACGTAACGACCCGGGGTAATTTGCAGAAAGGTATTTTTCAGGGTCAGCTAGCTGTCCAGGACCCTCATCTGGCCTTTAACCTCGATGGCGAGTTCAACCTGAGTGGTCTGCGTAATCGTTATGATCTGCACGGTACCGTTACCCATGCCGATCTGCGGGAGCTGGGGTATCTGCGCGATTCGCTGGAGATTCAAACGAACCTGAATGTACAACTGGAAGGCAGCAAGCTCGACGATATTGTTGGGCAGGCCGTCTTTACTAACTCAACACTGACCCTTAACCAGGCCCAGCGTACCCTGGCGGTCAATAAACTCACACTAGCCTCATCCATCGAACGACACGCCGGAGCCCGTCCTGACTCGGGTGGTACGCAGCGCTATTTCGACCTCGACTCCGATTTCCTGACGACGCGGCTACAGGGTACGTTCGAGCCGCAGCGTACTATTGATGACCTGACAAAATTGGCAAAGGAGTATCAGCTTTATTTTGCGGGCGATGCTGCGGGTATGAAGGCCTATTACGAGCAGAAACAACAGCGGGCCACCCGGCTCTCAAAGCGAATAGGGGACGCTGGCACCGGGCGGTATGGCATTGATTACCAGTTTATCTCGAAAAACAGTGCTCCCCTACTGGATTTCTTCCGATCGAAGGTGTACATAGCGCCCGATACCCGACTGGAAGGGCGTTTTACGGTCGATAATACATCATTCCTGACGGCAACGGTTAAAACAGATTCGCTCCGGTTCGGTAAAATAGGGTTCGGTCCCAGTGACCTCGATCTGACCACGTCTAAATTCACCTACGGACAGGATGTACTGGCCTCGGCCATTATTTCGTCGAAACGGCAGGTGTTCACGTCGCTCCTTCCCACGCGTAACCTTCAGGCCGAAGCCTTCTGGGATGTCGACCATATTGAGTTTACAAGCCGGATAGAGCAGGCCGACAGCACCAGCCGGTATGTGAACCGGGCCGACCTGAACGGCGAACTTCGCTTTAAGGGTGATGCGATTGATTTAACCTTCAACCAGTCTAAACTTCGCGTGCTGGATGGCGACTGGGTACTCAACCCACAAAGTTTAATTCGGAAAGTTGGCGATGAGTACACGATTCGGGATCTATCGCTGCTAAACGAGAATCAACTCGTCCAGGCATCAGGTAAAATATCGGCGGACTCTTCGCAGCACCTGGCCGTAGAAGCCCAGAACTTTCTGCTGGCTTCGCTTAACTCTCTCCTCAATACTACCCTCGGCGGTACGCTCAACGGGTCGATGGCCATTCGGAATTTGTACGATACGCCCATCATAGAAAGCGCCTTATCCGTTAGAGCCCTATCGTACGAAAACGCACTGATTGGCGACGTTCGGGGGCAGGGCGAATGGGACCAGCAAGCCCAACGACTTAATGTTGATGCCCGGGTGAACCGCGAAGGGACCGACGTGGTCATACTGTCGGGTAACTACACCCCCCAGCAGAAGACAAACCCAATGGCCATGAGCGCAACGGTAAACAATGCCGATCTGGCCCTGCTGGAGCCGTTTACAAAAGGGCTGTTTTCCAACCTCGGCGGAATCGCCAGCGGTATTGTCTATGTTACCGGCAAACCCGCCGTACCAATCCTGAAGGGCGAAGTAGCCATAAAGGGAGGCCGTGGCCGGTTTGATTATCTAAAAGCTGATTTTAGCTTCGACGATAAGATTTACTTCGGAGAAAACGAAATCATTACCCGGCAACTTACCCTGCGCGACCCGCAGGGCAACACAGCATTGCTGCGCGGAGGTGTTTATCACAACGGATTTCGCTCCTTTACGCTGGGCTTCGATGCCGATTTCAAGAATTTCAAAATCATGAATACGGCCTCCCCGGACAATGATGCCTTTTACGGACAGGCGGTGGTAACGGGTAAGGCGGAGCTTTACGGTCCGACGAATAACCTGACAATTCGCGCCAATGTTACCAGCAACAAAGGCACCCGAATTTATATCCCACTAGACGGGGCGACATCTGTAGCCGCCGATGAGCAGATTCGGTTTATTGACCGTACAGCAAGCCTGATGCCCGGAAGACCAGGGAGCCAGACGGCCACCAAGTCCGACAACGACATTGATCTGTCCAGGATTCAGATGGACTTCAACTTCGACATTACCCCCGATGCCTACTGCGAAATCCAGCTTGACCGTCAAACGGGCGACATCATCAGTGCCTACGGACAGGGGCGCGTCGCGATGAAAGTTGACACCAAAGGCGACTTCACGATGACGGGCAACTACGACATTCAGAAAGGAGAATACACGTTTACCTTTCAGAATATCATTAATAAGCGCTTCCAGATTAAGCCGAATAGCCGCATAACCTGGACCGGCGACCCTTACGGCGCTCTTCTGGACGTAACGGCCGCCTATACGCAATATACATCACTGGCTCCCCTGCTCTACACCAGTGGAGCATCCAGCCGGGCCGACCAGAGTCGACGGTATCCGGTCGATCTGGTCATCAAGCTAAACGGCGAACTGGGCGCACCCGCTATCAGCTATGATCTGGACATTAAGGAGTATCCCTCCTCATCCGATTTCCGGCAAGCGGTTACGGCATTTGAGTCGCGGATTCAAAGTAATGACCAAGAGCTTACCCGGCAGGTCAGTAGTGTTTTGCTATTCAATCAGTTGCTTTCCGAGGGTACCAGCCTTTTCGACCAGGGCCAGGTAAATACAGGAGTCGCTAACAGCGTCAGTGAATTGATCTCCAATCAGATCAGCCGTCTGGCATCGAACCTCAACGAAAACCTGGATGTCGGTGTGTCGTTCGGCGGATTTACCAGCGGTACACAAAACGAAAACCTGCTGAACAACCTTCAGCTTCGCTTCTCGTACCGGCTGCTGAACGACCGATTACGCATTAGCCGGGACGGCGGATTTACGTATGGCCAGAGTCAATACAATGCAGCCAGTTTACTTGGCGAGTGGACGCTGGAGTACTTCATTACATCGGATGGGCGTTTGCGGGCCAAAGTGTATAACCGTAACCAGCAGAGCATCCTGAGCCAGACCAGTCTGAACAGTACCATCACGACGGGTGGCGGTATGAGTTTGCTGTATACCCGGTCGTTTAACCGGCTGTTTGGCGGCAAACGGAATACACCCGGCCTGACGCCCAACAAGCCTGGTGATGAGCCTACAGCGTCTCCCAGCCCCGTATCGACGTTCAATGTAAACGGACGAAGCACCATTCGGTAGAAAGAAATAGATCGACGAAGGGTTAAAAGAATACCTTTTTCTCTTTATCTGATTATATTCTCTCCTACGATCCATGAACACTGGTCACCGTCTGCTTCTTGTTTTACTATTTATTGTTTCAGGTCCTACCCTGCTGGCACAGCGTACCTTCACAAATCCCGTGAAATCGTCAGGCCCCGACCCCTGGGTATTGCAGAAAGATGGCTGGTATTATTACATGAATACCACCGGCCGAAATCTCACCCTCTGGAAAACCAGAAACGTAGCCGACCTCGCTACGGCGGAGAGTAAAGTCATCTACACGCCCCCCGCCGGACTACCCTACTCGCGGGATTTATGGGCCCCGGAGATTCACTTCTTCAACAACAACTGGTACATCTACTTTTCGGCTGATTCGGTCAATAATCTGTCACACCGCGTATGGGTTATTGAAAACACCTCGCCTGACCCCATGCAGGGCGAATGGATATTGAAAGGAAAGATCGGCGATAAAGCTGACCACTGGGAAATCGACATGTCAGTGATAGAATACAGGGGGAAACTGTATGCTGCCTGGTCGGGTTGGGAAGGCGCAACCAACGGACGGCAGGATATCTACCTGGCCAAGCTGAAAAACCCTTGGACAATTGATGGCAAACGGGTCAAAATATCACAGCCTGATCAGCCCTGGGAGATGCACGGCGATGTACCGCAGGAATGGCAGAAGAATGGCGAAGTCCCCAAAATATACGTAAACGAAGGACCCGAATTTCTGTTAAATAAGGATAAGTTATTCATCGTTTACTCGGCCAACGCCTGCTGGCTCGACTACTGCATGGGTCTCTTAACATTTACGGGCAAAGGGGATCTGCTCAACCCAAAAAACTGGGTAAAGAGTGCCGGACCCGTTTTTGAGCAATCGCCAGAAAACGACGTTTGGGGCCCTGGCCATGGCGGCTTTTTTCGCTCACCCGATGGCACACAGGACTGGATGATCTACCACGCAAATCCATCTGCGACAGACGGCTGTGGCAACAAACGCGCTCCCCACATCCAGCCATTCACCTGGAATACTGATGGCTCGCCTAACTTTGGCAAGCCGGTCCGCAAAAAGCCCATGCCCGTTCCGGCAGAATAATTCGCCCCTTATTACCTTCTGTAAATTCCTTATTACACCTAATACCAATCAATTACCTATGAAGCGTTTATCGTTTTTAGTGCTCCTGTTTATTTCTACCCTTTCGCTGGCACAGCAAACGGGCGGCTCGGCTCGCTGGTCGGCGACCAAAGCGAATGCCTGGTATGACAAAGAACCCTTTCTGGTGGGGGCCAACTATGCACCGGCCAATGCCATCAATGAACTGGAAATGTTTCAAGCCGAAACCTTTGATCCGGCCACTATTGACAAAGAATTGGCCATGGCCGAGAGCATTGGTATGAACACCATGCGGGTTTTCCTGCACGACCTGCTTTGGCAGGACCCTGCCGGGTTCACCAAACGGCTCGATCAGTTTCTGACCATTTGCGCCAAACACAAAATCAGGCCAATGCTTGTCTTGTTTGACTCGTGCTGGGACCCAAATCCCAAACTTGGCAAGCAGCATGCGCCAACACCGGGCATTCATAATTCGGGATGGGTACAAAGCCCCGGAGCTGATGCCTTAACGGATGTATCGCAATATCCGCGTTTGGAAGCGTACGTAAAAGGGGTAGTTAGTGCGTTTAAGAAAGATAAGCGCATACTGGCCTGGGATGTCTGGAATGAGCCCGATAACACCAACGACAACAGCTATGGACAGAATCACACTTTGAAAACAGAGGTACCCAAGCTCCGGAAGATAGCCATCGTGACGAGCCTGTTGCCACACGTTTTCGAATGGGCCAGAGCAGCAGGTGCCACACAACCCTTAACCTCGGGCATATGGGTGTACCGCACACCGGAAGAATGGCAAAACCCGGCCAGATGGACCCCTATGGAGAAAGTGCAGATGGAAAACTCAGACATCATTACCTTTCACCAGTACTCCAATCCTGAAACATTGGAAAAAACGATTCCTGCCATGCTTTCGTTTGGCCGTCCGGTCATTTGCACCGAATACATGGCGCGTGGTGTCAACAGCAAATTCCAAACACACCTGCCCATAGCGAAAAAAGCTAAAGTTGGTATGATTAACTGGGGTTTTGTAGCTGGGAAAACGCAAACATTCATACCGTGGGATAGCTGGCAGAAGCCCTACGTAAACGGCCGCGAACCGGCAATCTGGTTCCATGAAGTATTTAAACAGGACGGAACACCGTACGATCCCGAAGAAATCACCGCGATAAAGGCAAATACGGGTAAATAAGTACCAGGCACTAAAAAATATTTAAAAAAATTCACCTCCCAAACCAACTGATTCCCAACGTATAGCCTTACGCAGACAGTTTGAAGAAGATTTTTTTTTAACCTTGCCCTTGCGCTGAATACCATTAACCCCTACTTTTGTGCCACGATCAAGGAAGACGGCAACGGCAACCGGAAGTCAGAAAGTTGGTTCGGTAGTTCAGTTGGTTAGAATACCTGCCTGTCACGCAGGGGGTCGCGGGTTCGAGCCCCGTCCGGACCGCCAACAAATGCAAAGCCCTTACAATGTAAAAATTGTAAGGGCTTTTTTGTTGCCATACATTCCAGTGTACAAATTGAGTGTTTGAATGCACAATTTTCCGCTCCCCGTTTAATCAGAGAGCAGGCCCCCCTGGACCGACTCGTACGATCTTACGACTCAAAACACTCTCCTGCAAAACCTTAATTTATCTAGCTATATAGAATTACGATACTATCATATCAGTAAGTTGTTTTACTTTTACCTCTGTTTACTCGTACAAACGCGGTACAGCTTATACTATACGCCGTACTCATGCTTGACAATTGAGTGAATATGAAGTATCAAACTCTACTCTGTAGGCCAATTTACCCATAAAATTTACCCGTACTCCGTTTCGACGCCTTCGGTATGAATCTGAAGACCTTGCTGCCATTTCTACTTGCCCTTACCCTGCTGACCGTTGTGATCCTCATTGACCGCTACAACTTTAACCAAATGAGGAATTACACGATTCAGGTAGACAGAAGCCGGGACATCATCAACCGGCTCGAACGTCTATCCAATCACTTCAAAAGTGCACAAATATACAGCCCGGCGGCTGCGGCCAAGGCCCCGTTAGACTTTTACCAGCTGTATAAATTCGAAGCCATCGATTTATGCCGGGAACTAACTCAGCTGCGTCCTTTGCTGAAAGCCGACTCAAATCAGTACAAACGATTCCTCATTGTCAATCGGCTGATCGAGCATCATTGGAGCACCCTGATGGAGAACAACATTGCTGAACTTATCCAGCAGGAACAAGGGTGGCGTCTTGATGACCTGTTTCGGGTACACCAGCTTATTAACCAGGCTGTCGATTATGAGAACGCCCTGCGTCAGAGTCGTCAGCAGGAACTGACCCGCTCAACGGCCATTAGCCAGACAGCTTCGAATATGTTTTCGCTTATGGCCCTGTTTATACTGTTGGTAACGTTTGGGGTTAACGTGCGGCTAAATCACCGCCGAAAAATGCTACAAGGCTTTCTGGGCTCAATCCTGAACACCTCCCGCAACGGAATCGTCAATTTACAGCCTGTTCGGAAGCAGGACCGAGTGGTTGACTTTAAAGTAAATTATGCCAATGCTGCGGCAGAAGACCTGCTAGGTATAACACCAACCCAGATTAAAGGGCAACATCTGCTTAGTTTACCCGGCTTTGAGAACGGAAAGACTGAACTGATGAATCATTTTCTGAGGGGCATGAACACCGATCAGGCTGAACCATTTGAATGGTCGCTTCAAATAAAAGGGGCCACTGTCTGGCTGTACATTATTTCGGGGCGACATAATGGAGGCTTAACCGTCACTCTCCAGGATATCACCTCCCTGAAGCATTATCAGCAGGACCTCCAGGCCAAAATTGAACAACTCAACCGGAGTAACGAAGACCTGCAGCAGTTTGCGTCTATTGCCAGTCATGACTTGCAGGAGCCGCTCCGAAAAGTGCAGTCATTTGGCGATATTCTCAGAAACCAGTACTCAGCTCAGTTGGGTGAAGGTGTCGACTATTTGCTGCGAATGCAGAATGCCGCAACCCGAATGTCAATACTTATTAAAGATTTGCTGAGTTTCTCCCGGATTTCAACGGGAGAGCCCAGCAAGATAGCAGTAAACCTGGAAGACATTGTTCAAAAGGTACTGACTGACCTGGACTTGCAGGTGGCAGAAACCAGGGCAGCAATTGACGTGGGCGCGCTGCCAACGTTGCCGGGAAACGCGTCGCAACTAAGACAGCTATTTCAGAATCTGCTCAGCAATGCACTCAAGTTTCATTCGGCAGACTCAACGCCCATTATTCGAATAACCTGTCAACCGGCCGGTGCCGACGAGTTGCCCGCTGGCATGCACATTGTGCAGCCAACAACGGCATATCATCGTATTGATGTGATCGATAATGGTATTGGTTTCGAGGAGAAGTACCTCGACCGTATCTTCCAAATCTTTCAGCGGCTGCACAGCAAACAGGCGTTTGCGGGTACGGGCATTGGACTGGCTATATGCGCTAAAGTGGTGGCTAATCATGGCGGATTCATTACAGCCCGGAGCCAAACGGGTCTGGGAGCCACCTTCAGCGTATACCTACCGGTTTGATGCACTCATTCCGGTTAGTCGACACCCATTAGATTTCCAGGCTACTATCCGACTCGAACGGCGCTATTTCATTGTACGTAATCAACAGGTCGTTCTCTAAGGGAACAGCTGAGATAGCAAACAGACGAGTCTGGGCTTGATTTAACTGCAGGCTGCGGGTTTTAAAACGGACCGGCTTTTTCGTGCCAATTACCTGCCAATATGTAGCCATAGCTTCTTTATCAGCCAGTTGAGGGAAGTGCGTTCGTACTGACTGGCCGAGTACTTCGGTAGCCGGGTGGTCAAGATCTTCGCGAGCGACCGAGTTAATCGCCCTTAAAAATAAATCCAGTGGGGTTCCTCCGACACCGAAAACTGGCTGGAGTACTAGTACGCCGTTAGGCGAGGCCATCAATACACTTTGTACTAATCTGGAAGCCTCAACAATTGACTCATTCATCCCTGATAACTGATTTTTCCACCAGCCAGAAATGCCGGGGTAACTCCTATCCCTTACGTTGACGTTGAGCAAGTTTAACCCTATTAGTAAATGTGCAGCCGGATTGATCCGGCACTAGCTGTGCTTATGCACTCTGTAGTTCGCAGCAGTTTGCCTTGCCGGACTACAGACCTTTTGGTAAAAATAGTATTTTCTTCGCATTTATATAGTCCAGAGTATGTAAACCACATACAAAAAAAAGGCTACAACAGTAACCTTTTTGTCATCGCGAGCTCTAAATTAAGAATTTATTGCAAAATAAATCTAATTTTAATGATAAAATATATTGGCATTTTTACAAAGGAGTAAATCGATCTATAACGTTTAATTAACGAAGGCGACTTACCGCTTAGCAAAGCGTACTTCAATCAACGTCCCCTGGCCCGTATTGCTTTCTACAGTCAGGGTGGCCTCTAACAAATTACTAAGCTGCCTGACTATTGATAGACCGATCCCTTCACCAGAACTGCCCTCTTTGGGTACCAACTCCATTTTGTTAGCATCGGGCGATCCCGAATTAAGCGAATCGACAAGCTGTCGGGCGGCTTCTTCGGGTAAACCGGGGCCGGTATCTGATACGCTGAACCGCCAGCCGGTATTCTCTTCGCCCAACTCCCACGATATGGTTACTCCCCCCTGGCGGGTGTATTTCAACGCATTCAGAATAAGGTTCTGTGCAATACGCTGCACTTTTACCATGTCGCCGGTAACGGGCAGAGTGTCAGGACCATTTACTTGTAGCCAAAGCCCTCGGTCTTTGGCTAAAGGTTCCATACTCGTGCTTAACTCCTTAAACAGATAAGACACATCGAAAGGCTGGCTGAATACCTGCTCCTGGCCGGACTCTAGTCGAGAATAGTCCAGAAGCTGAGTCAGTAGGGCTGTTACCTGGCCCAGGTTTCGGTTGAGCATACTCAGCATCTGCTCCCGCTCCTCTTTGGTATCCATCAGGTTGAGGAGAGCAGCCGCCCCCTGAATAACCCCGAAACTACCGCGCAGATCGTGCGAGGTAGCCCGTAAAAACTCGCCCCGTTCCCGAACATAGCGACGCATCTGCTCCAGATCCTGCATCGTTTTCTGGGAATGTGCCAATTCCTGAATCCAGCGATCCTGTTGAATCTCAGCCTGCTTTAAGGCTGTAATATCCAATCCGGTCAAGATAACCCCATCGTCATGTTTATCGATCGATATACCCATCCAATGGTCATAACCGGCCATTTGGGTATGCTGTTCCCGATAGGCCACTTTGCCGGTTCTATGAACCTGCCGCAGTTGGTTAAGGGTATCTTCCTGCCACAACACGGGTGCCAGTTCGGTCGCTAATGTTCCTGCCAGATTAGAAATTGGCAGATGGGCCATCTGGGCAAATTTCTGATTACAGACAATCACCTTAAAATCGACTAATTCCCCTTCTGGTGTGCGTACAGCTTTCAGCAGGCCGATAGACGCTGGCGATGTATTAAGTACGGCCTGTAGATTTTCGGCAGTTTGTGCCAGTTCTGTATTGGATTTCAGAAGCTGTGAATTGGCTTTCGTCAGCTCTTTAGTGCGAGACTGAACCCGGCTATCCAGCTCCTGGTTGAGGCTTTTCTGCACATGAACTTCAGCACAGGTGCCAATGTAGCCGCTAAAATTACCGTCGGTATCGAAGGTTGGCTGGCCATTTTCCATCATCCAGCGGTATTCGCCATCGTTCCGTTTCAGGCGATATTCGGCCTGGTATGGCTGGCGGGCGCCAAAGTTTGTGATGACCGTAGCAATGTAGCCCGATCGGTCTTCAGGATGAATATCCATCATCCATCCCTGGCCAGTTGCCTGCTCCGACGACCGACCGGTATAATCAAGCCAGGCTTTATTGAAAAAGCTATATCCGCCGTCGCTATCGGCAACCCAGATCAGTATAGGTGCCTTATCGATCAAGGTATGAAACCAGGCCTGACGTTCTTCCAGCAACTGCTGTACCTGCTGCTGTTCGGTAATATCTTCAATAGCCAGCAGAATGGCCTCCTGCCGGTGCTGCTCAATAACCCGGCGGGCGTGAATCAACATCACTTTTTCGCCCACACCCGGAAACTGGTGCCTCACCTCAAACGATTGAATCAGCACATTTTTCTGGATAACCTCTTCCAGCAACTCGCGCAGACGCGGAATATCCCACTGCCGGTTGTTAAGTTCATAGATCAGCCGCCCGATTGTCGCTTCTTCGGGTATTTTGAATATTTGAAAAAAGGCCCGGTTGGCACTTTTCACCCGCAGGTGTTTATCAAGTACGATGGTGGCTTCGCTGATGGTCGAAAAAATAGCTTCGGCGTACATGTACGCTTCAGCCAACTGGTCATTGCGTACCTGCAATTCCTGATTTATGGTCTGCAACTCCTCATTGGTCGATTCTATTTCTTCTTTGCTGGTTTCCAGCTCTTCGTTGATGCTCTGCAGCTCTTCATTGCTACTCACGATCTCTTCGTTGACCGACTGAAGCTCTTCGCTGGCAATTTCATGCTCTTCAATAATAGCGCGCATGTCTTCCCGCATCGTGGCCAGTTCTTCTTCTAGTTGTTTAACCCGACTATTTCGGCCGTTGCCCGAGGCCGGATCATCTAGTAGCAGGCCCCGCTCCTCCCAAAACAGGATTAAAAACAATCGTCCTTCGGTAGCATCATTCAACGGTACTACCTCAATGGAAACCATGTATTTTCTGCCGCTTACCGTTATTTCAATGCCTGTTCGGCTTTCTTTCTGCCCCGATTTCCGGGCTTTTCGTACCGCATTGCGAATTTCGAACGCCAGGGCGGGACGAGCCATTTTCGACAGATTCAGGCTGGCACGCCCCGACACATGTTCCAAAAAAAGGCTGGTTTCTCCCCGAAACTGGAGAATATCCAGTTCCTGATCTACCACCACACTGGCGGGCGTAAATTGGCGGAGCAGTACCTGATCCACAATCTTATCTAACTCGTTCACAGTCTGGCGTGCTTTACTTGGTTGATTTTTAGGGCTCCCTCCATCGCTCAGCCCGAGGCTTGACGAGCGGGATTGCTCCTGCCCATCTTTTCGATCAATAACTACCTGGCTTACCACTACCCCGGCAGATCGATCATTTTTACGGACAAATATCTTATAATTTTTGTCAATGAGCCTGAACAAAGCCGAAGAAGCCGATACCGTTTCTGATTTACCTAGCAGTAGATACCCGTCATGATTCAATGCATAGTGAAACGTGATGAGTGCTTTTCGTTGTAACAGGGTATTCAGGTAGATCAGCAGATTGCGGCAGCTGATCAGATCAATTCGGGAAAAAGGAGGATCTTTAAATATGTTGTGCGGGGCAAACACGCACATATCCCGGACCGATTTGTTGATCTGATACATCGACTGGTGCTTTGTAAAAAAGCGCTGTAGTCGCTTGGGGGATATGTTCACCACCTCACTAACGGAGTAAAGCCCCTGCCGAGCCCGGTTAATGGCGTTTTCGCTGAGGTCGGTAGCAAAAATCTGGATGGTTATGCCCGGTTCTTCCTTATCGAGCGTTTCCAGCAAGAGCATAGCCAGCGAATAGGCCTCCTGCCCGGTTGAGCAACCGGGTACCCAGATACGTAAAGGGAGACGGTCGTTTTTTTGCCTGATAAGTTCGGGAATAATGTCCGTCTTTAGAAACTCCATCGTTTCCTCATCCCGAAAAAAGCTGGTTACATTGATCAGCAAATCATTGTAAAGCATACCTGGTTCGGTAGGATGCTCGCGCAGGTACTGTAAATACGCTTTGAGCGTGTCTAGTTTGTACAGTAACATACGACGAATGATCCGCCGGCGAATAGTGGTCATTTTATAGTTACTGAAGTCGACACCTATAGTTCTTCGCAGAAATTGAATGATGGGTTGCAGTTCTTCACTGGTCGATTCCGTTAACTCATTGGCATCAGGTTCAGCATAAGTTTCGGCTACGGCCGTTTGCTCAAAAATAGCGGCTTGCTTACTAAGATGTTCCAGTTCGTGCGCTATTTCGGCTGGCGATAGAATCATATCGACGACCCCTTCTGCAATGGCAGACTGAGGCATAACCTGAAATTTTGCGGATGAGTCCTGCACAATCGTAATGCCACCGGCTACTTTAATCGCTTTAAGACCCAGTGTTCCGTCGTGGGCCATTCCGGAAAGTATAATGCCAATGGCACCCTCCTTCTGCCGTTCGGCCAGAGATGTAAAGAACTGATCGACGGGCATGTGCGGGGGCTGAACTGCCTCCGTAGACTCGCCGTTTACGACTTTCTTCCAACGGGGCATGAGTGTCAGTACCCCATCCACGATTTCCATATTCTTGTCCGGCGGAATTATATAAACCGTATTGGCTTCAATTTTCACCAGGTGTTCTGCTTCCTTAACAATCATTTCTGTTGTCCGGCCCAGAATAGACGACAAATGGCTTTCAGCCGATGTGTTAAGGTGTTGGATGTAAACGTAAGCCAGACCAGTAGCTGGCGAAAGATGTTTTAAGAGTTCAGAAAAAGCTTCCAGTCCACCGGCTGATGCGCCGATAGCGACTACTGGAATTGATGATACTGTTGAGGAGTTTGAAGCGTTAAAGGAACGTTGACTTGGCATGAGTCTTTTTTGTGTAAACCAACTGACAGTTCAATTGTTGACATATTGTTTTGAGGCACTAATTATACGGCTTAAACTAATTCGCACAGGCTAAAGCAAGCAAATTCTTTATCTGTCATTTCACTGGCCTGACACCAGAAGTACCCTTCCTGTAAATAACCCTACTCATAATGGCAAGACGAAATATTGTTGTAATTGGCGCATCGGCGGGTGGTGTGGTGGCGCTGAAAGAGTTAGTACGCTCGTTTCCACCCGACTTCAACGCCACTATTTTTATTGTTCAACACATTGCGGCTTATGCAACAAGCATGTTGCCGGAAATACTTAACCATGCCGGTTCGCTCAGAGCAGTTCACCCAGCCGATGGCGATTCGTTTCAGCCGGGCATGATTTACATTGCCCCGCCCGACCACCATATTCTAATCGAAGAAAACCGGGTATTGGTGAAGAAAGGCCCCAAAGAAAATAGGTTTCGGCCCTCAATTGATGCCTTGTTTCGGTCGGCCGCCTATAATTTCGGCGAACGGGTAATTGGTGTTGTATTGACTGGCCTGCTCGACGATGGTACGTCGGGAATGTGGTCGATTAAACGGCTGGGGGGCATTGGCATCGTTCAAAAGCCGGAAGATGCTGAGTACTCCAGTATGCCCTCCAGCGTACTCGAATATGTGGATGTAGACTATGCAGTACCACTGGCCAAGATGGGGGCGCTGCTAAATCAGCTGACCTCCGAAGAGATTACCCTACCCCACCTCACCCTTTCTCCCGAAGAGGAGCAAATCTTGAAGACAGAAGTTCAAATAGCCTCCCAAAAAAATGCGTTCGAAATGGGAATACTCGAGATGGGCGATCTTTCGCCTTTTACCTGCCCGGAGTGCAGCGGTGTGCTGGTCCGCTTCAGAGAAGGCAAACTGATCAGGTACCGATGCCATACCGGACACGCTTATACGGCGGGGTCGCTGTTGGCCGAAGTAGACAAATCTGTGGAAGACAACCTCTGGAAAGCCGTCCGGGTTATTGAGGAAGCCATTATGTTGCTGGAAGAGTCGGGCAAGGCATCTGCTGAGGGGGGCGACGACCTCGGGGCTGAGCGGTTTTTCAGCAAAGCCCGCGAAAACCGTGATCGAGCCAACATGCTGCATAAATTCATTTTTCAGCACGAGCCAGTCCTTCAGCAAAACGGTGTTCCTAAATAAAGCTAGCTAACCGTTAAGACACCCGACAGCAGCCGTTGGGCGTAGTCTGAGACTACGCCCAACGGTGTTGACTATGACCAACGGCCACTATATTAAAACCGGCAAAATTATATGCTTAGCAATAGGCGGGCAGTTCCGCAATTTTCAGCCAGAACTGACAGATGCGGTCAATTACCTGCGCGAACGCCATATCGCCTTCCTTCATCGTGATTACGGAGTTGGCCTGCCGTTCATAGCCTTCAATGACCGACTTATCGGTTGGCAATGCCAGCAAAACAACGGGCACCCGGCACAGACGCTGATCGTTCTTTAACCGTTGTAGAGTCTGCAATTGCTCCAGGGTATCGGATCGAGCATCCAGAAATACCAGCGCAGGTAGGTCCGACTGCGCTAAGTCATCGAGCAACTCCGGTAAATGGATGCTTTTCGGGATCGTCTCGACCCGATAATCAGGCCAGTTTTTTGTAATGATCTGCCGGGCCAGAAACGCATTTTGCTCATCGCTGGTCACCAGAAACAGCGAAGCTACCGAACGCCCCACATTACTTTGTTCGTTTGCCGGACGCGCATCGTCCAGATACACCGACTCCTGCAATGGTTCCTCGTTGTTGCCGGGCGACAGATGTTCGCCTAGCGACTGGGCTACCTGATTCCACCGGCGACGGCTTACGGGAAATGTTTCTCCGCTCTGGAGCTGGATTTTGCCCGCCATTTTCTGGCGCAGTGGGCGGTGTAGGCTTTGTACATAGTCAGGATTGATCAGGGCCGTTTTATGGACCCGAATAAATCCCGGCAGCCGACCCTCCAGGTAGCTGATCGGTTTTGATAGCAGTTTCTTCTCTCCATTTCTGAAATGAAGCCAACTGTAGTTGTTGGCACCTAAAAAGTAGGCGATTAATTCCGGGCGCTCAAGGGCTGGGTTTATAATGCTCATGAAAATAGAGGAAGTTCAGGATTGTAAGGTTGAGTTTTCTATACACCAGCAATTAGCCAGGCCTTGGGTTGAGTAGTATGATCTCCCCGTCAGCGGGCTAATCTTCCGGGTATTAATAAACTACTTCGTTCGCCGGATTTACGTTGGACGCCTGGCTGATTACTTCGGCAAACACAGCATTCCAGTCGTCAACGAAACGAGGTAAGCCAAACTCACGAGCCGCCAGCTCTCGGGCCTTGTCGCCCATACTCCGGGCTTCGGTTGGGTTATCCAGCAAAAACTGCATACCCGCCAGCAGTTCTGCGGGGTCGGCCGAAACAAATCCGTGAACCCCGTTCTGAATCACCGTTGGCAGCTCCGTAGTAGCTACGGCCACAATGGGCATACCAATCGTCATGGCTTCGATAACTGCCAGTGGCAGGCTGCTGTAACGCATCGGGCTGAACAGAAACCTGTATTGGGCAACAGTATGGTGCAGGCGGGTGTAATGAATCTCGCCGATGCCGCCAATCTCCGCCGATTTCATGCCCGCCACCGTGAGGGGCAACTGCTGCCGCAACTGCTCGAACAGATCGAAACCCGCCATACGGCCCCGGCGCTGGAGTTCGTTGACAACCACAATTCCCTCCCGGCGCTGCCCCGTATACTGTATCGTTGGGTCAATGGCTACGCTATGTTTAATAACGCGGGTAGGCGTCTGACCATTATCCCACATCAGTCGGTTGTAATTGGTTACATGAACGAGCGTAACGGCCGGATCATCGGCTGCCGGATGCCGGGAATCGGTTGGGTGCGGCTCAGGCGTGTTATGCTCCAGATAAATGGTGGGCAGTTTCCGCTGTTCGGGCGATAGAATCTCGAATCGATCGGTCTGATAATTCCGGGGAGTTTGGCAAATAATCAGATCCAGGTCGAGGTTCTGAACGTCCCCAGCGGGTATTTCCCGAACATAATCGGGCATGGACGAATCCTGTCCACGACCGCAATAGCCTTCCGGCGCACCAGGTTTAACCGGCAGATACCAGTTATGCTCTGCCTGCGTGATAGCGGTTAGATAGGCTCCGTGAATGTGCCAGATCAGAATATTCAATCGTTGCATTAGTTAGTCAATCAAGCCATTGAGGGGCAAAGTCTGCCCAGTAAGATTGTGTTGACTAACGCCCCCACCTGATCAACTGTTTGCCAGCTTCACCTAATCTACCGGTTTTTTAGCCCTGTGCTCCGTTACCTCACTATTTGAACATAAACGGTTCGTCATACGGGCACTCATTAACCTTAGCGAACAAGGTGCAGTTAATCCCATACTTTATACCAATCACTTGATTACCTCAACACATAAAAAGACTGGGCTATGGATAAAAAGCTGGCGCTTATCTCCGAACATGCGTCTCCAATGGCAACCATTGGTGGTATCGACGCAGGTGGTCAGAATATTGCCGTTGCCGAGTTGGCAAAGGAGTTGGCAAAACTAGGCTTTAGCGTAGATGTGTTTACCCGGAGCAGCTCTCCTACCGAGGCCGAAATCGTACAGTGGCAACCCCGAATACGCGTCATTCATGTGACCGCCGGAGCGCGGCAATACCTGCCTAAAGAAGCCTTGCTGCCTCACATGAACGAGTTTGCCCAGAACATGAGTCGATTCATCCGCAAACATGCCCTCAACTACTCCGTTACTCATGCACACTTCTTCATGTCGGGACTGGTAGCCCTCAGAATCAAACAGTTGCATCGCATCCCGTTCGTTGTAACGTTTCACGCACTGGGGCTGGTTCGGCGCCAATGCCAGGGCAATTCGGATGGGTTTCCAATCGAGCGTATTATGATCGAAAAGCGGATCATGCAGGAAGCCGATGGTATTGTTGCCCTCTGCCCGCAGGACAGCGACGACATGATAAAATTATACGGTGCCGATGCATCCAAAATTACAATCGTTCCGAATGGCTACAACCCGCAGGATTTCTTTCCCATCCGGCAGGAGCTGGCCCGTCAGACGCTGGGCCTCGATAGTCAGGAACCTATGCTGCTTCAACTGGGCCGGATGGTTCCGCGCAAAGGAGTCGACAATGTAGTGCGGGCGCTGGCTATTCTCCGGCAGAGGCACGGTATTGCGGCAAGACTCCTGATCGTGGGGGGCGATTCGCGCCAGCCGGACCCCGAACTCACGCCCGAAATCGGCCGACTTCAGGCACTGGCGTCATCGCTTAAGGTAACGGACTTGGTTACGTTTACCGGCAGCCGCACGCGCGACGAACTCCGGCATTATTATAGTGCCGCCGATGTATTTGTGACCACACCCTGGTATGAACCGTTTGGCATTACCCCGCTGGAAGCCATGGCCTGCGGAACACCCGTGATCGGAGCGGCCGTGGGGGGCATCAAACATACGGTCCTGCTGAACAAAACGGGCTTTCTGGTACAACCGAACGACCCCTCGGCGCTGGCCGAAAAACTGGCGGTGCTGATTACGAACAAACCCCTTCGCCAACGATACAGCGAGCAGGCCATTCAGCACGTAAAGACAGGTTACACCTGGGCAAGAGTGGCCCAGCAAACCGCCGATTTATATGACTTGATTACCAACGGCCGGGTTCAGACAGGTTTCTGGCTACGGGGCACCGGCCATCAGACCTCTTCAATGCCAATTCCTGACAGATCGTGAACAAAGCTATTTTTTGGGATAAAGACGGCACCCTCATTCCCGACATCCCGTACAACGTTGACCCTGCTAAAATCACGCTCTATACCGATGCCGGAAGCAGTTTATGCCGACTGCGGGCCGCCGGGTTCAAGCTAATCATCATCTCCAACCAGTCGGGGGTGGCACATGGGTATTTCAAAGAAAGCAAACTTTCCAGCGTCTGGAACCAGCTCACGGAACTGCTCAGCCCCTATGGTGCCGAACCCGATGGATTTTATTACTGCCCGCATTTTCCGGGGGCATCCATCAAACAGTACGACTGGGTATGTACTTGCCGAAAACCCCGACCGGGCCTTCTACTCAAAGCCGCCAGAGAACATCAGATAGACCTGAGCCAGTCGTGGATGGTTGGCGATATCCTTAATGATGTAGAAGCCGGCAACCGGGCCGGTTGCCGTACGGTGTTGATTGATCGGGGCAACGAAACAGAGTGGCTCATCAACAGCCACCGGCTGCCAACCACGCGGGCCAAGTCGCTCAGTGAAGCTACGGATTACATTCTGGCCACCACCCGTCAACTGGTGCGGCCGGATGGCTCCGATGCATACCCGATTTGACCCGTCACTAGCTGAATGTCATCAGCCCGTAAATTAGTAAACCATGTACCTCAACGCACTGCACTACGTATGAATTTCTGGAAAGACGGGCTGCGTCTGTTGTGCGTCAGGCTGGATAATCTGGGCGATGTACTGATGACGACACCGGCCTTTCGCGCCATAAAAACGACCTGGCCAGCTACCCATCTGACGCTGCTGACTTCGTCGGCGGGAGCGGCTGTTGCGGAGCTTGTACCCGACATTGATCAGGTGCTGTCGTTCGATGTGCCCTGGGTGGCCGGGCAGCAGCAGCAACCGGACCGGGTCATTTCCCTGGCCGACCGTTTGCGCGGCCATAACTTCGACGCGGCCATCCTGTTCACGGTGCAGAGTCAGAATCCACTACCGACGGCCATGCTCTGTTATCTGGCCGGTATTCCCCGCCTACTAGGCTATTGCCGGGAGAATCCGTACCAGCTTATAACAGACTGGGTTCCCGATCCCGAAATACTGGTAGCTACCCGGCACGAAGTTGTTCGGCAACTGGAACTGGTTCGGGAAATTGGCTGCCAAACCAGCAACCGTCGCCTTTCCCTGACGCCCTCCATAGCCGATCAGCAACGGGTGCGCCAGCAGCTAACCAATGCCGGACTCGACTTTCAGCGCCCTTGGCTGGTGCTGCATCCGGGCGTGAGTGAGGAGAAACGTCGGTACCCGGCCGAAAAATTCGTACAGGCACTTTTGCCGCTTATGCAGGACTCCGGGTATCAGGTAGTCCTGACGGGCAGTAGACAGGAGCAGTCGCTAACCAGCCAGATTCAGCACCGGCTGGCCGGGCGGGCGCTGGATCTGGCTGGTCAACTCGGCCTGGGCGAGTTGGCGGCTCTTCTGGCCGAAGCCCCGCTGCTCCTTGCCAATAATACCGGCCCGGTACATATGGCGGCTGCGCTGGGAACGCCCGTTGTGGTACTGTATGCCAAAACAAATCCGCAGCATACGCCCTGGCAGGTACCTAACCGGGTGCTCTATTTTGACGTTCCAGCCAATCTGCGGTCGAAAAATAAACTCTTACAACAGTTTCCGGAGCCAGCGGAACCAGCCGCATCGCCCGAGGCCATTGTCCGGGCTGTGCATGACCTTATGGCTCAATGGCAACCAATCGCTTAACCAATCAACGAATGTATACTTTAGGAATCAATGCGGCTTTTCATGACCAGGCCGCTGCACTTGTCAAAGACGGTGTCGTGCTGGCCGCTGCCGAAGAAGAACGCTTCACGCACATCAAGCACGGCAAGCGTCCAATCCCTTTTTCTACCTACGAACTGCCGTATAACGCCATTGATTTTTGTTTGAAAACGGCCGGTATCAACCTGACCGACATCGACCATATTGCGTACTCCTTCGACCCGAACCTGGTCATTGCCGACCACGAGACGAAAAACACCGTCGAAATTCCGCTGAAGCCGGGGGTCAGTTCACTCAATGGCTGGCAAAATCCTTACGACGGACTTTTTCTTTCTTCCATCCTGAACGCGCCCGGCCATTTGGTCGACGGGGTGCCACACCACCTCTCCGACCGGTTTCGGGGTGCTACGGCGCAGGGACCTTACCAGTGGCACTTTGTAAATCATCACCTTGCGCACGCAGCGAGTGCCTTTCTTCCCAGCCCCTATGAGCGGGCTGCGGTGCTGGTGATCGATGGCCGCGGGGAGGTCGCAACAACAAGCTACTGGCTGGGCGACGGCAACGACATGACCCTGCTCGATGAGGTTAAACTACCACATTCGCTCGGGTTACTGTACGAAGAGCTGACGACCTATCTGGGATTTCTACACTCGTCGGATGAATACAAGGTGATGGCGGTAGCCTCCTATGGACAGCCCATGTATGTCGATTATTTCCGGCAGGTTATCCAGTTGGGCGAGGGCGGACAATACACCATTGCCCCGCTGAAACTGGAAGAAACCTTTGGTCCGGCCCGTCGGCGCGGTGGTCCACTGGAACAGTTCCACTTCGATCTGGCACATTCTGTTCAGGCCGTTCTGGAAGAAACCGTTCTCCATTTGCTCAACTGGCTTCACGAGAAAACTCAGGCCGATTCGCTCTGCATGGCCGGAGGGGTAGCGCTCAACTGTGTGATGAACGCCCGTCTGCGCGACCGTGGACCATTCAAGAACATCTGGGTTCAACCGGCCGCTGGTGATGCCGGTACCGCACTTGGCGCTGCCATGTGGATCGACGCCCAACAACGGCCGTTGCCCGAGCGTGCCGAACGGCGTTATGAAATGCACCACGCCTACCTAGGCCCCAGTTTCAGCGACGACGACATTGAAGCGTTTCTGCGCTGGTCGAAGTTACCGTACCGTCGACTGACAGACCGCTCGCAGGAAGTTGCGGCTTATCTGGCCTCGGGTCATATTATCGGCTGGTTCCAGCAGGGAATGGAATTCGGCCCGCGTGCGCTGGGTGCCCGCTCCATTTTGGCACCCCCGTTTCCGGCCGAGATGCAGGCGAAGCTGAACGACCTGAAAGACCGCGAAGATTTCCGTCCGGTAGCTCCGGCCGTTTTGGAAGAAGCCGCCGACGCGTACTTTCTGAACGCCCGCCAATCGCCGTTTATGTTGTTCGTCAACGATGTACGACCGGAGATGGTCGATGCCATTCCGGCCGTTACCCATACCGACGGAACCGCCCGCATCCAGACTGTAAACGAGCAGCAAAATAAGCCTTACTATGACCTGATCAAGGCCTTTGCTGAGCAAACGGGCGTTCCGGTGCTAGTCAACACGTCATTCAATACCCGTGGCGAACCGGTTGTTTGTACCCCCCGCGACGCCGTGGAATCGTTCTGGACATCGCCCCTCGACGCGCTGGTGATCGGCTCGTTCATGCTGGAGAAAAACCGGGATGGTCTGGGCGAAACCTACCGGGAACTAACCCAATCGGAAACCGTCACCGCCGACGCCTAGTAACGTATGGAACAACCTGTGGTTACCGTTATCATTCCTACTTATAAACGACCGGCTTTGCTGCGGAACTGCCTGCTCGCTCTTAACCAACAAGTGTTGTCAAAGGGAACATTTGAGGTCATTGTAGTGGACGATGGGAATGAAGCAGCCGTGGCCGAACTGGTAGCGGAGGTTGCGGAACAGACCGGCTTAAAGGCCCGTTACCTGGGTCAGCATGAACGCCAGGGACCGGCTGCCGCCCGTAATGCGGGCTGGCAGTCGGCCCGGACGCCGTTCATTGCGTTTACCGACGATGACTGCCTACCTCAGCCGGGCTGGCTCAGTACGGCGCTGGTACAGTTTAATCGGGGGGCACAGGTACTAACCGGGCGGGTTAAAATGCCGATGCCCGACCAGCCTTCGCATCACGACAAAACAACGGCACTGCTGGAAACCGCCGAGTTCGTTACGGCCAATTTATTCTGTCGGCGGGTGGTGCTGGAGCAAGTAGGTGGATTCGATGAGCGGTTCGATATTGCCTGGCGCGAAGACAGCGATTTACATTTCAAAATCATTAAGGCGCGAATTCCTATTCTTTCCTGTCCCGATGCCGTGATTATTCACCCCATTCGGTCGGCACCCTGGTACGCACCCCTCCGCGACGAACGAAAGAACCGCTACGATGCTCTCCTTTTCAAAGAGCACCCGACTTTGTTTCGTGAACGCATTCCGGCTTATAAATGGCTCGTGATCCGGTACTATACCAGTGTCGTATCGCTACTGATTGGACTCATTGGTTTACTAACCACTAATAGTCAAGTAGTTGCCATAGGCTTTACTCTTTGGCTATTGCTCACACTGGTACTGATGAGCGAACGGTTAGCCAACCAGCCAATCAACGGTAAGACGGTAAAAGCGGCCCTGCTTACCAGCCTGGCCACCCCTTTTCTGTCGGTCTACTGGCGATTGTACGGTGCCTTTTCGTATCGTGTCTGGTACTGGTAGTTCGCTACCTCTTGATGACCTACTACGCTACAATACATGGACAATTTAACGAACACGCTGGGGTATCCCCCCCGGCGAATTGCTGTATTCCGGGCTATCCAGCTCGGCGACCTTTTATGTGCGGTACCAGCATTCAGGGCCTTGCGGGCCGCGTTTCCAGACGCCCATATCGCGCTGATCGGCCTACCCTGGGCAAAGGAATTCGTTGCCAGCTACCCACGCTATTTCGATGAGTTTATTCCGTTTCCTGGTTGGCCCGGCCTGCCCGAACAACCTGTTGACCCCGTGAAAACGGTTCTTTTTTTGCAACAGATGCAGAACCGGCACTGGGACGTGGTTTTGCAAATGCAGGGAAATGGTACGCTCGTCAATGCCATGCTAAGTCTCGTCAACGCCAAAGCGCTGGGTGGCTATTATCCGGCCGGTACGAAGTCGGAAGAATGGGCGGCACGCACGGGCTTATTTTTTGACTATCCGGTCAAAAGTCATGAAGTGCATAGGCATACCAGCCTGATGACCTTTCTGGGCATTGCCTCGCAGGGAGACGCGCTCGAATTTGAACCCAACGAAACGGCCCGCCAGCAGGCATTAACAGTATTGACAGAATGTCGGCTGAAACCCGGCCAGTACATATGTATTCATCCCGGCGGGGTATCGGGCCGACGGTGGCCTGTCCATCGCTTTGCCGAGGTGGCCGATGCGCTGATGGATAAGGGGTATACGGTTGTACTGACCGGAACGGCGGGCGAAATCCCGATCATTGATGAGGTTCAGAGCCGGATGGAACACCCGGCCGTATCTCTCGCCGGGCGCACCAGTTTAGCTACGCTGGGTGCCATTCTACAATTTACCGCCCTGCTGGTCAGTAATGACACGGGGGTTGGTCACCTGGGCACGGCCTGCCACACGCCCAGCATTATCCTCTTCACCTCCGCCGATCCCGCCGAATGGGGACCGCTGGACACCAGTCGGCATCGGGTAATTTATGAAGACGATGCCCAAGACACCCATCGGGTTATGACCGAAGCCAATATGCTGTTGACGACTTATCGACCCTATTATCTGGAAACGCAAACAAGGACCAACAATGCCAGCGCGTAGTCTGTGATTACGCGCTGGCATCCATTCCGGTCAGAGACCGGATAACACATGGGCGTAGTCACAGACTACGCCCAGCGTATCCTAACAAGCCCAAAAACTTCCTGTTTCAGTGCTGGTTCATTTCGGATAGGGGGACACCTGCATTCCGATTATAGTTGACAGACTCCAGACTAAGTACCGCCAAAGGCAGAGCGGCAAACAAATCCGATACCGCGATACCATTTCCTGTTTCTCCGCGACTATTCACCAGTTGGTGCTGCCAGATTGCAGGGGCTTCGGCGGGCAGGCTGATGCGCGTATCCTGCCAGTCCAGACCGAACGCATCGGTTGACTCCGTACTGCACAAGTGAGCCAGCCCCAACGGAATAGCAACCACGTACCAGCTTTCTGCACGACGCCGGGCAAACGCCAGCACATGCTTCTTATAACGCCCCTCCACAGCCAACGGCAGGTACTCGCCCGAAGCGAATAGATCAGGATACCGGTTTCGTTCAGCCAGCAGGGTATGCACCAGCCACTGCTTGATACGGGCATCGTACCGATTCGCCCACAAATCGGCCCATTGGTTGCCGGATGGATTGTTCAGCAATTCGGCGAGCGATTGCTGACGACTGACAAAGTCGACCGGACGCCGGTTGTCTGGGTCAACCAGGCTCAGGTCCCAACCCTCGCAGCCCTGATAAATATCCGGCACGCCGGTAGTGGTGCATTTGAGCAGCACCTGTGCCAGCGAGTTGATAATGCCAAAGTCGGCCACACGCTGGTGGAATTGCCGAAAACTGGCCCAGAATGGACGGCTTCTGTCCAGTAGGTTGATGGCAAAGTTCTGGGTGGCGGTTTCGTAGGCTTCGTTGGGGGCGTCGTAGGTCGAATTGCGTTTGGCTTCCCGTAAGGCTTTTTGCAGGTACTCCGTCAAACGATCTGGAAAATCCGTCTCCTCAGAAGTAAACGCAGCGGAATCATCACCGGGCATTGGATAGGCCCCGATTAGGGTCTGGTAAATAAAATACTCGTCGTTGGCGTCGGGCGCTTCGGAGGTGGTGTCGCTGCCCGTATCGGTCGACTTCAGGTCTTTGTTGAGCTGCTGCCATTCCTGCACGGCGGCAATCCATTCGTCG
>NZ_JAPLET010000016.1 GCF_026391055.1 Spirosoma sp. | reverse complement strand
GGAAGCGATTGCGTTGTGTGAGCAGATTTCGGGCAACAAGATGAACTACCAGTACTCGGAGACCAACCGGAGCGGGGACCACATCTGGTACATCTCGGACCTGAGCAAGTTCAAGGCGCACTATCCGGGCTGGGACTGGACCTTCGATCTGAAGGAGACCATGACCCAAATCCACGACAGCATGGTAGCCCGTTTGTCTACCAGTATTTAATTGTAACCGGTATGTACCCACGGGTCTTCAGCCCGTGTTTTTACGTTCTCAACTACACGGGCTGAAACCCGTGGGTACATAGGCTTAACTACTATAAGATCTGAATTCAATGACTTGGCATAAAAAAGGACTGGTTTATAAGCCCGATGGGTCAAAACCGTTCAGCCGTACTCACGCACAGGTTCCCTTTGGTTTCCCGATGCAGGACAAAGTGCGGGTTTATTTTTCTACCCGCGACGAGCACAGTGCATCAGCTGTATCGTTTGTTGAGCTGAATCCGGATAATCTGTCGGAAGTAACGTATGTACACGACAAGCCCTGTTTACAGAAAGGGGCTGTTGGTATGTTTGACGAAACCGGAACTATGCCATCCTGGTTTTTACCTGTAGGTGATGAAATCTGGCTGTACTATACCGGCTGGAACAAAAGCGAAACGGCCAGCTATCGACTTGCTATTGGGTTAGCCATTAGTCGGGATGGCGGCTTAACGTTTGAGCGTAAGTATACGGGCCCTTTGCTCGACCGCTCTATCTACGATCAGGTCTGGATAGCGCAGCCCTGCGTGATGCGGGAGGAGCAACTCGACGGCTCTGTTCGCTGGCGGATGTGGTACCTGTCCTGCACCAAAATAGAGGTGATCGACGGGCATCCCGAGCCGTTCTACGATGTCAAGTATGCGGAATCGGAAGATGGTATCGACTGGAAACGTACGGGGCATGTGTGCGTAGGTTACGACGAGTTCACGGATGCCATTGGCCGGCCAACGGTGTACAAAGACGGTGATTTGTATAAAATGTACTTTTCGTACCGCAACGCAACCAACTACCGCACCGATGTTGAACGGAGCTATCGGATCGGTTACGCCGAGTCGAAAGATGGCATAAGCTGGGAGCGGAAAGATGAACTTGCCGGTATAGAACGGTCGGCAGAGGGCTGGGACTCAGTCATGATGGACTATTGCCATATTTTCAAACACCAGAGCCAGTGGATCATGTTATATAACGGAAACGGGTTTGGTGCATCGGGATTTGGCTACGCAAATCAGCCAGGGAGTTGATCAGAATCAATAAACGACGCGTTGTATTATCTCCGGATACCACCCTACTTTGTGACAAAAATTAAACAATTGACAACAGCAGCGAAAATCGCGCATTGACAAGTTTTCTTTTATGAAAGAAGTTGCAAAATACCTGATAAAAGTTGACGCCGAATTTAAGGATGGACGGATCGTTCCTGAAGTTCCTTATGAGGAGGTGATGCGGTTGGTCAACGAACCAAACATCGTTATTATCAGAACCGGTATCCCGGAAAATACGCTCCGTAGCGTCATTGCTACTACCCGCGCCTGGGCCGACACAACCCCGCTGGCCGAGGGACCGGATACATTTGATAACAACCAGCATAAACAGCGTCTGCACATCGCTAAAATCCAGCAGGCGCCCCAGTTGTTTCACGACCATACCTTCGATGCCATTCTGGACCTCGACGAGTCGATGAAGCAAACACTGCTGAGCGTTTTTAACCCAATGCGGCAATTCTGGAACGACCTGACCGGCAACACCGAAGAATATGGAATTCATAAAGGCCAGCCATATTTCCATCCACAGGTAACGCATTACCCACTGGGTGGCAGTTTCTTTGGGCGCCACTGGCACCCGCTCAATCCGCAGAAGGTGGGCACCATTCTGGCCCTGAATCAGTACGGAAAAGACTACACATCGGGCGGAACCGGCTATGTTATCAACGACCACATTGTTGAGACAGAAGGCTTCCAGGATATGGGCGACATCATTCTGTTCCGGTATGATCTGCCGCACTGGGTTAGCCCATCGAGTTTTGCCGACCGTTTCAGTTGGGACGATCCAGCCGGACGTTGGGTGGCTATTTTGCCTTTCTATGACCCCTGGGCAAAACCCGCCGATAAAGATGAACCGCAGGGCTGGAAAGCTCATATTCAAACGGCCAAAAACACTTCCTCTGAAGTTGCGGTTTAATGCTTAGTTCACGGTTTTGGGAAATGCTATACAGTAGCGTCTGCCAAAACTGATTGACTCCCCGTTCTTTATGCCGAAAGTAAGCGTTCTGATTATTACTTATAATCAGCAGAATTTCATCCGTCAGGCCATCGATAGTGCGCTGGCTCAACAAACTACGTTTCCAATTGAAATCCTGGTTGGCGATGATTTCTCGAAGGATGGAACAAGGGAAATTATTCAGGAATATGAACGCCAGCATCCTGGTCTGGTACGCGGTATATTACACCCGCGTAACATGGGTAAGAACGGGGGGATTAATTTTCTGGAAACGCTGAAGCAGGCCAAAGGTGAATATTATGCCCTGATGGATGGTGACGATTATTTTACCGACCCGCTTAAAATTCAGAAGCAGGCCGATTTGCTCGATGCCCATCCGGATTATTCGATGGTTTTCCACAATGCGTTGATTACCTACGAAGATGGCAGTCCGTCGCATGTGCTGAACGGCCCCGACACAAAGCCGTTTTACACCATTGAGGATCTGATTGGCGAAGACGAAATCTGGTTCATGGCTACGTCGAGTACCATGTATCGAAACTCAATCAAAGAGTATCCGGCCTGGTTTAGCGAATCGGTTAGCGGTGACATCCCCCGGCTGATCCTGAAGGCCAAGATGGGTAAAATAGGGTATATACCCGATCTTATGTCGGTTTATCGGAAAAACAGTAATGGTACCAGCTATTCCGATAAGTACGACGATGCTGTTTTCCTGCAAAACCGAATTGATATGTACTCGAATATCAACCGCGAGCTGGACTACCGTTACGACGGCTTATTGAAAAAAAATATAGCCCGATATTATCGGATGATGCTGAGAAGCAAGCAGTTTCGTGATTCTTATTTTGCAAAAGTACGGCTCGCTTTTCGCTATTATAACTTGGCAAAACCAAACTGGGTTGACTTGAAATCAGTCATTTATGACTATTTAACGCCACCTGTTTTACAGCGTGCTTACGGAACGGTAGCCATTGGCCTACACCGTATTCTAAATAATTGATCAGTTGGGTTACACGTATTTGGGTAACCGTTTGACTTTTTCTATTTTGTGAACAAATAACGAAACTAAAAAGGCTATGAATTTTTTTCAGCAAGTTGTCTATACTACGCCGGAAGAAACGATTCAGAACGTGAAAGAAGCCGTTCAGAATAACAAGCTGGTTTTTCTGTCGGGCTTTCGCGAAGACTTGCCAGTACACGATTTTTACAGCAAACTGTCTGAGACGATTGGCCGCATCCATGCCGCCGACGAAGACCTTGCCACCGGTAAAATGACCGGAAATCGTTGGATCGACATTACCTACGACCCGCAGATTCCGGACCGTTACCGCTCCAGCAACACGCGTCAGCCCATGCATACGGATGATTCGTACGTTGAGCTGGGTGGCGAAGAGGCTGTAAACTTTTTCTACTGTGCTTCCAGAGCTAAAATAGGCGGAGCCACTACGTTCTTCGACCTGCCCGATCTGGTTGAGTGTATGAAGCTGGATGGGGAAGAAGCCCTGCTGGAAGAACTGATGGCTACCGATGTTATTCACGCCAAAGGTGGTGCCCGGAAGGTTCGGAAAATCATTGACAAAGATGGCGAAGGCTATCTGGCCAACTGGAATTACTTCTGCCTGTCGCGGGAGGAGAATACGCCGGAAGTGCTGGACCTCTGCGAGCGTTTTCACCAGTTTCTGGAGTCGCGGATCATGAATGCCGGTGTTATTTTACCGGTTCAACTGCAGAAAGGCGAAGCCGTTTTCTTTCACGATGATCGGGTGTTGCACGGCCGGAACGCGTTCTTTGCCGAATATCCGGGTCAGCGCAGCCTGATCAAAGGAAAAATCATCATCACGCCAGCCGCCGACGCTGTTTATTGATCCCATTTCCTGAATAAGACATTTCCCTTAAGTCGACCATAATCGCCGGAAGAGAAAGCGCTTTTCAGACTAATTACAGTCTGGTTATCCTTAAGCAGTTGACTTTGGTCGATGGCTTAAGGACAACCAGACTGTTTCATTACTTACTTATGCCTGAATCCATAAACGAGCAGCTTACATCCCGACTGGGGTTTGGTACCTGGCAGTTTGGCGGTCCCAACGTCGTAAACGGCAACCCGACAGGCTGGGGTGGAGTTGACAAAACGGAGGCCATCCGCGCCGTACATGCCGCCCTGGATGAGGGAATAAACTTCTTCGATACAGCTGATAGCTATGGCCGGGGACAGGCCGAAACTATACTGCATGAAGCGTTTATACAGAAGTCAGCGGCAAACGCCCTGATTTGTACCAAATTCGGTAACCTGCAAACGTCTGAGGGACAACCCATACAGGACTATAGCGCAGCCTATATGACCGAAGCCGTAGATGCCAGTCTGCGTCGGCTGGGTGTCGATACGCTCGACGTGCTGCTATTGCATAGCCCACCGGATGCCTTCGACTGGTCAGTCTACGACCCGAAACCGTTTGAGGATCTGGTGCAGGCGGGAAAAATTCGTTCGTATGGGGTTAGTTCCCGGTCGGTGTACGGCGCCAGGCGCGTTATGGAGGCTGGCTTTGGCAGTGTATTAGAAGTGATCTACAATGCGCTGGACCGCCGGGCCGAGGATCTTCTCTTCATTGGTCCCAATGCAAGCCAGTATTTTTTTATCGGGCGGGTACCGCTGGCTTCCGGTTTTCTGAACCCGGCTTATCTGACACAGGACCCCGTTTTTCCGGCCGATCAGTACCGGCATTATCTGCCCGAGCGTGACCGGAACTGGCTCCTTGAGTCTATTCGTAAACTGGCTTTTTTAGACGATCAGCCCGGTGGAATGGCAATTTCTGCCTTACGATTCAGTTTATCCAATGAAGCTATTGGCGTAGTTATTCCCGGTATGCGGAACGAGCGGCAGGTCGCTGCCAATCGCCGGGCCGAAGAGTTGGGGCCGCTATCGTCTGATGTACTATCCCGCATTCGGCAGGCCGTTCCTGATGTAGCCGATCATTGGAAACCCAAAGTTTAGCTTTACCAACTGTTATTTCTATTTTTGTGTATGAAATTAAGCGTTGTCATACCTGCCTATAATGAGGAAGAGTCGTTGCCGCCAACTCTTCGATCGCTCTACCAGACGCTGGCGAAACATGGCATTCCCCACGAAATCTGCGTGACAAACGACAATTCGAAGGATGGTACGCTGAAAACATTGGAGCAGTTAGCTGCTACTGAAATTCCAACGCTGGTTTATTATACCAACCCGGGTCCCAATGGGTTCGGATATGCCGTTCGCTATGGATTGGAGCGTTTCTCGGGCGATTGTGTGGCTGTCTTCATGGCTGATCTTTCAGACGATCCTGAAGACCTGGTACTGTTCTACAACAAAATGCTGGATACGGGTGTCGACGCTGTGTTTGGCTCACGATGGATAAAAGGCGGGAAAGTAATTGATTACCCCCCCCTGAAAAAATTCATTAACCGGATTGCCAACTTTATTGTCCGGATGGTAATGGGTATCAAATACAACGATACTACAAACGCTTTCAAACTTTATCGACGGGAGACCATCGAAGGTGTCAAGCCGTTTCTGTCCCCCCATTTCAACCTCACCGTTGAGTTGCCCCTGAAGGCCATTGTCCGGGGTTATACGTTTGATGTCGTTCCCAATAGCTGGACCAACCGGAAATACGGCGAATCGAAGCTAAAAATTAAAGAAATGGGTAGTCGCTATTTCTTTATCCTGATGTACTGCCTGATCGAAAAGTACTTCTCGCAGGGGGACTTTCGTAAAAAAACACCCGCATCCGTACCCCAGACCGTTAGCCGGTAACGACCGATGGTTTGAACCAGCGTGGTTGATACAAAAAGGGTGATGATTCCTATCCTGCACAACGTCAGGCGCTAAAACAGGACAGATACATAGCTGCAGCCTTCCGAACGGGCCGGATTAATGCCGTGCTCTACATCCGATTCGATAAAGATAAGGTCGCCGGCCTGTGCCTCTTTTTGCGCCCCGTCGATAGGCACATGAACCGGATTATCCAGGATGAGTAGGAGTTCGGCCGCCCGGTGCCTGTGAACCGTCTGTCCTGCCATACCCGCATTGACGCTCACAAACTCTATGGCTACACGGTCGCTCATGATGGTCGGGTAGGGCGACAGCTTGTGGCTACTCCCGTGTTGATTGGTGGTCGGGGCAATCTCCCGCCAGTCGGCCCAGAATGAACCACCCAATAGCCTGTATAAATCCAGATCGGGCATTTCGTTGGACGTGTAGCGTATCAGGTAATAGGTAAGGGGCTGACTGGACTTGTTGTCAACCCGGTAGTCATCGCCGGGCATAATCATAACGACGCTACCGGGCACCAGGTTTTTATGCTTTCCTCCAAGTAGCAGCGTTAATTCACCCGATCTGACGAGCAGCATCACTTCCTCATCGAGTTGCTGGACAGGCTGAGCGGGCTGATTGGCCTCCAGGGTTATTGCCTGAATCAGGAAGTGGGGGAAATCACGGGTGGTACCTTCGGCTAAGGTTCGTTCTTCATGACCAGTCTGTACAGAAACAGCGGAATGGCTATAAGAAAAGACGGTTGATAGAACAGCCTGCGGAAAGGCCGAGCGGGTAAACAGAACAAACACCCAGAAGAGCAGGATGGATTTCATGGATAGGGTGGCTACTGAATTCAAGCGGTTTATACAATAGTCTGCTAGTTGAACATGCCTTTAAGGCCCGGAATCTGATAAAAAGCGAGTGTTTGCACGATGGCCCACACCAGGGCGCTGACGAGCATATACAGCACCACCTGTCCGCGTTTAACCCCAAACGACAGAGCCAGAATGGTACCGCCAATTGGCGTAAGAATAAGGGGTGTCAGAAAGGCGATACCCGCCAGGCCGGAGCGTTTCCAGATACGGATAGCCATGCGGGTGCGTTTGGTAAAGCGTTTGGGGGGCTGTTTTCGGTAGCGTTGCAGCAGAGTTTGTAAAGCTGCTCCGGCAAACGTAACGATCACTACGCTGATCATCATGCCCAGTGCCGTACATACTGTTGTTTCCAGCCAGCCTAAGCCCAGTGCTGCACCTGAGATTGGCCCGCCCACAAATTTTATGGTGCTGGCAATAACGACAGATATATATTTGGCAAACTGCATAACTATAAGATGTGGTGAAACAACACCGTAAATGTATTCGTTGTTTGGTTAATATGCCGCTCATTCATTCGCCTTATTCCGGACCGCCCGCTTATCAATACAATGGCCATTTGCAAACCATCATTCCCAGCCTGACACGCGCAGTGACCGGAATCTCCTATGAGCGCGAACGCCTGATACTGACCGATGGTGATTTTGTTGACCTGGACTGGATTAAGCAGGGACAGAAGCGGCTGGTAATACTCACCCACGGCCTGGAAGGGGACAGTAACCGACAATACATTCTGGGAACGGCCAAGTTATTCGCCCAGCACAACTACGATGTTCTCGCCTGGAACTGCCGGTCGTGTAGTGGTGAGATGAACCAGGCTTTCCGCCTGTATAATCATGGCGAAATTGGGGACTTTGGCGAAGTGATAGATCATGCGCTTCAAGCAAAACGGTACCAGGAGCTTATTCTCGTTGGTTACAGTATGGGCGGCAACATCACACTTAAATACCTCGGAGTGCACGGAAATCAGCTTTCCAAAGCAATCAAAGGTGGTATTGCGATCTCGGCGCCAACGGATTTAGGTGCCAGCGCCTGTCTGCTCGACCGCCCATCGAACCGGTTTTACCGGAATCGCTTTATGAAAAAATTGCTGGTTAAAATTTCCCGGAAGGCGCAGATGTATCCTGGGCGGCTGGACATGAGCAAGATCCGACAGGTGAAACAGTGGAAAGATTTCGATGAGTTCTTTTCAGCCCCGGTGAACAATTACCGCGATGCTGACGATTTTTACACCCAAGCGTCGGCCGTTAATTTCATGCCGGATATTGCAGTGCCTACATTGCTGCTCAATGCCCAGAACGATCCACTACTTTCGGCAGAATGCTCGCCTGAAGCATTAGCAAAAGTTCATCCGCATATTTTTCTGGAAACACCTCGTACGGGTGGTCATGTTGGTTTTCAACTGGTTCGCGACCCGTATACCTATGCCGAACGGCGCGCACTTTGGTTTGCCCAGCGTTTGACGAATGCCTGACTAGCTGGCAAGGCGCATCAAATCATTGATTTGGTTGACGATGCGGGTATTTTCCGGCGTCTCGATGTCCTGCCCCACCACCTGATAACCTGTTAACAGAATTTGTGAATCAGGAAAAGCCTTTGCCAGTCGATCGACATAGGGCTGCACTTCATGGTTGGAGGGCACCGATGTAATGACCGAGAAAATACAATCCGGTTTATACAACGAGTGGGCAAATACCAGTTCATTGAAGGGCATGCTCTGACCCAGGTAAATCACCTTGTTAGCACGGCAGCGAATGATGTAATGCGCAAATAAAAGGCTGATCTCGTGGAATTCGCCTTCCGGCAGGAAGAGCATATACTTTTTGCCGTTACTCGGTGTAGTGGCAGATAATCCGTCAATAGCAACAATCAGTTTCTGCCGGATCAGGTTCGTGATAAAGTGCTCCTGTGCCGGGCCTACAGAACCCGTGAGCCAGAGCGTACCAATACGGCTTAGAAATGGGTAAACGATGTTGATCATCGTATTCTCGAAACCGAACTGACTGATATTGGTATTGATAATTTTTTCGAATCGATCTTCGCTCAGATCAAGCATCGAGATCGTCAGGGCATGAATCTGATCCGGGTAATTGAGCTGCCGTTCGGAAATTTTCACGACTTCATTGCTCAGTTCTTCTGACGACAGCTTCGCGATCTCCGAAATTTTGTATCCATGATCTTTTAACAGCGAAATATTCAGAACACGCTTGAGGTCCTCATCACCGTAAGAACGAATGTTGGTATCGCTTCGATCTGGCGTCAAAATCGCGTAGCGTTGTTCCCAGATGCGTAGGGTATGGGCTTTAATGCCAGACAACTGCTCTAAATCTCTGATTGAATACGTACTCATGGTCGCAACAATTAATAAACTATCAACGAAGATAAGTGAATTTTGTTTAATCTTTTCTCTGCATCTATTAAACAGAGTATTCGCCAAATTCGTTGGTTTCCAGACAAACTTCTGTCGGGAGGTTTCTAACGAAGTAAGAACCGAGCGTATACAGCGAATTTATTATAGAACAGACACACCACTTGTCACTGTGACGGCTGTATTCCGAATAGCCGCTAGTCCACCTTCTACATTTATAACGTTGTCGAACCCACGGGCTTTCAGAATGGAATTAGCCACCATGGAGCGGTATCCACCGGCACAATGCACATAAACCGGCTCATGACGTGGTATGTCGGCCATGTGGTCGTTGATGTTGTCCAACGGAATAGTGCTGGCTCCGGCAACGTGTTCTGCGGCAAACTCGGTTGATTTTCGTACATCGACAATCGGTATATGGGGGTTCTGCTGCCACCGGCTGGCAAATTCCTCTGCCGGAATGGAGTCGATCTGGTCCACTTCTTTCCCCGCCTTTTGCCAGGCCGAAAAGCCCCCTTCTAAAAAGCCGATGCAGTTATCGTAGCCAACACGCGCCAAACGCAGAACAGTTTCGCCCTCCTGGCCCTCAGGCGCGACAAGGGCAATAGGCTGCATTAAGTCCGGTATCAACGCACCAACCCAGGGAGCAAATTGCCCGTTCAGGCCAATATTGATAGCATTTGGAATAAATCCTTTAGCAAAATCAGCCGCTTCCCGTACATCCAGAATCAATGCTCCGGTTTCGTTTACGGCTGCTTCAAAGGCATCGGGCGAAAAGGTCTGACTACCCCGCTGTAAAACGCGGTCGATGGATTCATAACCTTCTTTATTGAGCCGGGCATTTTCGGCAAAGTAAGCAGGTGCTGTGGTAAGGCCATCGAGTACTTTCTCAATGAACTCCTCCCGAGACTTAGTGCGAAGCGCGTAGTTAAAACGTTTCTGGTTACCCAGCCTGTCGGTTGTTTCCTTACTCATGTTCTTGCCGCAGGCCGACCCGGCCCCGTGTGCGGGGTAAACGATTACATCGTCGGCAAGAGGCATGATCTTGGTTTGAAGACTGTCGTATAACATACCTGCCAGATCATGTTCGGTCAGATCACCTTTAATGGCCAAATCTGGCCGGCCAACATCGCCAATGAACAGAGTATCGCCAGTAAAAATGGCGTGGTCTTTTCCGGTTTCGTCGATCAGCAGGTAGGTGGTCGATTCGAGTGTGTGACCGGGTGTATGCAGCACTTTTATGGTCAAATGCCCGAGGGTGAAAGTTTCGCCGTCTTTGGCATGATAAGCCTCATAGGTGGTGTTGGCATTCGGGCCGTACACAATTGTAGCGCCTGTCTTTTGGGCTAAGTCGATATGACCGGATACAAAGTCGGCGTGGAAGTGAGTTTCGAAAACATACTTTATTTTGGCACCCGCCTTATCGCTTTTCCGGATGTAAGGCGATGTTTCCCGGAGGGGGTCAATGATGGCGGCTTCGCCGTTACTCTCGATATAATAAGCGCCCTGGGCCAGACAGCCCGTATACAGTTGTTCGATAATCATAGTGTAATGCGGGTGCCAGCCCCTGCTTTGTTTTGTAGTTGTGGATTGTAACGGCAGCGGCTGGTTATCCACGGCATAATATTTCCCGAATAAGCATGTAAATCGCCACGACCAAGACAAACCAGCCAAACCCTTTTCTGAGTTTATCGGGTGGTACAAACTGAGCCGAGTACATACCAATGAAGATCCCGATAATGGATAAACCGGTGAAAGGTAGCAGAAAATTCCAATCCGGCTGTGTATGCTGAATGTCGCCCATAAACCCGACGAATGAATTGACGGCGATAATCAGCACAGAGGTCGCCACGGCTCTGGGCATAGGCAATCCGGCCAGGAGTACCAGCAGAGGCACGATCAGAAAACCGCCCCCGGCACCAATTGTACCCGTTAATAAGCCAACCGCTAATCCATCTAGGGCCAGACTGCCGTAGCGTGGGCGTCCATCGGCAGCTTCGCCCTGCTCCGGGCGGTCGTTTTTAATCATGGCACGGGCGGCAATAATCATTACAATAGCAAAGAAGTACAGAATAGCCTCACTTTTGGATAAGACAAACCGCTCGAACTGAAACAGCGGGTCGGGGAGGGCCGGAACCAGAAACCGGCGACTTAAGTAAACCGATACAAACGACGGAAGCGCAAACGCTGCCGTTACGCGCAAATCGACCTTTCGATGCCAGATGTGGTTCACCGAACCCACCAGTGAAGTAGACCCTACCACAAACAGCGAATAGGTGGTAGCCAGTACGGTGGGTATCTGAAATACATACACGAAAATGGGGACGGTCAGTATGGAACCGCCCCCACCTGCCAGCCCAATTACCAGGCCTACCACGATGGCCGATGCATACCCAAACAACTCCTGTTCACTCATTGTGGGGCAAAACTACACTTGTTTAATCTATCAACTAATGGAAATGCCCTTCGATGTTAACATCGAAGGGCATTTCCATTAACGTATAAAATTCAACTGACTGGTAGCCTATTCCTGAGGCTTATTCAGATGACTATGCTTACGGCTGTAAGTGAAATACACAACCAGCCCAATAGCACACCAGATTACAAAAGAAATTTTGGTGTCGGTCCTGAGGTTATACATTAAGTACAAGTTTGCCAGAATACCTAAGGTGGCTATGAGCGGTAAAACCGGCGTCCGATAAGGACGTTCTAAATTAGGTTCCCGAACCCGCAGCAACCAGACGGCTCCGCAGATCATAGCAAATGCCAGCAGAGTTCCTGAACTTGTCAACTCCGATACTTTGTCGATAGGTGTTAAGGCAGCAACTATTGATACAATCAAACCGACCAGAATTGTGCTTTTCCAGGGGGTTTTAAAGCGTGGGTGAATAGACGCAAACAGACCTGGAGGAATCAGGCCATCCTTGGCCATGCCAAGGAATACCCGGGTTTGACCGAGCATCATCACCAGCATAACGGAAGTTAATCCACCCAAAGCAGCAATAGTGATAATGTAAACGGCCCACGTTAAACCTTTATCGGCAAAAGCCTGTGCCACAGGAGCTTTCAAGTCGAGACTTTTAAACGGTACCATGCCCGTCAGCACCAGAGAAACCAAAATGTAGAGTATTGTACAGATAATAAGCGAAGCAAGAATAGCAAACGGTACATCTTTCTTTGGGTTGATTGCTTCTCCGGCCTGGGTAGAAACAGCATCGAACCCGATATATGCGAAAAACACGATACTGGCCGCTGTCACGATACCATTGAAGCCGTAATGCTGCTGACCCGAACTGTCGACAATTGTATCGGGTATGAATGGTACCCAGTTGGTTGTGTCGACGTAAAATGCACCGACAACAATCACAAAAATGACTACGGCCACTTTCACAATAACGATAATATTGTTGGTACTGGCCGCTTCTTTAATACCCCGCACCAGAATATAGGTCACCACCAATACAATCAGGAAAGCAGGTAAGTTGAAGGCAAATGTAAAGTCTGGAATAGCTTCGCCGGCAGCTCGCAGCTTTTCGGCTTTTTCCTGAGCTGTAATGGGGTCATTCATTAGCCACAAAGGTGGGTTGATCCCGAACAAGTGAAGAAGTTTTTCGAAATAACCGGACCAGCTTACGGCCACGGTTGTGGCCCCCATCATGTACTCAAGAATCAAATTCCAGCCGATGAGCCAGGCAAAGATTTCGCCGACCGTTCCGTACGAATACGCATAGGCTGACCCTTCTACGGGCAGGATTGACGCAAACTCAGCATAACAGAGGGCTGCAAATGTACAGGCTATACCCGCCAGCACAAACGACAACGCAAGAGCCGGACCTGCCCAGTCATGAGCGGCAATACCTGTTAATACGAAGATACCGCCCCCAATAACGGCGCCAATGCCCAGCGAGGTTAATCCCCAGCGTGTTAGCACGCGTTTTAGTTCGCTCTTTTTCATGTCTGCCTCATAAGCCGCTAAAGGCTTTTTGCGCCAGACACTTGTATCAACAGGTTTTAGTTTGGTTTCCATGCAGGATTAATTAGAGTTTGGTGATTGTGTCGTTCAGGGAAATATCTTAAGCATTTAGGCGAAATATACGAAATATAATGAGTGAAAGAGCGAAAGAGTGAAAGGGCGAAGAAAACGGTTAACCAGATTTCGCTCTTTCACTCTTTCGCTCTTTCACTCTTTAAATTAGGACTGTGAAGGGCGGATCAACGGTTTTTTGTCCTTCTTCTCCTTCTTGGCAGTAAACTCTTCGGGCGTAGCCGGAGCTGCACTTGTGAAGTCGGCAGGAATAGCATCGAACCCGGTTTTCTTATCAGCCGCAGTGGCTATAGTGGGTGTGAGCGCTTCCTTTTCCTGAGCGTTGGTCAGGGCATCAACTACAATCGGGGTGGCTACGAACAAGGATGAATAGGTACCTACCACAACCCCAATAAGCATGGCGAACGAGAAACCACGGATGGTTTCACCACCGAAGATGAACAACACCAGCAATACCAGAATGGTTGAGAAACCGGTTACGGCCGTGCGGCTCAGGGTACTGTTGAGGGCGTTATTAATAATCGTGGCAATGGATTCTTTCTTGCCTTTGTTTTCGGCCAAATACTCGCGTACCCGGTCAAAAACCACAACGGTATCGTTCATGGAGTAACCCATAATGGTGAGCAGGGCACCTACAAACGCCTGGTCAACATCTAGTGAGAAAGGCAGCAGACCATTAAAGATCGAGAAAATAGCCAGAATGATCAGTACGTCGTGGAACATGGCAACAACCGCTCCATAACCAAAAGCTAGTTTCTTGAAGCGAATCAGGATGTACACGAATACTACCGCTACGGCCAGCAGGATCGACCAAAGGGCCGAGGTCAGCAAGTCGTACGCGATGGTCGGACCAACTTTCTGCGAACTTTCAATCTTGGCCGGATTGCCTTTAATGGCGCTAAGGCCCTGATAAATGGTCGCTTCGGCTTTCTTATCGGCACCCTGCGAATTATCATCCACCAGATAAGGCGTCGTTACTTTCACCTGATTGGCACCGATACCCGTACCACCATAGGTTTTCACCTCAGGCGAGCCACCTAAAACGGTTTCCAGCGAGTTGCGCACGTCTTCTGTACTGACAGTCTTCTCGAAACGAATCACATACGACCGGCCACCCTTGAAGTCAACACCAAGACCAAATCCTTTGAAAACAGCGGAGATAATACCGGCTGCAATGATGATCGACGAAACCGTGTAATACAGTTTCCGGCGTGATACGAAATCGAAGTTAGAATCGGCAAACAGATTCTTCGCCCAAGTCGAACTAAACGACAGCGTCTTGCCATTGCGGATGTAATATTCCAGCAACAGGCGGGTAATGAAAATAGCCGCAAACAAAGACGTTAGAATACCGATGATCAGCGTAGTGGCAAAGCCCAGAATCAGACCCGTTCCGAAGATAAACAGAACGATACCCGTCAGGAAGGTCGTTACGTTGGAGTCAATAATTGATGACAGTGCGTTCTTAAAACCATCAGAAACCGCCAGCTTAAACGTCTTGCCTAGCTCCAGCTCTTCTTTGATACGTTCGAAAATCAGTACGTTCGCATCAACGGCCATACCAATCGACAGTACGATACCGGCAATACCCGGCATAGTCAGGACGGCTCCTAGTGAGGCCATCACGCCCATCAGGAAGAACAGGTTAACGATCAGGGCGATGTCGGCAATGAAACCAGCACGGTTGTAATAGAATACCACAAAGGCCAGTACCAGCAGAATACCGATAATCGACGAAAGAACACCGGCGCTTACAGCTTCCGAACCCAGGGTGGCACCCACCACGCTCTCTTCAACGATGTTGGTCGGAGCAGGTAGCTTACCGGCCTTCAGTACGTTGGCCATATCTTTGGTTTCTTCTACGGTGAAGTTACCCGAGATGCTCGAACGACCGTTGGGGATTTCATTCTGTACGTTTGGCGCAGTATATACCAGATTATCCAGCAGAATAGCCACCGGGCGACCTACATTGGCAGCCGTCAGGTTCTTCCATTTACGAGCACCTTCGGGGTTCATGTTCATCGTCACCTCCGGACGGCCACGGTCGTCGTAATCATTCGACGCTTCTGTAATCACATCACCTTCGAGAGGAGCGCGTCCACCGGCTTTCTTCAGGAAATACAGGGGCAGAATTTCTTTACCATCCGTGGCTTTGAATGTCTTACGATCCCAGGCAAAAAAAGCATCGGCCGGGAAAAGACCTTTCACTTCAGGTGCGTTCAGAACGTCGTTGGCCCGGGCAGTATCTTTCAGGTAAACTCCCAGTTGATCCTGGCCGACGGGCAAGAATAACTGCGTCAGCGCGGTGCCCTGAGCAGAAGCCGCTGCCGTGTCGTTTTTCGCTGTCGAATCTTTCTTGCTTCCCTGCGCCAGTTGCGACTCAAGGCTCGATGCACCCTGTGCTGCCGAACCTGTTGCTGGCGTTGTTGCCGTTGTTTTCAGTGCGGCCTTACGGGCGGCTTCCTGGCTGAGCAGATACGCACCCATGCCTTCAATTGCTGGCGCAAGTTCGTTCAGGCGGTATACCTCGGTAAATTCAAGTTTAGCAGCACCTGTCAACAGACGACGGATACGCTCGGGGTTATCAACACCCGGCAATTCAATCTGGATACGGCCCGAACCTGGCAACCGCTGGATGTTTGGGTTAGCCACCCCAAATTTATCGACCCGCGCCTGGATGATCTGGAAGGCCCGCGTCGTAGCACCGTTTACTTCATCGTTCAATAACTTCCGTACTTCGGTATCCGACGATTGGAAGTTGATCTTGCTGCGGTTGGCACTGGTGGCAAACACAGAAGCAAGTTTGGTATCGGGAGCCAGTTTCTTGAACTCACTAGCAAACAGATCGACAAAGCTGGTACTGCTTGTTTTCTGATCTTCAACGGCCAGTTTCAGTGCTTCGTTGAATTTTGGGTCGCGGTTGTTACCCGACAGGCTGCGAAGAATATCGGCAGGCGATACTTCGAGCACAACGTGCATACCACCTTGCAGGTCAAGGCCAAGACCGAGTTCGCGTTCGGTAACTTCCTGAAGCGTGCTGCCCAGATAAATAGGTTCCTTCCAGAGGGAGTCGAGGTAGTGTTGCTTCTTGTCGCGATCAACTACGCCCTGTTTGTTAGTAGCGTAAGCCTCGGCATCGGCTTTAACGCCCCGAGAGACAAACGTGAACGACAGGAAGTAGATGCAGATGGCTGCAATAACGCCTGTCAGAATGATAATTCCGGTTCTGTTTTGCATTGGTTTACACAGGCTGCTGCCCGTGATTTGGCTATAAGTTACTGGGATAAAAAAAGATGGAGCCAGCACTGGGGCATAGCTTCGGGAAATAAACAGCGGGTTCAGGTCAATAGGCTGTTATTGGCCTGTCTGTAGTAGACTAGGGTGCATTCGTGGCTATATGATGCCCGAATACATGCCTGAAAAAGGAGAAATAGAAATGTGGTAAAGTAAAAAAACGAAGCAGCGGAACGCTCAGCAGCATTAGAATGAGCAGCGCAGGAGCAGGCAGCAGGAAGGCACTCTGACCCGACTCGCCCAACTGAATGGCGGGGGTAACAACGGCCTCGAACTGAGCCGCACTCAACGTTGCCGACGATGGTGAATCCGTGGCTTTTCCCGATTTTGCCTGTTCGGCAACCGCTTTGTGCGTTACGGGTGCTTTAGCCTGTGTCACGTTGCCATGCCCCCAAACGGCCGTAAACAGCAGCAGGGTCGCCAGCACGAAACTGGAAAAGCGTTGTATGACACGGGGTTGCTTCATATTATTCCTTAGCGGATGACAAATTTCGTACCATTTTTGATGGAATGCAAGTACTATGAAACAGGATTTTCAAACGTTAAATTAATCTCTGGCCGGGGCAACTGCGGAATACCGTAACTAAAGTAGAGCCACCCGTCGAAAAAAATCTGCTACCTTGCATCTATGAATCTACACGAGTTTATTCAGTTAGCCCTTGCCGAGGATGTCGGCGATGGCGACCATACATCGTTATCGACTATTCCGGCCGATGCGCAAAAGCGTGCCCGGTTATTAGTTAAAGAAACGGGAATCCTGGCGGGCGTTGAGGTAGCGAAGGCCGTATTTGCCGAAGTAGACCCCACTTTTGAGGTAGACATTCTCCTGCACGACGGGGCCAGCATCAGCCCCGGCGATGTGGTGCTGACCGTGAGCGGCAATGCTCGGAATATTCTGACGGCCGAGCGCCTAGTCCTGAACTGCATGCAGCGGATGAGCGGCATCGCTACGCATACCCGCGAGTTAGTCAACCTGCTGGAAGGAACGCGGGCTAAACTCCTGGATACGCGCAAAACCACACCCAACTTTCGGATTTGTGAGAAAATGGCCACGAAGATTGGCGGTGCCGTAAATCACCGGTTTGGGCTTTACGACATGATTCTTATCAAAGACAATCATGTCGATTATGCCGGAAGCATCGAAGCGGCCATTACCAAAGCCGTTACCTATTTGAGCGAAACCGGCCGGAAGCTGCGCATTGAAGTTGAAACCCGAAATCGCGCCGAAGTGGAGGAAGTTCTCCGCGTTGGGCAGGTTGATGTTATTCTGTTGGACAACTTCGCTCCTGATGGGATTCGGGATATGGTGCGCCTGATCAACGGTCGCTTTGTGACAGAAGCGTCGGGGGGCATCGACGAAACTAATTTGCGGGCCTACGCCGAAACCGGCGTCGATTATATTTCGTCCGGTGCGCTAACCCACCAGATCAAAAGTCTGGATTTAAGTTTGAAAGCTTATTAGTTTTGAAAGCTTATTGGTTATTCGTTAGTAGTTAATGGTGGCAGGTAATAAAACAACTACTAACGAATAATCATCACTCATTTTGCGGGGTTCTCATCAATGCCTAAGCGGGGTAGAGCCGGGTTGAGGACGCGGGGAACAACCTTAACCCGAAAAACCCGGGCACCCGCTACGTTGAAATCACAACTGTAAAATTCCCGTTGCTTTACACCCCGATACACCGCCGTATAGTTGACCTTGGAAGGCCAGTTGTTCAACGCCAATTCAGCCGTAATGGCATCCACCGCTTTTCGGAGATTAGAAAAGAAAATGACCGTTGGTTCCCGCTGACGTAATGTCGTTAACGTACCAACATGCTGGACCGTGACTTCATAAATAATACGGCCACTCTGCTTAAGAATCGCTTTTTTGGGCGTCTTTTCGGACAAATCGTTCATACATATCAATAATACGAAAAACTATTTGATTATTTTTCAAAGCGTAAACTTTTCAGATCGCCTTATAGTTTTACCTACAACTACGCGATAATGATTTGCCCGGCCATATTTGAATGGCCGGGCATTTTTATTTAACCTGCTTCAGAAAGCCTCGTCGTCGCCGGGTTTTTGACCTGTCGGGTCGTCAGAACTGGCAAATAAAAAGCGTCGACCTGGCAGGCCGACGCTTTTTACAATCGAAATCAGTATACTTACTTCTTATACATCACCGTTTCTACCGCTTGAAGCGTACGCTTCACGTTCGGTAAAATAGCTTCGATGAGGGTAGGCGCGTAAGGCAACGGCAAGTCCATACTGTTAACCCGAACAACGGGCGCATCGAGATAATCAAATGCATTCCGCTGAATGTTGTAGGTCAATTCCGACGAAATGGCGGCTAATGGCCAGGCTTCTTCAACAATAACGCAGCGGTTCGTTTTCTTAACTGAGTTGATGATAGTTGCATAGTCGATCGGACGAACCGAACGAAGGTCGATCACTTCTGCCGAAACGCCATTCTTGGCCAGTTCATCGGCAGCCGCGAGAGCTACTTTCATGATCTTACCAAACGATACAATCGTAACGTCGTTTCCTTCCCGAACAATGTTGGCCTGCCCAATGGGAATCAGGTATTCTTCTTCAGGAACTTGACCTTTGTCGCCATACATCAGCTCCGACTCCATGAAAATAACGGGATCATTGTCGCGGATACACGACTTGAGCAACCCTTTCGCATCATACGGATTTGACGGAACTACCACTTTCAAGCCGGATGTATTGGCGAACCAGTTTTCGAAGTTCTGCGAGTGCTGCGACGACAGCATCCCCGCATTACCCGTTGGGCCGCGGAATACGATGGGGCAGGAGTACTGACCGCCCGACATCGACATAACTTTGGCTGCTGAGTTGATAACCTGATCAATCGCCACGAGCGAGAAGTTGAAGGTCATAAACTCGATAATTGGGCGCAGCCCATTAATGGCTGATCCAACGCCAATACCGGCAAAACCAAGCTCGGCAATGGGGGTATCGATAACCCGTTCAGGCCCAAATTCATCCAGCATTCCCTGACTGACTTTGTAAGCTCCGTTGTATTCAGCGACTTCTTCGCCCATCAGATAAACTTTCGGATCCCGGCGCATTTCTTCCGTCATTGCCTCCCGCAGGGCTTCACGGAATTGTATTTCTCTCATAATGAGTGCGTTGATTGCATTTGGTTACTCGTTCGGGCCTGTTTGGCACGTGAACGAGGTGGCAGAAAAACGGTCAAAATTAGGCAAAATGCCCTGATTCATCAAATCGCTTTTCAGGCTTCTTTCGCCAGTGAAAACATCGGTCTCGAATCAATCGCAGATATTCCTGCTTTTTAGGTTCAATGCGCCTTGTGGTGAAGGTAAAAACGGATGAGAAACCACAAGGCTCGCATCCCCTTTGCAAAAAATCGCAGGTAGTCGTTAGCGCGGTGCAACTAAATCACATGTTTTCTCATCCCTTCAAAAAAGGCAGTCAGCAGCGTGAAATGTTAAATTTCCATAACGACATATATCCTTGCCAGATAGCCACATAGCTTTGCGTCAACGCTATCAGACAAAAGCCGGTAAATCGGCCCATGTCCTAATTTGCTGATTAATGCCACAACCTTCTGTTATGAAAAACCTTTTCCTGATTGCCCTCTGGCTAATGCCATTAATGGCGTTTACACAGACAAACCCCGGTCGTATCAGCGGTACACTTACCGACTCCACTACAGCCAACTCTGTTCCTTTTGCTACGGTAGCGCTGCAAATCCCAGATGGCACCTTAATAAAGGGGGTAACTACAGATGAAAAAGGAAATTTTTCGATCGAACAAGTAGCTCTTGGCACGTATAAAGTTGTCGTTTCTTTTGTTGGCTATCGCACCCGGACGATTGACAAAATTGTCATTACTGCCGAAAAACCTGCTGTGACCCTGGCACCCATTCCGCTGGCGTTGGATAGCCGTAGTTTGAAGCAAGTAGATGTAGTTGGGCAAAAGGCGCTGGTGGAAGATAAAGGCGATCGACTGGTGTACAACGCCGAAAGAGATGCGTCGAATACGGGTGGAACAGCCGCCGATGTACTGCGGAAAGTACCGATGCTGACGGTTGATCTGGACGGAAACCTGAAGATGCGCGGGAGTGGCAACATCAAGGTGCTGGTCAATGGGAAGCCGTCGAGTATCATGGCGCGTAATCTGGCTGATGCGCTGAAACAAATGCCCGCCAATAATATTAAGTCGGTGGAAGTGATCACCAGCCCCGGTGCCAAATACGATGCAGAAGGCTCGGCGGGGGTCATTAACATTATTACTAAAAAAGCGGTACAGGGAACGAACGGAACGGTCAATGCCACAGCAGGTAATCTGAATCGCTCGCTGGGTGGTAATCTGAACATCAAAGGCAAAAAGCTAGGGTTTGCCGTTTCACTCAACGGGTATCAATACCGTAATATTGGCGAGAATACCAGTACGCGCACATCGCTTTCGGACGGAGTACCAACCAGCATTCTTCGGCAGAGTACGTATCGTGATAATACCGGTACTGGCGGTTATGGCGAAATGAGTCTCGATTACGACCCCGATACCACAAACCGCATTAACTTTTCGGCCAACGCCTGGGGCGGAAACTTTCCCATGAACAGTACCCTTAACAGCCGCCTGACCGATGCGCAGGGACTTGTGTTGCAGGAGTATCACCGAGACATCCAGTTCCGTAATCCCTATGGTAATACCGAATTCAATCTTGGCTGGACTAAGTCATTCAAAAAACCGGGGCAGGAGTTTTCCCTGCTCACGCAGTACGCCCGGATGCCGGACAACTATTATTATACCATCCGGCAAAATAACATGGGTTCGGAAGTGCCCACGTATCTGGAACGAAGTACGAATCTGAGCCGCAACAACGAATACACGTTTCAGGCCGATTATACGCATCCGTTTACGGCACGTACCAAACGAGATACGCTCAATTTCAAGCTGGAAGCGGGAGCCAAAGCGATTCAGCGCAGTATTGGCAGTGAGTTTGTTATTGAACAGGCTACAACTGGCCTTGATGCCGACTACATGGTCGACCCGAGTCGCTCCAACGATTTTATGTACGATCAGCGGGTGGTATCCGGGTACACCTCTTTGAAGGTCGATACGAAACGGAAGTGGAATCTGACGGCAGGGGCTCGTTTGGAGCATACGACTATATCGGGTGATTTTATATCGACGAAGACCGCCTTCAACAGCCAGTATCAGAACCTGATTCCGAGTTTTACCCTGGCAAAAACCCTTCGGGACAAACATACGTTCAAGGTTAGTTATACCCAGCGGATCTCCCGCCCGCTGATCTGGTACCTAAATCCGTTCCGGAACTCCAGTGATCCAAATAACATTCAGACCGGCAATCCGTTCCTGAACCCTGAGCTGACCCATGCTACCGAATTGTCGTATAGCACATTCGGGAAGGAAGGCTCGTCGTTTAATGCGGCTTTGTTCTGGCGGCAAACTAACAATGCCATTGAGTGGCTGTCGACGGTCAATCCCCAGGGTGTTGCGCTGACGACGCCCCAGAACATTGGTCGTAATGCCAGCTATGGAGCTAACATGAACCTGACGCTTCAGCCGAGTAAGCAGCTCAATGCTACAATTAGCACCGATCTCACCTATGTAGATTTAACCAGCCTGGCGCTCAACCAACGGACAAACGGCTGGGTCTGGAGCGTAAGCCCAAATGTGTCGTACAAACTCCCGAAAGACCTTACTATACAGGCCAACGGCTATGTTGGCTCAGGTTGGATATCGCTGCAAAGCCGGAATTCGGGCTGGTATTATTACGGCCTGTCTGCCAAGAAGGAGTTGATGGATAAAAAAATGACCCTTACCCTGAACGTCAATAACCCGTTCAACCGGAGTGTTCGGATAACCGGCGATCAGTTTGCGCCCAGTTTCACGGCTCAGAACACGTCTATGTTCGTTAATCGCTCGGTGCGGCTGACGCTGAGTTATAAGTTTGGGCAGATGAGCTCGGGTGGTAAGCAGAGCAAAAAGATACGCAACGACGACAGCAAAGGTGGTGGGCAATAAGCCCGACCCACGGGTTATCAGCGAACTACAGCCAGTTTGCCGGCTAGTCCTTCGGAGCCGTCGGCCGTAACAACTACGACCAGATAAATGCCCGTTTGCGCCATACGGCCCCGGTAATCGCGAAGGCCCCAGGTAGCGGTCCCCCCCTGCGACCGGGTTTCATACACAAGTTGCCCGCCCGCATCAAGGATTTTTACCGTGGCATTGTCCGTTAAGCCATTGATGCCAACCGTGCCCCCGAAGTCCGGGCGGACGGGGTTTGGGAAGATCGTCAGCTTGCTGAGCGCCAAAGCGGGTTCTGTGGCGGTGCTCTGGTAAGAAACCAGGCCGTTGGGCTGGTCTGCCGTTCCGGTTTCGATGAATACCTTGCCGCCGACAGGCTCGATAGCCAGCGCCTGAACCGTGTTGTTCGGTAAGGGACTGTTGGCTGCGGTAAACGTGTTGAGCAGTTGCGAACCATCGGGTGCAACCTGGTACAGACCACTTCGGGTACCTAGCCATTTTCGGTTGCCGCCATCGACAGCAATGGCCGTGATCAGCTCATTGGCCAGCAACCGACGCCGGTTAATTACGGGCGGCTGGGCGTCAATGGCTGCATCGAACGCGCCCGCCGGATTATCAAAAACCGTTGGCCCCAGATCAGTCCCTACCCAGATCGCGCCCGTCCGGTCTTTCACCAGTGCCCGAATGGTGTTGGTTAATAAGCCGCCCTGACCTGTTCCGGTACCTAAAAATCGGATGCGGTTTGTTTGAGGATCAAAAACCTGCAAGCCGCCACCCAGATCGGGGCGAAGCCACAGGAAACCGTTGTCGTCGGGTACAATCTGGACGATGTTTGTCTGGTTGACGGTCGGAAACGATTGAAACTGTCCATCGTGCCGACGAACGTGCAGAGTGGCCTGGGTAGAGGTTGTTCGCCCGGTTGTCAGCCATAGATTTCCGTCGATATCTGTGGCTAGGCTGGTGATAAACGGACTGATCGCTACGGGGAGGGTAACCGACGTGGGAGCAACTACCGTTGTGGCCTGCCCGTCTGCCCGGCTCCAGAGTCCCCCGCCGAAACTACCCAGATAAAGTTTTTGCTCGACCGATACATAGGCGGCTGCGTTGAACCCGCGTGTCAGGCCGGAGATCGGATTACTGGTCCAGCGTTCAGTTGGCACCGATAGTACATCAACAGGCGGCTGATTGCCCGCCAGCGGGGTAGCGTCTAAGGGACCAGCAGGTAAGGCAACCAGCGTTTGGGCGTAGACGTATAGTTGAGGAAACAAATCGCGGGATGGGCCTTCCGGAGCAATTCGTTGAAATGTACTGGCATTGCCCGCCAGCAGACCGCTTGACGCATCGGCAACCCATACCGTGTTGCCATCGGCGAGTGCCTCCCTTGGATTATTCAGTAAAGAGCCGGTTAATGAACCAGGGCCCGGAAGAGTTACCGCCTGATTGGTCGCCAATATTAGCCCGTTACCAGTCGGAAACTGCCGTATGAGTGGATTTGTGAGTGCCTGTACCAGTACCCATCCGCCCGACTGGCGTTCATACACACCCTGCGCATTGACAGTAGCCGACAATCGTCCCTGGTTACTCACAATGGACTCAAGTTGTGGGCCCGGTTCGGCAACCGGCTTCCAGTTGGCGGGGTCCGCGATATTTACATTGGCCGCGAAACGCACCACCCGGAGCCGACGTCCGCTATCGGTAGCTCGTAGCGGTGCAGTCAAGGCATAAAGGCTATCATTTGTGGCGGCTGTTTGAAAAACAGGAAGCGGGGTGCCATCCGCTCGCAGACTAAAATAAGTATCCCGGATTTCGTTCTTCTGTAAATCCAGTACGACAAGACCAAAATCGGTACTCAGATAGGCGAACGAGCCAATTCGATTAATGTGGTTGATGCCTCTGGCGCTAGGGAGCGCCGATGCAGTAACAATAGTGTTTACATTATCGACGGTTCTGGGCTCGTTGGTGCCGGTCAGGTTCAGAAAGTCAATATTACCGTTCTGGTAACCGATGAGCAGCCGTTTCTGATCGGGCAGATATAGCAGGCGGCTGATACCCACGTCGCTCAAACCATCCTGTTTGCCAAGGGTGGTTGTTTCGCCGGTAGTTTTATTGTAGTAGAAAAAACCATTTTGGGTGGCAGCGTACACGGTTGTACCAACCACCGCCACCGAGTGTCCGGATTGATAGCTAACCTGTGTTTGCCAGCTACCGATCTGGGCAGACGCCGGGCAAGACGTGACGAGTAGACGGACAAAAATTGAAAGATGAAAGATCAATGATGAGTGGTCGATCAGCTTTCCGAATCTGGTTTTTACTGAAGCAATATGAATTACATCATTCATCATTCGCTATATCTTCGTAAGCCCACTCTTTTCGGCCCGCATCATTGCCAAGGTTGAAACATCGTCGGCAGCGGGCTTCGTAACTGTCTGTTTCGCCCAGCAACACACGCTCTTTGGAGGGTACCAGCCGGTATGAGTACTGGGCTATGTCTCCACAGACTACGCAAATGGCATGGACTTTCGTTACATACTCAGCAATGCTCAGCAGTTGGGGCATACACCCGAACGGCTTACCGGCAAAATCCATGTCTAGTCCGGCAACGATAACCCGCTTTCCCTGATTGGCCAGCTGCGTGCACACATTCGTGATGTCCTGGTCGAAAAATTGGGCTTCATCAATACCAACTACGTCACAATTCCCGGCTAACGCTAAAATTTGGCTCGCTGTTTGCACGGGAACAGATGAAATCGTGATGGATGAATGCGAAACGATATTTTCGTCATGATACCGGGTGTCGAGAGCGGGTTTAACGATTTTGACATTCAGTTTCGCTATCCGGGCACGGGTAAGCCTGCGAATTAACTCTTCCGTTTTTCCGGAGAACATCGAGCCGCATATAACTTCTATCCATCCGGTACGAAGATGAGGTGGTTCGCGCCGACGAGAGGGTTCAATAAACATCAGATAAAGATCAAAAAGACAGATAAACACCGCCGGGTTGCCAAATTAAACGTGGGGTGCCATGAACAATAGGAACGAATACTGTTTCATATATCCACACGGTTTGCCCATTGTCGGTTTAAACTACGGAGCAGAACCCGCTGCATTTGATTTCTTCGTTGATAACAGCCGGTTTGTAGCCGAAAGTTATATATTTACAAAACAAAGGCTTTTCCTAATGTCGAACAAGTTTAACGCCAACGCCCTTTCTGAATACAGTAAGTCGTATGCTCGTCGGATAGCTTCTGACTTCTACCAGCAACATTCGACGATGAATGGCCCACAGATTTTATCGCTGACACCCGTCAGCCAGATCAATCTGTTTGTTATTAGTAGCTTATCCGATAAGTGGCAGGCCGATGCTGCCAAGTTTCGCAGTCCCTATTTCGACTTTACGAATGAAGAGGTTCAGGAAGCCTTAAGCAACTTCATGAACGTGGTCTCGCAGTATATTTCCGTTCGTCGTGAGCATCTGGAACCACTGCTGGCCGACGCTACCCGCCGGACTATTGTCATGATTTTTGACCCTCGTGCCTATTTTGATGACATGCTCCGTAGCCAGCCGGAGTTTACACTAACGGCCGACGCCCTGAAACAAATTATTCGGTATACGAAAATCAATCAGTTCATCCCGGCGCACATTCTGCAACGGATGAACGGGAAGTCGTTTATCTACGCTAATCAGGCATTGACGTATCTGGATGAAGTGCTGACGCAGCGAGGACACGAATTAGAGAAGTACGACAAGTTTGTCGAACTATTCTCGGAAAAACTACCGATGGATGTGTCGTCACTGCTGCGGAGTCATGTTCCGGATACGATTCCGGCCGCTCCATTACGGTCTTTCTTTGATACCGCTACCGACACCTCAGTACCGCCAGCCCCGTTAGTGGCTCAGGAGCCAGCAGCAACTGGTGATGATCCTAAACCAGCTATTCCATCACAGCCTTATCAGGAACCTATGGTCAGCCATGTAGAAGAGTCCAGTTCTGGAGGGGCCATGTTCCTGGGTGATACTGCCGGGCCGGAGCCCGTAGCGCCGAGTGCCCAGCCGTCGCAACTGTCGGCCGATAGTCCAGATGTGCAGCGTCCTGCAACAGATACAACCCAACCCGCAGGTTCCACCGACGGACAAACTACGCTGAACGACACCCTTCGGGAAGCCACTTCTTCCGAGCCGACGACCGTTGCCGAAACGTTTCACCGAGCACCCATCGAGAGTATTGCGCGAAGTATCTCGCTAAATCAGAAGTTCCGGTTTATCAACCAGCTTTTCAATGGGAATGCCAGCGCCTACAACCAGGCCGTAGAAGAGATCGATACGCTCAACAATTATGGTCAGGCGCTCGATTTGATTTCATACCGCTATGCGTCGCAGTACATGTGGGACATGAGCAGTGATGAGGTGAGTGAACTGGTTGAAATATTGAAGCGCCGATTTGCGTAAATGATCGTTTGTCTGCTTTAAGGTAAGTTTGTGGCTTTTGTAGGCTGTACTCGTCTAAGTCCGTATGTGTAACCTATTCAGCACAAAGGACTTTGCGGCTTATTTATTTGCTTGGGGTTGCTTGTTGGCTAACCGCTTACCCGGCTTTTTCACAGAACAATAGATCCGGCGGTCAGGAGGCCGTGCCATCGGCCGATGCCTTGACTCGCTACTTACAGGATTTGTTTCCGGTACAAACGGAAGGAATCGATTATGCCGCTGTCTACGATGCGCTGACACAACTCTACGCCAACCCAATAGACCTCAATCTGGCCACCCGCGATGAACTGGAAGTCACTTATTTGCTCTCCGAACGCCAGCTAACTAGTTTGGCCGCTTACCGGGCTGAATTTGGTGATTTACTCTCTGTCAACGAGCTACAGGCTGTTCCTGATTTCGACTTGCCTACCATCCGGAAACTACTACCCTTTGTCAGGGTAGCCGACAATCGGGGCCTGTTTGGTGCTCTACCCACGGCTACCGATAATTACCTGATTCTGCGCTACGAACAGGTATTGGAGCAACAGAAAGGCTTTTCTGAAGCCCTTCCCGATAAGAAGGGAAATCTTCCTACTCGTTATCAGGGTGGTAGCGGGCAATGGTACGTCCGCTACCGATACAGTCGCCCCCGTGCCTTCAGCGTTGGATTAACGATGGAAAAAGACCCCGGCGAAGCGATAAACTGGCAACCATCGGCACGCCAGTACGGAGCCGATTACATATCATTTCATGCACAGCTGCAAAATCGAGGCAAATGGCGAAATATTCTGCTGGGTGATTATCAATTGCAGATCGGGCAGGGACTAGTGCTATCGGCAGGCTTTGTTCTGGGCAAAAGTGCGGAAACGGTGCAGACGGTTCGCCGACCGACGCTGGGTGCCCGCCCCTACACTTCCCTCTCCGAATACGGTTATTTTCAGGGGGTGTCTGCTACGTATGCTGTTCATAAAAACATAGACCTAACGATTATGGCGGCCCGCAACCGGCGCGATGCAAATACGGCTGCAGATAGCCTGGAAACGGGTGTTGTAACTACGTCTCTGCAAACATCCGGCTTGCACCGAACGCCATCTGAACTGGATGACCGGGGTAGCCAGCTTGAAACAAATGTTGGCTTCCATTTGCTTTACCACACCCGTAGCCAGCGGCAACTTGGCCTGACGGTCCTGAAAACGACGTTTGATACGTTTTTTCAAAGGCGTAATCTACCCTATAACCGATATGAGTTTACTGGTACTCAAAACCTGGTGGTTGGTTTGCATGGCGGGTACATCTGGCATAACTGGAATTTGTTTGGTGAAGTGGCCCGTAGCAGTGGTTCCGCCACTAATTCGGGCGGTATAGGGGCTGTTGCGGGGGCGTTGGCCAGCTTAACGAAAAAGCTTGATCTGGCCATTACGCTTCGGCATTACGACCGAAATTTTCACAGTTTTTACAGCAATGGGTTTAGCGAAGGCAGCCGGACAATTAACGAATCGGGTGCTTACCTAGGTTTGAAATACACCCTTTACCGAAAGCTGTCGGTTGGTGGATTTGTCGATTATTTCCGCTTCCCGTGGCTAAAATATTTGGTAGACACACCGTCAGGAGGGTTCGACTATCTATTCCAGCTCCGGTACACACCCAATCGTCAAACGGCCTTTTACGGCGTCTATCACGAAGAGCATAAAGAGAAAAACTTCACTGTCGATAAAGTAAAAGCGGTTACGGGTACCACTCGCCGTAATTATGCACTCAATGCCGATTATACCCTGACACCGGGCCTGAAGCTTCGATCAAGAGTGCAGTGGGGCGGGTTTCGCTACGCTGGTCAGTCGGCGTCGCTTGGATTTGCGGTGGTGCAGGATGCCACGCTGGAGGTGAAACGGCTAAGTTTAAGTGCCCGGATAGCCCTGTACGGAACAGACGACTACGACAGCCGTCAGTATGTGTACGAGCGCGATGTGCTCTATGCTTTCTCCTTTCCTGCCTATTATAATCGGGGTGTCAGGCATTATGTGCTGGCTCAATATACCCTGAGCCGCCATCTGGACATCTGGGTGCGCTGGGCAAGAACTGATCTCACTAATCAGGATACCGTTGGCTCCGGCCTCGACCAGATCGATGCATCTCACAAGTCGGAAGTGAAAGTACAGGCCCGCTGGCGGTTTTAACGGTTTTTGCCAGGATCGACAGGACAAAACAGGAATACGTTTTACGAGGGAAATCTTGCCTTATCCTGGTAAAAGAACTTGTTTTATTTCTCCATTTCCCGAATCAACTTGTTAGCGTTGATGAACTCGTTTAATTCTTTTACGCCCGACTTCGTAAGGGTGCTACTGTCGCCCTGCCAGAGTTTTTTCCCTTCGTAGAGAAACATGATTTTTTCGCCAATCTCCATCATCGAGTTCATATCATGCGTAATGACAACGGTCGTTATCTGAAACTCGTCGGTGATTTCGGAGATAAGCTGATCAATCTTGATCGACGTGAGTGGATCGAGACCCGAGTTAGGCTCATCGCAAAACAAATACTTGGGATTCAGGACAATGGCGCGGGCAATACCTACCCGTTTTTTCATTCCACCGCTAATTTCAGACGGCATCCGATCCCCCGCATTTTCCAGCCCTACGCGTCGCAGACATTCCTGAGCACGCTCAACTTTCTCACTTTCCGACTGTTCGGTGAGCATATCAAGCGGAAACCGGACATTCTCCAATACCGTTTTGGAATCGAACAACGCCGACCCCTGAAACAACACACCCATCTCCCGCCGAATTGCCTTTTGTTCATTCAGATCGCTGGTCAGGAAATTACGTCCATCATACAACACTTCGCCTGTATCGGGAGCAATCAGGCCAATCATGCACTTGAGTAATACGCTTTTACCAGTACCACTACCGCCAATGATCAGACTGGTATCGCCGGGTTTAAAACTGCCGTTGATACCGGCCAGCACCTGGCGGCCACCGAATGATTTCGTTATGTTTTTAATGTCGATCATAATAAAGAGCGAAAGAGCGAACTCGGACCGCCGAAGCGGAGCGAAAGAGTGAGATAGAAACTGACCGTTTTCCTCTGGCGGTCCGACTTCACTCTTTCGCTCCGCTTCGGCGGTCCGAGTTCGCCTTTACGTAAGTAACAATTGGGTTAGAACGAAGTCGGCGGCCACAATGGCAATACAGCTATTGGTAACGGCCGATGTGGAAGCGGCCCCTACTTCGAGCGCCCCCCCGCTAACGTTATATCCCTGAAAGGCCGAGATCGTTGAAATCAGGAAAGCGAACACCACGGTTTTGATGAGTGCAAAGGCGATGCCGAAGGGCTTGTAATCGAAACGAAGACCGGTTACGTATTCTTCTGCCGAAATAACACCCGCCAGCGTTCCGGCAATATAACCGCCCAGAATGGCCAGAAAAGCAGCCATGATAACCAAAAGCGGAAACATCAGCACCGAGGCAATGACCTTTGGGAGAATTAGATATGAACTCGAATTGATGCCCATCACTTCCAACGCATCGACCTGCTCGGTAATACGCATCGTGCCCAGTTCACTGGCAATATTGGAGCCAACTTTACCGGCCAGTACAATACACGATAAGGTTGGAGCCAGCTCCAGAATAGAACTGTCGCGTACGATAAGGGCAATAATGTATTTGGGAACGAACGGGTTGGTGAGGTTATAAGCCGTTTGAACGCAGGTAACGGCCCCAATAAAGATGTTCACCAGAGCTACAATAAAAATTGACCCAACGCCAATGGACGTGCATTCATTTATGATCAGGCCAAGGTACACACTAAGTTTTTCCCGATTACGGAAAAGGGTGCCTAAAAAGAGAAAGTAACTGCCTATTCTTGACATAAAAGCGTGTAGAAAATCGAATGAATCTCGTCAGGGTGGTTCTGCTAGTATTCATTCGGGAGAACCGCTGTAAAGAGAGAATGGTTTCTAACGTAACTTGCAGCCTCGTTTATCCCGCCTATTAACAGGTTAATAAGCTAGCCAACGGGTATAAAACGAACTATGCTTCGTCTATGAATCCATTAGTTGTTGTAACCGGAGGCTCAAAAGGCATTGGTCGTGCCATTGCCAACCGATTTGTTGTCGAGGGCTTTGATGCCGTAGTTTGTGCCCGCTCGGTAGAGAATGTAGAAGGGCCGGGCCTTTTCCCCTTTGCGGCCGATTTGTCCACCCGCGAAGGCGTCAATAGTCTGTTACAGTACATTCATTCCCTGCAACGACCCGTAGATGTGCTGGTCAACAATACCGGTGTGTTTCAGCCAGGGCAAATCCACAACGAAGCGGAAGGGACCTTTGAGCAGCTTATGAGCACCAACGTGGCGAGTGCTTATCACCTGACACGGGGCCTGGTGGGCGATATGATCGCCCGTCGGCGGGGGCATATTTTCATGATGTGTTCAACCGCCAGTATTACCGCCTATACCAATGGTGGCTCTTACTGTATCTCTAAATTTGCCTTGCTGGGCATGAGCCGCGTTTTGCGTGAAGAGTTGAAACCGCATGATGTGAAAGTGACGGCTATCCTTCCCGGTGCCACGCTAACCGCCAGTTGGGAGGGAACAGACTTACCCGACGATCGTTTTTTAAAGGCCGACGATGTGGCCGACAGCGCCTGGGCGGCTTACGCTCTTTCTAAAAGTGCAGTTATGGAAGAGATACTAATTCGCCCTCAACTAGGCGATATTTAAGTAAAGTCAACGCGCCGTAAACGAACTAAGCAGGTGAACCGCCGGTAACATATGCCCAACCACCACCTACTTTTCGTATCTTGCGCCCAATTCATCCGTTCCTGACCTGATAACTGTTCACTATTAACTGATTATTATTACGAATGGCTTCCGTTGAGTATTTGGGTATTGACGTCGGCGGTACGAACGTCAAAATGGGTATTGTCGATGCAAATACCGGTAAAATCTCCAATTTTTATAGCCACGACACAATTAGCTGGCGGGAATCGGGTCACTTTGTTGAGCGCTTCGGCGACGCCGTTGCCTTGCAATTGTTATCGAACAAAGATGTAAAGAAAGTCGGTATCGGGTTGCCCGGTATGATTAACCGCGAGCGAACCATCCCTCTTGAAATCACGGCAATTCCTGAAATCAATGGTACACCGATGGTCGACTTGCTGAGCAAGCGTTTTCCGGGTACTCAGTTTTTTCTGGCCAACGATGCTAACGCAGCTGCTTTAGGCGAATACTACTTTGCCGAAGAAAAGATAACCGAAAACTACATTTTTATCACCCTCGGAACGGGTGTTGGTGGTGCGGCTATTATCAATAAAAAAATCTTTACCGGTGGCGATGGTAACGCTATGGAGCCTGGCCACATTCCTTCCCGCCATGGTCGGGTGCTAGAACGTAACATTGGTAAAAAGGAACTCCTCGACCTGGCCAACGAACGTCGGCGCGAATACAAAGGCGAGACGCAACTACCCGCCGACGATAGTATCTCGACAACGGGTTTAGTGGCTGCCGCTGCCGAAGGGGACGAGCTAGCCCTTCAAATCTGGACCGAAGTAGGCGAGATTCTGGGCGAAGGCTTAGCCGCTCTAATTAAGATCCTTGATATAAAGCAGGTACTGATTGGCGGGGGACTGTCGGCCTCGTTCGATTACATACTTCCTGCCGTTAATAAAACGCTCGACTACTGGCTCAATCCGTACTACAAAAATGGCTTGAGCATTAAGCGGGCTACTCTCGGAAACGACGCAGGTCTGCTGGGAGCTGCTTCTCTTTGTTTCGAATAAGACCTGAAAGGGAAAATAAAGAATGAGCGGAAAGAAAGGGAATTAGATGCGTAGCGCTTCCCCTTTCTTTCCGCTCATTTCATTTAAATCACATTGACCTCAGGCGTAATCGTTACACCAAATTTGGCCTGTACAGATTCTTGTATTTGTTTGGCAAGCGCCAGAATATCATCGCCAGTGGCATTACCATAATTAACCAGTACCAGCGCCTGTTTGGAATGAACGCCCGCGTCGCCGGAACGATAGCCTTTCCAGCCCGCTTGTTCAATGAGCCAGCCCGCCGGAATTTTCACAACATCGTCGCCCATTGGGTAACCGGGCAGGTCTGGAAATTCAGTCTTCAGCGCATCAAATTGGGCTTTAGGAATCTCCGGATTTTTGAAAAAACTCCCCGCGTTGCCAATTTGTGCCGGGTCGGGTAGTTTACTTCGTCGGATTCGGATAACGGCTTCACTAATGGCTTTGATGGAGAGCGTATCGTCTGTTACGCCCATTTCTACCAGTGTTTCCTGAATGGCGCCGTATCGGGTATGAAACGTAGGTTGCTTGTTAAGCTGAAACGTTACACCTGTGATGATGTACTGGCCCTTTAATTCCCGCTTGAAAACACTCTCGCGGTAGCCAAACCCACAATCGGCATGGGTAAACGTCTTTCGCTCACCGGTGCGTATATGAACGGCGGTAAGCGACTCGAATATCTGCTCCAGCTCAACACCATAAGCACCTATGTTCTGCATTGGAGCTGCCCCAACAGTACCCGGAATGAGGGACAGATTCTCCATGCCCGCGTAGCCTTGTTTGACACAAAACTGCACTAGTTCATGCCAGCTAACGCCCGCTCCGGCGGTCAGATAAACATGGGTGTCGTCTTCACGAACAGCTTCAATACCCTGAATGTTAATTTTAACGACCAGTCCGCTGAAGTCATGACGCAGCAGTACGTTGCTGCCTCCACCCAGAACTAGTTTGGGCTGATCAATAAATTCAGTCAACTGAAGTAAGGTCCGGAGGTCTTCCTCATGACTAATCTCAACCCAATACCGCGCGTTGGCATCAATTCCGAATGTATTGTAAGGCTTGAGCGATACGTGGCTTTGTAAATTTAGCATGTAGTTTACATGATGAATGCCCAAAATTAACCAAAATAGAGGATGGGTTTATAGGGTTACCCGAGGTTTAGGGTATTACAATGACAAAAAGGTTAATTTTGTTTCCTATAAATGACTAGTTATGAAGGGTGAAATTGGCAGTGTACTTATTTTAGGTTTGCTGATAATGACAGGCTGTGCAAGCAACCGCACCGTTACGTCGGGCCGGGCTACAGTTGATTACAATAGTTATAACGAAGACTTATCGTCGGTACGCCCTGTTTATCGGTCTATGCCGGTCGCTTCCGGTACTACAACCGCACCGACAACATCTACAACGTCGGCACCTGCTGTCCGTAAACCCGAAACCCGCAAACCTGCTGCGCCTATTGAGGCCATGCACATAAACCGGCGGCTCGATATGGTGCTCGATACCATTGCCACACAGAATCGGTCGATACGCTATGCGCCCGGCTTTCGCATTCAGGTATACGTAGGCACGCAACGCCAGGAAGTGGATGCCATTCGTCAGCTTATCACGCAGAATTTTCCGGAGCTGAATCCCTATCTGAGCTATAACCAGCCTACCTACCGACTGAAAATTGGTGACTTCATGCGTCGTATGGATGCCGAGCGCTATTATTCTTTAGTCAAACGCATGATTGAGTCTGCTCAGCTTCAGCCAGACAAAGTAGACATACGGCGGAGCTTGTCGATAAAATAAAATAAGTTACAGACTTTTAGTAACATAGGTTATCTTTGGCAGTATAATGGAAATTTAGGAATTGGCCACGCCAGTTACAGAATGCAATGAAAAAAGCGTTAATTACCGGAGTTACCGGACAAGATGGGGCTTATTTGGCCGAGCTACTGTTAGCGAAAGGGTATGAAGTGCATGGCATCAAACGCCGTAGCTCACTTTTCAACACCCAGCGGATTGATCATATGTACGAAGACCCGCATGAGAGAAACGTGCACTTTAAACTTCATTACGGTGATTTGTCCGATTCGACCAATATTATTCGAATCATTCAAGAGATACAGCCCGACGAAATTTATAACCTCGGTGCTATGTCGCACGTGCGGGTTAGCTTCGATGAGCCCGAGTACACGGCTCAAGTAGATGGTATCGGTACGCTACGTATTCTGGAGGCCGTTCGATTACTGGGCCTAACCGAAAAGACCCGTATTTATCAGGCATCTACCTCCGAACTATACGGTGGCGTTCAGGGCCATGCACAGTCGGAGACAACCCCTTTCTACCCACGTTCTCCCTATGCTGTAGCCAAACTTTACGGCTACTGGATTACGGTCAACTACCGCGAAGCGTACAATATGTATGCCTGCAACGGAATTCTGTTCAACCACGAATCACCATTACGGGGCGAAACGTTCGTAACGCGTAAAATAACCCGGGCTGTGTCACGTATTGGACTGGGCCTTCAGGATAAAGTGTACCTGGGTAACCTGGATTCCCTGCGCGACTGGGGCCATGCCAAAGATTATGTAGAAGCCATGTACTTGATCCTTCAGCAGGAAAAGCCGGAGGATTTCGTTATTGCGACGGGTGTAACAACCAGCGTTCGGGATTTTGTCCGGATGTCATTCGCTGAAATTGGAGTAGAGCTGGAGTTTACGGGCGAAGGCGTTGAAGAAGTAGGCACTGTCGTTAGTTCGACAAACCCGGATTTTGCTGTAGAGATTGGTAAGCCCGTTGTTTGTATTGACCCACGCTATTTCCGCCCAACCGAAGTTGACTTGCTGCTGGGTGATCCAACTAAGGCAATGACCAAATTGAACTGGAAACCCAAATACGACCTTCCGGCGCTGGTAAAAGATATGATGAGCGCTGATATTGACCTGTTCCGTCGTGATCAGCTCCTCGCCAAGAGTGGCCATCAGGTATTGAATTACTTTGAGTAATAGTCGGTAAGTCAAAATAGCTTTTTGAAGCGTCGGGTTCCTCAATCCGACGCTTTTTATATATCCAGCGTGTAAAAAAAAACGGTCGGGTTTTTAAACCCGACCGCACAAAAACTTACTGACTTACTAACTTCAATTACACCGGAACGGCGTAGTAGTACATCCGCGAGCTGTTGGGGTACATGCCGATCAGCATCAGGCCTTCGCCTTCTTTAACGGTCGACATGATGGCTTGCAGGTCTTTCGTCGTCTTGACGTTCTTACCGTTTGCTTTTACGATAATGAAACCTTCCTCAATATCGGTTTCGGCTAACTTACCATCGGTAATTTTTTTGACCCGAACTCCGCCGGTAACGCCAAGCTGTTTTGCTTCCTGAGCTGACAGCTCTTCAAAGCTGGCACCCAGCGTACTTAATGAGGTATTGGCTGCGGTAACATCCGATTTTTTGATCACATCCCGGCCACCATTCCGGTTACGAAGTTCGACTTTGAAGTCGCGCTCGGTACCATCCCGGTTAACGGTTACGTTAACCACATCACCCGGACGACGGCGACCGATGATTTCCCGCATCTGCGCATCTGAATCAAGCGGCTGGCCTTCCATTTTTACGATGACGTCACCTTTTTTCAGACCAGCGGCTTCAGCCGCACCTTTTTCAACAACGCTCTCGACGTAGATACCACGACCAATTTTCGCACCTTTTTCTTTAGCTACCGTGCTGTTCAGCTCAATTGGCAGAATGCCGATATAACCGCGTTGGACGTTACCATATTTGAGCAGGTCGGCAGAGACTTTCTTTACAAGTGATACCGGAACAGCAAAGCCGTAGCCGCTGTAATAGCCCGTTGCCGAAGCAATAGCCGAGTTGATACCGACTAATTCGCCACGCAGGTTAACCAGCGCACCACCTGAATTACCAGGGTTAATAGCAGCATCCGTCTGGATGAAGGCTTCAACCGGTGAATCGGGCTTCGCATCCGTTTTGCTGATGTTCTGGTCGAGGATACCGATCCGGCGACCTTTTGCGCTCACGATACCGGCCGTAACGGTCGATTCGAGATCAAGTGGGTAACCAACGGCCAATACCCATTCGCCTAATTTCAGGGCGTCAGAATCGCCCAGGGTAATAGCTGGCAGATTGTTGGCTTCTACTTTAATAACCGCCAGGTCGGTCAGGGGGTCGGTACCGATTACTTTCGCTTTAAAACTGCGTTTGTCTGTCATGATGACCTCAACCTCATCGGCATCCTGCACCACGTGGTTATTGGTTACGATATAACCGTCTTTGCTGATGATCACACCCGAGCCAGATGCCTGGCCCTGTTGACGGCGCGGCTGCCGCTGACCACCACCAAATTCATCGCCAAAGAACTCCCGGAAAATGTCGGGAACCTGTTGCTGACGTACAGTACGGGTCATGGTTGTGCGAATGTGTACAACCATTGGCGTTACGGCTTCGGCAGCCGTAGAGAAGTCACCAGGTGCAGCGCTCGGTCCACCGGGCATAGATGCCAGACGGCCCGTAATCTGCTGAATAGGCGACGCTTCGTTAAGAATTACATCCCGGTTGTTGAAGCCCAACAGGTTGTAAGCGGCCAGCGTTATTACACTCGACAGGAGTGCCATCAACGCTAATAATTTCCAGTTGCTTTTCATAGTTAATGGGAAAATCTAAGTACTCTCTTTTTGTGTTAAGGCCAGATGTTGTCTGCTGGTAGTATAACGGAAAGAAGCTTCCGAAAAATCCGGGTATTGTGCGTCCTTAACAAAATTTAACAGCAGTTTGTTAAAGAGCTTTTTGATTGACTAAAAGCCCGTGGGTGGGTGACTCACGGGCTTTTAACACTTGCGCTTAATCGACTGAATTAACCCCCTATTTCAATTTGCCGGGGTGGTTTTACTTTGGCTTCTTCGCGCTTGGGAATGTTAATCTTCAACACACCATCCGTGTAAGCGGCCTGAATGTTGTCGGCATCGACTGACGTCGGCAGTGTGAACGTCCGCTGGAAGGATGAATAACTGAACTCCCGGCGCGTATACCGCTCATTATTTTTATCCTGGTCTTCTTTCTGACTCTCCTGCGAACCTGAAATTGTTAGGTTATTGTGGTTCAGATTAAGTTTGAAATCTTCTTTCTTAAGACCCGGTGCGGCTACTTCGATCCGGAATCCATCTTGGTGTTCAAGCACGTTTACGGCTGGAACGCTTGCTACTCCGGAGCCATTTGTGTTGAACAAGTCGTTCATGTCGCGGCCGAAAAAGTTCTCGATCAACGAGGGTAAGTGGTTGTTCGTGCGCATTAACGGATTCATGACTAATCAAGATTTTAAGTTGAGAATTAGTTAATAGGTTCTGATAGGTATTTTTCAAACTTCATGCCATAGCCTGAATGACCCTGATTCCGGCAAATTTGTCATTCCGGATGTGAAAAAACAGTCTTATTTGTGCCAATGTGGCGGGCGTGTCCTATAGAAAAAGCCACTCTGGCGGAGTGGCTCATGGTTAATTTATGGCTATCGCCAGCCTGAAGTCGTGACCTATTTGGTTGTCAGCATTTCGAAAGCCTTTTCGGCTGCGGCCTGTTCGGCTTTTTTCTTGCTGTAACCGCTTCCTGTAGCAAATGGCTCATCGTCGATGACAACCTGCGAAATGAACTCGCGGAAATGGCTGTTCCCTTTTTCAGAAACAATTTCAAAGCGGATTTCTTTGCCTTCGCGTTGCGCCCACTCAATCAGACGGCTCTTGTAGTTGCCATTGTTCTGGACGACGGACTCAATATCGTAATGGGCCAGCAAATCTTTAAGGATAAATCGGCGTGAAAACCGAAACCCTTTATCCAGATACACCGCGCCAACCAGCGCTTCCAGCGCATCGCCATACATGGATGTACGAGCGGGCAGGCTGCGCGTCCGACTTCCGTCATATTCAATGAGCTGATCGAGGCCAATTTTACGGGCAATTCCGTTTAGAGTTTCCCGGTTAACAATTCGGGAACGGATCTCCGTCAGGAAGCCTTCATCTTTGTATGGATACTTCTTGAACAGAAATTCGGCGATAACCATACCCAGCACGGCATCGCCCAGATACTCCAGCCGTTCGTTCGATTCCCGAAACCCCTCAATAGCCGTCGCTTTCGACGCCGATGTATGGCGGAGCGCCAATTGATACAAGCCAAGGTTTGATGGGCGTGCGCCAATGATATGCGCAATGGACCGGCGCAGATTTTTGCGCGGATCAGCGCTGCCACGCTTGAACCAGTCGAGAGGATTGAATAAACTACGGGGCAGAGCGATTTGCACGACTCAGCTAAGTTTACGGAAGATAACGATGGCGTTGTGCCCGCCAAAGCCAAACGCATTACTCATCACAGTTGTCATGGAGCGCTCCTGTGCGGTATTGAACGTTAGGTTAAAGCGGGGGTCAATCTCGTCGTCGTCGGTGAAGTGATTAATCGTTGGCGGAACAAGCTGATGTTCCAGTGCTTTAATACAGGCAATGGCTTCAACGGCTCCGGCGGCACCCAGTAAATGCCCTGTCATCGACTTCGTTGAACTGATGTTCAACTTAAACGAATGTTCACCGAATAACTGATGAATGGCTTTTAACTCCTGAGGATCACCAATGGGTGTTGATGTACCGTGCGTGTTAATGTAGTCGATTTCAGTTGGGTCAATTCCCGCATCGGCCAGTGCATCCTGCATTCCCAGGAAAGCACCCAGACCATCGGGGTGAGGGGCGGTAATATGATAGGCATCAGACGACATCCCCCCGCCAATTAACTCAGCATATATTTTAGCACCACGAGACTGGGCATGCTCATATTCTTCCAGAATGAGTGAGCCAGCTCCTTCGCCTAGTACAAAACCATCCCGATCCTTATCATAAGGCCGCGATGCCGTCTGGGGCGAGTCGTTGCGTTCAGATAGGGCCCGGTTGGCATTAAATCCACCAATACCTGCCCGAGTAACTGCGGCTTCTGAACCACCTACCACACACATGTTCAATCTGCCCAACCGAATATAGTTGAAGGCATCAATAATGGCATTGTTTGTCGAGGCACAGGCCGAAACGGTTACGTAGTTTGTTCCCCGAAAGCCGTACCGCATAGAAATCTGGCCCGACGCACTGTCTGCAATCATGCGGACAATAAAGAATGGGTTAATGCGGGGTGTACCGTCGCCTTTGGCATAGTCGATCATCTCATCCTCGAAGGATTTAAGGCCGCCAATGCCAGACCCCCAGATAACACCCACCTTGTTTTTGTCGATTGTGTCAAGGTTTAATCCTGAATCACGCACGGCTTCGTCGGTAGCAATGAGCGCGTAATGAGTAAACGCGTCCATTTTACGGGCTTCCTGTCGGGGAATAAATTGAGTAACATCTACGCCCTTGAGTTCGCAGGCAAACTGCGTGCGAAATTTGCTGGCGTCAAACTTTGTAATGGGACCGGCCCCGCTTACACCGGCGGCTAAGCTGTTCCAGTAAGAGGCTACATCATTGCCGATCGGTGTCAACGCACCGAGGCCGGTCACTACTACGCGCTTGATTGTCATACGGGTTTACTACGAAATGAAAAAAGAAAAACAACGCCGATACCGTATTTGTTGGCGTTGGCTTCAACACCCAGTACCAATTCCAATTCAGTCAATTGGACAGGTACCGAGGTATTCGTTATGACGTTTGCTTGATCTTACTGCGACTTATTTACCGATGTTTTTCTCCAGGTATTCGATGGCCAGGCCAACGGTAGAGATTTTCTCAGCTTCGTCGTCAGGAATAGGCAGGTTGAATTCTTTTTCAAATTCCATGATCAGCTCAACTGTGTCGAGCGAATCGGCCCCTAAATCGTTGGTGAAGCTTGCCTCTGGCGTAACTTCTGATTCTTCAACGCCTAATTTTTCAACAATGATATTCTTTACTTTCTGTGCAATGTCCGACATTTTAGTAGTCTGTTCGAGTTAAAAAACTGCGCAAAGAAACGTATTTACCTTTGTATTATCAAACAATTTTTTAGCGGATGAATCGCTCGTATATAGGCTGCTGAGCGGGGTATTTGCTTCACTAAAAGCTTGTTAAATGGTAAATGGCAGCCGCTTTACCGAATGATTACCGACTTGCAGATGTAGGTAGGAATAATGCCGGTACTGCGAATTAAGACCTCGGCATCCTGTGGCTGGGTATTCCCGGTCAATACTAAGGCCGTATCCAGCCCAAATTTATTACCCCCTAAAATATCCGTTCGAAGGGTGTCGCCAACCATCAGAATATCCCGTTTGCTGATGTTATCGTCAGTCTTTAGTCTTTCGTAGGCAAACATAAACAGTTGCGCATCGGGCTTGCCAAACCGGATGAACTGTTTTCCAACGATGGTTTCAATCATTTTGGCTACGGCACCAATCGCAATGGCAATACGGGTCTTTGAAACAGGGTACGTCGTATCGGTATTCGCCACAATGACCGGAATGTTTCTCTTTCTAAGAAGGTTGACCGTTTTGGTTAAATCGGTATTCCAGTCGAACCCTTCATCATCGAGTAAAACAAGGGCATTAATATCGGCTACATCTTTCAAATCGACCTGGCTGATGGGCAGTGTTTTGAGGCCTGTCGTTTCCAGATAATGAGCTGACTTTTCGGTGCCCAGATAGGCAACGGTGCCGTTATGTACTTTCAGGTCCAGGTATTCGCGGGCGAGCATACCGGACGAGATAATGCGTTCGGGTTGTATGGCGTAAAAGCCCTGTCTGTAATAGGACTCGGCAAGCTCATGCGGCCCGCGCGACGCATCATTGGTAAGTACGTAAAACTCTTTGCCGGTTTCCTGAAGCCAGTTGAAGGTGTGCTCTATACCAGGTAATAACCCCTCTGAGTTTTTCAACACGCCGAATGCATCGAAGAAGATAACCTTATATTTTTCTGCTACGGTTTTGAAATCGGTAGTCTGCATGAGGGCACACGGAAAAATGGATCACAACGTCCGGCTCTCCCGTCAGCGAATAGTAACGAGGGGCGTTGCAGGCAATAGATTATTGGTAAAAGTACGACGCGGCCCGAATTTTTTATCAGATTTCTCCTAATAACAATTTGATGTCCGTAATTAATTGATCTATAGCCAGCGGCAGCGTCCCATTATAAACCCCTCGAATTCGACGATTCTGGTCGACGAGAATGATATGTTCTGTGTGGAGAAACTCGGTAGAGTCTTTGGTGAAACCGATGGTTTCCTCGGCAAAATATGACTGGCGGGCCAGCGTATAAAGTTTGCCCCGATCGCCGGTAAGCAGGTGCCATTTATTGGCTATAACTCCCTTCTCAGCAGCGTATTTACGAAGCCGTGGTATTGAGTCTAGCCAGGGAGTTACGCTGAAGGAAAGCAACGCTACTCGGGGCTCATGCCGGAAAGTATCCTGAACTGCCCTGAGCAGGTTGGTCATCTTCGGACATATAGTCGGGCAGGCCGTAAAGAAGAAATTGGCGACGTGAATTTTATTCGCCAGAGCTTGCTGAGTAACGAGCGTATTTGTCTGGTCGCGAAAGCTGAAGTCGCCCGTTCGATGGGTGATTTTAGCGTTTACATCAGCCGGATCGCTAAGCCATACGGGCGTAAAATCTGGTGTGTTGTAATACGGGACAGCCTCTTCAGTAGACGACGCGTGCGTATCGCCTGCTGATTCCTGTTTATGACACGCAACCAGACTTAGTGCCCAAACGACCGCGATACTAGTGTGAAACAGTAATCGAATCCCAGACATTAACACAGTTCTTAACTCCTGTAAATCCATAGTTACGGCCGTTTCGGGCTACATAATTTACTTTTGGACTTCCATCGGCGTACCACATCCTTTGTGAGCCATGTTCATGTCCTTCATGGTAATGGCCATCTTGTGCTGGCTGTCCGTTCGGATACCATTCTTTTCGACTGCCTTCATACACATCGCCTTTAAACTGATAAATAAAGGCCGGTTTGCCCGACTCGTACCAGCCGTGTTGCTCACCTTCCTGCCAGCCATTCTTATAATGGCGAATCTCCTTTAGCTGATGGTTTGAATACCATTGCCGGTGAGGTCCCTCAGCCTTGCCTAGATAATACGAACCTAAAAAAGTGGTATCGCCGGTAGGCCCGAGCTGATAATACCAGCCACTGAAGAGTGTGTCTTGCCGCCATAATTTACCCTCCCGCTTTTGCCATCCGCGCAGGTCTGCCGAAGCATATACATGCGGAATGGTGGTAGCCGGTGCGCTTTGCCTACAACTGCCTAACATGAGCAGCAGCGCGGCTATCTGGCTCAACTTATTGCGTGACAGTGCCCGCTTTACCATAATATCCGCTGCCATTGAGGTAAGGGTCTTCGGCGGTGATGTGATAGTGATAGATTCCGTTCGGATAGTCAGCCGTCGCGCCCGTGTGTCCGTGATACTTATCCAGATCGGCATTGGTGATGGTTTTGCCATTTTCTACCGGGCCGTATACCGGAAATCCATCCAGCAGAAAACCCAGCAGTGCATCTTTGCCTTTCGCTTTCGTCAGATAGGTTGGCTCAATGTGGTAATGGTACTGCCCCTGCTGCTGTGGGTGCCCGTTGTACTGATCGAAGCCGTTTATTTCGTTCGTTAACACGGCCCGCTGCGCTGCGTATTGATTAAAAAAAGCAACACCGTTCAGGGAGACCCCGATGGCTCCCAGCGGTGTTTCGGCATGGACTGCATCAACGACCGGGTTCATCGGTATTTTGAACGTCAGGTTTACCTCGGCAATCCGGTTAGGGTTAATGGCGTATTTAGTATTTGTACCGTTATAGGATTCATAGAGGGTACTTTCCCAAGCTGTTCCCTGGTAATATGGACTTTTGTGGTCGGGACGTCCCTTGGTCTTGATAACAATGTTGGTTCCTTCTACGTAAATCTCGGTAGCTCCGTAAATCTTTTTGTACACGTCCGGAACGCCCGTACCGATACTGGTAGCCGTTGAGCTTGTTGTTCCGGTTGTAGTGGTGATTGAAGGAGAAACAGAATCATTACTTTTCTGACAGGCTATAAATGCTGCGAATGAAAAAAGCAGAAGCAGAATACTCGATTTAGATGCGGCTGACAGCATGTTCATAAGCTATGTTGGTTGACGGTTTAATGGGTGGTTTGTTGTACCAAACAGCATCTTGCTGCTTAGTACAACCTCGTCACTCAATACCGTTAGACGCTGTCCGCTTCGTAATTCCTACGGGCGAGGTGCCAAATCTTCGGGCGCTCCCGGCGGTGGGCCACCCATACCGGGGCGACCCTGTCCGAGTGGGCGTTGCTGACGGCCAAAGAGTCTGGCTAAATCACTGACCAACCGATTGAAATCTTCCTGCTGGTCGGGGCGGCATAGGGATTTAATTTGCGTAAAGTGATCGAAGTTCAGTTGAGCTATCGACCGTTGGTTGTCTGCAATTTGTTGGCTCAGAGAATTTGCCCGTCTGGCATCGTAGGTAGGAGTTTCCAGCAAACCGTAGTAGGTGCGGTATAATTGCGCCGTCTTTTGGTTCAATGTGTGAGTGTGTTCCTGATGCTCCTTAACCAGTTGGCGGTAGCGCACCTGCTGGCTGGCGTCCAAATGAAGCCGCTCGATAATTACGGCTGCGGGACCTTCTGCACCGGGTCTGCCAGGAGGTCCCTGCTCAGGCTTAAAGAAAAGAAACCCGACGGTCAGCAGGTTGAGAAGAAGCAGGCCGACGACGGCAAAGGTTAGTAGTTTAGTTCGCTCCATACGTCGTAGAATTGAGTCGTTGCCGGGTAAAGCTGCATATCGGTTACCACCGTATTCAATGCGCTGGCCGTTGCGTTTGTCGATGCCGACTGTTGCGTCGATAGATGTACATTTAGTAAGGTCAACAAAGCAAAAGAGGCCGCAGCCAGCCACACGGTTCGGGTTGGTACGTATACAGTTTGTGGTGCTGAAAGCAGCCGATCACGGATTTTAGCAAACAAAAATGGATTTGGTTCAGTCCGTTGGAGGTTATCTAAGCTGTCCAGTATATCATTTATCCATTTCTCTTGTTTGGGTTCCATAGTGCGTTAGACGATAAGAGTAAGCGATTCCTACGGCATGAAGGTGAATTGTAATTAACTGTACCCACGGGTTTCAATCCGTGTTTATTCATCTACTAAAAATACGAGTTGAGTTTATACGTATGCTGAAAAACATGGGTTGAAACCCGTGGGTACGGTTAACCATTTAGCGTTTTGTAGAAACCTGCCAGTTGCTTTTTTAGGTTCTCTGTGGCTCGTTGTAATAACGACTCAACAGCACCAACGCTGATTTGCATGATAGCCGCCGTTTCAACATTGGTTAGTCCTTCTACTTTAGTGAGGATATAGGCTGTTTTCTGTTTCTCTGAAAGCGTGTCGATGGCCTTAAACAAGATAACAGCCTGTTCCTTGTTTTCCAGTGTGATACCAGGGTGCGAAAAATCGGTGGGCTGGTAGAGCGTTTCGCCCGTATGCGAATCAAACAGGCTCGTCAGGAAGGCAAAGCGTTTCTGGCGCTTCTGATGTTTGAGGAAATCGAGCGATTTATTGACCGCAATGCGGTAGAGCCAGGTTGCCAGGCTGGCGTCGCCGTTGAAGCTCCCGACCGACCGAAATAACTCTACGTATACATCCTGGGTGATTTCTTCGGCATCCTCGCGGTTTCGGACATAACCAAGCGCCAGGTTGAAAACCCGGGTTTTGGTTCGTTCATACAACTGCCGGAAAGCCTCCTGATCTCCCTGCCGAATAGCTTCAAGCAGTACAGCCAGATCGTTTATGTCGGTCACGTTTACGCAGACCGCCAGGGCGGTTAAATACCCAACGCCTTCAGAATTTTGTCCGCATCGAAAGAGTCAATTGATGGGAAATAAATGTCGTAGGCCTCCTGCTGGAGCTTAATGGCGTAGGTACGGTGGAAAAAATAACGACCGTATTTTATGACATAGTTGAGTATGAAAAACCGATAAGCCTCGGGTAAAAACCGAATTTCGTTTTCGGTAAGGGGGAAAATGCGATGATATTCTTTTAAAAACAGTAAAAAACGGTCTTCCATCAAGGGACCGATCACGTAACTAAAAACCGTTCGATCACCTGCATTCGAAACAACACGGCTGAAAAAATAGAAATCCATGACCCGGTAACTAATCCGGAACCAATCATAATCCCAACGGGAATAAAGCTCCAGATCATTGGTAACCGAGAAATTGCCGATGTTCCAATCCACAAATACGGGCATTGTTTCGACCGTTCCGGCAACCAGTTTCTGGCGATTTGCAAGGAATAGTTCGCACTGGTTTTTCAATTCATCGATGTGCATCCGGTGTTCAAACTGGCCAGTTTCGGTTTCCAGCAGATCGAGCAAATCCCACACATCAGACCGCAGGGTTTTACTCGATTTAGGCAGCACCGGGCTAACCCGTGAACAGGCTTTATGAAACCGGGCTACTTCACGACCGAGGAGTTGAATGTGGTGGTCTTCCAGCCGACGGGGTAACTTCAACTGAATGCGAATTGGATTATAGAACACGACCCAGGCATCAATAAACCCATCCCGATGCCGGTACGTATATACATGGCCGTCGCGGACCAGCGATTTGGCTAGTACGTTCTCAAACGGATAAAGCAGATTATTCGCCAGCGCATGAATAATATGATGATCTTCCAGAAACTGCTCGTATTTACCGAAATAGGACAGTTTGGCGATAATGTGGTCGCCATCCTCAAACGTAACTCTGAAGACGTGATTGGTCGAAACTTTGGCACTGATATCTTCTATAGTATCAATCTGGACAGACCCATCAAAATCTGCCCAGGCTTTTTTTATAATCGATGAATAATCAACAAGGCGCATTTTACATTGGTAAAGGGGTGTAGCAGGGAAATAGATGGAGTAAGTCAACTAATTTGCAGACCTTACTGCACCCCTTTACCAATAGTACTTACTACACCAACATCACTAAATAATTTCAAAATATCGTTTCAATTCCCAATCGCTGACCTGGCGGATGTACTGCCGCCATTCCCAGTCGCGGGTGCGGGTAAAATGGTCAACAAACTCAGCGCCAAACAGTTCAGTCGCCACTGGCGAATGGGCCATGGCGTGCGTCGCTTCAGCTAAATTTGAGGGTAGGATGCCGTTTCGTTTATCTGTGTACCCATTGCCAACCGAGGCCGGTATATCCAGCGACAGTTTATGCCGGATACCGTACAAACCCGACGCCAGCGAGGCAGCTATGGCCAGATAAGGATTCGTATCGGCCCCAGATACCCGATGCTCCACCCGAGTATATGCTTCTTTGTGGTTTAATACCCGAAGCGCCGTAGTGCGGTTATCTACCGACCAGGTAACGGTGGTGGGTGCCCAGGCCCCTTCAACGAGCCGTTTATAGCTGTTGATAGTCGGAGCAAACATGGGTGTAATGTGCGGCAGGCAATACAACTGCCCGGCTATGAACTGGCGCATTAGTTCACTCATGTTGTCGGGCTGAGTGGCATCATAGAACAGGTTCGTTGTCTGTTCGGGATTCCATAAACTTTGGTGAATATGCCCGCTGCAACCCGGCAGGTCGGCGTTCCACTTGGCCATAAACGTAGCCACGATGCCATGCCGATACGCGATTTCCTTCACGGCGGTTTTGAACAGAGCCGCTTTATCGGCCGCCCGAACGACTTCATCGTGCATGATGGCGGCCTCGTACACGCCCGGTCCGGTTTCGGTATGCAGCCCTTCCAGCGGAATATCAAACTGACCCAGCATATCGAAAAGGTCGTGGTAAAACGCACTTTCGAGGGAAGGGCGCAGGATGGAGTAACCAAACATGCCCGGCGTTAGCGGCTCCAGATTTTGAAAGCTCTTGTCCTGCAAGCTCTTTGGCGTTTCGCGGAAGTTGAACCACTCAAACTCCTGGGCATATTCGGCATGGAAGCCCATGTCGGTGCACTGACTGGCAATGCGTTTGAGCAAACTGCGCGGACAGGCCGCCAGCGCGTAATGCGTAGGTTGTTTGTCTGGAGCAGGGGTAAAGTCGGCCAGGAAAAACGGGATGTTGTCTTCCCAGGGCAGTTGCCGAAAGGTGGCCAGATCCAGCCGAACGGGCGCGTCGGGGTAACCGGACTGCCAGCCCGTTGTTTGGCCATTGTCGTAGGGCGTGTCTGACACGTCCCAACCCCACACGACATCGCAAAAACCGAATCCATCGGACAGGCCATCCAAGAATTTCTGGCGGTGAATGATCTTGCCACGCAGCACTCCGTCAATATCGGTAAAGCCGTATTTGATTTTCGGGCTGTCGCTTTGTTGTATGAAGTCGATAATGTCTTGCTGATTCATGGATTGCCAAATGTCGGTAAAGGCGAGTCAGGTTGGTCAAAGGTACTGACATCATCCCAAACTTCGCCCATTTCCTCCCAAAGTACGGGGGCTTCATCACACTGATTTTAGGGGGCGGAATCCATGTGCTTGTTTTGATCCATCGAAACGGCGCAACTGATGCCGAACACACAAGTAAACCTCAACACAAGCTATTTACAGACCTTATCTTATGAAAACGACTACCAACGCCTTCGCCCTCCTGTTTGCCGCTATCTCGTTCACCGCCTGCACACACGAGTCCATCGAGCCCGTACGGCCAACAACTCCTGTTCAGCCCGTTTTTCAGATGGATAGTATTCAAGAGGTTCATATCCTGCCTGAGAAAACGGAGCAGGCTGAATCTCCTTTCTACTATGGTCTCGAAAACGTAGGTCAAAAAAATGGCCCTATCCCTTCCGAACAACCCCACGTAATTATGCCATCGCCCCGCCAGGCGGTGATGCCGGTCGTCAAATCGGATACCCTCGCGCAATACTAATCCTTCCCATTTCTTAATCCCTTACTCTTGCAGTCATCTCATGGAAACGTTACAAGCATCTTTCATTGATTTTCAGCATTACCTTCGTCGGCCACAATACCGCCAGCCCCTGTCCGACCGGCCCGGCCAAAAAACGGCGCTGACACTCCAACGGTTTCTTACTGCATATCCCCTGTTATTGGGGGTACTGCTCATCGCGGCAGGGAATGTTATCGTAGCCCGGCTCATAACGGGAGAGCCTATTTTCAGGCCACTTCTGGTACGCTACAGTTCATCTGTTGGTCTGCTCCTATTGGCGTCAGTACTAGCCGTCATGATTGAGGAGGCTATTTTTCGATCTATCCTCCGGGTCTCGCCTAAGCGAATACGAAATTTAGGAGCCCTTTTGCTCTGTATTTTACTAGGCTATTTCTACCGCCCCCTAAAAGAAGAAGCCGGAACGTTTGCCGGGTTTGGGCTAGTAATCGCTTGGGCAACTATTAGCTTTGGATTGGGTCAATACCTGAAACGGCCGCTCGTTTTCGCCCGTATCGAACGGTTCTGGAAAGCCAACTTCCGATGGATTTTGTACGGAACAGGTTTAGTTTATGGCTTCATGAAAATCATAGACGATGTATACACCCTGCACCATTGGCAAGCGCTGTTGTTGCCTCTTTTCCTGATGACGTGGCTGCTCAATGGCTTTTACTTCGGCTATGTCCGAATGAAGTACGGTTACTGGTACGCCGTCATCATACATTCGCTGGTATTACTGGCCGCCATGACACCGGAAGCAATTTGTTTACTCTAAATTTGATTAAACATAAATGGAACTTACGCTAAAGGAAGTGACGCAACAACCGAACAACCCCATCCGCCAACAGTGGCTCACCCCCCAGCGTATACTTCTCTGGGAGAAATGGGGAATATGGATTGTTATCGCCGTAGGCATTGTAATACTCTTGTATACTGATTTTGGGGATTTTGTCCGCGGATTCAAGGATGGCTTTAAGGATACTGGTCGGAAAGATACAACTGCCTTGATTGGAGCGATTATTGGCGGGCTATTTGGGCTTTTGGTGATTGTTGGGTTACTGTCGGGTATTGCTTATGTCTACTATGTGCTATTCCACCGGCATGTGTTCAAAAAAAATCAGATAGCCTACACCATTCTGTACATTGTCTGTTTGCTGCTGTTCTGGAATCTTATAAGCGATGGTCTGACGAGACTGTTTGCGAATTTTGACCTGGCCCGGAAGCGGGAGGCAAAAGCCTATAACGAGATGTTTGCTTCGACTCTGACCTCGCTGCTGCTTATTTACATGGTTGTTTACGGGTTTATTGTCGACTTCCGGAAAAGCCGGAAGCTGCAAGTTGCCCTTATTCAGCAGCGCACTCAGGCCGAACTCGACGCGTTGAAAGCCCAGGTCAATCCGCACTTTCTGTTCAACTCGCTCAACAACATCTACGGCACGGCCATTTTGGAAGATAGCCCCCGAACGGCCGAGAGCATTCAGCAGCTATCGGGTATTGTGCGCTATGTGATGGAAGAGTCGCGGCTGCAAACGACCGATATTCAGCGGGAACTCCGTTTTCTTGATGATTTCGTCGAGTTGCAGCGGCTCCGTCTCCCGAATCTGGACAATATCGACATTCAGGTAACCATCGACTGGGACGAGAAGCCCGCCCGAATTGTGCCCCTGCTATTAAATCCGCTCATCGAAAATGCGTTCAAATATGGCATCAGTATGCAGTATCCCTGCTTTGTCCACATTCGATTGCGCGTACAGGAGGGAACGCTTCACCTCACCACCGAAAACAGCGTTCTGGCCCGTACAGATCTGGAAAAAGGAACCGGGCTGGGGATGGCTAATGTTCGTCAGCGGCTTAGGCTGGCCTATCCGGATCGGCACACGCTAACGGTTAATGAGAATAGCGATACTTTTTTGATAGATTTGACTATAAAGCTTTAAACTGTAACTATACCTGATCATGACGACCGTTGCCTCCGATTTAGCTGAAGAACATATTCAGCCAGTTAACCCCACTGAAAACGCCTATCCAACGCTCACGCAAATTTGGATGTTGGTGGGTGTATTTATTCTGGCGCAGATACCCGCTGCCATACCAATGATTGGCCTTAAGGCCGTTGCCGATAACTACGGGCTGCCCTTTCTGGATACCATAGGGCAAACATTGGCTTATACCCTTGGCATGATGCTCACTATCTGGTATGCGTTCCGCAAGCGGGGTAGCCGTGCGTTGTCATTTGCGTCGGTTCCCGTTTCGGCGTATCTGGTATCGGCGGTCGGGTTAATTGCGATGGGCGTGCTGGCCGAGCCTATTGTGAGCGCCATTCCCATGCCTGATGCCGTGCAAGAGATGATAAAAAAAATGTTCAACAAAAACATGGTTGTATCGGCAGTAATTGCCGCGCCAATCTTGGAGGAGATTTTGTTCCGGGGTATTATCCTGGATGGTTTGCTGAAAAACTACCGCCCTACCAAAGCTATTATCTGGTCGGGAGTGATTTTTGGCCTTATTCACCTCATTCCAGCTCAGGCGCTAAACGCGGCTTTCATTGGTATTGCGCTCGGCTGGTTGTATTATCGTACTCGTTCGCTTACACTCTGTATGTTTTTGCATTTTGTGAACAATGGCCTCAGCTCGCTCACGTTGCTGACTGACGAAGCGCTGGACATGAGCCAGAATCAGACCCGCGAGTGGATGGGCAGCGATTTAATGTATGGCACTTTGCTGATTGGTTGTTTGCTGACGTGCCTGGTTAGCTACAGATACCTGAACCGGATTCTACCAACTGTACAGATTAATTAGTCTTAACCCATGCCGCCTACCCTCCGTTGCATAGCCATTGACGACGAACCGATTGCGCTCGATATTATCAAAGCGCACGCTTGTAAAGTGCCGTTTCTGGACCTGAAACGAACGTTCGTGAACGCCTTCGAAGCCCTTACTTTCCTGAAAACAGAAACTGTTGACCTGATTTTTCTGGACATCAACATGCCCGATCTGACGGGGCTGGACTTTGCTCAGGTAGTTGGTAACAAATCGTTGGTGGTGTTTACGACGGCTTACCCCGAGTATGCCTTGCAGGGTTTTGAACTGAGTGCGCTGGATTACCTGCTGAAGCCCATCGCGTTCGGGCGGTTTATGCAGGCGGCCAACAAAGCCTACGAACGCCTGTCGGGCGATTCAAAAAAGTCGCCCTTCGTTTTCGTAAAAGACGGCTATGACTGGGTACGGATCAACCTGGAGGAGTTACAGTATGTGGAATCGGAAGGTAATTATCTGACGTTTCAGGAAACGGGTAAAAAAGCCCTCACCCGCATGACCATCACAGAAGCCATCGATCTGCTTCCCGCCGATCAGTTTATGCGCGTTCACAAGTCCTACATCATGGCCCTCGACCGCATTGAGAAAATAGAGCGGCACCAGCTCACCATCGGCAAAGCGCAGATTCCGCTGGCTGGCTCATACCGCGATGAGCTGCTGGAACGGGTAAAATAAACGTCTGAGCCAAGCGCTGGCTTGGCCCAGACATTACTTTTCATTGTCTAGATTAAAATGTAATCCCCGATTCTCACGCCGGGCCATCGCCATTTTAATGACCAGATAGGCCACTTCGATCATGTTCCGAAGTTCGCAGATGGGCACCGATACTTTCGATTGGCGGTACAGTTCTTCGTGTTCCAGGTACAGTAGTTCAAGTCGGTCCATCGCCCGTTTCAGACGTCGGTTCGAGCGGACAATACCTACGTAGTTCGACATGATCGACTCCAGTTCTTTCTTCATCTCGGTCACCAATACCAGTTCTTCGGGGTGGGTAGTTCCGGCATCGTTCCAGTCGGGGATATTATCGGGAATAGCAGCCTGGCCGAGTAACTCGACCGTTTTTTCGAACGCCCGATGGCCAAAGACAACAGCTTCCAGCAGCGAGTTGGAAGCCAGACGATTGGCACCGTGCAACCCGGTGCAGGAGCATTCACCCACAGCGTACAGGAACTGAATGTTCGTTTGGCCCCATTCATTGACCCGGATGCCTCCGCAGAGGTAATGCTGTGCTGGAACAACCGGGATATAATCTTTCCGCAGATCGAGTCCCAGATGTTCGCGGCAATAGGCCGTTATGTTCGGGAAATGCTCGATAAACTTCTCATAATCGCAGTGGGTCACGTCGAGGTACACATGCGGGTCACCGGCTTTTTTCATTTCGGAGTCGATGGCGCGGGCCACAATATCGCGCGGGGCGAGGGATAGGCGCGGGTCGTAGTTCTCCATGAACGTTTCGCCTTTTCGGGTGCGGAGTATGCCGCCAAAGCCCCGCACAGCTTCCGAAATGAGGAAGTTGGGTTTTTTGCCCGGTTCATACAGTGCCGTGGGGTGGAACTGGATAAACTCCATATCCTTGCCAATACCCTTGGCGCGGTAGGCCATCGCAATACCATCGCCGGTGGCAATATTGGGATTGGTCGTATTCTGGTAAATGTTGCCGATGCCGCCGGTAGCCAGAAGCGTTGTTTTCGCCAGAAACACCTCGACCTGACCCGTCTGGGTGTTCAGGACGTAAGCCCCAAAGCATTTATTGTCTGTGTCGTACCGATGAACGGTTTCGCCAAGCTGGTGGCGCGTGATGAGTTCAACGGCGTAGAAATGCGTAAAAATCTCAATCGACTTCAGCGAGTTCGCTTTTTCGAGCAAGGCCCGCTCGATTTCGGCCCCGGTAATGTCTTTAAAGTGCAGAATCCGGTAGTCGGAGTGGCCGCCTTCTTTGGCGAGGTCATAATCCGTACCGCCATGCTCCTTGTCGAAGCGGGTGCCGTAGCTTATCAGTTCCTGAATGCGCCCCGGCCCTTCGTTGACGACGATCTCGACAATGTGGCGGTCGCTCAGGAAATCGCCTGCCACCATGGTATCTTCAATGTGCTTCTCGAACGAGTCATCCTCCGACCACACAGCCGCAATACCGCCCTGGGCGTATTTGGTGTTGGTTTCGTCGGCCTGCACTTTGGTAATGACGCCAATGCGCACATCCTGTTGCAGGTTGTCGAAGTGCATGGCCAGCTTGGTGGCGTAACTTAGGCCCGCAATCCCGGAGCCAATAACTAAGAAATCGAATTGATGGGGCATTGATTTTTTATTTGGCAGGTCTTATGCGGAGTTGTTCGTTGCTTAATACAGAGAAGCTATTCATTAGCTCATCCCCCTGTTTCATAATTACCTCCATAACCCGTTTTGACTTTTCTGCACTATTCATTTTTAAAAGTCTGACCAACAAAATTCCACAATGATTCATGCGGAGACGGTGGACCAGTTCACCAAAATCTTTATCCTCTGTGAGCAGAATAGCATTTCTGTCTACAGCAATTTGTAATACTTGTGTATCAGGTATACTGGAAAATGATTCGGCTATTGCAATGACAGAGAACCCGTTTTCTCATAGTTGTTTGACAACAGCAAAATCGAAATTTTCGTCGGCTACAAACGAACGCTCATCCTGCATGGGCGTAGACAACCTCGTTTTTTATCGTCTCCGAAGCGAACAGCAGACAGGCATAAAGTCCTTCTTCTGTAACATGTGGGTATGATGCTACTAACTGAGGTATTGTTTCACCGTTACCAAGTTTCTCCAAAACCAAATCCACTGGAATACGTGTACCCTTGATAACAGGCTTGCCGAACATAATGGCTGGGTCTGAAGCAATATAATCTCGCCAGTTCATAATTCTCTTGGTGTTTAAGGGTTTGTCAGATAACTAGTTACTCAACTCCAGCATCCGTGCCACCGACTCGTACGCTTTCAGTCGCACATCTTCCGGTACAATAATTTCCGGCTGTTCGTAGAGCATGGCGTTATAGACCTTCTCCATGGTGTTCATCTTCATGTACGGGCACTCCGAACAGGCGCAGGTGTTGTTCTGGCTGGCCGGGGCCGGAATGATCTTCTTATGCGGTGCGGCCTCCCGCATCTTGTGCAGAATCCCCGCTTCGGTACCCACAATAAACGTTTGCTCCGGGCTGTCGACTACGTATTTCAGCAGCGCCGTTGTTGAGCCTATATAATCGGCTTCACTCAGTATATGCTCCTGACATTCGGGGTGGGCAATGAACTTGGCTTCGGGGTAGTCAGCCCGAAGTTTATGCAGCTTCTCCAGCGAAATGTCGATGTGAACGATGCAGGCGCCATCCCATAGCACCATGTCGCGCCCGGTTTTCTTCGAGACGAAACGGCCGAGGTTGGCATCCGGTGCAAAGATGATCTTTTGATCTTTCGGCAAGCTCTCGACAATCTTCAGTGCGTTGGACGAGGTAACTATAATATCGGACAAGGCCTTAATTTCGGCCGAGCAGTTGATGTACGAGAGTACGATGTGGTCGGGGTATTGGGCTTTAAAAGCCGCAAATTTATCCGCAGGAGCCGAATCGGCGAGGGAGCAACCCGCGTTAAGGTCAGGGATAACGACTTTTTTCTCGGGTGATAAAACCTTGGCCGTTTCACCCATGAAATGGACGCCACAGAAGACGATCATATCAGCGGGGGTAGCGGCTGCCTGTTGGGAGAGGCCGAGGCTGTCGCCAATGTAGTCGGCAATATCCTGAATGGCTCCGTCTACATAATAGTGGGCCAGGATAACGGCATTTTTCTCTTTCTTGAGCCGGTTAATTTCGGCCACTAAATCTATGTCTTCCGCAACGGGTTTGTTGACGTACCCAACGCGCTGAACTTCTTCCAGGAGTGCTTCCATTAGTAAGATTAAAAGCGATTTTATAGTAAACACTGAATCAGGGTAAAATGTCACGCTTCAGTAACAACACCCTTATACGACGGTGACTCTTAACGATTGCTGTACCATAAACAGATGATGTCAGCAACGGGGCGAATTTCAGTAAATCAACCGGGCTTTCAAACATCCGCCCTCATTTGATTAGTTTTGGTATAAAGCAGACCTGTTCATGACCGACGATTTTCTTACGCTGCGGATCACGCGTATTCATTCAGAAGCATCAGACACCAAAAGCTACTTTCTGGAATCGGTCGATGGGCGGTCCGTTCCGCACCGGGCCGGACAGTTTCTGACATTAATTCTTATTCACAATGGGCATGAAGTCCGGCGGTCGTATTCACTTAGTTCGGCGGCCGATGAGCCACTTCGCCTGACCATCAAACGGGTAGAAAACGGCGAAATATCCCGGTATCTGCTTAATACGCTACAGGTTGGCGATGAACTGAAAAGTCTGCACCCCGCCGGGCGATTTACAGTTGATCAACAGACCGTGGGCGATTTAGTGCTTCTGGGTGCAGGGAGTGGTATAACGCCGTTGTTCGCCATTATAAAGGAGGTTTTGTGGACGGAACCGAGCCGCTGGGTCACCCTGCTATACAGTAGTCCCCGTGAGTCGAATATTATTTTTCGAACCGAGTTGGACGAGTTACAGACGCAATACCCCAATCGATTCCGGTTGATTTATTTGCTCAGCAACCCGTCTGACGACTGGAATGGCCTTCGCGGGCGGCTCAACAACGTCATGCTCGAACGATTGCTGCCCGACCTGGTCGGTACATCGGACCCACAGACGCTCCGGTTCTACATTTGTGGGCCGGGCGATTATATGCGGACGGTGCAGTTCACTATTATCTTTAGCGGGTTTCGATCCGACCAGATTCGGCGGGAAGATTTCGTCATTAAACCAGTTGTGTTGACGCCCCCGCCTGCTCTGGCGCAGGACCGAACGGTTTTGCTGCGTATCCGGCAACGAGAGGGAGAGCTTCGTGAAGTTGAGATCCAGGTTCCGGCCTATAAATCTGTTTTACAGGCAGCTCTTGATGAGGGAATTAAGTTGCCCTACAGTTGCCGGGGCGGACGCTGCTCCACCTGTGTAGCCCGTTGTACGTCGGGCAGCATCCACATGACTATCAATGATGTGTTGACCGAGCGCGACTTGAGCGAAGGCTGGGTGCTCACCTGCACCGGCTACCCGGAAAGTGATGGGGTGGTAATAGAAGTGTAGCGCGGGTAGAAACCCGCGCTACGTTATACTTTCGTTTTCAAAAATTCGATAACTACATTCAGTCCTTTCTGGTAATGGTTGTTATTGGGAATGACAATGTCGGCTTCGGCGCGGTAAGGCTTGATAAACTGCCGGTAGGTGGGTTTTACGTGGTATTTCCAGCGGTACATCACATCATCGAGGTCGTAGCCGCGCTCTTCGGCGTCGCGTTTAACCCGGCGTTCGAGTTTGATGCTGTTCTTGGCGTCGATGAATATTTTTAGATCCATCTGGTCGGCTAGTTCACGGAAGTGGAATACGAATATACCCTCGACCACGATGATGGGGGCCGGATGGAACGTCAACATTTTTGGGACGATGTTCGGGTTGTTGAACGTGTATTCCTTTTGTATGACGGTTTCACCATTACGCAGCTGACCGATGTGCTCGGCGTAGAGATGATGGTTGATCGTTTCGGGCAGATCGAAATTATGTATTCCCTGATCGTCGACCGGAATCATGTCGCGGCTCAGGTAGTAATTATCCTGTGAAATCAGGCAGATCTGGTCCTCTGTGAACGCACTGAGAACCCCTTTTAAAAAAGACGTTTTTCCCGAAGCACTGCCGCCGGTGATACCAACGATAAACGGTTTTTTGGTCATGGTTGTACCTGGAGTCGGTAACAAAGTAACTGGTAAATGATGAAGTGGCAATAAAAAAAGCGGTCCACCTGGTGTAAGTGAATCGCTTTTATGTCAAAAAGAGTAAATCCTCTAGGCAACTATGGCTTCGGCAAGTACAAGTACTCTATTCTGAAGTACTTCGACTACACCACCATCGACGGTAAAAGTTTGCTGACCTGAGGCCGTCTGCACAACAACCTGACCTTTGTCCAGCGTGCTCACCAGCGGAGCATGGTTATTCAGAACCTGAAATTGACCTTCGCTGCCCGGAAATGTAACAGCCGTAGCCTCGCCGGAGAAGACTTTACGATCGGGAGTAATGATATCTAGTGTCATGATAATGTACAATGAATAATGGCTAATGTATAATGAATCGATTGGTAGTATTATTCATTGTACATTATTCATTTTTTTATAAGGCTCCTTTTACAAAATTAAGTACGCTGCCGATCTGACTTTTGGCCGCGGGTTCGGCGGCTTTGGCTATCAGGCCACCCTGATTCAGCTTGCCAATGGTGGCCATAGCGGTTGATATCAGCGACTGACCGGTAGTAGCACTGCTACCACCCAACACCGACAAGGCACCCCCAATGTTTGATAAACCGCCGGTTAGCTGACTGCCTTTACCGATCAGAGATCCTGCTGTCAGAATGCCTTCAAGCTGATTGCCGCCAGAAGCCAGTTTAGCCAGACTAACGGCTTTAACTAACACACCACTTCCTAACGCACCGGTTGGAATGAGCGGGAGTAAAGCTTTTAATTTGCCAGCCTGAGCCATCAGCTTGTCTTTAAACGAAGTTGGTTGCTGCTGCGCTTCTGCTTCCAGTGCCGAAATCCCGGTCTGGAGTTCCTGCGTAGTAGTTGCTTTATCGCCCTTCCCAAGGGCAGCTACAGCATTGTCTAAATGAGCCGTGGCTGCATTGGCATTTTCCTGAACCATCGTTGCCGACGAACCAGGCGTAACGGCCGAATCCTTAATCGCTCCACCAACTGTTGGTGACGTTACGGGGGCAGTTGGCACCGTAATCTGGGCCGGGGCAATCGTTGCTGCTGTGAGACCAACGGACAAAAGGGTTAATCCCACCCTCAATCGAATCGTTTTCATAAAACAAGTGTGTTTGAATTATTTCACTAATTTGACTGGAGGAAGGATTGTACTCCGTGTACATTTACAGTAAGTTCCTTTAATGCAAACGTACACGGAGACAGGCAATTACTGGCCAGACTCTTTCAGCAGGCGCTCACCTTTAGCAACGGCATCTTCGATGGTGCCAACCAGGTTGAAAGCAGCTTCGGGCAGGTGGTCATACTTACCGTCGATGATTTCGTTGAAACCTTTGATGGTATCTTCGATCGGAACGAGTACCCCTTTCAGGCCGGTGAACTGCTCAGCTACGAAGAACGGCTGCGACAGGAAGCGTTGTACACGACGGGCACGGCTTACGATCAGTTTATCTTCTTCTGATAATTCTTCCAGACCCAGAATAGCGATGATATCCTGCAATTCTTTGTAGCGTTGCAGAATCTCTTTCACGCGCTGAGCCGTGTTGTAATGTTCGTCGCCAAGAATCTCGGCCGACAGAATCCGCGACGTAGAGTCGAGCGGGTCAACGGCAGGGTAGATACCTAACTCAGAGATTTTACGGCTCAATACGGTCGTAGCATCCAAGTGAGCAAAGGTTGTAGCCGGAGCCGGGTCGGTCAAGTCATCGGCAGGTACGTAAACGGCCTGTACCGAGGTGATTGAACCCCGTTTAGTCGACGTAATCCGCTCCTGCATGACACCCATTTCGGTAGCCAGCGTAGGCTGGTAACCCACGGCCGATGGCATACGACCCAGCAGAGCCGATACCTCCGAACCCGCCTGGGTGAACCGGAAAATGTTGTCAACGAAGAACAAGATGTCACGGCCTTCGCCTTCACCATCGCCATCGCGGAAGTGCTCGGCAATGGTCAGACCCGACAGGGCTACGCGGGCACGTGCTCCCGGTGGCTCGTTCATCTGGCCGAAAACGAAGGTAGCCTGGCTATTTGTCATTTCCTGAAGATCGACTTTCGTCAGATCCCAGCCACCTTCTTCCATTGAATGTTTAAAGGCATCGCCGTAGCGGATGATGCCGGCTTCGATCATTTCACGCAGCAGGTCATTTCCTTCACGGGTACGCTCACCAACACCTGCAAATACGGAGAGACCAGCGTACGCTTTAGCGATGTTGTTGATCAATTCCTGAATCAATACAGTTTTACCAACACCGGCACCACCGAAGAGACCAATTTTACCACCTTTGGCGTAAGGCTCCAGCAGGTCGATCACTTTAATACCGGTAAACAGTACTTCGGTCGATGTCGCCAGGTCTTCGAACTTAGGCGCCGAGCGGTGGATGGGCAGGCCAACACCGGTTGTGGTTGGTTGTGGAATACCGTCAATGGCTTCGCCAACAACGTTAAAAAGCCGACCCCGGATGCCTTCGCCCGTAGGCATCGTAATCTGATGGCCCAGGTCAATAACATCTATACCGCGGTATAGACCATCTGTTGAGTCCATCGCGATAGTCCGGACACGGTCTTCGCCTAGGTGTTGCTGAACTTCCAGAATGACCTGTTGTCCGTTGGCTTTAGTTACTTTGAGGGCGTCCAGGATGGCGGGAATTCGCGAGCCTTCGCCCTCGAAACTCACGTCCACGACCGGCCCGATTATTTGCGTAATCTTACCCGTATTGACTGCCGTTGCCGTAATCATTTGTATAGGATATACTGTTAATTAAAAGTTGCCCATTGTTTGGGACTGCAAAAGTAGGAGAAAAACCGCGTAAGGTCAAGGAAGAGTCCAGTCATTTTCTAGTTGATTAAGCTGGGAATGCATTTGGCAATAAGGTTTTTACGATAAAAACTGAACAAAAGCGGTCTGGAGCAGATTTGTACAAAAACAAGTCGGTAGCCGTTGGCGGTCAGTTAGTAGTCAAGCATAATCAGGCAATAGTTGACCTAAAACGGCTCGCAATCGACGGATACCTTTCGACTCAACGATTCTTTTTCATGCTTCAACAACGCTCAAGTGGTTTACTGCTTCATATTACTTCGTTACCCTCGGCGCATGGCGTCGGCGATTTAGGCCCCGAAGCGTACCGGTTCGCCGATTTCCTGGAAGCTTCCGGGCAAACCTACTGGCAGATTTTACCACTCACACCCGTTGATCCCGGTTCCGGATTCTCCCCGTACAGTAGTCCATCAGCCTTTGCCGGCAATATATTGATGATTAGTCTGGAGAAATTGGCCGACGAAAATTTATTAAGTGGCGACGATCTGGCGGTATTTAACGAACAACCTATTCAGAATGTACGTGTTTCCGAACCTTCGTCTGACGATGACAGGGATATGGAACCGGCGCTGAGCTTGTCGGTACCTTCTACGCTCCACGCGGCCTGGATTAAGAAACAACCCCTGTTGACCCAGGCGGCTAAAACATTTTTGCAGGATGCTACACCAGCCCAGCGTAGCGACTATGACCGCTTTTGCGCCTGGCAGGCTGATTGGCTAAATGATTACGCGCTCTTTACGGCTTTGCAGGAGTCAACGAAGGAACCTGTGTGGGTACGCTGGCCTACCGAAGTTGTGCGTCGTGAGCCGGACGCTCTGGCCCGGCAGGCCACCTTGTTACAGGATGAGATTGAGGTTATTAAGGTACTTCAGTATTTCTTTTTGCGGCAATGGAATGAACTGGCCGCTTATTGTTACACCCGGAAGATTCACCTGATTGGCGATATCCCGATTTACGTTCAGTTCAACAGCGCTGATGTATGGGCAAACCCGGAGCTGTTTAAGCTGGACGAAAATTTTCAGCCGTTATTTGTTGCCGGTGCCCCGCCGGATTATTTCAGTGAGGATGGACAGCGCTGGGGTAATCCCATTTATGATTGGGCTGAGCACGAACGCACTGGCTTTACCTGGTGGATGCGTCGGCTGCGGCATCAGATGTCGCTTTATAGCCTGACCCGACTCGACCATTTTCTGGGCTTCGCCGTGTATTGGGAAATCCCGGCCAGCGAACCAACGGCCAAAGTAGGTGAGTGGGTCAAAGCACCCATCGAGTCATTCATGCATGCCATGCACCGGCAGTTCGTTCAGCTCCCCATTATTGCTGAAGATCTCGGGGCGAAGGCCGCCGATATTCAGCCTTATCTCCGGCATTACGGTATACCGGGTATGCGGGTTGTTCAGTTTGGCTTTGGTGCCGATATGCCTACCTCGACGTATGCGGTACATAATCATGCAGAAAACTTTGTCGTCTATTCCGGCACGCATGACAACAACACAACCTTAGGCTGGTATCGGGAGCTTGACAAGCTTCATCGCCAGCGGATGAATGATTATCTGGGTATTAAAGTAACCGAGAAGAATGTAGTCGACCAAGTGTGCCGGCTTACGATGCAGTCAGTGGCTCGTTTGGCCATTATGCCCATTCAGGATGTGTTGAACCTCGATGAAACTCACCGGATGAACACGCCCGGCCTGGGCGGTCGAAGCTGGCAATGGCGGCTGCAACCCGATCAACTCACCGATGAGGTGGCGGCTAAACTGTTGCGGCTTACAAAGATGACCGGCAGAGGGTAGAAGACATGCCTTGATGTAAGCGGTTTGTCTACCAATAAAACGAGTTTGGCACTATAAATGCTGGGTTACTTATTGATGTTTTCTGACACTTAATTAATGTGTGTTAGAAAACATTGATTATGTATGGACTATTCTGTCCGCTCACTATTCTATGCTGTGCCTATGTTTCGGACTTTATCTACCTCACTATTAGGGCTGACCGGTTTTATTCTGCTGGTTTCAGCCTGTAAAACGTCTATTGATAGCCAGCCTGTAACAACGGGTAAGTCTATTGAGTCATTCGCCTTCACCAATGTAACGCCGACGGCTATAGGTGTTATCGACTCCGTTATTTATAGTATCAGAGCGACCGTACCGGCCGGGTCGGACTTAACCAAATTGGTACCCGGTATTACGCTGTCGCCTGGCGCAATTGTAGCACCAGCTTCGGCAGTAGCCCAAGATTTTAGCAAGCCAGTATCGTACACCGTTACAGGCATGGATGGGTTAATTCGCTCTTATACTGTTACAGCTAGTGTGGCCAGTACTATCGTCAATGGCGGCTCGCTGGTATACATTGGTAATGCAGTGGGCAACTTCTTTGCTATTGATGGGGGGACGGGCGCCATAAAGTGGCGGACGTCAACCGGCTCGTCTATCTCGTCGAGTGCCTATGTAGCGGCAGGCATGGCGTTTGTAGGTAGTGAAAACGGCAATGTTCACGCTTTTGACGCGCTGACAGGTGCTCAGAAATGGAAGATTAGTACGGGAAACAGCATTCTGTCGAGCCCGGTGGTTTCAGGTACTACGGTGTTTGTGGGTGGTGAAGACCAGAATCTGTATGCAATCAATCTGTTGACGGGTGTTCAACGCTGGAAATTCAGCACGGCGGGCGGGGTTACATCCAGCCCGGTTGTGGCCAATGGGCTGGTTTATGCAGGTAGCAAAGATCAGACGTTATATGCCCTCGATGCAGCTACGGGTTCGCAGCGGTGGAAATTCAGCGCAGGAGATAAAATTACATCCAGTCCGGCCGTGGTGGGGGGAGTCGTTTATATCGGTACCAACGATTACAACCTGTACGCTATTGATGCCGCTTCAGGAGCCCTCAAATGGAAATTCAGCACGGGTGGTCCTGTGACATCCAGCCCCACCGTTGCTAATGGAATCGTATACATCGGCAGTGATGATTACACCTTTTATGCGCTCGATGTAGCTACGGGTAAGCAACGCTGGAAATTTAGCGCGAGTGGCCGTATAAGCGCCAGCGCGACCGTTGCCGATGGGGCTGTTTATGTTGGTGTTGAAGACAAGACTTTTTATTCGCTGGATGCCGCCACCGGGATGTTGCGCTGGAAATTCGGTACAGGCGGTATCATCAGTTCAAGTGCTATCGTCTACAATGGGTTTGTTTATTTCGGTGGTCAGGATGCCAGTCTTTATTGCCTCAGTACTACATCGGGGGCTATGCGGTGGCGTGTTCCGCTAGATGCCAAAATTCTGGCAAGCCCCTGCCTGGCTACTACAAATCTGGTTCCTGTTGTGTCGGGTATCAGTGGCGGACAGCAGTAAGTGATTACCCAGTACGACTTGTAGGAGGTGACCGTAGGCACTAACCCGCCTTTAACTACGTTTCTCTTTCATGTCATCCTTATTTTTCTGGAAAGATTGGAGCCGGGGGTATCGGCTTGCCTATCTGATTTGCTTTATTGCCTTCATTGTCAGTATTGTTCTCTTTGCAGTTGCTTGGATAAGGGGGTTAAGCAACGTTGTTCGGTGGGATGTGCTGAGCGAACTCAACGAGCTTCCTATCATACAACATACGTTCTCCGATGGCCTGCTCGACTACTCCGTTAAAGGGAAAGCCTATGCGGTTTCCGAGCAGTTTATTGCGGGAGCAATGCAAACACACCCCGGCCTAGCTACGGCTTTTTTGAGTGCTATCTGTCTGGCATTCGTCCTGCTGCTGAGCGCCATAACCCGGTTCGACCGAATTCGCTACCTGGTCAGCATGGGGATTCTTATTCTCGGGCTGGCCTTTTTTCGCTGGGAAATGCTTGGTCTGCCGGGCCTTGGCGGTAATTATTTGTTTCTGCTGCTGACGTTCGTCTTTGGCTCGGTCAGTTATTACTTCCACGCTTTTCGGGCCGATCAGCTTATTCCTGTTCGGCTGGTTACCTTCGGGCTGTTAATGGCTGCCGTTGCGCTGGCAATTGGGGCTTTGTCGCCGGTTAAGTTCCCGGCTTTGGTGGTCGTGAGCTACGGAATGCCGGTACTGCTGGTGTTCAGTATTGGCTTTATCTTCTTTATTGCTACCGAAATCATTGCCGGGTTGGTCTGGCTTACATCGGCGGGACGTTCAGAAGGTGACGTGCCGGTTGGGCAACGGCGGGTGCTGGGGCTGAATAACTTTCTGTTTATTAGTGCGCTGTACCTTGTCAATCTGATTCTTATCTGGTTGAAAAATACGAAGTCCATTGATTGGGATGTGCTGGCGATCAGTCCCTTTATTCTATACCTGATTTCGGTAGTCCTTGGCGTCTGGGGTTTCCGTCGGTTGGTTCAGCAGCAGGATTCGATCTCCTTTCGCGATGCCGGGGCTTATCTCTACGCCGGTCTGGCCCTGATCACAACCCTCACGATCACCTACGCGTTTGCGACGGCCAACGACCCGCTGGTCGAGATGTTTGAAGATGTAATCGTGTATACCCACCTGGCGATGGGGGTGGTTTTTATCGCGTATATCCTGATCAATTTTCTGCCGATCTACACAGAAAATTTGCCCGTTTATCGAATACTGTACAAACCTAAACGGCTGGAATTAAGTCTGTTTCGAGTGGCGGGTGTTTTCGGTATTGCTGTTTTGCTGGCGTCGGGTGGCCTTATTACCTTCCGGCAGGGGGTAGCGGGCTATTACAATGGGCTGGGCGATGTGTATACCGCTACCGGCGAACCACAGTCGGCCAATGCGTTTTACCAACTTGCCTTGGAGCAGGAATTCCAAAACCATAAATCGAACTATGCGCTGGCCTCGCTGGCGGTAGCGCAGAACAACCAGACGGCAGCCGCTTTCTTTTATCAGCAGGCTTTGTTGAAGCAACCTCAACCGCAGGACTATGCTGGATTGAGCCAGACCTATTTGCAGACGAACTTGTTCTTCGAAGCCGTTAAAACCTTGCAGCGGGGGATTCGGGCGTTTCCGAAAAATGGTGAGTTGCAGAATAATCTGGGATACCTCTACGCACGAACCAGCGTGGCTGACTCGGCTTATTATTACCTGAAATCAGCCACGGGTCTTGCGGCTAAGAGCGAAGTGCCGGAAGCCAACCTTCTGTCATTTTACGTGCGAAATCCGAAGGTGCTGGCGGCCGATTCGAGCCTGATAAAGACTAGCCGGGATTTGTCGTACGAGTCCTATCAGTCGAATGTTCTTGCACTCCGCTTACTCACACAGGCCGACACCACGCAACCCCAGAAACCGAACTGGCTGGCTACTGAGCAGGTAGAAGCGGGGTTAAGTGTTGGTCGTTTTGCCAGTTTGTACAACTACACCTTAGCCACAAAACGTGCCGATACGTCGTTGACGAGTTTGCTTCTGCGCTTATCGGCTGACCCCGTCAATCAGGATTTTACGGACGATTTACTGCTTGCCCGCGCTGTGGCCGAATATACTAATCATAATCACCCGGCAGCCTTTAGCCTGATGAGTCAGCTGGCAGAGGGCGATGACAAAAATGGCCCTGCTTACCGCTCTCTGACCGGATTATGGCTTATGGAGCAGGGGCTGTACCGAAAAGCGGCCGAAACATTCGGGTACAATACCGATACGACCTCTATTTATTTCCATGCAATGGCGTTGACTAAAGCCAACGACCCAGCCCTGGCGCAGCCGCTCTGGGAAGCAGTCGCTAAAAGCGACCCGGCCGTAGCGGCTCTCAAGGAAGTATTATATCAGGAACGGAAACCGCAGACTGATCTGGAAAAAGCGTTTTACGCTACCTACCGGACCGACGATCCCAACCGGGGTGCTTACTGGGAAACCGTTCAGGAACCAAGCCTCAAAACCGTGGCGGGAGTAGCTCTTACGAACGATTTCCTCGATCAGCTACAGTGGCGTAATGCACAGCTGGTGCTGTCGGGTTTGCCGAATTCTAAGCAAGTCAGTCCTGTGGCAACTTCCCTGCGAAATGTAGTCGCCATTCGTTTATCGGCCTTCCGGCGAAGTGTTGGATCGGCAGAAACGATGGCCAGGGAATTTATTTTACCCCACTATCAGGCTGAACGGGATTACTGGCTGGGACAGACCTACGAACGTACCCGCCGGATCGCACAGGCCCGGCAAGCATACCGGCAGGCACTGGCACTGGCTCCCCTCAATGCCCGTATCGTTACGGCAGCTGCCCAGCTCGACCAGCAGCAGAAAAAGTTTCAGCCCGCTTATGAGTTGGTGTTGACGGCACTGCCCTTTAACGAAGATAATGCTGATCTGCTCAAAACCTACGTCATGCTCTGTCTGGAACTAAGCCTGCCCGACTATGCTGAAAATGGACTGGCCAAGCTGCAGTCGGCAACAACGCTCGCCGACTATCAGGCATTTGTATTAACTTATCAGGGAAAATTAGCGTCAATCGAAAAGAACAAGGAGAAGTTTCTGCAATAAAGTAGTTTTGTTTGTTCTCATCCGATACACTATGAGCCATAAATTAAGTTGGATCAAGGAAGCATTCAGCCGTCATGTGCAAATTATGCAGGATGGTCAACTCGTTGGCGAAATGGTGCGGGACATTTTCGGTAAGGATGTGACCGCTTCGCTGAATGGCATTCAGCTGCGCTTCGACGTGAATGGCTTTTTATTTCATTCCGTTAATGTTCATCGCGTTGATGCTGATAATCAGATTATTGGCCATATTGAGCTTAAGTTCGGCAAACGGGCTGAACTCAATTTAACATCGGGTGAAACGTACCTGTGGAAGCGCCATAATATGCTGATGCGGGAGTGGGACATGATTCTCGAAAACCCTGATGGCTCGCCCGAACGGGAAATTGTCAGTTACGATCTGACCCGTAGATTTTTTGAGGATGCCGGTGATATTACGGTGAGTGAAGACGGGCATACGCCCAATCTTGACGTCGTCATTTTAACGGGTCTGTTTATCCGTAATTACTTCCAGCGTCGACGTCGAACTGCGGCAGCTGCCAGCTGATAAGCCAACAAATTATGAATATTATTGAAACCCAAAGTATTGCCAAACGCTATGTGATGGGCACTGAGGTCGTAGAGGCTCTCAAGTCAATCACGATCAGCATTCATAAGGGAGAGTACGTTGCATTTATGGGTCCATCAGGTTCTGGTAAATCGACGCTCATGAACATTGTTGGCTGCCTCGACTCGCCCACGTCCGGGAAGTATATTCTAAACAGTCAGGACGTTAGCAGCATGGGGGAAAACGAACTGGCAGAAGTTCGGAACAAAGAGATTGGGTTCGTCTTCCAGACGTTCAACCTGCTCCCCCGGCAAACATCGCTCGAAAACGTGGCGTTACCGCTCATTTACGCCGGTTACAGCAAAGCCGATCGCACCGAAAAAGCGATGATGGCCCTCAAAAACGTTGGTCTGGAAAATCGGGCCGGGCACCGGCCCAACGAGTTATCGGGTGGACAACGGCAACGGGTGGCCGTAGCGCGGGCATTGGTCAACGACCCAAGCATTCTGCTGGCCGATGAGCCAACGGGTAACCTCGATACCAAAACCTCCTACGAAATCATGGACCTCTTCGACCAGATTCATAGCAAGGGAAATACCGTGATTATGGTTACGCACGAAGAAGATATTGCCGAGTACGCACACCGTATTATCCGGCTCCGCGACGGGTTGATTGAAACGGATCGTGCTAACACGAACATCCGCAAGGCCAAAGCCCTGATGCAGTCATTGGGCTAAGTGATAACAATTTATTTTTGCAACGTCTTTACCTGGAGACAATGGTGTCGGGTCTGAGGATCTGCGGAAGCTCTTTTCGATCGAAACAGTGGGTAAAGGGCAATTGTATTAAAATACGAACAGCAGTTTTTATATGGATTCTTCTATCAAAGAAAATTCTCTTTACATAATGTGAGTTATACAACAGCCTTAATTAAAGTACAATCTCTGACTGTTCTGATCAATGCCAGGGATTGTACTTTCCGAATTTGATGGAGTATCTCTATTTATAATTCAGTCGTGTCTTTGACAGCTTCAAATGAATTATCACCCGTGCTATAGGTTCTGGTAGATGGGTTTTTCTTTTTCAACGTACGACGAACTTCTTCCATACTGATCGTATCCGCCAAACTTTCTCCTTTTCCAAGCACATGGAGCACAGAATTGCCAGGGGGGCGAAGTGAATCTATCTGGGTAAATGACGGCTTTTCATTGAGGGTATTACTGGAGACTGTAGAAACAGATCGATGACAATTCAGTAATAGGAAATTCAAGCCAGTTACTATTAATAAGAGCTTCATTTTTATGAGATCTTTAGTAATTAATTGTAAGTGATTTATCGTGAAAATACAATTCTACCATTCAAGGAAAGTTTGTACAAAACTTTGACCTGTTTTATAACTAACTTTATGTTAGGTGATTTTTAAGGTGATGGCACAGATAAACAAATCTTCGTTTATAAATAAAATGAAATTTAGAGTAAACTATCAGTTGTCAAGAGGATTATTTATTTCAGCTTTGTTGTTTTCTGTATGCTTATTTTCTCCTTATTTTAATAGAGATGCTTATCATGGAAATCCTTTCCAAGCAACAATTGGTCTGTGTATGTTTTTCGGATGGTTCCCTCTACTGCTTTTGGCCTTATCGTTCTTTTCAACGAGACAGTATGCTATCTACGATGATCAGCTAACAACACATTATATGTTTGGTTTACTTCCACGCTCGTACGATTTAAGCCAATTAAACAGAATTGAAATTATAGATAAGAATATGCCAAATAGCATAGGAAATCTTCTTATTGTAGTGACTTTTAGCTCGAGATTTTATCGACTCAGGTGGATTAAAATTCACTTCGATAACAAAATCTTAAAAATTAATGGGAATACCATACATTCTAGTGACTATTCATTCTTCCTCAAAAGGTTGAAACATATTCAGAACTAATTCTACACCATGTTAAGAGTACTTGACGCAAAGGCATATGAGCATCTTTTCACACATATTAACAATGCGTATTTTGTTATATAAGTGGCATTATGTTAATTGACTTATAAAAGTACAATCAATTGCCAGGAAATTTCATATTATTTCTGCCGCAGACTAATAATGTTCTTGCAAGCAGTAATATCATTAAAACATATAATTTAGCTACTTGGAATTCTATCTTAATAGGGTAGCACTAAAAGAAGCTCACCCAGCCGACGATTTTGCGGTTCCGGGTGAGCTTCTTTTAATTAGAGTTATTAGGCTTTTTTTAAATTGATCTTCCGGCCGGTTTCGGCGGCCCGGTAGATGGCTTGCAACAGCGTCACATCGCGTAGCCCTTCGGCACCGGTTACGTGGTCGGGGAGTTGTTTGCCGTCGAGGAGGTCTTTGCAAACACCGTCCATGTGGGCGGCCTGGTGGTTCACAACGGGCATCTCAATGGGGCCTTTGCTGGTACGGCCTTTCAGCGGACCGTATCCGAATGCCGGAGAAAGTTCAAACCAGCCTTTTTCGCAGGAAGCGTAAAGTCGTTCAACACCCGCTGCATAGCTTGTTGTCGAGTTGGAAACGGCACCCCCTGGAAATTCAAACTGCCAGAACATCGTCTCTTCAACATCTTTAAATTTTACAGGATCTGTTTTTGGAGCAAACTGTGCCGATACCGTAATGGGTTCTTCTCCGGTTATATACCGAGTCCCCTGAATGGCATAAATACCTACGTCCATCAGGGGGCCGCCCCCGGCCATACTTTTTTTCAATCGCCATTGAGTAGGGTCGCCACTCCGGAACCCGTCGCTGCTTTCAATGAATTTAACGGCGCCAAATACCTTTTCCTGCCCCAGTCTCATCACTTCTTTGGTGAATGGCTCGTAGTGCAGCCGGTAACCGATGGCCAGTTGTTTGTTCGCCTTTTTACAGGCATCGATCATGGCCTGGCACTCCTTCGGGTAAATGGCCATGGGCTTCTCGCAGATGACGTGTTTACCAGCCTGGGCAGCTTTAATCACGTATTCGGCGTGCATCGAGTTGGGCAGCACGACGTAAATCACGTCGATGTCCTTGTTGTCGGCAATGCGGTCGAAGTTCTTGTAGTCGTAAACGTTCTCCTTCGGGATGTTGTATTTCTGCATCCACTCGGTGGCTTTGGCCGGGGTACCCGTTACGATACCCGCCAGTCGGCAGTATTGGGTTTGCTGCAGGGCGGGAGCCAGTTGGTTTTTGCTGTAGCTTCCCAACCCAACGAGCGCGATGCCTAACTTACGGCCCGGCTGCGAGGAGCGTATCGAATCTAGATTAGTTACCAGCGAATGAATACCTGTATGTTCATTCTGATATGTCAGGGTTTCGCCGAAACCGGCAAGGGGTAAGGATAAAGCCGAGGCACCCGCGCCGAGGTTACGTAAAAAGGTGCGACGGGAATTGTAGTCTTGATTTTTCATGAGCAGCCGTTTTGAGAGACTTCATAAAGCTACAGAAAAGTACCAGGCTTTAGAGTCCATAAAAAAAGCACTAAAGATGCATTTTCTACCAACATCGGCGCCTATGTTCTTTGAATGATAGCTGGTCTGGGCGAGTTCAATTTATAAAGCTCCAAGGCTTACTTATGGGTGTGTGCAGGTCTGGCTTCATTTACCACCTGCAACTGACGGACCTCACCCTGCTGCCAGGCGTTTGCTCCCGGCAGAATAGCAGGTGCCGGAATATCAGCCCGATTTTCCCTGTTTTTAGCGGTTGATACGTCAAAGCGTTTATCCCGATCGACTACCATGCTGGTGTCGACCTGGCCGTCTTTGGTGAATCCCATCATAATCATCGGGTGGCCAACAGGCAGGGTCAACTCACGGTCGGTGTGCCAGGTATGGAATGTCTTGCCATAGGTAGACACCAATTTCTCCATTAGTTCATGTTCGGCGATCTGTGGAATACCGGGAGCAATCAACTGACCTGATTTAACCTCGTGAACGTGGCTATGCCAAAGTTTCCTTTCTTCGGCGGGCAGGGTTTTGAATAGCTTTTCGGAGACGATATACTCGACGCCCATAATTTTGGCATTCGCTCCATTACCGTCGTAAATGATGCACTGGGTGAGGTCTTCGTTGATGTCGGAACAGTAATGGTGGGCTTCCATCTGGCCATCCATGTGTCCGTTGTAAAAATGGAAGCCATCCAGATACATATTCAGCTTGTTTAAAGGGGCCTTGTTTTGAAGAACATCCGCGCCTGCTTCAAGCGTTTTTGTTTTGGCCGTCTTTTCCGCCCCCGGCGACTGAACATTGGAGGAGGTATTTTTGCCGCCACAACTCAGCATACCCAGTAGTGTAAGGGCTATAAAGATTGACTGCGAGCTGAATGAGGTCATAAATAAGCTGTATGATTAAGCCTACTCAACGGCTTTTATTTACCATTGTTCAAGAGCACGAGTATATGTAAGGATTTGGCCGTGATAGCAAACAGGCAACTTTATTCAGCCGTCTGACAAAAAAACGGGCCAACACTGCTTCAGTGTCGGCCCGTTTAACTTTAGCTGTTGATGATTAGAAAATATACTTGTTCTCGGCAATCATGGCATCGGCAATCTGGCGACGGGCGTCTTTCAGGTTCATCGGTTCAATTTTGGTAAACCGTTTCAGACCCATCAGCATACCCCGCAGTTCATCACCTTCGGCAAATGAGGTGATGGCTGCCCGCCCTGCGTTGTTCACTTTCTCGACCGATTCGTGCAGATACACCAGTGCCATTTGTTTCTGAAGCGTAACCGCGTCTTCGCCCTGGATACCGATCAGTTTCTCAACGCGCAGTAGTACCGATTCCGCAACGTAGATCTCAATCGCCATATCGGCTACGTTCATCAGGATTTCCTGCTCGTTGGAGAGGTTCATCATGAACTTCTGAACGGCGGCACCCGCTACCATCAAGGCTGCTTTTTTCAGGTTACGGATGACTTTCTTCTCAGCAATGAACACGCCTTCTTCTTCCTCCGAATTGAAATCGGGGATCGACATGATTTCTTTGGCAACGGCCATAGCCGGTCCCATCAAGTCGAGTTCGCCCTTCATGGCCCGCTTCAGCAGCATGTCCACAACAAGCATCCGATTGATTTCGTTGGTGCCTTCAAAAATCCGGTTGATGCGGGCATCACGGTATGAACGGTCCATCGGAGCATCGGCCGAATAGCCCATGCCGCCGTACACCTGAACACCTTCGTCCACCACGTAATCCAGCACTTCGGAACCATGCACTTTCATAATGGCGCACTCGATCGAAAACTGTTCCAGCGCTTTCAGTTTAGCGGAGGCATCATCCATACCCTGTCCTTTAAGGTCTTCGATCAGGTCGTCGATGTTCTGACCGGCGCGATACGACGCCGTTTCAGATGCATATACTTTCAGCGCCATTTCGGCCAGTTTGTGCTTGATGGCACCAAATTGCGAGATAGCTGTTTTGAACTGCTTACGTTCGTTGGAATAACGAATAGCGTGATTAATCACTTCTTTCGAGCCGCCAACGGCTGCAATACCCAGTTTAATCCGGCCAATATTCAGAATGTTTACCGCGATTTTAAAGCCGTTCTCCCGTGCAGACAACAGATTTTCAACGGGCACTTTGCAATCGTTGAAGAAAATCTGGCGGGTGTCGGAGCCTTTAATGCCCATTTTGTGCTCCGGCTCATTCATTGTGATGCCTTCGTAGCCACGCTCAACAATAAACGCCGATAGATTCTTGTCCTCGTCAATTTTGGCGAATACGATGTATACATCGGCAAAACCACCGTTAGTAATCCACATTTTCTGACCATTCAGAATATAGTGTCTACCATCTTCAGTCAGCTTTGCTTTTGTTTTGCCGGAGTTTGCATCTGAACCCGAATCCGGCTCGGTGAGGCAATAGGCCGCTTTCCACTCGCCCGATGCCAGTTTAGGCAGGTAGTTAGCTTTTTGCTCTTCGTTACCATAGTATACGATAGGCAATGTACCGATCCCTGTGTGGGCCGAAAGTGCCACCGAGAATGAATGCCCGGCGCCGGTTACTTCGGCAACCAGCATAGATGTATTGAAGTTTGTTCCAAAGCCGCCGTATTCCTCAGGAACCGAAGTACCCAAAATACCTAACTCACCGGCTTTGTCCATCAGCGATGAGATCAGCTCCGGCGATTTGGCGTTATCAATTTCATTCAGACGCGGCCAGATTTCACGTTCGAGGAACTCGCGGCAGGTAGCCGCAATCATTTGCTGCTCTTCGGTAAATTCTTCAGGAATAAAAACCTGTGCTGCCTGCGTTTCTTTGATCAGAAATTCGCCACCCTTTAAGGAAGCTTTTGGTTCTGTCGCAATCATGTTGAAAAAAGAGTTTATTATGCTTGCATACTAATTCGTTAACAAATAAAGTCAATTCAAAAGTAGTATGCAAGCATACTAATAATATTTTTTGTTTAACTTTTTCCTTGTCAAGTCTAACATTGCCTGACTAACCGGTCTGGTTCGATAACAATAGCCACAGCGAGGTTTGCCGTGAAAAAAAAGGTATCTAACAGCCTTAAATTTAGTTATTTGCCTTTTGTTGGCTGACTATAAAATGACGCTGATCGCAATCGTCTATAAAACAATCTCTTTCCAGTACTTTATGAAAAAATCATTACTTGTTTGTCTGATTCTGGTGTCGTCTGTAGCCAGGGCTCAAGTGCCGTTACTGAGTTTGAAGATCAATCCGCAACGGATTCAGACTCGTTTGCTAGAGTTGTCTAAAATTGGCGAATTGCCTAATGGCGGAGTAGGACGAGTAGCGTATAGCAAAGCCGATCTGGAAGGGCGGGCTTACTTTATCGCCCTGATGAAAAAAGCCGGGCTTGACGTAACCATAGACTACGCGGGCAATATCATCGGTCGTCGAAAAGGCAAAAATTCTGCCCTAAAACCTATTGCTTTTGGCTCACACATTGATAGCGTACCCAATGGCGGTAATTACGACGGGCCTGTCGGGTCGATTAGCGGGCTGGAGTTGATCGAGACGCTCAACGAAAACAAGGTCGTTACGGAGCACCCGCTGGAGCTGATCATTTTTGCGAATGAAGAAGGAGGTACCGTTGGCAGTGGTGCCATGATTGGTAAAATCACTCCTACTGCCCTTAAGTCCATTAGCCAAAGCGGGCTAACCATTGCCGACGGTATCCGGACAATTGGTGGCAATCCGGACAGCCTGAGCAAAGTGGTCAGAAAGAAAGGCGATTTGACCGCCTTCATCGAACTGCACATCGAACAAGGCGGTATTCTGATGACTGAAAACCAGCAGATCGGTGTTGTTGAGGGTATTGTCGGGATTGAACACTGGGATGCCACGATTGAGGGCACACCCAACCATGCCGGTACTACACCCATGAATATCCGTCGCGATGCACTGTTGGCAGCCTCCAAGCTCGTTATTGCGCTGAATGAGGTTGTTACGAGTCATGAGGGCCGACAAGTGGGCACGGTTGGCAAAATGGCGGTTGAGCCGGGTGCGTACAACGTTATTCCGGGTAAAGTGGTGCTGGGTGTAGAAATCCGGGATTTGTCATACGATAAAATCTGGTCGCTGTTTCGCGAATTTGAGAGTAGGGCCAGCCAAATTGCCAAAGCCTCTGAAACGACCATTACCTTCACGCAGTCGGGTGTGCCCGTTATTCCTGCGCTAACGGCTAAAACAATCCAGGATAAGATCATCGTTGCTGCTAAATCGCTGGGACTTTCTTACCGGTACATGCAGAGTGGAGCCGGGCATGATTCGCAGGAAATAGCGCAAATCGCTCCAGTAGGCATGGTTTTCATTCCTAGTGTAGGCGGCATCAGCCATTCGCCCAAAGAATTTTCGAAAGGGGTCGATATTGGCAACGGTGCTACAGTGTTATTGCAGACGCTGCTGGCCATCGACCGGGAAAAATGAGAAATTCAGATACAGGCTACTGCCAATCAGGGCATTTTGTAGGCGTTAGGATAAGGTAATGAACGACCAGTTGAGTCAGTATATCAATGTCATGTCTTTCATTGGTTGATACGCTCCTGTTAATGCGAAGTTCCCTGTTGGTGCAATGCAGAGAGCTGGGTTCCGAACCTGATTAATCGGCTCGGAACCCAGCTCTTTTATATTTTTTCAGTGCGTATTAGTTCAGCCGCTCAAAGATGCCCGCTACGCCCTGCCCGCCACCAACGCAGGCCGACACCATGCCATATTTCTGATCACGACGACGCATTTCGTTTAATAATTGTACCGACAACCGCGCTCCCGTTGAACCCAGCGCGTGGCCCAACGCAATAGCTCCTCCGTTCGGATTGATCTTACTGGGATCTAGATCCAGTTCCTGAATAACGGCAAGCGACTGAGCGGCAAAGGCTTCATTCAGCTCAATAAGGTCGATATCGTCCTGTTGGAGGCCCGCTTTTTTAAGGGCGATAGGAATTGCGGCTACAGGTCCAATACCCATAATTTTAGGCTCTACACCAGCTGTTGCATACGATACCATGCGGGCAACGGGTTGTAAATTCAACTCGTTGACCAGCCGTTCCGACATCACCACCACAAAAGCGGCTCCGTCGGATGTCTGCGATGAGTTACCGGCCGTAACGGAGCCACCTGCGGCAAAAACAGGCTTCAGTTTTGCCAGACCTTCAGCACTAGTGTCTTTCCGGGGACCTTCATCCTGCGACACGGTCCACTCGCGCGTCTTTTTCTTGTTGCTCTCCGGGTCAAAATATGTTTCACTCACCTTGATAGGTACAATTTCATCCGTGAATTTGCCGTCTTTCTGCGCGGCCAGTGCCTTCACATGGGAAGCGTAGGCAAACTCGTCCTGTGCGTCGCGGCTAATGTTGAATTGCTGGGCAACCTGTTCGGCCGTAAGCCCCATTCCGATATAGTAGTCGGGGTGCGCTTTGGCAATTTCGTAATTCAAAGCTGTTTTCCAGCCCATTACGGGTACCATAGACATTGACTCCGTGCCACCGGCAATAATGCAGTCGGCCAGTCCGGCATGGATCTTTGCCGAAGCAATGGCAATAGCTTCCAGACCTGACCCGCAATAGCGGTTGATGGTCATGCCGGGAACGCTGTTGGGTAAAGAAAGTAAGGCTATATAACGGGCAATCTGCATACCCTGTTCGGCTTCGGGTACGGCATTCCCTACGATGAGGTCTTCCACACGAGCCGGGTCCAGTGCAGGAACCTGACTTAATAAATGCTTGATAACTTCGGCCGCCATATCATCGGGGCGGGTAAAGCGGAGACCGCCACGTGGTGCTTTGCCCACTGCTGTACGATATCCGGCGACAATGTATGCGTCCATAAAAATGCGATGTTGATTTACTGGTTAAGCAGGAAATTCAAGACAATAACTGAATTTTCAAACGAAAAATTACAGCGATTCGTCAAATTATTATGCAAGCATACTATTTTCTTTTGACAAGTGCAATTCAATACGTCTTCTTGAAGTGCTAAGCGTGTTGGTGGCCAAATCATAGTTACTGGTGAGGATAATTGAGTGCTGAATACCTTTCTATCTACGCGCCATTGATGGCTCGTTTTATTAATACCTAAGCCATGAAACAGAAAAGTACTGCCTTCTCTCTATTACTATCCAGCCTGCTGCTCATTACGGCTACTGGCTGGATAGCCTTACCTCCCGCTGGTTTGACGTGGAATGTCGGAACACCGGCACCTAAAGTGCAGCGGTATTTATACGTTGTAACGCCCGGTGTTCGTAATTATCTGGGTTATGGTGGGCACGGAATTCAGGTGTTCGATATTGATAATAATCATCGGTTTGTGAAGTTTATAAAAACCGGTGGCTTTAGTAAAGATGGTAAACCCTCTAATGTAAAAGGCGTTGATGTAAGTCTGGCAACGAATTGCCTTTATATCAGCACGCTGGAAGCGCTCCAATGTATTGATCTTACTACCGAAAAGATCTTATGGGAAAAGCAGTATGAAGGGGGCGTTGATCGTATTTCAATCTCGCCAGATGGGCAGACCATTTACATGCCTTCGCTGGAGAAAGAATTCTGGACGGTGGTGGATGCTAAAACCGGAACTGTCATCAAGAAAATTGTTACAAACTCCGGTGCTCATAACACCATTTATGGGCCCGACGGTAATTACGTTTATCTGGCAGGCCTCAAATCGACCATGCTCAATGTGGCCGATGCGAAAACGCACACGGTTATTAAAAAAGTTGGTCCGTTTGGCGCCGACATTCGGCCGTTTACGATTAACGGTGCTCAGACGCTGGTGTATGTGAATGTCAATGGTTTGCTTGGTTTTGAAGTTGGTAATCTGGTAAGTGGGAAGTTTCTGCACCGAGTGGTTGTAGAAGGGTTCAACATCGGCGAAGTGAAGCGGCATGGCTGCCCGAGCCACGGCATTGGTATGACTCCCGATGAAAAGGAAATCTGGCTATGCGACGGGGCTAACAATCGCCTTCATGTGTTCGATAATACCGTTATGCCGCCGGTACAAAAAACATCTATTTTGCTAAAAGATATGCCCGGCTGGATCACGTTTAGTCTGGATGGTAAATACGCCTATCCATCAACCGGCGATGTAATTGATGTGAAGACCCGGAAGATCATCGCCAGTCTGGAGGATCAGCAGCATAATGACGTTCAGAGCGAAAAAATGGTCGAGATTCATTTCGCTGGGAACCGTGCCGTAGCCGCAGGCGATCAGTTTGGGCTAGGGCAAGTGAAGCACTCAGCAAAGAATTGAGCATAAAAAAGCCGCTCATTTTTTCGTATGAGCGGCTTTTTAAATCAAAAAGACCAATTAAATGTAATACATCCTGGTCAGAAATGACGGTCACCTGCTTCGCGTTTACCGAGCATTACGGCACCAACCATAGCGACCAGGAAAAGGACCGATGCAAGTTCAAAAGGCAAAATGTAATCGCTGTAAAGCAACTGTCCCAAGTTTTCAACTAACCCTGTTTTCGCGCTAAAGGAGGTAGCGCTGACAGTAGGTACCTGTGCACTTTTGGCCCGGAAAATTGTGATAAGCATGATCATCAATAAGCCGCCAACAACCACCGACGCCATTTTGGTCAGGTTTGTTTTCGATTCTTCATCTTCTTTTCGAAGGTTCAGAAACATGATGGTGAACAGAAACAAGACCATGATGGCACCTGCGTAAACAATAATGTTGACAGCCGCCAGAAACTGAGCGTTCAGCAGCACGTAATGGCCCGATAAACAGAAGAACGTAGCAATTAAGGCCAGCACGCTGTAGATAGGATTACGCGCGGTAACAACGCCAATGGCACTAAACAAGGTAAGCACCGTCAGGAAAAGAAACAGATAGCCGGTTGGCGTCAGAGTCTTGAAAAAACTTAGAAATTCAGTCATTGTATAACTTTGTCGAATGAGCAACAATAGAAAAATGTCGGCTAGGTGGCGGCCCGTGTCAGGCTGGGCTCCGTTGGCGTAGCCTGCACTTCAGAATTAGCTACCCGGATATATCGGTCGTTCATGTTCTCGACCAGCCGATCTTTCCCGTAAATAACTTCGTCGCGCTCCTGGAAAACAGGAACCATCAGGTCGTGACGAAGATAAACGGCCTGTTTAGGGCAAGCCTCCTCGCACAGACCGCAGAAGATACAACGCAGCATGTTGATTTCGTAAACAGCGGCATACTTCTCTTCTCTATAGAGGTTTTCTTCTCCCTTTTTTCGCTCTGCCGCTACCATAGAGATAGCTTCTGCCGGGCAGGCCACGGCGCATAAGCCACAAGCGGTGCAACGCTCACGGCCCTGCTCATCCCGCTTCAGAATGTGATGCCCGCGATAAATAGGGCCAAGGTATTTTTTTACCTCAGGGTACTGAATCGTCGGCTTCTTCCGGAAAAAGTGGCTGATCGTGATGGCTAACCCGCCAACAATAGCGGGCAGGTACATCTTTTCGGCCAGCGTCATTTCCTTATTGCTGACTTGTTTAGATCGATTCGTTAGTTGCATTCTTTTCAGTATTCGGTTTATGATTTTCGGTTTCTGACTTCTCAGACTGTCTTTAGCTAATTCAAAGCCAAAAAACGAATACCCGTTAACTTAAACTTGCTGCGGAATAGCCTCCCGCTTCGGTGCCCGTGCACCCGAAACAATAACCATCAGAACCATAACAATAACAATGGCCCAGGTGGCATATTTAAAATTGTATAACAGGCCAGCGCCGGTTATCACAACGTTCAGAATTGACAATGGGATGAGGGTCTTCCAGCCCAGATTCATCAATTGGTCGTAACGGAAACGGGGAAGTGTCCACCGAACCCACATGAAGAAAAAGATGAAGAAGAAAATCTTGCCGAAGAACACGACAAAGCCAATGGCTGTCGCGATGTTGTGCCCGGTTATAGCACCCATTGACCGTTCGAGCGCGCTGCCTACTTCATTCATGAACGGGTAATGGAATCCGCCAAAATACAGCGCCGATACGAATGCCGACGACACAAACATGTTGATGTACTCCGCAAACAGGTAGAAACCCAGTTTCATTGAACTATACTCGGTGTGGTAGCCACCAACCAGCTCTGTTTCGCACTCCGGTAAGTCGAAGGGGGTACGATTACACTCCGCAAAGGCGCAGGTCAGGAAAATAACAAAGCCTAAAGGCTGCGTGAAAATATTCCACTCGAAAAAGCTGGCCTGCTGATCGACGATGGCCCGTACGGATAACGATCCGGTCATCATAAGAATGGCAATCATCGACAGTCCAAGCGCAATTTCGTAACTAATGTTCTGCGATGCCGCCCGGATAGCGCCCAGGAGTGAGAACTTATTGTTCGACGCCCATCCGCCAACCATGATGCCATACACACCCAGAGAAACAACACCAAAGATGTACAACACTCCAATGTTGATTTCAATACCCTGAACGGGAATCGAGTAGTTATCGAACCGGATACTGTCGCCAAATGGGATAACGGCACTCGACATCAGAGCCGTGAGCATGGCCAGACAAGGGCCCAGAATAAACAGCCATTTGCTTGCCTGAGATGGAATAAAATCTTCTTTGAAGAACATTTTACCGGCATCAGCAATGGGTTGTAGAAGCCCCCAGGGGCCTGCCCGATTTGGTCCCAGGCGATCTTGCAGGAAAGCCGCCACTTTCCGCTCGGCGTACGTGGAGTAAGTCGCAATCAGGAGCGTTATCCCGAAAATAACGAGGATAATGATCCCTTTAACGAGTAATACGGTTAAGTCCATTTTAATAGAGTTTTTTAGCGTTATATCGGGTTAGTAAGCCCGTGGCCATCTTAAGGTTCTGGATCTAGTGCGGCTGGTAACACGTGGGCAAATCGCTCGGCTGGTAACTGTTGAATGGACAGTTGCGATGTATCGCGCTTATCGTCGATAGGTTTGTAATCGGCAGCCGCCAGGCGCTCACCAAAACTGGGCTTAATTGTGTCGGCCCGGTATTTGTTCGCAGAAATGACTGAGCTGCGGGAGATTTTCGTTGGTTCTTCGATGGTCCAGTCGCTGGTCTTTTTCGTTTCAAAGCGGCAGGTATTACAAATGAACTCGGTTACCTCGTTCCATTCGTTTTTCCGGGCCGTTACTCGAATCACCTCATCGCCCCGGTACCAAAGTGTTACCTTGCCTGAACAGGTAGGGCAGTTGCGGTGGGCATCGACAGGCTTGGTGAACCAAACCCGGTTTTTAAACCGATACGTTTTATCCGTGAGTGCCCCAACCGGACACACATCAATGACGTTACCAGAAAAGTCATTGTCGATGGCCTTCTCAATATATGTGCTAATTTCCGACGCATCGCCCCGATTCATAACACCATGTACACGCTTGTTCGTAATCTGATCGGCGGTATACACACACCGGTAGCATAGAATACAGCGCGTCATGTGCAACTGAATATTCGGCCCGATATCCCGTTTCTCAAATGTCCGACGATCTTCCTCGTACCGGGTAGTTGCTTTACCATGATCGAAGGCAAAGTTTTGAAGATCGCACTCACCGGCCTGGTCGCAAACAGGGCAATCGAGTGGGTGGTTGAGCAGCAGAAATTCAACGACACCATTACGAGCATCAATGACTTGCGGGCTGGTTTCGTTTTCGACGATCATGCCATCCTGCACAGCCGTTAGACATGAAGCGACCAGCTTTGGCATCGGCCGCGGGTCTTTTGCTGATCCGGCCGCAACGCGTACCAGACAGGCCCGGCATTTACCCCCGCTTCCTTTCAGAGGTTGGTAATAGCACATGGCCGGAGGAGCTACTGCCGGACCTATTTTGCGGGCAGCCTGCAAAATAGTTGTTCCCGGTTCTACTTCTACTTCAATTCCGTCAATAGTGACTTTTAAGAGTTGAGGCTTTATTTCCTGTTCAGCCATGATGTTTAGCTAAGTTGATTAACAACGATTTTCGGCGGGATACTATATGTGCTTGTAAATATGGTATCCGCTAATTTCCTTTTCCAGCTTATACTCCTGCGGATTGAACGAATAGTCAAAGGCATAGAAGTACAACGGCTGATTGTTGGGCATGATGACAAACTTCACCCCGCCCTGTTTTACTAACGAGTCAAATTGACTAAAATCATACGCTTTATTGTCATACAAAAAACGCATAATATCGTCGGTATACGCTAACTGATGGCGAAACAGCATTTGCTGAAGCAACCATCCCTCATACCCATGGCCAAACGAGACAACGATGTTATCTCGTTCCGATAACTGCGGCTCAACAAATTTTTTGACTAGTAACTCATCCCGATACATGAGCGCATAATGGTTATAGTCTGCGTTCAGGTGTTTCTCTATCTGTTTACCCGCAAAAAATAGCATTGTTAGGCTCACTAACGAAGGAAACAAGTACCTACCCAACCGACTCGTTTGTACCATCTGTTTTTCACCACAAAAATACCAAAATATTACCAGCAAGCCTGTATAGGCAAATTCGTGATAATAGCCTACTGCTGCACCATGTTTAAATGCTGTTACCGTAGCAAATCCAAAAAACATAAACGTTGCCAGCGCAAGAAACCGTTGCCGGTTATCTGAAGCTGTAAACAGCCATTTCAGGCTAATTAGAAACGACACAGCAATTAATAGACTGGCTGCCGGAATCAAGTGTTGATACGTGTAATCATAGAACCAGGCTGGCGAAAGTGGTAATGTCAGACTGATAAACAGATTCTGGAAAAACACCTGATAGTTTCCTTCATCCAGTAATAAGGTTAACCCTACGAACGCAATGGCCATCAATCCCACTGTGCGGATCAGGACACGCCAGTGTCCAAAGAGAATTAAATAGGCGAGCAGAACGGCTATGTGTATCATAGCACTCTGCTTTATAAAAAAGGCAACAATTGCCAGTAAGGCAGCTACCTGAAAGTAACGGTTCCATACATTCGTCTGACTTAGTCCGCGCACGGTACAATACAGATAGATTGTCGTACATAAAAAAAGCAAACTATCGGCTCGTGAGTTAGTCAAATGCCAATGTTGGAGAATGCCAAACACAACGCAGCAAAACAGGATTGTGTGCATCGGGGTCAGTCGCAGAAGTTTATGGCTCGTTAAAAACGCTACTCCCATAGACAGTAAGACTAATGCAAATGACACCACACGGCTCACTAATTGAATTCTGTATATATCTGCCGGGTCCCAGCCTATGAGCCTGTAAATACCTCCAACGAAATGAAAGTAGATAGGCGCATACTGTGTAACCCAGAAAGGGGGTTCTTCCGGATTATAGTACAACGGCCTCCCATCGGCTATTAACTGAATACAGTACGTGGTACTACGTTCAGAGCCAGATATATCAGGTACGTAACTAATTGTTAGCTTTATCTTTACGAACAGGATTACTGCTACGCAGACCAAGCAAAAGATTAAACTTAAAAACAAAGCCCTCTTTTTGATGGTATTGTAACAAATTAGTACCAGGCGCTGCATGGAGGCTATTTTACGTGATTATGTGCTTTTCATGTTTATGGTTTATCATAACTAGTTGAATGTGAGGTATTTATTGGTGTTGGATTTTGTCTGTTTGCGTAAAAGCCTATGGGCTAGTTCACACTAACGCCATATCGCCCCGGTAAACAGCACCGGGCTGTGTGGCTTCGGCAGGATTGTCAATATGCCATTGGAACTCATCCCGGAAATGACGAATGGCACTGGCAACGGGCCACGCAGCAGCATCTCCAAGCGGACAAATTGTATTGCCTTCGATCTTTCTGGCTACATCGACCAGCAGGTCAATATCTTGCTGATGCCCATGCCCGTGTTCGATCCGGTGCAGGACTTTTTCCATCCAGCCGGTTCCTTCGCGGCAGGGACTGCACTGCCCACAGGACTCGTGGTGGTAGAAACGGGAGAAATTCCACGTATTTCGTACAATACATGAGGTCTCGTCGAATACAATAAAACCTCCCGAGCCCAGCATAGTACCCGTTGCAAAGCCACCGTCAGATAACGACTCATAGCTCATCAGGCGTTTTTCGCCGTTGGCTAACGTTAGCGCCAGATTAGCTGGCAGAATCGGGACGGATGAGCCACCGGCAACGAGTGCTTTGAATTTGTGCCCCGGTCGAATGCCGCCACACCATTCATCGGCATAAATGAAATCCTCTACCGGAACACCGAGTTCTATTTCATAAACGCCGGGTTTATTGATATGACCCGATGCCGAAATTAATTTCGTACCAGTACTGCGGCCAATGCCTACACCCGCATACGCATCTCCACCGTTGTTGACAATCCAAGGTGTCGTAGCGATGGATTCAACGTTGTTGACTACAGTTGGGGATTGGTAAAGGCCTTTTACGGCTGGGAAAGGCGGTTTATTCCGTGGGTTACCACGCTTACCTTCCAATGATTCGAGCAAGGCCGTTTCTTCACCGCAGATGTAAGCACCACCGCCGGGCTGAACAACAAGCTCCAGATCGTAGCCGCTGCCCAAGATATTTTTCCCTAAGAAACCTTTTGCCGTTGCTTCGGCAATTGCTTTCTCAAGGATATGAATAACGTACATTAACTCGCCCCGTACGTAAATGAATGATTTATTGGCACCTAGGGCAAACGATGAAATAATCATTCCCTCAATCAGTAAGTGAGGAATGTTCTTCATCAGGTAATGGTCTTTAAAGGTACCCGGTTCCGACTCATCGGCATTGCAGACAAGGTAACGGGGAACACCTTCCGGTTTTGCCAGGAAGCTCCACTTCATGCCCATCGGGAATCCTGCACCGCCCCGGCCGCGAACGCCTGCTTTCTTTACCTCTTCAACAATGGCTTCGGGCGTCATTGTCTTTATCGCCTTTTCTACGGCTGTGTAGCCGCCCTGCTTCCGGTATACATCGAACGTTTCAATGCCGGGAACGTTGATATGCTCAGTTAATATTTTGGTAGCCATGTGTGCGGTTATTTCGACAGTTCATCAATGATCTCATCCACACGTTCGTTGGTGAGGTGCATGTAATATTTTTCCCGAATCTGAAACACCGGGCCCATACCGCAAGCTGCCAGACACTCCACTTCCTTGAGTGTAAACTGACCATCTACGGTTGTCTGGCCAGTATCAATGCCAAGCCGTTGCTTAAGGTGAGCATACACATCCTCTCCGCCCATCAGGCAGCAGGGGCCCGTCCGACAGTATTCGATAACGTGCTTACCAACCGGGTTAAGGTGGTACATGGTATAGAATGACGCTACTTCGTATACTTCGATGGGTTGAATGTCGAGCATCCGGGCAACATAATCCATACCCTCAGGGCTGGTCCAGCCTTCCTGTTCCTGCAATAAATGCAACAAGGGTAACAAAGCTGATTTTTGCTTGCCTTCCGGATACCGGGCTATAATCTCCTGCGCTTTGGTGAGCCGTTCCGGGGTAAATGTTACAGTATTGTTGGTTTCAGTTGTCATAGTAAATGGCAAATTTATGCATCCAGCTCGCCGGCAATGACGTTCATGCTACTCATGATAACAATGGCATCAGACAGCGTTAAGCCCTTGCACATTTCGGGGTAAGCCTGATAGTAGATAAAGCACGGACGTCGGAAGTGCAGCCGGTAGGGAGTACGTCCACCGTCACTGATCAGGTAGAAACCCAGCTCACCATTACCGCCTTCAACCGCGTGATAGACTTCGCCAACGGGAGCTTCTATTTCACCCATCACAATTTTGAAGTGATAAATGAGAGCTTCCATGTTTTTGTATACTTCCTGTTTTGGGGGCAGGTAGTACTGAGGAGCATCGGCAAAGTAAGAACCTTCGGGCAGGTTGTTTATAGCTTGCTGAATGATGCGCAGGCTCTGCTTCATTTCCTCGTTCCGAACCATGAAGCGGTCGTAGGTGTCGCCACTCTGACCAACTGGAATATCGAACTCAAAGTCCTCGTACGATGAGTATGGGTTCATCACCCGAACATCATAGTCAACCCCCGCAGCCCTGAGGTTAGGGCCGGTGAAGCCATAGCTCAATGCCCGCTCCGCCGAGATGCCACCCACGTTCACCACACGGTCCATGAAAATACGGTTGCGGTTGAAGAGGTTTTCGAACTCGTTCAACACTTTTGGAAAGCGAACGAGCAGTTCTTTTATCTTACGAATAGCAGTAGGAGAGAGGTCGCGCTCCATACCGCCAATCCGACCCATGTTAGTAGTGAGCCGGGCTCCGCAAACTTCTTCGTAAATTTCGTAGATATGTTCCCGCTCCTGATAGATGTACAGGAACCCCGTAAAAGCACCCGTATCAACGCCCAGAATACCGTTACAGATGAGGTGATCGGCCAGACGGGCCAGTTCCATCATGATAACCCGGATGTACTGTGCCCGTTTGGGAACTTCTACACCCAGCAATTTCTCTACTGTCATGTGCCAGCCCATGTTATTGATGGGCGACGAACAGTAGTTCATGCGATCGGTGAGGGTTGTGATCTGGTAAAATGGCCTACGCTCGGCAATCTTCTCAAATGCCCGGTGAATGTAGCCAATGGTCTGCTCGCCCGACACGATTTTCTCACCATCCATTTGCAGGACGTTCTGAAAAATTCCGTGCGTAGCCGGGTGAGTGGGACCGAGGTTCAGGGTTGTCAGTTCATTGACATATTGAACCGGACCCTGCTCGGCAGGTAAGTTTTTATTCGCAATATCGAGTTCTTCGGAAACCATATTTAAAGAGCGAAAGCGCGAAAGCGCGAACGAGTGATAAACAGCCGGTAGTACCGCTCTTTCACTCGTTCGCTTTTCGCTGGTTTTTATCGTCCAAACAGTGCATCAATTTTGTCTTCCCGGGTGGCATCTTCCAGTGGATATTCCTTGCGCATCGGGTGGTAGTCCATTTCTTCCATGTTCAGAATCCGGCGCAGGTCGGGGTGGCCATCGAAGAGAATACCGAACAGGTCGAAGGTTTCGCGTTCCATCCAGTTGGCACTGGCAAAGAGCGGAATTAACGTCGGGATGTGCAGATCATCCGTGGTCAGATATACTTTGATCCGTATCCGAAAGTTCTTGGTCAGGCTGTGCAGGTGATACACAACGCAGAACTCTTTACCAGCCGAATCGGGATAATGAATCGCCGTAATGTCGGTAAGAAAGCCTATTTGTAGCGTTGGATGTTCTTTCAAAAACTTGACCAGCGAAACAATCTGGTCCCGGCTGGTCGAACAGGTCAGGAGGTCATATGGATCATCGAAATCCGTGACCGTTTCACCAAACTGATTTAGTATAATCTGCGCAACTTCTTCGTTGGTCAGCATTGTCAATGTATAAAGGAGTGAATGGACAAGTTCGTGAAAAGATGCCGTAGCCTTGGGCCGGTTATCCGTTCACGAACTTGTTCTTTATTGAATGTTGTATGAATTCAGCAGCTTCGTATACTCATCTGTATTACGACGGCGCAGTGATTCATTTTTGGCTAATTCCTGTACCTGCATAACCCCTTCCAGAATTTGCTCGGGGCGGGGTGGGCAGCCGGGAACATAGACATCGACCGGAATAATGCGGTCAATTCCCTGTAGTACGCTATAAGTATCGAAAATACCACCGCTCGATGCGCAGGCACCAATAGCAATAACCCAACGAGGTTCGGCCATCTGCAGGTAAACCTGTTTCACAATAGGCCCCATCTTTTTGGCAATGGTACCGGCTACAAGCAGCATATCCGCCTGACGGGGTGAAAAGCTGGGCCGTTCCGAGCCGAAACGTGCCAGGTCATAGTGTGATGCCATGGTCGACATAAACTCAATACCACAGCAGGACGTTGCGAAAGGCAATGGCCAGAGCGAATTAGCCCGGGCAAGTCCAATTATTTTATCGAATGACGTAGCCGAAAAGCCCGGCCCATCATAACTCGCGGGGGCTTCAGCCAGCTTGATATCAGTTGCCATAAAACGTTGTGTTGATTACCTTAACAACGAATAAATATGTTCGAAAATTCATTTAAAAGCTTATTCCCACTTTAGAACACCCTTGCGAATGACGTAGTAGAAACCGGCCAGCAACAAGCCCATAAACAGCACCATTTCAATGAAGCCGGTCATACCAAGTCCTTTGAAATTTACAGCCCAAGGGTACAAAAAGATAACCTCTACATCAAACAGTACGAAGAGGATGGCAATCAGGAAATATTTAATGGAAATAGGCGTCCGTGCGTCGCCCTGAACGGGTATACCACACTCAAAAGGATCGTCCTTTTTCTGGCTGTTTCGTTTCGGGCCAATAGAGTGGGTAACGATCATTGTTGTTACAATGAATCCAAGCGCCAGACCTAATTGAATAAGTACCGGTATGTAATCAGCCGGTAGGTAAGTTGCGTTCATATAATTAGTTGACAGTACCTATGCAAAGGTAGCGATAAAACCAATAGGCCCATTTATTTAGGTCTATACGTTCTGGCTAATAGCTCTCAAATTTAAACTACAAGCGTTGGTTTACCAATCTATGGGCTGCCGTGGGAGGGTAGTAAACAGCAACAGCCCCTTCTACAGAAGGGGCTGTTGCTGACAAGGGGTATAAGTAAGACCTATCGGTTTATAATAATACGTCTGGAGACATCAAAACCGGCTGAACGTACCCGCACTAAATAAACGCCTTGCGACAGGCCTGTCAAGTCAATTGCCTTTCGTTCGTTAAACGAAGGAACTTGGGATGAAAACAGCTTCTGCCCACCCAGCGAAAAGACGTCGACGCTGGCATTAACCAAATCCTCAATGGTTTCTATGGTGACCATACCATTGGATGATGGATTCGGGTATATACTTACACCTCCATTAGATCGGTCGAATGTAAAGGCTTTGGGCGTACTAAAGTCAGAAAAGCACGTTAAGGCAGACCCGCTATTAAGGGTGAACGTTGTTTTAGTACGTGCCGAGTAGTTCTCTGAAACGATTACCTTCACCACCGCACCGGTTTGGGGTATCACCTCACCCGCAGCACGTCGCCAGTCGAATAAGTCAGACTGGCCTCCTGTTGGTTTTGGTAATACGGCTTGCAGGCTGTAAGCACCAATCTGCTCAATGGTGGGCGTTGGTACCTTAGGGCGAACCGTTAAATTGACCGTTGCGGGTTGTGCGGATTTACAGCCATAAACGTTCATGGCCTGAAGGGTATATGAACCCGATGTGTTTAATTTGATGGCCTTGGCAACGGACGTTATGGTACTATAACTCCATACTCCTGTGCTGTTAGCTGATGTATTAGCCAGCAATGACAGTGTTGAGTCTGCACAAACCTGCTGTTGCAAATCGACTACTTTACCAGGTTGACTAGCCAGCGAAATGGTTGGTGTTGCCGGTTGGATCGGCCCTTGTAGGTCAAGTGATGGCGATAGGAATGTGTTCCCGTTCGCATCCTTTAAAGTAGCCCGGTAAACCCCTGGTTGTGTAACGGTAATGCTCTGGGTGGCCTGTCCTGAACTCCATGAATACGATTTAAATAAACTGGGTAGGCTCAAGGTCACACTATTTGCCGATGGTGAACACGCTACTGAGATGGTTGGCTGAGGTAACGGAGGCAGTGGACGTGAGCTTGAAAAGAAGATCGCGTTGAGGCTCTCAAACCAGGCTTGCCCCAGATCATTAAGGCCTTTATCGCCCGGGTTGTTCGTGGCTCTATTACCAAAGTGAACAGCATCAAAGCGCGGAATTTGAATATTATCGGTAAAAGGGCCGGCAAAAACGTTATTGTTGTACGTGTTGATTACGTCATTCTGAGCTTGGATAACGTTTTCACTTACGGTGCCGTTGCTATATGAAGATCTGGCTAGTACCCAGGCCGGATATCTGTCAGTGTCCGCACGGGTTTTATTGACCAAAAACTGCATGTTATCGGCATAGTCTTTTCGTGACGATTTTAACGGGAAGTTATCATACTCTCCCTGTTGCCATAACACGGCTCTCAAGCCTTGAAGTGAGCAGTAATATCGTAGGGCAATAACCAGATTCGAGTAAGGCATGCCTGCCGGAAAATTCTCATCAGGTGTTCCAAGGGCAAACAAGTTCTTCGTGACCAGACCAAGTGAACTTTCGCGCCAGTTCTGAAGGCTGGTTCCCTCCCAGGCCGTATTGATAAACAAGACAGGCACATTGTACTGTTTTACCAGCAAATCGCCCAGATATCCCCAGCACCATGCACTCTTTCCCCGCGGCCCGATCAGTGAGGTGGCGGTTAATTGCTGAAAAGAAGGAGCCGGGGGGTCGCTCAATGAGTTAGCTGTAGTATTATCGTAAGCAACGCAGTTTACCCGATCATCTACGGCGCCTAGCGCTCCGTAATTCTGGAAACCCTGCGCATTCGACTGGCCTGTTATAATGAATACCTCGCCGATACCAACCTTACGGACAACATCACTTGCGGTGGCAACACCGCCGACGAACGCCTGTACTTCAAGTCTGTACCAACCTCCTCTGGCTCGTATTGACCCCTGAAAAATTCCGCCCTGTGGATTCCGCTGAATGGTAACCCAGTTTGTGTTGAGGCCCTGCCCAGCAACTTCTACCTGCAGGCGAGCCTGAATACTGTCGACGGGTTGATATAAACTTCCCGATAAGTAGATAGTACTGGTGTTATCATTTTCGCGTTGAAAAATTGCCCGGCTTTCAGGATAGGTAATTTTTAAGACCTGATTCGTTGTCTGTGCTGACAGGCGTGTACCAGTAGCTAGCAAGCTAATGACAAGTAAATGCTTTAATAAGTAACAATTCTTCATTTTTTGTCTTTCAATAACTTCATTTTTTTCAGTTACCTAGTGTGGAGACAGTCTTGAAACGAGATGAGTAGTCCGATCGGTTTATTGCCCCGGACGCATGTAGCTGAGAGTCAATGTGGTTTCCCGGTAAAATACAAATTTAACGCTAATATCTATGATTAAACGGTCTATGCAGAATTATATTACAATCCGAGTATAATTCGCTTTGAAACGTCAAAATCGGCCGATTGTACGCGTAAAATGTAAGAGCCTGACATCAAACTGGTTAAAACCAATTGTTTTCGCTCATCCAGGGAGGGAACTGGTGCGGTAAAGACTACTTGACCACTGAGCGTATAAATGGTGATAACGGCATTTGTCAGGTTGTCAAGTGTTTCTATTGTGATAATTTTAGCCGGATTGGGATTTGGGTAAACACTTAATCCTTTATTGCTCACATCAACCGTAAAAACGAATGGGGCCGATGGTAACGAGAAGCAGGTTAGTGCCTGCGAGTAAACGATTGACGCTCGCGCCGTATAGGAACCAGATTGATTCGCTTTAATAATGGCCGTCTGTGCCGCCAGCGAATCAGTTCCCACCCGCCAGCGGAATACGGTGCCATTCGTTGAGCTTATTGCCTGAAGGGTGTAGGTGCCAATGACGTTAATGGTAGGAGAAGGGGGAAGTGGCCTTAGTTCAACCGTTATGGCTCCTGCCTGGGCCGAAACACAGCCATTAACATCCCGAACTTTGGCGGTGTAATTGCCCGCTGAACCGGTCACAATGCGCTGGGTAGAATCGCCGGTGCTCCAAAAAACGGTGTAAGGGCCATCAACTCGTAAGGTGGCTCTATCTCCTTCACAAATAATAGGAGAAGGAGCCGCGAGTATGGTTGGGGTTGCAGGCAGAGGGTTTACTTTTACGGCTATCACCGGTGAAAAAGGCGATAAACAGCCATTTTGGTCAAGTGCCTGAACGGTAAAGTTTCCAGACGTATTTACAGTAATGCTGTTGCTGCGCTGGCCACTCGACCATACAATCGTGTTGTTACTGCTTGCATTTAACGTAACACGATTGCCTTCGCAAAACGTTGTTGCACCGCCAACTGTAACAGATGGGGTTTGTGGCAGAGGATTTACCCGAATCGTCAGCACATCTGACTGCTCAGATGTACATCCGAACTGGTTGCTGGTTTTAACCGCAAAATTACCGGACTGGCTAAGGGTGATGGTCTGGGTTGTCTGACCACTCGTCCACTGATAGGCAACATTCTGAGGAGCAGTTAAGGTAATTGTTCTGTCTGCGCAGAAGGTGGTTGGGCCATTTGTGGCGATGGTAGGTTTAGCGGGTACGGGGTTCGCAGTAACTGCAATTGTATTTGACCGCGCTGATGTACAACCATTCTGATCCGTTACCGTCAGGAAGTAAGAACCCGAGTTACCAACGTTCACCACCTTATTCTTTTGGCCATCGCTCCAGTTGTACTGGATGTTGTCAGCATTGGCACGAAGCGTCGTGTTATCCCCCTGGCAGAATACCGTTGGTTTGTCGTTAGTAATTGTAGGCGTGTCGGGTAATGGATTTACCGATACGTTCAACACATTCGATGTAAATTCACAGCCGCTCACATCCCGATAGCGAACGTAGTATGCACCGGCCGAAACAGTCGAGAAGTTGCGTGACGTTGCTACTGTTGTGTTATTCTGCTGGTTCAGCCACGTTACATTGTCATAATTCGTTGTAAGTGCCAGGCTACTGCCTATACAGACGGAAGGGGGCCTATTGTCAAGTGTTGCCGCTATTGGCGCATCGGATACCCGCACCTGGTTGGTGAAAAGCGTATTCCCTCGCGAATCTTTGACCTTGGCCCGGTACACACCCGCTCCCTTCGTTATACTATTGCCTGATTCTCCCGACTCCCATTGAACACTCGCGTAGCTACCATTTACGGTAAGAGAAAGATTATTATTAGAAGCACAAGCGATAGAGATTGTTGGCGAGGCAACTGGTGATATAGGTGTGGAACGCTGAAAGAAGGAATCGTTCAAACTTGCATTCCAGGCGTTTGCCAACTCAACAAGGCCATTATAATCGAAGTGAACACCCTCCGGGTCATTGCGCGGTGGCCGTTGACGCGGTATTTGGACCACATCTGTATTAGGTCCCGCAAATACGTTGGAGGTTGTACTGATCACCTGGTTTTGGGCCTCAATAATAGCTGGGTCAACTCCACCGGTAAAGTCGCCGTAACTCACACGGGCCACTACCCAAGACGTGTTACTGTTGTATTCCTGCCGAGACTGGTTGATAACGTACTGAAGATCGCTAACGTACTGATCTTTCGGTGTGTTGTAAAGGTTATCGGATTCACCCTGTTGCCAAAGTACAGCGCGCATGCCGAGCGAATTAGCGTAAAACTGAAGAGCAAGTTTTAAGTTAATGTACGGCTGACGGGCCGGGTAGGCACCGCCAGGGCCATAGGCAACCCCACCTTCGGGCGCACTATCGCGCCAGTTACGTACAAATGTTCCTGTAAAAGCTGCATTAAAAAACAGAATAGGAACACGCAACCTTTTTGCCAGAATATCGCCTAACTGCCCCCAGGCCCAGCTTCCCATTCCTCTGGGCGCTATGGTGAAACCCGATGAATTATCGAGTTGGGTAAACACGGGCGTGGGCGGTTCGTTCGGGAAGCCCTGGTCTGGGTACCGGTAATTAACGCAGTTTACCAAGTCATTGAGTGGATTGGGTGCATCCTGATGAACACCCTGTGCATTGGATTGCCCGGCTACGACAAATACTTCACCAATGCCAACGCGCTCCACAACTGTCGAATTGCCTACTTGCTGGTCGCCGTTCATACCCCGTACTTCGAGATTGTACCAGCCACCTGTGCCTGTTATATCACCGCTGAACACCCCTCCCGATGGATTATTTTGGAGTGTCGCCCAATCGGTTGAGGAACCGATACCATCTCGTGCCTGCAAACGGGCTTCAATACGCCCAACTGTTGCTGTATAATACCCGGTTATACGAATAGTTGCCTGGTTTGAGTTATTTCGCTGCAAAACCGCCCGTGTCGTCGGAAAAGACACCTGAACCTGAGCTAGAGCAAAAACGGGAAGCAATAAAATAAATGCCGCACCAATGGCTACGGAAAAGTATCTCATACGTGTGAATACGCAACAACCCAGGCAGGTTACTTGCAGATAAATTGATGTGGGTACTACTCAGACCGGCTCACTATTTGTCAGGTTTTGCCAGATTATATCTTTTAATTCATCCAGACCTTGTTGACTAACGGCCGAAATATAGGCTACGGGTATCTTTTTGGGTAAATCGCCCTGTAGTTTCTGCCGGGTTTCATCATCAACAAGATCCATTTTCGTAATAGCCAGCATCCGGGTCTTATCCATAAGTTCTGGATTAAACTCGCGTAACTCATTCAGCAGGGTATTATACTCCTGGCGAATGTTCTCGCTAGTGGCCGGAATCAGGAACAGTAGAATGGAGTTACGTTCAATGTGTCGTAAAAAACGTAATCCAAGTCCTTTCCCCTGCGAAGCCCCTTCAATGATGCCCGGAATATCGGCCATCACAAACGATTTGTAATCTCTATAAGCTACGACCCCTAAATTAGGGACAAGGGTTGTAAAAGGGTAATCTGCAATTTCAGGCCGGGCAGCCGACAACACTGATAAGAGTGTTGATTTACCCGCATTAGGAAAGCCAACCAGCCCCACGTCGGCTAATAATTTCAATTCGAGAACTACCCATTCTTCAAGACCTGGTTCGCCAGGCTGAGCATATTCGGGCGCTTGCTGGGTCGCTGACTTGAAATGGTCGTTGCCCATACCACCGCGTCCGCCAGCAAACAGAATAATCTCCTGTCCGTCTTCGGTAATTTCAGCTAATTGTTGGCTCGTCTCAGGGTCTCTTGCTATGGTACCAAGTGGTACATCCAGAATAACATCTTCGCCCTGAGCACCACTTCGCCGACCACCTTCGCCCGCCACACCGTTGCCCGCTTTAACATGCTTGCGGTATTTTAAATGCAAAAGCGTCCAGAGTTGGGCGTTTCCCCGGAGAATAATATGCCCTCCGCGTCCTCCATCGCCCCCGTCTGGTCCACCTTTAGGCGTATGCTTTTCCCGACGGAAGTGAACCGATCCTGCACCGCCCGCTCCGGAGCGGCAATTTATTTTTACGTAATCAATAAAGTTTGAGGAAGCCATAGCAAATAGTTACCGCTCGACTGCCTCATCAATTTGATGACAGATTTCTTTGAAAATCGTGTCTATCTCACCAATGCCGTCAATCGCAGCGAATTTCCCCTGTTGACTATAATAGTCAGCAACAGGAGCGGTCTTATCATTATATTCTTTTACGCGTCGCCGGATCAATTCCTCGTTCTGGTCATCAGGCCGACCGGAGGTTTGACCACGAAGTAGCAAACGTCGTGTTAGTTCTTCGCTATCCACAACGAGTGCGATCATAATCGTGATCTTCGTATTATGTGTACCTAATAGCTGATCTAAAGCAACAGCTTGCGGGACCGTTCTTGGAAAGCCATCAAAAATAAACCCACCTGTCAAACTAGCATCGCTTTGTGTAGCAGGCGTCTGGTTTTCATGAAGCTTACTTTCAATCATACCAATGACAACTTCATCTGGCACTAATATGCCCTGATCCATAAGTTGCTTTGCCCGCAAACCTAATTCGGTACCGGCAGCAATCTGAGAGCGCAGTAAATCGCCGGTAGATAAGTGAACCAGGTTATATTTTTTAATCAAATATTCGCTTTGGGTTCCTTTTCCGGCACCCGGCGGGCCAAACAGTACAAGGTTAAGCATACGGATTTGTAAGGTAGTGTCAGTATAGGTCTGTCAAAAAATTGCGCCCGCAAAGTTACAACTCCCAATTAGAATATTAACTGTTTCATTACTAGTCACCATATTTATTATTATTAAAATAAAAAAGCGTAGGTATCAAACCTACGCTTTTAGTACTATCACTTAATAACTCTGGTTATTTATCGGCCACTTTCTTTTTAGCCGGAGCTGCCTTGGGAGCTGCTTTCGCCGGAGCTGCTTTAGGCCCTTCCAGTGCTTTTTTCACACTTTCATCATTCGGGTCAAGCGCCAGTACTTTATCAAAGTACTCCTTGGCTTTAGCGTCATCTTTCTTCAGCAAAGCAAAACCCGCCAGCGCTTTATAAGCAGTTATCAGATAACGTTTGTAATCTGTCTTATCAGCTTCATCTGGAGTTGTAGCCTGCTCAATAAATTTCTCGTAGAGTGGTCCTGCTAACTCGGCTGCTTTCTCCTGTTCTTTAGGATAGGCGTAGTAATTGGCACCTGCACGGTAGTAATAAGCCAATGGGTATTTTTTGCCATCGGCTTCAATACGTGATGCCATCTGCGCAAAGGCCGAATCTGCCGCCAGGTAATACTGTTGTTTTACCTGACGAATCTGGGCTGTATCCATCGGTGTAGCAGAGCTATCCCGGCCTACACGTGGTGCGTACTGATAGTTAGAGAGACCCAACCATAAGAAGTCATTATTCTGGGGCTTCTTATCCGTCGCAATCGTCTTTTTGTAATACGAAGCTGCCTTATCATAGCGCTTTGTTTTGTAGTAACGCTCACCAATTTCACGATACAGGTTCTCCGTTGTGTCCATTGGTGCCGCTTTTTCCAGATTGACAATGCTTAACGAATCGCTCTCCGGTGTTCCTATCTGCGCATAAGCACGACCCAGATATTTATAATCGTCGGCCATTACTTTTTGAGGAGCTGTAGAAATAAATCGGTTCAACGACTCAACGGATTCGTTATTCTTACCTAAAGCAGAATAAGCCCAACCATACATCCGGTCAATAATCGGGTTGTTGATTTTGCCTTTCAGCTGATCTAGGTAAGCGATAGCACCCTGATAATCCTGAGCCAGGAATTTATAACGGGCTACGTCCAGGAGCATTTCCGGATCGGTTGTACCACTTTTCTGAACATACAACTCATAGTTCGAAGCAGCAGCCTTATATGCCCGCGAGTTAGCTAATGCATCGGCATAGGCACGATACGTGGGCGCAAACTCAGCATCATTCTGGATAGCCAGTTTAAAGAAGTCCTGCGCTTTCTGATAGTTTTTACCACGCAGATACAAACGGCCAATTTTGTAATTGGCTTCGGCAAGATTGGGGTTAATTGCCAGGGCGTTTTCGTACTTCGTGATCGCGTTACCGCCATCATTTTTCAGAAAATACGCATCGCCCATCAGCATTTCAATCTCGGCGTTTTCGTTTTTCTTATCTTTCTCATCGGCCACAGTAAGCAGGCTGAGGGCAGCTGCCGGATCATTCTGCTTCGGCTGATCAGACAACGTGTACATTTCAGCGCCACGAATCAGCACATCCTGATTCTTGCTTTTCGTTTGAGCAACGGCGTTGTCGATCAAACCTTTAGCGGTAGCGCCATCACCTTTGGCCATAGCCACACCTGCCAGGCCAATGTTATTCAAGTAATTTTTAGCATCAGCAGCAGCGCCTTTTTCGAAGGTTGCTTTTGCCTTATCTAGCTGTCCGCTTCTCAGATAATAATAGCCCAGATAAAACTGATTATCAGCCGTCGGCGAGCTGGTGGCCAACTGCGTTAGCGTTTGGCCCGCCTTATTATATCGCTCAGCTTCTACATCCTTCAAGGCCGATTGGACGTCCTGTGCAACTAAAGGAGTCGTTAGTGTAGCCCCCATAAACAGGATGGTCATCAGCGATTGCTTCTGGTTGTTCATCATGTAATTCAAGTTGGAAATTAGGGTAATTGGTTAATGCTTATAAAACAATCGACAAAACTAAAAAATTGCGGTCAAACCAAAAAAACTTACTTATTTAGTCAGATTTATGATTCGATCATATGGAATTCTGGGCCAAAGCCCCAATTTACGAATGATTAGCGAACCTGCATCTCTGGCTATATAATTTATCAATCCACCACCTAGACCCGGATGCGTTTCACGGCTTAGTATATATACAGGACGCCGTAAAGGGTAACGCTGCATACCTAAATCTTCCTGAAAGGGTTGATAATAATCATCACGCTTTACCGGGTTTACTTTATCAGATACCCCCATCACACGCAAATCCTTAGCTAATTCGACCGATAAAGGTTCGTCACTATCACTGATCCAGTTAACGCCGATAAAGCCAAGGGCTGATGGATTCTTCCGGACAAATTCAATGACTTCCCGATTTGAGCGCGTTGTGAATATTCGCAATCCTTTTACGTCTTTGACATTAAAAGTTTTTAATACAAACGCTAGATTGCTTGAATTGTTATTATCAAAAACCAGAGTGATCGGGCTACTCTGATTACCTCCTTTAAGTTGTCCCCACTGATCTACCTGCCCACTGAAAATGCGTTGCAATTCAGCCATTGTGATCAGGCTGTCTGTGTTCGCTTTATTGACAATTAGTGCTACGCCATCCGTTGCAATCTTTTCAGTAGCCCCTTTTATTTTTCGTTGATTGAGTATAGCCCGTTCGTTAGGGTTTAGTACACGGGTTGTGAAGACCAGTCGTGCACTATCCTGAAGCATCATGTTAATCGCTTCCTGTTCTGGCGTGAAGACAACCTTAAAGTGAGCGTCTGGGTAGATGCCGGAGTAAGCAGAGGTCAATTGTGTTACCAACGGCTGAAATGATTCATCGGCAGCAATAACAATATCCCCGCGTGATGGATTATCCAACGGTGGTTTCCCGTTGTCACAACCCAGGAGTCCAGCCAGTAATCCGGCGGCTGCTATAAAAACAAAAAAATGCTTACTCATCTTGCTGAAAACGCTGGTAGGCCCTATACGCTCGAAACGCTCCATAAACTATCAACAATGCTCCCATCGAATAGCGTAGTAATCCGGGCTCAGGAAGCATCCCAAAAGACTGAGAGGAGGCTATCAGTCCGATGCCTCCTCCCAAGTATGCCAGCGAAGCTAGTACTGATATGTACAGTGTTAGCTTGGCTGGACCTCGATTCTGTCCGCGCATAGGTATTACTCCAGCGTGAAGTTGATCGGTAGGTTGTACTTAACCCGAACCGGCCGACCTGATTGCTTACCCGGGCGCCATTTCGGCATACCTTTCACTACGCGTTGTGCTTCTTCGTCTGTTCCGAAGCCCAGACCCTTTAGCACCTGAACGTCCTGAATACTTCCATCGGTATTAACGACGAAGCTTACGAATACACGTCCTGAAACGTTTGCGCGTTGAGCTGCGGCTGGGTAGCGCAGGTTTTTGCTTAGGTACTGACCAAGAGCGGCCATACCACCACTAAACTCTGGCTGTTGTTCTACCACCGTAAAGATTTCTTCTTCTTTTGGGGCAGCTTCAACGGCAACTTCCACTTTCGTTGGGGCGGCTGATGCTTCCGGAGCAGCAATTACTTCTTCAGCGTTCGGATCCCCTTCCTGCGTTTTTTCAGCAGCAACGGCTTCCTTCAGTTCCTCCACGGCTGGTGGTGGCGTTTCTTCCGGTACTTCCTCATCCGGCTTTACTTCCGGTGGAAGGAATTTCACCGTGTTCACCTTCGGCAATTCGACCGGTGGTGGTGGCGGTGGTGGCGGTTCATTCGGGTCGATGGGCGGTGGTGGGAGTTTCATCAAGTCCACCTCCGTCATAGACACTTCTTTGGCTTCCGGCGTCAACGCAGTTATGATCGTTGGCGTCAGTACACCCAATGTAAACAGAACAGCACCAATAATTAGAGCTCTGGTTACAGTCTTAGGGTATGACTTCCGCAGGTCATAGGCACCATACGCTTGGTTCCGGTTGGCAAACACGATATCATCGAGTGTTGCCTGGGGGTTTACTTCTGCCATGGTGTTATACGTCTAATTTTGCTTTGTCTTTAAGGAGCTTTACTTCATCCGGAGTCAGTGCGTCCACAAGGGCATACCGCTTCAGTTTCGTAATCGCCATTTCATCCAGTACGTCAACCATGTTTTTGTAGGTCGATAGTTTTGTTGGTTTAATAACTACAACAAACTTTTCGCCACCTACTTTCTTCACGTTCTCCTGGAGAGCCTGACGAAATTCGTAGCCGTAACCGACGGTCTTTACTTCTGGGTCTTCGCCCGCAGCCTTACCAAAAATGTAGTAAGCTTTGTTGTCTTTACCCAAAAAGACGGTCATTACGTTGGAAGCCTTAATAGGCTCCGTTTCTTCTTTTAGTGTTTTATCCGGCACGTTGAGCGTCATCGAAGATGGTTTGCTCAGTGTGGTGGCCAAAATGAAGAAGGTAATCAGGAGAAATCCGAGGTCTACCATGGGGGTCATATCCACCCGGGTCGACGCTTTCTTTGACCGTACCTTACCACCATCATGTTTACCACCACCACCGCCGGTATTAATTTCTGCCATGTTTTCTTAACAGATTCGCGTGGTGAAAATCAACTATAGATGCAATCGCTACGCGCTTAATCAGCTTTCCAACCGGCTGGGGGAGCTTCCGTTCCCGTAATCAGGTTGAATTTGTTGATGTTTTGCGCTTGTAGCGTAGCCAGTACATTCTTGAATTCGGGGAACTTAGCGAGATTATCGCCTTTCAACGCAATTCGAAGATTGTTGTTGGCCTTCCGGGCATTGTAAACCCATTCCTTCAACTCATTGGTTGGACCTGCTCCGGTAGAATCCGTTGGAATCCCGGCCTGATTCACCTTAGCCTGCTGCTCTTTAGGGAGATTCAGGTAAGATTTCAACTGGTTGATGGGCAAACCAAAGTTCGACATCAGGGAAAACTCCTTCTTTTCGTTGGGCGAGAAGGAAAGTCCTTTAGCAGCAGCAATGTTATCCAGCATGGCAATGCGGTTCTGCGCATTATCAATACCGAAATAGACCTTGCCGTCTCTACCAAGACCAATAGTCATGATATCGCTATCAGGGACTTTGATACCCGAGATGGACGATGGCGTTTCGATGGCGGCAGCATCCTGCGACCGGAACTGGGCCGTCAGGATAAAGAACGTCAACAGGAGGAAAGCCACGTCGCACATCGCGGTCATGTCCACTGAGGAACTGGCGCGTTTTATTTTAACTGCTGGCATAAGTAATTAAACTATTAATAATGGGCTGCGAAGTTCTGCTGAATGCTCAGACCGATTTCGTCAATGTTGTAAGTCAATACGTCAATACGGCTCGTGAAGTAGCTATACATGATCGTAGCAATAGCGGCTGTACCGATACCAAGAGCCGTGTTTACAAGGGCCTCAGAGATACCCGTCGAAAGAGCACCTGTGTCAGGCTGTCCCGTAGCACCCATGGCTGCGAAGGCGCGAATCATACCAAGTACCGTACCGAGCAGGGCGATCAGCGTCGAAACCGAAGCCAGGGTAGCAATGATGGTCAGGTTTTTTTCCAGCATTGGCAGTTCAAGCGTCGTTGCTTCTTCTACTTCTTTCTGCAGAGCTACCAGCTTCTGCTCTTTGTCTAACTGCGTGTCGGTAGCTAATTGCTGATACTTGATTAGGGCTGTTTTCACAACGTTGCCAATCGAACCTTTCTGACGGTCGCACTCCTGAATAGCAGCAGCTACTTCATTGCGGTCAAGCTGGCCTTTGATTTTCCGTACGAAATCATCGATAGAACCTGAACCGTTGGCACGGCCGATCGTGATGAAACGCTCAATTGAGAATACCAGTACCGTTAGAAAACAGGTAAACAGAATTGGTACGATGAAGCCTCCCTTGTAGACCGTACCGAAGTAGTCGCCTGGAAGTGGTTCTTTCGTATTGTCGCCTTCCTGGAAGTGGCTACCATCACCGAAGACGAACATGTACGTCAGGATACCGATCAGCAACAATACCGGAATTACGAATGCGGGGTTTAGACCACCTGACTTCTTTTTTGGTGCCGGTGCTTTGGCGGGTGCTGGAGAAGGAGTTTGTGTTTTCATTGGAACTGGACTGTAGGGTTAAAAATTAAAAGTTGGTTTACCCGGTAAAAAAAGTGAAAAATTTAGACTCTTTCGGTTTGTGCATCCAAATTTTTAAAGGAAACGCCTTCAAACCTCCACAAAAATATGAGTTTTCCAGCAATAACCGCACAATTCAACAAGTCTAATCTATCATCTTTATTGTAATCCGACGGCAATTAGTTGGATAAAAACCACTTACTGGCTTTTTTTACTTTGGGCCGGTACGGATATAAAACCTTGTAGTTCAACTCTCACAAACGAAATCTCCTTCGCTTCAAGGGGTTAGCAGGAGGGCTAGGGCGGGGTGTAGTTCATAAAATAATTATTAAGATTATTAATATGCGTTTTAGGGACTAGCCCATGCTGCTTTTAGGATAGATGCTGCAAATGCACCAATTCCATATATTTTTCAGAAAATATTTTTGATAGCTGATTAGCAGGGCCAGGCATCGTTTGCCAGAGAAGTGACAGATCGTCACTTCTCTGGCAACTCTAATCGAAAAGAAGATTGGTAATTGATGAGGCTATTGGTTTCAGGAAAGCAGCCGTCCTGATAAAATGATACTAGCTATACAATGGCCCTAGCTGGTAGCCCCCTTGCCAAACCAGACGGTAGGTACCGTAATCGTTTCAAACCAATAGTGGCGTAATTGCTGTACATAAGCCTGCCAGGCTGAATAGACAGACGGCTTCCGTGTAAACAATGAGGCCCCCATAGAAAAAGCTTTTTCTACATTCTCTGTTTCGTCGTAATACGATAGCATCACTACGGGTAACAGTCGTGCCTGTGGATGATTGCGCAGATAAGAGAGAAAAGCAAAACCGTCGGGTCCTGTTTGTAAATCGATGTCTAACAATATCAATTTAGGGCCTTTTCCTTCAAGACTTTCAACATAGGCCTCTGCTTCAGCATAACTAGTTCTGACTTGAATAAGGGCTTCAGGAAAGTTATGCCGGGCTGAACGCGTAAGCACATCGGCAACAAGCGGGTCATCATCAACCAATAAAATCGAAAATGGAGATGAAGTGGTCAATTGAGTAATTTGGTTAATGAATTAACTGGATACTGGTTTTTAAGCACAAAAATAACGAATTCGATAGACAAAGGTTTTTTGGGCTCGTTCGGTTCAGTATACTAACTGTGTTTGTAGAACGAATAAATAGTCTGTTAACTTATGAGAAGAATGTACGATGTAACGTGAAAAAGGTAGCCCGTTTCAGGGCTACCTTTCTACATAGGTACTTAGGTTGGTAAATCTGTTAGTAATGTATATGGCAATAGCACCAATCCATGTGACCTTAATCAGGCCAGATCGAATCGATCGAGATTCATCACTTTGGTCCATGCCGATACAAAATCCTGTACAAACTGCTCCTGTGCATCTTCGCAGGCGTACACTTCAGCGAGTGCCCGGAGTTCTGAATTAGAACCGAAAATAAGATCGACTCGGGTACCGGTCCATTTCAATTCGCCTGTTGCGCGGTCACGACCTTCAAACACGTCCTGGTGTTGCGAGGCTGCCTTCCAGGTTGTACCCAAATCAAGCAGGTTAACGAAAAAGTCGTTGGTAAGGGCCTCCGGGCGCTTTGTGAATACGCCGTGCTTGGAAAAACCGTAGTTCGTGTTCAGAACCCGCATGCCGCCAATCAGAACGGTCATTTCGGGGGCGTTCAGCGTTAGTAGTTGTGCTTTATCAATCAGCATTTCTTCTGCTGATACGGTATATTTTGTCTTGGAGTAGTTGCGGAAGCCGTCTGCTTCCGGTTCCAGAACGGCAAATGACTCCACATCGGTCTGCTCCTGCGATGCATCGGCGCGGCCGGGCGTGAACGGTACTGTTACCTCATGACCAGCTTTTTTAGCCGCTTGCTCGATGGCTACCGAGCCCCCCAGAATGATCAGGTCAGCGAGGGAAACTCGTTTGTTACCTAACTGAGCGCTGTTAAATTCACTTTGAATTCCCTCCAGCTTTTCGAGTACCGTCGACAGCAGTCCCGGATGGTTCACATCCCAATCCTTCTGCGGTGCCAGGCGAATGCGCGCACCGTTTGCTCCCCCGCGTTTGTCGGAACCACGGAAGGTCGATGCAGACGCCCAGGCAGTAGATACCAGTTGGGACACCGACAGACCCGAAGCCAGTATTGCTGCTTTTAACGTAACAATGTCCTGACTGTCAATTGGTTCATAAGTAACTGTGGGAACTGGATCTTGCCAGATCAGTTCTTCGGCAGGTACTTCCGGACCGAGATAGCGGGCAATCGGGCCCATATCGCGGTGGGTCAGCTTAAACCAGGCACGGGCAAATGCGTCGGCAAATTGATCTGGATTTTCGTGAAAACGTCTTGAGATAGGCTCATAAATAGGGTCCATCCGTAGGGCGAGGTCAGTCGTAAACATCATGGGTGCATGGCGCTTGGCTGGGTCGTGTGCATCGGGCACGGTACCAGCGCCTGCGCCATCTTTCGGTCTCCACTGATGCGCACCCGCCGGGCTCTTGGTCAACTCCCAGTCGAACCCAAACAGGTTGTCGAAGTAGTTGTTATCCCACTGGGTTGGCGTTGTAGTCCAGGCTCCCTCTAAACCGCTGGTAATAGTGTCACCGGCGTTTCCGGTTCCGAAGGTGTTTTTCCAACCCAAGCTTTGCTCTTCAATGCCAGCGCCGGCAGGCTCTGCCCCTACATACTGGCCTGGATCGGCCGCTCCGTGGGTTTTACCAAAGGTGTGGCCACCGGCAATAAGGGCAACTGTTTCTTCATCATTCATGGCCATGCGGCCAAAGGTTTCCCGAATGTCGCGGGCAGATGCCAGCGGGTCCGGTCTGCTGTTTGGCCCTTCAGGGTTTACGTAAATAAGCCCCATCTGCACCGCAGCCAGCGGATTCTCCAGTTCGCGGTCACCAGAATAGCGTTTGTCGCCCAGCCACTCAGTTTCAGCTCCCCAGTAGATATCTTCTTCTGGTTCCCAAACATCCTCCCGTCCACCGGCAAAACCGAATGTTTTGAAGCCCATCGACTCAAGAGCGCAGTTACCGGCAAGAATCATTAGATCAGCCCATGAAATCTTTCTGCCGTATTTTTTCTTAACAGGCCACAGCAGTAAACGTGCCTTGTCGAGGTTCGCGTTGTCGGGCCAACTGTTTAGGGGAGCAAAGCGTTGGGTTCCCGAACCCGCTCCACCACGACCATCGGCAATTCGGTAAGTACCCGCGCTGTGCCAGGCCATCCGGATAAAGAAAGGTCCATAGTGACCATAATCAGCTGGCCACCAGTCCTGAGACGTAGTCATCAGATCGAAAATATCGTTCTTCACCGCGTCCAGATCCAGCGACTTGAAAGCCTCAGCGTAGTTAAATGTCTTATCCATAGGGTTGGATAATGGGGAGTGCTGGCGGAGAACGTTCAACTTAAGCTGATTAGGCCACCAATCCCGATTTCTCGTGCCGGAACCAGCACTTTGTTTGGCTGTTGCACCCGTGAACGGACATTTGCTCTCGCCATTAACATTGTAACTTTTGGTATCTGAAGATGCGCTTGGATATATATGATCTCCCATGTTTAATAGATTTAGATTTTTGTGGAGCCAAATTTACACGAATCATCAAATAGTTTTTATTAATTGTTTTTATATACTAATAGATAAAATTTATAAGTGATTCCTGCTAGGGATCGAAACGGTTTTGAAAAGGTTAAGAGTTATACGATTTCAGGGATAGAAAGCAGTGTTAATACTTGCTGAGGGGTGAACAAATCCAATGAACAGCGATTAGTACAAGAGCATTATCAATGATGCATTGACCATTAATCTGTTCGTTATGAAATCATCCTTTATTTACACTTCACTTCTAGTGCTTTCCATCGGTTGGCTGATGGCCTGCGAAGATCACCGCGACAGTCCAAACGCATCTTTCCCGGAACGTATTGATTTTGTCGCCGAAGGGCAATACCCGGAAGGGATTGCGTACTCTTCGCAGTTGGCAAAATTTCTGGTCACATCAATTCCACTCGGTAAAATTGGTACGGTTGATATCGGTGGGCACTACGAAGATTTGCTGACAGATCCTGGATTTATTGCTGGCATCGGTATGAAAGTAGCCGATGGCCGTGTATTTGTTTGCAATAGCGATCAGGGACGGTCAGTCAGGAGTACGCCTGCAACAACCCGCCAAACGGCTGAATTGCTGGTTTTTAACCTGAGTACGCGCCAGCTAGAGCGCCGGACAGATCTGGCGGCACTGATTCCTGCGGCCGAGCCAAATTTTGCTAACGATATAGCGATTGCTCCGGACGGGACTGCATACGTAACCGATTCGTTTTCTCCCGTAATTTATCGCGTGAGCGCAACGGGTGCTGCCAGCATTCTGGTAAGAGATGATGTGCGATTCGCCAGCCCGACTTTCGGCCTAAATGGCATTGCCTATCATCCGGACGGGTACCTGATTGTTGCCAACACAGGACAGGGAAAGCTCTATAAGGTGGACCTCAAAAACGGCAATGCCATTTCTGAAGTAAGTGGTACAGGATCATTACCCGGCGATGGACTGACTTTTCTTAATAATGACTTATACGTTGTAACGGGTGGTAGTCGGGTAGCCCAGGTGCGCAGTGCCGATAATTGGCAAACGGCTTCTATTCAAAAATACGATGCCACCGGGTATACTGGCGCAACAACCAGCGTAGCTGTCAACAATCAAATTTATACACTTAACGCCCGGATTGGTGAGGTTGGTAATGCGCGGGACTTCAGCATTCAGCGGTTTCGGTAAGGTAGTAGTAAAGAGAAGCTGTAGGCGGGTTTCGGGTATGCTCTTCGTATACGGGCTAGACACGATACCAATAAAATAAGCATAAAAAAAGGCCAGCTCTATGAGTTGGCCTTTTGATTGTCGGGAAGGCGGGATTCGAACCCACGACCTCTTGCACCCCATGCAAGCACGCTACCGGACTGCGCTACATCCCGAATTGGTTTGCAAAAGTAATGGATAATGGTCAATGTACAATGCATAATGATGTAAATTCTGTGGTATCATTATACATTGTACATTAGCTATTATCCATCATTTATTAATTCTTACTACTGCCCTGCACAGCCGGAGGCTGGCTAGCTCGTTTCTGTTGTTGCATAGGGTTCGGACCCTGAGGGCCGAAACGCTGCTGCTGCTTGAATAACTGGAACCGCGTTGGCTGCGCCATCCGGGGAAATGCGTTGTTCTCCGTGTCAATATCGGCAATTTCCTGGAAGGGGTCCAGCGTCCACTGCTTCACTTTCTTGCTGGTGGCAATCACCTTGTTGATGGACACATCGTTGAAACGCCAGATCTCAGCTGGGAAACGGGCCACGGAATCGGTGCCATCTTCGAACTCCATGCGAATAATTACTGGCATGGGAAGCCCCCCTTTGTTTTTCAACGAGAGGGTGTAGAAGTTGGTCGCAGCGCTTGTTTCCAGCGTTTTTCGCTCATCGGGACTCAGACTTGCCAGATAATCCTGATATTTCTTCTTGTCGGCCTCTGTAACCGCATAGGGGTCGTAGCTGTTGTAGAAATCCTTCATGGTCGAATCTTTCGCGACTACCGTTTCGCCCTGCGTAGCAGCATCGCGCTGCTTACTGATGGTACCTGCACGGCGTTTGGCTTCGGCACGGGCTGCTGCTTTTGTTACCTCCGGATTGCCCGAATCGACCTGGAACCAGTTTACCTCTACCAAATCCTGATCGACCGGCTCAACGCCGTAGAACCAACCTTTCCAGAACCAGTCCAGATCAACACCCGAGGCATCTTCCAGGGTGCGGAAGAAGTCAGCTGGTTCGGGCGATTTGAAAGCCCATCGTCGGGCGTATTCTTTGAAAGCGTAATCGAAGAGGTCACGACCCATCACCGTCTCGCGCAGGATATTCAACGCAGTAGCTGGTTTGGCATAGGCATTGGCCCCCAGATTAATGACGTTATCAGACGAACTCATAATAGGTGACAGTACCGCTTTGTCCGACTTCATATAGTCAACTATTAACTGAGGCTCACCTCGGCGGGTGGGGAAGTTATAATCCCACTCTTTCTCAGCCAGATACTGGCAGAATGTATTAAGCCCTTCATCCATCCAGGTCCACTGCCGTTCGTCGGAGTTGACGATCATAGGAAAGAAGTTATGCCCTACCTCGTGGATGATTACGCCGATCATACCGGCTTTAGTCTGCTCCGAATAAGTGCCATCGGGTTCTGGCCGACCGCCGTTGAACGAAATCATCGGGTATTCCATACCGCCACCCGCTGTAGCATGGCAGGAAATAGCGACTGGATAGGGATATTTGATGGTCCGGTTGCCGTACGATTTCAGCGTATGCTCAACTACACGGGTCGAATACTGCCCCCAGAGTGGATTACCTTCTTTTGCGTAGAACGACATCGACCAGATTTTATGACCATCGCCGTACACATCGGTTTGCATGGCGTCCCAGATAAACCGGCGGCTGCTGGTGAAGGCAAAGTCACGTACGTTCTGAGCCGCATATACCCACGTCTTTTTTCCGACCTTATCGGTTGGCTTCGTTTTCAAGGCTGCTTCGGCTTCATCCTGCGTAACGATAACAACTGGGTTTTTGGACGTAGCCGCCTGCGCCATTCGCTTTTGCTGCGTAGCCGTCAACACCTGCTTGTAGTTCTGGCACTCGCCCGTAGCTCCAACAATGTGATCGCTTGGTGCCGTGATGGCTACCTTATAGTTGCCGAAGATGAGGGTAAACTCGCCCTGTCCCAGAAACTGCTTGTTCTGCCAGCCCGTTACGTCGCTGTAGGCGCAAAGGCGGGGGAACCAATGGGCTATGAAGTAATTATAGTTGCCATCTTTCGCAAAGTACTCCATACCACTCCGACCATAATACTCCGTTACGAAGTAATTCCAATCTACGTTGAACGAGTAGGTTCCGCCGGGCTTAATGGCCGCTGGCAGGTCAATTCGCATCATAGTCTGGTTGATCGTGTATTGAAGCGCTTTTCCTGTTTTGGCATCTTTCACGGCGGTGATATGATAGCCAAATTTATCGGACGCCTGCTGGCTGCTGCGCTCACGAACCGAGGTTAGATTTTGCAATTGGGCAAAGCTCATCCCACTTTCATTAACACTACCAGTGCGGGTTACACTGCCGGTCGAGCCTTTGGCGAACAGGTTCTGATCCAATTGAAGCCAGATAAACGGAAGTTCATCGCCTGAATTGTTATGATATGTAACCGTTTCGGTACCAATGATCTTCTGATTGGCATCGTCAAGTTCGACCTTAATGTCGTAATCGGCACGGTTCTGGAAATAGTCTTTGCCGGGCGCGCCGGAAGCTGTCCGGAAGGTGTTGGGCGTAGGCAGCATGGGACCTAACTGCTCAAAACGCGAGTTGGCGTTCTGCGTTGGGGCGGCCGGTGCCTGTGCCATCGAAGCGGCCGACCAGAAGGTCAGACTCGCCATTAGCAGGAGTTTTCTCATAGTTTAGTAGGGAGTTGACGCTTGTTTAATTTCGACCAGTGCCTTGTTTGGCTGGTTGCTGTTGACGTTGCTGCTGCATGGGGTTGGGAGCCGCCCCGCCACCCCGCTGCTGCTGCCTGAACAACTGGAAACGAGTTGGCTGAGCCACCGGTGGGAACGAGTTGTCCTCCGTGTTGATGTCGGCAATCTCGTAGTAGGGGTCCAGCGTCCACTGCTTCACTTTCTTGCTGGTGGGATGCCGCCCTTGTTCTTCAGCGAGAGGGTGTAGAAGTTGGTGCCCGCTTCAGCCAGTTTGCGCTCCTCGGGGGTGAGTGTGGCCAGGTAGTCCTGGTACTTTTTCTTGTCCTCCTCGGTGACGGCATAGGGGTCGTAGCGGTTGTAGAAGTCCTTCATGGTAGAGTCCTGAGCGACGACGGTCTGGTCTTTGGTGGCCGCATCGCGCTGTTTGCTGACGGTGTTGGCTCGTTTGGCCGCGGCCGCCCGGGCTTCGGCTTTGGCGATTTCGGGGTTTTGGGAGCCGGCCTGGAACCAGTCGACTTTGGTGAGGGCCTGATCGACGGGCTGGACGGAGTAGAACCAGCCTTTCCAGAAGAAGTCGAGGTCGACGCCGGAGGCATCTTCCATGGTTCGGAAGAAGTCGGCGGGTTCGGGGGACTTGAAGGCCCACCGTCGGGCGTACTCTTTGAAGGCGTAGTCGAAGAGTTCGCGTCCCATGATGGTTTCGCGCAGGATGTTCAGCGCTGTAGCCGGTTTG
>NZ_JAPLET010000021.1 GCF_026391055.1 Spirosoma sp. | reverse complement strand
GGAACAGATAAGCGCTGAAAGCATCTAAGTGCGAAACTGGCCTGAAGATGAGTGTTCCGGTATAAAGGGGTGTTGTAGACGACGACGTTGATAGGCGGCAGGTGGAGGTGGTGAGAGCCATAAAGCCGAGCCGTACTAATGGCCCCGGAAGCGTATATCTAAACGAATTATCTACTTTCTTGCTCGATTGGAACAAGACATAACTAATAGCTAAAGGCCGCTCCTGTTGGGGTGGCTTTTATTGTTTAATAGGGCCTGATAAATAACCTCTCGTACTTTTGCTTCATGAACAGCAAAACGTTAACATCCGGTCAGATCGCCATTATGGCTGTATCAGCAGGTGTGTGTGTCGCCAATATTTATTATAATCAACCCATTTTACCCCACATGGCCCGCACATTTCAGGCAACTGAAAATGAAGTTGGTAGGGTGGCAGTGCTCGCTCAGGCTGGGTACGGTGTAGGGCTATTTTTCCTGACACCCCTTGGGGATAAAATCAATCGAAAACGACTGATGTTGTTTTTGCAAATTCTGCTCGTCATCGCGCTTGGGTGTATGGCATTGGCCAGTAGCTTGCTGCTGGTAAATATCATGAGTTTTTTTATTGGTCTTTTCGCCGTTTCGGTGCAGATTATTGTCCCAATGGCAGCAAGTCTGGCTAAGGAAAACCGGGGACGAGTTGTTGGAATTATTTTCACCGGCATTTTGGTAGGAGTATTATTCGCGAGGGTCTTCAGCGGTTTCATCGCCGAATGGTTCGGGTGGCGATATGTGTACGGTATTTCGGCGGGGATGGTTGGCGTTGTAACGCTAGCTCTTCAGCTTTCGTTGCCCAATGTGGCTTCGGCATTCACCGGCAGTTACGGACAGTTGCTGTCATCGACGCTGGCACAGGTTCGCCGTTTTCCGCTTCTACGCAATACGGCTCTTTTAGGGGCTATGGTATTCGGAACATTTTGTTCGTTCTGGACTACGCTTACGTTTCACCTCAGTGGCCCGCCTTTTCAGTATCAGACGGGTACCATTGGCTTGTTCGGCTTATTGGCCATTGGAGCCGCCCTGCTGGCACCGGTATTTGGTAAACAGGCCGACAAAGGCAATGCCAAACAGATACGACTGTTTATGGCATTCCTGCTCATTTTCAGCGTACTGATCGTAAAAGTGTTTCCGCTCTCAGCTACAGCCTTCATTCTTACCGTCCTGCTGCTGGATCTGGGCGCACAGTCCATACAGGTGACGAACACGGCGCTTATCTATACACTCGACAGCACCGCGCATAGCCGTATCAATACGGTGTATATGACCTCCTACTTCATTGGGGGAGCCATCGGAACGTTTGTGGGCATTCAATGCTGGGTCTGGGGCGGATGGACACTGGTAACCTGGCAATTGTTACTCTGGAGCAGCCTGGCCATGCTGGTTTTACTACTTGGTTTACGGTTGAAGACGGCTAACGCTTAAATAATCGGGTTTAACTTTTTAAGCCGATTCGGGTTCTTTTCAGAAACACTGTTTCATTGAACCCACGGCTGTGATGGAATCCGGCCAATTTGCATATGAATGATCAATCTGTTTTATCGACCGTTGCCAGCAAACTTATCGACCGTTGGAAAACCGTAATGACTGAAGGCCAAAAGGCAAAAGATGCTCAGAATGAGCTTGTTGTAAACATCTATCAGCAAGAGAGGCAATTTCTGGAAAAACTAATTGATGAGGTCAGCCAATCATTACCAACTCCGTTAGCTGAATGGGAGGCCTATAAAGAAAGACCCGCTCCCGATATTCTTTTCAGCCCTGACTCTACCTTTGTACAGCATCGGTTTTGACAGTAGCTCGACATGTATTAATATCTATTTTATCAACGGTCGCCAAGTACTGTAGCTGAGATGTCGTCTAGTGAGTCGAATAGTATGACGTCCGAGTAAGTTTTTAGCGCGCTAACGTGGGTGTATCCCCAAGAAACCGCACCAATGGCGGCATTAACTTTGCGGGCTGCGTCGATATCCCGAATTTCGTCACCAATGCACAATGTTTCGCTGGGCGCCACCCTGTATTTTGACATCACTTTTTTGAATTTACGCTGTTTCCCAAACAGGGCCGTTCCACAGGCGTAATGCTGAATGAGAACTGCATTGTCTGACCCTAAAACCCGGCGAATGTTGGCTTCCGAGTTCGAACTCACAATCGCCAGTTTAACGCCCTCGTTAGCCAGTTGATTCAATAAGGCTGGTACCCCGGTAAATAATTGTATCTGGTCAATGTCACGGGCCATCAGCCGGATGAACGAACGAGCAATAAATGGAATCTTCCAGGCGGGTAGTTTGGCTAGTTTCATCATTTGCCGCGCATCGAGCGCCCGCAATTGATCGATGTGCTGAAGTTCTACCTGCTTAAAATTATAGTGGATTGCCAGCGTATTGATCGTGCGTAAAAAGTACGGAAACGAGTCGGCAAGGGTACCGTCAAAATCGAAAATGACCAGTTTGTAGTTCATAACAAGCACTTCATTGCATCCCGCACGAAGGTAAGGGATCAGCTTATAACCGAAGGTGAGACAACTGGCTCCGGCTGGTTAATCAATATACGGGTAATCTCGTCGAAAAGTGCCTTTGCATCTACCGCTGGCCAACTCAACTTCGCCGTATGACAACCGGTAAATACGTGTATTGATGGTGCCTATACCTTAGCACCATCAATACACGTATTTATTTCATACAATCATGAAAAATCTTTGTGGGGCACTTGTCCCGTTGATGGTCGTTATTCGATTAAATAGTTGCAAAGTACCCAAGCTTGAGCCGACTAACTACCCATCCGCCCAAAATTTCCCTGCCGGCAAACTCTCCGCCGTGAAAACAGAAATCTCCGATAGATATGATCAGGTGCAGCGATATGTTTACCAGAGAAACCGGCTTGTTACAGTCAACGGATACTATGTGAAAAAAAACGGCGTAAAAATCTCCCCAGGGGATTTTAGACTATTCGGCAAATCTGGTCTACAATTCATCAGAAAAGCTGATTAAAATACAGTTACAAAGGGTGGGACTTTTCCAATGGCTATCAAACTCAAACATCTCGCTTTGTTATAACGTATGGCGCTAACTCCAAAATAGAAACAGTTACCGAGTATATGACCGACGGTGACGAGGAGCTTAGTAATAGAAATAATGTTATTGTGACTGTATTTACCTACAATGCTTCGCAACAGCTTGTACAACAGGATAGGCATTGGGGGTTTGTAACAAGAACTAACATAATGAAATATAACCCGGTCGGCGATATGGTTCAATCGGTCGTTTACTCTAATGGGTGGATTGCCTAAACAGACCAATATGGCTATGGAGATGACTATAATTTCTTCAGGGAACAGTGCGAACCCTACTTACCGTTTGCTATCTACTCAGATGTTGTCGAGTCTGACTTTAAGCAGAATCTCATTAAGATTACAAGTATAAGCGGTATAGGAAGCTCCAGCGTTTTAAAAAAATCTACACATACGACTCCAAAGGGCGAGTGATTAAGCGGAAATTAGTTACTGGGGATGAGAGTCAGACCTATGGTTTTATTCAATATGAGTGCGAGGGCTGAGCATGATGTTTTTTAGCGCACCATAAACGTAAATCTAACAAAGCGATCAACGCTCTCGGGATGTATATCCGACCTGCCTTGACGTGTTTACCTCAGCAAGGTGTTGGCCTGTTCGGTGTTCTGCCCAGCCCTCCCAATGGAATTCAACCGACATGCCCGCACAAGTCGGTTGAAATACGGGAAATAACCCATTGATTACTAATAAGCTACTTCATTATCTTCGTTTCTTTTAACAACCGTACCCCCATATACATCGGGAGACAGTTTATGGCTGCTATTGATTACGGAGCTTGTTTTGGTATTCACAAAACAGTCAATTGGGGTACACTCTATTTCCTCGTGCTCGAAGTACTAACCTGTTTACATCATGACTTTCTACTTACTACCGTTCGTATGCCTTTGCCTTTACGCTGCCATTAAATATAGTCTGATTCCAATGCTGGCAAGTGCACAGCCAGTTTCCGTCTCAAAGCGCATTTTAAAAGAAGTCGCCGTTTCATCAGCCCATACCCTGAATTCGCTGGTGCTCCTGGCCGCAATAGTGTACAGCCTGTTAAGCATTCTGTTTGCAGGGATTCATCTGTTGGCAGGTGTTGGCTCTGTAGGACTCGCTAAAGGATTACTTGATTTTTCTGACCGCGTCAACACAACACTTGAGGCAATAAGTGACAAACCTGGCTACGAATACCTTGGCCTTGGGGTTTTGCTTATTGCCTTCTGTGCCTCCCTTTACCGTTCGTATAAAAAACAGTACAGTGATCAGTTTGACCGTAAAGCGGTTGAGCTGGCAGAAGGCTTCTCTAGTGGCAAACTAGCGTACACAGACTTACCATTGACTGCCGACCTGCAGGCCATACAGAATAGCATTCGAGAGTTTACCGATTATCTTAATGAACTGAACGAAGCCTATAAAACTACACCATCAGCCCAAACGGAGGAACAGATCCGGAAAGCCAAGGAGATACTCGAACTATATACCGATGCCTGGTATCGGCTCGATATTTTCCGGCGCGTAAAGCTTGAAAATGCAGTTACAGCAAATACGACCTTAAAAGATGACATTTTAGTTTTCCTTAGCAGCAAGGGCCTGGTCAATACGGTTACAAACGTTACCGGCACCCTATCCAAAGTTGCCCTTGTCTGTACACTCATATCTCTTATTACGGTTCAAACGTTACAGGGGAGCCGAATATTGGCCGATCAATTAGGGGAGACTTATCTGACAAAAAAGCTGGATGAAGCCCGATCCTCTTTTGAGCAGGTAATCAGTGAAACTACCGGGCAACGAATGGTTTCAACGGAAGATGAGGCTGTTTTGGATGAAATGGCGGCCGACTATGAACTGCTGTTTGCCAATAGCCTTTTCGAACAACTATCGACTGACGATTCTGCGACGATAGCCAAAGAGAGTGAGGTTTTCAAGATGCGATCGTTGGTGGTTCGCCAGCGAATCCTCAATGCCTTTGTTTCTATGGCAGCCAATCGTAGTAATGACCCGGACTTCAACACGCAGCCTGATATAGCTGATAGTTCATTATATGATCTGTCTACACCCGGGGAAAAAGCGAACTGGAAATTTATCAGAGCTTATACACATATAGAATCTGAAAGTGGACGAACATTGGCGAAAGCCGGGGTGAAGGGTGATTCATTTCGAAGAAGACCTAAAACAGCCGCGGGTATAGATTTTAGGGCCCGGATGCGAAGGGATTTCGCCAGTAAATCGGATGTTCTATGGACCCGTGCCAAGCGAAACTTTGCTACCTACAAAGCTTCGTTTCATGAGCCGATTGTTTTGAACGATTTAAGAGGACGTCTCTTTACAGAAGCCATTGGCAAAATTGCCGACCATGACGTTCACCTAACAGGGCAGGAAGCCCTGGATGATTTAATGAAAGAGTTTGTAGACAATGTTCAGGGAGATCTGCTCGAGAAAGCTCATGCCAAGATGAGCTATGAATTTATGGAAATGACGGCGAGGGGTGAAGCCTACGAAGATGTGATCAAGCGATTCAAGGACATTACGCCTGGCGACGTGTTTGGTGGCAATCACCGGGTGGCTACCATGCGTGCTGAAATGCCAGCGATACCACTGGGTTCTGCCGATGCCATTGCGGGTCATCATCCACCAAGCCTGAACCCGAATGTTAAAAAAGTCAACCTGAAGGAAGCCGGTGAAGCGCTGAAAAACTTAAATGGAGGCTCGGTCAGCGAAGGGTCAACAGCGGCACTGAACTCTTACGAAGATTTCTTCCCCGGACAGATGGGGTCTGAAGCCAGAACGTCGGCGGGTCAGTTGCGCCGATCTCTGGCTTCGGTTGAGGGAGCTTCGGAGCGTCTTGCTCTGGAATCGGCGGGCAATGCTCTGCAGGCAGCAGGTGAGTTAATCAGCAACGGACTCAGCAAGGCAGAGGCTTCGTTTGTTCGTTCCAGAAGTTATATTCGGCTGCGTGGTTTTAGTCGGATCGGTGGTGTATTGATAGGCAATGACCCGGAAAACAGTACGGCATCCGCCAAAAAAACCGGTGCCGATTTCGTCGATTTAATCTGGCAAAACGAGGCTGATAATCTAACGATATCACTGCGAAACCGCGACAAATCTATCGTTCGTGTCGGCACCTATCCAAAAGCAATTGTCCAGCAGGCTTTAGCTTACGCTGCCGATGGACGACTGACCACCGTTACCATGGTAAGCGTCCCGCCAATTTCTCAACTCAAAGTTCTATTACATCCGTCGCTGGTAAACAGCAAATTAGGGCTAACATCCATGGATTTGGATCGCCTGGTCGATAGCTTTCAGAGCCCGGAAATAAGTAAAGCCCGAGAACGGGTCACGATGTGGGGTATATTGTATAGCACGGCCTATCTGGAGCGGACCTTGGCCCAGGTTACGGATCAGGAGCAGTCTCAGGTTGATCAGAAAACACTCGAACGCCTTCGTCAAAACCAACAAGCTAAATGGACCGGTTTAGGGAAGTTTTGGCCTTTGCTACGCTCCATGATGCCGGAAGACAGCCCAGCCGACTTTCCCTTTCAGGAAAAATCGGCCTATTTCGATATGGACCTATTAAGAGTCATACAACAGGTTATGAAGACTAGTGCTGACGTTAGCACATTTAAACAAAAACTGATGCTTACCTTCAAACAAGGGGGGAACAGCAACCATGCTGCTTTTGCCAGTGAATTTGAGGTGTGGTCAGGCGTTCGTGAGCAAAAATATTCGGTCGATAAAAACCTGAGTTTTTTACAAAACAACACCCTGAATCCATACTACCCACTTGATTTTATGGTACAGGTAGCGTTTACCTCTGTCTCAAAGCCCGATGCTACCGACGACCAGGAACAAACAGACGAGGCCGATATGGATCCATGGCAGTTTCCGGCCCTAACGGCTCAAAACGCCGTTAATCTGGCTGTTATGCGTGGTATCAATTCAAGTCCGAGCTACAAGCACGTTTTGCACGATATGCAGCAATTTACGCAGTTACAACGTGTTTTCAGACTCGCCTTTCGTGGTCAGTTGGGGTATGATTTCCCACTCGACGAGCTACTCAATTTATTGGTGGCTACGAAAGAAGCTGTTCCCCGTGTCGAAACGCCAGAATGGAATCAGAATGAAAATGCTTTTTTATCAGATTTGGCCTTTGGGCGCACCAATACTGATTTCGCCACGCTCGTTCGGGCACTTGGCGTCTATCGACGTAATGACGAAGCGGACAACTGACGTCCTTCACCCTAAAAAGTGCCTGTACAGGATAGCCGTGTAGTATCGACGATATGGATTCACGGATTATATGATAATACAGGAAGAAAACGGAGGTCGAAAACTGACTTGACTCACTTAACCGCAATACCAGACTATAGTCGGGCTTGCCAATTTGGGTGACCTCTTTACCAGAAGTTTAGCGCAGCGTTGTATAGTCAATTTTAAATCTGAAGCGATGAAAACTCTTGGGCAGGAAATACCAGAACAGACAACTAGAAAATTTACCCAATTGAGCAAAGCGGACATTTACTATAGAACCTGTTTAGGGACATTTCTATTTTTAGGATGGCTATTCCTTTTCATACTGGGTCTAAGTCTGGAAGCGAAAGACTTCCGCGCATGCATTATGCCAGCCGACATTTTAAACTGGAAATACCTACTCCTTTATGCGGTGAGCCTAACTCCCATAAATGTAGCCGTGCTTTCATCCCTGGCAGGCTCTCTGGGTGGAATTGCCAGTAATCTGGCAGCTGAAAATAAGTTTTCTCTCGTTGATCCTGCTACCATTCAACCTGATTCAGCCGATTATCAAAGCTACTTATACATGACAGAAAATCCCCTTGTATCGCTACTTCGCGGCTTTATCACCTACATGATCTTTATTGCTGGCTCTTATCTGACAAATTTTACCACAGCGATCGACCCAACAAATGCTGGCGAATTTATGGGCTTAACTGCCTCATCTTATACCAGATTTGCCGTAACAGTGTCGCTACTAGCCTATTTGGCAGGATATGACCCGTCACGTATAAAGGGGTTCCTCAATAGCTTCAATATAACGAAAAAAGAAAATGAATTACCCGTAGTTGTTAAAAGCGATATACATAGCCGAGCAATCACCGACACCCACATAATTGCAAGCAATGATGGAGCAGTCGCAAATGGCCGACATACCGTGAAAAGCAATGAAGGCTAACTACTGGCTGTAAGTCAACCTATTTTGCTACCAACGTCCTAATGAGCCGGACTGTACATATGCAATGATCAGCCACCCTTCTGTGGTTGACGGCTATTTAAAATAGTGCGGAGCCAGTTCAGTTAAGTAAAGCCGCCATTCGTTCTAGGTGTGCGCCCCAGCAGTTTCCCGGTAGGTGTACGGAAGGCTAACATCATCATACAGGTTGCGTAGTTTGGTTACCGTGTCATACAGAAAGTCAGCCTTGCCAATCCCGACCCAGTAAAATTTGGGCTTGGCGGCCACCAGCGCCTTAAGCTGGGCAACGTGCTTTTCTTTATCGTAATTCAGCTGGCTGTTCGACGGTTAAACATATTAGTTAAGTTGACGGGTTTAAGGACACACGTTACAATCCATCACTGGCGAGTTTGGTACTGGTTGCTGACGTAGCCGGTATAAGTACGGGGCTTTGTTGGCGGCACCGGTGAACTTCTTCTCCAGCCGCTCCAGAACGTTCTGTTCCAAAATCTTCCGGGGGAAATTGTTGGCGGCAAACGGTTGGTCGTAGATGGCTTCATATAACTGCTGAAGTTCTTTCATGGTAAACGTCTCCGGCAGCAAATTATACGCAATCAATTTCTGATCCAGATCACGGCGTAACGTACTGAGTGCTTCCTGAACGATGTCGTTATGATCTAAAATCATGGCAGGCAGCTCGTGAATGTCATACCAGTCTATGGTGGCATCTAAACTGGTTTTTTGCGGGATAACCTTGTTAATATCGACCAGGGCGTAATAGCCAATGGAGATGAATCGTTTGGTAATCCATTCGTAATCAGCTGGATTTCGCTGTTTTTTCTCCAGTTTTTCCTGGTTTAGCTCAATGAGCTGATCAATAAAGCGGCCATTGTCGCGGCTGGCTTTACCAAACACCCGAAACTGTTCCAGGTAAATGTCGATGATACCCGTTCTATCCCCCAAAATCCGTATGGCCGCTGCGTCAATATCCTCATACTGATACACAAAGCCGCTCGGCAGCGTCCAGAAGTCACCGGCCAGATCAAGTTTCGGGATAAGAACCTTCAGTTGTCTTGCCTTGTAGCCGAAGATTACACAATCAATGCTAACCTGGGGCATATACGCTTGCTGACTTACATGTTGCATAGGAATGGGCAGCTTTTATTAATCTAATTGCCATTTATCAACCGCGCTAATAGACTCAATTTAGGGGCCTGCCAGCAGTTGACATTGCAAAGATAAATCATGCATAATTTATTATCTCAATTTTAGATAATAATAAACTGATTTTAATAACTTTGCACATTAGTTGACTGGCACGGCATACTGTTACGTACTAACTTCTTTGTTTACAGATCGTTGACCCGTTCTCTGATTACTTTATGTAAGTTATGAACTATGGCATCGTTCAATTCTATTAAACTCCTGCTGATCCTGTCGCTTTGCGCCGTTGCAGTTGCCAACGCGCAGACTAACCTGACCCAGCTAAGCCCTGAACTGGCGAAACAGTTTACCACCGCCGATCCGCTCTTCAAGGAGCCGTATGTCGATGTGGATGAATGGCGGGATAAGCCGGTGCGCCACCACTATGTGCATGGCGGATTTACCGGAACTGGCGCCCGTTTCTCGTTTTACTTCCCCGCCAAAGCAAACTACAAGGGCCGCTTCTTCCAGTACATAACTCCCTTTCCCGATAATGAAAACTTGTCGCAGGGTGCAACCGGTGAGGAAGACAAGATTGGCTTTTCCGTTAGCCATGGCGCTTACTTTATCGAAACCAACGAAGGGGGCGCGATCGACTTTTCCAAACCGATGGCTACCGATCCAACCATTGGCGCTTACCGCGTAAATGCCACTTCAGCTCAGTTCTCACGCATCGTAGCCGCTCAGTTATATGGAAAACACCGGACATACGGCTATTGCTTCGGAGGGAGTGGGGGTGCCTTCCGAACGGTGGGCGGTATGGAAAACACGCAAGGCGTGTGGGACGGAGCCGTCCCGTACGTACTGGGTTCACCCGTCGCCATTCCCAATGTCTTTACAGTTCGGATGAACGCCATGCGCATACTAAAGGATAAATTTCCCCAGATCATCGATGCACTGGAGCCGGGCGGCAGTGGGGATATGTATGCCGGTTTGAACGATGAGGAAAAAGAAGCCCTGCGCGAGGTGACGGCTATGGGCTTTCCGCCTAAATCCTGGTATGGCTACAAAAGCATGGGCATCCACGGCTTTTTGGTGCTCTATCAGGGCATCGTCGGGGCGGATAATACCTATTTCACGCAGGACTTCTGGTCGAAGCCGGGGTATTTGGGCACTAACCCAACCGCATCGTTGCTCAAATCCCGAATCCAGCAACCCGGCAAAATCAAAGCGGGCATTCCGATTACTAAGGCTGTCAGTCTGGGATTAAGTCAACCGTTGTCCGAACACGACCGGGGCACCGCCGATGCCGCTTGGAAAAGCATCGGTGGGGTCGAAGGCAACATGCCCGTGGCCTTTCAACTCGATAACGCGCTCCCCAATATTGATTTTTTGGGTGGCGATCTGCTCATTAAAAGTGGAGCCGCTGCGGGAAAAAGTCTGCAACTGACTAAAATCGCCGGCGATAAAGTGGTGCTGGGTCCTGCCGACGCAGCTGTGCTGGCGCTGATCAAACCTGGCGATGACGTACAGGTGGATAATTCCAACTTTCTGGCCGTACAAACCTACCATCGCCATCAGGACCCCGGCCCGCAATACCCCGTCTGGAATCAGTTTCGCGATGCCTCAGGCAAACCTTTGTATCCACAGCGGCCGATGCTCTTAGGCCCTTTGTTTACCCGTGGTGCCGCGGGTGTGCTGCCGACGGGTAAATTCAACGGTAAAATGATCCTGCTTGAATCGCTCTGGGACCGCGAAGCCTTTGCCTGGCAGGCCGACTGGTACCGCAGCCGGGTGAAGGAAGTGCTGGGGGACAGTGCCGACGTGCATTTCAGACTCTGGTATACTGACCATGCCCTCCACGGCGATGTGGCGGTGGAAGATGATCCAACGCATACGGTGAGTTACCTGGGTGTATTGCAACAGGCCTTGCTGGACCTGAGCGCCTGGGTCGAGAAAGGCGTCGAGCCAGCCACTACGACGAATTACACCATCGACAACGGTCAGGTGATTATTCCGCAAACGGCCGACGAGCGCCGGGGTATACAGCCCGTCGTCAGCCTAAACGCGAACGGCAGCAAACGGGCTGATATTTCGGTGGGACAAACCGTCACCTTCACGGCTGAGGTTGCCGTACCCAAAAACAAGGGTAAAGTCGTGGCGGCTGGCTGGAATTTCGAGGGATTGCCCGAAAATAGTGGCAAGCTGGCGAACCCGTTTTATCGGGTGGCCGCTACCCTGACGCCAACGGATAAAACGGGTTCCCGCGTCACGGTTAAAGCGACGCACACGTTTTCAAAACCCGGCACGTATTTCCCGACGATACGGGTAGCTTCTCAGCGAGAAGGCGACGCTAAAACACCCTATACCCGCATCCTGAATCTGGATCGTGTGCGGGTAGTCGTAAAATAATCTCCTAATCACTTTCTATAGATGAACGCTTTTATAGCCAACTATTCATTGGTCGCCGTCTTTCTATTTAGTTTCCTGTCTGTTTGTGCGCAATCCGGTTCGCAGCCGAAGCTGCTATATGGCGTGGCGTATTATGATGAGTACATGCCCTACGAACGGCTGGATAAGGATATTGCGATGATGAAAGAGTCGGGTATCAACGTGGTTCGCATTGCCGAGTCAACCTGGGGGACTGTGGAACCGCAGGATGGTGTGTTCGACTTTTCGCACATCGACCGTGTCCTGAATGCCATGCACAAAGCCGGTATCCGGGTGATTGTCGGTACGCCGACCTACGCAGTGCCCACCTGGCTGGTTCGCAAATACCCCGATGTGCTGGCCATCACCCCAACCGGCCCGAACCGCTACGGCCAGCGTCAGAACATGGACATAACCAATCTGCATTACCGCTTCCATGCCGAACGGATCATTCGCAGGATCATGGAACACGTGAAAGACCATCCGGCTATTATTGGCTATCAGGTCGATAACGAAACGAAAGCGTATAATACTGCCGGGCCTGACGTACAAAAGCAATTTGTCGAGTATTCCAAAGCCAAATTTGGCTCGCTGGATTCGCTCAATAAAGCCTTTGGCCTCGACTACTGGAGTAACCGCATCAATAGCTGGGACGATTTTCCGTCGATGGTCGGCTCGATCAACGGCAGTCAGACGGCCGAATTTGCCAAATTCCAGCGGAAGCTGGTGACCGATTTTCTAGCTTGGCAAACTGCTATCGTCAACGAATACAAACGGCCCGGCCAGTTTGTTACCCAGAATTTTGACTTGGAATGGCGGGGGTACTCTTTCGGTATTCAGCCCGACGTAGATCATTTTGCAGCCGCCAAACCGCTCGACGTTGCCGGTATCGACATCTACCACCCAACGCAGGATGCGCTGACCGGTATCGAAATAGCCCTGGGCGGAGATCTGGCCCGGTCGATGAAAGTTGATGGGTCGAACCGGGGCAAAAATTACTTGGTACTGGAAACCGAAGCGCAGGGTTTTGCGCAGTGGCTGCCGTACCCCGGTCAATTACGGTTGCAGGCTTTCAGCCACTTGGCGTCGGGCGCGAATATGGTCAGTTACTGGCCCTGGCATTCCATCCACAACGCGATAGAAACCTACTGGAAGGGCCTGCTGAGTCATGATTTTCAGCCAAACCCGACCTTTGAGGAAGCCAAAACCATTGGAAAGGATTTTGAGCGACTGAGTCCGCAGTTAGTCAACCTCAAAAAAACGAATCAGGTGGCAGTTCTCTTCAGTAACGAAGCCCTGATGGCCTTTAACGCCTTCCGGTTCGGCTGGTATAATCGGGACACGTATAACGATATTTTGCGGCCTATGTACGATGCGCTGTACCGTATGAATGTAGGCGTCGATTTTGTCGATCCCAGCAGCACCAACCTGCAACAGTATAAACTGATCGTTGTGCCGGTTCTGTACGCAGCCTCCGATGAACTGCTGCACCGACTGAACAACTACGTCAAAAACGGCGGCCACATAGTCTATACTTTCAAAAGTGGCTTCGCCGACCAGAACGTCAAGGTTCGCACGCAGGTGCAGCCCGCCATCATCGGCGAGGCTCTGGGTATCACCTATAGTCAGTTCACGACGCCCCAGAACGTAACGCTGAAAGGAGACCCCTATGGCGTGGGTGCCGAGCACAACAAGGTGAAAACGTGGATGGAACTCATCACACCTACCACGGCGAAGGTGATGGCCTACTATGATCATCCGGTTTGGGGGAAGTACGCGGCCGTTACCCAGAATACCTTTGGCAAGGGCCTCGCCACCTACATCGGCTGCTGGACTGATGATGCCATCACCGAAAAAATCCTGGCCGACGCCGTGAAGAAAGCCAACCTCTGGGGCGATGCCCAGTCGCTCGCGTTTCCCATCGTTACCCGGCAGGGTGTCAACCAACAGGGCAAGACGATCCATTACGTGTTTAATTATTCGGCCAAACCGGTTAGCGTGACCTACCCCTTTGCCAACGGCCGCGAACTGCTTCAGGACCAGTCGGTGCTGAAAAGCGGCAAGCTGGATTTAGAGCCTTGGGGTATTAAGATTATTGAGGTCAATTAAGTATCTATTACTCCCAACCTCCTGAACGGGGCGTAACCCAAAGTGGGATGACTCATGTTTAGGAGGTTGGGGGTGAAGAAAAATAGCCGTGTAAATCCCCTTCAGGGCGGTCAGTCGTTGCGGACTGGTTTAGATCGAGGCTTTTCAAGGTTTGCCAACACTGATACAGGCCCCTTGGTACGTGGAAACAACCTTTCCATTTTCCTCCCTTCAACGGTAAAAGCACCTCGCCCCGCCGGTTCAGGTAGCCGTACCATTCGCCATGAGCAGGGTCGGGAAAATGCTGCCAGGTATACGCGTGCAGGCGCTCAAACCAGTCCCAGCATGTCTGATTTCCCGTTTTTTGATACCCTTTCAATACAGTAACGAGTGTTTCGACGTGAACCCACCATAGTTTTTGGTCCCATTCCAGTTGCTGGGTTGGGTGCCCCTGACTATCCATAAAATAAAACAGACCGCCGTATTGGGTATCCCAGGCGTAGTCCAGGGTAGCCAGCGTAATGCGAACGGCTTTTTCGAGCAGGGCCTGGTCATTGCGCCGAGTGGCCAGGTCCATGATGAACCACATCGCTTCAATGGCATGGCCGGGATTCAGCAGACGCCCTTCGTAGCTGTCTGAAAACTGCCCATCGGGCGTAACGTTTTCGCGGATCAAGCCTAAGTCCGGGTCGTAGAAAACATCCATGACCTCGTGGATGCATTCGTCAATGGTCTGGTCGACCAACCGACGATCGAGCAGGTGCTCGATTTCCAGCGAGAGGTTGCACAGAATCATGGGAAGCGCAAAATTCTTGAGCGGCCGAGTGTCGGCAATGGCTTTATTCCACTTGCCTTTCGGGTTGTCGCGCCGACTCAGAATCTGCTCAAATGTCGATTGTGCTATATGGGCGTATTCGTCATTCTCCGTTGCTACCGATAATTGCCCGAACGCCATCGTTGCGAAACAGTCCGAGAAAATATTGAAGGGTTGTACCAGCGGCCGACCGTCGCGCGTCAGGGAAAAGTACCAGCTTCCATCGTCGGCCCGGCCATGTTTCTTTAGGAAACTGGCCCCGTGCTCCGCTATCGCCAGCCAGTCGGAGGACTGCTCTGGCGACGTATCGCTCACCCGGTTGTAAAGCATGGAAAAGGTCCAGACCTGACGAGCCTGAAGCCAAATGAATTTATCGGTGTCGTAAACGTTGCCTTTCTGATCAAGACAGGTAAAAAAACCGCCCTCCTGCCGGTCGATTGAATGGGTCTGCCAGAACGGAATGACATCATTCAGTAAAGCATCGCGGTAAAGCTGAGTATACGTGTGGGGAGTAAGCATATGTAGGAATGGTTACTTGACCAGCCAGTCGTAGCGGAAACGGGCGTAGGTGATTTTGGTGTAGTTGTCTTTCTCGTAAAGTGCCCCGATTGTGTTGTCCTGCTGAACAACCAGGTCTGAATAGGCCGACGAGCCGGCATAAATGGATTTGCCTGATGACCACGTTTTACCCCCATCCCGGCTAACACGAACCGTCAGATTGGTACGGCTGGTCTGGCTATTCGGATTCGAGAACAGGAGCACGTTGGAGCCACGGCGCGGCTGGTAATTGAGCATACTTCCCTGACAAACCGGGTCGGGTAAATCGGTGGCGATAACGACCGGCTCCCAGCTTTCTCCCGCGTTGGGCGAGAAGGCCAATAGGCGGTTTTTGACATCGCCCGACTGGTTCCGGGCGTTCAGCAGCAGGCCCCCGCCGGGCGTTTCTGCGGCTGTGCTTTCGTTGCCGCCGGGATAGGGAATGGTTGCGCTTAATTTCCAGGTTTCGCCGTGATCGTCGGAATAGAAGCCATGCGCCCGATAATCCCGAAATTGTTGCTGTGGCGGGCCTTCGGAATGATTGGCCGCCACAAAGATCCGCCCTTTGTACCGGCCTTTCTGCAGTTGCAGCGCATGGCCCGGCGTGTTGGCGTACGAGCGCCAGTCTTCAGGAAAAGCATAGGCAGGGTTCACGTTAGGCTTGTTGGGGCGCGATACCTGCGTGGTGATGTTTACCGGCTCCGACCAGCTTTGCCCGCCATCCGTACTGGTTTTGTACCACACTTCCCGAATGGCGAATCCTTTTCGGACATTGGCCTCCGAATCCGTTCCGGTGTTATAGAGCAAAAACAGTCGGCCAGCCGGAAAGCGCGGGTCGCTTACATCAAACACTGGCGCAGCATTACCCGCCTGCATGCTGCCAAAGTCGACAACGGTTTGAATCGGGCTCCAGGATTGCCCGTTGTCTTTACTCGTTCGTAAAACAATATCGACATCGCCAAAATCACCGCAATTCGTCCGACGCCCTTCGGCAAACGCCAGCAGGGTTCCGGTCGGTGTTTTTACAATGGCCGGAATCCGGTAGCAGAGATAGCCCCCTTCGCCATTCTGAAAAACCGTCGTTTCGACAATGGGTTGATTGTTAGTGTTCTTGGGCCGAATGCCTTGTGCAGGGGGTAGGAACTGGCCCAGGCTAAGACCGGCGGCCAGTAGAAAGGAGTGAAGCATACCGGGGTTAGAATAAGCGTTGGAAGTGATTCTCGAAGTGGTTGCGCATGGCGTTTCGGAAGGCCTCGGGTGTTCCATGCTGGATAACGTCGACAATGCCCCGGTGCGAGACAAACTTCTTTTGCTGTACCTGTTTTTTCAGGATGCCGCTTTCGTGCACATACTTGAAAATGGGTAGCAGCATGCGCTGAAACCGGCGCAGCGTTTCGTTGCCGGTAATGTCGTACAACTTGCCATGGAAGCGAATTTCCTGTTCTGAATCGAAGATCATGTCTTCTGTATTGACCGGTTCATCGGCAACGATGGCGTAGAGTTCGTCAATGTCATTCTGGGTTACACGCTCAAAAATCAGATCGCCCATACCGATTTCCATAACCATGCGTAACTCGAAAATATCGCGCAGGGTGGCGTTGTCCAGAATGCCGGGATATAATGTTTTTTCAATCAGCGAGAGCAGGTCAGGATTGGTAATTACCGTACCCCGTTTTTTCTTGGTATCGAGCATGCCGCGCATCCGCAGTCGTAACAACGCTTCGCGCAGGACTGTACGGCTCACACCCAACTGAGCCGCTAGTTCGATCTCCTTCGGAATTACATCGCCCGCTTTAAACTGCTTGTCGTTGAAAAAGTCAAGCAGATCTGTCTCCACTTTATCGACTAACGTCAGGTTCTCATTCAACTTAAAATCATTCTGGCTATGTACGTAGTCCATGTATTATGTATAATATAAAAAGTCAGCGCCTTCGATTAAGTAGGACAATATTCGGGATTATCTGCCTAAGAAAAAAATATTTCCTCTTTTTTTGGCTTTTATGTACAACATAATACCTTTGTCAAGTCATACTTATTCCTTAGTCTACCGAAAATTATGTTAATACCTTCTCCTTACCTCGCTAAATGCGGTCGATATGTACTACATATTGTCTGCTGGCTGGTTGCCCTTAGCGCTTGGGCTCAAACTGCCCCGCTGTCCGGTACCGTTCGGGATGGCCGCACCAGTGAAACGCTGCCCGGCGTAAACATCACGATCAAAGGAACGAGCCGGGGCACCGTATCCAACCAGGATGGTCAGTTCTCGCTTGCTGTTCGCAAGGGCGACGTACTGGTGGTTTCGCTCATCAGTATGAGCACCCAGGAAATCGTTGTCGATAATCAGACATCGCTGGATATCCGTCTGGCCGAAAGCGCCAAAAGCCTCGATGAAGTTGTTGTGGTTGGCTACGGCCAGCAGAGCCGGAAAACACTCACCGGGGCCGTATCGACCATTGACCAGACTGCTTTTAAATCGGTGCCCCGCACGAACGTGGGGACGGCCTTGCAGGGAACCGCGCCCGGTTTACGCGTGCAGCAAACAACGGGGCAGCCGGGGGCAACGCCCACCATCGTTTTCCGGGGCGGCACCGATTTCAACGGGTCTGGTTCGCCACTGGTGGTGATGGATGGGGTTATCGTCCCTTCTCTCTTCGGTATCAATATGGAAGATGTAGAGAGCATTGATCTGCTGAAAGATGCTGCCTCTGCAGCCATCTACGGCGCACGGGCCTCAAATGGGGTGATTCTGGTGACGACGAAAAAGGGGAAGAAAGGCCGCACGTCCGTAACCTATAGCTACAAGCGGGCCAACAACTACATCCGGCGCAATCCACTCGACTACATGAATGCGGAAGACTACATTCTCTGGAACCGTCGGGGGCTGGCCAGCCGGTATGCTGCGGCACAGGCTGACAACAATACCGCCGAAATGAACAACGCCCGTAACCAACTAACGGGTGCCTGGGGGTGGGGCGTCAATTCGGGCTGGACAGCACCCGACGGCAAGTATTCGACCCAACTGGTGTCGAACAATAACCGAAACCTGCTCAGCGACCCGCAGTATCATTTATTGATCGACAAAAACCCGTTCAATACCAATCAGACGGACAGCCTGTTGTATCGCTCCATCTCGCAACGCCGACTGGAAGATCTGATTCTTCAACAGGGTACCCTGAATGAGCATTATCTGAATGTTTCGGGGGGGAACGATCAGGGCAATTTTTCGCTGGGTGTGGGTAGCATCAGCGATGTGGGCACGCTCATAGGCTCCTCGCTCAGCCGGATGAACATGAATTTCAACGGTGGGCTGAACGTGGGTAAAAATCTAGTTGTCAACCTGAACATGTCGGGTTACAGCGCAAAAACGACCCCTTCGTACTTGTCGGCCGATGGGGGAGGGGGCGTTGGTGGCGGTATCGTTCAGCGATTTACGGGTATTGCGCCTACCGTTCGGCTGACGAATGACCTGACTGGTGCCGAACTGCCCGGTGTGGATGGCAGCACCCTGGGCAACCCGAATTATTTCCGGGATAAATTTTTCAACCAGACCCTCGAACAGCGCTATTCCGGAGGGCTGAATCTGGAGTACACTATTCTGCCAGGGTTGAAAGCGCTGGCGTCGGCATCAGGATTTTACCGGTATACCACGAATGAGGGGTTTACCAAAGCTTACATAAACGGAACCGGTGGCGCGTTGATCAACACGCGCAATGCATCATTTACCAACCAGCGGGCCAGTCAGTATACCTATAACGCCTTTCTTCAGTACAACAAAGATTTCGGTAAGCATACCGTATCGGCACTGGCGGGCGGGGAGTTTTTCGAATCACGGGTCTACGATTATGGCGCGACGGCCAATCTGGCAGCTACCGATTTTATTCCCTGGCTATCGGCCTCAACAGCGGCTGTAGGGGTGCCAACCTCTTCGTTTTCGAGTTGGCAGCGGCTGGCCTCGGTCATTGGCCGGGTTAATTACACCTTTGCCAATACCTATCTGCTGAATGTCAACCTTCGCTACGATGGTACCTCGAAGCTAATCACGAATCAGTACGGATTTTTCCCCGGCGTTTCGCTGGGCTGGAACATGCACTATGCAGATTTCTTCGCCAACTCGTTTCTTCGCCGGTACGTGTCGACACTGAAGCCCCGAATCAGCTTCGGTGAAAACGGCAGTATCAACCCACTCAACAGCGCGGGCCAGCCACTTATCGGCGACTATGCTACCATTCCTCAATACGGCAGTGTTGGCACGTATAACGGTCAGCCGGGGTTTGCGGCTGGCAGCATCACCAATACCAACCTCAAGTGGGAGCGGGCCAATACGCTTAATTTTGGCCTTGATGTAGGGCTGCTCAACAACCGGGTCACCGTAATTGCCGATTACTTCATCCGGAATGTGTACGACAAGATTACCTCGCTTACCATTCCCGGCTGGACCGGCTTTAATACCTATGTTACTAACCTCGGGCAACTCCAGAATCGGGGTGTCGAATTGGAAGTAAGGGCGAATGTGCTGAAACCGACGAATGCCAACGGGGTATCCTGGACCGTCAGCGCCAACCTATTTCATGTCAGAAATTTCGCCAAAAAGCTCCCTAATAACGGCCTGGAACGGAATCGGCAGGGGGCTGTCCAGATTTTCGATCCCGCCCAGAACAAGCTGGTTTGGGTGGGCGGTTTGCAGGAAGGCAAACGGGTTGGCCTCGACGAGATTTATGCCCCCATATTCGACGGTATTTACACCTCGCAGGCCCAGCTGGATGAGCGCGCCAATCTATTGAATACCTACCTGCCCTATACCAACAAGCGAATCAAACTGCTGGGCGATGCCCGCTGGCGGGATACTGACAAAAACGATACGCTCGACTACCGCGATAACGTGTATGTGGGCAGGACAACGCCAACGATTCAGGGTGGTTTCTCGTCGAATCTGTCCTGGAAAGGATTCAACCTGTATGGTCAGTTCGATTATTCGCTGGGTTTTATTATTGCCAATCAGTCGTACCTGCGCGGTATGTCGCAAGTACAGGGCTCCCAGAACGGGCCGGTCGACGTAACCAAAACGTGGTCGCCGGAGAATCCGACCGGTACGCTGCCCCGCTATTACTGGGCCAACTACGGCCGGAACTATTTTACCGATGCCGGGGGTAGTACGACGGCTCCCGCCAATTTCTGGCAGAAGGGCGATTATCTGGCCATGCGTGAAGTAACGCTGAGTTACGATATGCCTGCTTCATTGCTCGAACGGGTGGCTCGTAACCGGGTCAAGAGCCTTCGGGTATTTCTGACGGGCTCCAACCTGGTTTATTTCACGGGGTATAACGGTACATTCCCCGAAGTGGGCGGAAACGATGTAGGTCGTTTCCCGCTGCCCCGAACCGCAACACTGGGTGCTACCATCAGTCTCTAATCGCCAAGCCGAACATCATGAAAACGTATAAACTAACAATTACTTTAATAGGCTGTCTGATGGTCAGTTCCGGCCTGTTTTCCTGCCAGGATCAACTTCGGGAAGTAATTCCGCAAACGTCGCTCAACCAGAGCCTGGTATTGGCGGATGCCAATGCCGCTCAAACCCTGTATACCGGTATTTACAGTACTTTCCGAAACTACCATAGTACGCTGTTTACCCTGGGAGAAATGCGTTCCGACATCTGGGCCGACGGTCTTTTTACCGAATCGGAAGATACGGGACTGAAGCAATACTGGTCGCACAACATAAGTGCCACCAATGTGCCTCTCGACAACTGGGGTGGGCTTTACAGCTTGATCGACCGGGTTAATACGGTTATCAAACTGTTCCCGGCGGCCCCCCTCGACGAGGCCAAACGGAGAACATACCTTGCTGAAATGTACGGCATGCGGGCCTTTGTCTATTATACCCTGCTGCGAACTTGGGGTGGCGTTCCTATTACGACGGAGCCCGTTACATCGGTCGAGAGCCTGACCGACCTGTATAAAGCCCGGTCGACGCCCGAAGAGGTGATGAAACTGATCAAAAGCGATCTGGAGCAGTCGCTGACGCTGTTTGCGGGCAGCAATGCCTTGCCGACGAAGCGCGTTACCTGGAGTCGGGCGGCCACCCTCACCCTGAAAGGCGATGTGTTTATCTGGTCAGGTACGCACATGGGTGGTGGCAGTGCTGATTTTAAGGTGGCCAAATCCGCGCTGGAAGACGTAAAAGCGTTGCCCGCGCTGGGCCTACAGGCTACCTTCGCTGATATCTTCGACCCGACAAAGAAGAGCAATAACAAAGAGATCATTTTTGCGATCAATTACGAGAAAAATGAAGCTACACAGGGTGTGTACGGCAATTTTCTGGTAAACACGACACAGGCTGGTACGTTGTTTTTTGACCCCGTTCCCGGTCCGGCCATGGCGGTGAATGCGGCCTATCCGCTTGTTGGCGGTGCCAGCCGGGTCGGGATGTCCGGCGCGACGATTGCCAAACTCAGCAATCCGAAAGATCAGCGCATTCGCCCTTCGTTTCGGGTTATGTATCGAAACACCGCAGGCTTTCCCATTGCCGGTGTCATGCTGACCAAGTTCATCGGCCGGGTCGATTCGGGTATACAACTCTACGACAATGACTTTCCCATCTATCGGTACGCGGATGTGCTGCTGCTGCTTGCCGAAGCAAATACGAAGCTGGGCAACGATCCGTCCGCCGATATCAATGCCATTCGGGCACGGGCGTATGGAACGGGGTTTACGCCCTACAGCAATGGAAGCCAGGAAGCCAACATGAACGCGATTCTGGATGAATACCTACGGGAGTTTATTGGCGAAGGTAAACGGTGGTGGGCATTGCGCCGGGCGGGCAATTCGTATGTGTTTGCCGCCGTGAACCCGGTTTATCTATCCGCCACGCAGGCGTTTAAGCTCGTGCTGCCCATTTCCATTTCAATGCTCAATACAGACCCGAAATTGGTTCAGACGCCGGGCTATTGAGGGGTTTTTTGTTCAGGTAACAAGTGTTTACGATTACATTATTCATAGGTTAGGTTGGTTTCAGTTCCTCCGGGTCATACCTGGAGGAGACTATTCTTTCTCCATTTTATATGTCATATATTCCAAAAACCGAAGGGCTGGTGGCGGCCCCGTTTACTCCCATGCACGCGGATGGCAGCCTGAATCTGGCCCCTATTCCGCAGTATGCTCAACTGCTCGTTCAGAACGGAATCAAGGGCGCATTTATCGGCGGCTCCACGGGCGAGGGCGTTTCGCTGTCCTTCCCTGAAAAGCTGGAACTGCTCCGGGCCTGGGGTCAGGTCGATGTCCCCGGCCTGACCAAAATCATGCTGGTGGGGGGCACCTCCCTGGCAGAAAGTAAACTGCTTGCTCAGGAAGCTTCTCAGGCGGGATTCCAGGCAATAGCGGTGCTGGCTCCCTTTTACTTTAAACCCGCCAATGTCGAACTGCTGGCCCAGTTTTGCATTCAGATCGGCGAAGCTGCGCCCGATCTGGGCCTTTATTTCTACCATATCCCCGCGCTGACGGGAGCCAATCTGTCGATGATTGACTTCCTGACCTGCATCGACGGACGGCTTCCTAATTTTTACGGGATCAAGTACACTCACAATGATCTGATGGATTTTCGTCAGTGCGTATTATTTGGAAATCAGAAATACGATATACTTTGGGGCTGGGACGAAATTTATCTGGCCGCTATGGCTATGGGTGCGCGTGGCGCGGTTGGCAGTACGTTCAATTATGCGGCTCCCCTGTATTACGAACTGATGGCCGCTTTTAACGCGGGCGATCTGGAAAAGGCCCGCCAGTTGCAGGACAAATCCATTGCTATTGTCCGTATCTTAGGCAAGTACGGCGGTATTGCCACCGGAAAAGCCTATATGCGGGCGCTGGGCCTCAATTGTGGTGGTTTCCGGCTTCCTATTGCCAACATGTCGGCTGACCAGTATCCCCGTTTCCTCGACGATCTGGAGGCCATCGACTTTTACGCCTATGCGTCACAAATGCCCGTATCGAAGGTTGTTAACGCCGATTAAACGCGCTGTTATTGTGCTCGTTATGACTTATCTGCCGCTATATTCTGCAAGTGCACAGGACCGGTTGCGCTATACCCGGCTCGCGGAACTGCCCGCCCTGAACGGCTCCCTAAATCCGGGCGTGGCGGGGGCCTTTGCAGGCTGTAGTCACGGCGCTTTGCTCATTGCCGGGGGAGCCAATTTCCCCAATGGCTTTCCCTGGCAAGGAGGTACCAAAGTCTGGCATTCGACAGTTTATGTGCTTAGTCTTGAAGGAAATACGTACCACTGGGAATTCACGCATCAACTGGCTCATCCACGGGCCTATGGCGCTTCGGTGGTCTGGCGTGATCAGCTTATCTGTGTAGGGGGCAATGACGACAAACACCGTTTCGCCGACGTGTTTAGCCTGCGCTGGCATCCGTCAGACGCTACGCTCGTCGAGCAGTCGTTTCCGGCGCTACCCATGCCAATGGCCAATCTTGCCGCTGCCGTTTCAGGGAATAATCTGTATGTGTTCGGTGGTGAGTCGGACCGGGGAACGGAAGCCGGTTTGTACGTACTTGACCTCGAAACCCCGTCTAGGGGCTGGCGAAAACTGGCTGACTTGCCTGGTCCACCCAGAGCGTATACGACCATGACGGTTCAGGCAAATGAGGACGGGCCAGCGCTGTATGTGGTAGGAGGAAGGCAGACTGTTAACGGGCGAACAACTGTTTATGCCGATGTCTACGCGTATCAGATCAACCGACAGCGATGGCAGCGACTGCCCGATATACCTCAGCCGCTGGCAGCCCATCAGGTTATTGGCATCGGTACCCGTTCGCTATTTGTTCTTGGCGGTGACGATGGCAACCGGCTTCAGCAAATCGAAGCCCTGTCGAATCAGGTAAATCAGCTACCCGAAGGCGTTGACAGGGAAAAACGCCGGACCGAACGTAACCGTCTCCAGATCGACCACCCTGGCTTTGTCAAAACGGTCTGGCAGTTTCGGACGGATACCAAAACCTGGTCGGCGGTGGACAGCTTACCTTTTCCGACGCCCGTAACAACCCCGGTGGTGCAATGGGAGCAAAGCCTCATTTTACCAAGTGGCGAAGTCACCCCCGGTATCCGAACGCCTGCTATCTGGAAAATTGATATGGACCAATCGAAGTACTGAGTCAGACTAGCTACCTAAGCGAATGAACGACAACACAGTAAATGAACAGGGACGACTGTATCCCTGGGTAGTAGTGGGGCTTTTATGGGTGGTAGCCATGCTGAATTATATGGACCGGCAAATGCTGGCTACCATGCGACCATCCATGCAGCTGGACATCAGGGAACTGGAGTCGGCCACAAATTTTGGGCGGCTGATGGCTATTTTTCTTTGGATATACGGTTGCATGAGCCCCGTATCGGGCATCGTTGCGGATCGGTTTAACCGGAAATGGCTGATCGTGGGTAGCCTGTTCGTCTGGTCGGGGGTTACGTTTTCGATGGGATACGCCACGACCTTTGATCAGCTTTACTGGCTGCGGGCCATCATGGGAGTTAGTGAAGCCCTATATATTCCGGCGGGTCTGGCGCTCATTGCTGATTTTCACACGGCCAGAACAAGGTCGCTGGCTATTGGAATTCACATGACTGGCCTCTACATGGGGCAGGCGCTGGGTGGGTTCGGGGCAACCGTTGCGGAGTCCTATTCCTGGCCAGCGGCCTTTCAGGGATTTGGTATTGCGGGGCTTGTCTATGCCGTGGTGCTGAGCTTTTTTCTGCGCGAATTCAACCGGGATTCGCTACCTCCGAACGAGTCGGATGGACCATTGACAACCGACAGAATACCCTTAACCAAAGGGCTCGGTTTGTTGCTGGCGAACACGTCTTTCTGGGTCATTCTGTTCTATTACGCTATACCGAGTTTACCCGGGTGGGCCACCAAAAACTGGCTACCAACTCTCTTTGCCACAAACCTGAACATCGACATGGCAACGGCAGGGCCGCTTTCTACGATCACGATTGCGATATCGTCCTTTCTTGGGGTGATTTTTGGCGGAATTCTGTCGGACCGATGGGTCCAGACAAACATTCGGGGGCGGATGTACACCAGCGCCATCGGCTTGTCCCTGACGATACCTTCCCTGCTGCTCATCGGCTTTGGTAATTCACTGATCCATGTGGTAGGGGCTGCCTTGTGTTTCGGCTTTGGCTACGGGATGTTCGATGCCAATAACATGCCGATTTTGTGCCAGTTCGTTTCCTCACGGCATCGGGCAACGGCCTACGGTATCATGAACATGACCGGCGTATTTGCTGGTGCACTGATTACCAACTGGCTGGGCAAGTCGATGGATTCGGGTCAGCTGGGCTCCGATTTTGCCATGCTGTCGGGTATCGTTCTGGTGGCGCTGCTGGTGCAATTGTATTTCTTAAGGCCAACCGTCAATGATTTTGTCGCCACAGAAAAATAACATACGCCATTGGTTTGTGTCCGTTCTCCTGGTCTGGGTAACCTTCTGCCCGGCGTATGCCCAACTCCGTCTGGCCAGCGACTGGCAAAGTGGGATGGTCATCCAGCGCGACAGACCCATACCTGTCTGGGGGTGGGCTATTCCCGGTCAAACGGTGCGGGTTCAGTTGGGAGCCGAACAAGGTCAGACCGTTGTACGCGCCGATTCAAGCTGGTCGCTTCATGTAAGGCCCCAGGCCGCCTTGGAAGCTCCCATCCGGCTCACGATTCGAACGGATCAGGACAGTATTCACCTGACGAACCTGCTGATTGGCGATGTGTGGATTTGTGCAGGCCAGTCGAATATGGCCTTCCCGGTGGCCAGCGATCAGTTTGCCGCACAGACGCTCCGCCAGCCCAGAAACGGGTCGCTACGGCTTTTCAATAAACGTCCGGCGCTGTCGACATACAACGTAGCGTATAAAACGGACGAACTTCCGCATCTAAGCCCGGACGCGTTTTATAAACCGGCGAGCTGGCAGGAAGCCGATTCGCTGGCTATCCGGTTGTTTTCTGCGGTTGGGTATTATTTCGGGCAAGCAGTTCAGCAATCGCTCAACATTCCCATCGGGTTGATTAATGTGGCCGTTGGCGGCTCCCCAACCGAGGCCTGGATACGCCCCGGCAGTGGCCTTGCTGACCCGACCATACAACTCGTATTTAAGGATGACTGGTGGCAGAATCCCGTTCTGGAACCCTGGTGTATTCAGCGGGGCCACGAAAATCTGGATAACCTAATTCAGGCAGGCTATAAACCGCCCCATGATTCACTGGGGTATCATCACCCATTTAAGCCGGGCTTTCTTTACCAGGCGGCTATTATGCCACTGCTTCGGTTACCCATCCAGGGCGTGCTCTGGTATCAGGGAGAAAGTAATGCCTTGAGTTTGGCGAGGGCGCAGCAGCATGAGCACCTTTTTGCCCGTTTAGTAGGGGATTGGCGAGACCAGTGGCAACAGGGCGACTTTCCTTTTTACGTCTGTCAGCTTTCCTCCATTGGCACCGAAAAAGGATATAAGTCCGAGAACTGGCCTTGGTTTCGGGACAGCCAGCGTCGATTGGCACAGCGGCTCCCCAATGTTGGTATGGCCGTTACCAGCGATGTGGGTAACCCGACAGACGTTCACCCAACCAACAAACGGGTTGTTGGCCAACGACTGGCGCGGGAAGCGCTGGTCAAAACGTATGGGCAGCAGGCTGTACTTACCCCTGAGATCGTCGAGGTCGCCCGGGTCAGAAACGGAATTGATCTACGCTTCCAACAAACGGGGACTGGGCTGCGGACGGCAGACAACCATCCTATTCGTGGCTTTTCAGTTGGTGATGTCAACGGCCCTCAGCAGGAGGTACCAGCCCGATGCCGGGGCAATCAGGTAATCCTTCGTCTCCCCAACGGCGCATCGTGTACCCATGTGTATTATGGCTGGGCACCGTACACGACCGCCAACCTCATCAACAGTGCCGGTTTGCCCGTCACTACATTCTCCTACGCTATTCCATGAGACAGCTCATTTTTTTTCTGGTTTTGATTCAGTCACTCAACGGCCTGGCTGCTCATCCGCCGTTGCTGCCAGCTCCCCGGCAGGTTACCTGGTCGGGGCTGTCGGCAGGGCTGAGGGGTTCGATTGCCGTAGTGGGCGATTCACTCGGTAGCAAATCGGTTGCCGACTCTGTCCGGCATTTTATAAAAACGGTTGGTGGCGCAGGCGTCCGGCTGGCCTCGCCATCAGCAACGAGCGGGAGACTGATCATTTCGATTGCACTTGAACCTCATTTGCCCGCCCTTCGGCAAAACAAAGAAGGCTATCAGCTGACAGTGTCACCCAATCGAATAACGCTTAAGGCCCTCACAACCACTGGCCTTTTCTGGGGGTATCGAACCCTCCAGCAACTGACGGATTCAAAAACCAGGTCAATTGCCGGTTGTACCATTGTCGATTTGCCTGCTTTCCCGATCCGCGGATTCATGCACGATGTGGTCCGTAGTTTCATTCCGATTGAGACGCTTAAGCGACAAATAGACCTGCTCTCTCACTATAAAATCAACACGTTTCACTGGCACCTGACTGAAGATCTGGCCTGGCGGTTACAGAGTGAGGTTGTGCCCCGCCTGACCGACTCGTCGATAACGGCCCGGTTTGCGGGTCAATTCTATACTCAACAACAGGCGCGTGATTTGGTCAGTTTCTGTAAACAGCGGCATGTGCTGGTTATTCCTGAAATCGATATGCCGGGCCATAGCGCGGCCTTTCGTCGGGCTACCGGATACGACATGCAATCGCAGGAAGGGAAAGAACTGGCCAGGCGATTATTGCGCGAGGTGTGCGCCCTTTTTGATGTTCCCTACCTGCACATCGGTACCGATGAGGTGGCTTTTAAAGACTCGCTCTTTGTCCCGGAAATGGCTAGGGTCGTGCGCGATTGTGGTAAAGACGTAATCGGCTGGTTACCCGGTGCCCGGCTGGATAAAAAAATGATCCGGCAGTTATGGATGAGTACCGTAAAGCCAACAGCAGGACAACCTGTTATTGACTCCCGAAACCTGTACCTGAATCATTTTAGCACCCAGGCTGACCTCATCAGTGTTTTCCAGCGCACGATCTGCGATACGACCTGGGGTTCGCCGGAACGGTTGGGTGCCATCGCCTGCGTATGGAACGACCGCAAGCAGCAGAACGAAACCGAAATTGAACGGCTCAACGGCTTTTATCCGATCATGCTGGCCGTTGCCGAACGAGCGTGGCGTGGCGGTGGTCTGCCCGAAACCCAGTCCGGTACAGTCGTGCAGAATCCGCTTGATTTTGCCGACTTTGAAGACCGGCTACTAGCTCATAAGCGGCAGCATTTCAGCCAGCTTACGTTTCCGTATGTTCGGCAAAGCAACATACACTGGCGAATCAGTGCACCTTTTCCAAATCAGGGTAAGCTGGAGGCTGTTTTTCCACCTGAGCAGGGAGCCTCTGATTTTAAGGGTGTCGACGCGACGGGGGGCACTGTCTACCTGCGTCATGTATGGGGGCCTGATGTGGTGCGCGCGTACCTGACCAACCCCCAACCGAACCATACCGTCTACGCATACACGTATGTGTATTCGCCCCGTGCCCAGACGGTTGGGGCCTGGATTGGTTTTCATAATTATGGCCGGTCGGAGAAAGACGCCAGTCCGCCACAGGGTCAGTGGGATTACAAGGGCAGCAACATATGGGTCAATGATCGGGCGCTAATACCCCCTCGCTGGACAAATGCCGGTTTGCACCCTCTGGATTCTGAACAACCGTACACCGACGAGCCTTACGAAAACCGCTCGACGGAGCTTGTTCACTTGAAAAAAGGCTGGAATAAAGTGCTGATCAAAGTACCGGTCGGCAATTTTAAGACCAGCGCCTATCGACTGGTGAAATGGATGTTTACCTGTGTTTTTGTCAAGCCGGGAAATGGTCAGCCGGCAGCGGTGGAAGGATTGGTTTACTCGCCAGATAAACTAAAAAGGTAACGTCAGGCATAATGGGTTTACTGGTGCTGAACATTCTTATATAAGTCTTGGCCGAAAATCATGATCATTAATCAAATGAACAGCCTACTAATCGGGGGTAAGGTTGGTTTTGCCTCGAGAGAGAATAAACTGAGCCTACTGTTCTTCGGTTTATATCCAGATGCGGATAAATGACGAAGTGATCTTGTTTTTTTCGGTCTTAAAGTGGCTGTTCATTGCCAGTTTAATTGGCTGTCTGGTTGGCGTTGTCGCGTCGGGATTCATTCTTTCGCTTCACTACATCATTGAACAGAGTAATCAGTACCAGCATATATTTTACTTACTACCCGTCAGCTTTTTCCTGGCGAATCTGCTGAGTCAGTTTGTTCTGAAGAGACATCTGGGAACCGACGCCCTGATTGACGCTATTAATAAAAATTATGGTAAGCTGGAGGGTAGCTTCATTCCTACGAAAGTCGTCAATGTTGTACTTATTCTCGCTACCGGAGGCTCGGCGGGTAAAGAAAGTCCATGTGCCCAGATTGGGGCAGGTATCGGCAGCGTATGCGCCAATCTGTTTCGGGTCGATGACATCGACCGTCGGAAAATGGTTCTTTGCGGTTTTTGTGCCGGGTTTGCCTGTGTTTTTGGGGCACCCATGGCGGGTGCCCTGTTTGGAATTGAGGTACTGGCCGTTGGGGTAATCGTTTACGATGTGTTGTTGCCAGCTTTTGTTGCCTCCGTAACGGCCTATCAGGTCTCTTCGGCACTTGGTGTCACTTTCTTTTATTATCCTCTGACGTTTATCCCGGCCTTTGGCCAGGGATTTTTTATACAACTGCTGGCAGGCGGAATTTTCTTTGGTTTATGTGCTTACGCTCTGGTTCGGGCCATTCAGCAAAGCACACGGGCAACGAATGCGATTCCGCTCTGGCGTCCCTTGAAAGGTTTGTTGGGCGGGGTAATCCTGGTTGGCTTAACTCTTTTGTTCTCGAGGGACTATTTGGGGTTGGGCCTGAATTTGATGGAGGATTGTATCAAAGGCATTCATGTAAGTGGGTACGCGTTTCTGCTGAAAGCTCTTTTCACAATCATCACACTCAGCATCAGCCGGAGCGGCAGTGTTATTACGCCGGTGCTGTTCATCGGGGCAACGGCTGGGAGCTTCTTCTCTCAACTGGTTGGAGCCGATCAATCCACTTTTGCGGCTATCGGGTTTGTGAGCTTGTTGGCTGGAACAACTAATACGCCTATTGCAACCAGTATGTTGGCAATCGAACTGTTTGGCGCGTCAGTAGCACCTTATGCCGCCGTATCCTGCGTACTCAGTTACCTGATGTCGGGCCACCAAAGTTTATATGCTTCCCAGCGGTTAATCATTCCTAAATCAGAGGCCATTGCCATCAGCCCGGGCGACGCAATCGGAAGCCTGTCGGCGGACAGAGAACCAACCGACATTCGAATTTCGAGCTGGTTACGGCGGCTAAAGTCGATCTTTAACGACTTGGCTAAGCGGAGGAATAACCCCAATGGTGAGTAATTCAATAGATTTTGGGTGTTTGATGAATACTGTTGGCAGGTTCAAACGTGTCAGCTAGCGACAATGTCGTTTGGCAGGACGTTCAGGAAAATGTAAGTACCATGAAAATTTTACTCGTTGAAGATGAAGTAAGTCTGGCCTCATTCATTCGTAAAGGCGTGGAGAGCGAAGGCTACGAAATTGATCTGGCGTATGATGGGCTGGTGGGCCAAAGCCTGGCCGACAACAAAACGTACGACGTTATTGTGCTGGATGTTAACCTGCCGCACATAAATGGGTTCGAGCTGTGTCGGCATATCAAACGGGAAATGCCCCGCCAGTCGGTTATGCTGCTGACGGCGCTGGACAGCCTGCCCGATAAGGAAAGCGGCTTTGGTGCCGGTGCCGATGATTACCTGGTAAAGCCGTTTGAGTTCCGGGAACTGATGCTGCGGATTAAAGCCCTGGCCCGGCGAAACAGTGATTTTAGTGGATTAAAAACCGTACTGCGTGTGGCCGACCTTGAGCTTGATACCGAAGCTCATTCGGTTTTCCGGGCCGGGCAGCGGATTGATCTGACCGCCCGCGAATATGCCCTGCTCGAATACCTGATGGTCAACCAGGGCCGAATCGTCAGCCGGGTCGACATTGCCGAAAAAGTATGGGATTTGCATTTCGATACAAGCACAAACGTGATTGAAGTGTATATCAATTACCTGCGCAAAAAAATTGATAAGGACTACAGCCAGAAACTGTTGCATACGATCATTGGGATGGGCTACGTCTTACGGGGCTAACTATGCAGATCAAACACAAACTCATTCTATGGTTTTCGTCGTTGGTAGCCAGTATTCTGGTTATTTTCTCGGTCTATGTGTACAGCACCTACGCCAGTTTTCGACAGCGTTCCATCGAAGACCGGTTAGCCCGAAAAGCCCGTGTTACGGAGCAACTGCTCACGCTCAGGGGATCGGTGGCAGGCAGCGTGATTACCTCCATGCCCGAGCAGGTAGAGTTTGTCTATTCGCCGTCCGACAGCTTGATTTATAGTAGTCAGCAAACCAACGATTTTGTAGCCGAACCCGCTTTCCGAAGTCGGGTTCGGCGGGAGCGGCTGGTTCGGTTTCAGTACGAAAGCCCGGGTCATTTGTACCCCAAAGACGGCGTAGCGCTGACCTACGCGGGGGTCTCGCCCTCGCCCGATGGCCGGGAGTACGTTGCCATCGCCACGGCTTACGACCAGGATGGCTATCAGCGACAAAAAGAGTTACGCGATCTGTTTATTGTTGGAAATGCGGTGTCCATAGGACTGGTCATTCTGATGGGGTATTTGTTCGCCCGTCAGGCCCTCAAACCACTGAACAACCTGATCGATCAGATCAATATGCCCGCAGCCAGCCCGCTGACCTTCCGACTGCGGGCCAGCAACCCACAGGATGAAGTGGGGGTGCTGGCGCAGGCTTTCAATGACCTGCTTACCCGGCAGGAACGGCTGGTCGAAAACCAACGCTCGTTTATTGCCCAGGCGTCGCACGAGCTACGCACCCCCCTGACCACCATTAAGGGCTGGCTGGAAACGTCAATTCTCTACGATGCCGACGCTGAGAACCTCAAGCGGGGGATGGCCCAGGCGGTTAAAGAACTGGATAAACTTACTGCTCTGTCTAACGGGCTGTTGCAGTTGGCCCGCATTGATGGTGTGGATGCCCAACTCGACCGGCAACCGCTCGAATTGGTCGAAGTCGTACTCGATGCGGCCGATACATTTGGCAAACAGCATAGCGGGCAGTCGTTATCGCTACAACTCAGTGACGGTATGCTCGAACAAAGCAGGCCCGTCAAGATCCGGGGCAATGCGTATCTGCTTCGGACGGCGTTGCTGAATCTGCTGGATAATGCCGCCAAATATTCGAATGGACAGCCGGTTGCGCTTTGTCTGGAAATGGATACCGAAGAGCGTGCGCGTATCCGAATCGAAGATCGGGGTATCGGCCTGACGCCCGGTGAAGAAGACCGGGTGTTGCTGCCCCTGGTACGCGGTTCTAACGTACAGGCAATCGACGGTTTCGGCATTGGCTTAACGCTGGCTTACCGGATCATAACCATCCATCAAGGGAAGCTACGGCTGCGTCCCCGCCCGGGAGGGGGAACGATCACGGAAGTAATCGTTCCCTTGCTGTCAGCTTAAGCCGTTCTAATATGAACTAATTTGGCTCTAATCTGGCGCTAATATCCCACCCGTACTTTTGGCCTTATTCAACGAAATAAGGGTATGCTTAGCGGAGGGAAACGAAAAATTCAGCTACTGACCACCATCGCCAGTCTCTTGGTGGGCCCGAGTTTAGCTCAATCGGGTGCAGTGTCCTCGACCCAAATAACCCAGCTTGCCCTGCCCAAAGCCCTGGAGCTGGCCCGGTCCAGTTACCCCAGTCTGCGCGGGAAACAGGCCAGCATCCGGGCCGCCGAGGCCGACGTCCAAAGCCTGAATATGGCGCTTCTGCCTCAGGCGGGTGTGCAGGCGCAAACACTCAACGCGACATCCAATCAGGTGCGGGGCGCTTACGTTTCCAATGGCGGTCTGCTGCTGCCTGTTTCGGGAGTGCGTACCGATGGGTTCAGCAATCAGGCCGCGTGGACCAGCGGGGTATCGATGGTGGTCGACTGGGAGGCCGTCACGTTTGGTCGCCGACAGGCCCGGCGCAGCCAGGCGCGGCTAGCCGTCGAGCAGGCTCAGGCTGATTATGAAGGCGAGTTATTTACGCATCAGGTTCGGGTTTGCGACGCGTATCTGTTAGCCCTCAACGCCAAGAAGTCGGTTGCCCTGCAAACGGCCAATCTCGGCCGGGCTCAGGAACTTCAGCGAATTATCCGGGCCAGTACAGAAGGAGGGCTCCGGCCGGGCATTGACAGTTCCGTTGCCAATGCCGAAGTGGCCCGCGCTCGTTTGCAGGTGCTGGAAAGTCAGCAGTTGGCCCAGCAGCAGGTACTCCGGCTGACGGAATTGATCGGGCTTCCCAATCCATCTGTTCAACTGGATTCGATGGCTTTTTATGACCGGTTTCCCCAATTACCCTTGGCACCCGGCAGCAATCCGGCTATACATCCTCAATTGCGGGTTTTTCAGAAAACGATCGACCTTGGGAGAGCCAGCGAAACGCTCCTGAAAGTATCGGCATTACCGTCCATTTCGGTGCTGGGGTCGCTTCAGGGGCGGGGCTCCGGTATCGGCGAGCAGGCACAGCCCGACGGTACCTTCCACATCGATCCGTCGTTGGGTGCGGGCTTACCATTACGGTCCTACAATTACATTGTTGGCGTTACGGCCATCTGGCGACCCACCGATCTGTGGCGAACCAAATACGCCCTGTCGGCCCAGCGCGAGCGAATCAGTGCCAGTCAGCAAGCCTACGATCAGCAGGCGCTGGGTATTCAGGCCGCCAGTCAGAATGCCGTTTTGCAGTTGGAACTGGCTCAGGCACGGGCTGAGCAGGCTCCCCTTCAGCTCAATGCCGCTAAACAGGCGTATATCCAGTCGCAGGCCCGGTATGAATCCGGTCTCGACAATATTCAGGCGTTGACCCAAACGAGTGCGCTTTTGAATCGGGCGGAGGTCGATCAAGCGCTGGTCACGAACAATGTATGGCGCGCTCTGCTCTTTCGGGCGGCTACGGCCGGCGATCTAGAGGCTTTCCTCCAACAACTTTCCCGCTAACTCAACGATCATGATCAAAGCTGCTCTTGCTAAACCCATTACTGTAATCGTCGCGCTGGCGGGTGTTATTCTGTTTGCGGTGCTGGCACTGCTCCAGATTCCGGTCGATATTTTTCCCCGGCTCAACCTCCCAACAATTTACATTGCCCAACCCTATGGCGGGATGACACCTGCCCAGATGGAAGGCTTTATTGCCACCCGCTACCAGAACCAGCTGCTCTATGTGTCGGGTATCAAGTCGGTGGAAGTGAAAAATATTCAGGGGCTTTGCCTGGTGAAATGTTCATTTTACGAAGATGTCAACATGGCACAGGTGTCGGGCGAGGTGGCCAACCAGGTGAGCCGGGTTATGAATTACCTGCCGCCCGGCACCGTGCCCCCCACTGTGGTTCGCTTCGATGCGTCGAGTTTACCCGTAGGACAGTTAGTGTTTAGCAGCCGTCGGGCGTCGCTGGGCGAGATGCAGGATTTAGCCTCTACGCGCATTCGCCCCCTGTTTTCTCAGATTCCGGGCGCATCGGCCCCATCCCCCTTTGGCGGTAACGAACGAACCGTGGTTGTAAAAGTCGACCCCGAACGGATGCGCAGTTACGAGCTGACACCCGACGAGATTGTGCAGGCTGTGGTGAAAAACAACCAGATTTCGCCCGCTGGTAGCGTACAGATGGGCGACTACACCATCATGACGCCCAGCAACACGGTACTCGACAAGGTCAGTGAGTTCCTGAATATTCCGCTGCGCAAGGGCGTTGGACCAACGGTATTCCTGCGCGACGTAGCTACGGTGGAGGATGCCACCGACATCATGGTGGGGTATGCGCTGGTCAATGGAAAGCGGTCGGTGTATATTCCCGTTACCAAAAGTGCCGATGCGTCGACCATGAGCGTCGTCAGTGCGTTAAGAGCAAAACTCCCGGAAATGAAAGCTCTCCTGCCCGACGATGTGCAGCTTTCCTACGAGTTCGACCAATCGGTTTACGTGACGCAAGCCGTGCATAGCCTGGCCGTTGAAGGCGGTTTGGGAGCTATTCTGACAGGCCTGATGGTGCTGCTTTTCCTGGGCGACTGGCGCAGTTCGCTTATTGTAATCCTGACAATTCCGGTGTCGATCCTGAGTGCGATTCTGCTGCTTAACCTGACGGGCCAAACCATCAATATCATGACCCTGTCGGGCCTGGCACTGGCCATCGGTATTCTGGTCGATCAGGCCACGGTCGTGATTGAAAATATTCACCAGCATCTGGAAATGGGTAAACCTAAGGCTCGCGCCATTCTGGATGCCTGTCAGGAAATGTCGTTTCCGCTGCTGCTCATTACCTTATGTATTCTGGCCGTTTTTGCGCCCGCCTTCCTGATGAATGGCGTGCCGCGCGGCATGTTTTTGCCCTTATCACTATCGGTGGGTTTCTCAATTATTGTTTCCTATGTCCTGTCGCAGGTCTTTGTGCCCGTAGTGGCTAACTGGTGGCTTAAAAATCATGCGCATGCCAGTTTGCACGAGTTGAGTATTCTACCCGACTTGAACCAGCCCCTGGAGGCCCATCAGGAGCGTTACGAGGAAAAACACCCCGAAAAAGTGACGGGATTTGAACGATTCAAACTCGGCTATATTCGGGTTCTGGATAGCCTAATGGGTCGTCGAACGCTGGTCATTGGTGTGTATGCGCTGGTTTGTGCGCTATTGATCGGTATTGGGTTCACCCAGATTGGTCAGGATATGATGCCCCGGCAAAATCACGCACACCAGTTTCAGGTGCGAATTGTTGGGCCGCAGGGTCTGCGTATCGAACGGACGGAAGAGCTTACCAAGCGGGTAATAAAGCAGATAAGCGATATCGTTGGTCAAAAAAACGTGGCTATTTCCTCGGCCTTTGTGGGTATGACGCCCTCCAGCTATGGCACCAGCGCCCTGTACGTGTTTAATGCTGGTCCGCACGAAGCGGTATTGCAGGTCAATCTATCCGACGAATACACCGTCGAGTCTATGGATGCGCTGAAAGAGCAGATTCGCCAGCGGGTTAGCCGAAAAATGCCCAATGTCCGGCTCTCGTTCGAGCCCATTGACCTGACCGACAAGATCATGAGCCAGGGAGCACAAACGCCCATCGAGATTCTGGTGGGGGGGAAAGATCTCAAGGAAGGACAACATTACGCCAATAGGTTGTTGACCCATTTGCGCGCGATTCCGTATCTGCGCGACCTGCGGATCAATCAACCGCTGAGCTATCCGACGGTATCGATTCAGGTAGACCGCGAGCGGGCAGCTCAACTTGGGCTCAGCATCGACGAAATCTCCAAGTCACTGGTGGCGGCAACTTCGTCCAGCCGATTTACGGCCAAGAACCTGTGGCTCGATCAGTCGAAAGGGTTTGCCTATCAGGTGCAGATTCAACTGGAGCAGGATCAGATGAAGTCGGTTGCTGACATTCAGGCTATTCCTCTCGTAAAAGGACAGTTGCGACCAACGCTGGGTGATGTCGCGACCATTACACCAACCACTGTGCCGGGTCAGTACGACCGCATCGGTCCCCGCCGGATTATTACTGTGTCGGCCAATATTAACCAGATGGATCTCGGCACAGCAACGCGCGACGTACAGGCGGCTATAACGGCGACCGGACAGCCGCCGAAAGGGTCGGTGGTTGAGTTGCGGGGGCTGGCGCTACTGCTTCAGGAAACACTGGGCAGCCTTCAGTTTGGATTGGGCCTGGCCATTGTTGTAATCTTCCTGCTGCTGGCCGCCAACTACCAGTCGTTCAAAGTGGCCAGTGTTGTCCTGGTGAGTATTCCGGCCGTACTGGCGGGGTCGCTTACCCTGCTGCTCGTAACGGGTCAAACGCTGAATCTGCAATCGTACATGGGCATCATCATGTCGGTGGGGGTGTCAGTCGCCAACGCCCTCCTGCTGGTTACCAATGCCGAATCTCTTCGGCTACGCTACCGCGACGCAAAAGCGGCCGCCCGTGTGGCTGGTGCGGCCCGCCTTCGACCCATTCTGATGACGGCGCTGGCGATGATTGCCGGGATGATTCCGATGGCGAGTGGGCTGGGCGAATCGGGCGAACAGACCGCTCCGCTGGGCCGCGCCGTTATTGGTGGCCTGTTCTTTTCAACGATAGCCGCTCTGCTGATTTTGCCCGTTGTCTTTGCCGCCATTCAGCGTAAAACGGACTTTGACTCGCCCTCGCTCGACCCGGATGACCCAACCAGCACCGTGTTCGACGGGACGCATGAAGCCCTTGCCGAACGATCCGAGTCCAGTTTAACCTACTAACCAGCCAATGAACACCATGACGATATACGCTGTCTTCCGATCAGGTTTGCACCTGGCACTTATTACGGGTATGGGCTTTCTGCTCAGCCAATGCGGCAATTCATCGGCCGAAAAAAGTCAGATGGAAGAAGCGCCGGTTGAGGAAGATATCCGTTACGAAGCCATACGGGTGGCGGCTTCCCGTCCGGCATCAGAACTGAACCTGCCGGGCGAACTGGAAAGCTATTACGAAACGGATCTCTACCCCCGCGTGAGCAGCTACGTTAAAGCGCTACACGTCGATATTGGCGATCAGGTAAAAAAAGGACAGGTGCTGGCCGAACTGGAAGCGCCCGAACTAACCGCCAACCTGACCGAAGCCTACTCGAAGGTGAAAGCGGCTGAAGCCGTTTACGGGGCCAGCAAAGGGACTTTTCTGCGCGTTCTGCGTACCAGCCGGACGCTGGGGGCTATTTCGCCCGTCGATCTGGATGCCTCCCGCACCAAAGCTATTTCCGATAGTCTGGCCGTTGTAGCGGCCAATGCTCACTATAATTCGGTACAGCAACTGGTGAGCTACCTTAAAATAACGGCTCCATTCACCGGTGTCATCACCGACCGTCGGCTGTCGCCGGGGGCGTTTGTAGGGCCGGGCGGACAGAACGGCGTGCCTATGCTGAAGATCAAGCAGCTCGACCGGCTGCGGTTGCGTATTGCCGTTCCGGAAGCCTATCTGGGCGATATTCGTCGGGGCAATCCGGTGCAGTTTACCGTCCGCAGCTTTCCCCGGCAAACGTTTACCGGGCGCATCAGCCGCGTCGCCAACAGTGTTCGGCCCGAAACCCGATCCGAGCTTGTCGAGATTGATTATCAGAACAAAGGCGGTAAACTCAAACCCGGTATGTTTGCCTCGGCCCGTTTGCCCGTCAGCGCCACAACGGAAGGCAGTTTATACGTACCCAAGACCGCCATTATCAGCACTCTGGACCGCACCTTTGTACTGAAAGTGGTTGACGGAAAAGCCATTCGGGTAACGGTTCAGAAAGGTGACGAGTCGGCGGGGCAGACCCAGGTTTTTGGTGATCTGAAGCCGGGCGACCTTATTTTGAAAACGGCGAGCGATGATCTGGCCGACCGGGCCGCCGTTAAAACACAGCTTGTGAACCAGTAGGCGTTGCTGAGGCTACAACTGTTTCTTACTTCCTCTACAAATGCCAGTGCCTGTTACACAGAGCCTACTGGCTCTAACTGAGTGCTGCCTTGGTCTGCTGGTGCCGGATTAGGTTGAGGGTATACGCCATGGCCGGATCGCGGCCGTTCAGTACATCCTCAACGGTTGGTTCGATCAGGTAGTCAGGAACGATGCCCTGTTCCGGAGTAAGGTCTTTGGGAAGGTCTGCCATATGAAACCCGAACAGACCAATACCGAGATCAATTTTTGAGTTGGGTAATTGGGTGATGGCAAAGAGGCCGCTACTGTTACCGCCGTAACCGCCCCCGGTTTCCTGCCCGATAAAGGTAGCCCGTTTGTCGGCGTGGGCCCTAGCTGCAAACTCCGTAGTGACCGAGAAGCTGCTGCCATTTAGCAATAAACGTTGCCGATCTGTAACACAGTGCCTTGAGAGGATATGCGCCTGGCCTTAAGGCTGCGTCGTTATTGGTCTTCATGATAGTTCGGTGCAGACTCGACATGTTTAGTTCTGAGGGCAGAAGCATTGCCCGCTGCTGCCAAAGTGACTTCTGTCATTCTACTTGCAGTGTAATTGGATCGAAAACTAGCACCCATATTACTTCTGACTATCTTTAGTCAGCAAAAGAAGCCGCCTTTTTCCTTCTCAATTGCCTGATGGACAATTCACTTGACTAAAGACATGATTACCAGGATCGATCTCCAATAGCCCACCCGCTGGCACGGTTTTCTTAGGGGTAGGTACTTTTTATTTTACCCGCAACTACTGGAGACCGGCCATCCTTACCTGGCTGGAAACTGATTAGGCAACAAGAAAACAAGCCAGAGAAAATAGTGTCTGCGTAACAAGGTGTGGTGTGAATTAAACAGCTGCTTGTCGTTGGTTCAGGCATAGTGGCAGAACACCCTCTGGGCCTGGCCACGCTCATTCAATTGAAAGACTTCGCTAGCCAGTCGGCCATTTACGGACGTGTAATAGATGACCAACGTGTGAACACCCACAAAAACATGGTGCAGTGTAAAATGCAGGTCGGGGTAGGTGCTCAGGCCTATTTGAAAATAGCGTTCCAGATCACCTTTGTTGGTGATACAGCCTGTTTCATTAAACTTTAGCAGTGGAATAAACGGCGAATAAAATTCCAGTTCATCGGCATAGTGCGCCATAATGGCGGCTAGGTCATGAGCATTAAAGGCCCCGATCCATTCATCGGCAAAGTGGAGGGCTTTTTCCTGGGTCATAGCGTTGATTCTGTTGATGATCCGTTTTTGTCAATCGGTTGATCCGATTTTAGGTATTCATCCGTAAAATGTTCTTTACGTCTCGGCTGAGCGAATTTTTGAGCGTTATACTGGCCAGACTCACCTCTTGGAATGGAGAGTGACGTCCAGTTTTGGGCCAGCATTTTCCCCATGAATACCAGTTGGCCAATGTGATACGGATAATGGGCTAGCTGCCGGTTGATCGCTTCCAGCACCGTATGTCCTTGATTTCTGATATAAATGGTTTTACTCAGATCTTCTTCCCGGAGTGATTGCAGCGTATTTAAAAGCGTGCGCCAACCTTCATCCCACTTTTGAATCAATTCGGCTCGGGATTGACTATCGTTAGCAAACTCGTCCTCCCGGTCGCGCCAGCTTTTTTCGCCATCGGTGGTCAGAAAATCCGTCCAACGACTCAGCATATTACCCCAAAGGTGCTTTACCAAGATGGCAATGCTGTTACTTTCGGCGTTGTATTGCCAGAAAAGGGCATCATCGGGGAGTTGAGCCAATGTTTTTTCACCCAGTAATTTATAATACTCAAACTGGCAGATCGCGCTTTGTAAATAGTCGCTTTGCATCGGGTAGGTTGGGGTTTTGGGAAAAATAATCTCGATTTTAGAAGAAGTTTATCGTAAAAAATGAGCTATTATATCGACTACTTCATCCATTTCGTCCAGCGTGTTAAAATAGTGGGGCGAAAGTCGAACCAGCCAGTCTATGCCTTTCCGTCCAAAATCGATTAAGGCAGAATTTGGGTACTGCACCGTAAACACCACACGACTGTGTCGTAAAGCGGCATCAAGCGCCGATAACGGCTGGCGAGCCGTGTGAAAGGTTAGCAGGTTGCTTTGGCAGAACCCCCAGTCTAGTAAGGTAATACCGTCGATCTGTTCCAGGCCTGTTCGGAGCCGGTGCATCAGCCGTTGGTTTTGCCAGGCAATAGCCTCTATACCGACTTGATTGGCATACCCGACCGCTTCGGCTAACCCGACACTGAGCAACGAAATCTCCTGGGGTTCAAACCGGCGGGCACCTGGCTGTAAGGCGTAGGAGTCTTGCACGGTCCAGGTAGCGGCCCGTCGATCAATAAACAGAGGAGCAAGGCCAGCCGTCAGTACCCGATCCGATACATACAGAAAACCCGTATTGCGTGGCCCTCGCAGAAACTTACGGCCCGTTGCTACCAGAAAGTCAGGGTGAATGCGGGTAACGTCGAGCGGCAACTGCCCCACCGACTGAGCCGCGTCGAGTAAATACCAGGCTCCATATTGCTGGCACAGTTTGCCTACTTCCTCTGCCGGGAGCACCAGCCCCGAGTTTGTTGGGATGTGGGTTATCGCCACCAGGACCGGTCGGTGTGTACGTATCAACTCCTCGGCGTGTGTCAAATCCAGATCACCGTTGGGCAGGTCATGAATCCGTAGTGATTTAATGCCTAACCGCTGTTGCATAGATAGTAAGGCTAGCTGGTTGGACACGTAATCGTTCGTCGTAGTCAGTATGGTATCACCTTCCCGAAACGGGATGGCCGATAGGGCCTGAAATGTGGCATGGGTAGCACTATAAGCAAAGGCAATATGTTCAGGCCGGGTGTTCAGGAGCCGGGCAGTTTCCTCGTAAAACCGGCCAATCTGGGCCTGCCGCAACCGTTCGACCTCATAACCGCCTAATTGGGTTTCTAACTGGAGATAATCCTGCATCGCCTGAACGACGGGCTGCGGCATCAGGGAAGCTCCAGCACTATTGAGAAACAGGCTATTTTGACAGCCTGGCGTGTCTGCTCGCAGTTGAGCGATAGTTAGATTGATGGCAGATTGGGATTGCATAGCGCAAAAAAAGGCAACAAGGCTGTACGGAAACAGACGCACTTTTGGGTTTGCGGAACCATACAGATTGCCTGGATAAGAATTGGGTAGACCCAATAAATTGTACGGGCAAATTTTGCAAAATCTGTATGGTAATACGTACAGATTGGACGATTACTTTTGTTCCGTAAATTAAAATCAGTAGCCGACCATTTCGTCTATGCGTGTATCGACTCCCAGGTATCAGCAGATCGCTCGTCAATTAGGCGATAAGTTACGAGGGGGTACGCTCGCGGAAGGCGACAAGCTCCCGTCCGTGCGTATGCTCAGCCAGGAACTTGGAGTTAGTATCAATACCGTTCAGCAAGCCTATTACTGTTTGGAAGCCGAAGGGTTGATCGAAGCTCGTCCCCAGTCGGGGTACTATGTACGAACGCTAATCGAGCGGCTGGGTAATGTGCCGCGCCGATCGGCTCCCCAGGCCATAGCCAACCAGCCGCTTCAGTCTGATCAGGAGTCGGTTCTGTTGAGACTGATGTACCAGCAGCGACAACCCGGCTGGCTACCCTTCTCACTAAGTGTACCAGCTCCCTCTCTATTGCCGATTACTAAGCTGATGAAGGCGCTCCAGCAGGCTCAGCGCGAACTACCCCACGGTGGAATCGAGTACGAGTTGATAACGGGCAATGCGGCTTTACGTCGGCAGATTGCCCGGTATGCGCTGTTCTGGGGAAGTCTGCTGACCGACGAGGAGATCATCACAACGGAGGGTTGCACAGCCGCCCTGACATTATGCCTGAAGGCTATCACCCGGCCGGGCGATACGGTGGCCGTAGAAAGCCCGATCTATTTTGGCATCCTTCAAACGATTCTCTCGCTGGGCCTGAAAGTACTCGAGCTACCAACTGACGCTCTAACGGGCGTTGATCTGGACGTTCTGGAAAGTCATCTGCAAGCCGGACAGGTACAGGCCTGTTTGCTGGTACCCAACTTCAGCAACCCGCTTGGCTGCTGTATGCCGAACGCCCATAAACAACGGATGGTGCAGTTGATGGAGACCTACCAGATACCCCTCATTGAAGATGACCTCTACGGCGACCTTCATTTCGGACCGGATCGCCCACTCCCCTGTAAAGCCTTCGACCGGCAGGGGCTGGTCTTATGGTGCGGGTCTGTCAGTAAAACTCTGGCTCCTGGTTACCGGGTAGGGTGGGTAGCGCCGGGACGCTATTTTGACGCGTTACTTCAGGTGAAGCGGTATCAGGCCGGATTCTCGCCGGGTATCACCCAGCAGGCTGTGGCTAATTTTCTGGCCAACGATCGGTACGAATTGCATCTGCGTCGGCTTCGGCAGCGGCTGAAAAGCAACTGTCAACGATACCAGCAGACAATTCGGGCTTATTTTCCCCCTGGCACACGTATCAGCGAACCACAAGGGGGATTTACTTTATGGGTTGAAACCGATGTTCGGGTGGATACGCTGGTGCTTGCCGACCAACTGGCTCCACATAAAATCAGCATCATGCCGGGCAGTTTATTTAGTCTTCAGCCGCAGTACGCCAACTGTATGCGGCTCAGCTACGGTCTGCCATTTGACGAACGCGTGGCTTGGGGGCTGCAAATGATTGGACAGCTTATTCACCAACAGGTAAGGAGATGAAACCAATACACTGGCGAACGGTTTGGATGATCGCAGCCTTTACCACACTTCTATCGATATGCCCCTCTACAACTGCCTGTCTGGCAAATTCGGTGCGCGAACAGTATCAAAAATTTGAATACCAGATACCCATGCGCGATGGCGTTAAACTGTACACCGCTGTTTATGTGCCCCGTCGTGCGTCGACCGGGAATACCTACCCGTTTCTGATGCAACGGACTTGTTTTGGGTCGATGCCGTATGGTCCCGAACAATATAAAGCTGCCTTGGGACCGTCGCCCATCCTACAGGCGGATGGGTACATTTTTGTCTATCAGGATGTACGCGGCCGATGGGCTTCCGAAGGGCATTGGACCAACATGACACCGGTGGTCAGTGACCGCCCGAACCCATCAACCGCTAACGCGATCGACGAAAGCACGGATACGTATGATACCATTGACTGGCTACTCAGCCACGTACCCGATCACAACGGCCGGGTCGGATTGTGGGGCATAAGCTATGCAGGATTTTATGCCATGGCGAGCTCGATCAATGCGCATCCGGCCCTGAAAGCCTCTTCACCACAGGCCCCTATTGCTGACTTGTTCCGGGATGACATTCACCATAATGGAGCCTTCACGCAGGTCTATCTGCATGCCTATCCGTTGTTCGACGACCGCTCAACCGGACCGACCACTAAGCCCTGGTTTCTGCCTGAGTGGATTCAAACGGAGGGCCAGACCGAATTTAAGTGGCATCAGCAGTTGGGTCCGTTGACTAACGCCCGGCAATATTTAGCTCGAAATGCGTTCTGGCAGCAAACGGTGGCGCATCCTAATTATGATCGCTTCTGGCAGGAGCGCAACATTTTGCCTCACTTGCAGCACGTTCGGCCCGCCATGCTGGTTGTTGGGGGCTGGTTCGATGCCGAAGACCTGTACGGGCCACTGAGTATTTACAAGACGCTGGCAAAAAAAAGCCCGGAATCAAGGCCGATACTGGTGATGGGTCCGTTTGGCCATCGGGGCTGGTCGGAAGAAACGGGCCATTCCCTGCATAATGATCTGTATTTTGGCGACAGTCTGGCGACCTATTACCAACGGACGATTGAAGCTCCCTTTTTTCACCATCATCTAAAAGGAGCTGGTGACGGCAAAACCGGATTACCCAACGTCTGTCTGTTCGATACAGGGTTGAAAGTCTGGCGAACCTTTGCCGGGTGGCCCGTATCAGGAGGGAGTGCACCGACCAGCCGAACGGTAAGGTGGTATTTAATGGCTAGTGGCCAACTAAACACGCAGCCAGCTAAGCCCGTTCGCTTTCGGGAATATACCAGCGATCCAGCTCATCCAGTCCCTTACAGCGAAGCGAGCCTGACTGCCGAACCCGATTTCAGTGCGTTGGCCAGCTATATATCGGCCGATCAGCGGTTTGCCAGCGAACGCCCTGACGTATTGACGTTTAAAACGGATATACTCTCAGAAAATCTGACCGTAGGCGGAGAGATAACGGTCCGGCTGAAAGTCAGTACCACGGGTACCGACGCCGACTGGGTCGTGAAACTGATAGATGTGTATCCACCTGACGAACCAAATCACCCTTATCTACCTAATCCCAAAACGCAGTTAGCTAACTACCAGCAGTTGGTCAGGGCTGATGTCATGCGCGGCCGGTTTCGCCATAGCGTTGAGAAGCCGGAGCCTTTTGCCCCGAATCAGGTTACGGAGGTGACCTTTCAGCTTCAGGATGTACTGCATACCTTTAAAAAAGGGCATCGGGTCATGGTTCAGGTGCAAAGCAGTTGGTTCCCGCTGATCGATCGAAACCCGCAAACGTTCGTGGAAAACATCTATAAAGCGCGAAATACTGATTTTAAACCAGCTCGTCATCGGCTATACAGTGACTCATTTGTGGAAGTTTCCACGCTACCCTAATCAATGAGATTATTGGCCAGAGAGTCACGTTAATTCCAACGGTTAGCTATCAATAATTACTGTTCATCGTCTATGAATCAATCGAATCGCTCCTGGAATGCTGATCTTTATCAACAAAAACATGCCTTTGTCTTTCATTTTGGGGCAGACGTATTGACTTTGCTTAACCCAAAGCCTGATGAACGCATCCTTGACCTTGGCTGCGGTACTGGAGAGCTTACCGCCCAAATCGCCGAAAGTGGAGCCGAAGTGGTCGGTCTGGATGCCTCGCCTTCGATGATTGCGAAAGCCCGGCAGTCTTTTCCCCATCTCAGCTTTCAGGAGGGCGATGCTCGGAATTTTGGTGCGAATCAGCCGTTCGATGCCCTGTTCAGCAATGCTACACTCCACTGGGTCAAGGAAACAGATCAACCATCCGTCCTGTCGGCTGCTTTCAATGCGCTCAAACCGAGCGGCCGTTTCGTTGCTGAACTGGGAGGTCAGGGCAATGTAGTACGTATTCTAAACGCATTAGCGAAGGCCTTAAATGAGTTGGGCATGCCCCAACCGGTAAATCCGAATTTCTTTCCAAGCGTTGGGCAGTACACAACGATGCTGGAGACGGCTGGTTTTTCCGTTACGCTAGCGCAGTTTTTTGACCGGGATACCCCGCTGACCGATCCTGAAACCGGACTAAGTGACTGGATTGCCATGTTTCGAGGGGATGTATTGGCCGCCCTCTCTGATCACGATCGACAAACCGTATTAGCGAACGTAAACAACCAGCTTCGCCCTACTAATTTCCGCGACGGATACTGGTTCGCTGACTATAAACGCCTTCGGTTTATCGCCGTAAAACCACTTGAGCCTTAGCCCCATCTCATGCAAAAGCCTATCTATATTGTTGGCGTTGGTGCCATTGGTATGACCTTAGCCGTGTTGCTGAAGCAGGCAGGTAAAGAAGTTATCCTGATTCGTGGTCGCCAGGATAGCCTATCGGAAACCCAAGACGCCAGGATCATCCTTGATTATACTGACGGAATTACTCTGGAGGCTACCGTTCCCATTTCGACGCTGGACCAGTTTACGATATTAGACGGGTTTGTTTTACTGACGACAAAGGCATTCGGCAACCCGGAACTGGCCCAACGATTGATTGGCAAGACAGGTCAGTCGCCCCTAATCCTGTTGCAAAACGGCCTGGGAATTGAAGAGCCGTTTATAGATGCTGATTTTCCCGAAGTGTATCGCTGTGTGTTATTAGCGACCAGCCAGGTGCAAGCTCCGTTTCGAGTTCGTTATAAACCTGTAGCGGCTTCACCTATTGGTGTGATTCGGGGCCATGAATCCGGCCTGGCCGAACTTGTTGAGCAGCTTAACACAGCGCAGTTTCCGTTTCGGATTGAGGAAGCCATTCAGCGGGCGGTTTGGGAGAAGGTTATTAGCAATTGTGTTTTCAATGCCATCTGTCCACTGCTTGGTGTCGATAATGGTATTTTTCATCGGAATGCATTGGCGCTAGCTTTAGCCCGTGAGATCATCGATGAATGCCTGGCCGTAGCCAATGAAGCGGGTATAACGCTGAATCGAATGGACGTGGAAAGTCGGCTGCTGCAAATCAGTCAACGTTCGGACGGGCAGCTCATTTCAACATTAGTCGATATTAACCAGGGCCACCCAACAGAAATTGAGTCACTGAATCTAGCCGTAGCCCGCCTGGCACAACGGCTCGGCAAACCTAATTTGGCTAATCGAACCCGGCTCCTGGGCGAACTAATCCAGTTAAAGTCAGAACTGAGCCGGGTTCCATAGAAACTGACTGAGCCGCCCGTGAAACAAGAACTGATTGACCAACTTTTTCTGCTGACTAGCCAGGAAGCAAACTGGCAAGGTTTGTCGATTATAGTAGCAGTAGTCGATACGGTTGGGCATGTGCGGGCCGTGCTATGGCAGGAAGGGTAGTTATTACGCTCCGGAAAGCAGCCGCCACAAGGCCATAACGGCTTCACAACTTCAGATGTTAAGCCATGTTGTGGGTGAGATCGGGCTGAAATTTCATACTCTTCAAGTGTCGTTCAAGGCTAATCCTGATATATCCGGACTGCCTGGTGGTTTTCTATTCCGTTGTGCAGGGGCAGTCGTTGGCGCATTGGGTATTGCTGGTGGTATTTTGAACAGAACCAGGCAATCGGTGCGGCTGCCGTCGCCACTCTACCGCCGGATTAACAGGGGCCGCAACCTCATTTATGCTATTCTTCGGCCGACTTATTGGCCAGTACTGAGTACTGTTATAGTTTAGTAACCAATTGTATTCAACGATTATGAGCGATCAGAAAGGATTGGACGATGTACGTCTGTCAATTAATGCGGTTAATATTACCGTGGATGATGCATTTCGGGACCGAATAGCCCAGGCATTGGTAAAACTTCGGCGTTATTATAGTGGTGATCTGATCACGGCCGAAGTATTTCTGCGCGTGGAAGCGCATGGAGGACCCAACGATAAATCACTGCGCATTGTTTATGGCGTTCCGGGTACAGGTGCTTTTGCCGAAGAAGAGGGTGAAAATTGGGATACAATGCTCCATACTGTAACAGGTAAACTTAAGCATCAACTTGAGCGTAAATTCACTAATTCACAGAATAGCTATCGGCAGCATTAACGAACGGGTCGAGGTCTAAGCTATAAGAATAATTCATTGCGGATGAATCAGTAAGTAGCCGTAGCGGACCTATGGTAATGCGGATGGTTCTGAAGTGTCTATTGTCTTGATTGTCAGAGAAGCATAAATGTTTATTGTACCGGGTCAACAGGATTTATAAATTGATATAAGTCCTGTTAATCCGGTATCATTCTTTACTGCAAAACTAACTACAGTAACGCTGATACTCGTCTCTTTAACTCGTTTGGAAAGGCTTTGCGGAATGAGTAATCAATTGCCTTTGTTGCTCTATATGCTTTGTCGTGAAGCTTGACTATTCATCAACACGGGTCAGTTAGAGGAGTTTTAATGACACAGGTGGTAAAGGATAAGGGTATCGTATATAATTCTGGAACATCAATTAAACTGCTGTACAGTAAATAATGTAATATTTTTTAACTATAAGTATATAAAAATTAATTTACTGCACTTAAATATTGTTGGTAGGAGAAAAACTAATATTAATAATTTATTATATGTGACTATTAGTAACAATATCGGTCATAATGCCAGTTAAATTCGAGTTAGCTAACGGCCATTTCCAATAAAGGTGAAAGGTATAAAGTCAGTGGCCACGACTAATTAAATAAACAGATCCATACTCTCACTTTTTCATTTTATAATCCAACAGATTGAGTAGATTGATATTGTGTCAATGTTTTGTCCAATATTCTCTAAACAATGGTATAAATTTCGAGTTCGTTTCGTAGACACTTCATCTAAATCACACAGCAGCTGTTACGTCGTGTAGACAACCGGTTGCGTATTCATCTAAACCCATGCCCGATGACCAGCGACGGAATCAAAAAGCATCTTTTCCACTTTTAGTGGCTGTAGCAAACAAAGATCATCAACTGCTCATTCAGTATAGCCTATTAGCCAGCATGCCCCAGGCGATGGCCTCGTTTGCTGCAACAGCAGATGAGGCCATCGCGTATTTGGCGAAAGGAAATGGTAAAGAACCTTTTCCCCGATTGGTCCTTCTGGATGTACACCTTCCTACTCTACAGGTCGGTTACGAGTTGGTAAAATACATTAAGCACACTTATCCCTGCTTACCCATAGTCGCTATCAGTAGTGATCCTGATGCAGACATCGTTAAACAAGCTTATGAATTCGGAGTTCATTCATTCCTTATCAAACCTGTCTATTTAGAGGAGTGGGAACATTATTTTCGGGTTTTTAACGCCTACTGGTCTGGGGTAGTTACGCTGCCTCCAAGCATGTAATCTGCTCGCACGAATAAACTAACGATCTCTGATTTTATTCGTAATCAAGAGATTACCAACTGAGGTAATTCGATTTGTCTATGTGCAAGTTTATTGTCTATAGATTTTATAGTTTAAGTCATTCATTAGTAGTGATTTAAACATAAAGTAAGTGCTTCCAGTTAGTATAAATCAATATGTTAATACAACATAAGATCATGTTAGAAAAACCATTCTCGTTATGAAAAACCGGTTAATTAGCGATACCAAAGCTTCATTTACAGACGTCGTCCAATTAGAAAAAGCCGTTATAAATAAGCTAGTCAAAGCGCCTGTTTGAGCTTCGAATTACCCTGCTTCCGTTTATCATCCACACAATGCATTTTTAAGAACGTGGTTATCTATACTCACCACGTTCTTACCTTTTCTGCAGTAAATCTTACAGATTAAGTGAAAGCAAGATCAGGGTTTGCCCTATCGGTTACCCTGCTTTTTTAATATACTAGATCAGTTTTATAACTGGTTACCTTGACTTTTTCTCTATGCGAACTCAACTTAACTTAACATTACCGATCCAGATCCCTGGCTACCGGCATATTCAGGATGCCCAAAGTATTCGTAGATTACAAGGGAGCGGTAACTATACACTAATTTATTTAAGAGAAGTAGACAAACCTTTGCTGGTAAGTAAAAGTCTGATCTATTTTGCTGAGCAGTTGCCGGATTTTATTCGAGTGAGTAAATCCAGTCTGATTAATCCTACGGATATTGTTAAGGTGATTCGGTGGGATGCCAGAAAAATGGAAATCGAATTAAGTGACGGTACGACACTGCCAGTTGCCCGGCGTCGTAGTGCCGACTTATTGGCGGTGCTACAAAAACAAGAAGACCGACGCAATTTACCTCAGCGGGGCTCGGCCTGGACTATACAGCTTGCCGCCAGCCAGCTTGTTAGACCTTATAAGTAATCGATAATTCGGCCTCATGCAATTCAGGTAATTTGGCCTAACCTACCTGATAAACACGGATTCGCTATGACTTCCCGCTGGGAAAGTAATAGCGAATCCGTGTTTTTTTAGGCCGTTTATTGTGTTTAAATAGCTGTAAAATAAATAAATGATAATTGTTTTATGCTAAGAAAAATAGCGGGTAATGGTTCGTAACGTTGACTAATTCTGTGTTGGGACGACGGCTGGTAATAACATTTTTTCGGTTTTGTAATGACTTAGTAACTGGTATTATCGAACCACTGTGTCATCAATTCGTTAATTGAATACAGCTTAAACCAACATAGCCATGAAAATGAACACCCATCCCTTGGTAAATCTGGAAGTTAGTCTGGATGAATTAATAGATGCTTTTAAGCAACTTCCAAAAACTAATGATGGACAGCAACATCATTACGCCATAAAATTTCCCGTTACCAACGATTACGGGAATGCCAGCGAACGTCAATTACTCTTTAGCTGGAATGAAGCGTTCAACGACTGGGAGTTGAATACAAAAGGTCACGATTTATTGATCACAGCATCAGCCCGGTGAATTTTAAGGGTATAGCCAGATTTGCGCAGCTTATACTCAACTATTATGAAATATGGATAATGTAAAACAAGTGATTGTTATTGACGACGATGATGATGACTGTTTATTCCTGGAGCAGGGGCTTCAAAAACAAACATCCAATCTAGTGATCTATCGGTTTGTATCGGGTGATGAGTTCATAAATTCTCAGTTATGGCAAAATGAAGAGCACAGCTATAAGCTTATCCTGTTAGAGTTTATTTTACCCGGAGAAGATGGTTTGGACTGGTTAAAACTATTTTTAGAGCATGAATGCTGCCAGAACATTCCAGTAGTCATGTATTCCAGCTTAGCAATTGAGCCACAAGCTTGCAAGCAGGCAGGAGCCGCTGATTATATTACCAAACCTTGCGATTTGGTAGAGCTTGATCTGGTTTCTGAAAAAATATGCCTCAGCTGGCTACTCGATTGAACTTCCGGCTAACGTTACTCAGCGGATATGGACTTAGGTGTGTCGGTGGGGGATTTATGAAGAGGTTGCGTAAGAGCTGCACACCTACCCTCTAACCAGTTTTGTTTTAACTCAAGAACAATCTGATTTAACTGCTTTAAGGTAGGTGGTTTAGGGATAAATCCATCAGCTTTTAATTCAGAAGCCATGTGACGGTCTGTCGATTGGTCAGACGTTGTTAGTATAACGACCGGGATGGAGTCGTATATGGGCTCCTGACGGATAGAACGCAGTACTTCAAACCCACCCATAATGGGCATATTCAAATCTAACAGAATTAGCGAGGGTAAGACAGGAGTAGCAGCTAAAGCTTCCAGCAGTTCTTCGCCATTATCTAGCGGCTTAATTTCACATTCTGGACTATACTGACGAAATACTTGTTGCAACAGAAAACGATCGTCTTCATCGTCGTCGACGTGAAAGACGCACGCACAGGAAAATTGATTCATGTTTAAGTTAGCCGGTAGGTAGTTGACGTTACACTAAGTAACGTTGAAATTAGTTGTACTGATATAAGGCAAAATATACGATTTAGTAAGCGTACACAGTAGGTGATTGCTGACCATAGCGTATAGAGCCATATCAGTTGATACAACTTATTCTTACAGTTTTCTTAAGATACTAGTAGTCTTTAGAGAATTGAATGGAGGGAGTTCGCGAGTGTAGAAAGTTGTTATGTACTATCTGCTTGTTGAAAGGGTTGAACGATGGAAGCCAATTCATCGGTTTCCCACCCCCCCGTTTGGCTTTACTTTCAGGAAACAGGAAGAAGAATATGTTCCCATTCCTGTTGAAGCTTTCCTAATGGCTCGCTGAAGTAGTTACCATCAAATGCATTTAATGGTAGACTGATTAAGTTCTTATTGGTGCCGATGATCCGGATATCGGTTAATTTCCATCCATGATTTATCAGCTCAGTTAACATGTCCAGACCCGATTCGAGGTTAGGACCTCCATAGCTACATTCCTGTACGTCGCCTGACGAGTCGGAATATTTAAAGCAAATCATTATCATTTGTTAGGTAGAAGTTACAGTGAAAACTTGTATGCAAATTCGTATTTTTTGAAGATTTAGAGTTACCATCCAGTAAATATTTAATACTGGTTTACTGGGCGGTCAGTTACTATGAAGCGCGGTGCTCTGTAGCGCCAAAGCAATATGAGCAGCTAAGTATAAATCCTGCGCTGACTCATTGTAAGGATACGCTTAAAAAAAGTGGCACAAAGAATAAGTCTGTATTGAATGTCAAACCAGAGGCTTCAATATCAGACTTATTCTTTGTGCCACTCAAGTGGCTGGTACTAGCTTACCTAAGGCTGCGGTCCAGCTTGAACAGCAGAAAATGTGCAAAGCGAGGCTACATAGTCTTTACTGCCGTCTGTTACCCAAGAATCCAGTTGAGCCGGATCTTTCATCTGCTGCCCACGGTATCTGGGAACCGCAATATAGCCACATTTAACATCGGCCAGTGCAGACATATCGCTCCATAACTTCTCAATCTGTGCAACAGGGTAAATATCTTCCTGGCCATGTCCCCAGCGGTATTTCACGTCCTTAATGGTTACATAGGTAGGAATCCGGTGGGCTACGCTCCGCACCGCTTTGGCCAGTTGGGCTTCGTCGCCGTTCTGCAAATCAGCGCGGCTCAGGCCAAACAACTGCAGCAGCGGATCAATCTGAATCCAAGTGGTCATGGTGTTATAGTAGCTCAGATTCAGTTCGTCGTCTTCACGAGGCTGTGCCAAACCCTCCAATAGACGGACATGGCCATTTACCCGCGCAAGTCCGCCCCCTCTGTCCTCGATTCGACGGGGAACAACCTCAAACGTTAGTGCATTGCTTGATTCAAGGTGATACCCAAGAACGGCCGGGTCGAGGTTGGCGCCTAGGGTATCAATATTGTGTAGCATGATGGTTTCCACCTGCGGATTACTGGCAAGGAGTTTGGCCAGCGTGCCATTTCGCAACAGGTTAGACACCTCGTACCAGTGGCCCAGTGGAGAAAACCGTTGAGCCGCAATGTTGTCTACGTAATCGGTTCCTTCGCCTTTTGCTTTCGCCCAGGCAATCATCGACTGACGTACGGCATCCCGCACTTTTTGTTTGTTTTCGTCCAGCGTTTCCTGGGGCATTTCTTCCCACATAAACCGCAAATCGCGTTCCATCGGTACAAAACGCTGCCCAATAGAACGACCCGGCGATAGAAAAGCAGGCCCGCCATAACCGAAGTTGCCCGTTTGTTCCAGTTTTTTCCGGATAGGCTCGTGGGTCAGATAGCTGGTTGCAACGAGGTGCGGAATAGTCGCGTTGAACTGCTCGGCTACCTTTCGGGTCTTGGCCATGTGAATCTCCAGGAAACTCCGGTGTTCTCCCTCAATGTCAACGAATGGATTGATCGCCTTGATGACCCCGGCTCCTTTGGTCCATCGGCTGCCAACACCGGCGGCCAGGCTCATAATAGCTACCCGGCCCGACCGGATCGCCTGCTCACCAGCCTGAGTTGACGCGGCCAGTGCGTCGAACTGGACCAGATCATCCGGCAAAACATCCTCAATCGTTGTCTCTGCCGATAGGCGGTTGCGGGCAAGTCCGATGCGGCCTTTCTGAAGCTCTTCACGAATCTCTCCGTGCTGAATATAGTCGAAACCGTTCTCCTTCTTAATACGGTCGGCTTTGTCGTTTTCGGCACCCCGGTTACCCTGAGAGGTTGGATCAGACACTTTAAAGAGGTTACTGACAATGGTGCGCAGCAGCGGGTAGGCCAAATTGTTCTGATCGCAATAGGTAGTGAAAAAGTCGATCTCCGCCCGACGCACATACGGTATGGAGCTAGGGTCTTTACGCACTAGTTCCGATACCTGAATGCCATAATACTGCTCCGGCATGAGTGCCTGATTGCCTTCCTGCAGGGTAGCCCAGGTGCCTCTCGGGTTGATGCTCCAGTTATACACCACAGGTTCCATGGCAAAAGGCAAGGAGTCGGACAGCTCGTTTTTTGTTTTACGAAGCATTTCCAGCACTTGTAGCTTATACTCCTCGTAGCGATCCGGATTAACAAACATGCCCATGCCCCCGCCAGACATGCCCCCGAGCATCAGGAAGCCATAGTAATCATCGCCAATCTGTTTTTTTGCTTTGGCAATGATCTGCTCGGTAAAATACGTTGACGCCCAGGGAATGATCGTTTTGATGGGAAATTCCCAGTTACGGGCAGTATTTTCGCCCAGTTTCCGGATATCTCCTTCCTTGATCGCGCCCAGAATATTGTCGAAAATCTGGTTTGTCTGCTGACGGGCCGCCCATTCCTTATCTCCACGAAGCAGATACTTTTCGGTAACCATTTCCAGAATTGGTCCCACGTTGGAGGCCATACCCCCGTGCATAAGCACTAGCGAGTTCATGATTTTTTCCTGAATCTCGGGATGTACCTCGCTGCCTTCCAGCACGCGGTGGCGGGGGAGTAGCGTTCCCCGGCTGATGCCCGACTCGGGATCACCCTCCTGCGCAAACGTACCCTGAATGGCTTTGATGCCCGGCCAAACGCCCCCGGAGTCCTGCCAGCCACCGCCGGAGCCGCCGATCCACTCGCCCAGAATGGCCCTCGATGCGACCAGCCGCCGTTCACTTTCCAGTAAACCGCCTTCCAGCTTTTGCGTTTGTCCGGTGGCCCGCATCAGCAGGCTGATAATGGACCCGAGCAGGTTTGTAGAAACCGCAAAACGGGAACCTTTAGGAATGTCGTTTACTTTCGTGACCAGTTCAATGCCCATACCGGGCGCCACAATGCGGGTCAGGATTTCTGCCAGCGACTGGTTTGTGCCCTCAAAAGAAGGAGGAATCAAGCCGGAAGCAATGACCCCGGCTTTTACCAGACTCAGGTAGTCGTTGCCAAAATTAAATAGATCGGCGAGGTCATGAATATCCTTGGTCGTATTCAGGTCAACGCTGGTCAGGCGTAAGACGGGCTCCGAGATCACCCGCACATAACAGTGCAGCGGTGGCCTGATATCTTTGTCGCGGCCAAAGACCCCCAGGTCAATCGAGATGTTGATAACCCTGGCGCCTTCGGGGTAGTCCATCCCCAGAAAGAAAATATCGGACCATCCACTGTGGGTCAGGTCCATCCGAACCGATGTTTGTTCGTGCAGGATAGGGTAGAAAAGGGAATTGTCCGGGCGTTGCAGCAGGTTGGGGTGAATACGGATCGGGTGTTCGGCCTGATGGCCAACCCGGAACATCCACTGATTGCCTTTGCTGGAACGGACGCTCTTACGAACCTGATCGGCCAGAATTTGGAACGACAACTGATGATAACTATCGGCCAAGGCACTGAATAAGGTGGCATTAGGGCCGTGTTTATCCAGATCCTGCAAAAAAACAGCGATTGCCTGCTCAAACCGACGAGACAGTAAATCTTCAAAACCAGCGTAAGGAATTTTGCCAATTGCCGGTGTTGCCCGGTCTTCCATCAGAAAAAACCGGAAACCGGCATACAGGAAGAGAATGGCTCTGACTTTATCGTACAGGTTTGGGGTGGATTTTCTGAACTCATCTAGCTCACGCAGGTCTTTTAATAAATCTCTGGCCGACAGATTTCGGCTTAATTCAAAAAAGGATCGGTTGCGGGCAGCGGTGTTGGCAGACGTAATTGTTTCTATAAAAACATTCATGTTGAGTGAGGCTAGAAAACGAGTTGGACGTTTGGAGATAACCAAAAGGGCCTTATTGAACCAATTGCGCCTTTCTGGTATTAGCTTCAGCCAGCAGTTCTACCATAGAGGTCAGGGTTTCGTCATGAGCCATACCCGCCAGTCCCAGCGCCATTTGAGCCCGCAGCAGGCCCTGGCGTCCGCTTAAGTCGTATCGATTTCCTTTCACTTCCAACGCCAAGTATTTTTCCGTATCGGCCAGTGCCTGGAGGGCGGGAGTTAACAAGACGTTCTTGCTGCCTTCTTTTAGTTGCTTTTCGAGCAAGGAAAAAACCGTAGGCGTTAGCACGTGCATACCAAAGAAGCAGAGGTAGTAGCCCACGCGCAAACCAGGCGTCTGTAGTTCAAGCTCGGCGACGCTCAGAGATGGTTTTTCGATGAGTTTTTCAATCTGGTACACCCCGTTCATGTTCGCAACGTGCTTGCCGGTCAGGGTGCCATAACGACCGATCTGATGCTCAATGGTTGGGTTAACCGCCGACACGGAGCAGTCTTCCTGCATCGCCAGTTCAATCAGCTGTGCAGCACACCGCTTGCAAGTCAGATTAGAGACGTACAGATAATCGCCGAGCAGGAGCAGAAATGGTTCTTCATTTACAAATTCTCTGGCGCAGTAAACGGCATGGCCATAACCAAGAGGCTCCTGCTGCTCGGTGAACTGAATTCGGCTGATGAGGTTGTCAATTTTTTCGGCCTCTTCCCTTGCCCAGTCGACCCCTTTATACGACTTTACCAGATTATCTCGTAAAGATGTGAATGCATTGATGTAACGTTCTCCATCACCGGGGGCGCAAACGACGCATATTTCTTCAATGCCGCTTAGAAAAGCCTCCTCGGCAATCGCCTGAATGACTGGTTTGTGTAAGCCATCCGTATCAATAACGGGGAGCATAGCTTTCTGAATGGTATCGGCTACCGGATACAATCGTTCCCCGCGAGCGGCTGCTGTAATTACTGCTTTTCTTATTTTCATTGGCTAGTGAGTATTCAACTGTCGAAGATAATAGGACAAAACTAATTTATCTATCCTTAATCACCTGATCAATCATCCTTATATTGACTATCTGGCATAAGTAATAAATTCTATTCCTATCGGTCAGTAAAAGAAACCCATTGCCCGGAAAAAGTTGTGCGCTGGTGGTAAAGACACTTGATCGATCAACGACATCGCCAAAGGCGTAGGAAACCGAAATTGTTTTGGTAAAACAGTAAGTGGCTGAGGTGTAACCGTAGTGGTACGGATCTGCTATTGTTGTTCCAGTTTAAAAGTCGCCATAGCATCTACTGTTTCCCATGAGAAAGGGACCCATCGGCCCGTATTCTCATCAAATACCTCGGTGGCGGCTTCGCAGGGGAATAACTTGTAGTCAAATTTTGGGTAGTAGCTAACCAGATAACCGGGGTAATAGTAGCGTTTTTGCTGACTCCGGGCGTGGTTTATCTTTAGCAGCATAAGGTATTTACCCAAGCTCTGCTTTCGATAATCCGGGTGATAAAAATTCATAATGCCCGCAATGCTTGTTTCCCCGTTATCGAATATACCTACGGCAATAAGCCGACTGCCATCCCGTACTTCGATGGCGTAGGTATCGAATCCCGATTTCAGCGCCCCATTCAGTAACCAGAATTCAACCGAGAGGGGCGCGTCAAAATCGACAGATCGCTTATAAAGCGCATAAAGGGCTTCAACTTCCTGCGTTAAAACAAAAGGCTTGACGGTTACTGAAAACGGCTCATTAATGCGAAACAGCCGGGATTGCTTTGGACCGAATGTAACGTTCGCCAGTGCAAGTCTTAGCCAATGTACTGGACAAAGAGTATCATTGAAGACAATGTACTGGCACGTGAACACTTCCTGTTGCATTCGAAAATAGCCTATACTGAGGAATAAGTCCAATTCGCTTCCTTTCATGCAGGGAGAGACGTTAACAGTGAACGCCTTTTTTACGGTTATCGATAGAAGGCAATTTAGTGTAAAAATATGTACAGATATAGTAAGGAAGACAGGAAGTACACTCCATTAATTTAATGAAAATTATGCAGAACAACCCTATAAAAAGTACCATTCTTCTTATTAGGTAACGAATTTAACCACCCCTACATATCCATGCTCTGTTTAAAAAGAAGACGAATGCTAACTAATTGACTTTATTAGGTGTTTGATAGTCAAGAGTTTAACATGAAAGAGGTAAAAATTTTCAATCTTCTTATCTGTTTAGCAGTTAATTATAGGACCTGTTAGCTGGTTGACTACCTGTACCGGCTATCTCGACTTGTTTTTTCAACGTTTGCCTTCTTTTGTTATGACTACTCAATCGGTTGACCTCGACCAACTCAGTATCAATACCATCCGGCTTTTGTCGGTTGATGCGGTTCAGAAAGCCAATTCCGGACACCCTGGTTTGCCGCTTGGCGCGGCTCCTATGGCATATGTTCTTTGGTCACGCTTTTTGCGGTTTAATCCACAAGACCCCCACTGGCCGGATCGGGATCGGTTTGTGCTCTCGGCCGGGCACGGTTCGGCTTTGTTGTACAGCTTATTGCATTTGTATGGGTACGATCTGTCGCTCGAGGACGTAAAAAGTTTCCGGCAAATTGATTCCCGCACGCCGGGTCACCCCGAGTCTAACCTGACACCGGGAGTTGAAGTAACCACTGGCCCGCTTGGGCAGGGGTTTGCCAACGGAGTAGGCATGGCCATGGCCGAAGCATTTCTGGCTGCAACCTACAACCGGGAAGGCCACACGGTCATGGACCATTACACCTACTCCATTGTGAGTGATGGCGATTTAATGGAAGGGATCGCGTCTGAAGCGGCTTCGCTGGCGGGCCACCTTAAGTTGGGGAAGCTGATTTATTTGTACGACGATAACCTCATCTCGCTGGATGGACCTACTAACTTGGCGTTTACGGAAGACCGAATGGCTCGTTTCGATGCATATGGCTGGCATACGCAGCATGTTGCCGATGGCAACGATCTGGACGCCATTGAAGCGGCCATTCGCGCAGCCCAGGCCGAGACAGATCGCCCGTCTATAATTGCTGTGCGTACGGTTATCGGCTTTGGTAGCCCAATGGAAGGAACCAGCAAAGTACACGGAAGCCCGCTGGGTGATGAAAATTTACGGAAAACCAAAGTGTTTTATGGTTTCGACCCAGATCAGTCATTTGTCATTCCGGATGAAGTAAAACCTCATTTACTGGAAGCCGGCAAGCGGGGTGCCGAGCTTCAGACCGACTGGCAAAAACGGTTTGAGACTTACAAAAACCAGTTCTCAGACCAGGCGGAGCTATTTGACGTGTCATTTGCGGGTAAGTTTCCCAGCGATTGGGAAGCCGATCTGCCTAGGTTTGCACCTGCTGATGGTCCGCTGGCCACCCGACAGGCTTCTGGCAAAGCCTTGGAGGCTCTCAAAAAAGTAGTGCCTTATCTCTTCGGTGGCTCTGCCGATCTAGCTTCATCCAATGAGATGCCAACGAAAGGCGACATTAGTTTTCAGCCCGGTCATTACGGAAATTCCAACATCTGGTTTGGGGTACGTGAGCATGCCATGGGAGCGGCCCTGAACGGTATGGCCCAGCACGGTGGCGTGCACCCATACGGCGGTACCTTCCTCAACTTTTCCGATTATATGCGGGGAGCCATTCGGCTAACGGCGCTGGCGGAGTCGTCGGCAACGTTCGTGTTTACGCACGACAGCATTGGCTTGGGCGAAGACGGACCCACGCACCAACCTGTGGAACAGGTCGTTTCGCTACGAACCATACCGAACATTATTGTTTTGCGACCGGCCGACGCCAACGAAACTGTTGAAGCCTGGCGCGTGGCTCTGCAACAGCCAAAAACTCCCGTGGTGCTGATACTTTCCCGCCAGAAGTTGCCCGTGCTGGATCAGGAAAAGTATGGTTCGGCGCGTGGTCTTGAGAAGGGAGCCTATATTCTAAGTGAAGCCGATGGTACGCCCGAGCTGATACTGATTGCTACGGGTTCTGAAGTATCGTTGGTGCTGGAAGCGCAAGAGGAGCTAAAGAAACAGGGTATTCAGGCGCGGGTTGTCAGTATGCCTTCCTGGGAGTTGTTCGAAAAGCAGGATCAGGCTTATCACCATGAAGTATTGCCACCCTCAATTCGGAAGCGGCTGGCCGTAGAAATGGGGTCACCAATTGGCTGGCACAAGTACGTTACAGACGAGGGAACAACAATTAGTATGAACCGATTTGGCTTGTCCGGCCCCGCCGAAGAAGTAATGGCTTACTTTGGCTTTACGGTGGAAAATGTAGTAAATACGGCTAAATCGGTTTTAGACGGCAATCCTGACGGTATCGAGAAAAAAGAAGTATTGTCCTGAGGTTGTTTGTAAGAAAATCCCTTCGAACATGTTCGAAGGGATTTTCTTATGAGTTCTAATGTGATTATAGATAGTCAACGATTCGTCGTCCGACAATTCCATTCTGCAACTCTCTCCGCAAAACTGCTTTTCTCCGGCGAGGGTGGGTTGAAACGTACATCACCCGCATTTTAAGCGTAAAGCTTACGATCATATATAACCCAAATAAACAGCCCAGGATTACAAGGGATAAGGTGTTTGAGATATTACGGTGCAGGAATAAAAACAAGACGGTGTTGAAAAGGGAGATACCGCACAGTACAGCCGTTGCTCCGGCATGAGACAGGCCATTATCCAGCAAAATATGATGCATATGATTGCGGTCGGCTGAAAAGGGCGACCGTCCAGCGAGAATTCTAACTAGAAAGACTCGCAATGTATCAAAAATCGGTACGATCAAAATGACAATAGCAATGATTGGGGCGTTGAAGAAGGCGGTTGGTTCGTATCGGTAAGCCGCGTTCAGGTTAACAAACCGAACCGCGAAGAAAGCCAGCATAAAGCCGATAATCAGCGAACCGGTATTACCCATGAAAATTTTGCTGGTCTTCGAAAAATTGAACCGTAAAAAGCCCAGCAGGGCGCCAGCCATCGTAAAGGCCAGACACGCCATCGTGAAATGATTTGTCAGCAAAAACCAGCCGCCAAAGGTAGCGCTGGCAATTGTTGAAATTCCACCGGCTAACCCGTCAATGCCATCAATCAGGTTAATGGCATTGGTTAGGGCGATAAAAATGAAGCAGGTTAACAGGACACCTACTGCGGGTTGTATATGGTGGAAACCCATAATGCCATACAGGTAATCGACACGCAAATCGCCGAACAGAATTAAAATCATGGCTGCCAGCACCTGAAACATCAACTTTTTGGCCGGGTCAATACCAACCAGATCATCCTTAATGCCAATAAAGAACAGGATGGTCATGCCAACGATTGACAGATTGGTACTGTAAATGTCTGTTCTGTCAAGACTGGGCCATAGGAAATAGCCAATCAAAATGGCGGCAAAGATGGCAATACCACCGAAAGTTGGCGTTGGGGTGGAGTGCGACCGGCGCTCGCCGGGCTTCTCCATGAGCGATTTCAGTTCCGAAATCTTAATTACAACGGGAATGGCAATCACGGCCACAAAACAGGCAACTAAAAAAGACAGTACGCACTGATAAAGGCCAATTGTAAATGCTTCATCATTGAATTTATTTTGCAGGTATGCAATTAATAAATCAATATTCATAAGGCGGGGCGTTTAAAGACTATCAAGCTTTTAAGCTCGTTGAGTGTTAAAAACAACTCGTAAATAACGCTACCTACGTAAGCCGGTTGCCCGGTTTGAGAATCGAAGGAGCGTAAAAATTATGGTTTTACCTATTCATACCTGCGAAATCTGATTTAATGGCATGTTTAGTTACTTAATATGTATTTCTGGCGGCTTTGTGATGTATTGCTTAATTTTACGTAAAGGCTTTAGCCAAAATGTAAACATATAAGGCTTTAAACCATTCAATTGCCAGGCCAATTGATCTTCTCTATTAGCGCGAAGGCGGTTTTGTAAGCTGCTGTTACTGATACCGCCAACCCGCATAACGATAGTAACCTCGTCCATATAGGCCAGTTTAGCTTTATGCTTGTGAATGAACCGTAACATCAGTTCATAATCAGCAGCACTCTTCATATCCAGGCGAAAAAGCCCGTACTGCAAATACATCCATCGCTTGGCAAAGAATGACAGGTGCCCGGGCATCCATCCCCAAAGAAACGCATTCTCACTATACCAGCCCGAACGCCAGTAACGTTTGAGCTTTTTGGTGTCTGTTCGGTCCACATAAAGCATATCACCATACACAGCATCGCTGTCTGTACGTTCGAATGTGGCCACCATGTTTTCTATGACGCGGTCATGACGGTAAAAATCATCGGCATTCAACAGGCCAATTACGTCGCCGGTTGCTAAGTGAATTCCCTTGTTCATGGCATCGTACAAGCCCTTATCCGGTTCGGATATGAATCTTGCAATTCTTGTGCCATACGACTGGACAATAGCTACGGTTCCATCAGTCGACTTCCCATCGACAATAATGTATTCGATGTCGGTATACGTTTGGCTGAGCACAGACTCAATGCAATCCCGGACAAATTCTGCACCATTGAAGACAACAGTTATGATTGATACTTTCACGCTTTGATGTTTCGTTGACGGACCCAGACAGCCGGGTTTCCCTGATAAATACCATATGCTTTGAGCGCATGCGTAGCTACCGAATTAACGGCCAGCACAGCATGTGATTCGCAGCGAACACCCGCACAAACAATGGCTTTGGCCCCAATCCAGACCCCATCCTCGAGGGCAATCGGCCGAGTAGTTAGATCAAACGTAGACCGCGAGTAGTCATGATTACCAGTTAACAACATAGCACCTTGAGATAGACAAACGTTGTTACCAATGGTCACATCGCTCAGGTTATCAATCCAGACGTTTTCACCAATCCAGACCTGATTACCCACTGTAAGTAACCAGGGATACTTAATATTAACAGCTGGTTTAATGACAAATCCTTCACCAATTTTTGCTCCGAAAATTCTGAGTACCAGTACCTTAAGGGCAATGGGAATGGGCAGATAAGTATTTAGGAAAAAAGCATTTACCAGAAACCAAAGTATAACTTTCCAGCGTGGTCCCGGATTATACCAGCTGATATTGAACTTCGTAAAATCTGTTTTTCCGTTCTGAAAGTCAGGTTCTGTTGCCTGGTTAGTACTTAATTCAGGGCTGACTGACTTGCTCGGGTCGGGCTGGTCTAAGGTCTTTTCCATATTCCGTTCGGAAATAGTTGATAAGTTCTTCTTTGTCGGTGCCTACCCGAATGTTTACCTCCATGAGTTTGGCATCAACCAGAAAACGGTACCAAAGTGCCTGTAGGCAACACCAGACAAAGCCCGCCCGGCCATCCAGGAAACCTAACCGGACAAAATACCGGTAGATAAAATATAACATGGGCCTGGTAAAAAGCGGTAGCGACGCGTATTTCTCTTTTAAAAACCGGATCCGTTGATCTTGTGTTCCAAATAGTCTCGGTTGAACCGTTTCGGCTTTGTCGAAATGATAGCGGTAATTAAGCAGATTGATCATTTCCAGAATGGTATAATGATTATGCTTTTGCGTCCACCAGGTCAGGTTGTTCAAGTTATGGTCGACAATGTCATGATCGAACTGAATGGGCGCTCCTTTGGTCAGTTTAATGTGCTCATCGTGCCAAACCTGTTCGCAGAAACCGTCTCCCCGTCGCCAGAGCCTCAGTAACCAGATCGGATAGAAGCCTCCGTGGCGCATCCACCGGTTCAGAAAGAACACCCGGCGTTTTACATAAACACCCCCTACATCGGCGGGGAGGGTGTGCATACGTCGATTTATTTCGTCGGCCAGTTCGGGCATAACGTACTCATCGGCATCCATACGCATAAGCCAGCCTGTTTGAAAAGGCGTGTTATTTATGCCAAAATTAAATTGAGTAGCGTAGTTTACCCAGACATTTTGAACCACCTGAGCACCCAGTGAACGGGCTATCTCAACGGTTCTGTCAGTCGAAAACGAATCGACAATAAATATTTTATGTGTAAACGGCAGCAAACTCTGAATACAGCGAGTAATGTGTTTTTCCTCGTTATGTGTCAGAATGATGACTGATACATCGGTCATACTCAAATGAACTATAGGCCTTATATAAGCGTGTTTTCATTCTTTTATGCAAAAAAAGAATGTATTTTTACCCGCTTGTTTGCGTAACTAGAATGCGCACAATATTATAACTTTTTTTATAGTCAACAAAGCCAATGAATAGACTTTACATTGGGGTTATATTGTTTTTGTACTATTTCCAAGCTCAGGGACAACTGGTTTTTGAGCGGCTACCCCGTGAATTACAGTTATATCCGCGCGATGCCAATAACCAGGCCGAAGTTATCGTAAGTGGCAAAATGGATACGCCCGGTTATACAAAAATAACGATGCGAATGGCGCGGGAGGGCGTGTTGACGCAAGTGGTGAGCCAAAGTCTGGAGCCATCGAGCAGTAATGCCCCATTTAGTTTATCAACAATTATCAAAGCCGAACCCGCCGAATACTCTTTTCAGGTATATCTCTTTAAGGGACAGGATTCATTACTGGTTGCCAATTCCCAGCGGATTGTCTGTGGCGATGTCTATATCATACATGGGCAGTCTAACGCACTGGCGCTGAGTAACTTCGATGAATTGTACTCGTTTAATTTCAATGACAAGTACATGCGGAATGTAGCTTACCCTTATCTTGGATTACCCACTCAAATGAGTTGGTATCCAGCCAAACAGCCCTTTGCCAGCGTTGGCGGGTTAGGCTTGACATTACAGCGGCTTATTCTTGAAAATTATGGTATTCCTACCTGTGTCATCAATGGGGCCATGGGCGGAACACCCATCAGTGCCTTGTCTGTTCGCGACCCGCTCAATCACGCCAATCCAATTACGTTCTATGGCGATCTGCTAAATCGGGCGCAATGGGCTGGGATTGCCAAACAAACGAAAGCGATCATCTGGAAACAGGGCGAAGAAGACGCGGGAAGTGGTCTGCCCGGGTACCCGGCAAAGTTTACTACACTCTATAATCAGTTCAGAGAAGATTACGGCAACGCCCGTATTTACGTAGGGCAAATCAATATTTTAAACAACCCGCAGGATAGTGCTGCTGCCCTGCGCGACTTTCAGCGACGAACAAAATATATCTTCAACAATGTAGAAACCATTGCTACCGTTGGAACACCGGGTTATGATGGGGTTCATTACAGTGGACTTGCGCACCAGCGAATGGCTTTCGAGCAGTTCAGGCTCATTGCCCGCGATATATATGGGTCGAAGGATACGCTCCAGATCAACTCGCCGGATATAAAAAAGGTATTTTATAACACCCGCAAAGATTCCATTACGCTGGTTTTCGACGATCAGATGCAGATGGTCTGGAAAAACGATACCACCTTCTACAATTTTGCAACAGGCGCTAAAATTGCCTTCCGGGAACAGAAGGATTTCTTTTATCTGGACCGGCAGTCGGGCTTGGTGACGGGTGGTTCGGCCAATGGAAATCGGGTGATTTTAAGTTTAAAACAGCCGACTTCGGCCAAAACGATCCGCTATCTGCCTGCCTATTTCTCGGATGCCGTTTCACCGTTCTACGATGGGCCTACGCTTCGGAATACACGCGGAATGCGGGCTTTCTCATTCGATAATGTGGCTATTGCCGATGCGATCCCCGCTGTAACAACACTGGCGGCCAAGCCCATATCCGAAAAACAGATACAATTGAGCTGGGCTGTCTTGCCAACGACCCAAAACCAGATTCTGGAACGGGCCATCGGTACCCCCACAAATTTTACACCGTTAGCCAATCTCGGCGGAACAGTCGGCGCGTATAACGATACTAATGTTCCGGATATGTTTGGCACCTATTACTACCGCTTACGGGCGTTCAGTGCTGTTTCCGAGTCGGCCTACAGCAACGTCGTTAGTGCCCGCCCGCTGGTGCTGGGTACCGAACCTAACGAACCGCTCGTTAAGATTTACCCGAATCCTGTGGCATCTGACCGAGTGTTGTATGTAGAAGCAGATCAGGCTCTTTTTACTGAATTAACTGTGCGGGATTTACTGGGGAGAGCCGTAAAAACCTGGCGTGGTACGCCTAAAAAGGTTGTTTCGCTGGCACTCGACAATCTGGAAGCGGGTCTTTATGTTACCGACATACAAACCGTTAACGGACACTTAATTCGCCAAAAACTGATTATACGTTGATAAACGAATACTGCCTTTCGGGTCCTAATGCGTAGTTTTGTGGCTTCAATGTTATATACTCGTTTATGCGCCTTGTGATTCTTACGCAGGATGATCCTTTCTATCTTGCTCGTAATATCGATTATTTGCTGAAAAACTTACCGCCATACGCCGAAGTTGTTGCCACAGTTGTGTTTGATGTTTCGCCGTTTGGTAAGCGGGAAAGCTTTAGTGAGAAGATGAAGAAAACGTACGATATTTTTGGCCTGCCGTTTTTTGTGCGTTATGGCTTCAAATTTGTCGCGTCGAAACTGGATAGCCGAAACAACGTGCGCAAGGTGCTGGCTGATCGAAATATTCCACTCATTCATATCGATGGGAATATCAATAAAGATGAAAATCTGGAAAAGCTGAAGGAATATAAGCCTGACTTATTTCTCTCGATTGCCGGGAATCAAATTTTTAAACGTAAGCTGCTGGATGTAGCTACTTACGGTTGTATAAACCTACATACGGCCCTTTTGCCCAAATATCGTGGGCTGATGCCGTCGTTCTGGGTGTTAAAGAACGGGGAAACGCATACGGGCGTATCGGTGTTCTTTGTGGATGAAGGCATTGACAACGGCCCTATTCTGGTACAGGAGAAGCTTGCCATTGGCAACATGACCCAGGCCGAATTAATTGATGTGACCAAGAAAATGGGTATGGACGCCATGCTCAAGTCCATCGAAAAAATTCACTCGGGTAAGTATGAGTTAATAGAGAATGATGCATCCCAGATGACTTACTTCACGTTTCCAACCCGTGACGATGTAAAAGCTTTTCTGGCGGCCGGTAAGCGGTTTTATTAAAAGGAAGAAGGGGAGGAAAGGGATTAAGGAGAAAAAGGAGAGGCTAGCCGCGCTCCTTCCTGTCCTTGTCCTCCCCTTCGTCCCTTTCGATCTTATTATGAATATTTTGACGTTTGATATTGAGGAGTGGTTTCACCTTCTGGATAATGCTTCGACCCGAACAGAAGCGGAATGGAGCCGATACGAGACCCGGATTTACCATAATATGGACCGGATCTTTCAACTCCTGGAAGAAACTAAAAGCAGGGCCACATTCTTTTGCCTGGGCTGGGTGGCCGATAAGCACCCCGAGATTATCCGTCGGATCGACGCTGCCGGTTATGAGGTTGCTACCCATTCTTATGCACACCAGCTTGCTTATGAGCAGACACCCGCCGAATTTCAGGCCGATCTGGAGCGGTCAATCAAGCACTTACAGGATTTAACTGGTAAAAAAGTTCGCTCGTATCGAGCACCAGGATTTTCCATCAAAGAATACAATCGCTGGGTTTTCCCAGTTTTGCTTGAACAGGGAATCGAAATTGATTGCTCCGTTTTTTCGGCCCGTCGCTCGCACGGGGGCGATGCGTCTCTGAATATGTTTGAGCCGGGTTATCTGAACATTGGCGGGGCGTTGCTTAAGGAGTTTCCGATCAATACCGCCCCCGTATTCGGTCAGGACCTTATCTTTTCAGGTGGCGGTTATTTCCGGCTTTTTCCCTACCGGGTCATAAAGGGGTTAGTGAGCCGGTCAAAATACGTCATGACCTATTTTCATCCCCGCGATTTCGATCCGGGCCAACCCATGATTCCCGGCCTAAACAGGGCCCGCCAGTTTAAGTCGTATTATGGCCTGGAGAGCTGTCTGCCCAAGTTGCAGCGGCTACTTCTCGATTTCCCCTTTGTCGATCTCGCCGAAGCCGACAGGCAGGTTGATTGGTCTACTGTAATACGTCGCGATGTGCGGGTGTAGGTCAGGGCTTTTTGCAAATTCTGGTGTACTCATCCAGGAGCTGTTTGGCAACTACATCGATATCATATTGTTTTTTTAGCAAGGCCGTTGCATTCCTGGCTATATTCTGGCGCAGCTGTTCATCGGCAAGTACTATTTCCAGCCCTTCCGTTACACTTGCCGGGGTTAAACTGGCTAACAGCCCGGCTGCTTTGTGTTCCCGGATCACTTCGCCAAAGCCAACCCGATCGGAAACCAGGGTGGGTGTGCCCGCTGCCATAGCTTCGAGTACAGCCATTGAAAAACCTTCAGAATAGGAGGGAAGGGTAAACAGATCGGCATCGGCGAGAGCCGCTTTCTTGTCGTCGCCGGTTAGCATGCCCACCATCCGAATCGATTCGCTGAGGTTGTATTGTTCGATAAACTGCCGGGCAGTTGCTTCATAGCCGTCGTCAGGACCCGCCAGAGCCAGCACCGTGTCCGGGTGTTGTCGAACGTATTCACGAAAGCCGGGCAGCAGTAGATCGAGTCCTTTCTTTGCATTCAGGCGGCTCATAAACAACACCAGCTTTTTATCCATAGGCAGTCCAAACTTCCGGCGGAACGTACCCTTGGGCGGAAGCGTAGCGAAGTCGCTCATCTTAACCCCGTTTGGGATGATGACCAGGTTCGGATGAACATGCCCAAGGTAACGCAGCACATCTTCCTGCTCGTCGGTGTTGTTTATCTGCACCAGATCAGCCCGCTGTAGATATGCTTTTTGGGCCAGTGAGTCCATTAACTGCTTCTTCCAGTTGTTGTGCGCGTACACCCACCGATCCAGTACTCCATGAACAGTAATCACCTTGGCCACAGTACGGTCAATCATGAAGGGAGCCAGCGTGCCGAAATGCCAAAGACCGTGGCAATGGATAATGTCGTACTCATGAGCGTGTTTTTTAAGATACTGATACAGCTCAATCGAGAATTCGCGGAAGAATTTATTGATAACAGGGGTCCGCTGACATAAAATCAGCCGTGCGCCGTCTGGAACAGGATAGGGCTTTTCGCCGGGCGAAACAGGGCTCAGAATGTCTACCTGATGGCCATATCGGAGGACGACTTCGGTATGATCGAAAATAATCTTGGGAGGACCACCCGATTGCCAGGTGTAAGCGCAGATATTTAAAATTCGCATAGACGCTGCGTGGTAATTCGATTAATTCATGATTTTTCTAAAGCCATCAAGCATTTCCTTTGCGACTACTTCGGGCGCATACGGTTCAATAGACTCTCTGGCGAATTGCCTCATTTGGCGGACATTCACAGTACCATCCATAAATCGAAGCAGGTATTGCGTTAGTTGAGCAGGTTGGTCCGGGTCGAAAACGAACCCGTTTTTCTCATGATGTACCAGGTCTTTCACGCAGCCGCAGTGGTCCGAAACAATAACGGGCAGTCCACAAGCCATGGCTTCGTTAACAACTAGTCCCCAAGGCTCCGAGCGGCTTGGCAGTACCAGAACGTCGCTCAAAGCCAGTACTTCAGGCACCCGAAACCAGGGTCGACCGGGTAAAATAGTTACTTCGTTCGATAAGGTAAGTGCGCTGATCTGCTCAACAAGGGGCTCGTGTTCGGTGCCGTCGCCCAGTAGTATTAGCCCCCAAACAGACGGATTGACTGTACGCTGAAGGGCCTGGCTGAACGCATCAAGTAAAACGGGTAGATTCTTGGCCTGAATGAGCCGTCCCACAAAAATGAAATTTTTGGCTCGCAACTCCATCGCCTGCCGGATGCTTTCCCGGTTTGGGAGTGTCTTCTCGTAAACGGATCGAAGGGCGTTGTTATCTACCGCATTTTTTCGAAGAAGTATTTTGGCCGGCGGAACACCCAACTGCAACAGGTAGTCGGCCGATTGACTGCCAAAGCAAAAAAAACCATCGCACTGACGAAAAAACCAGCGTTTGAATTGCTCTTTCCACCCCCCGCGCTGGTGATCAGAAGCTGTACTTTCGTTTTGCATGACCACCCGAATGCCGTTGGCCTTTGCCCAGAGTAATAGGGTAAGTTGTGCCGGATCGTAATAACCCGTCAGGTGAATAACGTCGGGTCGATAAGCCCTGCTGCGTTGGAGTAAGGCCTTAACTCGTTCATACAGGCCAACTTCTTCTACGAATCGATCGAACAGTAATTCATGCTCGTATGCATAAGTAGGTGCCGAAGCGTCGGTAAAGGCTTCCAGGCCGGCACGTGAGCGCTCGTTACGGGCAATTTGCAGAACCCGAACCTCAGTGTTTTGCTGCTGGTCAACCAACTGTTGTAACGCCTGAAAGACAGTGGATTTATAATGAGCCCATAATAGATTATGAACGATAAGAATACGCATCAGGCTGGTTCAGCGGAAGGCACAACAATAAATTGATCCTGGGTATTGTCAACGGCATGGTTGGTAAGATGAGCGGGAAATAAGTTTTCCACGCCCATAAACCGAATCATCATTGAGAGTGGAAACCAGTAAGAAATCTCCGTCGGTCGCCCATTGGTGAAGAGCTGTACAATCAGAAGCAGATAAAAATAGGCCAGGAAAGTATTTAGCTGATTGGGATTTGTGCGCATATTTTGCACGGAATAATAGAACGCCATGCCGTTAATGCCCCCGAATGTCAACAAGCCAAGAAGCCCCTGGTTGACTAGTGCCTCCAGAAGAGGCACATCGAAATACTGGAACTTATACCCGTAGCCTAAAATAAGCATATAAATTTTGGGGCCCATCAGGTTTCGAAGGAATGTCAGACCAACGGTTCGGTTAGCCGCCGAGTCATCGAGTACCGCTTTGTAATCAGCCCCCTGCGATTTCTGTCCAAACAGCGCATAGACGTTTTCCAGGTTACGCTCCAAAAAGCTGGAAACATAGTCATATAAAATCAGGTAAGCCGTAAAGTAGCGCTGAAAGAAATAGACGACTCCAATCACGCCCACAATCATGATAAAGATGGGGACCGGTTTGACGAGGCTACGAACCGCCGAACGAATCTCAGCCGGCCGAACGTGAAAATACATAAATAGAATTGTTGCCAGAATAAAAGCCAGAATGCCCGACCGAGTCTGGGTAAGTACCAGAACGGCAATGTTCAACACCCCCGCAAAGAAACAAAGTAACTTGAACAGGATATTCGACTGAGGCCGTAAAAGGCCGATGGCACAGGCGATGATGCCCATGTACGCATTTCGCGAAAAAGCGTGAGGGTTGCCAGACCCTTCGTCTCCATTATTGAGGGTAATGGTTGCCCGCTGACCAATGGCCCAGGTAGGGTCTGTAATTAACGCATAAATTAAGCCCAGATTAGAAACCAGCGTGAACAAGACAACTATAGGGATAAAAACCCGGATGACCTCATTTGGTACGTTTATGAGCAGGAATAAAAAGATAAGAACATACGCAAAATAAATCAGGTCGCGGTCATAATCTTTAAAGCCTGGTACCGCATTGAAATAGAACATGTAAAAGACGCTCAGTAGAATGTAGCTAATTCCCAGCGTGAGCATTAACATATTGGGTCGATACAATCGGCGAAGTAGCGTAAACGGAACCATGAGTAATAAGCCCCCTGCCAGTGCAGCCGCCGTAAAGGCAGTACTACCGGGGGCGAGTTTCAGGGTTTCCCGAAAAAAGAAGATTAAAGGATACCCATCAAGAATAATACAGATACCGACAACCATTCGCATATAGTCGAGTGTCTGTACAAAGCGAATGAAATTGTTCATAAATGCGAATCGGTTAATAGGTTTAAGGTCAATTGTACTGGTTTGACGTTGGCATACGTATTTCTGTAACTAATTGACAATTTATTTATTCAGCCGAAGCCGGTGCCGTACATAGGCGAATTCGCCTTTAAGTACGAACGTCATCAGCTTACGCAGGCGGCAGTACCGTTGCCAGAAGGAGGCTCCCAGGTGCGAGGTTAACATAGGCTGGTATTTCTCTTTTACCTGCCTGTGTTCCTGAAGGCCTACGGTGCTTGCAATCGTTGACGATTTGGCGTCGGGCTGGACCCGAAAGCCGCCCCAGAACCCGTTAACGTGTTTAAACTGCATACCGGGTTGAACGCCCAACCGCGCTACAATTTCGTAATCGATCACGAAACGCAGGCTTTCATCGAGCATGCCAAAACGGATTAAATGTTCCCGGCGAATAAAAAGCGACTGGTTAAACACCTGCATTCCCTCGTAAATATGGCATTCTGCGCAGAAGGCCGGTGCCCGCATTTCTTCCAGAATAACGTCAGCTTCGTCTGTGATGTACATATCTCCGAAAAAAACGTCCGTATCCGGGGCTTTGCGCCAAGCTTCGGCAACCCGATGAAACGCGTCTGGAGCAAACACGTCGTCGGAGTTTTGAAACGCGACGTAATCACCGGTTGCCCGTTTAAAACCTTTATTTATCGCATCGGTTTGCCCTTTATCCTTTTCGCTCACCCAGCCAGCTAAGTAAGGCGCATACTTTTTGATGATATCGACACTGCCATCGGTAGAGCCGCCATCCATAATGAAATACTCCAGATTAGGGTACTGCTGGTTCAGTACGCTCAAAATAGTACGTTCCAGGTACTGGGCCTGGTTGTAAGACGGGGTAACGACAGTAAGTTTGGGATACGTTCGGCTATCCGTGCGATTGGTAGAAACAGACGAGTACGGCTTAGTAACAAATGGATGGAGTGAAGCGGGAGTCGATGCCATCGGTTAATGTAGAGATTGATAAACCTCCAATGTCTGACAGGCGGTTTTATCACATGAAAAATTCTTCAGCCGCTCAATTCCTTTCAGGCTCAGGTCTGCACACAGCGCATCGTCTGTAATAATGCGTTCGATGGCCGAAGCCATTGACTCATCGTTTTCAGGGTCGAAATAAAGCGCAGCATCGGCGGCTACTTCGGGCAATGAGCTGCGGTTGCTCAACACAGTAGCACAGCCTCCGCTATAGGCTTCCAAAACCGGTATACCGAAGCCTTCATTGAGTGACGGAAAAACAAAGGCACGGGCGTGTTTGTACAGGGCCAGCAGACTGGCATCGGAAGCCGGTCGGTAATGGACGCGGTTAGCTAACCGGGCTGCATGAAACAGGGTTTGTTCTTCTTTACTGAACGCGCCACCTCCGGCGCAGATCAGGTGAACATCGGGATACCGTTGTAAAACGGGCTGTATAGCCCGAAAAAAGCCGGTGAAGTTTTTGTATAAACCCCGTTTGCCAACATACAGCAGGTATGGTGCCTGTAAGGGCGGGGTGGTGTATTCACTTGCCGAAGCATATTCTCCAAGGGTAGTACCCAGGTGAATAACTTTTATTTTGTCCGGGTCGACGGTAAAAAAACGCAGAATTTCCTGCTTCGAGAATTCCGAAACGGCAATGATACAATCAGCCCGGCGCAGCAACAGCTTTTTTAGGTCGTATAATCCTTCGCCCACTTCGGGGTATAGTTTGCCGTACCGTTCGCTGGTTGCGTCGTGGAAGGAGATGACAAAGGGTTTATTGCCCAGCGCGTCCAGAAAATAGCGATGGTAGTAGGTTGGGTGAAAAATGTCGTATTTGCCCGCTTTCACGCGCCGAAGGCTGTAAAGGCGATTTAGGACGGAGGCAACCCGATGAACATTTCGTACCTGAGCCAAACTTCGATACCGTAGGTGCCGACTAAAGGAAGCCTGATCAAGATATTCGTTATTAGATAATCGCAGGGATAGTTCAAATTCAATATCTGTTCGCTTGGCAAACGAACGCATCAGTTCAAAAAAATAGCGGGAAACGCCCCCGTAGGGTACGCCCGTGAACGATTGATGGTCGTAAAGTACTTTCATGAAGGGAAATCTACAAACGGCAGGCGTTTGTATTTTTCTGAGATGATTTGCCTACAAAATTAGAGTTAATAGGGGATAAAACCTTACTCGTTGGTTAATATTCCTCGAACGGTCCGCAGCCTTAGCCTGGGAGAGATAACTGATCAATAAATCGGGTAATACTTCGAAATGACTGAACAGCCGAATAACGCCATCCGCGCAGAACCACCGGTTCAGGCTGTTGCCCATAAGCCGGTTTTATTGATTTCCCACTAAGCTCTGAAGAAGGGGGCAATGTTTGCCGGTAAGTGTCCAGTAAGGAGCCAAGTTCGGGTCTGTCCGACAGGCGAAGCCGGTTCTGATGCGGAAAAAAGCCCTGATCGGGATAAAGCCATCCTTTAACATTCATGAACAAAAGGGGCTGGTTCTGCCCTTCGGGGCCGGTTACCTGCCAGCCGTTTTGGGTTTGGTGGAGGCTACGCTCGGGCAGATTCCAGAGAGCAACGTGCCAGCCAGGGTTTTTAACTATACGTACATGCTTGAAAAAGACCGGTACGTGCATTAGCCAGATCTGGTCGAGACAAAGCCCTTCGCAGTAGTTTATAAACGCTCTTTGCTGAACCCGGTCCGTCCACCAGGCTAATAATCGATCCGTTTCGTCAGATCGGCGGAAACCCAGGAAGTCGGAACTATACAGGCCGATGTTCTGAAAAAACTTCTCGTCGGGCCAAAGCGAATCGGCTGGATTGCGCGTAATAAACGGTGTCAGCAGGGCGGTTGACTCTTCAAGCTGCTGCCAGATTGTCGACAACGGACCCATGAAACAGATATTCGGGTCGGCATAAAGAAGTTTATCAATTTCGGGATAGCGCCGAAATACTTCCGTTATAAAAGCTGGTTTGCAGGCCGCAGCGAATTCGGTGGGTGTATAAAGCGAGGATAACTCTGCCAGTGACACAGACGCAACCAGTTCATTGACCGGCAGGAGCGGATAGGGAGAAACAAAGCCAGCAGGTAATCGGGCCGGATCATCGACCAGACCCAGAATAACCGGAGGGATGCTGGTCGAACTGCCCGAATGGCGGACAAAACTATCGCCCAGTGCAATAGCCTGGGGAAGTTGTGAGAGGGTACAGATGGTTAATAGCACAGTAAATACAAAGCTACGTCATTCAAGTAAATCGCCCAACATTGCCAAGTATGGGGCATACCAGTTGGCTGATGCATCGGCATACCGGTTGTAGTTGCCACGTTGTAAACTACGCAGAACCGGTAGTACACGCCCAAGCCGGTTGTCAGGTAAACTGCTGCGCATCGTAAAATGGCCTAATCGCCGGCGAAGTTGAGAAAATCCCGGCGCAGTTGCTGAAACACGCGCATTCAATAACTGGCTTATTTTGTTCAGATTCAACTGCTTCTCACGAAGGGGAGCAAGTTTGCCCGCTCTACGCCGGGCCAATCGGTCCTGCAATCGCACCGAATCAGTCGCTTCTTTTTCACGCACACCTACCTGTTGATGAACGTGCGTCCGGTATAGCTGTAAAGGAGCATCAATAAAATGTACCGAGTTGCTGGTGGCGGCTACTAAAGCCATCCAGCCATCATAAATATAATCGGCGGGTAAATCGTTGGGTACGGGCAGTACCACTTTCAGGAAGGATTTCCGGACAACGGTTGCGCAGCCCATCATTCGATTGCCGTCCAGCAGTACTTCCAGCGATTCGCCCGTTCGCCAGCGATGCTGTGCTTTTTTATCAAAGCGTACAACCTCCCAAAACCGGCCCTTCTTTTCCTGAAGCTGCTCATCCGTAACCCAGGCGTCGCAAAAAGCCACCTGCGCTTCGGGATGCTGAGTCATATAACGGGTCATCGTAGCTATTTTTTCGGGCAGCCAGAAGTCATCCTGGTCGCATAGAAAGATCAGATCGCCGGTACAGGCCGACAGTGACCGTTCAAAATTTTTATTAGACCCCAGCCGTACGGTATTTTCAAGAACCCGCACCACAAAAGGTGCGTCGGCGGCAAGTTGGGTAAGCAATTCGTCGGTTCCGTCGGTAGACTGGTCATCGCAGATAACGATTTCGTCGGGCAGTTGCTGCTGCTCCAGCAAGCTCTGCCATTGTACGGGTAAGTAGGCCATGCCATTGTACGTACAAAGCGCAATTGAGATGGATGGACGCGGACTTTCATTCATGCAAAAAATCAGATTTGGTAGCCATACCGGGCGAAAACAGTGCGCCAGTAATCAGTACCGTGTATATTCCAGGCGTGGCAACCGAAGGGTAGCTTGCCCTGATTATAATGCTCAATCGCCCATTCAGGGAAAAATTCAATCGAAAAGTGGAGCGCTTTCCGATAAGGCGGAATGCGTAAATGGGGCCAGTACCGATTGACTTCAATACCCCAGAAAACATCTTCGTGGTATTGATGCATCGTTTTGCGCTCGTACTCCTCAATTTTATGCTTGAACCGTTTTAAGCAACGCAACATCGCCGATACGCGCCGGAGGGTAAGGCCGCCGTTGCCTACGCCGTTGAGGTTAATGATTTCGCGCGGGGTAATGCCGTCCGGTTTTTTCATGTTCAACCAGGTAGCCAGGCGTTGTCGAATTGTAAAGTCAAGTTTGTCGAACAAGCCTGTAAAGTCGCGGTCACGGAGCCAGGGCGCGCCAATGTAATCGTAGTTCTGCTGACACCAGTAAGCCAGATCATCCTGAAAAACAAACGCGTCCAACTGGTGAATCAATAGGTATTCCTGATCGGCAAAAGCACTATAGAACTCTTCCGACAGCATGAGCCGGTTGTAGCCTTGTACATCCGTGAAGTACCGCTCGTCGAACGTACGTGCATTAATACCGGGACCTATTTCCTGATAAGCCGTAATATCTAGGGTGTGGGGTGTGGCGAGCCATATGGGATAATTGCCCAGCACCCGCACACATTGCGTTAAGGCAATGCGCTCATAATCGGTAAGTTGAGCCTTGTAGGCCGGTATAACTATATTGACACTAACAGACCTGGACTGCATCATACTCGTTTGGGTTGACCTACTTGTTGCTGAACGGCCTGTTGTACCCACTCGTAAGGTAATTCAGCGCATGGATGACCAAAGTTGTTTAGAATAGTCACACCTTCTCCGCGTTTATAACGACCTGAGTAGGGCAGATAATCGACAAAATCATACAGTTTGCCCAAAAGCAGAATGCCTTTTGCCCCCGTTGCATTGGCCATATGGGCGGGCCCGCTGTCAATACCAATAAACAATTGCGCCTGTCGGATAACTTCGGCCGTTTCAAGTAAATTTAGCTGACCGCACAAGTTAATAAACCGTGAGTTAGTGGTACGGATAGTTGGCGTAAGTCCCACTTCGATAATTGGATAAGGATACGTTGCCAGCAGCCAGTCTACCAGCTTATTCCAGTTCGTAGCGGGCCAGTCTCGGGCAATATGGCTCGACTGACAATGTATAACAATGGGCCGATCTGGAAGTTGCCGGGCTAGTACAGATTCTTTAATGGTTTCCGGAATGTACATCCGGGGCTCGTCGGTCATGGGTGGTAGCCCGGCCGCCTGCGAGAACATGTACAGTAAATCGCCCTGGTGATAGTAATTATCGAAGGTAAGGCCAATCTGATCGGCCGTTGGGTTCACGGGGTCTTCGGGGCAGTATTTGCACTTACGGTGCGAAATATGCAGGTTGTAGACCTTATCGTAGATGCCGGAGCGGAGCAGTTGTACCCGTTCTCCGGGGCATTTTTCGGTCAGGAATCCATCCAGATTGGGGTTGTACCTAACCAGATCAGCGAAGGCTTCCTTTACGACCCAGAGGATATAGGCATCAGGATGACGCTGGCGTACTTCCCGCGAAACCGGCTCGCAGGCAATAATATCACCCATCTGTTCCGACAGGATAATGGCGATTAGCTGCCGATTCCCTAGTCTACTTTTCAGTAACCGGAGTTGAAGGTACTTAACGGCAAACGACCAGAATTTCCCGATAATATGGGTGATTTTATGAAAGCGGTAAATCCAGACTTCCCGAAAACGAGGCCCTTCTGTCATAACTAACGAGATTCTAGGAGCGTGATAAGGCGGTTGAAAGGAGTCTTCAACAACCTGCGTACCCGTTGATAACGAAAAATTTTAGGCGGCTTGATATACACACAGGGATACTGGCGGTACAGTTCGTTCTGGTTAGCCAGCAGTCGGCTGCGGTACAAATCGAACAAAGGCCTTACATCGGGTCGCTGCTGTTCGGGCCGATCGGCAAAGCGGACTGGTTTACCACTGGCCTGGTTGGCTTGCTTGGGAAAGCTATAGCGTGTCTGGTACTTGGAAATCTCCTCGGGTTTGTCGGGATTATAACCGCTGAAATGAAAAAACTGCAACGGTTCGGTTTGATAGAGATGCTGCGACGTCCGTTCGCCACTAACCATCCAGCTTCCGGCTTCGTTTTGGCTGATAAATCGTTCATGCAGGTTCCAGTAGGCCATATTGTAGCCTAAGTGATGGTCAACCAGGACGTTGTTGAAGTAAACGGGAGCGAAGTTGGCCCAGTGCTGATCGACAAAAAGGCCTTCGCAGAGGTCAATCCGGCACTCATACACCAGTCTATCTTTCCACCAGTTGACGAACTGACGGGCGGTGGCATCGTTACGCAGCCCAATAAAACCTAGGTTGAATATGCCCGTGTTCAGGTGATGCTGTTCGTTCGGGCGCTCCCAGTCGGTGGTTGGCGAACAGGTGTGGGGCGTCAATACCAGACTGTGTGTAGCCAAGGCTTCATTTAACTCCTGAAGCGGTTGAAAAACGATGATATCGGGATCAAAATAGATAACCTCGCTGGCATTGGGGTACGTTTGATACAGGTAGTCGATATAAAACGGCTTTACGGCGGTGTTTAACTCCGTAATATCATACCGATCGCACATGGCCGCAAAATCAGGAATGCCGATTTTGTCTACCTCCAGCATGGGGTATTCCGGAACCAGCTCTGCGGGTAAGTTAGCAACACTCAATTTATCAACTAACCCAATTATGTACTGGTAATCGGGGTTGGTCTGTCGTAATGAGTCGCCCAAGGTACGGGCCTGAGCTAAATAATTTATGGAACAAATCGTGAATGCAAGAGTCATACAGGGGGCACGGCAAACGACCACTAAGGGGTAGAAGGGGCTATTGTCGAGTCAGTTTCTCAAACAAAGTTACAAGAGTTTCGACGCTTTGCTGAGCCGGATGGCGGTCAAGTATTTTTTGAGCAAGTTGCTGCCCCATCCTTTTTCGTAAATCCGGCTCCTGGAGCAGGTCGATGACACGGTTGCTCATGGCGTCGAGGTCGAGGTAAGGCACAACAAAACCACCGTCTGTTTCCACCAGTTCGGGCGAGCCACCGGCATCGTCAAAACAGACCACCGGCACTTCGCTTAACCCCGCTTCAAACACCACCAGCGGATAAGGATCTTCGCGGGAGCAGAGTACGAAAACGTCGAACCGACTCAGATAACGCAGTACGTCCGGCGTAGGCGGAATCAGGTGAACGTAATCACCAAGCCCTGCTTTACGAATATCGACCAGCAGATCGTCCCGCAGATTTCCCGATGGCACGCCAACCCAGACAAAATGGACAGGTTGGTCGATTGACGCTTTTTGGGCTGTTGTGTCGTTCCGCACGCGCCCAATTACCTGTCGGGCCAGTGTGATAAAGAGGTCGTTGCCTTTTCGCCATTCGGCATTGCCGCACCCGCCCACAATCAGGGCGTTATCCGGCAAACCCAGCGACAAATAGGGACTTGGCTGCTTGCGGGCCTGTTGAACCGTTCGAGACAGGGTAGGGGTATCGATAAGTGTATAGAGCGTAATTCGGGCTGGATCGAAGCCGTGCTGCTGTTCGTAATACCGGGCAGTCGCGTTCGATACCGCCAGCAGCTGTGTTGTTCTGTTAAGCAAGAAAGCCAGCTCGTCGGGTTGGGTGTATATCCGAACCGACATGTCGAGTTCATGCACGAAGGTAACGACGGGCGTGCGGGCGGGTATCATCAGTTGGCTAAACCACCGACTACTGGTAACCGTATTGACGAGCACCAGATCGAACGAATCGAGGTTAATCTCCGCCTGTATAGCCTGTTGCCGACTCACCCGTTGCCGCTTTTGAAATCGCTCCCATAGTCCTGTTTTAAACAGCACTTTATCGGCGAGTGCTCCGACTACGTACGGGCTGGGGGCAGGCCAGATGGTTACCGGGCAAATTGCCCGGTAGTCGTCGAGCAGCGGACCGCCTTCTCCCAGCAGTAAATGCATGGAAAGGCCTTCCTGCTTCAACAACCGCATCAGGTTGAGCAGCACAATTTGTGCGCCGGCACGGTTGGCATCGTGGCCTATTAACAGCAGCTTTTTCAATAGTATAGACTAGCAGGCTTTACGCTTTAATACGCTTCGTAACTGGGCTTGGGAAGTTTTTTGGCCGGGTTGCCGAGGTATAAACCCCACTCATCGGTGTCTTTATAAATAGCAGAGGCCATGCCAACAAGGGTTCCGGTAGCGATGTGGAGGAAGTCGCGAATGGTACTATTCACGCCAAAAAAGCAGTAAGGCTCAATCACGCAGTGGCCCGACATAACTACGTGCGAGGTAAAGAATACATGGTCTTTTATTTGCCCGTGGTGCCCGATATGGTTGCCGCTCCATAGAACCACATTGTTGCCAATGGTCGTAAATGGCTGGATGGTGTTGTCTTCCAGAATAAAGCAGTTCTCCCCGATCTGGTTGCCAAACAAGGTGGCTTTTGAACTGATATAGGAAATGAACTCATACCCTTTGGCTTTGGCTTCGAGGTAGATACGCTCCCGGTTACGATTCATGTTCCGGCCGGTCATAGGCGCAAAAAACTTGTACTCCTGCGGAGAGAACAGCGTTTCTACGTCTTCGAATGCGACTAGTGGTAAACCCTGAAATTCAGTGCCTGTTATGTATTCACGACTTACGGTGAAAGCCGCTACGTCGTGTTCCGAATCGTGGGTGAGGTAGAAATGGGCCAGCTCTGCCGTGTCCATAACCCCGAAGATGATCACTTTTGCCATAGTTTGATAAGGTGGGAGGAGCAGAAAGTTAGACCGGATATGTATTCGGACAACTTCTTGCTTCGACTACTAAACTAATTCATATTCCCCCAGCAACTTCCGGAGGTTTGGTATGTCGTTAAACATAAGTGCGTCCAGGACGGATAACCAGGGGACAAAATCATTTTTAAACTGTGGATAATCAGCCCGTTTGGCTTTTATAAACTTGAGATCGATACCTGCCTGGGCAAAAGCTGGGGTAGTGTACAACTCCATGCCCCCAATGGGATTGATGTAACGGGATACGTTTTCCTGCCGACAGATGTCCAGAATCCGTTCTTGTGCTTTTAATTCACTATTGCCGTAGATGGTCGAAGAGGCAACCAGTCGCGTCGATAAACCAAGGTACGTATTTAATTCGACGAGGCTAAAATAGATCAGATCGGCGATGGAATCAGTCGTAAAATTGATGATTTTTTCCGTTAGGGGCATAACCGTTTGATAACAGGGCGCTTTCCGATAGCCCTGCTCAATGGTCTTCAGCAATTTACTGCGCCATTTTGGGTCATCGGCCAGATGAACTTCGTTGATTCGTTTGTTCTGGCTGGCATCTTTTAACGGAATGGTAAATAAATACTCCTGACCATTAATCAGCAATCTGTTTCGATTAATCCACCCCCGGTTGATAAACGCGACATCATCATACAAAACAAAGGTATCCACTGCTCCCATCAACTGCATGTAGCCAATGTAAGGCAGGAAATAAGGTTGCATTATGGCAAGGGTCATCTTTTCAGGAGTTAGGTGTCAGGAGTGAGGTGTCAGGAGTGAGGAGTTGCTGACGCTGGTAGTATTCGCGCGTCAGCAACTCCTCACTCCTCGCTCTTCACTCCTTTTTTCAGTTTCCGTAGATAATAATCTTCTCCCGGTACGATCATTCTGGCGCGCAGGGTGGTATCGGTACCCAGACGTATATCGCCGGGTTGGGGTGAAATAACGCTTTTGTCGAAAAACAGGTAATCGGCCTCTTTCGGAATTGGTTTAAGTCCCTGCTCAAACGGATTGATGGCTATCAACCGACGGGATAATTTGGGTCCGTAGAGTGGATACTCATAGTCATCGTTGATGGTTGCCAGCGCGACGGTTGCACTTTCGGGCACCAACTCGTCGAAGCGTTTGTAGGGAGTGTAAGTGTCAGGGCGCCCAATAGTTATCTGCCGGATTCTGTCAGACGTGAATGCCGACGGGAAGGAAATGCCATCGGGGCCCGTCCAGGCGAATGGTAGTGCACGGGTGTTCAGGAAGACGCACATGAGTGCCGACAGGCAGCCCATTACCGTAACGAGGGCTACATAGCCTTTCCAGATTGGTCGGTTGGGTACATCGACGGTTGTGCGTGGGTGGAGAAACAGCAGCGCCAGAAAGGTAACGCCAAACAACCCTGTTTCTATAAAATAACGTCCTTTAAAGGGGTCATACGGGGCCGAATAGGATAGAGCTGCAAAATGGAGCAACAGGGCAATCCCTACATAAATGTGCGGGGTTGAGCGAATGAAGCCCACCAATACCAGCACCAATAGTGGCAAGATCAACCCAAACCCGAAAATGCCCCAATAGGGATTGGCGTTATAAAACACAAACTTACGATCGAAGGCAAACGCCTGAATGGAAAAGTCGGTCTCTTCGTCCAGCCGCATATGTAATTTATCTTCCAGCAATACCATTGGCTTGCGCATAGCATGGTTCAGGTCGGCGCCAGCTTTTACGTTTCGGATGCCGTCCAGATTCACATGGTCGTAGACGTACCGAACCACATTGCGGCTCCCCTGTTCAAGTAAGTTGGGGAGAGAACCTGCCCGCTCCACTGATTGGTGTTTAAGGGCTGTTGGAGGACCAATTGGGTGACCAAATACTTCAATGTTTTTAAGGTAACCGGTCGGTAGTGTCCACAGGCAAACCCCAACCCCGATTGCCAGTCCCAGACGCCATACCCGCCCGAACGTTATGGCCCACGAACGCGACAGGAAAACCGTATATATCATGATGACGAATACAGAAGGCAACAGTAAGGCAAAGGTAATTTTGTGCCCAAATGCAATCCCAAACGCCATACCCGCCAGATACAGATACCGGCTATCGGCCGTTTGGATACCGATCGTGCGGTACGTGAACAGCATGTATAGCAGTACGCTCAGGTAGGCAGTTAGAACAATGTCGGTTTCGGTGGTAATCGCCTGCATCAGAAAATCGGGAAGCAGGGCATACGCCAACGCACAGAAAAAACTAGCCGATAGCCGGTTCTGACCAATGCGCTGTACAATGCCGAAAACGGCAACAATGGCTGTCCAGTAACTCAAGTGATGAATAAATTTGAAGCCATTCTCAAAATGGCCGGTCATCAGAAACGAATAAATCTGAAGGGTACAAACACTCTTCGGATACGTATCTATGTTCCAGTTCGTCCCGCCAAAATGCCGCATGGTACCCCGCTGTATGTATTGCATCACGCGGTTGAGGTGGCCGGTCATACTATCCCATTCATTAGGAACGGTAAAGAACACCAGCAGGAGGTTGGTAACCGCAATGATGCCTAAGGTGCTGAATAACAGTATGAATAAAAAACGGGGGTAGGCAGACAACTCTGCGAACCAGTTCTTACCCGTTTGAAGACGTTCCTGAACAAGTTTTCTGACCGAAAAACCGGCATTCTGGCCAGATAGGCGACTTAGTAGTTTTCCGAGTAAGGTTGCCGTAATAAATACCGAACCCGCCCAAACTGGTGCGTTGGCCGTCAGATACAGGGCGGATAGCACGAAGCCTGTCAAAATAACGCTACCGGCACCTAGCAAAAATGTTGTCAGCCACCATTCTGTCAGGGAGCGTCGGCAAATCTGCGAGGAAAGCCGTCCGACATAAATGACAAACAGAATAAGAGGAATAATGTATAAGCTACTCATAGAAGGATAGTTCTCGGACAGATGCACCTAAAAAAAAGGCCTCATAAACCGACTTGATCGATGTAAGTCAGTCTACTGGCCAGTTTGGGGCTCTGTTATACGCTTTCGGGTACGATACCGACGGCCAGATTGACAGTCGCAACAATGCGGTCAACATCTGCTTCGGCCAGGTCAGGGTAGAGGGGCAGGCAAAGCACCCGTAAGGATACATCTTCCGAAACCGGACAGGGTTGCGCAGTTGTCGTACCCGGCCTAAAGGTAAAAGGTAAGGTGTTGAGCGAAGGATAGAAATACCGGCGCGGCATAACATCCTCTGCCTTAAGGGCATCAGTTACCCGTAACAGCGTCTCTTCAGAATCAAAAATTACCGGATAATAGGCGTAGTTATAATCGACACCGGGCGTCAGGGTGGGTCGGGTTATTTTACTGAAGTCCAGCTGACTGTCGTAATACCCGAATCGTTCTTTACGGGCAGCAATCAACTCGGGTACTTTTGGCAGCACGCACAAACCCATGGCGGCATGTAACTCCGAGTTTTTGGCGTTGATGCCAACACCGTAGTAGTTATCATTCTGATGCCCGAACGACCGCATGTAGTGCAGCTTCTGGGCCATATCGGCATCGTTGGTTACGATACAACCTCCTTCAACAGTATGGAATACCTTGGTAGCGTGGAAGCTACAGGTGCTCAGGTCGCCGTAACTCAAGATAGACTTGCCGTTATAACTTGCCCCGAATGTATGAGCTGCGTCGTAAATAACTTTTAAATTATACTTATCGGCGATGGCCTGAATCTGTTCGATCTTACACGCATTGCCATACACATGCGTGGCCATAATTGCCTGCGTATCGGCCGTAATCAACGGTTCGATTTTCTCCGGATCGATATTATAATCATCCGGGCTGATGTCGGCGAATACAGGTGTGCAGCCTTCCCAGAGCAGCGCGTTCGTCGTAGCCACGTAGGAAAAAGGCGTTGTGATGACTTCTTTCTTTATGTCCAGTGCTTTGAGAGCCATCTGAAGCACAATAGTGCCGTTGGTGCAGAATTTCAGGTATTTTACATCCAGAAACTCTTTCAGCTCATCTTCCAGCCTGCGCAGAAGTGGCCCATCGTTCGTCAAATGAACACGCTCCCAGATACCTTTCAAGTAGGCAGTATACTCGTCGAGTTCTGGCAGATAAGATTTCGTGACATTAATCATTAAGCAACTAAAAGATAAGAGTCAACAATAAATAGGTAGTGAATGCCGATAGTACTAACTGTAACGGCAAAACTGCCTGCAAGTTATTGTTCACTGGTGACTGGTTCCAGCATTATTGTATGAAAGGGTATTTGCGGGCGAACGTAACCCGGCCACTTTCCATACCAGGCAATTCCCTCCCGATAATCTTCCACATCAAAGGTAATGCCTTCTTCCATTACGAATAGGGGGGTAACTGTATCCTTAACAATCATCATGGAGATTGTGTACGATCCGTCGTTCAGGAAAAATCCCGGAATGGTACACTCTCCGGCAATCAATCCTTTGCCAAAGGGTTTTGATTGTGTACCAATGTTAAAGATACACTCACCGGTCATCGAATTCAGATGCAGACTCAGGTTGAGGTTCGCATGATCCATCAGGTTCCAAAACTCAAACCTGAATTTCATCGACGTTCTGACATCGATATGGGTCAGATCGTCAAGGTATTCTGGAACGAGTTCAATCCGGCGCACGCGAACGAGGTCATTGCCGGGAGCCTCTTCGGGCGTTTCCCACTGGCGCAGGAGCCTTGTTTTCGACACCTTGCTCAGATATGACGCAATAACCTGGTTGGTCTCACCCTGTTCGATAAGCTGCCCTTTTTCGAAGTAAAGGGTCTTGTTACACAGCGCCTGAACGGCCGTAAGGTTATGGCTAACGAAAATGATGGTTCGGCCGCTGGCCGAGTTATCCCGCATTTTACCGAGGCTTTTTTTCTGAAACTCGGCATCACCTACCGCCAGCACCTCATCAACAATCATGATTTCGGGGTCGAGGTGTGCCGAGATAGCAAATCCCAATCGAACGTACATGCCTGATGAATAGCGTTTGACGGGCGTATCGAGGAATTTTTCGACACCCGCAAACGCCACGATTTCATCGAACTGCTTCCTGATTTCGCTGCGCGTCATACCCAGTAATGAACCGTTCAGGTAAATGTTTTCCCGGCCGGTCAGTTCAGGGTGGAACCCCGTTCCTACTTCGAGCAGGCTGGCTACCCGGCCTTTGATGCGGACAGTGCCGGTGGTGGGTTCGATAATCTTGCTCAGAATTTTGAGCATGGTTGATTTTCCGGCCCCGTTATGACCAACAATACCCACGCGGTCGCCCTGTTCGATCGAAAAGTTTACATCGCGAAGTGCCCAGAACTCTTCGTGCGTGACCACATCCTTTTCTTTTTTATTTCCAAAAAGAGACCGGACGTTTTCCGAAATCACATCACGCAGCGTATTGGCACCTTTGCCCTTTTTGTGGTCAATGATGTATTGCTTGCTTATATTTTCGACAGTAATAACAGACATATTGATTTACGATTTACGATCTACAGTTTACGGCCGCCTGGGCCATCCACGCGTCATAAATAATAAATTGTAATTCTTTAAATATCATCCACAAATGTGTTCTCGCGTTTCCGGTAGAAGTAAAGTGACAAGGCCAAACAAACGCCCACAATGCTAATGGATATAAGCAGACTTTGCGGGTTAAAGTATGCCTTTTCACCCAGTAACGACCAGCGGAACCCGTCAATTATACCAACCATAGGATTCATCCAGTAAAAAGGCGTCCACCATTCGTCTTGTTTATCCGCTACTAGCCGACTGCTGTAGGCTATTGGGCAAATATAAAAACCTACCTGTACTATAAACGGAATAAGCTGGCCTATGTCACGAAAACGTACATTAACAGCCGCAAAAAATAATCCGAATGCAAAAGAAGCCAGTAAAGCCAGTACAATAAATGCTGGCAGCATGAGCAAATGCCAGTCGGGAATAAACCGGTACCACATGGCAAGGACAATGAACAACCCCAGCGATACGAGAAAGTCAATAAAACTAACCGCCACCGAACTAATGGGCATGATCAGGCGTGGAAAATAAACTTTCGTGACCAGGTTTGAATTCATGGTCACGCTATTGCTGATCTGCGTAAAAGCCGTTGCGAAAAATGTCCAGACGGTTATTCCGCCCAGTACCATAAGCGGGTAAGGAACCCCAGGGTCGGCGGGTAGTTTGGCTATTTTACTGAACACAAATACCATGATGAGCATGGTCGTCAATGGACGTATCAGCCCCCAGGCTGTACCCAGAGCTGTCTGCTTATACCGCACGGAAACATCCCGCATGGATAAAATATACATCAACTCGCGGTTACGCCACAGGTCGCGCCAATAGTGCCGTTCTGACCGGCCAGGCTGGATGATAACTTCGTGCGTTTTCAATGTATTAGGGCAATAAAAAAAGATGTCATTACTAAGCTTCCCGCATTACGGAGCGGTACGTTTCTCGCAGAAAAATAACCAGGATAGACAGCACCAGGCCAACGATTATGCCAATCTGTAGGCCAGCCGTTGCAATCGTGTCTATGTGGAGTGGATAATAAACGGGTTTAATGATGGTAAACAACGGCGTTTCCCGAATCAGGGATAAGCGCATGTTGTCGGCCTGCTGGAGTGCCTGATAATACAGGGTAGTGAGAAAGCCGGAATTTCGTGTCAGCTTATTTTCCGTCATACGGCCCTGTGCAACAACCACCTGCTGGTTTTGGTCCATGTACTGGGCCAGCTTATTTTCTGTACCCGTCAAACGTGACTGAAGGGAGTCCACTCTGTCTATGAGCAGGTCATACATTTCGCGGGTTTTTTTCGTCTGCTTTTTCTGGTAATCCTGCTCAATAGTCTTAAGGTGATTGGTCAGAAAGGTGGCCGCCAACTGCTCATTTTCCATAAAACAGCTAAGCTCCATAAACGACGATTTCCGTTCCGGTTGCTTAACGGCCATTTCACCTTCAATTCGGGCGTAAATGTCCGACATTACCAGTTGCTCCGTCTTGGTGTATTCATTAGGTAATTTGGCCCTCTTGAAATAAAAGGCCCGCAATGAATCGTTGTCTTCCCATTCCTGGTCGCGAATACCACTATGGCGAATGTAGTAATTGACAAGCAGGGTGTCTTTCCCGTTGATAGTATCGGTCTGCATCAACGTCTTTTCGACAACGGGTCTTGATTTGGCATAAATCAGGAAGTTGTCGCCAACAAATATGTTGGCATCGGGAGCACCTGAGCTTAGGCCAAACGCGCCCGCTAACTGGCCCAATTCACCACCGAATCCACCTCCCGACGAACTGCCGCCCAGGTTAAACATGATGGTGCCGGTATAGGTAACCTTTGTCTTATGAAATAAGTCATAAATGAACCCAATAGCGCCACCCAGACATACCAGAAGCAGAAGTACCTTCCAGTTGCGCATGAATACATGCTTCAACTGAAAAACGCTTAACACCACCGATTTGGGGGAAATCTGATCAGGTGGTAACGGCCGAGCCGCTGCCAGATGGTTCGGATTGTTTGTATCAGATAAGTTTGTAGAAGCCATATACTGAAAATTCCTTTTTAGTTGCTAACCCGGGTGAGTAAAATCAGGGTTGTAACAAGTGTTAATAACGAGCCGGCAATACCAACCGTCGAACTCAGAATCTGCTGTGCCGTGAGTGGCGAAGTCGCCCGTTTGGGGATTACAATCTCAGAGCCTGGCTCAACACGCGGATACACATTGAAGAACATGAATTTCCGGGTCCGATCGACCGAGCCGTTGGCATAGATAATAAATGCCCGGCGACGCTGTGATTTCGACGTAAAGCCACCCGTTTGTGAAATGTAGTCCTGAAACGTTTCACCTTCCCGGAATTTTACTGTATTCGGCAATTGTACTTCCCCCTGAATCCGCACTGTTTCGAGCAATTTCGGAATACGTAATGTATCGCCTTCCTGTAGCAGAATGTCTTCCGATGAGCCGGGTTTTGCCAGAATCTTCTTCAAATTAATACCAATCGCTTCGGCAACGTTCGGCGTAACGACTTCCGTTTCCACAATCGTTTTGGTTGTATTGTCAGCAACTTCTTCAATTGCCTTTTGCTTTCGTTTTAGCTCGTCAGCGCTCAGTTTAACCGGGCGGACCAGCGTTGCTCCTTCTACATAAGCCTGAGACGTTAAACCACCTGCCTGGGTTACAAGATCCGATACTTTCTGGTCTTTAGACCGAATTGGATAGGAGCCCGGCATAATGACTTCACCGGCCACATACGCATACGTTTGAATGGCATAGTTGGGCGACCGACGAACGATGATCTGATCAAAGGGTTGCAGAATAAAATTCTTGTTTGCATCCGCTCCGATCGATAAGTCACGGTCAACGTTGAACCGGAAGGTTTCAGCAATCTGCGCTGTTGGAGAGCGAGGATCGGCGTCTTTCTTGCGACGAACCACTTCAACCATAGACGCAGCCGCCGATTCTTTTAAACCGCCTGTACGCAGCAGTACATCGTTCAGGGTCATATTGGCAATATAAGGAATATCCGTTTCGGGCGCGTTGACCTCCCCCTGCACAGAAATGGTTGCCTGCTCCACCTGATCAAATCGGGATGGCACGATAACCTGGTCTTCGCGTTGCAGCGGTACGTCAGGCTCGTTACCCGCCAGGATATTAGCCAGATTAACGGAGAGGTTTTCGATAGCCAGATCTTCCCGAGTGCGAACGATTGTAATACGGCCGGTAAAGGCATCGCCCTTCAGCCCCTCCGCGTTGGTAATCAGCTCTTTCAGCGTTCGGTTCTTATCGAGCGAGTACTGGCCGGGGCGAAACACAGCCCCTTCAATCGTGATCTGGTTTTCGAAACGCTCAAGCAAACGAGAAACCGTGACCAGATCACCATCCTGAATCTCAAAGGTTTTAAACTCGGGCGTTGTAACGTCAATTACCTTTACTTCACGGTCGGTCAGCCGGGTAACTTTGAGCCTGTTTTTGTACGCCTGAGCCGCAAAACCACCTGCATAGAACAGAAGCCGGTCGAGGGTTTCACCTGGTAACATCTCAAAAATGTTGGCACGTTTTACGGTTCCGGTAATCTCCACTTTCTCAAGGAAGGTTGTAAATCGGATATTGTCGTTATCCTGCAGGCGGAGGTCGTTGCGCTGAATACCACTTAGCAGGTAATCATACAAGTCGAGGGTGGCCGCCACTTTATTATTCCGGATGAGCTGTACCCGGCGATAAGAGCCAATGTCATTTGGACCACCAGCCTGGTAAATGGCATTCATAACCGTTGCCAATGAAGAAAGCGTGTACGTTCCCGGCCGGACAGCATCGCCTGTTACCGTTACACGTATACTCCGTATCGTTCCGCCCAGCGATACTTCGAGGAATGTATTCTGGGGACCGTAGGCAGAGCTGCGCAAACCCGCAAATCGCTTAGTGAGCCGCCCGATGATCCGCGCTTTGGCCTGCTCGATCGTGAGGCCGGCTACGGAAACCGGACCAACACCGGTCGACTGTCCGAAATAGACATTACCTTCCGATGAAACGGTTTGTGAAAAGTCAATTTCCGAATACCCGTACATCTGAATGTTAAGCTGATCGCCGGGGCCTACAACGTAGTTTCGGGGGGTAGCTATGTTTAGATTGGGTTCGAAGGTGCGCTCCATAGCCGGATCGTTGAAGAGCGAGTAACCAAACGTTCTCTGGCGCTTTTCCTGCTGTTCACGACGTTGTGCGCGCTCGGCTCCTTCCCGGATAATTTCTTCATCGGAGACGGGGCCGGGATCAGTCGTATCGGCCGGGGTGACCTGCTGATTGGCCGCATTGACACCCTGTTTTCTGTCTTTAAGTGTTTGTGAGGTAGGCGACGTACGACCCGTAGTCGTAGTCCGGGGCTGGCTGGTTTTGCCGTTGACCTGCTGCCTGACGTTAGCTGGCAAATTAGCGGGGTTAACTCCTTTCGGTATAGCGTTTGCGGGTATTCCGGTAGTGCCGCCCGGAAGCCCTGTTGAACCTGAGGATGAGGGAACTGCAATTTGACCCTGTGCTGTAGAGCCCGCTATCAGTAGTGTAAAAATGATTAGAAAAGCCTTAATTTGGCCTTGAACTGATGCCGCAGAAAAATGAAAAAAAAATTTCGACGAGAGGTGGAAAAGTCTTAGATTTTGCATATTTTTAAGAAGTCGAACAGCGCGGCACCGAAGAAGACGAAGCCTGTATCTAACGAACAAAGTGAATCTTGTGGTACATAGTGCAGTTCAGTCGACAAAGTAAGCGAACTTTTGTTGGATTATAAATAGTTTCATATCGAGCGGCAAATTTTCGCGTTTCCAAAACACAGGGTATAATTTTTCCAATGTTTCGTTAAAATGGCTATTCAATTACATAGTCGGTTTTAGCCTATTAGTAAAAAATCTCTTATGGCAGAATTGCTAAATCAAGCTGTTCAATACAACGAAGATAGTATCCGTTCACTGGATTGGCGAGAGCACATCCGTTTGCGGCCCGGTATGTATATCGGTAAACTTGGCGATGGGTCAGCCGCCGATGATGGCATCTATGTATTAATCAAAGAAACCATCGACAACTGTATCGATGAGCACGTCATGGGCTTTGGTAAAGTCATCGAAGTACGCGTAACGGATCATCGCGTTGAGGTACGGGATTTTGGCCGGGGTATTCCACTTGGTAAGGTTGTTGAAGTTGTTTCTAAAATAAACACCGGAGGTAAATACGATTCCGGGGCTTTCCAGAAATCGGTAGGCCTCAACGGAGTCGGTACAAAAGCCGTCAATGCACTGTCTAGTTATTTCCGGGTTCAGTCGTTCCGGGAGGGTAAAACGGTTTGGGCCGAATTTGACCGGGGCGAACTGAAACAGCGGGGCGAAGACGTCACGACTGAGCGGAACGGTACCCTCATCTGCTTTGAACCGGATGATACGGTATTTAAGCATTTTCATTTCATCCCCCAGTTTCTGGAGAACATGATTTGGAACTACTGCTACCTGAATGCTGGCCTGACCATCTCGTTCAACAAGCAGAAATACTTGTCGCAAAATGGACTGCTCGACTTGCTTCGTGATAAAACGAAGAAGGATGAGGATTCGCTGCGGTATCCAATTATTCACCTGAAAGGAAATGACCTCGAAATAGCCCTGACTCACGGGAATCAGTACGGCGAAGAGTATTATTCGTTCGTAAACGGGCAGTATACCACCCAGGGAGGTACGCATCTCAACGCGCTTAAAGAAGCGGTTGTGGAAACGGTTCGACGCCATTTCGATAAAAACTATGAGGTGTCAGATATTCGTTCGTCAATCATTGCGGCCGTTAGTATTCGGGTGCAGGAACCCGTTTTTGAATCACAGACGAAAACTAAGCTTGGTTCGCAGAATATGTCGCCCGAGCCGAATGCACAATCTGTAAGTTCTTTCGTAAAGGATTTTGTAAAAGAGCGCCTGGACGATTTCCTGCACATGAACCCCGCTGTTCGGGAAGCCCTCAAGAAGCGGATCGAACAATCGGAACGGGAACGGAAGGAACTGGCGGGTATCAAGAAACTAGCCAATGATCGTGCCAAAAAAGCGAGCCTTCACAACAAAAAATTGCGCGACTGCCGCAATCACCTGCCCGATCTGAAAGCCGATGACCGCTACCAGTCGACCCTGTTTATCACCGAGGGGGATTCTGCCAGTGGTTCTATTACCAAATCCCGCAATGTGCAGTCGCAGGCCGTTTTCAGTTTGCGTGGTAAACCGCTTAACTGTTTTGGACTCACAAAAAAGGTGGTGTACGAGAATGAAGAATTTAACTTGCTGCAACATGCGCTGGATATAGAGGAGGGCCTGGAGGGATTGCGCTACAACCGAATCGTTATTGCAACCGATGCCGACGTTGATGGCATGCACATCCGACTCTTGATGCTGACGTTCTTCCTTCAGTTTTTCCCCGATCTGGTGCGTAATGGGCATTTGTATATTCTCGAAACTCCGTTGTTCCGGGTTCGCAATCCAAAGAACCATAAAGAAACAACCTATTGCTATTCGGAAGACGAGAAACAGAAGGCGATTGATAAACTGACGAAAGCCGCCAAAAAAGTTGAGATAACCCGTTTTAAGGGGCTTGGCGAGATTTCTCCCGATGAGTTTGGCTTGTTTATCGGCGAAAACATGCGTCTGGAACCGGTCATCATGGAGAAGGAAACATCTGTTCCCAAGCTCCTTAGTTATTACATGGGCAAAAATACGCCCGACCGGCAGCGTTTCATTATCGACAATCTGCGTGTCGAAAAAGATGTTGACGAAGTAGCTCTGGTGTAGAAAAGTCTGTAAGTAAGTAAGTCAATAAGTCGGTAAGTGCTAAGTTTGTATGTTGGCTTCGTGCTTACCAACTTATTGACTTTTGCCTTACCGACTTTTTTATGACTTTAGAGTCTCTCCGTAATGACATTGATGCGCTCGATGATCAACTCCTGACGTTACTGAATCAACGAATGGAACTTGTGCGCCGGGTTGGCGACCTCAAACGAACAACCAATACGGTCATTTACCGGCCGGAGCGTGAGAAACAAATCCTGGACCGGCTTCATGGACAAAACGATGGTTTGCTGAACCGTTCGGCCATTGAAGCGATCTTTCTTGAAATCTTCGCCGTATCCCGTAACCTTGAGTTACCTGAACGAGTGGCTTACTTAGGCCCCGAAGGTAGCTTTACCCACCAGGCTGCCGAAAGCCGATTCGGGGCGATGAGTGCCTATATGGCCCTGCCAACAATCCGGTCAGTATTTGAAAGTGTTGAAACAGGGCGGGTTCGGTTTGGCGTTGTGCCCATCGAAAACAACCAGGAGGGCGTCGTGGAAGAAGCCATCGATCTGCTACTGGAGAAAGACCTGCGAATAGCCGCCGAAGTGCAGATTCCCGTGCATTTTACCTTTGCCACAAAAGCCGAGAATTTAGCCGATATCACCCACATCTATTCAAAAGACATCGCCTTCCGGCAGTGCAGCCGGTTCCTGAACGATTATTTCGATGAGTTGAAAGCCGAGATGGTGCCGGTCGAGTCGACATCGAAGGCGGCTAAAATGGCCGCTCAACAACCCAATACCGCAGCTATCTGCTCGCATATTGCCGCTAAGCTGTTCGATGTGCCGGTACTATTCGATAATATTGAAGATAGTGACCTGAACCGAACCCGGTTTTTAATTCTGGCTAAGGATTTTGTGAATCAGCCCAGCGGGCATGATAAAACCACGTTAATTGCCCGCTTGCCGAATACTCAGTCGCCGGGGGTACTGGCTGAGTTTCTACAGGAGTTCAATACCCGGAACATCAACCTGACAAAGATTGAAAGTCGGCCTTTACGGGATGGGGCTACATTCCGCTACTGGTTCCTGCTGGAGTGTGAAGGTCACGCCAGCGATCCTGATTTGCACGAGATATTGAATCACCACGCGGCCGAAGTTAAACTACTTGGCAGTTACGTGCGTGTAAGCTAAAATAGGGCGCTGGTTTGCTACCATAACGCCATTTTTCGTTTGTGTAAAACTACAAAATAGAAATTACAGTTTACAAAGGAAAAGTCGCTACACACTTCCAGTTCGCATACGATGGACGCAAACGAAAAGACCGATAAAATCATTGAGGCCCGCCTGAAACTCAAACGTCGGTTTGAGGAAAAAATGGCCCAGACGCCCTCCATGACGGACGAGAAGCCACGGGGCTCCGGGCCGATAAACCGACATGGTATGCCAGCCGTACCGGTTGGCCAGACGGTTACAACAAAATGGCCGGTGCTGGATTTAGGCTATCAGCCCGCCATCCCGCTCGACAAGTGGCAACTCAATATTGATGGTGAAGTAAATAACCCTGTTCGTCTGAAGTGGGAAGATCTGATGGAACTGCCGCAGGTAGAGGACACCAGCGATTTTCATTGTGTAACGACCTGGTCGCGGTTAGACGTCCCCTGGGTAGGTGTCCGGTTTATGGACCTGGCAGCCCTGGTTGACCCCAAAGGCACAGCTACGCACGTTATGTGTTACGGCTATGATGGCTACTCTACCAACGTCTCGCTGGAAGAAGCCCTAAAGCCCGATGTCTTGCTCGTGCACACCGCCGATGGCCAGCCCTTAACTCGTGAACACGGTGGCCCGCTGCGGATGATCACCCCGCAGCTATACGCCTGGAAAGGCTCAAAATGGATCAAACGGATCGAATTCCTGACTAAAAATCAATTGGGCTTCTGGGAAGAACGCGGTTACTCCAACACCGCTTACCCCTGGAGAAATGATCGGTATTCTTGAGCCGTAGTAATAGGAGTGAGGAGTTGCTAACGCATGCAAAAAACAGACGCGTCAGCAACTCCTCACTTCTCGCTCCTAACCCCCATCTCCTGTTACAAACACCTAACTCTCAATAAATCCATAACACAGCATGTGGCAAATGGTCATCTGGGCATCTTCGACCCGGCCGTAATGCTCATCCTGAATAACAATCGACTCGTGGGCAATGTCGGCAATTTTACCACGCTTGCCGCCAACGAGTGCCATAGTAGTAAGTCCGTTCTCGTTTGCCCATTCTACGGCTTTGACAACGTTGGGTGAGTTACCACTCACGCTTAAGGTAAGCACCAGATCGCCGGGACGGGCGTAGTTTTGAAGTTGCCGCAGGTAAATATCCTCGTAGGCATAGTCGTTGCCAAGGGCCGTGATCCAGGATACATTTTCGTTGAGCGACAGACACCGAAACCGCTTGCCCATGCGGTCCGACGCACTTTTGCCGAGGTCGGTAATAAAGTGCGATACGTTGGAGGCACTACCCCCATTGCCGAAGGCGAAAAACTGCCGGTCTTCCTCCCAGCATTTCTTGATAAGGTTAATCAAATGCTCTACCCGGTCAATGGGAATAGCATCATACGCGGCTTTCTGCCGGTCGAGGTAGTTCTTGAAATAGGTCTGGTTCATGGGTAAAGGAATGATGAGTGATGATAGCTCTGTGTAAATTCATCAGTCATCCGTATTTATGGTAAGCATTAACGCGCCAATTGGTACAGCGTCTTCACCGAGTTTGGCGAGAAGTACAACAGGAGCTGGATGAAAGGTCTTCATGACAAAACGGGGGAGTGTTTGCCGTACGGCTGCCCGCAGAGGTTCGCCAATGAGCGACAGGCCGCCCCCCAGCACAATAGCGTCTGGATGAAACAAGTGAACAACATGCGATAACGCCAGTGCCAGCACCGAACCAATCTGTTCGATCAGCATTTTGGCAACCGGATCGCTGGCTTCGTAGGCCTGATGTAGAAACCGGGCTTCTTTACCAACAGCACCGGTAGCATGGGCTTCCTGCACGGCCATCTTGAGGGCCGAATCGTCCGGTAACTGCGGCAAAAGGTCGCGTATCTGCTGGTCAACGGCCCAGCCCGAGATGGTCTGCTCAACCGTTTGCCCCGGTGTTGAATCGCCGGGCGGGACAAGCCACAAATGACCAATTTCTGCTTCTCCGGGTAGCGCGCCGTGATACAGGTTTTGGTCGACGACCATGCCCCCGCCAACACCGCTGCCAAGGGTAATGTAAAACACCCGGTTAAAACCCGTTGCAACGCCTTTGCAGGCTTCGCCGAGGGCGGCCACGTTGGCGTCGTTCTCAATTTGAACCGTAGCGCCCGGCGCCTGATCCCGAAGCCATCCGGCGAGGTCGACTCCCGACCAGCCACCAATCTGATGTGATGTAGCTATGCGACCCGTTGTCCAGTCGACGGGGCCACCGAAGCCAACACCAATGGCGGTAGGTGGTTCGGGAAGTTGTCGGATGGTGGTGGAAATTTGGGTCAGAATACCTTCAGCGCCCTGTGCGGGGTCAACGATGTAGCGGAATCGCTGGCTAATCTGACCGGTAGCATCGCCTGTGATCAGTTGCAGCTTTGTTCCGCCAATTTCAATACCAAGAGTCATGTATGGGGTTATTTTGACAAAGACGTACTCGTTGAGCAGCGTGAGAGTAACGCGGGTGCATTGAAAATCTACTGTTCAGCGCCTGGTTATTTCACCGGTTCATGGTGGCCCGGCCCAGGTAAATTTCGTCGCCTTTCAGGGTAATAGTCGTGTAAAATTTAAAGCCGTTCTGCACATACCGCATCATGACCCGGCTCGTCTGATTTGGTTGGGCGTAGGCTTTGGTAGCCGCAATCAGAACCTGATTGCCGTTCACGATGGCACGAACAACGGGCAAATCACGCACTTTGAGTTGGTTGGCATTGTATTTATACCACGTCTGCCCACCGTCGTAGGAGCATTCCGTCGATTCATTGAGGTAGGTTTCCCGTCCATTGAACAAATCGCTGTGATGCTTGAATAGCCGCCAGAGTCCGTGAACGTAATGCTCATAGCAGGCATAATTCCGATCATTGCCCAGCCCTTTCTGACTCGGATCGGCGGGCGGGGGCGAATCGGGTACCAGGTCCTGATGATCATCCCAGAATAATACGCCGTAGGCTCCGGTGAACCAGTAAAAGATGCCCATGCCCTCGGCCACGACGGGGGGAGCCGCGTGTTCCGCTTTACTGCTATTCGGAAGTTCGCTCTGGGTATTGAACAGCCATTGCCAGGCTATCCGCTTCTTTGGCGACAACTTCATGTTGACTTCCTGTTCGCCCAGTAAAGACGCTAGCCAATGGCGGCTGTTGTCTCCGTTGTGCCGGATTGAGTAGTCAAAGTCAGGATAGGCGTAATACGTACCGGGCATCTGAAAATCAGCATAGTCACCGAACGATTTGCCCACCAGGTCGTTCGGCATACCCCGCTGGCGGCTGGTAGCCGTGTGCTGAGCGGTCATTGCCCAGAGCCAGTCGGGGGTGGCTTTATAATCTTCAGCTTTTGAATAACCAACGCTGTTGTGTAAAACCGGCGCAATAGACCCAACCTGCGTTTTCGGACTAACGTTTTCCTTGATCGTCTTGATCATGTAAGCATACAGGTTAGCCTGTTCCTGCCGATTGGTCATGTTGGCACCATCGTTCTCAATATCCAGGAAAATGAACCCGTACGTGCTTTTCATGCCGCCGGGCGGGCAGTCGCCGAAACCAAAACATCCTCCGCTCAACTCCGCACAGGCCTGATACAGGGTATTGCGATTGATGGGGCGAGCCGCTCCAGCAGCATTGCCGCTGGAGGGTGCGCGGTAGATCGTCTCACCAGCCTTTTCGCTATTTTGTGCCCAGGACAGACCAAAGGCATCTCTAAAATAGCCCTGATACAGAATAACCGACCGCTGGCTCGGTTGAAGCGCAGATTTCCAGCCATTCGCCGGAAAACCGTCTTTCCAGATCTCAACATTGGAGACCATACGGCTTTGATCTACCGCCGAGAACCCCCGCCGGAAAATCTTCGTGCGGTCTTTCTGAACGTGCAGGTTGCGCCCAGCTCCGCAGAAAGTAATGGTTTTCGTCGCTGGCAGCGTGAAGTCACCGACAACATCGAGGCTATAATACCCTTTTCGAGATCTCGGCGTTGGCGTGAACCGGGAGCGGGGCGTGGGCACCAACGATGTCTGCGCCGGTAAAGGTCCCTGCAACTGCACCGCTGCAACCGACGGAGCGTCGGTCGATTGCCAGTACCAGTATCCAGTACCCGCCAAACTGACCAGCAGGCCCAATGCAACTAATTTCATAACCGACTTCAACAAGGTGTGAGTTTAAGAACGCAACGAAAAACCGAACCCAGACCAGTTACTCCTGGTCGATGTACCGTCTGGTGATAGGTTGGTACGAATCAATCCGGCGGTCTCGGAAGTAGGGCCAGGTAGTGCGGTATTTCTCGGAAAGGGCCAGATCGACCGTTTGCACGTGGACGAGTTCCTGATCGTGCGGGGCCAGATAAAGCAGCGAACCAAATGGGTTGGCAACGAACGAACCACCCCAGAACTGCTGATCGGCTTCGCGCCCAACCCGGTTGACGGCTACCACGTGAACCCCATTGGCAATGGCATGGCTCCGCTGGATCGTTTGCCAGGCGTTATACTGCTCCGTGTTTTGCGCCGGGTCGGGTTCGTTGGTATCCCAGCCAATGGCGGTTGGGTAAAACAGAATTTCGGCTCCCATCAAAGCCGTAATACGGGCCGCTTCGGGGTACCACTGATCCCAGCAAATGAGCACACCAATTCGGGCAAACTTCGTGTCGAAAACCTTATAACCAAGGTCGCCGGGGGTGAAATAGAATTTCTCGTAATAACCCGGATCATCCGGGATGTGCATCTTCCGGTATTTCCCCAGATACGCCCCGTCGGCATCCAGCACCGCCGTCGTATTGTGGTACAATCCCTGCGCCCGCTTCTCGAAAAGAGAGGCTACAATAACCACACCCAGCTCGCCCGCCAGTTCGCCTAAGCGGTTGGTGGTGGGGCCGGGGATGGCTTCGGCCAGACTAAAATTATGATGGTCCTCCACATCGCAGAAGTACAGCGACGTGAATAATTCCTGTAGACAAACGATTTGAGCCCCATTCGCAGCTGCTTCACGAATGCCGCTGATGGCTTTTTGGATATTCGTCTCGACATCTGCCGAGCAACTCATCTGCACTAAACCGATATTGACGTTCTTAGACATGGGGCAAAAATAGACGGTAATTCGTTGATGGTCCCATTTGTCAACAAAAAGCTTATCGGGTGGGTTCGACCCCCGATAAGCTTTCCGGAATGGAACTTACCGGCTAATGCCCGTGAGTGCTTCTAAATCGGACAGAGCCAGCCGGTAAGCCAACTGGGCCGAATACAAGTCCGCTTCGGCCTTTGCCAGCGCGGCCTGTGTCTCCAGCACATCGCGTTTAAGGGCGAGCCCGGCGGCAAGGCGGTCAGTTTTTAGCTTCAGCTCGTCGCGCCGATATTGGGCAGCCTGAGCGGCAATCGGCAATAAGGATTGTGCCTGACGGGCTTTGCGATGGGCTTTCTGCACCTCACCGGCAATATGCTCCCGCGTATATTGAACATTTTCGCTGGCTTGCTTCTCCTGCGACAATCGCTGGTTGAGCGCAGACCGGCGACGGCCAAAATCAACAATATTGTAACTCAGTTGAAGACCTACGAAATAATTGCTTTGGGGAAGGTCAGAGATCACATTCTGGAACAGATAGCCGCCTAGTGCGCCAACCGTTGGTATGTAATCCTTGCGGGCCGCCTGTACTCCCAGCGTGGCTTTCTGACTGGTCTGATCGGCCTGACGAACCTCTAGATTCCCACTTTTAGCACCCTCCAGAAAAGTTGCCAGTTCCGGTAGAGCGGGTAGCGAATCCGAAACCGGGTTCAGGTTCAACGGCGTTTCGGCGGGTTGGCCGAGCAACTCATTCAGATCAGCAGTATAATCTTCTACCTGATTCGTGAGCTGGAGTAACTGCTGCTGCTGATTGGCCAGATCGGCTTGCAGGCCAACTTTATTGACGGGGTCGGTTTTTCCGGCCAGCAGTGCGCTTTCTACATCGTACAACTTGGCCTGAGTCAGTTCAATAGTTGTTTGTACCTGCTGCTGCTGGCGCTGGGCAATCAGTAAACCAAAATAAAGCTTTTCAACCCCCTGCCTAACAGCCAGCTCTGCCTGACTTACCTGCGTTTTGGCCAACGCTACATCGGTTTCGGCTACTTTGATACCGTCCTTGATCTTCCCCAATTGACTGATAGGTTGATAGGCCAGCACATTACCGAAAAACAGGTTATGCTTGGCCTTAAACAGTGTCAGGTCCTGCTGGGGCAGCGGAATGGGTGTTGCGCCAGGCAATACGCCAATAGAACCGCGAGGCAGGGTCAGATCGCGGGTGACGCCATTGTAGGTGTAGCTGCCATTCGCAACAACCAGCGGGTAGAGCCTACTGCGGGCTTCCGCGATTTTATAATCGCTCTCGTCTACTTTATAGCGGGCAATTTTTAATCGCCGGTTTTGCTGAACGGCCTGGTCCTGTACCTGCTTTAGTTGGAGTGGCTGGGTGGTTTGAGCTATAGCCGAGCCGGTCAGGAGGACTGAGAAAAAGGATAATTTGAGAGGTAAATTCATCGTCAGTGAGTCTGGGTGGTTGGTAAAGAAGCGACTTCTGTGTTGGCCTCTTTGGGTTTGACGGTCATCACAAACAGCACCGGAATGACCAGCAGTGCCATCACCATCGAGAAAATAACGCCAACGGCAATGACACTGGCCAGCGGGCTCCACATGGGTGAACCGGACAGGATCATAGGGACGACGCCAATCGCTGCGGCCATCGTTGTCAGGAAAATAGGCCGCAGTCGTCGTTTACCCGCTTCCATAGCCGCTTGCCGAATGTTCATGCCTTTTCGAATCAGTTCATTGGCGTAATCGACCAGAATAATGGCGTTTCGGACCACAATACCCGACAGGCTGATTAGGCCCATGAACGCCGTAAAGCCAAAGGGATTCCCCGTTAGAACCAGTCCCAGCAACGCGCCAAATAGACTCAAGGGAATGGAGGCCATGACCACCAGCGATTCTTTCAGGTTGCGGAACTGAAAGAGCAGGATCAGGAAAATAAGTACGAGGCTAATGCCCAGCGCGCCAACCATCTGGCTGAACGTGGCCTTCCGGTTTTCGTCCTCACCGCCGTATTGAATGCTGTACCCCACGGGCAGGGGTATGCTGGCAATTTTCGGTTGAATGGCTTTCAGCACTTCCGACGGGAGGGTATTACCACTCGTTTCGGACTGAACCGTCAGAGTACGAACGCCGTTTCGGTGCATAATCCGCCCGGTTTGCCATTCGGGGCGTAACGTCGCAATTTGCCGGAGTGGTACACTGCTGCCTGTTACGGGGGAGGTGAGGTACGTATTCTCCAGGTCCGTAAAGTTCTGGCGGCTTTCTTCGTCGAGCCGTAATACCAGATTGACGGGCTGGTCACCTTCGTATACTACCGAGATCGGCGCTCCCGAGAAACCCGTGTAAATGCTGGTAGCGATACCGGTGGTTGTAAAACCAAGCCGGTTGGCCTCTTCAGTCAGGCTAATCCCAACGCCATAGTAATCTTCCTTGAAATCTGTGCGGACGAGGGCGCTGCCGGGCGCTTTCCGGACAATGTCCTGCACTTGCGAGCCAAGCCGTTTCAGCACGTTCAGGTCGTTACCAATAATCCGAACCTCAACTGGCGCAATCGTGAGCGCACCCTGTTGCATCAGCCGCACGCGGGGCGTGCCATCGGGAACCAGCGCGGCCACCTTCTCGGTCAGTTCCTCTGCCAGGGTTTCCGTTTCTTCATTGGTTGTCGTGTTCACCAGAATCTGTCCGTAGTTGGTGACGGGGGGCTCGGGCGAAAAGTTGTAATAAAAACGGGGGGCGCTGGTACCGATAAAGGTGGCGTAGGTTTCCACCCGACCATCTTTTTTGAGCAACCCTTCCAGTCTGGCGAGGGCCTCTTTCGTTCGGTCGAGTTTGGTGCCGGTTGGCATCCATACCTCTACCACAAACTGGTTGCGCTCGGCCGCCGGAAAGAATTTCTGCCGAATGGCCTTAAACAACAGACCCGATGCCGCAATGGAGATGACGGCAAACACCAGCGTGGCGGTTCGGTGGTCGATGCACCAGTTGATAGCCTTGTCGTAGCCGTCCTGCATGTAGTCGAGCAGCGATTTTCGCTTTCGTTTCTCAGGACGATCACTGGGGGCAATCACTTGATGCAGCCCTTTTTTGATGAATGTGTAACACAGAAAAGGTGTAAGCAGCATGGCCACGATGAACGACGAGGCCAGCGCAATGGAAACCGTGATGGGTAGCGAAAAAATAAACTCACCCACCGATCCGGTCAGAATAACCATCGGCAAAAACGAAGCGATAATCGTGGCCGTTGCCGTCAGTACCGGAACAACCAGGTCACTGGCGCTGCGCCAGGCGGCTGTCCATCGGTCAATACCTTCATCGAGCAGTTCTACGTAGTTGTCGGCAATCACGATGGCATCATCGACAACCATGCCCAATACTACGATCAATGCGGCCAAAGACACCTGGTGCAGCTCAATCCCGAACGTATGCAGCAGCGCAAACGTAACGGCTACCGTAACTGGAATGGCCATGGCGGCCACGGCCGCAATCCGGAACGGCAGCAGAACAATGGTGACGACAACGACGGAGACGATAGCCAGAAAGAACTCCCGGATAAAATCACTCACACTATGCTGAACAACCTGCGGCTGGTTGACAACGGTAGTGAGCTTCACCGAACTGGGCAGATAGTGTCGGATATCGTCCAGTTTAGCGGCTACATCGTGGCCAAACCTGACGATATTATTGCCTTCCTGCATTTCGACGGACAGCATCAGGGCCCGATGACCATTCACGTTGATGGTCGATGTTGGCTCCGTACCTTCCCGTCTAATCGTTGCCACATCGCCCAGCCGAATAACGGACCCGGTTGGCGTGGTGCCAATCACCTGATTGCTTATTTCCTGCTCCGAATTATAAGAGCCTTGAGCGTACAACGGCACCTGCGACTGGTCGGTTTTGACGTTTCCGGTTGCTTTGATCGCGTTCTGCGCCTGGAGAACCTGAACGACCTGCGTCCATTTGATGCCATACTGGGCAATTTGCTCAGAACGGGCCGTAATGGTGATTTGCTCCTTCTGTTCGCCGTACCGCCTTATTTTCGACACAGCTTTGATAGTGCGCAGCCCGTCTTCAATTCGTTTGAGCTTATCGTCCAGTTCAGTGTAGGAAAGCTGATCGGATTCAACCCCAATCAGCAGGGCAACGGTATCGCCAAAGTCGGTGTTGACGATTGGCCCCTGAACGCCCTGCGGTAAATCCAGCACTTTGGCCTGGTTGAGGTCGTGGCGAAGCTTGGACCAGAAGATGTCCGGATTTTTGACATTCTCTTCCAGTTCAACGTTGATGACCACGGCACCGTCGCGGGTGGTGGAGTACGTTTTTTCTTTACGAACTTCGGCGTATCCGAACAAATACTGTTCCAGTTTACGGGTCACCTGATCTTCGACCTGAGCGGAATTGGCACCGGGGAAGAAGGCGACAACTAGCCCCGTACGAATCGTAATTTTCGGGTCTTCCCGACGCGGCATGGTCAGCAGGGAATAGATGCCCAATGCCGCCACCAGAAAGACAACGCTGAGCGTTACCTGCGGGTATTTTAACGAGCCTTGAATGGGATTCATTGAGCGGGTTGGTTAAATTGAATCGAAGCACCTTCCTGTAGTTTCTGCTGACCGCCGGTTACAACGAGGTCGCTGGGGGTAAGGCCCGATGTGATTTCGACATTACTGGCGAAAATCTTACCAATGGTCACTTTCCGTTTGAACGCCTGTTTTTTGAGCGAGTCCGCCACAAATACGTAGGTTGACTGGTCGTCGTCGCGCAACACGGCATTGCCCGGCAAACTCAGGGCTTTAGCCCGGCGGGCTGATGTGATCCGGGCATCGGCAATCATGCCGGGGCGAATCTGAAGTTTCGGATTAGGGAGGTCTATCTTGACCGAATAAGCGCGGGAAGCGGGGTCTGCTACGGCACCGATGAGCGAAATTTTACCGGTGAAGATTCCGTTTATGGCCGGAATCGTAATCTGCGCCGACTGCCCCAGTCGAAGCTGCCCGACTTCCGATTCCGGCACCGATACCCTTACTTTGATTGGCTGAATGTCGGCGATTTGGAAGAGGGGTTGCCCTTGCGGGATGATCTCGCCCGGATTGGCTCCTTTGCGGGCCACGATGCCAGAAATAGGAGCGTAAAGTTTGGTTTCGCGAAGGTTTTTGGCCGCCAGTTGTTGACGGGCTTTTACCTCCTCGAGTCCCGTTACGACCTTTTCATAATCGCTGGGCGTCACACTGCCCCGTTCCTTCAGAATAGTCAGCCGGTTGTATTCGTCCTGCACCCGGGCTACATTGGCGTTAGCGATGGTGACGCCTAACTGGTAGTCGGTGGGTTCGATGGAAGCAATCAATTGCCCTGCCCGAACGGTTTGCCCTTCCTGAATTGTGACCCGATTTAGTTTTCCGGCCACCATAAACCCTAAATTTACGGTCGTTTCCGATTCGGTGGAACCGCTTAGAATCAATTGCCCACCTTCGGTTGTATCCTGAACACGGCTAACAACCACCGGGATAGCAACTGGTGTTTCGGTGACTGCAGCCGTCTGATTCTGTTTTTTGTCGGATGAAGACTGACAGGCCGACAGCGTCAGAATCGACAGGAAAAACGTAAGGGAGCGTATAAAGTTAGTAGTCATAATGAAGGGTGAATAAGTTTAAAAAAGACTTACTTTTTCAGGTATAATAGATCAGTACCGGCTTTGTTTAGAAAGCTATGTACTTTTTAGTAAGTACCTGCATTTTTATTTTGTATAATTTACACTATTTTATTAATTTTAGTTTCCATTAGGGCAAGAAACTGTGTCAGCAAAAGCGAAAACAAGGCAGCATATTATAGAAGCCGCTCAAAAATTGTTCTTACAGCATGGGTATAGTAACATGTCTGTCGATGACTTGGCCCGCGAACTTGGTATCAGCAAGAAGACGATTTACAATCATTTTAGTAGCAAGTCTGAGCTGTTAATGGCTGGCATAGAGCAATTTGCTCTTGAATACCAGGCAAAGGCAGATGCTATTCTGAATGATGTTGATTTAACCTTACGGCAGAAGGTAGCGGCTTATCTGCGGTTTATCGGTGTAAGTTTTGCCAACATCAATCAGGGTTTCTGGACGGATATAAAACGTTCAGAACCAGATGCGTGGCGAAAAGCATGCGAGATCAGGCGGGATATACCGCTGAAACATTTCAGTCAGTTGATGGATGAGGGTGTTCGGGTGGGATACCTACGTGATGATTCGTCCCGGCACATCGCCATGCTGACCTATATAGCCGCTATTCAGCAACTTACCGATCTGGACTTCCTGAATCAGTTTCCTGAATCCATCACATCAGCGCTCTCACAGGAGCTTCCCGAACGAGCCGATCAAATCGTTCATCTGCTTCTGCACGGACTGTTGACACCTCGGTTCTATAACGAGGGCACTTGATTGATTTTTAATACTTTATTTGGAGCATTAGTGTAATTATTGATCATTTGAGTTTGTTATTTTTAGTCACTTCCAACTCAACGAAGATTTTGTGCCGTAGGCAACCGTATAATGATGGGCAAAATGCCTTTTAGCATAAATGCCAGTTATGAAAATCCAGCTACGGTTAAATCCACTTCTGTTTCTGCTGCTATTGGGGGTATGTGTTGCCTTTAGGCAGGATGTGCCGCCCCGGCTGAAACTGTTTCTCCTCATTGGTCAGTCGAATATGGCTGGCCGGGGTATACCCGAAGCTGAAGACAAGCAACCGCACGGTCGTATCTGGATGCTCACCAAGGAACAAACCTGGGTCCCCGCCCGCGATCCGCTTCATTTTGATAAACCCGCCGTAATTGGTGTTGGGCCCGGACTGGCGTTTGCCCAAAAACTGGTCGATTCTGATGAAGAAGTTAATGTTGGGCTAATTCCATGTGCTCAGGGTGGGTCAGGAATTGACGTCTGGGTGCCGGATGCCTATTATGCGGCCACAAAGTCCTATCCGTACGATGATGCGATTAAACGAGCCAAAAAAGCGTTGGAAAATGGTGAGTTGGCAGGCATACTCTGGCACCAGGGCGAATCGGATAGCCAGCCTGAGAAAGCGGCTGTTTATGCTCAGAAATTAACCGCTCTGGTGAGTCGTATCCGAACGGATTTACACGCTGAAAACGTCCCGTTTCTAGTTGGCACCCTGGGTGATTTTTACGTGAAAAAGCACCCGGCCGCGGCTCAGATCAATACAGTTCTGGAAGATTTGCCCAAGACAGTGCCTAATATGTACGTTGTATTGGCAAGGGGGTTGACGGATAAAGGCGATACGACTCATTTCGACACGTCTTCTGCCCGAACCCTGGGTCGTCGGTTTGCGGATGCTTATCTTGCCCAGTCGAAGAAACACAAGTAAAAATCGAACAGATACCGATTAACTTGTCCTTTCAATTTCAATTCCTGAATTTTATCAAATAAACCGTTAACTAGACACTCATGACCTCTCGCAGAACGTTCCTGCAAACAACAGCACTGACAGGCGCAGCTGCTGCCATTTCGCCCAATGCGCTTTGGGCATCGACAAAACCAGCCAAAGATAAACTCGGTGTAGCTCTGGTGGGTCTGGGTTATTACAGCACCGATCTGCTGGCACCAGCTCTGCAAAAAACCAAGAACTGTTACCTCGCCGGAATCGTGACCGGAACGCCCGAAAAGGCCGAAAAGTGGAAGAAGCAGTACAATATTCCGGATAAGAATATCTACTCGTACCAGACGTTCGATCAGATCGCCAACAACCCCGATATCGATGTAATTTATGTGGTGCTTCCGCCCTCCATGCACGAAGAATACGTAGTGCGGGCGGCTAAAGCGGGCAAACAGGTATGGGTTGAAAAACCAATGGCTGTTACCGCTAAAGAATGCCAGAATATGATCGATGCCTGTAACAAAAACAAGGTATCGCTGGCCGTTGGCTACCGGTTGCACCACGACCCCAACACGCAGGAGTATGTAAAAGGGCTGCGCGATGGCAAGATCGGTAAAATACAGATGGTGAACTGTTCAGCGGCCTATTACGACGCCCGGACTGATCACTGGAAGCAAAAGAAAGAGATGGGCGGTGGCGTCATGTACGACATGGGTGTGTACGTGTTGCAGGGTGCCCGGCTGGCAACCGGCGAAGAACCCATTGCCGTTACGGCCCAGCAGTACACATCCCGGCCGGAAGTTTATAAGAACGGTCTGGATGAAACGTCCATGGCTCAGCTGATCTTCCCAAGCGGGGCACGGGCGGTGGTTCAGTCGAGTTACGGCATGAACATGAATTTTATGGACGTGATTGGTAGTAAAGGCACGCTGCGGGTAGAGCCATATTCGGGCTATAACAATGTGAAAGGCGTATGGAGTAACGGAGGTAAGATAGACCATCCTTACGAAGTGACCTGGCAGCAGGCAAAACAAATGGACGACGATGCCGAAGCTATTATGAATAAAAAGCCAATGATGGTGCCCGGCGAAGAAGGCTTACGTGATATAAAAATTGTAGAGGCTATCTACCAGGCTGCCAAGACAGGCAAGCAGGTAAAAATTGCCTAAAAAAATATAATTCAATACTAACTGCTTTGCTCTACAAGTATACTGTATCGCAAGGTGTTACTTTAGGTAGTGTTTTAGTTGTATTGTATTAGTGTTTTTCTTGTGCTATATAAAGTCGGGCGGTTCATTTGGTGAGCCGCCCGCTTTTTGTTTATTTCGCCTGTCAACCCCGTACAGCTATGCAACCTGCCGATTTTACCTGCCTGCCCGCCGACCAGCAACTCGATACCCTTTACTTTACGGGTGACATTCTTGCCAACCGCTATGAAGGCGAGAACATTTTCCTGCTGTATAATCTTCACAGCTTTTACGTCGAACTCAAGTACGACGCCTACACCAATAGTCTACATCAGGTTACGGCTTTCCGCGAAACCGATAAGCTGGAACCCTACCTGCCTTACCTGGCATAAGCCCTGATCTTCTACTTTCCCGATTACTATTCAAGTCCCCGGCCAGTCTAGGGAACCGTTTACTGCTTTACGACCAACTTAGAAAAAGATTAGAATTTACTGATAGGCTGGCTTGTCGGTAAATCTTTCAGTAATTAGCGCTCATTATCAAGTACACCCTAGGTCTCCAGGCTTATCTGCACCTTGACGGATGTTCAGTGCAGAGAAAGCTTTCGGACAGGTCAGCGGAATGAAGAAAATACTAATTATTGAAGACGATCGTCGTATTGCCCAGAACATTAGCCGGACGCTACAGGAAGATGGGTATACAACGGAGGTGGTTTATGAAGGGATTAACGGTCGTCAGATGGCGTTGCTGCCGGGCGTTGATCTGCTGATTCTGGATATCAACCTGCCCGGTATCAACGGATTTGAAGTGTGCCGCAGCGTTCGGGCCGAAAAGCCCAATCTCCCCATTATTATGCTGACGGCATTGGGTGAGATCGAAGATAAAGTAGAAGGATTGGGGCTGGGCGCTGACGACTATCTGGTCAAACCCTTTGATATTCGGGAATTGATTGCCCGTGTGGAGGCTTGCCTGCGCCGGTCAACCTTGCTGGAGGAAATGACTGCCGAGCCGGAAAAGGTATGGCGGGTAGCCAATTTAACCGTCGATTCAGCTTCCCGCGAGGTGAAACGGGGAGAAACTACCATCGACTTGACCGCTCGCGAGTTCGCTCTGCTGGAATACCTGATTCGTAACCGGGGCCGGGTGCTGGCAAAACTAGACATTACCGAGCAGGTCTGGAACCTGAATTTCGACCCTACTACCAATGTTGTGGAGGTGTATATCAACTACCTCCGAAAAAAGATCGATCGGGATTTTGAACCTAAGCTTATTCATACGAGGCCGGGTATGGGCTACGTGCTTAAAGAAGAATAACCGTTACAGACTGGCTCGAAGCACGGCTCTAAGCGTTTTCTAATCATTTTCTAAAACTCTTCTAACCCGATTGTAAGCCTGCTGTAATTTGCCTGACTGACCTTTGTAGCCGTACATTACTTAAGGCATGCGGCTGTTACTTTTCTTTTTTTTCCTTTTCCTGAATACAGGACAACTTCTGGCACAAACGTCCAGTCGGGCAGATTCACTCCAAATTACCCTTAAACAGGCCGACAGTCTGTTTATTAAAAATAACCTGCTGCTGCTGGCCGAGCGGTTTCGGATCGACGCCAGCCAGGCGCAAGTGTTGCAGGCAAGCTTATACGATAACCCCACGGTTACAGCTGAGCTAAGCACGTACAACCCCGAAGCCCGACGTGTGCTGGATGTGGGTCGACAGGGTCAAAAAATCCTCGCCATTGAGCAACTGCTTTATACCGCCGGTAAACGAAACAAACGTATAGCACTAGCGTCGGAGTCAGCTCAGTTAACCCAGTTCGAACTCCTCGATCTGGTGCGTGGACTGCGGTTCGACCTGCGGACCCGGTTCTACTCCATCTATTTTTTGGGAAAAACACTGTCTCGTTTTGATCAGCAATTAGCTACCCTTCAGTCGACTGTGGCGGCTTACGAGGTTCAGTATGGTCGCCAGAATGTGTCGCTTCGAGAGCTGCTCCGGTTAAAAGCATTGTTGTTTCAACTGAGCAATGACCGTACGGCTATCGTGTTTCAACTGGCCGATGATCAGCGGTCATTACGTACCTTACTCACAGTCGATCAACCCATTAAGCCCATACTTCCAGACGAAACGCTGGCAGTATACCATATACCGAGCCAGCCGGACGACACGTTGCAGCAGATGGCATTACGTAATCGGCCTGATCTTAAAGCAGCCGTCTCACTCACACGTCAGGCAGAACTGAACCATACCTTGCAACGTGCCCTGGCCGTACCGGATGTTCGTATAGGGGCCAACTACGATCAGGCAGGAAGCTATATTCAGAACTACGTTGGCCTATCCTTATCTACTGATATTCCTCTGTTCAACCGGAATCAGGGCGCTATTAAGGCTGCCCGAAGTCAGATTGGCTATCAGACGCAGTTGCAGCAGCAAAAAGTCATGCAGGTTCGGAACGAAGTAGCAACGGCCCTGCAAAAAGTGCGGGAGGTAGAACGCCGGGTGCAGGCTGTTGAACAAGCATTTACTACTCAGTTCGATCAGTTGAATCAGGGGGTATTGCTAAGTTTTCAAAAGGGTAATATCACCTTACTGGAGTTTGTCGATCTGGTCGAAGCCTATAACGACAGTATCAGCAATCTCAACCGCCTGCGCGCCGACCGCGTGAGTGCATACGAAGAGTTGAACTACCTCCTCGGCGACGATTTATTCAACTAAAAAAAGCCATTTGTCTGGCGCGTAAACAAATGAAAATTCACGTTCTCCTGGTAATTGGCAGTTTGACTGCCCTGGGTTCCTGCGCCCCCAAGCCAGCACCTGAGGAAGCACAGGCCTTTATGCTTTCCGATACGATGCTGCGCCGTATTCGGCTCGATAGTGCGTTTACCCAGCCTGTACGGAGTGAGTTGACGCTCGTTGGCAAGATCGTTGCCGACGAAAACCGGGTTGTCAAAGTGTTCCCGCTAGTAGGGGGCAATGTAGAAGATGTAAAGGTCGAACTGGGCGATTTCGTGCGGAAAGGACAGACGCTGGCGGCTATCCGCTCAGGCGAAGTGGCCGATCTCAAGCGGCAGACCATACAGGCTCAGTCCGATTTGCTGGTTGCCGAAAAGAACCTCCGGGTAGCACAGGACCTGCTCGAAACGAAGCTCACGTCTCAGCGCGAAGTAGTTGCTGCCCAGAAAGAGGTCGAGAAAGCGCAGGCCGAAGCAAATCGGATCAGCGAAGTGTCGCAGATATACGGCATCAACAACGCGTCGATGTACACCGTAAAAGCACCCATCGATGGCTATGTGATCGAAAAGAATGTTAACCGCGACATGCAGCTCCGCTCCGATAACGCTGATAACCTGTTTACGATCGGGCAGATCAGTGATGTGTGGGTGCTGGCCAATGTCAACGAAAGTGATATCCGGCGGGTGCATACCGGCATGCAGGCGAGCATACAAACGCTGAGTTACCCCGATGAACGTTTTACCGGGCATGTCGATAAAATCTATACTGTGCTTGACCCGAGAACTAAAGCCATGACCGTTCGGATTCGGCTGCACAACACGGGCATGAAACTCCGGCCGGAAATGCACGCTACCGTGACCCTGCGCTATGAAGAAGGTGGACAATTAGCCACCGTACCCGCTAAAGCCGTCATTTTCGATCGCTCCAAGCAGTACGTGCTGGTTTTCAAAAGCCGTTCCCACATTGAAACACGTGAGGTCAGCGTCCTCAAATCGCTCGGCGATGTCGCCTATATCAGTCAGGGCATCAAACCCGGCGAAAAAGTTATCTCCAAAAGCCAGTTACTGGTTTACAACGCCCTGAATAACTAATTCATGAATAAATTCATCAGTAATGTAGTCGGTTTTTCACTGAAGAACCGCTTCTTTATCTTTTTCATGACAGCGGGGCTGGTTATTGCCGGCATCGTCAGTTACTTAAAAACACCCCTTGAGGCTTTCCCGGACGTAACAAACACGCAAATTATTGTGGTTACCGAATGGAATGGGCGCTCAGCTGAAGAGGTAGAGCGATTTGTGACCGTACCCATTGAGGTGGCCATGAACTCGGTGCAGCGAAAGAGTAATGTCCGGTCAACGACCATGTTTGGGTTATCGGTGATGAAGATTATTTTCGATGATGATGTCGAGGACTTTTTCGCCCGTCAGCAGGTCAACAATCTACTGCGCAATGTATCCCTGCCGGAAGGGGTAGAGCCGGAGGTACAGCCGCCCTACGGGCCAACGGGCGAAATTTTCCGGTACACGCTGGAAAGCAAAGACCGCGACAGCCGCGATCTGCTTACCCTGCAAAACTGGGTCGTTGACCGGCAGATGCGCAGTGTACCGGGTGTTGCGGATATCGTTGCCTTTGGCGGACGCGAGAAAATGTACGAACTGCGCGTCAACCCCACTCAACTTGCCAAATACGACATTACTCCACTGGATGTCTATCAGGCCGTCACCCGAAGTAATATCAATGTGGGGGGCGATGTCATCGAGCGGAATGGGCAGGCGTATGTTGTCCGGGGTGTTGGACTCCTGACGTCCATTCAGGACATTGAGAACATTTTGATCGAAGAAGCCGGTGGTAACCCGGTGCTGGTAAAGAATGTGGCCGAAGTGGCCGAATCGAATCTGCCCCGTGTGGGGCAGGTGGGTTTGGATACGAACGACGATGTAGTTGAAGGCATCATCGTGATGCGGAAAGGCGAAAACCCCAGTGAGGTACTGACTCGGGTAAAAGACAAAATAGAGGAATTGAACACGCGTGTACTGCCGTCTGATGTAAAGATGGTGACGTTCTATGACCGCGATAACCTCATTGAGTTTTGTACCCAAACGGTGCTGCATAACCTTACAGAGGGTATTGTCCTCGTAACGGTTATTGTTTTCCTGTTCATGGCCGATTGGCGCACGACCCTGATCGTATCCATCATTATTCCGTTAGCCCTCCTGTTTGCATTCATGTGTTTACGGCTGCGGGGCATGTCGGCCAACCTGCTGTCTATGGGGGCGGTTGATTTCGGAATTATCATTGACGGCGCCGTCGTCATGGTCGAGGGGATATTCGTCACGCTCGACCACCTGGCGCACCGGGTGGGTATGAACCGGTATAACCGCATGGCTAAGCTGGGTCTGATTCGAAAAACGGGCGGAGAGTTGGGTAAAGCGGTCTTCTTCTCGAAACTGATTATCATAACGGCCTTACTGCCTATTTTCTCCTTCGAGAAAGTGGAGGGAAAAATGTTTTCGCCCCTGGCGTGGACGCTCGGCTTTGCGCTGCTGGGTGCGCTATTGTTTACCCTGACGCTGGTGCCGGTACTGTGCTCGATGCTGCTGAAGAAAAACGTTCGGGAAAAAAAGAACCCCATTGTCAACTTCTTCGACCGTATTGTTATGGCCGGTTTTGGCTGGTGCTATCGCAACCGTCGGCTGAGTCTGGTTGGCGCCATCAGCTTTATGATTGCTACTTTTTTTTCGTCCAGTATGCTGGGTACCGAGTTTCTGCCCCAGCTCAACGAGGGAGCGCTCTGGGTAACGGCAGAATTACCCATGAGTATGTCGCTGCCCGAAAGTGTGGATATGGCCAAAACCATTCGGGAAGACCTGAATACCTTTCCCGAGGTGAAACAGGTGCTTTCGCAGGTGGGCCGTTCCAACGACGGTACGGACCCTAACGGCTTTTATTTCTGCCAGTTTCAGGTCGATCTAAAACAGAAAGGGGAGTGGCCCGAACGACGGCTCGGACGCCGATTAACCGACGAGCAGCTTACCGACGAGATGGACGCCAAATTGAAAAATTATGCCGGTGTGCTCTACAATTACTCGCAACCGATTATCGACAATGTGGCCGAGGCTGTAGCGGGTTATAAAGCGAGTAACGGGATCAAGATTTTTGGTCCGGATGTGTACGAGCTGGAGAAGTACGCCAACCAGGCTATGGAAGCCATCCGGAACGTGGAAGGGATCAAAGACCTGGGAATTATTCGCAACGTGGGACAGCCCGAAATGAGTGTGATGTTCCACGATCATAAGATGGCGCTTTACGGCGTATCGACGGCCGATGCCCAGGCGGTAATCGAAATGGCTATCGGGGGTAAAACCGCTTCTATTTTGTACGAAGGAGAACGGAAGTTTGACATTCGGGTGCGCTTTCAACCCGAGTATCGAAAAAGCGAAGAGGACATCATGCAACTAATGGTACCCACGATGAGTGGTGGCAAAATACCGTTGAAAGAAATTGCGACCATCAAACAAATTACGGGTCCAGCGTTCATCTACCGTGATCTCAACAAACGGTTTATTGGTGTGAAGTTTTCCGTGCGTGGGCGCGATTTGGGCAGTACCATTGCCGAAGCGCAACAGCGGGTACAGGAAAAACTTCGTCCGGAGAAAAGCTATTCAGTAGATTGGGTAGGGGAGTTTGAGAACCAGGTCCGGGCTACAGGGCGGCTCGGACAGGTTGTACCGGTTAGTCTGGCGGCTATTTTTGTAATCCTGTTCATCACCTTTGGAAATGCCAAAGATGCTGGATTAGTTCTGTTGAATGTGCCCTTTGCGCTCATTGGCGGCATTCTGGCCCTGCATGCCACGGGTATGAATTTCGGAATTTCGGCGGGGGTTGGCTTCATTGCCCTGTTCGGCATCTGTATCCAGAATGGCGTAATCCTGGTGTCGGTATTTAACAATAATCGAAAAGAACGAATGCCGCTCGATGAGGCCATTCGAACGGGGGTTCAATCGCGAATCCGTCCAGTAGTCATGACCGCCCTGATGGCAGCTATCGGTCTTTTTCCGGCCGCCATCTCCACCGGAATTGGCTCCGAAACACAAAAGCCACTGGCTATTGTTGTCATCGGCGGATTGATAACCGCAACGGTGTTAACCCTGCTTATCTTCCCCATCATTTACCGATTATTTTATCGGTCTCAAACACCCAAATCGAGTAAGCGGCTAGCCTACAGTGAAGTGTAAATGGTACGCAGTGGACAGTCAGCCAAACGCCGTTTCTTTGAGAAACGGTGTTTGGCTTTTACCTGTAAATCACTACCAATAAGCATGGGTGGTGGGGCATAGTTACAGACTAGGCCGATCCGCTGAGCAAAAGCATACCGTTTACTTAAATCTGCGCTTTCTGCCGCACAAGGTCAAGCCAGAGGGCGCGGCCTTCACAACTCCAGTGCGTATCACTTTTCAGATAAGGCGGTACAGGACTATTTTTATACGCTTCGTAGGTATCAATAAACGGCACCTGTAAAGCTGGATTTGCCTGAATTCGTTCGATGAGGTGATTATAAGCCGCTCGCTCAGGCTCCAGAATACTGGCTTTGTTGGGGATGATCGACAAATAAACCGCATCGAAACCAAGCTGTTTGTATCGACTGGCGACCGAATTTATACTGTCGACAAGCGTGTTTACCTCAGCATCGGTCAGGCTCGAAAACGATGAATTTAATGGTTTGCCGGTATCGGTGTCACTGCGTAGAAATACATGTTTTCTGTCTTCAGACAGGCTCACGCTGCTACTTGCCCGGTCGAACCAATTTAGCGTCAGGCTGGCTTTTAGTTCTTTAAACCAAAAGGCCCAATCGCGGCTGAACAGGGTCGATTCGAGCCGTTCCTCCATGTCGCTCCGGTGAAATTCGTTGCTTAAACGTTGCCAGAAAGACGGGCGCAGGCTGGGATGTTGAGCGGTATCTTTCTCAACGACAAGCTCCTGTACGTCTCCGGCGAAATGCTCCCGAACGTGCCGTTCGATGGATTCAATTAATAAGACATTCCGTTTGGTCGGATCGAGTTGGGCCCGTTGCCGGAAGTCCCAGGGCACCCGCTGATAACGGCTAACCCGGAAATCGTCCTGACTGAGCCGTTCGGGTTCCGAAAAGCTATCCCCAATCAAATATAGGTGCGTGGATGCCGTGTCGGTCGACCGGTTTGACGGTGAGCAAACAGGCTTTGGTTCTTTAAATTGAGGCAGCGCGGAAAGGCGATATAGATCGCCAAACCGATAGTCGTCGGCAATGATACCAACCTGATAAAGCCAGTGAGAAACTGTGCTCGACAGGCCTCCACTCCACAGGAGGAGCGCAAAAAGAATAATTATATACCGAAGAAAACGCATAGATCACAGGGCGTTGGGCAGAGGACAGGCAATCCCTTACCGAAGTCGAATGCTGAATAACTGTACAGCCTGCTGGGCTCCACTTAAAATATATAGCTCATTTGTTCGGTCGTCGAACTGAACGGCAACCGGGAAATCACTTGGAATAGGGCGGTCGTTCAGAATACGGCCATTGAGGTCGTAGAGCATGGTGAAGCCGCCCGATTTAACACTAATCAACTCAATTCCTGATCCGAGTCGATGGTAACGAACATTGTTGCGCCCCGATTGTAAGGCCCGTACGTCGAACCGGCGTTTACCCTGCTGGTCCAATACCGCTATTTCTGTATCGGTCGTTCGTAGCAGCAACCAGTTCGTCTGATCCTCATCGGGAAACAGCCGGAATTTACCATTCCGTACCGGGCGGTATAACTGAATACGTTTGGCAATCAGGCCGTTTCTGGTCAGCGTAAGGAGCTGCCCTTCATCGGTAATGGTTCGGATCTGGGTTTGGTCGGGAGGTAACAAAGCGGGACCTATGAAACGTATTTCTGGCTCTTCTTCATTGGTTCGTTCTACATGGGTTGGGAAATGCGGATACTGGGTGCCGTTTTCGCGCCAGTGGTTCAGGGTACCGTCGGCCTGGATCGCCAGAATATCCATACCCGTTGGGGTAGTCATAACCTGAAAAGGCAACTGCAAAGCTCCCTTGTGCGAGGCCGTTAAAAGCCGGATAAACGTTCGGCGCTGTCGGTCGAGGGCATAAATATGGCCATCCTGATGCGCAGCCAGTGCAACCAGGTTGCGCTGTTGACTTCCCCGAGGGCGAGCCAGAAAGGATGCGTCGATGCCCGCCGGGAGAGGAATGGATTGAAGGGCAACCTCTTTTCGGATACGAACCGGATCGGCAATGTACAGGGTTCGGTCGGTCATGAACAGGTACTGTAGTCGCCCGTTGTTCAGGAAATCAACGCCAAGGGCATTGCTGCGAATGGGACCGTCAATGTTATTCTGCACCAGTTTGTCGCCTTCCGGAGTTACCAGTACAAACTGCCCAGCATTATTCTGGGCGTAAAACTGGGCAGAACTGTCGCTCAGCGAGCCCGTTACGATCGGGGCCGAAACGAGGGGAGCATTAAATTCGGTTTTCTTTTGAAGCAGAAGTTTATTAAGTACGGCCCGGCTAGCCCGGCGGGTGGTACGGCCCAATATTACAGTCGATTGGATATTCTCGTTGCCATAGCTAGCCTGATAAGCCATATTTTCCAGATTAGCCAAAGCCGATGTTCCGGTGGCAGGGTCAACTTTGTCGAGTAAGTTTTGCCAACCCAGTGGCCAGGTGTTGAGAACGCTCATTTGTCCTCGATTTAGTCGGGCAAAGGCCGTAAAATTGGCCGGTCGAAGGGTTTCATTCAATAACTCGGCCTGGCGTGCGTCGGTCGACCAGACGGCACCGCGCTGAATCTGCTGTAAGTAATCCAGCATGGCATCCTCACTGTTGGCAATAACCAGCGACGAACCATGCTGGGTGATCCAGCTTTGCGGAAACCCCGAAAATAGACTGCTGAAAAGGGATGCCGGCAGCTCAGAGACTTTGAGGAGCAGTATCTTATGGCCGAGGTAACTTTTTGGTAACGACGCAGCCTTAGCTCCTGATCGGTACGCAACCTGCTGGTACATGTTGGCAAGTTGTTTACCATTTTGGGCCGTCAGTACCAAAACCTGCCGTGGAGCCCCCGTCCTGGATTCGAGTCGACACAGCAAAATATCGCTGCCCAGCGACTCATACAACGGTTTTGTGTCGACTTGTATCTGCCGGAACCGCTCGCGGAGGAAGTCACCGGATGCCGAACTTAGCAGCTTGCTGAGAGACTGACCAAACTGCCCTGCATCACTGATGCCAATGTGGTATAGTGTCGATGTCGATTGAGGAATCAGATAGGCATGCTGAATACGACGGGGAGCCTGACCGGCAAATAAAGCCGCCACATCCCGTCGATTTCCAATTTGGTCGACGGCATACCCAATTAAATGCGAGCGGGAAGCCGATTGCCGAAATTGAAGGTTCAACTCTTCCGGCAGAAAAAGTTTTACTAGTGAGGCCGCATTGCTGAAAAGCGATTGGAGTACTTCCGGTCGAACTGACAAACCCGCCAGATGATCGTCGTCCAAACGAAAATCGGGTTCGTCAGATACAAACCTCAGGGGCTGATGCATTCGTTTGGCAACATTCTCAATCAGAATGCCCGATACACTGCCTACTAAAAAGTTATCGGTCAAAATGAATGAGCCAACCGGTTCATTTCCTCTGGCGACCAGGTCAAGGATTTTTTCACCGGCAAATGTGTGGTTCAAGACACGGTACCGGCGTGGGTCAGGGTTGGTTACCCGATTTAGAAAATCCTGATCAGCCGAACTGATAGGAATATAGAAAATAAAGTCGAGCGTCGTTTTTGAAATCGAGTGGAGGGAGTATCGGATATTCCGGCCCGACACAAATTTCAGAACGGTCGCTGTATCGGCCGTTGCGTACAGGAACCGGTCGAGTTTCTGGCGAGCCTCATCAAAAAATGGTACCTGCCGAAGCGACATCTGGGTACGCAGCGTGCGCGCTGATACGGTATCCTGAAGACGATCACTTGCCAGCACCAGCAACGCTCCCGGCGGCACCAGCGATCCAACCGTACGACTCGCTGGAAAAAACTGTCGGTAACCCAGCCAGCCACCAATCAGCAGCCCCACTGCACCAAGAGCAATCCAGAGACTTCGTTTCATAATTGATAGTGAATCGGTGCGTCAATATATGATAAGTGGCTGATGCACGAGTATTGCTTTCGCGTCAGCCACTTATCATGTATTAACGGACCACTTACTGACGTATACCCTACATTTTTAGGCTATTACCGGTTCCGGTTTCTTCAGAGCTTTCACTTTACCGCCTAATTCAAAACGGAATTGAGCCAGTTCTTTAAAGCTTTGAATACATACTTTCAGTAGCTTCCATTTCAGGATTGAAACCGTACCTGTAACCCGCTCTTTGTGGGTAATTGGAATATCGAAAGTATTGTATCCGGCCTTTTTTGCCATGACGGCCAAAAATATATTAGGTGCAAACGGAGTTGGATCGGGCAATTGAGCCAGTAACTTCCGCAGGAATGTGCCCCGGATGAGCCGGAACGGAATATTACTGTCCATAATGTATGTGCCATAAATAAAGGCAATGCTCCAGCGTAGAATGCGGGTGATGAGTAGGCGGGCCGGGGCGTCATAACGCTCTTCCCGGTAGCCCAGAATAAACGGCGATTTGCTGCGCTTCTCCCAAAGCTTTTCAAAATCGTCGGCAATGAACTGGTCGTCGCTATCCGTTTGAAATATATACTCTGAGTCAAGGGCTACCGCCTGCCGATACCCGTTCACAACGGCGTTACCATGCCCACCGTTTGGTTGATGCACAACCAGCAGTTTTGGGTAGAGGTCTTTAATTTGATCCAGTATAGCGCCCGTTTTATCGCGGGAGCCATCATTAACAACTATCAGACGCGTATTTTCGGTAGGAAACTGGCGGGTCAACAAATCAGTCCACTGCTTAACAACAGTTTCGATCACTTCTTCTTCGTTGTAAGCCGGCATTACAATTGACAGCAGGAGACTCATACTTGGCTAATTAGTGAAAACTCATTAACAGACATTGAAATCGGCATCTTGATTGAGTGGGATAGTATTCGATGCAGCCGATATTCAGAGACGATAATAGTGGTAACTATGTTTTTGATTAAGAGGATTCGCAAATATAGGAAATTGTTATCGGTGAAATGTGTAAACTAACCTGACCTTAGCGAGTGGCTGATTGACAATCATTCCGGGAGTAGGGTACAAGGAGTTAAGGGATTAATACGAAAAGCGATCTTTCAGATTATTAATCGGTTTTTCAATCAAAAACCAGGAAATTGTTGCCAATGCGACAGTTAATGCAAGATAAAATGAAAATTGGAAAAAATAGGAACTTGTCAGGAAAGGCATCATTTCGGAAAGGCGTTTCCAGGCTCGAACCGTAAAATGAGTTGGTTGCGTGTGAAAAAAGTTAAAGACGAAATTATGAAAAAGGTATAGTCCGTAACTGATGCGGCCCATGTATTGACTGACCGGATTTTCGAGCACCCATTTCATTGGCCCCCTGAATCCAACAACTGCCCGGCCAATGAGAAAAAAGCCAAACAGGGAGCCGATCAGCCGTTCCCACACATCGGCCACCTCGTTATGATACCCAATTGATGGTGTCTGGGCCAGCCAGTTTGTGAGCCATACCGCCCCCAGAAACGCCAGCAGGCTGACAACAACCCAGGTCGACGATTGAAACAAGCGGGTAAACCACTCACGTCGATACAGCCAGGTAAAGGCCATCAGCATACCCAGACCAAACGCATCCAGGCATGTGGGCATGGACACGTACCCGATAAACCAGGGCAACTGCTTATGAAACAGAATATACCGCAACCCAACGCTGCCAATGATCATAAGCACGGAGGTGAGCGGAACCCACCGGCGCGGCATGATAAAGAGGAGTAAAGGGAAAATAAGATACACCTGCTCCTCAACGGCCAGTGACCACAAGTGATCGACGGTGCCCATCCAGGTAGCATAACGGGCTATGTATATGTTGGATGCATAAAGAGCCAGCCACCCAAAAGTTCGGCGGACGGGTGGTTCGTTGATCAGGTATAGAACAAAAAGCGTCAGGTAATAAATTGGGAAAATACGCAGGGTACGGCGTATATAAAACGTCTTGAGGTACTTGCCCAACCCTCCGTTTGGCTGGTTGCTTAGCTTGTCTTTACTCGACAGCAGGATACGGGTTATCAGAAAACCGCTTAGTACAAAAAAGATCGTAACGCCCAATGCCCCCAATGCCAGCCCATCGGCCCGGCCAACCATCCAGTGGTCGAACAGAACCATGCCAACCGCAATGAACCGGATGCCGTCCAGCTGCCGAAGGTGATTCAGCGTTGAACGGGCAGGGACAGAGGCTGGTATAGACGATTGGTTAGACAAATTGGACGAAGGGTGCTGCTGATGAATCAAGTGTGTGTTGAATTAAACCAAAAATCAACTCGAACGAACCACTCTGGAAGCTACCAGTTTTTGGTACTTACGGTAGCCGGTGGGCCTTTTGAAATTAGTTGCTGATTGGTAGGATACAAACTAAAGGTAGTTGGACTCGTCACCTTCAACACAAACAGTCGATAACTGCCTGCTTCCAGCTCCAAATCGAGAAGGGTTGCTCTAAATCCATTCGTGAATACGCTGGCCGGTTTGAATCGTGCCGTCAGAACAGACTGCTGGTTTTGCCAGACCGGAAACAAATACATCCGTTTTGCCGACCGGGCGACCACATAAGCCCCTTCATCACGCAAACCCTGGAAAGGAAAGGTTGCGTTTTCAATCGAGAAGCCACCGTTGATTTGGGTCAGTTTTAAGTCGATAACCGGTTGTTGGGCGGGGCCGAATAACACCGGTAATGCCGCGTCATAGAAGGCTGGAGAGGGGGGCGTATACTTCTTTGATACAGAATCGGAGGAAATAACGGGCCGGTTGGTTGTAAACGTCCAGTTGAACTGATTGGTTGTCAGCCAATGCCGCCACCAGATGGTTTCGTCCAGAAACGCATAATATGTCAGACCTGCAAATACGCAACTGCCAAGCACACTTCCCATCATCCACCACCGGGCCAGACGCCCTGGCAGATTCGCCACCATGTAAAAATACATCAATGATAAACCCGTAAGAGAGTACATTTTGTACCGGCTCGTAATGAGTAAATCGACCCCAAAGCCCGTCCGAGCCCAGGCGACAACGAGCGTTGTTCCCAAAATGAAAGCGGCACTACTCCAGAAGAAGAGTGTACCGGAAGCCATTACTTTTTTCGTTTTCAGTGCGTTTGTGTTACGCGTTGCCAGCGCGTTGAATAACTTACCGATAAGAACTCGGTTGGTCCAGAGCGTCTGGACGATCACACAAACGATGGCCGCAAACAGGATAGCGCCCAGCAAAAGGCATGTACGAAGCGGAGCGCGAGCCGGGAGGGCTTCGGCGGCTGCTCCCAAAACGGCAAACCAGCCTTTTAACAGATCGGTGAACCCTGGTTTTACATAAGCAATGCCATCCGGTTTTTCGAAGCCGGTGAAATAAAGGCCGATTACGAGTACAGCCCCAGTCAGCCAGCCGAGCAGAGGTCGGTAAAGTTGTCGACTGGTTGTAGGCGCGTAAGTCGGTAAACGCAGTGCGAGAATAACAAATCCGATTGGCCATACCATGAGACCATTACCGCTGGTTAGCGTTGCCAGTGTTGCCGATACCAGCGCCAGCCCCCATAAAGGGGTGTAACTCAAAAAATAGAAAGCCGCCAGTACCCATAACACAACGGAGAAGTTTTGCAGAGCGGCCATCCCCCAATACATATTCTCCCACTGCGAAAGGTTGAAAAGCAATAGGGCAACCGGGAGGGCATAAAATGCGGTTAGTGAACCAGGCATCGACCGGCGCAGTGCAGCGGTGAACACCAGTAGCAAACCAACCAGACTCAGGTTGCCAACCAGCATGAGGTGGACAAAGTTGAGCTTCCCAAACAGCGTGTAATCGAGTCTCGTGATGAGCCGGTCATACACAATCCGGTGTTCGTTATGTTGCCGGAAAAGCTGGTAGATTTTACCCGAAACGGTCGATTCCTGATCGGAGTAATACAAAAAAGCCCGCAGGGCGTGGTCGTCCCATTTAGGAATAGCTATGGCATAATACTGCCAGACGAAGGCAAAAAACAGGATTGGTAGCCCCAGCAATACCCACGAAATACCCGGCAGCCAGCGCAGCACTGGCTGTGGCAATTCGGGTTGTCGTGATTTATCCGTTATGGGCTGTTGTGTGATCACTATTAGTACCGGTATTTGGTGCCTTCAAAATCGAAAATTGTCACGCGTTGTTTTGTCTTCCCTTTTACCAGAATGATACGGTCGGTCTGGGTGGTATCCATACGCTGGTAATACGTAGCGTCTTTGGGCAGATACAGGTTTGTGTACTGTGCGTCGATGATTGAATGCGTTGTATATGTATTCTCTACTTCGTCGCGTGGCGCTGTTCGGGGAGACGGATATAAAACGGTGTCGCCCGGCGTATACATACTCTTTATGCGGTTAGCGGCTGTGACATACGGGTTTTCGATGCGGTAGTGGCCGTAGTACGTGTATTTTGGCGCCTGATCCTCGTAAATGCGGTACAGCAAATCGGCTATGTAATAACCCTGCAAGAGCAGAACTGCTGCCAGTGTCAGCCGAAGGTAAGTCGGCTGGCGGAACACCTGCCGAACGGTCAGGCCCACCAGAATGAGCGCATAGGGGAAGGAAAAGCCGGAATACCGTTGAGTAATACCATACGTATGCCCGTTCCGAAAGGCGATGGCAATCAAAAACAGGGTGGGTATTGTGCTCATCAGCACCAGCAGAAACAGAAACCGGCGCTCAGGTCGATTTGTGTACCCAATGAATGCCTGACTCAGCAGGTAATAAAATAGAGGAACAGCGGCAGCCACAATCAGCCGGGGCGATTGTACGGAATATAAGGCAAATCCGACCACCAGCAACAGTGGTGTCAGAATGCCAACCCATACAGGTACGGAGCGCCCCCGGCCAAACCGGTGGATGATCACCACCGCCACACAGCCCAATGCGAAGGCAATAACCAGATTCCGGAAAGCGAGTGTATCTGTTGAAAGACCGTTGGAGAACATAAACAAATCGGCCAGAACAGGAATTGATTTCTTCACCACATTGCCCACCGTAGCGGGCAGAATGATGCCAAACCCATTATTGTACGGGTTCGTCAGGGCTAGCCCGCCATACAGTTTGGCCTGATACGCTAAGGTTTGAAAGGTGTACTTCCCCCCGCCAAACACGAACCAGGGAATAATCAGGCTAACGGCTCCTCCGATGGTACTAAGCCCCAGGCCAATGTATGTTTTCAGGTCGCGATTGAACAGTACCAGATAAAGCCCATGGCATAAAAAAATAGTTACGGCCAGGTAATGGCCGAGCGTAGCCAGCGCGAAAGATAAGCCGTATCCAATGTAGAGGCCAACGGGTTGCTTGCCTTCAGCCCGTCGGTCCAGAATCCGTAGAAAGAGATAAGTGCCCAGCAGACTGATAAATATGGTCATGCAATAATTGCGGGCCATGTGGCTGTAGGCAATGAAAAAAGGTTCAATGGCAGTCAGAAAGGCACATAGCAGCGCCAGTGAGTCGGAACGCAGGTATCGTCGAACCAGCAAAAAGACCAGTCCTACAATAAGCGTACTAAACAAAATGGACGGCATTCGGATGGAAAGGTCACTAAGTCCGAAAACCTGTATCCAGGCCCAAAGCAGCGCGTAATGAGAGGGGCTATTCCCAATGTCGGTTTGGATGATGGCCCTGATATAATCTTTTAGGGGCTTTTCTTTCCAGAATTCTTTGGGGGTGAAATAGGTCTTGCCCGGTGTAAAAAACACATCGTGCTGGTTATATCCTTCGAGAGAGATGCCTGAGGTATTGATTAATGTGAATTTTTCATCGAGATACAGGCCATGAACGCTGGATTTATAGAGCCGGAGGCCTAAAGCAAACAGGAGAATCAAAAAAATGAGCAGGCGTGGAGAACTCAACTGGGCAAACAAACCGGAACGGTTATTGGTAATCATGCGGTCAGAAGTGATAGAATTCGGCATTTGGGGACAAATGTAAGCCACTACCCACCGGTTTTACAATTTAAGGATGGTGAATTCTACTCTTCGGTTAAGTTTACGTTTCTCTTCGGTTTCGTTACTGGCAATCGGTTTGCTGGGTCCCCAAGCTTTGGTCTGGATACGGTCGGGCTTGATCCCCTTCTTCAGTAGGTACTCTTTTACCACCCGCACGCGGTCTTCGGCCAGTTTCATATTTGGCTCCCAGTCGCCCTGATTATCAGTATGGCCTTCGATGAGCAATTCCATCGTTGGATGCGTTTCCATCATGTCAACCATCTTGTCGAGCTCTGCATCGGCACCGGGCAAAAGAGTAAACTGGCTCTGCTGGAACAAGACCTCGCGCATGGTGATTGTCTGACCGGCCTCGATTTTAGCGAGGTAAAGGTTCTTTTTTATGTCGCGGAAACGCTTGTCTTTGCTCAGGTCCAGGGTTTCTATCGTTGGGAAGTACCCTTCTTTAGTGGCCGTCAGCACGTACGTTTTTTGAGTTGGCAGAATAAGTTTGAACTCGCCGGTTTCGGGGCTGAAGTCAACTTTGGTCAGGGGTTTCTGTTCTCCAAACAAGGTCGACACGATCTCCGAGGCAATGGGCTTCTTCGTTTTTGAGTCCAGTACTAACCCGGAGATAATGGCAACAGGGTCAGGCTTAATGGCAGGGTATAACTTCAGCCGGAATATATCATCTTCACCCAGCGACCCCGACCGGGAGCTTAGGTACGCATAATCGCCGGACGCCGGAATGGTAAAATATCCATCCCATTCGTTTGTATTGATTGCTGGCCCCAGGTTTTCGGGTTCACTCCAGTTACTCCAGGAATCATCGAGCCGACGCGACACGAAAATATCCCCATTGCCATAACCGGGATGCCCCCCCGACGTAAAGTATAACGTGCGGCTATCGGCTGCCAGAAAGGGAGAACTCTCAAAATCCGCGGTATTGATGACGTTGCCCAACGAAACGGGTTCCTGCCAGCTGTTGTCTGCCTTTTGAAAAGAGATATACAGGTCGCGGTCGCCCTTTGTATCTTTTCGCTGTACGGCCAGAATAATGGCGTGCCCATCGGGCGAGACACAGAACTCGAGCTGATTTTTCTCGTGAAGGTTATAATTGTTGGCAATGCGGCATTCGACCGGTTGCGACCAGCCCGTTTTGGTCCGGATGGATTTGGAAATACCAAACGACATACCCCCATCAGGGCGGTACACATTGATCAGGTAGGCCGTCCGTCCGTCGGTAGCCATGCCGCTGATGGCGTTGTCGCCGGTATTGTTGATGGGAGAGCCGATATTTACCGCTTCACTCCAGCCGGATGGATTTCCGCCAACACCCGACTCCAGGGTCGAATACCAGACGTCCTGCCGGTCTGATGCACCAATATTGGCTTTATTGAAATTGCGGGTAAAATAAAGCGTTCGGCCATCGGGCGAAATGACGGGAGCCACCTCTTGCCCGGCTGAATTCACCGTTTTGCCCAGGTTCTCTTTCTTGATTTCTTTCGGTATGTCTTTCGAAATGCTCAAGTTCACCGAAACGGGTTTGCTATCTTCAGAAATACCAATCGCATCGATCTGGTTAATACCTTTCAGGGCTGCGCCATTGATAAAGACTTTTAGCTGAGTGCACAGAAAGGCGGTATCTTTCGGGAACAGGCGAAGCAGCGGGTCGGGTCGTGCCTGAATCGTTGTTGCTTCGTAGATCAGGTGCTCGGTCCCTTTAGAGTCGATGGCCAGGACACGCACCACCGATCCCGGATTTACATTCTCGGCAATAACAACCTGGCGGGCATGCATGGGTTTAGCAAAGCCTACCTGTATCCACTCATCGGCCGTGCCATCGGCATAAAAGGGTGCCCAGGCACAGGGACTTTCGCCCGTATTCGGTAATTTGCTGGGGCGACCCAGGGCCTGAGATGCTTTATACTGTTCGCCGTAGGGCTCTCCTTTCTTTTCGGAAGACACCCCAATTGCCCGACTGGCCCACTGCACATTGCCATTGGATTGCTGCTGAGTGTCTGCCAGATTGTTTGGTCGCTTTTGGGACTCGGCCGAACGGGTCCCGGTCGACTGAGTGTGGCCACTGAATGGACTGATTAAAAGGCAACTAAAGAAAAGGATACGTCGCGTAAGCATAAGATTAAACGCTCTATAAGCTCTAATATAGGCAGCAAATCCTATTGAAAAAAGCAGTATTTGTCGAACGGAGCCCTCTGAGGATCGTTCTGAAGGTTAAACAGTGATGGCTAGTTTGTCATGACCCGGTATTCCCAGGGTTTTAGCGTAATCGTGATTTCAGGTTTCAGTTCAACCGGCTGATGACTGAACACATCGGTATAGGTACCGGCATACCCATCGCCTGTTAGCCGAGCGGTTTGGGGCTCATTGCTCAGGTTCAGGAAAACTGTGACGCGGTCGTTGTCCCGTTGCCGGTAAAAAGCGTATACTTTATCATCGTGATCAGTCGGGATTTTAACCGCTCTGCCGCCATCCAATCCGTTCCAGAGTGCCCGGTTACGGTGTTTCAGTGTGAGCAGTGTTTTGTAAAAATCGCTCTTGGGGTAATTATTCCAGACAATGGTATCTTTTTCGAAAAACGCTAACCGTTTGTTTAGGTTAGCCTCCATACCATTGTAGATCAGCGGCATGCCTTCCAGCGTGCTGCTCAGGACAACGAGGGCGTCGGCTGCGGGACCGAATGATTCTGCCAGGGTGCCATTATTGGCGTTCTCATCATGATTCTGCGTGAACAGCATCTGATAGTACCATTTGGGAAACCGTTTCTGGTTGGCTTCGCGCAGGGAGTCGATTTTGTCGGCGGTGCGGGCCCCCTTTGCTACAGCTTTCATCATGGTATGCATACTCCAGCCGTAATTCATGTTGAAACAACTCTTGAAGTGGTCTGGCTCATCTTCCCATTCGGCCAGCATGAATACGGTTTTTATTTTATCCAGCTGGGGCCGTAGTTCAGCCCAGAAATCATTCGGAACAAACCCCGCTACATCGCAGCGGTAGCCGTCAATGCCGCATTCTTTAACCCAGTACTGCATGGCATCGATCATGCCTTTGCGCATATCGGGGTTATTGTAATTCAGATCAACGACATCGGTCCAGTCGGTAGGCTTTCCGGTTTTAGGGTCAATGGGTGCTATCATTTTGCCGTTCACCTTGGTGTACCAGTCCGGGTGCTCGTTTACCCAAACGTGGTCCCGGCCGGTGTGATTAGCTACCCAATCCAGCACGATTCGCAGACCCAGGGCGTGGGCCCGATTAACGAGGGATTTGAAGTCGGCAAGTGTACCATAGGCCGGGTTAACGTTTTTGTAATCCGCAATGGCATAAGGGCTACCGAGTGTTCCCTTCTTATTTTTCTGGCTGATTGGATAAATCGGCATCAACCAAACAATATCGACCCCCAACTCTTTGAGTCGTGGCAGTTGCTCTTCAACGGCTTTGAAATTTCCTTCTGGCGAAAACTGGCGAATATTCACTTCATAAATCGTCGCATTTTTAGCCCACTCGGGAGAGGGGGGAGCGGACTGTTTTGTCGTATCGGAAATGACTGTTCCGCTTTGGTCCGTTTTTGTTTGTTGACAGCCCGTTGCCAGTAGCAACGCACTTAACAGGACGTGCAGGTACGATTTATTCATGAAAATTAGACCAGATCAGGTAAAGTATATGTTACGGATAGATTAAGCCATCAACGGTAGATGGCTATTTTTTAACTGAGTAATGGCCACTAAGGGGTCGGGCGCGTTAAAGACGGAGCTACCCGCTACCAGCATATCCGCTCCGGCATTGAGCAGGGACTGAGCATTGGATAGACTAACGCCACCATCAACCTCAATTAAGGCCGGGCATTGATTTGTCTGCAAAAACTGTTTGAGTCCCGCAATTTTCTGAATTGTGTGCGGGATAAATGCCTGCCCCCCAAAACCGGGATTGACGGACATGATCAGGATAACGTCAATTTGCTCAAGCACGTCGACCAGTCCGGAAACAGGCGTGTGTGGGTTCAGGGCAACCCCCGCCCGGCAACCCAATTCACGAATGCGGGAAAGCGTCCGGTGCAGATGGGGGCAGGCTTCGTAATGGGCATGGATAGTGGAGGCACCCCCTTCGGCAAACGCTTCCAGATAACGGTCGGGGTCCGTAATCATCAGATGGACGTCCAGCGGTTTTTTGCAATGTTCATGAACCGCCTTAAGGAGGGGAAAACCGAACGAAATATTTGGCACAAAGACGCCATCCATGACATCAAAATGAAGGTAATCAGCCTCACTCCGGTTAATTAAATCAAGATCGCGTTGCAAGTTAGCAAAGTCGGCCGCAAGCAGCGATGGAGCAATAAGAGGCTTTATCATGGACGTAAGGCAATAGTTGAGGCCTAATAGTCAGCACTTCTGAGTATATTGAATCAAAAAAACAATTAACTGAAAACTGACCACTCTAAACACACAACTTTTTTATCCCGTAAAAATACTTTTTTTTGGATGAACGAAGAAACAATAACGATGTTGCCCGTTTAGAACAAAGGAAGTTTTGGATAACGGCTAAACTGATGTCCAGTGAACAAAAGCTGAGAACGGCTGCCTAACGATTGAGAAGTATATTATGAATCCGGAAGAACAAATCATTGACCTAACGAACCGACTGAATCAGTACAATTTTCAATACTACCAGAACAGCATCTCGGAAGTAGACGATTTTACCTTCGATAAGTTACTTGCCGACTTAACGGCTCTGGAAAATCAGTACCCCGAATTTAGGCAGCCCGACTCGCCAACGGCTCGTGTGGGGGGGACTATCAGCAAGGAATTCAAGACGGTTTATCACCGCTTCCCGATGCTTTCGCTGGGGAATACGTATTCTGAAGAAGACCTCATCGAGTTCGACAAACGCGTACAGAAAGGGCTGAACGGGCAAACGTACGAATACATTTGTGAGCTGAAATTTGATGGTGTAGCCCTTAGCCTAACTTACGAAAATGGAGTACTGGTACAGGGTGCAACCCGTGGCGACGGCGTCCGGGGTGATGATATTACCAATAATATTCGAACCATCCGGACTGTCCCTCTGCGTATAGGCGCTGGACACAAGGCCACACACACGCAACCAGAATCTGACCCAGTTGTAGCTGCCCTTCCAACCCTTTTCGAAGTACGTGGCGAAGGATTTCTGCCGTTAGCTGAATTCGATAGGATTAATAAAGAGCGGGAGGATATTGGTGAGCCGCTGCTGGCAAATCCAAGAAATGCAGCCTCCGGAACGTTTAAGCAACAGGACTCCGGCGCGGTCGCCAAACGTCGGCTCGATTGTTATCTGTATTCGTTTTTATCCGATACAGATATTTTTCAAACTCATGAAGAGAGCCTGGTGGCCATGAATGACTGGGGGTTCAATGTGTCGCCAACCTGGCGGAAGTGTACAAACATTCAGGAGGTAATGGCGTACATTAACGAATGGGAAACCAAACGATTCGATCTGCCCCTTGGTACCGATGGTATCGTGATTAAGGTGAATCGATACGATCAGCAACGGGATTTGGGCTACACCGCCAAAAGTCCACGCTGGGCTATTGCCTTTAAATACAAGGCAATGGCCGCCAGTACGGAGCTAAACGGCATTCAGTATCAGGTGGGCCGTACGGGAGCCGTCACACCGGTTGCCCTGCTGACTCCCGTATTGCTGGCGGGCACTGTTGTGAAACGGGCTTCGCTACACAACGCCAACGAAATCGAGCGGTTAGGCGTAATGATGCATGATACCGTTTTTGTGGAAAAGGGAGGGGAAATTATCCCGAAAATAACAGGTGTCGACCTGAACCGGCGTACCGATAAAAGCCAGCCGATTATTTACCCTACCACCTGCCCCGCTTGTGGAACAGCGCTTATCCGAAAAGAAGGGGAAGCACACTTTTACTGCCCCAATGAGCAGGGGTGCCCGCCCCAGCGGCAGGCCCGCTTTGAGCATTTCATTCAGCGACGGGCTATGAATATCGAAAGCCTGGGCGAGGGAAAAATTGAACTCCTGATCGACCGTGGGCTGGTACAGACCCCCGCCGATTTGTATGACCTGAAGGCGACGGACCTACTGGGGATTGAAAAGGTGTTTTTAATGGAGGAGACCGGTAAAAAACGTGTCGTCAGTTTTCGCGAAAAAACGGTTGAGAACATACTCACGGCCATAGAGCGCTCGAAATCGCAGCCTTTTGCCAATGTTTTATTTGGGTTGGGTATCCGTTACGTGGGCAATACCACCGCCGAGAAGCTGGTTGATTACTTCGGGTCGATGGATGCCATTATGAATGCGACACAAGAGCAGTTGCTGGCCGTTCCGGATACGGGCCCGCGTATTGCAGAGAGTGTCGTCGCCTGGTTTGGTGATGCCGACAACCGGGAGTTTGTGGAACGACTGAGGGCGGCAGGGTTGCAATTCGCGGGAGAGAAAAAAGTAGTGGAACAGGAAGGCGACACCCTGACCGGCAAAACATTTCTATATACCGGAACCTTTGCCAATTTCAGCCGTGAGGAACTGGAGTCCCGGATTGAGGCCAATGGTGGTAAACTACTCAGTGGAATCTCGAAAAAGCTAAATTACCTGATCGTAGGCGAAAATGCCGGACCATCCAAGGTTGAAAAAGCGAAGAAACTGAACGTCCCCATGATTGGCGAAGACGAGTTTATGGCGATGCTGGTTGTGTAAACCGGTTGCGATTCACGATGAGGTGTATGCGTTAAAACACCCGCTGACATCGTGCCGCAAGATTTCTCGTTCATTATGGTAGCCTAAACGCATGACGGCTCTATAAATTCCCGTAACTTTGTCATAATATACATTCCTGTTTCCCCTAATGGATACCAAATTTCACGGCGTGGGTGTTGCTATCGTGACGCCTTTTACCGCTGACCAATCAATTGATTTCGACGGCTTCGGCCGTGTCGTTCGCCACATCTCCGATGGGGGCGTTCGCTATATCGTCCTTCAGGGCACCACCGGCGAATCGCCAACGGTGACGAAGCAGGAGAAGAAACAGTTACTCCAATACCTTAAGGAAAACAATCCAAAGAATCTGCCTATCGTTTTTGGGGTGGGGGGTAACGTCACTGCCGATGTCGTGTCGGGCATGAAGGATATTGATTTTGATGGTGTCGATGCTATTCTGTCGGTTTGTCCCTACTACAATAAGCCCGGCAAGCGGGGCGTCATTGAGCATTTTACCCGCGTTGCCGACGCCAGTCCAGTTCCGGTTATCCTGTATAATATTCCGTTTCGGACGGGCATCAACATGTCAGCCGAAACAATTTGCGAACTGGCCCAGCATCCCAACATAATCGGTGTTAAAGAAGCGTCTTGTGTGATTGAGCAGTGCATGGAAATTGCCCGCGATAAACCCGAGGATTTCCTTTTGATTTCCGGCGACGATGTGCAGGCTGTGCCCATCATCAGCATTGGTGGTGTAGGCGTAATGTCGGTGATTGCCAATGCATTCCCGGCTAAATTTACGGGCCTGATCGATGCTGCTTTACAGGGTGATTTTGCTTTTGCCCGTAAAGAACTTTCCCATTTCCTGCGTATCGACCCGCTCCTCTACGAGGAAGGCAATCCGGTAGGGGTAAAAAGTATTCTGGAGATTATGGGCATAATTTCGGCCGAGGTTCGGTTGCCGCTCATGCGCGCATCCGACGACTTAGCCGAACGGCAGCGCGCGGTTCTTCAACGTGATGGCTTACTGGAACTGGTTGCCTAAGCCAGCTTTAATAAATAACAAAAAAGCCGAATCCTGAATGGATTCGGCTTTTTTGTGCGTAAGGCTATATATGCTAACCGGCTAAACATTGCTGTTGCCGCCACCACCGCCAAATAGCTTTGAGACAATCCAGATGACAACGCCGATACCGACAACAACCAGGATAACGCCTGTCCAGACACCGGTTTTAAATATGTCGCCAATAGCTGCGCAACTGGTCAGCGTGAGCGTCAGGAGTACGGCGACCAGGGCCGTGGGGAAATAGCGCAGAAGCGTTTTCATAATCGTTGGTTTTAAGTGTGTAGTAGTCATGACTACCGCTGGTAGATTGCTTAAACAACTGACATTGGCACCGTTTGTTTACGGCACAAAATCAGATATTCCACCAGTAAGTCCACTTTAATACCAACGCGCGGTTTTTGACCGAGAAAAACCCCGCCACATCCTGGCCGATCTGTGCTGAATTAGGTAAATAATTATCCGTATACACCAAGAAAAAATCGGATGCGGGCTTGTAGCGCCATTGTACGCGCGCATTGACATTCATGTTCTTTTGCTGCTCGTTGTACTGGACAAACGTGGTCAGATACAGGGTATTGGTCACGGTTACGTCGAAACGCGGGCCTACAAGCCAGAACGTCGTTTGGCCCCAGGGTTGGGGCAACCGAATATCGTTGTAGTTGGCACTAGCCGCTAAACTCACGTAAGGCTGAAAACGGTAGCCAATATCGGCTGCCAGGTTTAAACGGGTGCCATTGTCATAGTAGCCGCCGTAACGGGACGAAAAACCATAGGTGAATACACTCTGTGGTTTAGAGTCGAAGTCCGTTCCCCAGGCCGTCCAGCGGTGTTCAGTACCCGTTGCCAGCGTTTGCCGACCCGTATTCGTTGGGTCAAAGGGTTGTAGTAATCGTACATAGTCTGTGGCGATCCAGCCCGTAAAAACGCTTTTACTGCGGAAAGTGACAACATAGCTAAGAACAGATTCATTATCGCTTTGTCGCCCGGCCGGGTCAAAAAAATACGTCGATGTTGCCGTTGGACCGTGGCTGAGCACTCCGCTGCCCGTTGGGAGAAACGTATAACCAACGGTTGCCAACGCGCGTTCATACCCCCGACGGGGCACATAACCGGCTTCGGCCGTGTAATTCTTTCCAACTGATTCCAGTTGACCACTAATGAGCCAACGGCGCGTGTTATACTGAAGGTTGGCCGCGTAAACGGCATCCTCACCCGATTGGGTAGGACTAAATGATTTAACGTACAACGCCTTGCCCGACCAGAAATTATTAGCCGAGGCCAGGTTGTACTCCAGCCCCAGGTTTCGGTTGTAACGCGTATAAAGCGGTTTGTCGGACGTTGGGGTGTAGGAAAGCGATTCTTTATTGACGAAGATCATGCCAATGTTCGACCGCGCCGAAACCCTACGTTGTAACGCCAGAACGGCGAAATTCTGTGCCGGAAGCGACTCTACACCAGGCCCCATATCTTCGACCCGTCCCGTTTGCATATCCATTACGCCCAGTCGCCAGTCTTTATTCAGCTTCCCGCTCAGGCGAGCCCCAAACCGAATGGGTACTCCACCCAAACCAATCCGCCGACTAAAAAATGGTCGAATCGTGGCATAGCCAAAATTGGTAAACTGATCGCCGTTCTCCAGAAAGAATTGTCGTCTTTCCGGGAAAAATAACTCAAAACGGTCGAGGTTCGTTACCTGTTGGTCAACGTCAACCTGCGAAAAGTCGGGATTTACTGTTAGGTCAAGATTCAATGACGAGGTAACGGCCACCTTAGCGTCGAGTCCGGCATCGAAGCGACTTTTGTTAGGAATATTTTGCTGATAATCACGCGTGACACCGCTCAGCATGTAGGGGATGAGTGAGATGTTCGGGCCGGGCTGTGGTGGGGGCTGGTCCCAGACCAGTACGCCCGTTAAGGCCAGAGAGGCCGTCGGAAATTGCCGCTGAATGGGTGTCCAGGATGACTTCTCTGTGGTTTTTAAATCCTGCCGACTGAAGTTAATCCCCCAGCGCGAAATGCCCCGTTTGTACCGGATGGTTTTAAACGGTATGGCCATCTCCAGAACGTAACGGTCTGGGTAATTGCGGACGGACGATGTCCATTTGTTGTCCCAGCTCAGGTTCGCTTTGCCACCTTCGTACAACAAACCATCCCATTGGGCTCCGGCGGCATTGGTACCAAACGTAAACCCGTTAGTCTGGTCGTCGAAGGTGTCCATGAAGAAAATGAAGTTGTCATTTTTCCCGAATGCCCAGTCTCGCCGGAGTGATTCGACTATATATGGGCCAGGTACATCACCGTGGTAGCATACGGCGCTCAGATACATATTGTGGTCGTCGTAAGTCATACGGACCTCCGTACGAACCTTGGCGCGGCTGGTGTCCATGGGCAACACCATCCAGAAATCGGTTGCCACTTCGGCTGCTTGCCAGGCTGGTTCATCAACCGCACCATCTACGATAACCGACGAGGTTGCCTGGCTAATATGCAACTGATACTGCTCATTTTTCTTTTGAGCCAGTACAGGTAAAGAATAGATGAGTGAAAAGAACAGCGAAAAAATCAGTAAAAATTTCACCAAGTAAATGCGTTATAAAGCAATACGAAAAGAGTAGAAGGGTGCAAATTTACCCCGATACTACATAAAAACATAAACGCAACGACCAATCGGCCGTTGCGTTTATGCATTTTAAATAAAACAAATGAATTAATTGCCGACCATAAATACGGCATTGGCGAACAGAAGCTTTCCGTTGTACCAGAAACCCCGGAACAGCGGATCATCGGCCAGGTAAACAACGCTGCCCCGACCGAGGGACTGAACACCCATCACCAGGGTATTTTTTAACTTTTCCTTGGCGTTTTTGCCCGAAAAACCAGCGACGTAGTTATCCGTTTTCAGATAGCCAACGTTCCAGCCTTCCTTCAGGTAATCAAAGTTAAAAGCATTTTGTACCAGGGAATAATAACCGCCCGACAAACCAAAACCCAGCGGGTGCGAGGTATCTATGTTTACCCGGTAGATACTGCCTGGTATATCATCAGAAACAGCGGTTCGTTCCCGATCGATATAGCGTTTGAGCGTGTCGGTATTATCTCCCTTTTTGCTCTTATCAGCTGATTTATCTTCCTTTTCTTTTAGCTCAAACCCATCCTTACCGGCCAAAAACGACGCAGCCCGTTCCATGGCAATGAGTTTTCCACCCGCCCGGACCCACTCTTTGATGGCGTTCAGGGTTTTTTCATTCAGAAAGCGGCTGTAATTGTAGTTTGTCGGCAGAATCAGCACATCCAGCTTGTTCCACTGCACATTGCCCAGTGTATTACCGTCAACCAGCGTAATGGGGTATTGAAGTTCCTGGTCGAAGTAGTGCCACACTTCGCCCGCCGATGGGGGAGGAGTACCTTCGCCCACAACCACCGCCACACGTGGGGCTTTCAGGCCCGAAACGAAATCGGACCCAAAGTCGGAACCCGTCGTGACAAAACCTGTCTGCACTGGTGTCAAATCAGCCCCCGTCCGGGTAGCTTCCGCCCGAACTAATGCATCGAATCGGTCGCCAAAGCGTTCGTTACCTGCCCGTGTCACGATCAGCGTGCCCGACGGGTAGGTTTTATTCTCCAGTTCGAAGGGCTTTTCGGCGGCCCGTACGCGTATTTTCTGCTTCAGGAGCCCAGCCAGCATTTGCACCGCCGGAAGCGACTGCCACTTAACCACATACGCATATGGGCGAGTTTGTGGGTTTACCGCAGCGGCTGGTGTAGCCGTAGCGAGTTGCGTGCTTCCCGGATTGAGCCGGGTGGTCAGGCCATACGTTTGTAAGCCAAAGGCGTACGGCAGCGACCAGGCTGTGATATCGTACGTTGCCGAATCTTCCAGTTTTGAATTCTGCTCGAACAGGATCTTCAATAGAGTCGATTTAGGCTGATACGCGCTGATCACAATATCGTCGGCTGTGATGGCTACCGTTTTATCTGTTTTCTGAGTCGTGTAGTTGAACCCGCCGGCTACATTCTGAGCTTTGCCTGCGTAGCCGTAACTGATTTTGTTTCGTTCCAGCAGTTGTTGCAGTGCTTTAATACGCCCGGCATCGCCACTGGATTTGATGACGTAACTTTTGTACGCACCAATGGGTGTATTCCGGGATTTATCAAAGAACTGGCCAAACTCCTTCACGATTTCAGTGGGCCGGTCGGCTACGGATTCGAGCGTGGCAATACTGGAGGCAAAATGGTGATCAATTCGCTGGCGAAGCGTGAGGGTGTCCCCATCGGCTTTTTCAATAGCCAGTCCAGCCCGGCCGCTGCCGCCCTGTTCAAAGGTCATGCCGATGGCGCCGTTGTAGGTCGGGTAGGTATCGCCATAGCTTGGGTAGAACAGATCGAACCGTTCACGGGTGTAATAGAGCCAGCCGTTTTTGTCGAAGTAGCGGCTGCAATATTGACCAATCGTTTGCTGAAACTGCCGTTGGAAGGGGGTAACGTCTTCGTGATAAGGCTTGGCCGATGGCGCGAAATAATAGGGGCTTTCAACGCCCATTTCGTGGAAATCGCCATGTAGCTGGGGCATCCATTGCTGGTAGAGCGCCATACGCTGCTGGGTGATTTCCTGCGTTTGCCAGGCCCAGTCACGGTTTGGGTCGAACAGGTAGTGTGTATAGCGCCCGCCCGGCCAAGGTTCGTTGTGTTCACGAGCCGAGGGGATAGGGTCGGCCACGCGACCCTGCATCTGGTTATACCAGTTCACATACCGATCGTGGCCATCGGGGTTAAGGCCGGGATCGAGAATGACAACCGTGGTGCTCATAATTTTTTTCGCCACGGCATCGGATGAACTAAGCAGGTGATACAATACATCCATGAAGGCTTCGGAACTGACGGCCTCGTTGCCGTGAACGTTGTAGCTGAGCCAGGCAATAGGCGGTTGGGAAGAAGCTGTTGGCGTTCCATCCATCAGACCAATGCGCTTTAGGTTATTGGTCCTGATTTCTTCCAGACGACTCATGTTTGCTTCCGAGCCGATAGCCACCACCATCAGCTGGCGACCTTCGTAAGAAGTGCCATACGGAATTAATTTTATCCGGCTGGGCAGTTGACGAGCTACCTGCTCGGCATAGGCCAGCACCCGATGATGTGGTGTGAAGCGTTCACCAATCTGATAACCCAGAAATTTTGCGGGCGAATCAATCGCAGCAGATGGGGATAAAGATGTTGACGAAGAGGATGTTGACTGTGCTGAAGCCGACAGTGACGCGACCGTTAGGCCCGCCAGCAGCAAAAAATGTTTCATGAAGGCGAAAAAAAATTTGAATGCTAACCTCCTCAAAAATAGCACTAAAACGCTCAGGAACCCTTTTTTTTAATTTTTTTTGATGCCTACTATTGCACTTTAAAATTCTTGCCTTACCTTTGCACCACGATTCGCCACCACAGCGACAGAAAGTCAAAAGGGTGGGTCTTTTAAACAAGACGGCCGATTCGTCTAGCGGTTAGGACATCGCCCTTTCACGGCGGTAACACGGGTTCGATTCCCGTATCGGTCACTAACAAGAATGAAAAAGCCCACCTGGAAGGTGGGCTTTTTTGCTTTACTTGGTGTAGCTTACCCGGTAAATAATTCCGTTGTTGTCATCAGTAAATAGCAGAGACCCATCGGGCATAGTGGCAATGCCCACGGGCCGCCCAAACTGAGCCTGGTTGTTATCGACAACAAAACCCGTTACCAGATCATCAATGCGCGTGGGTTTACCCGCGTCAAAATGTACCCGCACTACTTTATAGCCTGAAGGCTGACTGCGGTTCCAGGAGCCACGCATGGTAGCGAAAGCATCGTTCTGGTATTCGGCGGGAAAGCCTCCCGATGCGCCACTGCCTGTGTAAAATACCATTCCCAGCGGAGCTGCGTGCGCATCGTATTGTAAGAAAGGTAAGGTCGTTTTAGCCAGAATCTGCGCGTAAGTGGTGTCGCCCATGGGCCTTGGATGGGGGTTGTAGTTGCCGTCGCCATAAATATAAGGCCATCCGTAAAAAGCCCCGTCTTTGATCAGATTCAATTCTTCCTTCTGCTGTTCGTCGCCGAGCCAGTCAATGCCATGGTCGAATCCGTACAGTTCTTTCGTTTCGGGGTGCCAGCCAAAGCCAATGGTATTACGCAGCCCTTTCGCGTAAATCCGCCGTCCTGTCCCGTCTGGATTGGCCCGGAGGATGGTTGCACTTTCGGGATTAGAGTCAGCACAGGCGTTACAGGTACTACCCACGGTGATATACATGAACCCATCGGGGCCGAACCCAATGGTACGGTTTGGGTGCTGACCCGCATCAGGAAGGCCGGTCATAATCTGTTGCGGAGTTCCCAGCGTACCATCTGCATTTATCGTTGCCGAATACACATCGTGGATGGCTACCAGATACATTTTGCCCGAAAAAATTGTCAGACCGTGAACATCCTTGATCCTGGCTACTACCTGACTTTGATCTGATTTGCCATCATTGTTTGTATCGCGAAGTAAGGTAACGGTCCCGGCATCGCGGCTGGTAACATATACATTGCCTGTTGCGCTAACCGTCAGCATTCGGGGTTTGCCAAGCTGATCGGCAAATTTGGCGATGGTGAAACCAGCTGGGAGTTTGAGTTGAGCAATCCGCGCATCGGTTGCGGCTACCAGAGCGGGTTCAAAAACATTACCATTCACCTGAGCGGTGGTCGGTTGCTGGTTTGTCTCAGGAATCTGGGCATTGAAGACCTCATCTTTACTACAGGAAACAAGAAAACCTGCGGCAATCAGCCCTGATAAGATAGTCGGCTTGACTACGTTTTTCATGTGAAGAATTTAATTTATAATACGTTGAGTTTATTGTTTACGCCCTTAACGTTCGGGAAACGAGGGATCGCTGTTTGCTCGGAATTAAAGGCTTAAACAAGTCAGTAACCAAGCAGGAGACCCCGTGTTTTAAATAAAAACAGTTAATGAGACTATGGTCTGGATAAGTTAATTGCCTGATTATGGGGCAATTTGTGGTAAAAGGGACACTACTCTACAGATTCTGTAGAAAAACATAGTCAACATTGAAATGGCCTGATTCGTAAGCTGCACAGTATCAGTGCATGGCATGGTTTTAGTCATATGGTGGGCAAATCATTAGTAACTAACCCAACAAAATCATGGCATCTCTAGGAAGTCAAATCGCAAATTTCTTTAGTGGTAATGACAACGATACGCGGGAAGGCCTGCAAAGCCTTTTCGTTAGTGAATTGAAGGGAATTTATTATGCTGAAAAGCAAGCAGTAGACGCTCTTGGCGAGCAGGCAGATGCTTCTACAACCGATGAAGTGAGGAACGCGTTTCTACAACACCAGGAAGAAACCCGTGGGCAGGTTGCTCGTCTGGAGGATGTATTTCGCAGCATCGGAGTAGAAGTGGATGACAAAACCTGTGCGGCTATAGACGGTCTGGTCGACGACGCTCAGATGGTCGTCTCCGAAACCGAATCGGGCTCCTTAACCCGTGATGCCGGACTAATTATAGCCGGACAGAAAATCGAGCACCACGAAATTGCCGCCTATGGATCAGCCGTAACGCTAGCTAGTGTGCTGGGTTATTCGGATGCCGCCCGTATGTTACAGCAAACGCTTGACGAAGAAAAAAATACCGATAGAAAATTGACTCAATTAGCCGAATCGTTCATCAACCAGCGCGCTGCTTCGGAAGATGATAACTCGTCTTCGGGTTCCAGCCAGTATGGTACTCAGGGTCAATATAGTGGTAGCCAATATGCCGGTACCGGTAGCAGTGCAGATCAGTATGGCTCAGTAAATCCTGATGGTACTCGCTATGGGGATAGTTCGTCGACAACGGGTTACAATACCGGTAGCAGTTCATCAACGAGTGGTTCCAGTTTAATCTAAGCCAGAACCAGATTTCAAATAGAAATTTCCGTTACTAAAAATGGCTCACCTTGATTGGTGAGCCATTTTTAGTAACGGAAATTAGTTTGGGATGCTGCCACTGTCTTAACTTATTGGATCAGTTAATTCCGGGTCGGGCTCCGTTCCATCGTTATTTCCTAGTGTGTCTCCATTACCGTAATTACCAGAATCTACTTCCATGTTGGGGCTGCCCGAAAAGGCACCGGTTCCGTCGTTGCCAGTAGCGGCCTCTTCTTCGTCTGTTGGGGTAGTAGGGGGCGCGTTAACATCGCCGGCTAAATCGGTCGGATTATAATCCTGATTGATTAGAATACTGTCGTCTGGCGTTTGAGCCGTTCCGCCAGTGCCGGGATCGAATGTGCGCGATTGCTCATTGAGCATAGCATCCTGGTTCGTATTTTCCATAAGTGAGCCTGAAAGTTTGGGGTATCTCTATCTGAATAACCCGAAAAGCAAGGTTCAGTTTTTTACTTGGTGAACAATTCCCACAGCCGACTGTATAATGTACTCGCATACGTCTTGATGTCGTTGGGTGAGGCATGAATTGTAAAAGTAGTAAACTGAGTTGCCGATGAGGGCAGCGGCTCGATACGGATAGTACGGCCTGCTGTCCACATACCGGCCAGCCGCCGTACGGAACCCGTCAGGCGAATGCCGGCATCAATCAGATCAATCCGACTGGTTTCCGGGTACTGAGCGGTGGCCAGTTCCTGAGAAAAACGCTGCAACTGGCTGGCGTCGAACCAGGATAAAGAAGGCATCTGCAAGTGGTTTGCATACCGCTCACTGCGGCACAATAGCTTTACGGATAGCAGTGATTTACCGGCCGTCCGGAGAGAAGAAACCTGCAAGTCCAACACTTCGAGTGGAGCGGTTTCTGAAGCAGTAGTAAGTTCTATATTCATAGGAGATGAAGAAGGTTGAAAATGTGTTTTTGGTCGTCAATTCAGAATGGGAACGCTGATTCAAGAAACAAATAGAGTAGAACTATCCCAACAACTAGACGATACTAACTAGATAAGGGGAAGGGATGTTTGACTGTATTTATAGTTGATCATGCGTAAATCATCTTTCGTGTCATTCCCCCATCTACCACAAAGTTCTGCCCGGTAATGAAACTATTCTCCGGACTGATCAGAAAGAGTATCATACGGGCAACATCTTCTGGCTGGCCCACGCGCCCCGCCGGGTGCTGGCTATGATCTTCAGGTCGAAGCTTGTCCGCTTTGGCATTTGCTTTTTTCTTTATTGCCGATACATCAATCCAGCCTGGACTAATGGCATTGACACGAACGTTTGGCCCCAGACTAATCGCCAGCGAATGAGTAAGTGCCAAAATGCCGCCCTTGCTGGCCGAATACGCAAACGTATCGGGTTCTGACTGGAAGGCCCGTGTAGAACACAAATTAACGATGCTCCCTTTTTGTTCGGCCAGGTGAGGAGCTGCATATTTAGCACACAAAAACGGACCGGAAAGGTTTGTTCCAATAACCGTGTTCCATTCATCGAACGTTAGCTTGTCGAGAGGCTTTACCGTCATCAGCGCTGCATTGTTAATTAAGACGTCGATTTGCCCGAAATGTGACAATGTCTGTTCAACGGCTTTTTTGACCTGGTCCTCGCTGGAGACATCGCAGGCAACGAAGAGAAGCTGGGCTAACGAGGTTGTAAAGGACTCCTGAAGTTCGGTAAGTGCATCGCTATCGGCTTCCCACACGGCTACATTATAGCCGTGTGTGAGCAGGTATTGCGTGGTAACCCGGCCAATTCCCTGACCTCCGCCCGTAATAATTGCTGTTTTCATAGTACTGGGGTAAACCCTAAGAACCACGAAAATGCAACGTTGGGTAACAGATTCGCTGCTGAACGGGTTAATAAAAATACATCTCTTATCGAACGGGACGGGCTTCGTTTGCTTCTATGCTTCAGATTGCGTTTTCGCCGGTATACCGGTTACGGTTGCCGGAGGGGCATCGCTTCCCCATGCTTAAGTATGAACTGATTCACGAACAACTTCTTTACGAAGGCACCTGTACGGAGACTAACTTCTTCGGTCCTGAACCGGTTGACGACCGCTGGGCGCTGGGCGTTCACACCGCTGAGTACGTTCAGGCGTTGAAATCCGGTACAGTCGATCCAAGAATGATGCGCCGGATTGGTTTTCCCCTGACACCTGAACTCATCGACCGCGAATGGATTATCACGCAGGGTACTATCGATTGTACGCAGCTGGCGCAACGGGATGGGGTAGCGATGAATATCGCCGGTGGAACGCATCATGCATTTCCTGACCGGGGCGAAGGCTTCTGTATGCTCAATGATGTAGGCATAGCGGCCAACTACCTTCTTGCAATGGGGCAGGCGAAAAAAATACTGGTTGTAGATCTGGATGTTCATCAGGGAAACGGCACCGCCGTCATGTTTCAGACAGAATCGCGGGTGTTTACATTCAGTATGCACGGTGCTGATAACTATCCCCTTCGAAAAGAGACATCTGACCTGGATATTGATCTGCCCACCGGGACCACCGATGACTTTTATCTGAACACCCTTTACGACTCATTGCCTCGCCTGATCAGACAGCAGCAGCCCGATTTCCTTTTTTATGTCGCTGGAGTGGATATTCTGGCCTCTGACCGGTTGGGTAAACTAGCTGTGAGCCGGGATGGCTGTCGGCAACGTGATGTGTTCGTCTTTGAACAGGCCATAAAAAACAACCTGCCCATTACGGTGTCGATGGGTGGGGGCTACTCCCCCCGGCTAACCGATATTGTGGAAGCGCATTGCAATACGTTTCGGGTGGCAACGAATTTATTCTTCTAATAATAAACGGCCGCTCCCTTGTCAATTGGGGCGACCGTTTATTGGGCGATTTTCAGAAAAACTAATGGTGTGCATAAAAGCACGTAAAGTTTGAGAAAACCTATTACGAGCACAATACCATAATCCGGGTATATTTATATGTTAAGTAGGCTATATGCTTGTTTCAAGGGCAAATCGAACCAGGTCTGCAACCGTATTGATGCCTAGTTTGGTGTGAATATTCTTTCGGTGCGTGTCGACGGTATGTTGACTTAAATTGATTCTCTCCGCAATCTGTGGGCTACTCAAGCCATCTTTGATGAGCCGGATTATTTCTACCTCGCGGGGGGAAAGTTTGTATTTCTTCAGAAAGATGTCATCAGAATGATTACTGAACTGCCTGTTATCGGCGAGTTTAGAATCGAAGTAAGGTAGTTCCCGGGCAACGGCCCGAATGGCCGTTAGTAGTTCTTCTTTTGTCGAGGTTTTCAGCATATAGCCCAGGGCACCCGCCTTTCTAAAGTCACTGATGTGCCGGGCTTCACCGTACATGCTCAGGATCAGGATTCGTTGCTGACCGAGTTGCGCAATGAGCTGGCGGGTTAGTGCAAGGCCGTCGATGTCGGGCATGTTAAAATCAATGATCAGCACATCCGGGTGGTGCTTCTCTACCTGCTGAACGGCCTCGCTGCTATGATAGACATGGCCTACGATACGCATATCGGGCACATCGGCCAGCATAAGTCCCAGGCCATCGTTAAACAGGCGATGGTCGTCAATAATCAGAATCGTAACGGGGTTAGAAACTGCTTGTGTCATAAGGAACGTCGAGCATTACAATATAACTGTCTTCATTGCTGTCGGTAGTGAGCGTTGCATGCAGATATTCCGCCCGGTAGTTTATGTTTTTTTGACCGATACCGGTGACAAGTTGGTTGATTTGATAAGGAGTGACCTCTTTGTTCTGCAAGGGGGTATCTACCAGAACACTCATGTGTTTCGGGTGGTAACCTAACTGAACAATCGCCATTCCTGTTCCTCCATGTTTGAGGGCATTCTGTACTAATTCTGCAATAATTCGATAAACAACCAGTTCGCGTTCGGGCTTTAGTCGATTAACTTCTCCAAACAGTATGTACGCAAATGCTGTCCGTGATGATTGATTTACCCGGTCAACCAACTGCCCCACCACGTCGGGCAACGCATAGGTTTCGAACTCGATGGGCATCAGGTCGTGGGTAATGGTACGAAGGTCATTCCCCGCTTTGTCGATCATGGTATAGGCCTTGTCGACTTCAGGCATCTGCTCGGCCTGGCCAAGGCGTTCCCGCGCTAATCCAAGAACACCTTTTATTGCTGCCAGGGTATTTCCCACATCATCGTGCAGATCCCGGGCAATTCGTCGGCGCTCGTCTTCCTGCGTGGCCAATGTATTCTGCAGTAGTCGTCTTTGCTGGTTAAGTTTTTGCCGATTATAAGCATTTATCCAGATGGCTGCACAACCCACAATAACCAGTGTGCCGAGCAAGCGGAACCACCAGCGTTGCCAGTAGGGCGGATGAATGGTAATGGCTAGCTGTAAGGCTGGGGTAAGCTTTCCGCGCGCATCGGTGGCCCTGGCCCGGAAGGTATAATCACCCGGAGGCAGGTCTGCATAGCGTACAACATTGGTATTTTTCAAGTTGACCCAGCCACGATCAATACCAGACAGTGTGTAGGCAATCTGGTTTTTACCATTGCTGAAGTAATCCAGCGTTGCCAGGCCAATAGAGAGCGTATTTTGCTCATGAGATAGGGAGACCCGGCCGGTTTCGCCCACGAAGCCATTCGTGCGATAGGGAAGATCATTGACGTCGAAGCTAATGATTCGAACTGGAACATTGGCTTTGTAAGTTTCAAGCTGCTCGGGTATGAATCGATCTAACCCATGCACACCACCTGCGTAAAACGTCCCATCAGACCCTGCCAGCAGCGCGTGGCTGTTGTATTCCCGCCCCTTGGTCGATACAACCGGAGCAAACGTCACATTGGTTGGGTTGAACTTAACCAGACCATTGTTGGTGCTTAACCAGAAGTGCCCTTTCCGGTCGGGAAGCATGCCATACACCACATTATTGGGTAGTCCATCGCGAATGGTATAGGTTCGAATGACGCGCCGGGTGACCGGATCAAACCGTACCAGGCCCCGATCCGTAGAAAGCCACAGGCAATGACGTACCGAATCGACAAAGAAATCCATGACGTTGTGGCCCGACAGAGTTATGTAATCAAGTGTCAACAAGTCTTTACGTGGCGCCGATGTCGGGCTGCCATTACGCCGGTATCGATAGACGGCCAGATCCTGATCGCGCCGGCCCGCATACAGGAGGTTAGTAGCCGGATCGAAATGGAGAGAGCCGAAAAAAGTACCGTCCGGATCGATACGGCTAATGGGTTTTAGGTCGTTTGTCAGGATGAAAAGCCCGCCAAAAGTAGCCATCACAAATCGACCGTCAGGCAACTCGCAGATACCCCGTGCAAACCGGCAGTCCGGGTCGGAACAGAGAGGATTCGGCAATTCAACAAAGCGGTCGTGGAAAGGGTCGTAACGCAGTAAACCCTGCAAATTTGTCACCAGGATTCGGCCGTCTCGGGTACGAAATATATGCCGGACGTTGCCTTCGGTGGGTACCCCCTGTGCTGAGGTGTAGGCCTGCATAAGGCCGGTAGCCGGATCAAAGCGTCGGATGCCGCCATCTACCGTCCCGATCCAGATTCGCCCCTGCCTGTCTTCGCACAAGCCCCGAATCGGGTGTCTGTTCAGGTCATAGACATTGAGCGGATCATCGGGAAAGGTTTCCACCGTGTAGGCGTTTGGATAAATGACATCGATGCCAAACGGATCGCCATTTGCCCAAACGAGCCCCAGGTCATCGACGTACACAGCCGAGATCTGGTTCGTCATGAGTGAATTGGAAAGGGTAGGGCCGGGGGTTATTTCGCGAACTAAGGTCATTGTGTCCGGGTCATACTGCCACACCCCAGACCCCTCGGCACCAATCCACCAGCGCCCCTGTTTGTCTTCGTCCATACTCGTTAGCCGAAATAGGCCAAGGCCGGTTCGGATTGGATGATACCGCAGCAAGTGAGTCAGCTTGGCGTCGAACTCAAAAATTCCCTGAGGTCCGGCAAAGCAGTAATGGCCATAGTGAACGCCCGGTACATGACAGCGATGTATGGACTGAAACAAGAATGCTCTTCTGAAGGGTTCAGTTGATAGCCCCTTGAAAGGCTGATCGGTCGACTTGCCGGTCAGAAAGGTAGTAAGCTGATGGGTCCGGTAATTGTAACGGGCAAAGCCCACTGGCAGCAGATAAAGCAAAGCCTGCTGGTCTGGCTGATGGATTATCCATTCGGTATTGATACTGAATTTGGGCTTCACCCAGGGGCTAATTCTTGTTTTGTGCCCCGTTTTGTAATTCAGCTTCATGATGCCCTCCCGATTGCTGGCATACCAAACGGTTGAATCGTCGGCAAAAAAAGGTTCCTGAAGGGCAGGAAGACGTTTGCCCCGGCTATCCATAGCGTATACACGCTCGAACGAATCGCTATGCCGCCGATAGCGGTTCAGGCATTCTTCGGTGCCTATCCAGAGGTCACCATTTGGGTCTTCGATCACTCCACGCACCTCACCTTTGCCGAGTGTAGTTGAATCCTGTTCGTTAAAATTGTAAACCGTGAACCGACTCCCATCGTATCGGTTTAGGCCATCCTGGCTGCTCATCCACATAAATCCCCTCGAATCTTTCAGGATATAGAAGCAGGAACCTTGCGACAGTCCATCGTTTGTGGTAAGGTGGCGAATCGAAAAGGGGGGCTGCGCCTGTCCAACCTGCGGTAGCAAAAGAAGAATCAAAACTAACCAGCGCATAGAACGAGAAGGGATAAAGCCTGATTTGGCTCTTTGTGTAGATTTGACGCTGTAAAATAACGCAAATCAACAACTTATGAACAGCTATAAATGATTATTCGCGTCCGGTATCCGGGTTTCAGCTAAAGGCAATTCGGTTGTAAGGTAGCAACCTACTATATTTCGGATAAAATGCAGTAAAGCGTGGCCAGGTGCCCGTTTTGCTTATACTATGAAGCAAAATATCGTTAAAACCCGGCTTAAAAACGGCCAACCCGTTCTGGGTGTTCTGTCCAATAGCAGCGATCCGACCGTTGCCGAACTTTGTGGCTTTTCGGGGCTGGATTTTTACATGATCGATGGTGAACATAGCCCCGTCACAACGGCTCAGGTTCAGGACATCGTACGCGCCTGTGAGCTAACCGGTATTACACCCCTGGCTCGTGTTCGCAGCAATGACCAAAAGCTTATTTTACAGTTTCTGGATGCGGGCGTCATGGGCATTATGATGCCCGCCATTAGTACCGTTGCCGATGCCGAAGCATTAGTGCAAGCCGTAAAATACCCACCGCTGGGCACTCGCGGTTTCGGACCCGTGCGGGCCAACGACTACCTGCTGGGCACTATGAACCAGGGAGAAGCCGTTGCGTTTGCCAACGAACAGATTCTGATTTTGCCCCAGCTGGAAGATAAAGAAGCCATCGACAACCTGGATGATCTGTTGACTGTGGAAGGCATTGATGGCTTCGTGATCGGCCCCCGCGACCTGGCTATGAGTATGGGCTATTACGATGGGCCGGGCCATGACGAAGTAAAGCGAACCATTGCCGGAGTTGTAGAAAAAATCAGAAAGGCTGGTCTGATTGCCGGAACCACAGCCGCTACCGGCGACCAGGCCAGAGCATTGATCGACCGGGGCGTTTTATTTTGTCTGAACTCTTTTGCCGGTCTGCTCAAATCGGCCGCCGGTGATTTTATGAAAGGAAGGGCGGCCTGAAGAGGAATAAGAAAATCGTTGGGTTTCATTCGCAGATCGTAAATTTTTTTCTTACCTTTGCACCCTAATTTTCAATTTCATACATCACACATGTACGCAATCGTAGAGATCGCAGGGCAGCAATTCAAGATCCAAAAAGGTCGCTTCATCTATACCCACCGGTTAGAGGGCGATGTGGACGCTGCACTTGCCTCCGACAAGGTGAAAGTTCTCCTTGTTGACAACGAAGGGAGCATCACCATCGGTGCCCCAACCGTCGCTGGAGCGACAGTATCAGCCAAAATCGTCGAACACTTGAAAGGTGAGAAAGTAATCATCTTCAAGAAAAAGCGTCGGAAAGGTTACAAAAAGAAGAACGGCCACCGTCAGTATCTGACTAAGGTCATGATTGAAGACATAACTTTATAACTAGTAGGTAGGAATGAGAAGCGAGGAGTGAGAATGGCTGACGCAAGTGTACCAGAAACTCCTCGCTCCTGACTCCTAACTCCTGACTTCTCAAAAAAATGGCACACAAGAAAGGTGTAGGTAGTTCCAAAAACGGCCGCGATTCACACAGCAAACGCCTGGGTGTGAAACTCTTCGGCGGCCAGTCGGCAATTGCCGGCAACATCATCGTCCGTCAGCGTGGTACGAAACATCACCCCGGTAAAAACGTCGGTCTGGGTAAAGATTATACCCTGTTTGCACTGGTAGCCGGTACGGTGAAGTTTCGTCCAGGTCGGGATAGCCGGTCTTACGTAGACATTATCCCTGCTGGTCCATCGGCAGTAGAAACAGCACCTGTAGCTGAAGTCGCTGCGGCTTAAGTAAATCCTTATAGGTTTCTGGAAAAACCCGTTCGACATTCGTTGAACGGGTTTTTTTGGGTACAAAAACTAAAAAAACGAGTCGGCTGTTACGTCAGTACGAAAACAGACCGAACGTTTCGGTGAACTAAAATTTTGCGACAATGAACCCTACGCTAGACCGTCCCGTATCCATCTTTACGGAAGGAAGCCCCAATCCGAACTCCATGAAGTTCGTCGTTAACTTCGAACTCGTACCAACTGGTCTTTCCTTCGACTATGCCACACCGGGCGATGCCCTTCTCGATGGAAAAGCATCGCCTTTGGCTGTCGCGCTGTTCGGATTTGAGTTTGTTCGGCGGGTGTTTATTTCGGCCAACTTCGTGACCGTAACCAAGGACGATGAAACCGATTGGGATGAGGTGCTGCTTGAAGTGAAGCTATTTCTAAAGGATTATTTTGGCGAGCAGAAACCCGTTTTCTCGCAGCGGACCGTAGATACAAATACGACGAAGCTGGATATGGATTCTGAAACCGTTCAGAAAATCAAGGCAGTGCTGGAACAGTATATCAAGCCTGCCGTAGAATCGGATGGGGGAGCCATTAGTTTTTATTCGTTCGACGAGCCCAGCGGCACGGTAAAAGTGCTGCTACAGGGATCATGCAGCGGTTGCCCATCGTCTACATTAACTCTGAAAGCGGGTATCGAAAATCTATTGACCCGCTTAGTGCCTGAAGTAAAACTGGTTGAAGCTGAGGGTGTATAAATCAATTAGTCAACACCTTTTTCAGAATCTGTTAACTTGCCTATAGTCTTATTTATTTAGATAGTCTGCTGATTTTTGTAAAAATAAATCCGCTATCGGTTAACTCCGGTGGCGGATTTGCGTTTCTTTTGCAGTATGCTATCTTATTCATCTGTTCACTGCATGAAGTACCCGTTTATTTTTAGTTTGTTTTTTCTGTATACAACAGCAGGCTTTTCTCAAAATCTCCTTGGTATTTCGACGAGCCGCTATGGTGGTACTAATCGGTTATATATCAATCCCGCATTAGCGGCCGATTCTCCTTCTAAATTTTACCTGAATATCGCTACGGGCAACGGGCATGTTGATAATAATTACGTTCGTTATCAGGCTCCATTTTCATTACTGCGTCTAATTACCGACAATGTACCTGCTCAGTACAAAAGTGCGGATGGTTCTATTCGGTTCGAAACGGACTATACGCGTGAAACGCTGAACGGACGACCTAAAAACGGGACGATCTGGGGCGAGGTTCGGGGGCCATCCTTTTTAATGCGTACCGGCGAACGGGCCGCCATCGCCGTAACAACGCGTTTCCGGGCAGTAGGTCAAGTCATTGGGGCATCAGAATCCATTCTGTCTGCCCTGCGCGCCAGCCTGAATAATGGTGGGTTTTATAGTATTCCAAGCAGCGACAATAAGTTTAGTGCCAACACAAATACCTATGCCGAACTAGGCGTTACCTATGCCGGGACCATTTGGGAAAACGACGGGCGAAAGCTTTTGTTAGGAGCCACCGGTAAATTTCTGTTGGGCTATAATACGCAGCAATTGATAAACAGGGGGTTAGACTACCGAATTATCACCGATCCGTCTAATCTTAACAACGCGTTGCTGGAAGTCACTGACCTTGATGCTACACTGGCCTATACGACTTTTTTGCAAGACAGGAGCCTGAATCCGCAAACTTTATTCAGTACATCCGCACCTGGCAAAGGCTTGGGTATTGATGTTGGGTTTACCTATATCGATCAGTATGATAACGACAGCCCTGCCCTGCGGGTAGGAATGGCCATTACAGATATTGGCGGGATTAGTTACACGGGCGGAGAGTATAGCTTTACCGACATTGGAGTTAATCCGGTGCGGTTTGCCGCCAGCGACTTTAATGGAAACAGCCGTCCACAAGCCATTGCGCAGGTTATTCAGGAGAAGCTAAACACGGGTCGGGCTGCCGATAAAAACAGATTCAACGCTGGTCTGCCAACGTCTTTTAATTTCACGGCTGATTATCAACTTCCTGGTGGATTAGGCATCAATCTGACCTACCTGCAGGATATGCGATCGGTACAGGCAAGGGCTATTCACCAACCCACTGTTGTTGCCATAACACCCCGGTACGATGCCCGCTGGCTTAGTTTGTCGACGCCCATTACGTACCTGAATGGTAGCCTTACTGCCGGAGCCGCCGTTCGGGTAGGACCGGGCTGGCTCGGCACCGACAATCTGCTGGGGTTGATGGGAAACAGCTCCAATGGCATCAATCCGCGCGGACTGGATATCTATCTGGGGGTTGCGTTTGGTATTGGACGAGTGGAGGAGTAATCGGCAGAAATGCGTAATTTTGGTCTAATCCTGCCTATAAACCGGGATTTACCGGGTCTGTTATGACCGAACGAGCTACTTTTTTTGATACCCCGCTTGCCTATCTTAAAGGTTTGGGGCCGCAGCGTACGGAACTGCTCAATAAAGAGTTGAATCTGTTTACGTACGGTGACCTGATTCAGTACTATCCATTTCGATACGACGACCGTTCCCGGTACTATACCATCAGTGAATTGATGGATTCGATGCCCTCCGCTCAGATTCGCGGGCGGCTGCGTGATTGGTACCTGGAAGGCGAAGGACCCAAAAAAAGGCTGGTCGCTACCTTTTCCGATGGCACTGGTTCCATAAGTCTTGTCTGGTTTCAGGGGATTACCTTTATCGAGAAAACACTCCGGCGGGAAGGGGAATACATCGCCTATGGCAAACCGCAGTCGTTTAACGGGCAGTTTAGCATCGTGCATCCGGAGCTGGAAAACGCCAATGCGGCCTCGGAAAATGAACCGGGCTTCTTTCCGGTTTATAACTTAACGGATAAGCTTCGCAAGCGGCATCTTGATAGTAAAGTGCTGGGCAAAGCCATGCGTGTGCTGCTGGAACAGTCCTGGACACACATCCGCGAAACCCTGCCCGACTCATTGATTCAGCAGTATCGGCTCATTGGCAAACGGGAGGCTATGTGGAATATCCATCTGCCGCAGAATCAGGGCTGGCTTAAGCAGGCGCAACGCCGGTTGAAGTTTGAGGAGCTGTTCTACAACCAGCTACGACTCATTAAGAATAAACTCCTGCAAAAAGAAGAGTTTCCTGGTCAGGTATTTCGGGATACCTCACTCATGAAGCATTTCTATAATGAACTGCTGCCCTTCGAACTGACGGGGGCGCAGCAGCGCGTCATTAAAGAAATCTACGCCGACTTCTTGAGCGGCAAGCAAATGAACCGGTTGTTGCAGGGCGATGTGGGCAGCGGAAAGACTATAGTCGCGTTTATCACCTGCCTGATCGCCATTGGCAATGGCGCACAGGCTTGCCTGATGGCACCTACAGAAATTCTGGCCGATCAGCACTATAATGGGCTCAAACCCTTTGCCGATGCTATGGGGCTGAACCTGGGTATTCTGACCGGTTCGACTAATAAAAAGCGCCGGGTTGTACTTCACGAAGAATTGCAATCGGGTAAAATGCACATTCTGGTTGGAACACACGCCCTGCTGGAAGATGCCGTTCAGTACAAAAATCTCGGCCTCTGCATCATTGACGAACAGCACCGCTTTGGCGTTGCCCAACGCGCTAAACTGTGGCGTAAAAACGAAACGGTGCCGCCCCATATTTTGGTCATGACGGCAACGCCCATCCCGCGTACGCTGGCGATGACACTGTACGGTAATCTCGACGTATCTACTATCGACGAGTTGCCCAAAGGCCGAAAACCTATCAAAACGGTTCATAAGTACGACAAACATCGGTCAGAAGTATTCGGGTTTATCCGGCAGCAGATTGAATTGGGTCGGCAGGTGTACGTGGTGTATCCGCTCATTGAAGAATCAGAAAAGCTGGATTATAAAGACTTGATGGATGGTTTCGAGAGCATGCAGCGGGCGTTTCCCCGACCAACATACGAAATCGGAATGCTGCACGGCAAGATGCTTCCGTATGAGAAAGACGACGAAATGAAGCGGTTTCTGAAGAAGGAAACACAGATACTGGTAGCCACAACGGTTATTGAAGTTGGCGTGAACGTGCCGAACGCCAGTGTGATGGTCATTGAGAGCGCCGAACGCTTTGGGCTATCACAGCTTCACCAGCTACGGGGTAGGGTAGGACGGGGAGCTGACCAGTCCTATTGTATCATGATGACCGGCTATAAATTAAGCACCGACACCCGCACCCGGCTCGAAACAATGGTACGTACCAATAATGGGTTCGAAATCGCTGATGTAGATCTTCAACTACGTGGTCCCGGCGATCTAACAGGCACGCAGCAGAGTGGTGTGATGGACCTAATGATCGCCGATCTCGCCAAAGACGGAGCCATTTTATCGGCTGCCCGAGAGTCGGCTCAGGCCATTTTGGCTGAGGACCCGGAACTCCTTTTACCCCAACATGGACCTATTCGAAACCATGTCGACTCCATCAAACAGTCGGAGAATAATTGGGGTAGAATTTCATAGGCAAATAGTCTTAAGTAAACATAATAAAATAAGAGTATATTTATAAATTTAAATACGTGCATAAACTGTATAATATTATTATTTAATGGTAAAATAGACTAAAATTTGGTCAAGAATTGCTGAGTATAATTATTTGTGTGTGGTACTTTAGCCTACAATCAATATAGGCTTAATCATAAGCACACATGTACAAACAATTTACTCAACAGGAAGCCTCCTTTCAACGGGATGATGCTTTTCCATTTTATGCGACCGTCAGTCGACAGGTCGCTTTTTGTTCGTTATTCCTACTGGGTCTCCTGGTCTCAGTAGGTGCTTATGCTCAGACGAAAGTTTCGGGTAAGGTGGTCGATGCGCAGGGGCTGGCTCTGCCAGGGGTGAGTATCGTCGTGAAGGGCACGACAACGGGTACGGTTTCGGGTAGTGAGGGTGATTTTACCCTTAACGTAGCCAGAGGTAATGAGACGCTGGTCTTTTCTTACATCGGCTTCCTGACGCAGGAAGTAGCGCTCAATAACCGCAGTAGTATTAACATTACCCTGGCTTCAGACGATAAGATGCTGAGCGAGGTGGTTGTAGTCGGCTACGGTGAGCAGAAGAAAGAAACCGTTACGGGGGCTGTAGCCACGGTAAAGGGCACCGATCTGGTTAAGTCGCCAGCCGTTAACCTCTCCAACTCCATTGCGGGCCGGATGCCGGGCGTTATTGCCACCAACGCCAGCGGTGAGCCTGGGGCGGATGGGGCTACTATTCGAATTCGGGGTTCCAACACGCTGGGAAACAACGACGCGCTGATCGTTATCGACGGCGTACCGGCCCGGGCCGGGGGGATCGACCGGTTGAACCCGGCCGATATCGAAAGCATGTCGGTGCTGAAAGATGCTTCGGCCGCTATCTACGGCTCACGG
>NZ_JAPLET010000012.1 GCF_026391055.1 Spirosoma sp. | reverse complement strand
GTCGGTTGCGGTTCCACTCGGTGGAGCCGTCGGTGCCGAAGAAGTACTGGCGCATGTTGTTGTCGATGCCGATGATGAGGTCGAATTTGTCGGCGAAGAAGGCGACGGCTTCACTGCCAATCAACCCGGCCGATCCTGTAACGAGTGCAATCTTCATATCAATTAAAGAAAACAAAGGGGTATTACTAGCAAAATAATGCTATTTCCCTGGGTGAACATCAAACAAAAGTAACGCAAAAATTTAGACTTATAGTACCGTATGTCTACTAAAACGCACCAGAAGAAACCGATTTTTACCAAGCGGACAGGTAAAATAAAAGCGGTAAACCAGCGTCTTTACGCTAATCTACCGCTTTTCGTAAGTTCATTGAACTACTTATGCGCCTTGCCCGATGGTTCCGGCGCCAAATAATTTTTCACGAATTTTCTGGGTCCGTGCGTCTAAATCTGGATTAGGCGTGTATTGATATTTTGTTTGTACAGCAGCAGAGTCTCTACCCGCTCCGTATACTTCAGGATCGCCTGCCCGGTAATCAGCCCGGTAATCATTGGCCCGGACATCTTTCTGACGAATTGTGTTATATTTCTGATAGTCGCAGGATGCCAGCGATAAGACCGCTACAGCCAACAAACCTATGCTTTGTACGCGTTTCATAGCCACTTGATTACGAATTGATTCGGCAAAAATAGGTCAGACCGCTTAGGTTTCCAAACCAAAGCCCCCACTTCTTATTGGCTAGTTCTGGTTAATTTTTCAATCTCCTCCCATACAAAGCCCATTAACTCGCGGATATGTTCCTGCGAAAAGTCGAAGGGTACGTTCGCTGCCGCGTAAATCTCCCGAATGGGCGCTTTATAACCCAAGCTCAGCGCCTGTTTGTACCCATCCAGACCCGCTTTTGGGTCGCGTCGGTAATTTCGCCAGACACCAATAGCCCCTAACTGAGCAATTCCATACTCTATATAATAGAACGGTACTTCGTATAAATGAAGTTGCCGCTGCCACAGGTACTCCTGGTAGAAGGCAAAGCCATTCCAGTTGGTGATGCTATCCGTGAACTGATTGTATATACGTACCCAGTTTTCCCGTCGTTCGGCATCGGTATGGGTTGGATTCTCGTAAATCCAGTGCTGAAATTTGTCGATGGTAGCTACCCAGGGCAGTGTTTCAATGATCGACTCCAGGTGCTGAAGCTTAGCCCGACGCAGTTCCTCGGGGTTCTCAAAAAACACGTCCCAATGGTCCATAGACAGTAGTTCCATGCTCATAGAGGCCAGTTCGGCAACTTCCATCGGCGGATTACGGAACGCTTTAAGCGATAAATCGCGGGTCAGGAAGGAGTGAATAGCGTGGCCTCCTTCGTGGACCATCGTTACCAGATCGCGCAGACTGGAGGTGGCGTTCATAAAAATAAACGGCACGCCAATTTCTTCGAGGGGGTAATTATACCCGCCGGGTGCTTTGCCCTTGCGCGATTCCAGATCGAGGTGCCCCATAGCCCGCATGATGCGTAAATCATCGCCCAGTTCCTTGTCGAGCCGGTCGAAACAGGTAATCGTTTTCTCCAGCAGTTCGGCTCCGGTCGAGAAGGGCTTCAGCGGTGGGCGCCCTTCCACATCGACCTTGGCATCCCAGGGACGCAATGGGTCTACCGATAGCCTTTTCTTACGTTCTTCAGCCAGTTCGTTCAGTAAAGGCACAACAGCCTCAGCGACTGATTCATGAAAGTTGATACAGTCTGCCGGGGTGTAATCGAAGCGCCCCAGGGCGGCAAATGAATAATCGCGGAAGTTGGCAAAGCCTGCATTGACGGCGATTTGATGCCGCAAATCGCGCAGGCGGTCGAAGAGCTGATCCAGCGTTTCGTGGTCCTGGAAACGTCGCTCCCAGATTTTGCGCCATGCTTCTTCCCGTATGGCCCGGTCGGTCGACTGGAGCCGGTCGCTGGCTTCGGGCAGAGTCATCTCACGCCCGTCGATCTGCACGGTCATCGCCCCAACGATGGCACCGTACTTACGCTCTTCGGTCTGGAGTTCGGTTTGGAGCGGCACGTTTTCATCCCGAAAAATTTCGATGGCTTTTTTCATGCCCCGTACCATTACGTCGTAACCATCATCGGTCAGTTGGCTCAGAAAAGGGCTATTGACCGCTTTCAGGTCCAACTCATTTCCGTAGGTAGTCATAGGCGGCTGAATTTCGGCGATGAAAAAATTCAGTTGATTGACCAGTTCCTCATTGGCGGTGTCGCAGGTCATGCGAATGTAACGCCACGCAAAATTTTCGGATAGGTACGATTCCAGTTCGCTACGGTCAATAAGCCATTGCTTGAGTTCGTCGGCGTTGTCGATGGCTCGGTCCAGCAGTTCTTCATATAAAGGCTTTACATCGTCCCAACTGGTTAGTTCGATGGTTTCGCCAATAAAAGAACGGGTTGGCCGGGCCGGAAGATTTAGGGTTTGATTTGCTGTCATAGGTCTTGTCATGTAACCGGGCCGTCAGTTCGATGGAAAGCCGCGCAAGCCACAGGTTAATTTTTCAGGTGCTGTTTAGTCAGGAATATGCGGCCTTCAGGCCATGCTACTGTAAGCCATTATGAAACTTTTTTGTTCACGAACTTGCAACTACGAAATCATTCGTATATGTTTACTACGAAATTATTCGTAGATAGATTATGAAGCCAACCGACTCCGAATTGGAAATCCTGCATGTGCTCTGGTCCAATGGTCCCAGCACGGTACGGCAAGTCCACGAGAAGCTGAGCCAAAGCCGCGACATCGGCTACACAACGGCCTTAAAATTAATGCAGATTATGCACGAGAAAGGCTTTTTGTCTCGTGACGAAGAAGCCCGCTCGCACACGTACACGGCACTCGTCAGTGAAGAAGACACGCAGCGCAATCTGGTCGACCGCTTTGTGGAAACTGCTTTTCGAGGTTCGGCGTCCAAGCTGGTGATGCAGATTCTGGGCCAGCACAAGGCCTCACGCGAAGAGCTGAACGAGATCAAGAAGCTGTTGAATGATATAAACCGGGATTCACAGGATTTAACTGATTAATAGGATTGTGTCATGAACTACATCCATCTCCTCTCCAGCCCGGTTACCGAGGCCCTTGGCTGGACATTACTCCACGCCGTTTGGCAGGGGTTCTCGCTGGTACTACCCGTTGCGATTGTCCTGCACCTGCTGCGCCATCGGTCTAGTGTATTGCGCTACCGGGTGGGTACGCTCACGCTGCTTGGTCAATTGATTGTTTCGGCGGCAACGTTCGCCTGGTATTACCAGCCGCTGGCTGATCGTGTTTCGCCTAAATCCATGACAACGGCGATGCAAACGCTGCCCATTCGCTGGCAGGCGATGGCGCAAACGCTGCCCTGGCATCAGCAGGTACAACTGTTTCTGGAAAACCACCTCAGCCAGTTTGTCCTGATTTACCTGATCGGGGTAGCCCTGTTTGGAGTACGGCTGACGGGTGGCTGGCTTTATCTGCAACGGCTCACGAAAACCGCTACCGAACCTGCATCTACGGTGTGGCTCCAGCTCACCGACCGCCTTCGGTCAACGCTGGCTATTTCGGGCTTGGTGCAGGTGCGGGAATCGGCCCGGATTGGCGTTCCCATGGTGGTGGGTGTACTGAAACCGGTCTTGTTACTGCCAGTCTCGATGGTTACCAACCTGACTACCCGCGAAATAGAAGCTATCCTGGCGCATGAACTGGCGCACATTAAACGGCACGATTACGCGGTCAATCTGCTGCAATCGGTCGTTGAAGTGCTGTATTTCTTCCATCCGGCTCTGTGGTGGCTATCGGCGCGGGTGCGCGAAGAGCGGGAACATTGCTGCGATGACCTGGCCGTACAGGCTTGTGGTGGCGACGGTCGCATACTGGCCCAGGCACTGGCGCATGTAGAAGAGCTTCGGCTCCTTCAGCTCAATGCAGCACCGACTCTGGCAATGGCTTTTGCCGGCAAGCGGCAGCATTTACTGCATCGGGTTCGGCGGATGTTGGGTGTTCCTACTCGCCCGTTCGTTTCCAACGGTAGTCTGGCGGGGTTGACCCTGGCGACACTCCTGCTTATGAGCGTATCCGTCTACGCGGTTCAACAACAGGAAAAGCCGAAACATAAAAGCAGTCAACCGCAGCCAACCCGAAAACATAAAGCAGGAAATGGCACTGAGTTCAGCATTGTCGACAATCGGAAAGTAGAGTACATCATCTGGAGAGGAGGAAAATTGCCCCCCAGGCAGGTAGCCCGGCTACAGCATCAGTTGGATCAGGTAATGGCGGGTCAACTAAACCTCGACGATGTAAAACAGCCCGACCGGGATATTCTGCTGACCATTATCGAAACGAATTACGGGCATCAGAAAGGTATGGAAGCGCTGGCAGAAGGCTTGTCTCACATCGACTATGGCAACATAATGGCGTCGGCGCTGACGGACATTCCGCTCAGTCCCGATGGCACGGTGGAAGGCCTGGCTAAGGTTGATTACGACGCCATTATCCGCGATGCGTTTGCGTCTTTACCAGCCCTGACTCCCCTACCCGATTCACTTGATAAGTTCAATCAACTGAACCAGCGGCTGCCTGACAATGATACGCTTCCCAACCAATTTCAGAATAAATTTCTGGAGCTTAAGCGCAAGTACGATCAAGTGGCTACGCAGTTGACGGAACAGGAAAAGGCTATGGAAAGCTACATAGAGATGATGAAGGAGCCATCAAAGCAGTGGCGACGTCTGGAACTGGAGCAATGGAAACTACAGGAAAAGATAGCTTATATGCAGAAACAAGCTTCCCGAGCCGACTTTCGGTCGATCAACGATGCAATCTTAGCGGAACTCGCAACTGCCGAAAGCCAGCTGTCCGAGCTTCGTAAACAGATGAATGAGCTAGAACTTAGCAAGATAAAGCCGCACTCGGATAAGATGTCAAAAGCATTTAAACGACTAACAAGGCTGAGGGATTCTATTCGGATCAGTGAAGGCGACCTACTTAATATCGCGCCCGCAGCACCTGTACCTCCGGCAGCACCAGCAGCGCCATTGGTCGACGCACCCGCACCACCACCGGCCAGAGCCGTCAAACCGTTACATGGCCGGGCAGCGCCATCTGCCGTTCCCAAACCACCAAAACCAGCCAAAGCACCCAAAGCAGACCGGCCGGAAAAGCCGGAATTACCCGAGACACCGGAATTACCGGAAAAGCCGAATTAGTGTAATGTCGGGCGTCCCGCCCGGGTGTGTAGCTCGTAGCCCGTTGTGGTCATGTCTTCAACACCCCGGCGGGACGCCCGGCATTACGCTAGTCAATTTCAATCACTACGTCGCGACCGTCGGGGTGAGCTACGCAGGTGAGAACATAACCGGCTTTCAGTTCAGACTCCGACAGGCCGTCTTCTTCATCCAGCTTAACTTTCCCGGAAATACATTTGCCCAGACAGGCCGTACACATACCCGCCTGACATGAGTAAGGAAGATCGATATCCAGGTCCAAAGCCGCTTCCAGAATGGTCTGGTGCGGAGCCACGGCAAATTTATATTCACTTCCTTCGTACAATACCGTTACTTCGGGCGAACTGCTTTCGGCGGCTGTTTCGGGTTCTTCAACTACCTCACCAGCTGCAACGGGTGCCGTAGCAAAGCTTTCTTTATGCACACGCTCCACCGGTACTCCCACCAGCGACAAAGCCGAACGGGCTTCGGCCATCATGCCATCGGGTCCGCACATGTAGAAACTGGCATTCTGCAACTCAGGGGGCGACAGTTGATCGAACAGTTTGGTTAGCGAATGCTGATTCAAGCGTCCTTCGGCACCCGTCCAGCCATTGGAAGGCTGGCTCAGTACGTGTGTCACCTGAAAACGCGACTTTCCGTAAGCCTGCTCCATGGCGTCCAGATGGGCTTTGTAAATGATCGACGCCTGATTGCGGTTGCCGTAAATAAGCCAGATGCGGCTGTTGGGCTCCACATGCAGGGCCGATTTTGCCATGGAAAACAACGGTGTGATACCGCTTCCCGCCCCAATTAGCACGAGTGTCCGGCGCCCCTGCGGCTCCAGTTTCGGCACGAACGTACCCATCGGTTCCAGGCTTTCGATAATATCGCCAGGCTTGATCCGGTCGCAGAGGTAGTTGGACGCGAGTCCGCCGGGAACACGTTTCACCGAAACCGCCAGTGACACATCAACGTGGGGCGACGAGGCCATGGAGTACGACCGGCGCACTTTCTGTCCATTGATGTTCAACAGGAATGTCAGAAACTGACCGGGCTGATAGCGAATTTCTTCGTTGATGGGGTGCCAGAAACTTATTGTTACAGCGTCGGCCGTTTCGCGGACAACGTCTTTAACTTTCAAAAAATACCGATTTGCCATTACTATTCAGGTTGTCTTTCAGCATGGAGCGAATGGAGCAGTCAGGAATTATCCTATTTCCTGTTTACTTTTCGGTAGCAATTCTATCTGGATCGCTGCCTGTTCGTTCCGTTGATTTCTTTTTTTGCAAAGGTACAAGTGAACGGGTGGAACTTACCCATTTTTATGAAAATCCACGAGTGCTACAGCGGGTGCTTTAATAATACGACCCATTGTTAAACCGGTTTGTTCAACAGCCTCCCGCAGCTGATCGGCGAAATAATACGCAATGGAGCCAACGAAATGGACAGGCCCTGTTTCAGACTCCGGAAAGCGCTTCACGTAGGTTGTCAGAAAGAGGACAAAGGCGTCGATCACCAACTCAGTTATGTACGGCTCATTGAGATGAGCAAACAGAAACGGTGTAAAGGACGCGAAGTACCGATTGGGGTACGGTTTCTGGTAGGCATTTTCCAGTAAGGTCGGGCGGTCGAGCGCATATTGGTTCTGGAAGGCCGCCCACAAATTGGCTGGCAGCCGCTCCTGAAAGAAGTCGCGAACGAGGGTTTTACCCAGATACCCACCGCTCCCCTCATCGCCTAGCCAGAACCCCAGCGACTGAATGCCTCGCGTAATCTGATTACCGTCGTAGCAACAGGCATTGGCCCCCGTTCCGAGGATACAGACTATTCCCGACTCATGACCCAGAGCCCCCCTTGCCGCGCCCAGCATATCGCTATTCACGTCAACCGTTTGTAAGGCTGGCAAAACAACCCGCAAGGCATCGGCAATGATATGGTTTACCGCTGGCCCTGTACAGCCGGTACCATAGTAGAAAACGTTCGTTACGGCGGCATCCGTCAGATAAGGAATAAGCTGTATCTGCAACGTTGCTACGATTTGTTGAGTAGTCTGATAATATGGATTGAAACCATCCGTTTGAATAGCGCGGGGCTGTCCATCAGCAGTTACCAGTTGCCAGTCGGTTTTTGTTGAACCGCTATCAGCGATTAAAAGCATAGATAAATACGAGTAGCGTAACGGTTGCGGTTAACGTAGTTTGCCGACAGCGGAAAAACGGTCAAAAACGCTGTTCGAATGGGGTGCATCGACGAGTTCGTCGGTGAGGTCCTGCCCGGCCCAGTGTTCGTAGTGCTTGCCATTGCGCCAAAGGCGTGAGTTCGACAGGTCGTAAATGATCCCTTCGTACGCACACCATATCTCGTCCCGGTCCTGCCCGTTTCGGAGGGCCAGTTGCGATCGGGTGTAGGTTGGCAATGGCGCTTCATGAGTTGGCATGGTCTATCCGTTCAGTCAAACTACAGGAATAATTGATCATCCTTTTTGTGAGTGACAACAAAATTAGCGTAACTTAGCCACTTCTGTTCCCATTGCATTTTATTAACCATGAGAAAGATTCATTACATCGCTTTTCTTTCAGTAGTAACCCTGATTAGTGCGTTAATAGGCTGTAAGAGTAATAAACCCGCTCCTGTTTCGGAGCGAATTGCGAAAGCCTGGTCCGCCAGTAAAGTTGACGAGGGCACCGTTACGGTCTATACAAAAGGCGGAACGGCCAACGTACGCAACTACGGCTCCTTTAAACTCGACCTGAGCCAGGCCCCTACGGTTCGCTACACGGAGTTTGACGGCAATGTATTTGTTGGCAAGTACTCTGTTCCCTCCGACAATCGCCTTGTACTGACTGACCTGACCCCTTCCCCAACCGGTGCCAATGGCACAATTGAATTCGTAATCAATTCAATTGATGATTCCAGCGTTACGCTCACACGGACAACGACCAGCCAGAAAACCGGTAACACAACGAATGTTTACACGCTGACCAATCCGTAGGACATCAGCAAACCAATTCATACGAAAAGCCGTTCCGTATAGCAATCGGAGCGGCTTTTTCCGTACCCACGGGTTTCAACACGGGTTGTTGATAAACTAAAAAGCACGGGTTGAAACCCGTGGGTACATTATTCAATACTTTATGACTGATCTTAATACAATTGGTGAAATTGGCCTTATAGAACGTATTCGGCAGGCAACGCCCGCGTCTACCCATTCCGAAACGGTGCGCGGTATTGGCGATGATGCCGCCGTGTTCGACTGGGGCGACGACTATGGTCTCCTATCGACCGATATGTTGGTAGAAGGCATCCATTTCGACCTGACGTATGTTCCGTTGAAACACCTCGGTTATAAGGCCATCACCTTTGGCGTCTCGGATATTGCCGCCATGAATGGACTACCTGTGCAAGTGACTGTAAGCATTGCCTTGAGCAGCCGGTTTCCGGTAGAGGCCATCGACGAACTATATGAGGGTATCCGGGCGGCCTGCGAGGCTTACAAGGTTGATCTGGTTGGGGGCGATACCACAGCCTCTCGCTCTGGTCTGATCATTTCGGTGTCGGTGCTCGGCAAAGTCCCGAAGAACCTGATTACCTACCGAAACACCGCGAAACCCAATGATGTCGTTTGCGTAACGGGCGATCTGGGAGCCGCTTATCTGGGCCTTCAACTACTGGAACGCGAGAAACAGGTGTTCCTCGCCGACCCAAATATGCAGCCCAATCTCTCCGAAGAACGGGCCTATCTGGTACAGCGCCAACTCCGCCCCGATGCCCGCACCGATATGGTTCACGAACTCCGCGACCTCGGCATTCGGCCAACGTCAATGATCGACATTTCGGACGGACTGGCGTCTGAACTCCTTCACCTCTGCCATCAGTCGGGTACTGGCGCGATTATCTTTGATGAAAATATTCCAATCGACGACCAGACGCATCTGGCGGCCGATGAGTTCAAGATCAGCCCGATAACGGCCGCCTTAAATGGGGGCGAAGATTACGAATTGCTCTTTACGGTTCCTCCGCAGGAGTTTGAAAAACTGTCGGCCAACGCCCGTATTACAGCCATTGGCTACCTGACGGCTGATCCTAAGCAAATTGTTCTGGCCACGAAAGCCGGCCAGCAAACGCCGATTCGGGCGCAGGGCTGGAACCAGTAATTAGCCGCTACGCGACTGGCGCGCCCCATACGATGCAGAAACGAGTCCGGTTTGATTTTGAGATTCATTTCACCAACGGCGGTAGCCTGAAAGGTGAAGACTTTCGGTTGGATATTGACGGCGATACCATTTCCGATCAGGCCCTGACGGATTATATTATTGCCGATTTACGGTTGTTGATGGTGGGGCGAACGTGTATTCTCAACAAAGAGATTATTACCGAAGCGCACAAGCGGACACCCGTAGCCGACGCGGGACAACGGACGCGCCTTGTCGATTTGAGCCATACCATTGAAGATGGTCTTGTTACCTACAAAGGGCTGCCCGCACCCATCGTCTGCGATTATCTGAGCCGGGAATCCTCCCGTCAGTTCTACGAAGCCGGTACCGAGTTCCAGATTGGTAAGATCGAGATGGTTACCAATACCGGAACCTATCTGGATTGCCCTTTTCACCGATATGCAGATGGCAAAGACTTATCTGAGTTCGGGCTTGAAGCGTTTACGGATCTGGAAGGCACCGTTATTCGCGTCCCTCATACCGATACGCTGGCCATTACGGAAACTCATTTGCAGGCATACGAAATCAGAAATCGGGCCGTCCTGATCCATACCGGCTGGGCTGATTTCTGGAACACCGATGCGTATTACGAAAATCACCCGTTCCTGACTGCTGATGCAGCTACCTACCTGCGCGATTGCGGGGTGAAGCTGGTGGGTATCGACTCGCACAACATCGATGATACTCGCGGAAATAGCCGACCGGTACATTCTACCTTGCTGGGCGCTGATATTCTGATTGTGGAACACTTGTGTAATCTGGATGCTCTTCCCGCCACCGGCTTTACCTTCAGCGCTACGCCACCCAAATTCAAGGGCGTCGGAACATTCCCCGTGCGGGCTATGGCAAAAGTATGCTAGTGAGTTGTACCCACTGACTTTAGTCCGTGTTTTGAGTAAAGCACTACTTACATAGCAAACACGGGCTAAAGTCCGTGGGTACAACTTACTACTTTACAAATTTATATATCCACTCCGATACCGTTGCCATTGTATTAATTGTCGCCTTATCGTCTTTAATCTCCTTCGACAGGAGAACCAGGACATACTTCCGACCATCGGGTAACAGAACGATGCCGGAGTCATGCCGAACACCGGCTATTGAGCCCGTCTTATGCGCTACCTTCACGTCTTTGGGCAACTTTCCAGGAATGGCGTCGTTGAATTTCTGGTCGAGTAGCGTGTTAATCATGGCTTTCGACGCATCGGGACTAACGGCTCCCCCCCTTGCAATTTTTTCAAAAATGACCATCAGATCGTAGGCGGTTGTCGTGTTGTTAAGCCCCTGGGCGAAAGCCTTGCTGTCTTCTACCCCCCGCCGAACCTGAATGTCTTTTGCGCCTAAATCGCGCATGGTCTGCGTTACATTTTGAGCACCAACGCGCTCAATCACCATGTTTGTTGCCAGATTACTGCTCACAATAATCATGTCATATACCAAATTCGCTAGGGTTCGCTTCGTCCCTACGGCTTTGTAGATACTCGTGTCGCTATCCTGCTCGGCACGAAGGTTGTAGGGGCTACCATCCACAATACTCTTGAAGTCCGTCGTGATGGTCATGGAATCCTGAAGGGCCAGTTTATGCTGAGCGGCCTGCTTGTAGACCTCAATCATGACCGGCGTTTTCATGGTACTGGCCGCATGGAACACCTCATGCTCCCGAATGAGCAATTCCTTACCGGTTGTGAGATCTTTGAAGGCAACGGCAAAAATACCGGGCTGCTTACTCAACTCCTGCTCGATCTGCTGCCGTAACTTCGATAAAGTCGTGCGTGATTGAGCTGCTACGGGTAACCACAAAGCCGATACAAAGGCCAAGCCAATGGTCAGAAAAAGAGTTTTGGTTTTTGTTCGTCGACGCGACGCTGCTGGTCTATACCTGGTCATATAGCCAAAAATGCAGTCAATCCGGGACATTTCCTCACTTTACCCGCACGAATTTTGAATAACAGGGCTGCGCCTGATTACAGTTCGACAACAGCATGAGCATATCCTGCTGCACAACAAACCGCTGCTGAAATGGCGTGTTTGCTCCGTTGGTACTGATAAAGAAATTAACAAACAGACTGTCGGGATACGTGGTGTCCACTCTGAAGTACTTGATAGAGCGGTAATAAGTCATTTCAGTGCCACTTGAGGCAAGCTGGCCATCAGCACCGAAGGTAAGCGTTTGCGGTGGAACAGCCGGATAACGTTTGGTCGTATAAAATGAGGTGTCGCGTCGAACAAAAATAGTGTCGAGCTTCGTAATCGTTGTGTCTTTCCGTACCGTTTGGCCACCCACCGTAACCTGAATGGTATCGTGCCGGACATTGAGATTGACCGTCAGAATTGACTTGGTCGAATCTTTGGAAAAATAACGCTCCACGAGTTGCCATGTACCCGTAAGGCGAGGGTCGCCGGGGCCGGGTGAAAAGCTGGCTGCATTGTTCTTACAATCAATAAGAAGACAGGCCAGCAACAGGGTCAGACTCAGGTAAAAAACGTTTCTCACAGGCTAATTAAGGGATCATAAAGCTAACGAACAGAGTCATAATCCCATTGTTTCGTCGGCTTCTCCTTCCTGAAAAGTTCTTTTCTGTCTTTCTGACGGAAGCAAAACACCAACGTATGCATCGGAATTTCGCTTCCATCAGAAAGACAGAAAAGACTTAACAAAAAACTTTATACAAACTCCATGCCCCTTTCTTTGGCGTCGGCAACAAAGTTTTTGACTTTCTGTTCTTCCTCTTTACGGCAAATCATGAGTACATTGTCGTACTCTGCCACAATATAGCCATCCAGTCCGTTAACGACTACCAGCCGGTCTTTCGGGGTTTTTATGATGCAGTTTTTGGTATCGTACAACATGATATGCCCGTCGATCACGTTGAGGTCGTCGTTCTTGTCCGATACTTCATACAATGATTTCCAGGTGCCCAGATCCGACCAGCCGAAGTCACTCAGCACAACGTACACATTCCCGGCCTTCTCCATGATACCGTTGTCAATAGAGATGCTGCGCGTGAGTGAGTAAGCTTTATCGACAAACGCTTTTTCCCGTTCGGCATAATAAGCCTCGTTTCCTTCTTCGAAAATCTCGGCAACTTCGGGCAGATACGCTTCGAAAGCCTTGATAATGGATTGGGCGTTCCAAACGAAAATACCGGCATTCCAGACAAACTCACCACTTTCCAGAAACTGCTGGGCAAGCTCCAGATGGGGTTTCTCGGTGAACGTCTTTACCCGCCGTAGCGCTGACTTTTCGACGGATTCGCCCTCTTCCGCAACGTACTGGATATACCCATAACCCGTGTCGGGGCGGCTTGGCTGAATGCCAAGAGTTACCAGAATATCATGCCCTTTAGTTGCATCAAGAGCGGTCTGAATCGTCCGTTTAAACTCTTCTTCTTTCAGGATAATATGGTCGGCGGGTGCTACAACAATGTTAGCTTCCGGGTCTTTCTGAGCAATTTTGTAACAGGCGTAAGCGATGCAGGGTGCGGTGTTTCGGGCCACAGGCTCGCATAATACCTGATCGTCAGATAATTGAGGAAGCTGCTGCTGGCAAAGATCTTTATAGAGCGAGCTGGTAACGATAAAAATATTTTCGGGTGGACAAACGCCATCAAATCGGTCGGCAGTCTGTTGAAGCAGGGTTCGGCCGGTGCCGAGTACATCGTGGAATTGCTTGGGATAGCTTGTTCGGCTGAAAGGCCAGAATCGCGTTCCGACACCTCCCGCCATGATAACAACATACGTATGATTCATTGACACTGAGTTATTTTGCAGCAAAGTTGTAACTATCTACTTGATTTATAAAGTACTGGATTGATTTACGATTCAGCGGACAGAAAAAGTATGAGATGTAGGATATAAGATGCATGATATAGGATATATGGCATAGAGTGAACCAACTTTATCTCACACTTCCCCCTCACCCACCTCCTTAAAAGTCTCCACCTATGGTTCTTAGCAAAGCTACCGCAAACTGAACTTCCTGACTGCGAAGTTGCACCAGTTGCTGTTCAGTCGTTAGAATGGTCCGCTGCGCATCCAGCACTTCCAGATAGGTAGCCAGCCCACGCACGTACAATTCGCGGTTATACTGCTCCGTTCGGCGGGCCAGAGCAACTGTTTGACCCTGTAAGTCTATTTGCTGACGAAGCATGGTCAGGTTATCGAGGGCGGTTTCGGCATCGCGCTGGGCGAGTTGAAGTGCCTGTAGGTACACCTGCTGATTGGTCTGCGTCTGCTGTTTCGATAAGGCAATGTTCTGGCGGGCGCGGTGGCCTTCATACAGCGGTACCGACGCATTAACACCAACAAGGTACGTTGCGGCACTGGGCGTAAACCAGTTACCTATTTTGCCTGCCAGCACCCCGCCCGAGCCAACCAGCGTTACGCGTGGCTGGGTGCTGGCCTGCTGTAAAATTACCTGCGCTGACGCAATCTGGTTTTGCCGGATAAATTGCACCAGATCCGGCCGACGCTGGAGCTGTTCCGCCGTAACGCTGGCGTACGGATAAGTGGGAATTGTTTGCGGCAACGCACCAGATGGCACCTGGAAGGCAGTCGGGTCCTGCCCGCAAAGCTGAGCCAGTCCGTTAACCAGCTCGACGCGGGCGCGTTCCAGCCCTTTGAGCGTCACCTGCAAACCGGCGTAGTCGGTTTCTGCCCGCTGTACGTCGATCTGGTTGATCAACCCCACCCGAAAACGCTCACGAAGAATGGACAGAGTGGTATCTCTCGACTGGATATTCCGGCGAAAAACGCCCTGCTCTGCGTCATTACCGCGAATGAGCATGTAGGTGCGGGCAATGTCTGACGCCAGCGAAAGCCGGAACGACTGAAAATCGGCGTCACTGGCCTGCGCCTGTAAGTTGGCAACGGCAATCCCGCTGCGAATCCGTTTGAACAAGTCAAGCTCGTAGCTGGCATCGACGGGCAGCAACTGAAATGTATTCAACTGAAACCGGGGCAATAAATCGGCCTGATTGGGTACCGAAAGCGGACGTCGCTCCGATAAACTCTGGGTCGTAACCAGTGCCGAACTCCGCAGCGACGGCGATAAAAAGGACTGCGCGATACGAACCCGGATTCGTGACTCCTCAAGTCGGCTGAGCGCGGCCCGGAGATTGGGACTATTGTCCAGCCCCTCCTGAATCAATGACTCCAGCATCGGGTCGCCAAACCGCCGAAAACCACTGGTTGTGAGCGTTGGCACCAGATCGATAGCCGACACGGTTGGTGTGGCGTTTCCCATTGGACTTGCTACCTGCGGCTGCACTGTTCCCGGCGAGTTAGCCGGGCCGGTGCCCGGCTGAATGGTAACCGAACCGCCCGGCGCATTGAGCGGGGTCGTCTGCGCATTGACCTGAGCGACGAAAAGACTTAAAACGAATACACTACGAAACAATTTCATCATCGTTGAACTATGATTTTTTCGGCTGGGGCTTTCCGAAACCTTACTTTCTGACCATCCCGCAAGCGGTCGTTTGGGTTGGTAACAACTAACTCCTGCCCGGTCAGGCCACTCACAGCTTCGAGCGTTGTGCCATAATCGCGACCAAGTTTGATCGGCACAAAATGAACCCGCTGACCACTATCGACTACTACTACCCGTGGTCCATCGGGTGTTATCTGCAAGGCGTTGGCCGGAATCAGTACGGGAGCCTGGGCGGCAATCATATCGAACTTTACCAGGCTATACAGCCCGGCGGGTAAACTTTCTTTGGCATTGGGAATTACGACTTCGGCCAGCAATGTTCGTGAATCGCTGCGTAAGGCCCCCGACGTATGCATAACTTTTCCCTGGAAGGTCTGATTTTTCAGCTCAGGAATCGTAACCGTAGCGGGCATCCCGATTTTCATGTACTGGTAATACGTTTGCGGCACATCGACAAATACCCGCAGTGAGCCCACTTCCGAGAGCGTAAACAGCGGCTGCCCCGTTCCCGGCGATACCAGTGTCCCGTTTTCGGCCGTCCGGCTGGTGATGATTCCGCTAAAGGGTGCCCGAATCTGCTGCAGATTTTTCAGCGCCTGCAACCGGCCGACATTGGCCTCCGCTACCGTCACCGCCGACCGGCGCGTATCAACATCCTGCCGGGCAATGGCACCGGGCAACTGCACACTTTGCAGACGGTCGAGGTTAGTTTGGGCCAGTTGCAGATCGGCTTTGGCACGGGCAATGTCCTGGTCCAGTTCGGGTACGTCGATGATAGCCAGCAGCTGCCCCTGTTTAACCTGTCCGCCAATGTCGACATACCACCGTCGCAGAAAGCCCTGCGTGCGGGCGTAGAGGGGCGTTTGCCGGAATGGCTGAATCTGGCCGGGCAAAGTAAGCCCGGTTGTATCGGACGAGTGCTTGAGCGGCACCGCGTTCACGATAGGGTCACGGCTCTTTTCCTCCGAAACGGCCGCTTTCAGTTCCTGCGTATTACGCATTCGGGGCAATACACCGAAAAAGACGAACACGGCAACCAACAGCAAAAGAGGAATCAGGATGCGAAGTGCTTTCATGGAGTAAGATTAACTAGTGTATTCAGGTTCTGGATAGACAAACGGCGCGTTTTATGGGTCATACCGAAAAACAACGGCTTCGTCTGATTTTACAAAGTTTCGACATGGACGACGGCTTCGTTGTTAAGTGGGCCGTAGAGATGCGGAAAGGCTTCGTTGTTAGTAGCCAGTTCGTACTTCAGTTCACTGGTCAGCTTGCTGGTATCGATGTGCAGCAGCAATAAATCGGGCACGGCTTGATAATAGCGGCTTAGCGTTCCTGCCACCTGTTCTTTGGTAGACAGATGAATGAAGCCTTCCGTTTGCAGGCTGGGCGCTTCGTAGGTAGACGTGTTTTCCTGCTGTTGCCAGTCGGCGGCTGAAACAATATGGTAAATGAGGTTCATTAAGCAGACTTGGGTTTGCGGGCCAGATAGCTGAATACAACAGGAACAAAGAGGAGTGTGGTAAAGGTAGCCAGCAGCAGGCCGCCAATTACCGCCCGGCCCAGCGGAGCGTTCTGCTCCCCACCTTCACCTAGGCCCAGCGACATCGGCAGCATACCGATAATCATAGCAATAGCGGTCATAATAATGGGGCGCAGGCGGGTTCGACCCGCTTCGAGGGCGGCTTCGTAAGCGTTACCACCCACTTCAGGCAGGTGGTCTTTGGCAAAGCTGACCAGCAGAATACTGTTGGCCGTGGCTACACCTACACTCATAATAGCTCCCATAAGCGACGGAATACTAAACGTTGTACCCGTCAGGAACAGCATCCAGACCATGCCGCACAAAGCACCCGGCAGGGCAGTGATAATAATGAATGGATAACGGAACGACTGGAAGTTGACAACCATGAGCAGATACACCAGCAAGGCCGCAAAGACAATGCCCAGGCCCAGTCGGCTAAAGGCGCTTTCCATGCTCTCTACCTGCCCGCGAATGGAGATGACGTTTCCGGGCTTGAGTTGTGTTTTGTATTCGGCCGTGATTTCTTCCAGCGCTTTGGCTACCGAACCCAGGTCCGTTTTCTCGACCGAGGCATACACATCGTAACTCGGCTGGGTATTGACCCGGTTGATGATGACCGGTGCCGTGGTGCGCTTCATGGTCATTACGTTACTCAGCAGTTGGGGCGTAGACCGGTCGGCCGGGCCAGCCGCGACGGGGGTTTGCAGCAACTTGTCGTACGAGTCCAGTTTGTAGGGTGGCGTTTGTACAGCAATGATGTAGGGGAAACCCGTATTTGGATCGGGCCAGAAGTTGGGACGGGTCTGGCCGGTGCCACTCAGCGAAATATTGAGGTTAGTGGCCACCCGCTGCTCGGTCAGGCCCAGTTGTCCGGCCCGCTCCCGGTCGACCGACAGAAAGAGTTCGGGAGCATCAAGCACCTGATGCAGGTGTACATCCACGGCACCGGGCACCTGCGCTATTTTTTGCTCCAGTTCGCGGGCTACTTTGAGGTTATTTGCCCGGTCGAAACCCGACACCTGCACGTCGATGGCGGCCGTCAGACCAAAATTCAAAATCTGGCTGACGATATCGGCGGGCAGAAAAAAGTACGTTACATCCGGCATTTCCTCGCGCAGCTTGGACCGAAGCTCGCGAACATAATCGATGGTTGGGTTCTTCCGATCTTCACTCAGGGAGATAAGCAATTCAGCATCTGCCGAGCTGGCGGTCGAGTTATCCGAGAAGAAAAAGTTATATCGCTCCGACGTCAGACCAATGTTGCTGATCACCGAGCTTACCTCTTCTTCCGGAATGACCTCCCGAACGATTTCGGTGGTTTGCGCGGCAATCTGCTCGGTATATTCCAGCCTGGACCCTACCGGCGCACGCAGGTGCAGTTTAATCTGCCCACCATCCACCTGCGGAAAGAAATCCCGGCCAACGAACGGAAGCAGTATAAACGTAAACACCACAACGACCAGAAAAACAGCAAACACCGTTCGCCGATTAGCCAGCACCCACTCCAGCGCCCGAATATACCGCGCCTGAAACCGGTCGAAACCCGCATTGAAACGGTTATAAAAGCGAGCAAAGGCATTGGGCCGTTTACCGCCCGCATGATTATGCTGCGTTTCGCCACGCAGCATCAGGTCGGCCAGGGCGGGTACTAACGTACGGGATAGTATATACGATGCCAGCATGGCAAATACCACCGCTTCGGCCAAAGGGCCGAATAGGAAACGCGCCGGACCTTCGAGAAACAGCACCGACGTAAACACGATACAGATAGTAAGTGTCGATACCAGCGTTGGGGTAGCAATCTGCTGGGCCCCTTCCAGAATAGCCTGCCGCAGGGGCAATCCCAGTTCTTCGTTTCGGTGAATATTCTCGATGGTTACGGTGGCGTCGTCGACCAGAATACCGATGGCCAATGCCAGTCCGCCCAGCGTCTGAATATTGAGCGTTTCGCCAAGCAGATACAACACAATCAGCGACGCCAGAATGGATAGCGGAATCGAAATGGCCACAATAAGCGTGCTGCGCCAGCTTCCCAGAAACAGCAGAATAAGTCCGGCCGTCAGCAAAGCCGCAATCAACCCTTCTATCAGCACCCCCTTAATAGAGGCCCGCACAAATACCGATTGATCGAACAGGGCTTCGACCCGAAGGTTCGATGGAGCGGCAGCGCGTACGGTCGGCAAAATCTGGTTTTTGATTTTATCGACAATTTCGGTCGTCGATGCATTGCCCGTTTTTACGATCCGCATCAGCACCCCTTTGCTGCCGTCCTGCTTCACAATATTGGACTGAACAGCCGCGCCGTCGTGCACATTAGCCACATCGCGCATGTGTACGGTGGTACCACCAATGATTTTAATGGGAATATCGTTGAGGGTATTGATCACATCCGGTTTGGAGTTCAGGCGGATGTTGTACTCCCGTTCGGCCAGCCGGAGCGAACCACCGGGCAGGGTTAAATTCTGGGCCGCAACGGCATTGGTTACTTCTTCGGGCGTGACGTTGTAAGCCACGAGCTGGTCGGGGTCCAGATCGACCGCAATCTGGCGGCTCTTCCCGCCAAATCCCTGTGAGAGACGGCTTCCCGGCACCGTCGAGATTTGCGGTCGAACGCGCGTTTGGGCATAGTCGGTAATCTGGGCTTCGGTCAGGCTATCGGATGAAAGGCCAAGCTGGAGAACCGGTACGTCGGTGGCATTATAGCGTACAATGAGCGGTGGTTGCGTACCGGGTGGCATCCGCACCAGAATTGTCTGTGAAATAGCCGTCACCTGCGCCAGCGCTTCTTCAATCTTGACCGTTGGCTGAAAGTATATTTTCAAAACAGCGGTACCATTATACGTCTGTGATTCGAGCCGTTGAATGTCGCTGACGTTATTGATAAGGGAGGTTTCGGAGAAATTGGTGATCATCTTCTCCATTTCGTTAGTCGACAGACCAGTATAGCCCCAGATGACCGAAACGACCGGAATATTGATTCTTGGAAAGATGTCGGTTGGCATTTGAATGACAGCCAACCCGCCCATAATCATAATGAGCAACGCCATTACAGCGATGGTGTATTTTTTTTCAAGCGCCAGGCGTACAATCCACATGATGAGCCAACAAAAACAAAAAATTAGCGAATACTGCGCATATACTATTACTCAATCGGGCAGGAAGAGCAATGTACAATTGCATAAATCCAAGAAGTCAAAGGAGATGAAGTACCGTTTCTAACTAACCATCAGGCAATTTAGTTGGATTATTCCAAAAAAGCCAATCGACATTATTGACTTATTCAAAGAATAAATTGTTATGACAACTTTTTTGTTAAAGTAAACGGATGGAATGTACCTGTCTGCTATTGACAGGAAATCCTCTTAATTTTGTAACAAACAAATCAATTTGAGTTATGCCAAAGGCACAGATGAATACCGACAAGGGGACGATGCTGATCGAGTTTTTCGAGAAAGATGCGCCCAAAGCGGTTGATAACTTTATTACGCTTGCCAAGAAGGGATTTTACGACGGCGTTAAATTTCACCGGGTTATCCCTAATTTCATGATTCAGGGGGGCGACCCAACCGGCACCGGAGCGGGTGGACCGGGTTACACCATCGACTGCGAGCTCACGGGCGACAATCAATACCACGACCGGGGTGTTTTGTCGATGGCGCACGCAGGACGCAATACGGGTGGTTCGCAGTTTTTCATCTGCCACAACCGTCAGAATACGGCCCACCTCGACCGCAACCATACTGTTTTTGGTAAAGTTGTAGACGGGCTGGACGTTATCGACCAGATTAAGCAGGGCGATAAAATCAACAGCATTACGGTTATTGAAGAATAGTAAAAATTTTAACCTTGTTGTATCAGGAAGCAGTCTGCTTCCTGATACAACAAGGTTTCTTATATAGGATACCTAACTATATACCGGCGTCTTCTTCGAGATCAGACCAATAATGGCCAGCACTACGGCCACAATAGCAGCTGCTCCGGCCACCAATGGTATCTGTCCAACGCCCTCCTGCTCCACCGCAATAGCCGCATACGCCCAGGCAAATACCAGAATATACGCTACACTTCGGAAGCGGTTAAAGACGATAGCCCCTACTACCAGACCAACGATCAAAATGGCAATGGCCCAGGTCTGTTCGCTTAGCCCCATCAGGCTGAATTCCGTCGATTTCAGAAAGACCGTTACGTTTAGAATCGTTGCAACGGTGAGCCAGCCAAAGTAGATCGAAAAAGGGATGCGGGTCACCCACGTTTCTGTCCCCGAAGCCGGTGACTCGGGCAGGGTTATATCGGGGTCGGCGTCAATGATAGGCACGTGCTTTCGTTCCAGCAGGCGCTGCTCAATAACGACCAGCGACAGCAGCATGATGAGAATAACGACCAGCGCTAACCCTATTTTCTCGTTGTTGAAAAGCGGGCTCCAGATGGCGTTACCGAACGCATTCAGCACCACCCACCAGCCGATGGCCCGGAAGCGCGGGTTCGTGCGCTGCGAGCCAAGTCCCTGATAGATACTGAAGGCCAGCAGTCCCAAAAAGATGACTCCCCAAATGGAAAAGGCGTACCCGGCGGGCGTAATCAACGTATGGTACTGATCTGAAATTTCCTTATTTGTCTTCCCCCCAAAAGCAGCCATGTTGGACAGGTAGTTCATGACAATAAGGGTGATAATACTAAAGAGTACGAAGAACTGGCGGAGTTTGTCGTTTTGCATAAGAAAAAGGCCTGATTACCTTTTAGTAACCAGGCCCTTCAAGGTAGTGTTTACGGATAGTAAAACCTAAACCCCTACCCTACTTGTATCGACGCCCCTAAAGTTCAAGAATCTTGAACTCCGTTCGACGGTTACGCTGGTGCTCCTCTTCGGTTTTGGCGTTCTTCACAATCAGCTGTGTTTCGCCATACCCTTTGGCGATCATCCGATCTGCTTCAATACCCTTCGAAACAATATACTCAACGGCCGACTTAGCCCGGTTCTGCGACAGGCGCATGTTGTAGGCATCCGGTGCACGAACGTCGGTGTGTGAACTCAACTCAATTTTCAGCGTTGGATTATCCTTCAGAATCGTCACCAGCTTATCAAGTTCTTCGGCCGCATCTGGTCGGATATTAAACTTGTCGAGATCGTAATAGATGTTCTCCAGTACAAACGTTTTGTTGAGCGTTGCCCGGTCGAGCAGCAGGGCCACGTTAAAGGTAGTGTCGGTCTGCGCTTTCGTCAGGAAAACGGCAGGAATACTCTTACCCTGCATGGTAAACTGTTCACGGCGGGTCAGGTAACCCCGGCGCTCAGCCAGAATGGTGTAGTCCTTGCCTTCCTGTAACGGATACTTGCCAAATGTGCCCGGTTGGCCGGTTGTGGCTTCGGCAATGGGCTGGCCCGTAGCATCGTCCAGAATGCGAACCCGTGCCGAGTCGAGCGGGACAATGGGGGTTTCATTGGCCGAAACCGTTCCGGCAATGAAGTAGCGCACAACTTTGGGTGCATTGGCCGGTGGCGTCTGCACAATCGTTGTTGAATCGGTAGCCGGACCTTCCTGGAAGAAATAAATGTCATCATCTCCTTTGCCACCACCCCGGTTCGAGGCCATATAACCTTTGGTCGGATCGGTATAGATCAGCCCGAAATCATCGGCGGGCGAGTTGATAGGCTGGCCCATGTTTTCGACCCGTGTTACCCCACCCGAACGGGTCGCTACGAAAATATCCAGCTTGCCTAAGCCAGGATGCCCGTCGGAAGCAAAATACAGTTTGGCGTTGGCACCTACATAGGGGAACATCTCATCGCCCGGCGTATTGATGTCGCGGCCCATGTTAACGGGTCGGCTGAAACGGCCCGACGCGTCGATGCTGGTCCGGTACAGGTCGATGCCACCGGCACCACCGGCCCGGTTCGACGCAAAGTACAACGTTTTGCCATCGGCCGAAAACGCGGGCGAACCGTCCCACGCCAGCGAATCGCTGATGGGTAGACGCAGGGGTTGGCTCCAGGTATTGTTGTCGCCTAATCGGCTGATGAAGAGGTCAACATCCAGCCCACCTTTGCGCTTGCCATTGTTGCCCCGCGCCAGAATCATGGTCTTGCCATCTTTCGAGAAAGCGGGCGTTCCTTCGTTCACATCACCCTGGAAAACGTTCGTACTGAACGGTTCCGGCTGGCCCGATGCACCACCTGTACTACCCGTTTCGTCGGGTTTCTGGTTCAATTTGGTCTTGTACAACCCAAGCATGGGCTGGCCGTTATTCTTGTAAATAGTTTCTTTCCGCGACGCGGTGAAAACCAGCTCCTCGCCCCGCACCACGGGGGCAAACTCAGCCCCCGGCGAATTGAGGTTGCTCATGTTACGAAGCGTAATAAGCGATTTATTCTGGGCGATGATGTTGATCGCTTTCAGCGTCTCCACTTCGCGACGGGCTTTATCGAGCGTGGCTTTAGCGGTCGTTTTCGGCGCATTGGCCACATACTGCTGCAATTGCTCCAGCGCCCCGGTATAATTTCCCAGCGATTTCAGCGCGTAGGCGTAGTTGAAGCGGGCATCCGGCTCAGTTGTATTGGCTTCGATGGCTTTCTGGTAGAACGGAACAGCCTCGCCAAATCGGTTGGATAGTCGGTATGATTCAGCGGTATAATAGTTCAGGCGGGCGGGGTCAATGGAGCCTTTGGCAGCCTTCTGGAACTGGGTTAGGGCCAGATTATATTCACCGGCGTCATAGTGACGGACTCCTTTTTTATACGCCTGCATGGCCGAATTGCAGCCCGTAAGTCCGCTGGCCAGACCGAACACGACGAGCAGTACAGATAACGTATTGATTTTCATATGGCTAAAAAAAGCAAATCGCTGTTTCCCGCTCAAGATACTGGAAATTCGGGCGGGACATACGTTTAACGATTATAATCGCTTTTTATTGAGGGTTGTTCACAGGAACGCGGGTTTCCATTTGCGATTTGTAGTCCCCGATTTTGACGATTACAAAGCGCAAATAGAAACCCGCGTTACTTACTCTATTGCCTTACGCCTGTTGCGCTACACCGGCCTCTTCGGCTACTTCTGTTGCGTACTCGTCAACAGGAATGCAGGAGCAAACAAGATTCCGGTCACCGTAGGCCGAATCAATACGGCTTACACTTGGCCAGAACTTACGGGCACGAACCTGTGGCAGCGGGAAAACAGCTTTCTCGCGGCTATAAGGTCGGTTCCAGGTATCACTTAGGGCAACCGTTGCCGTATGGGGCGCATGTTTCAGTACGTTGCTGGCGCGGTCGGCTTCGCCCGCTTCGACTTCCCGAATTTCGTTGCGAATGGCAATCATGGCTTCACAGAACCGGTCGAGTTCGGCTTTCGATTCCGACTCCGTTGGTTCGATCATCATCGTACCCGCTACCGGGAACGACACCGTTGGCGCGTGAAAACCATAGTCCATCAGTCGCTTGGCGATGTCCTCCACTTCAACACCCGTTGTAGCTTTGAACGGACGGCAGTCGATGATCATTTCGTGGGCACATCGACCGTTGGTACCGGTGTACAGTGTATCGTAATGGCCATCCAGACGCGCTTTGATGTAGTTGGCGTTCAGGATGGCCCGCTTCGTCGCGTTTGTCAGTCCTTCGCCACCCATCATCGCAATGTAAGCGTACGAAATGGTGAGGATACTGGCCGAGCCATAAGGGGCTGCAGAAACCGCATGAATGGCCTGATCGCCACCGACATGCACCACCGCATGACCCGGCAGGAATGGCACCAGCTGCGACGCCACACCGATGGGGCCCATACCCGGACCACCACCACCGTGCGGAATGCAGAAGGTTTTGTGCAGGTTCAGGTGGCAAACATCGGCACCAATGGCCGCCGGAGAGGTCAAACCAACCTGGGCGTTCATGTTCGCGCCGTCCATATACACCTGCCCGCCATGCTGGTGGATGATGTCGCAGATTTCCTTAATGCTTTCTTCAAATACCCCGTGCGTGGATGGATAGGTAACCATCAAACACGACAGGTCGTTACTGTATTGTTCGGCTTTCGCTTTCAGATCGGCTACGTCGATGTTACCGCGCTCATCGCACTTCACGATCACGACTTTCATACCGGCCATCACGGCGCTGGCGGGGTTAGTGCCGTGCGCCGACTGTGGAATCAGGGAGATTGTCCGGTGGAAATCCCCCCGGCTTTCGTGGTACGCCCGAATCACCATCAGACCGGCGTATTCGCCCTGAGCACCGGAGTTGGGTTGCAGCGACATGGCCGCAAAGCCCGTTACCTCGCAAAGCCAGGCGTTCAGCTCGGTAAACATCTGCTGGTAGCCCGCCGTCTGATCTTTCGGTGCAAATGGATGCAGCTTGCCCAACTCGGGCCAGGTAACCGGAATCATTTCGGCGGTGGCGTTCAGTTTCATGGTACAGCTACCGAGCGAAATCATGGAATGGACCAGCGAAAGGTCTTTTTCTTCCAGCGATTTCAGGTACCGAAGCATTTCGTGTTCGGTATGGTGTGTGTTGAACACCGGGTGAGTGAGGTAGTCTGACTGCCGGATGAGCGGGTCGGGCCAGGTAATTTCCAGACTTTCCAGAATGGCATCCATGTCTGGCTTGATCCCGAAAACGGTCAGCAGTTCGGTGACATCGTGGAGCGATTTAGCTTCATCGAAAGATACACCTACGTGCTCTTCATCGTCAAAATACCGAAGGTTGATTTGAGCGGCCTTCGCCGATTTTTTCAGCGATTCGGTATCCGATACGCTCACTTTAACGGTGTCGAAGTAATTTTCGGTATTGACGTCATACCCATTCCAGCGAAGCGCCGTAGCGAAGATTTTGGTGAGGGTGTGTACCTGCTCGGCAATGGCACGAAGCCGTTCGGGGCCATGATACACAGCATAGCTACCAGCCATTACGGCCAGCAATACCTGTGCGGTACAAATATTTGAGGTCGCCTTTTCGCGACGGATGTGCTGCTCACGGGTTTGAAGCGCCATGCGCAAAGCGGGGCGGCCTTCGGCATCCTGCGACACTCCGATGATCCGGCCCGGAATCTGCCGTTTGAAGGCATCGCGGGTAGCGAAGAACGCGGCATGTGGTCCACCATACCCCATAGGCACGCCAAACCGCTGCGACGAACCAACCACCACATCGGCACCCATTTCGCCGGGAGGGGTGAGCAAAGTCAGTGCCAGCAGATCGGCGGCAACGGCAACGGTAATGTTCAGTTCGTGGGCCGTTGCAATCAGGTCAGTATAGTCGAATACTTCACCATCCGAAGCGGGGTATTGCAGCAGCATCCCGAATATTTCGCCACTGGTCAGGTCGACCGCGCGGTGATCGCCGATGAGTACGTTTACGCCAATGGGGGTAGCCCGCGTTAGTACTACATCAATGGTTTGGGGATGGCAGCGCTCCGACACAAAGAAGGTAGACGCCGATTTTTTCTGGGCCGGACGCATGGCGTACAGCATATGCATGGCTTCGGCGGCTGCGGTTGCTTCATCGAGCAGCGACGCATTGGCCAGGTCCATGCCCGTCAGATCCGAAATTACCGTCTGGAAGTTCAGCAGGGCTTCGAGTCGTCCCTGGGCTATTTCGGCCTGGTAGGGCGTATAGGCGGTATACCAGGCTGGATTTTCGAGAATGTTGCGGAGGATAACGTTCGGGGTCAGGGTGTCATAATAACCCGTGCCGATGTACGATTTAAAGATTTTGTTCTGTCCGGCAACCTTTTTAAAATCAGCCAGAAAGGCCATTTCTGATTTTGGTTCGGGCAGATTCAGGGGATTTGCCAGCCGAATTGCGTCGGGTACTGTCTGGCTAATCAGTTCGTCAATTGATTCCACGCCAACGGTCTGGAGAATCTCGGCCAGTGCCGCGTCGGTTTGACCGTGATGTCGGTCTTCAAATAGGTCTGTCTGTTGAAGTTTTAGTTTCATGCCGGGATCACCCACCTTTTCGTTTTAATGGAAACTCAAATTTACGGCAAAACGTGCGAAGTCGGCGGATTCGGCACATTAGTTGTTAACTTTCGTTTGGAACATACATTGATGTCCTGTTTTTATCCTGTATCTAACCCTCTATCAACGCATTTATATGAAACAGGCACTCCTCAATACGGTGTCAACGGCCCTCGACAAACTAGGCTTCGACGGTGATCGTGTGCTGTTTAAAACGGCCATTTTAGCCCACAAGCTCGGCTTGAAGGAGCCAATCGACAATAGTAAGCCGTATAACTTTGGCGACTTCTCGATGTACGTCGATCCGCACGATACCCTCCAGATTATCAACTCGGGGAAGTTTGAAGAAACCGAAACCCAGACCATTCTTTCGTTCGTGAAAGCCAACACGGTGATGCTCGATATTGGCGCCAACATGGGTTTTTACAGCATCCGGGTGGGCCAGAAAGCCGTACATGGCAAAGTGTTTGCCTTTGAACCCGACCCCGGCAACTATGCAACCCTCCAAAAAAACCTGGTTCTCAATAACCTGACAAACGTAACGGCATACAATGCGGCTTTGTCCGATAAAAAAGAGACGCTCCGTCTGTATAAACATCCTTTCAACGTTGGTGATTATCGACTCTACAACGACGGTGATTTTACCGAATACGTCGATGTGCCAACGCTGCGGCTCGATGATACGATTAAGGAACGGGTAGACCTCATCAAGATCGACGTTCAAGGGTTCGAGTACTTTGTTCTGAAAGGTGGACAGGCTCTTTTAGCGAAGTATATGCCCATTGTCATCAGTGAATTCTGGCCGCGTGGGTTATACAATAGCGGGGCTTCTCCCGCCGATTATCTGTCGATGATGCAGGACCTGGGTTACGGTGTCAGTCAGATTGATGAGGAGAAAAATGAAGTGGTCACTACGACGTATGACGCTTTGTTTGACTTAGGGAAGAAGCCCGTTAACCGGTACATCAATTTAGTTTTTCAGGCTAGTGTATAACGTTTTAGCAGTTTGACCGAGGGGTTCAGCACTCCCGCTGCGTTAAACGACATAAACTTTACCCTCTACTTATCTGGGTATTCGTATGCCTTCTCCTAAAGACTTTACACCATCCCGATCATAGTATTCCGTGTAGCGAATTTATTTTTCAGAAAGAATGACATTCTCCCAGGTTACCCGCAACCCATAGGATAGCGTATACTGAATCATTGTTTTTTCCGGATTTGTAAAACCCCAGGTAAGCGACGCTGTTGAAGAATTCTGTCCGGAATACTTTCCCGTATTGTCGCTGAAAAACTCAATGTATTCTTCGGAGAAGCTTTCTGTATTCTGCGTTCCGTCCCGTTTGTAATAGTGTGGAACATTGTTTTGCAGGTAACGCAGCTCATCAAGTTTCCAGGCAGTAGCTGTTAATAACTGCTCGGGAGTTTTGGGCACTACGTCAGCTTGCTTACACCCCAAAACCGTTACTATAGTTAGAAATAATACGACGTTAAGCCATACCCGTTTAACACTCATAAACTCCAGATTAACGTTGTCATTCAGTTGACGCTACTAGTATATGAAAAAATCGCCTTACTTACCTGCGTTATAGGTACTTTTTCGATAGTCCGTCAACCCGCCTTAACCGCTCATTAACTGAATGCATTACCCGCTGAACAGTTATCTCATTGATGGATAGTGGGGATTCAGGGTTGAAGCCAGACGCGATAGCCGGTAAATTGGCCCGACGCTGCTCCAGGTAATCCGGGTACACATAAGTCATCATTTCTCCGAACGCCGTTGGGTACGGATGCCAGCGTACCAGTGATTTCCCCTGCGAAATGACGATCGAGGGCGTTTGGGTGGAGGCCGCTATGTGGGCGATTCCCGTTTCATTGGCAATCAGCAAATCAGCGTTTGTCAATACATACACCAGCTCAGGAATGGATAGTGAACCGGTTAGATCGACGATGGCCGACGCATCGGGCAGGTGTTTCAGGAACGATTCGGTATACGGCTTTTCATTTGGGGCTCCGGTCAAAACAAGTTTATAGGCTGGATACTGCACCAGAATGAACCGGGCAACCTCAGCAAATCGGTCGACGGGCCATACCCGAAATTCCTGTCCGGCTCCCAACGAAAAGACAACATACCGATCAGGAACAGATACGTCTCTGGCATGATGCCCGTCGAGTAACGGGGGTTGTACGGCTACCGGCTCCTGCACAAACCCCTCAACGATGCGCCGGTCGCGTTCCATCTCGAATACAATTCCCGACCCGGAGTCAATCAGGCGCGTGTATAAACGGTCGCCCAAAGCCGCTTCCCAAGGCGCTATGTTTACGTAGTCCGTCCGGCACCCAACCCGTTCCGACGCTCCGGTTGCCAAGGCCATAAAATCGTCCAGCACCAGCACCCGGCTGTAGGCCGGACAGAAAGCCACCGAAAACCCCTGCAAACGCAACTGACGCACTACCTTGAACCGATAAAGCGGCTGCGTCGATAATTTGTAAATATCCACCCAGACGAACCGGTCAATCAGTCCGCTGTCAAAGGTTTCGGCCAGCGATTTCACGGCCACATTACCGAACAGCGTAATTGAGTGATTCTCATACCGGGCCGACTTTTTTAACGCGCGCAGGTAATTCCGGAACATCAGGTAATCGCCCATGACATCCAGCCGAATGATAACCAGTGAAAGCGGCTTTTCGGGGGTGCGCACAGATAGAACGGCTACCCGGTCAACCAGCCACAGGACAAGGTCAATGGATGCCAGCAGGGGCAGCAGCAGCGGAGACGTTTTAAGAAGCCGGATAAACCGCTTGAGCATCACTTAACGAAGTTATAAACGGTTGTAATAGCCCGGTTGTGCAGCTTATGCAGAAATCGGATGGGCGTTCCGGACCAGTATCGGCTGAATGTCCGGTAATCTTCATCGAACTGAAGGCCGTACTGATTACCGCCTTTGGAGTTGGCGTGAATACGAAAAGCCGTTAACGGTTGCGACAGGATGGCCGGTGGCTGAATCGTTTGCAGGCGTAACCACCAGTCGTAATCCATGGTAAAATGCAGCGACTCCGTCAGGTACCCCAGTTGGGCGTGTGCCTCCCGTCGCCAGAAAGTAGCCGGTTGGCAAATGGCGTTGGTCATGCCCAGATACAGAGCCGGTGTTAGCGAACGAAGCAGTCGTTTATAGTGCCGAACGGGCTGCTGAATGGCGTGGCCTGCTTCGTCGACAATCTGGCAGTCGCCGGTGAGCCATAGCTTGTCCGGGTGATTGGCGAAGAAATTTCCGACGATGGACAGGGCACCGGGCAGAAAATAATCGTCGGAGTTCAACCAACAGACAATATCGCCGGTAGCCCGGCGCAACCCCTTGTTGATCGCGTCCGTCTGGCCGCTGTCCCGCTCGGCAATCAGCGTGAGTTGACTGGTATACTCACCCAGAATTGATAGCGTATTATCTGTCGACAACCCATCCACCACAATGTACTCGATGCGGGGGTAGTTCTGCGAAAGCACCGACTCCACCGTTTGTCGGATGAAGTTGCCCTGGTTGTACGATGGGGTGATAACGCTAATTAGGGGTTGCATAGTCAATTGGTAAGAGCCGCCGATGGCGACGCACCGCTGGCTTCCGGCTCGTTGATCACGTGCCGGTTCTTGAGTTCATTTCGGAGCAGCGCCACTTCCTGCGTCAGTACTTTTATCTGGTTCTGCTGCCGGGAAACCACAACCGATAGGTGAACCAGGAAAATGATGATCGCGAAGATGGCTCCCAGGAATATCAGTGAAGGCGGGTAGAATACACCCAGCGCCAGTGAAATCTGCTCAAGACCTTTTCGCCAGATCGAGAAGATGATCAGAATTACGGTGCAGACAATCCACAAGATCGAATACTCCTCACGCAGTTTTCCCTTTACGATCAGCCGAAAAATAAAGAGCAGAAATAACAGGGCGCTCAATAAGCTGATAATCTGGATGGTTATGGGTACCGAAGCCATCAGCGATGCCGTTTATTGTTCAGACGAAAATACATAAACACGATTCCCAGCGACACTTTGAGCATGTAATACAACGCCCGACTTGTGTTGATGGACGATACACCCTCTTCCCGGTTACGCATACGGACGGGCACTTCCCGAATACGAAGCCCCTGCAAACCAAATTGCACAATAGACTCTGGCTCAGGGTATTCGTCGGGATAATAACGATTTACGATCTCAATGGTTCGGCGGTTGAATGCCCGAAAGCCCGATGTACTGTCGTGAACGGTTTCGCCGATGAGCAATTGATTCAACCAGCGAAAGTATTGAATTCCCAACCGGCGGCTAAACGACGACTGAAACCCCTCCCGGCTGATAAACCGCGACCCGATGGACACATCGGCTTCCTGCTGAAAAATTGGCCGTAACACCGCTGGCAGTTCGTTGGCCGGATGCTGCCCGTCGCCGTCCATCTGCACGGCTATGTCATACCCGTTTTGGTACGCGTACCTATAGCCGCTGTGCATAGCCCCGCCAATACCAAGGTTGACCGGCAGGTTCAGGTACGAACAGGGCAGCGACCGGATTATGGTGAGCGAATTATCAGTCGAGCAGTCATTAACAACCAGAATATCCAGCGCATACCCTTCCCGATCCCGTACGGCAGTCAGCTCATGCACCACATTGGCAATAGCGCCCTGCTCATTGTAGCAGGGTACGATAACCAGAATATGCGGTTGGGGAGTCATTCGGATTGCCCTAGGGATTAGCCTGATAAATGGTTAACGAGCCCAGCGTGGCGACCGACTTCATGCAACGCACCTCTACCGGTTGGGGCTGGTGGTCGAACACCTGGTATTTAACGTTCAACTGCTTCATCCGGGGCGAACAGGGGTCCATCGCAATCACGTAGGCATCCTCGAACTGATTGACCAGAATCACCGAGTCGCGGCCGTTGATATAGCTCTGATTCGTTACGTGGGCGTATCGGTTATAGGCCGAATCCCGCTTCATTTCCGGGTCCAGCACCTTTAGCACGTGCTTTCTGTCGGGCAGGTATTTGACCCCCGTAATTTGTTGGGCTCCTGTTGCCGTAACCATATACGTTAAGTACTGGCTGCCATTTACCAGCCAGCGGGCCTGCGGGTCCTGCTCTACCAGTTGCCGGACGGTTTTATAAAACACGTTTTCGGTAATGGGGCTCAGCCCTTTCGAGAGCGGATTTGCTTTTAGGTTTGGCAGCAGGAAAACCAGCAACCCGGCGCAAAAAATCGTTACCCGGTAACGCACCGGAATGGTGAACAGCAGCAATGCATTCATGAACGCGAAAAACACAACCGGCACGAATGTCTGATATGGCTTGATTAACCCTTCCGAATCATTGACATTCACATAGGCGGTATAGACGACGAAACCAACGATAGCGGTCAGGGCCAGGGCGTTACCCCAAACCGGAATCCGCCGGTACAAATCACTAATGGCGCTATCCCGAATGGCTCCCAGGTAGGCAATCAGCAGAATAATCCCGCCAACACCCATCGGAATCTGCGCCCGGCGCGTGGGTACCATGCTCATCAGGCTGGCTTTGGCTAGTCCTGTCGGGAAGCCCACCTCCACCCAGATCCACATCAGCACGACAAACAGCGCTATGGCAGCCAGCATCCAGTCGATTTTCCGGGTAAGGACAAACAGCAGGATCATCAGCGGAACGATGACCGGCGCAAAATTGAGGTAGTGTGATAATTCGCAGATATTCAGCCAGCTTTTAGGTACTTTTTGATCATCGAAAAACCAGCTGTAATATTCAGAATACCAGTTCCCTACAAAGCCCGTGCCCCCGCTTTCGCTGCGCTGGCCCGGATACACCGTACCGGTCACTGCCTTGAGCGTCTCCTGTACATCGCCCAGGAACAGCCACAGCACAACGCCCGCCAGACCGGCCGCAACGGCCAGTGAAGCCAGCTTGACCACAACGCCTTTGAGCGGAAAAATAGAACGGTAGTTGTTGGCCAGATACCCGATCAGCGCAAAGCCGAACAGGTAAGCCATGGGCAGTTGGTAAGGCGGATACAGGATCAGGGCAAAGGAACAGACCAGCCAGACGAGTAAAAGCGCAAAAAGGGCGATCCGCATCGGTTTCTTTTCGTACAGCAGGTAGACGACCGCCACGAAAGCACCGCAGCAATACCCGATCATGGCCGACGGGATAAACGACCAGCGAACCGTACCGGACGATAGCAGCAACGTAAGTGCCCCCACCAGTGATAAGCCATATTGATTGCGGGTAATGAGCAGGAAAAACAGGAACGAACCAACCAGCAGAATAAGCGGATTTATGTCGTAAATCCAGCTGTAGCCCCGTTCGGTATCAAGAAACATGAATCCCCAATGCCCCGGCCTGAACAGCGTAACCACGTGATGCGTCGGTAAAAGTATCAGCGAGGAGTTCAGTCCGCCAATGGCTTCGTTTTCCTGCGCAAACCCGTTGGTGGCATTGGAGAGAATCCAGGGAGCCGCCACCGCATAATCGTCCATCCGAATTTGTTTGGGTGTTCCGGCAACCAGGCCACGGGTGGTCGGAGAGCCGTCGGGCAGAATCGTGTTCCAGATGGGCAGCGACACATAATGCCATTTGAACAGGACAAACAACAGAAACAGACCTACAAACACCCCGAGCGTAATTTTCACCCGTTTTGTAAACCGAATCAAGTCAAAGGCAGATGCATCCCCATCGAAATCAACGGGTTGAAATATAGGCTGATCTGGCTTGGGGTTTGCGGGAGTCGGGGGTTTCGGGGCTGGGCTGTCACTGACACTAGCGGCCCGGCCTTTTTGTTTCTTGGACATAGGAAAGGCAATGAACGAATTTTCGGAATGGGTTAGCAGTACGCGTAATCAAACTTACTAATACCATGCCAGTTTGCCAACATCCGGCATTTTCTTTCCGGAAATCGGTAATTTGGCCACATGAATAAACGGGTCATGCGGCAGGTAGTGCCGATTTTCCTAGCCGCTGGTTTACTCTGGTATGTTCTGAACGATGTACCACTGGCCCAAATTGGCAGTCAGTTCAAAAAAGCTGACTACGGCCTGCTGGGGCTGGTGGGTCTGCTAATCGGTCTGTTTTATATTCTCCGGGCGGCCCGCTGGCAGCTTACCCTCCAGGCCATTGGCTACAAACCGTCTCTGTTTCGGGCCACGGTGGCACTCCTGGCCGGGTCGCTGGCGAGTATGATCGTGCCGGGAGCCGGTGAGCTTACCCGTTGCGGCACCCTTCAGCAAACGGACGGCATCCCCGTTTCGCAGGGAATAGGCTCAGTCGTCGCCGAGCGAATCATCGATTTACTCATGCTGGTTCTCGTGTTACTGCTGACAGTTATCCTGGAATTTGGCCGGGCAAAAGCCTATTTCGCCAACTTGACACTCGCGCTACCGGGTATGTTGCTACTGGTAGTAGGTCTGATACTGGTCTTGCTGGCAACCGTCATCATCTGGCAAGTTCGCAGGCGCTCTACAGCACAAAGCCACCCGCTCATCCTGAAATTCGCTGATCTGGTTTCGGGATTTGGCCGGGGGTTCATGGCCATCCGCCAACTCCCGAAACCAGGCCTGTTCGTATCAATTACCCTGCTCATTCAGGTTTTTGCCTGGTTAACAACATATGTTTTGCTACTGGCTACCGACAGCACGCAGCAACTGCCGCTTACCGCAGCCCTTACTATTCTGGCGGTCAGTTCGCTGGGGGGATTGGCCGTACCAACGCAGGGGGGTATCGGCACTTACCATTTTCTGGTCAGCCGGGCGCTGGTGCTGTATGGCTTCAGTACCGCAGAGGGGGTTTCGCTGGCAACGTTCATGCACGCCGTTGGCTTTGGGTTCAATCTGTTATTCAGTAGCCTGAGTTTCCTGATCGTCCCGGTATTGGTACAGCAACGTAAACAGCCAACCCCCTTGGAACGGGACGCATGAACGCCGAAAAAACGGAGCCTTTACTATCTATAACCTGCTCCATTTATCGTTATACCCATCGTATATTGTGAATTGATTAGATTCTCAAACAAATCTGTTACATGACATTTCAACAACTAATGCTGTCGGCCGGGCTCATTTCCCTGCCTTTTGTGAGTAGTGCGCAGGAAAAATTTGCCAATACCATCACCGCCAGCGATCTTGAAAAACACCTCCGCGTGCTGGCGGCCGACGATATGGAAGGTCGCGAAACCGGAACCCGTGGGCAACGCAAAGCCGCTGAATACATTGCCACCCAGTTTGCCGCCGAAGGACTGAAACCCATCGTCAAGGCCGACGATGGCAAGCTGGTTTATCAGCAACCCTACACGCTTTACAAGAAAAACTGGGGTGATTTCTTCGTCAGCGCGGGCGGAAAACGCTTCGAGCCGTCCAAAGATTTCATGCCGAATGGGCTATTGTATCTGCCCACCGAAACGAGCTACGAAACGGTATTTGCCGGTTACGGCATTGGCGATACGAATTACGATGACTATGCGGGACGTGATATAAAAGGCAAAGCCATTATTGTTCTGGACGATGAGCCCAAGACCGCCGATGGCAAAAAACTCGTCAGTGGAAACACCGAAGCTTCAAAATGGGGCGGTCCGAACGGATGGCGGGCTAAAAGTCTGTTAGCTAAAGAAAATGGGGCAGCTCAATTGTTCATTGTTTCGGCCGAATCGGCCGAAGCGTTTAAGCAGTTGCTTACCCAGCGGAGTGCCATGCAGGCGCGGTTCAACCGGCTGAGCCTGAAGGCGGGTGCCGAAAACGTAGGCACAATGGGTGTTTTTCTGGTCACGGCCGATATGGCCGCCAGTCTGCTGAACACCTCCCCCGCTACGTTGACGCAAACGATGACCCAGGTAGCTCAATCAGCCAAACCAGTACCGTCATCTCTGGCAGGCAACGTGGCCGTTAAAGCGGATCGGGTCGATGAGAAAACCGAATCGTCGAACGTGCTGGGCTTTATTGAAGGGACCGACAAGAAAGATGAAGTACTGGTTGTTTCGTCGCACTACGACCACATTGGCATCAGCGCCGACGGCCAGATCAACAACGGAGCCAACGACGACGGGTCGGGAACGGTATCGGTACTGGAAATTGCGCAGGCTTTCGCCAAAGCCAAAGCCGCTGGCAAAGGCCCTCGCCGTTCCATTCTGTTCCTGACCGTTTCGGGTGAAGAAAAAGGGCTGCTCGGCTCGCAGTACTATGCCGACATGAGCCCGGTCATTCCGCTGGAGAAGACCGTGGCCGACCTGAATATCGACATGGTGGGCCGGGTCGATGACCTGCACCTGGGCAAAAATGAGAATTACATCTACGTAATCGGCTCGGACAAGCTCTCGTCAGAACTGCACAAAATCAGCGAAGAGACGAATAAGAATCACATCAACATGGAGCTGGACTATAAGTACAACGATCCGCAGGATTCTCAGCGCATCTATTACCGGTCGGATCACTACAACTTCGCCAAGCACCAGATCCCCATCATTTTCTATTTCAACGGGCTGCACCCGGATTACCATAAGCCAACGGACGACATCGAGAAAATCGACTTCAAACTGGCCGAAAAATCCGCCCGGCTTGTGTTCTACACCGCCTGGGAAATCGCCAACCGCGACCAGCGTTTAGTGGTCGATAGTAACAAGCAGTAGGGTAAGTAGTAGGAGTGAGGAGTTAGAAGCGAGGAGCTATCCGGTAGCACAGCGTGCGCCAGCCCTCCTCGCTCCTCACTCTTACTACTACCTCTCCCCTTTCCCTCACAATTCTACCAAATTTCATCCTACCTCTCAGTCCGGGCGGGTTTGTTTGTTGATGGATGTACCACATCCGTCAAGTACAACCGGTGTTTTACCTAGTCTGACCCAAAAACGGATGAAACAAGTAAAGCTATTATTCATGGGGCTGTGTCTGGCAGCCTGTTCGACCCAAAGTCGGGATAATTTAGAGACCCTTAATGCCGCCGGTGCCGGAGATGCCGACAGTAAACTGGCCCGACGCGTTAGTGGCACCTGGCTGCTCAGTACCGATTACCGCTATCAGGAACGGTGCAACTACCTCCCCGAAGAGTTTGTCAAAAACCTTTTTAAACTCGGCGAAGATGTCGAACTGGAGAAATACAGCGGGCTCAACAACTGCGAACTTCGGTGGGGGAAAAACAAAATTGGATTCTACCTGGAAAGCAAGAAGCCGTTTGAGTCGACGTTCCAGTCCGAGTACCATTTCAACAAGCTGTTTGAACCACAGGCCAATGTAGCCCAGGAGCAGACTAACCAGCCTAAACCAACCATTTACGGCCCGGCCCCTGAAGGCACCGGTGCCGAATTCCCCGCCACGACAGAGTCTACTACCCCACAGGAGGACTCCACACGGGGTGCCGACCCATCGGCTCCGCTGGAGGGTATCACCGCCCCAAGCCCACCCATTGCTACGCCTGCCAAAAACACGGCAACCGGCGAAGCCATAACCGAGGTTGGCGACAAAGCCATCTGGGAACCGGGCAAGAAATCACTTCACGTCTTGTATAACAATCACGTTTTCAGCGTTGTCGTTCAGGCACCTGGCAGTATGGCCCAGGCCAAAAAGGGAGCCATTAGTCTCGCTAAACTGATTGCTCACTCGCTCGACGATCCTTCCGACGCCAATCACGGGTAAGTATGCTCACGGCTTGCCAGCGTACCGTTACCTTACTTCCGGGAGCAACAACCAACCTGAATGAGTTGATTAATGAAGCGCCTATCCGGTGACTTTATCAATCAACTCATTTGAGTAAACAACGTATGAAAACGATAATCCTTTCTTTCGCTATGACCCTGCTGATCGGTGTGGCGAGTGTCAGCGCACAAACAGCGGGTGGCAAGTATGGCGGAAACCGGAGTAATGCCGGACGTCAGGGCAATTCTTCCCTGAATAATGCCCGCAAGGCCAATACGAGCCAGACTATGGGCAACGGAGTTCCCTACAACAAGGATGCAGAGCAAAAGCGTGCCATAGCCAGCGGATCGACCTCTACGACGGGTGGGCCAACGGTTAACCGGGGACAGTCAGCTTCGGCATCGGCACCCGCTACAGCCAAACGAAATAACGCTTCGGGAAGCAAATCCGGGCAGGGTGCCAAATCGGGAAGTACACCGCCCAAGGGTTCGGGAAACCAGTAAGTAGCATTCAGAGAATAAACGACAAATAAATAAACGAACGAACACGCGTATGTTAGCCATGAATTACCGAGGGCCGTTCCGGGTACGGGCCGCCCAAAAACCGTATCCCGAAATCCTGCATCCGGGCGATGCCATTGTTCGGGTCACCCGTTCCTGTATCTGCGGGTCGGATTTACACCTCTACCACGGGCTAGTACCCGACACCCGCGTTGGGATGACCTTCGGCCACGAGTTTATCGGCGTGGTGGAGGAAATTGGGTCGTCGGTTCAGAATCTCTCGGTAGGCGATAATGTGATCGTCCCCTTTAACGTTGCCTGTGGTAAATGTGCCTTTTGTAAGCAGGGGCTGTTCGGCAACTGCCATGAATCGAACCCCGAAGCAACCGCAGTAGGCGGCATTTTCGGGTACTCCCACACCGCCGGGGGATACGACGGCGGGCAGGCCGAATTTGTCCGGGTCCCTTATGCCGATGTAGGCCCAACGATTATACCCGACTGGATGGACCACGACGATGCCGTGCTTCTGACCGACGTTGTCCCCACCGGCTATCAGGCAGCCGAAATGGGCGGTATCAAAAAAGGCGATACCGTGGTCGTTTTCGGGGCTGGCCCGGTGGGTATTATGGCCGCTAAATCGGCCTGGCTGTTTGGCGCGGGACGGGTTATTGTGATCGACCATCTGGAATACCGGCTCGACTTTGTCAAAAAATACGCGCAATGCGAAGCCTACAATTTCCGGTCGATGGAAGATCCGGTTCTGTTTATCAAGAAAACGACCGACTGGTTTGGAGCCGATGTTTGCATCGATGCCGTGGGTGGCGACGCGGCCGGTAGTGCGCTGCAAACCATTACGGGACGGAAACTGATGATTCAGGCGGGTTCGGCCACGGCACTTCACTGGGCTATCAATTCGGTCAAGAAGGGTGGTATCGTCTCGATTGTTGGGGTTTATGGCCCCACCGACAACCTGGTTCCCATCGGGAATGTCGTTAACAAAGGTATTACCATCCGGGCCAACCAGGCATCTGTCAAACGGTTGTTACCCAAGCTCATCGACCACATCCAGGCGGGTCGACTCAACCCAAAAGAAATCATTACCCATCGGGTACCGCTGGAAGAAGTGTCGGATGCGTACCATATCTTTTCGGCCAAACTGGATAATTGTATCAAGCCAATTCTCATTCCCCCATCCGCCAGACAATAACAACACGTATTATGGAACCAACAGCAAGCGATTACCCGCATATAAACGGCTGGGGAATAGATGCCGACCCCAATAATGAGCCGACATACCCACTTAAAAACTACACTGGTGACGACCACCAGCGCCTGAATTGGGAAAGGCCTCCTCAACAGGTGCAAACGGTAGAAATACTGCACTCTAACGAACGCCCGAACCTGACGGCCGTTTTTGGCACCTCCTCACCCCCATCGGGTCTGAGCGGGGCCATCCGGCGGTTTGCATTCAGATTCAGCGAATCCGAATATGGGCACTGGCTACCGCTGTTACTGGCCGATCGCGTCAATGTGGTGGAAGGTATTGTGGATGATCTGGCCCACGGACATATTCCGAATATTTTTGCCGAGAAAGGCTGGAAGGCCGACTGGAAGCACAACCGGGCCGGACTAGTGCAGAATGTTGTGATTGGTGTAGCGGCTACTGCTCTTGTCTACGCGTTTTTTACACGTAACAAGCAGCAAACGGCTTTCACTCGATTGAAAAAGACGATTTCAAACTAAGGTTGCGGATGTGTCGCGCGGACTAGTATTCTACGCGACACATCACGCTATCCATCCGCTTATGAAACAAAAACCAGTAATTGATCAGCTCAAACACGAAACGAAAGCAGTACAGGGCGAGGCCAGTAAGGATAAGACCTATGCCAGTCAGAATACATTTTCTGACGAAGCTACCGCTCAGGAAGCTTTTGCCCGGTCGGTCGAGAAGCTGCTAAACGTTACTGGCTGGTCGGGTTTATCTAATTTGACCGCCGATTTTTCTCTCTATGATTCAGTAGGCCGGGAAAAACCGAACGAACCGGTACAACCGGGGGATTACATTCAAATTCAGCTGCCCGGCCCTACGCCCGAAAACTGGGTTCGCGTTACCGATGTCACCTCCCGCGAAAAGCGGGTCCAATTCACGGTTCAGCCCAGCCACGACCCTGGGAGCTCCCATCCGGAACAGACCGAACACTTCTTCAATGAACAGGCGCGCAGCACTTTCCAGGTCGAATTGTTAGGCACTACAATCCGTGCTGCCGAAATAGGGCAGGACGAAAGCATAAATAACCAGCAGCCCGAAGCCGGTAATCTTGGCCGGGCCCTGGTGAATACGATCATTGCAGAAGGTGGCTGGTTGTTCTATCAGAAGTTCCAGTGGAAGCTCCTGACTGACTATTTAGTGCATTTGTAGTTCCTATCGGTCGACCAGTTAAGCACGTTATTGGTTGGATTACCTCAAGCCGTTACCTCAGCTTGTCTACTTTTTCAGTACAACCCCTGCGTTTATACGTTAAACGCATGTACAAGTACAATCTATCCATCTCTATCTTGACGCTATAGGATGAGAACATAACCCTTAATTCAACTACGGTATGGCTCAGCATTCGTTTGACTATTTGCGCACTCTGGACGAATTGGCTACGTTTTTGTTTAACCGACGGGAGACCCTGTTGAATAACTGGCGTACGGCATGTGAAGCAGACCCTTCCCTTAAAAAAATATCAGCCCTTAGCCGCGAAGAGTTTAATAACATTGTCCCCATTATTCTTGATAGCCTTGAGCAGCAGTTACTTGGGCAAAAACCCGAGGTAAACCCGGCGATAGCGGCTCAGTCTCACGGCTTGCAGCGCTGGCAAAAGTCACTCGACCTACCCGATTTGTTAACCGAGCTTAGCCACTTATCCGTCATACTATTTGATGAACTAAAGCTCTTTCGTCAACTATTTCCGCAATCGGACCCAGACGCTATTCTGCGGGTACAGCAGCAGGTTCTGGTGTTTATGCACGAGGCCATGCGGGGGAGTATTACCAAGCACGATGAACTTCAGCGGCTGGAAGCAGCCAACCGGGCGGCCAGTCTGGAGCAGGCCTTGAAAGAAATGGAAGACCTTTCGCGGCAGCGGGGCGATTTCCTGAGAACATCGTCTCATGATCTGCGAAGTGGTCTGAGCCTAAGCATGGGGGCCGCCCATTTTTTACAGATGGATGACCTAAGCCTGGAAGACAGGCAACAGTATGCTGATATGCTGACGCGTAACCTCACCAACGTTCAGTCGCTGCTCACGGGCCTGATGGACCTGGCCAGGCTGGAAGCTGGCCATGAGCCCGTACAGTTGCAGGAGTTCGATGCGGCTCAGGTATTAAACGATCTGGTAACGAGTATTCAGCATCTGGCTGCCGAACGAAGCCTTATCCTCCGTGCCGATGGGCCAGCTTCTATGATGGTTAAAACAGACCGGCTCAAGCTTTATCGGATTGCGCAAAATTTACTGATGAATGCACTCAGGTACACCCCCTCTCATGCCGACTATCCGGGTATGGTATCCGTATCCTGGTCGGCGGAGAACGACTGGCGATGGGGCTTCAGCATTCAGGATTCAGGGCCGGGCTTACCGGCGGGTTTACGGGAGGTATTTCACAAGCAGCTAAAGCCAATTGTTGAAGAAACAAGCACACTGTCGCCGGATGCCGCTCAGCCTGTGGCATCCTTACCGAACGACGAACACCGGATACCGGACGATCCGTTGGCAGAAACGTCACCTGGTGCATTGACGGACAAAGGCGAAGGCGTTGGCTTACAGATTGTAAAGCGGCTTTGCGAATCGATAGGCGCCAGCTTGGAAATCGAATCGACACCGGGTCGGGGAACGCTCTTCCGCATTCGTATGCTCATGCAGCCGCCTTCCTGATTTTTTGCTCACCGCACCTATTTGCCAGCTACCAGACTATCTATCAGGCAAAATTTGTTCAGAATTTAGCAACACACAATCATGTTACTTTTTGTAAACGGAATCTATGAAGGGGTTGAATGCGAGCATGTAGGCTACTGGATCAACGATCATGAGTCGGCGTTTGAGTTGTTGACACAGTTGGTTTCGAACAACTGGGTTTTACAGGAAGCTACCATTACAGATGGGCTGGATCGATTGCGGGTTCCGTTGGAAGCTATTGATGGCGAACCTATCCAGGCGCATATCCAAACGCTGCAACACCAATGGCAATTGATCCTGAACAATACTAAAAGCAGCCGGATCAATCCGTCGGAGACACTCACACAACATCACTTAAAAAACTTGTATCTTCATTTGGATGTCTACTACGACAATATGTTAGTTCATTTGAGAAGAATGATTCTATCGCTTGAGACGAGTAAATCTTTATTACTCACCGGACAGGTAAATGAATCAGTACGGCTTCTTGTAAATGATCAATACGACTCTCTCCTCAAGAGCAACAGGCGTATGTACAGACAGACGAAGGAAGACCGTCAAAAGAACGCAATTCGTCTGCAAAAGATTGAGAATGAACCACCAGCCCGCTAACGTTTATTGATCGGACTTCAACCAATTTCAGTACGCAGGGCTCTAAATTGAAAAGTATAAAGGGGGCAGAGTAACCGTCTCCCACCAGTAGGTTCGCAGCTCCTGAAAATACGTAAGCCAGGATTCGTAATCGACTGGCTTTGTCAGGTAAGATGATACCCCTAGTTCGTAAGCCGTGGTAATATCGGTTGTATTTTCCGATGAGCTGAACATCAGGATTGGAATTTGGTTGAAGGGAGCAGGCATCCCTTTAATTTTTTTAAGTAGTTCCCAGCCATCCTTATTATCAGGCATATACAAATCCAGCAGAATAAGTTTAGGAATTTCCCATTCCTGCGTCTGCCATTCCTCCAACAACGTTATTGCCTGACAGGGCGTAGCGGCTCTAACAGGCGTTACCTCAGGAAGAGATTCCTGAAAAGCGCGTTTCATCAGTAGCCACTGATCGTCATTATCGTCGATAATCAACACTTTCGACTGTCTGAAATTGGCTTTAATCCGGGTTTGTTCCTGATCGCTTTTCATAAGACAAAGGGAGTTGTGATATACCACGCAGCTATAAACAACCTACCAAACAAATGGATTAAAATATCTACTTATTTTTATCAGTCCCCCTCTCAACAACAGACTACCAAGTACTCGATCAATCATTTGTCGAAAGCGAGGTAAAAATGATTTCATTTTATAATCGAAAGGCCGTGCATAAGCACTTATCTACCGGGCTACGAAGGGTAGAACAGCAGCTTTAGGTCGCAGGCGTTTTAGAGTCGGTATGTTGCCTGGCTGCTTCTGGCAGGCGTATTGTCCAGATAACGACGGCAATCATGCTGATCGCACAGAAAATAAACGGGGCTTTCAGACTCACTCCCGAGAGCAGGCTGTTTACCAGTGCCGTTGCAAAGCTGGCCAGCCCGCCCAGTGCCTGTATATTACCGAACATTTCGCCCTGCCCGCTGCCTTCCTTTATCACCTGCGATAGAATGCCCCCGGTTAGACCGGTAATGATAGAAACGGTGAGCGCGTCGACACCGGCCACGACATAAAACAGCTCGACCGACGATTCTGAAAAGGTATACACTATCTGCAAAACTATACTGATCAACGCCATAACCAGAATGGCGATGCGCTTATTGACATGCTGAACGATGTACGTAAAGAAAATAAAGTTGGCAGCTAACGCCAGGCCACCGTAGTACAGGAAAAAACGGGCTGTTTCGGCAGGCGTCATAATAAGTTTACTTTGGGTCAGGAAGGCCACGAAAAAAGCGAAATACCCCATACCGAGGGTAGCCAGCAAGTTCAGGATCAGAATGGATTTTATGCCCGGAAGCTGTTTGTCGGCCTCTAGGAGCTGCTGCCAGATGGAAACGACTTTCAGCGAGTTACGCGCTTTATCGGCAAGTTCGGTGTAGTCAACAGCTTCTTTTTTAGGATTGGTTTCCTGGAAGAGCAGCGCCAGTCTGATGTTCAGCATACCCAGCGCCAGCAGGAGCAGAACCGTAGGTAATGGATTAATTCGGGCTTCGTGAAATACCAGCATGAGCCACCCGGCACCCATAGGCCCAATAACCGGTGCCGAACCGGCAATGAAACTAAACAGCCCACCATACTTAAGCAGTTCATCTTTATCGGTCAGGTCAGCCACCGCCGACCGCATAACGGAGTACAACCCATTAGACCCACCTTTTACCCATCGGCTGGCAACGTATCCCCAGGTTTGAACGGGTAATAAGAACAAGGATGAGAGCAGCGATACCACCGTGGTGGCAATGGCTGCGGGTCGGCGACCCCGCAAATCGGACCAACGGCCAATGGCCGGGGAGCCCGCCAGTTGAACGCCCAGCATGAGGGCGGTGCCAACCGTCATGAGCACAGGTTTAGCCGGCAAGTTCAACACATAGTTTGAAATCAGCACGCCCAACCCACTACCAGCAATAACATCGATCAGAACAATGGAAAAAATAAGCAGTAACTGTCTGTTTTTAGACATACATGAAGAATCAGGTACACTCAATGCTCAAATACTACTCATTGGGCCATGCAATAGTTTTGAGTATGTGTCTAAACCAAGTCAATAGCTATGGATCAAGTGGTTTGGCGAGTTGATGTTTAACCGGGGCAATCCTGCAGCGTCGAACCTGTTTGTCCAGATACGCTAATTGCTGCGTGCTGCCTGATGGACTTGCTACATTTGACTGTAGACAGTTTTTAGGCACATTTGGGGGTAAACCCGAAAGTACCCATGAAAAAAAGACGTGTATTTGACGAGACGTTTAGAAAGATGGCCGTCGAGCTATCTTATGCCAAAGGTTCCGTACAGGAGGCTGCTCACGAGC
>NZ_JAPLET010000019.1 GCF_026391055.1 Spirosoma sp. | reverse complement strand
TTGGAAGAGCCCCATGGCTAAGGCAAGGCCCAGAAAGAAAAGGGCATTCTGACTGAGCGTTTTGGTCATGATAAGCGAATGGCTATGTTTGCCAAAGTACAAACCTCAGACTAAATACCGTTTTACAAAACGCCCCATTTAAGAAGCAGATATCTGAACGATCCTTCGTATAATCGGGAGCCAAAACATAAACGCTCTTACGTCTCAAGGAGGAGCCTTTAAAGAGAAAGCGATTTTTTTACATCTGTTCAATGATACAAGTTCACCATGCCGATTCAGTAGACCATATCAAGACACAAAGGGTTTAAACTTTCAACTAACTTGGTTACTAGTTTTGCGGTTGACAACAAAGCGGCAGCGGCCGACTACTGCTTAGGCCAACTGAAATCTATGCAATCGTATTCAACCCCCAAAGACATTATTCGCCTGGAGCGAATGAATAAGAGCTTTACTAAATATCACCTGGGCGATGGCCGGGTGCTGCATCATTTTACGGCGGCCAATGACGAGCTGTTTCATGATCACCCCTGGTCTTTTCGCACGACCATTTTATCGGGGGGCTATTTGGAGGTAGTAGCCGAGCCAACAGAGGATGGGACCTTGGTGCTGACCCGCCACAAGCGCCTACCGGGGACAACGCACCATGTGCCGGCGGGAACAATTCACAAGCTGAGTGGGCTCTTGAAAGGAGACTGCTGGACGCTGATTGAACCCGGCAGGCCAGAGCGTCAGTCGGGCTTCTATAAGGCAGACGAGGCAGGCGTCTGGCACCGGTACTGGAACCAGCGGAAATGGCGGTTACTGGTGGCTGCCCCCAAGCTGACTTAAATCGTTAACTCCTTAACCAGCGTTTGTTTGAGACTCGAAATTTCGCGTCGTGACGTTTTGTGTACCTTTTTTAAACTCACCCAGCATGGGTTTTTAAGGGTTACCTGGTACAGCTTTCGCATATTGGCCTTTTGCCCATTGAATGCTAGGCTTAATCCACTCAGGTAGTGCGTGAAATAGAAAACCATGCTTTTGATTTGTGTTTAGCTCAATCTCTTCAAACCGCGTTATGGGTAGTTTAGACGTTTTCTTTCGCTGAATAGCCGAAACCCCAAAGGAATCGGACCGCTCATAAATGGTCAGAATATTACCGCAAAAATTAATCATGGGCATGTTAGTAATATCTGATTCTCGAAAGCAGCCGATGAAAATAAAATTGAGAGCTGGGTTAGCTGCTAGTGTCGAAACGTATTGTGCGATATAACCTCCCTTTGAGGTGCCAATGATTGTGATATGATTGGGTTGAACCCCTTTCCTAAGTAGACTATCAATCTGCTGACTTACTTTATGGGCATACTGGTCGATATTTGTATTGGCTGGCCGCTTTTCAGAAATGACCTCGAAGCCCGCTTGTTGAAAAGCCGTAATAATCTCTCTGTATTCTGCTCGCCCATAGGTTGGCTCAAGGGCAGAGAGTTCGTGTTCCTCTAAGAAGCGATTATGTAAAAAAAAGACATACCGCTGGGCCATCAGGGAGGATGGCAAGCCTAAGAAAACTAGGCAAACGACAAGCTGTTTAAATGGAGAGGGCAAAATCGATGTTGTTTAAGGAGAGCCTGAAAGTACGTATTAAGAATGGCAATTAGAGGGACTCTACGATCCGAGCTATCGGTTGTCACTCTCCACGTATCACCGCTCATATATATAACTCCGTCCCTTTAACGGAGCCTTTTTTGAGATACTGAACTTTATTATCTATCCAACATTAAGCGTTGTATACTGCCCCGTAAGTAATTTGTAAATAGCCTATAGTTGCAAGTCGTCCAAAATAGGAATTGGGCTTACCAAGGAGTGATCGGAAACGTCAAAGCAAGGTAAGGTAGGCTAACTCGATTACGAAAGCGGGCATTGTCAGCCACTAAATCCCGATTCTTAAGAGTCATTTCCGTACTCAACCACTGATATCCTAATTTTAGGGCAACAGTAGACCCTAAATAAATTCGGGCGTACACTTCCGTCGTTAACATTCCTCTCTCGTGATCTCCCCAAAGCTTGACGTTCAATCGTGTAGGAGAGGCCTGCTGAAAAATAGCTGGGCCCTGGAAAGGGCTTTGTTGAGATTGCCCTAAGGAATCGGTTTGAATAAACAAACCGGTAGATGAAGAAACCTGACCGATTCGGGAGCGGCCTAAAAAAGTAAATCCAAGTAAATCAACACTAGCCCCTAACTGAAGCCTACCCAAGTTCCATTCAGCTCGAACACCCAAATTTAGGGAGGTCTGTGCCAGACGACTAAAACTCACCGTATCAATTGCGTCCACATGAGTCAGTCGAGCGGGTGCAGTATAATATGACAGATTCTGACCATAGAAGGCGCTTAACCGGGCTGTCCATCCAACCAAAACAGTATTACTTCTCGTCAGGCTCTTGAGTTCGTAATAAGTTAAGTTAGGATTGACAGTATTGCCCCCAACGCCTGCTCCGACATCAAACCCACCGCTCAGTCCTCCTCGAACCGCAAAGCCTTTCCGCTCAACGATTGTTTGGCATTTTACGGGTTCCCCCAAAAAAGTTAACAGTACAACTGAAAGAGGTAATATCCAGCGAGCACAAGCTAGTATCATCGACTCATTGTTTTGTTCAACTCAAAAGTAAAGCTTCTATTAGTTCTAATACTACATTGCTTAAGGTGACTTACAATCTAAAACTGGGAAAGTGCAAGATGGTACCCGTACCATGCGGGTAGTAGTTGACAGTTGTTGAAATAGGTCATCAAATTAGACAACCTATTAAAGAAGCAGATACATGATAGCTTTTACATCTCAGGTTGGAGGGATTGATGAGACGAATTTCTCGATCGTTTCTGTCGTCACGTCCCCTAATCAGCTCGTCTATCAATAATGCTTTCCAAACTGGCTTCTAAGTGGAAAGGCAAAACTACGGACGTGAAGGGCCAGGTTTGTAGGTCTCAAAATACATTGTTGGGGTAAATCTATATTGAATAACTTGAAAAGGCTCTTCGGGAGTCTCGCGTGTATACGTATAGCCTTCTTCGCGCGACATGGATATAGTTAATAAATGACTTCTTCCTTCCTGTACCCACGCGTCAACCCATTCAACAGCGACAATAATATTCTGATGAATAATCAGATCATAAGGCGTTAGATCGACACTAACCCATTTTTGGCCTTTGTGAGCGGTAAAGAATATGTTTTCCTTGAGTAGTTCGGTCTTTAAGTCGCCCGCAGGATTTGCCGGTTGAGCCAGAATATGTAGTCGGAAGCGTACACTATCAAAATCGCAAGCAGCCAAATGCACGTTAAACTTAGCCAGTTTTAGAGGCCATTTGTCGGTTTCAATAGCCGTCCCCCGTAAGCGCCCTTTTGAACTGGTATAATCCCCCCAGCCGGTGAAGTTAGCACTCGCCTTTTTATGGCCAATACTGATTAGCTCCCGCTTCCCTAGGGTAACCGCTTCCTGAAGTTGAAAGGCGCTGGAAACCAACTTAATTTGGTAAGCCGCATTATTAATATCTCGTTTGACAAGGGCTTTGGACTGATACCCTAAATAGCTAATCACAACGGTATCAGTAGGCATGGCTTTAGCTAGATTAATGCCGAAATGGCCGTTTATATCCGCGATGCCACCTACACTCTTTCCTCTTACCCCGATACTAGCATAAGGTAATGGAGCCCCACTCTGACTATCCGTTACATGACCCGTGAAGGTCTGAGCTAAGGTGAGCAACGGTAGAAACAGAAAAAAGCAGAATGAGCAAGTTTTACGTAATGGCCTAGCAATAGATGGACCCATATTTTGGATGTTATAATAATAGCTATTTATAACATAGTACTGTGTTTTGCAAGTAACTTTATATGATTGGTTGCTCGACCGGACGTATTATGGTAACCTGCTGTATTTTGTAGGGATAGCTGGCGACTGACCGCCTAAACTCAAGACTCTGTTTTAGTACACGAAACATCCTATTTTAGACACATATTATGATACCTCGTCGTCTCTGAAGAATGCATATCCAAGAATGATTACTTATCTCACATAGGAGGGTTTTGTGGGACGATTATCTTTCTAATAATTGTCAACTCCAGTTAGTATCATACGGGCGATAAAAACGGACATTGGCTGTCCGAATTCGTACAATTTTTTCATCTCAATACGCCTTCCTGACATCCCAGGCCGGTTTGTTACTCGTGGTTTGATAGTTGAGCCGTTTAGTTAGCGCATTTGTACGTGACCCAACAGAAGCAAAACGGCCGACAACCATGCTACAAAATTACCTCAAAATCGCTCTTCGAACCCTGACCCGTAACCGGAGCTACACCTTATTAAATATCATTGGCCTGAGTGTCGGCATAGCCGCCTCGCTGCTCCTGTTCATGGTGGTACGCTACGAACAGAGTTTCGATCAGTTCCACCCGGAAGCTGAACGTGTTTACCGCGTTGTGCGCAAGCAGGTGCTTCGCGATGGTACCCAAACCGAAGGTTCAGGTAGTCCCTTGCCGGTGGAGGCTGCCTTGAAAACCGACATTCCGCAGTTTACCGAAATCGTGCCGGTGTTTGGAACCCTTGACCCGCAGGTTACGGTATTGGGCACCAACGCCAAGGCACTCGATGCGCCCGTGAAGTACATTGAACGGTACGAGGGTCTACTGGTCGGACCGGCGTTTTTTCGGATGTTCCACTTCCCCTGGCTCATTGGCCAGCCCCAGGCACTGGCCGCGCCAAATGTGGTGGCCCTATCGGAACGCTTTGCCCGCAAGTATTTCAATGATCCCAAGCAGGCGGTCGGCAAGTTTCTTCGTATAAACAACATCGTTAACATGCGGGTAGTGGGCGTACTGGCCGACGCTCCTCCGAATACCAGCTTCCCGATGAATCTGGTTATTTCCTACGCCACCAAAAAAGCCGATAAAGCGCAGGCATTTGGCTTCGGCGCGTTCGATGACTGGGGCAACTCATCAAGCAACGATCATATTTTTGTAAAGCTACCGGCCAACTTCTCCGTCGGGTCCGCCAATCGGCTCCAGGAAACATTCTCGCGTAAACACTACGACGGACGGGGGGACAACGATAAAAAAACGCATTTCCTGAGTCCATTGGCTGATCTGCACCATGACGAACGGTTCGACACGTTTTCCTCCAACGTACCGACTGTATCCCGTCAGCGGCTACGGAATCTGACCACGGTGGGGGCGGTGCTGTTGCTGATGGCCTGTATCAATTTTGTCAACATTGCGTCGGCGCTGGCGGGAAAGCGGGCCAAAGAAGTGGGCGTTCGCAAGGTGTTGGGTAGTCTGCAGCGGCAGGTGGTGGGACAGTTTCTGACCGAGACATTCCTGCTGGTAGCCGTATCACTGGGGCTGGGCGTGGCCTTAACCTACACAACGTTGCCATTACTGACTGATCTGTTCCACGTGCCAACTGACGAATCGCTCTACTTCCGTCCTGACCTGGTGCCGGTATTGGGGGGGCTATTGGTGTTGTTGACCTTGCTGGCCGGGCTGTACCCGGCTGTCGTGCTGTCGTCGTTCAGCCCGCTTGATGTGTTCCGGCGACAGACAGGGCGGGGCTGGTTGCGGGGTATCACCCTCCGCAAAAGCCTTATTGTAGGTCAATTCACCGCAGCGCTGGTGCTTATTGTCAGCACCGTAATAAATCTACAGCAGATGGATTACCTGGATCAGATGAAGCTCGGATTCGCCAAAGACGGGGTGTTTACCTTTGTAATTGACCCTACCTACCGTACCCGGTATGCAACGCTCCGGCAGGAGTTGCTTGGGGTACCCGGGGTGCAGGCCGTCGCGTTCATGTCTGATCTTCCTTCATCGGCTAATAAGTGGCAGAGCAACTTTGCCTTTACTAACCTCTCGAAAGACGAAGATTTCACGGTATCCATGAAGATGGTTGACGGCGATTATTTCAAAACGTTCGGCATTCAGGTGCTTGTCGGGATGCCCTACGCGGTCACCGACACAACAACCAGATTTGTGGTCAACGAAACGCTGCTGAAGAAGCTGGGTATCAAAAATCCGGCTTCGGTAATTGGCCGCAACCTTCGGGCATTCGGTTTGGGACCTTCTCCGATTGTGGCCGTCGTGAACGACTTTCACACGAACTCCGCCAAAGAGGGGGGTATCCAGCCTTTGGTGATGGTGGCCAAAGACCAGTTTTATTACGGCGGGAGCGTCAAATTACAAACGAAGAACGTGGGCCAGACAGTCGATAAAGTAAAGGCAGTTTACGCCCGTGTGATGCCCGAAGCCGCGTTTTACGGCCGTTTTTATGAAGATAGCCTGAACAATTACTATAAAGCCGAGCAACAGATGGGCCTGCTCTACCGCCTATTCGCGGGCCTGACCGTTTTTATTGCCTGCCTTGGTCTATTTGGGCTGGCCACATTTACCGCTCAACAGCGCACGAAAGAGATTGGCATCCGCAAAGTATTGGGGGCCAGTGTATCAGGCGTTGTGGCGATGCTCTCCAAAGACTTCCTGAAACTGGTCCTAAACGCTATTATGGTTGCCAGCCCGGTGGCCTGGTATGTGATGAACCGCTGGTTGCAGGATTTCGCTTACCGCATCCAGATCGAGTGGTGGGTCTTTGCACTGGCTGGCCTACTGGCCAGCGGCATTACGCTGCTGACAGTCAGTTTTCAGAGCGTGAAAGCCGCCCTGATGAATCCGGTCAAGAGTTTACGAAGTGATTAATCAGATGCTAGTCGTTCTACTTTTTTTTACATTACCCGTAGAAGCAGCTCAATAAACGCCCGAATAGCGGACAGGTTAAGCCTCCTAGTCTCAGTTGGGAGCGTTTTATAAGATTACACCACATTAAATTAGATATACGCCTATCCAGCGTCTTGGAGGTATAATTCTGTGCCTGGTCAAGCGGTGGCCTAGTCTTGAACAAGGAGCGGGTCGGCACTCATCAGCCACATGTCAGCCATCACCCCAAACTTAATCTACTTCACCCCATTTTATTGCCAGAGGCCCATACCTTGCCGTGATTTGTCCTATAAATCGCAACCGTATGGCTTTCCCCCGCTTGACAATCTGGCAACAGTGGCTACTGCACGCCTGCCTACTCTGGCTGAGTATGAATCTAGCCGATGCCCTGACGTTCTGGTATGAAGTCTATACGCACGGCAGTTATTTGATCAATTCGGACGGCTCCCCCGTCAGCGTTTGGCAACGGTTTGCCAATCACAATGGGGTTCAACTGCTTTGGCTGGTGATCTTAGGGGGCACCTTACTGATTGAGCTAAATTATCATCGGCTATTTAGGGCTCGTTTGTTACCCACCTTCCTGCTGGTTTCCTTCGTGGCTTCAGCGGTGTTCGTCCGGTTGCTACTAGCGTTTAATCAGTGGCGATTCGAAGGCAGTACAGATCGCTTCTGGGAGCCTACCCTCACGGTCTTCGGCTACGGCATCGCGTATGCCTTAGTCCGTAGTTTTTTCAACCAACGGATCCAGCAGACGCAGCGCCAGGTGCAACAATCGCAAGCCGAGCTAGCCGCCCTGAAAGCCCAACTGAATCCCCATTTTTTCTTTAATACCCTGAACAGCCTCTACGGAACCGCGCTGCTCGAGCAGGCCACGAACACTGCCCAAAGTATCGAGCAGCTAGCCAATATCATGCGCTATACCCTCAGTGAAGCCCAGCGCGACTTTACCCCAGTGGCCAGTGAGCTGGGCTTCTTACAGGACTATATCCAGTTGCAGGGATTACGGTTGGCCCAGACCGACGCCACCCGCTTGCAGACACATTTGGTGTATGACCAGTTGCCCGCTCAAATCGCTCCGTTGCTGCTCATCACCTTCGTCGAAAATGCCTTTCTCTACGGGATCAGTACCGACCTGAATTACTTCATTGCCATTCAATTAACCATTGAAAAAGGACAGCTTGACTTGGTGGTGGAGAACCGACTATTTCCCCAGCGAACGGCCTATGGCCTGGGAACGGGGATCCATAATGCGCGGAAACGACTCGACCTGCTTTATGCCGGGAAATACAGCCTGACGGCTGAACCCCAGGCTGACCGCTTCCGGGTACACTTACAGATGAATCTTTACTAAATCGAATCGACTATGTTTTTCCGAATGATCTTGTTTTTCGCTTGGCTAGCTAGCCACTCCCTTCGCGCCCAACTGACCCTCTCCGGCCAGATTGAGGGAACCAAACCCGGTGCTTCTGTATCAGTCAATGTTCCCTACGACTGCTACTATTATCCGCAGAACTCAGTCCCGGTTTCGCTTGACGCGAAGGGTCATTTTTCAACTCGGCTCACCCTGAACAAAGCGCAGATTATCTTCTTAGACTATGCGGGGAAGCGTCTTTACCTCTACGCCCAGCCAGGCCGATCGGTTTCGCTGACGGCTCACGCGCAGAGCTGGCCTGGGACCGTGCGATTTAGCGGTGAACTCGGGGCTGAAAATGCGTTCCGTCAGCGATTGGGCCTGACGATGAATCAACTCGGAAAACCAACCTGGAATGATTCACTGTCCGATCCACAACTGATTCTTCGGGCTTTGCTAACCCAGCAGCAAGCCGGACTTTCCTTGTTGAAACAACAACCGAAGAAGGGGTCGCTAGCCTTTCAACAGATGACTCAAGCCGACATCACCTACTTTGCCGTCAGTAAACTCTGGGACTTGATTTGGCAAAATGGCGTGTGGACCAAAAAAAATAAGTCGGTGTATGACCGTAGCGCCTGGCAGCAAACCTTGATCACGGCCTACCAACGGGTCGATCTGTCGAATCCACTTGCCTTGAGCAGCTATGCCTATCAACAAATCATCACCTATTATCCCCGCTACCTGCAACATCAAGCCAGCACCAAAGACGAATTTGTTCCCATTGCCGAACGCGTTTTTGGCAAACCCTTTGCCCAAATCAATCAAGAGATGAAACAAAAAGGGGAGCGCTACTGGGTGTACAGCGCCCTCCAGTATGGGTTGCAAGGACGGGCTTTAGAACGGGCGCTGGCTTCGTTCTTAATTAATGGCATTGAGCAGGGTGACTTAGCCTACCAGCTCGAAGCCTACACCAATTTCAAACAGCGCTTCCCTCAAAGTCCTTACCTGCCCGATGTGCAGCAGTACATAAAGCCCTACCTGGCCAGTATTGACCCGGCCGCTAATCCGCAAGCCGATATTCAATTACTGGCTAATTCGGCGCGATTCGTAAACCTGGATTCATTGCTGGCCACCCATCGGGGACGCGTGGTGTACGTGGATATTTGGGGCAGTTGGTGTGGCCCCTGCCGACAAGAGTTTACCTACAACCGCGCCTTGAAAGAACGCTTCAAGAACAAGCCGGTTGACTTTGTCTATGTGGCCGTTGAACACGGGGCTCAACCCGAAAAGCGGTGGCGGGAGACGATTCATTTTTATGGGCTAACGGGCCAGCATGTGTTAGCGGGTTCCGACTTGGAAGCCTATCTTCGTAGTCTGTATCCCGAGCAGGATAATCTCCGCTTCCCCTCATATATCTTAGTGGATGCCTTGGGCCGAATCACGACTGTAGAAGCCAACCGGCCCTCCCAGAAAGAGGAGTTATATCACCAAATCGAATCGTTGTTGTGAAAACAGCCGCCGTCCATTCCCTCCGTTGTATCGCGGTCGATGATGAGCCGATTGGGCTGCGTATCATCGAATCTCATGCGGCCAAAGTGCCCTATTTAGCGTTAGTAGGTAGTTTCCTAAGCGCAACCGAAGCCTTGGCGTATATGCAGGGCCATCCCGTTGATCTTTTATTTGTCGACATTCAGATGCCGGACTTGTCGGGCCTGGAACTGGTCCGCTTATTGCCCGAGCCAGTGGTCGTCATATTTACCACGGCTCATGCGGGTTATGCATTAGAAGGTTTCGAGGTAGCAGCCCTAGATTATTTATTGAAGCCCATCAGTCTAAGCCGCTTTTTGCAAGCGAGCAGCCGGGCCTTAGAGAAAGTCACCGCCCAAAAGCGGGTCAATGAATCGGTTCAGGGTGTGGCTGCGGCTGAGTTGTTTGTCAAAACTGGGTACGACTGGAGCCGGGTTAATCTAGCCGATCTGCTGTACATTGAAGCCGATGACAATTATCTAACCTTTGTTGAGTTGAGTAAACAAACGTTGAGCCGCATGAGCCTATCGGAGGTGCTGGCCAAGCTACCGGTCGGCGAGTACCTCCGCATTCATAAGTCGTATGTGATTGCGCTGACTAAAGTCGATAAAGTGGAGCGGCATCAAGTGAGCCTGGGGGACAAGCGACTTCCGGTCTCGGCCAGCTACCGGGATGATCTACTGCGACGATTGGCAAAATAGGCCTTAACGAGTGGACGATATCGATAATACTACTGCTGTTCACTTTATGTTATTTTATGAGCCATTAAGGAAAATTATTAAGGGACGATCAAAAACCAATTCCAAATAGGCATATCAATGGTTTAACGTAAAAAGAACGCTCAAATCCAGATTTGAGTAGATTGTTACGCTATTGATAGGTTAGTTGAGACCAAAAAATTGATAAGCAAGACAATCTTCGTCCCGCTGTTATTCGTTTTCTGTGCTGCTTGTAGCACCACTCGGCCCTTTAAAATCAGTGATGGGAAGAAGATACCCAATAGCATTGCCGAAATCAGACGACTAAACATTAATGGCAGTAAACAATTCCTCACCATACGGGGAGTCGATCTAGCCAAGCCCAGCTTATTGTGGCTGCACGGAGGGCCGGGTGGGGTAGCCATGCCCTTGTATATGCACCACAGTGCAGCTTTAGAAGAGCAGTTTGTCGTCGTTTACTGGGATCAACGCGGATCGGGAAAGTCGTATTCCTCCCGTATACCACCTGCCAGTATGACACTGGATCAGTTCATCAGCGATACCCATGAATTGACTTCTTGGCTGAGAAAGCACCTTCATCAGGATAGAGTATTTCTGGTGGGGCACTCCTGGGGCGGTTTTCTGGGCTTACACGTCATTAGCAGATACCCTACCGATTACGCGGCTTTAGTGGCTGTTTCCCCCATCACTGACGGCCCACGCAGTGAACAGGTATCCTATGATTTCGCCCTTCATCAGGCCCAACAACGTCAAGACACCGCAGGCTTAGCCACGCTAACGCGAATCAGACCACCGGTTAAAGGGCTCTACCAAGGTGGATTTGACGCTACCCTGCAAGAACGAAACTTAGTGCAAAAATATGGTGGCTCTTATCACCAGGACCTTGGGGGAACCATTTATCGAATCCTGTGGCGGTCCAAGGAATACAACTTGTTTGATTACTTGAAAAACAAGAAGATATACCGTTTAAACTGGCCGATGAATCATGCCATTTGGCCCACGATTGATTTGAAACGTCAAATTCCAGCGGTCAACGTGCCGGTTTATTTTTGTTTAGGTCGTTATGATAATCATGTCCCGGCCACGGTGGTAGCTGACTATTGCGCATTCTTGCAAGCACCGATCAAAGAAGTAATTTGGTTCGAGGGTTCGGCACATCACCTTTGCTTTGAGGAACCACAAAAATTTCATGCCTTAGTGATGGAAAAGTTATTAGGGGTAAAACCACCAGACACGGTACAAGCTTCCGGTAAAAAGTAAGCTATTTGCCGGCTCACCAAACGCCCACTTTTTGAAGCAAATACATGGAAGTCCCTTCGTCTCAGGAGAGGGCGTTTTATTGGCCCTAGACTTTTCAATAGCTATCAAACTGCATCGCTTCAGCGGTGCGACGGTCAACCGGCCATCCGCCCCAGTCGGCATGGTACATTTTCGGTTAGCATGTATCCAGACAAGCCGTCCTGATAAAGCATCAGATTAATGAAGCGCACATCGTCTTATGTAAGCAGAATACCAGGAGCCTGTATCATCGGTTCACTAGTCCGGTCACTTTTTACTTTCGGCTAAATCTGCGATGGCTTTGTCAACTCGTTTCTGACGAGTTTCAGCCGATTTAGCGCCTTCAATCAAGCTTACATACTTCTTTTTACCACTGGGGGATAGCGAGTCAAAAAAGGCTTGGGCACTTTGATTAGCAGCCAGGGCCTGCTGAAAGTCAAGGGGGACAGCCATCACCCGGGGCTCAGCATCTAAACGCACAATCACCTGGATTGGATCGCCCCCCTTTACGCCGGCACTCTGGCGAACAGCGCTACTGACCGGAATCATATAAACCCCATTCATCACCCCTACGGTAGATGGGTAAGTGAAGAGATTGATGGTTACCAGCACAGGGGGTTTCTTCCCCGCCCCCAACTGCTGGATAACCTCATCGGGTAGGCGAATACCCGTATTGTTGCCCGTCTGAAGAAGAATGGTGTCAAAGGCTATACTTTTTTCCATGGTATGGTGTAGGGAAAAGGTCTAAGTGAGAGTTGATTGCCTACTGAGACAAACATAAGCATATCAGCAGAATAGCAGTGGGGGCATAAACGACATTGATAAAGGGGTTTGCGACAATTTTTGCTTTTCTCGCGCTTCTTCACACCGTAGTAATCTTCGTCTCAAAAGGGAGCGTTGTTGTAAGACACTGACTTTTTAAAAGCTGTCAAACTTAGTTAGTAGCATACGGTTAAGATAGATCCATTGTCATTAGTCATCGTCATAGAAAAATGATAATAAACTCAACTCGGCAGGTCCGCTGGTGTCTCGCCCTGATAAAAGCTGACGACTAACCTGGTTAACTTATTCCGGGCGGAGAAACAGTCGAAATCGTTCATGAAAACCTTCGACTAAAATCAGGACAAAATACGTTCGTGCTGCTCCCGATGCTTGCTGGGTGAAGTGCCGAGTTTTTGCTGAAACAACCGATTGAGCGTGCTGATGTTTTCGAAACCCGTTCGCAACGCAATCTGCCCAATCCCATAATCCGTTGATAGGAGTAACTGGCACACGTTCGTGAGCCGTACTTTGTTGAGGTAATCGACAAACGTCAGGCCCATGTGCTGTTTGAACCAGCGACAAAACGCATTGGGTGAGAAATGACAGATGCCCGCCATCTCCTGAACCGGAATAGGGCGGCTATAATGTGTATTTATGTGGTCAATAGCCGTCTGAATACGCGTGTTCGCATCGGAAAGAACAGCATGACGTTGATAAGGCTGGGTCAAAACAGATGTCCGGTCCGGGATGGCCAGGATCGAGTCGAGAAGGTCCAGTAGGGTGAGGAGGCCTTTCAGACCCGTTGTCGACACAATATTCCGGACTTTTTCAATACTATCTACTGCCAAATTCTGGAAGGCAATACCCCGCTCGGCTTCCAGAAACAGACTCTTCAACGGGGCGCACTCGACAAATGAATCGAATAGTGTACCTGAAAACTGAATACATAAGGCTTCCACCTGAGCCGGGGTTTCGGATTCATAGGAGACAAAGGTGTGGGGCAGGTTTTTCCCGATCAGGAACAGATCCCCTTCATTGTAGAGGGACACGTCGTCGCCAATGAACCGCATCCCCCGGCCCTTGGTGAACAACACCAATTCGAGTTCGGGATGATAATGCCAATGCGACCGAAAGGCGGGCTGATGCAGTCGGAATGCCTTGAAGGAAGCATCGGGCAGATTGCTTATGCCAAGCTCTAGCTTTGGTTTCATTGCTTATACTACCTAAAAAAAAGTCCAATTTATAATATAATGGTAGAATACGAATAAAAGCTGAATAATTCAGTAAACAGGGTGTCTCCTTTTTCTACAGAATTTTGTCGGGACATAGAACCTGTTCGGTTCGCTGGTGAAATCACTCGTTCGTTACCATCTATGAACCCATTAGACACCCCCTACCTACTCAGCCCGGAGCAGATTGCCTTTTATCAGAAAAACCGATTTATCAAGCTCAAACAAGTGTTCGACGCCGAAACGCTTGCCTATTATACGGAGCACATTACCCAACAGGTAGACAGTCAGACGAAGCTGGCAGCCAAACTGGAAGAGCGGGATACGTATGGAAAAGCCTTTTTGCAACTATTCAATCTATGGCGGGAAAGCGATACCATCAAACCGTTTGTATTCAGCAAACGTGTGGCCCAGCTGGCCGCTGAACTGATGCAGGTCGATGGCGTGCGCCTGTACCACGATCAGGCGTTGTTTAAAGAAGGGGGTGGCGGCATCACGCCCTGGCACGCGGATCAGTATTACTGGCCACTCAGCTCCGACAAAACCATTACGGCCTGGATTCCCCTTCAGGAAACACCGCTGCCGCTTGGGCCGCTGGAGTTCAGTGCTGGCAGCCACCGGATCGTGGATGGGCGCGAGCTGAAAATAAGCGACGACAGTGAGCAACGCATCGCCGAAAAATTGCGGGTCACGGATTTTGAACACGTGATCGAACCCTTCGAGTTGGGCGAGGTCAGTTTTCATTCCGGTTGGGTATTCCACCGGGCGGGAGCTAACACGACCGATCAAACGCGCAAAGTGATGACCATCATCTACATGGATAAAAACATACGCCTGCAGCAACCTGCCAATAAAAACCAGGAAAATGACTGGCATACCTGGTGTCCGGGAGCTACCGTAGGCGAAGTGATCGATACCGAATTGAACCCTGTTCTTTACTCCCTCTAAGCCATGAAAATCAACGTCTGGTTGCTCGTTCTTTTTGCCCTGCCCATTCTGTCCTATAGTCAAAGAACAATCCCAAAAGCCCGGCAAGGCGAAGTCATTTACCACGTTTCGCAGCGGAGTTTCTACGATAGCAACGGCGATTTACAGGGCGATTTAAACGGGCTGCGTCAAAAATTGGACTATTTACAAGACCTCGGCATAACGTCTATTCTGTTGTTGCCGTTGTATGAGGCCGACTGCTACCACAACTATTTCGCCAATAATTTCGAAAAAATAGATGCCGAGTTCGGAACAATGGCCGACTATATCGCGCTGGTAAAGGCCGTTCACCAACGCGGGATGAAGATCTATCTAGACATGGAAACCCAGTATGTAACTTCCAAACATATCTGGTGGAAAGATGCCGTCGGGAACCTTAAATCGCCCTACAGCGACTATATTTTGTTTGACGATGCCGACCACAACGTACCAGCTACGATGGTGTTCAACCTGCGGGAGTTACGCAGCTATGATGGTACGGTTATCCCCATCACAACGGTCAATTTGAAGAGCCGGAAGGTGCTGGATTACAACATTGGCCTGTTCTCGTATTTCCTCGACCCCAATAAAGACGGGGAATTTGATGATGGAGCCGACGGCTTTCGGCTGGATCACACCATGGACAACCTCGACGAAAAACCGGCCCTGACCAACCTGTTTGAGGTGTTCTGGAAACCGTTGCTTACCCGATTGAAACAGGTAAATCCGGCCATAACCATTGTGGCCGAGCAGGCCAACTGGAAAGAATATGGCTTCGATTATTTTGAAAAAGCCGGGGTTGACCGCATGTTCGGGTTTGGTTTGCAGGAGGCTATTTTGTCATTCAATAAACAGCTGTTAATTAATAAAGCCGACACCATTTTAGGGATGCGCCCACCCGGAAAAGACCAGCTTATCTTCCTGGAAAACCATGATTTAGACCGATTTGCATCGCTGGAAATGAACCCTCAAAAACAACGGGTGGCGGCTGCGATACAGGTACTGATCGGCGGTATTCCGTCTATTTATTACGGACAGGAGTTGGGAATGAAAGGAAAAATCAAGGCCTTTGGTACGACCGATGGCAACGATATTCCCCGTCGGGAAGCGTTTGAGTGGTACCAGTCCGGCGACGGCAAAGGCATGGCCCTCTGGTATAAAAATACGGGTGAATGGTGGACCCAAACCAACATTAAAGCCAACGATTCGATCTCTCTGGAAGAGCAGAAACGAGATCCCGCTTCGCTGTTCAACTACTACAAAAAACTGATTGCCATCAAGCACAGTTACCCGGCATTTGCCAACGGACGTTACGAAAACACCCCAAACGATAATCCAAACGTGTATAGTTTCCGTCGAATTTCCGGTCAGGAAACGGCGCTGGTGATGGTAAATTTATCGGATCAGGTTCAAAAAGCGACGGTTTCAAGCAGCGTTAAATTTTCCCGACGGCTGCTTGGTGACCCTAAACAGTACGGGCAAACCATCGAATTAAAGCCCTATGAAATAGGCGTTTGGCTCACAAAATAAGCAAATGCCTACATCCCGACTTAACTACCATTATGAACCGTAACATACTCCTTACCCTGCTTTTGTTAAGCCTGAAAACATGGGCACAAAACCAGCCCCTACCCGAAAAATACCAACCCCTGTTACTCGGCGAAATAAAACCGACTGGCTGGATCAAAACCCAGATGCGGCAGGATTTGCAGGGTTTTAGCGGTAACCTCGACCGGCTGGTGCCCGACCTGATTCTAAAAGATGACATCTACGGCAAAAACCGTCTGACCAAAGCCATAAAGTCGAAAGATGTCGGCGCGTTGGGTCTCGGAGAGAACGACGTGCAGATTTTGTGGTGGAACAGCGAAACCCAGTCCAACTGGCGCGACGGCTTTGTCAGGCAGGCATTCTTATCGGGCGATCTGGCTAATCAGCGAAAAGCAAAAGCGTACATCAGCCATATATTGGCCACCCAGGATGCTGATGGGTATTTGGGGGTCTATGCGCCCGATCTGCGGTATAAACTGACGGGTGAAAACGGTGAACTCTGGGCAAAAGCCAGCTTATTCCGGGTGTTGCTCAGTTATTACGAACTCACCAAAGACGCTAAAACCTGGCAGGCACTGCTGAGTGCGGTCGATAACGTAATGGTCAATTACCCCATCAATCGGTCGTCGCCGTTCAAGGCTGAAAAACCGTTTGCCGGTCTGAGTCACGGGTTAGTTTTTACGGACGTGCTGGACCGGTTACACCAGCTTACCGGCAACCGGAAGTACGTTGACTATGCGTTGTTTCTGTACCGGGATTATTCGAAAAATACCGTTTCCGAAACGGATGTTCAATTGCCCAACATCCTGAACGACAGCTATCTGATGCACGGGCATGGCGTGCATAGTTACGAACATCTTCGCCCGCTGATCGTCGCATATTGGGCATCGGGTGCGGACACGCTCAAAGAGGCCCTGGATCGGTATACCCATCGAATCAATCAGCTGATTACCCCCTCGGGTGGCCCCATTGGCGACGAGTGGATCACCCGGCAAACCGCCGACGCCACCCAAACCGGCTACGAGTATTGCTCTATCCACGAGCTACTCCACAGCCATGCCGTACTCCTTCAAAAAAGTGGTGAGCCGAGCCTGGCCGATGCAATTGAGCGGTCATTTTTCAATGCCGCGCAGGGCGCACGACACCCCACCAAAAGTAGTATTGCATACCTCAAAACCGATAACTCCTTTGCCATGACGGGCACCAAAAACGACGGAGGAGATCCGAAACAAACCCGGTATAAATATTCACCCGCCCATCAGGATGCCGCCGTTTGCTGTGTACCAAACGCAGGGCGAATTGCATCGTATTATGTACAGTCGATGTGGGTGAAAGATGCTGATGGACTGGTGGCTAACTTACTCGGCCCCTGCCAGGTCAGCACCCGGCTTGGCACTAATCGGGTGCGGATCGACGAAACAACCGAATACCCCTATCAAAACAATTTTGTCTTCACGATTAATGCCGAAAAACCATTTCTGTTAAAAATCCGCAAACCCGCTTGGGTTGAGCAACTAACCAGTAGCCAGGCCTATGAGACCGAAGGAGCTTATATTAAAATGATGGTAAAAGGGGGGCAGACCGTTGTAAAGCTGGCGTTTCAAACGTCCGTAAAGCAACATTCATTTGCGCAGCATGAGACATTTTTCAGCTACGGGCCACTGGTTTACGCACTGCCCTTTGCCGCTCAGGAAGCGGTGGCTAAGTCGTTTCCCGTAGCGGGCTTTTTCGATTTGACCTATCGCCCTGTGCAAGCCCAAACGTTTCGCTTTAGTCCGGGGCAAAAAGTTGATTATCAGCCATCCGGCATTTTGATTGAGGCCATCAACACAAAAACCCAGGCTGTCGAGCAAATTCGGTTGGTACCCATGGCCAAAACCATATTACGACAGGTAACTTTTTAACGAGAACCTAATCGGGGAATGGTTGGCATCGGGTGAGATGTTCACTGTGGCTCGGAATGTCTTCGGCGGTATGAGTAGTAGCCAGGGCAGTGTCGACTTCTGGCTTTTGAGAACTATCCAATTCTCACCAGACAATTCCCCCGATTAAAAAAAATACGGACTACTATGAAAGTTGAAGCAGCCATTGCCAGCGGTTCCGGAAGTTTTACGATTGATTTTATTGAGGTTCGCGAGCCGCAGGGCGACGAGGTGCTGGTCGACATCAAAGCCGCCGGTATCTGCCACACCGATTACGACTCCCTCTCCTGGGGTAAACCCATCGTGATGGGGCACGAAGGCGCGGGAATCGTGCGCAGCGTTGGTCCATTGGTCAGAAAAGTACAGCCGGGGGACTCGGTTATTCTGAACTGGGCCATTCCCTGTGGCTATTGCTTCCAATGCCTGGAAGGCAATCAGCATATCTGCGAAATAAACTCACCCGTCACGTCGGGCAATAAGGCCAGCGGTGGACATGCCGCCCTGGAACGAACGACCTACCAAGGCCAGCCCATCGAACGCTCGTTTAGCCTGGGTACCATGTCGGGCGCTACGGTCGTGCGCGAAGCTGCCGTGGTGAAAACCCACGTACCTATCCCCTTTTCTTCGGCCGCTATTGTGGGTTGTGGTGTTATGACGGGGGTAGGCTCGGTGATCAATGCTGCCCAGGTGAAACCGGGCCGGTCGGTCGTGGTTGTGGGTACAGGGGGCGTTGGGCTTAATGTCATTCAGGGTGCCCGTATTGCCGGGGCTGGCATGATCATCGCCGTCGACGTAAACCCCAATCGCCTGGAAATGGCCACTCGCTACGGGGCCACGCATACCGTGTTGGCCGACCGGGCCGACAAGGGATTAGCGCAAGCCGTCAGCCAGGTAAAACAATTGACCGGTGGACGGGGCGCCGACTATGCCTTTGAGTGCACAGCCATCCCTGAACTCGGGGCCGTTCCGTTGGCGATGGTTCGCAACGCCGGACTGGCCTGTCAGGTGAGCGGTATCGAACAGGAGATAACCATCGACATGAACCTCTTCGAGTGGGATAAAATTTACATCAATCCGCTGTATGGAAAATGCCGTCCCGAGGTTGATATCCCCATTTTGCTGAATCTATACCAGAAAGGCGACCTGATTCTGGATGATCTGGTAACCCGTACGTATTCCCTGCATCAACTGGACCAGGCCTTCGATGATATGTTGAACGGTCGCAATGCTAAAGGGGTACTGGTATTCTGATGTCGACCTCCTTTCGAACTATTGAACTCTCGGACCCGGCGTATGAACGGGACGGGCTACGGTCCATTACGGTCAAAACGCCGAATCTGTCGGGCCGGGGCGACATAACCGTCTGGATTCCGGGCGCTGAACTGCGGGGAACCGAGCCGCTCCCCCTCGTCATTCTGTTACACGGCGTTTACGGCAGTCACTGGGCCTGGACGCTGAAAGGGGGCGCTCACCGGACTGCCGAAAGACTTCTGCGGGAAGGGCAGATTCGCCCTATGATCCTGGCTATGCCCTCGGATGGGCTCTGGGGAGACGGAAGTGGTTATTTGCCCCACAACGGGTATAAGTTTGATCAGTGGATCGTCGACGATGTGCCCAACGCCGTGCTGGAAGCTCTCCCTGCTGATCGGTCCATATACTTGTTGGAACGCCCGTTTATAACTGGCTTATCCATGGGGGGCTTCGGCGCGTTGCGGTTGGCCGCAAAATACCCCGAGCGATTTCGGGCCGCTCACGGCTTATCGTCAATTACACATATCAACCAGCTCCCGCTTTTTGTCGAAGAACCCCTCAGTGCCTATTGTCAATTGGATGCTTCCGATGCGTCGGTTCTGAATTTAATGATTCAAAACCGAGCACAACTACCCCCGATTCAGTTTGACTGTGGGACGGATGATTTGCTGATCGAACCAAACAGAGCCCTGCATCGTGCGCTGACTGAGCAACAGATACCTCACAAGTATCAGGAACATTCGGGCGGTCACGAATGGCCTTATTGGCAGCAACACGTGGTCGATGCCTTGCTTTTTTTTAACTCGATACTGGCCTGAAATTAATCCTATAACTCTTACAGTCAACCTGTTTGGTTATAGTAAGCCAAACCTAAGTGCGCACTTATGAACAATTAACCTGAACGGATTTATTGCCGATATTAAAGCTATTCTATGATGGTCGCTACCAGTATACTTATCAGCAAAAAAAACTCTAAATGATTTAGACAACCAACTATCTTGGATAAATGAAAGGTCTGTTAGACAGGAAAGCGGTCACTTTTCGATATGGATAATCACCCGCACCACCTCCTGCGAAATGGACAATGATTGTATGCGTAGCGGGATCGACATAAAGTCGTTGGCCAAGCATTCCCTCAGTCGCAAAATCCCCGGTTGGTTTTTGTTGAGGAAGCCACCAATATTACTGATGACGAGTCTGTGTCCACCCTTTTGGTGGCGAATTATTCGTTTGATCAAGGTGAGTTAACTGACTTAACCAATTTGCTGATACTACGGGTGTTTTGCCGCCATGTTCAGCCAGCAAAAAAAGACGACCGATCCTGGCTAAATCAAGGGGCGTCGTTTGAAAGCTGCTAGCGGTATTGGCCAGTCCTCCGGCATGGTCAACTCCCCAACTGGCAGGGTAAGCCGCTCCCATGGGTTGCCAGAGTTTAGTTTGCGTGTAGAGGGCTAACCGCTGATGGGTTGCCGCTTCAAGAAGCCAACCCAGTAAAAGGGGGTCAATATTCTTATACTGCCATTGCGTTCCGGGCCTGAACGATACTTTACTCGTCAGTAATTGACGTTTGCTATTGTCCGTGTAGTAGTACAGGGCTTCATCCGAAAATAAATCAGACAGCATACCTCCGCCTTTCCGCTTGAAGGCCAGTCCTGAATTCATGGTAAGCAGATGACGAACAGTAATACTCCGGAAGGCGGTATTCTTTTTTAATTCAGGCAGGTAGTCCGTAATTCGGTCGTCCAGCGACCGTGTATGCTATGGATAGAAGTTAACAGATATCAAAAACACCATTTCATTAAACGCCCCATTTAGGGCGCAGATCAAGAATACTTCGTTGTTTCTGAAGGTTGCTTATTCAAGAATGGTTACTCGTCTCAATTTGGAGCGTTTTTACGAGACACTAACATTATTTAGTAGCATACAGATAAACAAATAAAAGGCAGTATATCATGGGCCACGTGCTGTGTTGACACCTAATCGGGTAAGTCAGACAGATGTTGAGGCTCTAACTCGTCGACTTGATTCGTAGTCTGCCGATACCGCTGAGTGGCCGCGTAAACCTGCATCCGAGCCCGCATAACCGAGCCTAGGGGCTGATGCTCCACGAGGGCATGGGCCGGGTTGAACGACAGCCGCTCATCGAACTCAGCTCGCTTCGTTTCCGAATAGGCCCGTTGCCGAGGTAAAACCAGACGCCCTACAGTTCGGTAGGGACTTTGCGTTTCGGGCCATTCGACGGAAGTATCCTCAACAGGCATACTCACCAAATCAGTACAGAGTTGAACCCTAATGTCAAATTGCGCTTCGTGGTCGGCAAAATAAGCATTCATCACATGACGTAAGGTTTCGTCCTCCATTACCTCTAGGGCTGGTTCGCCAATGAGGTCCACCATCTCCGCCGTGGGAAATGCCGCCAGTTTAGCAATGTAAGTACCGTATCGAACGGCCGCTTGACTGTAGTAACTATCACTCAGGGGGTGGCGGGGTGGTCGGCCGAAGAACTTTAGATTAGGACTTTCCAGCCCCACGCTCTCCAGAACGGCCTCAAGACCGCGGGCAATTTGGGAACCGGCCACAATGACTTTTTCGGGTATAGTAGGCGACTTGGCGGCTGGAAACTGGAAGAACTTGAGAAAGGCCCGGGCATCCGCTGCATTAAATGCCTTATCAACCGCTAACACCCAGTCTTGCGTAGTCTGCTCCTGGCTTTGGGTCAGATGTTCCCCAACTACTCCCAGTACCTTGATCGACATCCCCCGCTGACCGGACGCTTTGTCCGAAATAGGCACTGGCGGGCCGGGTGAAAACCGAACCACGACTTCGTACTGACGCCCAACTTCAGCAAACATACCTTGCCTAAGTTCAGAGGGCAGATCATCGAGCACCGTCAATTGGCCTTTCAGTAGCCCAACCGCCTTGGCATGCGTACCATGCATCGCTCGGCCATACTTAGCGGTTGCGGCCTGAGCCATCTCAATGACCACCTGCTCAATGTGAGCCAGAATCGCTGTTTCATCCGCAATTGGCTGTTCGACCTGCGGGCTATAATTAACAAATGACATGCTAAAGAACAAATTAAGAATGTATACACGCTGTTAAGCCAAGTGAGAACCCCTACCCTATCCTGACAGAGAGCGTTTCAGCAGCAGACAGATGGCTACCCTAATGACGGTGAAGCCTGACAGTGTAGCCGACGCAGCGGGTGTAGCGACGAAAAATCAGTTTACGTGAATAACGGACAGTTCGAGGACTGATTATGGCTAATTTTTGTCATCGAATACATTCATTTTTCACGTTAGTTAACACTTGCTTTGGCTTAGTTAATCAGCCTCCAGTTCCTGGTGATAGTCCCGGGCAAACTGGGCAAATGTGCGGGGGGGCTGACCGGTCAGGCGCTTTACTTCTTCGGTCGTATCAATATCATATCCGCCCGCTACGAGGGCATACTGCTCGATTAGCCCGTTAATGTACCAATCTGACAAGCTGGCTGATTTTAGCTGTTCACGCATATCCTCTACCGCCAACTGAATCGCCCTGACCGGGTGACCCAGGACTTCTGTTAAGCACGTGGCAATATCTCCTAAGCTGAGTGAGTCTGGACCCGTTAAAAAATAAACCGCTCCCTGGTGCCCCGGCTGGGTCAGCAACTGCCTGGCAACGGCGGCAATATCCCGGGAGTCGATATAACTAAGCTGGCCATCACCGGTCATGTGCGGTAAGATTCCCCGGGCAATCGGGTGGGCCAGTTCCAAAAAGTTTTGCATGAACGCCACCGGGCGAATAATGGTCCAGTCAATAGGCTTGCTGCGCAGGTAATGATCGGCCTCCGCATGCGCTTTAGCCCAGGGCACTTTAGTGGTTAAATTAGCGTCAGCTGCCGAAACTCTGACAATTCGCTGAATGCCGGTTTCTACCGCCAGATCAATGGTCAATCGTTCCCATTGCGCTTGTTGGGGCACTGGGGGCGTCAGTAGAAATAGCTGCTGGCAGCCCTGCATAGCTTTCCGAAGCTGATCCGGTTGGCCAAAGTCGCCCTGAACAGCCTCCAGGCCGATTTGGGTAAATTGCGTGAATTGTTCCTGGTGGCGGCACATCGCTCTGGCAGGGATATGTGATTGGGCCAAAAGTCGGCAAAGCTCCTTACCGACTTGACCGGTGGCGCCGGTAACAAGTACCATGTTTCAGTTGATTTACGGGTAAAAGTAGACCACAAAGGTCTCTCCATAAGCCCTGCCAAAAAAGGGAGAAAAGGCGGGACTTTTAGCCGAAAACACGGAAATTAGGTTACGGGCCAAGTCGATACCTCATGGGCGATATACCGGTATTATTTTTGAAAAACTTGCCAAACGTAGACTGGTCGGCAAAATGAAGTTGATTGGCAATCTGGGCAATGCTTACTACTGAAATCTGGAGTAGGACCTTGGCTTCCATAATGACCCGACTGGCGATCCACTCACCGGCCGTTTTACCCGTTACCTGTTTTACCGTTTCGGATAAATGTTTCGGAGTGATCGAAAGCGTTGTGGCATAAAACGCTACGCTTCGCTGGGTAAGAAAGTGTTGATTAATTAATTTCTTAAAGGCGGCCGTTATCGTTTGATTTCGGGTTTGTAGCGAATGAGCCAGATGAGCCTGATGATGGTAGAGAGCAGCCAGATCATATAAGACGATATGGATCGCATTCCTGAGAATTTCCTGCCGAAACGGGTGCGGGGTATCGTATTTGTGCTTGATGAACCGAAGCAATATTTCAAGCTGCTCGGCGGACTGTTTGGCTGGTCGAAACACGTGAACGGCATCGAGCTCAAAAAAAGGAAAGCGATCGATGTTGATCGTACTGTTCCTGGAAATAAAGTCCAGGGTAAAAAAGATCGATAGCACGCTGAACTCGTTGGACCGATGTACAAACTGACGAATAACCTGGGGAGGCAGGATGACTAAAGAGCCGGGCTCAACGGTGTAGGTTTCTAAATTGGCTTTGAGTTCGGCTTTGCCGCTTATACAGATACCGACTCCATAATAATTTAGTCGAAATGGCACATTGACGGCTGATTTAGGCTGCTCTACTTTGGTATCTAACAGGAAGACGTCCGTTTCATCATCCAGTTGATTTGACAGGTTGCTTAATGGGTACGTTGGAATTGGTTTAGGCATGAATAATAACAGATTGATCAATGAATACGGGCCTAGCCGAAGCCGACATCCTGAAAGTACGCAATTTGGTCTGGTTTATTCACTATCTGTGCTGTGAGCCGCCCAATGTCAGTAGCTTCACCGGGAAGGGCCCATCGTCCTGAGTAGGCGTGTTGACAGAGATAAAGGCAGCGTCGCCCAACAACATGTACGGCCAATCACGTAAACCGATCAACCCTATGGTCATTAACTTTGCGGGTCTGGTAAAACGAACAACTCCTTGACCTCAACTGCCCACATACCCCGGTATAGCCTTAGCCCTGAAGCTCACAAGGGTATACTGATCGCCAATCTGAACCAACATGGTCATTATACGAGACATGATGTAGGAATCCCACATCGGGATGATCACTTTACCCTGCTGCTACTTACATCGGGTTCTTTTAAGGCAAGGATCGACTTCGAACCGGTTACCATCAACCACCCCGCCATCCTCGTTGTCAGACCCGAGCAGGTCCATCAGGTTGAGGCCATCGCCGACGCAACGGGTTGGCTGCTCAATATTGACCCCAATCTTTTACCCGCTGAACTAATTGATCTTTTGTATACCTATGCCACCGGGGTCATCCCGGTTGACCAGGATGCGCCCACCATGCATCAACTAGCTGGGGTACTGCAGGCAATAGACTCACTAGTAACCGTCAATAGGGATGTTTTTGGCCAGCGGGCACTCGTCAGTTTTGCTCATGCCCTGTTCAATCTGGTACTTTCGGTAGCCAGTTCGCAACACCGCCTGACTGAAAAAATTGATCGAAGCAGCCTCATTTACCAGCAATTCAGGCTATTGCTGGAGGCCCACTACATCGAATGGAAAAACCCGCATCACTATGCCAATCATCTTTCGCTGTCGCCGGTCTATTTCAATGATACGATTCGCAAGCGCTCGGGCCAGTCGGTATCCACTCATATTCAGGGGCGCAGTGTGCTGGAAGCCAAACGACTTTTAGTTTACACCGAGCATACGGTCAGTGAGATCAGTCACCAGCTTGGATACGAAGATCCCATCTACTTTGGCAAACTCTTTAAAAAACATACGCAACTGTCTCCCCTTCAATTCAGGATCAAATACCGTGAATAGGACCATGAATCCTGTGTTCTGTTCTGTTTGCCGTGAAGGCTGAGTTTTACCTTTGTCCTATCCTAACATGTAGCAAAATAATGAGAATGGACATTGATTATCAGTGTATTATAGACAAGGTCAGAGAGGTTGGAACCCTCTTCCTGCCGGATTTCAGAAAAAAGGCCATTCCCCAAACCCCAGACAGCTTCATGGCTGATTTGGAATCGATTGAAAAGCGTAGTCTGAACGCCTTACAGGAGCGAATCAATCCAATAGCCTCCAGGATTGACTGGGTTGACGACAACGAATTTGATGGTGAATCACAGCGTACACCCGCTCCGCTTGCTCAGTATTGGCTCTGTGATACCATGGACGGTGCGGTTCAATACATACAACACCTTGCCGGTTGGACGATTAATTTAGTGTTGATTCAGCAGGGGCGTCCTCACTTTGCCGTTGTGTATGATCCATTACAGGACGAGATGTTCTGGGCGCTGGAAGGTCAGGGTGCTTATCTGGGGCAAACCAAACTTGAACTCAGTCGAAAAACGGACCCGCTCCATATGCTGGCGGTTTGGGAATATGGCCATCAGTTGAAAACGGATGCCCACTGGCAAACAAAGTCTGAGAAGGCTTTCTCAGCCCTGCTGGGTGCATTTGGCGTTGTCAGAAATTACGGTCCCCACGGCCTGCAACTAGCGTATGTGGGGGCGGGCCGGATTGATCTGTTTTTGCAGGCGGATCTGGACACCCATAATTGGCTGGCGGGCATGCTAATAGCGCAGGAGGCTGGCGCGTTGATTCTCTCCTCGGATGGTAAACCCTGGACGTGGGGTACCCCTGGCTTACTGGTGGGTACGCCAACAGCGGTGAACACCTTTCTAACCTCAACCAACCCTCAACTATGACTATTGCCGTTGTCGGCGCTGGGGCGGGCATTGGTCGGGAGACGGTAGCCCTGGCCCTGGCGAGAGGGCATCATGTGCTGGCCCTGTCTCCTTCTGCGAGCACCTTAGCCGATCATCCGAGGCTGACTAAAGTTAGCGGGAGTGCTACCAACCCAGGCGATTTACAAAAAGCAATGCAGTTCGCCGATGTTCTGCTCATCACGGTTGGCACTAAAGCCAAGAAAGGGACAACGCTCTTTTCCGACATCGCAAAAGCGTTAATCGCAGTGGCCCAGGAAACTGGCTATCACAACCCTATTTTAATCATTACCGGTTTCGGAGCCGGGGATAGTGAGCGCTACTTAGGCTGGTTTATGAAAGCGGTGATCCACCTTTTTCTAAAGGACCAGTACCAGGATAAGACTCGGATGGAGGAACTGATTACCCGTAGTCAGTTGAACTGGGAAATTATACGACCGGGCATATTGACCAATCAGGCGGATGCTAGACCCTATCAGTTGTTTCCTGCGCTTCGGCGCGGCATGAAAGTCGGCAGGATCAGCCGCAAGGCAGTGGCGACTTATCTAATTGATGAGGCTGAACGGAGAGACTACTTAGGTCAACAGGTTACGCTAACTTAGGTAATCAGTTATCGTTTGATGCACACTTCCTGTTGCTTGATAGCCTCCCTGGCCGGGCTCACCCGCACTACCGTGTGTACCAGGTGATGGTGATTGCCCCAGTAAATGCCCAAAAATGGGAAACTCAGTACGTAGCTCAGCGTCTGGTGAAGCAGCGGTTTTAAGTCCGCCCAGTTGACACCTTCGGGCACTTTGATGTCTGGCACCATAATCGTGATGATGATGGCTAGAACGCCATCACTGAACGCTTCTAATCGAGTTTTGGTCATTAGGAAGTAAACAGGGTGGTTCGTTTAATTAAACGATTGTCGAAAGGCCAAGGGGGATAAATTCGTTTTGCTTTTAAAGAGTTTGCTGAACGAGGGCGCATGCTCGAAGCCTAACGCATAGGCAATTTCACTGACCGATAAATCGGTGGTAGAGAGCTTCTCCTTGGCCCGCTCGATTAGCTTGTCATGGATATGGTGTTGCGTGCTCTGACCGGTTAGCAGTTTTAACAGAATGCTCTAGTAATTTGGCGATACGTTCAACCTATCAGCGATGTAGGGTACCGTAGGCGGACCGTTGCGGGCTAGGGCATCGCTGTTGAAGTAGTCCGTCAAAATGGCCTCCAGGCGGCTGAGCAGTTGATGGTTGGTGATTTTGCGGGTAATAAATTGTCGCTGATAAAAGCGGTCTGAGTAGGTCAATAATAGCTCAACCAAATTGAGCATAACGCGTTGGCTAAACCTATCAATCCGGGCCTGGTATTCCTGCTCAATCTGTTGGATGATGCTGACCAACAGGCCCTCTTCTTTTTCCGATAGGTGCAGGGCTTCATGAACAGCGTAGCTAAAAAACGCGTATTGGCGGATGATTTTGGCCAGGGGCGTATGCCACAGGAAATCGGGGTGAATCAGAAGTAACCAACCCGCCGAGCTCCCGGGGGCATCCGTTTCGATGGTCAACACCTGACCGGGTGCCATAAACATCATGACGCCTTCGTCAAAATCGTAAGGTAGCTGACCGTATTTGAGCTTACCCGTTGAGATTCGTTTTAAGGCGATTGAATAAAAATTGCTGATCAGCGTGAGAAAGGAGGGTTCCGCCCGGTGGTTAAGGGCGTCAAAATTGATGACGCTGATTAAAGGATGCTCGGGTTTGGGAAGCCCCCAAAACTGATGAAACGCCGAGAGAGTGTCTAGTTTATGCGGTTGAGCGTTTTTCACGAGGCAGCGATTACTGTTTTCTTCAGTACCGAACACGGTCAGCCGACTTTCGATTCACCGGCTGCCAATTGCGAATTAGGCGCGCGCATAGGCAGCGGCAAATTCTTGGGCAAACTCGGCCAGCTTGACTTTACCCATCGTACGGGGTTTGTCTTGTTGGTAGTGCTCGCCTAGGCGTCCGTTGTGGATGCTGGCTCCCAGTTCAACTAATCCAGTCGCTACGTGGGGCGGTATGCCGTTCTGCTCCAGACCATGCTGGGTTTGCTCGTCGGTGAACGTCATCCAGCGCAGATCGGGCTTACCAATGGCCGCGCCCAGGATACGGGCCGCTTCGTTAGCCGTATACTCCCCGCTGACGACATAACGCACGTCGTGGCCGTTGGCTGAGCGGCCCAGTTCTTCGGCGGCAGCCGCGGCAATATCAACCGGAGCTACCATCGCCACTAGGTCATCATCCCCGTAATTGGTACCCATAAAGCCTACCTGTTTGATCATATCCATAAAGGCGTATAAGTTGTAATACATGGATCCAGCCCGCAAGTGTGTAATGGCGACATCCATTAGTGTATTAAATAACTGCTCGACATCATGGGAGCCAGCGATAAAGCCAGTGCCCTCGCTTAGATGCCCCCCCCAACTGCTCAGGTGAACGACCCGCTTGACGCCCGATTCTTTAACGGCCTGTACATAGCAACGCCCAATGCCCTGATAGTAGGCCCGTGAATCGGGTACGTTGATGTTGGGGGGAACCATACAAAAGACCGCATCCGCTCCGATAAACGTCGTCGTTAAGAAGTTAACATCTTCCAGAGACCCGATGGCTGGCGTTGCCCCCAACTCGTTGATGGCCGATTGCCTATCGGTCTGGCTACTAATGACCGTCACTCCATGCCCTTGCTCTACTAAGTGGGTAGCCAGCGGCTGGCCAACATTGCCTAACGAACCGGTTATAATGATTTTCATAAATGTTTCCGTTTTACTTGTGGTACAAAGTTGGCTGGACTGACCTACCCACCCGAAGCCAAATCTCAGGATGTTGTAGTTATTTCTTGACTGATCAGACGAGCTGTTCTTGGGGCGTTAAGTAAACGGATTAACGGAGAGAATGTCTACCCACAGGTTTACAGGGCTAGGCATTACACCTTCTGGAACAAGGCTGTAAAAATGGGTGCTTTAAAATGAGTACGGCCTGGACGGGCGGCCCGGTCCGCCGTTGCGGCATCGACAGCTGCTCCGACAAACCACGGTCCGGCCTGGGTCGACACAACGATGGCGGTCGCGACTAGAAAATTTGTGTCTAAAACAAACGCCCATTTTTGGAAGAAAATGTATTGAGATGCACTGCATCTCACTTTTGGGAGCGTTTTATGAGAATAAACAGATAAAGTACGGCCGGCTTAGTCGATAACGTTTGAATTATTTTCCCGTTGCCTCTACCATAACAAGTCACAGGCAATGCAGTAGGGGACATACCTGCCAGAGGCTATTGGTCAGCCAACTTATTATCGTTGGCTGACCAATAGCCTCTGGCAGGATGAAGCAGACACCAATGACCCAGGCGAACCTCGTTTACTTCGCCAGGTCACTATTATCAATGCCCACTCGGCTCTTATTAATCCGATCCCGCAAGCCCCCAAAATTGTAAGTCAGGCTTAGTGAAAAAGAACGAAAGTAAAGCTGATGCTGGTAGCGCTGGCTAAAGAGCGGACCATCAGTAGTGTTGATCTGAGTCCGGTAGGTAGTGAACGGGTTTTTGATTCCTCCTGACAGGCTTAGTTTATCTTTGAGTAGTTCTTTGTTAAAATTAAATGCACTATAAAAAAAACCGTTCGTTCTGCCTTGTAAGCCCGTTGGACTGGCGCTATTCAGACTCAGGTCCGCATTGAGTACCCAGCCATGTTTCAGTCGAACCACGTTGGAAAGCGTAGCCGAATACATCAGCATGTTGTTGGTGACCGGCTGGCCGTCAACCTCGCCCGCCAGCCACAGATACATCCCATTGCCGTTCAGGCTGGCCCGGTAGATACCCACTGAATAACCTAGATTTAGGTTCAGGCCCAAATTGCTTGAATACCCCGTATTGGCGTAACTTACCTGGTTAATCTGCATTTGGGGATTAAAATAAACCACCTGCAAGTCCAGGTTATTCATAAACCCATAGTCTGCCATCACATTCACCGACAGCTTGTTGCTAAAGCCATAGCTCAGCTGAATGTCGTTCAACACCACCGGGCGAAGTCCAGGGTTACCCGTCACTTCATAACTGGGGTTTGACCGATCCACGTACGGGTTGAGCCGGTTGATGCCGGGACGACGAATCCGCTGAGAGAACCCCGCAGTCAGACTGCCTTCATGGGGCATCGCCCGACTGATCGATACGGACGGTACCACGTTCAGGTAGTCTTGATCGGCGACCGTAGCACTCGTTAAGAAGCTCGCCCGCATCAGCGTCCGTTCCAGACGAACCCCCGCGTTGACCTGCCAGCGCTGGGTCGTGAGCTGATACGAGTTATAGGCACTCAGTACCGTCTGCGTGTTGGTATACTGATTGGCAAGTGCAGGTACGGAAACGAATTGATGGCCTGTTTCCTGAAACGAGCGGTAATCATAGTCACTTCGGTTGGTGCGAAAAATACTTTTCACGCCCAGTTCGGTAATGATTTTTTTGAGGCTCGTCCGGTAATCCACCTGAAGCGTATGCTCCCCAAAGTGCTGCTGGTCTTCTTGCTGGTAATCTGAGGTGTTGACATTCACTTTCTTGCCAAACAAAATATTCCCCAATTGTTCTGTCTGGTTGGTGCTAAATAAGTAGGACAAGGTTAGTAGTCGGTTCTTATGCGCTCTAAATCCACGTTCGTAGTTTAGGCCCGCATCCAGTCCCGAACCGTTGCTCTGGCGTTCACTCCGTAAATCGTAGTATTGCAGCAAGCCCGCCGTACCGGTCAGCGTGGATTGCTGAGTCATCCGGTTGGTCATCCAGCTATTGTTGTAATTAAGCTGAGCCGTCAGCAAGTCCAGTGAATCCAGTTGATAGCTTAGTTCAGCGCTCCCGTAGGCTGTGCGGTTTCTGGCCGACTGAGTTCCCTGTTGCTGGAGCCAGGTGGGCGAGTCGCCCCGGCTGAAGCGGTCACTAGTCTCATTAGTGGCCGGATTGAACAGCCAATTGGCCCCGGCATTGGCCGATAGGCCAAACTTACCCGACTTCATCGTGAACGAGGTGCCCGCCCCAGGTCCGCCATTGGGGAAACTACCCTGGCCGTTGATCGTCCCATTGTAGCCTTCCCTGGTACGTTTGGCCGTAATAATGTTGATGATCCCCGTTAAGCCTTCGGCATCATACTTAGCCGGTGGCATGGTCAGCACCTCGATCCGTTCAATCGTCGAGGCCGGTATACTTTGCAGGACCGCCTTGAGGTTATTTTCCAGACTAGGCGAAGGCTTGCCGTTAATAAGCACCCGAAAACTGGTACTCCCTTTCAGCAGAATATTATCCGCCCCGTCCAGCGATAGATAAGGTACTTTCCGCAGCATCGTCAGCACGCTGCTGCTCTTACTGTCGGGGTCTGCTTTCAGGTTATAGCTGATGCGGTCGGCTTGCCGCTCAATTAGGGGGCGCATCCCGTTGACGGTCACTTCAGCCAACTGTTTCGACTGGCTCACTAAGCGAAACGGGTCCAGCTCAAGGGATGCGTCTTTTAGCTGAACTTGCTTAACGACAGACTGATAGCCCAGATTACTCACCTGCACCTGGTAGATGGCGGGTTTGAGGGCCAAAAACGAAAATGTCCCGTCTTCCTGGGTAACCAGCATACGTTCGCTTTCGCCACCCCGTAAGGCAACCGTGGCAAAGGGAAGGGGACTGTTGGTGAGCGAGTCCATAACGCGGCCTTTAAGCGAGAGGGGGGCCGGTAGAGTCTGCCCGGTGGCCAGACGTCCGACTAACGCAATCAGTAGCAGCAGGAGCGGGCGGAATACAAAACGTAAGATCATGGTCGTGAGTGGTAAATGGTGAATTTTGGGCACAGCAATCCCTTAGGCATAGCCATGCTTGTCTTTTGGAGTATGTTAAATCAATAAAAGTCAGGTGAGCAATCAGATGGGGGGCTGGTTCCTGTTTTTAATCAGCACATGGTAGAGTAAGAAGCCACTCGCCGTAAACACCATCTCCAGTCCATACGGTAAGGGCGATCCATCAGCGGAGAAAGGAACAAATTCCAGCACGATTAGGCCCAGGCCGGAGGTTAGCAAAATAAGTCCCCACTTGAGGGCTTCATCTTCGGAACTGGCCAGTTGAGCCAGCACTTTTAGGCTTATTTCGTCGAGGTTACCCGACTCGATGATTCGCTTTTTCAAGCGGTATTTCAACAGGGCCAGAATAAAGACGGCCACCAGTACTAAAAAGAGAATGACGACAAAAAAAGGCAGGAGTTGTTTCATGGCTCGTTAGCGGATGTTGTTTAGTTACCCAGCGGCAGTGGGTCATTTTGGTTGACTTGGTTGCCCGATCACTACTCGTTGATCAGTGGGTTTTGCTCAAGTAGTCAACGCAGGGACAGACTCGGTTGCAGATAAGCGAAAAAAAATAAAACAAATTAATTTTCGCGCAGTAATTTATTGGCAATCAATAAATTGAGATAAAGAAATAATTTCATTGATCTCCAGGAACTAGCGCTTTGATTAGAAGTAGCCTGGTAGTCAGACCGTGGCCGATGAAAAAAATACGCTCTTTTGCAACCGCTCGCCAGTAAGCCTTGACTACTGACTATGGTTGATGAGAGAGAATTAGTAGCTCGGGTGCTGCGCCAGGATTACAACGCTTTTGAAGAGCTGGTCAACCAGTATCAACAGTTGGTCTTGTACGTAGTTTTTCGGCTGGCCAAAAATCAGCAAGACCGGGAAGATATTTGCCAGGAGGTATTTATCAAAGTGCATAAAAATCTGCACCGCTTCGCCTTTGAGTCGAAGCTATCGACCTGGATTGCCACCATTGCCTACCAGACTGCTATTAATTATATCAAGAAATTTAGACGCGAACCAGTACCAAATGAGCCTCTTGAGCTGGATTCATTTTACTTTACCGAAGAGACACCCGAACAACTGCTAGGCATCCAGGATGAACGGGAGTATTTACATCAACTCATTTTACAGATGCCCCTGCACTACCGGACGGTCCTAACGTTATACCATTTGAACGAGTTTTCGTTAGCCGAGATTCAGGGCATTACCGGCATCCCGGAAGGTACGCTGAAAAGTTACTTATTTCGGGCGCGCCAGTTGCTAAAAACTAAACTCAGTCAACATCGCTAATTCTATTATAGTATGGACGATACGCGTGATCAATTGCTTCAGGAGTGGCTCGATAGAGCACCCGATTCACCTCCCCCCGCAACAACCTCCGATGAGCAAGCCGACTTGTTGGCCTACCAGACTTTATTTAGCCAACTAGAGACCCCGCCTACTGTGGGCTTACCCTACGGCTTTGCCCGCCGAGTTCGGCAGCAACTTGAACAGCGGGCTCATCGTCGGAGTGATGTTCGTTTTTATCTTTTCTGTGTCGGACTGTTTGTGGTATCGGTTCTAGGTGGGTATAGCTTACTAGTCTTAGTTGATGCTGAATTGGCCCGGCAGACTAAGCTGGTCGTTATCCAGCACAGTGGAGCATTACTCGCGGGGATAGTTCTGTTCCTAGGGATACAGCTAACAAATTCCCAGTGGGTGCAACAGCAAGTCAATGCCTGGGGTCGCTAGTGACTTGACCAGCTTGTTTAAAGTCAATGATGAACCTTTACTGATTAATTCTCTATCAAGCCGATGCTCAGGGTAAAGAGCCCATCTCCCCAAATGCCTATTTATGGCTATGAGAATTATACACTCTCAGGAGGGAGCCTTTTTTGAGAATGCTTATTCAGGAGAGGATGAGCGAACGGAACCTAAAATGGCCTCAAGCCCACTACCCTTGCTGTCGCCATAACATGGCCCAGCTTACTCAGCGGTCGCTATTTTCTTGGCTAGGTTGGAAGGCAAATAACAGTTGAAGCCTGTCTGTTTTTGCAGATCCGCCAACAAACTGATTGTTTCTACGCTACTTAAGCCGATGGCTTCCCGGTGTTGATCGACTTTGGTCTTCGCTTGGGCAGTCAAGGAACTACTTAAGTAGCCGAAGTGCGTCTCTTGACCGTTAGTCTTGACGGCCATATACCAGTCATCAATCATCGCAAATTCGTAGGGCGACAGTTGACCGGATCTCAAGGCCTTCATGAGCTTGGGCCTCACATGGGGATACACCGTATCTTTTAAGGAATAGGCTTTACTGATCGAGTTGTGATGACTCAGCATGACCGCAGCCCAGTAGCCATTGTGAATAAGTCGCTCACCGGGGTACCCGTACTGATCAATAATGGGGAGTAGTTGAGCCATCTGCTGCTCACTGTGGGGAGCAAATCGTTTTTCGGCGTACCGCTCTTGGGTAGCCCCAACGCGAAATAGCGCCAACAGGGCCTTTCGCTGATCCTTCTTAAACATTTTCTCAACACGGTGCCGAACGGCCTGATTTCCCCCGTTTCGGTAGAGTGCTCGGAGCGAGTCGTATTGTTTTTCAACCACGCGCCAATGCGGATCGCGTTGGAGCGTAGTGACCAAAGCATTTTTCTTGATGTCGCTCAGGGTCCAGCCCGTAGCGATTGCTTGTTTAAGATAGGAAAACGCCTGTTGCTTTTGGCCCATTTGTAGGGCCAACTGCGTGGCCACTTTGTAGTCCCTTGAAAAGACGAACTCGTAGGTATCAAGCACCTGTTTGTACAAAGCGAATCCCTGCTGATAGTGCTTGCGGGCAATCAGCTGTTGAGCCCTGGCAATGGTTTGATGATAGGTTGTATAATCATTTTGATCGGTCTGGCCAGGCAGACTAGCCGGGAGGAATGCACCAAAGCGAACGGCATTCAGCAGAAAATAAAGGGTAAGGAGGTGGTTCATACGCGCGGTTTTACAATCCAGACGCGGATAGAGGTCGGGCGGTTGTAAGCCGTTAAGAAGTTTTAACAAATTAGTGACTGTCAAGGGCATGAGTGTCCTCTTTCTCAATTCGTCTCAACCCAACGGCAGCATAAAGGCAGATGGATAAACTCGTTCGTCTCAGGAATGAGCGTTTGATGAGATTTTTCTTTTCATCAGCCGATTACTAGCTTCATATTTGTCCCGTTTAGTCAGTCGTCGTCGAAGGGATGAACCGAGTCGAAACCAGCAATAAAGAGAGCCGTAACGGCCGTTACGCTAGGGCGACGATCTGCTTTCAGGCAGTACGCTTTGAATCAGGATAACGATACCCACGATCAGAGTCGCTGCGCCCAGGATGGTCAACAGAATGGCCAGGACCAGTTGGTAGGTTGGCTTATAGGCCCGGATCTCAAGGGCATAAGTTCGCTCCAGGCCAGGGTCCGGCACTTCGAGCTGGTAGTCTCCAGGGCCAGCCCAGAAGGTGAACAACTGGAAACGCGTTTCCCCCACACCACTAACCAGCACATTGGAATAGGCCCTGTGAATTAATAGCCGTTGACCCGTTGAAACTGAGGTAATAATGGGCGTAGGCATCTTCACCCAGGCCTGTCCATAGGTCTTTCGGCTCTGCCAGATGGCAAACTTGCCCGCTTTAGTTACCACAAAGGGACTGCTGGGTTGAATGGCAGGTAGCTTGCCTATCGGTGGGCTAGCCGCCCAGTTGATCAGTCGACGAATCCCAGCTCGGAGCCACAAGCTCCCAGCCAGCACCAGCGTGATCGCGATAACCCATAAGGGGAGGTGCATCGAGTTGTTTCGATTAGGAGCTTTACGTTCTGTCCAACGTTATCCGTAGTCTACGGTTACATAATTTACAGTTAAGTCTTATCCAGGCTACACAACACTACCCAATCGGCTCAACTGGGTAGATAAGTCGGTTATTTAGCCGCAACGGGAAATAGTTTTTCATCCACCTGCGTTCCCTGACCGGCTACCCGGCACCAGCCACTGGCCGCTTTATGGTACACTTCCAGACGACGTACATTGAGGTGCACATCTTGCCCGTCAACCACCAGCTTTACATCGATCAGCGCATTGACTACCGCCATCGTGCCCTCATAAATGCGGATAAATTGGTGGCCGGCAACGGGTTGGACCGATTTAAAAACCAGCTTTTCTTTTTTCTGCACCTCCACCCATTGTTGATGGGAAAAGGAAATATCGCCTTTAGGACCAACCGCAATAAAATCAGGACAATCGATCCGGGTGCCGGGTTGCTGGTGGCGTAGTAATTCCCGGATCGCCTGTCGTTCCTTGGGATAGCTGGTTGTGTCTAGCTGGGCGAACACAGGGGTGAGTGCGAGGCTTACTAGTAGAAAGGTGATTAACGTTTTCATGGCGTTCATTTTTCTCAAAAGTAACTAAGACGGTACTGCATTTTTCGAGAAGTCTCCTAACCATACGGCCCTGAAAACAGAAAGCGCTTTTTTGTCGATCAGATCATTTCGTCGTCGACCAATTGATCTGATCGACAACGTACCACCTTGGTCGAATACATACCTGATCATAGTTTTATCTGCTCACCGATCCCTATATTAGTGGCAGACCCCGGCACATCATGGAGCAACTCCCATTTATTTATTCAAAAACGATCGCCTGGCGGTTAGGGCGGCATCTAACGTTCTGGCTGCTTTGGTTTTTCTTCCAACTGTTGCTGTATTCCTTTTCCCCATCACCGGTCTTGCAGCGGCAGCCCTTTGGGCATCGACTGTTGATTACCTTGCCAGAAACGCTGATTTACCTGATACCCAGCTTATTTCTGGCTTATTCGCTCATGTATCTGGTTATACCCAGGCAAGTCATTCCCGGTCAGTACGTCCTGGCTACGCTTTGTGCCGTGGTATTAATCTTGTTAACCGCGGTTTTATCGGCTAGCTTGTCGATGACGATTATTGATTATTTCCGCCACCAACTTGCCGATAAGGTATCCCCCGTTGTGGCCAGCGAGCCGCACCCGGCCTTCTCCATTCAGTTCGGTGTAGCCATGCTGGCCGGGCTGCGAGGCAGCATTACCGTAGGCGGGGTCGCAGCGGCAATACACTTGTTGAAATGCTTTCAGGAAAAGCAACAGGCGGCTATTCAGTTGGAAAAAGAAAAGGCCAAGGCCGAGCTTCAGATGTTGAAAGCCCAGTTGCACCCGCACTTCTTATTCAATACGCTCAATACGATTTATTCATTGACGCAAGATGTATCGGAGAAAGCATCGGGGATGATCCTGGGTCTTTCGCACTTGTTACGCTATATCCTGTATGAGTGTAATCAGCCGTTGGTACCCCTCCAAAAGGAGTTGACCATGATCAGCGATTATCTACAATTAGAAAAGGCCAGGTACGATCAGGGGCTTGATATGGTGGTGCAATTGCCTAAAACGACCCATCATCTCGTTGCACCACTCCTGCTTTTGCCTTTTATCGAAAACGCATTCAAGCATGGGGCCAGTCGCATGATCGAAAACCCCTGGATCAGCTTAAGCGTAACCTTACAGGACGATAGGCTGGCGATGAAACTGATTAATGGTAAGCCAGCGCGCCATGCGCCTTCGTTACCCGGTATAGGCATAGCCAACGTTCGTAAGCGGCTGGCCTTAAGTTATCCGAACCAACATGAACTAGCCATCCATGAGGAAGAAGAGATGTATATTGTTAACTTGACGCTTAGCTTAACACACGCCTATTTGGAGTCGGTCAATTCAGTATACAATGGAGTCGCGGACTAACTACACCTGCCTGATCGTCGACGATGAGCCCCCCGCCCGGGACGTACTGCGTCGGTATATCCATCAGGTGCCCCTGCTTACCCTGATGGGCGAATGTACCAACGCGATTCAGGCCCTTACGGCTTTAAAACAGCAGCCGATCGACCTGCTATTTCTGGATATTCAACTGCCGCAACTAACGGGTATGGAGCTGATCGGAACGTTAACCCAACGGCCAAAGATTGTCCTGACCACGGCCTTTGAGCACTATGCCGTACAAGCTTTTGAGCTGGACGTTACGGATTATCTAGTTAAGCCAATTCGTTTCGAGCGGTTTTTAAAGTCGGTTAGTAAAGCCTTACCTGACCACAAGCGTTCACCGATGGGTCAACCGCTTCTAGCGCAGCAACCCGAAACGGCTACCGATGCCTTTCTTTACTTCCGGGTGGAGCGGAAAATGGTTAAGGTTTTTCTGCGTGATCTTCTTTATGTAGAGAGCCTGAAAGATTATGTCAAACTCCACACAACAAAAGTCTCTATTATCACTAAATACGCCATCACGGCCTTAGAAGCCATGCTCCCCGGCCCCTCGTTTCTGCGGGTCCACCGTTCCTTTCTGGTCTCCCTAGACAAGATTGATTCGTTTACCTGCGATCAGATCGCTATTGGCCCTCACTTGATACCAATCGGTAATTTATACCGGCAGCAGGCGTTAAACTTGTTGAACCCCACCTAGCCTGACCGCGTCAAGAATTGCCGATGCCGAAAGCGGCCCACACGCCAGTCGCCCGTTGATTAAGCATTGACAATAAGTCATTTACAACCTAAAGTAATTACCTTATTGCTGTAGTGATCGGTGAGTTTACTCGTAATCCGAATTCCCTGTCTACTTCCCGTCCCATTTATTTTCTGGCGATTTTAGCCAGCGTTGTAATCTATACCCGTACTTGCTGGAAAAGCATCAAAAAGTAAATAGTGTCGCATGAAAAGCCCGTTTATTGGGTCAATTTCGCCTTTAGGCTTTAGCAGTGCAACGATAACAGATTGGGTAATCGCGGTTGTTCTTCTTAAGTACGCCTGGTACGTTGGAGTAGCTCCTGATAATTGGCCGGCTTATTTAAAGTAATCCCCTTCACCCGCTCGAAATACTTTGAATTAAGCGTAAAAACCGGCACATCAAAAACTAAAGCTGTGCTAATCGTATAAGCATCCCCCACACCGGTATCAGGCCATCGGCGGGCCACCTCTAAAGCTTGTTCACTGACGCCATCACTGTTTAAAACGATGTAATTGTCCAACCGCTTTCGATGCCGATCATACTCGGCTCGGCTAATGGGCATAGCCAGGCCACATTGGATAAGTAGCCAGTGTTGAAGCTCAATGAAAACAGCGGTGCTAATGGTTTCCTGATACTGCTCAAGGGCCGTTTGATAGGCTTTCAAGAAGGGTGACTTAGCAAGGAAAACACGGCTCAATAGACCCGTATCACACAATAAGGCAGGCTTAGTAACCGTAATCAAGGAATGGGCGTGGGATCAAGGTGTTTGTGTTTGCCAAGCTCACCAGCTATGGCTAATCCGGGGTCTTCGGTTGCCAGTTGCCCAGACGGAATGATCCCTCTAATGACTTGACCCGATGCGTTTATAAGCTTGACCTTGAGGGGCCTCCTAGCTCTTGATTTCGTGTTTGTCGTTGCCGTAGCTTGATCGATGTGTACAATTTAACAAAACTGTGGCTAATGAATCTCAATTATTTGTGCATCACAATCAGGTGATGAAGGCTGATCTACATAGACGCTAACTATTAGCCTTAGACTTTAGTAGTAACGGTCAAATCCGTTCATATAGTTGCTCGTCCTTAAAACGCAATTGTCTCACTGGGGAGCGATTTGTGAGATAAGACTTGTTATTTTTTTCTAAACTAATGTTACTTAGATTTTTGTCTAGTAAAAGGTATCAAGTCCAACATACCAACTTGAGCCAATTTCGGAGTAAACTTGAAGAGTGGCAACACTATTACAATACCCAACGGCCCCATGGTTCGCTAAGCCATCGGTCGCCAATTGGGTTTACTTTTTGGCGGGTAAACTCTAGGGAAAACTGCTTCTAAATATAGGGAAGCTTACAGAGCTCGCTGTTTCGGCTGGAGCCGAAACTGTAATCAATTAGTTCATTCTGCATAAAAATGGACTCGGCCATTAAAGGTGTGTAGCAAATATATTCTTGCCCTAAAGGGCCTAGTTTCAACTAGCGTACATTAAAAATGAACGGAACGCATCAAGTATAGTACTGATACCATACTTGATGCGTCCTGAGCCCTGTCCGTCAAATTGGGTTAGCTAAAAGCCGTAACAATCTGGCGGACCCGATTCTCGAACAGATCATGGTAGGCATGTGCATTTCTTCCTGCAATATGCTGGGCAACTGCCCGGATACTGGCCCAGTCATTGGGTTGTATACGGCCCAGAAAGTTACCCCCTTGCCGGTTGAAAATCCCTACCGCTCTGGCAGCGAACGCCATTTCACTAAAAAGAGCATCCCAATCAGTATTGGATGATAGGGTCGCCACCGTATCCGTATTCTGTCCCCTCCAAGCCTGAGCATACTGGCTGATTATTGGGTTTTGGCCATTGTACTGCTGCGTAAAAGAGATCAGGTTTTTATATGCATCCCGCCAGGTTGTCTGAATAAATCCACGCCCCCGGAACTTGTAAAAATCGGCTTCCATGACGTAGCCATTGACAGCCGGATCAGGGCGGGACGGAATCTGCCCTGACGGAAATACGGAACCATTCCAGACCGGATCAGTAGTATTGGTTAACTGACTCCCCAGTGGCTTTTGGCCATGAGCCGCATTAAACACCGGATCATTGAACAGATCACCGGCCTTCCGGTTTGGCGACTTGTTGTAGGATTGTTTACGGGCGCGCTGGGTGCGTGAGTCCGGGTTCGTACCAAACATATACGCCAAGCTTCCCCCTTCGCCCCTTGGGCTAAACTCGCCACCCGTTTCGTTATTGATAATGCTCTGCAATGACAGAAACTGGGCAGAGTTAATACTATCGGTACCGAACACAAGCGGAATACTATCCCAAAATTGGGTAAATCGGGTTTTACCTGTTGGAGTAGCGTTCATCCGAATGGATGACCAATGCCCTCTGCGCCCCACATTCGCATTGAACCAATCAATAAAGTCCATCCCCTTGCTACGCTGAAAGAAGTCATTTATTTCAGCAGCGTTCCGAAAAGTGGCGGTATCGAGCGACGTACCGCCATGCGTTGGTGGAGGAACCGGATTACCGCCATCCCCGCCGGGTGTGGGTACGGGTGGAACAGGTATGGGCGGAACAGGTACTGGTACAGGAATAGGTAATCCTCCCGAAACAGGTAATGGTTCAATAAAGCCCAGTAGTCGGTCATTATCCATGCGCATAACCCCCTGGCTGACCTGATTACTATGATTCCCATCAATCACCTCCACAGTTCCATTGTCGAATACCTCCGTCACCAGCCCAACATGTCTGATCCGGCGGGGTGGTTCGCCATGCAGGATAAACAGGCTGCCTTTGGTGGGTGTCCGTTCAGGACGACCGCCTACCACAACCGAACCGAGGTTGTTCGGCAGTTCCAGCGTACGCCCACCAGTCATACGGATTACCTGGCCCCGTAAGCTGGGATCGCGCAGGAAAAACAGGAACGTTTCCCAAGTTCCCCGTGTCACTTTGTACCCTCGTGCATTGACGCTATTCCCTAAAATCCGGTCAATGGTCGTCTGATCCCCAAAATTTTGGTAAGCCTCCCTCCAAACCGTTCTGACGAAGCAGCCGCACCACTCAGCCCCTTTAAACCAAAGGCCAAATTGCTTCATTTTTCGCTCAAATTCCGCATTATCAAAGCCTGAGTTACGCTGAGGCTGATCAATATCCCGAATGCCAAGGTAAGTCCGGGCAATCCGGGCGATTTCTTCACCAATCGCCGTCGAGCTGCCGGACAGCGGATTTAGGGGTGTTACGGGCGTGCTACTGTTGGCGCGTCGTCCGGCTACCAGTGCCTGCCAGGTCCGACGATTCGGATCAATGCGTCCATCGGGTGGCTGTAGCCCGACGACGGTTTGCTGATAATCTATTATACTGGCCTGAGTGAGGCTATCGACTTCGCCGTTTATGCTTATGGAATACCCTACGCCCTGCAATAGTTGCTGAACACGTCGCACATCATCCAGGTTGTTGACCCCCCCCCGCCCTACACTGGCTCGTAACCCTGTATCGGATGTGCTACCGCCACTGCGTCGGCCAGCTTTCAGGGCCTGCCAAGTCCGACGATTCGGGTCAATGCGTCCATCCGGGGGTCTTAACCCTACCACGGTTTGTTGATAATCCGAAATTGATACCTGCGTACGTTCATCGACCTCGCCGGTTGTACTAACGGTGTACCCTACGCCTTGCAATAGTTGCTGCACACGTCGCACGTCATCCAGGTTGTTGACCCCCCCCCGCCCTACACTGGCTCGTAGTTCCCCGGAAGACTGCGTTGATGGAATACGTGGTTCGGGGGCTACCAAAGAACCATCGTTTTCAGTCGGAGCATCATTCATTAAGCGACTCCGGCGGGGGCGATGTCGTACGATATACACCCCATTCAACAGATACCCATTCCCATCCGTCAGCCTTCGGCAAAAGTTCATCTGAAGGGGGTGATAAGCCGGAAATCGCTCAACCACCCGGGCGTACTGGCCAGGGCGGTCAGAGTCGGCCGACCAACCCAGATTTTGCAAATCAGAAGGTTGATACAGGCGTGGATCAGCCAACAGAGACTGAAAAGTGAGTCGCAGCGGGTACACATGCTGCAGGATAACATCGCCGGGCTGTAAGTCACCAAGAATAGCCTGCCTAGGTTTTCCTATGCACTGAAACCGCTCGTCTAATGCTTCCGAAAAGAACTCGCTATAGATCGGATTCATGTGCTGATACAGGGCTTCGCCAATTGACAGTTGATTGTCGGCAAATGTATCTGCATCTTCAGATAGATAAACCAGTCGTTCCGTAAAATCAGCGGCTTCACCGGGTAGAGGGGCATTACTGGCCCACTCAAACAGTGATTCGGTCAGAGTTAGTACGGGAGCCGTTTCCATGACAAAAGACTGTTGCGGTTCGGCATTTGTAGTCGGGTCGGTATTGGTAGGTCGAACGGGTCGGCGTAATGTTTTAAAGTCAATCATAGCTACAGGATGGTTAAAGTTCGCAGAGACAGGCCAGCCAAGCAGCCTATCTATATTGAGGTAGCCACAACCAAATCGCCACGGCGAGGTAGCGGTAACCGGCAAAGGAGGATCACACTTGTTGAGGATTATGTCGCGCAGGACCTGAATGGATGGCAGCGATGTTGATAACTGTTCCATTAATAATGCAACAGCCCCGGTTACCTGAGGAGCCGCCATACTTGAACCGCTTTTCCGGCATAGCCCATTCGTTGATACGAGTTCTGCGGGCAATGCTGAACGGGCCGCTAAAATAGCAGATCCAGGCGCTGTCAAATCCGGCTTAGGCCGCCAATCAACGGTGGGACCCGAACTACTGAAAGGCAATATGGGTCGAGTTAACTGCAACTGATCATATGCTCCGACGGCCAGACTGTACTGACCGTTACAAATGGAATTGGTGGTAAACGTAGGGGTAGCCTGAGCTACTGGAAACCGGCTTTGTCCAGGGTCGTCGCGTTCAATCCAGGCGTGGAACCAGCCATTGGCTACTACTTTTCCCTGTAACTGGATTACCCAGTTCCCTCCCGGTAAACCATTATCCAGAATAACGTCAATCTGGTTTAAGCCGGTGTTTGGTTCCCGTTGTCGATGAAAAAGTCGGCCAACGCGCTGGCCGTTTAATACCAGATCGGCATCGCGAAACGGTTCCGACACGCCCACAACCTGCCCTTCGGGAGTGAGCAGGGTAGCCTGGAATGCATCAGTCCCCGCATACCAGATTTCGAGTTCATTCGGCGTAGGATCGTTAATCCGAATTTGCCAGTCCAGGCGATAAGGCTTGTCGGAAGACAACTGGCCATGGTGGTGAATACGGGCTGCGTAGTAATTTCCCACGCTCTGCACAACGGCCCGCCCCCGTCGGCTCGAAAGCCAGTTGTCAATGGCAATTTCCACCAGAGTCTTTCCCATATGGGCATCACCGTGCCCGCCCATACTTAGGTTCACCACCAGTGGGAGTTGCCCCGCCTGGTGATCCAGAAAGGCCATTGCCTCCACTAGTTTCACCGAATCGCCCAGCGACAAATCGGAGCCATTCACCCAGTTATGACCCATCTCAACGCCTAGTAGCATAGCTTGGGGCGCAATGCCCATTTCACCTACCTGTCCGTTTCCGGCAGCAATGTCGAGTACGTGCGTACCGTGCATTCCCTGTCCGGCAAAATCGCTCTGACCTGGATGATAACCCAAGGTTTTAAACGGTGTATCGGTAGCCAGAGCCGCATTGATCTGATCCGCCGTGAATACCGTTCCATAGCCAAACGCATTCTGCCCATCATACAGCATCTGCTGGATCCAGATGGCCTGGAAACGAGTGCTTCCGTCCGGGTGGCGAAAATTTTTATGCGTGAAGTCGAAACCCCAGTCAACGATACCGACGAGTACACCCTGCCCGGTAAAGGCAACTGGTTGAGTCGCTCTATTCGGGTGACTCAACCAGTTGCCTTTACCATCGTCATTATTGGGTTCTTCGGCCATCGGGGCCAGCTGCATAGCGGGGATAATCCGGGGCGCTTTCATGCTACACGTTTCAGGAGCTTCGTAAACGGCTTTAATCTGACCGCGTGGCACCCGCGCACTGATCACATCGCCAAACTGAGCCAGCACCCGGGTTCCGGCTGGGAAGTGGTCGGGGTGATGCAGTCGAATCAGCAGGGCTACCTCATCGGTGAAGTAGCCCTGCTCAAGCAGGAGTTTCAGGCGCGGGTCCATTCCGTTAGTCGGCTTGCATCTCCTGATCAGTAAAATCACTGAAAAATGGCGATGGAAGTCCCATTAAACATTGGACCTCTGCCAATAACTCATCCAGTTGCCGGAGCCAGTCAGGAGAAAAGGCCATCAGTGCTATCAGTAAATTCTGAGACCCTGTATCCAGAGCCTGTAAATCGCTGGTATTTACCAATTTCCGCAACAGATCAAGGTTAGATTGGGTCAAAATCAGGTCAATCCGTTCCTTTTTCTTCAACAAATCGGTTAATTCACCCGGCATCTTTTTCTTCGCTGCTCTGTATTTACTTTTCAGATGCTCTACCTCACCATCAAGCTCTATCTTTTTCGATTGCAGGCTCTCGACATAGTTTTTCAGTTCGTCTGTATCGATCAGTTGCTGGAACAGGTTTGCGGCCAAACCAGCCGGTGTTGGATTGACCGGTGCTGAAGTACCTGACGTTGCCGCTGGTGCCGTAGTAGCCACAGGTGCAGTTGAAGCGACAGATGTAACAACAGGGGCTGGTGGCGTGGCGCTAATAATCCGCTCAGCTTCATTATGAATCAGAACATAACTTAGAACCGGACTATTCAGAACCATAGTATACAACAGTCCCTTCGTGCGGAAATCGTCGGGGGCTGCCGAGCCAATGCGTTTTTGTTCGCTATCGGCTATCATCAGTCCCATCATTAAATTCATAGCAGTAATCATGATCTTACTTAGACGAGTTGTTATTCATTCCCATCATCATAGCCACGGCCAGCAACGAATTGTTGCTGCCTGTAGAGCTGCTGCCCTGGGTAAGTAACAGGATCGGAAGCATCATATTCATATCGTTGTTACCCCCCGATCCGTTTCCGTTTTGCATAGGCATCATCCCTAGCAACAGCGGGATCAGCATGTCTACTTCAATTGGATTTTTGCCCTGTACCTGTACAATTTGCTGTCCTTTACCGTCCGTTGTTGGAACGATTTGTAGATTTTCGGGATGGAACTTGGGTTGACTAAGCAGGGTGGCCAGCATGTTCTGTTGCTGCATGGCCCGTAGCGTACCATCCTGCTGCCTGTCTTTCCGGGCAATCGTTTTGATAACGCTCTCGTACTTGCGATCCAATTCACCAACCGATTTGCCGAGGCTTAAACTGGTTTTTTTGATCTCATTGACATCGGCTGAGATCCGGTCGAGTGTGCGCTTGAATTCGCCCCGCGATACTGGACCGTTTTCACCTGTGGCGGCTGTCGGTACGTTTCGGCCATAGTTGGTGGTCTGACGGACGCCCGGCGAAATTTGTGGGCGGGTTCGCCGACGAGTGGCTTCGCTATAATCTTCGCCGTTATCGCCTTCGGTGTAGGGATAATTCTCAGGATACTCCTCGTAATACTGGTTTTCATCGAGGGCTTCAAACATACTATTCATGTTGAACATGTGTTAAAGGTGAAAAATTAATTGGACTGTCTTCGTGTAGTGAGTAAGCCGTTGAGCAAATGCGGATGCCGTCGTAGAGTAGGCAATACCCACCGGTTAAACTGGGCCGGATTCGGCGCAAAATGACCGGGACGGCCTCGCCCGGCACAATTCGGGCAGTCGACCGACTCACCCCAGCAGTCGGGGCAGGCACCGAGCGCCATTGCCAGTGCATCCTCAAAGTTGGCCTGTTGTTCTAGCGCTTCTTTAAGGTCGTCGACGATCCTGAGCAGGCGGTTATTGACGGCCTTCGCTCGTTTCAGTTCGGACAGCGCCTGTTCACTCTGTTCGCGCCAATGAATTTCCGCATCAAGTGGCTCGATGGCCTCGCTGGTCTGTTGTTGACGCTGTTGCTGCATGGTCGTCAGCAATTGCGCCAGTTCGGGCTGCTCTTCCGATAGTTTCGAGAGCAATACCTGCATTGGGTTCGCAGGTAGCTGGTTAGAAATCATAGCGTAGGGAGGATCAATAAACAAGCCGGGGTTCATCGTATCCTTCGAGCATGGCTTCCTGGTTACTGTAGACTTCCGTCAGAAAGCCCTGTATCCGAACATCACGGCCACCCCAATCCGCTGATTCAGCGAACGTACTGGTCCCATAGCCCCATTGCTCAGTCTCGTTCTGAGCTTCCTGAACTAGGTATTCCAACGCTTCTAAAAAATAAGGAAGACTATCGCCGGATTCACTTGATTCAGACTCACCCAGTCGACGACCCGGTGTAGCTCCGCCCATGACAGCTCCCAGCAAACTCTGCATCAGTTGTGGATTCTGGATCAGGGCCATCAACTGACTGGTGGCGGGCGTACCCGTTGGCGTCATTTGTGGCTGAGAACGCCCACCGGTCAACAGACCACTGAACTGAGGTATAAGTGAACCGGCCAGATTATTCAATCCACCCTGTCCCCCTCCAGCCAATGGCCCCCCTGCTCCCCCTGTCAATAACGGCAAGAACGATCCGGCAATTCCACTTATGGCCGATTGGGCGTTAGAGGGACCCGCCTGCATGGGCCGACCAGAGCGATTGATCCGGCTAAGGCCCTGCCCGGCGAAATTACCGGCCAGGCTTCCCAACTGTGAACCAATAGCGGTACCAACACCAGGAGCAACAACTGATCCAACCGCTCCGCCAATAAGGGGTAAAGCCGTTTGGGCTACAGAAGCGATGGTAGGCGCGTTGCGCGTCACAAAATTGCTAGCGCCATTAGCTACCCCCTTTACCACATTCCCTAAGCCACTCAAAAAGCTTTCAGCCTCTAGCGGGCTCATTTCTGCCAATCGATCATAGACGATACTTTCTAATTCGGCATCGCTTAGGTGTTGATAATCTTCGCTGAAAAGTTGACGAATACCTTGGTAGTAGTCATCCTCCGAAAATGCGTCGCGCACTCTAATGTCTTCAATCATAACAACTGGCGGTATAAAGGTGACTGATAGTAGAATCGCCTACGAATCTATCAACCGCCGACAAGTTGTGAGAGGCAGTTCGTCCGTAGAATCGCTTCATTTCAGACCTTAGTCGAAGCTTTCTATCGGCGTGGAAACAAGCTGCCTAAAATTCAATCGGCCAGAAAGGTTTGCGAGACTTCTCTGATTGATAGGACGCCTAATAATGGCAACTTCTGTCGAATCGCTGCGACTCGTCAAAACGGATTTCAGGTCGTGATTTGCAAGGTGTTGATGCGATCGGTGCTGTAGTGCCAAATGAACAGCTCCGTCGTGCTTTGGTAAACTTTATCCGTCTTGGAAAAAGACAACGCTTTTTCACTCACTACATTGGAGGACACATTTGTCCAAAATGTTTTATCGAGGGCTAATCCATTAGTCAGTTACTTTTCTGATAGACATGGATGTAAGCGTACGGCGTTGGTTTACTAGTGGCTCAGTACATTTAAGAAAGACTTATCGAGTGCTATGGTTCCGCTGCCGATCGGGTTTAAACCGGGCTAGAAATTCGTTTACAACGATCGTTGTTTTATGCTAATAGAAGTCATTATCGACCAAGTGTCAGGTCGAAAATCAGCTGACTTTGTCAAAGACTGTTTGTTTACTCGGCTGGGCATTAGAGAATTCTATTGGTACACGGACGTCAGTGGACGAACCGCTCCCGTGGGCAATTTATATTTCTCGACGCTCGACCCAGTCAAACTTGGTCAACTGAGGTTAAATATAGGTTCCAGGTATGATTAGCAACTAGCGTGGATAAGCCGTGTAGGCAAAAGCAATTTAACCTTTCGGATCGGTTTACTCAGGGTTACGGCTATTATTTGTACCGCTCATCGGTCTAGTCAAAGATAAAACGCAACAGGCAGCTAAAATTCGCATCCCAGATTTGGGCTGGCCGCGAGTTCACCTGTCACTTCTCCTCACTATTGTATTACTTTTCCACTATCTCATAATACGCCCTATTTATGCGACAGCCAGCCTAAGCTGACAATGATATTTGTATAATTTAGATACTGTCTCAAATTGTTATCTCATATATCAACGTCTAATTTTCAGTGATACCTGTGAGTTTATGATACTAGGTTTCATTGACGAATTAGCGCCTAGACTCACTTGCCTCTTTCCGAAAAACTAGCCTAATTGGTATTTTTGGCCAATGAATCGACGAATACGCTTTGACGACCTTGACAGCGCACCTTATAAAGAACTCATCCAAACCCTACTCTTACAGTGGATACACGCTGAACTTCCGGATGCGGGGTTGACATACGTTGATTTCCTATCCGACATTCGGATCTTGCTACTGACCAACCAAAGCCCAGAGCGGACTACTGAAATCGTTCGAGCGGTACTTGCTCAGGCTATTGAGTTGAGGAGAACATCGGCTTGGGTGGAACAGGAGTTAAAATATGAGGGGATGATTGAAGGGGCAGACCGGGCGGATTTTTTGCGCTTCGAGCTGGAACAATCTGCCACCCTGGATGACGCTCTCTTAGATGTGTATAATGAGCGAATGAGCCGGTTTAAACATGATGACAGGGAGTAGGCTTTTGGCCAATAGGGAAGTAAGAAGCTCGCTAACCAATCAATGAAGGGTTATACTGAAGCATCGCCCTAGCGTACAATTACGAAAAACGACTATATTTACATCTACGAATCGCTTTATCACATACCGCTCCACTGACCTGAAGCTCTCATAAACGAAGAGGTAGGCTGTTATGACCTGCCTTCAGCTTCTGGCCCATCGCTTGCTAACCGCAAGCCTGATTCCCTCATTTATCTATAGTCAATATAAGTAATCACACGATTTCATCCGGGACGCCTATGCTTTTCCGGACTTATCGTGTGCAAACCGATGTCTACTCAGATATCCAGTCAAATCATGCAACAGGAACAAATCAATAAATCAGTAATTCATGATTTCTATCGCCGGGCAGTAGCACAAGGCGATATTGCCTTCGCGGAACTGGTAATTGCCGACAATTATATTCAGCATAGCCCAGCATTAAAGCCCGGCAAAGCCGGTCTGCTTGAGGCTCTTCACCTGATGAAGCAAATGCCAAAACCACCCGCCACGTCGACACCTTTCTTGCGGCTTATTGCCGAAGGCGACTATGTGGTTACGAACCTCTGTTTTGGTTGGGGAGGCATTCAGAAAGTGGTCGTTGATATTTTTCGATTCGAGAATGGGAAAGTCGCCGAACATTGGGACGCTGTTCAGGATCAACCCGAAAAAACGCTCAATGGTAATGCGATAATGGATGGCCCGATGCCGATTGACGATCCGGCACTAACGACCAGAAATAAGGAAACAGCACAAGAAACGTATCAACGGATCTTCATTGACCATCAACTTCATCTATTACCCAATTTTGTGCTGCCTGATCTTATTCAGCACAAACCAGACATCGCTGATGGTCGGAATGGCTTATCGAATTATCTGAGTCAGAAGGCCACTTCGGTCTCTATTGACCGTATTCTCCTGGTCATTGCAGAAGGCGACTTCGTGGTTATTCAATCAGAGGGAACATCTGAGGGGAAACCTGCTCAGTTTTATGAGATTTTCCGACTCAGCGAAGGTAAACTAGCCGAGCAATGGGGTGTCTATCGGTTGACACAGTAGCCCGAACAGCACGCTAAAAAAGTGAGCTATTTGAGAAACAACAAGTCGTGTATATCCTCTTTTCAGTAAAAAAACCTAGCCGTGTCAACGTATTTACGTTGGCACGGCTAGGTTAACAATTACTCTAATTCAGCAATCAATTACCTCACCTTATAAAACTTAGCGCCGAAGAGGAGGATAACTACGTAACAGATAATGGGCAGATAATAGGCATTTGCCACGTCGTGTTCAGCCGCCATACCCATCAGGAACGGGAACACGGCCCCGCCAACGACACCCATCGAAATGAACGAGGATGCCTGTTGGGTATGCGAACCCAGGTTTTTCAGGCCCAGGCTGAAAATGGTCGGAAACATAATGCTGAAGAAGAAATTTAGCATCATGAGTGCAATGAACGAAGGCCACCCCAAACTCTGTGTAATGATCAGGCACATAAGGATGTTACAACCCGCAAAAATGGCCAGTAAGGTATGGGGTGCAATTACGCGCATCAGGAAGGTCCCCACAAAACGTCCGGCCAGCATCAGGCCCATAAAGAGCACCATGTAATTACCGGCCACCGCATCGGTGAAGCCCATTTTCTCATGACCGTAGTTGATAAAAAATGCCCATGTACCGCCCTGTGCGGCTACGTTGAAAAACTGGGCCGCAACCGCCCAACGGAAATGTTTGTGCTCGAAGAGCGATTTGCCGGGGGCCGCATCCACATTTGCTGCGTCGGGATCGGCAACGGTAGCGTGGGGATCGGTTAAGGCCGGTACTTTCACGAACGAGAAAAGAATTGCAATCGTAGCAATGACACTGCCAATGGCAATGTACAGAGTTTTTACCGAGGTAAGGTCGGTGCTGCCCGGCGTGTTGTTACGCAGGAGAAAATACGAGCCGATGGCAGGGCCGATAATGGCACCCAGTGCATTAAACGCCTGAGCAAAGTTGATACGTTGGTCGCTGGTGCGCTGGTCGCCCAGGGAGGCTACAAACGGGTGGGCTACCGTTTCGAGGGTCGAAATGCCGCAGCCTAAAATGAAAAGGGCAATGCCGAAATACGTGAACGAAGCAGCCGCTGCAGCCGGAACAAACAGAAACGAACCGGTAGCGAAAAGGCCCAGACCCAGTAATACCCCGTTTTTATAGCCGAACCGTTTCATGAACAGTCCCGCCGGGATACCCATCACAAAGTAAGCCCCAAAAATAGCAAACTGAACGAAAGCGGATTGTGTCTTAGTCAGGCTCAGCACATGTTGGAAGTGCTTATTCAACACATCGCCCATGGTAATGGCTACGCCCCAGAACATGAAAAGAGACGTAACAAAGACGAGAGTAATGAGATACTTGTTTTCAGTAAAGGCCGCTTTTGACTGGCCTGCGGTAGGGGTTGCCTGCATGGTTTAGGGGTTATGATACGCGGTTTACGTGCTGGCGCGAGTGATTAGTTCCTTACCTACTACGCACCTCCACGGGTGTAAAGTCTTTTGAAAGGGCAAATTACCGCTTTCCCGCTTAAGTTGGTTTTTTGCTGCGCTGCTTTAGACGATAAGGCCCCTTATTCGCTTACCGCTGAAGAGATAGCCTTGCACGGTTATGAAGGCCTCAGACAGCCGTGTTGCCTACCCCTGATCTATGAAGATACAGACCAGAGGTAGGCAGATTGTACATTTGGCTTAACGGTCAGACAGCAAGATGCAGTCTGGTGCAGTACACCCTAGTCCTCCCGCCCTTCTTTCCGGTTGGCGTCGGCCATTCGAACTATTTTAGGGGTGAACTTCGCCAGTACATCCACCAGATCATGCTGAGCTTCGATGACGGTGTCGATGTTTTTGTAGACCATTGGCGCTTCGTCCAGGTCGCCACCTACGAGCTGAACACCGGCTTCCATCAGCGCTTTATTCCACTGCGAACGCGTAATACTGTTGAACGCCTTCGTTCGTGACATGAGCCGTCCGGCTCCGTGCGAGGCTGAATTTATCGACGCTATATTGCCGCGACCGCGCACCACAAAGCCGGGCTGCGTCATCGACCCCGGAATAATACCCAGCACACCCGCTCCCGCCGGGGTTGCTCCTTTGCGGTGGACAAGCACCTCCCGGCCATCGGCCAGCTGCTCTTTCCAGGCGAAATTATGGTGGTTCTCGACCATAACCAGCGGCTTCTCGCGTAAGGCTTTGGCCAGTTTATGATGAATCTCGTGGTGGTTAGCCGATGCATACTCGCCCGCCAGATTCATCCCGATCCAGTACTCCTGCCCTTCCTGCGTATTCAGGTCGAGCCAAGCCAGGTGAGCGGCTTCTCGAGGTAGTTTGGTTTTCTGCATCGCCAGTTTGGAATAGGTATTGGCGATATTGGCCCCAAACCCGCGCGAACCCGAATGTGACAGCAGGGCGAGGTATTCTCCCGGCGGCAGATTCAGCCCCGATTCTTTCGTCACACTATCCTCGTGTACTTCCACAATACCCCACTCGACAAAGTGATTCCCGGTCCCCGAAGTGCCTAACTGACGATACGCTTTGTCTTTCAGGTCGCGGATCACTTTGGTCACCTGCCATTCGGGTAGGTCCATTACGCTCTCGTCGAATTTCTCACGGGTTTCGCCCCCCATACCGAACTTGGTTTGCTCAACCAATACCCTCTTCAACAGGTGCGGTTCGCGCGTTAAAAAGGACGGTGGCAGATCGAACACAGACAGACACATCCGGCAGGCAATATCGACGCCCACCGCGAAGGGAATAACCTTGTTGGCCTCCGTAGCCAGAACGCCCCCAATGGGCAAACCGTACCCTTGGTGCGCATCGGGCATGAGTGCCCCCGCCACCGAAATGGGCAAACTGACGGCCGTTTCCATCTGCTTTAGTGCCCCGTCTTCAATAAAATCACGACCGAACACGGCGTAGGGCAACGGGCCTTCGCGCAAACCAATGGTCTGCTCAACATGCTTCTCCAAACTCGCCAGTACATGGGGAGCGGGTTCCGCAGGCAAATAGGCTACACCTTCTTCGCTAAGCGGAACGGCAATGCCCTGCTTATTCAGGTCGTAAATCGCCTGCGCCAGATTCGTGACTTTGTTTTTTGAGAAAGCAAATTTTTTTGGGTTCTGGAGCATCTGCGCCAATAACGTCATTACTCTCCCTTTAGGGTAGTTACCCCGCAACATCAGGCCATTTGCTACCCGCAGAAAACCCGGCTGCAGCGGCTCCGGAATGGAGCCTAATGTTAAAATATCGTCTAGTGAAATTGTTGTTTCCATTTTTTCCTTTTAACACACTGTCGATGTTTTGGAGCGTAGTACCGGCCGGCACTACGCTCCAAAACCGTTTTATTTTACAGTTGACCAATCAACTACTTCGTCCTAAAATCTGCTTCAACTGATCGATTATCGAGCCACTGTTCGAGACGGAAATTGAACTGATTTTATCCGCAATCTTCTCGACGTACTCCATCTCTTTCAACTTCCATAGCATTTCGTTGTCTTCCATCAGCTTGGCCGTGTTCAGCAGACTTCGGGTCGACGCAGTTTCTTCCCGACGCATGATAACGTTGGCCTGTGCTTTCTTCTCGGCCATCAACACCTGGTTCATGATGTCGCGCATGTCGCCGGGCAGAATGATGTCGCGAATACCGCCCGTTCGAAGTTCGACACCTAATTGAGCGGCTTTGGACGACGTAACCTTAACTACAAACGGTGCTATTTCTCCCTTCTTATCGAGCAACTCATCGAGCGTAAATCCGCCAATATACTCACGCAGTGCGAGTTGCACCAAAACATACAATTGTTTATCAAAGTCCTTATTCTCAACTAATGCTTTAATTATGTCCTGTACCTGGTACTGGACATAGAAGCTGAGCCGTAGCGAGGCTTTGTCTTTGGTCAGGATTTCCTGTCCGGAAACTTCCATTTGTTGCTGGCGCATATCGACCTTAAGTATATGAACGGGCGTTGTGTTTTTCCACCAGTGATACGTTCCGGCGGTTAACACCCGGTCGAATTTCCAGTCAATAAACAGCACACCCTGCTCGTGGGCCTCTACCGTGAAGCTTCGAACATAGGTCGACAATGGTTGTGGCATCAGCGAATCCAGGTCGATAGTGGCCGGTATTTCCAACTGGTTTACATCAGCCCGCATATACTGGTACTGCTTAACCCCCTTCCAGAAAGCCCAGCGACCTTTACGCAGAATCGTCTGAAAAAGCCCATGCTCATATTGCAGCACGATTTCATTATCGGCTACTTCAATTACATCTAGCACAGCTGTCACTTCTGGATACTGAAGCAACATGGATAAATCGCAGGGCGGATTTTGTAACATCTCGCCCTGATTATAAATATGAACCGTCTCGTTCGACCAAAGCCAATACTGGCCCGGCGAAAGCAGTCGCTTAAAACCGCCATGCTTGAACACTAACCCGATTTGCAGGGCCTTGATGCGTACACGTTTCATCATTGATACTTGTTTGTGGCGTCGTTTACGGGTTTGGGGCTAACAATACCATACATCCAATACCGAAACCTAATTAACGATTAACAAAACCAGTAAGAAGCCCCCCGTTTGGGCATTGCGGAAGCCGGTTAGCCATTGCTTTGGTTCGACGGTCTGGAAAATTGGTTGACTACGTTTTGAGAGTGCCCAGGGCGCTTCCAAATAACTTATCCAACGTTCTCTTCTGTCACGACGCACACCCATCAATTACGAAACCGGCCTGCTGGCGTTGCTCAATCCGATCGAAAAACGACTGTTGTATAGCCATGACAGCCACACAACCGGATAACTCCTCACTGATTTTTCTCTATGGTAGCCTTTGTTGAAGTGGCCTTCTTCCCAACCAATGGATCAACTTTATGCAAGTTGATAGCAGGATTCGAACCTGCGTTTCCCTGCTGCTCTACCCACTGAGCTACCCCGCCGAAACAAGAGGAGGATTCGAACCTCCGACCGACAGATTAGAGACGAAATCATCCAGTACCAACAGCATAGCGCACATCAGTGATGACGATACTACGGGGCTATACAGAAACCCACGTCAGGTTTGGTAATGGACTTTCCCGTCGTTACAAAGATTAGGCGTAACTACGCAGTGTTTTTGCGCAGATGAAACTATTTTCTAACTTTTCAAAAAATCCTACCTACTCATCATTATTCACTAATCGCCATGCCTGCTAACCGAAACGCCCTTATCCGCTACAAAACGCTGGATGCCTGCCTGCGCAACCGACAACGCAAATGGACGCTCGACGACCTGATCGCGAAAGTATCAGAAGCGCTGTATGAGTTCGAAGGGATGGATAAAGGCATCAGCCGTCGCACCGTACAGGCCGACCTTCAACTGATGCGCAGCGATAAATTGGGGTACTTTGCGCCCATTGTCGTCATCGACAAAAAATATTACACCTACGAAGACCCCGCCTATAGCATCACCAACATCCCCCTGTCGGATGGTGATCTGTCGCGGATGAACGAAGCGGTTGAAGTACTCAAGCAGTTCAAGGGATTCTCACATTTTACGGCCCTGAATGAAGTGGTTCAGAAGCTGGAAGACCATGTGTACTCGACCGCCCGGAAGTCGGCCCCGGTCATTGACTTCGAGAAAAATGAGAGTTTGAAAGGGCTGCACTATCTGGATGAGCTGTACCAGGCCGTTATTCAGCAACATACACTCCGGATCGAGTACCAGTCGTTTTCGGCTCGATTGCCACAAACGTTCACCTTTCATGTATGGTGGCTGAAAGAGTTCAAGAACCGCTGGTTTGCCGTGGGTGTGTGCGATGGCAAACGGTATACCATGAACCTGGCCCTCGACCGTATGCTGGGCATAACGCCAGCACCAGATATTGACTACATCGCCAACCAACACCTGGACCCCGATCTTTATTACCGCGATGTGATCGGTGTTTCGGTCAGCGAACGGATGCGCCCCATAAAAGTAAGGTTGTTTGTGAGCCAGTTTCATGCGCCTTATGTCGAAACCAAGCCACTACACCAATCGCAACAGGTGGTTGAGCGAAGGCCCGATGGCATTGTTATCCAACTTACTGTCCAGCACAATTTTGAACTCGAAAAAGAAATTCTGGGGTTTGGCGAAGGCATGCAGGTGCTGGAGCCGGAGCGTCTGCGCCGGGTTATTATCAGGCGGTTACAGGCGGGCGTGGATGCCTATGCAGATCCGGAAACACCAGCAGCAAAAGACTCGCGGGTTTGATGTTTAGCTAAACCAGCGGTAGGTTTGGTATTTATTCCGATACCAGAATACACTCTTTACAACCGCTTACAAATGGATTTTTGCGACCAGGTATTTGATCAAATTACGGACGAACCGGAGCAGTGGTTCCGCCACAGTTTTGAGCAATGTACCTTTAAAAACCTCGACCTGTCTAAAGTAATATTCGGCGGCACGAGCTTCGTTAACTGCCGTTTCACCGACTGTAGCCTGGGCATGGCAGTACTGGAGGGCACTAAGCTCGACGATGTGCTGTTTACCGATTGCAAGCTGAACGGGGTCAATTTCGGGCAATGCAGCGCCTTCGGCTTCCATGTCGATTTTCAGACGTGCCAGCTCGATTACGCTTCATTTTTCAATCGAAACCTGAAAAAGACCCACTTTGTGGATTGCTCCCTGCGCGAAGCTCGTTTTTTAAACTGCGACCTGAGTGGCGCCTTGTTCAAAAACTGTAATCTCGAACTGACGGTATTTGCCACGAATACGCTGACGCAAACTGACTTTTCGAGTTCGTACAACTTAAGCATGGACCCTGATCAAAACAAGATCAGAAAAACAAAGTTTTCGCTACATAGCCTTCCCGGTTTGCTGAACAAATATGACATCATCGTTACATAATTTACAAACCATGGACGTAGAAATCTGGAGTGATATCATGTGCCCCTTTTGCTACATTGGCAAACGGAAATTCGAGCAGGCCCTCAATCAGTTTGAGCACAAAGAGCAGATTAATATTGTCTGGAAAAGCTTTCAGCTGAATCCTGACATGAAGACCCAGCCAGGCAAGAGCATCAATCAGTATCTTGCCGAAATAAAGGGCTGGAGCCTGGCCGAAGCCCAACGCATGAACGACCATGTCACTGGCATGGCGCGGGAAGTAGGCCTATCCTACGACCTGAATAAAGCCGTAGTTGCCAACTCATGGGATGCCCATCGGCTTATTCAGCTGGCTAAACAACACGGTCTGGGCGATGCCATTGAAGAACGGTTATTCAAGGCTTATTTCACCGAAGGACGCGACACCTCCGACCATGCCACCCTGCTGGAATTGGGCACCGAAATTGGTCTGGATGAAACGGCTGTTGAGCAACTACTGGCCAGCAACCAGTTTGCAGATGCCGTAAACCGGGATGTATATGAAGCGCAGCAGGTAGGGGCGCGGGGTGTACCTTTCTTCGTACTTAACCGCCGGTATGCCGTTTCGGGTGCACAACAACCTGAAACATTCCTGGGTGCCCTCAACACAGCCTGGACAGAATGGGAGAACGCAAATCCTGTTCTTACTGACGTGCAGGCAGACGGCCCTGCCTGTACACCCGGTGAGGTGTGCTAGGCTGACTCGCTAGTGAGCTAGAAATGGGCAGCGTCCGGCACGGGTCGGACGTTAGCTCAATCCAGTTTCGGCAGGCCATCGAACAGGCTCCGGTAGCCATCCTGCTGTTAAAGGGCGAAGACTTAGTGATCGAAATGGCCAATCCCGCCGTGCTGGTCCTGATGGACCGAGGATCAGCATAGGTCAACCGCTGGTATTGATCATGCCCGAATTATATGATTAGCCACTATTAGCTGTCTGCCGCCAAGTGTACCAAAGAGGAGAGCCTTATTTTGGCTGGAATCAGCCGGTGCGGCTTTTGCTGGCCCATTAAAATCGGGAGGAAAGTGAGGCTCACCTGCAACTCCTGCGGGACACCGTGCCCGCCATGATATTTTATCTGGATTCGGAGCAGCCTTATCAGTCGTATAATGAGGTATCCATGAATTGGTTCAATAAGTACCCCGAGTAAGGTGGCAGAAATAGAGCTACGCCACAGCGAAACCCGTTATCGGAACCTTTCGACCGATCTGGAGCTACTAGTGTTTCAGCGAACGAAAGAACTGGCGGCTATCAACAAAGAACTGGAAGCAAGCAACGAAGAATACGTAGCCCTCAATGAAGAATTGGAAGAAGCCAATGGTTTACTGTTACGCTCTAACAACAACCAACAACAGTTTGCCTACCTGGAGCGCATGCAATTGGCAGCCAGTAGAATGCCAACCTTAATCAAAGACCTGCTTGACTATTCGCGGATCAATACCCAGCGTGACCTTACAGCATCGGTATCGTTGCCGGAAATTATTGATCGTGCCTTAGTTTCCCTGGAATTAGTAATTAAAGACACAGGAGCAACTATCAGCACAGGCCCCTTACCTAACGTCCAGGGCGATGCCTCCCAGTTAGACCAACTGTTCCAGAGTCTAATAGGCAATGCACTGAAGTTTCGCCGAAAGGATGTAGCTCCAGTCATTCAGATCAACGCTTATTCGATTGAGCGGAGTCAATTACCGGCTTCGGCTAAACCAATCCGAGCGACTGGTCAGTATTATCGGATTGATGTGGCCGACAATGGTGTTGGTTTTGATGAAAAGTATCTGGACCGCATCTTTCAGGTGTTACAGCGTTTGTATGGCCGTAGCGAATATGCCGGGACAGGCATTGGCCTGCCCATCTGCGAAAAAGTGGTAGCCAACCACGGGGGCGCTGTTAATGCAACCAGTAAACCCGGACAGGGTGCCACCTGTAGTGTGTACTTGACAATTGATGAATAAAGATCTTTCCCGCAAGGAATTAACTGAAGTGTTGCAGTCCCGATTAATTCTCTGAAATGAATTGATCATCGACAGTCCTGTATTCGCTTGCCTTGGGCAAGGGTGAGATTTTTCTGAAGCGTGGTTTACTGGCCGCGCTTCAGAAAAATCGTATTACAGAGAAAAGTTACAGCTATTTACTTTTTGATAGTGCCGTGCCTGTTATGCTGTTATCTCTTCGAGAAGAACCTCTTAAAAAGTTAATCAGGCCAGTTTTGCGTTGAAGAAGTCGATGGTACGCTTCCAGGCCAGTTCGGCTGCGGCTTTGTCGTAACGGGGGGTTGTATCGTTATGAAAGCCATGATTCGCATTTGGATATACGTAGGCTGTGTATTCTTTATGGTTCTCTTTTAAAGCCGCTTCGTAAGCAGGCCAACCCGCGTTAACCCCTTTGTCCAGCTCGCCAAAATGTAACAGCAGAGGAGCCTTTATTTTCGCCACATCATCGCCCGTGGGCTGACCGCCATAAAACGGAACAGAAGCTGATAAGTCCGGAAGCCGCACAGCCATCATGTTGGCAATCCACCCTCCGAAGCAAAAACCAACAACACCAACCTTGCCATTGCAGTCTTTCTGGGTTTTCAAATAGTCATTGGCTGCTATAAAATCTTCCAGCATTTCATTTCTGTCACGTTTACTTTGCAGGGCACGGCCGTCGTCGTCATTACCCGGATAGCCACCTAAGGGGCTTAACGCATCGGGGGCAATTGAAACAAACCCGGCTAAGGCCGCCCGTCTGGCAACATCGGCGATGTGTGGGTTAAGCCCCCGGTTTTCATGTACCACAACAATACCGCCGAGTTTGCCTTTTGCATTGGCTGGTTTCGACAGTAGAGCTTTGATTGTTCCGCCCCCCTTGGCCGATGGATACGTAATATACTCCGAAGTTATGCGGGGGTCATCTTCTTTGATTTGAATAGCCCCCTGATAATCAGGCGTGAGAAACCCCATCAAAGACGCTACGGTAATACCACCTACAGCGTATGTAGACAGCTTTTGCACAAAGTCGCGCCGGTCAATCCGGTTGTGGGCATAGTCATCATACAGGTCAAACACTTCCTGTTTGAGGTCTTCTTTATTGATTTGGCTCATGTTGGTCCGGGTTCGTTTACGCCTAAATTTAACAAATTTCTCATCAAACGATCCGTTTCCTCCATAATCCGATTAGCGGTTACCCCAGGCCAATCGAAGGATACGATACGCCCTGTCGATGAACCATACTATTGACAGCCTCAGAGACTCATAAGAACCGGTAAAATCTACGGCTGCATCTATAGCACAAATAAGCACGAAGGGGCAGGAAAAATAAAAGGTTACGAATTAATTTTCCACGAGGTACCCGCTCAACCGATGACCAATCACCGCATTTGGGACAGGTAGGCAAATTTTTTTTCGGCCTACTTCCAGAAGCTAATGTTAAGTGCTCAGCCAATTTATCTATCTATCTAAGTATACAATATTGATTATTAGTCGCCAATATAATTACTTATACATCACTTAAGTAACAACAAGTACTAAGTTTAACATTTTTTTAACCATCACCCAATTTCACGCTGAGACAATTTCACTGCCTACAATCAGCTATTATGATACTGCGTCAGTTTACAAAAGACGATTAAAAACTGCGTTTGTACTTCTTTAAAAACTTCAGCCGCTGGCTTACCTGTTTAAGCCATTCGCGAGCCATCAGCTCATGTGCAAACACCGTTGGGTGAATGCCATCCCACACCCAATATTCCGTATTTTTTCCTGCAATCGCCTGATCGAGAACGGCGGGGTAATCGACTACAACGGCGTTGAATTCGGTCGCTAGTTTCCGGATTACCACCTGCCGATTCCGGGTGTCGCTCTGCCAGCGCTCCCAGTTCTCTTGCCGACTTCCCACGGGGTACACAAACGGAATACCCAATACAAAGAGGGTTTCCGGATTAGCCCGTCGGCATTCATCAAGCAAACTGCGGTAGATCGTTTCGAACTGCTCAGGTGTTGTTGCTTCGGCGGGTTTATTGATGGTTGCTCCTGTATCATTAATCCCGATCAGTATACTGAGCACGTCCGGTTTGAGAGCCAGCGTGTCGGGTTGCCAGCGCTTCTGTAGGTCCGTAATTTTGTTGCCGCTGATACCTCGGTTATAAAAGATAAAATCCCGCTCTGGAAAATCGGCTCCGATTCGACTGGCTATTGCGTAGGCATACCCATGTCCCATAATGTGGTTTGGGTCGGTGTTCCGGCCCCGGTTACCATCGGTTATCGAATCGCCCTGAAATAGGAAGACAAGCCCGGTTTCTTTCCGTTGGCCATCAGGTAGGGTATTGGCCCTAGCCACTTCTGGAAATGAACCGGATGCCAACCCAAGGAGAGCCGACGACATCAGAAATGTTCGTCTTGAGGTTTTTGTACGCATGGGCATCAAATTACAAGTTCAACTTTTTTCTTAGTATTGAGGTGCTACACTGATACGAGTGAATTCATCCTGCGCAAATAATACCCCATTAGCCAATAAATACCTATTAAGGCAAGAATGAAGCCTGCTTGCTAGTTATAGGAACATGTTTAAATACTTAAATAGCCCCAATTTTGGGGGCGGCTTACTATACACTTATGCTTGAACTCACGGCACTCACTGCTTTTATCGGGTATATCATTTATTTACGCTACTATGCCGACCAGCGGTCTAAAGCCGAATTAGAGGCCGATCGGTTACGGGAAGGGATCACGCTTTATCAGAACGATCAGTATGCCGAAGCCCTTGCCTACTTCAACAACGTGATTCGTACAACGCCCGACTCGTCGGTAGCTTATCTCTACCGGGCTCGTATTTACCGGTCTCTGGGCGATACACAAGCAGCACTCGACGACCTGAACCGGGGAAAAAGCTACGATGACACCCTCGCCGAACTGCATACCGAAAGTGGACAAATCCACTTTCAGGCTCATGACTATACAACTGCTTTTCAGGATTTCGATAAAGCAATTTTTCATTCCCACGGTGAAGCTGCTGAGCCCTACCGATGGCGTGGCCTGACCCGTCAGCAACTCCGGCAGGACATGGACGCTCAACAGGACATGGACAAGGCCAGCCGACTGGATGAGATGGGTCGTACAAAAGCCCTGATTCAGCCACCGGGTAAACGTGCATTCATTGATCGGCAGCTTATATTAAACGCTGGTCTAACAGTTATGAGTGGCTTAATCCTGCTTTACATCATCAAAGAGAGTCCGGTTATTCACTGGCCTTATCTGTGGGCTGCGGCTTCGGCGGTTGGCCTTGGTTTTCTGGAGCCGCGTAAAGGATGGATGCTGGCGTTGGTTCAGGTATTCCTTATTCTGGTAGGCTATTATGGGCTGGTCGGGCCGGACCCCCTCAGTACACACCGGGAAGTTGAAGTGTTCAGCCTATTCGGTTCTGTCGGGCTTACGTTTGCCGGAAGCCTAATTGGCAGTGTCCTTCGAAAAGCCTACAAAGCCTGAACCAGAGTTCTGTCAATAGTTAGTGATGTAGTTGAAATAAACTGCCCGGCCTACCAATTAGGCGTGTCGTGCAGTTAGATTTTCGTCGTCTTAGGTTATCAAACGCTACAGTAGGTTTTAGGATGTCAACATAATTCGCGTTTTTTGACCGCCTTCTATCAGATTAGTCAGTAAGTGCCGGTCGGAGGTCAGCTAACACCCCGGCATAGCCTGTGACTATGTCGGGGTGTTAGCCAGCAATAACGGACTTTCGCTACTTCATGATCAAAGTGTAGCTTTTTCCGGGCTGGGTTGCAAAATCGTACACCTGCCCGATCCGGGGTTTGGCCATGATGAGCTGCGCCTGGGGCGAAACAATGGGGTCTTTAACAACTACCGGCTGATAAAACGGGTTAGCGTTCGTTGCTGCATTCAGGACTGTCTTGAACCCCTTTGCCTGTAATTCATTGGGCACCCGAATTCGGCAGTTTCCACCCAGCGTCGATTTGATAGTTACGCTGGCCACCTTTCCCTCTTTCCAGTCCATCGAAACGATTTCAAAGCCGCCCCGTGCCCGAAGGCCGCCGATACGCCCCGTTGGCCAGCGGTCTGGCAAGGCAGGCAGCAAATGAATGGCTTCGTCATGACTTTGCATGAGCATTTCGGCGATACCCGCCGTGCAGCCAAAATTCCCGTCGATCTGAAACGGCGGATGCGCATCGAAAAGGTTGTTATACGTGCCGCCAACTCCCGTACCGCCGGGCCGGTTTCTGCCGCCTTCACTAACGGGCGATAGCTGATTCGTAATGAGTCGATAGGCCCGGTTACCATCCAGGAGCCGTGCCCACCAGTTAACCTTCCACCCCATCGACCAGCCCGTGGATGCATCGCCCCGCTGTTCAAGCGTATTGCGGGCGGCCCGGAACAACTGAGGTGTGCGGTAGGCCGACAACTGCGCCGATGGGTATAGGCCGTAAAGGTGCGAGATATGCCGGTGCTTGTCGTCCGGACTGTCCAGATCATCGATCCACTCCTGTAGCTGGCCGTGCTTACCAACCTGCATGGGCGGTAATTGCGCCAGTTTCGACGCAACGATTTTCACGAAGTCAGCATCAGTCCCGAGAGCTTGCGCAGCCCGGATTGTGTTGGTAAAAATGTCGAACACAAGCTGGTTGTCCATCGTAACGCCCGCATCGATGGAAACGTCGGGGCGTGTCGATGGCGCGTTCTCGGGCGACATACCGGGGCAGACGACCAGATAATGGTGGTTAGGGTCTTCGACAAGGTAATCGACGAAAAACTGGGCAGCCCCCTTCATGGCCGGGTAAACCGATTTCAGGTACGCTTTATCGCCCGAATACTGGTACTTTTCCCACAGATGCTGGCTCAGCCACGCGCCCCCCATTGGCCACATGGAGTAATAAATGGGATCGACAGGGCCGGTAATCCGCCATAGGTCGGTATTGTGGTGGGCCAGCCAGCCACTGGCACCGTACATGACTCGGGCCGTTTCCTGGCCTGTCTGCGAAAGATCTTTTACCATCTGCACCAGCGGTTCGTGCAACTCGGTGAGGTTAGTCACTTCGGCTGGCCAGTAGTTCATCTCGGTATTGATGTTGATGGTGTACTTACTATCCCAGGGCGGGTCCATCCTGTCGTTCCAAAGCCCCTGCAAAGTGGCCACCTGCCCCACTACCCCGTTTCGGCTGGGCTGCGAAGCCGAAATCAGCAGGTAACGGCCGAATTGAAAATAGAGCGATACCAGCTGCGGATCATTGCCCGAGGCAAACTGCCGGATGCGTTCATCTGTAGGCAGTTTAGCGGCATCCGATGTACCCAAATCAAGATTGACCCGCTTAAAATAGCGTTGATAAGCCGACACATGAGCCGCCAAAATGGCGTTGAACGAACGTTTAGCCGCAGGGGTCAGATACGAATCAGCCCGTGTTTGGGGATCGGCGGTGAGGGTTTTGTAATCTACAACGTTGGTTGCCATCGATACATACAGCGTAGCGGCATTAGCCCCGCTGATCACCACCGATGTGTCCGTTTTAGTCGTTTGTCCACCCTCTGGCACCACGCGCACATGGGCGCTGAAATTCACCTGACCTTTTACACCTTCATGGTCGCTGGTGGTACCCGTCATAACCAGTTTAGTGGTCCCTTCAACACTGCGCTGAACCTTTTGGGGGCTATTGAGAAATGTCGTGAATGACAATTTCCCCGGCTTATCAGCTGTCAGCCGAACGGCAATGACCTGATCGGGGGCAGACGCGATAACCTGGCGCGTGTACCGAACGCCATCGACCGTATACATGGTTGTGGCAATGGCTTTTTCAATATCCAGTTCGCGGTAGTAATTCGTGACGGACTGATGACCCGGAAACGATAGCTGAAGATTACCCACAGGCTGGTATTTCATGCCGTTATTTTTCTTCGTCTCAATGTTGGCAGCCGCCAGTTTTTGCGCTTCGGCCTGTTTTCCGGCAAAGATCAAGCGTCGTATTTCGGGCAGTGCGGCCAAGGCATCGGGATTGTCGTTCCGGTTCGGCCCACCTGACCAAACGGTGGCTTCGTTCAATTTGATAAGTTCCTGCTCCGGGTTTCCGTACACCATGGCCCCCAGCCGACCATTGCCAACGGGCAGCGCGCTAGTCCAGATTTTCCCGGCCGGCTGGTTGTACCATAGTTTCAGGGAAGTGGGTTGCTGGGCCTGTACAGCAGCCGCCAGCAAACATAAAAAGAGAGTCTTGCGAAAGTTTTTCACGTAAGGTACTAGGTCTAAAATCATCCAGACTACTATAAGCAGAAAGAGCCCGATTTATCACCATATCCTACTTGCGGCCAGATTAATCAGGGCGTTTACGATAAAGGCCAGCCCAAAGGATGCCGCCACCGAGAAATCCCGGAGAAGAAAGGCTTGCAGGAACAGAAAGGTAGTAAATCCCAGCAGACCGATAACCAGCCCGCGAAGCGTCGAAATGGTTGCCGTACTTCCCTGAAGGGTGTGCGAGAAAATAGCCAGAATGGTCGTCATGATGGGAAATGGCGTTAAGATACCACTCCACTTCGGCCCTAATATGCCCGCCAATCCGGTAACCGCCAGCACAAACAAGGTTGCCACAACCATCCGAATGGGAATATCGAACGGCAACCGGCGGGTACTGACGGGCGGCCCATTAGGCACCGGATAAAACCGTAAACTCAGCAGGACACTTACGATCACGAGGGCGTAGCTTACATACAGATTGAGCTGCAGGTAGCTGAATACCACTGCTGTCAGCGTGTACGCAGCATAGGCAAGCAGCAGCGTAGGCAGCCATCTCAACCGGCGCGAAAACGCCGAATAGCTCACACAGAAGCTGATTAAAGCCAGAATACCAATCATTGACCCCTGAATGGAATAAATGCCGAACGGCTTTCCCTGTTCCAGAATAAAAAAGAACAGAATTGGTCCGGCTACCCAGGGCATACTCCCAATTAGCCCCCCTATTTTGCCTCCCCACTTTCGAATTGCCAGGGTAATCAGTGCAATGACCGAAGGCATCAGGGTTACTTTAAGCAGGAGTACGTTCATGCAGAAAACTTTATTTACGACTTTTCGCCCACGAAGTTACAAGCCTTTACCTTCTGCCATTGCTTTGCACTCAACAAGACGGTGATAAAATAGTCGTGGGTACGGCCGATCGGGCATTGATTTCGGAAAAGTTTACGTTTTTTCTCTAATATTGACAAGTTATCGTATAGCCTGTTGGCTGTTGTTACTGTATCTGAGATACAGCCCGACAAAACGCAGGTGTGCATCTGGCTCCATTCATAATGAAAAATACGCCCGTTACGATTAAAGACATTGCCCGGTCCCTGAACATTTCCATCTCAACGGTATCGCGGGCATTACGGGGGTTGCCGGAGATTCACCCGGATACCAGAGCGGCTGTGGTAAAACTTGCCGAAGAGCTTGACTACCAGCCCAATCAGCTCGCTAAAAACCTGGCTAAAAGCCGTACAAAAACGATTGGGGTGATTGTCCCCAACTTAAGCTATTACTACTTTTCCTCCATGCTGAACAGCATTGAGGAGGCTACCCTGCAGGCAGGCTACAGTGTGCTGGTCTGTCAAACGAACGAATCGTACCTGCGTGAAATTACCAACATCCAAAACCTGCTTCGCAGTCAGGTAGAAGGTTTCATCATCTCCCTCTCCCGCGACACTGACAACTACGAACACGTGGAGCGGCTGGCCCGGAAGAACATACCCCTGGTTCTGTTTGACCGTTACGCTGAAAGTATTGATGTATCGAAAGTGATCGTCGACAATGAAGCGGCTGCCTTTAAAGCGACCGAACACCTGATCGAAAATGGTTGCCGCCGAATCGGGTTTCTGGCAGGACCCGTCCAGCTTTTGCTCAGCAGTCAACGGGTAAAAGGATATCAGGCAGCGCTGGAGAAGCACAACCTACCTGTGAGTAATCAGTATGTACTGCATTGTGATTACACGCAGGAAAACACCATCATGCAAACACTGGCCCTGATGAGTCAGCCGCAGCCGCCGGATGGGGTCGTCATGATTAGTGATCGGGTAGCTTATCCGGCCATTTATGCGATGCAACAGAAAGGGCTTCGCATTCCGGAGGATGTGGCCATTGTTAGCTTTAATAATGAACCCGTATCGGCTTTTTTCTCGCCCGGCATCAGCAGTATCAGCCAGCCTATTCAGGAGATGGGAACTGAAACCGTTCGGCTACTGCTCAAGCAACTCGACTCAACCAACACCGTTGTTCCCAGAGAAACAAAAGTGATGGAAACCCAGCTCATCGTGCGGGCCTCCTCCCTGCGTCCGCGCGCCTAAATGACCCGGCACGAGTCGATTACAGCCGGTAACTTCGAATGTATTCGCCGGGGGGCATGCCCACGATTTCCTTGAACTGTCGATTGAAATTAGACAGATTCGTATACCCGCAGTTCAGAGCGATCTGACTAATATTTTCCTGCGATTCGCGCAAGTACCGGCAGGCATGTTCGATCCGCACTTCATTGAGCAACTGCGAGAACGTTTTGCGCGTGTGCTGCCGAAAAAAACGGCAAAAGGCCCCGGGCGTCAGGTTAGCCACATTGGCCACATCATCGAGCGATATAGGCGACGCGTAGCGCTGAAGAATATACGAAAACACCTGCTCCAGCCTACGCTGATCGTCGGGGCGCTGCGGCTGGGCGTAAGCCGTGGCCGACAATACCTCGCGTTCAGGATTAGCCGCCAGGTTGTCCAGCACCTGCAACAACCCAAGCAGCTGCTCAAACGGTCGTTTTTCCGGAATACCCTCCAGCAAGTGTGTAAGGGCGTTGCTCATCCCGCAACGCAGCCGAACGCCGTGCTGCGCTTCCTGCAAAAGCGTTGTCAGATGCCGGGTTTCGGGGAGGTTGAGCATCGTCTTTTCCAGATGCTCCGGTTTGAATAATACAGAAACCGAGGTGGCCCGGCGGGTGGAGTCTGGCTGATAATAATCGGTATCACTACGCAACACATGGGGCAGATTAGCCCCCAGCAGCAACACGTCATACGGATCGAATCGATCAATCTTATCCCCCACAATCAGCGTCCCCTCCCCTTGCTGAATGAGTGTGAGCTGAATTTCGGGGTGAAAATGCAACTGGCCGTAGAAGTGAGGAGCGTTGTCCTGCTCAATCCGGAACGAACGGTCATCGACACTGGGAACGCGGAAAAGAAGTGCCTTCATCAATACATATTTTACCTATTTTTCGCAATATTCTGAATAATGCGTGAAAATTGTATTAGTATCCATGAATTATTCGCAAAGCAGATGCGAAACAATTGTAGAACTTTGATTGACTAAAACGCATAGCTACTACGCCCATGAATGTTTCTGTAAAATGGGAAGGTGTTTACCCCGCCCTTCTGACTCCGTTTACCGCCGACGACCAGCTTGATCTGCCGCTTTTCGAAAAAAACCTGCACGCCCAGCTCGAAGCGGGTGTTCACGGCTTCATCATTGGTGGCTCGCTGGGCGAAGCCAGTACGCTGCTCAACGACGAAAAGATTGCCCTGCTGGAATCGGGCCTCGGCGTAAGTGACGGTCGGGTTCCCGTGCTGGTTAACATTGCCGAACAGGGCACCAAACAGGCCATTGCCCGTGCTCACGAAGCCGAAAGCAACGGTGCCGATGGGCTGATGCTGCTCCCCCCCATGCGCTACCCCGCCGACGCGCGCGAAACGGTCACCTTCTTCAAGGCCATAGCCCAGGAAACGTCGCTGCCTATCATGATCTACAACAATCCATACGATTACAAGATCATGACGACCGTGGCTATGTTCGATGAACTGGCCAAACTACCCAACATTCAGGCGGTTAAAGAATCAACCCGCGACCTCACCAACATCACCCGAATGCGGAACGCCTTTGGGGATCGCTTCAAGCTGATGGGTGGTGTTGATACGCTGGCGCTGGAAGCTCTGCTGATGGGCTGCGACGGTTGGGTTGGCGGACTGGTCGATGCTTTCCCCCAGGAAACAATGGCTATTTACGAACTGGCCAAAGCCGGTCAGGTTGCCGAAGCACTGGCTATTTACCGCTGGTTTATGCCCCTGCTGGAACTGGATATTCACCCCAAACTCGTTCAGTATATCAAACTGGCCGCCACGGCAACCGGTATCGGTTCAGAATACGTACGGGCTCCCCGGCTCACACTCGTTGGTGCCGAACGCGAGCAGGTACTACAGGTTATTCAAACGTCGCTGGCCAATCGGCCCGTGTTAACGACGGTTCACTAGATCATGGCCGAATTTCATTTTTTCTGTATCGACGCGCATACCTGCGGCAATCCGGTTCGGGTAGTTACGGGCGGCAGCATTCCCTTTCTGCAAGGCAATTCCATGAGCGAAAAGCGGCAGCATTTTCTGCGGGAGTTCGACTGGATTCGGAAAGGGCTGATGTTTGAACCACGGGGCCACGACATGATGTCGGGCAGCATTCTCTATCCCCCTACCGATCCGGCCAATGACGCGGGCGTACTGTTCATCGAAACATCCGGTTGTTTGCCTATGTGCGGTCACGGCACCATTGGCACGGTTACGGTCGCTATCGAGCAAAACCTCATACGACCCAAAACGCCCGGTGTACTCCATCTGGAAGTACCCGCCGGACTGGTACGGGCCGAATACCAGCAGGAAGGCAAAAAGGTAACGTCGGTGAAGATTACGAATATCAAGTCGTATCTCGCAGCCGAAAAGCTAACCGTCGACTGCCCGGATTTAGGCTTGCTGACGGTGGATGTGGCCTACGGTGGTAACTTCTACGCCATAGTCGACCCGCAGCCCAATTTCCCCGGCCTTGAACACTACAAAGCGGAGCAGCTTATTGGCTGGGCGCGGGTCATGCGCGAACGGATGAATGAACAGTATACCTTTGTTCATCCCGAAAACCCGACCATCAATGGCCTGAGTCATATTCTGTGGACCGGCAAGCCAATCGCAGAAACATCGACGGCCAGAAATGCTGTTTTTTACGGAGATAAGGCCATCGACCGTTCGCCCTGCGGCACCGGCACATCGGCCCGAATGGCGCAGTGGTACGCGCAGGGTCGCCTGAAACCAGGCGAAACCTTTGTGCATGAGAGCATTATCGGGTCAATTTTCAACGGGCGTATCGAAGCCGAAACGGAGCTGGCCAATCGACCGGCCATCGTTCCGAGCATCGAAGGCTGGGCCAGAATTCATGGCTACAATCACCTTATTCTGGATGAAGAGGACCCTTACGTATTTGGATTTCAAGTAATATGACACATCGGGCCTCGAATAGGATCGGTATTGTTGGCGGAGGAATCATCGGGTTAAGTTCGGCCTACTACCTGCACAAGGCGGGTTATCAGGTAACGCTCTTTGATCAGAACCCCATTTCAGACGGCTGCTCGTTCGGCAATGCCGGTATGATTGTGCCCAGCCACATCATTCCGCTGGCTCAGCCGGGCATGATTGCCAAAGGTATGCGCTGGATGCTCGACTCAACCAGCCCGTTTTACGTCAAACCAAGGCTGAATCTGGAGCTGGCACGCTGGGGCTGGCTCTTCTTCAGAAATTCGACCCCCGAGCATGTCGAACGCTCCATTCCGGTTCTGCGCGACATCAGCCTGCTCAGTAAGGCGCTGTATCAGGATCTAGCCGCCAATGGCGACCTCGACTTCGAGTGGCAGGAACGGGGCCTGATGATGCTCTACAAAACCGCATCGGCCGAGCACGAAATGGCCGAAGAAGCCGAGGTTGCTAACCGAGCGGGTATCGAAGCCCGTGTACTGACGGGTCAGCAGGTTCAGGACCTGGAGACTAAAGCCCGGGTCGATGTTCGGGGAGCGGTGCTATACCCCGGCGATGCGCACCTCAATCCCGGTGAACTGATCCGTTCGCTGGTGACCTATCTGCGCAAACAGGGCGTTACTATTCACGAAAGTCAGGCGGTAACAGGTTTCGGCAGGACGGGCTCCCGCATAAAATCCGTTCAGACAGCCCAGGGCGACTACTCCGTTGATCAACTGGTTGTGGCCGGTGGTGCCTGGTCTCCCGCGCTTGCTCGCATGCTCGACCTGAGCTTGTCTATGCAGGGCGGAAAAGGTTACAGTTTTGTGCTTCGAAACCTGACGAACAACGTGCGTATTCCGGCCATCATGCTCGAAGCCCGCGCGACGGCCACGCCCATGGGCAGCGACCTGCGTTTTGCCGGTACGCTCGAAGTAGCGGGTACCGATATGACGGTCAATATGAACCGGGTACGCGGCATTGTTCAGTCGATTAACCAGTACTATCCCGACATTCCGGTTACCATGCCCGAAGTCGATGTGGTTTGGCGAGGCTTACGCCCCTGCTCCCCCGATGGTCTGCCGTATATCGGCCGTACCAAACGCTACGAAAACGTAGTACTTGCCACCGGACACGGCATGATGGGCCTAAGCCTTGGGCCGGGTACGGGCAAACTGGTTAGTGAAGAAATTGGCGGCAAGGCGGGCAGTATGGACATTGCCGCGTTTAGCCCGGATCGGTTTTCATGACGGTCGTTCCGGTTCGCCAACCAGCGACACAACGACGGCTTCTGCCAGACAATTTATACAGGTCCGTACTTAAAATACTTCGCCCAGGTTCAGAAACAGCCCCTGCGATCCGCCAATACCAAACCCATAATCGATAGCCAGATTCAAATTCGAGTGTTTGTTTACTTTTATACGAAGGCCAATACCACCACCAGGCAGCAGTCGCCCAAAATGGTTCGTCTCCGGATAATCGCTGTATGTCTGCATATTGGCAAATACAACCCCGCCCAACAATCCATTGTGCAGCAGGGTGGTGCGATATTCTGTTTCCAGATAGACTAAATTACGTCCACGAAACCGCCCCTGGGTGTATCCCCTTCCTAAATTTGAGTAAGTATCCCAACCAGTACTGGGAAGGTCAAGGTACGGTGCCTGCCCTCCAAAACTCAGCCAATTAAGATTCCAGAAGGTTAAAATATGCTTCCCACTTTCACCCAATGGGATATATTTCCTGAAATCAGCCACTACCGACTGCCAGTTTTGGTCACTGCCCAACCATCGCATATTTGGCCGGACTATTACATTGCCAAAAAAGCCATTTTGGGGGTTGTTAGGATTTCGCCGAGTGCTATACTGAATACTAAACAGTAGGCCCGACGATACAGTCCGGGTACCTGAATTGTATATCTTGAAATCGTCGTTCAGGTCGGGCGTATTATTTTCATCCCGAATATTCCAGTGGTAATCGAGTGCGTACCCTACCCCCACAGAAAAATCAGGCAAAATCTGTCGTAAAATGGCCTGATGAAGCCTGAGGTAGGTATACAACAAACGGTCGTCAACAGTAGCCGGGGAGCTTCCTCCCAAACCAAAATTGTCAGCCGAATAATCGTAGTAGCGCCAGTCGCTAACGATGTTGTAGTGGTTATTTTTCGTCCAGATGTTCGTAACTACTGGCACAATAAGCTGTTTATACTGCGTATACTGGGGTGTTGTTATGATGGTCGAAATATTTTGATCAGCATTGGTGCTGGTAAATGAGAGATTGGCATTCATACCAACAGCGAAGCCGGTTTGGAGAGCATAGGCCAGTTCAGGAAAAACAGAGGGATGGAAACCTGCGGTGGCTCGTTCTGCCGGACGATGCCCTTTTCGGTTGATAAATTGAAAATAAACATCCCAAATATCGGCCGATGAATCCGGCGCCGATGCGCTTTTGTTTTCCAGATTGCCGGGTTGAGTTAATCCAGGCTGAGCCCTACCATTTAGGGATAGAATGGAGAAAAAGCAAAAACTAATAAAGAGTGCGTAGTTCGTGTTTCGGTTGGTTGACTGGCCGCCATTCGGCTTTTTCATAGTGTGGCAAACGAATTTACGGTGGTTGCAAATCAAGCTGCTAACCTACACTTTTCTAATTACTTTTTGTCGGTAACAACGAAGCCTGTGTACTAGGTATCAACAAAAAGAGCTGCCCAAACAGGCAGCTCTTTTTGTTGATAGACTATTATCAACTTACTCTTTTTTGTATTGCTGAATGATTTTATAAAGCGCCTTTTGCTTTTCCAGTTCAGGGAAGAACTCAAAGAGCTGCACGTGCGCGTCATAATCCAGCGAGAGAGCCGCTTCCAGCTGAATCAGCGATTCGCGGTAGTGACCGGCATGAATCAGATAGACAGCTGAGCGATAGTATAGATCAGCTTCGGCAGGCATATCGTTGATACCCGATTGGATAATATCGTTGGCTTTCAGGAAATCGCCCTGATCGAACGGAACGAGAGACCAGGTCAGGTACACATCGGGGTTTTCGGCATCTACTTCGGCAGCTTTCTCGAAAGCCTCGACACTCGACAGCACATTCCCGATTTTGTACTCCGTTTCGGCTACCGCCAGGTAGTACTCGCCGTTTTGATCGCTTAGTTTAACGGCTTTCTGCAAAAACGGCAGCGCTTCGTACCACTTGCCCGATTCGCTCAGGCACACACCAATACCATACCAGGCCTCGTCCCACATAGGGTCCAGTTTAATAGCCTCCCGATATTCTTTAATAGCCTCCGTAATGCGATCCTGCTTTTCCAGGCTGGCCCCCAAATGACAATACGTATCGGCAGTTGCTTCTTCGTATTTAAGTGTTTCGCGGTAACAGCTTTCGGCTTTCTCGAATAACCCCAGATTCATGTAGGTGTTACCCAGATTAAAGTGCGCCGATGCAAAATCACCTTTGATAATAACAGCATAATCGTAGGCTTCAGCGGCTTCGGCGTAGCGCCCAAGTTTACTGTATGCGATGCCAATGTTGTACCAGGCGTTATACGAGTAAGGATCGGAGTCGATCAGTTGCTGGTAGTAGGCCAGACTATTCTCCAGTTCACCCGTTACATCCAGACAGAATGCAAGCTCATACAGTGCGTTCTCGTTATTGATATTCAGCGCAATAGACTTCTTGTATTGCGTGATAGCCTCGTCGTACTTACCCCAGTTCTGGTAACTCTGGCCCAGTTGAAACAGAATATCGTCCTTCTCTTCAGCCCGATCGAGCAGTTCTTCCAGCACCTGTATTGATTCTTCATACCGACCGGCCATATTCAGGACAGAGCCTTGCATAAAGGGCACATCAAGATCGCCGGGGTTAAATAAGGAAGCCCGTTCCAATAAATCCAGCGACTCATCGAATCGTTGAAAATTGGCCATAATCTGGGCTTTGTCGAGCATCAGTTCCAGGGCATAGGGAAAATTTTCCAGACCGGATTCGGCGGCTTTAAGCGCCTTGTCTAAATCACCCTGATTGAGGTAGTGCTCAACCATTTGTTCATAGACGTCCAGGTCGAAAAACTGGCTTTGCTGCTGGTCCAGCATCTGCTCAAAACGCCGGATAGATTCTTTAATATCGCCTTCTCGTTCTTCGAACTCTTGCTCCATGCTATTGCCTTCAAAATGTGGGCGGATAGGGGCCGCACCAACGGTGCGATTTATCCTTTGGCAGTGAAATATAAACTCAAAAAAGGAGAACTCCAACCTCCGAACGTAAAATTTACGGCCCGTCCGAAGGTCGTCCGAAGGCGTTTGCCACACGCTCCAGCGTCTCACTTAATGGCCGATACTGAGTATCAAGTACCTGCCCGATTTTGCGCCCGTCGTACTGATACAACGAACTTGCCGACCGGGCTGTTTCACGAGTTATCAACGGGGGCTTACCGGTCAATCGCGCCCGAATAGCCTCCAAAGGCCAAAGCAGACGGGTCAATGTGGCAGGAACCCGAAACCCAGGCGGACGTTTACCCAGTACGGCCGCTATCTGTTCTAACAACGAACGATACGGAATGGTGCCCCCGTTCAGGATGAACCGCTGTGCCTTGATGTCGGATTGCATCAGATTGACCAGGCTATCAGCCACGTCGAGCACATCGACGTAATTGACCAACCCCGCCGGGTAGAAGGGCTTTTCGGAATGCACATAGTTTATGAGCTGAAGGCTGCTTTTGCTCCAGTCACCAACGCCCAGAACCAGAGACGGATTAACGATTACAGCGTTCAGCCCTTCGGCCACACCACGCCAGACTTCCAACTCCGCCCAATACTTGGTTTTAGCGTACGTTGAGTTATTCGGCGAGTCTTCCCACTTCTGTTCTTCGTCAATTCGGATTGGCTCATTGGGGCTTCCTCCTTTCGCTACCGGCCGACCAAGAGCGGCAACGGAGCTGACATAGCCCAGTTTCCGTACGCCCGCTTTCAGGCAGACGTTGACAATATTGGCTGTCCCCTCCACATTAATGCGCTCCATCCGGTCGCGATCTTTCGGAACAAACGACACGACGGCAGCCGCATGAACAACGTCCACCGAAGCACCGGAGTGTTCTGGCTTAATGGCCGCTTCGAGGGATGGAATATCCAGCACGTCGCCCTCGCACCAGATAAGCTGACTGGCTATATCGGTCAGCAGTCCATAGCCATTGGCCGGGCGATGAAGTACTGTAACTCTATAGCCATCAGCCAGGTAACGCCGGGCAATGTGCGAACCGACAAAACCGGTAGCACCCGTAATAAAAACCGATTTAGGTAGTAATGATGTCAATTGAAGTTTTTGATTTCGACCCAGTTGAGGAAATTATTTGTATTCGGCGTGGTGTTCTCCATAGCAGCCCGTCTTTTCAATCCGTTCGGCGCAGGTTGTTTTGCACCATCTGTTTGCGTAAACATAACCACGTTCGGCCCTGAATTGCTAATTTTGCGGCCAATTAGTGGATAGTGTATCGTAGCTCAGGTCAAACTCCTGATGCCGGAGCGAACCAACATCCCCTAATTACTAACCACTGACTATGTTAGAGAATCCACAACGCTATACCGTTACGGCGGCCCTGATCTACGCCAACGGCCCGATTCACATCGGTCATATTGCCGGATGCTACCTGCCCGCCGATATTTATGTTCGCTACCTTCGCTCAACGGGGAAGGATGTCGCCTTTATCAGCGGCACCGACGAACACGGCGTGCCCATCACCATCAAGGCGAAAAAAGAAGGCATCACCCCGCAGGAAGTCGTCGATAAATACTACGGCCAGATTAAGCAGGCTTTCAGCGACTTTGGTATTTCCTTCGACATTTACTCCCGTACGTCGAACCCGATTCACCACGAAACATCGCAGGAGTTTTTTACTAACCTCTACGATAAGGGCGATTTCGACGAAGAAATTACCGAACAATATTACGATGAAGTTGCGGGGCAGTTTCTGGCCGACCGCTACATCGTGGGCACCTGCCCGGTTTGCGGCAACCCCAACGCATACGGCGACCAGTGCGAGCGCTGCGGCACGGCCCTGAGCCCTACCGAACTTATTGAGCCGCACTCCACACTCTCCGGCTCGAAACCCGTGCTGCGCTCCACCAAAAACTGGTTTCTGCCGCTGGACCGGATGCAGCCCAAAATTGAAGAATACGTCAACAGCCATCCCGAGTGGAAAACCAACGTATCCGGGCAATGTCAGTCGTGGCTGAAGGAAGGCCTGCGCCCCCGGGCCATGACCCGCGACCTCGACTGGGGCATTAAAGTACCCCTACCCGACGCCGATGGCAAAGTGCTGTACGTCTGGTTCGATGCTCCCATCGGCTATATCTCCATGACTAAAGAGTGGGCGGCCGAACAGGGTCGGGACTGGGAACTGTACTGGCGCGATGAACACACCAAGCTGGTTCATTTTATCGGCAAGGACAACATCGTTTTCCACTGCATTATCTTCCCCGCCATGCTCATGGCCGAGGGGAGTTTCATTTTGGCAGACAACGTGCCCGCCAACGAGTTCATGAACCTAGAAGGGGATAAAATCAGTACCTCGCGCAACTGGGCTGTCTGGCTTCATGAGTACCTGGAGGAATTGCCCGGCAAGCAGGATGTGCTGCGGTATGTACTGGCGGCCAATGCACCCGAAACCAAGGACAGTGAATTTACCTGGAAGGATTTCCAAACCCGCAACAACGCCGAACTGGTTGGCATATTCGGCAACTTCGTGAACCGGGCGGTGGTGCTGACGCAAAAATTCTGCGACGGCAAAGTACCGGCCCTTGGCGAGTTGACCGCTTACGACCAGCAGGTACTGGACGAACTGGCCCTGTTCCCAGACCGAATCGGGCAGGCGATTGGCGCCTATAAGTTCCGGGAAGCGCTCGGCCACCTGATGGACCTGGCCCGGCTGGGCAACAAATACCTGGCCGAAACAGAGCCCTGGAAAGTGGTAAAAACTGATCCGATTCGTGCTAATACGATTCTGAACATAGCTCTGCAAATCTCGGCGAACCTGAGTATCGTCTGCGAACCGTTCCTGCCCTTCACCACGCAGAAACTCCGCAGCCAGCTAAACATCACCGAGCATTTCAACTGGACCAACGCAGGCCGGGCCGATCTGCTGGTTACGGGGACAGAACTGGGCAAAGGTGAGTTGCTGTTCGCCAAGATTGAAGACGACGAAATAAACACACAGATTCAGAAATTACTGAATGCTAAACGCATGAATGAGCTAGAAACCAAGACCGTTCCTGCCCTACGGGACGAAATTACGTACGATGATTTCGCAAAAATGGATATCCGGATCGGTACCATCACCGAGGCCGAACGGGTACCCAAGAGCGACAAGCTGCTGAAACTAAAAGTTGATGACGGAATGGGTGGTCGGCAGATTCTGAGCGGCATTGCCAAACATTTTTCACCCGAAGAAATTATTGGCAAACAGGTGACCTTTCTAGCTAACCTGGCCCCGCGCAAGATGATGGGATTTGAATCGCAGGGTATGATTCTGATGGCCGAAGACCGCGACGGTAAACTGGCCCTTATTGCTCCCGGCGACGCCGTTTGGAATGGCGGAACAGTAAGCTAATCTCTTTACTATTAGACAGTAAAAAGCCGGAGACAATGTGTTTCCGGCTTTTTAGTTTTTTTATCCTTTAATGGCGTGATCTACTGGCACATTTTGCCCCGACCATATTTTCTTGGCAGTCCAGTCGGTGGCGGGGGCAGACCAGAACGGGTCTATAGCCGACAAACCCAACGGCAGAAACGCCACCGAGCATAGATATAGGCTGCCCGTCGAGATATAGGTTTCGCCGATACCGGGCTGATGACCGCACAAGCCAATCTGTAACCACCCTTTGGCATCGAATGTACCATCCACGTCCAGAGTCCGATGAATGACCGCCGTTAACGCCGACCGCACCTGACCGGGCGATAACTCTGTGGGTAACTTTCCCTGCAAAGCAACCTGCGCCAGCAACTGAAAAGCTCCGCATCGGTAAGCCAGCGACCGGCCAAAAGCGGCAAACGAGCCATCGGGCGCAATCAGCCGCTCCTGAACGATGGCGTACCGCTGAGCGCGGGCCAGTAACGTTTCGTATAACCCTTTCTCAGCTTTTCCGGCGTCGGCCAGCGTCCTGACAATATCCAGCAGCATGGGCTGAATGACGTAACTGTTGTAATAATCCCAGTGAAAATCGGGGCCGTCGCCGTAAACACCATCGCCCTTGTACCAGGTCTGGTGCTGTCTGATGGCGTAATCCATCCGCATTTCATCGCACGTACCGCTGTATTTCAACAAGGCTGCCTCAACCATGGCACTGAACAACAGCCAATTGTTGTAGCCTGGTTTGATAGCCCGACTAGCCTGTAGGGCTTTCAACACATTACCCTGTTCAATAGTGCTCAGGGCGTGCCACAGCTTTGGCGAACGCACCAGCCCATGCGCCAGAAAAGCGGCATCGACCAGCGGTTGTCCTCCTCTCACAAAGTTAAGGTAATCGGGCGATTTAGGATTTACTCCGTTGGCAATGGCCTGACGGGATAAGTCGAGGTAGCGCTGGCGAAGTAGGCTCTCCTGCACATCGTCGTCGGCGCTGAGTTCGAGCCAGGGTGCCAGTCCGGCCATTGTCCGGCCGAGTGCTTCGAGGTGCGACACCACTATACGGCCTGGCTGCTGCCCCGGCGCAGACTCAACAGGCATAGTCGCTTTCAAGCGATTCTGCGCCAACGCGATCAATACCGGATCAGCAACTTTGAGTAAGGTTTGCAGCCAGTAAGCCCGGTCATCATTGGCGGTATTGGTTGCCGTTGTTCGTTGCAAAAATCTATCGGTTGCCTTTACCTGGCTAATCCCCAAACTAACCGGCAGGGCGGTAACCAGCCGGGTGAACATACGCCGTTTCATAAATCGTTATTAAGTCAGATCTTTTCAAATAAAGCGACTGTAGCCGGTTTTTACTACTGACCGATTCCATTCCGGACCAAGTCAAATCCCATTTTATCTGAAACGTTCGGGCTAAAAACGCTGTTACAATTCTGAACTTGCCCTTTCTGGTTACCCCGTGAACGAAGAACAAAAGTCAGGTCGGATTTTCGACTTAGCCATCCTCCGACGATTATACGCGTTTATCAAACCCTATCAGACGCGTTTTTACACGCTGATCGGCATCATTATGCTGGCGGCCTGTCTAGCCCCGCTGACGCCCCTGCTCATTCGTTATACCATTGATAACGTGATCGCCATGGGCGATTATCAGCAGTTGACAACCATGCTGGTCATTATGATTGGCGTGCTGGTGGCTCAGGCGCTTATTCAGTTCCTGAACACCTACTTATCCGGATGGCTGGGGCAGTATGTTATACGTGACATTCGGGTGCAGTTATACCATAAAATTCTCCACTTACGGCTCAAGTTTTTCGACAACACGCCCATTGGCCGGTTAGTTACTCGTTCTATTTCGGACGTTGAAACTCTGGCCGATGTATTCAGTGAAGGCATGGCGGCTATTGCGGGCGATATTCTACAACTGGTACTGATTATCGGCGTGATGTTTTATACCGACTGGCGGCTGGCGGCCATCAGCCTATCGACCATTCCGCTGATGCTGTTTAGCACGTACGTATTCAAGGAAAAGATCAAGAAATCATTTAATGAGGTACGGACGGCCGTGGCAAACCTGAACTCCTTTGTTCAGGAACATATAACCGGTATGAACATCGTCCAGATTTTCGGCAGCGAGAAAATTGAAGCCGAAAAATTCCGGGTTATCAATGACGAGCACCGGGCAGCCAACATTCGCTCCATCTGGTACTATTCCGTTTACTATCCCGTGGCCGATATTATCTCGGCGGTAGCCGTTGGCCTGGTGGTCTGGTACGGTGCTCAGCAGATTATCAGTTCGGATGTTACGTTCGGGACGGTTACGGCCTTTGTCATGTTCATCAACCTGTTTTTCCGCCCCATCCGGATGCTGGCCGACCGCTTCAACACCCTTCAAATGGGTATCGTGAGCACCGACCGGATTCTGAAACTGCTGGACAGCGATGAGTTTACAGCAAATAACGGCACGTACGCTCCGACCACCATCCGTGGTGATGTGGATTTCAAAAATGTCTGGTTTGCTTACAACAATGAAGACTGGGTACTTCGTGATATTTCCTTTCGGGTCAACTCCGGCGAAACAGTAGCCTTTGTCGGGGCCACCGGCGCGGGCAAGTCTTCGATCATCAACTTATTGAGCCGCTTTTACGATATCAACAAGGGCGAAATCAAGGTCGACGATGTCGATGTTCACGAATACGAACTAGGTCACCTCCGGCGAAATATCGGCGTTGTGCTTCAAGATGTTTTCCTATTTTCGGATACTATCGAAAACAACATTACGCTGGGCGACAAACGCATCAGCCGAGAGAAGATAGTGGAAGCAGCCAAACTTGTTGGCGTTCACGATTTCATTGAGCGACTGCCAGGTGGCTACGAATACAACGTCATGGAGCGCGGTTCGACCCTGTCTGTGGGGCAGCGACAGTTGATTTCGTTCGTTCGGGCAATGGTTCAGGACCCCAAAATTATTGTCCTCGATGAAGCCACGTCATCCGTCGATACCGAAACAGAAGAAATGATCCAGGATGCTATCGGGAAACTCATGAAAGGCCGCACCGCCATCGTTATTGCCCACCGTCTGTCAACAATTCAGAAGGCGAACAATATTATCGTCGTGGATAAAGGCCGTATTGTGGAACAGGGAAATCACGAAGAACTGCTCCAGCATGAGGGCTTCTACGCCAATCTCTACCGGATGCAATATAAAGAAGTAGTGTAAGCTCGCTCACGAGCGCAAGTCATCTTCTTCCTCTTCAGGACCGGCACCCGTAATTCCTTCCGAAATTACTTTGTGCCCGGATACATTCGATTTGTCATTGGTCGGACCGGGGCCACTGCCATCGAGTGCATAAGCTATTGAAGCGGCTAAATCGTCCGGAGCAATTTTTGCGGATTTTTCGACTGGTTCCGGGTAGGTGTTCTGTGATGACGAGTCATCCCCCTGCTGGTTAATCACTTCTTCATCAGCAGTTGGATCATTTTCCATACCGGTCGGAACACGACTGGATGTACCACCAGTCAACTCATTGGCATCGGGGCTGAAGTGTCGCATGAGTATCGATGAATTTGTTTTCATCTATAACTCGTTTTCTTACAGGTTGTTTACTCTTCAGTCAACTTCTTAACCAGAATTTTATCGATCCTGCTTTTGTCCATGTCGATAATTTCGAAGCGGTAGTTTTGCCAGACGAAGGTTTCTCCTGCTTTGGGAATGTCCTTAAGAATGTGGAGAGCGAAGCCGCCGAGGGTGTCAAATCCCGTCAATTCGCGACGAGCCTGTGCATTTATGTTAATGGAGAAATACGAGATAAAATCTTCGAAAGGCAACTGAGCATCAATCAGAAATGTCCCATCTTCGCGTTCGCGGATTTCGTAATCGGAGTTAACGTCATCGTTGATATCACCGACCAATACGTCCAGGATGTCGTTCAGGGTGATGATGCCCAGCACACCACCATACTCATCGACAATAACGCCAACGTATTGTCTGCGCTCCCGAAATCGCTCCAGTACCTGATAAGCCTTGTTATTTTCGGGAACAAAGAGCGCATCCCGCTTCATATCCGTCAGGTGCAGGAGTTCATTATCCAGATCTCTGCCCAAAAAGTCTTTAGTGTAGATCAAGCCAACGACTTCATCGACTCCGCCATTACAGAGCGGATATACTGAGTGTTTGTGTTCGAGAATACGGGCTTTATTTTCGGCGGGCTCATCTTCCAGATCAAGGAAAACGATCTCCTGCCGATTGGTCATGAGTGAGGTAATCTTCCGATCACCAAGCTGAAAGACATTCTGAACAATTTCCTGTTCGATTTCCTCGATCGCGCCCCCTGAAGTTCCTTCCTGAATAAGGCTCTTTATCTCTTCTTCCGTAACGGCGTTTTCGTTGGGTCGGATGTTCAGTATTTTGAGGAGCAAATCGCTCGACACCGTCAGAAGCGCAATAAAGGGCGATGTTAGCCGCGAAAGGAGAAGCATGGGGGCAGCCATGGTTTTGGCAATTCCTTCGGGATTGGAAAGACCAATTCGTTTGGGTACCAGTTCACCAAAAACAAGCGAAAGGTAGGTAAGCAGCAGCAACACCAACACGACAGCTACCGAGTGCGCGTATGGCTGAATAAAGTCAGCCTGCGCCACAAATTCCTGAACATCGGTGGTCAGTTTATCACCGGAGAAAATACCGAGTAAAATACCGATCAGGGTAATTCCTATCTGTACGGTCGACAGAAAGCGGTTGGGAGAGTTTGAAAGATCGAGGGCAACCTGCGCCTGCCGATCCCCATTTTTAGCGGCTGTTTCCAGCTTCGACTTACGGGAGGATACCAGGGCAATTTCTGACATCGAAAACACACCATTCAGCAGTGTCAGAAGAAAAATAATTAGAAGTTCCACAAAGAGGATGATTGACCTGTTGCAAAAATATAGAAATGGAACTGGTTTGCAACAGATATAACCGTACGATAGACCATCTGTTTTAGTACTTTTACAGTTCGAACTGCTTATTTCCTGATGATTGTTTTCATAAACGACCGCCCTATCCGGCTCGTTGGCCCCAAAGCCGCTACTCAATTGACCAATCCGGCATTGGCAAATCACCCCACATTTGTCGATTATGATCTAATCGTCGATGCCCGTCTGGAGCTGCTCAAACAAGATGCTCTGAATGGTCATTTGCTGTTGCTGAACGCTACGCCGGCTACGGTCAGCAAGCTTTTAACCCTACTCCAAAAAAGTGATGCTGATCAGTTGCTTTCCGTTACGCTGGGCTGCCTCGATAAAGAAGCCTGCGAAGAAGCAATAAAGAAACCATTCAAGATTATAAAAGCCGCTGGAGGGGTCGTCTTTAAAGGCGACAAGATGCTGCTGATGTTCCGCCGGGGCGTCTGGGACCTACCCAAAGGGAAGTTGGATGATGGAGAATCCTCCAAGCAGGGGGCCGTTCGAGAGGTAAAAGAGGAAACAGGGGTTCGTGTATCCGTCGGCGAACGCATTTGTACAACCTGGCATACCTACACACTCAACGGAAGTCGTATTCTAAAGCGAACAAAATGGTATCGGATGAAAGCGCTCGACGATACTCGCATGGCACCTCAAGTTGAAGAAGACATTGAGCAACTCGTCTGGTTTGGCCAGCGGGAAACCAAACTGGCCCTTACCAACTCTTTTAGTTCGATTCGGTACGTTATCGATGAAGTCAACAAGCGCGTAAATGGCAAGGTGTAACAAGCCAGGGCGGCCATGCTCTGCCCTGCTTTATTTTTCTTTTTCCAGCTTCGCCAGTTGATACGGCAAGAACGCATCGACATCCTGTCCGTACCGGTGTAAATCCCGGATTATGCTGGAACTGATTGGGGCCAGATGTGGAGAGGTAATCAAAAATACCGTCTCAACGTCTTCGTACACGTAGCGGTTAACCTGCGAGATTCCGTTTTCGTATTCGAAGTCGGTAGTGTTTCGTAGCCCCCGCAGCAGAAACCGGGCACCCACTTTTCGGGCCACATTGGCGGTCAGATCGTCGTAGCTAATGACTCGTACCGCAGGCGTGGAACGAAAGGCTTCCTCAATTAATCCGGTCATCTGTTCCAGCGGGAAGTAGCGCTCTTTACGAGCGTTTCGCCCAATACCAATGATGACTTCGTCGAACAGTTGTAGGCCTCGCAAAACAATGTCTTCATGACCTCGTGTAAATGGGTCGAATGAACCGGGAAAAAGGGCAATACGCTTCATATAGAAAGAATGAGTGAATTGAGCTAATGAGGGGTAGACTGATCGTATCCCTTATTCACTCAGTAAGCCTAACCCATACAGACTCAGGTATCTGTGGTTGGGTAGGTCGTCAAATGCCGACGATAATCGCAACCCGGGTGGTATCTGCCCGAATGTTAAGTTTGGCAGGAATCGGCTTAATTCAGCGTAAGCCTCGGCAAAAGGTGTGATTTCGCCGTACAGAAAAACGGGTGTCAATTCAGGCGCCAGAGTCTGTTCTTCAAAGACGTACAGCATATAGTAGGCCAGATCCTGTACATTCTTGTACCCAAATCGATTACAGAAACGCACTTTGCCCGAGCTTCTGCAAATGATAGTTACGAATTCGTCCTCAAAGAACAGATAAACATTGTCTGCTGTCAACGCATGCCGATCCAGATCAGCCGTGGCCTGAACTAACGTACCCACCTGGTGTATAAACACCAGTGGCTGAAGTGGATAAGTCTCCGAAAAGAAATCAGCTAACAGATGCTCCATATTGAACACCGACAGAAACCCTTCGGCTTCGTGGGTATAGGACTGAGCGAACTCATGCGCTGGCAAAGCACTTCCCCGCATAAGTGACAGATAACTCCCGGCGTATTCTTTGCGAAAAAGCGGAGCCGGAATAAGAGTAAACGAAGGGGAATTGACACCAATGCGAATTTCCTGCCAGGGGCCTGCCGATAATACAGGGTGCTCGCGAAACACCTCCGGCAGCACACCCGTTACCGAACGCTCGGTAAGCAGGGACGGAAAGGTATAATCTTCCAGGTACAACCCCTGCCCACGACTATCCTGCACCATAAACCGAAACCGCTCCCGGCCCACTTCCAGACTCAACACGGATTTACTGGCAAGCCCGGCGTCGAACGAATCGGCGCTGATTTGTACGGTCGGAGATAGAGTAACAGCGATTTGCACGATATCGGGGCAACCAGGTTTAGTTGATATTGACAAGTAAATCTATAAAAGCCGGACATTTATGCAGGCCAGCTTATTTCAAATAGCCTTTCAGTTGAAACACCTCATCGAGTGAATTACAGTAACGAAACATATCGTGTACCTCTTCGGGCGGGTAACTCTTTATTTCGGCAAACGTCATGAAGCGCACTTCCTCAATAATTTGCCCGCCAACACTCATTTCAGGGTCTGTTCCCTGGTGCAGCTGACCGCCCGTTACCTTAACGATAAAGAACAGTTCCATGGCATGGAGAGGAGGCAACATGAATTCGTTGACAAACAACAGGTCGCCTATTTCGACTTCCAGTCCTGTTTCTTCCACAAACTCCCGACTCAATGCTGCCGGCGCTTTCTCGCCAAACTGAGCACCGCCACCCGGCGGACACCAAAAGGTATTGGTTGGCCCAATGCCCCGATGACGAACCATTAATAGTTGATCGCCTTCACGGTGCAACCCGCAAACCCGCAGCCGGAGCCGGTTGCCGTATAATTTTAGTACTTCTTCCCGAGGCAAATCGACATTATCGGTCAATTTGTCACCCGCCGGAGTGACCTTATCTACCCGCTTTGGCTTATCCGCTACTACTGTCACAATCTTAAACGTATTTGGGGACGCAAAGGTAACAGATTTTGAGGATTAGTGGGTAGGTATTAGGAGTGAGGATCGAGGAGTGAGAAGTTGCTGACACGAGATACTGCTGGCGTTAGCCACTTCTCATTCCTAACTCCCACTACTTACTCAATACGGGCTTCCAGATATGTAGCTTTCCAGCGAATCGATACGCGTCTTCTGATCGCGAATGATGGCCGTAACGATGTCGTTAATTGAAATAATGCCTATTAATTCGCTTTTATCGACAACAGGCAGGTGACGAATATGCCGGTCTGACATGATCACCATACTTTCTTCCAGCGACTGATCCGGGCCGATGGTGATTACATTGGCGGTCATAACATCGGCAATTCGCGTATCGTCAGAATGTCTGTCTTTCAAAATTACCTTACGGGCATAATCCCGCTCTGAAAATATGCCCGTCAGTTCCCCGTTATCAACAACGAGTAAAGCGCCGATATTTTTTTCGGCCATGACCTTTAGTCCATCCAGTACCGTTTGGTCTGAGGAGACGCTATAGAGCGCGTTAATGCGCTTTCCCTGAAGTATTTGGCGTATGTTCATGTAGGAGGCAATTAGTGTAGGGTGAAGATAAGAAAAAGGACGAAGGTGCGAAAGGTGCGATCAAAAAAGGATTAAAAAAATAAAAAATTGCCTCTTTCTCTACCTTTTTTACCCTTTTCACTTTGGTCCTTTTTTCGTAAATTAGACCCATGAACGAAACCCAAACGGCCGCCCATTTGCTGGCCAAACGTTTCCCTTTTAAGCCTACTCCGGGTCAGGAACAGTTTTTCGAACAGATTGGCCAGTTTATCTCCAAGGAAGAAGTTGCCCATTATCGGGATTGTTTTTTGCTTCGCGGCTATGCCGGTACCGGCAAAACCACCCTCGTAGGTACCCTCATAAAAGTACTTCCCCGTTTCGGCTATAAATCGGTACTGCTCGCTCCTACGGGCCGAGCAGCCAAAGTAATGACGAACTATGCCAAGAAACCAGCCCAGACCATCCACCGAAAAATATACAGACAGGTGGCCGACCCCGGCTCGGGAAATCTGGCTTTTCAGCGGCAGAAAAATTACCACGAAGACACCCTGTTTATTGTCGATGAAGCTTCGATGATTTCCGATGAAGCTGACTTTGGAGGGAAGGGACTACTGACCGACCTAATTGACTTTGTCTTCGAAGGACCCGGCAACAAGCTTATGCTCGTGGGCGATACCGCCCAGCTTCCCCCTGTTGGCCGGGAGTTGAGCCCTGCCCTCGACCGGGGCTTTCTGGCTAGCGCGTTCGATATGACTGTGTATGAACAGGAATTGACCGAGGTCATGCGCCAGGATGAAGAATCGGGTATTCTGTACAATGCAACGGGCCTTAGGATGCTGCTGGACGGCACCTCGCCCACCCCGAAAGCGGTTGGTTTTGATGCCTTGCTCAATGACAACGCTTCGGCCGCAACCGCTGAAATACCGCCTATTCAACTTAACGTTCGCTCGTTCAGCGACATTTATAAAATGCCGTTGACTAAGTTGGAAGATGGCATTCGATATGCCTACGACAAATACGGCCGGGAGAATACAGCCATCATCTGCCGCTCCAACAAGTCGGCAGTACAGTACAATCAGTTTGTTCGGCGGATGATTGACCAGTGCGAGGAAGAACTCGACGCCGGGGATATGCTCATGATTGCCCGCAACAATTACACTGTACTTGACGAAGATTCGCCGGCGGGTTTTCTGGCCAATGGCGAATTTGCAGAGGTGCAAAAAATCCGCAATAAGGAAGAAATGCACGGCTTTCGCTTTGCCACGGTCACGCTGCGTCTGATTGACTACGAAGAGCAGCCCGATTTCGACGCCAAAATCATGCTCGACACGCTCCATACACCGGTTCCCTCGCTGACGGCCGATCAGTACAAGGCACTGTACGAAAGTGTTGCCAAAGACTACTTTTACATTAAAAGCAAGAAAGAACGTTCAGAAGCGATACGTCGGGACCCGTACCTCAACGCATTACAGGTAAAGTTTGCGTACGCACTGACCTGCCATAAAGCGCAGGGGGGGCAGTGGAGTGCGGTTTTCGTTGATCAGGGGTTTCTGCCGGAGGGCCAGGTAAACGACGAATTTGTTCGATGGCTGTACACGGCTTTAACCCGCGCCACCGACGAAGCCTTCCTGATGAATTTTAATTCGCAGTTTTTTGGATAAAACAATCGGTTACGGTTTGTAGTAGTTGGTTTACGGTTACAGACCCACTGGCATACCGCAAACCAACTACTACAAACCGCACGTTACTATGTCTCTTGAATGGATAATGAGTGCCTGCATTGGAATCGGCTTGGCGGCCTGCTGTGGCTTCCGGGTATTTGTGCCGCTTCTGATTGCCAGCCTGGCCACTAAATTAGGCATTATCAATACCATCACCGGCTTCGAATGGCTCAGTGGCTGGCCTGCCCTGTTAGGCCTGGCAGTGGCTACCATTTTTGAACTCGGAGCCTACTACATCCCCTGGCTCGATAACGTGCTCGACACGATAGCGACCCCAACCTCCATCATTGCCGGAACTCTGTTGAGTACGTCTTTTCTTCAAATAGATAACCCGTTACTCCATTGGGGACTTGGGTTGATGCTCGGCGGCAGTACGGCGGGAATCATTCAGGCGGGAACCAGTCTGCTCCGGCTTGGTTCCACCGCTACTACCGGCGGGCTTGCCAATCCTGTGGTGGCAACGGGCGAAAATGTGGCCTCCATTGGGCTCTCCATCTTCAGCATTTTATTGCCATTAGTGGCCGCTGTCGTTATCTTTCTGGTGCTAATTTTCATTATCAGCCGACTGGTTGCCCGCCGAAAGATCTGGTTTACCCGCGCCGATAAGTCGCCGAATCTTAGCCGATAGCGAGTTATAGGGTTGTATTTTCGCGACCTCCGGTTTGCCAATTAAAACGGGGCTGAAGCGATTTCATACTGATGAAATCGCTTCAGCCCCGTTTTAATTGGCAAAACTGACTATTATGCCAATCCGGCTACCGTCCTTTTAACAAAGGCGGTTAGGTCGGCACCGGTAAGCATATTCTGCGAAAGCAACGCCAAATCATACACTTGCTTTACCAGTGCTTTTTGCGCATCGGTATCCGATTCTGCCAGCACTTTACCAATCAGCGGGTGGTTTGCGTTCACAACGACGTTGTACGTGACCGGCAGATTCCCGTAGAACGATTGCTCGCCCGAAAGAGCCGACATATCTTTCATCCGGCGCATGAACTCTGGCATGGTAATCGTAACGGGCAGTTCATCCGTTGGTTGAGCTTCTACACTCACATGCAGCATCTTATTGTCCAGCACCTGCTCAAATACCTCTTTCAGTTTCGTTTGGTCGACCTCCGACAGAACGCTTTCATTATTAAGCCCTTTATCGATTAATTTATCGAGTGTATCGGCATCTACACGCTGGAAGCGCACTTTTTCAAGCTTCTGCTCCAATGCATTGATGAAGTGAGCATCAATAACGTTGTCCATTAACAACACATCGTAGCCCCGTCGCCGAGCCGACTCAATGTAAGCATCCTGTTGCTTACGGTCGGAGGTGTATAACATGATTAGCGTCTCACTCTTATCGGTCTGGTTAGCCTGTACTTTCTCGCGGTACTCATCCAGCGTTGTAAACACCCCTTCGGTATTTTTCAGCAACACAAAGTTTTTCGCTTTCTCCCAGAATTTATCGTCGCTCAGGATACCGTATTTGATGAACAGACCGATATCGTCGAACTTCTCTTCAAAGCCTTTGCGGTCGGCGTTGAACAGCTCGTTCAGCTTATCGGCGACTTTTCGAGTGATATAGCCATTGATCTTTTTGACATTGCTATCGGCCTGGAGGAAACTCCGCGACACGTTGAGCGGAATATCGGGCGAGTCGATTACGCCGTGCAGCATCATCAGAAAATCAGGCACTACGTCCTTTACCTCATCGGTAATAAACACCTGGCGGCTGTACAGTTGAATTTTTTCACGCTGGAACCGCAGCTCATTTTTGATACGCGGGAAATACAGAATACCCGTCAGGTTGAATGGATAATCCACGTTCAGATGAATCCAGAACAGTGGCTCCTCCCCCATTGGGTACAACTCCCGATAGAAATTCTTATAATCCTCATCGGTAAGATCGGCCGGTGATTTGGTCCAGATCGGGTTCGTATTGTTAACGACTTTCTCGTCAAACTCAACGGCAACGGGCAGGAACCGGGCATATTTATCGAGAATTCCCTGCAACCGGCTTTTGCTCAGAAACTCTTCGGAGTCAGGTGCAATGTGCAGAATTATGTCCGTACCTCGGTCGGCACGCTCGGCGGGCGTCAGTTCAAACTCTGTAGAGCCATCGCAGGTCCAGCGAACCGCTTCAGCGCCATCCCGATAGGATTTAGTGACGATGTCTACTTTTTCGGCAACCATAAACGCCGAGTAGAAGCCCAGGCCAAAGTGACCGATGATCTGTCCTTTATCGTCCGTTTTGTCTTTGTATTTCTCCAGAAAATCGGTGGCCCCGGAGAAGGCAATCTGGTTGATATATTTCTTGATTTCATCGGCAGTCATACCGATGCCGTTGTCACTGATGGTAATCGTTTTGGCTTCCTCATTCAGCGAAACCGTCACTTTCAACTCCCCCAGTTCACCTCCGAATTCGCCAAACGAAGCCAGCTGGCTCAGTTTCTGCGTAGCATCCACTGCATTTGACACTAATTCGCGCAGAAAAATCTCGTGGTCAGAATAGAGGAATTTTTTGATAATCGGGAAAATATTCTCGGTATGGATTGAGATTTGCCCCTTCTCGGTTTGTACAGCTTCCATAATTTATGTTAGTAAGATTATGAGTCTGTTCTCAGGCCGTCAAATCCTGTTCCAGCCTGTGCGTTTCTGACAGATTGACAGATTTAACGTAGTAACAAGTGCTTTCCAACTGATTACCGCCTGATAGGGTCAGTATAAATAAGCCTATAAATAGCATGAAATTTTCTTCGTTTCTTATTCTAACACTTCTGTTCGGATGCCAGTCGACAGTAACGGTCAACCTTACTGAACGCACTGAGGCTGCTTTTATCACAGACAACAGCCGGATTGCTGATGGATGTGAAGACTTTGTTCGACTGGCCAACGATAGATCCGATACTACCGGAATAGCCAGTTGGCGTAAACCTACAGCGAGCTCCCTCCCTTTGTATTATAAAGCCATCAGCGACATTCCACCCTTGCCCAACTCCGTAGAACGGGCCGTTCTTATTCGTTACGTGGAAACTGGGAAACAAGTTGAGCTACTATGCATCTGGGGAAGTCGTCCGAAAGTAAAGGAGATTGACATTCTGGCAATTTCCAGACGATAGCCTCCTCACTGAACAGCCATTCCGGAAAGTTTGTTATGCTTGTGTATGACCACACACACCTATACAGACATAACCCTTACAGAGCTCGAAAGGCTGCGCCGTCAACCCGATACGGCCGTTGTCGATGTGCGGGACGAATGGGAGTTCGAAGAATTCAATATTGGCGGGCTCAACATACCCCTTGCCGATATCCGGGCCAGAAAGGGTGAACTCTTACCCTATTCGACCCTGCTTGTCATCTGCACTAACGGTGTCCGCAGCCGGGTGGCGGCTAAGGATTTATTGCGCCAACCCGACTTGCAGGCCAAATCCATTTACCACCTGCACGGCGGCATTATTGAAGCCGTGGATTAAGTTTTATGTCACTATGGTAAAGCCCGGCTTGGCCGCCTGTTTCTCAACATGAGGCAAATAAATCTGTAAAATGTCGTGAACGTTCACACGAATAAGCTGACTTAACTGATTCAATGGAAGGTCGTTGCGCTCCAGACCAAAGGGTTCTTCAATTTCTTCACCGATCATCTCCAGCCCAACCAGTATGTACGACGTGAGGACAACGGCCGGGATTGTCAGGTAACCAAAAGCCGTTACAACCGTAAAGGGCAGCAACGTCACATAAAGCATAATGAACAGCTTGATGAACAGCATGTAGGAGAACGGAATGGGCGTACTTTTAATCCGCTCACATACACCACACACGTCCATCAGCGTTGTTAAATACTGATTCAGGTTAATATGCTGTGATTCGGAAATATGTCCCTCGCGGTAGAGGATTTCAGTTTTCACCCAGAGTTGGTTCGATACCCCGGCCGGTTTATGGTCAAAATGGCTCAGGTCACGTCGTTCTCCTTCTTCTACGATGTCCAGTTCGGCGGTGTTATTGCTGTCGCGTAAATGATTCTTCAGGGCGAAGGGAAAATTAGCAATCGCCTTAGCGTAAAACTCCCGGCTTTTGGCATCACCTTCCGGCAGAACGGCATTGAAATAAATGGCCAGATTCCGGCAATTGTTGACCAGGACGCCCCAAGCCTGACGCCCTTCATAAAATCGGTCATAAGCGGTGTTAGTCCGAAAAATAAGCAACAGACTGAGCAGAATGCCCATTGCTCCCAGAAACGAAGAGGGTGTATCTTTCAGACGTAAGTCTGTGTAGTGCATTTCGGCAACCGTAACGATGGTCACATAAATAGCAACAACTATTAACCGGCCCATCAGTGCTTTAGCCGTGGGGCCGGTATGAAAATGCCAAATAGATTGTAATAACCCTTTATTCTTATAGATAATCATTCCCTGTATTAGTGCTGGCTGTTTTTATTAACTGCACAACACACTAAACAGTTATGGTTCCGGCAAAAACCCGCTTTGCTGGTCCAATAAGGTAAATGGAATCAAAGCCACCGTTGGGCTGAGGATTGAATGACACGCGAAGGTTGCCGCCAAGGGTACGGATAAATACGGGGCTAGGCATGCCTAGCTCGTGTTGAGCAACCAGTGCGACAGCCGTTACACCTGTACCGCATGAGTACGTTTCATCTTCCACACCGCGTTCGTAGGTTCTGACAAACACCGTGTTTTCATCAACTACCTGAGCGAAGTTCACGTTTGTCCCACCCGGCTGAAATGGCTCGCTATAGCGAATGGACCGCCCTTCAGATACGACATCAAACGATTCCAAATCATCAACAAAACATACGACATGGGGCGAACCTGTATTTAAAAAGGTCAGCCCTTGGCGATCTTCAATGCCGGTAACATCTGTCATCTTTAACGAAATGCTTTCGTCGGAAACCATCGCCAGATGTTCGCCATCTACGGCCAGAAAACGGGTTTCACTGTCAAAGAGGCCCAGGTCGTGGGCAAACCGGACAATACACCGGCCACCATTGCCACACATGCTGCCTTCAGCGCCGTCGGCATTGAAATAAACCATCCGAAAATCGTACTCCGGATCAGTCTGGAGGAGAATTAATCCATCGGCCCCGATGCCGAAGCGTCGGTGACATAGGTGCTCGATAAACGCCTGATCGGCTGCAGGAAAAGTTCTGGCCCGGTCGTCGATCAAGATAAAATCATTGCCGGTACCCTGGTATTTAAAGAAGTCCATAGTAATAGCCGCAACAGGCTCCGGCTGTTACTGGTTCACTGTTTATGCAACAGCCGGAGCCTGTTGCGGCTATTACAAAAAAAGCCGTCTTTCCAGACAGCTTTTCAAAATCTAATGCAATTGAAGCTATTAAGCGGCTACAACTGCTTTAGGCTTGCGCTCTTTAACACGAGCAGCTTTACCCTGACGACCGCGTAGGTAGAACAACCGTGCCCGGCGAACTTTACCCAAACGAACAACTTCGATTTTGTCGATGTTAGGCGACAGAACTGGGAAGATACGCTCTACGCCAACGCCATTTGATACTTTGCGGACAGTAAATGTCTCGCCAGCGGAACTTGGGTTCCGGCGTTGAATAACCGTTCCCGTGAATACCTGAATACGTTCCTTATTTCCTTCGCGGATTTTAACGTGTACGTTCACCGTATCACCCGCCCGGAATGTGGGCAACTCGGTGCGACGCTGCGCGTTGTCTGCCTCCACTAATTTGATTAACTCGCTCATGACCGTATATAAATCGCCAGATAAGTATTTGCGAAATGAGCCGCAAAGATAGTAAATTTATCAGTAGGAGAAAATACTTTTGTGAAATTACGCTCCGACGTCATCCAATTACTTATGAAAATACTGAACGTTGATCAAATTCGTTCCCTTGACCAATCCACCATTCAACATGAACCGATAGCGCCTATTAATTTAATGGAACGGGCTGCCCTTACCTTTGTCGATTGGTTCGCTGATCGTTTCAAGAGTAAACACCCAATTAAGATTTTTTGCGGGTTGGGCAATAATGGCGGAGACGGGCTGGCCATTGCCCGGTTACTACTGGAGCGAACCTACCCGATTGATGTCTATGTTGTGCGGTATGCCCCGCGCGAATCCGACGACTTTATGCACAACCATCGTCGTTTGAAACTCGTTACGGAAAATATTCATTACATCGAATCTGCCACCGATATTCCAACCATTCGACATAACGAAATTGTGCTCGATGCCATCCTGGGCTCGGGTTTATCGCGCCCTACCGAAGGCATCGTGAAAACCACAATCGAAGCCATTAACCGGACTCCTGCTACCGTTATTGCCGTCGATATTGCCAGCGGCTTGTACACCGATCAGCCGAATAAACTCGGCGACGTTATTGTTGAACCCGACTATACAGTTTCCTTTCAGTTGCCTAAGCTAGCTTTTGTTCTGCCTAAAAATGGCGCATTCGTGGGTGAATGGCACCTTTTGGACATTCAGTTGCACAAACGTTTCATTGATCAGGCCCCTACCTCGTACTATTATACGCAACCTAAAGAAGCCCGGTTACTCCTGCACAAACGCGATCGCTTCTCCAACAAAGGTACTTTTGGCCATGCCCTGTTACTAGCAGGTAGTTATGGAAAGATTGGCGCGGCCATACTGGCTGCCCGCGCCTGTTTACGGTCGGGGGTGGGGTTGTTGACGGTTCAGGTGCCCCAATGCGGTTATATACCGCTACAAACGATTGTTCCGGAAGCCATGTGTCGACCCGATCGAAATGAACATGTACTTTCGGGAACCAGTCAACTTGATGATTTACCCGATCCAACCGACTACTCAACCATTGGCCTGGGCCCTGGTATTGGCAAAGCACCCGAAACGCTGGCGATGATGAAAGCGTTACTGCCTATGTTAAAAAAGCCCATCGTTGTTGATGCCGATGCGTTAAATCTGCTTTCCGAAAACCGCGAGTTGCTGAGGTATCTACCCAAAAACAGCATTCTGACACCTCACCCGAAAGAGTTTGAACGACTGACTAAAAAATGGGACAATGACTACGAGAAACTGGACCTCTTGCGGGAGTTCACCCGAAAGTACGGCGTAGTCGTTGTGTTGAAAGGTGCCTACTCGGCCGTGGCTACACCCGAAGGGGATATACACTTTAACTCAACGGGCAATCCAGGACTGAGCACGGGTGGCACGGGTGATGTACTGACAGGTGTTCTGACGGCTCTGCTGGCCCAGGGTTATGACTCGGTTGAGGCTGCTGTACTGGGGGTATTTACACACGGTTTGGCTGGCGATGTGGTGGCCCGGAAAAGGGGACCAATCGGCATGATTGCTTCTGATATAATTGAAGCGCTCAACTGGGAATAAATTCCACAAAAAGCGTAGAAAAAGTTCCACAAAACAAAGACTCAGGGCATAATTTGATTCATTATCCGGGACTATGCATAGCAACAATTCAAGCAAATTCGTGACAATGGAAACAGGTAGTTATACCTATTGAACAAATTCCGGGTTTTTGCTCTACCATGGAAAGTAAGAAGGCCCCAAATTTGCGTGCAGTAAACTTATAGTTTAATAATGCACACCATGAAAAATACTACCCACAGAGATTGGCGGCTAAACCGCCCCGTCCGTAGAAATCGACTTAGCATAGACCAAACTACTGCGCTAGGCGGTTTAACCTTAGCGCTGTTTGCTTATATCCTTTGCTATTTTATTTATCCGATGTTCGCCAAAGGACTTCTTTGGTAAGACCCGCATAGCTTATTTCAGAAGTTGATACGTGGCGAAGGCGGTTACATAGGCCAGCGCCATCATGTACACCAGCTGAACGGCTGGCCACTTCCAGCTTTTGGTTTCCCGTTGGGTAGCTGCGAGTGTACTCATACACATCATGGCGAACACATAGAAGATCAACAAGGACCAGGCCAGGGCGGGTGTATACATAGCCGCGCCTGTTTCTGGATTTCGCTCCTGCCGAAGTCGCTCCCGAATGGTTACGCCTTCCTCATCGGCACCACTGCCGATGCTGTAGATTGTCGACATGGTTCCGACAAATACTTCGCGGGCGGCAAATGAACTTAGCAAAGCGATACCAATTTTCCAGTCGTAGCCAAGGGGGCGAATGACCGGTTCAATAAAATGGCCGAAGTTCCCGGCGTAAGATGCCTCCAGGCGTTCAGAAGCGATTCGATCCTGAAGGTCATCAGCTGCGGCCATCGGATTCTGCTGCTTCACCCGTGCTTCGGCCTCATCCATATCGTTGCCGGGGCCATAGCTGGCTACGACCCACAATACGATGGAAATGGCCAGAATAACCCGCCCAGCTTCCCAAACGAACGACCGGACACTCTCCCAAACGGTTAACCCGACATGATTCCATCGGGGTAGTTTAAAGGTTGGCAGTTCCATAATGAAGTACCCCCGCTCTTTGGTTCGGAGCAGGATTTTCAGGACATAGGCAGCCAGTAAGGCACTCACTAATCCCAACAGGTACAAGCCCATCAAGGCTAACCCCTGAAGGTTAAATACGCCTAACACACGCTGACTTGGTACAACCAGTGCAATAAGGATAGTATAAATAGGTAATCGGGCTGAGCAACTCATCAGCGGAGTTACCAAAATGGTAATGAGCCGGTCGCGCCGGGTGCCAATGCTACGGGTAGCCATAATAGCAGGAACTGCGCAGGCGACACCAGAAATAAGGGGAACCACACTCCTGCCATTCAGGCCGAATTTGCGCATGATCCGGTCCATAATGACCATTACCCTCGACATATACCCCGACTCCTCCAGCAGGGCAATCAACAGAAACAAAAAGGCTATTTGTGGAATAAACACCAGAATGCCGCCCAGCCCGGCCAGAATACCATCGGTAAGCAAATCGGTAAGCGGTCCAGCGGGTAAACTTTCTTTGAGCTGACCATTGAGCCAGGCAACACCAGAGTCGATGGCGTCCATAAAGGGTTGTGCCCAAGCGAAAATGGCCTGAAAAATAAGGAGCAGGACGAAACCGAAAATAGCGTAGCCCCAAACCGGATGCAGCAATACCCGGTCCAGTTTCTGGCTCCAGGTAGGCTCGTTGACCGGACGCTGATCGCTTACAACCTCCGTTACAATAGCCGCTATTCGTTTATAACGGGTAATGGTTTCCCCCGCCTGGAAGGTGGGTTCACTGAACTTGTGCTGTTCGATAATCTCATCGAGCACTTTCCGCTGGGGTGTATTCAGGAATGAAAACCCGTCATGCTGGATAATGTACTGTAAAGCGAGGTAATTGTTGGTAAGCTTATACTGGTTTTTTGTGTCAGAAATCAACGCAGGCACCTCATCTGCGGGGTCGAAGAAAAGTTTTCCGGGGAGAACTGGTTCCTGCATCTGGCCCAGCACCGCCTTTTTCAGCAGATCGGTGCCTTCGCCCGTTCGGGCATTTATACGAACAACGGGGACGCCCAGACTCATGGCCAGACGTACCGAATTAACCACTTTACTTTGTTGCTGTGCTACATCGAGCATGTTAAGGGCTAGCACCGTTGGCACGCCCAAATCAGCGACCTGCGTAAAAAGCAGCAAATTCCGATGAAGATTAGAGGCATCGACCACAACAACCGACACATCGGGGTAGTCCGGATGAGCAGGATTAGCCAGAATATCCGTTACGATCTGTTCATCCAGCGACTTTGGATAAATGGAATAAACGCCGGGCAGGTCAATTACAGTGGCTATGTGCTGGGTATCAATGGGCCACGTTCCGGATTTTTTATCCATCGTGACACCGGGGAAATTACCCGTTTTCTGACGCAGGCCGGTTAACTGGTTAAATAAAGACGACTTACCGGCATTGGGATTGCCAACGAGGGCAATGGTGGGAGACGATTTCAAGGCAGTTCACGGTCTACAGTAGAGTGATCACGTTCGTGAACCACACCCTATAAACGTTTAATTATCAATCAGAATCGTAGCAGCTTCAGACTTACGCATAGCCAGACAATAACCGGCCACATTCAGACAAATAGGATCACCAAGTGGTGCTTTGCTGTGCAGACAAACCTCGGCGCCGGGCAAGCAGCCCATTTCGAGCAGTTTAAGCGACATCAATTGATTATTAAACGACTCAATGGTGGCTCGTTCTCCAATTTTCAGGTCAGCTACGCTACGCTTGCTCATGGTTTCTTTGAGTCTAATCTTTATTTAGATTCAGTTTAATTAACGCAAGTTTACAACGGAAAGTTTGTTGATGCAAATCTACTTTATCAAATCCCACGCAAATCGGAGTATGGTTGCCGCGATCAACATCAGAAAAAACACCCGGATAAATTGATTACCTTTTAGAATAGCCAGCCGCGCCCCTAAAAAAGCGCCTGACAAATTTGCCACGGCCATCGGTAAGGCAAAAGCAAAAAGGATTCGGCCTTCATGAAAAAAGAACAGAGCGCTTGCCAGATTCGTTGATGCATTGATCAGTTTAGCATGTGCATTGGCCTTCAGGAAGTCAAAGCCGATCAGGGTAATGAACCCGAGCACCAGAAAGCTCCCCGTTCCAGGCCCGAAAAATCCATCGTAGAAACCGATCCCCCCCCCCCATGAGCCACATGCGCGTTCGCTGCTGGCTCGCCGTGACTACCCGATGCGACACCTGACCGAAATTTTTTTTCGTCAGGGTGTAACTAAACACACCGATCAGAATAACCAACGCAAGAGGCTTCATAAAACTGTTGGGTACCCGCGTGAGCGTCCACGACCCAAGCCACGAAGCCGCAAAGGCTATTGCCATCATCGGGCCGATAAACCGACCTACTACCGCTACCCGCCGGCTGTACTGAAAGGCACCCATCAGACTGCCTGATAGAGAGGGTATTTTGGTGGTACCAATAAGGGTTGGAACCGGGTATTGAGGCAGACTAAACAGGATAGCCGGTGTTTGAATCAACCCACCTCCACCAATGATGGCATCGACAAAACCTGCAACGAATGAGAATCCGCAGAGAATAAAAATCGTATTAAAATCCATTGACAACGTACTCCTCTCTTTACTAACACAAGGGTGTTCGGGTTAAAATCCGCCAACCTGCGACTTTGCTTTATTAAGGCTAAAAGCAAGCGCTTCGTTCACACAACCAGCTTTTCAGTTGATTAATTGGTCATTATCATCCCATAAGCTTGTCCGATCGGCGATGACAGAAAACGTCCGGATGCAGATGCACAAACTATTTCTTTTTCGCATCAGCATTGCGCCGTAAATTTGCCGCATTAATAGACAAAGTATGGCAGAATCGGTACGGCAGCTGAGTGCACTAATGCGGAAGGAGTTTCTGCTGGAGTGGCGGCAACGGTATGCGCTCAATGGCATGTTGCTATACATGGTGGGGGCCGTGTTTGTTTGTTACCTGAGCTTTAACGCACGACGTGGTCAGCTAACGCCCATTGTCTGGAATACCTTATTCTGGATTATTCTGCTATTCACGGCCATCAATGCCATTGCCAAGAGTTTTGTGCAGGAAAGGGCCGGACGCCAGTTGTATTATTATACACTCGCCAGTCCGCAACAGATTATACTCTCGAAAATCCTCTATAATACCGCTTTAATGCTGGTATTGGCCTTTCTGGGTTTTAGTGTGTATGCATTCGTATTAGGAAATCCGGTCAACGATGTGCCGCTTTACCTGCTGACGCTTGTACTAGGTGCCATTGGCTTTGCTTCGTCCTTGACCCTTGTATCAGGCATTGCCAGCAAAGCCGAAAACCCGGCTACATTAATGGCTGTACTAAGCTTCCCGGTTATCCTGCCACTCCTGCTGATGCTGCTTAAGGTATCGAAAAATGCGCTCGATGGGCTGGACAGAAGTGTAAGCTGGAGCGAGATCGGCACCGTACTGGCCATTGATGCCATTGTTTTGACACTTTCCTGGTTGCTGTTTCCATTTTTATGGCGGAGTTGAGTTTGGCGGGCGGTCCGCCGTTGCGGGGTAACCCGCGCTGTTAGATTAGATAAGCGGGTTTCGCCCGCGCTACTTATATGAAAAAGAATTGGTGGAAGGCCCTAGGGGTCATCATCCTTACGTACGTCATTTTTCGGGGGTTGCTGGGTGTAGTACCGCGCCAGCCTATATTGAACGAAAGCATCCGAAACGTGTATTTCCACGTTCCCCTTTGGTTCAGCATGATTGCCCTGCTGCTAACCTCAGCCATTTACTCGATCCGGTATCTCCGCAACGGCCGACTCGGCGATGACTTGGTTGCCGTTGAATTTGCGAATACGGCGATACTATTCGGGCTGCTGGGCTGCCTGACAGGGTCTATATGGGCTAATTTTACCTGGGGCGAACCCTGGCCAAACGACCCCAAACTGAACAGCGTTGCCATTGGTATGCTGATGTATATGGCTTATCTGGTGCTACGGGGTTCGTTCGATGATGAACAGCGACGGGGACGCATATCGGCCGTTTACAACATCTTTGCCTTTGCGGTCTTTATACCGCTCATTTTCATTATCCCTCGCCTGACCGACTCCCTGCACCCCGGCAACGGTGGCAATCCGGCTTTCGGTAAATATGACATGGACAACCGAATGCGGATGGTCTTTTATCCGGCTATTATCGGGTTTATCCTGCTGGGTGTCTGGATTACTGAACTGCGTGTTCGATTCAGACGGCTGAAAGTGGCGCTGGATGACTAAAGTCATGCATCATTTTCGGAATGATTACCCTTATTTTTGCGTTATTTTTCAACAACCCGTACAACAATGCGTCTGCCCTCCCGCTTCATTTGTCTTTTAGCGACTTTGCTTCTGTTTAGCCAGCATTTATTGGCCCAGCAACCCGTTACCAACGGCGTAGAAATGGCCGATAAACTACGGGCTGATGGCAAAATCTGGGTCGTGGTCGCCGTCATCGCAGCTGTATTCACGGGTATTATTGTTTACCTGGTGCGGCTCGACCGTCAGATTGCCAAGTTGGAAGACGAAGTAAAAGATAAAAAGAAGCAATTTAGTCTATAGTTCGTTGTGTGGTTGAATGCCCGAAAGCATACCACCCGTTAACCAATTAACCAAAATGAAAATCTCTCACATAATCGGTATCATCATCATTGCAGTAGCCATCGGTGTCATTGCGAGCACAGCGGGCGATGCCAGCGTTTACACGACCTTCACCAAAGCCGAGCAGATGAAGAAGGAAGGCGACGACAAGATGATTCACGTTGTTGGCAAAGTTCAGAAAGATGCCCAGGGTCGCATAACGGATATGCTGTACAACCCCGCAATCGACCCAAACCACTTTGAGTTTACGCTGATCGACAACGAGAACCGGGCGCAGAAAGTAGTCTTCAACAGCCCCAAGCCCCAGGATTTCGAGCGGTCGGAACAGATTGTAATCATCGGCGCCATGCAGGGTGATCATTTTCAGTGCAACAAGATTTTGCTGAAATGTCCTTCTAAATACCAGGACGGCAAGCTGGAAACAACGGAGCACGAAGCCAAAACGGCACAATTATGAGCGTACAGGAAATAGTGAGAGCAGCAAAAGAATTACCGGTTAACGAATTAGATGGACTGGTAACACCCCTTTTTGACTTCTTTCATGAGCAGTGGGACAAGCAGATAAAAGAAGACGCTGGAGCAGGACGGCTCGATGATTTGCTCAACGAAGCTAGAGAGGATATTCGTAAGGGTAGAACGAAACCTTTATGAATCACCACACTACGTCAAAGTTTTGGAAACATTATGGCGATTTGCCTGAAGCCATTTAGGAATTGGCAGATAAGAATTTTGACCTCCTTAAGATCGATCCATCGCATCCATCGTTGCATTTCAAAGAGATTAGCGGAAAAGAGAACTTATGGTCAGCACGTGTAGGCGATCATTTCCGTGCGTTAGCTATACGCGAAGAGGAAGTTTACTGATTTTGGATAGGCTCCCACGCAGCGTACAATCAACTCATTAAGCGATTATGATACATACCACAGTCGGGCAACTCGGCCACTTTTTTGTTATTCTCTCGTTCGTTACGGCCCTCGTAGCAACGGCAGCGTATTTTATTTCGGCGCTCGGCTGGGGCCGTTCCCTACAGGCGGAACCCGTTGAAGAGCCTCAGCTTGCGTATGCCGGCGAAGCGAGTTTTGGCAACAAAAAGACGCGGCACTCGGCTAAGTCAGTTGCCAAGGCTAGTACACCACCGGCCCGAGATGACTGGCGAACACTGGCGCGCTGGGCTTTTTACCTGCACGGCCTTGCCGTGGTTGGTGTAGCCGCTTCGCTCTTTTACATTATTTTCAACCACTACTTTGAGTACCATTACGCCTGGAGTCACTCCTCACGGGCGTTGCCGGTGCAATACATGATTGCGTGCTTCTGGGAGAGTCAGGAAGGCTCGTTCCTGCTTTGGCTGTTCTGGAATGCTGTATTAGGGGCTGTATTGATCCAGAAAGCGGGTACCCGTTGGGAAGCGCCCATGATGGCTATTTTTGCGCTGGTACAGGCGTTTCTGGCGTCAATGATTCTAGGCGTCGTTTTCGGTGATACGTTCAAGATTGGCTCTTCGCCCTTTCTGCTGTTGAGCGAAGCGATGCCGGAAGCGCCCATTTTCGCAGCCGATCCTAACTTTATTCCTAAGGATGGTAAAGGCTTGAATCCGCTGCTTCAGAACTACTGGATGGTCATTCACCCGCCTACACTCTTTCTGGGTTTTGCCCTTACGCTGGTGCCTTTTGCTTATTGCATCGCCGGCCTTTGGCGCAATCAACCGCTCGAATGGATTCGCCCGGCCCTGCCCTGGACGCTCTTTGGTGCTATGATTCTGGGTATCGGCATCATGATGGGTGGCTACTGGGCTTACGAAACACTTAACTTCGGTGGCTATTGGAACTGGGACCCCGTTGAGAATGCAGTTTATGTCCCCTGGCTCGTAATGGTGGCGGCCCTGCATACGATGCTAATCGCCAAACGCTCGTCAACAGGCCTGAAAACAGCCATCATTCTAACCATAAGCACATTCCTTCTTATCCTGTACGCTACCTTCCTGACCCGTAGCGGTATTCTGGGCAATGCCTCTGTGCACTCATTTACGGATCTAGGCCTTTCCGGTCAGTTGCTGATTTATCTGCTGGTTTTTGTGGCGTTGTCCGTGCTGCTGGCGGCCCGTAAATGGAAACAAATCCCATCGGATGCCGAAGAGGCTTCTGTCTATACTAAAGAGTTCTGGGTGTTTATTGGGGCTACCGTACTTTGTCTAGCTTCGTTTCAGGTGATTGCAACAACCTCCATCCCGGTTTATAACAAGATTCTGGAAGCATTCGGGAAAGTTTCTAATCTGGCGTTACCCGCCGATCAGATCGCTCACTACAACAAATTCCAGGTTTGGTTCTTTGTGGTTATTGCTTTAATCACGGGTGTTGGCCAGTTTATGTGGTGGCGTAAAATCGAGGGCAAGAAATTCGAAGCACTCATTACCCCAGGTATTCTGACCTTACTTGTTAGTGCCGCCCTCATTGCCTTTGGTGAGATGAAGAACCCGGTATACATGGCGCTGCTCGTTGCTTCGGTGTTTGCCCTGATGACCAACGGTACTATTTTGCTGGGTGTTATTCGTGGTAATTACCGGTTATCTGGTGGGGCGATTGCGCACATTGGTATGGCACTGATGCTAATTGGTGTGCTCTACTCCGCCGGTTTCTCGAAAGTTATTTCTATCAATAATACGGGACTGCTGATTTCAAAGCAGGACGAGTTCACCAAAAACGATAACAAAGAGAATAAAGAAAACACGCTGCTCTGGTTGAACCAACCCGAGCGTATGGGGCCTTATCAACTGACCTATCGTGGCCAGCGAATCGAAGCGCGCGATATGCCCGGTTATATCTCCCGTAACGATGTTGAAGTAATTGAAGGCGATTTCCACGGCATTGCTCTGCGCGACCTTGAGCAGAATGGTAAGCTTTACCACAAAAAAGGTGATACGCTGGCTTTATATCCGGAAAACACCTATTATGAAGTTGAGTACCGCGAGCCGAATGGCAAGATTTTCAACCTTTACCCGCGTGCTCAGGTAAACGAGCGGATGGGATTGCTGGCCTCACCGGATATCCGGCACAAGGCAGACCGCGATATGTACACCTTCGTATCGTCTGTTCCCGACCCATCGGCCGAGAATAAGTGGGAGAAAACCGAGACGTATTCCGTTGCTATCAAAGACACATTCTTCCTGAACGATTACGTGGCTATTCTGGACGACGTTGCTCGTACCAATGATGTCGATGGAGTAGAAATTGGCCCATCCGATGCCGCTGTGCGGGCCAGAGTTCGCGTACTCGATAAAAATGGCGAGCACATCCTCAACCCGGCCTTCGTCATTAAAGATCGAATGGTAGCCCATCCTGCCGAGATGAGCGATGAACTGGGCGTTCGTATCCAACTCAACGAGATCGATCCCCGCACCGGCAAGTTTACATTTGCGGTTAACCGGACTCAGCGCGACTATATCGTGATGAAAGCCCTGGAGAAACCTTTGATCAATCTGTTATGGATTGGTACGCTCGTGGTCGTGCTTGGCTTCCTGATCGCTACCGTTCGCCGGTATCGGGAGTTCAGCAAGATGAAAAGTAAACAGGGTGCTTTGTAAAGATGAAACTTTCAGAAATACTCCTTTTAGCTGTTGCTGCTGGCTTTCTGGTTATCTGGATTGCCGAATACCAACGAACCAGCTTTGGCGACAGTTATTGGCTATTGATGCTGTTTCTTGGCTTTTTGCTGGCTTTTCAATACGTTCGTACCAAACGGCTCGAACGGGAAAAAGTGGTCTCCCCAACCATCAAGCAAATGGTTGAAGACCGAAAGAAGAAAAAGAAATGATGACCGGGTCGCCGGTCCGATGGTAAATGGTGAATGTTTTGCTCAGGCATACTACTCACCATTTGTCATTTATCATCGCACCGGCGACCCGGTCATTAGTAAACAATGGAACCCTACGCTCTTTTATTTGGTGCCTTTCTTGCCCTAGTGCTGGCGGGTTTTTTCTCGGCTGTCGAAATGGCCTATGTATCGGTCAACCGTTTATATTTTGAGCTGCATAGCAAGCAGGGGCCACTCAGTGAGAAGCTTGTATCCGGTTTTCTGAAAAACCCGATTCTCTTTGTCGGTACAACCCTAACCGGTAATACGCTTTTTCTGGTTCTCTACACCGTTCTGGGCGTAACCGTTCTCAACCCGCTGCTGACTACCCTCCTGCCCGCCAGTTGGACCGCCCATGAGTCAGTCGTCATTGGCATTGAAACGCTGATCCTAACACTTATTTTCCTACCCCTGGCCGATTATATTCCCAAAAGTCTGGCGCTTATTCATCCCGACCGCTTTCTGGAAGCGCTGGCCGTGCCCCTTTGGGTTATTTATAAAACCATTGCGCCCGTTGTTCGGGTATTAGTTGGCACGGCTCGCTTCTTTATCCGGTATATACTGCGAAAAAAAAATCCGGAAATCCGGCCCGTTTTCGGCTTGACAGACCTTAACCATTACCTTCAGCAGCTTAACCAGAAAACAGACACTGAGAAGGAAGTAGAGGTCGATACCCAGATTTTTAATAACGCCATCGAATTTCGGGACGTGCGTGTACGTGATTGTTTGGTACCCCGCACCGAGATTACAGCCGTTGCTGTAGATGATACCGTTGAAGAGCTTCGACAAGCGTTTCAGGGTAGCGGTCACTCAAAAATTGTTGTTTACCGCGATACTATAGACGATGTAATTGGCTATTGCCACGCGCTGGCTTTATTTAAGAAGCCCGCTACTGTCGAAGAAATTATAACGCCCATTATTGTTGTGCCAGAAACCATGCCTGCCCAGGATTTACTTTTGCGCTTTTTGTCGGAGCGTAAGAGTCTGGCTTTGGTTGTCGATGAATTTGGGGGTACGGCCGGTATTGTTAGTGTGGAAGATATGGTTGAACAGATCTTCGGTGAGATCCAGGATGAATACGATACCAACGAAGACTGGGTCGAACAACAACTCGATGAAACGAACTGGCTGTTGAGTGCACGCCATGAAATTGAAGATCTGAACAAGACCTACGACTGGACTATTCCAGAATCTCCTCAATACGATACCCTCGGCGGCTTAATTCTGGCTACCCACGAAGACGTTCCTCAAGTTGGCGAGGTTATTGAATTTTCGCCCTTTACCTTTACTATTATTTCGATGGACGGTACTCGAATCGACACGGTAAAAGTCCATCTGAACAAAGAGTAGTCCACCATTGCTTTTTATTATTTACTGTTAACTCGTGAGTCAATCGTCCATTCAAAGAACTGTAGCGCGGCATCTGCTCGCCGTACAGGCTGTCCGGCTTAAGCCAAACGAACCCTTCACCTGGAGCTCAGGCTGGAAATCTCCCATTTATTGCGACAACCGGGTTACGCTGGCGTATCCTGAAGTACGTACATACATAAAAAATGAGTTAGCCGATGCCATCCGAAAGCGTTTTCCGTCGGTCGAAGTCATCGCAGGTGTTGCCACGGCGGGTATTCCGCAGGGCGCATTAGTGGCCGATGTATTAGGTATACCATATTGTTACGTTCGGCCCGAGCCTAAGTCGCACGGCATGGGGAAGCAGATCGAAGGGCACCTGACCAGTGGTCAGCGCGTGGTTGTTATTGAAGACTTGATTTCTACGGGTGGCAGTTCCCTGAAAGTTGTCAATGCCCTCCAGGCGGCCGGTGCGGAAGTATTGGGTATGGCCGCCATTTTCACGTATGGCTTTCCCGTAGCCGACCAAAACTTCGCCACGAAAAACATACCGCTGATCTGTCTGAGTAATTATGACGCGCTCCTGCTTGAAGCGCAGGAACTGGATTATATCCCGGCCGAAGCCATGGAATCGCTGGCGGCCTGGCGGCAGAATCCGGCGCAGTGGGGACAGTAGGTAGTTATTGATTAATGGGTATTAAGTTAGTGGGTGGTGAGTTTATTAACCCTAGTGGTAAATGAGTAAATTAGCCCTGAATAACCATTCACTTACTAACCATTAACCTTAACAACATGGCGCTGATCACCGCCCGAATCGAGCGAACACCGTACGAAACGCATCTATCGACCTCTTCGCAAGTCATTGTTGCCGATGAGCCGTCAGATGTAGGCGGTCAGGACCGGGGTATGGGGCCGGGTGAGTTACTGGCTGGCTCACTGGCCTCCTGTACCGTTATGACCGTACGAATGTATGCCGATCGAAAAGGATGGCCACTCGACTCGGCTGTTGCCCACGTTGAGTATACGAGTGATTCAATCGCTCAACGGTCGCAGTTTACCATGAAACTTATTTTAAATGGTGACCTCACCCACGAGCAGCGAACCCGACTTGCCGAAATAGCCGACCGCTGTCCTATTCATCGAACGTTGCAGAATCCTATTGATTTCGAAACCATTCTCATTGAAGATAACCATCAGCAGCCTTAAGGACTCCTATTAATCGAAGGCTTATTCGAAACTGTTTACTACGCCCATAATACCCATTTATATGGCCGAATCAATCCCTTCTCCTGATATCACAAAAACCTATACGAACGGTGAAATAACGGTTGTCTGGAAACCTGCCGTGTGTATTCATTCCAAACTCTGCTGGACGCAATTAAGCGAGGTTTTTAACCCCAGAGAGCGTCCGTGGGTCAAGATGGAAGGTGCAGGTACCGAACAAATTATTGGGCAGGTTGATCGTTGCCCTTCCAGAGCGTTGAGCTATTACCGAAACGAAGAGAACCTGCAACCCGGAAATATACAAGCCGAAAGTATTGTAGAACCATTACCCAATGGCCCTCTACTGGTATACGGCAACCTTACGGTGAAAAGTAACGACGGGCAGGAAACTAAGAAAAGTAAGGTTACTGCGTTTTGCCGCTGTGGTGCGAGTAGCAACAAACCTTACTGCGACGGATCGCACGTAAAGGTAAATTTTGTGGGTTGATTACCAAGCGGCCATACTAAATGTATTTAACAGAATACTCTTTTTCTTATAAAGCCAGACAATCACATATTTATATAGTATACACCTCAACTCTGGCAACAACGGCAACTTCAACTCCCGTACCTAGACATCAGGCAACATCGAACTAAGGTCAGAGCCATGTGTAGGATAGGCAAAAAGCATTGCACTCATATCTTTAGCCTTGATTTGATGCCGGATGGCAAGTGTAAATAGGTTGATCAATTCTTCAGAACCTGATCCCAGTAAGTGTGCTCCTACAATCATACCGGTCTCTGCATCCACCAGCGTTTTAAACGAAGTGAACGACTCATTGATACGTCGGCTGCTGTACCAATCACTCGTTTCCTGGAATGTTACTTGTACCTTAAGTCCTTTGTCTTTCGCCTGTTCTTCTGTCAGGCCAACGGAGGCTAACGTCGGGATCGTAAAAACAGCCGTTGGCACAGGGTTATCTTCATACATCCGGTTGTTACCGTTCAGAATGTTCTCGGCAACAATGCTTCCTTCATACGAAGCCAGGGGCGTTAAAGGCAGTCCTTTCTCAGCTACATCCCCACAGGCATATATACCCGGATTTGACACGCTTTGTAGGTATTCGTTGACGACTATCCCTTTTTTCCCAACCGTAACATCGGCATTTTCCAGCTGAAGTTCAGAAACATCGGCTACACGTCCGGCAGCATGAACGACCAGGTTCGTGGAAACTGTATGCTCTTCGTCCTGTTGTGAATACCGAACAATCAGCTTATCCCGATCCCCCTCCAATGCTGTTACCTTGGCGCCCAATATTATGTGAATACCAATGGCCTTCATCGCTTTCACAAGCAAGGCTACCAAGTCGGCATCAAACCCCTCCAGCGGGCGTTGGCCCTGATGAATAATGGTAACATTAGCTCCCGCGCGGGCAGCAATATGAGCGAATTCAAAAGCGATGTAGCCCCCGCCTACCATAACAATATTGGCCGGCAGCCGGGGAAGCTCCAGAAACCCGGTACTGTCGATCAGTAACTCTTCTCCGTGAATGTTGAGCGGTTGGGGCCGCTGCCCCGTTGCGACAACAATATGATTTGCCGTAAGCTCTACTTCATCAACCCGCACGGTATTGGCTGACAAAAACGAAGCAACTCCTTGAAAGAGTTGAATACCTAGGTCAGTAAACTTCGATTGTGTTCGCTCCGGAATCGGGCTGGTAAACGTCTTTTTAAACCGCATCAGGTCCGACCAGTCAATGGTGGCGGGTAAGGTAATGCCTTTACCGGTCAGTTGTGCCGAGCGGGCCACAATTTCGGCCGCCCCTACCAGTATTTTTTTAGGATCGCAGCCCCGTTGCGAGCAGGTTCCACCAAAAGGTAATTTGTCAATTATAGCCACCGATTTACCGGCTTCACGGGCAGTTTGAGCAACCGTAGCACCCGCCGAGCCGGTGCCGATAACAACTAAGTCAAAAGTAAGCATACCCATGAAGACGGTGAATGGTCATGTGTATAACTCGAAAACTACCCTCACCGGCTAAAAAAAGTGGCTGATTCATCCGAATCAGCCACTTCATTACATTAAAAATATGCGTTAATTACTTAGGCCACAGCCTCGTACAACTCCTCGCGTTGTGCTTTTACGCGCTCGTCGGTGAGGTATTCATCGTAGGTCATCAGCTTGTCCAGAATACCGGCCGGGGTTATTTCAATAATGCGGTTGGCTACCGTCTGCACAAATTGATGGTCATGCGAGGTAAATAGGATTGGTCCTTTGAAGTCGATCAGGCCGTTGTTTAACGACTCGATGGATTCGAGATCGAGGTGGTTAGTTGGCTCGTCGAGCATCAGGAGGTTAGCACCCGACAGCATCATTTTCGACAACATACACCGCACCTTTTCTCCCCCGCTCAAGACGGTTGCTTTTTTCAGTGACTCTTCGCCGGAGAAAAGCATCCGGCCCAGGAATCCGCGGATGAAGCTTTCGTCCTTCTCTACCGAGTATTGCCGCAGCCAGTCGACCAGGTTAAGGTCAGTCTGGAAAAATTTCTCTTTTTCAGCATCGGTTGGAAAGTAGGACATCGTAATCGTGACTCCCCAACGGAATGTACCCGAATCCGCTTTACGTTCGCCCGCCAAGATGTCCAGCAAAGCCGACACGGCCAGTCCATCGCGGCTAAACAAGAAAATCTTATCCTGCTTATTCATAGTGAATGACAGGTTCTCAAACAGCTTTGTTCCATCTTCGGCCGTGTAGGTCAGGTTTTCGACCGTCAAGATCTGATCGCCGGGTTCACGTTCCGCTTTAAAGTTTACATACGGATACTTACGCGACGAAGGCTGAATGTCTTCGAGCGTCAGTTTTTCGAGCAACTTGCCCCGACTTGTAGCCTGCTTTGATTTCGACGCGTTGGCCGAAAAGCGACGGATAAATTCTTCGAGTTCTTTCCGTTTGTCTTCGGTCTTTTTGTTTTGGTCCTGCCGTTGCTTAAGTGCCAGTTGGCTCGACTCGTACCAGAACGAATAGTTACCAGCAAAGAGCTTCACCTTGCTGAAGTCGACGTCGACAATCTGCGTACAGACCTGGTCGAGGAAGTGACGGTCGTGGGAAACGACGATAACCGTGTTTTTGAAGTTTGCCAGGAAGTTTTCGAGCCACAACACCGATTCCACATCAAGGTTGTTAGTAGGCTCGTCAAGCAACAGTACATCAGGATTACCAAAAAGTGCCTGTGCCAGCAGGACCCGAACTTTCTCCGAGCCATTCAGGTCACTCATCATCGAATAGTGTAGATTTTCCTTGATGCCAAGGCCCGACAGCAGACTGGCCGCATCTGACTCGGCATCCCAGCCGTTCATTTCGGCAAACTCCGATTCGAGTTCAGCGGCTTTTTCGCCGTCTGCATCCGTAAACTCTTCTTTTGCGTAAAGAATATCTTTTTCCTGCATGATGTCGTACAGGCGTTTGTTACCCATAATAACGGTTTGCAACACAGGAAACTCGTCGTAGGCGGCCTGGTTCTGGTTCAACACCGACATCCGTTCGCCGGGTGTCATGGCAACAGACCCTGTTTGCGGCTCAATTTCGCCCGACAATATTTTCAGAAACGTTGATTTACCCGCTCCGTTGGCGCCAATGACGCCGTAACAGTTGCCTGAAGTAAATTTTATAGTTACGTCGTCGAAAAGCACCCGCTTACCATAGCGCAGAGAGACGTTTTGTACCGATACCATCTTGTAATTTCCTTTTCAGATTAAGCCGCAAAGATACGCTTTTTTGGCGGTAAATCAGGCTTTCTGAATAAGGCAGTATAGACGGCAACGTTTCTTTTCGACAGTATATACAGGAAAAAATAAGATTGAAATGTAGAAGAGAATCCTGCTCTGCCTGTAAATCCTGTCGAAAGGAAAATCATTTATTCCGCACACACCGGAAACCCAAGTTGTTGCTACCGCTGCTCACTTCACCTTTCCCCCGGCTACCAGCCTTATAACGCACACAATACTGATCACTACACAAGAATGAGCCGCCCCGCTGTACGTGTTTCACAGCACCGGGTTCCTCAGGATCGTAGCTGTCGGAAGGCCCCTGGGGATCAGCTTTCGGTGATTTTATGTAATAATCCGGTCGGTACAAGTCCTGACACCACTCCCATACATTACCGTCCATATCATACAGCCCGTAAGGATTAGCGGGGAATGACTTGACGGGGGCTACGCCCGCGAAACCATCTTCGGTAGTGTTCTTTGATGGAAAATCACCCTGGTAAATATTGGCTATCCATTTGCCGGATGGCTTCAGTTCATCGCCCCAATAATAAGTCCGATTTCCTTTTCCGCCCTGTGCCGCAAATTCCCACTCAGCTTCGGTAGGCAGGCGCTTTCCGAACCATTTCGCATACGCCATGGCATCCTCATAACTGACATGAATGACCGGCTCGTTCTCATGCCCCTTTAGGCTGCTTTTCGGCCCGTTGGGATGATTCCAGCTTGCACCTTTCACGTATTCCCACCATTGTAACGGATTGGCCAGCGAGACCTTTTGAGTGGGTGGCGTAAATACGGCTGACCCCGGCACCAAGTCTGCGGCAGGAACGCCCGGATAATCTGCCGGATTCAGCGGGCGTTCAGCCACGGTCTTGTAGCCGGTAGCGGTTACGAACCGGGCAAACTCAGCATTGGTCACTTCGTGTTCATCCATCCAGAACGGTTTCACGGTAACCGAATGCACCGGACGGGCATCGGGGAACTCGTCGGACCCCATCAGGAAGGTACCGCCCGGTATCAGGACCATATCGGCCGTACTGGCTGCACTTATGGCTGTACCCGACGATGCCTGCCGAATAGCGGCCGACCGGGAGGGCATTCCCTTTGCCACACAGGCAGCCGCCGAGTCCGACGACTGACCTTGTTCACTCGTCGATTTGTCCGTTGTACTACAGGCTATCAATCCAGCAAACAGCGTAACTCCTAAAAAGGCCTTCAGCATAGCACTATAGTTTACTCTCCATGATTTTGAGAGCTTCATCGTCTTTATAATGAATTATCTCTTTTTTCAGTTTCGCCTTGAGGTCAGCGGTAATGGTTTCGTAGCCTTTGGAACCGTACAAATTATGCATTTCCTGAGGGTCGTTTTTTAAATCGTATAACTCCCAGAAGTCTTTCACCTCATAAAACCGGGCCAATGTGTAACGGCCTGTCCGGATACCGAAATGCGGATAAACATGGTGCGGCTGCGGGTACTCGTAATAGTGATAATACGCTTCCTTGCGCCAGGGCACTTTCTTGCCGGCCAGCAACGGCAGGAACGACTCACCCTGCACGCCTTTGGGGATGGCCGTACCCGTCAGATTCAGCAACGTTGGTGCCCAGTCTATATTGGAAATCAACTCATTGATTTGTGTTCCCGGTTTGATAACGCCCGGATACCTTATTACAAAAGGCGTTTTCAGAGACTCTTCGTAGATAAACCGTTTATCGAACCAACCGTGCTCGCCCATGTAAAAGCCCTGATCTGACGCGTAAATGACTACTGTATTTTTAGCCAGTCCGCTTTTGTCCAAATGGTCCAGAAGCTCCCCGATGTTGCGGTCGAGGGAACAGGCGGTGGACAGGTAATCTTTTATATACCGCTGGTACTTCCACTCCACAAGGGCTTTGCCGGTGAGCTTCTTTGCATCGAACTCTTTGCTGATTTTATTTTCGTAGTAGTCATAAAACGGCTTTTTCTGCTCAGGCGTAAACCGATTGAAAATACCGCTCTTTTCGTAATCGGCGTGAACCTTCAAATCTTCTTTTAGCCGCATCGTTTTGTCGATGGTCATGTCTTGGTCTTTAGCGGCTTCCCGACCGGTATATTCATCATAAAACGTAGGAGGCAATGGAAAATTAACGTTGTCGTACGCTCCAAGGTCCGGTGCATCAGGCAACCACTCGCGGTGGGTGGCCTTGTGCCCTACTACCAGAAAAAACGGTTTCGACGTGTCGCGCTGATTGAGCCAGTCGATCGACAACTTCGTGACAACATTGGTCACGTAGCCGGGGTAACGAACCGTTTCATTCTTCGAATTGATGAAATCCGGGTTGTAATAATGCCCCTGACCGGGCAGCACATTCAGATAATCGAAGCCGTTTGGTAAGCTGCCGAGGTGCATTTTGCCCACCCAGGCCGTTTGATAGCCGTTTTTCTGTAATTCTTCCGGAAAGACCGGCTGATTCACATCAAATACCTTTTCGTTCAGCTTGTAGCCATTCAGGTGGCTGTATTTACCCGTGAGCAAGGTAGCCCGGCTTGGTCCGCAAATAGAATTGGTGACCACATTAGTATGCAAAATAGCCCCTTCCTTTGCAATGCGGTCAATGTTAGGTGTTTTCGTGAGTTTACTGCCATAGGCACTGATGGCTTGAGCGGTATGATCATCCGAAAAAATAAAGATAATATTGGGGCGGGCTGGTGGTAAAGCAGACTCCTGCTTCTTCGTGCTGCTGATAAATAAGGCCAGCGAACTGGCAACCACGGCGCCAATTGCAAGGATAGAGAGACTGTTCTTTATTGTAAGCATAACCGTTTCGAACGTGAGACAAATCAGGCAACCGATCTTCAGTCAAAGGATGACTCTAAGCCTTTTTTACTTAGGCCATTCACCCGGCCCCATTGCCATACACTGAAGCCCTGTCAACACTATTTTTCTGTTTGGCCTCATATTTTCGCCAACTCCTGCCACGAAATCAAGCCAATAGCCACCACAGCCAGGGCAAGACCAATCTTGTTGGCCGTCGATAAATGTTCCCGAAAAAACAGCGCGGCAACGAGCGCAGCCAGCAATATGACGCCGATGTTGTACAATGGATAAACAAATGCCCCGTTGCTCCCAAATGCCGATAGCGCCAGTAACAGGGTATAAAAACTTAAAAAATTCGGGACCCCCAATGTCACAGCCCCCACCAGACTCCGAAGCTGGATTCGTTCTTTTCCCTGAATGATCCGCAACAGCAGCATGAGCAGTCCGGCGGCAACAGCCCCAACAACCATCGTGAGGGTTACCTGAACGGTTTTGTCAGCAGATGGAATATAGCGCAGATTCATGTAGTTTATCATGGTATTCGTTGCGCCGTAGAACAAAAAAACCGCCACCGGCAACAGCGTACTCAGCCCCAGCCGTTTAGGTCTTAACGATGCCTCTCCTGCTGTCTGCTCAACGGTTGTTTCTTTTTTGTACGTACTTAGGCCAACCGCCACCAGAGCCAGTACCAGACCAAGGTAGTTCAGCGAATCGAAAGCAGCGGCCCCGCCCCCAGCCTGGAAAACAAACAGGCTGAAACAGACCGGTATCACCAGCGACAGGTTATTGGCCAGTGAGGTTGCCGTAATGCCCATGCGCTGTGTAGACGCGCCCGACAACAAAAATGTCAGAATAAACCCTACCCCAAGCCCTAAAGCCAGCCAAGTCCAGGTTTGCGAAAAGTCGATGGAAAATGATTGTCCGGCCGGTAGTAGCAGAAACCCAGTAATGAAACAAATAGGGTAATTGAAAACAATGGCTTGGAAGGTATTGATATTGTAGCGCGGGAACAACCGAAAATTCAACAGCAGAAGCACCGAAAGCAGAATACTAAGGCTTAAGAAAAGCATAAGCGGAGGGTGGTGGGTTCGTAAATTTCAGGCTAAGTTACTTCACGGTTTGGTTGCGCGCTTATCTTTATCGACCGTTCTGAAAAATGCTTTCTCTGTTATGAAAAGGAAATTTCTTTTTCTTCTGCTCCTCCTCTGGTTGCCGACGGCCCTGTGTATGGGCCAGCAGAAGTTACTGGTTTCGGCAACCGTTGCGCCGAGTGTGTCCCATACGAATTATATACATCGATACTATTATCCGAACAGCGACGGCCAGATTGTGGAGCCTGTCTATATAAACGGCATCCGCTGGGCAACGGGCTATTCGGCTGGCGTTTCGGTCCTGTACAACTATGTACCTGGCTGGTCAGTTTCCTCAGGCATTTGGTTTCAGCAGTTGACCACCCGACAGGCCCGGCAAACAGCCGCCGGAGACGGTACAACGACCATTCACAACCGGGCCGTCCGCATTCCTCTACTCTTGAACTATGTGTCGTCAACGAACCGCCTGTCGCCTTATTTCTCGTTCGGATTGATGACAGACATACCCCTACCATCGCGCATTGTGGTTCACCGAACCGGCGAGTCGACGCAGTACCTGAAACTGGAAACCAGCACCCGTCCCATACTACACCTCCTGGCTGGCATTGGCGGACGTTACCAGATCAACAAGCGCTGTACACTCATGGCGCAACCTATATGGACTTACAAGTTCGGACAAATCGGGGGAGCCAATACTTACAACTCCTCCTTTGAAGTCAGTCTGCTTACACAGGTTGCTTATGCGTTTTAATGTGTAACTGTCCAAATTTTTGACAACAAGCAACCACTTTTAAGCGTACATTTGCGCCCTTTTGTTCAGTAAACAGTCCGTCTTTTGGTCGCTTTCTGTCATTATACAAACAGTAAGAAGCCTAAATATAGGGCTGGTGGAGACAGCTACGAATGACAAACATTTCTTGCGGAATCGATTTTGGCACATCCAATTCAAGCATTGCCATTGCCAACGACGGCCAAATCAGCCTTGTACCGGTTGAGCAGGCGCAGGTAACTATACCCAGCGCAATTTTCTTTCGGCGCACCGACAACAAAGCGTTCTATGGCCGGTTAGCCATCGGCATGTTCCTCGACCGGCAGGACGGTCGATTCATGCGGAGCCTTAAGCGAGTTCTGGGAACGTCGCTCATGAAACAGGGAACTCTGGTTAATGGCGCATCCATGAACTTCTCAACCATCATCACGTCTTTCCTACAGCACATACGGGAAAAAGCCGATACGGTAGCTGGTCAGGAGATTGACAATGTAGTCATGGGGCGGCCGGTTCACTTTGTCGACAATAACCCACAGGCGGATATTCAGGCGCAGGCCGAATTACACGCCATTGCCCAGCGCATCGGTTTCAAAAACATTGAGTTCCAGTTCGAACCAATTGCAGCCGCTTTCGCCCACGAAGCCCGACTAAGCAGCGAAAAACTGGCGATAGTTGCCGATTTAGGGGGCGGAACATCGGATTTTACGGTGATTAAACTCGCCAGCCAATACATTCACAAAGCCGACCGCTCGGAGGATATTCTGGCCAATACCGGAATTCGGGTGGGAGGCAATGACTTCGACAAAGAGTTGAGTCTGGCGGCCATCATGCCCGAAATAGGCTACCGGAGTACCTACGGCGACAAGCGGCTGGAGGTACCTCTGAAACCTTTTCATGACCTGGCCGAATGGAGTAAAGTCAACTTTCTGTACACACCCAAAATTATTCAGCAGGTTCGGCAGTTACTCCACCAGTCGCACGACAAAGCCCGTTACCGACGACTATTACAGGTGCTTGAAGACGAAACCGGCCATACTTTGCTGTCGGCCGCCGAAGGAACCAAAATTGCCCTAACGGCTGAAAACGAACACAAGGCTCCCATGGATTTCATCGAAACCGGCTTTTTCATACCGGTGCAACGTGCTCTATTCGAAGAAGCCATTGCGGAGGAAGTGGAGAAGATATCCCTTTCGGCCAGAGAGTGTGTTCAACTCGCGGGTGTTAGCAACGACGATATTAACCTGGTCATTCTGACGGGTGGTTCCACCGAAGTAAAATCAATCCAGACCGAATTTAGGCGGCTCTTCCCCAAAGCAGCCATTGCCGATGAAAACAAACTTTCCAGCGTTGGACTGGGTCTGGCCTACGATAGCCAGTATAAATTCGGCTCCAGTTCTCAACCAATACTAAGTACATGTTAACCCTGAAGCCGATACAGGTAAAAACAGGACTGGATACCACACGACGAACGGTCGACTGTGAAAGTTATGGGCATAATGATTAGCTTCAGGCAACAGATTCAGGCAATCTACCTCTTTTGTATATAGGCTATTCCATGACTTCTATGTTACGTTCTTTTCGTTGCTTTTGGTTGTCTATTAGCTGGCTGAGTACGGTGTCAGCCAGCGCACAGGTAACTTCTGCCAACCTGTTGAACCACCAGACCGACCAGTTTGTCAGACAATTAATGGACCGTGCACACGTGCCTGGCTTGTCGATAACCATCATACGGGATGGCCAGCTATACTACAGCCAGGGGTACGGCCTGACGAAATCCGACTCTACTCAGCGGGTCACTTCCGAAACCATTTTTGAGGCTGCTTCTCTAAGTAAGCCGGTTTTTGCATACGCTGTACTTCAGCTAGTTGAACAGGGGGTGCTTGATCTGGATAAGCCGTTATTCGAGTATTTGCCCTACCCCGATGCTGCGGACGATGAGCGCTATAAAAAGATAACAGCCCGACTAGTGCTAAGCCATAGAACAGGTTTTCCGAACTGGCGCAAAAATCGGAAATTACCTAAATTGTCCATGGTAGCGCCCCCCGGCGAACGGTTTGGCTACTCAGGTGAAGGATATGTCTATCTGCAGAAAGTCGTAGAGAAAATTTCGGGTAAGCCATTAAATACGATCATGACAGAGCAGGTGTTTACCCCCCTTAAAATGACTCGAAGCAGTTATATATGGAACCCGGCCTTCGATGCCAACTTTGGCCTGCCGCATGATCAGGAGGGACAGGCTGAAACAAAGTATAAATCCAATATGGCAAATGCAGCCTATTCCCTGCAAACCACTGCCGATGATTACGCCCGATTCGTACTAGCCATTATGACCTCCCGAGGTCTCAAACCGGGCACTATAGATCAAATGCTGTCGTTTCAGGTACGGCTTCCCAAATCGTTCTCGGGCGGAGAGAGCCTGTCCCCAACGCTACATTGGGGACTCGGGTTTGGTCTGGAGCGCACGCCCGAATCAGACTATTTCTGGCATTGGGGCGACAACGATACATATAAATGCTATATAGTAGGAAGCAGACAGCGCCGGGATGGGGTTGTGTATTTCACTAATTCAGCCAACGGCCTGCGTTTAGTGAGTGAGCTAAACCGTCATTTTATGGGTTTCGATACATCTACTGTAGACTTTTTAGGCTATAAGTCGAATTAAACAGCAGACATTATATAACCCTGGCTGACCGTGTCGCCACTGCTGACTGAGATGTGAAGTAGGAATAAAAGATCTCAAATTTATCTGGGTCAAACTGATTACGGGCTTACTTCCCACAGCTTATGCTAACAGTGATTATCACGCTTCAGCCGATTCTTAAAAACGGCGCAAAAAACCTACGGCATCAAAATAGAGTCAGGATAGGTTAAAATACATTAATTTACTATAACTATATTGTTGTAGAATTGTATTCTTTTTAAGAAGATCCCCGTTTTTCATTTTTGCCTGGTTGTAAACAAACACCATACTTTTCACAACGAAGGTTAATTTTTTCTCTGTGAGGGAGTTTCGCGCTACTGGCAACTGAAAACTATAGTTAAAAAGCTATGGTATCTATATTGCATATTCAAAATAGTGTCAATCATACACGATATAGTGAGTAGTCATCAACTTGTACCTGAAATTTGTTTTCTAAGCCTACCAATCTTACCCTTTAACTAGAACAGTACCATTTTTCACCAACGTATAATTAAGTGAACCTCAAGACTCCCAACATCCAGGATCAGATCTTATGGCAATCCTATCGTCAGGGCAATAAACAGGCACTGGGTCAGTTGGCCGAGCGCTACTATCGCACGCTGAAGCATTATGGGTTAAAATTTATGGTCGATGGATCAATCGTTGAGGACTGTATACAGGAGCTTTTTCTGCAACTATGGCAAAATCGTACCCAGATTAATGAAACAGAATCGGTTAAGCACTATCTGTTAAAGGCCTTGAGACATCACATCCTGCAATCACTGCGGGCTCAAAAGAAACAAGCATTTGAAGAGCTGGACTGGGAGTCTTCCCTGGCCGAAGATACCAATACAGAAACCCTGCTGATTCGGCAGGAGTCGCTGGCCATCCTGTCGCATACCATTCAAGCGCAACTGGCTACTCTACCAGCTCGCGAACGGGAAGCTTTATACCTGCGCTATTACGAGAACCTGTCTATTCCTGAGATTGCCGAAGTCATGGAAGTGAATCGGCAGTCGGTTTCCAACTTTCTGCAAAAAGCCCTTGGCAAGCTGCGTACCAAGTGGCTTGTACCTCTCTTTTTCCTTGTCTGCATTTTTCTGAAAAAAAATTTGCTTTAGGAAGGGTATCATTGGGGGTAATCCCCATACTATCAATAAAAATACCTGAAAAGTACCAATGAGCCTTCCAGTTGGAGAGTTATCGACCGTCGAAGATTTTTTAAGAAACGATGCTTTCCGGACCTGGCTCATGGAAAGACGACCGGAAGATCAGTTGGCCTGGCAACAATGGCTGTCTGAGAATCCGGAGAAGGTTGATCTGTATGAGCAAGCCGTGGCTGTATTCCTGACCCTCCAGGGAAAAACAACTCCCCTCTCAGATCAAGAGGTAAAAGACAAAATACAGCAGATTCTAAATCATATACCGGATGAAGACACGCCGGTAAAACCATTGATAGGCTGGCAGTGGGGGCGCTGGGTAGCGGCAGCCAGCGTTCTGTTCTGTTTGATCTGGTGGCAGGCAGGTAAACCATTCATCCGGTCAGTAACCGATATAGCAGGTACCAAAGAAACACGTGGCATCCAGACGGGTGAGTGGAAAGTGGTCAGAAATGCAGCGGACCGCTCAATGACTGTTCTACTTCCAGAACAGTCGTCGGTTCTGCTGTCGGCCTACAGCCAGATTCGTTTTCGGATGGGCCCAATGTATGATCTGCGGGAGGTTTACCTCCAGGGCGAAGGATTTTTCGAAGTAGCCAAAAATCCGGCGAAACCATTTATTGTGTATACGAATCGGTTGACGACCCGGGTAACGGGCACAAGCTTTCAGGTTCGTTCGTTTGTGAATGAATCCAACGCTTTTGTGAAAGTCAAGACGGGGAAAGTATCGGTGACGCCGGTTGGCGCTGCCGGTTCACCTCAGAAAGAAGTATCGCTGGTGGTCAATCAGCAACTCAAGATCAACACGAAAACGAACAAGGTCGAAAAAAAGGTAAGTCAGCCGGTGGAGGTCGGTCAATCAGACATTATTTCCCAGCCATTCAAGTTTGACTTCACACCCGTTCCGGAAGTCCTTTCTCAATTAGAGGCTACGTATCATATGCCTATCGTTTATGATCATGACTTACTTAAAAACTGCACCTTCACCGGACAGCTGAACGACGTTCCGTTTCTTGAAAAAATCCGGTTGATCTGCCAGACAGTTGAATCCAGTTACAGCGTCGTAAATAACCAGGTCGTCATTAAGAGCGCCGGTTGTAATTAATGGTCCCTAACCCCTTACTAAACAACTCTATGATATAAACATCAACATCTCCTTTAACGGTAAAGGGCGACAGTGCTTCCAACACTATCGCCCGTAAATTCTCCCAATTTTTGTGCTTCCAACACAAAACCCTTGCAGCAAGGGTAAGGGAATTTTTTGTCCATTCTTCAGCAAAGAACAACAACGTACACAAACTTATGCATTCCATTTTACTTAACCGCAGTGTTTGGGTCAGGATTATGAAAATCACAAGTCTACAAATCTTGCTTGTATTCGCCCTGGTCAACATCAGCTTTGCCTTCGACGGCAACGCGCAGGAACTTTTAGGCCGAAGAGTCAGCATTTCGGCTCAGAATCAGGACGTTGAGACGGTCTTTAAACGAATTGAAAAACAGGCTAATGTTCAGTTTCTGTTCAGCCGGGAAATCATTCAGTCGAAGCGAAAAGTAACCTATCAGGCTAGCAATGAACAGCTTTCTCAATTGCTGGATCATATTCTGACGCCCCTCAACTTAAAATACGAGGTGATTGGTCAGCAGATTCTAATAAAACGAGAAACGGCCCCGGTCACACTCCCTCAGCAAAGCCAAACCAGCGAACTCAGAACGGAAGAAGCACAGGACGTGCAGCTCACCGGCCGGGTTACGGGCGATAACGGAGAAGGATTACCAGGCGTAAATATTCAGATAAAATCGACCAATCGCGGCACCACGACCGACGTAAACGGTAATTATAAACTGACTGTACCAGACGGCGCAGGAACGACGCTGGTTTTTTCGTTCATCGGCTACTTGACGAAAGAGGTAGCCGTTGGCTCGCAGACGACCATTAACGTTACCCTCGCAACTGACGACAAAACGTTGAATGAGGTTGTTGTAGTAGGCTATGGTACCCAGCGCAAACGGGACGTGACGGGCTCTGTTGTGTCCGTAAACGAAGCGACGCTGAAAGAAGTCCCTGCCCCGAACATCGTGAACCAGTTGAAAGGCCGGGCGGCCGGGGTAACGATTGTCAGCAACGGGTCAACACCGGGTTCACAAGGATCAATACGGATTCGGGGAAACCGAACGCTAACAAGCGGTCAGGGTTCGTCAAGTGATGGACTGGATGGTCCGCTGGTGGTGGTCGATGGTATTCCCTACGGCGGTCTGAATGATATAAACCCGGATGACATTGCCAATATGGAAATCCTGAAAGATGCTTCCGCTACCGCCATTTATGGATCACGGGGCGCGGGGGGCGTTATTCTAATTACCACCAAACGGGGAAAAGTAGGTAAACCTGTATTTACCTACGACGGCTACCATGGCATCACCACCATCATGGGCAAGTATAACATCATGAATGGCCCCGAGTATGCCCAGTTCAAACAGGAGGCAGCCAAATACAACCGTACGGCTCCCGGAACCACGGCCTACCCACTGACCATTAAGGAGCAGGCAGCCCTGGACGCCGGTATTTCGACAGACTGGCAGGATCTGATCTACAAAGCCGGCTTCAATACCAACCATCAGTTGGGTATGCAGGGCGGAACTGATAATACGCAGTACTCACTAGGCCTTGGTTATTTTAATGAGACGGGTATTATACCCAGCCAGAAATTCGAACGGTATACCATCCGCGCTACTATCGACCAGCGCCTTGGGAAAAGCATCAAGATCGGTTTGAATACCCTGAACACGCTGACCTACACCAACACCCCCGGTGGTGGTGGCGTACCGGGTGGTCTGGTTCGGCTAACGCCTTTAGCGTCTCCTTATAATGCCGATGGTACGGTGAATCTGTTTCCGTCGGAAGGGTCAATCGACGCGGCCGGAATCAGCCCGCTAACCATTATCACGAAAAAAGATGCGTATCTGGGCCGTACGCGATCTATTAGAACGTTCAACAGCCTGTATGCCGAGGTGAACATTCTGCCAGGTCTGCGGTATCGGTTCAATGCCGGTCTGAACTTCAGCCAGTCGAACTACAATGGCTACGGTGGACCACTTACCTATTTTAACTCTGCAACGGTTCAATCGTCGTCCAACGCCGAGATCAGCAATACGGAATACTGGGACATTAACCTCCAGCACCTGCTGTATTACGACAAAACGTTCGGCAAGCATAAACTGGGCTTTACAGGATTGTACGAAGTGACCCAAAACCACTCGCTGGGTAGCCGGTTTACAGTGACCGGTGTGCCTGCCGACTACATCAAAACGTCGAACTTCTCGCTGGCGTCGGGCCAGCCTGTGGCTAACTCAGACTTTGGCAACTCGTTCGCCGAAACAGGGCTGCTCTCCTACATGGGTCGGGTCAATTACAGCTACAACAGCCGCTATCTGTTGACATTAACCATGCGCCGGGATGGTTCGTCTACCTTATCCCCGCAGAATCGTTACTTTAACTACCCCGCCATTGGCGCTGGCTGGAACATTATCGACGAGCCGTTTATGAAAAGCGTTCCCGCTATTTCGAACCTGAAACTGCGGGGTGGTTGGGGAATCTCCGGCAACCGGAACGTAGGGGCATACTCGACACTGGGTGCTCTGTCGGCGGGTTATTACAACTTTGGCCTGGGAACGGCCGGGCAGCAACTGGCCTATACGGTTACCAGCCTGCCCGCCAGTAATTTGGGCTGGCAGTCAACCTCGCAGGTCGATGTGGGGATCGACTTTGGCTTCCTGAATAACCGGATTACGGGTACGGTCGACTGGTATCTTCAGAAAACAAAAGACATTCTGCTGTCGGTGCCACTGCCTGCCAGCAATGGTGCCGGTTCGACGCTGAAGAACCTGGGTAAAACAGAAGGCCGGGGTTTAGAAACATCGCTGACGTTTGAGATTTTTAGAAAGCCCGGCGGTTTTAACTGGAGTGCCGACCTGATCTATTTCTTTAACCGGGAAAAAATCACCCAGCTCACCACCCCAACCGAACTCTCCAATGTGGGTGCAGGCTGGTTTGTAGGAGAGCCGCTGTCGGTCATTTATGACTACAATAAGATTGGTATCTGGCAAACGGCCGACAAAGAAAATGGTACCCTAGCCAAGCAAACCTCACCCGTGCAGTTTCCTGGTCAAATTCGGGTTGAAGACGTAAACGGCGACGGGAAAATTGACCCCAGCGACCGCAAGATTCTAGGCAATTTTCAGCCCAAGTGGGAAGGTGGCCTGACCAACCGCTTTACCTTCAAAAACTTCGATGCGTCGATTGTGACCTTCGCCCGGATGGGCATGAAAGTAGTCGTACCTTACCTGACGGGTAACTCCACCGGATCGGGCGGGTTTGCGTTCTACAACCAGGGCCGGGTAAATCAGGTGAAAACTGACTATTGGACGGATACCAACCCAACCAACGCCTTCCCCGCTCCCGATGCTGGTGGTGCTGTGGCTAATTTTGGCTCAACGCTGGGTTACTACGATGGGTCATTCGTTAAAATCAGAAGTATCAACCTAGGCTACACCTTCACCAGCCAGTTGATCAAAAAGATTGGTGCCAGTTCGGCCCGGGTTTACTTTAACGCGACCAACCCCCTCATTCTGTATTCGCCTTTGGTACGCGACAAACTGGCTATCGATCCGGAGGGCAATAGCTATGCTTCGGGTCAGTCAACGCTCAATGACCAGTCGGGAAACCGGGCAACACCGGAGCGCCAGATCGCGGTAAACCTGAACAACCCACCGGTTCGCCAATTTACATTCGGCGTAAATCTTAAATTCTAATCCTTGACACTCCTATGAAACATATAAAAGTTTGGGCCATCGCTGGCCTCATGGCTTTGCTCAATACGGGTTGCGAAAAAATACTGGAAGAGAACCCACAGTCCCAGATTGTTCCCTCCTACTTCAATAGCCCCGCCGGGGTGTTGGGTGGTATTGCCGGGGTGTACAACGACATTCGGGGGCAGTGGGGTACCGAAGGGTTCACCGTGGAAATGCAGGCCGGTACCGACGATTTTTTGCAGGGTGCCAGCTCTGGCGGAGTCCCTCCCTACACCTACAACGGCCTCAACGGAAGTAACTTCGGCTCGGCGTGGGGCGTCGCGTTTCAGGATATCAATACCCTGAACGGCGTATTGCAGTACGGCGCTACCATCGACTTGCCGGAGGCTACCCGCAAGCAATACCTGGCCCAGGCCAAGTTTTTGCGTGGGTTCTGGTATTTTTATCTTGTGCAGACCTGGGGCGATGTGCCGCTTAACACCACGTTCATTACAGTTCCTTCGCAGGCCGCGTCGCGCCAGCCAGCCGCTCAGGTATATGAGCAGATCATTAAGGACCTAACCGAAGCTGCCGCCGATCTGCCGAATACGCCAACCGCTCCGTTCCTCGGTAAAGCCGCTACCAAACCCGTAGCCCAACTGCTGCTGGCCAAAGCGTATCTGACCCGTGGCTGGCTCAATAATACGGCGTCTGATTTTACTCAGGCCGCTACGATTTGCTCTGACATTATTGCCAACAAAGCTGCCTATGGGCTTGATCTGTGGGCAGACTATGGAGACGCGTTTGTGCCTGCCAACGACTACGGCAAGGAAACCATGTTTGTGAGCGATCACGTGCTCGATCCAAAGTTTGGTTATTATACAGTCGGTGGAGCCGCCGGTGGTGGAGCCGCGCAAAACCTGACGCCCTGGTTCACGAACTGGAACTACCCCAACAACAGTGGTATCAACTCGTTTGTGAATGCATCCGGAACTCTGGTAAACAATGGCACATCCGGCATGATTCGTGACTCACAATACGGACGTCCTTACGTGCGGATGCGCCCCAATACAGATAGACTGAAAACGGGTCCGAATGCGGGTAAAAGTTATTTTCTTGATCAGGCATTTACCAAACGGGATGTCGATACCCGCTTTGCCAATTCGTTTACCACGGTCTACATCGCCAATACGGCGGTTACCAACACGGCTACGGCGGCCAACAACAAACGGGGTATCAGCTATACAACCGTTGTTGGGGCCGACACCGCCGTCTGGCTCCCCGATTTTGAGGTGGCAGGCGCGCCCCAGTTTGTCGGTACGCGGCCTTTCAAAGGGATCGTGGTACCTCCCAGCTTGTGGAACAACGGTATTTTTCCGGCGCTGAAGAAATTCATGGACCCCAGCCGGGGTGCCAACTTTAACGACCCATCGACTCGTCCGGTTGTGCTGTATCGCTTCTCGGATGTGTATCTGACGGGGGCCGAAGCATACTTGAAAGCGGGTGATGCCAGCAAGGCTGCCGATCTGCTGAATGTTGTGCGCCAGCGCGCTGCTTTCAAAAAAACCAACACGGCTGCTCAGAACACAGCAGCCGCTGCGTCCATGGTCATCACGGCTGCGGATGTAACGGTAGACTTTATTCTGGATGAGCGCAGCCGCGAGTTGTTTGGCGAGTGGCAGCGGTGGCATGACCTGGTTCGTACCCGATCGCTGGTACGTCGTGTACAGGCCTGGAATCCGGAAGCCGCCCCGTATATTAAGGATTTTCACATGCTGCGCCCCATTCCTCAGACGCAGATCGACCGTGTGGTCGATGGGCCTAAGTTTACCCAAAATCCGGGTTATTAACATACCACAGTTCATATAAAGGATTAGATGAGAGAGGATCAGGGCTTTATCCTCTTTCATCTTTTTTGTGATTTTGTACACTGCCTGTAAGCCTTATATACTTATGTTCAAGAACCTGACTACGGCTATTTTTACGGCATTGTGCTGTGTATTGAGCCATTCGCTGACAGCGCAAACAACGCTCGTCAACCCTATACTGACCGGCTTTTACCCTGACCCGAGCATCGTGCGGGTGGGGCCTGATTATTATTCAGTTCATTCTACTTTTTCCTATTTCCCGGGTTTACCGATCATGCACAGCCGTGATCTGAAAAACTGGAAGCAGATCGGCAATGTGATCAATCGCCCTTCGCAAATAGAGTTCATGGGCGAGCGTATGACGCGCGGGTTGTTTGCCCCGGCCATCAGTTATTACAAAGGGACGTACTACGTAACGTGTACGGATATTGACCATGATGGAAATTTTGTCGTAACGTCCAAAAACCCGGCGGGTCCTTACAGCAACCCGGTAAAAATTCCGCAGGTAAAAGGAATTGACCCATCCATTTATTTCGATGAAGAAACCGACAAAGCTTACGTCATTTATAACAGCGATGCGCCTGACCGCAAACCCCTGTATCCGGGCCATCGCACCATCCGAATGTATGAGTTCGATTATAAGAACCTGACCGTGCTGGGCGAAGAAAAGCAGCTGGTGAATGGGGGCGTCGATCTGTCCAAAAAACCGGTTTGGATTGAAGGACCTCATATTTTAAAGCATAACGGTTGGTACATCCTCTACGCGGCCGAAGGCGGAACTTCCGTCAATCACTCGCAGGTAGCACTGCGCAGCAAAGATGTTTGGGGGCCTTATGTGCCGTTTGATGGCAATCCGGTGCTGACGCAAAGAGGCTTACCGGCCGACCGACCCAACCCGATCACGTCGGCCGGACACGCTCAGTTTATCGAAGGTCCCGATGGGAAATGGTATTCGATTTTCCTGGCGGTACGTCCCTACGAAGGCGATTACTATAACACAGGCCGCGAAATGTTCATTGCTCCACTGACGTGGGTAAACGATTGGCCAATGATCGAACACGGCGAAAAAGCCATTGAATACCAGTACAAAACCAACATCAAAGAAGTAAAGCAGAAAGGAGCTTTACCGCAAAACGGCAACTTCGGATATACAATGACGTTCGACAAAGGGCTCGATCTGTCGATGCTTTTTTTGAGAACGGTGGATAGCAGTTCGTTTAAAACGTCCAAGGCCAATGGGCTTACGCTTACACTCAAACCAGAAACAATTTCTGACATGGGAAATCCTTCGTTTGTGGGCAAGCGTCAACAACATTTATACAGCACCGCCGAAACCGAAGTAATCTTTTCGCCAAAAGCGGATAATGAGAAAGCGGGGTTGGTAATTTTTCAGGACGAACGTCATTTTTACTTCGCGGCCAAATCAAAAAACGCAGGCAAAGACGTGATTCAGTTGTTCAAGAGTAAAGACAAGACCCTGGAATTAGTAACTGAAATCCCTTTAACGTCATCTACTGCCAGGGTAAGCTTCAAAATACAGTCGGAAGGTGCCTTGTATAGCTTCTATTACTCGACCGATGGAAAGAACTGGAATTTGTTAAAAGACCAGGTTGACGGCAAGTTTTTGAGCACCAAAGTGGCCAACAGCTTCATTGGCTGCGTGTATGGCCTATATGCTACATCATCAGGCGAGAAATCCGAGAATTCGGCTTCGTTCAAGTATCTGAAATACAAAGGCGATGACCCGATGTATAAATAATCGATAAAGCGTTGAAATCGACCATATTCCATACCGCCCTCCTATTGTTCCTCAGCCTAAACACGCTGGCGCAAATGCAGCCGTTTGCCTTGCAGGAGGTGAAGCTGACAGGCGGGCCGTTCAAAAACGCGCAGGATGTTGACCTGAAGTATATTCTGGCGCTGAACCCGGATAAACTGCTGGCTCCGTACCTGATCGACGCCGGCTTGCCGGAAAAAGCACCACGTTACGGCAACTGGGAAAGTTCGGGGCTGGATGGGCACATCGGCGGGCATTACCTCTCAGCGCTGGCCATGATGTATGCCTCGACCGGTAAGCCTGAGCTGAAAAAACGGCTCGATTACATGATCGATCAACTAGCCCGTTGTCAGGCGAAAAATGGCAACGGGTACGTGGGCGGCATTCCGCAGGGAAAGGTGTTCTGGGAACGGATTCACAAGGGCGATATCGACGGCAGCAGCTTCGGCCTGAACAACACGTGGGTGCCGCTTTATAACATTCACAAGTTGTTTGCGGGTCTGCGCGATGCCTGTGAGTACGCTGGTAACAAACAGGCGAAGCAGGTGCTGATCGGGCTGGGCGACTGGTTCGTTGACCTGATCAAACCTCTCTCCGACGAGCAGATTCAACAAGTGTTGCGCACTGAACACGGGGGCATCAACGAAACCTTTGCCGATCTCTACATCCTGACGAAGGACAAGAAGTACCTCGAAACGGCGCAGCGTATCTCGCACCGGGCTATCCTGGAACCACTGCTAGCCCACGAAGATAAACTGACTGGATTGCACGCCAATACACAAATTCCGAAGGTGATCGGGTTTGAGAAGATCGCTACACTGACGGGCAAACGGGACTGGTCGGAAGCGGCTATGTTTTTCTGGCAAAACGTGTCACAGACGCGCAGTGTGGCGTTTGGGGGCAACAGCGTGCGGGAGCATTTTAACCCCACAACCGATTTCAGTCAGCTGTTACGGTCGAATCAGGGGCCGGAAACCTGCAATTCGTTCAACATGCTGCGACTGAGCAAAGCCCTGTTTCTGGACAAAAACGATGTTAGCTACGTCGACTTCTACGAACGGACACTATACAACCATATTTTGTCGAGCCAGCACCCGGAGAAAGGTGGGTTCGTCTATTTTACGCCCATTCGGCCCAACCATTACCGGGTGTATTCGCAGCCGGAAACAAGCATGTGGTGCTGCGTAGGCTCGGGTCTGGAAAATCACACCAAATACGCCGAACTGATTTACAGCCACTCGGCCAGCGACTTGTTCGTTAACCTGTTTATTCCATCGACGGTGAACTGGACGAATAAAGCGCTCAAGCTGACCCAGCGCACTGAGTTTCCGTACCAGAACCAGTCTGAGTTACTCGTTGAGACAGCTAAACCACAGGAATTTTCACTGAACATCCGTTACCCGAAATGGGCCGAGAACCTTACCGTTCTGGTAAATGGCAAGGCACAATCAATTGACGGAAAGCCAGCCAGTTACGTGGCCATTAACCGAAAATGGAAGTCAGGCGATAAAGTAACGGTGCGCTTCAAAACCACCACCCGGCTAGAGCAACTGCCAGACGGGTCTAACTGGTCGGCGTTTGTCAACGGTCCCATCGTACTAGCTGCTAAAACATCGACCGCCGACCTGACCGGCCTTTTTGCCGATGACAGCCGAATGGGCCACGAAACAAAGGGCAAGCTTTACCCAATCACCAGTGCCTACGCGCTGGTCGGCGACCCGGCAACGTACCTAAACCGGGTAAAACCAACTGAGAACCTACGCTTTACCCTGGATTCGCTCACGCTGCAACCGTTTTACGAGGTACACGACGCGCGTTATCAGATGTATTTTCAGACGTTTTCACAGGCAGCCTACGACGAGCAGAAAGCCCGGATGAAACAGCAGGAAGCCGAAGCGCTGGCCCTCGAAGCGTTGACCGTCGATAAGGTAAATTGTGGGGAACAGCAGCCCGAAGTCGATCACCAGTATAAAGGCGAAAAGAGTGAATCGGGCTACGATGATGAGCAGTTCTGGCGACGCACCCGATCGTACATTACTTACCAGTTACAGAATAAGACCCGGACGGGTAAATATATTGATATTTATACTTTAGAGAATACAACGCCGGATACTATGCAGTTTCTGATCAACGGTAAACCGGCCGAAATTCTTTCCAGAGCTGGTAAAACAATTCGATTAAAAGCCGATGATAATGAAGTGATCACGTTGACAATCAAGGCTCAGGATGGAAAGAATACCCCTCGCTTTCACCAAATCAGACTTATAACAAATTAACAAATTCCTCTTTTTAACAAGACCAAAACATGACAATTGCTTATAAATGTGTCAGAACAACACTATTCTTTTTTTTATGTGCGTTGAGTGCCCATGCGCAATCTAATTTCAGCAGTAAAACGATTGGTGTTGGCGTCGTTGTGGCCAATCTCGACCGCTCGGTTGATTTTTACGTGAATGGCATTGGCATGGTCAAAACGGGCAGCTTTACGATCAACGAAGATTTCGGCAAACGCTCCGGACTGACCAACGGCGTGGCGACGAACGTAACCATCCTGAAGCTCGAAAACAGCCCCGAATCAACCGACTGGAAGCTGATGAGCTTTGGCACAAAAGCGTCGCACCCCAAGCCGAAATACATTCTGGACGATACCGGCATGCAGTACATCACCATCCAGGTGAAAGCCCTGCAACCCATCATCGACCGGCTGACGAAGATGAAGGTGCCGTTTCTGGGCAGCACCCCAACGCCCCTGAACGACAAAGCACATTTCGTTTTCGTGCAGGACCCCGACGGAAATTTTATTGAGTTGATCGGGCCACTGCAATAAATACCGATCAAACCAAAAGTAGTCAGCTTAGTTGCCTGTCATCCCGTGCTTTTTTGTCATTCGTCGGGATGACAAAAACACAGAAACGATTACTAGTAAGATGTTCATTAGTAGAATATTACACAAGATCATGCCCTTTCGACTTGCTCTGACAATTGTGTTGCTGCTGACACAGATTTTGGCAGTTGCCCAAACGGCCCGGAACCCGGTCATTTTTGCCGACGTGCCCGACATGGCCATGATTCGGGTGGGTGATACGTATTACATGAGCAGCACCACCATGCACCTGAGTCCGGGGCTGCCCATCATGAAGTCGAAAGACCTGGTTAACTGGCAACTGGTCGGCTACGCCTACGATACGCTGACGACTGTCGATGCGATGAGCCTGAATAACGGCAAAAGCACCTACGGGCGCGGGTCATGGGCTAGCAGCCTGCGTTATCACAATGGACTATACTACGCGACAACCTTCGCCCAGACCAGCGGTAGAACGCATATCTACACCACCAAAAACATTGAGAAAGGCCCGTGGAAAGAAGTGTCGCTCAAACCGTCGTATCACGATCACAGCCTGTTTTTCGACGACGACGGTCGAACGTACCTGATCTACGGCGCGGGCAAACTCCGGCTGGTCGAACTTAATGCCGATGCCTCAGGGGTGAAGCCCGGCACGCCAGAACAGGTGATCATCGAAAACGCCAGCACCCCATCGGGCACCGGTGGCGGACTGCCCGCCGAGGGATCACAGCTGTTCAAAGTGAAGGGTAAATATTACCTGTTCAATATTTCGTGGCCCCGTGGCGGCATGCGGACGGTGATCATCCACCGGGCCGACAAGATCACCGGTCCGTGGGAAGGCCGTGTGGCGTTGCAGGATAAGGGGGTGGCACAAGGCGGGCTAATCGACACGCCCGACGGCCGCTGGTTCGCGTACCTGTTCCGCGATTTTGGTGGCGTGGGCCGCATTCCATATCTGGTGCCTGTCAAGTGGGAAGATGGCTGGCCGGTGCTGGGCGAAAACGGCAAAGTACCCGAAACACTGGACCTCCCCGCCAGTGAAGGTCTGATTCCCGGCATCGTCAACTCCGACGAATTCACCCGCAAGAAAGGCGACCCGGCTCTACCACTCGTGTGGCAGTGGAACCACAACCCCGACAATGCTCTCTGGTCGGTTTCGAAACGGAAAGGTTTTCTGCGCCTGAAAACCGACCGGACCGACACCTCGTTTGTCATGGCCCGGAACACGCTAACCCAGCGCACCATCGGCCCCGAATGTACGGGCTCAACCATGCTCGATGCATCAAATCTGAAAGACGGCGACTTCGCCGGTCTGAGTCTGCTGCAAAAAAACTACGGGCTAGTAGGTGTGAAGATGGAAAACGGCGCAAAATCAATTGTGATGGTAAGTGCCAGTTCGGGCAAGCCGGTTGAGGTGAAGCGCGTTCCGTTGAGCCAGAGAACGGTGTACCTGAAAGCCGAATGTGATTTTAACGACCGCAAAGACATCGCCCATTTCTTCTACAGCCTCGACGGCAAAGCCTGGACCGCCATTGGTGAGCCGCTGAAAATGCCGTATACGATTCCACACTTTATGGGCTACCGGTTCGGGCTGTTCAATTACGCCACCGCGTCGGCGGTCCGACCAGAAACCGGGGGCTTTGCCGACTTCGATTATTTCCGGATTACGCCTACCCTTTCAGGAAAGTAAAACCTCTTCGTTTCAAGTACTCCAATGAACTATACACTTTGTCTTTTGCTGTTAGCCACCCTCTGGGCAAAGGCGCAAACCACAACGGTGAGCAGCCCGGATGGGAAACTAGTGGTGGCCGTCTCGCTGGAAAATGGCAAGCCGGTCTACAGCGTTTCCTTAAACCAGAAACCGTTTTTGACTAAATCGCCACTGGGTGTAAAAACGAATGTGGGCGACTTTTCGGAAGGGCTTGTCATGGGTAAACCGGCGAGCCTGACCACCATCGACCGGTCGTATGAATTACCGAATATCAAGAAAAGCAAGGTTCATTACGTTGCCAATGAAGGCGTGTTTTCGTATTCAAAAGACAACCTTCCTGCTATCGACATTACGTTTCGGGTTAGTAACAACGACGTGGCGTTTAAGTACAAAGTCTATCCGCAAAAAGCGTCTCGCTCCTGTGTGATCAATGAGGAGGCATCGGGTTTTGTACTGCCCGCAGGAACAACCACGTTTCTATCAGCGCAAAGCAAAGCGATGGTGGGTTTTGCCCGAACCATGCCCAGCTACGAGATTCCGTATACGGTCGACGATACCCTGGGTGAGAACGGCCGCGGCAATGGCTACACGTTTCCCTGTCTATTCAAGGTGAACACCAACGGCTGGGTGCTGATTTCGGAGACGGGTGTCGACAGCCGGTATTGCGCGAGCCGCCTGCTGGGTCGTACCGGTGGACTGTATACAATTGGCTTCCCGATGCCGGATGAAAACAACGGCATCGGCACCTCTGCACCGGGTATTCCATTACCGGGCGAAACACCCTGGCGCACCATTACGATCGGCGAAACACTGGCCCCGATTGTGGAAACGACCGTACCCTTCGATGTAGTCGAGCCCCGTTACGAGGCATCCCAAAAATACGAGTACACAAAGGGTAGCTGGAGCTGGATTATTGGCATGGACGGCCGGACGGTCTACGATGAACAAGTTCGATATATCGATTTCAGCGCGGCTATGGGTTACAAAACCATTTTGGTCGATGCCCTTTGGGATACCCAAATTGGACGAGACAAAATAGCTAATCTAGCCAAATATGGGGCCAGCAAAGGGGTAAGTCTGTATCTCTGGTACAATTCCAACGGCTACTGGAACGACGCCCCACAAGGGCCACGGGGTATCATGGACAACACCATTGCCCGACGGAAAGAGATGGCCTGGATGAAAAGTATAGCCGTGAAAGGTATCAAAGTAGACTTTTTCGGTGGCGATAAGCAGGAGACAATGAAACTGTACGAAGACATTCTGTACGACGCCAACGACTTCGGCATCCTGTGCATTTTCCACGGGTCGACATTGCCTCGCGGCTGGGAAAAAATGTACCCCAACTATGCCGCCAGCGAAGCCGTTCTGGCCAGCGAAAACCTCGCTTTTTCACAACGAAGCTGCGATATGGAAGCGTTCAACGCCACCATCCATCCATTTATCCGCAACACGGTGGGCAGCATGGATTTCGGCGGCAGTGCCTTAAACAAATTCTACAATGCTACGAACACGCCAAACCGGGGCTCCAGACGCGTGACATCTGATGTGTACGCGCTGGCCACAGCGGTATTGTTTCAGAGTGCTGTGCAGCACTTCGCCCTGGCGCCGAACAACCTCACCGACGCACCGGCCTGGGCCATCGACTTCATGAAAACCGTGCCGACTACCTGGGATGAGGTCCGTTACATCGACGGGTATCCGGGCAAATACGTGGTGCTGGCGCGTCGGCAGGGCATGAAATGGTACGTGGCTGGTCTAAATGCGCAAAAAGAACCGATCAAGCTGAAAATCAAATTACCCATGATTGCCGCCGGAACAACGTATAAACTATACAGCGACGATGCGCAATTGACGGGCAACGTAACAACCGCAAAACTCCAGAAAAATCAGGAAGTGGACTGGACAATTCCAACAAACGGGGCCGTGCTTCTGGTGAACTGATTTAGTTGACTCAGAAAAAAACCATACTACCATGAAGTAGCCTTAATCCCTGGCAAGCTCCTTATCAACTTACTATTCCTAAACCAACTAAACCCATGAAAAATCAATTTGGTAGTTTCCTCTTGATGGGGCTATTTCTGCTGAGTCTGAACGCCGTTGCTCAGGACAAAAACTTTTACATCTTCCTCTGCTTCGGGCAATCAAACATGGAGGGGAACGCCAAAATTGAAGCACAGGATACCGTCAATGTGAACCCTCGTTTTCAGGTGATGGAAGCCGTTGACTGTCCGGCCATCAACCGAACAAAAGGAAACTGGTACACCGCCAAACCGCCACTGTGCCGCTGCCGGACGGGCCTTACCCCAGCCGATTATTTCGGTCGCGAACTGGTGGCCAACCTGCCCGAAAAGGTCAGAATCGGTGTCATCAACGTGGCCGTCGGTGGCTGTAAAATCGAGCTGTTTGACAAAGATCAGTATACCTCGTATACCACCAACGTACCCGGCTGGATGAAGAACATGATTAAGGAATACGACGGAAACCCGTATGGTCGACTAGTCGAGATGGCGAAACTGGCGCAGAAAGACGGGGTAATCAAAGGTATTCTGTTGCATCAGGGCGAGTCGAACACCGGTGATACGCTGTGGACCAAAAAGGTGAAAGTCGTGTACGACAATCTGATGAATGACCTGGACCTGAAGCCCAAAAAAGTACCGCTGCTGGCGGGCGAAACGGTCGGCGCTGACCAGAATGGCAAATGTGCGAGCATGAACAAGATCATTGCTACACTCCCGCAAACGATCAAAAATGCCCACGTGATTTCATCAACAGGCTGCACCGACTCGGCTGACGACCTGCACTTCAATGCCGCCGGTTATCGGGAATTGGGGAAACGGTATGCAACCCAGATGCTGTCGTTACTGGGTTATAAACAGACGGCTAGCAACTAACAAATAAGCCATTTATGGAAAGATGTTTTTATATGGGGGGCATCCCCTTCCAGTCCTCTAAAGGGGGAGCAATCCAGCCTCGGCACACTCCCCCTATAGGGGCCTGGGGGTTAAAAGTCGGCACATTGTTGCTGTGTCTGTTGTGGCTTATCCCTTTTGTATCAACCGCCCAGGAGATAATCCCGCTCTATTCGGGTGCCGTTCCCAATTCGAAAGCATCTGATGTGCAGGAAACAGGGGCGGAGACCGGAATTTTAAAGGGCATCACCAAGCCCACGCTGGAGTATTTCAAACCCGCGCCAGACAAAGCCTCCGGAGCGGCTGTCATCGTCATTGCCGGAGGTGGCTATGGCGTAGTCGTATACAACGGCGAGGGGGTCAATACGGCAAAAGCATTGGCCGAAAAAGGCGTGGCAGCTTTTGTACTGAAATACCGGCTTCCCAGCGATGCCATTATGCACGACAAAAAGGTTGGTCCTTTGCAGGATGCCCAGCAAGCTATCAAACTGGTGCGCGAAGGGGCCGCCAAATGGGGCATCGACGCCACGAAAATAGGCATTATGGGTTTTTCAGCGGGTGGACACCTGGCGGCCACAGCGGCCACGCATTTTGAAAAGGCGTACGTCGACAATGCCAGCAACACCAGCCTTCGTCCTGATTTCCAGATTCTGGTTTATCCAGTCATCAGCATGCTCGACAGCCTGACGCATGGTGGCTCGCACGATGCTTTGCTAGGCAAAAACCCCTCTCAGACCGACGTAGAGCTGTTTTCTAACGAACTTCAAGTGCGCGCTAACACGCCCCCAACCTACCTGACCCACGCGGCCGACGATAAGCTGGTCGACGTGGACAACAGCATTCTGTATTTCGAAACGCTGCGACGTCAGAAAGTGCCGGTCGAAATGCACATCTATCCCAAGGGTGATCACGGGTTCATTTTCCGTCACCCCGGCTGGATGGAGCCCCTGTTTGCCTGGATGAAGCTGAATAACTGGATTAAAAACTAATCATGCATTGACCTGCCCAACTATGTCGAAATCCTTTTTCATTCGATTATCTCTCGTTCTGCTGACAGGTCTTTCCGGATTTGCCCAGACAACTCCACCCCAGCCTGTTGGCCCGCTGCCCAATGCGAATCAGTTGCGCTGGCAGAAAATGGAGTACTATGCGTTCATCCATTTTTCGATCAACACCTATACCGACATGGCCTGGGGGCTGGGTAATGAAGACCCGAAGCTGTTCAACCCGACCAAACTGGATTGCCGACAGTGGGCGCGAATTTGTAAGGAGGCTGGTATGACAGGCATCATTTTTACGGCCAAACACCATAGTGGTTTCTGCCTCTGGCCGTCAAAATACACCGACTACTCCGTCAAGAATGTGCCCTGGCGCAATGGAAAGGCTGATATCGTGCGCGAACTGGCCGATGCCTGTAAGGAATACGGCCTGAAATTCGGCGTGTACCTCTCACCCTGGGACCGGAACCATGCCGACTACGGAAAACCAGAATACATCACCTACTTCCGCAACCAGCTAACGGAGTTACTAACCAACTACGGCGACATATTTGAAGTCTGGTACGACGGGGCCAATGGCGGATCGGGCTACTATGGAGGGGCTAACGAGACCCGTAAAATCGACGCCAAAACGTATTATGACTGGCCGAATACCTACAAGCTCGTCCGGAAACTCCAGCCAAACATCGTGATCTGGAACGACGGGGGCGACCGCGCCGACCTGCGCTGGGTGGGCACCGAAGCCGGATACGTCGGCGAAACCAACTGGAGCTTACTGAATGCCACCGGCGATGTACCCGAGGAAATGTTACGGCATGGTGTTGAGAACGGGAATGCCTGGGTGCCGGGCGAGGTGAACACGTCCATCCGGCCCGAGTGGTTCTACCACGAACGCGAAGACCGAAAGGTGAAAACCCTGCCCCAACTGATGGATACGTACTACAATTCTATCGGTCGAAACGGGACGCTGCTGCTCAATTTCCCGATTATGCCCAACGGCCTGATTAACGAGTTAGACGAGAAAGCCGTAAAGGCCTTCGCCAAAGCCAGGAAAGAAGCCTTTGCCATGAATCTGGCCAAACAGGCGAAAGCAACGGCCTCTGAGGTACGCGGGAAAAGCGCGACCTACGACGCCAGCAAAGCAATTGATGCCGACCCGGAAAGCTACTGGGCCACTAACGATAACGTGCGCAATGCATCGCTGACGCTGACATTCAACAAACCCACGGCGTTCAATCGCTTTCTGATTCAGGAACCCATTCGATTGGGGCAACGGGTCAAATCGTTCAAAGTCGAGGCTCTGGTCGATGGCAACTGGAAAGAGATCGATAAACAAACGACCATTGGCTACAAACGTATTCTGCGGTTTCCGACCGTCGAAGCCACGCAGCTGCGCCTGACGATTCTGGATGCCAAAGGCAGTCCGTTGATCTCGAATTTGGCGGTGTACAATGCGCCCCTGATTCTATCGCCACCGGTCATCACCCGTAATCAGGCGGGTGACATTCAGATTAAGCCGGGCGATACCGAATCGGAATTGTATTATACGCTGGATGGAAGTACGCCAACGGCAAAAGCGGCTAAATACATGGCTCCGGTAAAAACCGGCAGCGGCAAAGTCGAACTAAAGGCCATTGCCTACAACCCCTTCACGAAGCAAAGCAGCATTGTCAGTGAAGAGAAATTTGAGATTGCCCGCGCTGGGTGGAAAATCCTCAATACCGACGCTAAATCGGCCTATCAGCTTCTGGACGGTAACCCCGGTACGTCCTGGCAGCAGCCTAAAAGTCAACCTCTGCCCGCTGATCTGGTCATTGATTTGGGCAATGAAGAAACCCTGACCGGTTTCCGGTATCTGCCTGCTCAAAACTGGTGGGAAGAGTCCAGCATCATCACCCATTACGAGTTTGCCGTGTCGACCGACAACAAAATCTGGAAGCGAGTCAGCGAAGGCGAGTTTTCCAACATCAAATCAGTCCCGTGTGGCAAACTAAACCGTTTGCAGCCACTAAAGCCCGGTATGTGAAGTTGACGGCCCTGAAAAACACGCAGGATGGGTCGGCATCGGGCTACGCAGAAATAGACATCATTACACAATGAAATTCGACTAAACCTAATTCCTAACTATCCATGAGCCAGCAAGCAATCCGCCACCTGTGGCTTTTTCTGTCCATACTCTGCCTATACAGCGGGGCAATGGCCCAACCGCCCGGCGCACCTGTGGTAGAATCGCCACAGGTGAACGCTGACAATTCGGTCACGTTTCGGTTGATTGCTCCGGCAGCCAAAGACGTGAAATTAAATGCGCAGTTTGCGAAGAGTCCCCTACCCATGACCAAAGATGCGAATGGCGTTTGGAGCGTGACAACCGCACCGGTAAAGCCGGATATGTACCCGTATTCGTTTATAGTCGATGGTATATCGATAGCTGATCCCAAAAACTCGGCGATATTCCCAAATGAAGGGTTTCAGAATAGCGTAGTCGAAATAACCGGTGCTACGCCGTTGGTGCATACGTTGCAGAACGTACCCCACGGCACGGTATCGTATCGGTTCTACACATCGCCGGAGCTGGGGCAGCGCCCCGTGGTGGTGTACACCCCGCCGGGTTACGAAACCAACGCAAAGGCAATGTATCCAGTACTTTACCTGTTGCATGGTACTACAGATCTGGAAGAGACCTGGACCAAAGTAGGGCGGGCTAACATCATTTTGGACAACCTGATTGCGAAGGGGAAAGCCAAGCCGATGATCGTTGTGATGCCCTATGGACGGGCGTATCCGGTCATCAGCAAATCGTCGGGGAGCCTCCGCAACTGGGACAATCTGCAGGAGTTCAAGAAGGATTTTATGGGCAACCTGTTCCCGTTTGTCGAGAAGAACTACCGGGTAAAAAAGGATAAAGACAGCCGGGCCATTGCCGGGTTTTCGGGTGGCGGTGGCGAAACGCTTTTTCTCGGCCTGAATAATCCCGACCTATTTAGCTGGGTGTGCGGTTTTGCGCCCGGTATGCTAAAAGAGGAGTTCGACCGCAACAACGCCACGGCTTTTGCCAACCCCGCCCTCACAAACCAACGACTAAAACTGTTCTGGATTGGCGTCGGGAAAGACGATATGCTGTACCCGGTCATCAACGACTACCTGAAAGTGCTTGATGAGAAAAAGATCAAACATGAAACCCTGATTTCGGACGGTGGCCATACCTGGATGAACTGCAAGCTCTACCTGTCGACTATCGCCCAGAAATTATTTCAGTAACCATTGACCAGTACCCGTTTCCTAAAACCCGACACTGCTCCCAGTGTCATTACCTGAACATAGCTATGCATACAAAAACACGAAGATTCCTGCTGCTCTGCTGGTCTGTATTGCTGCTGACATCTGGACTGGTAATTGGCCAGCCGCCACGCGGGCCGCTGGTGGTGTCGCCCCAGGTAAATGCCAACAAGACCGTTACATTCCGCTACCAGGCTCCGCAGGCCAAAGCTGTGGAACTGAGCGCACAGTTTGAAAAAGGTCCCGTAGCCATGACCAAAGATGCGCAGGGTATCTGGAGTGTGACGGTCGGCCCCGTGAAGCCTGATATTTATCCGTACAATTTTCGGGTAGATGGTGTATCCGTCATGGACCCTGCCAACGTCGCGTTCTTCCCCAACGAGCGATTCAAAGCCAGCCTGGTCGACGTGCCCGGCGATACGCCCCTGATTCACGCCATGCGCGATGTTCCTCACGGCTCGATCAATTACGAATACTACCCGTCGATGGAGGGCACAACCGGCTCGCTGGTCGTGTATACCCCACCGGGTTATGACCAGAATCCGTCGAAGAAATACCCTGTTTATTACCTCATCAGTGGTACGACGGATACCGAAGAAACCTTTTTTAAAGTCGGCAAAACCAATCTGATTCTGGATAATCTGCTGGCCGAAGGCAAGGTAAAACCGATGATTGTCGTAATGCCGTACGGGAACATCGCGGCTCGTGTAGCCGAGCAAAAGGGTGGTACGAAACCCGCCGATCCGACCGTTCGGGACGGAGCCGATGCGGTGAAACGTGCCAACGATTTTACGACCGATCTGGTGAGTAACGTCATTCCGTATGTCGAGAAAAGCTACCGGGCTATTCCTAACCGCGAGAACCGGGCCATTGGCGGGTTCTCGCGCGGGGGCGGACAAACGCTCCGTGCGGCCTTCAGCAACATGGACAAGTTTGCGTATGTGTGCGCCTACAGCTCGTACCTGTCGCCCCAGGAAATGGATGGCAATTTCAGCCAGATCGTGAACAAGCCCGACCAAACCAACAAGCAACTTAGACTGCTGTGGGTCAGCGTCGGGAGTGATGATTTTCTATACAAAGGCACGGTGGAATTTATGGACTACCTGAAGGCAAAAAAGGTGAATTATAAAAGCCTGGTCACCGACGGCGGCCATACCTGGATGAATGTAAAAACCTACGTTGCCGCCACCACGCCATTGCTGTTCCAACCATAAACCCATCCGCCCATGAAACGCATTCTATTTAGTCTATTGGCCGTCCTTTTTTCGGGCGTTTCGGTGCTGGCCCAGCAACGGCCACCAGCCATCAGTTCGCCCGATGTGCATCCCGACCGCAGTATCACGTTCCGGTATTTCTCCCGAAACGCAAAAAAAGTGATGGTTTCCGGCGAGTTTCTAGCGGCACCCGTCGCCATGACTAAAGATACTTCGGGCATCTGGAGCGTGACCGTGCCGCCCGTCAAACCCGACATTTACCCATACAGCTTTATGGTCGACAGTGTATCGCTGGCCGACCCGAGCAACACCTACATTTTTGCCAACGAACGCTTCAAACGCAGCATCGTCGACGTGCCCGGCGATCAGCCGCTGATACATTCGTTGCAGAACGTACCCCACGGCAAAATCAGCTACCGCTATTACAAATCGGGCACGTTGGGCACCACGCGGCAGTTGCTGGTTTATACGCCACCGGGTTTCAACCCCAACGGCAAAACCAAATACCCGGTGCTATACCTGATTCACGGCGGCTCCGACACCGAGGAAACCTGGACGAAAGTAGGCCGCGCCAACTTGATTGCCGACAACCTCATCGCACAGGGCAAGGCCAAGCCCATGCTGATTGTGATGCCCTACGGCAACGTCCGCCCGGCCCCGATGCCTGATTTTACCAAAGATATGGTGAACGACATTGTGCCGTTTGTCGAAGCCAACTACCCGGTCATCAAAGACAGCAAAGGCCGGGCCGTGGCCGGGTTCTCGGTGGGTGGCGGTCAAACGCTGAACATCGGCCTGACTAATCCCTCCACATTCGCCTATATCTGTTCGTATGCGCCCTACACGGCTACCGAGGAGTTTCAGAAAAACTTCTCAAACTGGTCGCCGGATGCCAACAAGCTCAACAGCCAACTGAAGCTGTTCACTATCAGCGTGGGCACAGAGGATTTTCTGTACGAGCCGGTGAAGAAGAACATAGCGATGTTTCAGGACAAAAAAATCAAGGTAGAACCGCTGATCGTGCCGGGCGGGCATACCTGGATGAACTGCAAACTGTACCTCGCCAACACGTTGCCGCAGCTTTTCAGGTGATCGGAAACTACCGATGAATGGGTTAGGCGAAACGCGCCGGGGTGATCAATTCGCCCCGTTAAGGGCCTGACAGCGCAGCGTCGGAAGAAAACATAAATCGCCGGTTCTTCCCGCGTGCCGTAGGTGCGCAACGGGTTCGGTGAGTTTTTCTACCAACGCTGCGCTACTAAGCCCTGATGGGGCGAAAAAACTCGCAGAAGCCCATGAGTGATTTCTGTTTTTGTACTGAAAATCAATGGAATATAGAGATAGTGTCGCCTGTAAATTCTTTTATAATACCCTTAAAACCAATATCCAAATGACTCTCAAAAGTTTAGCTGTATTCGTGGTAGCCACGATGATCAGCATCAGCAGTTATTCGCAAACGGCATCAGCCATCGCGGAGGATTTTAAACCGTCCTCGCTCAACCAGCCGGGGCAGGAGTACCCGCAGGTCAACTCGCAGGGTTATGCCCGGTTCCGCATCTACGCGCCCAAAGCCGACAGCGTAAAAGTGAGCCTGGGCCTTGGCGGACGGGGTGGTACCATCCTTAAAAAAGGGGCCGACGGCTACTGGACCGCTACCACGGAAGGGCCTATGGATGAAGGCTTTCACTACTACAACGTAACCATCGACGGCGGGAAGTTCAACGACCCCGGTGCCAAGAATTATTACGGGTCCGTTCGTTGGGAAAGTGGTATTGAGATTCCCGCCCACGACCAGGATTTCTACGCGTTGAAAGACGTACCCCACGGCAACGTACAGCAGATTCTGTTCCCCTCGAAAAGCACCGGCACACCCCGCCGGGCATTTGTGTACACGCCACCGGGATACGAAAAAGAGAAATCAAAAAAATATCCGGTGCTGTATCTGCAACACGGCTGGGGCGAAGACGAAACGGCCTGGAGCAACCAGGGACACGCGAATCTGATCATGGACAACCTGATCGCCGAAGGCAAAACCAAGCCGTTTATTATCGTGATGACTTACGGCATGACCAACGAAGTGAAATGGGGTAAAATCCGGGATTTTAAGATCGATGGTTTCCAGACGGTGCTCGTCGACGAACTGATTCCATATGTCGATGCCAACTTCCGCACGATGGCTAACCGGGATAACCGGGCGATGGCGGGCCTATCGATGGGCGGCATGGAAACCAAAGCGATTACCCTCAACAAGCCGGAAACATTTGGATACTACGGCCTGCTGAGTGGTGGCGTTTATGCGCCAGACGACCTTAACGGAAAGGCTAAACCGAAGCTCGTGTTCATCAGCTGCGGTAGCAAAGAGCGGCCCGATGGCGTGAATAAATCCGCCACCGACCTGAAAGCCGCCGGATATAATGCTGTTGCCTACGTATCGGATAAAACAGCCCACGAATTCCTGACCTGGCGCCGGAGTTTGCATGAGATGGCTCCGCTGCTGTTTAAGTAAGATAGCCCATTATAACCTATAAGGTCTCTTATCAGACCTTATAGGTTTATTAAAAATTGGCTTCATCGCTACGTATCCTACTCAACCTATTTATGGTACGATCAATACGGATAAAAGAAGTTTTAAAAGTAAGTTTTTGGCTTATACTAGCCGTGCTCTGTAGCGGACAGGGAGTCGTTTTCGGCCAGCGTAAAAACACAGGTCAGCCAATCTACCGCAACCTGTTTCGTGAAGCGGGCTACAAACAGGCCGACATCGACGCAAAATTGGCTAAGGCCTATCACGATGTCTTTGAAGGCCCCAATAAGGTCTATTTTGAAGTTGGCGATACGATGGCCTACGTGTCGGATGTGAAGAATAAGGACGCTCGAACCGAAGGTTTGTCGTATGGCATGATGATCGCCGTGCAGCTGGACAAAAAAGACGTGTTCGACCGCATCTGGCGGTGGTCTAAGAAATACCTGCAACACCAGAGCGGGCCACGAGAGGGCTATTTTGCCTGGAGCATCAACCCGCAGACGATGAAGAAAAACTCCGAAGGGTCGGCGTCGGATGGTGAGTTGTACTACGTTACGAGTCTGCTGTTTGCGGCCAACAAATGGGGCAACAATACAGGTATCAACTACTACGGCGAAGCCCGGCGAATTCTGGATGCGATTTGGGAGAAAGATGGCACTGGCAACATCTATAACCTCATCAACACCGACGCTAAGCAGATCAGCTTTGTGCCCGAAGGAGGCATGTACAACTGGACCGACCCATCGTATCACCTGCCCGCCTTTTACGAGGTCTGGGCCACGTACGCCAAAGACGGCCACGAACAGTTTTACAGGGTGTGCGCCGATACATCGCGCGCGTTTTTGCACCGGGCCTGCCACCCCGTTACGGGCCTCAACGCCGACTACACGGAGTTTAGCGGGAAGCCGCACGACACCCGCTGGTCACCCTCGGCGTTTCGCTACGATTCGTGGCGGGTGCCTATGAACATCGCCATGGACTATACCTGGTCGGGAAAAGACAAAGCCTGGCAGGAAGATTACGCCAAACGACTCCAGAACTTTCTGCGGTCCAAAGGCATGGACACGTATGACGATCAGTTTAACCTGGACGGCTCACGCCCCGAGTTCATTTTGCAGGCCGGACCGGTGAAAAAACTGCGCCACTCGCTGGGGCTGGTGTCTACATCGGCTACGCTGTCATTGGTCAACAAAGAGAAGAACAGCCTTGCCTTTGTGCATGCCTTGTGGAAAGCAAAGCTTGAGCCATTTGACGATGGCTATTTCGACCCGTATTACGATGGGCTGTTGTATGTGTTCAGCCTCATGCACCTGAGTGGAAAGTACCGGATCATAACGCCACAGACCCGTTAAGCAGCTAATGGAATACCTGACAAACGATTGGGTTAGTTCGTACTAAGCTATATACCGTAGGAATTTAACATCGACTGGTTATGCGCAATAGCCGGGCCCAGCCAGCAACCTACCCCGTTAGAGGCTATAGCTTTGATCCAAAACCTCTAAACCTTTATCATAAAAATACCATGAAAATAATCATCGCATTACTAATTTGCCTTATATCCCTGACGGTACAGGCCCAGAACGCTGGTGTACCGGCTTCGACCAATATTCCGGGGCAGAAATACCCGCAGATTCTGCCTGATAACCGGGTGGTGTTTCGCGTGAAAGCGCCCGACGCCCGCAAGCTGCAAATCGACCTGGTGAAGAAGTACGATATGGTGAAAGACACCAGCGGCTTCTGGACCGTCACGACGGAGCCTGTCGTCGAGGGTTTTCACTATTACTCACTCATTGCCGACGGGATAGCCATTTGCGACCCGTCGAGCCAGACGTTTTATGGCATGGGCCGTATGGCGAGCGGCATCGACATTCCCGACAAGGACATGGACTATTACCAGCCCCATACTGTGCCGCATGGTCAGGTACGTTCGGTCAACTACTACTCCGACATGACCAAAGCCTGGCGCCGGGCCAACGTGTATACCCCACCGGGTTATGACGAAAATACGAAGAAGCGCTACCCCGTTATGTACCTGCAACATGGCTCGGGCGAAGACGAAACCGGCTGGCCGACGCAGGGCAAAATGGATTTTATTCTCGACAACCTGATTGCCGAAGGTAAGGCAACGCCCATGATCGTGGTGATGGAACGCGGCTACGCTACCGACCCAACGCGGCCCATCAACAAAACAGCCACGGGTCCGGCCAGCATGAACAGCAACGTGTTTCCCGAGCTGTTGGTGAAGGAAGTAATTCCGATGATCGATAAGCAGTTTCGCACGCTGACCGACCGCGACAACCGGGCGATGGCGGGACTGTCGATGGGTGGTTTTCAGACGTTCCAGACCACGATGACCAACCTCGATAAATTCGCTTACATCGGCGGGTTCAGCGGGGCGGGTCGGTTGCAGCCGGGTGCCGACATCAAACAGGCGTATGACGGTGCCTGGGCCGACGCCGATGCGTTCAACAAAAAGATGAAACTGGTGTACGTGAGCATCGGCACGAAGGAGCCCGAGCGGATGTACACCGGCGTAAAAGGCTTCCACGAAGCGCTCGACAAAGCGGGCATCAAGCACGTATACTATGAGTCGCCGGGTACATCGCACGAGTGGCAAACCTGGCGTCGGTCGTTGCGGCAGTACGTCAGCCTGATTTTCAAGAAATAAACCACACTGAACGGCCCAAACAGACCGGTTATCAATTAACAAGCATGAAACGATTCATCACATTAGCGGCCATACTGGGTATTTTCTGCGGGAGCAGCTTCGCCCAGAAAATTGAGAAAGAAGCGCCAAAAGGCTTCGATCAGGTACGTGCGGGTATCGCCACGGGTAAGCTGGATTCGATTAGCTATCCGTCGAAAACCGTAGGTACAACCCGCAAAGCGTTGGTGTACACGCCACCGGGTTTTACCAAAAAGAAAAAATACCCGGTGCTGTACTTGCTGCACGGCATTGGGGGCGATGAAAAAGAGTGGCTGAACGGTGGCAAACCGCAGGTGATTCTGGACAATCTGTACGCCGAGAACAAGCTGGAGCCCATGATCGTGGTGATGCCCAACGGACGAGCTATGAAAGACGACCGGGCGGTGGGTAATATCTTTGAGAAGGACAAAGTCGAAGCCTTCGCCACCTTCGAAAAAGACCTACTGACCGACCTAATTCCGTTCATCGAGAAGAAATACCCGACGCTTACTGACCGCGAACACCGCGCCATTGCCGGTCTGTCGATGGGTGGTGGGCAGTCTCTGAATTTCGGGCTTGGTAATCTGGACAGGTTCGCGTGGGTGGGCGGCTTCTCATCGGCTCCCAACACCAAACGCCCTGAAGAACTGGTGCCGAACCCCGCTGACGCTAAACAAAAGCTAAAACTGCTCTGGATTTCGTGCGGAGATGCCGACGGTCTGATCTCGTTCAGTAAACGTACCCACGATTACCTGTATCAGAACAGCGTGCTGCACATCTATTACGTGGAGCCGGGCGGGCATGATTTCAAAGTCTGGAAAAACGGTCTGTACATGTTCTCGCAGTTTCTGTTCAAGACCGTCGATGTGGCGTCGCTGACCAAATACAGCGTGCTGGGCACCCCGGCGGCCACCAACATCCGCAACGCCAAGTACCCGCAGATTCTACCCGACAACCGCGTCGTTTTCCGCGTGAAAGCCCCAGACGCCCAGAAAGTGCAGGTCGATCTGGGCAAAAAGTACGACATGGTGAAAGACACCGCCGGTTTCTGGATGACTACCACCGACTCCATCAGTCGTGGGTTTCATTACTACTCCGTCCTTATCGATGGTGTTGCCGTTGTTGATCCGGCCAGTGAAACATTCTACGGCATGGGTCGCATGGCCAGCGGCATAGAAATACCCGACAAAGACGCTGGTTTCTACGCCATGAAAGACGTCCCCCACGGAGACATACGCATCAAACGCTATCTGTCTAAAGCGACCAACAGCTGGCGCGAAATGTACGTCTACACCCCGCCGGGCTACGACAAAGCGACCGACAAATACCCGGTGCTTTACCTGCTGCACGGCGGGGGCGAAGATCAGCGCGGCTGGTCTACACAGGGTAAAACGGATATGATTCTGGATAACCTGATCGCCGAGGGGAAAGCCAAACCGATGGTCATTGCCATGCTCGACGGTAACGTAAGCGCCGGTGGTCTGGCGGGTTTCACCGAAAACGTACTGAAAGCGTTTGAAAATGAATTAAAGTTGGGGGCAATTCCCTACGTGGAAAGCAATTTCCGGGTTGAGACCGACGCGAAGAACCGGGCACTCGCGGGCCTATCGATGGGTGGGTTGCAGACGCTGTATGCGGGTATCAAAAATACCAATATGTTCTCCAGTCTGGGCGTATTCAGTTCGGGCTGGTTCGCCAACAACCCCAAGCTAACCGATCCGCAGTATGCCTTCATGAAAGACAACGCGTCGACCATCAACAGCAACCTCAAGAACCTGTGGATTTCGATGGGCGGCAAGGAGGATATCGCCTACCAGAACTGTCAGATCATGATGAAGAAGTTCGACGAGATGGGGGTCAAATACAGCTACAGCGAATACGCCGGTGGGCACACCTGGCCCGTCTGGCGGCACGATTTAATGCAGTTTAGTCAGGTGCTGTTTAAGTAATAAGTAAACCTATAAGGTCTCTTTTCAGACCTTATAGGTTTTTGTCAACGCTTAACTTAGGATCAACACTCAAGCTTGAATGAATACTATGCTTTCCCAAAAAACCACCACCGCATTAAGTACAGCGGCCCTTTTCCTGGCAACCGTTGCGCTGCCCATCACATCATTCGCTCAAAAAATCCCCTCTCTGAAAGACGCCTTCAAGAAGGATTTCGGTATTGGCACCTGCCTCAATAACGCTCAGATCGAAGAGCGTGACCCAGCAACAACGGCCTTCATCGCCAGTCAATTCAACATGGCCACACCCGAAAATATCATGAAGTCGGCGCTGATTCACCCGAAGTGGGACACCTACGATTTCACGATGGGAGACAAGCTGATTGAATTCGGCAAGAAGCATAAGATTAAAATCAACGGCCATACCCTGATCTGGCATAGCCAACTGCCGCCGTTCATTCGTGGTATCAAAAGTGCTGATTCTATTCGGACCTTCTTCACCGATCACATTAAAACGGTGGCCGGGCATTATAATGGCAAGGTATATTCGTGGGATGTTGTCAACGAAGCCCTGAACGAGGATGGCACCATGCGTAAATCGGTATTCCTGCAACACCTCGGCGACGATTTCGTGACGGAAGCCTTCCGGCTGGCCCAGCAGGCAGCGCCAAAAACGGAATTGTATTACAACGATTACAACAACGAACAACCCAAAAAGCGGGCGGGCTGCCTTGAACTCATCAAAAAGATCAAGGCAGCCGGGGTGCGTATCGATGGCGTGGGTATTCAGGGTCACTGGCACGTTGGCAAAGTACCATTTAAGGACATCGAAGAGAGCATCCTGCAATATGCCGCTCTGGGTGTGAAGGTGATGTTTACTGAACTGGATATCGAGGTGCTGCCTCGCAATTTCCAGGGAGCCGACGTAGGGGCGCGTATGACTGCTAACGAGCAGTCGAATCCCTATACGGCTGGTCTGCCCGACAGCGTTCAGCAACAGTTAGCGGCTGATTACGAAACTCTGTTCAAGCTGTTCCTGAAGCACAAAGACAAAGTCACTCGCGTCACCTTCTGGGGCGTCAATGATGGCGATAGCTGGCTGAACGGCTGGCCGATTCGTGGCCGGACTAACTATCCACTGTTGTTCGACCGCAACAACCAGCCCAAGCCTGCCTTTGAGAAGGTCATTGCACTGAAGAGGTAAGCACAATCTTCCTACGTACTGGAAGTTAATTGCTTAATGAAGCATAGGTATTGAAAATTTATTTACATACCTATGCTTCATCAAATTAACTGAATGAGACAGAGACTTACTGATATTGAAACAGCATTATTACGTATCGATGGGGCTACTTTCCAACGCACCTGCGATGAATATTTGTTCTGCCGATATGGAGCCGATTTCCGGCATATAACTTGCACGGGAACGCAGATAGGTAGGATGCAAACAACAAAGGGTACTCCTGATACCTATGTCATTTTGCCCAATGGAAAATATGTACTTATTGAGTATACGAAGCAACAGACAGGTGTTCTGAAGAAACTACAGGGCGATGTAGCTAAATGCTTAAATGCAAAAGAAACGGGGCTATCCGTTGACCAAATTGATCGCATTCTCATCATTCATGCCAGCAAACTAACGCCCAAACAACAGGAGGCATTACGCAAAAGCTGCCCCAAGCAGGTTAAGTTGGAAATCATAGGCTTGGGTGAATTAGCCTTGTCTATTCATAACGATTTTCGTCAATTAGCTCGTCGCTATTTAGACATAGCCTTTGACACTTTACAGCTACAGACACCTGACGAATTCATCGGGGAACATGCCCGTAAGGCAGTAGGAGAGAATAATCCCTTGTCAAACCCACTTCGGTATCGAGAAGATGAACTACAACTCCTGTTAGGCAAAATTAACAGTCAGGATGTGACAGTTCTTACTGGAGGGCAGGGCGTAGGGAAAACTCGTTTAGCTTTGGAAGTTCTAGAGAAATACTGTCAAATTAATTTAGACTATCAACCATTTTGTATAGCGAATAAATACGCTTCTCTTTTGGAGGATCTGAGCGATCTAGTTCAATCCAGAAAGAAATATATTTTTCTAATTGATGACGCTAACAGGCAGACACCTATTTTGCTTGAAACCTTGGAACACTTGTACGCTCGACCTGAGGTCTCTTTCAAAATAATCCTAACAGTTCGCGATTATGCGTTTGACGTTGTAAGTAAACACCTACAGCCTTACCGCTGGGACTGGTACTCTATTGAAAAGTTCACAGATGAGCAAATTGTGAAGTTAATTGCAGAAAAACCATTTTCAATAGGCAATCATGGGTTTCAACAACGTATTCGTGATTTGGCCAACGGCAATCCCCGTTTGGCAATTATGGCGGCCAAGCTAGCTCTAAAAGAGCAAAATCTGTATGCTCTCAACGATGCTACTGATTTGTACGTCAGCTATTATGACAGCCTGACTGATAGTGATAACAAATCGCTATTGGTTGATCCAACTCGTTTGAAAGTGCTTGGCTTATTGGCTGTATTTAGGCAAATTGACTTACTACAAGAGTCGTTCGTTAGTCAGTTGACCTCAGCTTTTGGTTTGACTCGTGATATACTAGCGGCTGAGTTGGTAGGTTTAGAAAAAGACGAACTAGCTGACGTTTACCTTACTGACCAGAGTTTTTTTCGTTTATCTGACCAGAACTTGGCAATCTACGCCGTGTATCAAGTTTTCGTTGATAAAAAGCTACTCAGCGTCGAAGCTCTGTTAACTGAGTTTTTTGAGGATTATCCACAGCGCATCCGCGATGCATTTTATGGGGTTATCAACGCGTTCGACCAAGAACGAATTATCAATGACATTAAACTTGTTACAAATCAGTATTATAGTTCGATCAGAAGTGACGATGCCAAGGCCTACAAGTTTTTAGATGTTTTTTTCATAGCGTTACCAACCGAAACGCTTGACTACTTATTAGTACTGTCTGAAAATTTGCCATCTCTACAAAAACAGTGGCGTGAAAAGAATATTTTATGGAGATTGAAAACGGATGAGGGACCGTTGAAGGACCGGTTAAGATTGCTATTTAACTTCTTCAGTGGCTTCAATAACTTTTTTAACATAGCACTTGAACTACTGGTTAAGTTTGCGGAAAGTACTCCCGATTTGGTGCCACTACTAACCAGTTTAATTAAAGATCGGTTGGCTTTTAGGCCAGAAGACGGGCAATACATGCAGCTAAGGCAGGCTCTTTTGCTTCAGTATCTTATAGATGAAATGCAATCTGGTCATGAAGCAGCCCGTAGTCTACTCTTTGCTGTGTTACCCTCATTCTTGCAGTCTGAGTTTCGAAGTACAATATCAAGAGGACATGGTATTACAATTACCACAATGCCATATCCGGTGCAGGAGCCCTTCAGCTCATTACGCAGTACGCTTTGGGAGTTTGTCAGCGATCAGTTTTCAAAGTATCCTGAAGAGTGCCGATCCGTTTTATTTTCATATACATCTTCTTACTCACCACTTGACAACGAGTTACTAAGGGAATTTGACAAGGGTCATATCATACCACTAATTGAGCAACATCTAAGGACAAACGATTTCGATGATTGCCACTTCGTAAACGAATACGTTCGCTTCTTAAACCGCAGTAATCTACAATCTACCCAAACGAATCAACTGGCAGAACGCTTTCAAAACCACGAGTATTCTCTTTACCTGCTACTTGACTGGCGTCGCCATCGAGGGCGTGATGCTGATGATGAGATGTGGAAAAAGCCAGAACAGTATAGATTAAAGAAACAAAATGAATTATGGGAAAAGCTACATCCTGAGTCATTACTAGAGATTGAACAATTATTTGATGAGATTTTCGACTTGATCAGTAAACCGGTCAATATTTCGTCCATGCTTGACCACCCATTAGAGACGATATTGAGCGGAATTAGACAGCATAATCCTGAGTTGTTTAAAGAGACGGTTGCCGCGTTTTCATTACGAGAATGGCCACTAACCGTCCCAGTAAGCCGTATAGTCGGAGCGGCCTTTAACTACGAGATTGCAGTGCCAGAAGAGTGGTTCAGTGTGTTTTTTGGCGCCAAGTACCGTAATGCTGAATGGCAGCTAAACTTCTTCAGTATGATACCGGCTTCTGCCGTAACCATTGACTGGGCCAACAAGCTTATTCAGTGTTTCCAAGAGCAGTCTATTGATGGTTTTTATCTACCTGACAAATGGTGGATGAATTATCGAGCAGTACGTCCAACTATCTACCAAGACATCTTAACTATTTTAACCTTTAGGCATGAACAGATAGGTATGCGATATTCGCTATGGCACGATTTTTTTGAAGATCGCATTGATTTATTTAATGAATCAGATTTACCTCTACTCAAGAAGGTCTATCTACAATTGTTCAAAATGGAACGCTTATCAGCGTCAGGTTTCGACTATTCACATAATAACCTGAAAGCGATTCTGTCACACGATCCATCGTTTTTGATTAATTTAATTGAGGCTCACTACAAACAATCAGATACTGAATCGACAGATCATCCCCAGATCGAAAATTTGGCTTTTGTTTGGTCACTGCCCGATGCGGTAAAATGGGCTTTACAGATAGTACACATTATGGTAAACCAAGAACGGTTTGTATGGTATGGCCGAAACTACGAGCCTTTTTTTCTGCATGTGAGCGAAGAACAAAAAGGGCTTACGCATATTTTCCTAGATGAATACATAAAAATATATGCAAATAATGTGAGTGAGATTGGAAACATGATACAAGCTCTTCAACATATACACAAGTATGATGAATGGCTATTATGCGTCCGGGCTTTTCTGACTTACAACCAATCTGTAGAAGACTTTAAGAAAATCAGTTGGGCACCTGGTATGCTATCTGGGTCCGGGAAAGTGAACTTTGATCAAGTGCGAGCCGACCGGCTAAAGCAGGTTCTCCAACAAGTCCAGCAGATGCCAAAAAAACTACCCTTCTTGGAACATATTAAATATTTGGAATGGTATATCACAATTTATGAAAAGGCGGCTGAAGAAGAACGTCGTCGTCAATTTGGTGGGGATGATTAATTAGTTGAGTATTTGCACAGGTCAGGCCTATCTTTGGATCTGGCAACTTTACGGTAAGCTTGAAAGACAAAGTCACTCGCGTCACCTTCTGGGGCGTCAATGATGGCGATAGCTGGCTGAACGGCTGGCCGATTCGTGGGCGGACCAATTATCCACTGTTGTTCGACCGCAATAACCAGCCAAAACCGGCCTTCGAGAAGGTCATTGCGCTGAAGAAATAGCCATTCCGAAAATGGATACCTATGATATGAACACTGGCAATGAAGAGGAAGTCGTAATATCGGTGTAACGTAACGAATAGCCGTGTAGCCGGAAAGCCATGAAAATGGGATTCCGGACTGTTTAGTGAATCATTTTCAGGATTCGGTGTTTTTCAGACAGATAGTTTACACGCTCATGATTGAAAGACCCCTTACAGACTGGCTGCCTCTGACAATGAAAGAAGTCGAGAAAAGAGGCTGGGATGAAGTTGATATTGTCCTCGTATCCGGAGATGCCTATGTCGACCATCCTGCTTTTGGCACGGCTGTGATTGGCCGCATAATGGAAAGCGAAGGATTCCGCGTGGCCATTATTGCTCAACCGAACTGGAAAGACGATCTGCGCGACTTTAAGAAGTTTGGCAAGCCTAAATACTTCTTCGGGGTTACGGCCGGGTGCATGGACTCCATGGTCAACCATTACACGGCCAACAAACGCCTGCGCTCCAATGATTCGTATACGCCCGGTGGCGAAGCGGGTTTTCGGCCCGACTACGCTACCATCGTATACACCAAAATCCTGAAAGAACTGTACCCCGATGTTCCCGTATTACTCGGTGGCATTGAAGCCTCCCTGCGTCGGGTTACACACTATGACTATTGGCAGGACCGGCTAATGCCCTCTATCCTGGTCGATGCCGGAGCCGATATGCTAGTCTATGGTATGGGTGAACAACCCCTCCGCGAAATTCTGAAACTTTCCCGGCAGGGTGTCCCTTTTTCGTCGATGCGGAACATCAATCAGGTGGCATTCATGCACGATGCCAGCACCGAACTGCGGGACTATAACGACTGGAGTTCGGTCGAATTGGCCAGCCATGAGGTTTGTCTGGAAGATAAAATCAAATACGCGGCTAACTTCAAGATTGTTGAAGTTGAGTCGAATAAATGGCAGGCTAACCGGATTCTGCAGCGGGTAGGCGATCAGATACTGGTCATCAACCCACCGTTCAAGACGATGGAAGAGGCCGAAATCGATAAATCCTTCGATTTGCCTTACACCCGTCTCCCCCACCCGAAATATAAAAAGCGTGGCCCAATTCCGGCTTACGATATGATCAAGTTCTCGGTCAATATGCACCGGGGCTGTTTCGGGGGATGCAGTTTCTGTACTATTTCGGCTCACCAGGGCAAGTTTGTGGCCTCACGAAGTGAAGCATCGGTATTGAAAGAGGTGGACGAAATCACGAAACACCCCGAATTCAAAGGCTACATCTCCGACCTGGGGGGCCCATCGGCCAACATGTACAAGATGAAGGGTAAAGATGAGTCTATCTGCGCCCGTTGCCAGAGCCCGAGCTGTATTCACCCGGTTATCTGTTCGAACCTTGATACCTCGCATAAGCCTATGACGGAGCTGTATCGTAAGGTCGACGCCAACCCCAAGGTCAAGAAAGCATTTGTCGGTTCGGGAGTGCGGTATGATTTGCTGGTCGACGACTTCAACAAAAACAACAGTGACGGCAACCACGACGAATACATGGAGCAGTTGGTTACGCGCCATGTGTCGGGCCGGTTGAAGGTTGCCCCCGAACACACGGCCGATGATACACTTCGTGTGATGCGCAAGCCATCGTTCCGGTATTTCAAGCTGTTCAAACAGAAATACGACAAGATTCAGGAGAAGTATAACCTCAAGCAACCCCTGATTCCGTACTTTATTTCGTCGCACCCCGGCTGTGAAGAGCAAGACATGGCGAACCTGGCCGCCGAAACGAAAGATATGGGCTTTCAACTCGAACAAGTTCAGGACTTTACGCCTACGCCCATGACCGTGGCCGAGGTAATCTACTATTCGGGCGTTCACCCCTATACGCTGAAACCGGTTAAAACGGCCAAGACGCGGGAAGAGAAAAAGGCCCAGAACAATTACTTTTTCTGGTACAAACCGGAGTACAAAAACTGGATACGCAATCGGCTAAACCAGCTCAAACGGCCGGATCTGGCAGAGCGTTTACTGGGTAGCCCCAAGAAAGAAAGCTCCGGTGTTCCGAAGTTTACCGGCAATTATAAAGGGAAGAAACGATAAGACGTTTCTATGTAGTGCCGAGCCGATGCTCGGCACTACTCATTAACCGCATTCGGTAGGCATTCATAGCCGTCTGCCCAAGCTGATTTACAAGTCGATAGTTGACCACAATACCCACTGCGGCTCCAATGCCCGGTATGAGTTGCGCCATCTTGGCAAGGTCAATATAATCACGATACTCCTGCTGAAACGTAAGCCAGTCAAACTGATTAATATCTTCTGGTAATTCCCGGCTGTGTTCGGTCCAGTTGGCAATGTGCTGGTACACCTGTTGCCTACGTTCCTGACTTGAAAACGCCAGTTGAAAAACGTACAGGATAAACACCCGCTCCCGATAATCGCTTACCGAATACCCATAGAGGCTGGCGATCTCGAATAGCATTTTCATCTTCAGACTAAGCAGCAGCGGGAAGTCGGCCAGACCGAGCAGAATACCGCCCGCCCCCGTTACACCCCCTTCGGCCGCACTCGTTTTCTTGTAAAATTCAATTCGTCGGGCTACGGCGGCATCCCGTTGTGTCAGCGTTTGCCCCTGTACAGGTGCCCGATTAAGGAATTCGGCACCGAACAAAACAGCCCTAGTCATCTGCTTGATAGTAGCGGTAACAATGGCGTGAATGCGGTCGGGGATAATCCGATTTATTCGACGCTGGATTGAGGTTGAGAGTCTTCCAAAGGCGGTTGGAGGCTTCTGCATTGCCTGTTGCCAGCGAATCAGTTCGGTTTCGACGGCTTGTTCGTAAGGAGTCATGTTACCTATATTTGGCAAAAAAGTGGTATCTTCATCGAATCAAAACAGCCGTAAGCTTGTTGAATCTGTATGCGTTCTCATAAATCCCGACATCGAAAGTTTGTAGGTATGATGAGTGTCCTTTTGGTCATGGTTGCTCTGGTATTCGTTTACTTTGCTGGCACCGGACTTAAAAGCATACCAAACTCGCCTGTTAAGGTAACGCCCGTTACCAACGTTAAAAGCGGCAAATCCATCGCCCACCTCGACGTATACGATCAGCTAAATCTAAGCAAAGTCGGCTTAAAGAAAAGCGTTTTTGAATATGCGTTGCGTGGGTGGCAGAAAATAGACACGGCCAAAGCGATGCTGACGATTGTTGACCTCAGCCAGCCGTCGAGCCACAAACGTCTGTACGTTGTTGATTTGTTTAACAAGAAGCTGCTCTACAACACCTACGTTTCTCACGGTCGCAACTCGGGTGACCTGATGGCGAATCGCTTTTCCAATACAGAGTCTTCTTTCCAAAGCAGTCTTGGCTTTTACCAGACGCTAAATACCTATATGGGCAAACATGGCCTTTCACTGCAATTGAAAGGGCTGGAGAAGGGCTTCAACGACAACGTTTATAACCGGAACATTGTCTTACACGGTGCTGATTACGTTTGCGAAGACATCATTCGCAAAACAGGCCGGTTAGGACGCAGCCAGGGTTGCCCAGCTGTGCCTTACGCGGAATCTAAAGGTATAATTCAGGCCGTTAAAGGTGGCTCCTGCCTGTTTGTTTACTCCCCAAATCCTGACTATCTGAAGCAGTCGGCTTACTTGGCTAACGAGTACACATCCTTATAGAAATGGAGTTTACCGGCTGCATCCACATCAGCAATGTTGTAGGTGATGAACACCGGAAACTTCTTTGTTGGCAGTGTCTTGGGCTTTTGATCGATCAGACACTTGTTCATAAAATCAGCATCGAAGGTTTTAGCCCCAAGTATCAGGTTGGCCAGTTCGACGGGTTTCTGAACCCGTACGCAACCGTGGCTACGCCAATGGTCTTTGGTACTTTTGAACAGGTCACGGCTATTGGTATCATGTAAGTAAATAGCCAATGGATTTGCCAGATTAAACTTCAACAAACCCAGCGAGTTCTCGCAACCAGACGCCTGCCGGACACGATAGGGAAAGTTCGTTTCGGAGAGAGATTCCCAATCGATTTCTTCTGGATCGACTTCCTTATTCTTCTCATCCAGAAGTTGAAGGTTCTGGTTGTAGATGTAGGATAAATCCCGTTTCATGCGGGGCAGCATCTCATCAAGGGCGATGTTCTGAGGCACATTCCAGTAAGGGTACATAACAATGTCCTGAATGTATGTGACCATGCAGGGAGTCATTTTGTCAGGTTTACCAGAAATGACCTGCATGGGCAGCAGTCGTTTACCCGTTCGATCAAACACATTCAACTCACCCGCCGGAATATTGACCAGCACAAACTGATCGGGATCGAACCGATTGATATACCGGTAGAAGTTGAGCGTTTGCCGGATCAGTCGTAATGAATCAGCTATGGCGGAGTTCGCCTTGTTAGCTTTCCGCAACCGATTGTAATGCCCAACGAGTTGTTTGTAAGGGGCAAAAGTCGTCATACTCTCCAGCTCACTGGCGTTGGCGGTGGCTGCCCAGGTTGAATCGACTGATTCTTTCAGGCCGTTGAATTCCAAACGAGACGGTTTTTTACCGTATCTAACCTCCAGAAGCAAATTTGCCAGTCTGCTTTTATTTTCGTCTGCACTGCCCCCTACCCCATAACGCGATGTGTCGATACCAACGGAAGCCGCATATTGACATGCTTGATGTAGTGACTGAGCCACTTGCCGGGATTCTTTTTCGGATACTTCTTTTTCCTCTTTCTCAATCTTGGACTGATTCGACTTTTCGGCTTCGTTCTTGATAAAATACCGTCCAACAAGGAAAAGAATGACTAGACCCGCTACCACCGCTACGATAATTCCAATCTTTCTTCCTCTTGTATCCATGCTTATTTATTCAGTGTGTTTACCCTGTATAACACCGTAATCGCATTGATGGTTGTAAATATATCCGACAGGCTCAATTTTCACCTGGCTTGCTACCCACTAAAAACAGGTACTAATAGCAAACGAAACGCGGTGCTCTGACTTAAGTCGAGACACCGCGTTTCGTGTTGGATACTGGTGTTATTTACGTCAACCAGTTCAACCCATTACTGTCCTGCCGAGGTCGGCATTAGTATTGTATCAATTGAATGCACAATGCCATTGGTCGCTTCAACATCCGCCTGGTTGATCGTAGCTGTATTGCCAGCCCCATCCGTGATGGTTATATTATCGCCCTGTTTGCCTACGGTTAAGGTACCCCCCGTTACGGTCTTGAGTTTCTGTCCATCCTGTAATTGATCGGCGGTGAATTTTCCCTTCACAACATGGTAAGCGAGCATCTTCACCAGTTTGGGCTTGCCCGCTGGCTTCCAGAACTCATCCATCGTACCGGCAGGTAGCTTTTCAAAGGCTTCATTTGTTGGTGCGAACACCGTGTATGGACCTTTTCCACTGGCTTGCTCCGTAAGCCCTGATACGCGCAGGGCACGAAATAAAATGGTGTGGTTGGCAGACTTAGCGGCACTGATGGCCAGATCTTTCCCGGTTGAGCTACCCGGCTTCATCGTAGTGATGGTCGTATTGGTTTGTGCTGCCGCATTTTGGCTCTGTGCCATAATAGAGGCATGCGTGCCAATAAAAAGGACAGTGGCCACCGCCCAGCCAAAATATGTTTTCCTGTTCATCTGGATTTAGTTAATAGTGAAACACATGACTCGTCTTACCTACAAGCCCGAAGCGAACGCCCCTATTTGTTGATTAAACGGTCTATGTACCCACTAAAATTGCCCGAAAGCCCGATAAACTGAGCGAAAGGGATAAATCCCATTAATGAATTACAGTCAGCTGCCCCCTGTAAGTAGTAGACACAGGCCCGGTCCCCGTCCAAATCTGGTAGGTATATGTACCTGTTTTTACGTTTTCCTGCCGGTATGTGCCATCCCAGGGCTGTGTATAGCCTTTCGAATAAAAGAGCAACTCCCCCCAGCGATTGTAAATGGATACTTCGGCCTGCGGAAAGGAGCTAATGTTGGGGATCAGCCAGCTGTCGTTCACACCATCGCCGTTGGGAGAAAAAGCAGACGGTATGTAAAGCGGTTCAATAACCTCGACAAGGGTGGCAAAGGTGGCCAGACATCCTCCTTCTCCAACTACCGTTAGCTGATAAGGTGTCGTTTCGACCGGACTGGCTTCCGGGCTGGCTACATCGGTTCGGCTCAGTGCCAAGGGTGGCTCCCAGCGGTATTGCCGGATGGGTTGATCACTCTGCGTCAGTAGCTGAACCGTAGCCCCTTTGGTAATGCCATACCTGGATCCGCCCGTAATTTTAGGCGCTGCCGTAACAACGGCCCACCGGCTGGCAGAAGCACGGCACCCGTCAGCCGATGTAATGGAGTAGGTCAGTTGATGTCTGCCCACCCCGGCAACAGCCGGATCGAAACGTCCCCCCTGAACCCCGACACCACCATAAACGCCCCCGGCGGGCTGTCCCTGTAACGGCACAACAGTGGCGTTGGTAACGCAGACCGGTGACAGTGAATCGAACTCAACCGTCGGACGATCGAACTGACCCAGCGTAATGGTATTTGATAAAGTAGTACAACCCATCGGCGACGTAACCGTAACCTGATAGGTACCTGCCTGACGTGCCTGTAGCAAACGGGAAGTGTCCGTTATGGAAGCCCCGTTTTGCTGCCAGGCATACCGGTATCCATCGGAACTTGTGGCGGTCAACTGAACAGAGGAATCGGGACATAGTTTCCCGGCCGATGCGCTTAACTGAGCGGTAGGCCGTGCATGTATCGTCACCTGTATGCTATCCAGACCATCACAATCTGCAGTCTCGGATTTCGAAACCACTTGATAAACCCCTGATTCGTAAACCCTTATTGTTGGCTTGTTACCTGTAACCGACCTCCCATCCCGACGCCACTGGTATTGCGAGCCGGGCTGTCCATCGGCCTGTATGGTCAGGGTGTCGCCCGTGCAATAAGGGGCCGGGGAGGTTATGGTTAATTTGACAGGTGACGTTTTCGTGAGTGTAACTTTTACCGCTTGCGACATGGTATCGTTGGCGCACACCTTAGCCTGACTTTTAACCACGGTATACACCCCCGATTCTGTCACCTTGAGGGTATCCATCGTTGCCCCCCGCAGATTGGCCCCATCTTTTTGCCATTGATAGGCCCAGACGGCATTCTTTTCAACAGTGAGTACCAGCGTATTTGTAGAGCACCAGTTCAAGTCCGTTGCGGGAGCTCCATTTGCCATAACAACTGCCGGAGGAAGCGTATTTTTGGAGCAATCAACGACGGGCAGCTGAAAATCACGTCGCACAACACCAATGAGCACGCCATTGCGATATTCTTCGCATTGTACGGTGAATAGATAAAGTCCTTCCCTGTCGGCCCGAACCGTTAGCTGGCCCGTAGCCGAATTGATGCGTAAGGGGGGATTTCCCGGTATAATATTGGTTAGGCCGTACCCTGATCCCCAGGGGATTGTCGGGTAACTGGCCCTTGGCGATTCATCAGAACTTACTGGCAACAGGCGGGTCGTATAACCATTCAGAGGAGTAACGAGTGCGTATTTCAGTTGATCGCCATCGGCATCGGTGGCCCCGGCATCAAATGTAAATGGTTTATTGATACAGATATAATCGCCATTGGGTACCCGAAAATCAGGCGCAGAGTTGGTAAAACTTATGCCATTTTTGGTCATGGGCGGAAACTCCAGATAAAATACCATAGCTACACCCGCCACTATACCGCTGTTCACATTAGTGAGGTTATCGTTTCGGCAACACCGCTCCCACACCATGTAGTAACCGTCCGGATCGGTATACTTTGTTACATCGAACTGATAAGTAAGATAATACTTGGCCTGCGTAAAACTTAGTTGACGCAACGCAGCACAGGCCGCATTATTAAACGTGAGAGGAACCGTTTCCTGAAGCTGGAGCGTAATTCGCTCGACAAGAATGGGATTTCGCTTTCGATAAACCAGCAATGTAACGGACTGATCCCGATTGCCAGAACTGGTTTTAGTTTCATCCCAGTACTGATTTAACTGAAGCTTGAAAAGGCCAGGCGTGGCGCCAATTGCCCGCATACTCACATCTCCGCCAATAATGTGTGTTGCCTGAACACAAAGAGACCCTAGCAAACAAACAGCCAGCACGACTCCCGTTGGTAACCAACGTGGACGGTCTTCTCTACCTACCTGCATAATGCCAGTAAACGTTTATAAGTATATTCAGTCTATATTTTATGTTACTGAATATACAACGCGTTACCGACACTTTGCATAAGGCTCTGTGCGTCTATTTATTGAACGGCCCCAAGCGAAATAATAGTCACGAAAGTGAAATAAGTAGTTAACGTTTTACCTGGATAAAATACCCTTTGCAATCAGGTACGGAATCAGTAGCCACAAGAGTCCTTTGATAAGGAAGAAAAGGAACCCACCCCAGCCAAGTCGTTTGAGCCAATATTTGAATCGCTCGTTCATAAGACAAAGATAGCTATTTTCTGCATGGCGGCTTTGCCGTCAAAACTTCGTGTAGGCAGGTATAGGTTCATTCAAGATCCAAATAAGTGCAGTCAAAAAACGCAACAGCGTTGCAAAAATTACAAACTATGCTTTGGAATAAATAAACTTTTACCATATTTGCAACAATGTTGCATATTAGGAATCACTGCATGTTCCTAATATCATGCTGCCCTACTCACCAAATTCAATACCCACAACCATTTAAAGACCCCATTTCTGGTCTGGAATAAACGATACAAACAACATGACAACAAACAAGCCTACATACGACGTAATTAGCATAGGCGGCAGCAATGCCGGACTAAGTGCCGCTCTGTTACTGGGCCGTTCCTTACGAAAGGTACTGGTCATTGACGCGGGGCAACCCTGCAATCGTCAAACACCCCATTCGCACGGTTTCCTGACACGCGATGGCGAAACCCCGGCCCAACTGGCAAGCATTGCCCGCGACCAGTTGGCCCACTACCCTAGCGTTCAGTTCCGGTCAGAGACAGTTGTAACGGCCGTACAAACGGAAGATGGATTCGATGTCACGACGGCATCGGGCGAGTCGTTCACTAGCCGCAAATTATTACTGGCAACAGGTCTGTTCGATATAATGCCCGACATACCGGGCTTTGCCGAATGCTGGGGCCGCTCTGTGCTTCACTGTCCATACTGCCACGGTTATGAAGTACACGGCCAGTCACTGGGAGTACTGGCAAACGGCGAGGTAGGGTACGAAATGGCCACCCTGATCCAGCATTGGTCGAGCAAGCTTACCCTGTTTACCAATGGTCCCTCAACGTTGACCTATACACAACAGGAAATGCTACAACAGCTCAGGATACCGATTATAGAATCCCCACTCGATGCTATTGAGCATCATGCGGGTATGCTAACCGGGCTACGGTTCAATGATGGTAGCCAGGTGCAGTTGAAAGCCCTCTTTTCCCGCGTTCAGTTTCGGCAGCATACCGACATTGCCAGCCAGTTAGGCTGTGCCATGACCGATAACGGGCTGATCGAAACCACAGAGTTTGGTAAAACAACTATGCCTGATGTATTTGCTGCGGGCGATGCAACAACTCTTTTCCGGCAGGTATCTATAGCCGTAGCCAATGGTTCTAAAGCCGGAGCATGGATCAATAAGGAACTTATAACGGAGGATTTGGATCAGATAAATCAAGTAGGATAACGTTAATACGCACTAGTATTCCTCAAGCTTACCCGGACCGGTTCAGCACTTTTTCAAGGCGGCATCCAGACAACAAGTACCGGCATAGTTACCAGACTTTAAGCTCTTTCTGGTACAAATCAAGTTATGATTAAACCTCCGCTCTAGGCCCAAATGCCTTTTCTGGTAGTAGTCTGAACAAATTATACCAAAAAATTACAGCAACTTTGCCCGTTCACTTGTTATCAAAAAAGAATCAACATAGGGCAAAACCGATCATGAATATTACAAAAGACAAAGTTGCAGCTATCCATTATACCCTGCGTGATAGCAATGGTACTGTACTGGATTCGAGCGAGGGTCGCGACCCACTGTACTACCTTCACGGAGCTAACAACCTGATTCCCGGCATGGAAGAAGGGCTGGAAGGCCGCGTAGCCGGCGATAAACTCAAACTGGATGTTGCTCCGGAAAAAGGATATGGCAAACGTGATCCTCAACTGGTAGAAGAAGTTCCGCTCCGGGCGTTTGGCGGGCAGCCCATTGAAGTGGGAATGCAGTTTGAAGCAAACGACGGACAGGTTATAACAGTTACCAATGTCGGCCCGGAAACCGTTACGGTTGATGCCAACCATCCATTGGCCGACCAGAGCCTTCATTTCGATGTTGAAGTCGTTGACGTTCGGGATGCAACGCAGGATGAACTGGCACACGGCCACGTACACGGTCCCGGCGGACATCATTAATCGGCCATGTAAGACGACCCCTGCGCAGCCTTCTATCCAAGTCAATAGATTTTAAGGTTGCGTAGGGGTCCGTCTGCTCTACAATTTCTCGCTATCTTTGCGCCACAAAATCATGGCACAGATAGGAACTGACAGGAAGAAGGCGAAAGAATTTCTGGAATCAGGAAATGTGGTAGGTATCCCTACCGAAACTGTATACGGATTAGCCGGTAACGCGCTCGACACCAACGCCATTTTACGAATTTTTCAGGTAAAGAATCGTCCTTCTTTCGATCCCCTCATTGTTCATACAGACTCAATCGACAAGGTTAGCCAGTTTGTCACCGATATACCCAATCCAGCCCGAAAACTGGCCGAAGCGTTCTGGCCCGGCCCGTTAACCCTGCTCCTTCCCAAACAAAGCCTTATCCCAGACCTCGTTACATCGGGCCTTTCCAGTGTTGCGGTCCGCATTCCCAACCATCCGCTCACCCTCGATCTGCTGCGCTCGCTCAATTTCCCGCTGGCGGCACCAAGTGCCAACCCTTTCGGGTATATCAGTCCCACCACAGCCCAGCATGTAGCCGATCAGCTTGGCGATCAGGTGCCATACATTCTTGATGGCGGACCGGCCGGAGTAGGGATAGAATCGACGATTGTCGGATTTGAGAATAATGTGCCTACCGTATTTCGACTGGGCGGCATGGCACTCGACCAGATTGAGGCCGTTATCGGATCGGTTTCGGTACGCACGCATTCAACGTCGAACCCGCAGGCACCGGGCATGTTGAGCAGCCATTATGCCCCCCGGAAACCGCTTGTGCTTTTATCGCCCGGAGAAAGTCCCCAACCGGCCGGACGAATCGGGGCCCTGGCCTTCCGGGAGCCGTTTGGCGGTATTCCGGCCAGCAATCAGCGTATTCTCTCGCCTACGGGTGACCTGAACGAAGCGGCCAAAAACCTCTTTGCCTACCTTCGGGAATTAGACACCCTGCCGATTGATCTGATCTACGCCGAACCCCTGCCGAATGCAGGATTAGGCTTTGCGATGAATGACCGACTGCGCCGGGCCAGCGTACCGGCCCCTACAACAAGCCCGTTTCAATAGCGTTAGCGGCCTTGGTTGCCAGCTCCATGATCATGGGCAAAAGATGGCCAAAACGCGCGTCCTGACTATGCCCCTGTTTCCAGCGGGCGTAGATCTGCTGGGCAATTACGGCGTTTTTATAAAGCCCGAACACGTAGTAAAACAGGATGTCGCTCAAATCACGACCGCTTTTCTCAGCGTAGCGACGCACAACCTCCTGTCGGGTCAGATTACCCGGAAGCCAGGTCAGGTTGAAATTTCTGTAGGCCGAGCTATCACTTGTTTCAGACCAATAGGCCAGCGTAGCGCCCAAATCCATGAGTGGGTCGCCAACGGTAGCCATCTCCCAATCCAACACCCCTTTTATTTCCGGCAAAGGTTCACCCGCTGTTTCATCGGCCGCGAAAAGGACGTTGTCGAATTTGTAATCGTTGTGCAAAAACGCGGGGGCCTGTTCGCCGGGATAGTTTTGCCGAAGCCAGTCAGCGGTAGTGTCCATCGCCGGAATTTTATCTGTTTCGGCGTTTTGGTACCGCTTTATCCATCCTTCTACCTGCCGCTGCACATATCCCTCAGGCTTTCCTAATTGATTAAGACCCGTTTTGCTTATGTCAAGATTATGGATGGTTACGAGGTTATCGACCAGGGCTTCGGATAGTTGCCGCATACGCTCAGGAGGGAGATTCAGCGTTGGTGCCATCGACGCCCGCAGAATCACACCCGTTATACGAGTCATAATATAAAACGGCGCCCCCAGCACATCATCGGTCTCACAATAGACCACCGGCCGGGGTATTTTGTCGTAATGACCCTGCAAAAGCGACAATACCCGAAACTCCCGCCCCATATCGTGCCCACCTTTGATAGTAGCCCCAAACGGCGGCCGACGCAGCACATAGGCCTGATCGGCCGTTTGAAGCAAATAAGTAAGGTTGGAGAAACCACCCGAAAACTGCTGAACGGCGGTTACGGTACCTACTTCCGGCACATTGGCCTGAAAGAAGTCGTTCAGCTTTGGCAAATCAAGTTCTTCACCCGAACGAACCGAACGGGGTAAATCAGGACTAATCATAAAAATATCATTCTGCATTCATCATTCGCTCAGCTTCCATCAGTTGACGAAACTGACGCAGTTCACGGGCTTTCTTTTTAACATCCAAGCCATAGGTTTTGAGGATACTGATAGCCAGATTTTGCTTATGCACTTCATCGGCCCCGTCCCAGATCCGGGCACCCCGCTCGTGCCGATACATCGCCGACAGTACGGTATCATCCGTAACGCCCAGAGCACCGTGTACCTGAATGGCTCGGTCGAGTACCCGCAGAAACGCGTTTGCCACGTAGAACTTGATGGCCGACACAGCATCCCGGACGTTACTCACCCCCACCGTATCGATCATGTGTGCCGTATTGAGTACGTACAAACGGCTGGCATCAATTTCGGCCCGGCTCTGGGCAATAAAATCCTGAATGAACTGCTTTTCGCCGAGCATTACGCCGTCTTCAATCTCGCGGGTAGCCGCCCGTTTACACAGGAGGTCCAGCGCTTTTTCGGCATTACCAATCCAGCGCATGCAATGATGGACCCGACCCGGCCCCAGTCGTTCCTGCGCTAGTCGAAACCCCATCCCTTCGCCCGCAATGACGTTCGCTACCGGCACCCGGCAGTTTGAGTAGGTTACTTCGGCGTGACTGAACCAGCCTTCGCCCGCTTCACCAAACACCGGAATGTTCCGCTCAATGTTGAACCCCGGTGTATCCGTCGGGACGATGATCATGCTGGCACGCTGGTGTGGAGCGGCATCGGGGTTTGTTACGGCCATCACTACCGCAAAGGCGGCTCCGTCGGCCGAAGAGGTAAACCATTTCCGCCCGTTAATAACGTACTCATCCCCTTCTCGCACAGCAAGTGTAGCCATACGCGTGGGGTTCGATCCCGCGAATTCCGGTTCAGTCATGGAGAAGCACGAACGGATTTCGCCCGCCATCAATGGCTTCAGATAGCGCTCTTTCAATTCGGCTGAGGCAAATTTGTGCAGCAGCTCCGTATTGCCAATATCGGGTGCCTGACAGCCAAAGACGTAATGACCGAAAAACGGCGCATGGGCGAGGGCTTCGCTGATCTGCCCAAATTCGCAGAGTGTCAGACCATGTCCGCCCTCGGCAGTCGACAAGTGCAGACCCCATAAACCAGCATCCTTCACCTGCTGCCGTTTCTGATCGAGAATGGGCAAAATAGCGCGTAGATTCTGATGCGAAAAGCCGTCTTCGAGTGTAATAAGCTCAGTTTCGACAAACTGGCGAACCTGAGCCAGTAACGGCCTGACTCGCTCGGTAGTGAATATCGTTTCCATCATGAATTAACCTTAAGATCGGCAAATTATGGCATTTCCTCATCTAAACTATAAGAAGGGCACTTCGCTTTTGTCTTTAACCAAGAATAAATAAATTTAAACAAATAATCATCTATGAAATTTTTGAGAAAGTTGCTCCGATCACTACATCTTATCCTGCTAACATTAGGATTAGATAATTCTCAGGCTCAGCCAATCTCATCAACTCTTTTTGATCATTTTGAAACGATCAGAGCCTCCGACAATTTGTTAATTGTTTCAAAAGGCAGCAAAATGGGTGTTGCTAACTCGTCAGGCCGATTACTCACTCAACTGGAGTATGACACGATTTATAACTTCAGCGAGGGTATGGCTATTGTTGGTAGGGGTAAACGAGAGATCAATCAGTTTGGCAAAATTCTCTCCGACTTTACATATGGTTATATCAATAAAACCGGTCGCCTGGTTATACCGGTCCAGTATACCTACGTTTCAGATTTCCACGATGGCCTGGGTTTAGTGGAATCGCATCAGACATCCACTTCATGGGGCAATGCATACACCTATTTTAACAAAGAAGGAAAAGTCGCTCTCAGGCCAAATCCCGTGTACAGTAGCAGCTCATTCCAAGGAAATTTAGCGTTCGTGGAGGTGCCAAAGCAAGGTTTCTGGCTTCCCCCTTACGATGATGGTCGTAATAATGGCAATCACACCCAACTTTATGACGTTGATGGCGAAACGATTTATGGAAACTACATAGATCAATCGGGGCGTCTACTCGTCCCTTTCATCTACGATACCATTGCCCCTTTCTTTCCTGGATACCTCCGCCCTGTTAGAAAGAACGGAAAATGGGGATTCCTTGACGCATCAGCGCGCCTGAAGGTGCCGCTGATTTATGATGATATAGATGCAGACAGTGCTTATTTCTGGAAAAGTTACCGCCGTGTAAGGCAGGGGAATCAATTTGGTTTCATAGAAACAAAAACCGGAAACGTGGTTGTTCCATTTGAGTTTGATGATACGTATCCTTCACAAACATCATTCGTCTGGGTGAAGAAATCCGGCGTTTGGGGTTGCCTGAATGCCCAACGTAAGCTCGCAATTGTGTTTCAATTTCAGGATGCTCGCCCTTTTGATCAGTTGGATCGTGCTATTGTTAAACGAAATAATCGTTGGGGACTCATTGACACAACCGGTAAACTACTTTCCGCCTTTTATTATGAAACCATCCTTGGTTTTCAGGATGGCAGAGCCGTTGTCAGGCGGGCGGGGAAATTTGGTTTCATGGATACGTCAGGTCACGAAATCATTCCTGCCAACTACGATGAAGTGAGTCAGTTTTCGAATGGGCATGCCTTTGCCAAACGATGGGGTTTATTTTTAACGCTTGATTCAGCAGGAAACTGGGTGAGCATAAAACTACAGCCAACAACGCTAAAATGGCTTATTGTTAGCATACTAAGCTTATTGGCAGTTATCTGGCTCTGGCGAAAACGACAGCATTCTCTCCGTCGCCAGACAGCCGTCTAAATTAAATCCAGCGCCTTACTCCTGCCCTGCAACCCACCCGTGTGAACCGCTACGACGGTGGCTCCTTCGGGGAAATAGCCTTGCCGGGCAAGGTCGTAAATCCCGTAAAGCATCTTCCCGGTATAAACCTGTTCCAGCAGGATGTCGTTTCTCTTTTCGAAATTGCTGATAAAATTCAGCAGTTCTGGCGTCGTTCTGGCGTATCCGCCAAAGTGATAATCAGGTACCCGATAGCCTCTGGCTTTCGGCGTTGTTTCCACCGGAAGCCAGAGGCTGTCGGGTACTTTTAACGCCATAAATCCTAACACTTCCGTCTGTTCAGTAGCAGATTTCACCAGTCCGGCTACTGTGCCGCCCGTACCCACGGGGCAGCACGCAAAATCGGGTATGCAGCCGAGTTGGGCAATTATTTCGGGGATGATTTCCGCTGTTCCCTGAATGGCCAGGTCGTTGGTTCCGCCTTCGGGTACTACATAGCAGGGGCCGAATTGGGCCGTTAACGCATCCAGAAAATCGGCATTTTCTTTGCGTCGATAGTCTTCCCGACTGATGAAATGAAGCTGCATGCCAGCGGCCCGACAGAAAGCTAATGTGCTGTTGAGCGGCTTTCCTGCGAGTTCGTCGCCCCGCACGATACCAATGGTTCGAAAACCGAATACTTGTCCGGCGGCTGCCGTCGCGTAGAGGTGGTTGGAATACGCGCCCCCAAACGTCAGTAACGTACCCAGTTTCCGGGCGCGAGCGGCCAGTAGGTTATACTTTAATTTACGCCACTTATTACCCGATACGTAAGGGTGCAACAGATCATCCCGCTTAAGAAATAAACGGATGGGCACTGGTTCCGGAAACGGAGCTTCAATTAATTTAAGCGGTGAGTTGCCGACCAAATTGGCGAGTTGACGGGCAAGTTCGTCCATATTACGTATTTTTGACGATTCATTACAAACCTATAGCCTTTTTGAAAGTGAATAGGTTTTTTAGTTATAAAAACGGTGGCGGAAACGGAAGACGAATTACCAGAAGACGACGAATTATACGAGCATCACCGTATTGTGGTGGACAAAGGCCAGAGCCTGCTGCGCATCGACCGCTTCCTGATGGACCGGCTGCAGAATGCCACGCGCACGAAAATTCAGGCCGGTATCGATGCCGAATCGGTTCGGGTAAACGACAAACCGACGAAAGCCAGCTATAAAATCAAACCCTCGGACATTATTACCGTATCGCTGCCGCACCCGCCCCGCGAAACGGATCTGAAGCCCGAAAACATCCCCATCAATATTGTATTTGAGGACGATGACCTGCTGGTAATTAACAAGCCGGCTGGTATGGTTGTCCACCCGGCGCATGGCAACTGGGATGGCACGCTGGTGAACGCCCTGGTCTACCATTTTCAAAACCTGCCTACGTCCCGACATGGTGAAGTTAGACCCGGTCTGGTTCACCGAATCGACAAAGACACGTCGGGTCTGATGGTGATTGCCAAGACCGAGTTTGCCATGACTTATCTGGCGCGTCAATTTTTTGAACATACTATTGAGCGCACGTATAACGCCCTGACCTGGGGCGTACCGAATCCACAAATCGGCACCATTACCGGATTCATCGGCCGGTCGATAAAAGACCGTAAAGTACAGGCCATTTACGACGATGAATCGAAAGGAAAGTGGGCCGTTACGCACTACACTACATTGGAAGACCTGGGCTACGTGGCCCTGGTTGAGTGCAAGCTGGAAACAGGCCGTACGCACCAGATTCGGGCGCATTTCAAGCACATCGGCAACCCGTTGTTCAATGATGCCATGTATGGGGGTGATCGGATTTTACGCGGAACACCCGTTGGCAGTTACAAGGCCTTCGTCGAAAATGCGTTTAAATTATTGCCTCGTCAGGCCCTTCATGCCCGATCATTAGGCTTTAAACATCCGCGCACGAAGGAATGGCTTCAATTCGAATCTGACCTCCCCGACGATTTTCAGGCGGCCCTCAACAAATGGAAAAGTAGACTGGAAAGCCGGGCTCTTGATACCAATGACTGATTTTAGTCTTTTCAATAAGTTGCTCAACATCCCTCCCTATTATTTACTTAATCTCCCAACCCACTCCCACCCATGATTTCTATTCGTCCCGGCACGCGTGCCGACATCCCACAAGCGTTTGACTTAGTTATGGAGTTAGCCGTTTATGAACTGGCTGGCGATCAGGTCTCAAACACCGTTGAACAAATGGCTGAAGACGGTTTCGGCCCGAATCCACTATTCGGGATGATCATGGCCGAAGATTCTGACAGCCAGAAAATTGTTGGTATGGCCCTATATTTTTACCGCTATTCCACCTGGAAAGGCAAGCGGCTATATCTGGAAGACATTGTCGTGACCGAAGCGTTCCGCGGATACGGCATCGGCAAACTGTTGCTCGATGCAACTATCGAAATGGCCCGCGAAACGAAGTGTACGGGTATGATGTGGCAGGTACTTGACTGGAACGAGCCCGCTATTGGCTTCTACAAACAGTTTGGCACCCGCTTCGACGATGGCTGGACAAACTGCCATTTGGACTTTTAATCAGTATTAGGAGCGAGAAGCCAGGAGTGAGGAGTTAATTACGCGTCTGGTTATTGCATGCGTCAGTAACTCCTCACTCCTGGCTTCTAACTCCTAATACTAACTCATCACTCCTAATACTACTTTAAAACCCTATCTTTGCACTTCCGAGCATAGACACAAAGCATGACGTATCGTCAACGTAAAGCCCTCCGGATTGCAGGATGGGTGTTTTTAAGTATATTTTTGCTGACCCTGGTCGGCGCTGGCATTGCGTACTCCAAACGCGAAGCCTTGTTAAAAACGGCCCTCGAACGAGGGATTCGAAAGGCAAAGCGTGATTATAACCTCGACGTTAAGATTGGTTCTGCGAAATTCACCGGATTAAGCTCACTGGCGTTTACTGATATTTCTGTCGTTCCTGAAGAGCGCGACAGTCTGGCCCGTATCCAGCGCGTTGAACTGGCCGTTCGCTTCTGGCCACTGCTGGCTGGCAAAATCGGCTTATCGGGCATGACCCTCGAGAATGGCCTCATCCAGGTCATCAAGCGTGATTCGCTCACTAATATAGATTTCCTGCTGCATAAAAAACGGGATTCGACGGCAACTGACTCGGCACCAGCGGAAACGAGACGCCGGACTAATCTGGCGGATGTATCGGAGAATTTAATTGATAACATACTCTCTAAAATACCCGATGACCTTCATGTCAATAACCTGGAATTTCGGGGTGTTGACGTCGGTAACGATACACTTAGCCTATTAACACAAACGGCGGTCATTGAGAACGAAGCCGTTTCATCGACTATTAAATTGAACGGGAATCAGGCGACTTGGCATTTGGCGGGTACGGCTGACCCCAGCGACCGCGAATATAACCTGGCTTTATATGCCGAAGGGCAAAATGGCCGCTCAGTACCCATTGAGCTGCCTTACATTCAAAAAAAGTATAACCTTAAGGTTCAGGCGGATACGTTACGGGCTGAACTTCGCGATGTAGACCGTTCGCGGGGAGAGTTTCGGCTTGAAGGAGCCGGATCGGTTCGAAACTTGCGCATTAATCACCCATCCATTGCTCGGACGGATGTACTCATTAGCCGGGCCGCTATGGATGCCAACCTGTTTGTGGGTGAGAATTACGTGGGAATCGATAGTTCATCAACGCTGCATCTGGGTGAAGTCAGTGCGCATCCGTTCCTGAAATATACCTTGCCGGATGTTGCATCTGCCGAGAGTCTGGCACCGGGTAAGATTTTTGACGTACAGCTGAACACAGGTCCGATGGATGCCCAGGCCCTCTTCAATTCGTTTCCGCAGGGATTATTCGAATCGCTGGAGGGTATGCAGGTGGACGGCAAGCTTAACTATAACCTGGCCTTTCACTTCGATACGGCCTTGCCCGATTCGGTTAAGTTTAACTCCAGCCTTACGCAGGATAATTTCCGAATCCTTAAGATGGGGCAGACCGATTTCAGCGCGATCAACCGCCCCTTCGTCTACACGCCCTACGAGAAAGGCAAACCCGTTCGGGATATTATCGTAGGCCCTACCAATCCGGACTACACCCCGCTGAACCAAATTTCGCCCGACTTACGGAACGCGCTGTTGACGTCGGAAGATTACAACTTCTTCACCCATAATGGGTTCAACGAGAAGGCATTTCGGGTTTCCATTGCGACCAATTTCAAAGAAAAATCGTTTAAGAGAGGGGCTAGCACCATCTCTATGCAGTTGGTAAAGAATGCTTTCCTCAACCGCAATAAAACCATTTCCCGTAAGATTGAAGAGATTCTGATTGTCTGGCTCATCGAAAACGAACACATCGTTTCGAAAGAACGGATGTATGAGGTCTACCTGAACATCATTGAGTGGGGTAAAAATATCTACGGTATCAGCGAAGCCTCCCGCTATTACTTCGCCAAAAGCCCTTCTGAGCTTAATTTAGGCGAAAGTATATTCCTGGCTTTCGTGGTTCCGCGTCCTAAAGCAGCACTGAACTGGTTTGTGCCCGATGGTACGTTGCAGGTTCGTAATGTACGGGGTTACTTCAGGCTTATCGGTCGAATTATGGCCCGGCGGGGTCTTACTGCACCCGACTCCGGCGCGTATGGTTTCTACAATGTTCGATTGCGCGAAGGGCTGCGTCGGCAGGTGGCTCCCGTTGACTCCTTATTCCAGGGCGACAGCTTAATGACCGACCCGGCTGATGCGGACATTAATGAGGAAGATGGCGGAGCCGGAGGCATCGGCAATTTCTTCCGTCGACTGTTTAAAGGAAAGAAAGGCGACGATACACGCAGTAGCGACGAACAGCCGACGGTTCAACCTGACCGGACGGAAATACCTTCGAATGAAACAGCCCCGGCAGATACGGTAAAAACCCGTAAACAACTGCGGCAGGAACGACGCGAACGAAAACGCCGGGAAAAAGAAGCCCAGCAGGCACTGGAAAACAACAATCCGTAAAATTCAACGAATGAAAGTCCTTTTTAGATTACTCGTGTTTGTACTCGTCGTTGGCGGTGTTGCCCTCTTCGTGGTATCGAAATACAACAATACTTCGCTTAAGCCCGAAACGATCGATTTAACCGTCGACTGTTCTGATCTGGACAATATACTGGTAACAAAAGCGGTGAATGTGACCGTTAAAAATCTTTCTTCACGATCGCATAAGGATGTGTCAGTGAAAATTGTCGCTTTTGATGCTGCGGGCAAGGAAATACAGGAGAAATTCACCACATTCTCAAGAACCCTTCCGGCCCACAGCATCTATGACAAGCCAGTTACCCTGTCTACCGCCACAAAACGCTGCGATTGCACCATTGTAGACTCCCATCCGGAGTAACAGGTTGGCCAAAGCTATCGCCCCGTAAGTGTTAGTGCTTTGTGCAGATTTGTAGGATTATCCAACTGATCGAGCAGGAAAGCGGCCACATCGGCACGGCTGATTCGGGGCATCGCAAATGACGAAAACGGCAAGTGCTCACCAAGTCGATATTGCTTTGTAACCGGCCCGTTAGTCAAACTTGTCGGTCGGACGATAAGCCAGTCCAGTTTACTTTCCTGTACCACTTTTTCCTGTTTTTCCTTTTCGGCAATTGGTCCACGGAGAAACGTTTTGATGAATAGTTTGCTCGGCAGTGAGGCTTCTTCATAACTTGTTCCAACGCCTAATGAAGAGACAACGAAAAGACGCTTTACGCCCGCCTGATACATGGCCGCTATCAAATTTTGGGTTCCTTCAAACACGGCCAGGTCTTGCTGGCCAGGTCGTCCGCCTAAAGAGCAAATAACAGCATCCTGCCGACGAACCGCTGGTAGTATGGTTTCCGGTTTGAGTATATCGCCGACAACTACGGTCAGGTTAGGATGCTGCACAGGCAGCCGGGCTGGATCACGCACGAAAGCTGTTACAAAATGACCCTGTTCGAGCGCCTGCTCCACCACCTGACGCCCGGTTCCTCCGGTGGCACCAACAACTAATAATTGCATAAAAAAACTGGATTTGAGTAAGTAAATAACTCAAATCCAGCAAATCAGTTTTTTACTAATTTCGAACTTACGGCTCCAGCAAATCGGGCCGCCGTATCCTCGTCCGTTCCAGGGCCTGTTCGTGCCGCCACTCATCTATTTTAGCTTCGTGACCCGACAGTAAAATGTCTGGTACGCGGTACCCTTCGAACTCCGCCGGACGTGTGTAAACGGGCGGAGCAAGCAGATTATCCTGAAAAGAGTCTGTCAGGGCGGAGGTTTCGTCGTTAAGAACGCCGGGCAATAAGCGAATAATAGCGTCGGATAATACACAGGCGGCTAACTCCCCTCCCGACAGTACGTAATCGCCGATACTAATTTCTTTGGTAATGAACAGTTCCCGAACCCGCTCATCGACGCCTTTATAATGGCCACACAAAATAATCAGGTTCTGGCGTAAGGAAAGCGTATTGGTTGTCTGCTGATTCAGCCGTTCGCCATCGGGCGTCATGTAGATAACCTCATCGTAGACCCGGTCGGCCTGTAAGGTGCGGATGCATCGGGCAATGGGCTCAATTTGCATGACCATACCAGCCCCGCCACCAAACGCATAATCGTCTACACGCCGATGCTTATCGGCGGTATAGTCGCGTAAATCGTGAACGACTACCTCTACATAGCCGCCCTGCTGCGCCCGTTGCAAAATGGAATGGGCAAAAAAACTGTCCAGCAGCCGGGGTAAACAGGTAATTATATCAATCCTCATCCGTATCGTCGTGGTCGCCGTTGACCTGTTCACCTTCGCCAGGCTTGGCATTATCTTCCATATAAATTTCCAGCAAACCATTGGGCAGGGCCACGTTCAACTTTTGGTTGGTGCGGTCTACTGTCAGAACGATGTCGCTATTGATAGGAATCAGGACTTCTTTTCCATGATAATCCATCATGATTAAATCTTGTGCGTTCATGGCATAAACACCCTGCACAATCCCCAACTCGCCAGCTTCGGCATCAACTACCTGATACCCGACAATTTCGTGGAAATAAAAACGGGTTTCGTCCGTAATTGGCTCCAGTTCATCAAGCGGCAAAAAAGCGCCACAGTTAATTAGTCGTTCGGCCTGCTCAATAGTATCGACATCTTCGAAGGCAATGATGGCCCGACTTCCTTTTACGATGGCGATAGACTCGATAAAATAAGGAATCAGTTCCCCTTTAACCTCCAGCAGCACCGACTCCAGATCGGCATATTCGGCTGCGTTGTCAACGTCTAAAAAAAGCACTAATTCACCACTAACGCCGTGCGTTTTTGTGATATGTCCGAGCTGATAGCAATCGTCTTTAGTCATAATAGAATGCGGCTGGTAAGCCGCTTGGAATACGGCTTTCACCGGGATGCCGGTTGGCCGTTTTACGTATAGAAAGAGCCTGTCCAACAACGAACAGGCTCTTTCATAACAGTTTCCGTCGAAAAATTATTCAGCAGCCGGAGCCTCCGTTGTCGGATTTTCTTCGGCAACAGGCGCTTCCGCTACGGGTGCTTCTTCAGCAGCCGGAGCTTCTACTACAGGTTCTTCAACTTTGTTTTTCTTAGCGATAGCTTCAGCACGTGCTTCGTTCACCTTTTTCTCCGCTTCCAGACGAGCAGCACGATCCTGCTCTTTGGTTTGCGTTTTGGTGTCGGCAGCACCGGCTTTCCGGTTTTCTTTCTCACCTTTCCAGTTGGCGAATTTTTCATCAGCCTGGTCTTGTGAAATAGCGCCTTTGTTTACACCTACCTGCAGGTGCTTGCGGTACATGATGCCTTCGTGCGACAATACCGAACGAGCGGTATCGGTCGGCTGAGCACCAACCATAAGCCAATAAACGGCCCGTTCCGACTTTAATACGACCGTCGATGGGTCGGTGTTGGGGTTGTATGAACCGATTTTCTCGATAAACCGGCCATCGCGAGGAGAGGTTGACTCTGCTACTACGATGTCATACATCGCCATTTTCTTGCGTCCACGACGCGCTAAACGAATTTTAACAGCCATTTGTGCTTGTTTGTTTTTGACGGGAGACGCATCCCCCTTGTAAAACGTGGCCGCAAAGGTACAAAAAAGAATTGAGGTTTGTTGATAAACGTTTGACGATATTCTATATCAATACAAACCTTTATCAACAAACCTCAACCGATTGTAAAAAACCTCATCAATACAAGCCTATAAGCCGGGTTCTGTCCTCCAGACGAGCCTGACGGCCCGCCCGAATGGCTTATCATTTATCTGGGATGGTCGTCACCGGCCACCTCGTTCGACCTACCCGCGTCGGTATCCGGATTACTCCGAAACGGAGACGGGCCGCCCCACGTCCGACGCATATTTGGTCTTTCAGCCCCTAAGGTTTATCCTGCCCCACTGGTCGCCCAGCGAGCGGTAGGCTCTTACCCCACCTTTTCACCCTTACCCGGTTTCGTGAAGAGTGTAGAGAATGAAGAAGGTGAAATGGGTATTCACTCACTCAACCTACTACACCCGCTTCACTCTTCACGAAACCGGGCGGTATATTTTCTGTGACACTGGCTGTCGAACGGCCGTTCCCAACCGTCCGCCTTCCCGTTAGGAAGTAGGGTGCCCTGCGCTGCCCGGACTTTCCTCGCCCGATTGCTTAGACGCGATAAGCCAACTTGTATTGATTAGGAAGGTCAAAGATAAGGATAAGTGGCGGTTTTAGGAAGTGGTGGAGTGAGCGCGGGTAGGTGTAGGAGTCAGAACTGACTTCACCTGCTCCACTCACTCTACTACTTCATCTAATCCACTATAACCCCTCAACCTTTACCTCCACCCGGCCACGGACGTTCACAACGGCCAGCATGGCGGTGGGAGTCAGATAAACCTGATCGGGTTTTATTTCGTCGAGCCGACCATTGATGACCACCCCTTTGATGACCTGATTATTTTTCAACTGCTCCTGAATCTGTTTCTGCATATCTGTTAGCTGGCTCCCAACCGGAATGGTCATCTGCTTTTCAAGGGTACGGGCAAACGTACCCTTCAGTAGCCAGCTGGCTGACTGCTGCAAAATATTTCGGGTATCCAGATCGTACTTTAGGTCTTTCAGCGAGATAGTCTGGTCACGGGGGTCGTAGTAAGGCCGTCCACTCAGGTAAATATCTCCGTTGATGGTCCCTTTCAGCCCCGCTTTGATGATGAGGTTATCGTTTTGGCCGTACATATCCATGCTCGTGACGGTAATCGAATAGCGATTCTCGCTGAACGAAAATGACTTCCCGACAAACTCATCGGCGGCTAGTTTAGCCGCTTCCTGATATGTGGCCTCACTCAGCAAACCGATCTGAAAATCATCTTTCACCTGCGCCACCACCGTCAAATCGGGTAACGACACGGCTGGTTTGACTGCGGGTTTTGCTCCGGTGGTGGTCAGGGCATATCCCTCAATACCGATTGTTGAGCGAATGACCTGGCCTTCGAAGCGAAGGGGCGTAATGAGCACCCGCTTGGGCACCACCTGCAAATACGTCCGGTATTTGTCGGAAAGCAGATACGGCTCGCGAAGAAGATTCCAGGCTTTGAGAACGGGCGTCCGAAGATCTATATTCCGCCGAACTTGCTGATCGAGCGTTTTGGTGATACTGCCCAGGTTTTTATCGATCATCCGCCCCACGAAATTGGTAATGGGAATGTTCAGACCCACAAAACCGATCGTTGGCCGCTTCACCCACCCATACCCATCCGCTTCGGTATGGGTGCTGACAGACCAGTCTCGGTCGAGGTCGAATTTTGTTTTAAACCGAAGGTCGATCTCAAATTCCGTCTCTTTGTACTGCGTGAACCCCAGCACCGATACGCCCGCTTTGACCCAGATACGCAGGGGCACCGTAAAATGAAAAAGACTGTCCTGTGCATTGACCAGGATGGTGCCTCGCTTCCAGACTTTCGTCAAGAATTGATCGTTACCGTTGTCCGTCAGGCTGTTGTCTTCGTAAATCAACCCGCTGACCTGCGAATTGATCTGGTGTTCAATATCACTCAGCGCAATAGAAACCGGTACGTGAGCTGTCGACAAAAACCGTTCGTTCTGGACTTCCATTTTGGTAGTGTTATAGACTTCTTTAGGCGCTTTAGGATTCAGACGGTTACTCGACGGACGGCAGGAAACGACAAAAAGACTCAGCCAGAACGATAAACAAAGAATATGAAATACATTCGTATGTATAAGTTGAGTTACTGCCTCTGCATACCTCTTTTTCTCTTTATGCATTTCTGTGTAACAATCACTTAATCGTAACCTTTGTGGCACCATAGCCAAATTTCTGTTTCTGGGCATCTTCAAAAAATCGAACGTTAGGGTGTTTCCCCAAGCGTTTATGCAGCTCTGTTCGCAACGAACCACTTCCAAGACCGTGAATAAAGGTAATCTCGTTCATACCACTGGCAATGGCATTTTCGAGCGTTTTTTCGAAAGTGTCGAGCTGAAGTTTGAGCAAGTCGGCCGGGTTCCGGTTGCCGGTTCCGTTGGGTAATAGCTTCTCAACGTGCAGATCGACCACTGCAGATGGGCGTTCGAACGATATATCTTCCAGCTCCGATTTAGGCTTTAGCATTTCGGCCTTCAGTTCGTCGGGGCTGATACGTTTGGGCTGCGGAGCTCGGTTACTATTCGGCGCGGAGGCTTGCGGCTGATCACTTTCGGCATCCAGTTGGGTCAGGAAGCCGGGCAGATTCAGCACTGGCAAGGTTGTTTTTGACTTAAAAAACGTTGTGGTACGGGCTTTAAAACGTTTTACCAGCGGTGCCCGCAGCGACGACTTCCCAGCCCGGAACCAAAGGCCCTGCACCACAAACGTCGGCCAGTCTTCAAACGAAGCATGGACGTAGTGATCGTTCATCTTCTGCTGCGACTTCGGCTTCAGCAACCCGCTGTGGAGCCCTCTGAACTGCACACCGCCCGTCGCCCCTGCCGACTCCTCGCCCAGGACATACGCAAACTCCCAATCGGTATTATTGATGAGATGGAGTGTATATTCCCGATCATTTACGGCCATAAACGCCAGATAAATGCCTTGGTTCGACAGAATAGCCGGTGCCGAAGGCGTTACCGTTCTTTGGGGCGCATAGCTCGTGGTTTTAAGCAACCGTTCGGATTCCAGTGGCGAAACGGGCACCAGTTCCGAACGCATCACCGGAATCCGGAAGCCATCTTCAATTTCAATTTCGATCATTCCGTCGGGCAAAAAGCGCGACACTACACCCTGTTCTTTTGCCCGGAGCAACCGGACTTTATCGCCTATATTCATGATGGTCGTTGGTCAAATGTCGTTCGTTGCGGAGTTCCTGTGCAACAACGACTTGTCAAAAGTATAACGGATATAACCAAAAATCCCTCCCCATGGATTTATAAATCAGTTGACCAGATGGTCAAAGGGCTGCCTCTTCGTCAATTTCACTCTGGCAGCTGCGGATAAACGACGCTGGTATCGAGGGCATTATTGTCTTTCAGGGTCACGCCCGTGAGCTGCATACGAAAGGCCGCCTGAATCAGATACATGAGCTTATTCACGGCCAGTTCGGGCGGTAATCCCTGCTCTCGAATGTTTGAAATGCAGTTCCGGCGCTCGTCGGTCAATCCCGGCTGTGGCGCGTAGGTGATGTAAGCGCCCATACTGTCGAACGAGCTGAGGCCCGGCCGTTCGCCGATGAAAATGATGGCCAGCCGGGGGCGCAGCCACTCCCCTACTGCATCGGTGATAGCTACCCGCCCCTGTTCGACTACGAGTAGCGGAGCCAGCGAGTAACCCTCCTGTCGTACTTTTTCCACTAGCAACTGAACAACCGGACCCGCATTTTTCATGATGGCCGTTGCCGACAAGCCATCGGCAATTATCAGGCAGACATCGGCGGACGGGCTGTTCAGTTTCTGAAGCCGTTGAACGGAATCAGCGCTGAGCAAACGGCCAAAGTCGGGGCGCTGGAGGTACATGTCGCGGTTCTCCGCCTTGCTTTTCAGGCAATAAACAGGCAAGCCTATTTTCGACAACGTGGCCTCCAGTTCCGGCACATTTAACTGAGAGTAGACGGCATCTTTGGCATGGGCATGGGCGAGCCTGAATTGAAGCGACTCTTTCAATGGAATCGAAATGCCGGTTTTCCCCAACGCAATTCGGGCGTTGGTATACGCTTTTAACGGCTCCCAGTCATCGGCTTCCATGCCCGTTTTTTTCGTTTCGTCCATGCGGTTTAGTCCACTAAAGCTGCGTATAACTGTTTTTGTGTATTGCCCGACAGGCGGTTACCGAGATTGTCCATGATTCCCTGCCGAAGCAGCCATTGCTCAAACTCGGGTGCCGGTCGCAGGCCGAGTACCCGACGCAGGTAAAGGGCATCATGAAAGGATGTCGACTGGTAGTTCAGCATGATATCATCGGCCCCCGGAATGCCCATAATAAAGTTGATACCGGCCACCCCAAGCAGGGTCAACAGCGTATCCATATCGTCCTGATCGGCCTGGGCGTGGTTGGTGTAGCAAATATCCATACCCATCGGTAACCCCAGCACTTTCCCGCAGAAATGATCTTCCAGCCCCGCCCGGATAATCTGCTTACCATCGAACAGGTATTCAGGACCGATAAAGCCAACCACCGAATTGACCAGAAATGGCTGGTACACTCTAGCTACGGCATAAGCCCGCGCTTCGCAGGTTTGCTGATCGACGTGATGATGCCCGTTCGACGAGAGGGCACTTCCCTGACCGGTTTCGAAGTACATGACGTTATTCCCGACAGTACCCCGTTTCAACGAAAGACCGGCTTCGTAAGCTTCCTGCAAGAGAGAAAGTGACACCCCAAAACTTGCATTTGCCTTCTCGGTACCGGCAATGGATTGAAAGATCAGATCGACCGGCACCTGTTGTTCAACCAGTTGCAGGGTGGTAGTTATGTGGCTCAGCACGCAGTTCTGAGTGGGCATGTCGAATCTCTCCCGCAGACCATCCAGCATGTAAAGCAACCGGGCTGTAGCTGCCGGACTGTCGGTGGCGGGGTTAATGCCAATCATGGCATCGCCACTTCCGTAAAGCAACCCGTCGATGATGCTGGCCGCTATTCCCTTGGTATCGTCGGTTGGATGATTGGGTTGGAGCCGAACGGACAAATGGCCGGTGATCCCCTGGGTATTCCGAAACCTGGTGACAACTTCGCACTTTTTCGCGACCAGAATCAAGTCCTGATTCCGCATTAGTTTCGATACAGCCGCCACCATTTCCGGCGTCAGGCCAGAGGCAACCTGCCGAAGCACCGGGGTGTCGGCTTCATTGCTCAGCAGCCAGTCGCGCAGGTCGCCGACGGTAAAGTGGCTGATGGGTGCAAAGGCCTGTTTGTCGTGGGTATCAATAATCAGGCGTGTAACTTCATCCGTTTCGTAGGGAATGACGACTTCGGTCAGAAAGGTGGTCAACGGCACATTGGCAAGGGCCAGTTGAGCAGCTACCCGCTCTTCATAACTGGTAGCCGCCAGCCCGGCCAGCCCATCGCCCGAACGCAGCGGACTGGCTTTAGCCAGCAGTTCTTTCAGATCGACAAAGCGATAGGTAAAAGACCCGATAGTGAATGGATACGGCATAACCTGAACTTCCTGATCGTTTAGTCGACAACCTTTTCAACTGCTCCGGCCCACTCCTGCCTGATTTTCCGATAGCGGCCAGATGCGATAAAGCCCACCATTATCGCGACCAGCCCACCGAAAAACAACAAACTCAGTCCGCTATAAAAGTAGATCATGGCTCCCAGTGTTACAACCGCCAGCAACAGCGCAATGGCCGGAAAGAAGGGGTAAAATGGAGCTTTGAACGACCGGGGTAGCTCCGGTTGGGTTTGCCGGAGCCGGAACAGCGACAACATGCTGATGATGTAAACCACCACAGCCCCAATGGTCGACAGGATGACCAGCTTGCTAGTGTCAAGCGCAACGAGGGCTATAATTCCGAATACCGCCCCGGCGACCAAGGCCCAAACGGGCACCTTTCGGGTTTTACTAACCTGCGCCAGCCCATGCGGCAGAAAGCCACTTCGGGCCAGCGCAAAAATCTGGCGGGAGTAGCTGATGATAATGCCATGAAACGAAGCAATCAGGCCAAACAGGCCGACGCTGGCGAAAAACTGCGTGAGCGGATTTTGCCGACCGAGCACAATGGCAATGGCTTCAGGCATGGGGTAATCGAGTTTGTCGAGATTTTCCCAATTAGTAATACCGCCCACGCTAATCATGACCGTAAGGGCGAGAAACGTCAGCGTCAACACGGCCGATATGTACCCTTTGGCGATGGTGTTCTTGCCGTCTTTCACTTCTTCAGCCACCATAGCAATGCCTTCCAAACAAACGAACAGCCAGATAGCAAACGGCAGAGCCGCAAATACCCCCGGCCATCCAAACGGCATCGGGTTATGCAGAAACGTATCGATGCGGGTATACGGATACACGACACCAATAAAGAGCAGCAACTCGCCAATGGCGATGATGGTCATAATCAGCGAGAACCAGGCGGCTTCTTTGATCCCGAGTAGATTGATGACGGTAAACACCGCAAATGAACCAATCGAACACCAGACCACCGGCACAACCGGATACAGGAAATGGACATAGCTGCCCAGGGCGAGCGCAATGGCGGGCGTGGCAAACAAGAACTCGATAAGCGTGGCGTACCCGGCCAGTAACGCCCCCAACGGCCCAAAAGCCTGCAAAGCATACGCAAATGGCCCACCGGCATTGGGAATGGCCGTTGTGAGTTCGGTAAAGCTAAAAATGAAGGTGAAATAGAGCAGGGTGATAATCAGGGTTGCAATTAGCAGCCCTACGGTTCCAGCCACGCCCCAGCCGTAGTTCCAGCCAAAATACTCGCCCGAGATAACCAGCCCTACGCCAATAGCCCATAAGTGAACGGGTGTTAATGCTTTTTTGAGAGTTGGTGTTTCGCTGGGCATATGGCAGGTTGGCAGGTTGTAGCGTGTTGGTATGGGTGGTGTCAGGCTTGAGAACCTGACACCACCCATACCAACACGCTACAACTTACGAATTTATCCGTTACCGACTGGCCAGAACGGGCACCTTTCCCATCAATGGGTCGCTAAAACCCGCTTTTCCGGTCTCCACCCGCCCGGCATAACGTTGCTCGAAGGCGTCGAAACCGGTTACTTTTACGCTGAAATCATACCAGTTATGACTGTCTTTCAGGGAAAGCACCAGCGACTTCTGTGCTCCGGCAGTCCCGGCTTTTGCCAGAGCAAGCGGCTGTGGTTTTCTTTGATATCCGTTGTCCAGAATCTGAACGGTATACGTCCGGGATGGATCGGTATTACTAAGTTTTACCAATACATTTCCGGTAAATTTCTTTTTCGCGTCTTTCTCGTAGTCGCAGACGATTTTGATAGCCGGGTTGGCCGTACTGCCTTTAAAGTCCCGGTAGAAGCCATTTGGCCCGTATACAGACACCTGAAAATCGTCTGACAGGGGCAGTATATCTCGCAATTCGTCCCCTGCCGCAACGGTATACGACCGTAACGAAACATCGTCCGATTTTCGCTGGTAGACTTGAAACGGTGCCCCAAGCGACTGCTTTCCGAAAGCCTCCTGTTTTGCCGATAACCGCAACGAAAGTTGTTTGTCCGCTACAAGCCCATCCACGTACAACTCATACGGCAGGGCGCAGGACTTGCGGACACCTTCTTCCTGCGTTGGCAGATAAGGTGATGCCTGGCGGGTGTTGCATTGCCGAATCTCCTCTTCGGTCAGGCGTTTGTAATTCGTGGGCACACCCTTAAACTGCGCTTTATGAATGGCCTCAATAAACGCTTCTTTATCCACCGATTTCGGCATTCTGATCGTCTCGCCGTTGTAGGGCCGGAAAGCTGACGACAGGTCACCGCAAACGGTGCGACGCCAGGTACTTATATTCGACTCTTCGATCTTTTTGCCCTTCTTGTGGCTCAGGAAGTTCTCCAGAAACTGTAGTGTCGAGGTATGGTCGAATACTTCCGAACACACATACCCGCCCCGGCTCCAGGGCGATACGATGACCAGCGGCACGCGAAAACCAAGGCCAATCGGACCGGTTCGTCCCCGATTCTTACGGCTACTTTCCTGCTCCTGCGTCACAAATTCGGCGCGGGTGTCAATGCCTTTGCTGGTTTTTCCCGTCTCGGGCTGGTCGGGGTGAGCGGGCAAAAACGGGGGGATGTGGTCGAAATAACCATCGTTCTCGTCGTAGGCCAGCACGAAAATCGTCTTTTTCCAAACCTCCGGATTCTGAGTCAGTATATCCAGCATTTCGGATATGTACCAGGCACCATACCAGGCCGACGACGGGTGGTCGGAAAAGTTTTCGGGGGCCACCACCCACGAAACGCTAGGCAGGGCTTTGTTTTTAACATCTTCCCGGAACTGGTGCAACACATCGCCTTTCGGGACGTTCACTGTACGGGTCGCGTCGCCATCCTGATACGTTAACGGGGTTAATGCGCGGTAGTGTGGGTCATTGACATTGGTCGTGAAGGCCCGCCGGCAAAGATTTTTCTCGGCCAGTGAAAGTTGTTCAAATTTCTCCGGGCTATAGGTAACCAGATCGACCTCGACTATTTTCTGCCATTTCTGCTGATTATCCAGTTCCCGTTTTATTTTGGGGTAATCTTTGTCCGTTTCAGTAAGGCTTTTCAGTTTACCTTCCAGTGCCTTGATGCGTTCGGGAAGGCGTTTTTCCTCTTGTTGAATGTGTGCGTAATAGGCGGGATGGAACCGTACCCGGTGCTGCGAAAACCACTCGATGGGGTTGTCCGTGAAGTTACTTAGCCAGTTATCGGCTTCGCCTTCAAGCCCGGTTGGCAAGCTGATCTCGTTCTGGTAAATTTTCCAGGGAATACCCAGCGCTTCCAGCCGCTCAGGGAAGGTTGTCCAGCTCACCTCCGCGTCGTAATCCACGTTCTCATTCCGAACGTTGGCGATAGCCTGCGGGTTGCGAGGGTCACGGATGGTACCCGTCCAGAAGTACAGCCGATTAGGCGTTGTACCCGTCAATGATGAGCAGAAATTCTGATCGCAAACGGTGAAGGCATCGGCCAGGGCGTAATAAAACGGCAGGTCGTCCCGGTTGTAGTAGCCTAGTGTGAGGGGCATATCAGCATATGCTTTGTTGCCCGACTTTTTGGCGTCGAGCCACTTGTCGTTCTTTCCTCCGTTCAGGGCATCCACCTGATTTTCCCAGGAGTGCGGCAACGAACTCATCCAGGTCGCTTTAGTATCGCGCATGTTGAGCCGGAAGGGGGCATATGTCTCACCCGCTTTGTTGGTCTGTAGCCAGACTTTGTTGCTATTGGGCAACCGGATAGCCCGTGGGTCGTTGAAGCCCCGAACTCCCTGTAGTGCGCCGTATGTATGATCGAACGAGCGGTTTTCCTGCATCAGAATGACCACGTGTTCGGCATCCAGGTAAGTTGTTCCGGCTGGTGGGTTAATGGCAAACGCTTTCTGAATCGATTCGGGTAAACTACCGGACAAGCCCGCAGATAATAACGCAGCTTTTTTGAGAAAGTCCCTTCTGGAATCCATACGCTTCGTAACTGACGTGAATGAGGAAACATTTAGTGAAGCCAAAAATAGCCGGGATATCGTCAAATACTCTTTCTGTCAGATTATTAAATCATTTTATCTCACTTTTTGCTTTATAGGAAGACATTGTGAGTTATAGTGTGGAACGGCATTACGCGTTACACGTAATAATCAGATATCTGTTTTTCCCTTTGTCATCAACCTTATGTGGATTCTTTTTGCATTAATGGCTGCCGTAGCCGCAGCGGTGGTTGTCACCTTATCCAAAGCCGGTATTAAAGACGTCGATTCAAGTCTGGCGTTTGCTATTCAATCTGTGTTGATTCTTATTGTTTCCTGGACAGTTGTGATTAGCCAGGGCAACCTGCCCGATGTGACGCGCATCGAGCGAAAAGTCTGGATCTACCTGATTTCGGCGGGTGTACTCACCTGTATATCCTCGCTCCTCTCCTTTCGGGCATTGAAACTGGGCAATGCGGCTCAGGTATCGCCAATTACCAATGTGTCGCTACTGATTGCCGTCATTCTGGCAGTTGTCTTTCTGAAAGAAAAAGTTACTTGGCAGATCGTTGCCGGGGCCATACTCATGGCTGCCGGAGCCGTCATGATTGCCGTAAGCCGAGAGTAAGGGTAGTGGATAGATGACCGAAATGGCTGGAACTCGTCTCTAAAACGAGTATCTTTGCCTATTATGTCCTGTGCGTTTTTATGACCGTTTCCGTAAATGAAAAGCTCGACCTGGCTCACAACTTTGTCCTGCATACCAATCAAAATATTTTCCTGACCGGGAAAGCCGGAACCGGTAAAACGACGTTTCTTCAACAAATCAAGCAACTCAGTGCCAAGCGGCTGGCCGTAGTAGCACCAACCGGTGTGGCAGCCATCAATGCAGGGGGCGTGACCATTCACTCGCTGTTTCAGCTTCCATTTGGCCCTATAACACCGGGAACCACTCAACGCGAAGGCAAGAAGTTTAACAAGGAAAAAATCAACTTACTTCGTACCCTCGACCTGCTGGTCATTGACGAAATCAGTATGGTTCGGAGCGATGTGCTCGACGGCATCGACGAAGTTCTCCGGCGCTACCGATCCAGTTCAGCTCCGTTCGGGGGTGTTCAATTATTACTGATCGGCGATATGCAGCAGCTGCCACCGGTCATTAAGGATGAAGACTGGGCCCTGCTGAGACCCTATTACGATACCGGCTATTTTTTCGGAAGTAAAGCCCTGCGACAGACATCCTACGTGCCTATCGAGCTGACGCACATCTACCGGCAGTCCGACGAGCGATTCATCAGCCTGCTCAACAGTATCCGGGAGAAGACCGTTACCCGCGCTCAGCTCGACAACCTGAATCAACGATATATTCCCGACTTTTCACCCGCTGAGGATGAAGGCTATATTACATTATCGACCCATAATACGGCCGCCCAGCAGATAAACAGCCAGAAATTACTGGAGCTGAAGGGCAAGCCGCGCACGTTTACGGCAACCATTGAGGGGGATTTTCCGGCGCATACCTACCCCACCGAAGCCAGCCTTGAGTTAAAGGTGGGCGCTCAGGTGATGTTCATCAAAAACGATATGTCTCGCGAAAAGCTGTACTACAACGGCAAGATCGGGCGAATTACCGACATGGACGATTCGGCTATTTACGTCAAAAGCCACCAGGATGGGCAGGAAATTGTCGTATATCCCGTTGACTGGACGAACATAAAATATACTCTGGACCCAGCCACCAAAGAGATAAAGAGTGAGCCGATTGGTACCTTCCGGCAGATGCCGCTCAAACTGGCCTGGGCCATCACCGTTCACAAAAGCCAGGGATTGACGTTTGAAAGGGCCATTCTGGATATTTCGTCGGCGTTCGCTCACGGTCAGGTGTATGTAGCGTTAAGCCGCTGTAAAACACTGGATGGGCTGGTTTTGCGGAAACCCATTCCGGCGCACAGCATCAAAACCGAACTTGAACTGGAAGATTTCCACCAGCAGGTTCAACAGCAAACGCCCAATGAGCAACACCTGCATCAGGCGAAACTAACGAATCAGCAACACCTCCTGCGCGAACTTTTCTCATTCGAGCGGGCCAACTCCCTGCTTTACCGTTGTCGGCGGGTGGTGAACGAACACGCTAGCAGTCTGGACGCCGAATGTCCGCCTATACTCGCTCAATTGACCGATCTGCTGCGCGAAAAAGCCAGCGATGTATCGGGGCGATTTCAGCAACAGTTACCCAGCTATTTCGCCAGCGAAAAGCTGCCGGAACATAACGAGGCTTTGCAGGAGCGAGTCCGCAAAGCGGGGACCTATTTTAAGTCGCTGCTCGGCTCCGACCTGTTGCCGCTGCTGCAGCGCTGCCCAACCGACTGCGACAACAAGAAGGTTCGCGATTTGCTGCTGGAAGCCCTGGATGAGTTGGAAAAAGAACTGTTCAGTAAGCTGCTTAGTTTTGAAAGTTGCCGGGGGGGGTTCAACGCGTTAAGCTATCTACAGGCCCGGAACCGTGCCGAACTGGATTTCCAGCCCGAGCGCAAAAAACTGGAACCCCAACCCACCGAGACGAGCGCTTCGGAAGGGTCTTCACGTGGCGGACTGTACGGAGCCCTGATGAAGTGGCGAAACGATATGGCTGGTGAACACAACACCTCCGGCTTTATGGTGCTACCCCAGAAAACCATCGTTGAACTGGCGCGGATTCGTCCAACTTCCGAGGCCGAACTATTGGCTATCAAGGGGTTTGGCAAAACGAAAGTACGCCAGATTGGTGCCGATATTCTCCGCATCGTTCAGGAGAACCCCGGCGGCCGGGTAGCCAGTGTAGCAACGCCTAAAGGTAAAGTCCCCAAAGAAAAGCCCATCAAAGAGCCAAAAACTCCAAAAGAGCCCAAGGAACTGTCGCCCGCCATTACGCTGGCGTTCTTTCAATCGGGCAAAAGCATCGACCAGATTGCCGCCGAGCGAAGTCTGGCCGTTTCAACGGTCGAGAGTCACCTAGTTCGCTACGTGGGCTCGGGCGATCTGGACGTTGAATCGGTGCTATCTCCTAAAAAAATTGCCAGTATCCGCTCGTACCTGGAAACTTATCCCTCCGAAACCCTGACCGAAGTACGGCAGGCCCTGGGCAGCGATATCTCGTTCAGCGACATCCGGTTTGTGCAGTACGCCCTGCGGGCCGAGGCCGCAGCGAGTGGGGAATAATCAGGAGGGGAATTTTGGTATATTCGAGTTGAACATGCTCCTGTTGCAACAGTCCTTTGCATTTGATCAGCTCATCAGTCAACTTACGAATTGGGGCGCTTATTTTGCCGGGAAGCGGCAAAAGTTGGAAGATCAGGTAAAAGCGCGGTTCGTTTCATAACCGCCAATTATTTGTAGTGCCGTCCGTCCTGGTCGGCACTACAAATACCTAATACCCGCCGTAGAATTTCCGTAAACCCCACTCGACGGCCACCAGGGTAAGTACAACGAAGAACAACCAACGCCAGTTGATCAGCTCGTTCATCTCTTCGGTGCTTGTTAGCCTGGCCGGGTGCGGACGGTTTATCAGCGTTTGAACGAGCGCGTCTGTCTGGCTGGCGTTATAGAACTGCCCGCCCGTTTGTTGCGACAGTTGCCGAAGTAAGCCATGATCGGCAGTGGTGTTGATGGCTTCGAGTTGCAGGTCACGCACCACAAATTGACCCGTCGACTGCTCCGCTTTATTATTGACCGTAACACTCGCCTTGAAGCTATAGGCACCTTCGGGCAACCGGCTGATTTCAAACCGACTATTTGCTTCGGTTGGCGTGTAGTTGTACGAACGGGTCAGCCCTTTCTCATCCGTGATATCGAGATGAACCGGCTTATCGAACAATCGCTCGTAAATATCATTATAGAGTTCAGTCTCGAAAATAACTTTCTCCCCGGCCACAAATTCACTTCGGATTGGATAAACGCGTAGTTTACGGCGGTCTTCTTTAACCGAAATCAGTTGAATTACTTTCTGAATTAGTTCATCAACCACTTCCTGTTTGTCGGTCAGGGCGAACTCCTCAAGCCGCCAGGCCCATAAGCCTTCACCCGCCAGCACTGCCGTTTTACGAGGACTTGTTACGTTAAGTGCCAGCAGGGGCTTAGTCGTACGGACACTGCCCACTTGTTGCCAGAGAACAATTTCGCTGCCAGCCTGCAACCGAAACTCGCCATAAGGTACAAGCAAAGGCGGCAACTTGGCAAGAATATCAAGTCGGGCGGGGTCCAGATTGAGTTGCTTGAATTCTGGGTTAAAAAAGCCCGTCACTTTATCACTCTGATTGGGCTGGGCGTTTATCTGCATCACCGGATTCGACGTGTTGAACGGCCCCATTGATGATTGGTTCCCCAAAACGAACAGTACGGGCGTATTCTTTGCCAGATACTTTTGCAGCAGCGCGGTACCTACGCTCCCATTGTCGGGAATCTGGTGGAATATGATCAGATCATACGTCTTGTCAGCGGGTGGGGTGGCTTCGGCGGGGGTACCGGTCAGAATTCGGATATCGAGTTCGTAATTCTGATTCTTCTCCAGAATACTTCGAAGGGCTTTTATGTCCGGGTGTGGCGACAGGGCCAGCAGCAGCACTTTCTCTTTCCCGTCGATCACATCAATGTACACATCCTGACGGTTGTTGCGCGTACTGAACTCCCCCGGCTGGGGCAGCACTTCAACCACAAAATGCTGAACACCTTTCTGCGTCGCTGTAGCCTGAAACGTCAGTTGATCGAACGTGTCATTCTTTCCTAGATTAACCGACTGACGACTCAATTCTTTGCCATTCTGCCGCAGCACCACGGTTGCACTTCGGCCCTGAAAACCATTGGTAACCACCTCAGCCTTTACCGGAAACTGATTCCCCAAATAGGCTATGCGGTTGGCAATAATGCCCTTCAGTTGAATATCTTTTTTCGGGATTGTATCACCAAGGCCGATGGTCTGCACCGCAAACGGGTATTGCCCAAACGTTGGTGACAAGCCCTGATTGAAAATACCATCAGACACCAGAACGACATCGGTCAGGTTACGCCCTTCATAATCCGAGCGCACACCCGATAGCAGTCCGGCTAGGTCGGTGGTACGTTGCGTAAAGGGCAGTTGCGTCAAATCACCATTTGTCACCGAATCGCCAAACGTACGAATCGATACATCCAATCCTTTGTCGGCCAGTTGCTGCTGAAGCGATTGCAAACTTGTCAGCGCCCGGGTCAGCGCGGGCCTACCGGCGGCTGCTACGGACTCAGAATTGTCAATGGCCAGCACAACCTTCGGCTTTTCAGTCAGCGTCCGCAAACTCCGAATCAGCGGATTGAGGAGCAGAAAGGCCAGAAAGCTGACGACGACGAACCGTAAGGCCGCGAGCCCATAAGTAGTTCGCTTGTCGAACCCTCCCATGGCAGTACCACTGCCTACAAGGCGCGGGAGCGGCTGATACATTGCAAACGCGTACACGGCCCCTACGAGCAGACACACCAGGATCCACCAGGGTGAGGATTGGAAAATAAAGTTCATTCTTATAAGGAGTGAGGAGTAAGGAGCGAGGAATTAGGAGACGACTAACTCCTCGCTCCTACTACTAAGTAAGCATTCCTCCGTCCACTTGCAGCACCTGACCGGTGATGTAGCGGGAGAGGTCGGAGGCTAGGAAAACAGCGCAATCAGCTATTTCTTCAGGTTGGCCACCCCGTTTCATGGGAATCTGCTGTTTCCATTCTTCCAGTGCCTTTTCATTGATTTCGCCCGTCATTTCGGTCTCAATAAAACCCGGTGCAATGGCATTGGAGCGGATGTTCCGGGAGCCCAATTCAAGCGCAACAGATTTAGTAAAGCCTATGATACCGGCTTTCGACGCGGCATAATTAGCTTGCCCCGCGTTGCCCCGGATACCAACAACAGATGTCAGATTAATAATAGAACCGGACTTCGCTTTCATCATGGATTTGATGGCCGCTTTAGTCAGGTTAAAGACCGACTTTAGATTAACGTTAATTACGGTATCCCATTGTTCTTCGGTCATGCGCATCAACAGGCCATCTTTCGTGATGCCTGCGTTGTTAACGAGCACATCGAGCTTGCCAAAATCGGCGAGTACCTGAGCAATGAGTTCTTCGGCAGCTTTATGGTCTGATGCGTCAGAACGGTAACCTTTTACCCGTCCGCCAAACGCGTTGAGTTCTTCTTCCAGCGCTTGCCCTTTTTCTACACTCGACAGGTAGGTAAAGGCAACATCGGCACCTTCTTTTGCAAATTTCTCGGCCATAGCCCGGCCAATTCCGCGCGACGCACCGGTAATCAACGCAACTTTTCCTTTCAGTAAATCCATTTTACGGGGTAATAATAAATAGACAATGACGAATGGAGACTCTAAATGAAGTAGAGAACATTCTCTTGAATTTAATAAGTGATGACGCTTACTAAATTTAGTCAAAAATAGTGGTTTGGTCTAAAACGACAAGGTACGCATTGGTTTTGGTTTCGCCGATAAGCTGTGTTACTTTGTCGAAACTACAGATAATCCACCATGAACTATCGTCTTGTCCTAGCCCTCCTGCTGTCGTCGGCGTCGACTACACTGGCTCAGAAAATTCATGCGCACAACGATTATACCAAAGTGCGTCCATTCGTAGAAGCCTATGAGCAGCGCGCCGACTTTATCGAGGCCGATATTTGGTTACGGAACGGGAAGTTGGTCGTTTCCCACGAAAAGCCTGAAGAAAGCCCACAAACACCGCCAACGCTGGATTCTCTATATTTACAACCCATTGCCCGCTTGTTTCAGCAATACAAAGACAAACCCAGCTCCGAGCGGGATTACACCTTTGCCCTGGTTTTAGATATTAAAGAGAACCCTACAGGGGTGTTGCCAAAACTGTTGGAAAAGCTACAGGAAAATCTGGTTTGCTTTAACCGGTCGGCTAATGCGAAAGCGATTCAGGTCATAATCAGCGGAGAACGCCCCAAAATCAATACATATCTCGATTACCCACTTCTTCAGTTCGATGGTCGGCCCAGCGAAGTATATGATCAGGAAACATTACAGCGGGTAGCTATGATCAGCGATAATTTCCAATCATACTCGCGCTGGAATGGTATAGGCGACATACCCGATGCAGACCGCGATAAGCTTAAGCGGGTCATAAAACGAGCTCATAGTGATAACAAACCCTTTCGTTTCTGGGCCATTCCCGATACGCCAAATGGCTGGAAGCAATTAAAAAAACTGGGTGTCGATATTATCAATACAGACAACGTTGGAGAGGCCGTAAAGGCAAAGCGGTGAGTGAAGGGCTTTTAGAGTAAACTCGCAACCAATTCGGCTTATTAGGGAAATCGAGATATCACTTATTTACCCTATCGCAACGCTACCGGATGGATATTCCTCAACTCAAAAAAGCCCCCCTTGTCTACGACGTAGCTATAGTCGGCTCAGGTGCAGGGGGCGGCATGGCTGCGTACATGCTCGCTAAAGCAGGCGCAAAAGTTGTTCTGCTCGAAGCAGGTGGTTATTATGACCCGGCCGATCCTAAGTACATCACCCAACTGAAATGGCCCTGGGAATCGCCCCGGCGTGGTGCCAGTACCGAAGCTCGCTCCGGCGGTGATTTCGATGCAGCCTGGGGCGGCTGGGAAATAGACGGCGAGCCTTATTCGGCAAAGTCCGGTACGGAATTTGGCTGGTTCCGGTCGAGGATGCTCGGCGGACGCACCAACCACTGGGGCCGTATCTCTATGCGCTTCGGCCCCGACGATTTCCGGCGCCGATCGCTATCAGGTGTGGGCGACGACTGGCCAATCGGCTACGACGACCTCAAACCGTATTACGATAAAGTTGACCGGCTCATTGGCGTCTTTGGCTCGGTTGAAAACTTTCCGAATGAACCCGATGGCATTTTTCTGCCCCCGCCCAAGCCACGACTGCACGAGTTAATGATTCGGAAAGGCGCACGGAGCATTGGTATTCCGGTTATTCCATCTCGGTTAAGTATTCTGACCAAGCCCATCAATAAAGACCGGGGCTCATGCTTCTATTGTCATCAGTGCAATCGGGGTTGTCAGGCTTATGCCGACTTTTCAGCTTCGTCCGTGTTGTGTATTCCCGCAGTTAAAACGGGTAATGTAACGCTCATCAATGGAGCCATGGTACGCGAAGTACTGACCGATCCGCAAACCGGGCTCGCTACGGGCGTGAGTTATGTCAACAACCGGACACTGGAAGAGATAACCGTTCGTGCCAAAGCTGTTATGTTGGGCGCAAGTACCTGCGAATCGGCCCGAATTCTCCTGAATTCAAAATCCTCGCGTTTCCCGAATGGTCTGGCAAACAGCAGCGGTGTGGTAGGGAAATACCTCAACGACTCGACGGGTGCCAGCCGCTCAGCTTTTATCCCGGCGCTTATGGACCGCAAACGCTACAACGAAGATGGCGTAGGTGGCATGCACGTATTTACACCCTGGTGGCTGGATAACAAAAAACTCGATTTCCCCAGGGGTTATCACATCGAATACGGTGGTGGCATGGGTATGCCCGGCTATGGCTTTGGCAGTGGTATAGAATCGCTTAACGGTATGATTCCAGGCCGTGATGGTAAAACAAAAACGGCAGGTGGATACGGAGCCAGCCTGAAAGACGACTACCGACGATTTTATGGCGCCTATATTGGCATGTCGGGCCGGGGCGAACCTGTTCCTCTGGAAAGCAACTACTGCGAAATTGACCCGAATGCGGTTGATAAATACGGCATTCCAACGCTGCGTTTTCACTACAAATGGTCGGACTACGAAGTGAAGCAAGCCAAACACATGCAGGACACCTTCGAGGAAATCATTCATGCAATGGGCGGTATTGCGCTGGGTCCCAAACCTGGTCCTAATACAGCACATGGATATGGCCTTGCCGCGCCCGGCCGTATTATTCATGAAGTGGGTACAGTTCGCATGGGAAATGACCCGCAAAAGTCAGCTCTGAACAAATACCAGCAGGCACACGATGTGAAGAACCTGTTTGTTGTCGATGCCGCCCCGTTCGTTTCACAGGGCGACAAAAACGTTACCTGGACTATTCTGGCCAGCGCCATGCGTACTTCCCAGTATTACATTGACATGGTAAAGGCAAAGAGTATTTAAGAAAAGCGCAGCAGGAAAGCAGCATTGTTACATAACTAAAGCGGCCTGACTCCAAGAGTCAGGCCGCTTTAGTTATAATCTATACCTTATGATTACTCAACCGCTACTTCTGGTTTCTTTACCGTAATGGTTAAGGTTTCACCTTCACCACTGTAGTCGGCCATGATCACATCGCCTTCTTTCAGTTCACCTTTCAGAATCTCTTCTGCAACGGGATCTTCAAGATAGCGCTGGATGGCACGGCTCAACGGACGAGCACCGTATTGTGGATCATACCCTTTTTCAGCCAGAAAGTCTTTGGCTTTTTCCGTCAGTTCAACGGTGTAGCCAAGGTTCGTCACGCGGCTAAGGAGTTTACCCAGCATCAGATCAATGATCTTGTGAATATCTTCACGCTGTAGTGAATTAAACACAATTACATCGTCCAAACGGTTCAGGAACTCAGGTGAGAACGCTTTCCGAAGTGCACTTTGAATGGTGCTCTTCATGAGATCATCCTGGGTTTCAGCCGATTTTTTAGTAGCAAAACCAATACCTGCACCAAAATCTTTCAGGTCACGCACCCCAATGTTGGAAGTCATGATGATGATCGTGTTTCGAAAGTCGACCCGGCGGCCCAGACCATCCGTCAGAATACCATCGTCAAGCACTTGCAACAGAATGTTGAACACATCCGGGTGCGCTTTTTCGATTTCGTCAAGCAAGACAACACTATAAGGCTTCCGGCGGATTTTTTCGGTTAACTGACCACCTTCTTCATAACCAACGTAGCCCGGAGGTGCACCAACTAACCGGCTTACACTGAATTTCTCCATGTATTCCGACATGTCGATACGAACCAGTGCATCGTCTTTATCGAACAGATAAGTAGCCAGTACTTTAGCCAATTCTGTTTTACCTACACCCGTAGGACCGAGGAAGATGAACGAACCAATCGGCTTCTTGGGATCTTTCAGACCCACCCTCGTCCGCTGAATGGCTTTAACCAGTTTGTCGATGGCCGACTGCTGACCAATAACGCGGCCTTTCAGCTCTTCGCCCATGTTCACCAGTTTCTTGCCTTCATCGTTCGATACGCTCGTGACCGGGATACCCGTCATCATCGCTACGACTTCAGCAACGTTTTCTTCGTTGACCGTGTACCGACGCTTCTTCGTATCTTCTTCCCACAATTGTTTCGCACGGTCGAGTTGGTCGATCAGGCGTTTTTCCTTGTCGCGAAGCTGAGCGGCTTCTTCGTACTTCTGGCTTTTGACAACCTGATTCTTCTCCTTCTTGATATTCTCAATCTGTTCTTCGAGTTTCAGAATATCTTCAGGAACGGTGATGTTTGAGATATGAACGCGTGCGCCCACTTCGTCCATCACATCGATGGCTTTGTCAGGCAGGAAACGATCCGAGATATACCGCTCCGACAATTTCACCGCAGCCTCAATAGCTTCTTTAGTGTAGTTTACGTGGTGGTGATCTTCGTATTTATCCTTGATGTTATTCAGGATCTCAATCGTCTCATCGATGGATGTGGCATCGACCATTACCATTTGGAAACGACGGGCAAGCGCACCATCTTTCTCGATATACTGACGGTATTCGTCAAGCGTTGTGGCACCAATGCATTGAATGTCGCCACGGGCCAGGGCCGGCTTGAACATGTTGGATGCATCGAGCGAACCCGAAGCACCACCTGCACCAACGATTGTGTGAAGTTCGTCGATAAACAGGATCACCTCCGGCGATTTTTCCAGCTCGTTCATCACGGCCTTCATACGCTCTTCGAATTGACCCCGGTATTTGGTACCTGCCACAAGCGATGCCAGATCGAGGGTAACGACCCGCTTACCGAACAACACCCGCGATACTTTTTTCTGTACAATACGCAATGCCAGACCTTCTGCAATGGCGGTTTTACCAACGCCAGGCTCACCGATCAGGATTGGGTTGTTTTTCTTCCGGCGGCTCAGAATCTGAGCAACGCGCTCAATTTCTTTTTCACGACCAACAATCGGATCGAGTTTGCCAACTTCAGCGAGTTTGGTCAGATCGCGGCCAAAATTATCGAGCACGGGTGTGCGCGATTTCTCGGAGCCTTTTGGATCTTTTCCTGAACTCGAACTGCTGCTGCCACCAAACATCCCCCGGTCATTATCATCATCGTCGGTATCGCTTGCCATAGTGGGGCGGCTTCCGGTTGATTGATATTCCAGCATCTCTTTAATGACTTCGTAGTTAACATTAAACTTGTTGAGAATCTGCGTGGCGACATTGTCTTCATCGCGCAGAATCGACAGTAAAAGGTGCTCCGTACCGATAAGCGGGCTTTTAAAAATCTTAGCTTCCAGATACGTAATCTTGAGCGTTTTTTCCGACTGACGGGTCAGCGGAATGTTCGCTAAGTTTTTCACGTTGTTGGTGGCTGTTCCTTTCGTAGCCTGTTCGATAGTAACCCGGAGTTCGTCGAGCGAGATGCCAAGCTTTTTCAGCAACCCGACCGCTACACCCTCACCCTCACGAATCATACCCAGCAACAGATGCTCTGTGCCGATGTAATCGTGGCCTAAGCGCAAGGCTTCTTCCCGACTCAGCGTGATAACTTCCTTGACGCGGTTTGAGAATTTTGCTTCCATTCGTTTTAGGGTCTCCTTAGGTAACCGTACTATAGGCCTAACGAAGAGTTTTAAGGATTTGTTCACTCCTGAAGCCCTGCCAGTAACACATCCGGAGCGGCCGGTCCCTGGCAAAACAACAAGTCAATTATACTAAGATTCGGTACAAATTCTTGGCCAAAATTCTGTTGGTAAACGACTGGCTGATGGAATACATACGTTTCCGGCCCATTTCTTGGATTTACTATTGACCGACCGTCAAATAGGCCGATCGGGGGCGTCTTATCGTACCATTCTGTCAGGTTCAGAGATCGTTTAAATCTAATCAATTTCAGACAAATTGTCAGCAGTTCATAATTCAAATCGAATAAAAAAGTCCATTTTTTTTGGTACACGGGCTCGAAATAAGGGGCATAGTACTCAAAAAATGGCGCTTTCCCATAAGCAGCCTGCAGGCATCGCCAGTGGGTCAGTTGCCAAGGTTGATCATTAACCACCCGTAAATCACGAACTGGCTGGTGATGGGTTCCCTGAAAAACGGGTACCGTGAGGACGTCAACTTTGTTAGCCGTCAGAACGTAGCACCGATTTCTGTAACTTTGCTTCTGGTAATGTTCCTGGGCCTCAAGTTGCACACTTTCGAACTGCACTAAACCAGATATGTAATCGATACAAGGCAAATAATGTAGTTCGATTAGCAGTTCGTTTTCCTGAGACTCGGGTTGATTTAGTTTCAATTAATCTATTTTGTATCCGTTCACAAGTAACGCAAAAAAGCGATACTAACAACTGATAGTAGTATTTTTTTAATTTTCAGGCCGACGAGAGTTTACACGAACGTCGGCCCTACATTCGTCAAATGATATTTTTCCGACTGCTATCGCGTTTGCCACTTCCTGTATTATATGGCATTTCCGATGTTTTGTCTTTTCTGTTGCTACACGTTATTCGTTACCGCCGAAACGTAGTCCTTGACAACCTGACCCGCTCCTTCCCGGAAAAATCGCCGGAAGAAATCAAGCAGATTGCCCGGGGGTTTTATAAAAACCTGGGCGATCTGCTTGTCGAGAGTATCAAACAATCCAGCCTGCCACCCGAATTTTTCCTAAAGCACATCAAATTCCCGAATATCGAATTGATTCAGGAGAAGATTCTGGCAGGGCAGACAATCATTGGCATGAGTTCTCACCAGGCTAACTGGGAATGGATCCCGGCAGCACTCGTACTGAATAAAATGCCGGTAGACAGTATTTACAAACCGTTATCCAGCCCGTTCTTCGAGCAGTTGATGGTTCATATTCGCTCGCATTTGGGACCCGTTCCTACGCCCATGAACTCGTTGCCACGCCAAATGGTCCTTCGTAAACATATTCCACGCATCATTGGGCTAATAGCGGATCAGGTTCCCGATGTACCCGAACAAGCTTACTGGACTAACTTCCTGCACCAGGACTCCCCCTTTTATCCCGGTTCTGAACGGCTGGCCCGCAGCCGGAAAATGGCTGTTTATTTTTTCGATATCGTCCGGGTTCGTCGGAGTTATTACGAGGTCACGTTCCGACTTATTGCCGAGCCTCCTTACGACGATTTACCGCTTGGCGCCATTATGGAGGGCTACCGAGATGTCCTTGAAGCGTCTATACGGCGCAATCCATCCGATTGGCTGTGGTCCCATAAACGGTGGAAACATTGGCGGGGTAAATACGCCAGTATTAGCGCTAAGCTGGAATGATAGAGAATGGCCAATCGAGTATTCGATTGGCCATTTGCGCTCAGACTCCTTTTATCACTATAGCGTATCCCGACGCGCTTTTTCGGTACGAGCCGAATCACGTTTCGCTTTAATTCTATCTGCTTCGCTTACAATAGCATTTTCTGCCTTATCTAAACCCTTGTTTACGGTTGTACCTACTTTTTGGGCTCCCTTTGTGACGGCTTCGTCGGCAACCTTTGCTTTTTCTTTTGCTCCGCGACCCACTTCCTTAGCCGCATCGCCAACACTTTGACCGGCATTTTGCAATTCACCTTTTACGCGGGCTTTTCGTTCAGCACGCTCCTGCTGCCGAATCTCTTTTTTGCTCAACCCCGTGGTATCCTGAGCATACGCGCCAACGGTAATCAATAAGGCCAGCGCAAGGGTATTCACTAGTTTCGTTTTCATATCTGTAAGACTTGATCAACAGGTTGTATATAGATTCCTTTGGAAAAAAGACTCTTTTACCAGATTGTGTCAACTCCTCCAACCTGTATTTTGTTTTTCCTTTAAAAGACAATCTACTCATTATCAATACTATATCTTCAGCCATATCTTCTAATTGTAGCCGAACATTTAAGCCCAGCCTTATGTTTCCCTTGCAAACGGACTAGGTGACGGAAATTGCTTTTTCCGTACCTTTGCCCGGTCAAACGGCTCTGCCGAAACCTGTATGCTAAATTCGCTGCTTTCTTCATCATCAACCCCCGTAAATAGTTTGCCGGAAGGGGCTGGTTCACCTGTTCTTTATACGCCTTCACTTACGCAGTATGTTCGCCGGAAAACCAGTACGGTTATGATTGGCGATGTACCTATGGGCTCCGATTATCCAATTCGTGTACAGTCAATGACAACGGTTGACACAATGGATACAATAGGCTCTGTTGAGCAGACCATCAGGATGATTGAAGCGGGGTGTGAGTATGTTCGCATTACAGCTCCCAGTGTCAAAGAGGCACAAAATCTGGAGAATATCCGCAAAGAGCTCCGGGCACGAGGTTACACTACTCCCCTGGTTGCTGATATTCATTTTACACCCAATGCCGCCGAACTGGCCGCCCGGATCGTAGAGAAGGTACGTATCAACCCCGGCAACTATGCCGACCGGAAGCGCTTCGAATTCATTGATTATACAGATGCCGCCTACGCAGCCGAGCTGGAACGTATTCGGGACAAGTTTTTGCCGCTCGTTCGTATCTGTAAAGAATATGGTACGGCCATGCGTATCGGCACTAATCATGGCTCCTTATCTGACCGTATTCTGAGTCGTTACGGCGATACACCCGTAGGTATGGTTGAATCGGCCCTAGAGTTCCTACGCATCTGCGAGGCCGAAAACTATTACAATATTACGTTGTCGATGAAGTCGAGCAATCCCCAGGTGATGGTACAGGCCTATCGGTTGCTGGTTCAACGTCTGGATGAGGAGGGACTGAAACCCTATCCCCTACACCTCGGCGTAACCGAAGCCGGTGAAGCCGAAGATGGCCGGATCAAGTCCGCACTGGGCATTGGTACCCTGCTCGAAGATGGCATTGGTGACACCGTTCGGGTTTCGCTTACCGAAGAGCCGGAACGGGAAGCCCCGGTGGCCAAGGCGTTGATTGACCGATACACCAACCGGGCAGCTACCAGCCAGCCTATTCCGGTTGTTACCACCTACCCGATCAATCCTTTTCAATATTGTCGACGGTTAACCCATGAGGTGGCCAACATTGGCGGTCAAAATGTACCCCGCGTAATTGCCGATTACAGCCGGGTGCCCGTGAGGGAACACAAAAACCTGCACCCGATTGGTCATTTTTATCTACCCGAGCCTGATAAGTGGCGTATGAATGATCTTGGCGCCGACTATATATATACAGGCTCCTACCCGGCACAGTTCATGTTGCCCAACGGCCTCAAAGAAGTTCTTGATTATACCGTCTGGCAGACAAGCCCCAATCAGACGAACGTCTTTCCTTTGCTGACCACGGCCGAATACCTGGCAGCCCGGGCAACGCAGAGCGAACTCCATCCTCGTCTGAATTTCGTTCGGGTTTCGTTACCGTCCTCATCTGATGAACTGTTTACTACGCTTAAGGCAGATACAACGGTAGTTCTGTTGATCTCGACTGACAACGCGCACGCGATGCCCGAGTTACGCCGGTTGGTCGTTGAATTGATTAATCGCGGTATTACCGCTCCCGTTATTATTAACAGAGGATATCCAGCCGTTTCGGAAGAAGAGGTTCCTCTTTACGCGTCTACCGACGTTGGCGGTTTGCTCATCGATGGACTTGGCGATGGCATTTTGCTGTCGGCACCACAGGCGAATCCTGCCGACGTCGATCTGAAACGACTCAACAACCTGTCATTTGGCATTTTGCAGGCTGCCCGGACTCGTATTACCAAAACGGAATATATATCCTGTCCATCCTGCGGCCGGACGCTGTTCGACCTACAGGAAACAACGGCCCTTATTCGTCAACGTACCGACCACTTGAAAGGGGTTAAGATTGGCATTATGGGCTGTATTGTAAATGGACCGGGCGAAATGGCCGACGCCGACTACGGTTATGTAGGCATCGGGCGTGACAAAATCGCCTTGTATCGGGGTCAGCAAGTCATTAAGAAATCCGTTCCGGCAGATCGTGCCGTTGATGAATTGATCGAGCTAATCCGGGAGGATGATCGCTGGCTGGAGCCCACGTTCGAAAATGCCCTTTAATCAATGATTCTTGGCAAAGTGGGTAATTTTTTACCCACTTTATTTGTTTCCAAATAGAACAATTGTGTTCGACACGGTATTTTCCAGTAGTCATCCATAGCCGCAATCAGCGGTGATTTAGCCACTTCAGCTTGTGAACAAATTCGTTGATTATTTAAAGATCGGTCCTGTTTTCGCCTATTTTCTCCGGGTATTTCGTAAACCCGACCCGAATAGCCCCACCAGCGTAAATCTTCGGATGATGCACGGCATCAATCGAATTTCTATTCTGATGTTTCTGATGGCAATCATTGTGTACACCGTTCGCCATTGCGTCCGATGAATACCGAGACCTTACGCGAGTATTGCATCGGCAAACCGGGTGTTACCGAGTCTTTCCCGTTCGGTGGCGATGCGCTCGTTTTTAAAGTAGGTGGTAAGATGTTTGCTTTATTGGCAACCGAAAGTCAGCCAACGACAATCAACCTCAAATGTGATCCCGAGTTAGCGGTTCAATTACGGGAAGAACATGCAGCGGTAGCACCCGGTTATCATATGAATAAAACCCATTGGAACACCATCACCATTGATGGCCGGGTTCGTTCCTCTGATGTACAGGAATGGATTGACCACTCTTATGAGTTAATAAAAAAGAGTTTACCAAAGGCTGTTCAGGCACAATTAATCTGAACAAATGGCTTGTCAGGCCATACCAAAACATTTAAATTCGCAAGGCCAGAAAAAACCAGATTCGGTTATGGAAGTTGTACTTTTAAGTCTGCTTTTCGGAATCTATCTAACCATTCGGTTCTTCCTGATGGACCACGACACCCCGTCGGACAAAGACCGGAAACGTTTCCGAAAAGGTATAGAAATGGTCCAGAACCGCAATTTTGCGGATGCGTATCGTTACTTCGACGATGCCGTCCAGCAATATCCCAGGTCAGCTATTGCTTACGCTTACCGAGGTAAATGCCAGTTGATTCAGGAGAACCACTATTCGGCTATTTACGACCTGACACAGGCCATCAACCGAGACAATACATTAGCAGAATGCTATCTTGACCGGGGTGTTGCTTTCTATAATACCGGCGATTACCAACAGGCATTTCGAGAATTCGATAAAGCCGTCTGGCACTTCCGGGATGATAAGCCCGATGCCTACCGATGGCGGGCCCTGGCCCGCATTCAGGTCCGTCAGTTACCCCAGGCGGAAAACGACCTCCGGCGGGCGGTTTCTTTAGGCGACGAAAACTCGTTCCATATTCTACTCCAGCCCCCTTTTACCCGGCCGGTATACCAACAAAAATAAGTGGAGATTCTCAAGGGCGAGAGTTAACTAGCTGCCCTTGAGAATCTCCACTTATTTTTACAATCCGCTACTTCAGTTTCCCCATCTGTTCCACATTTCGGCGGGTATCCAATTGGGTTGCCTGGGCCATCTCCATTGATCTCTGAGCCGCTTTCTGGGCATCGCCCGTTTTTCCTCCCCGCCGATAGGCCTCCGCTAATTCATAATATAAATCAGCCTGTTCTTTAGAGCTTGGCTTCAGTGCAAGTCCTTTATTAACCCATTTTACAACCGTTGGTGCATCGACGGCGTCGGGGCTCGACCGGTTGAACAATCGACTGATGTATATATACTCCGGAACGCTCAACTGGTTGGAGTTTACCTGATTATCCATCCGTTCAACAGCTTTTGCTGTCTGACGGGCCCGAAAATAGGCATTTACTTCGGGCAGGAGCGTCCGGTTATACGCTACTTTTGTGTCGATTCCTATTTTGATTAGGTCCTGCCGGATTTGAACAATTTTGGCAATTGGGTACTGTGCTCCGCGCCCACTGAACAGCGATGACATCAGAATATTTTCAGCAACCTGCAGCGTTTGCTCGGCCCCATAGGCTTTCCGGTACGTATCCATATGGTTCAGCATGTACTGAAACATTGGATTTTCATAGTCCAGAACAAGTTTTTGAAGAGCCAGCCAGTTTGTTTGACTGGCAAACGTAGCCACCGACTGCTGACGTGCGTACTCATTCATAGCGGCCATATTCGCAACGGTATCTTTCGTGACGCGGCCAAACATGGCATAATCGATCAGGAAGTTGGCCGACCGTTCGCCCTGCTGATACCGTGCTTTCATCCCCTGGCTCCGCACTTTAGGATCCAGCGCATTGGTTCCATGCCGAATCACTTCATCCGTTGAGTTATTACTCATAGCAAAGTGAATCAGGTTCTGCTGCGGATCGAAGTAGAGAAACAGGGGTAACGATGGAACAAACAACCGACGACTTGCCAGGAAAGACTGGGTAGCAGGCGCGTTAATATCTAGCTTGGTACTCACGAACTTAGTGTTGTAGAGTTTCCCCACCCGACTGTCGGCCAGTGTTGGAATAAAGCTCTGGCAGGTATGGCAGGTCGGCGAATAGATTTCGACAAATACTAACTTTCCCGCCCGGCGGGCTTCCTGGAAAATGCTGTTTATCGGCGTTGTTTTGAACTCAATACCGCCCGGTTTCTGAGCCAGCGCAATATGGGCTACCAGAAGTAGCAGAAGTATCTTTTTCATAAAAAATAGCAGTCGTTACGAGGAATATCTTAGCAAATTAACGACCAAATTTATCAGGCTGGTGTCGGCTACTGCTGCTGTTGCTGATTCTGATTCTGCTGCTTGATTTCTTCCTCCAGCCGCTTGCTCAACACTTTGCAGGTATTCTCGATATCATCTGCCATGCGCTTGTCTCCCGTTGCACTAAGCGCCGTATCCGCAATACCACTCATAATCTCGATCATGAAGCGCTTCATGTCGACTACCTCCATATCTTTCGTCCAAAGGTCAATTTTGAGCGTACTGTTGTGGTAATGATCCCATAGAGAAATGGCGATGGCACGTGTATCACTTAGTCCCTCATTTGGGTTATCCGTTGCTTCCCAGTAGATCTTGTCGGGAATATTCTGGTTGTCTAGTTCAACCGAAAAATGGATGTCTGATTTTTTCATAGATACAAAAATACGTAGTATGGCCGTAAACCCGCGACTCGAACAGGAACAACCTCCATGTTTGCTACAATTGAAACGGTCATTTTCGGTACTTTCGTCTCAAATTTTACCCATCATGTACACATTATACGCTATTCCAAATTGCGACACGGTGAAAAAAGCACGGACCTGGCTAGCCGGGCGAGGTGTCGAGTATCGATTTCACGATTACAAAAAACAGGGTATCGACTCAAAAACGATTGAACAATGGCTAACCCAGAAACCCTGGGAAGAATTAGTAAACCGGTCGGGATTGACCTGGAAGAAGCTTTCTGATGCTGATAAACCCACTAGTGCCGCGGGTGCCATTGTTCTAATGATGGAAAAGCCATCCGTTATCCGTCGCCCGTTGATTGAAGCCGATGGGCAGATTATTGCTCTGGGCTTTAATGAAAGTGCTTATCAGGAAACGTTTTCTGATGGAACCACGGTTTTGTAGGAAAGAGAACATCCATGTCAAAGATACCATTGGATTCTCCGGAAGCGGTTCGATTTCTGGTGGATTCGTTTTACGAAAAAGTGCAGGTCGATCCGTTTATCGGGCCTATTTTTACCGATGTAGCTCAGGTCGACTGGTCGCATCATTTACCTAAGATGTATGCCTTCTGGGAATCACTAATTTTGGGAAACAACGCCTATAACGGCCATCCGTTTCGCCCGCATCTAATTATCAACCAGAAGCATACGCTGACCATTGAGCACTTTGAGCGATGGCTTCAACTCTTCACGGCCACTCTTTCTGAAAAATTTACGGGCGAAATGGCAGAACAGGTTCGCCAGCGGGCCACCCAGATCGCCCTGGTCTGGAACAACAAGCTTGAGTATATAAATAATGACTCATTTATGGAGTCGTAACCCAGGCAGAACCCCGCGTTTGTGACGGTTAGGTTTCACGGCCAATCATCACAAACGCGGGGTTCTGCCTGGGTTACATTTATTACTGCTTACTGAATACTTTCTTCAACAGGTCGGTGACCCGTGCGGCCGGGTTTTCACGAATTTTCTGTTCCTCCTGAGCAACCAGAATAAACAACCCATCAACGGCTTTATTAGTAGCGTATTGGGTTAGATTGGGGTTTACTTTCTGCACAAAGGGCACCTTGTTATAGGTGTTTACCAAATCGGCATAGTACTTGGTCGCGTTATTTTTCCTCAGGGTACTATCGATTATGGGTGTAAACTCTGTAACCAGTTGCTGTCCCGAAGTACGGCGTAAATACTGCGTTGCGGCATCGTTCTGACCCCGCAGAATGCCCACCGCATCCTGAATGCTCATGGATGTAATGGCTTTTATGAATACCGGCTTAGCCTTTTTAGCGGCATCTTCGGCGGCCCGGTTGAGCGATAGTTCAAACTGGTCAACCTGCTTACTGAGTCCTATTTGCCGCAGCGTTGAGGCAACTTTCTGCGCTTCGGGCGGAAAAGCGATCTTCAGCAGGGGATTTTTGAAATACCCATTCACAGCCGACGCCTGATCAGATCCTTTACTGATACCAACCTGCAAGGCTTCCTTCAGACCAGAAGCTATATCACTGCTTGTCAAACCGCCCCCTGTACCCGAAGTGGCCGTGGTTACTGCCTTTAGCACTTTACCAAAAATGCCGCCACCCGACGATTGTTGTTTAGTTGTGTCCTGTCCAAAAACGACCTGGCTGCTTACCAGAGCAAGAAAGGCGGCTGTGAAAACTTTTTTCTTCATCATAGAATTGAATTAATCAGGTTGCCATTTTATAACGGTCAATGGGCCTAAATCGTTTTTTCGTACTTTTGACAGCACCGAATGGATAAAGTAAAGTGGCTATTGATAATTTTTCGGTGATTTGTTGACAACCCGATTGGTAAAACGTCACACTTTCTTTATTTCTTCTTTTCTTATTACTCAGTTAAAATGATCAACACCGTCCGCGCCGAAGTAATCACCATTGGCGACGAAATATTATTTGGACAAATCACCGACACGAATACCGCCTGGATCGGAACCGAGTTAACGAATATTGGGGTCCGCGTGGTTCGCAAATCGTCAGTAGGCGACCAGACAGAAGCTATTTTACAAGTTCTTGCCGAAGCACACGAGCGTGCTGACGTCATCATCATCACGGGTGGACTAGGGCCTACCAAGGACGACATTACCAAGAAGACGCTCTGTACCTATTTCGGCGTTGGGATGGTTCGGAATGAAACAGCGCTGGCGCTGGTAACCAGCTTTTTCGAGAAACGGGGCCGGGCAATGACCGACCTCAACCGCGGGCAGGCCGATCTTCCGGCCAACGCTGTGTATATTCAGAACGATTGGGGAACAGCGCCCGGTATGTGGTTTGAGCACCAGGATCGGGTATATGTATCGCTACCCGGTGTCCCGTTTGAAATGAAGCACCTTATGGCTAATCGAATCCTGCCAAAGCTGACCGCTCATTTTCAAGCCCCAATCATCAAGCATAAGATGATCAGGACGGTCGGTATTGGCGAATCGTTTCTGGCCGAACGAATTGAAGCCTGGGAGGATGCGCTGCCCGAACACATTAAACTGGCTTATCTGCCCAGCTTTGGGGGCGTAAAATTAAGACTGACCGCAACAGGCAGCGACAATTCCTTGCTTGATAGCCAACTGGCCGAACAAATAGCGAAGGTGATGCCTCTGATTGAGAAAAACGTTTATGGCTTCGATAATGACGAAATTGAAACCGTTGTTGGCAAACTTCTGATCGAAAAGCAATTAACCCTGGGCATAGCCGAGAGTTGTACAGGTGGTTATGTTTCTGCACAAATAACGAAAGTACCGGGTTCCTCTGCTTATTTTTGGGGCAGTGTTGTTAGCTATAGCAACAGCGTAAAGGTAAATCAGTTGGGCGTGCTGCCAGAAACACTAGAAGCTTATGGGGCCGTGAGCGAAGAAACCATCCGTCAAATGGCCGAAGGCGTTCGTGAGGCTCTTGGCACCTCCGTGGGCATAGCGACCAGCGGCATAGCCGGTCCGGATGGCGGTACACCCGATAAACCCGTGGGTACGATCTGGATTGCCTGCTCAACCCAACAGCGCACCATTACCAGACTCCTAAAGCTAGGTCAGTACCGCGACCAGAATATTCAGCTAACAACAATGTATGTATTGAATATGCTGCGGGAAGAAATATTGAATCAGTATTAGGAGTTAGGATCGAGGAGTAAGGAGGGCTGATGCCAGCAAATAACGCGTCAGTCCTCCTCACTCCTCGATCCTAACTCCTCACTCCTTAAAAAACATGGCTCTCATCGACATGGTTATGCCCAAAATGGGCGAAAGTATAATGGAATGTACGGTTATTGCCTGGCTCAAGCAGCCGGGCGACCGTATTGAGGCTGATGAATCCGTACTGGAAGTAGCCACCGATAAAGTAGATACGGAAGTACCAGCCTCGAATAGCGGCATTTTGAAGGAAATTCTGGTTAAAGAGGGTGATGTCGTTGCGGTGGGTGCATCCATAGCCCGCATTGAAACGGACGCTGCTGTCGAACCCGAGACTATCTCAAAACAATCGGCACCGGATGAGTCGTCGCCAGTTAGTGCTGACCAGACACCTATAGGCGTGGGTGATGTTGCCAACGTGCCAGTTCCTCAGCCCGATCTGATGCCTGAGCCGGAAATCACTACGGCTGCCTATGAACTGGAAACGAGCATTGCCGCCCTGAGCAGCCGCTCCGCTCCTATGGAGAAGGCCGTAGCCACATCAGCCAAAACGTTAGCAGGTGACACGCCCATTTTCAACGACCGTTTCTACTCTCCCCTAGTGCTGAATATCGCTAAGGAAGAAAACGTTTCGCGCGATGAACTCGACCGTATTCCGGGATCGGGTGCCGAAAATCGGGTCACCAAGAAAGATATACTAGCCTACGTTATCGACCGCGCTGAGGGCCGGGCACCTTCACCTTCGGGTAAAGGTCAGCAATCCGAACATACCGTTTCATCCGCCATTTTTCAAGCCCAGCTACCTCACGCTGCGGGTTCACCAGCTACGCCGAAACAGCCAGATAGTCAGTCAAACGGTTCCGTAAACGGACAGGCCGACATTATTCAAATGGACCGGATGCGGAAAATGATTGCCCAACGGATGGTAGAATCGAAGCAGATTTCACCACACGTCAGTTCATTCGTTGAAGCAGATCTGACGCCCATTGTGCAGTGGCGTACTCGCATGAAGGATCAGTTCAAGCAGCAAACCGGTGAGAACCTGACGTATACCCCAATTCTGGTGGACGCCATCGCGAAGGCAATCAAAGACTTCCCGATGATCAACGTGTCTGTTGAAGGTGATAACATTCTGGTAAAAAAGTCGATAAATATTGGTATGGCGGTTGCCTTGCCGAGTGGCAATCTTATAGTGCCGGTTATTCATAATGCCGATCAATATAACCTTGTCGGTTTAACCAAAAAAGTCAATGACCTGACTAAACGGGCTCGTGAAAACAAACTGACAGCCGACGACCTAGCGGGTGGTACCTACACGATTTCTAATATCGGCACATTTGGCAACCTGATGGGTACACCCATCATTCTGCAACCGCAGGTAGCCATTATGGCTTTTGGTGCCATCGTGAAGAAACCCGCTGTTATTGAAACGGCCGCAGGCGATTTTATCGGAATACGACAGTTGATGTTCCTGTCTCACTCCTACGACCACCGCGTAGTCGATGGCTCGCTGGGCGGTCAGTTCGTTCGTCGAGTGGCAGATTATTTAGAGAAATTTGATGTAAACCTTAAACTCTGACCAAGTTTTTATCAAGATTTGAAGGATTAAATGAGATTACTTATGATTTTGACAGCTCCGCTGTCGTTGTAGTAATCTTGTTAAATTTTTAGAATCTGGTTAAAATCCCGGCGGGAACGCCCGTCCGACCTGACAGTATGAAAAAACGAATTGCGATTGACATGGATGATGTGATGGCCGACACTCACGCCAAGTTCATTAAACTGTACCTTGAAGGCGAAGTGCCTCGCTACACCCTTGAGGAACTAAAGGAAAAGTCGTTCCATGAGTTATTTGACGAGCATGAGTACAAAGCCATATCGGAGCGAGTCTACGAGCCAGGTTTTTTCCGGGACATTCCGGTTATGGAAGGCGCAAAAGAAGTGATTGCTCAGTTAATGCAAAAATATGACGTGTTTGTAGCCTCGGCCGCCCAAGAATTCCCAAACTCGTTACGAGAGAAGTGGGATTGGCTACAGGAGCATTTTCCGGACATTTCCTGGCATAACTACATTTTTCTGGGGGATAAAAGTGTATTAAATACCGACTATCTGATTGATGACCTACCCCGAAATCTCAAAACGTTTCAGGGCGAAGGATTGCTCTTCGATGCACTGCACAACCGCGAAGACACCGAATTCAAGCGGGTAAAAACCTGGCACGATATCGCCAAACATTTGCTGTAGTACTGTATATAAATTACTACCCTTAATACTACAAAAAAGCTCCGACTTAATGGCCGGAGCTTTTTTTATAAATCAGAACTATCGTTTTAGCCTTAAGCTTCTACTTCTTTCTGCAACTCTTCAACACGACGATCGTGGCCCACCTCATACTGCGCTTTTTTAGCTTCGGCAGAAGGTCTTAAACGAACGATATGCAGTTTATGCAACAGGCCAATCACGGGGAAGGTAGGATCGAATTCGAACCATTTGGCTCCAAAATTAGCTGCGTTAGGCCGCTTGTGGTGGTTGTTCTGGAACAATTCACCCATCATTACTACGTCCAGAATAAGCGAGTTTTTCGATTGATCCTGATTGTCGAAGTTTGAGTAACCATACTTATGACCGCTCCAGTTGATGATGGCTCCATGTACAGGTCCCATTACGAAGTGAACAGGTAACAGGAAAAAGAACGCCCAGTGCATATCCAGATAGATAAAGGCGAAAATGTAAAAGACGCTATATAGTACAGCCCAGCCAGCGCGTGACACCCACGAATCGCCCACTTTTTCAATAAATCTCCACTCGGGATAGTTTCGGTCAAACTGCCGCTCTACAGGCTGCTTGCGGTGAAGCACGGCATTATAAATATCTTTTGTCTTCCACATCATCGTGAAGATGTTCTTCGTATGGTGCGGAGAGTGCGGGTCTTTCTCGGTGTCACTGAAGGCATGGTGCATCCGGTGGAGCACGGCATAAGCCCGTGGACTCAGATACGACGAACCCTGCGAAACATAGGTAAGTGCATAGAAAAACCGCTCCCAAAATTTGCTCATCGAGAACATTTTATGAGCGGAATAACGATGCAGGAAAAAGGTTTGGCAGAACAGGGACAAATACCAATGCCCAATGAACGCGGCCAGTACAATCACAGTAATATTATTAAAAGGTGAAGTTTACTGATAACATGGGAATACTCCTACAAAACTAACGAAATTTAGAGCGTTTTGGCCTGTCTTCCAGCAATAATACTTTAATTAATTTGTGGTTGTTGCGTATTGCAACAGGTTAGCACCCATGCGAAGTGCCTGCTGCCGTACCGGTTCAGGGTCATTATAGACACTCTGATCCTCCCAGCCATTCCCCAAATCGCACTCATAACTGTAAAAACAAACCAACCGGCCCTGGTAGATGAGGCCGAACCCCTGGGGAGCCTTGGCATCATGTTCATGTACCTTAGGTAAACCGCTGGCAAACTTAAATTTTTGCTGATAAACAGGGTGATTGAACGGCAGTTCGATGAAGTTAAGCTCAGGAAATACCTTCTTCATTTCACGTCGGATAAATTTATCCAGCCCGTAGTTATCATCAATGTGTAAAAAACCACCCGACATCAAGTAGCGTCGTAGGTTCTGTACATCGGCATCGCTGAAGGTGACGTTTCCGTGACCCGTCATGTGTACAAAAGGGTATCCAAAAATATCAGGGCTGCCCGGTTCAACAATATCCTCTTCCGGGAATATATTCATGCGCAGGTTAGCATTTGCGAACTTGATCAGGTTGGGCAGCGAAGTTTTGTTCGCGTACCAGTCCCCCCCCCCATTATATTTTAGTTTAGCAATTTTATAGGCGTATTGCGCATTCGCGATGATCACTGAAGAATGTAGAAGAACGAAAACGATAAGTAGTTTTTTCATTGCTTTTCCGACCAAACTGATGCTGGTAATTAGTTACTCAACAAACGGGCCAACTAAAAGCTTAACCCATAGGTGACTGATTGATAAAATTCAATATCTGGCAGGCTGTAAGCGCAGCTGTTTCGGTCCGTAGCCGGTTAGGACCCAGGGATGCCATCTGGAAACCGGCCGCAATGGCCTGCTGTATTTCCTTTTCAGAAAAATCACCTTCCGGCCCAATTAGAACAACATACTGCCCGGCTTCGGTCGCTTGTTTCGCCAAATTGACAGAGGGCTGGTTAGCTGGCAAGTGAGCAATAAACCGTTGCTCATCCCCTATGGTTTTCAGCATTTCGCCAAATGGAACCGCATCGTCTAATTTAGGCAAAAAAGATTGTAATGACTGCTTCATAGCAGCAATCGCGATCTTTTCTATGCGTTCCAATTTCAACACCCGTCGCTCGGAATGTTGACCGAAAAAGAAACTGATCTGCTCGATACCCACTTCTACCGCTTTTTCAACGAACCACTCGATCCGATCCAGGTTTTTGGTGGGGGCCACGCAAATCCTGATCGAGAAAGGTCGGGGTGGCGTCGTCTGTACAGCTTTTATGCGAAAGGCGCACCGGCGAAGATCCGTTTCATGAATAACGGCGGCATACTGGTTTCCGTGTCCATCCGTAACGGTAATCGCGTCGCCAGCCCGCAACCGTAATGTTTTGATGGCATGGCGGGAATCATCTTCCGTTAAATGTTGAGTAGCTTCTCCGGCAATGATCTCTGGTTGATAGAATAGATGCATAGGTTCAACAAAAATACAAAGCTACAGCGTCTACACGATCATTTGCCAGCAACATCAGCCCATAACCAGCGCAAGGATTCCGGAAGAATTGAGCCGCCATGCTTACCCGTATGTCCACCGGTCCCGCCCACAAATTTGTAATCATAGCCACTAAATTTAAGAGCCGCTTCCATTTGCAGATTACTCAGCCACCAATTACCATGCTGGTTATCCAGATCGTTGTTTCCATCTTGTAAAAAGACTTTTATCGGTCGTTTGGGGGATTTCCGGATTAGCGATGGGTAGACATATCCTCCTTTGATATTGGTAAAACTTCCAATGTGGCTTAACACCTTCTGAAAGTAGTCAGGTCGTTGCCAGGCAGCGGTAAAGGCACAGATGCCGCCCGATGAAAGACCACAAATGGCCCGCATGGCAGGTGAATCGGCCAGTTTGTAAGTCTTACTGATTTCGGGAATAAGCTCTTCGACAAGCAGTCTGTCATATTGGTTTGTCACCGTATCGTACTCGAAGCTTCGATTATCGGCTCGAAAAGGGTCTTTTGGTAGCTTTTCGCCATGCTGGCCGGGATTGATGAACAAACCAATCGTAACGGGCATGGCTTTCTGGTGAATGAGATTGTCAAATACAATAGGCACTCGAAAATCTCCATCTTCTTTTATATACGCATGACCATCCTGAAACACCATCAGTGCAGCCGGACGTTGTGGGTCATATTGAGCAGGAACGTACACATAATACTCGCGGATGGTATTCGGGAATACCTTACTTTTCCAGGTGTGTTTCGTTACAACACCTTTTGGAACACCGGCTTGGCGCTGAGAGTCTGGCCCATAGCTAACCGTTTCGCTAACCGGTTTTTGCTGTGCCTGAAGACGATGCTGAACTACAATAAATAAACTACCAATCAGGAGTATGAATAAACGGTATCTCATACCTAAAAAAGCCGGGTTATCGCTTAAACTACCGGCTGAACCATGAAAAACGGAACCCACCCCATCGTTTTTTTGTACTTTTGCAGGATACATTATTTGCCGTGAAAAAAGTTGCTTTTTATACACTCGGTTGCAAACTGAATTTCTCCGAAACCTCTACTCTGGCCCGTCTTATGGAACAGCAGGGATTTGAACGGGTGGAATTCAATCAGCAACCCGATGTTTTCATCATCAACACCTGTTCCGTGACGGACAATGCCGACAAAAAATGCCGGAAGATTGTTCGTGAAGCACAGAAAATAAATCCAGAAGGTTACGTAGCCATTTTGGGTTGCTATGCCCAGTTGAAACCGAAAGAGATTTCGGAGATACCGGGTGTCGATGCGGTATTGGGCGCGGCTGAAAAATTCCGCCTGCACGAACTCATGCCGACTTTTGTGAAGGTACCCACCGGCGAGCCGGCGCAGGTGTTTAATTCACCCATCGAAGAGGCCCTCGATTACCATGCGGCTTATTCACTCAACGACCGCACACGTACCTTCCTGAAAGTACAGGATGGCTGTGATTACCCCTGCGCCTACTGCACGATTCCTTTAGCCAGAGGTAAAAGTCGATCCGATACGATTGCCAACGTCGTACAGGCAGCCCATGAGATTGCCGAAAGAGGAGTAAAAGAAATCGTATTGACCGGCGTCAACATAGGTGATTTTGGCTTGATTAACGGCCAGCGGACGGAAACCTTTTTCGACCTTGTTCAGGCACTGGATGAGGTTGAAGGCATCGAGCGGTTTCGTATTTCGAGTATCGAACCAAACTTGCTGACTGACGAAATTATTGACTTTGTTGCCCAATCGAAGCGTTTTGTGCCGCATTTTCATATTCCGCTTCAATCGGGCAGCAACCGCGTGCTGGGCCTGATGCGCCGTCGCTACAAGCGCGAATTGTACGTAGACCGGGTTGAGAAAATAAAAGAATTGATGCCTCATGCCTGCATTGGCGTCGATGTTATTGTTGGGCACCCTGGCGAAACAGATGTTGAGTTTAAGGAAACGTATTTGTTTCTGAATGAATTACCAATCTCGTATCTGCATGTGTTCACTTACTCTGAACGGCCAAATACAACAGCGTTAACCATTAAACCAATTGTACCTGGTCATACACGGGCGGAACGATCAAAAATGTTGCACATTTTGTCCGACAAGAAACGCCGGGCTTTTTATGACGCTCAGGTTGGCCGAAATGCAACCGTCCTCTTCGAAGAAGATATTGCTGATGGAAAGATGCAGGGTTTTACTGAAAACTATGTTCGGGTAGTGGCAAAATACGATCCTTTATTAATTAACGAAACCTTAGCAGTACACTTGAGTGATGTCAATGCGGAGGGTTTGATGGAGGTAACAGAGCCAGAAGCGGTATTAGAAAGGCATTAGACCAGTTAGATTTTAGTTGTAAACTAAGCCGGTATTATTACCGGCTTTTTTATTACATACCTTTATAAATGACTACTCCTACTTAAAGAGCGAGACCATAAATTATTGTTAATCATCTAGTTACCAGTACAAGCTAATACCATATGTTGCGTATTTATGGTAGCTTTAACCTTTCTTATAATACATTTACCCTATATCCTTTCTTTATGAAACTAATTTCTGAACTACTCATTGGCTTTGTAGCTCTTGAACACCTGTATATACTGTGGCTGGAAATGTTTGCCTGGACAACGCAGGGAAAAAAAACGTTTAAATCATTCCCACCTGATCTGTTCGAAAAAACAAAGTCGATGGCGGCTAATCAAGGGCTTTATAACGGCTTTCTGGCCGCTGGTTTAGTCTGGTCCCTACTTATAGAAGATGCCGCCTGGCGTATGAACGTCGCTTATTTTTTTCTGGGATGTGTTATTGTTGCCGGCGTATTTGGTGCGCTCACGGCCCAACGTTCTATATTTTTTGTACAAGCACTTCCAGCTATACTAGCCCTGCTCGCGCTAGTGTTTGCTTAAAAACAACAACCAGTGCAACCCAAAACTACCATAACAATGGAACAGACAATAGGAACAAGAACCAGCTAATAAAGGGCCCTTTCCATGGCGGGTGTTCGGAGGGGGACCCAGTTGAAGGTTTGTACGGCCTGAAGAAAGGATTTCGGGGCCGTTTCAGTATGTATATTCCTCTATTATTGGAAGTTTTGGCTAAAGTGGATCATAACCCCAAAAACAACCGCTTGAGAGCGGTTTAATCACTACCCTATTGCCTAACAAACGGATTGATTAGCGAACTACCAAGCCCTTTAAATAGGAAACCGCTCCCAAGCGGGAACGGCTCCATGAGTACAACAAAACCACAGATAAAGCTGTCAGACATGTAGGCCAGACAGGGTGCCTGTGGCTCAGTTGATAGGTATATTATGTTTTATGTACGATGTATGTTAGCTAATTCGTCGGCGTCAATCATACATTGATTTACGCTTCAATGAGGAACTCGTCGTGCTGGCTTACGTCCAGACCTAGTTTCTCATCTTCTTCGGTTACACGCAGGGGCAGAATCAGATCAGTTACTTTCAATAGTGCGTACGACATTACGAAGGCAAAGACCGATACACCAACCAGAGCGATCATGTGCGTGATGAACAGTTTGGTTTGACCAAACGCCAGCCCTTCATCAACAACCGCTGAGTTGATACCTTTGCTCGCGAAGATGCCCGTCATGACCATACCGACCATACCACCAACACCATGGCAGGGGAATACATCAAGCGTATCGTCAAGCGTTGATTTTGACCGCAGGTGAGCCACGTAGTTCGAAATTATGGAGGCAATCGTACCAATGAAAATAGCGGTTGGGATAGTTACAAAACCAGCGGCTGGTGTGATGGCAACCAGACCAACTACAGCACCGATACAGAAGCCAAGAGCTGATACTTTCTTTCCTTTAGCCGCATCGAACAGAACCCAAGCCAGGCCAGCAGACGCAGCTGCCGTGTTTGTGGTAGCAAAAGCCGAAGCAGCCAATGGCGAAGCAGCAACTGCCGAACCCGCGTTGAAACCAAACCAGCCAAACCACAGTAAACCTGTACCTAATAGTACGAATGGGATGTTAGCTGGTGGGAAATAGCTGGCTTCGAGATGCGACTTCCGACGCTTCAGATACAAGGCACCAGCTAGCGCAGCCCAACCGGCCGACATGTGTACAACCGTACCGCCGGCGAAATCAAGAACACCCATCTTAAACAGAATACCATCTGGATGCCAAGTCATGTGGGCCAGTGGGGCATAGACGAGCAGGCTGAACAGGATCATGAACAGAACGTACGAACGGAAATTGATACGCTCGGCCATGGAACCCGTAACAAGAGCGGGAGTAATAACGGCGAACTTAAGCTGAAAGAAAGCAAAGACGACTAAGGGGATAGAAGCCGCCAGCGACCAAGGTTTGCCATCCAACACACCTTTGAACATGAAGTGGTCCATTGGGTTACCCACAAAGCCACCAATTGAGGTACCAAATGCAAGACTAAAACCAACTACAACCCACAAAATGCTGATAACACCCATAGCTACAAAGCTTTGCAGCATGGTCGAAATAACGTTCTTGTTGTTTACCATGCCGCCGTAGAAATACGCCAGACCAGGTGTCATTAATAGAACCAGCGCAGTGGCAACAAGCATCCAGGCGGTATCACCGGAATTTATCCCTTCCGTAACAATTTGGGTCGGAACAGCGGGCACAAAGACAGCCACTAAGCTGATAACCAGCAATATGGCGAGAGGAATGTAATTGGGCTTTTGCATAGTAATTGAGGTTTTTTGTTGTACTGAAAAAAGTTGGGTTAAGAACGTTAGCGACGGATACTAGAACTTAAAGATGGCGGCCATGCCTAGCGTCGCCTGTGAGGTTGTCAGCGAACCATCGTTCTTCTCAAACTTATTAGCCGAGTAGCTATCAATTCGCAGTTCAGGTTTGAGGAGAAGGTGTCCATCAGCAGCGGTGATGTTTCCCGTTACAGTGATCGAGTTTACACTGGCACCATTTCCGGCAGCATCGGTCAGGGCACGAGCACCATTCTTGTTGTCAAACGTCTCGTAACGTACGCCCAGGCCAAATTTGTCGGTGAAAGCATAATTAGAATATACAGCTACACCGCCCCAGCTTTTAGACGTGGTTGGCCCGCCATATCCCTGATAATCTCCTTTTTGTGAGCCTGTTGCGGCATTAAGACCTAAGAAAAACTTCGATGTAACCTGGTACGTAGTGGTCAGATCGAACAGTTGATAATTAGCATTATCGGCCGACACATTTCCAACTTCTTTCGATGCTTCGTTCGACACGATAGCGTTTAAATACACATTCCAGCCAGAAACCGGCGAGAAGAACAACTGGCTGATAAAGCCCTTCTTCTTGTTGTTATCGTATAGATTATCAACGTTGTTTACTAAACCTACCATCAACGAAGCCCGGTCGCTGAAAGCATACTGCGCTTTGAGACCAATGTGATAGAAAGGACCGTTGTTGAACAGGTTAGACAGCGAGTAGTTGTAGTTAACCGGAGCATCAATTACTTCGTAGCCAATGTGAGTACCAAACTGGCCCGCCGTAAACGACAGTTTGTCCGTTGCCTTGTAGGTAATGTAAGCCTGCTTGATTGCTAGGGAAGTAGAGCCCGGCCCCAGGGGACCAATATAGTTACCATAGTTTCCCAGATCAGAAAACGGCCCAAACGTCAAATCCATGACAGCATCGACCTTACTGGCTGAGTATACTGCCTTCGCCTGTACTAAACCGATACCAAACTGACCCGCCCGTTGATCAAACGCCCGTGCGTTGCCAACCCCTGTACCGTTCAAGCCCAGGTTAGACTGGCTTTTAGGGTTGTTGAAGTTACCAAAGTAGTACGTATCCATGTACCCCGAGAAGGTGAATTTTCCTGGAGTTGCGGTGGTGGAATCCTGTGCGTTAGCGGTAAAAGCCAAAAGCAAAGAACTAATAAGTAAAATTACTTTTTTCATACTGTTTATTCGGTTGTAGATAATCTTTACTGTGGTCTTATTTCGAAGCAAATTTTGTTCAATAAATTATCCTATGCAATAGTAAGGCTAAAATAATTATGATTATTTTCAGAATTTGGTCAATTATATTGAAAATATCCCAAATTTTAAATTTAAAATACTCTAATTAGAAGAAAATACATCTTTTTAACATATTTTGTATAACTACTTATAAGCCAAATATTATTCGTCCTGAAGAATGTATTTTTTGTCCACTAAATAACGGATACATTAGACTAATATGATTAAAATGCAAAAAAGCCCAATCAGCGAACTGATTGGGCTTTTAAAACGATATACTGGCTTATTTAGGCCTCGGCATGCAGCCAAGCTTTCTTGGCTAACAGAATTTCTTCATCTTCTACATGTTCCGGATCAGGCACGCAGCAGTCCACCGGACAAACCGCAGCACACTGGGGCTCCTCATGGAAACCCATGCACTCCGTGCACTTGTCAGATACTATATAATAGAATTCGTTGGAGACGGGAGCTTGTGGTGCCTTACCACTCACAACCGTGCCATCGCCAAAATCAACTTCGGTCAGTTCGGTTCCCCCACCCCAGGTCCATTCAACGCCACCTTCATAGATAGCTGTGTTGGGGCATTCGGGTTCGCAGGCACCACAGTTGATGCACTCATCGGTGATCATGATTGCCATGAGCAGTATTTATTTATAAACGTAAAATGATAGCCTTGTAAATTGAACAACAAATATAACTATTTAAAGGTTGTCGCCAAACTAATATTTAATTACATTAGTTGATGGGGTATTCCATTTGTTTATCCTATTCATGCTTTTATCAGAACGACTGCATACGTTCGTTGCCCTGGGCGATTTTCTGCGCTCGGCCAATGCACAACCCGAACTTACTGAAATTGTCCAGCAAGCCTATTACAAAAATAACTGGTTTACCCCCGAAAACTCCCAAAATGCCCTTAGTGCAATTGCCAATGAGTTTTTAACGGCCGATAAACTTTCGGCCTGGATAAACCAATACGACATTAAATTGGATGAAGATCCTACCCAACAAGCACGCATAGTAGGTGTTGTCATGGCTGGAAATATTCCGGCGGTTGGCTTCCACGATATGCTCTGCGTTCTGATGAGTGGCCATAAACTATTGGCCAAGCTGAGCAGCCAAGATTTTGTACTTATCCATTATTTAATACAAAAATTAAAGGAGATTGACCCCCGATTTAGCGACCTTATCGAAGAAGCTGACCGGCTGAATGCAGCTGAAGCCTACATCGCAACGGGGAGTAACAACACCGCTCGCTATTTCGAGTATTACTTTGCCAAAAAGCCGAACATCATTCGTAAGAATCGGACATCGGTTGGTTTGCTGATGGGCGAAGAAAATGAAGACGAGTTTTTAAAGCTCGGTCATGATATTTCCGACTATTATGGTCTGGGATGTCGGAATGTATCAACGATTCTGGTGCCGGAAGGCCCGAATGGCGAACCCTACGATTTCACGCCTATGCTCCGTACGCTGGAGCCACAGGTCTCTATCTACCTCAATAACCATAAGTACCAGAATAATTATGACTACAACAAGTCGATTTATCTTATAAACGCGGTACCGCATCTGGATAATGGCTATTTATTGCTGACCGAAAATGACGCCCTGGTCTCCCCTATTTCAGTCGTTTATTTCCAGACATACAAAACACAGGCGGATGCTACGGCCTGGCTGGACACTCATGCTGAACAAATTCAGGTTGTTGCGTCAGCTCAGAGTTGGTATCCCCGTAGTGTAGCCTTCGGACAAACCCAGCGTCCGGGCTTAAACGACTATGCTGATGGTGTCGATACAATGGCATTCTTGAAGGAGTTAGGTGTAAGGTAGTATTAGGAGCGAGGAGTTAGAAGTAAGGAGTCGCTGATGCCAGTAGTATTTTCGCGTCAGCAACTCCTTACTTCTAACTCCTCGCTCCTAACTCCTCCAAAATTAGTATCGCCAGCTTTTCAAATCGGCCCCTTTGGGGGCTGATGTTTCAATTCGCTTCATGATTTTGTCGATGTATAGGGTGTTGTAGCGTAGTCGGCTAATGTAGTTCGGCTGTGTGGGGTCGCCATTCCAGCAGTGTTCGGCCCGATCTCCGTAGGCGACTTCGCTGCTGGCAGATGGGTTCTGTACGCTTTTCAGAAAGTCTTCCATTAAGTAGACAGCATTGTTAAGGTAATAATTGTCCATGTCGCCACAGTAGATGTGAATCTTGCCCGCTACTTTGGGGCCGAGAGTTTTCCAGTCGCGACGGAGTATGTGGAGCAAATCGTAATGCTCACGCCAGTACGCAGCTACTTTGGGGTCTATTTCGCCAGTCAGCTTGTCCCAGATTCGCTTCGGATAGCCATCCTGACCAACCGGCGAATAAACGGCCTCCCAGATATCGAACTGATCCCCCGAACGGGAATGCGTACCCAGGGCAAGTTCGCGGTGGTTAGTTTCTTCGAGGGTTACTTTCACTTGCCCAAGGTAGTTTCGCTGACCGGGGCGGGGCGTCCGCCGAAACGGGCCTTCAGCGTAGTAGGCGTTTTTATCTTTATATAGATTAAAAACAGTGTACGCATCGAACGCAATGGGGTCCGGACAGGCAGCAAAACAACCATTAAACTCATCCGGGTAAAACACCTGTGCTGCCAGAGCCTCCCAGCCACCCGTTGACCCACCATAGGTAAACCGGGCCCAACCCTGCCCGATTCCCCGAAAGCGTTTTTCTATTTCGGGCAGTAACTCATACATGATCGCATCGCCATAAGGACCAAGATTTTCGGAGTTTACAGCGTACGAGTCATCGTAATACGGATTAGCGTGCTGGATTTCGACAATCAGCATCCGAGGGAAATCCTTGCTCGTCCATTTGCGATAGAAATCGTACGCTTCCTGAGCTACGATTCTCTTATAGCCGTGTATCTTGAACCGTTCAATGTAGTCCGTCGTGTCCATGTTGGCTGGGGGCGGTGTTTCGCTGAACCCGTCGAAATTGGCGGGAAAATGGCCATGATTGATGCAGATCGGGTAGCGAGCCTCGGGGTGTTCGTTAAAACCAGCGGGAAGCAACACGTGGGCGCCAAGATACATAGGACGCCCCCAAAACTCGGTCAGGCGTTTGCTCTGTATTTTAATGTGTTTGATAAACCTAGTGTCTTTGGGCTCTTCCAGAGGTGGGTTTACCTGATTCATCACTACTGCAAATGATTGTTTCGTACCAGCCTTTATACTGATTCGCTGCGGCTTGCTAAATAGATTGCCCGGCGCTGTTCGCCAGTTTTGGCCCTCTCCCCTGTCCATCGGCAGCTTTACTGTATGTCCATCTTTACGTATAAAGGTCTCGTATTTATGCAGGACTGCCTGTACGTAATAGTCGCCGGATGGTAGGTCTTTAAGACTACGCCTGGGGTAACCAAAAACGCTGGCATTAACAACCGCCATCTGGCCGGGCTTAAGGTCATTTACGTCTACCCCGAAAAGCTGGGCTGTTTCGACGGCGTCGCTTACTTGTTCACGGGGTTCCAGCTTATTGGTTTTAGCCAGAATAAGTAACACTCGGCCGTCGAGAGCCGTTTTGCTCTGCGTGCTCGGAAATGAGACTGAAAACGTTGTTTGTGCATGTACATTTGCTAAAGACGCATAGCAAATAAGAGTAAATAACAGTCGATGCATCGTGTGTGAGGGAGTTATATGGACTCTCAAACTACACAAAAAAGCAATCGAGTTGTACTGTCAACCAGGCGCCTATCCGTTTCTATTGATACACCCTTACATAGTCGACTTCCATACGCTGTGGCCATATCGTTTCATCGACACCCTTCTGCCCGCCCCAGTTACCGCCAACGGCTACGTTCATGATCAGGAAAAACGGTTGTTCAAACGGCCACTGCGCTTCACTGTTTCCTAAAACAGATTTTTCAACGGTATAATACTTCCGATCATCGACGAAAAAATCAATTTTGTCGGCCGTCCATTCAATGGCGTATAAATGAAAAGAGGTTGTTACATCCTGTAAAGTAATAGCCGCTCCTTTCTCCGTCTTTTTGCCGTGGTTGTACGCTTCGGTATGAACTGTTCCATGGATAACACCCTCATCGAATCCAACGTGTTCCATTATGTCAATTTCGCCACTTTTTGGCCAGCCTGCAGTTGATATGTTTTTACCGAGCATCCAAACGGCCGGCCACGTACCTACGCCCTTTGGCAGTTTGGCCATGGCTTCAATCCGGCCATAGGTCCAGGTCGATTTAGGCTGCGTGAGTAAGCGGGCAGAGGTATAGTTTCTGCCCTGGTAGGCTTCCTTACGGGCCTCAATGATTAGCCTCCCGTTTTCGACCCGGGTATTTTCTGAACGCCGGGCTGTGTAAAACTGAAGTTCGTTATTACCCCAGCCGTTTCCACCCACCTCATATCCCCATTTGGTTGAGTCGGGTAACCCTGATTTATCAAACTCATCGGACCAGACCAGTTTCCGTACACCAGCAACAGGTGGCGCACCCTTCAGGAAGAGAACATCGGGACTTTTACAGGCAAGCAGCACAACCACTGCAACCACCTTCATGACGATCAACGTTTTCATAGGTTCAGGTATATTTTGGTTTATCTCTATCAACTACTTATGGGGAAATGCCCAAGTCAGGAAATCAGGCATAATTTCACTCCATGTTTCCTGATTATGCTTTCCCCCGTTTATTTCCACATACCGAATGTCTTTACTCCGGTCGTATCCTTTCCTGACCAACTCATCAATAAGGTCGATCGTGTCATCAATAGCATCAATAATCCCATTATTGTTTCGGTCGCTGGTTTCATCTTCAGTACCGGTTTCAAACCAGAACTGGAGGTGATGGGTGTAACGTCCTTTTCGAACAAGGTTGTGCATGATGCGATCGGTCTCATCCCGGTATCCATCAGCCGTACTTTTACTACGCCACCAGAACGACCCCGAAAAAACCCCGGCCCGGCTAAATCGCTCGGGATGATGAAACACGATATCGAAAGCCGACAAGCCCCCCAGCGAAAACCCGGCAAATACCGACTGGCTCGGTTCACTACTTACCCGGTACTGTTTTTTAATGTAAGGCAGCAATTCTGTCAGGACAAAATCGGTGTACAATCCTGCTTTACTGCCCCGGTGTAGATAATCAGCTTGCGCAGCGGTGCCGTATTCCTGAATCCGGTCACCGGCGTGAATGGCAACGAGAACGAACGGCCGTATACTGTTATTCTGATACAGCGAATCGAGCACAGCCGTCATTTTCAGGCGCGGCAAATCCTGTCCATCATTTAGATACAAAACAGGGTACGCCCCGGTCGACTGTTGATAATCGGGTGGCAGAACAATCGTTAAATGAACTGTTCGATTAAGGGGAACAGAATGCAGAGAATCATCGCGCCGAACCGTTACGATGCCGGGTTCGATGTGGTTGAAGGCCGGTAGATGATCAGCCATAAGCGCCAGAAAAGTCAGAAAAAGTAAAATCACAAGGTGCAAAATTGAGATTTTTTCAGCTCATTCCAGGCCATTTTTTGTCCGTACCAGCTATTTCGTCTATTTTCATCCGATTTTAGTACCTCCTCAACAAATAGATACAATCGTGCAGGAAGATTATCGTAAATGGTACTCGCACCATCTGGGCCGCGATATCGAGATGCTGGTTTATGGAAACTGGGGCTATCCGGTGGTTCTTTTTCCGACCTCAATGGGTCATTATTATGAGTACAAAGATTTTGGCCTGACCGAAACTGCCCGGTGGTTTGTTGAAACAGGAAAAATTAAATTGTACTGTATAGACAGCATCGACCGCGACAGTTGGTACGCCAAACACCTGCATCCCGGTGCCCGAATCTGGAACCATGTTTTATACGATCGTTTTCTGCACGAAGAACTGGTTCCGGGTATTCAGCGGGAGTGCAATGTTCAGAAAGTCGGCGTATCGGGAGCTTCCTTTGGGGGTTACCATGCGTTGAATTTTGCCTTCCGGCATCCCGAGCAGGTAGGCCATCTGCTTACCATGGGCGCAGCGTTCAACATTCGATCGTTTTTGGGTGGGTACTACGATGATAATGTATACTTCAACAATCCACCCGACTTTATGCCCAATGCCCAAAACAATGAGTTATACAACATGAACATCGTACTGGGCACGTCGGAGTATGATTTTTGCAAAGATGATAATTATCAGATGTCGAGTATTTTAAGCCGTAAGAACATCCGCCATAAACTCGACGTAACACCTTGGGGCAACCATGACTGGCCCGTCTGGAAAGATCAATTTCCACGTTATCTGAGCATGATCTAAGCGCCCCATCATAAGTGGTCTTGCAGGATTGATACTTACAACTCACCCTCGGTTTAGGTCAGAGCATTACTGAACCTGTTTTAAATAGCTCCGGGATGATTGACAATGCGGTGTCAGAATAACGATCTCACCAAAAGTGCGGCAGAAACAACCATAATTACAGCTATAAGCGCCACTCCAAACTTGATTAAAAAATTAATTCCGAACAGAAAAACCATTAACGCTAACAAAGCAATACTTATCGAACTTATTAATAGGTTGCCATTTTTTGACTTAGCTGGGGTGGAGGAATTGAAATTGTATTTCATTATTGATTAGGGAGTTAGACCTGAGAGTAAGCAAATAAAATAAATTATAAACACATTAAAAAGAAATTAAAGCTCGTTACTATATTATTTTTGAGTAATCAATTTACGCACGCGTTTCACTACCTAATAAGTCAATTAATGCTTGAAATGAGTGTTATTATCACCGAAACATCGGTAGTGAACTGTCCGCTTATACAGGATAACAACCGTAGAGCCAGGTCATAAAGCCGGTTTTTTTTTTCTTACATTTACCCGCACAGGATTGGCAAAGAGCCAACTTATTGTGCTAACATCATCCCAGTATAGTTTACTTTCAGAAACAACTAATTAACCATCAGCTTTATGAATCGAATAGGAATTTTATTCGGCCAGGAGAACACCTTTCCACAGGCATTTGTCGACCGTGTTAATGAAAAACAAAGCCAGTTCCCAGCCGAGTTTGTCAGTATTGATCAGGTTGAGCAAAGTGTACCAACCGAATATGCGGTGATTATTGACCGGATTTCTCAGGATGTTCCTTTTTACAAAGCATTTCTAAAAAACGCAGCCCTCACGGGAACAGCCGTTGTCAACAACCCATTTTGGTGGAGTGCCGACGAGAAGTTTTTTAACAATGCGCTGGCGGTTAAATTAGGGGTTCCGGTTCCTAAAACCATCCTATTACCTTCCAAAGAACGCCCGGACGATACCAATCATAATTCATTTCGCAACCTAAAGCACATGAACTGGGAAGGCATTTTCAATCACATCGGCTTCCCAGCCTTTATGAAACCGCATGCCGGTGGGGGCTGGAAGAGCGTATATAAAGTCGATAATCCGGAGCAGATGTTCAAAGCTTACGACGAAACCGGCCAACTGGTCATGCTCTATCAGGAAGCGATTGACTTCACCGACTATTTCCGCTGTTACTGCATTGGTGGTAAAGATGTACGCATCATGCCCTATGAGCCGCGGAATCCGCACCACCTGCGTTATGCAGCCGAAATGAAAACCACCGGCGACGCTGGTAAAAAATTACTGGAAACCATGACCGACTATGTGCTGAAATTGAACCACGGTCTGGGTTACGATTTTAACACGGTTGAGTTTGCCGTGCGTGATGGTATCCCCATCGCCATTGACTTTTGCAACCCGGCTCCCGATGCCGATATTCATTCAGTAGGTCAGGAAAATTTCGAATGGGTGGTTGAAGCCGCTGCAAACATGGCCATTGAACGAGCCAAACGAGTCAAGAAAGGTCAGGATAATCTGACCTGGGGTTCGTTTGTGCGTAATTCAGTGATGCAGCAGCCTGCTGAACCTGTTAGCGAAGTAAAATCGTTGAAGGGGCAGAAAACAAACGAAGAGCCTAAAGCGGAGAAGGAATCGAAAAAGGAGAAGCCCAAGAAAGCCGCAAAAGAAGACGACGACAAGCCTAAAAAGGCAAAGAAATAACCAATTACTTTCTACATCAATTGTGCCGAGGCTGGTTCTTAACCGGTCCCGGCACATTTCGTTTAACTACGCCCGAACTTGTTAGAGGTCTAATGCCATCGAATCAGTTGTTGTAACTTACGTAGAGACAAACCTTAAAACAGATATTAACTGTCTATAAGCAATTATACGGAATAATATTGGGGATTTCCAGAGAGTATAGACTTACCGTTCGTCACAAAATGAAACTTCTTTATTAATCGGTTCGCCTTTTTTAGCCATATTCGTGCTTTTTCCGGGCTACTACGTAGGCTCAACCATCAACAATCATTCTCTTTATACATGCAAAGACGAGACTTTATTCAATTGTCTGGCCTGGGTGTTGGCAGTCTGTTAGCGGCTGGTGTTCCGGTCCTCGGCAATTCCGTATCGGCGGAGTATTTACTTGAGGCAAGTGGCCGGGGCGTAGGCATCGACACGGCGGCCAAGAAACGATTAGCGGATATTGCCCTCAATGCCGCCAAAAGTAAAGGTGCTACCTACACCGATGTTCGCATTGGCCGCTACCTTCAACAGTTCGTCTTCACCAGGGAAAAACAAGTTCAGAACATTTCCAACGCGGAGTCTTTCGGGGTTGGTATTCGGGTAATTGCCAACGGCACCTGGGGCTTTTCGGCTACCAGCAACGTAACGCCCGATGGCATTGCCAAATGTGCCGAAACGGCCGTAGCCATCGCCAAAGCCAACGCCAAACTCCAGTCCGAACCTGTGCAGCTAGCTCCCCAGAAGGGGGTTGGAGAAGTCGTCTGGAAAACGCCCATTAAGAAAAACGCCTTCGAAATTCCGGTTCAGCAGAAAATTGATCTACTGATGAACGTGAACGGCGAAGCGATAAAAAACGGGGCAGCGTTCGTTACGTCCAACTTGTTCTTCGTAAACGAGCAGAAGTACTTTGCCTCAACGGATGGGTCGTACATCGACCAGGATGTGCACCGTATCTGGCCAACGTTCACGGTATCAGCCGTTGATCGGGCCATCGGTAAATTTAAAACCCGAGACGCCCTGAGTTCGCCCATGGGCATGGGCTATGAATATCTGGATGGGCTGGCTTCTGAAAAAATCAAAGCACCAAACGGACTCGTCGGTTATCGGAATTCGTACGATATGCTGGAAGATGCGATTCTGGCCGCAAAACAGGCAAAAGAGAAATTAACCGCCAAGACGGTACAGCCGGGTAAGTACGACCTTGTTTTAGATCCCAACCACCTCGGCCTGACCATACACGAATCTGTTGGTCACCCCACCGAACTCGACCGGGTATTGGGTTATGAAGCCAACTACGCCGGCACCAGCTTTGCTACACTGGACAAGTGGAAAACCAAATCCTTCAACTACGGCAGCAAACTGGTCAACATCGTTGCCGATAAGACTCAGCCTCACACCCTCGGCACCGTTGGTTATGACGACGAAGGCGTTCCTTGCAAACAGTGGGATTTGATCAAGGACGGCATTCTGGTCAACTACCAGGCTATCCGCGATCAGGTGGCCATTCTGGGCGAAAAAGAATCCAATGGCTGCTGCTACGCCGACAATTGGGACTCCGTGCAGTTCCAGCGGATGCCGAACGTATCGCTGAAGGCAGGTACCGAAAAACGCTCCGTTTCTGATATGATCAAAGGGGTCGACAAAGGGATTTATATTATCGGACGCGGCTCATACTCCATTGACCAGCAGCGCTATAATTTCCAGTTTGGTGGACAGCTCTTCTACGAAATCAAGAATGGCGAAATTGCGGGTATGCTCGACGATGTGGCTTACCAGTCGAACACCCAGGAATTCTGGAACTCCTGTGCCCAGCTTTGCGACCAGGACGATTATCGTACATTCGGTTCGTTCTTCGATGGTAAAGGGCAACCTGCTCAGGTAAGTGCCGTATCGCACGGATGTCCAACTACCCGCTTCAACGGAGTCAATGTGATTAATACAGGCCGGAAAATATAGTGAAAATGGTAAACTAGTAAACTAGTGCAGTTAGTAGGTTCGTCAACAGGGGCCTCTGCTTTCCTGGTTTACTACTCCACTTCTACACTTAATGAACTAAAATAATGGCAATCTTAACCAAAGAAGAAGCAAAGAAGATAATTGATAAAGTACTGAGCTACTCGAAGTCGGATGAAATGAGCGTCAGCCTGACAGGTGGCCGTACCGGCAACATCCGCTACGCCCGGAACTCTGTTTCGACAAGCGGTGAGTCAGACAACCTGGCGCTGGCCGTGACCTCCGTTTATGGAAAACGGTCCGGTACATCGACCATCAACGAGTTTGACGATGCGTCGCTCGAGAAGACGGTTCGCCGGGCCGAAGAAATCGCCAAACTGGCCCCAGAAAACCCGGAGTATATGCCGATGCTGGGGCCTCAGACGTATTTGGAAACCAGCACCTATGCCGAAAGTACCGCGAAAATCACGCCTGATTTCCGCGCACAGGCCGCTTTCGATAGCCTTGACCCCTGCCGCAAGAAAAACCTAACGGCCGCTGGGTACATGGAGGACACTACCGGTTTTTCGGCCATTGGGAATACTAAAGGCCTGTTCGGCTACAACCGGGCCACCAGCGTCGATTTCTCGATTACCGTCCGTACCGCCGATGGCTTGGGGTCGGGCTATGCTAACCCGGATGTAAACGACGTCAGCAAGCTCAGCACGAAGGCCGCTACCGAGATTGCCATGCAAAAAGCGATGGCTTCGGCCAATGCCAGAGCCCTGGAGCCGGGTAAATACACCGTTATTCTGGAACCGACCGCTTCCGTTGAGTTACTGCAGAACATGGTCCGTAGTATGGACGCCCGTTCGGCCGACGAAGGGCGTAGTTTCCTGAGCAAAAAGGGGGGCGGTACCCGACTAAACGAGAAGCTATTTGACGAGCGCGTTACCTTCATTTCCGATCCCATGAATACCGATTTACCCCTTTCGCCCTTTGGCGGAGGAGGTGGTGGCCGTTTTGGTGGCGGTGGTGGCGATGGCCTGCCTCAGCAGAAACAAACCTGGATTGAGAAGGGCGTGGTGAAGAATATGTTCTACTCGCGCTACTGGGCCGATAAGAAGGGCGTTCAGCCTGTTCCGGCACCGGGAGGTTTCATTATGCTGGGCGGTACGCAATCGCTGGCCGACCTGATCAAAAGCACCGACAAGGGCATTCTGGTCACACGTTTCTGGTACATCCGCGCCGTTGACCCACAAACCCAGCTCTATACGGGCCTGACTCGTGATGGGACGTTCTACATCGAAAACGGTCAGATCAAATTCCCGATCAAGAATTTCCGGTTCAACGAAAGTCCGGTAATCATGCTGAATAACGTCGAAGCGCTGGGCAAACCCGTCCGCGCCGGCGGCAACCTTATACCGCCCATGAAAATTCGGGACTTCACGTTCACGAGTTTGTCTGATGCTGTGTAAATTTTTGCCACAGAGATGCACCAAGGTACGCAGAGATACACGGAGTATGAACTAGCAACAATCGTCACAGGAAAAGCTATTGAGGTACATCGGGCACTTGGCCCCGGCCTACTTGAATCGGCATACCAGGAATGTTTGTTTTACGAACTTCATTCACTTGGCCTCTACGTGGAGCGTGAAAAACCAATGTCAATTGTTTACGAGGATATTGTATTGGAACATGGCTATCGACTAGACTTGCTTGTTGAGAATTAGTTAGTTATTGACCTTAAAACGGTAGAAGATCTCAATGACTTATACATGGCCCAATTACTGACTTATCTAAAATTTGGCAACTACCGCTTAGGCTTACTTATAAATTTTCGCGTCAAGATGTTGCGCGACGGCATCAAACGATTTACAAATTTTTCTCTGTGAATCTCTGTGTCTCTTTGTGCATCTCTGTGACCCAACTAAAAACACATGAACCGTCGAGATTTCAACCAACTTATAGGCATGGGTGCTGCGGGCATCCTGCTGCCCAGTCTTCCGGCCTTTTCCCGAACCGTTAGCCCCGAGGCCCTCATTGAACCCGGCATCGACGTAGCCGTCAAAAAACGCCTGGCCGATGCCGCCCTGAATGCGGCCAAGAGCAAAGGTGCCAGCTATACCGATGTGCGTATTGGCCGCTATCTGAACCAGTTCGTGATTACCCGCGAAGATAAAGTACAGAACATCGTCAATACCGAATCCTATGGCGTTGGCGTTCGGGTGATTGCCGATGGCTGCTGGGGATTTGCCGCCGTTGTCGATGCCAAAAACGAGGCTGCTATGGCTAAAGCCGCCGAGAAAGCGGTAGCCATTGCTAAAGCCAACGCCCGACTTATGAAAGAGCCGGTGCAACTGGCTCCCCAGAAAGGCTACGGTGAAGTATCGTGGAAAGCGCCGATCAAGCGCAACGCATTCGAAGTGCCCATTAAAGAAAAGGTTGATTTGCTGCTATCGGTTAACAGCGCGGCCCTGCAAAACGGAGCGAACTACGTGAATTCGGTCATGTTTATGGTGAACGAGCAGAAATATTTTGCTTCCAGCGACGGTACCTATGCCGATCAGGATATTCACCGCATCTGGCCCAACTTCACCGTTACCGCCATCGACCCCAAGACGGGGAAATTTGAGACGCGCAACACCCTTAGCTCACCAATGGGTATGGGTTACGAATACCTGCAAGTTAACCCGGCCGATAAAGTAACGGGCATCACCACTCGCTATAACAAAGGCTACGACATGCTGGAAGATGTAACGGCAGCCGCCAAACAGGCCCGCGCCAAACATGCAGCCAAGTCGGTAGAAGCCGGGAAGTACGACCTCGTCCTCGACCCGTCGCATCTGTGGCTCACTATCCACGAATCCGTCGGTCACCCGCTGGAGCTGGACCGGGTATTGGGCTACGAAGCCAACTTTGCTGGAACGAGCTTCGCTACGCTTGATAAATGGCAGTCGAAGAACTTCAATTACGGCAGCAAGCAGGTCAACCTCATCGCTGATAAAACCCAGGTTGGGTCGCTGGGTGCCGTTGGGTACGATGACGAAGGAGTGAAAACCAAGCAGTGGGATCTGGTAAAAGATGGTACGCTGGTGAACTATCAGGCCATCCGTGATCAGGTGCACATCATCGGCGAGAAAGAATCGCAGGGTTGCTGCTATGCCGACAGCTGGAGTTCCGTCCAGTTTCAGCGCATGGCCAACGTGTCGCTGGCGGCTGGTAAAACGCCTTTGTCCGTTCAGGAAATGATTAAGGATGTTAAAAAAGGCATCTACATCATCGGCGACGGATCGTTCTCGATTGACCAACAGCGGTACAACTTCCAGTTTGGCGGACAGCTCTTCTATGAAATCAAGAATGGTGAAATTGCGGGTATGCTGAAAGATGTGGCTTACCAGTCGAACACCCAAGAATTCTGGAACTCCTGCGCGCAGGTTTGCGACGAACGCGATTACCGGCTCGGCGGCTCCTTCTTCGATGGCAAAGGGCAACCCTCACAGTCGAGCGCCGTTTCGCACGGCAGCAGCACCGCTCGCTTCAACGGCGTCAATGTGATCAATACGGCTAGAAAAATCTAAAACGTTATGACACAGAGATACACCAAGTGACACGAAATTACACAAAGAATCTTTTCAAGAAAATCTCTGTGTAACTCTGTGCGTCTTGGTGCATCTCTGTGGCCCAAAACATATGGCTATCATACTTACTGAAGCAGAAGCGAAAGCACTGCTCACGAAAGTTCTCAGCTACTCGAAAGCTGACGAATGCGAGGTAAACCTGATTGGTGAAGAGCGGGGGAATCTGCGCTATGCCCGAAATGAAGTGTCGACCAGTGGCTCGCTCATCAATCAGAACTTACAGGTTCAATCGGCTTTTGGCAAGAAAGTCGGTGTAGCCACTATTGATGAGTTCGATGATGCGTCACTGGAAAAAGTCGTGCGTCGAGCGGAAGAGCTGGCTAAACTGGCACCCGAAAACCCCGAGTATATGGGTGTTCTGGGTCCTCAGCAATACATAAAGTCGAACGGCTTTTTCGATTCAACAGCTAAAGTTACCCCCGACACCCGAGCCGAGGTAGTGGCTAAAAGCCTTGAACTGTCTCGCGCCGAAAAGCTGGCGGCTGCTGGCTTCCTGCAGGATAATTACGGCTATTCGGCCATGATGAACTCCAAAGGGCTCTTTGCTTATTACCCCAGCACCAACGTCAACTTCTCCCTGACGGTCCGTACTAACGACGGTAAAGGATCAGGTTATGTAGCCCGTGGCTACAGCGATTTCAACAAGCTAGATACCGCAGCAGCCACCCGTATTGCCATTCAGAAAGCCAAAGGATCGGCCGAAGCGCGGGCTATTGAGCCGGGTAAATACACTGTCATTCTGGAACCGACGGCAGCTGTCGTTCTGCTGGAGAACATCTTTTATAACATGGATGCCCGATCAGCCGATGAAGGCCGGTCGTATTTCAGCAAAGCAGGCGGCAAATCGCGTCTGGGCGATAAAATCGTTGACGAACGCGTTACGATCTACTCCGACCCGACGCATCCAGAATTACCGGCATCACCGTGGTCGGGCGATGGGCAGGCTCAGGCAAAAACGATGTGGATTGAAAAGGGGGTTGTCAAAAACTTGGCTTATTCGCGTTATTGGGCACAAAAGCAAGGTAAAAAGCCACTTCCCTATCCTAACAACATGATTATGGCAGGCGGTTCGGCTTCGCTGGAAGACATGATCAAAAGCACCCAGCGGGGCATTCTGGTAACCAAGCTCTGGTACATTCGCGAAGTAGACCCACAAACCATTTTACTCACGGGCCTCACCCGCGACGGGACTTTTTACATCGAAAACGGCAAGATTAAGCATCCGGTCAAAAACTTCCGGTTCAACGAAAGCCCGGTAATCATGCTGAACAATCTGGAATCATTGGGCAAACCCGAACGGGTAGTCAGTACTGAGTCAGATCAGAACTATCTCATTCCGCCCATGAAAATCCGGGAGTTCACCTTCACAAGTTTATCGGATGCAGTGTAAGCCATCGTTTAAAAGGTAGTTCATGGTGAAGATGTAGTAATTACCGTCGATGCGTCGAACCGTTCCGGTCGGGTGTATGTCTTATGGTCCTCGCCCGACCGGAACGGTTCAACGCATCGACGGTCGGCACTAGATCTTTAAACAACCTATTTTTTCGTAACTTCATCATAAAACGAACGAATTATGCTGGATACCCGCGTTGCCGAATTAGTAGAGACTCCCGATGCCAAATCAGTCATTGAACAGGCGCAAGCTATTCTGGCCGATGAAGCTCAACGTCGCCGGGCGTTTCGGGAATGGCTGCGCGACGATATTAAAGCCGAATTCATTAATGGTGAAGTTATCATGCACTCGCCCGTAAAACGACGGCACCTGGATGCTACAGCCAACTTAATGACCTTGCTGCGCGTCCATGTTCACCTTAATAATTTAGGAGCTGTTGATTCTGAGAAAGCCCTTATTGGGTTGACCCGGTTCGAAAATCGGCAGAACAGTATCAGTTGGACAAAGCAACGATGGCCTTTGCCTCTGTCGCGGTTGCTTATATAGATGATACCCTAACTGCCTTGACTATACCCGGCTTCTCCATTCCGGTGAAAGCCATTTTCGATAAGCAGACTAATCTGGAAACACCACGCGCCCTAATGAGCCGACCTGCTTAATAACGCACTACTGACTACATGATTACCATTACCCCAGCCACCGAACACGACTTACCCATCATTCGCGCCATTGCTTACCAGACTTGGCCGTCAACCTTCGGCGAGATTCTTTCTGCTGACCAAATCGGTTATATGCTCGATATGATGTACAGTATGGACGCTCTTAATCGTCAGGTGAATGAGCAGAACCACGTTTTTCTGCTGGCTCAGGAAAGTGAGAGTAAGACCTACCTTGGATTTACGTCCTACGAGTTCGATTATAAAGGGCTGTCCAAAACCAAGATTCACAAGATTTATCTGCTTCCCGCCAGTCAGGGCAAAGGCGTAGGAAAACTGCTTATTAACGAGGTGGCTGAGCTATCTTCAGCTCATGGTAACGACACTCTCTCATTAAATGTAAACAAGTATAACAAGGCCGTTCAGTTTTATGAACGGATGGATTTTTTCATCGTTGACAATGAAACGATCGACATTGGCAACGGCTTTATAATGGATGATTATGTGATGGAAAAGCCAATGAAAATGTAGGCATGAAGCTTAAAAACAGCTATTTTTAAGCTAAGAAAGCCTTTTTTACAGCTGGTTATTCGTGTTTTTGGCTCATTCACTAAAAGGAATGTAATAATAACCACTAATAGTAATATCGTTGGCCAGCCAAGTGGCGAATGACAATTACGCTGACTTAAATACTTTCTCAACAAAAGCCTTTGAAACCTTTTTTCTTTACCCGTATTCAGTACACGTCCGGCGATTGGGACACCGACCAACGGATGCCGTCGAACCTGTTGCATTCGCTGGTTGAATACACAACGCTCCCGATTGATCAGAAAGAAAAGGTGGTGCAGTTGAGTAGTCCCGACTTATTTAAAAGCCCTTTTTGCTACCTGAGTGGGCACAAGCTGGTCGAGTTTTCAGCACAGGAGCGTGACCACTTCAAACGATACGTACAGAATGGCGGCTTCGTGTTTGTTGACGATTGTAACCACGATGTCGACGGTTTATTTGCTAAATCCTTTGAGCAGGAAATGGGCCGAACATTCGGCCCGAAAGCCTTGCAGAAAATCCCAAATACCCATCCCATTTACACCTGTTTTTTCAAGTTCGATGAAGGTCCGCCAACTACTTCCTTTGAGCTGAACGGCTGGGGCGACGACCTTGTACATGACTACCTGAAAGCCATCACCGTAAACGGCCGGATCGGTGTCTTATACAGCAATAAAGATTACGGCTGCGAGTGGGATTACGATTTCCGAAACAAACGATTTCTAGCCGAAGACAACACTAAATTCGGCGTCAATATAATTACCTACGCGCTCACCGCTTAGTATTAATGTACAATGGATAATGACTAAATAGTGCTGGTAGTCTCTTAAGGCAATTTCAGCCGATATGTGATGTCCATTATTCATTGTTCACTATACATTTCCTTCATACAACCTGAAAGATAAACCATTGGATTCAACAGACTTAACTCACTACAAAGCCCTGGTGGCCAAGCTGCCCCAGCTACGAAAGGAAATCGGGAAAGTTATTATCGGACAGCAGGAAGCCATTAGCGAAGTGCTTATTTCGCTAATGGCGGGCGGTCACTGTCTGCTCGAAGGGGTTCCCGGCCTCGCCAAAACCCTCATGGTCAAAACCATGTCCGATGCGCTGGCGATGCGTTTCAAACGAATTCAGTTCACGCCCGACCTGATGCCCGGCGACATTGTGGGTACAGAGGTTCTAGAAGATGATCACGAGACGGGTCATAAGGTGTTCGTTTTCAATCGGGGGCCGATCTTCGCCAATGTTGTGCTGGCCGACGAAATTAACCGGACACCTCCCAAAACGCAGGCGGCCATGCTCGAAGCCATGCAAGAGTATAAGGTTACATACGGCGGCAATGATTATATGCTACCCAAACCGTTCCTGATCATCGCCACCCAGAACCCCATCGAGCAGGCCGGTACCTACCCCCTACCCGAAGCTCAGTTGGACCGATTTCTGCTGTACATCAAGCTCAGCTATCCGTCGGAGCGCGAAGAACTGGAAGTGTTGAAAAGCACAACCGGCACCGCCCGCCCGGAACTGCAAACGATCCTGTCTGACGAAGACATCATCCAGCTACAAAAGCTGACCCGTCAGGTACACATCAGCGATGAGTTGATCGACTATATCAACCGGCTCGTGCGGGCGTCGCGCCCTGCCGAAACGAAATCATCCTTTGTGAAGCAATGGGGCGAATGGGGTGCAGGGCCACGGGCCGGGCAGGCTTTGGTTTTGTGTGCCAAGGCGAGAGCCGTACTGAACGAGCGATTCTCGGTCATACCCGACGATATACAGGCACTGGCCTACCCGATTTTACGCCACCGAATTGCCCTTAACTTCCGCGCCGAAGCCGAAGGCATCACCACCGATCAGGTAATAAAGGAACTACTGTCGACTGTGAAATAACCCTTTCTGATGCTCATCACCGAACTCCTCAAACTCAACAACCTTCAACTGGCCAGTAAACTGGTGAGCGACGAGTTATTGCTGGGTATTCAAACCAGTCGGCGGTCGGGAATTGGGACCGAGTTCGAGCAGTTCCGGCACTACGCCCCCGGCGATGATCCGAAACGCATTGACTGGAAGCTGTTCGCCAAATCGGGCCACTACCTCGTTCGGGAATCGGCCACAGAGAGCAATCAACAGGTTCGTTTCCTTATCGATCTGTCGGGGTCGATGAATTACGCTGAAGGGAAGGTAAGCCGGTTGCAATATGCCAAAATCCTACTAGCCTCACTGGCCTATTTGAGTAATCGGCAGGGCGATCAGCTAAGCCTGTTCTCGCTGCAAAACGGTTTGGTTCAGGCATTGGTGCCGGCAGGAAAACAGGCATTTCAGAAAATCGTAGCGACGCTGGAAGGCAGTTCGGCTACGGGTGCCTGGGACAATCGAAGCCCGTCTATTCCTGAATTCGGGCGTAAACAGGCCGAAGTGCTCATCATCGCGTCAGACTTTTTGCAGATTGACGATGAATGGGTGCAACTTATTCAGAGCGTAGCGGCTCCTCGTCGGGAAGTCGTTTTGTTTCAATTACTGGGCGATGAAGAAGTTAATTTTTCAATGAACGGTTTTTACCGATTTCAGGATTTGGAGACAGGCCGCGAAATCGAATTACAGGCTGATGCCATTCGGGAAACCGTTCGCGAACGGGCAACATTATATCTGACAAAGTTGGAAGAAAGTTTGCGCATTCCGCACGTCCGGCTCATCCGCGTTCGCCTGAGCGACCCAATCGCTCTGGTGTTAAAACAGTTTTTAACCAGTTAAGCCAAGTCATTTCCTATGCAGTTTGTTGAGCCGTTTTTGTTGTGGGGTGCATTAGCCGTCGCGATTCCGGTGGCCATTCACTTCTGGCACCAGAAGCAAGGAAAAACCCTGCCCTGGGCGGCTACACAGTGGCTCATCAAGAAGCAACAGCAACAAAGCCGCGGCTTTCGGCTCGATAATGTTCCCCTGCTAATTATTCGTTGCCTGCTGCTGATCCTGCTAGCCTTTCTATTAGCGCAACCCATACTAAACTGGTTTCAACAACCACCCGCCATTCAGAAAGTACATTTGGTACAGCCAAGCCAAGCCGTTGCAGACAACTACAAATTTGAACTCACCGACGCCCGCAAGAAAGGGGAGAAAGTTATCTGGGCCGATGAGCGTCTGAGTGAGATGGACGACAAGCCGATCGCTGGTCAGCCATTTACCCGATTCAGCACGTTACAATTGCAAACCGCTATTAACCGGCTGGATACTAAAAACACCGAACTCCACCTTTACCTGGTCAATAATCAAAAATTGGCCGGTGTACCCGCCATTTCGGTACCCGCCAAATTCAGTTTGCATACAGTGGTCGATTCATCGGCTCAGCCTCGTCCGTATCTGGTGGTTAAAAATGAGCGTAAGCTGTTCATCAACCGAACGGGAAAGCTGGTAAGCCTTCCGACCCTTGACCCAACGTTAAAATTTAAGTCGGCACCCGCCCATTCGGGACCGATAGCCGTTTTGCTACGTTATCAAAAAGCGCAGGAGCAGCAAACCGTTAAAGCCGCGGTAGCCGCTCTGGCGGATGTGTACGGATTTGACTTCTCGATTGATGAAAAACTGACACCCAATCGCAGTTACGACTGGATACTGACCGATAAACAACCGTTAAAGCCATCCGTTCAAACACTTTATACCGTTTCGGACATGGCCCAAATTGATGGACAGACTAACGTAACATTCACAAACGAGTCCTTAACACCCCAAACGTCGGACCGGGCCGCCACGGGGCAGTTGCCCGAATGGCTTGGGTTGCAGTTACTGCACCATTATGGGCTTAGTTTGACCAACGCTTCCCTCAGTGCCAGTGACTTAAAATTCCTATTTGTTCCAACGAACAAACCTACAACCGAACAACATGCAGGCATACAGCATGGCCTTTTTTTGTTATTCGTTAGTTTGTTAGCCGTTGAACGCTGGATCGCCTTAACAAAAAACGCATGAACGAACTGAAACGCCTTGTCTCGTCGGTCACGTACCAACTCTATGCTAATGCTCTGCTTCGGTGCCTGTTGCTGGCTATTTCAGCTTATTTTCTGACCGCCACGTTTACGGGGCCATCGGTTATAGCCCTGGTATTTGCCCTGGCGGGTTTTTGTATAGGTGTTTTCCTGAGCAAGCTGTATCAGGACAAGAAACCTCAGGCCATCCGCCTTATCCACCGGGCCGTTGGTGATGTCGAATATAGCCTTCCCTTGTTGACAAAGCCCGAGCTTAATTTAGCCGAACAACTTCAACTCGACCGGCTGAACACCCATATACAAAACGTATGTATCCCGATGGTCGTGCTGGCGAAAGCGGGTGCTTACGGACTGATTTTACTGGCAGCGTTAGGCGTTTACTTCGGTTATCCTTTATTAAAAAATACGGACGTCGAAGGACGCCCTGTGGCCAAAGGTTTTCTGGCAACATTTACACCCGACAAAAAAGCCGAGGCTCCCTCCTTCGAATCGGCAGCCCTCCGCATTCAGCCCCCGGCTTACACCCGGCTTCCCGAGACAAACTCATCGAATTTGAATGCATCGAGCATTGTGGGGGCGGTTCTTTCGTGGCAGGTGCAATTCAGTCATACCAATCAGCTTTCTGTTCGGCTAGTAAATGGTCGCGGGCAGGAAATCCCCTTTCGTCAAACCGGTGATAACTATACGCATCAGGATCGGCTGATCAACTCCGGCCTGTATGCCATTAAAGCCTATTGGCAAACGGAAGGCAAAAAAGATTCCGTTGTGTATCAATCCGACTTTTACCGGCTGGAAGCAAAACCCGATCTAGCTCCTAAAATTGAGCCGGATTCGAAAGAACTGTACCAGTTTCATACTATCAAAGACCCAAAAACACTGACGGTAGGAGCCCGGATTTCAGATGATTTTTCGGTTTCCAATACATTCTTGGTTGCTACCGTGGCACGGGGATCGGGCGAGAATGTCAAATTCCGGGAGGTGAAGTTTCCGCTGAGTCAGGCCAATTTCAAAGAGGCCAGATTGACTAAAACGCTCGATCTAAACGAACTAAAATTTGCCCCCGGCGACGAGTTGTATTATTACTGGGCAGCCTTCGACAACCGCCAACCCGAACCTAACTTCACCAAGTCCGACACCTATTTTCTGGTGTATAAAGATACGACCCAAGTGGAAGAAAGCGAGTTGGCAACGATGGCGGTGAACATTATGCCTGAGTATTTCCGAAGTCAGCGACAGATTATTATCGACACCGAAAAGTTGATTGCCAGCCGGAAACGCTTGACTACCAAAGGCAGTGTCAGTCATGCATTTAAGAGCCAGTCGAATGAGATCGGATTCGATCAGAAAGTATTGCGGCTGCGTTATGGCCAGTTTCTGGGCGAAGAGTTCGAGACATCGGCCGGGGGCGGGCATATTGAACCCACCGATGACGATGGCGATCCACTCAAGGGATTCGTTCACGCCCACGACACGGGCGAAGAGCATGGCGAAGCACACCACGTTGAGGAGCCGCACCACGACCACGGCCCATCTGGCCCCGATAATGACAAAGACCCGGTGGCAGCCCTGATGGAGCAATACGTTCACTCCCACGACAATGCCGAAACCAACACCTTCCACGAAGAATCGACCCGTTCGATCTTGAAAATGGCGTTGGAGCAGATGTGGCAGTCGGAATTGCATTTGCGCATGTACGAACCCGAAAAAGCCCTGCCGTTTGAGCAGAAAGCCTTGGAGTATTTAAAAATATCGCAGCAGAAAGCCCGGTCGTACGTCAAGAAAACCGGTTTCGACCCACCCCAGACGAAAGAAAAGGAAACACGATTAACGGGCGAGTTCAAAAACGTGACAACGGGCTTTAACCAGGAGCGGGTTTATTCGAAAGAACGAATTGAGTTGCTGGTAGCGCAGGCTATCGGGTATCTCGATCTATCAACTCTGAGCCCGCAACAGCGACAAACGATGCAACAACTTGGCAACGCGCTGGCTAACGGTGTTGTCAATAGTGGGCTGCAAAACTGGTCGGTGCTGACTTCGCTACAAAAATTAGCGGGTGGAAAATCGCTCAATCCCGCCGAAAAAATGCAGCTTAAAACAAAACTGTACGCGCTAACGGGGACGTCGGAACGAACCGGCCCAACTTACGTCAGTGATCGCGCCCTTCAACAAGCGTTCTGGCAGCATATCAACTAGCCGCCAATTTATCTGAATTTCGAATGCAAACACCTGTAAACTGGACCGACCCGATCACCTGGTTTATCGTCCTGGCGTTAACCATTCTATTGGTTGGTCAGCTTTGGCTTATTGCCCGCAACCAATCAATATCTACCGGCCGAAAATCCCTTCGGACAGGTCTGAATATCCTTCTCTGGCTGGTTGTACTTGGCTATTTTCTCCAGTTTGAATGGCAACGTGAACGGTTGGCCACGCATGTACTGCTCGTTGGCGACGAAGTGCCGTCAGCCGTAGCCCGTCAGGTTCGGGACAGCCTCAACCTTCAGGAAAGTATTACCAGCCGGAATTTAAAGGACGAGTACGATTCATTGACCCTGATTGGCCAACGATTTCCAACGGCAACTCTGACCCAGATCAGCCAGTCGGCTCTGCAATGGATACCTTATTCCGAGCCAAATTCAGTGCAGAGTCTGCACTGGAAAGGCGTTGTTCGACAGGGCGAGATTCAGCGGGTAACGGGCCGGATTCTATCGTCGGAGGAGGCTTTGCTTCGGATAAAATTTGGCAGCAGAACACTCGACAGTGTGGCCCTGCACGCGGGTGTGCAGCCATTTTCGCTTCAATTTCCCGCTTTTTCGCGTGGGCGCACCCAAACGGAGTTAGTCCTGGGCAAAAATACCCTCGACACGGTTCGATACTTTACCCGGCCAATTGAGCCGCTTACCGTTTTGTTTTTACTCAACAGCCCCGACTTCGAAAGCAACACATTAGCGGGTTGGTTGGGTAAACAGGGACATACGGTTCAGGTATCGACCACCTTATCGAAGAATATCAGCAGCAACGTCAGCATCAACAAAGCGGGTAAATCCATTGACAAAACCACGCCAGATCTTATCATCACGGAGTCCGCCAATGCCGTCAATCCGACCGTTCGTAAAGCCGTTGCCGATGGGAAAGCCGTTCTGTTCATCAACATCACCAATCCAGAAACCGAAAGCCGGGTGATCAATCAGGCATTAGGTAGCCGCTGGCAGGTAAGAAAAACAGGCAACGAAGCGACCGTCCCGGTTAGCAATGGGCTGACTGCACTCCCCTACCGATTCTCGGAAAGTCTAAACCAGTTCGCTGTAGCCGGTTACCCGATTGCCGTGCAGCGAAGCACACGCGGATCTGCCGGACGTATTGGGGTTAGTTTATTAAGCGAAACCTACCCGTTATCGCTCAGTGGCGACAGCATCGGGTACAACCGGGTCTGGACGGCGGTGCTGGCCCGACTATCCTCTTCTGACAAGCCCACAATTCAGGTAAATTCACCGGTGTATAGCGGTTTGCAACAGGAAGTTCTTGTCAATAACACGACTGGCTCGTCGCAGAAACTATTCATTGGTCAGGATACGGTAGTTCTTATACCCTCGCCCGTCAATGAACGTTCGGCAGTTGGTTTATCGCTGTTCAGACATACCGGCTGGCAACCGGCGCAGGATTCGCTGGCACTCTTCGTAAACGCGCGTAACCGATCAGACCCGATAGCCGACCGGCAGATGGTCAGCCGGTTTATGCTGGCTCATGCGCAGGCTACATTATCATCCCTGCAACCCTCCCGAACCACCATAGCCAGGGTGCCGGACTGGGTGTGGCTCATTTTATTTCTTGGCTGCTTCACGGCTTTGTGGATTGAGCCAAAACTGGTATAATTTACGATCCAGACTTATCATGGCATCGTTTCTTCCATTCACTCTTGAATTTCCTTCGGTCTTCGTCGCTCATTTGACGCAATTTATCCCGCCAGGGAAGTCCGCCACCTGCTCCCCGGAAGCCTCCGTTTCGCGGGCCGAATTTGAACCCTCCGAATAAAAGTCGGGATAGGACCAATAACCCCACTGCCTGCCAGAACGTTACCGACTTAACGGGTACAACCGCAACCAGCACCGTATTCCAGAGCCAGTAAACGGCGTAAGAAACGCCCAGCAACGCCAGTAGTATGAAGATTGGCACAAAAAATCGTATCCGCCTGTAAGGAGTTCTCATAGCTTATAGGTTGTCAAGTTCATCGTATAGGCGTTGTAATCGTTTCCGAAGGTGCTGAACGGCATAGCGTTTCCGGGAGATGATCGTCTTCAGATTCTCCCCCGTCTCATCGGCAATCTCCTGCAAGGTTCGGTCCTCGAGTTCATTCTGAACAAAAACAATCCGCTGATTTTCGGGTAACTCATTCAGCGCCTTCATTAGTTCTTCCCAGAAAATATCCTTAAAAAACTGATCCTCGGGGGTTTCGGCATCGGCCAGAAGAATTTCCCGAAAGCGGAAATCGTCGTCATCCTCATCACCCATCAAATCAGATAATGAATCGTCTTTTCTCTTCCGATAGGTATCGGTAATTCTGTTTCGGGCCACCTGAAACAGCCAGCCGCTTACGCTCTCGATGCCGTCGAGGTCAACAACTCTGGCGAGCTGGTACCAAACGTCCTGTAAAATATCTTCGGCATCCTCCTCTGATTTCACCTGCCCGCGAATAAACCGAGACAGCCGGTTTCCGTACTGCTTTACTGTCTCAAGAATGGTTCGTCCGGGCGTTTCAGCCATGGTGGGTATGTGAACAGAATAAGTTAGATAACGGCCAGAAATTGTGAGTTAAAATCCTAACTTCTGACCGTTATTTAACTGGTATAGCCAATTTAGCGGGTTCTTAACGGTTACTCCTGATCCCGTTTATCCAGCTCGCGCAAAACGTCGACCATTGTTCGGAAACGGTTCGCATCCCCAATGAAACCCAAACCGGTCATAATAAGTGCAAAACCACCCGTACTCACCCAAAACCAGGGATCAACATTGACTTCTTTCATTTTGGAACCGTGGAGTAACACGGCAAGTCCGCTACCCAGCAACATGGCACCGCCCCCACCAAATAGCCAATACTTTGTTATCAGTTTTTTTTCTTGCTGCGTTCTCATACTGTGTTTGGTTTGATTTTCAGTTGGTCAAAAAACCATTTATAGCGTATCAGGTTTACAAAAAAAATGTATCTTACCCCTAGTTCAGGCCCTCTGCGGTAGCCTGCCAGCCACTAACCTTAACGTATATGCCCGTTTTCACCCTAGGAATAGAAGAAGAATTTCAGACAATAGACCCGGCTACGGGCGAGTTAAGGTCTCACATGTCAAAGATTGTTGATGGCGGCCAAATTGTTCTCCAGGAGCGCGTAAAGGCCGAAATGCACCAGGCCGTCGTTGAGGTTGGTACTAATATCTGCAATAATATTCACGAAGCCCGCCAGGAAGTCACGTATCTCCGAAAGATGATCCTGGAGCTGGCCGACAACCAGAATCTAAAGATTGCGGCTGCCGGAACACACCCTTTCTCAGACTGGCAAGAGCAGCTGATCACCCCCAATGAACGTTACGACCGGTTGATCGACGAACTGCGCGATGTGGCCCGCTCGAACCTGATATTTGGGTTACACGTACACGTAGGCATCGAAAATAGGAATGAAGGCGTTCAGATTATGAACGCGGTACGCTATTTCTTACCGCACATTTACGCCCTATCGACCAATTCGCCCTTTTGGCGGGGCCGTAACACGGGCTTCAAATCGTACCGATCAAAGGTATTTGACAAGTTTCCCCGCACCGGTATCCCGGATTTCTTTTCTTCGGCAGCGGAGTACGATGAGTACATCAATTTACTGGTGAAAACCGGCTGTATCGACAACGGCAAGAAAATCTGGTGGGATATACGGCTACATCCGTTCTTCGACACCATTGAGTTTCGTATCTGCGATGTGCCAATGCGGGTGGATGAAACCATTTGTCTGGCGGCCATCATGCAGGCGCTGGTAGCTAAAATTTACAAGCTTCACCAGCAAAACCTCAACTTCCGTCCGTATCGTCGTATCCTGATCAACGAAAACAAATGGCGGGCTGCCCGGTACGGTATTGAAGGTAAATTGATTGATTTTGGTAAGCAAATTGAAGTACCAACCCATGAACTGATCCACGAACTGCTAAACTTTATCGACGATGTCGTTGATGAACTCGGTAGCCGTGCAGAGTGCGAATATGTTCTTAAAATCCTGGAAATGGGCACCGGCGCCGACCGTCAATTAGCTGTTTTCCAACAGACAAACGACCTCAAGCAGGTAGTCGATTACATTGTTCAGGAAACTTCTTTCGGCATCAGGTAGTTTATTTTTAAAGGATAATTAACTAGCAGTTAGCCGTAACACACACTCTATGAGCTTAGTAAAAATTGCTGTTCTCGATATGAATAACAACCATGCCAATGAAGGCATGCGTTGTATTTTACACATAATTCGAAACGTACAGGGAAACGACCATGCCGAGCTGGCATTCGATGTATTTGATGTTCGGGCGAATAACGAACTCCCCGATTTAGACTACGATATTTATATTTCGTCGGGTGGCCCCGGTAGCCCGATGGCCTCATCTGATGAATGGGAAAGTCGCTATTTTGAGCTGATTGACCAGATTTTTGACTGGAACGCTCACAACGACCGGAAGAAATTCGTTTTCCTGATCTGCCATTCGTTCCAACTGGTTGTTCGCCACCTCGGTCTGGGTTTGTTAAGCCGCCGTAAGTCAACATCATTTGGTATTTTTCCGGTGCATAAAACAGATGAAGGTGATTCGGAAACGTTGCTGGAAGGCTTACCCGATCCATTCTTCGCAGTCGACTCCCGCGATTATCAAATTACTAGTCCCGACGCTGAGCGAATGACCGAAATGGGCGCGGATATCTTGTGTCTGGAGAAAATCAGGCCGCATGTACTGCTGGACCGAGCGGTTATGGCCATGCGATTTTCTCCCGAAATCATCGGTACGCAGTTCCACCCCGAAGCCGACAACGAGGGGATGCTACGCTACTTCTTACAACCCGAAAAACGCAATCATATCGTGCTGAATTTTGGCCAGGAGAAATACGACGACATGGTTTCTTACCTTCAGGACCCTGACAAAATACCTTTGACCGAGTCGGTTATTCTTCCCGGATTTTTGCGTCAGGCCATTCGGTCGTTATCGTCTACCGTCGAAGAGCACGAAGTTGCATAGTTTTCTTTCGTATGGTCGATAGCTCTTTAAGAAACAGCTATCGACCATAAAATTATTGCCGACCTGAGATTAATTGGTATCGGTCTGATTTATCCCAACGCCTTATGATAAAGCCTGTCAGAGACGCCTTTAATGAAGCCTTTAGCCCGGAGAGCTACCGGGCTTTTTTGGCTAAAGTTGAAACCGATTATCCCAACCAATTGGATTTTCGGGTAGCTGAAACCCCCATCTTCGTCCCCAAAGTTTTGACCGATAAGCTTTTACTGGCTTGCGACGATATTATTGCTGTCGTCACCCGCGATGATTTTAAAGCCCTGACGGACAAGGCCATTCCCACTGAACAACGCGTGCCAAATGAAGATGGGCATACACAGTTTATGGCGGTCGATTTTGCGGTTTGCATAGACGAGCAGGGTGAGTTAACTCCTCAGCTAATTGAATTTCAGGGTTTTCCGTCTCTGTATTGTTTTCAGCCTTATTTGGCAAGCCTTTTCCGGAGTCTTTATCCCATTCCGAAAAATCTCTCTCACTTATTTACAGTTGCTGATAATGCAGCTTATCTGGATCAGTTGCGCCAGATGATCGTGGGCGATTGCCAACCGGAAGAGGTCATACTGTTAGAGATTTATCCAGAGAAACAGAAAACGCGTATTGATTTTGTTCTGGCAGAAAAATACCTGGGCATCCCGGCGGTTTGTATCAGCAAAATTAAAAAAGACGGACGGAAGCTGTTTTATGAAAAAGATGGCCGTTTAATTCAGATCAGACGAATTTATAACCGTCTAATATTCGATGATCTGCAAAACTACCCTGATCTACAGACCGACTTTCACCTCACCGATGATGTTGATGTTGACTGGGTAGGGCACCCAAACTGGTTTTTCCGGATTAGTAAATACACCTTGCCTTTACTGAGAAGTCCCTACGTACCCGCTAGCTATTACCTGTCTGACTTAAGCAGTTACCCCAAAGACTTGGAAAATTACGTCCTGAAACCGTTATTTTCATTTGCGGGTAGTGGCGTGAAGCTGAACATTACTGCCGAGGATCTCGACGCGATACCCTTACATCAACGGGATGGTTATCTATTACAGAAAAAGGTTAAATACGAGCCCGTCATTCAATCGCCGGACGGGCTGGTGAAATGCGAAATCCGAATGCTATTTATCTGGCCTAAAGAAGATAAACGCCCAACGTTACTAACCAACCTCAGCCGCCTGAGTCGGGGTGAAATGATTGGGGTTAACTTTAATAAGAACAAAGATTGGGTAGGCGGTTCGGTGTGTTTCTTCGAGAAATAACCGTAACAGTATACCACTTATAGAGTCGCAAAGGATGCAAAACGATATTATCGGGTATTTGCGAATCCTTGGCGACTTTTGTGTTTACTATCGTTTTACATATGGAACCACAACAAATTGCAGCTTCTGAAAAAGCAATGTTCGACCTTACCGGTAAAGTCGCTATCATAACGGGTGCCAGTAAAGGTATTGGCGAAGACATGGCCCGTGTTTTTGCCAAATTTGGCGCAAACGTTATTATCAGCAGCCGTAAGCAGGACGCCTGCGACGCACTGGCTAACAAAATTCGGTTAGAAGGTGGCGAAGCAACAGGCATTGCTGCCAATGTGGGCGATATGGATCAGCTTCAGCAACTGGTCGACAAGAGTATAGTTACGTATGGTGGCATTGATATACTTATCAATAATGCCGCGTCGAATCCCGTCTTCGGCCCATCCCTCGACTGCGATGGAGCCGCTTTCGACAAGATCATGCAGGCGAACGTAAAAGCCCCTTTTGAGTTGAGCAAACTTTGCTATCCAAGCATGAAAGCACGGGGTGGCGGTAGTATCATCATGATCAGCAGCATTGCCGGACACACGCCCGACCCAGGTCTTGGCATGTACAGCGTGAGTAAAGCATCGCTCAATATGCTGACGAAAGTACTGGCAAAGGAATGGGGACCTGATGGTATACGGGTCAATGCCATTTGCCCAGGTCTGATAAAAACCAAATTCAGTCAGGCTCTCTGGCAGAACGAAAAAATTCTGGATCATTTCACGAATCGTATACCTATTGCCCGCATGGGAACGGTGGATGAGATTAGCCCACTGGCCCTTTTTCTGGCTTCCAGTGCGTCGTCGTACAGCACAGGCAGCTTATTCTATGCAGATGGTGGTACCGTAATTTAAATCGCTATGGTTACAGAAACACGCGAAGTATGGCTACGGGGACCACTTCCAGATGTGCCTCCGTTGGTACAGCCCGTTGCTCATGCGCTGATGCAGGCTTGTGAAGAAGTTAGTGCGTTGATGACCGATTTCCCGGAAGCGTTACTTTGGGTGCGTCCGGCCAATGTGGCTTCGGTGGGTTTTCACTTGCAGCACCTGACCGGTGTACTCGACCGGCTGTTCACCTATGCCCGGCAGGAAGCATTGTCAGACGAGCAGTTAGCCTCATTACGCTCTGAAGGAAACCCGGACGAGACAACCCTATCGACGCCCGAACTGGCTGTGAAATTTAACCAACAGGTCGAGAAATCCCTCGCTTATTTACAGACGGTTGATGAAAAAACGTTGACCGAGACGCGGGGTGTCGGTCGGGCACAACTGCCCTCAACGGTCATTGGCTTGCTAACACATGCCGCCGAGCACACCATGCGACACGTGGGACAACTGTCGGTAACCATTCGGGTGCTAACAGTTTAACCTTTTTTTAAGTTATCATTCATCGGCATTTAATTCATCTGGCCGACCTTTCACCCGAAAAGTCCGCCAGGGTGGCGGGCAATAACGAAAAAAACCATTCTCAAGCGTATGAAAACGACCATTTTTGCTGCTTTCATAGCAGTTGCACTGTACGGAGGCACTGCGTCTGCCACTGCCCCATCACAAGAGAAACCAGTAAGTAAAACAACTACAACGACCGTTAAAAAAGCTACGCCAACCAAGACCACGGCCACGAGCACAACAGTCCATAAAAAACACGTTAAGTCTTCCTAGATAGCACCTACATGAAGAAGGCCCGCTTGTGGTAGGCCTTCTTCATTTTCATTATAATTGAGTTCTATTCATTGTACGGCCAAAATCTTAAATTCAGTTCTACGGTTTTGCTGGTGTTCACCCTCTGAGCAGTTCACTCCATCAATGCAACCATTTATGATCTCAGATTCGCCATAACCACGGGCAACTATCCGAGTTGCAGAGATGCCTCTTGCTACCAGATAATCCATAGCGGCCCTGGCACGGCTTTCCGATAGACGGATATTGTAGGTATCAGTTGCTCGTGAATCGGTATGAGAACGTAGCTCTATCTGCATTTGCGGATATTCTTTCAGAATATCCAGTACATGATCCAACTCCCGAGCCGCATCAGCACGAATAAAAAACTTATTAAGGTCATAGTAAATATTTTTCAGCTGAAAGACATCTCCTACGCCATACAACCCGAGCGAATCGGTAAGGACCTGCGATTTGCGTTTCGTTTTGTTATACTGGGCCTTTTTAGTTGCGTACTGATCCTTCTGCGCTATAATGGTATAAGGCGCATTTGGTTTAACATCAAACTCATAGCCTCCATCCGGGCCTGTCGTCACGGTTTGTTCCGAATTATCCTTTTCGTTACGAAGCGTCACTTTCACGCCCGTTGCCGGCATCTGGTTCACCTCTGTCTTAATCACCCCTTTTATTACTGTATTCTCAGAGCGCTCCAAGTAGATTGATACATTCAGCAATGGTTTTGGAGATTGTGTCATTGTTGAAAAGCGAACGCTGTTCATGGCGAACCCTTCTTTAATAGCCCTGAATTCATATTCTGTGTTTGAATCTACGCACAAGTCCGCCCGGCCTTCTATGTTCGTTATACGTAGATCCTGGTTAACGCCATTCCGCAGAATACGGACATCAGCACCTTCAAGCGGCATACCGGATTTAGCATCGTAGACCAGAATATTAAGTTGTTTGCACGACCGCCTGAATGAATAAATATCATCATCACTGATTCCTTTTTTACGGTTGCTGCTGAAATAGCCACTCGCGCCATTGTTATCGGTAATAAACCCGAAATCATCTTTCTCTGAATTTATGGGAGCACCGACGTTCTGAACACCCTTATAGGCAATTCCTTCTTTCAACTCGGCCATAAACACGTCAAGGCCACCCAGCCCTTCGTGCCCATCGGAGGAGAAGTACAAACTCCCGTTTTCGGCGGCAAACGGAAACATTTCATTGCCTTCGGTATTGATTTCCTTACCCATGTTTACCGGGCTACCCCATTGGCCATTGGTGTATTCGACAACGTAAATATCCGTTCCGCCGTAGCCGCCCGGCATATCCGATACGAAATATAATTTTGTATCATCAGGCGAAAAAGCGGGATGTCCCACAGAATATTCATTGTTGTTGAAAGGCAATTCCTGTATATCAACCCATTTACCGTTCTTATTGATAGAGGAATAAAGCTTGAGTTTTTTGACACCATCCGAGCTTTTCCCCGATTTGCCCTTGCTGGCGTTATTCCTGGTAAAGACAATCACATTCTGATCTTTGGTGAAGGTCATTGGCCCTTCGTGATATTTGGTGTTGAGCGTCCGGTTGAAAATTTCAGTTTTCGACAGTGCCTTATTTTCACCGGCGGCTTCACCACTTTCTTCCCTTGTTTCGGTGCCGCCACCTAATACAGCGGCATTAACCAAACCGGCTCCAGGTACCCGAAGCTGATTCGTATCGGGGTGAAAATACAAATCAAGAAACGGCGTCTGGTTCCAGCTGAACACACGCTTGATCACACCCGTTTCATCACGCGACGACACGAACACAAGCCCACCTTTATAGTACATCGGACTAAAATCAGCCTGGCGGGAGTTGATCGGAAGGTTCTGGATTCGATAGGAAGAAGAGTCCTGATAAAACCGACTCATATCCATATACGACACGGTAAAACGACGGCCCCGCAAATCCTGAGCCTGCTTCTCTCCGTACTGGCTGTACATTTTTTGCGAGTCCCGATACTTACCATTAGAGGCTAGTGCCTGCGCGTAGTACAAGTATATTTCACTATCTAAGTCGGTGTAGGTTTTTACAAGCTCACCATAAATACGCTCGGCATTGCGCGTATCCTGTAGCTTACGATAGCTATAGCCAAGTTTGATCAACGCATCGCGTGTATCGGCAGCGTCTCTCTTTTTGTCTGTCCGCAGAAATTCTTCATACGCCCGCACAGCACTGACGTAGCTAAGATCATCAAATTGCTTATTTGCCGCTCGTAGCCGCGCACTCTGGGCCTGAACAGTCAGACTCGACAAAGCTAACCCTGCAAGTAGCAGGAAACGTACAACTCGGTTCATAAATAGTAGTGAGTTATAAAAATATGGGCTCGCTCAATTAGCTACAAATTGAATGCCAATTTTTCGACAGCTATTAGCGAACCCCTTGCCAGCATCAATACCATACTATATAACTCACTGAATAGCAATAGATTTACACTTCTCTCCACGTAAATCGACCAATTCGACGCGTTTTGCTACTGATGCGGAACGGATGCGCTATTCGTCGACCAATGACCCAGGCAATTTCATTTCCCGATAGAAGCACAGTGGTTTGCTCGCGTTCCGTTCGGTTTAATTTCAGATCATTCAATAAATCACTGACCAGTTTATGCCCGTTTAAACCAATAGGGCGAATCTTATCACCCTGTTTCCAAAGACGAATCGTTAACGGAAACGTTAGCTGGTCAGCATCAAGACAGGCCACCTCGGGTTCAGTCGGAATAGTGAAATCAGCCGGCCTTTCAACTACATCGATCGTCAAGGCAAAACGATCCCCGGTCAGAACAGGAGTATCCGGCCAGTCGGTTAGCTGAACCTCAATCTCTGTAGGCTGGTGGATCGGCTCAATCAGGAGGCCGTTTCGTTCGTGGGTTATCCGGTGCGTAGCCGACCGAAATATCTGTCCCACGGGCTGCGTAAGACAGGTAACCAGCAATGATGCCTGATCGCTCGTGAACCCGAATGGCTTTACCCATTCCATTAGTCGAAAAGGGAGTTCCGACTGGGCAAGTAGCTTGTCGTGAGGAAGTAAAATAGAACGTGCCCCTACCTCAGCAATGGCCTGCCAGGACTGATCCAATTCAGCTCTCATGAGTGTTTCGGCGGCTCTCAGCCGCTCAACCGTTCGAGGCAGCGTTTGCCAAAGTCCGGGGTTTAGGTCAGTCAGAACGGGCACAACATGGTGGCGAATTCGATTGCGGGCATATTTAACATCAGCGTTTGAGTTATCCTCCCGGTATTCCAGACTATTGGCGGCTGCATAGGTAGCAATTTGATCACGGGTTGCAAATAACAAAGGACGCACAACCTGATTTTGGTTTGCCAGAATACCATGTAAACCAGCTAATCCCGTGCCGCGCGTCAGGTTGAGTAACAGGGTTTCGAGAACGTCATTTTTATGATGGGCCGTTGCCAGACAGGTGTACGAAAACTCGCTGAGCAATTGAGAAAACCAGGCATATCGAAGTTCACGGGCGGCCATCTGAATGGATATACCCCGCTCATGAGCAACAGCCTTCGTATCGAAACGGATCAAGTGAAACGGAACCCCGTAACCGTTGGCCTTGTTTTCAACAAAAACAGCATCAGCTTCGGAAGCGGCTCCGCGCATACTAAAGTTAACGTGAGCTATCGCAAACGGTTGACCAGACCGATAAAACAGCTCCGCCATGACCATCGAATCGATCCCCCCGCTAACCGCCAGAAGCACCCGATCGGTTGATTTGAAGAGTTGATTGTCGTTAATAAATCCTAAAAATCCGTTTTCAATCATTTGGAGTCGGCCCTAAGCCGTAGTTTTGTCACTATGATTCGTTTGCTTACCCGTTTTCTTGTCGCTTTCGTCCTCTTTGGTTCGTTACTTGTTTCAGCCGATTTGCTGGCACAGGTTAGCGCTCCTCCGGCCGGGCGCCCCTCAACGCCTGGTAGCGCAGCCGATAAAGTTGAGCTATTACCAGGTTCCGACAGTCTGGTAGGAATGAATGTGCCCGGCCAGGTTGTTCGAAAAATATACAATAATGTCCGGTTTCGCCAAAAAGGGATGTTGATGTATTGTGATCTTGCCATTCAAAACGCAACGACCAATGTCATTGAAGCGTATGGCAACGTGCAGATTATTCAGGGCGATACCATTACGGTTCGGGGCGACACGCTGTTCTATTACGGTAACACCCGTCAGGCTAATGTACGGGGGCGGGTAAGCTTACGCGACCGAAAAATGACGCTCACAACAGCACAACTCGACTACGACATGCTGTCGGGCATTGCGCACTACCCCACACCCGGCCGTATTGTCGACAAAGAAAACGTGCTGACAAGTCGGGAAGGTTATTACGATACCCGTACCAAATTGTTCACCTTCCGCCAGAATGTTCGGCTGGTTAATACCAAGGGCACCCTCACGGCCGATTCACTGCTGTACAATTCCATAACCCGAATCGCCACTTTTCAGGGACCGACGCGCATAACCAACAAAGACGGGGTTCTAACGGCAGTGGCAGGCCAGTACAACACCACATCCGGTATATCAAATTTCCAGCGGAGAGCCACCGTTGAAACGCCTAAATACCGCCTGACGGGCGATTCTCTCTATTACGATAACGTGTCGGAGTTAGGTATTGCCAAGGGCAATGTGATCATGGTTGCCAAAGACCGGCAAGCCGTCATTACGGGCGATCATGTCCGATACAATGGGAAGGCCGGCATCTCGCGGGTAACCGGTCACGCTGTTGCCAAAAGTCTGGCCAACGAAGCCGCCAAAGACACACTCTATCTGCGGGCCGATACCTTATTTTCGTTTGATAATAAACTAACAAATACCCGCCGATTACTCGGCCAGAAAAACGTTATTTTATATAAATCAGACTTGCAAAGCAAGTGCGATTCGCTCATTTACGACACGGCAGATTCAACGATTTATTTCTTTAAAAAACCCATTGTCTGGAGTCAGAATAAATACCAGATGGAAGCCGATTCCATGCGGGCGGTGCTTAAAAATAACAAGATTCAAACGATGTATCTGAAGGCAAAATCATTCGTGATTTCCCTCGATACACTGAAGAATTATAACCAAATAAAAGGCCGTACCATAACCGCTTTTTTCAAGACTAAAATCACGTCTACACCCCTGAATTCAGCAGCTGAAGAACCGGCTCTGGTTGCGTCCAAAACAAATTCTCCACGATCGGTATCTACCGCTGCAACGAATACCATCTCTAAACGCGTATTGACGTCTAAAAGCAGTTCACCTGCGTCTACCACGGTACTTAATCAGGAGCAGACAGTTCTGGACCGTGTACTCGTAGATGGCAACGGGCAAAGTCTTTATTATGCCGTTGATGAAAAGAATAAATTAATTGGTTTAAATCATGTAGAATCGAGCCGAATGAACATTGAATTTGAGGAGAACAAGGTTGGGCGAATCAGGTTTTACGGGCATCCGGATTCTCAACTTATTCCGCCAAAAGAATTAACACCTGATGTGCAGCAACTAGATGGTTTCCGGTGGCGGGAGGCCGAAAAACCAACTAAGAATCAGGTTTTATGGCTTGAAACGCCCCCGGCAGAGCAACCAATAATTAGAAAACCATTAAAAAATAAGAGTACAATTAAACCTTTGGCTCAAAAATTGGTTCGAAAAGGTAATAATTGACTGTTTTAACAATTTTTTAGACAATAGCCCGTTGACTTTGTCTTTTAAGATGAATAGGTTTGTGTTGTATAGGTGTGTACCTGAAGTAGACTTACATGAAACAAATTATACTTATTGGTGTATTGATGGGCTTGCTAACCGCAGTTGCCCCGCTCCAGGCGCAGGTCGCCCAGCGGGATTCTGATGCGCGGAAAGGAAGCCGACTAGAACTGGGTCGGACCTCATCTGTACGCAAACCAACAACGGGCTTGCCAACGCAGCGGTTTTCGATCGCCCCAAGCCCATCCTTATCTGGTCTGGACCGGTCCATAACCCTGCATAAAAATAGCGCCATCAATGAGCATTATCGCTCAATTATGATGACCCATAGCGGAGCAAAAATTCCAACCCATGCAACAGCTGCCGAAAGTGCGCCAACGGTGGAGAGTGCACCCCGAACATCAGTTGTAGCTCAGGAAGGAAAAGCAGAAAACCGGCTCTATACAACTGAAAAACTATGGGTATCAAACGCGTATCCCAACCCGGCCGATGACGTTGCTGAGATAGAATATCAGTTTAATGGCATAGGAGATGCAAAACTGGTTCTGCTTAATTTGCTTGGTGCTCCCGTTGCCGAGTATGAACTTGAGCACAACGAACGTAAAGTTCGGATCGGTACGCGCCATCTGGATACGGGTTACTATCTTTATCAGTTGTCCGTTGATGGAAAAAAAGTGGCTACGAAACGACTATTGGTACGCCATCAGTAATCCGGGCACTTGTTGTTAAAATAAGCTAAAATAGCCGATATCCTCCATCATTTTCAGTACTATGCAGGGCTTCATCCTCGTTAAATCGATGAAGCCTTTATTTTTTTTGTATCTTTGCAAGCATATGCAAAACCGTCATATTGGTAAAATCCTGCTAGGGATTGGAGTCGTATTTCTGCTTGGCTCATGCAGCCCATTTTCAAAACTGCAGAAAAGTGGTAGTGATGACGCGAAGTACAAAGGTGCTCTTGAATATTACAAAAAGGGAGATTGGTACCGGGCAGGCCTGTTGTTCGAAGAGTTGATTCCGGTACTGAAGGGTAGTAATGAGTCGGAAATGGCTCAGTTTTATTATGCCTACACGCAGTACCAGCAACAGCAATACCTGCTGAGTGCTACCCTGTTTAAGAAGTTTTATGAGACGTTTGCGCGTTCAGAATATGCGCAGGAGGCCATGTATATGTATGCCTACTCGCTTTACAAAGACACGCCTTCGTTTAACCTGGATCAGTCTAACACGCTGACGGCAACATCGGCCCTTCAGGATTTCATTAATGCTTATCCTGACAGCAAATACAAAGAGGAGTCGACAAAGCTGATTCTGGAACTACGTGGAAAACTGGAGCGTAAAGCCTATGAAAAAGCCAAGCTCTATTACAAAACCAGTGGCTTTAATATTGCCTCATACAAATCCGCAGTCATTGCCATCAATAACTTCCAGAAGGATTTTCCAGATTCGGAATACAACGAAGAACTGGCTTATCTGAAAGTTGATGCCGAGTTTAGTCTGGCACAGAATAGCCTGGAAACAAAACAAAAGGAACGTTATCAGGAAGCGATCAGTTATCATCAGGCATTTGTGGACAAATACCCAAACAGCCAGTTCCTTAAACAGTCGGAGAGAATGTTTGAAACCAGTCAGAAAGAGATTGATCGTCTGGATAAGCTGGAACAGGAACGTGAAAAGGAAAAAGCGCGATTAAAAGATGCCAATCGCCCTGCAAAGGTGACGGCAGCAAATTAATACAGTTTACGGGCTGAAGTTTGTAGTCAATTACTTCAACGCCCTAACTCTGGTGACTATATACCAAATACCGATTATACTCTATTATGGCAACAAATCCATCTATTATCACCCGTAATAACGACAAGATTGCGGCTCAAACCGGGAACCTGTACGAATCGGTATCGATCATTTCGAAGCGTGCCCGTCAGATTTCTACCAAAAATAAAGAAGAATTGAGCAACAAGCTTTCCGAGTTCGTTTCGGCGGTCGATAACCTCGAAGAAGTATTCGAAAACCGGGAACAGATTGAGATCTCCAAGTTTTACGAGCGCATGCCCAAGCCGACTTCCATTGCCACCGATGAGTTTCTGGAAGGTAAAGTATACTGGCGCTATAACGACGAAGACGCTCAGTAATAACTTATTTTGTATTGATCTTCCAATGACCGCACGGTAATCGCTGTGCGGTCATTGGTGTTTTATATCTGGTTATTGAGTTATTCCCTTACCGACTCCTTTTACCAATACCTGTTAACCAACAATCATTAACGAATGTCACTTGCGGGGAAACGTATTCTTTTAGGCGTAACAGGCAGTATATCAGCCTATAAATCGGCACTACTCGTTCGGCTCCTGATAAAGGCCGGTGCCGAGGTGCAGGTTATCATGACAGCATCGGCCCAGCAATTCATTACCCCGCTCACGCTGGCTACGTTATCAAAGCGTCCTGTCTTCTCGACGTTTGTGAATACGGCATCAGATCGTCCCGGCGACGGTAGCTGGAACAACCATGTTGATCTGGGACTTTGGGCCGACGCTCTTGTGATTGCACCGGCATCGGCCCATACACTGGCCCGTTGTGCAACGGGCTTTTGTGATGATCTGCTGTCATCGGTTTATCTGTCTGCCCGCTGCCCGGTATTTTTCGCCCCGGCAATGGATGTCGACATGTATAGTCACCCATCTACGGTTGACAACCTGCGTCGGCTGGAGAGCTTTGGCAATCATATTATCAGGGCAGAACATGGCGAGTTGGCCAGTGGCCTGGTAGGCGAAGGTCGACTTGCAGAGCCCGAAACAATTGTTCAGGTGTTAACTGATTTCTGGACAAGTAAGCTCGACCTAAAACCAGTCAACCCGGGTATTCTGTCGGGAAAGCGCGTGCTAATTACTGCAGGACCAACCCAGGAGCCCATCGACCCGGTGCGGTACATTAGCAATCATTCGACGGGAAAGATGGGCTATGCCATTGCAAACGCATTTGCCGCAGCCGGGGCTCAGGTAACGCTGGTGAGTGGACCAACTGCCCTACCCCTCCCCTCGCCCGGCATAAAGCGCATTAATGTCCGGTCGGCGCAGGAAATGTTCGAGGCAACGGAATCGGAATTTGGTATGGCTCAGATCATTGTTCTGAGTGCCGCCGTCGCAGATTACACCCCCGCTCATCCGGCTGACCGGAAGATTAAGAAGAATGAAGCTGTTTTTTCTCTTGAATTAACGAAAACCACCGACATTGCGGCTACACTTGGAAAGCGAAAGCAAGCCGGGCAGTTGCTGATGGGCTTTGCGCTGGAAACGGACAATGAGCACGAGAATGCGCTTAAAAAACTTTATGCTAAGAATTTAGACTGGATTGTATTAAATTCACTTCGTGATTCAGGAGCCGGTTTCGGGCACGACACCAACAAGATTACCGTTATAGATAAGGACGAACAGACTCATGAATTTCCACTTAAATCAAAAGACGAAGTGGCATTGGATTTGGTTATGTTAGTCGTAAAGTCGCTATGACATAGTAGGGTCTCATCCATGAAAGTAATACGCATTTTACTGTTAGTAAGCTGTTTGGCAGGCTCGGCAAGCGCTCAGGAGCTGAATTGCCAGGTTACAATAAATTCTGATCAGCTATTTGCCCAACAGAAAACTGATTTTTCCTACGTGAACCAGTTGAAAGGCATCATCACCGAGTTTATGAACAACCGGCGGTGGAGCAACGACCAGTTTTCGGTGGCTGAACGGATCAACTGTTCTCTGAACATCAACCTGTTGAAATCGTTGACCCAGGGAGCGTTCGAAGCAACGGCACAGATCATTGTGACACGGCCTGTATACGGCACAACGTACGAGACGACTACGTTCAGCTATGTTGACCGGGCATTTAACTTTGTTTATCTGCCTACAACGCCTGTCTATTATCGGGAAAACCAGTTTTCAGACGATCTTACCTCTTTACTGGCATTTTATGCCAATGTTATTCTGGCTGTCGACTATGATACGTTCAACAAGCAGGGAGGAAATCAGTTTATTCAACGCGCCTATGCCATTACCAATTTGGCCCAACAGGGATCACCCAATGGTTCGTGGCAAACGGGGGGCGACCGTCGAAATCGGTACTGGCTTGTTGAGAACCTTCAGAATCAGCAACTGCTACCGTTTCGAGATGGTCTCTACACCTACCATCGCCAGGGTCTTGACATCTTTGCCTCCAACCCTGTGCAGGTTCGCAAACAAACCATTGCCTTATTGAATACCATACGCACCATTGGCCTGCAACTACCGAATTCTGTTCTAATCAATTCGTTTTTTGATGCTAAGTCGCAGGAGTTGTTCAATATCCTCTACGAAGGAACACCAGCCGAGCGAAAACAGGCATTCGATTTATTGTCATTCCTCGACCCGGCTAAAACAGAAAACTACCGGAAATTAATCCAGTGAGTTACTGACGGCACATAACTTTGTTTTTATTTGCCGTCCCCTACTCACTGCTAACTATTCGCTGATTTTGCTTTCGCATCTATTCATAAAGAATTACGCGCTGATTGACGAACTGGAGCTCTCGCCCGACCGCGAACTAAACATCGTAACGGGCGAAACAGGCGCAGGAAAGTCAATTATTCTCGGTGCTATTGGGTTGCTGCTTGGCAACCGGGCCGATACACGCGTCTTGTACAACCCCGAACAGAAATGTATTATTGAGGGGACATTTGGCGTATCCGGCTATCGGATCGAGCAGATCTTCGACGACGAAGAACTCGATTACTCGGATACATGCATCGTTCGTCGGGAAATTAGTGTGAGTGGTAAATCACGGGCCTTTGTTAACGATACACCCGTAAACCTCGATACGCTCCGACGGATTACGAGTGAGATGATGGATATTCATTCACAACACGATTCGGTACTGCTGGGCTCTAACGAATATCAGTTGGAGATAGTAGATACCTACGCCCAGAATGAAGCGCAGCTACGCACCTATCGCTCCGACTATCAGGTTTACCGGGCAAAAAGAACGCATTATGACCAGCTCCAGTCTGAGGCTTCGGCCATGCGCAAAGAGTTTGATTACAACAACTTTTTGTACGAAGAACTGCTGAAAGCCCAGTTACAGCCCGATGAGCAGGAAACACTTGAACAGGAATTGACAATTCTGGAAAACGCTGAAGATATCAAGGAGCGGCTACAGGTAGCGTATGAATATCTGGACAATACAGAGCAGTCAGTTATCGACTTCCTGAAGGGCACGGTCAGCAATTTGACTTATATCAGCAAGCTGTCTAACCAATACGAACAACTGCTGCAACGGGCGCAAAGCAGCCTTATTGAGTTGCGCGACTTGGCAGACGAAATAAGCGTTGAACAGGACCGGGTTGAAATAGACGATACCCGTGCCGATACCATCCGGGAGCGTTTAAACCTGATGTATCAGCTCCAGACTAAGCACCAGGTAAAAGACGTGGCGGGGTTGATTGCGCTGCGAAATGACCTTGGCCAAAAAGTAAGCAAAGTCCTGAATCTGGACGACGCCCTTGCCGAAGCCAAAGCACAGTCCGAAGCCGCCCGCGCCCAATTGCAAATTAGCGCCGATGCATTATCCTCCTCCCGGAAGGCCGTTCTACAAGCCATAGAAAGCGAGATTGGTAAACTGCTCAACGACCTGGGAATGCCGAATGCATCGTTGAAGATACAGGCCGAAACCAGTAAGCCCAGCTTAACAGGCATTGATACGATTTCGTTTTTGTTCAGTGCCAATAAAGGTGTTAAACCTCAGCAGTTAAAAAACGTAGCGTCTGGTGGTGAGTTTTCGCGGCTGATGATGGCGATCAAGTACATCCTAGCCAGCAAACGCTCCCTGCCAACCATCGTTTTTGACGAAATTGACGCGGGCGTATCCGGTGAAATCGCCATCAAGATGGGGAACATGATGCGTGATATGGCCCACAGCCACCAGATTATTGCCATTACCCATCTCCACCAGATAGCGGGTCAGGGCACTGCGCATTACTTCGTTTACAAAGACCATTCGGCCGCAAAAACAGTTAGCCGAATCAAGAGATTGTCCCTGGATGAGCGCGTCAATGAAATCGCCCAGATGATTGGTGGGAAAAACCCATCGGCCAGTGCTCTCAAGAATGCCCGTGAAATTTTAAAACAACGCCCTACGTCAACGGTCAAATGACGTGGGGCTTTACTACCTAATCTAACTACCCTTAACATCGCTACACAATGAACCAGCGTTTCCTTGCCTTTGCCGGGCTACTTATAGCATCCGGACAGTTTTACGCGTGTAAATCGGCGGAAGACACCGTTAAAGAAGCAGAAAATGAAGTTTTTGCCATTCATGACCAGATCATGCCTAAAATTGATGACATCATGAAGCTGCGCAAACAACTAAACCAGCGCATTGCATCGCTCGATAGTCTGAAAGATAACAGTTCAGCAGCTACTACGCTACGCACCGATGAAGAGCGGGAACAGGCCTCACGCATACGAACAAACCTAACAATTGCGGATAGCCTCATGATGGATTGGATGGGGCGGTACAATGGCGATACACTTACCAAATTATCCTCTGACGACGCCCTTCGTTACCTTAACGGGCAAAAAGAACAAATCACCGATGTCAAAACAAAAGTTAATACCAGCATTGAACAGGCCCGCCAGTTTTTGGGTAAAAAATAGTATTTGGATTACCCTGCTTTGTATCTGTAGCCTGCTTGAGGCCTGTACCGGATCGTCCGGAGACAGCCTTCCTATTTTAGGCCAGCGGGAGGCCGTAACTAAAGTGGTCAATGGTAAATCAGTAACCGATTCCGTCTACCAGTCTATTCCAGACTTCAGCTTTGTGAGTCAGTTTGGCGATACGGTTACGGCCAGAACCCTTGATAATAAGATCTACGTAGCTGATTTTTTCTTCACCAGTTGCCCAACGATATGCCCTAAAATGAAGGTTCAGTTAAAACGGGTATACGAAAAGTTTAAGGGTAATCCGGATGTTATGCTCTTGTCGCACACCATTGACCCGGCTCACGATTCGGTGGCTGTTCTGAAAGAGTTTGCGCAAAACCTGGGAGTAACAGGCCGCCAGTGGCTTTTTGTAACGGGCGACCGGGAGAAGATTTACGACATTGGTCAGAATAGCTACATGGTTACGGCCCAGTCCGATTCTACTGCACCCGGTGGCGTTGTGCATAGCGGAGCGTTTATTCTGGTCGACAAAGCCAAGCACATCCGTGGTATTTACGACGGCACAACCGAAGATGGTGTCGATAAATTAATGAATGACATGAATCGGTTATTAGCCGAGTATAAAAAATGATTCGACTAATCGGATTTTTAGTAGCAGGGCTTTTTCTTATCAACTTGCTTTCCTGCCAGAGCGACGAAGAAATTAAACGGCAACGGTATATTACCGAAGGCATTTTTCTCTATAAAAACAACTGTGCCAACTGCCACCAGAATAAAGGAGAAGGTTTGGCTGCCCTTTACCCGCCCATTGCGGGATCCGATTATCTGCAAGATAAGAAACGTGTCATTTGTTTGATTAGGTACGGCCAAAAAGGTCCTATTGTAGTTAACGGGAAACCGTACAATCGTCCAATGCCTGCCCAACCACAGCTGAGTGATCTCGAAATAGCGGAAATTATAACATACATCTATAAAGAATGGGCTGGCGAAACGAAAATAACCGACGTTAAAGCCGTAACACCAATTCTCGAACAGTGTAAACAGTAAGAATAATTGTTCGACGGTTCAGCTGTCGAACAATTATTTTAAATTCCCCCTTCAACGTTAAAGACGCCGGTTGGCTTCCGAATTGAGTATTGGCTGAAGTCTTGATTCGCGTCCAGACCAATCCCATAGAGTTTTTCACCGGTCAGCTGACTCAGAATGGTGACGCGCTTTTCAGTATACACCTTCTTTGTCTGAGGTTTCCAGTTCAGTTCAGGCGTTAGCAGTTTTTCCTGTTTCTGCTTGTTAACGACTACGACATTACCCATTACCACATACACATCTTTGGCTTTATCGTAGCGACCGGAGTCGGAGCGAATTGTCGTTACTTCTTCACCCGTAGGGTTGTAAAAGACAATATTTACAGGCTTGGGGTAACGTCGATCATCGTTACTATACCGGAACTGTTTGGCCGTTGTTAGCTTGACTTTTAACTTTGCTGCTTCACTGTAGAGCAGCCTTACATCATTTATTTCCTCAATCGGCCCTGAATACGGATTGACTTTTTTCGCTTTTTTGGCTTCCTCACAAGCGAACAGCATACAGGACAAAAAAAGAATAATGCTTGTGATAAACAGTCTTTCTTCGAACCGGGATACCATTTTATTATATGTATTAGAGATTATGTCACCCATTTAGAAGCGGCTTGAGTTAGCAATTTAGTATACAGTTAAAAAGCAGATACTCACAGGAAAAGATCTGTGCCTATCTGCTTCTGTCACCTTTAATACGGCAGCTGCGGCCATCATATTGACCTGCAACACGTCTATCCAGTTAATCAACAACCTGCTTCCGGAACCATACGTCATTCAGCGAGAAACCCAGCCCGATACGTACATATTGTTCTTTGATTTGCGTACCGGATAACACTCCTCGCTGCCCACCTACCAGAGAAAGCGTTAAGTGGTTTACATAATAAGCGCCAAGTGGTAAGGAGATACCTAGACTACCATTCACATCCGTAAGTTGCGTGCCTCCCGCCAGATAAGGCAATTTGTTATATTGAAATCCTGCCCGGTAGGTGATCAAATCGCGGTACCGGTTAGATGTCGGCTTAGGAGTATACTCAAGTCCGGCGGCAACATTCGTTCCATCGGCCAGATTACCTTGTTTGTTTTCCGCAGTCCGGTATTGGCTCCACTTTTGAAAACCGACATCAACGCCAACAAGAAGTGTATTCCCTTTCTCGATGCTTACGCCAAAATGCATTTGCTGAGGCAAGGTAGCCTGTGCATTCGAGTTAAGGCGCAGGGTGTCAGGAGCCGAAATAGCCTGACCGGTTAAGGTTGTCTGCTGGTATATATCCGTTTGTGTTGCCTTGACCCGCATTTGCGGATCGTAGGTAGCACCCAGATTGAGTGTCCATGTATTATTTAACTTAGGTCGCCAGGCTGCCCCAAGCTTCCAGACAATATCGCTGTAGTTTGCTCTGTTTAAGTGCGTAACCCGTATATCTGAACTACCGCTAACAACGGCTCTTGCATCTGAGGAGTTAGTAATATTACCGAACAGAAATGCGCCTTCTACGCCCGCATAAATATTTTTAGTAACCCTGAATCCGTTAGCGAACGTAACTTTATTCAACCCGCCCTTACCAGTATAGTTATACTCAGCCGTATAAGGTGTTCCGGCAACGGCTTCCACTTTCCGAATGTTGTAATTTACATACGTATAGGGTTTCAGGCTAAGCGAAATATTCCATCGCGAGTTAGCAGGAAACGACAAAGCCAGATAGCCTAAGTTGGCCCCAAAATTACTCTGACTCTTAAGGCTATTACTGATCGTTTGACTAATTGATTTTGACTGCCCCATCAAACCTACTTCAAATATGGTGAAGCGGCCTCTACGGGCTAACAGAGCCGGATTTTGCAGGTTTAAATAGAAAGCGTTGGCATTACTGATGCCCACATCGCCCATGCCCATGTTGGTGATATTGCCAGGGCTATACAATTCTCCAATACCCAGGGCTGAATAAGGGGAATTCCCTAATCCCTGTGCCAATACCATGGGCGATGTCGCGGCAACAGCCAGCAAACTATGCGTTAACGTCTGGCGTATTCGCTTGTAAATTCTCAACATTATAGCGTAAAATTCGATTCAATCCAATCAGCACCAATTCAGGCACCACAAATATCGGGGGTTTAAGACGACTTTCAAAGGAAGATGCGTCACCCCCGCATAACAGTACGGCAATACCCGGTCTTTCCCGACGATGGTTTTCAATCAGGCCGTTCATTTCCAGAGCCAGGCCATTCAGTACGCCACTCTGCATGGCTTGCTGGGTATTCTTAGCCGTTAATACAGGCCAGCCCTCCGCCAAGTCAACCGGAACATCAACCAGGGGCAACCGGGCGGTTTGCTCGTGCATAGCCCGAAAGCGCATATGTACTCCCGGCGAAATGAGCCCTCCCTGAAACACCGATTCGCGATCGACAACATCTGCCGTCAGACAGGTACCCAGATCGAGAACAAGACAATCCTGACCCGGAAACAAGGTCACAGCGCCAACCGCAGCAGCCACCCGATCTGCCCCCAGTGTAGCGGGGGTATCGTAGTCTTTGCGTATGGGTACCGGCGTTTGGCTGTCCAGTATTTGAACGTTAATATCCAGTCCTGTAAACCGGCGCCTTATTTCTTCAGCAGGCCGACTAGTTGAGGAAACCAGCACTTGTTTTACGGGACGCTTGATGAAGTCGTCCAGCAAAGCTTCTACTGAGTCATATAATCCAACCTCTACCAAGTCCGGGCCAGCAAAACTGCCTGTCTTCAGTCGTGAATTTCCCCAATCAACGACAAGATTCATATCGGCCATCGACGAGTCGTAAAGATGCCTGGTTTCCATTTCCGTCTGCTAGAGCAACGTTTTATCGTGAACAAAATTTGTCATTCCCTGTTGATTTAAGGATTTTTAACGGCATAAAAGTTTTCGGACTTATTGAATAAAAAAACCGCTCAGGAAACATTTACATCAGAATAACGTTATGATGATAAAATCGGAACAAAATACTATCTTTGCTACCATCAATCTGGTCGGCAAGTAGTGCTTCTACCAAAGCAGCGCTCATAGCTACGGCGGACCTCCGTTTTCCAAACGTTTTGACAACCTCCGCGTCTGGCCCCACCAGGCGGTTGTGTTTGGATTAGACAAACCACCCCAATTTATAGTTTAGAGTTATTTTCATCACGTAATTGCTTGAACCTGTTTAGGTTAATTTGGTTTGATAAGTCAGTGACCCCACTTTTAGACTAGTATTCGTCTGCCAACTTGCCTGCTGAAACGGCCAATTCATTCAACAAATCCCATACGTTCATTCTTGCCGCTTTGTCGGTCCTATTAAGGTTTATTGCTAACCTGACCTCTATGTTTAAGAAAGAAGAATTAGACATGAAGCTTCTCTCGGAGCTTCACCCCATTGCCGAGCAATTTGGCATTCGTAATATCAGCAAATTCACAAAAGAAAAACTCGTTTACGAAATCATAAAGCAACAGTCTGAAAGCCCGGTGGCTGTTGAGGAAACGCCTTCAGTAGAAGAAGCTCCGCGTCGTGGACGTCGTACAAAGGCCGTTCCATCAGCCGATGCAGCCCCGGTTAGCCTTCCTGTAGAAAATACAGCGGTAGAAAACACAACGACGATTTCTGCCACAGAAACACCCTCTCCCGAGCTTGCCAAACCCCGTCAGCGGGGTCGTCGCGAGCGTGATGCAGCGGAAGTGGTGACAGTCTCCGAACCCACAGTGGCAGAAGAGAAGTCTACAGATGTGAACGCTATAACAGCCTCGCCCGCTACAGAGCAGACAACATCTACTCCGGCTGTGGCTCCAGTTTCATCCAGCGAAAACACAACCGCTGAACCAGCGCCTGAGACTCCCCAACCGGTACGTCAACCCCGTGAAAATCGGGAACGCATTGTGAATCCCGGGCAACGGCCTAATTCGTTTAACCAACCCGTTCGCAATCGCAACGAAGGTGATGGCTCATCATCTGACCGTAATTTCCGGACACCCCCACCCCGTAGTGACCGCAACGGCAATGGCCGTCCGGATTTAAACCAGCAGCGCAACCCGCGGCCAGATGGCTCGTCGCAAGGCCCACGGGATGCCCGCCCTCGTTTTGATGCGAACCGCGACCGAAATGGTAGCGATAGCCCACGCGATAATTCTCAACGCCGGGATCAACGGCCCCGTACCCAGCGTATTGTAACCGATGAGTCGGGCCTGAACTATGGTGGTCAGGCCGATGAGGAGTTCATGACACCGACGGTTGTAACGGAAGACAACGCGGCAAACATGCAGCCATCAGGCCAGCCAGTTGCCGCAGAAACAACCGCCGTCGTCGAGCCCGCAGGAGCACCGGCCGAATCGCAGGAAGGGCAGCCTCAGTCGGAATCCGGTCAGAGCGACCAACCTGCTCAACCTCAGCTTTCGCAACCTTTGCGGGAAGCTCAGGAATACCAGAATCGGATAAGGCGGCAGTATAACCAGCATATTCGCGAATTTGATGGTATCATCGACAACGAAGGCGTACTGGAAATCATGCAGGATGGCGGCTACGGCTTTCTACGCTCTGCCGACTACAACTACTTAGCCAGCCCCGATGATATTTATGTATCTCCTTCGCAGATCAAGCTCTTTGGCTTAAAAACCGGTGATACCGTACGGGGTGCCATTCGTCCGCCAAAAGAAGGCGAAAAGTATTTTGCACTGCTTCGCGTATCGACGGTTAACGGCAAAACGACGGAGGAAATCCGGGATCGGATTCCGTTTGAGTACCTGACCCCACTTTTCCCCGAAGAACAACTACATTTGAGCAACCGCCCGGAGAACTACTCCTCTCGTGTCCTGGACTTGTTTGCTCCTATCGGTAAAGGACAGCGCGGTATGATTGTCGCCCAGCCCAAAACTGGTAAAACAGTTCTTCTTAAAGAAATTGCCAACGCCATCACGAAAAATCACCCGGAGGTTTACCTCATCGTACTACTGATTGACGAACGTCCCGAGGAAGTGACCGACATGGCGCGCAGTGTAAACGCCGAAGTGATTTCATCAACCTTCGACGAGCAGGCCGACCGGCATGTGAAGGTATCGAGCATGGTTCTTGAAAAAGCGAAACGGATGGTTGAGTGTGGTCATGATGTAGTTATCTTATTGGATTCGATTACACGTCTGGCGCGGGCTTATAACACCGTCGTTCCATCGTCGGGCAAGATTCTGTCGGGTGGTGTCGACGCGAATGCACTGCATCGGCCTAAGCGTTTCTTTGGTGCGGCCCGAAATGTTGAGAATGGCGGTTCACTTACCATCATCGCTACAGCATTGATTGATACGGGTTCTAAAATGGACGAGGTTATCTTTGAGGAGTTCAAAGGTACCGGCAACATGGAACTTCAGCTCGACCGCAAACTGGCTAACAAACGCGTTTATCCGGCTATCGATGTTATGGCTTCGGGTACGCGCCGTGAAGACCTGTTACTGGATAAAGAGACATTGCAGCGTGTCTGGATTCTTCGTAAGCATATGGCAGACATGAATCCTATGGAAAGCATGGATTTTCTGCTAGGCCATATGAAAGGTACGCGTAGCAATGAAGAGTTTTTAATCTCAATGAACCGATAGTTCTTTTAATCAGGATCAAAGGCCCGGCAAACAGAAATCTTACACTCTGTCTGCCGGGCCTTTTTCATACCGCTCACAAAAAAATAAACGTAGAAGCGATGATTAATGCTTAAATTGCATTATATACAGGTATTTTATGCGTGATCTAATCCAATACGCCATTCCCGGATTCATAATTCTGCTTGTTACCGAAGTTATTCTAACGGCAATTCAGCATAAGGATTACTATGACCGGAAGGATACGTTCAGTAGCCTGAGCATGGGGATAGGGAATGTCATCATCGGGTTTGTCGGCAAGGCTATTGTATTTAGCGCCCTTTCGCTAATCTATCAGTTTCGGTTATACACAATCGATTTAACCCTATGGTGGGCCTGGGTGATCCTGTTTTTTGCGGATGATTTCAGCTACTACTGGTTTCACCGGATCAGCCATAGCAGCCGGTATTTTTGGGCATCGCACGTGGTGCATCACTCCTCAATGAAGTATAACCTGGGTACGGCACTCCGCCAAACCTGGACAGGTAACATAACAGGTGCCTTTGTGTTCTGGTTATGGCTGCCCCTCGTCGGCTTTTCGCCGGTGGCGGTTATGACCATGCAATCCATAAGTCTGTTGTATCAATTCTGGATTCATACAGAGCACATCAACAAGTTGCCAGCTCCTATTGAATTTATTTTCAATACCCCCTCACATCATCGGGTACACCACGGTTCGGACCTCCATTACCTGGATAAAAACCATGCGGGTGTCCTCATCATCTGGGACCGCATCTTCGACACCTTTGCCCAAGAGCAAAGCCGACCAACTTATGGGCTAACCACCAATATCCATTCACACAACCCCGTTCGAATTGCCTTTCACGAATGGGTATCCATCGGTCAGGATCTTCAACGTGCACCGTCGATACGAGCTGCGTTGGGATATATCTTCGGCCCACCGGGCTGGAGTCATGATGGCTCCCGAAAAACGACCAAACAACTTAGGCAGAAATCCGCGTCTGTCCCGGCACAGGAGAGAGCCCCTTCTCTATAGTATTTTCGGTTGGCTTGTACGGTTACACGCAAAGCTGGACCAATCAGCAAAAACCTTTCTACGCTAAAAGAAGCGGGTGCTGGTGGTGTAATTAACCAACTGCTGGGTATTGTACAAGTTGTTGAGCAGGTTAATGTTATTCAGTTGTGCCTGCTGATACGTTCTGATTTTGTCCAGATAATCCAGCAAACCAATGGTTCGTGCGTTGTAGGCTTTCGTAGCTTCTACCGAAATATTCCGGATTCGGTCAAGATACCCTTCAGGCTGGGTATTGAGTTGCTCATAATAGGTTTTCAGTTTATCAAAGGCATTCAATACATCACTTTGAACAATCGTTTGCTGATTCTCCAATCCACCCGTCACGCTTTTCAGGGTCGTCTCCGCCGATCGGATAGCCCCCTGATTGCGGTTCCGAACTGGTAAATCCATAGCTAGCTGAAAGCCGGTAAAGTTATTATAGGCATTCCCATACTTTTCAAATAACAGTCCAGTCGTCAGGTCTGGCGTCCGGCGGGCTTTTTCGAGCGCAAGGCTTCGTTCGGCATTATTGATCTGCTCCTGCGACAGGCCAATGTCGGGTCGATTCGTCAGAGCAGAGTCGAGCGCCGTTGCCAGAACCGGGAGCGTGGTCTTTAAGGGAGGCAGTTCGGTTGGCAGAATGAACGTACCGGCAGGCTGACGCAACAAAACCCGCAGCGTAGCCTGCTCATCAGCAATTTGTGTGCGGTAATTAGCACTGTTGGCCTGCAAATCACGGATAGCCACTTCCAGTCGGGTCACTTCATACGCTGGTACACCTCCGGTTCGGAGAACAATTCGATATGATTCAAGTAGCCGCTGCTGTCGAGCCAGTTCATCGTCAAACAGACGTAGAACCTGTAAGTCATAATATAAATTGGCGTAAGTAGTGTATAGCTGGTAGTGGAGTGTCCGCATGACATCCTGAAATGCCAACCGGGACAAAGACTTGTTACTTTCGGCAAGAGAAACCAGTTTACTGCGTTTACCAGCCAGCAAGATAACCTGTTGTATTTGAACGGCATAATAGCCGCTATTGTAAATTCCGGCATTTTTATCAGCCTGGGTTGGCGGCCCATACGGTAACACCTTGCCCGTGTTAGGGTTAAAAAGGTTACCCTGAAACCATAAATTTGGATTAGGCCGCAACCCTGCCTGTGTAATGGCTGCATCGGCAATATTAATTTGATAACGCTGAGCAATAAGCTGAAAATTTCTCTCCAGAAACTGCTGTTCGAGTTGTGGGAGACTTTGCCGGATGGTATCCGGTAAAGCACCGGCTACCGGTGTTTGCGCCAGCAAAGAAGACAATGTGCACAGCCAAAAGGCAAGGAGTGCAAAAGCGGAACATGTAGTTAAGCGTAACCGATTCATAGAACAATGCATGCCGGAAAACCTGCCCGGCTGATTTCGGGGGCAAATAGCAACGCGTTTGTTAAGGTGTTGTTAAAGTCTAATTAATAAGGTCTTAAAAAAACAGGTGGCTCTTGTCAGGAACATTCTGATTTGGTTGAGTTGAATTTTAAAGAAGTTTTAATTGAACTTTAAACCAGCTTTAAAGTCGGGTACTCACTTTTGCTGTTGAATTCCAACTAACTTCAACGGGCGCATGAAAATTCTTCTTATTCAAAGTGATGCAGATTACCTCGATGTCCTCCACCGAACGCTATCCGAACGACAGTATACTCTCGAACTGGCAAGCGACGGATACAGCGGTCTGGCAATGGGGCTGCACGCCCGTTTTGACATGATTGTGCTCGATACGCACCTGCCCCGAATGAATGGTCTTGATGTGATCAGGAGGCTTAGGCAGGAAAATGATTCAACCCCGGTTTTATTATTGTCTCGTTTCGGAGAGTCGGCCGATAAAGCCAGAGGTCTTTATGCGGGTGCCGACGATTACCTTGTTCGGCCATGTGACTCCGACGAATTACTAGCCCGCATTTATGCCCTGCATCGCCGACGAACGGGGGGCTTTAACGCACCTTCTATACTTACCGTCGATAACCTTGAGCTTAACATAGCGGAAAAAGTAGCCTACCGGGCCAATCAGCGCATTCGATTGACGGCGCGGGAGTTTCAGTTGCTCGAATTTCTAATCAAAAATGCGGGACGCGTTGTTACAAAAGCGCAGATACTCGAAAAAGTGTGGGATAATCCAACCGTTAGCAGTACCAATAAAGTAGAAGTGTACATCAATTTTCTGCGCAAGAAAATTGACCGCGACTTCGATCATAAATTAATTCACACGGCTATGGGAGTTGGCTATCTACTCCGATCAGGAGCTTAAACGGTATGATATTGGTGGTATGATCCTTTTTTTCGCGTTCTGTAATCGATCATATAACTTATCTACCCTTCGGGACGATTTTTGGCCAGGAAATCAACATGGTGGCGGCTTATTTACTTACTCTTTCGTTACTCACCACCCAGTCCGATACGGTTGTGTCGGCCGATACTACTCGGCCACTTCACTTTCGGATTAAGCCCGCGTTTAACCTCGACTTTCGCGATTCATTTCTTGAGAAGCAGCACGTTAACGTATGGGGTATCAACGCTGGTATTGAATTTGGTCCCAAGCGGCATCAGTTAACCATCGGGTATTATTGGATCAATTATGCAACGTATTTACGACTGATCGACTGGCGACGCGACGCAGCCCAACGAATTAATCTCACTTATTACACCCGCACCGATTTATGGTTCGTTAGTACGCAGTATTGGTGGAACTTGATCAACAACAAGCGATGGATGGTTAGTTTTCCGGTCGAGCTTGGGGGTGGCGTAGCCTATGCAATTCCGTTAAATCTGACAAAAGACTACCCCATTGACCGTTCGCGCCGGAGTTTTTTTGTACCTCTTCAGGCGGGTGCCTATACCCAGTGGAAGGCCACACGCTGGGTTGGTCTTACGGCACAGATTGGGTACCGGGTTTCAGTTTTCCAGACCGATATTGACCAGAATTTCAACGGAAGTTACTACAGCATTGGCATTTCCATTTATCCGGCTCTGCCTCTGGACATCTGGCGATGGGTGAGAAAAGGAGACCGCATTTCCCCTCTACACCCACCCAAAGCTCGGCCCACCGACAAAAAATAAAACCAGATCCTGAAGTATCCCTGCTTTATGAAAGCGTTAATCCTGAGTACTTCAGTAACCAGACTAGATCATTACCAGTAAGCTATTTATCCAGCGATTCAGAAATCGCTGGTGTTATATGCAGTCGAGACCACCCGGCTCCAAGCAGGATGACGTTTTATGTACACATCAACAAACGGACAGAGTGGTACGATTTTAAGCTTATTCTCTTCGATATACTGCAACACTTCGTCAACCAGTTGGGAGCCAACGCCATGCCCCTCTAAAGCAGGATCGACCTCCGTGTGCGTTAATGCCAGTGTTTCGTCGTCTACCTGTTGATACGCGACGATAGACAGTTTGCCATCGGTTTCCAGTTCAAACTGATGACGGTGCGTGTTATTCTTGATACGGAGATCTTTCATTTTGTTCATACGTTTATTAGCCATTCTACACAAAAAAATGCCGACTTGTTCAAATGAAGGATTGTAATTTGCGAGCGAGATCACTCTTTCCGTCGCCATGAACCGTCTCGACCGCTTAACGGCTATCCTGATTCATCTGCAAACCAAGCGAGTTATTCGCGCCCAGGAATTGGCCGACCGGTTCGGTATCAGCCTTCGTACGGTTTACCGCGATATCCGATCATTGGAAGAAGCGGGCGTTCCTATCGGGGCTGAAGCAGGCGTCGGTTATTTTCTTACCGATTATCACCTGCCTCCGGTCATGTTTACAAACGCCGAAGCGAGTGCCCTGCTTTTAGGAGGCAAACTAATTGAGAAATGGACGGATCAATCCGTTCGGACAGAGTTCGAATCGGCCTTATATAAAATAAAATCCGTTTTGAAACGTCCCGATCAGGAATATCTAGATAGTCTGGAGGCCCATATCAACATTGCGAAGCCTTTAAACCCAGCAACCGAAGGAGAAGGTTCACTCAATAAGATTCAGCACGCTATTGCGCAACAGCATGTGCTGAATCTTCGATACCACTCGCATTATAACAACGCCGAAACCCAGCGCCGAGTTGAACCGGTGGGGCTGTATCATTACCGCATGAACTGGCACTTGATTGCCTTTTGTCAAATCCGGCAGGATTACCGGGACTTTCGCGTAGATCGCATTCGCCAACTTACCGATACAGACGAACGTTTTTCGCGACGGGAGCATCTATCGTTACAGGAATACCTCGACCGTGTTGGCAAGCAAGATTTGCCCGTTATGGCAGCTACGGTTGTTTTTCAGAAACTAGCTACCCGGTACATGCAGGAGCAAAAGTATGCCTATGGTTTTCAGCACGAAGAAGATCTTGGAGACCTTGTCCGTATACACTTTCAAACACCCTATGCCGAAGGGCTGGCCCGCTGGCTAATTATGTATGGCAATCAAGTTCAAGTCGAGCAACCCAACTCGCTGAAAGTAATGATTCGTACACTGGTAGATGAATTATATACTCATTATTCTACGTAAGTCATGACCTAGAAATTTCATATTTATATTAAAAACTTCTAGCATTTGACTTACCTATTTCAGGTTACCTACTGCAAAAAAGTATACCCCTTATCAATAGTTTGTCTTAAAGAAAACATAAAAAATAATACCGAAGCCTGATCTAATTAATAAATGGCCAGGCTTCGGAATTTAGAAGAAAAACTGAGTACTTTAAGTAAACTTATCTTCGTTTAGTTAAAGTTTGCTTTGCTGAGCGTACATTAACTGTACTTTTTCTCGGCTGCGTTTAAGACGCATTTTAACAGCACTTGATGTAATAGCGTACAATTTGGCAATGTCATCAATGCTCAGCCCCTGTTCATATTTTAATCGCAGTAATGTTTGTTCTTTAACAGCCAGTGAATTCATAGCCATCTTTAAAAGTTGAAGTTTATCTTCCTGAATATGCGCCCAATTTGAGTCGGGTACATTTAGTTGAGAATCATCATCAATTGAGCTTAAGCTTAAACGTTTGGCTATTCTAATCTGATCCAGGCAATGATTACTTACAATTGTGTATAACCAAGTCGAAAAACTGGAGCGCTCCTGAAAAGCATTAAGTTTAACAAAAACTTTTAGAAATATATCGTGCGTAAAGTCCTGAGCCTGATCGGCATCTTTTATCATTGACAAACAATGACGATATACTTTAGCCTCGTAACGCTTATACAATACTTCGAAACAACTATTCGGCTCATGGGGCAGATAGTGACGAATCATGTCTTCGTCAGATAAAGTCGTATTCATATTCTTGATTAAGTGGTAAGTACGGATGGGTAATAAATATTAGATTCTTAAGTTACTAAAATTCTCCTCGTGCCATGCTTAAGCTTAAACCATAAAAAGTGGTCTACTTAACATTTGTTCAATAGCAAATACACCTGACTTTCGGTACCTAATAAGGTGTTACATTAGATCATATAATTTAACCGTCAAAACGATCTATATCTGTCAAGTAATTAATTGTGTATAATTTTATGTACCTGCTACTTTACAACTTGATTGTACACACACAACTAGCTTACGTTCAGCTAAACTGGCATTTGACAGTGAAATATAAACAAGTTATTTTCAATGGTGGGGATAACGTCTTGAAAGAGAAGTACTCTGAGGACAATCAACCAATATTGGTAAACATTCAGCATTTATTTCGACTAAATAATAAGCGTAATGCTCAGGCATACGTAGAGTTTTACTTACTCATATTTATATATCATTTTATACAGTAAAAAATGAACAGTCTATATCGCTTACTTATTCAGTTGGTCAATTAAAACGTTTAGATACTCAAATTTTTGTATCCTTCAGAAACGCTTGTCTTAACACTAGGAATACACCCTACATACGATACAGTAACTCATAGTTTAACCTTACACAGAGTAGACTTCACAAACACAAATGACAATATGTGTGATTTTCTAGTGAACGTATCTTAGCCAAGTATCCGCTGACGGCAAATTGTATATTAACAGGTGTGACTTTTCGGCGGGTATCTCGTATTAACTAAATACTTGCGCTGGTTGATGACTAGTATATGAGAACAGTATTCCCAAAACTGTCCTTTGATAGTGTATTAGCACCTCAATGCACTTTCACAGCCATACACTTCATGTAAAAGTTGACCTCTTTAGAATTATATGGATAGCTATAGAACTCCCTCTATTCTTATTATTGAAGACAATTTAATTGATGCGTCCTGGTTGAACCAAGTGCTGGTGAACATGGGCTTCACATCGCCTTATTTAACGCACGATATAGATTCCGCAGCGAGTATAATTAGGGATCAACGTCCACAGATAATGATTTGTGATCTGTTTTTCGATGGTAGGCCGGATGGATTAATCTTACTTAATCAATTCTCAACATTAAGTAAGCAATTCATAATGACAACAAATTCCCACGAGAATAAGCTGTATGAACAAACACGGGCACTTGGTGTAGGAGGACACCTGATCAAGCCATTTCACCCGCTTACCCTCCGTTCTTTACTGGATAATATCCTCAGCCCTGTCCCCTCTCAAACTTCTCTCCAGCCCAGTTCGCACTTATTTATCCGCGGTGCTCAGAATAAACAGATACGGGTTGATTTAAGCGAAATCCTGTTCCTTTACTCCGAGCGAAATTACACTTTCATTAAAACCGTTCAGGGGCGTTTCACCATCAAACGCTCGCTTAGTAAAATGCAGGAAGACTTAGATAAACGATTTCTACGAATTCACAACAGCTATATCGTCAATACAGATTTTCTTAAAGCTATCTCAACTAATACCGTATTGATCGATAAAGATATTATACCACTTGGAAGAGCTTATCGTAAGAACCTGGTACCCTTATTGACGCCTAATAGAGAAGAGAAATCTACTTAAATTAGTAGTTACCATCAGTCAGCAGTGCTCACGCAGTAGCTTTCTCCAGATTTACTCCTTTTTTGACCAGCGATGGCTGCTAACTAAATACGTAAACATATTAATTTTTTATAATAGCTTAATTCTGTTAAACTTTTATATACATATTTACCTGATTAACAGCATCAAAAGTTTATACTATTAATTAACTTAACAGTGTACTAATAAGTATATATGACTACTCAAAACTAATTTTGGCCGATAATTAGGCCACTTCAGGAACTAAAGCTATTTTTAGACTGTAAAACTAAGCTTGTCAATCCTTCCTCGGGTATAAGGCCAGCCTTGTCGATAAACAGCAGACCTAGCGGTTAAAAATTAACTCACTTGTATACCCAATTTCAAACGACTCAGCTGAATAGGTCAGTTATTTTTCTGAGACAATGTAGTATGAAGGTGTCTGGATCAACAAGCACCTCACTCCGTTCACATTCATCACATTAAGCTTTAGAACTGCCAAAAAAAAACATGTCTCATCCATTTCCAATCCTTTTAGTAGACGATGATCCATTAATTGCCGATGTACTCCAGCGAGCTTCACAAAGTAACTTTCCGGAAGCAATCTTTATACATGTCAGCAGTTTTGAGGAAGCGAAAACGTATATTGAAGGACTACAGGGTAAAGGGCCCAAAATAGTATTGCTCGATATCGACCTTCAGGATAAAGTCGATGGATTAGATTTTTTGGCATTGCTACGTGCCCACCCCAAAGGAAGAGTACTACCGGTAGTAATGCTTTCGGCAAACAAAACGCCCACGTTGGTAGAGCGTGCTTACTCCTTTGGCGCTTCTTCATTTACTATAAAGCCGTTCAGCTACGCAGATTGGAAAATGTACCTTAGTAACTTAAGAACCTATTGGTACGAAACAGTAACCCTGTTAGACATACGGCACTACAAAGAAGACGCAATCGAATAACTTCCTGTTACACCACTACGAGTGGCAGAAGAATCAAATCCGCTGCTAAAGTTCGGGCACCAGTTGCCTGCTATGCAGGAAATAAAGAAAGTACGTTGATTTTTTGATTAACTTGCCTTTCCACGGGTAGAGTTATGTATGGTGCAAGATCACTGGTACATAACTCTACCCGCCTTTGTATCTGTTATATTGCAACCGACCCTGACATTATGAGAACGCGTTCCCTCTCTCTCCTGCTTTTATGTATATCCCTGCTTTTCAGTTGCTCGAAGTCTTCCGATTCAGATAAATCCGAATCTGCAGTTGCTGATGAAGCGCCCAAACGGCTGAAAATTTCGCTGGAACTAATTGACAATAACTACCAAAACCAGGCTCGCTCACGATCGGTATTAACCCTGACGAATACAGGTGATGAAGAACTCCCCGTAACAGGTTGGAAGTTATTTTTCAATGGCGGAGCGCCCGCTACTTTCGATTCTACAATAGCGAAAGTAACGCTGTTCAATGGCGATTTGCATTACATAAGCCCCGGTCCTGCTTTCAAAGCGCTCCCTCCCGGACAATCAACCAGACTGGAGGTTTTAGCAGGAAAGATCCGCAATAAGACCGATTTCCCGGTTGGGTTCTACCTCGTTCTCGACAAAAACCCGGAGCAGGCTTTCCCAGTCGAAGTAGCTATCAATTCCGGTAAAATATTCGAGAAATCGGATCGTAGCCTGGCCGAGACGCTATTCACAGAAAACCAGAAGATACAGACTATTCCAGAGGATCGGTTACCAACTGTGTTTCCAACGCCCGTTTCGTATCAGAAGCAGGGAACACCTTTTGTCCTAACCGATCAGATGGTCATTGCCGCCGAAAAAGAATTCAGACCCGAAGCCGAGTTTCTGGCTACTGCTTTAACGCCGATTTTAGGTACTAAGCTAGTTCTTCAGGAGCAGGGTTCTGGAAAAGCCATCTTTCTTCAGAAGAAAGCCGGGCTCGGTGCCGAAGCGTATGAATTAACGGTTAATCAGGACGGCATTCGCCTGTCAGCAACAACGCGGGCGGGTATGTTTTACGGCATTCAGTCACTACAAACGCTGATACCAGCGGCTGCTCTCATTGGCAAAACAGGGTCTATTACCATTCCGGGGATTGTGGTATCCGATGCACCCCGCTTTCCCTACCGAGCCTTGATGGTAGACATAGCCCGAAACTTCCAGCCTAAAGCCGAAATCCTTAAAGTGCTGGACGTCATGGCCCTGTACAAACTGAACACCTTTCATTTCCACTTTAGTGAAGACGAAGGTTGGCGGGTCGAGATGCCCTCTTTACCAGAACTTACTGAAGTTGGTGCCAAACGGGCCCATACAACCGACGAGCAGAAGAACCTGATTCCCTCCTATGGCTCCGGCCCGTCGACCAGCAATACATCAGGAACCGGTTTCTATAGTAAAGCCGATTTCATAGAAATTCTGAAATATGCTCGTGACCGGCATATTGACGTAATTCCGGAAATAGAATCGCCGGGACATGCCCGAGCTGCCATAAAAGCGATGGATGCTCGCTATGATAAACTACTGAAGGCAGGAAACAAGGCCGAGGCCGAGCGCTACTTATTGCGAGATGTGGCCGATAAATCGGTCTATCGGTCGGTACAGGGCTGGAACGACAACGTTATCAATGTGTCGTTACCATCAACATATACGTTTATGGAGCGAGTAGTCGACGATTTGCGGGTTATGTATAAAGAAGCAGATGCTCCACTGAAAACCATCCATTTTGGTGGCGATGAAGTTCCGGAAGGCGTCTGGCAGAAATCGCCTGCTGTGCAGAAGCTGATGGCGGGCAATCCTGCCGTAAAAACGACCGACGATTTATGGTATTACTATTTCGGGAAAATCAACCAGATAGTAAAAAGTCGCGGTCTGTTTTTGTCAGGCTGGGAGGAAATTGGCTTGAAAAAGGTTACTCAAAATGGCAAAGTCACCTGGGTACCAAACCAGGCTTTTGCCTCCGAAAACTTCCGGGTCAACGTCTGGAAAAACAGTCCGGGTTCCGGGGCGGAAGACCTTGCCTATCGAATGGCCAACGCCGGATATAAAGTCATTCTGACCGGCGTGACCCATATGTATCTTGACCTCGCCTACAACCCCTCTTCGGAAGAGCCAGGCCAGTACTGGGGCGGATATGTCGATACTGACAAACCCTTTTCGTTTATTCCCTACAATTACCTGAGAAATCTGAAAGACGACTTCACCCGAAAACGCATTGCTCCCTCCATGATTAAAAGCCGGGAAGCTGTCACCGAAGCCGGGAAGGCAAATCTGGTCGGTATCGAGGCCCCCCTCTGGTCCGAAACAAACCGAACCCCCCAGCAATTCGAATACAAACTTTTGCCAAAATTGCTCGCCGTTGCCGAACGAGCCTGGGCTAAAGATCCTGCCTGGGCGCGTGAGAAAGACGATGCAAAAAGTGATCAGCTTTACAACCAGGCCTGGTCTGAGTTCGTACATGTTGTCGGGAAACGGGAGCTTCCGCGCCTGGATGTTTTTGCCGGAGGGTATCAATACCGGATACCTGCTGTGGGTGCTAAAGTTAGTAATGGCAAAGTATCCGCTAACGTCCAGTTTCCTGGGCTGATTATTCGCTACACCACCGACGGAACGGAGCCTACCGCCAAAAGCGAAGTTTACAGTGAACCGGTTACCCAAACCGGTAACGTTAAATTTAAAGCCTTCACTGCCGCTGGCCGCGCTGGGCAAACGGTAACTATAACTAAGTAACTAAATTAATATCAAACGACATTAAATCGCTCAATAACGTGAATAGTGGCTTGAATCGATCGAGATTACAGCCATTATTCACGTTATCTTATTGTTTCAAAAAATAAAGCAGGTATCTCTACTCGGATAGCTCAGAATTAGGTGGGCATACTCCGGCAAGCGCATAAGTAATAAATTTTCCGACAGCCAAACTAAAGAAAGCCACCCTAGTTGACGTTTATAAAAAGACAATCCCTCCCAAAAACAGTCTGCACATGGCAAATAAGCCCGGTGGTTGGCTCGGTAAATTGAGTAGCCTGATAATACCACCCAGCCAAACCGATACCCGTTCCACATCTACCGTTACTAACAAACGCATTCTGGACGAACTAATCGCCAGCTTCGAAGACTCATTGCACCGGGAGTCTTTCGGAACAAGTTTACTGTTCAATGCTCATTTCCTGATTATTATGCACCCCGACATCTATGAAGAGCGGCAAAACGCCTTTCCTGTCGTGGTTAACGAAGCGGTTGAGGCATTTAAAGCCATTATTGATTCGCACAAGAGTCAGTATGGCCGGGTGTCGCCGGTGGCATCGAGCTGGTTTTTCAAGTTTGGTGCCGGTCAGGAATTCAACGGCGAGCCGGTTGGCCCTACCGAGTTGAAAGTTATTGGCGCATTAACGGGTATTCTGCCCGGTAATGGCCCTGCCGGTGTCGCTGCCGAAAAAGTGAATGTAACCCGCCGGGTAAAACAAACAAACCGGTACGAAAAAGTTGACGTCGATATTCATGCTTTTCAGCATATTGATTTCCGTGAGCCCGGCGCCTTTGTGGTGAAATTCAATTTCGACAGCCCGGTAACTATTGCCGCGCAGGCACCGGTCAGCGTACCATTGCGGGGTGCCCCAGCAGCCGCTCCTCTGCCCCGTAGTATCGATGCGGGATTGGCGCAGATTAGCTTTTACATTGCCGAGCTGAATAAGGAAGACACCTATCTAATGCGTGATCGGGAAATTGTGGTTGCCCGTAAAGAACCCGACAATCAACACTTCCCGAACTACCTGCTGCTTGAATCGGCCTACGTGTCTAACCCACATGCCCGAATCCGGTATAACGACTCGACACACTCGTTTCAGATTGCCTCTTTCAGCCGCAACGAAACCCGGGTCAACGAGCATCTTATCGCCCGAAGCGAACCGGCTAATCCTCAATGGCTTGACTTACCCGATAAAGCCCAGATTCTGCTCAACAGCATGGTAACCCTTCATTTCCAGCGCAACTTCTGACGCCATGATCGATTTTCTGCTTGTCCTACTCCTGTTTGTGTTCGTCCTTTATCTGGTGTTCAGGCATTTTCAGGACTTACCCCGTTAAAACCAAACCAACCGGTATTGGGAGAGTTGTAGTAGCACTGAATTACATATCTGACTCTTTTTTCGTTTCGAATGAATGACTTACTAATCGCCGGCTTAACGGATGTTGGCCAACGCAGAAAGGACAATCAAGACACCTTTATCTGCACACCACTCTGGTCAGAGTCGAACGCATTACTGGCCGTAATCGATGGTGTGGGCGGTTATGCCGGGGGCGACCGGGCTGCCGCCATTGCCCGGGAAGCCATTGAGCGCTACATGGCAACACCCAATGGAGACCCTTTGTCCATGCTACGCGAAGCGGTTGTGTTTGCTAATAACCAGATCAACGAACAACGCCAGCAAGACCTTAAACTGGGGCAGATGTGCTGCGTACTAACAGCCGCTCTGGCTGATACCAGTACCAATAAACTGTACTATGCTCACGTGGGCGATACGCGGCTGTATCGCTACCGGCGGGGTGAGCTGACCAAACTCACGCATGACCACTCCCTGGTGGGCGTTCGGGAAGACGCTAATGAATTGACCGAAGCCGAAGCGATGGCTCACCCCCGCCGTAACGAAATTCTGCGCGAAGTGGGTTTGGCTACGCACCGGGTCGATGATCCTGATTTTCTGGAATCGGGTGAAACAACGTTTCTACCGGGCGATCAACTGTTATTGTGCAGCGACGGCCTTACGGATATGATTACTCAGGCTCAGATAAAAGCGGTCCTGAATCAAAACGTTTCGTTAGACAAGCAATTATCCGAATTAATCCGGGTAGCCAATCAGCAGGGCGGCAACGATAACATTACCGTTGTACTGGCCCGCAACACCACACCGGCGAATGAGCCCGCGGCTGCCGAAGCGAGCGCTGCCATTCACCCGGCCAGAGCCGATAAACCAACTGTATCTCCGGCTGCAGAACCCGTAAAACCAGAGCCGGTCAGGCAGTCGTCGACGGGCCGTTGGCTTGCTATGATCATTGTCCTACTGTGTTTGGCGGGTGGCATTTACTGGTATCAATCCTGGCCATCGAAAACCACCTTCATCCCCTCCGATAGCCTGAACACTGCCGAATTAACGGCCGATACGGTTGACTTGACCGTGCCAGTCACCCCTAAAATCGACTCCCTGGTGCAGGCGGCCTACCGAAGCACTGATCATCGGCTGGTACTGACCGATGACACACTTCGCATCAACCAACCGCTCTTGCTCACCGATTCATTGGTGGCGGTGTTGGGAAGTAACCGGCTGACCGTTCTTATACCTGCCGATACAGCCAACGCCACGGTAGCCATGCGCGTGAGCCGGCACGGTGCTATCAGCCTCGACAATCTGGTTATCAGCGGTTTCGATACCGGTATTGAGACAGATGGCAACGCGATCCTTCAACTAAAAAACGTATATTTCAAGCAAGTCGGTGTACCCGTTCGGGCGGCTATCCGGCAGGATACCTGCCTGAACACCATCATTACGGTTTCTGTACAGAAGCAATCGATTCCCGTTCCGGCTCCGACTAAACCCCTGCGTCCCTGATGACTACCGTGCGCTTTAACACCCAGTTTCCAGGCTACGAAATTTTGAGTGAACTGGGCCGCAGCAATGCCCGAATTCTCAAGGCACGTCACCTGGATACGGGCGAGTTGGTCGCTATCAAACACTTCGCACTGAATACCGATGCCGAAACCCTCCGTCGATTTCAGCGGGAATCGGCCATTATGACCAGCATTGCCCACCCAAATATTGTGAAAGTCCGGGAGGTGCAGTTGGAGGCTGAGCTGCCTTTTATTGTTATGGAGCTGATCGAAGGCGGCAGCGTCTGCGACCTTCTCAAAGCACAGGGGCACCTCGACATCCCAACCACTATTCGGCTCGGACTGCAAATGGCCAGCGCGTTCAGGGCCATTCATCCGAAGGGAATTATCCACCGTGACATAAAACCGGATAACATTCTTTACCGGCCCCTGCCCAGCGGTGAACTGCATTTTCTGCTGACTGATTTTGGCGTGGCTCGTTTGCACGAACAGTCAAACACGCTCACGGGGCAGTCACTAATGACCTACGAATATGCTTCTCCAGAGCAGTTTAACAACCCCAAAGGCGTCAACACCGCCACGGATTACTACTCGCTGGGCGTGGTACTGTACGAAGGCCTGACGGGTAAAGTCCCGTTTGTCATGAGCGACCATTCAGGTATAGTTACCTTCATGAACAAGGTACTCACCGATGCCCCACCCCCGTTGACCGTCTCGGCGAATAGCCAGTCGCTGGGTCTGTTTACGCCCGTACTGGAGAGTCTGCTCAGGAAGAACCCCGCCGACCGGCTGAATGACCCGGATGAGTTGACCTGGCTACTCAAACAGGCCGAACTGGCTTATCTGGAAGCTGGCCGGTCGAACCGGTCTGCCGCAGCACCCCCAGTTGTAGCGGCTTCCAAACCGGACGTCTTGAATAAACCCGGCCCGTCAGCGCCCTCTCTAGAGACAGCCCATGTTTCTCCCCGACCGGAGCCTAGCCCTTCAAAGAAGATTGGTAACAGCCGGATTCTGGCCTTCGCTGCCTTAGTGGTTCTGATCCTGGCGGGAGTGTATTACATCACGGCGAAACGCGACCCTAAGCCGGAAAGCAACTCCTTTCAGGCCGAACCAGCTACCACCCGAAATCCTGCCGCAACAACCACTTTAGACACCGCTGCCGCCCGAATCAGACAACAGGAAGAGGAAGCTCGTCGGCAAGAGCAACTTCGTAAGGAAGCGCTTAGGGCGGTGAGAAGCGTTCGGGCAAAAGCAACTGATTTTAAGGTCGGCTTGTTTGGCGGCATCAAACATTTGCAGGTTCAATTGACTAATCCAACCCGATTATCGTTTACTTACGTAGTAGTTCAGGTGAACTATTACAAGGAGAACGGTGGTCTGTATAAAAGCGAAAAAGTGTATTTCAATCTGGTGGAGCCAAATTCATCACCATCCAAGTCGGCTCCGGACAGTGACCGAGGAACGCGCGTATCCTGTAAAGTTACGAGTTACGAGTCGCCGGATATTCCTCCGGCTACCGATTCCCTGACTTCATCCCAATCTGAGTTGTTTTAATAAAATACCAATGCCAACTGTAAGCGTCAACACCCATTTCCCGGGTTACGAGATCATAGGCGAACTCGGTCGATCCAATGCCCGCGTACTGAAAGCGCGGCATCTGGACTCGGGCGATTTAGTAGCCATCAAGCATTTTACCCTGAATACCGACCCGGAAACCCTTCGTCGGTTTCGGGTCGAATCCGAAATTATGACCAGTATCCGTCACCCTAATGTTGTGCGGGTACGAGAAGTGCAACTGGATATGCCCCTCCCGTTTATTGTGATGGAGTGGGTAGAAGGCGGTAACCTGCGGACGCTCATTCAGGAACAAGGTCAGTTACCGGTTGCCACCACCATTCGGTTAGGTTTGCAGATGTCCGAAGCGTTCCACGCCATTCACCCGCAGGGGATTATCCACCGCGACATAAAACCGGAGAATATCCTGTACCGGCCCCTGCCCAGTGGTGAACTGCATTTTTTACTGACCGATTTTGGCGTAGCCCGACTACGGGAACAAACCCAAACCATGACGGGGCAGTCGCTGATGACCTATGAATATGCCTCGCCCGAGCAGTTCGACAACCCCAGGGGGGTAGATGTAGCCACGGATTATTATTCGCTGGGCGTCGTTTTTTATGAATGCCTGATGGGTAAAGTACCATTCTCAATGGCCGACAGCGCCGGGATCGCCACCTTTATGGGGCAGGTACTGCGAACAGAACCACCTGCTCTGGTACTGCCATCGGGCCAATACCTGCCGCCAAGCCTGAAAACCCTCATTGACTGGACACTCGTAAAAGACCCGGCTCAACGGCTGAGCGAGATTACCGAGCTGGCGTTACTACTCGGCCAGGCCAACGTTGAGTTGCTACAGGCTAACCGATCCGGTATTCGGCAGGCACCCATACCCATACCCCGGTCGCAGACGATGGCCGCACCCATACCAGTAGCGCAGCCAGCCGAAACCTACGAATCCACTCCCGACTATGAGCCTGCTGCCCAGTCAAACACCTGGCTGATTGCGCTGGCCGTTGTGGTAGCCGGGTTAATTATCGGCTTTGCTATTTACTATAAAGAACGCGACAAAGAGACGCCAGCCTCAACATTGGTTGATTCGACCGCCCTTGACCGGGATTCGCTGAAAACCGAAGATTTTGCACCTCGGAGAGACTCGGCAACCACAACAGAGCCGGAATCAGAAGAAGAAACAACGACAGATTCGGTAGAAATCACGCCAGTACCGCCGGCAGCAACGCCCAATAGCGGCTCAACGGCTACGCCCGATTCGACGGCCGTTCAGGACTCAATACGGTAGGTACTCCCCCCTGTCTACTAACCATTACTGCATGAAATCACTTACCGAACGCTTGTATTTGCCTATCGCATCGGTCATGTTGTTGCTGCTGTTCTATCGGCTGTACACCAACTTCCGGCCAGCCCTTGATCAGGCAAAACAAGCGTATGCCAACGGGCAGGCACTCAACCTGACAACAGGCCTGAAATCGACGGCTATTAAACAGCTTCTGACCACTGGTAATTATTACGCAGACCCGAAAGATGTTACCCTCGTTGCCGACTCGCTCCCTGCCAAACTGGCGCAGAACCAGACACTCGATAATCTGGGGGCTATAAACAAGCGTCAATTTTCGGTAGTAGCCCCTGTAAAATGGCGTAGCCGCATTGGCGGGGCCGACTTTCAAAGCCGCCTTCGGCTATCCCGGCAGCAAATGGGATTCGACTCCGTATTGTACAACCGGGAGCTAACGAACCCCAAAACCTACCCGTCCAGTGTAAACACCGGCAACGGTTCGGCAGCTTTCAGTGGAAAAGTTACCCACGACGACGAACCAATGCCGGGCGTGCTGGTTCAGTTGAAACGCCACCCCGCCACTGCCCAGCCAGATACCCTGGCCGACCGATACATTTACGCCCGCACCGATGCCGACGGAAAATTCACCTTTACCGGCTTGAAGGCGGGGTCAGGCTATAGTGTTGTACCGTTGAAGCCTGGATTTGAGTTCGGCAGCCGCAAAGGCGCATCAAACCTCAGCGGCAATCAGGATGTGCGCTTCACCGCACGTGCGCATCAGCTCCGGCTGATTGGGTCGACCGTATACAGCCAGTTAAAAACCGACCATGCACTTACTGTTCGTAACCCAGATACCTTTATCCGGCAGTTGTGGATCATTGTGGGCGGGTTTCTACTGGCTTTCTGGGCCGTACAGTTGTTCTGGACAATCCGCCGTTTCCGGCCCGATCCGCTATTGTTGCCCATTCTGATGTTGCTGACCGGCTTATCGGTCCTGACACTACTCGCCATTCAGGACCCTTTGCAGGACATGCTGTACGCTGGACAAACGGTACAGGGCATTGCACTTGGCCTGCTAGGGATGACCGTTTTATCCCAACTCAACATTGGCCGTTTCTACGCTACCTGGCAGTACGACTGGCTTTTTTCGTACCGAAATCATAACGCCGTGAGGCTTTCGGGCTGGACGTGGCTGGTACTGGCCGCTGGGCTGGCCGCGTTTACCCTGCTGCTAGGGTCGGGACCAGAAGGCAGTGGCGTACGCGTCAATTTGTCTTTTCTTGGCCTCACATTCCAGCCCAGCGAAATAACCAAATACTTGCTCCTGCTCTTCTTTGCGGGTTTCTTTGCGGCCAACGAGCAGCAACTTCGGCAACTTCCCGATTTACAGTGGCGGTTTGCTGTGAGCTTTGGTGCATTGGCTGGTGCCGGATTACTCATGCTACTGTACCTATTGCTGGGCGATATGGGACCGGCGCTGGTTGTCTGCTTTACCTTCCTTCTTTTCTACAGCATTGCCCGCGGAAATCTCCCGCTAACGCTGGCAACGGGGGTAGGCTACGGCTTGACGTTGTGGCTCTTGCCGGGCTGGCTCGCTACCCTTCTTAGTCTGGGCGCTGTCGTTGCATACTTGTTCGTCAAAGGTGATGCCCGATCGAAAACCGGGTTGGGTTGGGCAGCTCTCCTGGCCGAGGCTCCTATCTTGCTGCTGCTGGTGATGGCTATGTTTGCCTTTGGCGACAAGTTACCATCCGTTGGCGACCGCCTTGCCGATCGAAAAGCCATGTGGCTCAATCCCTGGAACAACGATGTGTACGGGGGCGACCATCTGGCACATGGCTACTGGGCGCTGGCATCGGGAGGCTGGTCGGGGCAGGGCCTGGGCAAGGCGTTTGCTAATTCCATTCCTGCCGCTCATACCGACATGATCCTGCCGAGTTTAGGCGAAGAGTTGGGTGGTTTGGGTGTCGTGTGTGTGTTTCTGCTCTTTGGCATATTACTCCACCGAATGTTCCTGCACGCACGCCGGGCGGGGCAGCCGTTTAGTTTTTTCCTGGTTGCTGGTATCGCCATCGCCACCGGAACACAGTTTTTGATCATTGCGGGCGGTTCAATTGGCTTATTGCCACTCACGGGAATCAGCGTGCCATTTCTGAGCTATGGCAAAATTTCCCTCATTATCAACCTCACGGCAATGGGTGCCGTCTTCAGCGTGGCCCATCGACCGGGGCAGGCCGAACAGCGCGAATACCTCGAAAAACATTACGACATCGTGCTGATGGCCGGTATCGTCGGATTCCTGGCGGGCGTTGTGGTGCTGATTGGGCATTTACTCCCGATCATCAGTTGGCGGGGTCGTGAGTACATCATCCGGCCCGCCAGGGTCATTACGCGCAACGGCGACCCGGTGTACAGCTACAATCCCCGCATCGAACGACTCACACGAGCCATAGCTGCCGGTACCATTTACGACCGCAACGGGCTCGTTCTGGCGGCAAGCGCACCGGATGTTGTGACCCGGCAACTCGAAAAGCTCCGGGAAAGTGGCTTGAAAGGAGATGTCGTTGAGGGACTGACAAAGAAGCGTCTACAGCGGTATTATCCATTTGGCAACCAGCTTTTCTTCTGGGTAGGCGATCTTAATACGCAACTCTTCTGGGGCCAGAGCAATGGGTATTATGCCGAAGCTGCCCACCTCAGCGAGTTACGAGGCTTCAACAGCCGCCCCCGTAAAACAGACCTGGTCACCACCGATTTCCGGGCCGACCGATTCAGTCCGTCGGTACAGCAAACACGAACGTTGTCGGTCTATGATTACAGCGAACTGGCCCCGGCTTTACGCGCCGGACTCGATAGCCGCGAAGTAGCCGAACGGAAAGCCAAAAACCGCGATATTCACCTCAGCGTGAATGCCGAGTTACAGGTGGCCATTCAGAATGCGCTGGCCAAATCCAGTTTTCGGAACAAGCGTATCTCGGTAGTAGTGCTGGATGCCGCTTCGGGCGATGTGCTCACCTCGGCCGTGCATCCGCTTCCCAATCTGCAAACCCCCGACGCCATGCTGCTGTCGGACCGGGACCGGCAAAAACTACCGTATCTTGTAACCGAGCGGGACCTGGGCATGACCTACCCCACGGCACCCGGTTCAACGGCCAAAATATTGACGGCTATGGCCGCATTCAATAAACTAGGCTCATCGGCTTCGGATGTTAGTTACCGGATCTCGTGCGAGGAAATTATTCGACGGGGTACGCGGGAATCTGAACCCTGTAACGAAACAGTGGATATGCGGAAGGCCATTGTCCGCTCGAGTAACGTGTATTTTATCCGCACTGCCAACGACCACAAGCTGGACAACCAACTGGCCGATCTCTATCTGGCCACGGGCATGAACATCGACTTTGTAGGGGGCTACTCCTTCTCCGACACTCGTACCGACCCCGAATGCAGCGCCATACGCGAGCACTGGCGCGACTCATCGTTCGTCATTCGCCGGAACCTCTACAACAGCGCCCAATACCCCCGACGATACCGCAGTGAGTTTTCGGGTTTAGCCTGGGGGCAGGGCCAGCTAACATCCACCCCGGCGGCTCTGGCACGTATGGCGGGAGCCATTGCCAATCAGGGTATACTACAGCCCTCGCGGTATGTGCTGGACCTGGCCGGAAAGCCCCAGCCCGTATTAGGTGGACAGCCGGTAGCCAAACAAGCCGACTACGCGAAACAATTGGAATCATTCATGATCGACCAGTCGAATCCGTCGGAAGGCCGGTCTAAAATCAGCGTGGCGCGAGTGGCAGGTAAAACCGGTACGCCGGAGCGCATCGTACAGGGCATTCGGCGGAATGACGGCTGGTATGTTTTCTTCGCGCCAACGCCCGATGGCCGGTCACATACGGTGGTTAGTGTTCGCATTGAATTAGGCGAATCATCGGCAGAAGCCGTTCAGCTTGCCAACAGCATTGTGGCCCCAATCCTGAAACAACAGGGGTATTTAGGGAGTTTTTAACGGCTACTTTTGGTTTCCCTCAAACGGAAATGGATGGTATGCCACTACACTGAAAAACTATGAGCCTGCTGGATAGCGTCAAAAACTTATTCGGGTTTACACCCGCTCAAGCCGTTAAATCGGAACCCGCATCGGAGCCAGCTTCAGAAATCCCGAAGCCCGTTTCGAAGGGACTTCCCCCCGCCGGGCAGCAGCGCGACCGCCTGCTAAGGTTTATCATCGATAAATTACGACCGTATCAAAACGAGCCCGAAACAGCCCCTTCGGCCCTCGACCTGTGTATTCTCTGCTCGAATGCCGAGGAGGAGGATGTGTACAACGTTGCCCTATGGGCCAGTCAGCAGGGTAAATTTCGAAGTGAACTTGCCCGGCAACTAGCCGACAATTACATTCAGCTTCCCGCCAACTGGCGTTTGGCTTATACATTTTATTCTGATGCGCTCCCAGACTGTACATACCGGGAAGGTAACCTGGGCCTGCTAATTCCTGACAAGACCAGACCAAATACCTCGCCCCTGCTGGCTCGTCTTGTTGCGGTGAAAGGGCAGATGGAGCAGGATGCCTATTCGCTCGATCCTACTCGAAAGAACAGCTACTGCATTGGCCGGGGGCATTCGACCCAAACGGCTTCGGGGCATGTTCGAACAAATGACATTGTTATATTGAACGACCATGATCCCGGCTACGATGCCGAACGGGGGGCGGGCAACGGGGCCGTCAGCCGGGCACACGCGACCCTCCGCTACGATGCAGCCCGACGGCAATATTCGCTGCTGGCCGACCCCGGCGGACTTCCGGCCAGTGGTAACAAAACCAAGATTTTCCACCCGGACGGCAGCCTGGATCGCGCCGATATTCTCGGTATGGGTTACCCGCTGCAACATGGCGACCAGATCGAACTGGGGGGCGAAGTGACGCTTCTCTTTGAAATTCATTGAGGGTATAATCTATAGTCTAGACTTCTGGGATTGGTAAAGTAAATTTACCGGGTGCTGCCCCATTGCCTTAGCTGCGCGGTTCCGGACATCCTAACCCCCGTAGAATCCGTAAAAATGGTAGGAACATCCGTAATTTGTATACCGTCTCTTTTAGCTATCAATCAGATCTTTGTACATTCCCTTTCTAGTTTAACCACTGTTGATTAGCTCCCGGCAGGAATTAGCCTGGGCGGTATCTCTGTAGCCGTACCGGCAAGCGTTTAAGGGAAATTATTGACAGATAGCCGTCTACGTAAACGTTTTGTAGATATCCTTAACCCATTTACACCTTGGCAAAGTATAACTTAAAAATTAACGGAAAAATCAGGCTAGTGGACGTTGACCCATCCACACCTATCCTTTGGGTACTCCGCGATCATCTGGATTTACCTGGTACCAAATATGGTTGTGGCATGGCACAGTGTGGCGCCTGCACCGTTCACCTCGGCGATACGGCGGTTCGCTCCTGTCAACTACCCGTATCAGCTGTTGGCAAAGAAGCCATCACCACCATCGAAGGGCTATCGGCCAAAGGCGACCACCCGGTTCAGAAAGCCTGGCTGGAACACGACGTGGCGCAGTGCGGCTACTGCCAGGCGGGACAGATTATGAGCGCGGCTTCTCTGCTGAAAAGCAATCCGAAACCAACCGATGCCGACATCGATGCTGCCATGAGTGGCAACATTTGTCGTTGTGGTACGTACCTGCGTATCAAAGAAGCCATCAAATCAGCCTCAACCAATAATGGATAGCGAATAATGAATAATGGACAATTAACTACTGGTTATCAGCCATTTTACATTACTCATTTTACATTTTCCATTATCCCTTACTGACATGAAAACGACTAAAACCACTTATAACAGGCGTTCTTTTTTAAAAGCGTCGATGCTCGCAGGTGGCGGTATGATGCTCAGCGTTAGCTGGTTGTCAAGCGCTAAAGCGGCCGACAAACTGGAGGCTCTGAACGTGCCCGGTCAATGGGTCGAGCTGAACGGCTATATTCAGATTACCCCCGACAACGTAATCAGACTTCTGTGCCCAAACCCCGAATTTGGCCAGAATGTGATGACGTCCTTGCCCATGATGCTGGCCGAAGAACTGGACGCCGACTGGAAAAATGTGGTCGTTGAAATGGGGCCGCACGACAATACCAAATTAGGCCCCCAATTTACGGGAGGCAGTAATTCGGTGCGTATGTACTGGAAACCCCTCCGCGAAGCCGGTGCAGCCGCCCGCCAAATGCTGTGCGAAGCAGCCGCCCAAACGTGGAATGTGCCAGTCGGTGAGGTAGCCGCCAAAGCAGGCGTACTTTCGCATTCGAGCGGGAAGTCGGCCAAGTATGGCGAAATGGCCACCAAAGCCGCTACTGTTGCCGTGCCCAAAGGCATGAAACTAAAATCTCCGAAAGATTTTACCATTGTTCGAAACTCGAAGAAAAACGTCGAGGGTCTCAAGGTAATTACCGGCAAGCCGCTGTTCGGGCTGGATTATCGGGCGGACGGGATGTTGATCGCCATGATTCAGCACCCACCGGCTTTTGGCATGAAACTGAAATCGTTCGATGCATCGCAAACTCTGAAAATGCCGGGCATCAAAGACGTTTTCAGCCTGAAATTATACGAAGACGGTTTTGTACAGGGCGGTTTCGATACCCGTACCTTCAACGATCTGCTGGTTGTGGTGGGCAAATCGACCTGGGAAGTCATGAATGCCCGCAAAAAGCTACTTGTCCAATGGGAGCCGACCGGCGATAGCAAAGATACGATGGCGGGACGGGACGGCAAACGCGAGGTCACCATTCCGGGTGGGCTCGAAAGTACAAGCGCCCAACTCGAAAAAATGCAGGAGATGGCTAAAAAACCAGCGCAGCTATTACGGAAAGACGGCGACCCCGAAACGGCGTTCAAGAATGCGGCTCAGATTATCGAACGTACCTACAATGCCCCGTTTCTGGCCCATAATACGATGGAGCCGATGAATTTCTTTGCCCATGTCACGGATGACAAAGCGGTATTTGTCGGACCGCTACAGGCACCGGGTTGGGTAGAACCCACCTTATCAAAAGTTCTTAACCTTCCCGCCGACAAGATCGAGATTCAGATGACGCGGATGGGTGGCGGCTTTGGCCGTCGGGCGTATGCGCATTACATGACCGAAGCGGCTCTGATCTCGAAAAAAGTCAAAGCGCCGATCAAACTGATCTACACCCGCGAAGATGATATGACTTATGGCATTTACCGCCCGATGTACACGGCAACGTATCGGGCCGCTTTGGATGCCAATAAAAACCTGATCGGTTTCCATGTCAAAGGTGGCGGCATACCCGAACATCCGGTACATGCCAACCGGTTTCCGGCCGGAGCCGTGGACAATTACCTGGCCGAGGGCTGGGAGATTCCGTCCAATATCACGATTGGAGCGTTCCGGGCACCGCGTTCCAACTTCAACGCAGCCGCCGAGCAATCATTCCTGGATGAAGTGGCCGAGGCTATGGGAAAAGACCCCATCGAGTTGCGGTTGGAGCTATTGAAACGGGCAAAGGAAAATCCAGTCGGTAAAAACAACGAGTATGACCCCGACCGATACGCTGGAGTACTCACCCTGGTACGGGATAAATCGAACTGGAACAAGGGAGGCAACGAGAAGTACCATCGGGGCGTGGCGGCTTATTTCTGCCACAACTCCTACGCGGCTCACGTGGTTGATATGGTGACCCGCGATGGTCAGCCGTACGTGGAGCGGGTATTCAGTGTCATCGACTGCGGTATCGTGGTAAACCCCGATTCAGCCAAAAACATGGTGCAGGGTGCGGTTGTCGACGGGATTGGTAATGCGTTTTACGGAGCGTTGACGCATAAAAACGGGGCACCTGAGCAAAGCAATTTTCATAATTACCGGCTCATTCGCCATAACGAAGCACCAAAACAGATCGACGTTCACTTTGTCGAAAACGACATCGACCCAACCGGCTTAGGCGAACCGCCTTTCCCACCGGTATTTGGTGCGGTGGCCAATGCGTTGTATAAAACCACGGGCAAACGGCAGTACAATCAGCCTTTCAAGGCCGACCCGGAAAAGCGGATTTAGGCAGCACCGATTTGGGTACATCATCAGTAGCCGACGTTAACGTTTTTTTGCCGTATCGTCGGCTACTGATGATGTATATCGCTGTGCACAGAAAGAATCGTTTACCGATTCAGGGCATTCATGTATCGTTCGGGGTAGCGGGTGCCGGATACGACTCCTGCTGGCATAATCTCTTCAATGCGTTGCAGGTCGACCTGGGTGAGTTTTACATTTTTGGAAGCGATATTTTCCTCCAGATGGTTAATGCGTTTGGAGCCGGGGATGGTAATGATATCGTCTCCCTGAGCGAGCACCCAGGCAATCGCTAACTGAGATGCAGTGCAGCTCTTTTCAATAGCCAGCCTTTTAATCGTTTCCACTAATTCCAGATTTTTATAGAAATTCTCTCCCTGGTAGCGGGGCATGTTGACACGACTATCCTTGAGATCGTCCGGTGTTCTTATTTCACCGCTTAAAAAACCTCTACTTAGCGGGGCATAGGCGACTAATCCGATGCCCAATTCCCGAATTGTTGGCATAATTTGAGCTTCAATGTCGCGGCTCCAGAGTGAGTACTCGATCTGTAAGGCGGTGATGGCATGTACTGTAGCGGCCTTACGAATAGAATCGGCCGATGCTTCCGAAAGGCCAATGTAACGAATCACCCCTTTTTGAGCCAGATCGGCGAGTGCACCGACCGTTTCTTCAATAGGAATTGCCGGATCAACCCGCGCCGGTGTGTAGAGATCGATGTAGTCCGTTTTAAGACGGCGGAGGCTATAAAAAACGGCGTTGCGAAGGTAGTTAGGATGACCACTTACCGGACCCGGGCCCATAGCCCCGTTAGGTCCGGGCGTATATAACTGACCCGTTTTTACCGAGAGAAACGCTTTGTCGCGTTTACCACTGATGGCCTTGGAAATCAACTCCTCATTATGGCCTGCCCCGTAATAATCGGCCGTATCTAAAACGTTGTGTCCCTGTTCGAGGGCTCTTTCGATGGTGGCAATGGCTTCTTTTTCGTCGGACTCTCCGTAAGCGCCCGACATGCCCATGCAACCTAACCCGATGGCCGATACGAGCGGGCCATTTGTTCCTAGTTTTCTGTTCATCATCTTGCTTGTTAGTATGCGAACAAAGGTCTTGAGAACGTCAGGCCGTGAACTGGACAAAACGCATTAGTTCCCTGACAAATCCTGAACGAAGGCCGCTATGGTTTGACCCGACACTTTTTTAAACAAGCGGGAGAAGTAATCAGGATCATTGAAACCAAGGTCGTAGGCTAGTTCTTTGATGGAACTCTCCGCATAGTAAAGACGACGTTTGGCTTCCAGAATGAGCCGGTTGGTAATGTATTCTTTGGGTGACAATCCGGAGTAATGCTTAACGATGGTATATAAACTATTGGTGTTGAGAGCGAGTTGCCGGGCAATTTCGTGGATGCTTATATGATCGGTGAGGTTATCTTCCACAAAGAGTTTGAAGCGGATGTATACAGAAAGTTTGTCGGTGGCTAGACTTTTGCCGGTGGCAAAATAAGCCAAATTAATTTCGGTTAGCAGGCTGTTAAGGTGGGCCAGGATAAGCTCAGGTTCTGTTTCTGGGGCACTTAATAAATTGAGCAGTACATCGAAAATGGATTTTAATCGGGCAGCCGCCAATGCCGTAAATTGTATTTTTTGGGTGTTGAACGGGTTGATAAGAAAGGGATATTGTTTGGGTAATAGAGAAAGGCAGTTGTCATCAAAACCCAGCTTGACATAGTTCGTATCTTCTTTGCTGGCCGGTAAGCGGTGGATTTGATGAGGCAAGATAAAGAGGAGTTCGTTAGCCTTTACATCGAATTGCTGGAGATCCACACCATGTCGGGATTGCCCATCAAACATAAAAAGAAAAAAGTAATGCGGTTTACGGTGCGTCAGGCCATATTGTTGGGCGATTTCGGGAGGAAGATGTCCGAACGTGGGCGAAATAATACGGATAGCAAGTTTATTATTTTGTCTATGGAGCGTAAGCGCTGATTCGATGGGCTGCATAGGTTAAGAGTAATGGAAATAAGCGCTTTGTAAGTAGGCTTAAAGCTAGTCAGCAGAAAAAGCAGGTTATGCAATAGTCTGTTCAATTGAACGACCGTCTGAATTCCAGGGGAGACAGCTGGGTTTTTGTTTTAAAGAGTTTGCTGAATGATTGTGAGTGCTCGAATCCCAATGCATACGCCACTTCGGTTACTGACAAATTTGTGGTAGATAGTTTTTCTTTTGCGGTCGAGATTACTTTGTCGTGAATATACTGCTGGGCATTCTGCCCGATCAATGACCGTAGCATATCGCTTAAATAACTAGGCGACAGGTTTAACTGGTCAGCGAGATAGGCGACAGTCGGCAAGCCCTGACGTAATGACGTTTCGTCGGTAAAATAGTGATTCAACAGCTCTTCCAGCTTTTGTAACAGATCATGGTTTATGGCTTTACGGGTGATGAACTGACGTTTGTAAAAGCGATTTGCATAGTTCATCATCAACTCGATTTGAGCAATAATAACGTCCTGGCTAAAATCGTCGATTCGGCTATTTAATTCCTTTTCGATCATTTTAAAGAGATCCATGATCGTTGCTTTTTCATCTTCCGAAAGATGCAGCGTTTCATTGGTCGAATACGAGAAGAAGCCATATTGACTGATGGTTTTGGCCAGCGGATAACCTAAAAAGAAATCCGGATGAATGAGCAACGTATACTGCGAACAGATGCTCCCATCGTCGTGATTGCTGCCGATTACCTGTCCGGGCGAAGCGAATAATAAGCCACCTTCATCAAAATCGTAATAACTCTGGCCGTACTTCAACCGACCACTGAGTTTTGGTTTATACGATAGTTTGTAGAATCCCAGCACATGAGCACCTGGGATTGCATTCATGGCTACAGGGTGATGGGCACCATTGATGAGGCTAACCAACGGATGCTTAGGGGTTGGCAAACCAAAGGCGCGGTGCGCATCGGCCAGCGATTCGATTTTATAAGGGCCGTTTTCTTCTTTTTTCATGGCTTAGTATGCAAAAAAGATAATCGATACTGGAAAGATGTGCAAACGTTTACTCAGCGGCTTTTTTGCCGACAAAACAAAATTGTCTCCTCGGTCTGGGTCTTGGCAGACCGAGGAGGTACTTCCCTAATTGGCCCTATCCTGAGCTGAGTTGGAAACCTCCGCCCATTCTTCCCATGTTGCCAGTCGCTCCGCATAGGCCGTGCGTACCGAGGGCAAATTATGACTGCCCAGAAAGAACCGTAGTGGAGGGTTTTCGGCATCGACAACGGCAAAAAGTGCTTCGGGTGTTGCCGTTGGATCACCTCTTTCCTGGGAGCCTAAACTCCCGAAAAAATGGGCTTTGAAATCAGCGTAGATGTCGAGTCCCTGAGCAAACTTCAGCGATTCCTGACTTCCAAATTCGGTGGCATAGGCCCCCGGTTCAATAATTGTTACGTTGATGCCAAACGGCTTAACCTCCGTAGCCAGACTTTCATGAATTGCTTCAAATGCCCATTTTGACGAGCAATAGTAGCCAATCACCGGTAAGGTTACATGGCCTAGGTTGCTCGATGTACCAAGAATGTGACCGCCACCCTGCTCTCTCAATAAGGGCAAGGCCGCCTGAATGACAGAAACCGGCCCGATAACATTCGTCTCGTAAAGAGCGCGAATATCATCTGCGCTGGCTTCCTCAATGGTGCCAACCAGTGAATACCCGGCATTATTAAACACAATATCAAGCTTGCCAAAGTGAGCGTGAGCTTGCGTTACGGCCGCTTTAACTTGTTCGGGCTGGGTTACGTCGAGCGCGAGTGTCAGTACATTATTGCCGTATGTATCGTTCAGGTCGGCAATGCTTTCCAGCTTGCGGGCGGTTGCCGCTACTTTGTCGCCACGCTTAAGGGCAGCTTCGGCCCAAACGCGTCCAAATCCGCGCGAAGTACCTGTAATGAACCAGACTTTAGTAGATGCTACAGGCGTCAGCGCAGGTTGACTGCTTGCCATTTCGTTGTGATGTATCATGTCGTATACCTTACTTGTTAATGATACATCAAAGGTCGAAACCTGCCATTCGCTGCCTGTAGTCTAATTGAGGGTATTTGTAGTCAAAATGGGAACCGTTTGTCGCGGTTCCCATTTTTATGTGTCAGACCTATTTTTACCAAACGACAATCCTGTCCTTTTCAGGTTTGTACATCTTATCGCCAGGTTTCACATCGAAGGCGTTGTAAAACGGCGTGAAGTTCATCAGCGGACCGTTTACGCGCCACTTGGCGGGTGAGTGCGGGTTCGTATTGACGTACATGCCCATGTAAGCATCTCTGGTTTTTACGCGCCAAATTCGGGCGATCGAGATGAAGAACCGTTGATCGGGCGTAAAGCCATCGAGTTTCGCTGTGCTCTTTCCCTGCTCGGTCAGTTTGAAGGCATCGTAGGCAATAGCCACCCCGGCAATGTCGGCCGTGTTTTCACCTACCGTTAACGCCCCTTTTACGTGTACCGAGTCCAGCACGGTAAACTTGTTGTATTGATCGATTACCTGGTTTGTTCTGGCTTTAAATTTGGCGTAATCATCTTTGGTCCACCAGTTCGTTACGTTGCCGACTTTGTCGAATTGCGCGCCCTGATCGTCGAACGAGTGGGTTATTTCGTGACCAATCACCATACCGACACCGCCGTAGTTCAGCGCGTCGTCGGCATTCACATCGAAGTAGGGCGGCTGCAAGATACCCGCCGGAAAAACGATTTCATTAAGTGGAGGATTATTATAGGCCGTTACTGTGGGTGGAGTGGTATGCCATTCCGTACGGTCGACCGGCTTCCCTACTTTGGCGACGCTTTGGAGATAATCATTTTTGTTTGCCGACAAACGGTTTTCAAAGTAAGCATCTCGTTTTACGTCCACCGTCGAGTAATCCCGCCATTTGTCGGGATAGCCGATTTTCTCGGTAAAGGCGTACAGTTTTTCTTTCGCCCGGCTTTTGGTCGAATCGCTCATCCAATCGAGCTTATTGATCCGGGCTTCAAAAGCCTTTTTGAGATTGTTTACCAAAGCCGTTATCCGTTTTTTGGCTTCTTCCGGAAAGTATTTTTTTACGTATATCTGGGCCAGTGCCTCGCCGAGCGATCCATCGACCACCTGTGTCATTTCCTCTGCCCTTGTTTTTTTAGCCGCCTGTCCGGTCAGAATCTTCGAATATGCAAACGACTCGTCCACAAATGGTTGACTCAGGTAACCGGCATAGTTGGTCAGGGCATGGGCTTTCAAATAGACCTTCCAGTCTTCGATGGAAACGGACGTTAACATCGTGTTCAGCTTGTCGTAATATCCCGGCTGTGCTACGTTGACAGAATCAGCCTGTACGCCTAAGTTAGATAATAACGTCGGCCAGTTTAGAGTAGGCTGTTTTTGGGCAAGGTCAGCAATCGCCAGTTTATTATAGTTTGCCTTTACGTCCCGACGTTCGATGTTCGTTCGATGCGCGGTGGCCAGTTGTTTTTCGATGTCGTAGGTAACGGATGCATTTTTTCGGGCCGTATTTGCATCAGTGCCGGTGAGTTCAAACAGGCGCGTGAGGTAGTTTCGGTACGCTTTCTGAATCAAGCTGGTCGATGAATCGGTCTTAAAGTAGTAATCCCGTTCAGGCAGGCCTATTCCGGTTTGGCTGAACTGCGCAATATTGATCGAACTTCGCTTGTTATCGGGGCCAACGTAAAAACCAATGATGGACCGATCTCCTGCCTTTTGTTCTTCAGCCACCAGCTTCAATACCCCAGGTACATCGGTCAGCGCGTCGATTCGAGTGAGCAGGGGCTTAATGGGTTCATACCCGCGTTTGTCAATGGCGGTTACATCCATGCCTGACGCATAGAAATCGCCCACCTTTTGTTCAATACTCCCTGCTGGAAATTGCCTGGACGAAACACTGTCCAGAATGCCTTGCAGCCGGATGCGCTGCGGGTAATTCATGAACGAATACGCTCCTACACCGGCCTGACTTTCGGGTATTCGGGCAGTATCAGTCCAGATGCCATTGGCGTATTTAAAAAAATCATCGCCGGGTTTTTTAGACGGGTCGATTCCTGTTATAACGACGCGTTTCGTTGTCGGAATAGTTGTTGTTGGTGTGGCCGCTCGCTGACAGGCAACTGCCAACAATAGCATTAGAGAGACGTAAACGATACTGTTACAGTTTGTCATGTGTAGGTGCTGGTCAATAGATACCGCCTAAAGATAGTCAATTTAGGTATGGGGCAGATTCTGACTGACGCATTCATTTGTTCTGCCCCGGATGGGTAGCCCGAAGGTGGTTATTAGCCTATATACACTCATGTTCAGCACCGCTATTTAATCTTCATGTCGGGTACGAGCGGAACCGTCTCCACCAGTTCCAGTGCCTTCACCATGTCCTTGGTGCCGGTTTTGTATTTCAGGAAATGGGGTGTCTGAATATGCGCCTTGTAGGCATCGGTATTCGCATAAATCTCCAGAATTGTGATGTGCGTGGGATTGTCCTTTTCTGTCATGGCATATAACGTCAGGACACCGGGCTCAAGGCGCACAGAGGCTTCGATTTCCTCCTTGAGAGCCGCTTTGTAAGCCTCCAGTTGAGCTGGGTCGACAACGATTTTGGCCATTCGCACCATTTGCGGTTTGGGTTGACTGAATGTATGACCAGCCGATAGCATAAGCAGCAGACCAGCCGTCATCAGCTGCCACAATCGGCTGAAACGAATCATAATTAGGTAGCTTTTAACAGTTAAGAGGTTTTCTGTCATGGTAATGCTGTTCTTAATATCGCTCAATTCTGCTGTAGCATCCGGTACTCATTGGGCGATTGACCAACCCGCTGTTTAAACAATCGGTTGAAATGTTGAGGGTATTTAAAACCCAGCTCATAAGCGATTTGACTAATGGATTTGTCGGGTTCAAAGAGTCGCGCTTTAGCTACATCCATCACTTTCGACTGAATATACTCCTGCGCTGTTTTTCCTGATTCTTTTTTCACCAGATCGCCAAAATAGTTGGCCGACAGGTTCAATTCTCCAGCGCACCAGGCTACCGAAGGCAACCCAATTGTGAAGGGCTTATCGGTCTGATAATACGCGTTCAGCAAGGCCTCGAACCGTTCCAGAACACCCTGATGCACGGTATCACGGGTGATAAACTGCCGGTCGTAAAAACGGACACAGTAATCTAATAACAGCTCGATGTTGGAGACAATCAATCGCTTACTGTGCTTGTCGACGGCATGTTCTAATTCATAATCGATTTTCGAAAAACAGTCCAGTACAATTTTCCTTTCCCGTTCAGACAAATGCAGGGCCTCATTCGATTGATACCCGAAGAAGGAGTAATCCTGAATATGCCGTCCCAGAGCAGTACCATGGATCAGATTAGGATGAAAAACAACTGCATACCCTTTGGGTTGATAAACTTCTCCGGCATTTTCAACGCTGATTACCTGCCCGGGTGCAATAAATACCAGCGTGCCTTCCTGATAATCGTAGGTATGCCGACCGTAACGAAGATCACCGCATTTGACGTCTTTTAATAAGATAGCGTATAACCCATAATGCATAGTCGAAATTTGCCTTGGGTTAGCCTTCGACATATCAATCACACTCACCAGCGGGTGACGTGTTTCTGTATTGTTGAAAATATTGTACTCATTGACAGTCTCAAATCGTCGCAAAAGGTCCATAGCACGGTTTGTTTTAACAAGTTCAAAATTAGTGCATTGCGTGGGTTTTGCAGCCTGATCCTGCCAGAACCAGTAATATTGGTAGTATAACCCGTAATCTGTATACTATCCGGTGAGATAGAAGTAAAGACCTTTGTACAACGAGAAAGGTGCAGAAGACAGATCATGTTTGAAAACGACTGTTTTCCAGCGAACCTTGTTGAATTTAAGTCATTAATTTAAAATCCGCTTGGTATGCAAACGCGCACATTAGGAACCAATGGGCTACAGGTGTCAGCCCTGGGGTTGGGTTGTATGGGTCTCAGCTTTGGCTATGGTCTGGCCACAGAAAAGGGAGAGGCCATCAAACTGATTCGGGCAGCTGTTGAGCAGGGCGTCACCCTCTTCGACACAGCCGAAGTATATGGCCCCTATACCAACGAGGAACTGGTTGGCGAAGCCCTCGAACCGTTCAAAGGCAAGGTAGCCATTGCCACTAAATTCGGGTTCAACTTTCAGGATGGAAAACAGGCCGGGCTGAATAGCCGTCCCGAGAACATTCGGGCCGTTGCCGAAGCTTCATTAAAACGGCTGAGAGTTGACGTTATAGACTTGTTTTATCAGCATCGCGTTGACCCTAACGTACCGATTGAAGACGTGGCAGGTACGGTTAAAGACTTGATTCAGGAAGGCAAGGTAAAGCATTTTGGCCTGTCGGAAGCGAGCGTCAACACCATTCGCCGGGCGCATGCGGTGCAACCGGTAGCGGCTCTGCAAAGCGAATATTCTCTCTGGTGGCGCGAGCCGGAAGCGGAAATTATGCCCACATTGGAAGAACTGGGAATCGGCTTTGTGCCCTTCAGCCCGTTGGGAAAGGGATTTCTGACGGGTAAAATCGACGAAACAACGGCCTTCGACATAACGGATTTCCGCAATACGGTTCCCCGTTTTTCCGAAGAAAACCGAAAAGCGAACGCAGCACTGGTCGACTTGCTCGGTAGCATGGCCAGCGAGCGCAAAGCCACACCTGCCCAAATTGCTCTGGCGTGGCTGTTAGCCCAAAAGCCGTGGATTGTGCCCATTCCCGGGACCACTAAAGTACACCGACTGGAGGAGAACCTTGGGGCCGTGTCCATTACACTGAGTGTCGAAGATCTCGCATCCATCGCAGCGGCTCTTTCCAGCATCGACGTGCAGGGCGGAAGGTATTCTGAGCAGGCGCAAAAGATGATTGACCGCTAGGCTACACAGACCTTTGGGTGAAGATAAAGCCCTTACAGTTTACTTAGCCATTCACATTCATCCTAAACAAACAGCTTCCGCATGATTCTACGTCGAACAGCATTGGCAATGGGCATTTTGCTGGCCTGTACAGGCAGCGACTTACAAGCAAAACAACCAGCGAAAGCAGTTCCTGAACAAACGATGCAAACCGACCCTCGATTGACGCAAAGTCAGCAAGCTATCGTCACCATTTCGGCCTTCACGGCACAGGGAACTATACCTCAGTTGACGAAAGCACTGAATGCTGGTCTGGATGCTGGTTTGACGGTCAGCGAGATCAAAGAAATTTTGGTACAACTGTACGCCTATGCCGGATTTCCCCGCAGCCTGAACGCTCTGCAAGCTTTTATGGATGTGCTGAAAGAACGTAAGCAACGGGGTATAAACGATCCGGCCGGCAAAGAACCGTCGCTCCTGCCAGCGGATCGAAACAGACGACAGTTTGGAACAGATAACCAGACGAAGCTCATCGGAATGCCCATAAAAGGGGGAATTTTTGAGTTTGCCCCGGCTATTGACCAGTTTCTAAAAGAACACCTGTTTGGTGACATTTTCGGACGGGACAACCTCGACTGGAAAACGCGCGAACTGGCCACCATTTCGGCGCTAGCCAGTCTGGGTGGTGTTGACAGTCAGTTACGCAGTCATCTGAACATCGGCTTGCATAATGGGCTGAGTGAGGGAGAACTAACGCAGCTGGTTTCCATCATTCAAACCAGCATTGGCGAAAAGGAAGGGGCCGCAGCAAGTCAGGTATGGCAAGCGTTACGCAAGGAAAGAGCCGGAAACCCGTCGATGAAGTAATTAGCTAAATGATTATTAAAGAGGTGCAAGAGAACTGACAAACAGGCTAACCCGAATTCACGTTAAATTTTTAACCACAGAGGCACAAAAGCCACAGAGAACTCAATCCTCTGTGGCCTTTGTGCCTCTGTGGTTACTAACTTTCCTCAATACCCCTGATTTTGCGGGAAGGTTGTTTTGTTGTTATACGTATCGATTTCTGACTGCGGAATAGGGTACAACGTCCGGTAAGCAGGCATGGTGATGCCCGTTACCTTGATGGCCTCTACGGCCGTACCAGTGCGAATCAGATCGAACCAGCGGTCGTTCTCCAGCGCCAGTTCCAACCGGCGCTCGTTGATGATCGCCGTACGAAAGGCCTCTTTAGTGGCCAGTTGCGCACTGGCGTACGTAGGCACACCTGCCCGCGTCCGGACCAGGTTGAGCGTCCGGAATGCCTCTCCATCGGCCTGATAACCCACTTCGTTCAGCGCTTCGGCATATAACAGCAATACATCGGCAAAGCGCAGCACCGGAAAGTCGTTGCCCACGTCGTTCGTACCCGACAGTTCATCGTAAAACTTGCGGGGTACGGCATTGATACTGGTTGGTACCGGCACCTGAACCGTCAGCGGAAGCCGCTTATCGGTTGGCAAATAAGCCGCCCGGAGCGAGGGTTCAATGTTGTCGCCAATGCTGGTGCCGTACCAGGAACCGTGCCCTTCGCCCTGCAAACCACCTTTTTTGAACTTTACCGCGAACAGTATCTCCGCATTGTTCTTGTTGCTGACCAGAAAAACATCGGCTACATTCGGCAGCAGCCGAAAAGTAGTTCCGTTCACTACGTCACGCAGGGTCGATACGGCCAGGTCGTACTTTTTCTCGGTCACATACACCTTCCCCAGCAAGCCTTTGGCGGCACCGGACGTAGCCCGGCCAACGTCTACACCCGTGTAGGTGGCTGGTAAACCGGCAGCCGCATCGGTCAGGTCTTTTTCAATGGCTGCGTAGATTTCGGTTACCTCGTTTCGTACAAACGACCGGGCTTCGGTTGTTGAACCGGCTTTGAGCACGAGCGGCACCCGCCCCCACAACCGAACCAGATTGAAATACGACAACGCCCGGATAAATTGAGCCTCCCCTTTGTAACGGGCTTTCAGGGTCGCGTCCATCGACACGGCATCGATCTTGTCCAGAATCAGGTTGCAACGGTTAATACCGGTGTACAAACTCCCCCACGTATCCCGCAGGACCGAGTTGGTGGTTGGTTCAATAAACCGGTCGATGTTGTAACGCAACCCGGCACTCGACGAGGGGTCGTTATCCAGAACGTTATCACTTCTGGCCTCCACGATGGTGTTGTAATCACCCCCGTATTGACTCGCACTCTGAAGCGCATCGTAGGCACCATTGACCGCGTTGCCGAAGTCGTTGGCGGTCTTGTAAAAATTATCGGCGTTTGGCTGCGATAAAGGCTTTAAGTCCAAAAAGTCTTTTTGGCAAGCCGAAAGCCCAATTACGCAGGCTAGTAAAACGGTTATCTTTTTCATAACTAGTGCTAGAAGGATAGGTTGATGCCGACCGAGGTTGTGCGGGGTAATGGGTAGGTGCCATAATCCTCACCCGATGACAGGGCGCTGTCGGGGCGGCTGTTTACCTCCGGATTGTAGCCGAGGTATTTGGTAAACGTGAACGGGTTCTGGGTAGTCACATACAGGCGGGCGCGGCTCAGGCGAATTTTTTGAAGCAGTGCCGTTGGCAGCGCATACCCGAGTGTAATGGTGCGGATACGCACGTACGATCCACTTTCGATGTGCCAGGTAGAGATTTCCCCATTGGAGCCGGAAGCCAGACGATTAGCGCGGTTAACCAGCCCGTTACCCGGATTATCGGGCGACTGCCAGCGGTCCAGCGCTCCCCGGAACAGGTTGCCGTTGCCCTCCATGTTGTAAATGTAGCGCCGGATCAGGTTCAGGATTTTATGTCCCTGAACGCCCTGAATGGCAACGCCCAGATCGAAGCCTCGGTAGGCGAAGTTGTTGGTAAACCCAAAGGTGAACTTGGGAAAGTAACTGCCCGTAACGGCCCGGTCGCTGCTAAAGTCAATCTTACCGTCGCCGTTGTTATCCCTGAATTTAAAATCGCCGGGGCGGGTGGTTGTAGTATGCGGATAGGCGTCTATTTCGGCCTGATTCTTAAATACACCGTCGTTGATCATCGTGTAGTACTCGCCAATAGGGCGGCCGATCTGGGTAATGAACTGAGCACCCGCTACGCCACCGGCCACAATGATCGGGTCGCCGGAGGGTCCGAGCGCGATCACTTTGTTGCGGTTGGCGGCTATGTTGGCACTGGCCTCCCAGCGGAAACGCCCGAACGTCTGACGGGTCCCCAGTGTGAGTTCAATACCCTGGTTGTTGACTTTACCAATGTTTTGCAGCTCCGTACTAAAGCCTGATGCGCGGGGAACAGGAACGTTCAGGAGCAGATCGGAGGTGTTGGCGTGGTAATAATCGAAGGTCAGATTCAGCCGGTTGCGCAGGAAACTCACGTCGAAGCCCACATCGAACATAGCCGTTTTTTCCCACTTCAGTTTGTCATTGGCCGAATTAGTAGGTGCCAACCCGCTCACAATGGTTTCGGGGCCGAGAATGTAGTTCTGGTACCCGAGCAAACTAACCGAACCGTAGTTTGGAATCTGGAAGTTACCAGTCAGCCCGTAGCTGGCTCGCAGTTTCAAATCGCTCAGCCAGGTAGCTGATTTCAGAAATGTTTCCTGTGAGACGTTCCAGCCTGCCGATACCGACGGGAAATACCCCCACCGGTTATCTTTCCCGAAACGCGACGACCCATCGGCCCGAATAGCCGCCGACAGTAGGTACTTACCGTTGTAATCGTACTGAACCCGACCTATGTAGGAGAGCAATGACCATTCCTGAATATCCGAACTCCCGGACGAAACCTGACCGGCGTTAAGCGTCTGAACCAAATCGTTGGGGAAGTTGGTAGCCGTTAACTCATTGGCAACCCGCCTATCCTTCTGTGACGAGAAACCCGCCAGCGCCGAGACATTGTGTACCCCGAACGACCGGTTGTAGTTCAGCGTATTCTCGACGAGCCAGTTTACAAAGTTCTGGGCTCTGGAAAAGCCCGTCGGTACGGATGGCCCCTTCCGGTCGCGGATTTCAAGCGTCGATGGCCGATAATAATCGCGTTGAAAACTGTTGACATCGGCCCCCAGGCTCAGTCGGTACGATAATCCTTTTAAAATATCGTACTGCGCATACGTATTACCCAATACCCGGAGCTGACTCAGCTTGTCGCTCACCTGGTTGGCAATAGCTACCGGATTCAGAATCGATGTAGCACCGTACCCCCAGCCGTTATTACCGAAATTATAGGAGCCATCGGCGTTATATACCGGGAAGATCGGAGCCATCTGCAACGCTAGACCCACTACGCCTTCGCCCAGGTAGGGACCTTCGGCTTTAATGAGATCGTGGTAGGAATAGGTTGGATTCAGGTTGACACCTACCGTAAGCCGTCCGCTTTTCACATCGACATTAGCCCTTGCGCTGTACCGTTTGAAACCCGAGTTGATAACCACCCCGCGCTGATCGAGGTAGTTTCCCGACACGTAGAACTTCACGTTCTCTTTTCCACCCGAAACTGAAATGGTGTGATTCTGAATCGGTGCCGACCGGAAGATGGCATCCTGCCAGTCAGTATTCGTCAGGCCCGGCTGCCCGGAAAGGTAGGGCACGATTTCGGGTTGGATAAGTGTACTGGGCGCTCCTACCCCTTTATTCCGGATATCATTCGAATCGGTTGGTTTTCCGGTTGGATTCCGGTCGATATAGGCATTGTTCTTGGCTTCGTAGCTCAGCTGCGCATACTCGTAAGCATTGAGCATATCGATCTTCTTTGACACCTGCTGAACGCCAAGGTAGGAGTCATAACTCACCACCGTTTTACCTTCCTTACCCCGCTTGGTAGTTAGTAGAACAACCCCATTGGAACCACGGGAGCCATAAATAGCGGCTGCTGAGGCATCCTTGAGCACTTCAATACTCTCAATATCATCGGTATTAAGCGTGCTTAGTACGTTGATTGGATTGTCGGGAAACTGCGTGTTGGTACCGCCCGTTGCAAACTTGGTATCGCGCGACAGTGGAATTCCGTCTACGACATAGAGCGGATCGTTACCGGCGCTGATAGAGCCCGTACCCCGCACCCGAATGGAGAGAGCCGCACCCGGCGCACCCGATGTTTGCGTTACGGTCACCCCGGCGATTTTTGCCGCCAGTGCCTGATCAAAACTGGCCACCGGCTGATTAGCTAAATCTTTTGCTTTGACAGAGCCAATGGCTGTAGTAACGTCGCGTCGGTTTTGCACACCGTATCCCACCACAATCACTTCGCTAAGGGCATTATCGGAACTGCTCAGTTTCGCATCGACAACGCTACGGTTGCCAACCGTAACTTCTGTAGGTTGATAACCGATGAACGAAAAAATCAGTACTTTACCCGTAGCGGGCAACGAAATCTGGTACTTTCCACTGGCGTCGCTCGTCGCCCCAACGTTCGTTCCTTTAACCTGGATCGTTGTACCGGCCAGACCTTCTCCGGTGGCAGCATCGGTTACGGTACCTGTAATAGTCGACTGGGCATAACTAAACTGGACAATGAAGCAGAAGAGAGGGATAAGCAGCCATTTCCAGCGTCTGTTCCGGGCATAATCAAGTAATGAATTCATCATAGCGAGTTAGTTTAATATAGCCTGCAAACCTCCTGAATTGGTAAACCGCAAAGGGCATTGGTCAAACCAACCGGGACAGCCAGCATCATACAATAATATCTATAACTCGCCTATATACAGACCATTTTCTACTTAAAATATAGCTTATGTATTTTATTACATTTTTTAATAAATTAATCCTACTCAAATACTTCTTCAATTAATCAGTTATACCCGTTTATAACACGCAGATACATAATCTGACCGTTTACCAGGCAATAAACAAAAAAGGTACCAACCCGGGCTCATTCCTGAGTACCTGAGTGATACCTGTTAAAACATGACTCAACAGACGCCTGTTAGTTCCGTTCAAATGTGATTGTACCGGCTTCACCCGCAGGCGTTCCTACCAGCACCTGTACGCTCCCGTCAACAAGCCCGGAGCCAGACACTTTCCCCGTTGCCAGATAGTCTATAACCTCCGCTGGATCAGCAAACGATAATTGCTGCTGTTGGGTATGCTCCTTCGACCACTCTGTCAGGAAAGAGTCAGCGTCATTAGCGTGCTTATGAGTAATCAATAAGTTCACCACCTTGAAATCGGGTTGTCTGGCCATAACGGTTATCACCTTTTCTCTTCCCTGTCCAGCCGCCTGATGGGAATTAAGGATAGTGTAAAAATTGCCTTCGTTACCCGTACTGTGAAGTAGCCACTCGTAGACTGCATCCATGCAAATTAGTGTTAGCGAGGTTTACAAAACTACTTCAATGGGGATATAAATGTTTTGGTAAGTGACTCAGTGGAACTTCTAATGGGCGTATTTTTCGATCGACAATGCAGCAATCCGTAATCAACACGGGTTCGATTTTATTTGCGGTTGCGCGCCCTTCTGATCATTAGATATAGTAAAATAAGTAGACATATAGGATACAGATAAAATGAATATATATATCCAAGTATACTAAATGGCATCAATATCCCAGCCACGAGCAATGTAATCGACAAAGATTTAGGCATGATAAATACCATAGAGGGAGTTTTAGGCGGTAGTTAAAGGTAAATCAAAAGAACTGACCACTCTTCTTTTTTTGTATAGACGGCAATCCTTGTCCATATATACCTCCATCAACTCCATAACTCATCCGTTGCAACTCCTTTTTGCGCCTTTTGATACCCGTAAGAATGTGCGCTTCTGGTACGCATCAACTAAATTCTGAAGGACAGCGGCTCACCAGTTCAGAGCTGTGCGCAATCAGCCAAGAAGGTGCCTTTTCTTATAACCCACCCGCTTAATTGAAATATTTTTATATTTCTACAGACTATATAGGGTAAAATCTACCACACAATCAGTTTTGATAATATATAGCATAATTAGTGTCTACTACCCCATATATTTGAACAAATATAATATGCTTCATTTATAGACTGATGAGCAAGCGAAAGTATAAAATCAATAAAGTCTGTTCTGATCGGAATCAGCAATTGACCATCCTGGCATTTGAGCAATTACTGGCTCGTTATAGAAGAAAAGTCTGGGAAATGGCCATAACGCCTACCCTTATAGGTTCCGACTCCTACTCCAATTTATAGATACTTCCTCTTTATATCAGCGTTGCGATAAGCCCGTTAGTGGCAAAAGATGCGTAAGAACGAGACAACAAGTTTATAAGTCGAGTGTAAGCTGCCCATTTTCCGGCCGCTCGCCCGGCTGAAGATTCGATAACGACACGCCCAGCAATCGAATACCTTTCGAGAGCGGAAACAGAGTCTCCAACAAATCAGCGGCAATCTGCATCAGGGTGGTTTTACTGGAAAGCAGATTCAGCGATGTGCGACTGCGGGTAATCTGTTCAAAATCGGCATACTTCACTTTCAGTGTGAGGGTTCTGCCGCGCACAGACGTTCGTTCGCAGTAATTCCATACACTATCGACCAACGGCAATAATTGATCAATTAGCTGGGTCTGATCCATTAAATCATCTGCAAAAGTATTTTCGGACCCAACCGATTTACGAATTCGATTGGGCGTCACGGGCCGATGGTCAATAGCCCGTGCGATGGAGTAATAATAAAAGCCCACTTTACCAAAATGACGGGTAAGAAAGGCTTCTGTCTGCTTCCGCAAATCCATACCGGTGTAAATACCAAGCTGGTTCATCTTTTCGGCCGTTACACGGCCGATGCCATGAAACTGACCGACCTTTAAGCCCTCCACGAAACTAAGCCCCTGATGCGGCTTAATGACATACAATCCATCCGGCTTTCGATAATCAGATGCTAGTTTAGCCAAGAATTTGTTGTATGAAACACCCGCTGATGCCGTAAGCAGGGTCTCCGCTTTAATTTGCTCTTTTATGAGTTGGGCAATCTGGGTAGCCGATGAGTTGGCTGGTAGTGTATCAGTAACATCCAGGTAAGCTTCATCCAGCGAAAGCGGTTCGATTAGATCAGTGTAGCGGGAGAAGATAGCCCGAATTTGACCTGAAACGGCTTTATAGACGTCAAAGCGGGGTTTGACAAACAGTAAATCAGGGCATTTTCGAAGGGCGATAGACGAAGCCATAGCCGACCGGACGCCATACTGGCGGGCTTCATAGCTGGCCGCAGCTACCACGCCCCGTTGCCGAGACCCCCCAACGGCCAGGGGTTTATTTCGTAATTCAGGATTATCCCGCTGTTCAACAGATGCATAAAAAGCATCCATGTCAATGTGAATAATTTTTCTATTTTCTGGCTGCTTCACAATTCCGCTCCCTAAAGAACGCTAATTTACAACCTTAGCCAGTTGAATCATCTACTGCCTATATCCGAACGATAGAATTTAAACTAACGCCTGTCTCAGGACTTCTTCTGAACCGCCCGGAAAGCAGACCATTCAACTACCAGTTAGCTCGTCGTAGTTTATCCGGCTCTACAAGCCGGATACCTGCGCTACTCATTTCAATTAAGCCATCGTGTTTAAATTCGGTCAGAATTCGGATCAGTGATTCCGTCGCCGTACCAATAACGGCCGCTAGATCATCGCGCGACAGTTGGATCGGTGGTACCGGCTCACCGTCCGGCGAAGTACCTAGCCGGAGTAGTGTATCGGCCACCCGACGGCGCAGGGAGCTGTAAGCCATACTCAATAACTGCTCTTCTTTACCATTGATATGGCCCGCTAATAAATGAACAAACTGGCGACCGGCTTCGGGCTGCGTACCCAACATGTGCAGAAATTCGTTTTTAGGGATATAGATCAGTTCCGAGTCATCGAGCGTAACCGCCGAATCCGTATAATTTGTATTCTCCAGCAATGCACGGTAACCGATGAAACTGTTCGGACCCAAAAGGTCGGTCACCAGCTCTTTACCATCATGGCTGGTCCGCACAATTTTTACCCGTCCGTTTTTCAGATAATAAAGCCGCGTCGGCTCATCACCATCGCTATAGACGAATTGTTTTTTGGGTACACGGTGCAGCTTACGATCAGAGATCAGCGATTGAAACCAGCCCGACGACTGCGTATCCGTAAACGGCTGAGACAGTCCTTCCTCCCCTATGCTGTTGTCGGAAAGCAGGGTTGTAAATCGGTTTAGGCGACTTTCAATTGCACTCAGGAGTTCACTTTCGCTAAAGGGTTTAGTCAGGTAATCGTCGGCTCCCAACTCCATACCTCGCCGGAAATCGTCCCGTTCCGATTTGGCGGTCAGAAAAATAAAAGGAATTCCGGTAAGCGCGGGGTTTTTATTGACGATATGCAGGACGCCATATCCATCCAGAACCGGCATCATAATATCGCAGATAATAAGGTCAGGCCGGTCGACCAGCGCGAGTTCTATTCCGGCTTTGCCGTTGTTGGCCGTCGTGACCCGGTAACCGGACAGTTCCAGAATCTCTGCCGTATTTTCCCGAATAATATCATTATCTTCAATTAACAGAATATTTTTCATAAGGTAGTAAAAGAGTTACGGTAGTGCCTTCACCTAACCGGCTTGACAGTTCGATTGACCCATTGAGCAGTTCGATGTATTTGGCAACAATGTGAAGGCCGAGTCCGGTACCTTCAAAATTGGTAGCGTTTTTGGCGCGAAAAAAACGTTCAAAAAGTCGTTTCTGGTCATCTTCCGATATACCGATTCCTTCGTCACTGACGATAATCTGTATCAATTTATCCAGGACCAGGACCTTGAGTTGAACCACCTTATTCTCGCCGGAATACTTTATGGCATTGGACAGCAGGTTCACCGTTATCTTTCGCAGGAGTGATTTATCCGTTAAAACGGGCTGCGGGCAGTCGAACTCCGTCTGAATTTGCTGCCCATTTTTCAGCATACCCTGTAGATCGGCCATTGCCTCATTGACAATCTGGGGTAGCTCAACCCACGATTTCCGGGCCTCAATACGCCCTTCTTCCAGCCGGCCCACCGACAAAAACTCTTCCAGAATATCATTCAGGTGGTTTACGGACATTCTAATTCGCTGAATGTGTCGAAGTCGCTTTTCCTGATGCTCAACGTGCGGGTACTTCTCAACAAGCGATGCCGATGTAAGAATGGCACTAAGGGGCGTTCTGAATTCGTGCGAAGCCATAGAGACAAAGCGCGACTTCAATTCACCCAGTTCACGTTCGGTAGCCAATGCCTTTGCCAGTTCATCTTTAGATTGTTCGAGCTGGTGGAGGGTAGCCATGAGCGCGCGCGTCCGGTTGACCACTTTCTGTTCCAGTTCGCCATTAAGCTGCTCAATCCGTCTTTTCTGCTCCAGCATGGCATACTCGGCATCCTTTTTAAATGTGATATCGAGTATGTACGCTACCACGTACAACGTATTGACCTGCCGGAAATAACTTAAGCTTATCTCCGCCGGGAATACGGTATCGTCTTTGCGTCGGGCGTATAGATCCCGACCATGGCCCATCGCACGAACCTGTGGATCAGCCATAAAAGAGGCCCGCAACTGTTTATGGCGACCGGTAACGGTTGCCGGCACTAACACATCAATACTGAGGCCGCTCATTTCACCCTGCTCATAGCCAAAGAGACTATGGGCATACTGGTTAGCCGACATGATACGCCCATGCTCATCAGAAACAATGATGGCAATGGTAGCATGCGAGAAAACAGCCTCAAATGAGTCGCCAGACATACGGTTTTATTATTTCTGAATGCAAAGTAAGTACCTGGTCAGGCTACGTAGCTGAGTAAAATCAGTTTTTGAGTTGATCTCTCTCAACAACACTCATTCTAAAAACAAACAATTTTACAGTCATCAACCGGCAAATTGTTATGGTAACTTACTCTGCGCTGCCAACAACGGCATCTCAACGGCCTGTTCTGCTGGTGGTGACACCTTCGGAATCGAAAAAACGTGCCGAAGTAGACCAAGTGATGGAGACGATTCAGACAGGATTAAATCCAGCAGTTCAGATCATGCGAATTACGGATACCACGCATCCGGAGGTGGTTCGCAGTTTTAATTTCAGTGCCTTACCAGCTTTTGTTTTACTACAACAGGGGCAGGAACTATGGTGGCACACTGGTCAGATCGATAGTCCCGATGTTTTTCTCGAATTGTATCAACAGGTCGAAATCATCCTTCATAAAACCACTAAAGGCTCATAAATATGACCCCTACAGCCCAACCCATTCCCACAAGTTCACCCATCACCACCGCTGGCTGTCATCAGGATAATCAGCACTGGAAACAGATCATTCGGCAGCAGGAGGAAGAAATTTTGCAGCTCCGGTCTCTTCTGCACGACGTGATGGAACAACACAACTGCCGTAGTCTTCGCTACGATGCCGTCGATTACTACCGCGCCCTGAATCACCTTCAGGGTGATATTAATCAGCTTCGCCGTAATATTATCTGTGAAAGTAATGAGTGCATTTACCACTCGGAAAATGCGTCCTGCAAAGACACCCGATATGGACTGTCGGCCACTATTGAACGACACGCCACGAATGTGATCAACGAATTTAACCGGGTGAAAGACGGTTGTCTACAGTTTTTGTCCGGCATGATGAGCCTTAACTTGATGTAAGTTAGACGGTTCTGACTAACCTGCGCAAGAGTTTAGCACATGGGCAACTAACTTATTATAGAGCACCCGGCACTAAAAAGCGCCTTATCAACACAGTTGATAAGGCGCTTTTTAGTGCCATTTAGGGTTGGCTCACCTGAAAAGGGACGGAATAGTCGGTAATGGGTATCGTTAGCTGGCCAGGAAATTAACGGCCTGTTTCAGCACACGTTCGTTATGATTCTCGGGGTCATTGTAGGAACGCTCTCCTACTTCAATGGTCAGCTCTTTGCCAATTAGTTGCTTCGTATCAAGCTCTTTACCCTCTTGGGCAGGTATCCCGACCATGTCAAAAAGGCTGATAATGGCTGGCATGCCTGCCTGCGATTGATAGAATCGATGTGACACATAGCCGTCTTCGTTTTCAAAACGTACCGCAAAGAACGGAATACCTTTATATTCACTGGTGCCCTCTTCAATATCTGTAATGGTAACCTGCTGGCGACCATCTTCCAGCAAGGTCTTGTCCTGACCCTTCTCTACTGCAATTTTCATAGCGCTGAGTGTATGTTTTATCTATATCATATAACTGATAGCATCATCATTTGTTTATTATTTTTAGAAATAAACTTAGACGTTCAGCTCTAAAACGCTTATTTACTCAAAATGAGTAGCCAAACGTTATAATATACCTATATCATACACTTTACAATGAGAACATAGAGAGAGATTCTCAGGTTGTTAGTCAGCGTGTTAAATATGGACGAGTCTTCAGGTATAGAAAAGACACATTTCTCTGGGCAGACAAGCTGAAAAATAATACCTTTGGCCACATGGAAAACCCATCCGTTCAGCAATCTCCTGAAGACAACCAGCCCTCGCTCCAGCTACAATGGCTTGAGAATGCCAACGATTTCCTGGAAACCTGCGACCGAATCTCGACCGGCTACGAAAGCGGGCTTTACTGGGACGATGTACAACGGGCATTACGCATAGCCGCTGGCCTGGAAAAATGGCCCGAGTAGCGTTGGCTTTTGGTACTGTTAATGAGCCAGCAGCCAATCCCGCACCCGCGGGTTGAAGTCGTCAATACACTCCCAATGGAAGGCGTGACCAGCGTCTTCATATAAATGTAGTTCGCTGTTCGGAATAGCTCCCGCGACTTCTTCGGTCATCCAGACAGGGGTAAAAATATCCTTCCTGCCACCAATAACCAGACAGGGCTTGTCAATGGACGGTAAATCGGCCAGGGTATTGTGGGTAATGCAGGCTTCAGCCTGACCCTCCAAACCATGTAGTGGCTGCGGCATTGCATCAACAGCGGCCTGCTGCCGTCCCTCCAAAAGCCCGGCAAAGGTGGCGTCATCATCCCAGCTACGCTTGGCGTAGATCAGGAACTGAATATAGTTGGTAAACTCTTCGGGACGGAGCCGGGCCTTAATGGTAGCCATATGCCGGAAGATAGCTTCGGCGGTACGGTCGCAGCGGGCCCAGGGGCAGAGCAGTACCAGCGAGTGCACTTTATCCGGATGCCGCAACGCCAGTTGCTGAGCAATGGTGCTCCCCATCGACACCCCCGCAACCCGTACTTTTCCCAGTCCGAGGGTATCAATAAGCCCGGCATAGTCGTCGGCCATTTGGGCAGTCGTGTACGGCCCAGCCGGTTTATCAGACCGACCTACGCCCCGGTTATCGCCGAGAATACAGCGAAAGTGATTCTGCCAGTCATCAGCATGTCTGGCCCACACGGAGCCGGGGGCGGTGATGCCCATAATCAATAGCAGCGGCTCGCCACTCCCCCGCTCTTCGTAGTATAAATTGATGCCGTTGGTTTCTACGTAAGGCATAGTCGATAAGTAGTGGAATTGTGAAGTGAATGAAATGGGGGGAATAGTTGATGTGGTGTCGGTTTTATGAGACCGACACGTGAGGTTTCTCAAAACCGATCGTAAATTGAAGAGAACGAGGTTTTGAGAAACCTCGCTTGTCAGGTGCTCACACCTGACACCACTCTTCTAATCAACCACTCAACTACTACACCGATGGAAGCAGGGTTTCGTACACCCAGCGTCCATCGTGCAGGGTTACGCCGTCCGGGTCGTCCATGGCTTCGGGGCCTTCGTCTTCGCAGATGATCCAGCCATCGTATTCCTGCTCGATCAACCATTGGGTGATGCTCACGAAATCGACTTTCCCTTTTCCAAGCAGGGCAAACTCAGGCTCGCCGTTCCAGTCTTTGTAATGCACCAGATTGATGAGCGACGCGTACTCTTTCATCTTGGTGAGCGGGTCCATGCCGCCGTTGATGAGGTGACCCACGTCCGGTGTCCAGCCCGTTACCGACGCATCCAATGATTCGATGATGACACGGTAATCTTCTTCCGTACGCGTAATGGACGAATGAGGTGAATTTGGGTGGAAGCTGCATGGCACGCCCTGATCGACCGCCCGGCGCGATACGCGGTTGACGATGTTGACCAGATTCCGTCGGCGGGTTTCGAGATCATGCCGCCCCGTCGGTTTCTGCACGGTGCAGAGCAGCGCCCCCGGAAAATGCTTCAGCAGACTAATAGCCCGGTCGGCTTCGTAGCGTTCCTGTTCGGTTTCTTCGATACCGTTCCAGTCGAGGGCGAGGGCAATTGCGGCTAGTTCAACGCCCTGTTCGGTTAGTTTCTGACCAAGACTTTCCGGGTCGGGCAAATCGCCCATCCAGTTGAAAATGGGTTCTATACCCGCAAAGCCTGCCTGCGCCGTAATGTCGATCATGTGCCCCAGCCGGTTAGCATGGGTCAGACCATTGTTGTTCATGAACCAGGTGTACGCTTCGGCGCCGAAGCGAAAAGAAACAGGTGTAGGCATAGTTATGCGTTCGTGTATTTAGCCTGCATGGCTTTGATAAACTTGAGACCATTTTCGGCAATGTCCCACGGTTTGCTGAACTCCCGCCAGACGTTGATAGAATTGGCAAAATTGATGTCGTTGCGGGTAAACGCTTCAATGGTCATCCAGCCGGAATAATTCAGTTCGGAGAGCGTCCGGAAGGTATCATCCCAGGGAATATGTCCGTCGCCAGGGGTGCCCCGGTCGTTTTCGCTGATATGGACGTGGGCCAGCACAGGGGCAATGGTCCTGATAGCGTCAGGAAAGTGTTTTTCTTCCATGTTGGCGTGGTGGGTGTCGAACATGGCTCGTACGTTGGGGTGATCGGCCCTCCGTACCAGCTCGACCAGTTGGCTCATGGTGTTGCAGAGGTAGCACTCAAACCGGTTGAGGGCTTCGGGTGCCAGGACGATGTTTGCCTGTTTGGCGTAATCGCCCACGGCATGCAGCACCTCGGCACTGTAAGCGTACTCGTCGGGTTGGGGTTCGCGTCGGGAGAACGTGGCAAAAGCGGAGTGGAACGGCCCGCAAATGACCGTTGCACCCAGCGCATGCGCCCGGTCGACTACCCCTTTCAACTGAACGACCGCCTGTTCGCGCACTTTGGCCGATTCGCTGGCCGGATTCTCGTCCGGCCCAACCACGGTTACACAAGTGCTTTGCAACCCGAGCTGCTTCAGGTGGTCGCCAAATTTTTGATAGACGCTAACGTCCTGCTGGTCAATAAAACATTCAACGCCGTCGTAGCCAATCGTTTTCAGTCGTTCGGCAATAGGGTTCATTTCTTCGGATATGGCGGCCGTCCAGACTAACAGATTGAAGCCAATTGGTGCCCACTGGCCCGCCGACATACCCGATGCATTGTTCGATAAAGACATAAAATAAAGCTATTAATTGTAGGTAATCGGTTAACGCTAGAGCTCAACTCAACAGATTGCCCTTACTTCACTACTCAACCCGATTACTATTTCGTGCTGGCCGACTTAACGCCGTCTTCAGTGCCCATTGGGTGCTCCTTGAGCAGTTGCGTTGGCGAATAAAAATCCACTTTCCGTTCCGTAGCAGCACGAACTTTTTTCACCGTAGCGGGGCTAACCGCTGACGCTTTGTTGCCAAAGGCGTTTCTGACGTAGGTCAGCACAGCGGCTACTTCGTTGTCTTTCAACAGCCCGCCAAAGGGTGTCATGGGCACCTGTCCGGGGTAGTTTTTACCGGCCACTTCAATCGGGCCCATCACCCCTTTCAGCACAATTTTAATCAGCCGCTCTTCGCTTCCTGTTACCCAGGGCGTACCGCTGAGGGGCGGAAATCCGGAAGCAGCCAGTCCTTTTCCATCGGGCTGGTGACAGGTGGTACAATAGCCTTCTTTGGCATAAATCTGCTTACCCAGATTGTACATTGCCAGTTCCTGCCCCTTCAGTGATGATACCTCCTGGACTTCCTTTTCTTTTGGCACGTTCATACCTTTCAGGTGAGCCACCGCCGTTTTATGCGCGTGAATCATCCAGTCGTCTAATGGCTTTTTGGCGGCTTCTGCTAAAATAGGCAATCCTTTTTCCTTACCAATCCAGGAAGCGGCCACGATAGCGTCAAGTCGCACACGGCTGTTTTCGTCGCGGGCGGCCTGCATCAGCAGATCGGCCTGATCGGGCACCTGGTGCCCGGTGTAGCGAACCACCTGAACAGCTGCCGCGCGGGCGTGGTAATCCTTCGCCTTCAGCAGTTGGCGGAGCAGCGTCTGGTCTACTTTATCCATGCCCCAGCTCACCCAGAGACCTTCCAGCAGGTGGTGCTCGTAGCGGGGGTCTTTTTTATCCAGTCCGGCCACCCATGTTTTCAGCTTGGCCAGCACCTCGGTCGTATTGCGGCCCCGGAGTTCGCGCCGGGTGCGGTAACGGGTGCGGTATTCGGGTAGTTTGAGGTTATCCAGTAAGGTTTCTACCGAGGCTCCGTCAATTTTAGCGGGCGTCACGAGCGGGCGCGAAGGGTACGTAATCCGGTACACACGACCCCGCGAGTGGTCGCGCAGGGGGTCGCGGGCGTTGTGCTGCATGTGCCCGATGAGGATGTTGTGCCAGTCGATGAGGAACAGCGACCCGTCGGGGGCAAACTCCATATCGACGGGCCGGAAGTTCCGGTCTTCGCTCACGACCAGATCCATCCGGTGCTTGCTTTTGTAACCCGTACCATCGTCAACCAGCGTATGCTCTTTCATGCCCAGGAACCCGATGGTATTGTTGATCAGGAAATCGCCCTGTAGCTCGTCGGGGAAATGACGGCTGGAAACAAATTCCAGACCCGACGTTGGACGCACACGATGCGCTTCTTCAATTAACTGCACCGATTTGTGGGTGGCTTCCCCGTAGCGGGGCAGCACCGTGCCGGGCATCATCCACCGAACGTCGGGACTGGATGTTTCGGCAAAAAAGGGCTGCCCCCAATCGTCGAAAGCAATTCCCCACGGGTTTGGGATCGAAAGCTGGGCCGTCCGCTCCAGTTTGTGCAGTTGGGGCGCATACCGGTAAAAACCGCCATTTGTCGCCCGAACCGGCCCGTACGATGTTTCGACATTGGTATGCAGGAAAACACCTTCGCCTGAGTAAATAGCACCCGATGGGTCGACGGTAAAGGCGTGACTGTTATGGTGGGTGTCATGGTCATCGTAGCCGCTCATCAGGATCTCGCTCTTGTCGGCTTTATCATCCCCGTTCGTATCAGTGAAGAGTTTGAAATTTGGTCCCTGCGAGACATAGACCCCTTCTTTGGCGATTTCGAAACCGAGCGGCAGGTGCAGATGGTCGGCAAAAACAGTTTGCTTATCGGCTTTCCCGTCGTTGTTGGTATCTTCCAGAATCAGGATTTTGTCGTTCGGCTTAGGGTCGCCGGGTTTGTAGTGCGGGTAACTGGGCATGGCCGCCACCCAAAGACGTCCTTTGTTATCGAACGACATCTGCATGGGTTTCGCCAGATCAGGAAACTCCTCTTCCGATGCAAAAAGCTCAATTTTATAGCCCTGCGGCACCTTTAACTTAGTCAAAGCTTCTTTTCCGCTCAGGTAAGTCAAACTCCCGTTTTTCTCAGGGTTGAAATTGGTTTTCACCTCGGGCAGTTTCCGGGTACGCGCATCGGCAGCGGCAATATCAATCGTCTGCCCTTTGGTAGCGGCCAGCCAGACGGCCGTATCCCGAATGGCGGTCATCTGCCGGATCTTCTCGATTTCGGCCGGGTAGTTGTCGGGGCCAAACGGATTGTAGCGACGCCCGTAGACGTGAACGCCGTTAGGGATTTTGTAGTCGTTATGCCACATCCAGTTTTTCTCCATTACGGCCTCATGCACCAGCTTCCGGTTGGCTTCCGCTTTAGGAGCCGCCTTGCCAAAGACCTTATCGGCCAGAAGGAGTCCCAGCTTTTTATACCCTTCTGCATTCAATTGAGAACCATCAATAGTTAACGGCTCTTTGGTGGTATTGTACCACTGCTGCGATGGGGTAAAGGCATCGACAAACAGCACCTTGTTCTGCTCGGCCACTTCCTTCATGGCTTTGGTGTAGAGCAAGATGTTGGCGTTTTCCTTCTTGCCATTAGGCAGATCGAGCGTAGCCGATAAATCTTCGAAGGCAATGGGCGATACGATAGCCAGTTGCGGAGCGGTTTTACCGTTGTATTTCTGGCTCAGCGTGTGTTTGATAAACGCGTCCAGTTCGGCTTTGTAGTTGGCCAGACCAGCGGGACCCTGGAAGGATTCGTTATAGCCAAAGAAGGAAATAATAATATCAGTTTTAAGCCGGGTCAGCCACTGGTCAGGCGATTCGAACTCACCCTGGCTATCAGAAGGATTGGCGTACTCGGTCTGGAACTTCTCGGCACCCGGAAACGCCCAAGGGGAGAACCGGCTCGAACGGGGTCTGAAACCGGGTGTATCTCCGGGGTCGCACATGTTGCGGATATACAGCATACTGTCCGGATAGCGAACCTGCATCTCGGTTTCAAACTGGTCGTAGTTCATCATCCTCGACCCCAGATTGTTGCCAATCAGCATGATATGGGCCTCTTTTTTGAGCTTCAGCGAATCCGAGGCATAAAACTTGAATGCGCTGATGCCCAGTCCTAACAGGCCCAGTACGGCAAGCAACGCGTAAACATTGGTTTTTCTGCTAACAAAGGCTTTCATAGAAGTTAGGATTTACTGGGATGGCCATAAGGAACGTCGATCGCTAATTTACCTTTCCACCGTTTGGGAACTGGCTTACCAAGCTCCCAGTGAATGGCGTTGATGACCAGGCGCTGGAACGACTCCACCTGAAAATCTTCGGGATGGCCCAGGGTCGTCATAAAGGCTTTGCCGCCCCACTGATTTTTCCAGGTCCAGGCAACGGGGTTGTCGATAGCGGCTTTGTCGGGGTTAACCGATTTACCCATGAGCAGGGGCACCGCTCCCTTCGCCGGATAATCGGGTAAAACACGATAGAGCCAGGAAGCCACATGAAACGAAGGAGCCACACCCGTTAGAATCGGATTTTTGGCGGCTTCGGGTATAATGGTCACGTCGGTCGTGCTTTTGTGGCCGTAGTGCGTGTGCTGTGCCTTACCACCCCAGCCCGGAGGAGCCCCGAACGCAAACTCGCCGAACGCATTCCAGTTTTTACGGTCGTCGCCATCGGGGTAGTTGAACGCGTGGGTCGTGGTTCGAAAGCCCATGACCGGCTTCCCCGACTTCAGGTAATCGTCGATATACTGAAGTTGATCTTTGGGCAACAGCCGCCAGCGAAGGAAAAAAACCGCCAGATCAGCCTCTTTGAGAGCCTCCAGACCGGGAATGTCCTTTTCGGAATTGTAGTCTGGATAGGCTTTCAGGACTTTCGTCCGCATACCGTAGTTCTTTTCCAGTTCCTCAGCAATGTATGGCAGCGTCAGTTCGCCACTGTATTCATGGTCGCCGGTAACGAATACCACATACGGTTTATCGGCCCGTTTGTTGGCTAAATCCAAATGACTGGCGAGGACTTCACTGATACTCAGGGTGCCAAGTGCCAGCAGTCCGGCAGCGTGTTGAAGAAAATCTCGGCGGTTATTTTTCATGCGGGGCTGTTGGGTTGTTGCGATTCGAGCTTCTAGTTTAAGGAAGTTCAGCGCAAAATTTACTTAACTGTTAGTAGGCAATGTTATCCAAGCGACACCATGGCTTTAATGACGCCATTGCCGGGGTCCAGCCAGCTATCGAACTCACGTACTATCTGGTCGAAACTAACGCGGTGAGTAATGTAGGTTGTTGGTTTAACCAGACCGGCTTTCATGCTGGCAATAACATGGTCGAAATCGGCGCGGGTGGCGTTGCGGCTGCTCATGAGGGTAGCTTCCCGCTTGTGCAGTTCCGGATGACTCACGCTGATTTCGCCTTTCTGCAAGCCCACCAGCACGTACCGACCTGTGTGCGCCAGGTACGAAAAGGCTGTATTGATGGCGCGTAAACTACCAGTAGCGTCGATGACCACCGTAGGCATATCGCCATTAGTGATAGCCGCCAGTTGCTCTATAACATCCGGCGACTGGGCATTGATGGTGTGATGAACACCCAACTGCGTACGGCAAAAATCCAGCCGACCGGCATTGATATCCATCGCGATAACCGTTCCACCGGCAATCCGGGCGAACTCCATCGTTCCTAAGCCAATGGGCCCCGCACCAACGACAAGCACATTTTCGCCCGGCTGAATGTCGGCCCGGCGAACGCCATGCGCGCCAATCGACAGGGGTTCTACAAGCGCCAGTTCGTCATGCGATAGTCCCTGCCCATGCACCAGGGTGTGCACCGGAACGGAATAATACTCGACCATACCGCCGTCGATATGAACACCAACGGTCTGCAACCGGACGCAGCAGTTTGGCTTTCCGGTACGGCAGGCAATGCAATACCCACAGTTGAAATAAGGCAAAAAGGTAACGGCCTCTCCTATCGAAAAACCGGGGGCATCATCCGCATCGACCAGATCGGCCGCCAGTTCGTGTCCTAAAATACGGGGGTACGTAAAATAAGGCTGTGTGCCCTCAAACGCGTGTAAATCGGTGCCGCATATGCCAATTCGTCTGATCTTGAGAAGGGCATGTCCCGGCTTCAGGTCTGGCTTTTGCACTTGTTGATACGCCAGTTGTCGGGGCGTTACACACACTACTGAATCCATCATAACAGGTTTAATATTTATAAAAAAGGATTAACCCGAGCGGAAGCGCCCGACTACCCTCTCTTTATTAATGCGACACCGCCAGTTTCACGTTGGTTACCGTGCTGTTCTTCAGCGCGAAATAGAAAACGACAAGGAAGCAAAGTGCCGGTACGACATAAGCGATCTGAATGGTCGTCAGATCCGAAATGCGGCCCATGATGACCGGGAAAACGGCCCCGCCCACAATAGCCATGATAACCAGCGACGAGCCAATTTTCGTTTTCGACCCCAGCCCCCGGATGCTCAACGCGAAAATGGTTGGGAACATGATCGACATGAAGAACTCGACACCCACCAGCGCGTAGATCGGCACCATGCCCTCCGTGACAATGGCGAACGCCAGCAGAATTACATTGATGATGCTGTAAATAGCCAGCAGACGGGGTGGTGCGATGAAGCGCATCAGGTAGGTTCCAAAAAAGCGCCCGATCATAAAGGCCAGCAACGACCCGGATAAATACAGGGCCGCCGTTTTTTCGTCTACTCCCGCTACTTTGTCGGAGAACCGGATAAAGAAGCTACTGATACACACCTGAGCGCCCACGTAAAAAAACTGTGCGACAACGCCAAGAATCAGATTTTTCTCGCCCAGAATAGAGCCTGTCGCCTGTTCGGGCGTGTCTTCTTCGTCAATAATATCCGGCAACGGGGTACGCCAGAGCACAATGGCGACCATTAAGACCACAATGCCAATAATCAGGAAAGGCACTTGGACCGATGCGGCTTCTTCGCTCAGGTACGCGTCGAGCTGTCCCGGCGACATGGCCGTTTGCTCCTGCTCCGTTAGGTTTTTGCCCGACAGGATAAACGTACCACCCATGAGCGGGGCCAGAAAAGCCGCCAGTCCATTGAACGACTGCGCGAAGTTCAGCCGTTGCGTAGCGGTGTCGCTATCGCCCAATACGGTAATGTAAGGGTTAGCAGCCGTTTCCAGCAGCGTGAGTCCACTGGCTATAATGAACAGGGCAACCAGAAAAAATCCGAACATCCGTTGTTCGGCGGCTGGGTAAAAGAGGAAGGTTCCAAAGGCAAAAAGCAGCAGGCCGAGTGTAATCCCGGATTTGTAGCCGTACCGTTTCATGAAAAGGCCCGCAGGCAGCGCCATCAGAAAATAAGCGATGTACGAAGCTGAGTCGATCAAGGCCGATTGCAGATCACTGAGCTGACAGGCTTTTTTGAGGTGTGGAATCAGAATCGGGTTTAAGTTGAGCGCAAATCCCCACAGAAAAAACAGGGAGGTGATCAGGATTATGGCAAGGCGGGTCTTACGATCAGACATACAGGTAGTACGGAAATAAGGTCAGTTTTACGCCAACCTCACGTATTGAACAATACAAAGGAAAAGTATTTACGAATAAGGATGATGGCAATTATTATCCAATAAGTAAGGGATATTAACCTCATACCAGAAGGTAGAAGCCAGTTGATGTATATTTCTCACCATGAGCCCCCATCTGCTTCACCTTTCAACCGAACCAGTTCAGTCGTTCAGTATCGGGCGTCAAACCTTATCAATTGCCAGGAGGCAGGCTAACCATTCATAGCATCTATACCTAATTGCCTAAGACTGGCTATTTGGCAAGCACTCTCGCTATTCCTTAAGCAAAGTCGATCATCCTACCAACCAGTTTATAAACCAGAAATGGCAGACTGGAAAGCCCGCCATTTCTGGTTTATAAAATTTAGTATCACCCGCTTCTCCACGGCGTTGGCCATAGTCTGTGACTACGGCCGGGTGTTATCCGGTCTCTGACCGGTATAGCTTCAGTGGTGTTAGGTATGAGGATCTAACACCATCTATTAGCCTCTCCGTTTCTTGATAAGATATACCAAGCCGGTCAGAGACCGGATAACACACCGACATAGTCACAGACTATGCCGAGCGTAGTTACAAACGAGGTTTCTTAAAACCTCGTTTGTCAGGCTTTTCAGCCTAACGCACATAAATAGCCTATTTCATACTCAGAACGGGCTTTTTGTAGGTAGCGGTGCGGGCATCCTTAATCACGCCTTTCCAGTTCAGACCGAAGCCAAAGTCATAGGTGTTACCTTCCGAGTCTTTGTAAGCGGTCATGTCGCGGGGGACGTCTTCCGCCTGGGTCTCCACCGTTTTCATGTCGGCGGGGAATTGCATGGGCAAAAGGGCCGAGGGCTCGTGAGCGCCCGTCATGATCTCCAGCAAAGCCTGGTCCTGCACGCCAAAATGCGCCAGAATCGCGTTCGACTGCGCTTCAAACTCCTTGGCCACCGTTGGGTTGGATACCTGAAGGGCCACAATGACTGGCTTACCCTTCATTTTGGCGTAGGTTTCGGTAACCATCGTCAGGTCGCTGCTGTTGATGGTTTTCGCTGTTTTCCCGGCATACGTTCGGTTGGTGAACGTCTCCATCGGGTCACCACCCGCAATACTTGGGTTGCGGGTAGCCTGAGCGGTGTAGTCGCCGTACTGCAAACTTACCGGAACGTAGCCCGTTCCGCCCGCTTTAGCCTGTTCCGAATCGTACCCACCCCCCGAGTTCGGACTTTGGATAAAGACAAGTGCGTAATCGGCTTCGGCCGGATTGTCGGTCACGGTAAAGTATTTTTTGATGACCGCCAGATTAACCGGATAATCCAGTTTCTCGGGCGTTTGCATCCCCAGAAAATTACGCCCCGCTGGTGTGAACCGCTTTGGAATGTAAACGGTCTTGCCTTTGGTGAGGGGTAACGCCTTCGCCTTGTTCTTGAGCATCACCACCGATTCCAGCTGCGCCTGATACCCGGCTTTCATGAACTCGGGCGTACCTACGGCTTTCTGCGCTACCTGTGGGTCCAGGTATGGATTTTCGAAAAGCCCGACGCGGAAAACGTTCTTCAGCAACCGCACCGCCGACTGTTCGAATCGGGCGCGCATAAACGATTCGCCATGCTCTTTAACGCCCATCTGATACGCGTCGGTTACGGGTTTCGCTTCGTTGTTTCCGCCAAACTGATCGACGCCGTTCATCAGGATTTTGTAATGCCGCTCGGCAACGGACAACTTCTCGACACCCCAGGATTTGCCGGTCAGGAACACATCGACAGCCGTTTCATCGGCGGTGATGAGCCAGTCGGTGCAGACGACGCCGTCGTATTTGTACTTCGTCCGGAGCAGGTCGTGAATGATGTATTTGTTGTAGCTATTACCCACGTTTTCACCGTACTTTTTGTCCTGATTATACGAGATGGTGTAGTACGGCATCACAGCCGACGCCATACCCGTTTTGCCTTTCAGTTTGAAGGCTCCATTGAGAAAAGGCATGAAGTGCGTCTGGAAATTATTGCCGGGATAAACCGCGTATTTACCGTAGCCATAGTGTGCATCGCGGCCACCTTCGCCCGAACCGCCACCCGGCCAGTGTTTTACCATGGCGTTGACGCTGGCGTAGCCCCACCCGCCGGTGATTTCATTGGCACCGGTTGAGGTTTGAAAGCCGTCGATATACGCACGAGCCATGTCGGTTGCCAGATTCGGGTCTTCGCCAAAGGTACCACTTGCCCGGTTCCAGCGGGGGTCGGTGGCGAGGTCGACTTGTGGCGAAAGGGCCGTAGCAATGCCTAACGCCCGGTATTCCGTAGCGGCAATCTGACCGAATTTCTGTACCAGTTTGGGGTTGAACGTAGCGGCCAGTCCCAGCGAGCCGGGCCACATGGAAATAGCACCACCCGCTCCGGCATTATATTCGGCATCGGCGCGGGTGCCGTGCCGGGGGTCGGAGCTGCTGTTTATGGGAATACCCATGCCGAGGCCTTCGACCAGTGCCTGTGCGTTGTTGTTCCAGGCGGCAGCCGCTTCCGGACTTTGAACCGAGGTAATGAGGACGTGCCGGAGGTTATCTTTCGTCAGAAACTCCCGCTGCTGGTCCGACAGATCCGACACGTTGGCCCCGCTCTGCGCGAAGATTTTCCCGTTATAGGTGCCCACAAACGGTCCTGCGGGAGCCGCCGGAATGGGTTGGTGTTTGCTGTACAGCATCAACCCGGCAATCTGTTCGACGCTTAGTTTAGTGGCCAGGTCTTTGGCCCGCACCTCGACCGGCAAACGCCAGTCTTCGTATTTATCCAGCTTCCCGTTCTTGTTCAGGTCTTTAAACGCAAACCCTTTATCAGACAGAAGTTTCACGCCCGACGTGGGCGAATAGCCGAGCGTTTGACCGCCTTTGTTTGTCACTTTCACCCAGTTGCCCGTCTTGGTCTCGGTCCAGTTCTGACCGAAGGTAACGGAGGCCGTGAGCAGGCTGAGTAAACCGATACTGATTCTCTTTTTTCTCATAGTTGGTTATTCTTAATCCACTTATACCGCAATTTCTTCTGCCATTTTTAATACCACCGGACCGATGAGGCCGGAATCCAGTAGGGGTGAGTCTTTTTTGTAGTGTTTCCAGGTGGTGAACGTCACCCGGCCATCGGCGGGTTTGGGCTTCCCTTCTTTGTACCAGGCGGGTAGCTCCACAATAGCTCCGTTGTTCAGGCTGGCAATGCCACTGGACCCACCGCCGGGGGTAAACTTGTCGGGATCGGGCAGTTGTTCGTCACCGATCAGGCGGTTGGGCCATAGATTGGTGACGGCAATTTCCAGCGTGTTGGCACCGGGTTTTACGGCATCGGTGATATCGACCAGGAACGGACGCTTCCAGAATACACCCAGATCCTTGCCGTTGACCCTGACCCCCGCCAACACCTCTACCCGACCCAAATCCAGCATGAGTTTCTTTCCTTTCCCGAGCGAACCGGCCGCCACCGTGAATGCTGTACGGTAACTGGCCGTACCCGAAAAATACTTCACCCCATCCTGCTCGTGGCTGCTCAGCGACATTAGTTTGGGAAGGGTAATCTGCGCCGGAGAACCCAGATTTGGGGGGAAGCTGACCTGCCAGGGACCGGTCAATTCCTTTGGCTGAGCAATTCCGGCAACGGTTATAGGCGTCTTACGGCCATCGCTGTATTGCAGCGTGTACCGGCCATTCTGCCAGAAGCGCAGACCCGGCACGCCATTCGTGGCCAGCTGCACAACGGGCATGGTTTCGAGTTGCGGCCGGAGCTGGCTGGCGAGTTGCCGAACGCGGTCTTCCGTTATGGCTTCCGCTATTAGCTGCGGTTCGCTCAGATCGCCGTTGTAGAACGACGCGCCATCACGCAGGTACGCTTGTCCCAAACCGGGATGAACGATGCTTCCGGCGGCTTTCCCGCGCTGAATCAGTTTGCCGTTAACATACACCGCCGGAATACCATCGGCGTATATCAGCGCAATATGCGACCAGCCAGCTATATCTACCGGGGCGGCCAGTTTAAGAATGGGATTTCCGGTTGTACGCTCCCAGACTACCACGCCGTTTCGCCCGATGGCTAGCCCGCAGGCAGCATGACCCTCTCCGTACAAGTCCGTACCGGCGGGAGGGTAAATAGCGTAAAAATCCGTCCAGGAGCCTTTTACCGTGTCGAGAAACCCACTCGTCGATAGCATGATGTTCGACTCCGGCTTGGCCCACAGGCTGATGGCAAAGCTGTTCGAAACGTCTTTATACAGCTTCCGGGCGGGGGTTGAAAAGGGTTTATTCGTCAGAACAAGCCCGCTCCCATTGCTGACCGATTGCAGTTGTTTTGGTTTTGCAGCCGAGCGGAACACGATAAAAGCAGAGCCAGCCGGATCGAGTTGAATCGGCACCTGCATCTGCCCATTGGCCATAGTATAAAAGGGCAACGGCGTCTGTTTACCCGTTGCCGCATCCCACAGTTCGGGCAGCATCCCGTCGACGCGGAAAGTGCAAACCAGGTCTTCGGGGCTTCGTCGCTGGTTGGCCAGAAAGTACACCTGCGTCTTCCCGATGCGCCGGTGAATGTAGGTAACGGGCGCGTCGCCGGAGCGGGACGTGACCTCGAAATCGGGTTTGATGGCCAGCGCCGACAGCACCGTTTGAATAGGCTGCTTAGAGAAAACACGCCCCTTCCCCAACCGATTTTCAGTACCGTTACCAGCTCCCCAGATTTCGTTCACCAGCCGTTGAAATTCATCATTTCCCTGCGTTTTTGCCCGTAACCCCAGCGATGTAGCGGGTTTGGAACCGACCAGAATCAGCCCGCCTTTGACCAGCTCCCGCAGTTTGCGAACCAGTTCGATACTCAACGCTTTATGGTCCTGCATCACCAGCACCCGGTAGCTCATGCCGTCGGGCAGGGTCAGGTTTCCGTTCGATACGCTGGCTCGTTTTATGATCGTTTCAGCATTGATAACATCATAATCGTAGCCCTCCGGCGGGGTTGGCGTTAATTCATGGGGCTCTACTTTCGTGTACTGATTACCGTCTTCACCGGTGAAATAGGCCAGATCGGCAACAAACAGCCCCTGTTGTAACAAACTCTGGCAACGGGCAATGTAATCCAGCCACGACCGTCCCTGATTCCACCAGGTCGTTGTCCGGTCGAAGTGAATACCCCACGGCCCCATCGTCATGCCCGGCACGGCGGTTGGGTGGGGCTGGTGCGCGTATCGGTGAAAAATAATCTTGTTCAGCCCCTGCGTGAACATCTTGTCGCCCAGGGCTTTCATAGCAAAAGGGTACTCCTGCCAGCGCGCCGACTCGGGTTCGCCGGTGAAGGCTTCCGCCCCCGCCACCTGCGGGTTTTCGGGCGTGCCACCTCCAACCGCATGTCCGTTGATGTGTGCGATGGAAGCCGCCAGCTTGGTGGTCCGGCGCATGGTCAGGTTGTTCTGAAAGATCGCCGAAAGACCATTCCAGAATTCGCCCATGTTCACGTCGACGCGGGCACCAATCTGCATTTCTTCCATTGGCCCCCGGTCGTAGGGTTCGGTGTAGGCCGTAATACCGTTTTTATGGCACAACTCGCGGAATCGTCCGTAGTAATTATCAGCGATGAGATCGGCCTGGGTTCGGCGTACATCCCACAAGAACCGCTCGGTGGTATCGGCATCGCCCACAATGCGCCCGGTGAATGCCGGGAGATAGTTCAGGAGCGAATAGCCCGAGCGGGCCTGAAACGCCTGCGGAAACTGCGCCGTCCAGTTCTGCATACCTACTTCATAACTGTCGATGAGCATCCCGACGCGGCCTTTTTTTGCCATTGGCCCGAGCGTTGGCAGTAGATTTTCCATCATTTTATTGAAATGGAAATCAATGGCCGCTGCACTGTATTTATCGCATTCCAGCCCAACGCCCGTATCGGGTGCCGACCGGTTCATCTCGCCGTTTGGGGTGTAGCCCATCCGAAGTACCGTCCAGTTGCCCGCCGGGGCCGTCCAGGTGAGCACTCCGTCTTTTATGAATGAACTGAGATCGACAAGCGCATCCAGCGGGATAGCAGCTTTGGTACTGCCGTCGGGATCGGGCGTGACGCCCATGACACCAAAGGCACTGTTGGCTTTCTTTCGCCAGTCGGCCAGCCGTGCCGCTCCCGAAAAACGAAGCTGAGAGAACTGACGCGCTCCGGGCGATGTCAGCCGGAAAAACTTCGCTTTCGTTGCCGGGAACTCCGCCAGGCTCAGCGACAGATCTGACGAACGCCCGGTACCAATCGAGGTTAGCTTCCGAAACGTCTGCCCATCGTCCGACAGTTCGAGCGTTAGCTGCGGACCGCCACCAAAACCACCAGCCGGTCGGGGTTTGCCCAGGGGCTTACTCAAAAACGCAATGGAGCGCGCTTCGTAGGGCTGTTTAAATTCAATAAGCAGCGTAACAGGTTTATCCTCGGCCTCGGCCATAATCGACACACCTTTGCTTCCGGCCAGTTCGTCGGCAGAAACCGCCCCACTCCCATTGGCACTAACCTGCTGAACAACAGCCGACAGCGATACTTCGCCGGGGAGCGATGGGTAGGCAATCACCGCCACATCCCGGTAATAATTCAGATTGGTAAGCGGTTGCGCCAGCGGGAGCGTTACGGCCTGGCCACCCGTCACGAAAGTTTCACTCCAGCTCACCTGTTGCATGCCGAGTTCGGGTGTGATCCACGGCCCGCCACTCGACGACCAGCCGGGGCAGTTGTGCATGGTAAACTCCAGCCCCAGCCGCTCGGCTTCCTTAATGGTATGTTCTTTCAGCGCCAGCCATTCGGGACTCAGATACACCACAGGACCCTTGGGAATACCCGTGCCGGCGTCGAAGTTCTGGAACCCGCCCAGCCCGATCTGCTTCATGGCTTCCAGGTCGCGGGTGATTCCGTCGGCGGTGACGTTGCCATTCATCCAGTGCCACCAGCATTGCGCCCGTGCCGACGCTGGCGGATTGAGGAAGGCGTCGGCGAACGATTCGGCAACGGCGGCAGGTTGTGTAGCCTGTTTTTTACGAATGTCCAGGATGCCGGTTGGCGTGATAATGGCCATCAGCCCGGCTGTGGAGCTGTTTTTAAGAAAGCTTCGTCTTTTCATGAAGGGTGTACAAGTTGGGAGATACGAACGCGGGATTCAGGAAGCCAGTCCCTGATCGCAGGTAGTTAGCGAAATAGTAATGGGGCAAAGGTGTGTAGATTATTTCGCCACGCCAGGAACGAGTGCCCGCCGGGCACTTCGACATACTGGTATTTTATACCGTTCTTATCGAAGAGGGCCATCATGTTCTTGTTATTCTGATAGGCAATATCGGCTGGGCCACCCATGGCAATCCAGACTAATTTGATCCGATTGATTTCCGGATTTTTCAGCACGGCCTGGTACTTTTCTTCCAGCTCTTTGATGACAGGCGGGAAGTAGCCGGTACTCAGTGGAAGCACATAGCTGAATTTCTCCGGATGCCAGAGGGCAATGTTCAGTACCTGAATGCCCCCCATCGACAGGCCCGCAATAGCCCGGTCTTCCCGACGGGTCGACACGCGGTACTCCTTCTCAATGAACGGCATCACGCTACCCATAAAATCAATGCAAAACGGGTCCTGCTCCGGGCCAGCGCCCATGTGTATACCGGGTGTGGGCGTATGTCCAGCAGGCATGACCACCAGCATGGGTTTCATCTTCCCTTCGGCCAGCAGGTTATCCAGGATGAAATTGGCCCGCCCCACGGTCATCCAACTGGCATCGTTATCGCCCCCGCCATGAAGCAGGTACAGAACCGGTAATTTGGCCGTCGACTTTTCATAACCCGGTGGGGTATACACGTGCATCCGGCGGGTTATACCCAGTGAAGCCGATGGGTACCAGACAATCTCGACCCGACCATGCGGTACATTTTTTTCAGTCAGGTAATCGGTCTCTTTTCCCGGTATCGTAACCAGGTTCGACAGACCATTCAGGCTCTCTTTATATTGCGGATTTTTCGGATCGAACGTTTTGATGCCGTCCACCATAAAATCGTACGTATACAGATTGGAAGCCAATGGCCCAACGGTGGTTGCCCATACGCCATTGGCCTGCTTCGTCAGACTGGCGGCTGGCTGCCCTGCCATAAAGTCGCCGTTCACCGTTACCTCGGTGGCTTTGGGGGCGTAGATGCTAAAACGCAACCTACTATCAGGTAAAATTCTGGCCGAAACCAGGGTATCATTGGGCGTCGGGGTGCGCGCCGGAAAATTCTGCGCCTGAGACAGTCCGGTAACCAGCAGGCTAAGGCAGATAATAAGTTTTTTCATACAAGTCACGGGTAGATCAGGGAACAACAATGCCGTTTTGGGTCAATATTTTGCTAAAAAACAAGACATGCGATGGGAGCGAATTCTCCCAATAGTCCCAGGTATGCGCACCGGGATGCTCGGTATAGTCGTGCGGAGTCTGGTTGTACACCAGCCGACGGTGCAACTCCCGGTTCGGCTCGATCAGGAAGTCGTCGACTCCACAATCAATGATCAGTGGCAGGGCGTTGGCTTTCAGTTTATCGGCCATGTTCACGACCGAGTTAGCCGCGTATAAGTCGGGTGTTGCCCCAACGGGTCCCAATATCCGGGTGAATCCCGGCGCAATCTGTTTTGCAAACTCCGGCGTAATTTTCCAATGCGTGATTGACAGATCGAGTGCTCCGCTCATGCTACCGGCAGCACAGTAAACCTCCGGATGACGGCCCGACAGGTACAAGGCACCATGACCACCCATGCTTAGGCCCGTAATGACCCGCCCCTTACGGTCGCGGATAGTGCGGTAGGTGTTATCAATTTTTTCGACGACCTCTTTGGTGATGTAGGTTTCGAAAAGGTTGTCTTTCTGAATGGGGCTATCCAGATAACCGCTTAAGGGTTCCCCTTCCGGCGTCACGATAATGATGTTGTATTGATCGGCCAGATTATGCAGCAGCATTTTATCGGGCGTTTTATTCAGCCAGTCGTTAAACTTCCCGCCACCCCCATGCAGCAAATACAAAACGGGATAATTGGCTTTGCCTTTGGCGTAAGAATTCGGCAGCACCACAGCCGCCCGCAGGTTCTTCTTCATTGCGGCCGACGGCACATCCAGCGAATCGACTTTAGCGGCAAAGGAAAGGGTAGAAAAGCACAGGAAGCAAAGCAGTAAACGTAATCGAGTTGGGTTCATGAGGTAGGTTGTAGAATGGGTATGGTTAAAAGAAAATACCCCACCTCAAACTATACCCTTGATAAAAGGGGAGGGCCGCGACGGCGTACCGTTTGGGGTGGGGTATTTTTTAAAAATCAAGTTTCACTTACTTGAACAGCATGGGCACATACTCATTGAGGTACTGCCGCCAGTTGATCCAGGTGTGACCGCCGGAGGTTTCTTTGTACTGGTATTTGATCTGGTGCTTGTCGAGGAGGGCCAGCGTTTTCTTGTTGGCATCCATCACGAAATCATCTTTACCAATACCGATCCAGAACAGTTTTTTGTTCTTGTTGAACGAAGGATCGTTCAGCGATTTGGCATATTTGGTTTCGGCTTCGTCGATGGAAGCCCCGAAAAATCCGGAACTGAATACCCCAACGTAGTTGAATAGTTCAGGGCGGGTCAGGCTCACATCCAGCGTCTGGAAACCACCCATGCTCAGGCCCGCCAACGCCCGATTTTCGCGATTGGGCAATGTGCGGTAGGTTTTCTCCACCGTTGGCATGATGTCGTTGAGCAAATCATTGGCGAACATGGACCGGATGGTATTCATGGCCTGAGGATTCATTCCACTCGATGGGGGCAGCGGCATACTCCCGTTAGGCATGACCACAATCATAGGTTTGGCCTGTCCCGCAGCCAGCAGATTATCGATAATAAAACCCGCCCGGCCAATGGTATTCCAGCCCGAATCGTCATCTCCGGCACCGTGGAGCAGGTAAAAGACGGGGTATTTGGTATTACCTTTTTCATAACCCGGTGGCGTGTACACGTGCATCCGGCGCATCATGTTGAGCGATTTCGACGAGTACCAGACTTCCCGAACTTCGCCATGCGGCACAGCCTTGTTATCCTCAAAAGCGGTTTCGGCACCCGGCACGAGCATGATATTTTCCAAACTGCTGATGCCCTGTTTGATAATCGGATTCTTGGGGTCCATCGTCCGAACGCCATCCACCATGAGCGTGTACGAATAATAATCCGGGCGGAGCGGGCCGGTCGTCGCCGACCAGACGCCCACGTCATTCTTGGTCAGGCTGATGGGTTTACCGCCCGACAGAAAATCACCACCCACTCTTACCTCGCTGGCTTTGGGTGCGTAAATTTGAATCATCACCCGCTTGTCGTCCAGCACTTTGGGTGATTTGAGCGTGTCGTTGGGCGTGGGGGTCCGCTGGGGTGCCTGCGCCAGAGCGCCAACTGCAACAACCGTTGCAGCGAGGGTTACCAGCAAACGTGGAGTGGTTATATTGATTTTCATATACTTGGGTTTATTATCATTCGCTATCATTGTCATTACCGCCAAAGGTTGGGCAATAGTTTGTAATACAGCAGATGCCGCCAGGTGCCCCAGTCATGAGCCCCTTCGCCACCGACGTAATAATCATGTTTAATCGTATGCTTTTGCAGCGCTTCATGCAGGGCTACGGCCCGTTTACCGATGGTTTCTACCTCACCGGTTCCCTGCCCTACCAATAAGTAATCAACCTTCCGGTTCGCGGCCGGGTCGTTGAGAAAAGCCGCACTAACTTTTTCAGTTTCCAGATCGCCCGCACTCAGGACACCGAAGGCGCTGAACAGATCAAGATTTTTCAACCCAACCAGTTGCGTATGCCGCCCTCCCATAGACAGACCCGCCAGGGCACGTCCTTTGCGGTCGGCGCGGGTGCTGTAGGACTTGTCGATCAGCGGGATGACCTGCTTTTTCAATTCCTCTTCCAATAGTGGGAACGTCTTCTCGGTATGCGCCGGATCGTTGCGATGAACCACCTGATTGTTGGGCATGGCAATGAGCATTGGCACCATTTTACCTTCGGCGATCAAATTATCGGCAATGAAATTGGCACGACCATCGAGCGCCCATCCGGAGGCCAGTTCGCCACTACCACCCATCAGGTACAGCACCGGGTACTTCTTTTTAGGCGTATAACCGGGGGGCGTATAGACGTACATTTCCCGCTCGCCATTGAGCACGTCCGAATGGTAAATGTGTCGTGTAACCGCTCCGTGCGGAACAGGCTTCGCATCGTAATAAGCGGGGCCATCGCCCTGAACGACCAGATTACTATAGCCGGGCTGGTCGTTGAAGCCCGTCAGCGTATTGTTCGGATCGACAACCTGCACGCCGTCGATAATAAATTTGTATACGTACATATCGGGCTTGAGCGGCCCAACCGTCAACGACCACAGACCGTCGTCGCTCTTTTGAAAGGGAATGGGATCTTTTGCCTTCAGGGCCAGCAGCATAGGACCACCGGTCAGCAGAACGGCTCTGGCATCGGGAGCTTTGAGCCGGAAGGTAACGGTGTGGTCGTCACGAACTTCGGGAGAGATGACGCTGGCACCGAAAGGCAGCAAGTTCTGGGTATTTTTTTGAGGGTTCCAGTCAAGATTAACATGTGCCTGCTGGGCTTGTACCCAATTGTTCCCGACCAGTAGTAGCGCAATAAGCTGGCTGTATATCCGCTTCATAAACATCATTTTTCTCTTTGTGTCAAAAGTACATAAAGTTCCTGTTCCAGATCGTTGCCTGTAAAAGTTTCTGTGAATTTTTCAGGACTATTTAGCACGATTAATTGGAGCCTGATAAAGCAAAGACGGTGTGTTCTTCCATTCAAGCCAAGCTAAAACCAGAGTTTGGCATCGTTCCCGGCAACGATTGCACAAAAAAAAGGGGGATATCGCTTGAATGGATGCCGGATTTAAGGTCACTTTAGAGAGAAATTCCAACTGGATACCCGATTCGGAACCGTGGACTAGAATCTGTTCCGGCTCTTTTGTAGTAGAAGACCCTTATGAAAACAGCAACAGGATTCACTATTCTATGCCTTGCCGCCATCGCTCAAGTTGTGTCGGCCAGCCCACCTGACCTACCCAAAGCAGTAACGCCCAGCTTTAAAAAGGATACGATTACGATCAGCAAATTGGACGCGGTCGCCGATGGTCTGACACTGAACACGGTCGCCATCAACAAGGCGATTGACCAATGTAATAAAGCTGGCGGGGGTGTCGTGCTGATTCCGCGTGGCCTTTGGCTGACGGGTCCCATTACGCTGAAAAGTAACGTAAACCTTCACTTAGCCAAAGGAGCGTTGCTTCAGTTCACAAACCGCCGGGATGTGTATCCGCTGGTGAGCACAACCTGGGAGGGTGAAGAGGCTGTTCGGAATCAGGCTCCTGTTTCGGGCGTTGGCCTGGAGAATATTGCCATTACGGGCGAAGGTATACTTGACGGCGCCGGAGAAGCCTGGCGGATGGTCAAGAAAAGCAAACTCACCGCCGACCAGTGGAAAAAACTGGTCGCTTCCGGTGGCGTACTGAACGAAAAACAGGATACCTGGTACCCAACAGCGCAATCGCTGAAAGGGGCCAGCGAACCCATCAAAGCGGGGCAATCGATGGCTTATTACGAAGGCATCAAGGATTTTCTTCGGCCAAATATGGTGAGCCTTACCCGCTGTAAGCGCATTCTGCTGGAGGGAGTTACGTTTCAGAACTCGCCCGCCTGGTGCCTGCATCCGCTTCTCTGTGAAGACATTACCCTTCGCCGGGTTACGGTCAAAAATCCGTGGTATGCCCAAAACGGCGACGGGCTAGACCTGGAATCCTGCCGGAACGGGCTTGTCGACGACTGTACGTTCGATGTGGGCGACGATGGTATCTGCATTAAATCGGGGCGCGATGAGCAGGGTCGCAAACGGGGCGTTCCCACCGAAAACATCATCGTTCGGAATAGCCGGGTGTATCATGCGCATGGCGGCTTTGTGATCGGCAGCGAAATGTCGGGCGGGGTAAAAAACCTGTATGTGTCGAACTGTACGTTCATGGGCACCGATGTTGGCCTGCGTTTCAAGACAGCGCGGGGCCGGGGTGGTGTGGTCGAGAACATCTTCGTGGATGGGATCGACATGACCGATATTGCCGGGGAGGCTATTCTGTTCGACATGTATTATGCCGCCAAAGACCCGGTGCCACAACAGGGCGAAAGCAATGAACTACCCGTCATCCAACCGCAGCCCCTTTCTGAGGCTACGCCCCAGTTCCGGTCGTTTCAGATTCGGAACGTGACCTGTAAAGGTGCCGAAACAGCTATTCTGATCCGGGGTTTGCCCGAGATGGCGGTGAAGGATATTCTGATCGAGAATGCGGTACTGCAAAGCCACAAAGGGCTGGTTTGTATCGAAGCCGAGAATATCCGGCTGAAAAATGTGTCGCTGCTCACCAGCAATAAAACCGTTATGCAGGTACAGAATAGCCGCGACATTACGCTAGATACCTTTCACTTTACCGATAAAGCTGACTTGCTGATGCACATAGCCGGGGAGCGTTCCGGCGGTATCCGGCTCCTGAACACCGACACCTCGCACGCGAAGAAAACGGTAGAAACTGATGCATCCGCCCCGGCTAATGTTTTGACCATGAAGAAGTAAAGACTAAAATCAGCTACCTCGTCCTATAGTCTGTCAGTATGCCCTGGCACATCCAGTTGGCCAGGGCCTGCCGGTTTTGCGGGATGAGGAACCGGCGCTGGTCCAGCGAATTCTGGATGTTGCCCAGTTCAATAAAGACCGTAGGCGGGTGGCTATTCTTCACCACGTATAAGCTTCCCCGGCTGCTCACCCGGCCCATGTAGGGACGGGCGGGGCGATGGCGCCGGTAGTTGGCCAGAAACGTTTTATGAATGTGCCGCGCCAGTCGCAACCCGACTTTACTCTGCGGGTGATGGTAGAAAAAAACATCGGTCGTTTCTCCTTTGCTACGGCTATCGACGTGAATGGTGATAAACCGCTGGTACTGCCCTTTGTGGCGGGCGTATTCACCATTGACGGCCGTCGTTGTCTGCCGTAGCCGACTGGTTTGATTTAGGGGTATGGTCTGGTTTGGGTACGCCACTTCATCGTAATCGATGGGCAGCACCGCCTGATCCCGAATACCATCATTCCGGTCCTGCACGATCATGTACACCGTTGCGCCATGCTGGATAAGCAGCCGGGCAAGCCGTAGCGTCACATCATACGCATATTCATCTTCGGGTAAAAGCTGCTTACCATACCGGCCAATGGCTCCCGGATCGGGGCCACCGTGCCCGGAAGCCAGGTAATACACCGTTCCGCTAAGTTGACCGTCTAGGGTCGGGATGGTTGCGTACCGGCTCCCCATAATAGCGAGTCGTTGACTTAAGGGCAAGGCTACTTTTTTAACAACGGGTTTCCTTTTTTTGGCCGGAACAATCGTACGATTTCGTTTAGTAGCAGACAGAGACTGGCGAGTCTTCTTCGACTTGGATCGGGCCTGAACGGGCTTACGCGCACTGGTTTTTCGACCTCTGGTCTTTTGCCGGAGCGCCTTAGCGACCTTCTTCTTTTTTTGACCCGATTGATGGCTGTGCCTGATACCTGATTTAAAGTAAAACGGGTTGCCAACGGCTTCCGGAGAGGTAGTTCCTGAGAATGTCAGGCAAATGATAAGTAGGGCTAACAGATGCAATAGACTGAATTAACAATTGAAAATCGGGACAACTGTATCACGATAAGGCTATTATTCGGACGGAAGCAGCTAATCAATGTCACAATTACCTGGCTTTACGCTCGTCTTCCCGAGAACGATAGCCTTACGTTAACAAGTACGTAAAGTTCTAATTGGTTACCCGTTTTAGGTCTTCAGGCGGAGGAATATTACTTACAGGCACATTAAATCTTAAAGAGGTTCATAAATTCCTAAAAAAATTTCAATTTGACAGTGATAAGGCAGCCTTGTTTGTCGATAAGCTGCTATGCACTGTGCTCTCACTAAAACAGCGCACTTGAGGTCCGCTAAGCTTTGACATTTTCAAATGAACAACTTTATTTCTAACCCTTTCCTAAAAAATTCTTGAAACGGCTCCTGCTCTCCGTTGTCGGTCTGGCCGTGGTGCTCGGTCTTCGGCAGCCGATTGATCCGGCATCGCGCCCGCCCACAGCTCCCAATATCATTTTCCTGCTGGCCGACGACCAGCGGTGGGATGCGCTGGGCGTTGCCGGAAACAAAACAATCCAGACACCTAACCTCGACCGGCTGGCGCGGGAGGGGTTCTATTTCAGGCGCTCGTACGTGACTACGCCCATCTGCTGCATCAGCCGGGCCAGTATCCTGAGCGGGCAGTACGCCCGTAGGCACGGGATTGTGGATTTTGTGACACCCTTTACAGATTCTGCCCTGGCGCAGACCTACCCGGTGCTACTCCGCAAAGCCGGGTATAGAACAGGGTTCATTGGCAAGTATGGCGTGGGAAATGTGATGCCCGTCAATGAATACGATTACTGGCGCGGCTTCGACGGGCAGGGCAACTATGCGGCAAAGGATGCGCAAGGAAAGCCAATTCACCTGACGGACTTGATGGGCCAGCAAATGGACGAGTTCATTCAGGGAAATCCGGCCGGAAAACCGTTTTGCCTGTCGGTGAGCTTTAAAGCGCCCCACGCGCAGGATGCGGCCAACCCCGAATTCCCCTACGCCGAGCGGTTCACCGACCTCTACCGCGACCAGATCCTGAAACGCCCCGCTGCTGCCGACGACAACTACTACCGGCAGTTTCCGGACTGGTTTCGGCACAACGACCAGAACGAATCCCGCATTCGCTGGAGCCGCCGATTCGCTACCGATTCGATGTTTCAGCAGACGACCAAATCGTATAACCGACTGATTACGGGCATTGATGACGTGGTGGGCCATCTCCGCCGAGCCTTGCAGGAGCGCGGACTCGCCGACAATACCATCATCGTGTACACCAGCGACAACGGGTTTTACGAAGGCGAATATGGCTTTGCCGATAAATGGTACGGCCACGAGTTGTCGATCCGGGTGCCGCTCATCATTTATGATCCCCGCCGACCGGACCGGAAAGGCCGTACCACCGACAAGTATACGCTCAATATTGATTTCGCTCCCACCCTGCTCACGATGGCGGGTGTGCACGTTCCAAGCCGGATGCAGGGCCGCAGCCTTACGCAACTTATGGACAATCGCGATGGCGCATCGCTTAAAACACCCTGGCGAACGGAATTCTTTTTCGAGCATATGTTTAATACCCCAGCCGTATTCATCCCACAATCCGAAGGGGTGCTGAGTGCCGACCGAAAGTACGTCCACTATTTCAACCTTCGCGAACCGGCGGATAGCTACGAAGAAGTGTACAACCTGAAAACCGACCCGCTGGAACTCCGTAATCTGGCGGTTGAGCCCATGGGAAAAGCGGTAAAGAAGTCACTGCTGCCCATTTTTGACCAACTCAAAGAAGCCGCTCGATAGCCCTCCAACCGATAATCAGCTATGAAGTATATATCCCTTTGTGTAGCCGGTGCGCTGCTAACCGGTCTGATCGCCGGGAAACCATCGCCCACACCTACCCAGCCAACGCCCAGTCAGGCCGGTATCCGTAAACCTAATATCGTGATTGTCATGGCCGACCAGTGGCGGGCGCAGGACCTCGGCTACGCGGGTAATCGGGAGGTGATCACGCCGAATCTGGATAAACTGGCCCAGGAATCGGTCAACGCCCGCCTGTGCGTGGCCGAAGTGCCGGTCTGCTCACCAAGCCGGGCCAGCCTGTTAACGGGGCAGCATGCCACCACCCACGGGGTATTTTATAACGACCGCCCGCTGCGCAACGAAGCTGTGACGCTGGCCGAAGTATGCCAGAAAAACGGCTACAAAACCGGATTCATTGGTAAATGGCACATCAACGGGGGACTGGCTAAAGATTTCGCAGCCGGTCGTCTGGCACCGATTCCGGCCGATCGGCGGCAGGGCTTCGAGTACTGGCGGGGGCTGGAATGCACCCACGATTACAACAATTCGCCTTACTACAACGAGGTGAACAAGCGGTTTGTCTGGCAGCAGTACGATGCCATCAGCCAGACGGATTCGGCCATTTCGTTCATGACTCAGTCGCGCAAAGAGCCGTTTCTATTGGTGCTCGCCTGGGGGCCACCGCACGACCCGTACCAGACGGCCCCGAAAGAATACCGCCAGCGGTACGCCGACAAATCCCTGTCCCTGCGACCCAATGTACCCGCCAAAGACACGATGGAAGCCAACCGGGCTCTGAAAGGATATTACGCGCATATCAACGCCCTCGACGACTGCATTGGTCGGTTACAGGCCGCGCTGAAAGGGGCTAAACTGGATGAAAACACCATTTTCGTGTTCACTTCCGACCACGGCGATATGCTGTACTCGCACGATCAGATCAACAAACAGAAACCCTGGGACGAGTCCATTCGGATACCGTTCTTGCTCAAGTATCCCGCTGAACTGAGTCGGAAAGGGCGCACGCTGGATGTACCCATCACACTTACCGATGTGATGCCTACGGTGCTTTCGCTGAGTGGCCAGTCCATTCCGGCCAGTGTACAGGGGAAGAACGTTGCCAGCCTGATACGCCAGCCCCGTACTCCCCGGCTGGACGATGCCGCCCTGATTGCCTGTATCGTACCGTTTCACCAATGGAATTATGGGCGCGGTGGCCGCGAATATCGGGGAATTCGTACGGCGCGATTTACCTACGTGCGCGACCTGAAAGGCCCGTGGCTGCTGTACGATAACCAGCAGGATCCCTATCAGCTCACGAATCTGGCCAATAAGCCTAAACTGGCCGGGACTCAGAAACAACTTGAGGGTATTCTAGCGAAAAAACTCCGGGCCGCCAACGATAACTTCCAGACCGGAAACGTGTACATGGATAAATGGAATTACCCCTGGGCTTACATTGACTCGCTGGGCAATCCGTATTATAAGTAGGTCACCGCCTGTCTGTTACTTATAGTGTCCATATACCCATTCACTCTATGAAATTCGCCCGGCTTAATGCGCTGACCGTCTGGCTAATGACGTGCTTCATAACGATTCTATTCACGACATCGGAGGCAATTTCCGCTAACCTAACACCAGTTCATTTACGAACTGAGTACAAACAAAACCCGGTCGTCGACGTCGATAAACCCCGCTTAAGCTGGGAGTTAACGGCTACCGGACGCGGTCAGCTTCAAACGGCTTATCAGATACTGGTAGCATCGTCGACCGCTTTATTGAATGCCGAAAAAGCTGATTTATGGAATTCCGCCAAGGTAACGGGTAATACTACCAATCAGATTGAATACGCCGGTAAAACCCTCCCCTCCCGAACCATCTGTTACTGGAAAGTTCGTAGCTGGGACAAAAGCGGTCAACCTGGTCCTTGGAGCGCCGTTGCAACCTGGGAAATGGGCCTGCTCACCAAAGCCGACTGGTCAGCCAATTGGATTGGGAACGACCTGACCACTTTGGGAAAGGGTAAAACGTATCACCTGCCCCCGGCTCCTTTTTTTAGAAAAGAAATTCAACTGACGGCCCCGGTCAAAAAAGCCCGATTGTACGTAACATCGCTGGGACTGTACGAATGTCAGATCAACGGAAAACGGATCGGGACCGACTACTTTACACCCGGCTGGACCGACTACAACAAGCGGGTTTACTACCAGACCTACGATGTAACGGCCAATATAAAAACCGGCAAAAACGCGCTGGGGGCCATCATTGCCGATGGTTGGTATGCGGGCTATCTCGGCTATGCCCTACTCGTTGGAAACCCGGTTGTGAAGAACTTCTACGGTGACGTCCCCCTGCTGAAAGCTCAGTTGGAAGTCGAATACACCAACGGCAAAACTGAAACGATTGCCACCGACCAAAGCTGGAAGACCAGCCACGGCCCTATCCTCGAAGCGGATATTTTGAACGGCGAGACCTACAACGCCAATCTGGCCTTCGACAACTGGAGCAAACCGGGCTTCAACGATACCAACTGGAAGAGCAGTACCGTTTTCCCGGATAAGGCTGACCGGCAGATTGAGGCTTATCCGGGAAATCCTGTTCGCGCTTTTCAGGAGTTGAAAGCCAAAACGGTTACGCCAAAATCGGGCGGGCATTACCTGTTCGACCTGGGGCAAAACTTTGCGGGTGTAGTGCGGCTCTGTGTAAAGGGCAACAAAGGCGATACCCTTCGTCTACGCTTCGGCGAAGTGCTCTTTCCCAACGGCGACATCATGACCGAAAACCTGCGCAAAGCCCGCGCTACGGATACGTATATTCTCAAGGGTGATCCGAAGGGCGAAACCTGGACGCCCAAGTTCACCTACCACGGCTTTCAATATGTAGATGTAGCTGGTTTTAGATCAGCCCCCGGACTGGACGCTATTACCGGAATCGTATTAACTTCCGCCACCCCCGAAACGGGCACGTTTGAAACCGACAATAAACTGATTAACAAGCTATACCAGAACATCGTCTGGACACAGCGTTCCAACTATGTTGATGTACCGACCGATTGTCCCCAGCGGGATGAGCGGCTGGGCTGGACCGGCGATGCCCAGGCATACGTTCAATCGGCGACGTTCAACAACGACATTTCGGCTTTTTTCACCAAATGGCTGGTCGACCTCAACGACGCCCAGCGACCTGACAACGCCTATCCGATCTACGCCCCAGCGCCCAACGTCCGCAAAACGGACACCTACTCGCCCGGCTGGTCGGAGGCCGGTATCATCTGCCCCTACACGATCTACAAAACCTACGGCGACACCCGCGTTATCCAGAAATTCTGGCCGAATATGGTGGCGTACCTGAAGTTTATGGAAGCTAAAAGCCAGGGCACCTACGTCTACAAGGAAGGCTCTTTCGCCGAAGTTTCTCCCAAAGGCGGGTTCGGCGACTGGCTTTCGGTCGGCAAGAAAACGCCCCCTGATATGCTGGCAACCCTATATTTTGGTTATGCAGCGTCCATGATGGCCGATATGGCAAAGGCCATTGGGAAGCCCGACGAAGCTACGTATTACACCACTATGTTTACGAAAATCAAACAGGCTTTTATGGCTCATTATGCCGACAGCAACGGCCGTTTTAAAACAAACAGTGCCGCTTATGGCAATGGCGAAGGCTATGTCGACGGCGAAATGGGGTTCGAAGGCCACACGCAAACCGCCTACGCCAATGCCATTTACATGAACATGATCGCCCCGAATTTAACCCCCAAAGCGGGCAACTGGCTGGTCGACCTGATCAAAGCGAACGACAACAAGCTCTCGACTGGATTTCTGGGAGTGAAGCCCCTCTTGCCGTCGCTGTCCATGACGGGGCACACCAACCAAGCGTACAAACTTTTGCTAAGCACCGAGTATCCATCCTGGGGTTTCGAGGTGGTGAACGGAGCCAATACCATCTGGGAGCGCTGGAATAGCTACATTAAAGGAAAAGGGTTCGAAAACAATGCCGGTATGAACTCCTTCAACCATTACGCCTTTGGATCGGTGAACGAGTGGCTGTTTGGCAATGCGGCCGGGATAAAAGCAGAAGAAGCGGGTTATCGAACGTTCATCATCAGGCCCGAACTGGCACCGGAGGGGATCAATGCCGTCAATGCCAGCTATCAATCCATCAACGGAACGATTGTATCATCCTGGAAAAAAGAAGGTAATCGCGTTCGTCTGAATGTCGTCGTTCCGGTGAATACCATCGCTACCGTGTTCATCCCAACTACTAAGCCAGAGAGCGTTTTGGAGAGCAATAAAGCTCTGACAGCCAGCCCTGACATCCGGGTGATTGGTACCAGAGACGGATTTCTACAAGTGACCGTTGGTTCCGGAACGTACCAGTTCAGCGCCGTAATATAGCAGACAGCCTGTCTGGTCCTTTTTCATTTCGAGGATGTCCGAATATTTAGCCGGGTCGGGATTTTGATTGGGTTAGGCTGCGGATCACGCTGTTTGCCTTCAATCAGATTGATTAACTGTTCGGCGGCAATCTGGCCAATATCAAGAGCCGGTTGCTCAACAGTCGTTAAGGGCGGAGCCAGCAAATCAGCAACCGTACTGTTCGTGAACCCAATCAGCGACACATCGCCGGGAATGGCAATATTTCTGTTTTTCAACGCAGCCAGACAGCCTAAAGACAGCCGGTCGCCAGCCGCAAAAAACGCATCCGGAGCGTACGTCAGTAGTTCGTCGACCAGCGGCTCTACTTCATCCTGCCCAAACCAGCCGTACCGTACCAGGTTCTCATCGTAGTCTATTCCATACTGCTCCAGAGCCGCCCGATAACCGGCCAGCCGTTCCTGCGTTACCGAAATATGGGAGGGCATGGTCAGATGGGCAATCCGTCGGCGACCGCTTTGCAGTAAATGCTCGGTAGCCGCAAAAGCACCGGCAAAATTATCGGCCGACACACTAGGGCTGGTCAGTTGAGCCGAAACCCGGTCAAAGAGAACAATAGGCAGTTTTTTATCCTGTAACTCCCGCAGGTAAGTTACGTCGAGTGTACCGCTCGACAACGAAATAAGCAGGCCGTCGGCTTTGCGGGCCACTGCCTGCTGTACCGTTAGCATCTCCCGTTCATACGACTCGTGACTCTGGAAAATAATAACGTGGTATCCCCGATTGTAGGCAATGGCCTCTATGCCGTTGATCACCTGTGAGAAAAAGTTATTGGCAATCTGCGGAACGATAACCGCAATAACCCGGCTTCGGTTTTCCTTTAAACTCAGCGCAATTGGGTTAGGCCGGTAGTTGAGCCGCTCTGCATATTCAGTAACCAGCCGTTTGGTTTCAGGATTAATTTCGTAGCTATCCCGCAACGCCCTCGAAACGGTTGAGGTCGAGAGATTTAACGCACGGGCAATATCTTTTATCGTAATCGTATCCAAGTTGGCGTATTAGTAAAATACAAAAATTTATTGGCACCCAGACAGCCTGCTTCAATAAGGCCTTTCAGCCCGTTTGCTACCCATAGGCCGATTACTCAAATGCATTCATAAACGTGGTAACGTTCCCGATAACGTTTGCGTGAATAAATATGGCGTAATTCTTCTATTTAATAAATAGCCTCCTTACTCTTAAGCTGTCTATCAGGAGACACACTCCGGTTTCATCGCAGCCTATTCCTAGAAAAAGATAATTTTCGATCTTCTTTGGTCATCCATTAACCCGTCCGCTAATTTATGAGCACCTTATCGATAACGACGCTCGCTACGCATGCTTCCCCAACCGCCATCAGCCTGCCGCCCGCCCATGTTCAGCAACTGCCCGAGCGGGTTTTGCAGTTCGGAACGGGCGTTCTGTTGCGTGGCCTGCCCGATTACCTGATCGACCGAGCCAATCGGCAGGGTATTTTCAATGGCCGTATCGTCGTTGTCAAATCAACTGATGGGGGCGATATGACCGCGTTTGCCCGACAGGATAACTTGTATACGCTCTGCATCCGGGGAATCGAAAACGGGCAGACGGCCGAAGAAAATGTAATCTGCTCGGCCATCAGCCGTGTGTTGTCGGCGAAACAGCAATGGGATGAAATTTTACACCTTGCTGCCAGCCCGGATCTGCAAATTGTGATTTCGAACACCACAGAAGTAGGTATTCAATTAACTCAGGACAGCATTCACCAGTCGCCCCCGGACTCATTTCCCGGTAAGTTACTGGCCGTACTATACGCCCGTTACAAAGTCTTTTCCGGCGACCTTAATAAAGGATTAGTTATAGTTCCAACGGAACTCATTCCCGATAATGGGACGACGCTGGCATCTATTTTACGCGAACTGGCGCACCAGAACGACTTACAGCCTGACTTCATCCACTGGCTCGAAACAGCCAATACCTGCTGCAACTCACTGGTCGACCGGATCGTACCCGGACACCCCGACGCAGCAACCCGGAAGGCGCTCACCGAAGAGCTTGGGTACGAGGATGACCTGCTGATCATTTCGGAGGTATACCGATTATGGGCCATTGATGTGCCCGCCGGTTCTGACGAAGAGCATATCAAAAATACGTTGTCCTTTCACCAGGCCGACAACTCCGTGTTTATTCAGCCCGACATCGACCTCTTCCGGGAGTTGAAGTTGCGGCTGCTCAATGGCACTCACACGCTGAGTTGCGGGCTGGCCTTTCTGGGCGGCTTTACTACGGTTCGCGAGGGGATGGAGGATGAGCTATTGTCGGCTTTCGTTAGCCGGGTCATGCTAACCGACCTCATTCCAGGTATTCCCTACCCGATTGACGAGGCCGTAGCCCGGCGTTTCGGTATGCAGGTTCTCGACCGCTTCCGCAACCCCTTTATCGAACATCGCTGGTTGGGGATCACCATGCAGTATTCGGCCAAAATGAAGATGCGGATTATTCCGGTTCTGCTCAATCATTACGAACAGGCCGACGTAACAACCCAACCTGCCACTCCGCAGTACATAGCGTTGGGCTTTGCGGCTTACCTGCTGTTTATGCGGGGCGTAACCCAAAAGGAGAACGTCTGGCAGGGCGAACGGGCGGGCGAAGTATACCCGATCAACGATAGCCAGGCGGGTTACTTCGCTGGTTTATGGGCCGGGTTATCGCCCGCAGCGCTCGTTGATACAACCCTGAAAAACACCGGCCTCTGGGGTACTGATCTGAGCCGTTTACCCGGTTTCGCCGAGGCTGTCGTACAGAACCTGCTTCAACTGGTCGAACAGGGTGCTTCGGCTACGCTGACAGCCCGGATCAACGCGTACGGAACGGTCATAAACGAGTTAATCTAAACCTCAATTGCGGGCTACAACAAACTGCCGCACTATCCTTTCCGATCTAAAAACACACGGCCTGATTACACAGTGGCAGTTTTTAAATAAATCTTTGGGTAAAGAACGGCTCACAAATGCTCTTTCTTCTATGAACTTAGTAGAGCCGGTTCTCAGAAAGCGTAAGGGCTCGCGCAGGATACTTTTTATTCTATGACCAAAATCTGTTGCTTCGGCGAATTATTACTACGATTTTCCCCCATTGCCAACGGCGAATGGATTCGGCAAACGTCGATGCCCGTCTTTGTGGGTGGTGCCGAACTCAATGTAGCTACGGCCCTGGCAAAGTGGGACGTTCCGGTTAAATACAGTACGATTCTCCCACATAATACCCTCGCCGATGACATTATACATTACATCGAGGCTAATGGTATCGACTCGTCGGGCATTGTACGGTCCGGTCAGCGGGTGGGCACCTACTACCTGCCGCAGGGCACCGACCTCAAAAACGCGGGCGTTATCTACGACCGGGCTCATTCGGCCTTTTCGGAACTGGCTCCGGACAAGGTAGACTGGGACGCTGTTTTACAGGATACCGAGTGGCTGCACGTCAGCGCAATAAGTCCGGCGTTGAGCGCCAACGTGGCCGAAGCCTGTCGGGAACTGATGGCGGTAGCATCGGCGAAAGGCATTACCGTTTCGATAGACCTGAATCATCGGGCGCGGCTTTGGCAGTACGGTGCCCCCCCAGAAGACATTATGCCCGGCCTTATGGACTATTGCGATGTCGTGATGGGTAACATCTGGGCGGCTAACGCCCTGCTGGGGATTCCCGTCGATGAGCATATTCATGTTAAAGGGCACACAGCCGACTATCTGGCCCATTCTCAGGCCACAGCGGAAGCTATTCAGGAGCGGTTCTCCCGCGTTAAGGTCGTGGCCAATACCTTCCGGTTCGACACGCCCCCAACGGGTCTTCGGTATTATACAACGATATTTACCGAAGGCAGGCAATATGTATCGCCCGAGTTGCTGACCGATTCTGTCGTTGACCGGGTAGGCAGTGGCGACTGCTTCATGGCGGGTTTGATCTATGGTTTGTACAAAACACACCCACCGCAGGAGGTGGTCAATTTTGCCGCTGCGGCTGCTTTCGGCAAATTGCAGGAACTGGGCGATGCCACTAACCAAACCATTGCCGATATCACAAATCGCTATTCTCCAATAACAACTTTATCCTAATACCCTTATGTCCGCTTTCACTTCCGAAAAAATCCTCGACCTAGTCAGTAATCACCCGATTGTACCGGTTTTTTACCATCCCGACAGTGCCCATGCCCAGTCTATCGTTCAGGCTTGCTATGATGGTGGTCTTCGGGTATTTGAGTTCACTAACCGGGGTGAGATGGCCTTGCCTGTTTTTACTGATCTGGTGAAATACGTACGCGCCAACTGCCCCGACATGGCTATGGGCATTGGCACCATCCTTACCCCTACCGATACTGAATTATTCCTGGATGCCGGTGCCGACTTTGTGGTGCAACCCGTAACCACGGCCGCCGTAGGCGATGTGTGCCGCGAACGGGGTGTATCCTGGGTTCCGGCGGGTTCGACGCTGAATGAACTGTATCAGGCGACGGTGCTTGGTGCCGATCTGGTAAAAGTGTTTCCCGGCAACGTGGTGGGTCCGGGGTTTATCAAAGCCATCAAGGGCCCCATGCCAGGTCTTAAGCTCATGGTAACGGGCGGTGTTGAACCCACCACAGATAGCCTGACAGCCTGGTTTCAGGCGGGCGTGACGGCCGTGGGTATCGGCTCGCAATTATTTTCGGGTCAGAATTTAACCCCCGAAGCCCTGAAGGAACGGGTAGCCTCCCTGGTTCAGCATGTTTCATCCTTTACGCCTAAATCCGCATGAACAAACCGCTGGGAAATTATCGCTGGACAATCGTCGCCCTTCTTTTCTTCGCGACGACCATCAACTACCTCGACCGGCAGGTAGTAGGCTTGCTGAAGCCCACGCTGGAAAAAGAGTTCAACTGGTCGGAGCTGGACTACAGCCGGATCGTGCAGGTTTTTTCGGCGGCTTACGCCATTGGTCTGCTCGTTTTTGGCCGGTTCATCGACCGGATCGGCACAAAAACGGGCTATTCTATCGCTATCATCTTCTGGAGTATTGCGGCTATGGCCCACGCCCTGGCAACGAGTACGATGGGATTTATCTTCGCCCGAATCGGGCTTGGCCTGGGCGAGGCTGGTAACTTCCCGGCAGCCATCAAGACGGTAGCGGAGTGGTTCCCCAAGAAAGAACGAGCGCTGGCAACGGGCATTTTCAACTCCGGCGCCAATATCGGTGCGGTAGTCGCCCCTATCTTGGTTCCCTGGATACTAGGCATCTACGGCTGGCAGATGGCCTTTATCGTAACCGGAGCCGTTGGCTTTATCTGGCTGGTTTTCTGGTACGTTAGCTACGAAATCCCCGCTAAACAGGCTAAACTGAGCAAAGAAGAATTCGACTACATTCACAGCGACAACGAAACCACCCCCGACGACATTGCCGACCACGGCAAGCCCGTTTCCTGGAGTAAGCTGCTGAGTGTTCGCCAGACCTGGGCGTTCGTCTTCGGAAAAATGCTCACCGACCCGATCTGGTGGTTTTTCCTCTTCTGGCTACAGGATTATTTCTCCACCACCTTCCACCTCGACACCAAAAAGCCAAACCTGTATCTGGCCGTACTCTACACGCTGGTCAGCATCGGCAGTATTGGCGGAGGGTACCTGTCATCGGCGCTGATTGGCCGGGGCTGGAGTGTCTGGAAAGCCCGCAAAACGTCCATGTTCATTTTTGCACTGCTGGTTATTCCCGTTATCGCCGTCCGTTTCGGGCCGGGCATCTGGACAACCGTTGCCCTGATTGGCCTGGCCGGTGCAGCTCACCAGGCCTGGAGTGCAAATATTTTCACCACGGCGTCGGATATGTTCCCGAAACGGGCGGTTAGCTCCATTGTGGGCATTGGCAGTATGGCGGGATCGGTCGGCGGCATCATCTTCCCCGAAATTGTTGGCCGTATCTTGGACAGCTATAAACAGGCGGGGGATGTACAGAGCGGCTACGGCATCATCTTTCTGATGTGCGGTTCGGCCTACATGCTCGCCTGGCTGGTCATGCACCTGCTGGCTCCGAAGATGCAACCCGTTCAACTGGGATTGACCGAGACCGAACCGGTAGCGTAACGGACCACCTCCAACCTAAGTATCGGCCCGGCCCCTCCTAAAACAGAAGGGGGTTGGGGGTCTATTTCAGCGGTTCAATACATTATTTACCCAATACTAAAACCTGGATAACTGGAAACACTCAAGCTATGTAAATCAACTCCTTCCGTTTAAACAGCCATCCTCATGGAAATCACCGCTTCTCACCCATTGGCATTACCCGTTGGTGTAACTCTAGACCGGTACATCATGCACCGGCAAACAGCTTTCCCCTATGCCACCGGCGAACTATCGCAGTTACTGCGCGACATTGCACTGGCCGGAAAAATCATTCACCGGGAGGTGAACCGGGCCGGTCTCATCGACCTGACGGGGGGCATGGGCGTTCAAAATGTTCAGGGGGAGAGTCAACAAAAACTGGACATGATTGCCAATATCCGCTTTAGCCGGGCGCTCAAAAACGGGGGTGAAGCCTGCGCCATTATCTCGGAAGAAGACGAAGACATTATTTTTACCGGCAACAATAACGGCAAATATGTGGTCGCCATTGACCCGCTGGATGGCTCGTCAAACATCGACGTCAACGTATCCATTGGCACAATATTTTCCATTTATCGACGCGTAACAGCCATTGGCACGGAGCCCTCTCTGGCCGATTTTCTACAGGGAGGCCGTCGGCAGGTGGCTGCGGGCTATATTCTGTACGGCTCATCCACGATTATGGTCTATACCACAGGGCACAGCGCCAACGGCTTTACCTACGACGCGTCTCTTGGAGAATTCATCCTGTCGCACCCTGATATTCATAGCCCCGCCGATGGACAAACGTACTCCTGCAACGACGGCAATCTGGCGAGCTACGAGGACGGTATCCGGGAGTATTTGACCAGCTGTCGTCAGAAAGAGTACACTGCCCGGTATATTGGCTCGTTGGTGGCCGACTTTCACCGTAACCTGCTGAAAGGGGGCATTTACCTGTACCCGCCCACCCAAAAGTCCCCAACGGGTAAGCTGCGTTTGCTCTACGAAGCCTTTCCGCTCGCGTTTCTGGCCGAAAAAGCCGGTTGCCTGGCTACGTCGGGGCACCAGGCTATTCTGGACATTAAACCAACGAGTCTGCACCAGCGTACTCCGCTGTTCATTGGTGCCCCTGTTATGGTTGAGAACCTGATGGGTTTTCTGCGATAGTCTCCTGCCTGAATCGCTGTTATCATAAAGCCTTTGCCGTCTTGCAGAATGGCATTCCCTGTACGTCCACGCTGCAAGACGGCCAATTCTACACCCACTTATACTAAAAAACGTATGCCCTACCCGTTCAGATTCAGTGCGCTACTGTTACTTGTCGTTTTAGGCTCGTTTACGACCCCGCCCGTTAAAATCACCGTTTACCTTATTGGCGATTCAACAATGTCGATTAAGCAGGTGAAGGCGTACCCCGAAACGGGCTGGGGAATGCCGTTTGCCTATTTTTTCGACGAGAGCGTTACCGTCGATAACCGCGCCCAGAATGGACGCAGTACCCGAACGTTTATCGAGGAAAATCGATGGCAGTCGGTGGTGGGTAACCTCAAAGAAGGTGACTATGTGTTCATTCAATTCGGGCATAACGACGAGGTAAAGAGTAAAAAGAGCTACACGACGGAGGATGAATTTCAGAAAAACCTAAATCGCTTTATTAGGGAAAGCCGGTCTAAAAAAGCCATTCCGGTACTGCTGACACCCGTTGCCCGGCGTCAGTTCGACACCGCCGGAAAGATTGAGGATACGCACACTGTTTATGCCGAACTGACCCGCTCCGTTGCCCGATCCACAAACGCTCCACTTATCGACATGAGCCGGCAAAGTATGGACGTGCTCCAGACGTTCGGTCCCGAAACCTCCCGACTACTGTTCCTTCAGCTGGCCCCGGGTGAGCACCCAAACTACCCCGATGGCAAAGAAGACAACACGCATTTCAATGAACTCGGTGCCCGAAAAATGGCCGAACTGGTGCTGTCTAACATCAAATCCCTGCAACTCGACCTGGCAAATCGAATTGTGAAACCCCAGTCCAAATAGGGCTGGTATTATGTACACTAGTGATTTAGTCATGGTAAAAAAGGCCCTGTTCTTACTCTTGTATTATTTATCGGAGGTATCTCTCCTAGCTCAGCCAGTTAACGGTCTGACGGGCGTTCGAGACACATCGTTTGCGGTTTGGAGCACGTATCAAAAATTAAAAACCCAGTACCCGACCATTCAGATCGTAAAGCCGGGACTGCCGCCAGGTGTCAAAGCCGCCGAAAACATTGCCTACTGCCAGCGTAATGGCCGTTCGTTATACCTGGATGCGTATTATCCAGCCCAAACAGCCCGTGCTAAAGGGCGTCCGGCGGTGCTGTTGATTCATGGGGGCGGCTGGCGTTCCGGCGACCGTTCTCAACAGGTTCCGATGGCGCAGTATCTGGCGGCAAACGGTTATGTGGCTGTAACGGCCGAGTACCGGCTCTCGACCGAAGCCCTGTATCCGGCGGCCGTTCATGACCTGAAAGCAGCTATCCGGTGGCTACATGCCCATGCGCAGGTGTTCGCCATTGATACGACCCGGCTGGCGGTGCTGGGGTGTTCGGCGGGTGGGCAGTTGGCGGCTCTGCTGGGTGCTACCAATGGCGTATCGGCGCTGGAAGGCAGCGGTTGCGCCGATGGACATTCGAGTGCGGTACAGGCGGTAGTCGATGTGGATGGGGTGCTGGCTTTCGACCACCCGGAGTCGGCAGAAGGAAACGACAGTAAATCCATCTCGGCGGCTACGTACTGGTTTGGTGGCCCCAAAGCCCAAACGTTGACCTCTTGGCATGAAGCGTCGGCACTCACATATGCCCGGCAACAAACTGTACCGATTCTATTCCTCAACAGTTCAGCCGAACGAATGCACGCCGGACGTGATGACCTGCAAAAGCAGCTGGATGCCCGGGGTATTTACTCAGAAGTACACACGTTTGCCGATGCCCCTCATCCCTTCTGGTTGTTTCACCCTTGGTTTAAGCCCACGATGACGTATACGCTTGACTTTCTCAAAAAAGTGTTCAAAATATAGGTTAGACGCGTTCATTCATAGCCTTACCCTCCTTACCGACCATCTTCATCTACTGCGAGATTCAGAAGAAGTTATAAGTAGGTTTCCGGAAAACCATATTTTTTCCTATTTAGCGGCTCAAACTGCTATTCTTACGAAAATACCAGTAGTCCATTACATCCCTGCTATTGTCTAATGATTCATTACACGCATCCAAACAGAATACTTGTTGCTTTAGACTGTATTATATTCGGGTTTGATGGCGAAGAACTTAAGTTACTGCTAATCAAGCGAAATTTCGATCCGGAGCGGGGAAAATGGTCATTGATGGGCGGTTTTTTGAAGGAAGATGAAGACCTTGAATCCGCAGCGCAACGCATTCTGTTTGATCTGACGGGCATCACAAACACTTACCTGGAGCAATTGCAGACCTTCGGAGCCGTCAACCGCGACCCCGTAGAGCGAACAATCTCAGTCGTTTATTATGCGTTGGTCAATATTCAGGATCAGGATCTGAATGCCATTCGATCCCACAATGCCTCCTGGATTGGTCTCAATGAGAAGCCAAACCTGATTTTTGACCACAATACGATGGTTGAACAGGCCCTTCACCGGCTACGGTACAAAGCAGCGCTGCATGCCATTGGCTTTGAATTGATGCCGGAGAAATTTACCATCCCGCAGCTTCAGAAAGTATATGAAGCCATTTACACCAAGCAACTCGACCGACGCAATTTCAGTCGCAAGATCCTGTCTACCGATCTTCTCATTGGCACAGGCGAAAAAGACACAGCTTCGGTCACCAAAAAAGGGCAGCTGTACCGGCTCAATGCAGAAAAGTATCAGCAATATCTCACCGACTACGTGAGTTTCTTCCCAGAGTTGACCCTGGCATAGTAGACGGCCCGAAATCCCTGCTTTGGCATACGCAGACGTACGAAATACCTCCACCCTTTAGAAAAATAAGTAAGCTTTCTCATGGAATCAGCTAATATTGTAGTAGTATTGTGTCAGATACACACTATTCCAGAAATAGCCATTCTATGTTGAATCTGCACACGAATTTTAGTCCATTCGGCAGTTCGATCAATTTCTACCATGACTGATTCCTATGTGATTGGCGTTGACTTCGGTACTGACTCGGTCAGGGCGCTGGTTGTCAATGCCCAGACTGGCGAAACCGCCGGAACCCACGTCCACGAATACGCCCGCTGGAAACAGGGTCTTTACTGTAATCCAGCCACTTCTCAGTTCCGGCAGCACCCGCTCGACTACCTCGAAGGGCTGGAAGCAACCATTACCGGAGCACTGGCCAACGTTTCGGAAGACGTTCGAAAAGGGGTTGTTGGCATCTCCATCGACACCACCGGCTCTACACCCGGCCCGGTCGATGAAACGGGACTTCCCCTCGCCCTTCGGCCCGATTTTGCCGAGAATCCCAACGGAATGTTCATCCTTTGGAAAGACCATACGGCCAATGCGGAAGCGGAAGAAATCAACAACCTGGCTCACCATTGGGATACCGATTACACGAAGTATGTAGGCGGCATTTACTCTTCCGAGTGGTTCTGGGCCAAGATGCTCCGTACCTTGCGCGTCGATGAAGCCGTTCGGGAACACGCCTTCTCGTGGGTGGAGCACTGCGACTGGGTGTCGGCGGTGCTTACCGGTAATACCAACCCGCTGACCCTCCGCCGGTCGCGTTGTGCAGCGGGACATAAAGCCCTCTGGCATAGTGAGTTCGACGGCTTACCCTCCACTGAATTCCTAACAAAACTCGACCCGCTGCTGGGTGGTATGCGCGAGCGACTATTCGCCGACACGTTTACCTCCGACCTGCCCATGGGTAAGCTGTCGGCAGAATGGGCCGACAAATTAGGACTACCCACGGTTGTTGTTGTTGGGGTTGGGGCCTTCGATGCGCACATGGGAGCCATTGGGGCCGAAATTGAGCCGTATGCCTTCGTCCGGATCATTGGTACGTCGACCTGCGACATTTTGATGGCTCCGAACGAAGAGATTGGTCACCGGCTGATTCGCGGCATTTGCGGACAGGTAGATGGGTCAGTAGCGCCGGGAATGCTTGGGCTGGAAGCCGGGCAATCGGCCTTTGGCGATGTTTACGCCTGGTTTGCCCGCCTAATTACCGGCCCCGTTCGTGAATTGCTGGGCAACGAAGCGGCCGACAACCTGTCGAAGCAGTTGATTCCGCACCTGTCGGCTCAGGCGGCCAAACTACCCGTTACGAAAAACGATCTGATAGCCCTTGACTGGATTAACGGACGCCGGACGCCAGATGCCAACCACACGCTCAAAGCCGCCATTTCGGGGTTGAATCTCGGCACCGATGCACCGATGGTTTTCAAAGCGCTGGTGGAAGCTACTGCTTTTGGGTCGCGGAGCATTGTGGAGCGTTTTATTGAGGAAGGCGTCCCGATCAAAAAAGTAATTGCCATTGGTGGCGTCGCCAAAAAATCGCCCTTCGTGATGCAAACCCTCGCCGATGTGCTGAACAAGCCCATTCAGGTAGCCAGCGCCGATCAGGCCTGTGCATTGGGAGCGGCCATGTGCGCAGCTGTGGCGGCTGGTGTTCATCCAACGATGGAAGCGGCCCAGAAAGCTATGGGCTCGGGCTTCGACGCCGAATACCACCCCCGTGCCGAACAGGCCGCTACGTACGAAACGCTGTATCAGAAGTATCTGAAACTAGGTGAATTTGTGGAGAATAAATAAGGGCCATTTTTCGTGGTGTCGGGATTTACGTGGTGCTATTTATATGTGGTGTCGGATCTGAAGACCCGACACCACTACACCACCGCTCCGGCGGCTTGGTCCGTTCTAAAAAAATAAACTAATGATTGATTTGAAACAATTTGAAGTCTGGTTCGTCACGGGAAGCCAGCATTTATACGGCGAAGAAACACTTCGTCAGGTAGCTGAACATTCGCAGGTTATTGCCCAGTCGTTCAACCAGTCGACGACCATTCCGGTACGGGTGGTTTACAAGCCTGTGGTCAAAACGCCGGATGAAATTTACGCCATTTGCCAGGAGGCTAACGTAGCCTCTAACTGTGTCGGCATTATCACCTGGATGCACACGTTTTCACCCGCTAAAATGTGGATTCGTGGCTTGTCGGTTCTAAAAAAGCCTCTGCTGCATCTGCACACCCAGTTTAACCGCGACATTCCGTGGAGTTCCATCGACATGGACTTCATGAACCTCAATCAGTCGGCCCACGGCGACCGGGAGTTTGGCTTCATCATGTCGAGAATGCGGCTGAACCGTAAAATCGTGGTTGGTTACTGGGAGCAGGACGAAGTGCTGGCCAAGATTGCCGACTGGAGCCGCGTTTCGGTAGCGGCTTACGAGCTAAAAACGATGAAAGTCGTGCGCTTCGGTGATAATATGCGGCAGGTAGCCGTAACCGATGGCGACAAAGTGGCGGCTGAGATCACCTTCGGCATGTCGGTGAATACGCATGGTATTGGCGATCTGGTGGCCGTTATCAACCAGATTTCCGACGCAGAAATTGACCGGTTAGCAAGCGAATACGCGGACAGCTATACGCTCATGGACTCGCTGCTTCGCGGGGGGGCTCAGCACAGCTCGCTGCGGGATGCTGCCAAAATAGAACTGGGATTGCGGGCCTTTCTGAAAGACGGCAACTTCACGGCCTTCACGGACACGTTTGAAGACCTGCACGGCATGGCCCAGCTGCCGGGTATTGCAGCCCAGCGATTAATGGCCGATGGCTACGGATTTGCGGGTGAAGGCGACTGGAAAACGGCTGCCATGGTGCGTACCCTGAAAGTGATGGCCTCCGGTCTGGCGGGTGGCAACTCCTTCATGGAAGATTACACTTACCATTTCGACCCGTCGAATCCGTTAGTATTGGGTTCCCACATGCTCGAAATCTGCCCGTCCATTGCCGCCGACAAACCAACCTGCGAGATTCATCCGCTGGGTATTGGCGGTAAAGCCGATCCTGTTCGTCTGGTATTCAATGCGCCCGCCGGTCCGGCCATAAACGTGTCATTGATCGACATGGGCAATCGGTTCCGGCTGCTCGTCAATGAAGTTGAAGCTATCGACGTGCCCGAAGCGCTGCCTAAACTACCCGTGGCGCGGGCCATCTGGAAACCCATGCCGGACATGCAAACGGGCTGTGCCGCCTGGATTCTGGCGGGCGGTGCGCACCATACCGTGTACAGCCAAAACCTGAGCACGGATCATATTGAAGATTTCGCCGACATCTTCGGCGTTGAACTGGTTGTCATTGATCGCAACACCAACCTCCGGCAGTTGAAGAACGAGCTGAGATGGAGTGAAGTGTATTACAAATAAACTCCATGAAAAAACAGATCTTTACCCTTGCGCTTGCCTGCCTAACCTTCGCGGTATCAGCGCAGAATAAAGTGACTATCAACGCCGGAGACGGCAAAACGGTCATTAATAAACATATTTATGGACACTTCGCCGAACACCTGGGCAGAAGTATCTACGATGGTTTTTACGTTGGCGAAAACAACACCAAAATCCCCAATAAAAACGGTGTTCGGCTGGATGTTGTCAATGCGCTGAAAAAGATGAAAATCCCGAACCTGCGCTGGCCAGGGGGCTGCTTTGCCGATACCTACCACTGGAAAGATGGTATCGGGCCGAAAGCGAAACGCCCCAAAATTGTGAACACCTGGTGGGGAGGTGTTACGGAAGACAATAGTTTTGGTACGCACGACTTCCTGAATATGTGTGAACTGCTTGGCACTGAGCCGTATCTGGCCGGAAACGTGGGTAGCGGCACCGTGCAAGAATTATCGGACTGGGTCCAGTACGTCAATTTCGAGAAGAACAGCCCGATGGCGAACTTACGTCAGCAAAATGGTCGTCAGGCTCCCTGGAATGTGAAGTATTGGGGCGTAGCCAACGAAGCCTGGGGCTGTGGCGGCAACATGAAACCAGATTATTACGCCAACCTGTATCGCCAATACAGCACCTTTATGAATAACAAGGTGGGCGACGGCAAGATTTTCCGGATTGCTTCGGGAGCCAGTGACAATGACTACACCTGGACCGAAACGCTCATGAAAAACATTCCATCTACCATGATGGAAGGGCTGGCCATGCACCACTACTCGGTGCTGTCGTGGGGCGAAGGCAAGAAAAGCTCGGCGACTCAGTTTACGGACCAAGAGTACTTCAAAACGATGCAGCAGGCCCTGCTGATGGACGAACTGATCGAGAAACATTCAGCCGTGATGGACAAGTACGATCCGGAGAAGAAAGTGGCCCTCATTGTCGATGAGTGGGGCGGCTGGTACAATGTGGAGCCGGGCACCAATCCGGGTTTCCTCTATCAGCAAAACACCATGCGGGATGCCGTACTGGCCGGGTCCACCCTCAACATTTTCCACAAACATGCCGAGCGCGTACGCATGGCCAATCTGGCTCAGGCCATCAACGTGCTACAGGCGGTGATCCTGACCAAAGGCGACAAAATTCTGCTGACGCCAACGTATCACGTGCTGGAAATGTACAACGTACACCAGGATGCTACTCTGCTGCCGGTGAGCGTAAAAACCGACGATTTCACGTTTGAGAAAGAAAAGCTGCCCGCTGTTTCGGTGTCGGCTTCACGCGACAAAGCCGGGAAAGTCCATATTTCGCTTGTGAACATCGACCCGGCCAAACCGCAGGAAATTTCTGTGGATTTGAACGGTCTGAAAACGTCCGGGCTAACAGGCCGCATCCTCACTTCGGCTAACGTACGCGATCACAACACGTTTGAGAATTTAACGAAAATTAAGCCGGTTGCTTTCAACGGTGCCAAACTTAGCAGCGATAAACTGACCGTGACCCTGCCTCCGGTATCGGTGGTAGTGCTGGAACTTTAATTTTGAATGATAGAGTGAGTGAATGCTGGAATGGCCCAAGAAACTATTTCATTATTCACTCATTCTATCATTTACTCATTCAAAATTCATGATGTATACATCCCTAAAAGAAGAATGTTACGAGGCTAATATGCAACTTCCCAAGCTGGGGCTGGTGCTGTTTACATTCGGGAATGTCAGCGCGGTTGACCGCGAACGGGCTGTGTTTGCCATCAAACCAAGCGGAGTTCCGTACGAAAAACTGACGGCCGACGATATTGTCATTTGCGATTACGAGGGTCGTGTTGTAGAGGGCCGGTTGCGGCCCTCATCAGACACAAAAACCCACGCGCTGCTCTATAAAACATGGGACACCCTCGGCGGTATTTCCCACACCCACAGTACCCATGCTGTAGCCTGGTCGCAGGCGGGCATGGATATTCCGATTTTCGGAACCACACACGCTGACCATACTCATCAGGATATTCCCTGTGCACCGGCGCTGACCGATGAGATGATTCAGGGAGATTATGAGCATGAAACGGGCCACCAGATTTTTAACTGCTTCGCCGAAAAGGGGTTGGTCCATACGGAAATGGAAATGGTCCTGCTCCAAAATCACGGGCCATTTACGTGGGGCAAATCGGCCGAAAAAGCCGTTTATAACTCCGCCGTTCTGGAAGAACTCGCCCGCATGGCCTACCTGACGCTACAGATAAACCCGAACACTCCCCGCATTAAAGACACGCTCCGGCTTAAACACTACGAGCGTAAGCATGGCAAAAATGCGTACTACGGCCAGGGCTGCTAACCTCTTTTTATAGTATGAAAAGGCCTCGTTAACCTTTACGAAGGGGGTTCCCATTAAATAAGGCACGAAAAAATCTTTGTGCCTCTCCTTTACCTCTGTGAATCTCTGTGACGAAACGTGACATAACATGACCAAACCCCTTAACCCTCAATAGTTCATGAAGTTTTTGCCTCAACTCGTATCGCTGGCCCTGTTAACTGGTTGCTTAACTATGACCTCCTGTTCATCAAAAAAAGAAAACGAATCCGCTGATCAGAAGCCGGGTATCGAAAAAACAACCTACGGACAACTTCCCGATGGTCAAACGGCTGATCTCTATACCCTTCGCAACGCAGACGGTATGACAGCCCAGATTACCAACTATGGCGGCATCATTGTAGGTCTGAAAACGCCCGACAAAGACGGCAAGTTTGAGGATGTTACATTAGGGCAGGACTCGCTGTCGAGTTACGTAAAGAACAACCCTTATTTCGGCGCGCTGATTGGCCGGTATGGCAACAGGATTGCCAAGGGGAAATTCACTCTCGATGGCAAGACGTACAACCTGTTCATCAATAACATGGGCAACCACCTGCACGGTGGTAAGGTTGGTTTTGACAAAGTACTCTGGACGGCTACCCCGGTCGATGGCGACGAGCCCGCACTTAAGCTGGCCTACACGGCAAAGGATGGCGAAGAAGGCTACCCCGGCAACCTCTCGGTGGAAGTAACGTACACGCTGCAAAAAGACAATGCCCTTAAGATCGATTATAAAGCCACAACCGACAAACCAACGGTGGTGAACTTGACTAACCACACGTACTTTAACCTGACGGGTGGAGCCAAGCGCGATATTCTGGACCATGTGGTAACGCTCAACGCCGATAAGCTGATCGCCGTAGACCAGACGCTGATTCCGACCGGCGAACTGAAGCCTGTAGCGGGTACTCCGTTCGACTTCCTCAAGCCATCGGTTGTGGGGTCGCGCATTAACGACTCAACGGATATCCAGATCAAATACGGCGGTGGATATGACCACGGCTGGGTGCTGAACGGTTCCGGTGACTCATTGAAGCTGGCCGCTACCGTTTACGAACCGACATCGGGCCGGGTTATGGAAGTACGCACGACGGAGCCCGCCATACAATTCTATACCGGCAATTTTCTGGATGGCAGCGTTACCGGCCGGGAAGGATTCCCGTATAAAAAACGGTACGCCCTCTGTCTGGAAACCGAACACTATCCTGATTCGCCAAACCATCCGGCTTTTCCGACCACAGAGTTGAAACCTGGCCAGACGTACAAATCCACGACTATTTATCAGTTCTCGACTAAAAAGTAACCGTTACAGATTGAACACAGAGGCACAAAGTACACAGAGGAATCAGCCCCGAAACCTCTGTGTACTTTGTGCCTCTGTGTTGGTTAATGGTTATGCGTAAGTAGCCTACCGCCAATCCATACCCAATAACCAATACCTATTAATCAAAACCCATTACCCATTAACATGACAAATCAACCTGGTACGGACCGGGCAATGATGCCGACCGGCCATAATCCTGTTCTTGAACGGAGAACCGTCGAAAACGCAAACCGTAATCTACTGAAGTATTTAAGGCCAGGCCTGTCTGTTCTCGATGTCGGCTGTGGCTCGGGGGCTATCACCCGCAGCATTGCCGAAAAAACTGGCCCTACCGGAAGCGTGCTCGGCATAGACCCGAACAGAAGTTTGATTGAGCTAGCCCGGCAGCAGGCAGGTGATACACCCGGTCTGAACTTTCAGCAGGCCGACGTGTATGCATTTGATACCCCCGAACGTTTTGATCTGATCACCTGCGCCCGAACGCTTCAATGGTTGACTCAACCCGAAGCCGCCTTACGTAACATGAAGCGGTTTGTGAAGCCCGGCGGGCATCTGGCTATCCTTGACTTTAACCACGAAAAAATTTCCTGGATGCCCCAACCACCGGGCGCTATGCAATTATTTTATAACGCCTTCCTGAACTGGCGACAGGATGCCGGTTTTGACAACGCCATCGCCGACAACCTGAAGACACTTATGCACTTCGTTGGTTTTGATTCCGTAGTGGTTGAAAAACAATTCGAGATAACCGACAGAAATGACCCGAACTTTAGCGTAGCCAGTCGGTTGTGGGCCGAAGTGGCCGAACTCCGGGGCCCTCAGCTGGTGCAGGATGGGTATCTTACTGAAGAGCAGCGGCTAGAAGCCATCAGCGACTATGATACCTGGATTGCTACCGTTGGTGAGTCAATGACCGTGTATTTGTTAGCGGTTGAAGGACAGCAACCGCTATAGTTTGACAACCTGGTCGTGGTGTGGTGTCGGGTTCTCAAACCCGACACCACATCACGACCAGCTTATATTGATATCACCCGGTCGCGGGAGACAGTACGCCACTCGCCCGAAAGGGTTCCATTTTCAACCGTATAAGCCCGTTCGTAGAGGGCGACGGTTGGGCAAATGTGGTGGGGCAAGCCGTAGAGTACATCCCCTACCTTATAGGAATGACCTTCACCCGCTTCCACAACCAGATGCTCCTCACTCTGCCCAATAGCCTTCAGTTCAGGGGCATTCAGGAAGGTGATCCGCTGGTTCAATTCACCTTCGGCGGCAATGGATTTATGGCCAACGTCCAGGCAGACTTTGGTAGTATCGGGCAGGGAAATAACCCGCGTCACGACCAGACTTGCCGGCAAAAACGGCTGCTCAGCCAGCGTAGACTGATACCCTTTATCCCAGTAAATAAATGTACCGGGGCTGCACTCCACATCGGGCCGTTTGGCGTGAATTGGGAACGTCGGACTACCGCCTACCACAAGAATGGGTTTGCCCAGTCCACGGGCTGCAATCGTATCGCTCAGCAGTTTGACGGGCCAAAAGGCGGTGTCGCACTGGGTCGTTCGAACGGCCAGATTCGGGTCGCGGAGATGTCCATCGTACGCATGAAGGCCCATTGGCCGGATACCCGGCAAGGACGACAATTCAGTGTACAGAGTCAGTACGGCCTCTCCGGGTACCATGCCCGTGCGGTTCATGCCCACATTCAAATCGATATAAACAGGCATGACTATCCCGGCTCCCACGGCCAGTTCCGAAAGCTGGCGGGCAGTGGTCACGTTATCGACCAGACAGGAAAATACCGTTTCGGGGTACGCCTTTTTAAGACTCAGCAGCCGGTGCATCTTGGCTTCATTTGGCTGGTAGGCCAGCAGCACATCGGGCGCCCCGATCGACGCCAGCATTTCGGCCTCGGCAATCGTAGCGCATTTGAACTTACGAATACCGGCATCTATCAACAACTGCGAAGCCTCCCGCGACTTACTGGTTTTGACGTGCGGACGCAACCGATCGACGCTGTCAATAGATCGAACCAGCGAGGCAATATTCTGTTTCACCCGTTCGGGATAAATCACCAGGGCGGGCGTATCGAGTTGGGTAATGTCGGCAATCGAATACCAGGGTGTTTGTTCCATAGATCAGACCAGCTCGAATAAGGCTTCTATTTCGACCGGAATATTATCAGGAAGTGAGCCCATACCCACCGCCGACCGTACGCCGATGCCGTTATCAGGTCCCCAAACGGTGGAGAACAGTTCGCTGCATCCATTAATGACATAGGGATGACGGCCAAAATCGGACGTGCAGTTGACCATACCAAGCACTTTAATGACGCGCTTCACCCGATCAAGGCTACCCAGGTTGGTACGAATGGTCGATAAAATAGTCAGCCCAACCTGCCGGGCGGCTAGTTTACCCTGTTCGATATCCATATCGTCGCCAATACGGCCAATGATCAGGCTCTTATCATCCTGAACCGGCCCATGTCCGGAAACGTACAAGTATTTACCGTCAATCAGATAGGGCTTGTAAACGCCGAGCGGCTGTGGCGCAGGGGGTAATGTAAGACCGGTATCAGCAAAGTTTTTTTCGGGCGAAGGGCTGTCAGCTTGCATACTTGAGTGAACTGTTAATAACAACGTTAAATTAGTAGGTCTGCAAACTTAATCGAATACCGGGTTATTTTACCAGAACCGAGCCAACAGTTCGAACAGATTACCGGATTTACGGCGCTACATCATAACAATATACAGTCCAATCCGATTAAATAGCTACCAAACAAGCTATCCCCAATGTCCCGACGTTTGAAAAAATATACCATCCGGCAACACACATATATGAAACCAGCAACGGCCATCACACTATTACTTGTCAGCGCTTGTCTCTGGATTGCCGCCATCATTCCACAGAAACCAACGCTCTACCTGATCGGCGATTCGACCGTAAAAAACTCCAGCGATAAAGGTGAGGGCGGCATGTGGGGCTGGGGCCATTTTATCGACGCCTATTTCGATACAACTCGAATCAACATCGAGAACCATGCCATCGGAGGCCGAAGCAGCCGGACCTTCCTGACCGAAGGTCGCTGGGAGAAGATCCGGACAACGCTCAAACCCGGCGACTTTGTGATGATGCAGTTTGGCCACAATGACGCCAGCCCCATCAATGACACGCTGCGGGCAAGAGGAACGATAAAAGGCACTGGCGAAGAAACACAGGAGATTGACAACCTGATCACTAAAAAACATGAGGTAGTGCACAGTTACGGCTGGTACCTTCGAAAGTACGTGACCGAAACCAAAGCCAGAGGGGCCACTCCCATCGTTCTTTCGCTGGTGCCGCGTAACGGCTGGAGAGATGGCAAAGTCGTTCGGGGAGCCGATAATTACGGCAAATGGGCGTCTGAAGTGGCAAAGGCTGAAGCTGATGGTAAACTAAAAACCTATTTCATTGACCTCAACGAACTCGTTGCCCGCAAATACGATGTCGTGGGCGACTCGGCCCTGTTGCAGGCTACTTATTTTGTAAAAGATAACATACACACTAATGCAGCAGGGGCGAAATTAAACGCAGCCGCTGTGGTAGACGGCCTTAAGCAGCTAAAGTCCTGCCCGCTCAACCTCTACGTGAAGTAACAAACGGGCTGTAACCGAACGGGCACATGGGTAACCTGTCTAGCTAATTCTGACAACTAGCTACCAGTATCGGACGAATTCTTCTCTTCTATACTTAAACAAACCGTACGTATAGAAGTTGGATTTTCACACGACCCATACACGCCAATGACTACACGATCTTCTGATAATCCGCAACCCCTAGCCGAATTAGTTTCGTACTTTTTCACCCGCCGGGAAGCTATCCTGAACAACTGGCGCATCGCCTGCGAAAACGACACGTTCCTGGGCAAGATATCAACCTTAAGCCGGGACGAGTTCAACAACCTGATCCCAATCGTTTTAACTATTCTCGAAAAACGTCTGATGAAGGAACCGGAAGACGTTGATCCGGCCATCGCGGCTACGTCGCACGGGTTACACCGCTGGCAAAAATCGCATGCGCTGCTGGAAACGATTCGGGAGTTGAACCATTTTACGCAGATACTCTACAATGAACTGGAAGCCTTTCATGTCCTTTTCCCAAAAACGGAAGCCCGATTTCTTCTCCAGGTACACCGCCTGATTGCTCAGTTCATGAGTGAAACGATTGATGGCAGTGTTCAAAAATACGACGAATTGCAACGGCTGGAAGCAGCAAACCGTGCTTCTTCGTTACAAAAAGTGATCGATCAGATGACCGAGCTATCTCATGTACGCGGTACCATGCTCCGTACCACGTCGCATGACCTGCGGGGTAGCTTTGGGATTATAAATAGCGCGGCTCACCTCCTTAAAATGGACGGACTGAGCCAGGAAGAACGTGATCAATTCCTGGAGATGCTGAACCGAAACCTGACCAATGTGCAGTCCATGCTGGGAAACCTGACGGATTTATCGCGACTAGAGGCCGGTGAAGACATGTTACAGATTCAAACGATTGACGTTGTCGGATTGGTAAAAAAACTTGTTGACGATGCATTGCCCCTGGCTAACGAGCGTGGCCTGATACTCACTGCCGACGGACCGGAATTAATCACAGCGCAAACAGACCCCGCCAAGCTTCATCAGATTGCCTTCCATCTTCTTCAGAATGCCCTTCAGTACACCTCGTCGGGGTTCATATCAGTATCCTGGATTACGGAAAATGATTTTCACTGGATTTTAAGCATTCAGGATTCAGGAGCGGGCATAAGCGGTAATCTGGCGGGTTTGTTAACGAAACAGCTCAAACCCAATGTGGAGCCCGTCAGCGTGATGTCGCCAGATCAGAGCGACCCAGTTTCGGTTCTCCCAAAAAACGATCATTCTATACCGGAGGGACCTGTGCTAGCGCAGACAGCCGATAATTCAACACATCGGGAAGGGGTTAGCCTTCAGCTTGTTAAACGATTATGTGAACTACTGGACGCCAGTCTGGAAATTGAAACAGAGGAAGGGCGAGGTAGTTTATTCCGCATCCGTTTTCCTGTTCATTATAATAACTAAATAGGCAGACTCACCGTTTGCCACCAATATTGCCGCAAAGCCTGAAAATAAGCAAGCCATTGCTGAAAACTGCCCGGCTTGACGATGTAGGAGGTAGCTCCCAGATCGTAAGAAGTCTGAATATCTTCGGCTTGGTTGGAATAACTTAGCACCGTTACGGGAATAAGCCGGTAGGGCGAACTGCTTTCTTTCAACAGCTGTAATACTTGCCAGCCATCATCACGCAGGGGGAAATAAAGATCCAGTAAAATCAGGCGAGGTAGACTTTCTTTGGCTTCCTTGCAACTTTTGAGTTGATTTACGGCCTGTTCCCGCGTAGACGCAATCAGTAGATGAGCGTCGGGAATCGACTCCTTCAGTACCGTTTGGATCAATGAACAGTGATCTGGGCTATCATCGATTAACAAGATTTTAGCCCCCCTGTGCGTACGCCCACTAGGGGCTTTTGTTCCATCGTTCATTCTGACTGCAATTGAGGTATAGGCTCAACGAATAGATAACAGGCTGGCTGTTGTGAAAACAGATAGTTGGCTGTACAGTACTTGTCAGAATGACTATCCGGGCTTAAAACTGGCAAAACTACCTTAACATACCAAATGTTAGTAGGCATATTATTACTTCACAAAGAGCGGCCGCCCGCTGATTTTTTAGATAGACTGGTATATCTTAGCAATAAGTAAACCATCTGGCCCGCAAACGCCTACCGCACCCATAGTAACGTATTTTCGAGCAGGTTTTAAGGGGTTTACGTATAGTTTGTACCGTATAGAAACTGCTATTGATAAAACAGGCATCAATTCATTAATGGCATTTGAGTAGAAAAAAGCCGATTTTGTATTCCTGTAACAAGTATGTTAACATATTAATGAGTTATAAGCTACCCCTTTACCTCTCCCGAAAGATGCATTATTCGCTTGTCCTGTTTCTTATTGGCTGGCTGACAACTCAGGCTACAGGACAAACACTCACACCCGATAGTACTTTCAGGCAACTTGCCCGTAATCAGGCCATACGTGCTTACGAACGAGACCTCCGCGAACAGGCCCATATCTATGAAGGCAATGAGTACATTACGCACGACCACCGCATTAAAGTGCATCCATTCTTCGCCGTCGATAGTCTGTTATCCGGCACGATTATGTACAGGGGCGCGCAGTACTCGGATATAAAGATGCTATACGACATTGTTCGCGACCAGCTGGCCATTCAGCCGCCGGGGGGTGGATTTCGGCTCAGGCCGCGCAACGACTACGTAGCATCTTTTACTATTGGCGGACATCAGTTCATGCGCATCGTAGGCGATAGCGCAGCCGGTGTATCCACGGGTTTTTACGAAATCCTGCACAATGGCCGTCTGAAGGCACTGGCCCGCCGGGTTAAAGTGATTCATGAAGATATTTCGAGTGGTAAGTACCAGGCAGATTACTTGGTAAAAGACCGGTTTTTTATCCTGAAAGAAGGAGTTTATTACGAGGTAAAATCGAAGCGTTCGCTGCTTAACGTATTTCCTGAACAGGCCAAGCTGCTGCGCAAATTCATGCGATCAAACGGCCTTAAATTCAATGATGAGAAACGCGAAGAAGCCATTTCACAGGTAACAAACCGGTACGAAGACCTACTGAAGTAACTATGATTCAACTTTACCGGACAACGCTCCTTTTCATCGGATTGCTTTGCTTCCTAACAATGGCTTTTGGCCAGACTCCCACCGATAAACCCATTAGTGGCGACTTTTCGAATACCTCCTTTACGCAGTTTGTTCAGCAAGTTGAAGCACAGTCGCCTTACCGCTTCTTTTATAATCCTACCGATGCCGACAGTATCCGCATTGATATACGGGTTGAGAAACAGCCGCTGCGATCTGTTCTTCAGCAACTGTTCAACGGCACAAAATATGGGTTCTCCATCGATGACCAGCAGCGGGTTTATATCACCACAACCCGACCCATCCGGACCGAACTACCGATTGGCTTTTTCGTGCGCGGACGGTCAGACACCGGGGCCGACTCGACTCTGGCGGGCTACCTGACCGAAAGCCAGAAAAAACAGGTGGAACCGGAAACAAAGGTCTACGAAATTGGCAAACCGACAACGCCCATTCGTCCGGGCCGGGCTACCTTGGCAGGGTATGTCCGTAATGTATCATCGGGCGAACCCATCGTGGGCGCTGCCGTTTATCTCGACAACCCGCGCATTGGCACCATCTCCGACCAGTTCGGCTATTACTCCATCACACTGCCACGTGGTAAACATGACCTGAAGCTGCGGAGTATTGGTTTGAAAGATACCCGACGCCGGATTATTCTCTATACCGATGGCAAGTTCGACATCGAGATGGAAGACGATGTTATTGCATTGAAAGAAGTAGTGATCGAAGCCGAAAAAGACAAGAATATTTCGGGCCTTCAGATGGGTCAGGAGCGGGTCGATATTAAAAGCATCAAGCAAGTCCCTACGGCACTGGGCGAAGCCGATTTATTACGGGTTATCCAGACGTTGCCGGGGGTAAAAACCGTAGGGGAAAGTTCCACCGGACTCAACGTGCGCGGGGGCGCTACGGATCAGAACCTGATTCTTTACAACGACGCCACTATTTATAACTCGTCGCACCTGTTCGGTTTTTTCTCAGCCTTTAACCCGGATATGATCAAAAGCGCCGAACTCTACAAAAGTGCCATTCCATCGCGGTTTGGTGGTCGGCTGTCGTCGGTACTGGATGTTCAGACGCGCGATGGCAACAAAAAGAAATTTGTCGGCTCGGGTGGGATTGGCCTACTCACCGGCCGTTTAACGCTGGAAGGGCCGATCTTTAAAGATAAAACCTCGTTCATTGCCGGGGTCCGCTCGTCGTATTCCGACTGGCTGCTAAGGCAGCTCCAGAATGCGTCGTTCCAGAAAAGTCAGGCGCAGTTCTACGATATCAACCTGCACATCACCCACGAAGCCAACGAAAAAAACACCCTGTACCTGACCGGTTACATGAGCCGCGACCAGTTCAAGCTTAATAGCGATACGTCGTACCGGTATCAGAACCAGACAGCGACGCTGAAATGGAAGCACGTCTTCAACAACAAACTGTACAGTGTTTTTACGGGCAGCTACAGCGGTTATGAGTATGACGTGGCGAGTGAAAAAAACCCGGTGAACGCCTACCAGCTCGACTTCGCCATCAAGCAGTCGCAGATAAAGGCTGATTTCAACTATTACCCGACCAACCAGCACGCGGTAGACTTTGGTATTAGCAGTACCCATTACCGAATCTCGCCGGGCAATTTTCAGCCCAAAGGCCGTGAGTCGCTGATTTTGCCCAACGTTGTGTCGACAGAGCAGGCACTGGAAAGCGCCGTGTATATTGGCGACCGATTCGACATTAGCCCCCGGCTGTCAATTAGTGGCGGGTTGCGGTATTCGATCTACACCTATCTGGGACCGAATTCGGTTTATCAATACGCAGCGGGTCTGCCCAAGTCGGTGAACACCATCATTGACACCCTGGCCTACGGAACCAACAAAGCCATTTCGACTTACCAGGGGCCGGAATATCGGATAGCCATTCGGTATGCGCTTTCCAACACGGCTTCGGTGAAAGCCAGTTTTAACCGGACCCGGCAGTACATTCAAATGCTTTCAAACACGACGGTCATCTCCCCCACCGACATCTGGAAACTCAGCGACCCGAACATCAAACCACAGGTTGGCGATCAATATGCCGTGGGCATCTACAAAAACAACCGGACAAACACCATCGAGCTATCCGCAGAGGCTTATTACAAAACCATGCAGAATCTGCTCGATTACCGGGGCGGGGCTTCGCTGATTTTGAACCACCATATCGAAACCGATGTGGTGCGGGCAGAAGGCATGGCCTATGGCATCGAACTGCTGGCAAAAAAAATGACGGGTAAGTTGAACGGCTGGATAAGTTACACCTACGCCCGAACCCTCCTGCGCACCAACGGGCTGAGTAGCAGCGAAACCATTAACCAGGGCAATTTCTACCCGAGCAGCTACGACAAACCGCATGATTTTACGATGATCAGCAATTACAAGATTAACCGCCGGTTTAGTCTGTCGTTGAATTTTACCTATAGCACGGGGCGCCCCATTACACTGCCGGTGGGCAAATACACCCTCGATAATGCCGCCAGACTGCTGTATTCGGAGCGCAACCAGTACCGGATTCCGGATTACTACCGCGCTGATTTTGCCATGAATATTGAAGGCAACCACAAGGTTAAAAAGCTCGCGCATAGCTCCTGGACGATCTCCGTCTATAATCTACTGGGGCGGCACAACGCGTATTCGGTGTACTTTAAATCGGAAAATGGCCGGATTAACGGGTATCAGTTATCCATTTTCGGCAATCCAATTCCGTCAATTACGTATAATTTCAGATTTTAAAGGTGGCCACGGAGATGCACCAAGATACACGGAGATACACAGAGAGAAGTTTTCAAAAGATTCTCTGTGTATCTCCGCGTTCCTCCGTGAATCTCTGTGGCCCAAGTCCTCTACTATGAAAAACTTAGCTATAAAAATACTATCCTGGTTTTTGGTTTTGCTCGTTGGCGGGTGTGTTGACCCGTACCGCCCGCCCGAAGTGGCGTCGCCCAACAGTTATCTGGTCGTGAATGGATTCTTCGACAGTGCACCGGGCGCGCCCACGACCATTCGCCTGTCGAGGACGCAGAACCTGGCCGATACCAAAGCGCCTACCGTCGAAACCAAAGCGATCGTGACGATTGAGAGCCAGAACAAGGCCGTTTACACCCTCGCCGAAGGCACCGCTGGTACCTATACGCTGGCGGGTGTTACGCCCCAAACGGGTGAGAACTACCGGCTGCACATCCGCACGGCCAAAGGAGTCGAGTACTTCTCAGCCTACGTACCTGTTATTCAGACGCCCCCGATTGACAGCATTAGCTGGCGGAAGGAAAACAATGGCGTGCAGATCAACGTGAACACCCACGACCCAACGAACAACACTCGGTACTACCGCTGGGAATTCGATGAGACGTGGGAGTATTACTCAGCTTACACATCCACCTATGAGCTGATTAACAACGAGCTTGTCAGCCGCGCCTTACAGGTCGATCAGTGCTGGAGCAACGCCAGTTCAACCAATATCATGACCACATCGACTACCCGCCTGAGTCAGGACGTGGTAAGCCAATTTCCCCTGACGTTTATTCCCGGCAGTTCGATAAAACTGGGCGTTAAGTACAGCATACTGGTTCGGCAGTTCGCGTTGAGCCAGACGGGCTTCGACTACTACGACCAGCTCGCCAAAATAACTCAAAACATCGGCTCCATTTTTGACCCGCAACCCTCGCAGATCACCGGTAATTTGTATTGCGCTACTAATAGCAATGAACTTGTGCTGGGTTTCTTCCGCGTGGGTTCGGTGGTAACCAAACGACTCTTTATCAGTCGGTCGCAAATCCCGGATTACCGGGCCATTACGGGTTATGAAAGCTGTACGACGGATACGCTCACCCTGGCTGAAATCCGCAAGGATCAACCGGCGGTCATCACCATGTACGACATGACGCGCTACCTGACCACTTCCACGTTTTGTGTGGATTGCCGACTGCGGGGTGGTGTTATCAAAAGACCTGACTTCTGGCAGTAAGAACCAGCCACCAAACGACCTCCCCTATGCCTGTTTCTATGCTACGCGTATTTTTCACCCTGCTTTCCCTCGTTCCGGTGCTGTTATGGGGGCAGTCTATGCCATCGGGCAAGGGGCCTGTACAGTCGTTTGAGCAATACCGCCAGCAAACGCTCCAGGAAAAGCTGTTTGTCCATACCGATCAGGCGTTTTACCTCACCGGCGAAACAATGTGGTTTAAGGTCTATTACGTCGATGGCTCACGTCATCAGCCGCTCGATGTAAGTACAGTCACGTACATTGAATTATTGGACAAAGAGAAAAAGGCAGTGCTGCAAACCAAAGTCGCGCTGAACCCGGAAGGTGGGAACGGCAGCCTGTTTTTGCCGTCGTCCCTAAGGTCGGGTAATTACCTGTTGCGTGCCTACACAAGCTGGATGAAGAACTTCAGCGCGGACTTCTTCTTCGAAAAAACCCTGACGGTCGTTAATCCCTTCAAGCCGCTGGGTCTCCCGCTGCTCCGCGAAACGACGGAGTACGATGTTGCGCTTTTTCCCGAGGGTGGTAATCTGGTGCGAGGGCTTCCCGGTAAGGTAGCGTTCAAAGTAGCCGATGCCTCGGGGCGGGGGGTAGCCGTGCAGGGCTGGCTGGTGTCCGGGCAAAATGATACCCTTGCCCGATTTAAGTCCCATAAATTCGGCATCGGCACGTTCAGTCTGACGCCGGATGAACAGGCGTACCGGGTCGTTTTCCGGGATGGACAAGGGCGCATCGTTTCCCGCCCTTTGCCCCCGGTGTATGACCAGGGCTATACCCTGCACCTTGACGAAAGCAGTACCGAACGACTAACCCTTACCGTTCGTACCAATGTGCCAGAGGCTTCGTCCATCTTCCTGTTTGCGCACACCCGAAACGACATAAAAGTTGCAGAAGGTCGGTCTATTCAACGGGAAACAACCTTTTCGATCGACAAAAATGTACTGGGTGACGGCATTTCTCACCTGACCCTTTTCAACGCCGACGGCAAGCCCGTTTGCGAGCGGCTGTATTTTAAACAACCTGCGCAGCTGCTGGCAATTACCCTGAAACCGGACCAGCCTTCGTATGCATCCCGGACGAAAGTAACGCTGGACGCATCCGTAGCCGCTACGGCTCTGGGCCGCCAGACGAATTTATCGATGGCGGTTTACCGAGTCGATTCACTGGCCGAAACAGCTTCGGGTAACTTGCTGAGTTATTTATGGATGACCTCCGACCTACAGGGCCGGATCGAATCGCCCGACTACTACCTGCAACCCGGCAATGAGGGCGTAACACTTGCAACGGACAACCTGATGCTCACGCATGGCTGGCGCCGGTTCCGGTGGGAGGATGTCCTAGGCAACTCCGCGCGGGGAAAGCAACCGCTCAAACCTGCATTCACTCCGGAACATAACGGGTTGCTCATTAAGGGAACTATAACCGATAGCCTGACCGGAAGGCCGATACCAAATATTGTTACGTACTTATCATCGGCCGGTAAACCCGTTCGATTGTATGTATCGCGAAGTGACTCGTCGGGCAGAATTCGCTTCGAGATGCAGGACTTCTACGGCGCCCGAAACATCGTCGTCCAGACCAACCCACAGGACAGTCTGTATAAAATAACGATTACTAACCCCTTCTCAGGCACGTTTTCAACTACGCGCTTGCCCGCACTTTCCGTATCTGAATCGAAAACCAGCCAACTACTCAATCGCAGTGTTGCCATGCAGGTCCAGTCTACGTACTGGGGCGATCGGGTTATCCAGTACCAATACCCGGCAGTCGACAGCTCGGCGTTTTACGGAAAACCCGGTGAATCGTACCTGCTGGATGTGTACACCCGTTTTCCGCGTATGGAGGAGGTTTTGCGGGAGTATATTCTGGGCGTGATGCCCCGGAAAAAGCAGGGGCACTTTCGGCTTTATGTACCGAATGAGCCCTACCGGACAACTTTCGAGGACCCGTCGCTGGTTATACTCGATGGCGTACCCCTGTTTAATATGGACAAAGTCATTGAATTCAGCCCGCTGAAAATTAAGCAGATCGACGTCATTACCAACCAGTTTTTTATTGGTCCGGCCTTGTTCCCCGGCGTTATCAGCTTCATGACGTACAAAGGCGATCTGGCCGGTTTTCCACTCGACGCCCGTTTGCTGAAACTGGATTACGACGGACTTCAACTGCAACGGGAATTCTATTCGACCCGTTACGACACGCCCCGGCAGCTCACCAGCCGACTGCCCGATGGACGAACTCTCTTGTATTGGAACCCAAATTTAAAAACCGACGCTCAGGGCAAAGGCCGTGCCGAGTTTTACACGTCCGACCAGACCGGCACCTACGTTGTCGAAATAAATGGCTTAACCACCGATGGACAGGCTGGCAGCCAACGAGCGCTGTTTGAAGTAAAAAACAGCCCCAAGTAGGTGAGTACAGTACGGCCATGATGGGTACGTTGTATTCCTTGCAGGGCTTTTTACACAGTTGATCAACCCATGAAGTACTCTTTCCCGGCGGCCTTACTTCTTCTCTTAGGGCTACACTTTAGCCCGGTAGCTTGCGCTCAGCCCCAACAAGTTGCACAAAAGCAGCAGGCACTGGGCCATACTGCCCGCCCCTGGACGTACTGGTGGTGGATGGGAAATGCGGTCAACGAAGCAGACATCACCCATCAACTCGAACAGTTTGCCAAAGCCGGGCTGGGGGGCGTTCATATCATACCGATTTATGGGGTTAAAGGCTACGAATCCAAATTCATCCCCTTCCTGTCCGACAAATGGCTGGCCGTTTTTGGGCATACCGTTCGTGAAGGCAATCGGCTCGGTCTGGGCGTTGACCTGACCACCGGCACTGGCTGGCCTTTTGGCGGGCCGGGCGTATCGACGGCGATGGTGGCTAAAGAATGGAAACTCGTCGATGGTAACCTGACGGCCGATCCAACCAAACAACAGGTTAAACGCCCTGCACCGGGCGCGCAGGGCCCCGTAATCGATTATTTCAGCAAACAGGCGGTAGAACAGTATCTCCACCGGTTCGATTCAACTCTGGCTCATTCACCCCAACAACCCCGCGCCGTCTATAATGACTCCTACGAGGTGTACGGTGCGAACTGGACAGATAATTTCCTTGCCGAATTCAAGGCACGGCGAGGCTATGACCTCCAAAGCCAGCTAACCGCTTTTCTGGATACGAATCAGACTGAAACCAGCATTCTCGTTCATCAGGATTACCACCAAACGTTATCTGAGCTGTTGCTCGACGGCTTTGCGAAACCCTGGGACAACTGGGCGCATAAGGCAGGTTACCGAACCCGCAATCAGGCGCATGGCTCGCCCGGCAACCTGATCGATCTGTACGCTGCCGCCGACATTCCCGAAACCGAGTCCTTCGGTTCCAGCCGGTTTCCTATTCCGGGTCTGCGTGTGGATGCCAACTATGAAGTTGACCGTTTTGGAACGCCCAACCCATTGGCCATGAAGTTCGCTTCGTCGGCGGCTCACCTGATGGGCAAACCACTGGTCAGTTCGGAAACCGGCACCTGGCTGGCCAACCACTTTCAGGTGTCGCTATCCCAAATAAAGCCGCAGGTCGATGAGTTGCTGGCATCGGGGATCAACCACATTTTTTACCACGGTATCCCCTACTCGCCCCCCGCCGAAAATTGGCCGGGCTGGTCGTTTTATGCGTCAACGAACTATGGACCAACTTCGCATTTCTGGCCGCATCTGCCGCTGCTTAATCAGTACATCGAACGCTGTCAGGTTCGGTTACAGCGCAGCAAACCCGACAACGACGTGCTGGTGTATTTCCCAATTCATGATCTCTGGACAACCCGGGCGAAATCAGCGGGTGGGATTCATCAACTGGAAGTTCACCATGTGGAGCGTTGGCTGCTGCCGCAACCATTCGGGCATTTGTGTGAGCAATTAACGGAGCAGGGATACGCGTTTGATTATGTATCGGATGCACTTTTAACTAGCCTAACCGTAACCAAACAGGGCATTCGGGCGGTAAGCGGGGTTACTTATCAGGTCATTGTGGTCCCGAGAACCACATACATTCCCCCTACTACGCTTCGGATATTAGACAAATTGGCTCAGCAAGGTGCCCGAATCGTTTTCGACGGGCAACTGCCTCAGCAGGCGGCTGGCTTTTATGACCACAGGGCGCAAACAGCAACTGTACAGCAGCTTGGCCAAACGCTTCAGAAACGGCCAACTGTTACGGTCAGTGCCAACCTGTTCGAAACCCTGAACAACTTAGGGGTTCGCGCGGAAACATGGGCGGCAGAGGGGTTGTCGTTCATTCGTAAACGGCAAGGTTCGGGCCTGTCGAAATCCGGCCTCTCGGCAGATACAACGCAGTATTTTATCACGAATCTCGGCAACCGGTTTAAGCAGGGCTGGATTTCCTTCTCGGCAACTGGCCTCGTTAGTCAGTATAACCCGTTAACCAATCTGACAACGGCATTACCCGTCCGAAAAGGGAAGAATGGCCGTAACGACGTATATCTGTCCCTTAAACCAGGGCAATCGTGTTTTATCAATGTCCGTTCGGGAACGCCCGATTTTGCCGATGTGGCAGCACAGCAGCGACTTAAAAACCCTACTGGAACATCTATTCTACTGAAAAATCCCTGGCACATCCAGTTTATCAGACAAAACCCAGAACAGGCGCAACCTGCGCTCAACCTATCGGCTGCGCTACCCACCCTTGCCGATTGGACAACACTTTCCGACTCGGCGGGGTACTTCTCCGGAACGGCTCGCTATACCACAACGGTCAACATACTCGCTGGCACTGCGACCTCGTCTTATAATCTCGACCTCGGCGATGTGCGGGAAGTGGCGGAGGTACGACTGAACGGCCAGCCATTGGGAACGGCCTGGTGTATTCCGTTTCAGCTAACGATACCCGCTAACCGCCTGAAAGCTGGTGAAAATCAATTGGAAATCGACGTAACCAACCTATCGGCCAACTACATGCGGCTCTATGACCGGTTAAACCCCGGCTGGAAGAAGTTTTACGACATTAACATTGTTGATATCCGGTATAAACCTTTTGACGCTACGCGCTGGCAGGCCGTACCTTCCGGCTTGCTCGGTCCGGTAACATTAATCCCATCCAGCCTATGACAACCATTCAACGGGTATTCTTGCTCCTTTTTTTCAGTAGTGGGCTGACTGGCATTTCTCAAGCCCAAACTCCGTTTCCTGGTAATGTGCATCGGGTAGTATTTCTGGGCAACAGCATTACCTATGCCGGAACGTACATCACCGATATCGACGCCTACTTCCGGTTGCATTACCCTAAGCAGGCGATTGAGTTCATTAATGTTGGTCTTCCAAGTGAAACCGTTTCGGGGCTGTCTGAGGAAGGTCATGCCGATGGCAAATTCCCGCGCCCCGACCTGCACGAGCGTCTGGAACGTGTACTAAAGCTCACTAAACCGGATTTCGTTTTCGCCTGCTACGGCATGAACGACGGCATTTATCTGTCACTGGATGAAAGCCGATTTCAAAAGTTTAAAGACGGCATTAACTGGCTCCATGCGGAAATCGCCAAACTGGGGGTGCCTATCGTTCATCTGACCCCGCCTATTTATGATGAACAGCGCGGGAGCAGCAAAGGCTACGCGGCCGTTCTGGACCGTTATTCTGACTGGCTGCTGAGCCAGAAATCGACGGAGAACTGGTCGGTCATCGACCTGCATTATCCAATGAAAACGTATCTGGAAGCCCACCGGAAGGTCGACGCGGCCTTTGCTATAAACGGGTTTGCACTGGCGAATGACGGCGTTCATCCGGGTGAAGTGGGCCACTGGGTCATGGCCAAAAGTATTCTGCTGGGGATGGGCGAAAAAGCCGTAGCCAGCGCGCCAGACCTTACCACTTCGGTAGCATCCATTCCTAATTCCGCTCAGGTCATTAAACTTGTTGCCGCCCGACAGAACCTGATGAAAGATGCGTGGCTGACTGCAACTGGCCACAAACGCCCCGGCATGAACGTGGGCTTGCCACTTACCGAAGCACAGGCCAAAGCCGCCGAGCTGGACGCCCAGATTCGGCAGTTGCTACCTTGACGACAATTGTCGTAAACAACTGGTTTAATTAGTAAATTGGCGCAGTGCTAGCCAATCCGAAAGGTATGCTCGAAGGGTGTAACGGCTGTCAGGTACACGTGAATACCTTCGGTTTTCAGGCTGCCGAAATGCGAGGAATACACTTCCCCTTCGAGGCTGTTGATTTTCTTATGCGTAAACAAACCTGGCCCGAACTGAATAGTGTCTTTACCGTATGTGTACTGCCCCGACTCACCGTCTATGAAATAGCTGTCGGCCGTATCGCCTATTTTTTTCAGCCCACTCACCTGCCCCCCTGCTCTAAAGCAAAGCTCAATCGTTACCTGTACCCCAGCAGCACCCTTGGCCGAAAACCGTAGTTCGTTCGCGCCATTGGCCTCGCGAATGCCAATGCGGGTTTCAATAGTTTTGATATTACTCTGCGGCCGATGCTCGAAGTCCATTTTATTCCAGAAACGCCCGTCGGTGCTGGGAGAATGTTTATAATCTCCCGTTGCGAGTTTATACTTGTTAGGTAACGGCTGGTAATAGGGCGCGTCGATTTTCTGATGCAGTACGTATTCCCCCTGCTTGTACGTAATACCCTGACTGTGAAAATAACCGGTATTGAAAAAGCTCGTCGACAGGCGCATGTAGTTTAGGACAGCCTCTCCCTTACGAAAAGCGAAGAAATTAGGGCTTGCCGACCGCCCCGAAGCGACAATAAACGGGAAATCTGTTCCTCCAAAAATAGTGGTCGTCGTATGGTTCCGTCGGATTCGGACGAGGTTCGTTTCCCTGAAGAACTTTTCAAAGTTTATCGACGGTGCTTTGGGCGTTGGCAGCGGCTTTTTGTAGAGGGGCGTTTCCAAAGAATAGGCCAATAAGTCAGGACCAATTCGCTCGTCAAAGCCTTTTACCGTTTCAATATAACGGGCAATAGCAGCAAACTCAGAGTTCGTATTCTGAATGGCCATATATCGGTAATCAAGGTAATACGGCAGGCAGTTGACGGTCATATACTGGTCCTGGCGTCTCGAATCGTTTGTGACCAGATCACCGTTGGGTTCCAGATAAAAGTAAGTCATTTGCAGGTTACGGCTGACCGGTTCCAGCAGTTGTGCCCGGTTGAGGAGGTGCGCCATAGTAATCAGGCACCGGTCAATTACTTCCGAATAGATCATGCTCCGTTCGAGATAGTGCCCCTCTTTGTCAATAAACACCCTTTCCGACAGCCATTCGTCAATCCGCCTGACGTAAGCGGGGTTAGGAAAAAGGGCATTTATCTTAGCCAGAGCTGCCGATACAACCCAGCGGTGGTTCGGCGTATGAACGCCCCCGGTTCGCAGGGCTTCGCCCGCCTTTAGAATAAACTGTTTTAGCTGCTTCTTTACCTCCACCAGCGAAAGCAGACCGGCCGTTTTTAGAATAGTAGCCGCCGTGCAAAGCGGTTCCAGAATGAAGGCCGTGTCGGGAGGAGACGCCAGATTACCCAGGTCGAGGGTACCATCGTCCTGCTGCTTTGCCACCAGAAAACGAATGATTTTATCCATGACCGGAACCAGCTCCGGCTTTCGATAATACGGCGAACGGGGTTCACTGAATGCAGCCGCCAGATTCGCCAGATCAAAACCCAGCCGTCGCCGGAGTTCGGTAATTTCCGACGCGAATGTTTGGAGGAGTTTGTTGACTTCTTTGGTATTTGCCCCAAGCATTTTCTGATAAAATTCATCATCTGCCTGCCCCTCGTTTTTCCAGGCAGTGAGTGGCAAAAAAGCAACGGAGGCACTCAAGCCGATAAGTTGATGGAGGAAGGTCTTTCTTGTAATGTCTTTCATCTTTGAGTAAAAAAAGCCCGGACATTCAACATTAGATGTCCGGGCGTGTCCATAATACCGGCCGTCCCGCCCGGGTGTGTGGTTAGTTATATCTCGCCCGACTGGTACGGCTGGCACTATATCAATACCCCGGGTTCTGTACCAAAGCCGGATTAACCGTGAAAGCGCCCGTTGGAATTGGGAAAATCCGCTTATTTACGTCACTGTCCGTTTTAAAACCCCATTTGCCCTCGAACTTGCCGAACCGAATCATATCGTTCCGATGCCAGGTTTCCCAGGCAAACTCACGGCTGCGTTCCGCATAAATATCCTCCAGCGTCACGCTGGTTAAAGCAGGAGAAGTTGTCCGGTTTGATCGCAGTTGGTTCACCAGCGAAAGGGCCGTTTGCCCCTGTGTAGGCGAACCTCCGCGCAGGATAGCCTCTGCTTTCATCAGAATAATATCTGAATACCGAAACAAGGGCACGTCGTTGTTCTGGTTACGTGACGTCGACGTACCATCAGGATAGAACTTTACGTTCCGGTAACCCATATTCCAGGCAATTTCGTCGTTCCCGCAATCGTACGTTGCTACATCCTGACGCAATACAACATCAGGCGTCAGATTGACCTGATAAGTGTATGGCGTAGCCCCATCGGAGCCCGTATAGAACTGATCGTAGCCTTTTTTAGTCGTCGTCACGGTAACGGGTGTTACGCCATCGTTCATAAATTGCAGACCCGTTAACCACTGATTATTTCGAATATCGTTCGGATCTTTGAAGTTGGTATAAAACTCAGGCAATGTGCTTCTCGGGGCACTGGGCGTAAAGGGAAGGCCAAACTTTTTTGTTTCTGAACGGGGTACATCATAGCGCGCATGGTACATATTGCTGTTCGTACCGGGCAGTCCACCGGCGGCCGGATCGTAAGGAATAGCGAAGATAAACTCCTTCATTTGCGGTCCGTTGTTAGGATAGAACATTTGCAGGTAGGTCGACCGGGGCTCAATGGCATACAGACCCGAATTAATCACACTGTCGCAGGCAACAATGGCTTCGTTATACCGCTTTGTGCCGGTATAATACTCCGAGTTCAGGTACATTTTGGCCAGCAGAGCAAAGCCAGTGAATTTATTGGCCCGTCCATAAATCGCCTGGCCCGACGCACGGCTCAGATTGGGCAGAGACGCTTTTACTTCCCGCTCAATAAACGAAAATACCTGCGCTCTGGGTGTATTCGGGCGCGGTGCAAAGTCGCCATAGGTCGTGTCGATGGGTACGTTACCGTATAAATCCATCATCATAAAATACGACAGGGCGCGGACCATTCTCAGCTCAGCTAGATTCATTGCTTTACCGGGGGTTGAGGCTGGTATTGTCGTGTTCAGAATCGACATAGCTTGGTTGGTTGTGCCGATCACCAGCGAGAGCCAGTTCCAGGTACTGTTTGTTGTCCCGTGGTCTTTGGTCCAGTCGTGGTAATGGAGCATCCTGTAGCCCTGGTTATCATACCAGTTGCCGCCCCGGGCGGGCAGAATGGCCTCATCGCTGCTCAACGATTGCATGAACCAGTAATCGAGTGAGAAGTTACCGCGCAGAGCTGCGTAAGGCGGCCCCGATGCCTGAATAAACTGCGAGGTATTTTGCGGAAAAATATCGGGGGTTAACGAGGTCGTAATAGGCACGTTAACATCGTGACAGGCCGAGAGCAGGTACGTTAACAGTACGAGTAACGCACCAAAGGATATATGCTTTTTCATTGATTTTCCTGACTAATAAGTTAGAATGACACGTTTACACCCAAAAGGAACGTACGTGTTTTGGGATAAAAATTGTACGCTTCGATACCCGGAGCCAAGCCACCCTGATTGATTTCAGGGTCAATTCCTTTGTAACCGGTGATCACGAACGCATTGTTGACCGATGTGTAGATGCGCACGTTGCGGATGTACTGACCCAGGTTTTTGAGGGTGTAGCCCAGCGTGGCATTGTCGAGCCGCACATAGCTGCCATCTTCAATGTAGCGGCTTGAGTATTTGAACGAGTTCACATCCGTTGCTTTTTCATCGGCGGCATCGACCAGAATATTGGTAAACTGGGCCGTGCTCGGACGGAATAGATCGGCGCGGGTGGCGTTAAAGATTTTATTGCCGAAAACGCCCCGGAAAAATACGTTCAGATCAACGTTGCCGTAGCGCAGGGTGTTTGTCCAGCCAACCAGCAATTTGGGTTGTGGGCTACCCAGGTATTTGTAATCCGTGCCAATAACCGGTGTGGTGGTTAGGGCACCGCTGCGGCTCACGTACTGCGACACTCCTTTGTCGTTCTTACCGGCATATTCAAGTGAGAAGAATTGCCCAAGCGGCATACCTGCTTTCAGAATTTGCAGGGTGCTGCCCGTTTGTCCGGCCCCTTCCGGCTGCGTAGTCCGAACGGAGTCGCCACCTACAAAAAGCGGGTTGTTCAGGCTGTTGATCCGGTTGCTGTTATGCGCCAGATTCAGGCCCGTTGTCCAGCTGAATTTCCCCGTTTGCACCGGTGTAGCATTCAGGCTAACCTCAACACCTTTATTGCTCATACTACCGCCGTTCGCAATGATGCTACCGGCGGGCACCAGCACCGGATTGACCCGGTAGGCATAGATCATACCGGTGGTTTCTTTATTATACCACTCAACAGTACCGCTTAGTTTGCCCTTCAGGATGGTAAAATCAAGGCCTATGTTAGCCGTTGCCGTTTTTTCCCAGCGCAGATCGGGGTTAGCGGCTTGCGTAGGGCCATAGGCGGCCGTCTGGATACCGTTGTAGTAATATGTACCCAGGCTACCTGAAATAAACTGCGCCGTGTAGGCATTGAAGCCCGACGAGTTACCTGTCACCCCGTAGCTGGCCCGGAATTTAAGGTCGCTGAACAGGTTCTGGTTTTGCATAAACTTCTCCTGGTCGATGCGCCACGCGACACCTGCGGCCGGGAAATATCCCCAGTGGTGGTTATCGCCAAATACCGAGCTACCATCGCGCCGGATTGAGCCCTGTACCAGGTATTTGTTTTTGTAGTTGTAGTTCAACCGGGCGAAATCGGAGATCAGACGGGTTTCCTGATAGATACCATCGGGGCCGAAATTGATCCGGTACGACGCAACAGCATAAGGGTTACTCAGAGCAAAGTTGTTATAGCCGATGTTGTCGACGGGAAAGTTGGTTGTCGAGGTTTGGAAACCATCGCCCGAGATGTTGCCCTGCCACGAATAACCCACTACAGCATTCACAGAGTGGTCGCCAAATTCCTTGTTCCAGGTAAAAAACGTTTCCAGCACCTTACGGGTGGTCTGGTAGGTATTCCGTAGCGCCGATCCGTTGGTACCAAAGTTGAGCAGGCTGTGTACGAGTGGCGGATCGGGGTAGTTATAGAAGTTGGCGCTATTATACTGCGTGTAGTAACTGCCGTACGATTCCCCATGCAGCGACGTATTACTCTGGTAGGATAGATTGAGATCGTACGCAAGGCCAAACGGCAGCTTCACCTGCGCAAACAGGGAGCCTACCAGGTTGTTGTACTTCGTATTGTCTTTGCCGTAATTGATCATGGCCACCGGGTTGAAGTAGCCAGTGTTCTGGAAGTTCTCGAAGTAGGTGCCATCCGGATTGGTTACGGGCGAAACCGGCAGGTGATTCACCATCTGGTTCAGGACGTTGTTGCGGAGGGGCGTGTTGTTGGCGTTGCTACTGGAGTTCGTCACGTTCAATCCGAACTTCAGTTTGTCGTTAAAGGCCATTTGCTCAACAGCCAGACGGGCAATAACCCGATTCAGCGAGCTGCTCTGCAAAATTCCCTGCTTATCGAGGTAGTTGATGCTGGCGCTGTAGGTACTATGTTCGGTGCCACCGCTGATCGAGATATTGTGATTATGCGAAATGGCCGTACTGCGCTGAACGGCGGCCTGCCAGTCTGTATCCGCTCCTTTATCGTCATTTGGAGAAAATGACTGCCCGTTCTTCGTCAGGAAGTCACGAAGCTGGCTGGCATTCATCATATTGAGCTTGCTCGACACTTTTTCAATACCGGCGTAGCCGCTGTAGGTAATCTGCATCTGACCTTTTTTGCCGCGTTTCGTCGTTACCATGATAACGCCGTTGGCAGCCCGGTTACCATAAATAGCCGTCGCAGCGGCATCTTTAAGCACATCAATCGAGGCAATATCGTCGGGGGCAATAATGGAAATATCAGCGCCCGGCACCCCGTCAATCACATAAAATGGTCCTTGCGAACTATTAATCGTAGAAGCTCCCCGCAGAATAACGGCGGCTGGCGCGTTGGGGTCACCATTGGCCGAGATGTTCAGCCCCGGCACTTTACCCTGCAACAGCTGGCCCACATCGCTGATGGCTCCCCGGTTCAGTTCTTCCGGCTTGATAGTGCTGATAGCGCTGGTCAGATTTTTCCGCGACTGGGTACCATAACCAACCACGACGACTTCATTCAGGGACTTGTTGTCGGGCTGTAGCTGAATGTTCAGTGTTGTCCGGTTTCCTACCTGTACCTCCTGCGTAGCGTAGCCAACGAAACTAAAGACCAGCGTTGTGTTTGCATCGGGCACGTTCAGTTGATAGCGTCCGTCGGCATCGGTGTTCGTACCCCGTATGGCCCCTTTAATCACAACGTTAACACCCGGCAAACCTTCGCCTTTCTCGCTGGTTACACGGCCACTCAAGCGGATATCGGCATTTACTTTTTCGGTCAGTGCAGTTGGAGATAGTGGCTGAATTGTCGACATCCCCCCGTCAACCATAGCAGCCATTCCATTTTCAGCCTGTAGGGTTTTTAGCACACTACCACTTTCTTTCGACGGTATCCTGATGACATAATACGCTTGTTCGCCCTTTTTCTGGGCCATCAAACCATACGGTTTTAGCAGGGCCTGAAGTTGTTTTTCCAGCTTTCCAGTGCCCGGACGAGCATCGACCGGCACGGTGATTCCCTTAACGGTTGCTTCCTCGAACAGAATACTAACCTGAAACTGGCGGCTCATATCTGTCAGTACTTCTTTAAGTTTCTGGCTCTCGACCGAAGCAATTTGCGCTAGGTGATTCGCTTTCCGCTGTTGGCGGGCGAAGACAACAGCCTGGGCCGTAGCCAGTTGCTGACACAGCAACCCCAGCAGGACCAGACTGATTTTAGGTAGACGTAGAAGAGGCATTGTTACTAGGATTGTTTAATGGTTCGTAATTCGATATGGTGGCGGGTCTTAACAACAGTTAGCTGGAGCAGATCAGCTAATATTTCCAGCAGGTCATCGGCCTTTTCAGCTTTAAAATTTCCGGCAATCCGCCGTTGAGCCAGGTCCGTTTCAGGAACGACAACGTTGACCCCGAATCGTTCCTGAATCTGGATGGCCACTTCGGCAATGGGTGTATTGTCGAAATAAAACCAGTGCTCCTTCCAGGCCACAAACGGCCGGGCGGGCGCTATTTGGCGAAGCTGGTATTGGCCCGAGTTAGCCACAGTCACCACATTACCGGGCTTCATGTATACTTGCTGGCCGTGCGCCAGTTCGAGCTTCACTTTGCCTTTGTTCAGGAAAACACGCTTACCCCGCTGGCGAGCATAAACGACAAATTCAGTACCGAGAACTTCAACCTGAAACTTATCGGCGGTGCGTACCACAAACCGCTGATTATCGGCCGTGTGCGTTACCCTGAACTCGCCCTCCCCTTCCAGAAATACTTCACGTGTATCCGAACCAAACCCAAAGCGGGGAACCCGCAGCAATGAATTGGCATTGAGTGTCACGGTTGTTCCGTCCGCTAGTTGATGAACAGCCGTTTGCCCATAGGTGGTCTGGTAAGTTTTGAATCGGATTTGAGCCCGAAACAGATAAGCACCCAGCAAACTCACCACAAGCACCGATGCAGCAATACGCCAGCCAAGCCCGTTATTTGTCCAGAAAGGTGCATTGTTTTTAACCAGAACGGGTTGTGGAGGGCGAGGCTGTGTTTCCTGTAATATCTGCTGAAAAGCCCCGAAGGCTTTTTCGGAGTCGACCGCAAATTGAGGCCGCTGGCTCTCCCACTCATCCAGGTATTGATAATACAGTTCCTGATTCTCTTCGTCAGCTATCCAGGCTTCAATGTATTTTCGCTGGATAGCCGTAGCTTTCCCGTCAAAGAAGTCAAAAATTATATGTTTCGTGAGCGACGGCTTCATAATTGATTCATAGTTTGCCTGATAGACAAGTTGAGCACACGTTACCTCACCCAAGCACGTGCAGAGAATCGACACCGATCGATACAATCAGCACAATAAACCAGTCTGCTTTTAAGTCCTGCCGTAGCTTATTAATGGCCCGGATGAGTAATTTTTCGACAGCGCTGTTGGTAATTTTCATATCCTGCGCTATCTCCGCATACTTCTTGCCTTCAATTCGGCTTAGTAAGAAAGCACGCTGGCATTGTGGAGGAAGGTTCTGAATAATAGATTCAATCTTCTGGTGTAATTCACTGTAATGCAGCACCTGATCGGGTTGTAGCGATGCCGGGATAGACTGTTTGTCAGCGGATTCGAGCGAATCAGATTCGCGCAACTCCCAGCGCAGGTAATTGTAGGCGCGGTGGCGAACAGCTTTATACAGATACGCCCGGTATGACGTAGTAATCTTATCAAACGTGCGGTCCTGCCAGAAAACCGCAAATACCTCAGCGACAAGGTCCTCAGCCACTTCTTTGGAATAAACAAACCGAACGGCATGATTAACCAGATTCGTATAGTAACGCCGGAATAGCAGGGCACAGCCGTTCATGGCATTTTCACTGAAAAGCTGTCGAAGTATAAGTTCGTCATCAGTTACCCTGACCGAAGGTTCCAGGTGTTGATTTTCCAGCGGCAGGGTTGGGCCATCGCTTTTGGTTTGAGCAAACGGCAACGGTAATAGCTGCATACAAACTTCCGTTAATCGGGTAGTGCTTAAGGTAGACAAGTTCGGGCTTTATTACCTCACATTGATTAGCACTATTTTTTCAGAATAAAGTTAAAATATCCATTACTGACTCATTGAGAGCATTTTCAAAGACAGAAAGTTTATGAGTCATTCGGCGATTTATCATAACTCGCTTTCAGAACCATACACCGGACGTACTATCTGTCCTGACAAAGCTACTCCATAAAAAAGAGGCCAGTCATCTTTCAAATGACTGGCCTCTTCTTCACAAGCCTACCGAAAGGCAGGCCTGACAAACTCAACCTTTCATAAACCGTACCAGCCCAACTTCAATCAACAGGAAGGCAAGGGAGGCAATCAGAAAATATTTCCAGAGGCTTTTGCCCAGATTTTCCTGCTCCAGTACCTGCACAAAATCGCCGTCCTGAATGCTGTCGAAAATTTCGACGTTCGGTTGGTTGACGAAGATCTTTCGAAGCTCATCAGCGGAGTAAAAACTCATTGTCGACTCCTGATTCCCGTGATTGAAAGCCAGCAATCGTTCAATCTTGTCATTCAGACGCAGTTCGTAATATCCTGCTTCCACTTCCTGACCAGCCGTCAGCTCGTTGCTTTTAGGCATTTCGAGCTGAAGCTGGTTACCGACGATGCGCTGCACCGGAATAATTTCCAGCTTGTCATGTTTCAGCTTGTAAACGGTCTTTTCAAATGGATTGCTAACCGAAATGGTGACCAGATTGTCATCGAACGAATATGCCGTCCGTTGCGCCCGAACGCTCAAAGCCGCCATTTTATACATAATCGGAACAAACAGCGCGTGCTCTGCCAAATTTCCGTATGCTGTTGCCAACGGGCTAGCCAGCATATAAACACTTCCCTGACGGGCAGTGGTCCCTCCGCTCAGCTTGGTTTGTGTGAGTAATGGGCTCCCGTCACGCAGGCTCAGTAACCGCTGGCCCGAACTCCATCGCCAAACAGGGGCGGCCGTTGGCATATTCAGCGGCTCGGACTGATAGCTCTGCTGAAAAACATCCTGAAAAAATGGATTACGCCGGTCAGGATCAGCTACTGGCACCGTAGTTGGCGTACCACCCACCGTGGTAGTCGTCTGAACGACTCCGACACCTAACGTTTGTAGGAAAGGGTTGTATGACGCACTGTTAGGATTAGTAGGCGGAATAATGGCTATACTGCCCCCCTGCCGTACAAAGCGCTCCAGCTCGGTACGCAGCGTACCATTTACGTCCGTAACACCCTCCAGCACGACCAGATCCGTTTCTTTCAACTGACCAACATCGAAATTCTGCACACTGAAACTCTGGCGAACAAACAAACTGTCATTCGAATAAACGGCATTTATATAGTCCGATGTTCGGTCCGCCGGTCCTGATTTCTGTTCATACAAATGCAATATCCGTACGGCCGGAGAAGCTTCAATGACAAAAAAGTACTGGTTATCGAAGGTTATGGGATAATCTTCAAAAACAATACGTCCCCGGTGGTATCCTTTCGAGGTTACGTTAAAATTCAGCGAAACCGTTGCAGAACCATCCGGTGCCAACGTCGCTGTGGCTGTCGAGGTCTGGGTATCGTCAAGATACAACCGAACCGGCAGGTTTTTGACATTCTCACGACCCGCGTTGTTCAGCTTGACATTAAGACTATTATTCTGCATTTCGCGGATAAACGGCGTACTGAGCCAAACCGAGTCGACATACACATTCTTGGTAGATTGTGCATCGAGAGGCACGATGAACAATCGATCTGTAGTATCAATCTTAAGTCTTGATAAATCCCCCACCGTACTTTTCTGAAAATCAGAAAACCAGAATAACTGATTGTGCCCGCCCGGATTCAGGGAACTCAACAGGTTACGCTGACGGCGGTAAATGGTTTCGAGGGTGCGGGGGGTATGGGCAAACCGGATAGACGTCACGCGGTCACGAACAGCCTCAGCTGTTCCGGCCTGCTGTTCAGCTACGGAGAAATCATTGGTCAGTAACTGGAGCGATGTAGCATTACGGAACAACGTGAGCAACTCATCCAGCTTGCTAATGGCTATATCGAGATATCGCTTTGTATTGCGTTCATTCTGCATACTGAATGAGTTATCGACATACAAACTCGTTACCCCCTGACGAGACAAACCCAGCTTATTCTTACTGGGAATAAAGGGTTGCGCAAATGCCAGAACTAGGCAAGCCAGAAACAGACAACGACAGGCGAGGATAAGCCAGTGTTTGAGTCGTCGAAACGATTTTGTCTCCGTCTGAACTGTTCGCAGCAAGGCTACATTCGAGAAGAAAACCCGCCTTGTCCGTCGAAAGTTAAACAGGTGAATGGCAATCGGGACGGAGACCGACAGCAACCCAAGCAGAAAGGAAGGATAGAGAAAATTCATTCAGGGTATTTGCGTAGCAAACAGGGTTTTCTTAATAACGGCCTGGTATAGACCTTTCGTTTCTTTAGTCCCTAAGTTAGTCACGGATTATGACTTCATAAAATGCCGTTTTGGTTTGTAAAACATCCGTATAGGTAATCGACCCACTTTCACCATATATTGTCGAAAAATCAAAAACTGGCGTATGTCCTACAACCTGCTGAAATCCCATCAGGAAGTCAACAGAAGTTTCCGAGCGATCTGCCCAAATAGGCCCGCCGTAGGCATTGAAGCCTCCCCGTTTCGGTCCAACCTCAAAAAGCAGGTTTCGGAAGCACATTTCTTCATTATGAACCTTATTCAACAATCCGGCCAGATTAGCAATAGATGTACGTTCAATTAGTCTTTTACCGGTTTTTACAAGAAAATGCGCCAGCCATTTTTTGGTTACGCCAGCATGGGTAAACAGGTAATTACCTTCCTGATGAGCCAGTTGAAACAGGTTAATGTGTGTAGTGAATAAGAAACTCAGCTCAGGCTGTGCTTTCTCCCGAAACCCTGAACAACGATAGTGCGGGAAATGAAGGTATTGCGCATCATGGTTACCAATAAGCAGAATAAACTTCACAGGGTTTTGGCGTTTAAGCCAGATAATATCAAGCAGGTTATTGAAAATGGTCTTATCATCAAAGGTGTGACTGTCCGTATAGTCACCCAAAAAGATAACCCGGTCGTATTGGTCGAGGTTCGCTTCTTTCCAAACGGTCCGTCCGTGAAGATCACTAATGACGAGAAGTTTCATACAGGCGATGTTCAAAGCGAAAAGGTACAAAAAAGCCCCGACAGGTTTTCCTGTCGGGGCTAGTATCTGAACCGTTCTGGCGGCCCGGACTACAATGTCCGTTTCACTTCTTTCAGTTCGAAGCTTTCGATTACGTCTCCTACTTCGATGTCGTTGAAGTTTCTGATGCTCAGACCACATTCGTAGCCGAACTTCACTTCACTAACATCTTCTTTGAAGCGTTTCAGAGCGCTGATTTCACCCGTATGTACGACAATGAAATCTCGAATGATTCGAATCTTGTTGTTACGCTTAATATTACCCTCGGTTACGTAGCAACCGGCTACCGTACCTACTTTACTAATCTTGAAGACATCACGAACTTCAATATTACCAACGATAACTTCTTCCACAGTCGGTGCAAGCAGCCCTTCCATAGCGTCTTTCACTTCGTTGATCGCATCGTAAATGATCGAATAGAGACGAATTTCTATCTGTTCCTGTTCCGCCAATTTCCGGGCGCTTGCCGATGGCCGTACCTGGAAGCCAACGATAACCGCATCCGAAGCCGACGCCAGCAGAACGTCCGATTCAGAAATCTGACCCACGGCTTTATGAATGATATTCACCTGAACCTCTTCCGTAGAAAGGTTCAGCAGCGAATCTGACAAAGCTTCTACCGATCCATCTACGTCACCTTTCACAATCACGTTCAATTCCTTGAAGGTACCGATTGCCTTCCGGCGCCCAATCTCCTCAAGGGTGATGTGCTTGCGAGTGCGCAGTGTTTGTTCACGTAACAACTGTTCGCGTTTGTTCGCAATTTCGCGGGCCTCACGGTCCGTTTCCATTACGTTGAACTTATCACCGGCTTGCGGAGCACCGGGCAGACCTAGTATCTGAACAGGTGTCGATGGGCCAGCTTCTTTGATTCGTTCACCCCGGTCATTTGTCATGGCCCGGATGCGGCCGTAGTGGGCACCCACCAGCATGATGTCACCCTGATGCAGTGTGCCATTCTCAACCAGTACAGTCGATACATAGCCACGACCTTTATCAAGAGAAGCTTCGATAACAGTTCCCAGTGCCCGGCGGGATGGGTTGGCTTTCAGTTCGAGCAGTTCTGCTTCGAGCAGCACTTTTTCGAGCAGATCGTCGACACCCATACCCGATTTAGACGATATTTCCTGCGCCTGGTACTTACCACCCCATTCTTCAACGAGCATGTTCATAGCGGCCAGTTCAGTCCGAATCTTTTCAGAATCAGCACCCGGTTTGTCTACTTTCGAGAAAGCAAAGACAATCGGTACTCCGGCAACCTGTGCGTGGTTGATAGCTTCACGCGTTTGCGGCATGATGCTGTCATCGGCAGCGATTACAATAATAACAACGTCCGTTACTTTGGCTCCCCGTGCACGCATGGCCGTAAAGGCTTCGTGACCTGGTGTATCCAAGAATGTGATCATTCGATCACCACTGTGTTTTACACTATAGGCACCAATGTGCTGTGTAATACCACCCGCTTCGCCAGCGGCTACTTTAGCCCGGCGGATATAGTCAAGCAAAGATGTTTTACCGTGGTCAACGTGACCCATAATGGTCACAATTGGTGCACGTGGCTGTAGATCGTCCGGTTCATCCGCTTCAACGTCGATACTGGCTTCGGTTTCGTCTTCAGCCGATATAAATTGTACGTCATAGCCAAATTCATCAGCAATAACAGTGATAGCTTCTGCATCCAGACGCTGGTTGATCGACACGAACATACCCAGGTTCAAACAAACCGAGATAACTTCGTTGATCGACACGTCCATTAGCGACGCCAGATCATTAGCTGACACGAACTCGGTAACTTTCAGGATTTTTGCTTCCAGTTCCTCCTGTTCGTTCAGCAAACGACGATCATCTTCGCGCTGGCTTCGGCGATCACGTCGACGGTCGGCACCACGGTTTGGCGTGTTACCGCGCATCCGGGCGTTCGTTTGCTGGATAGCCTTTTGAACGTCAGCCTGAGTTGGCGCTTCACGACGACCACCACCGCCACGGTTGGCATTATTGCCGGTTCCACCGCGGTTAGCATTGCCAGTTCCACCCCGATTGGCGTTATTACCACCACCAGAACGGTTATTGGTATTCGAGTTTGTGTTCGTATTAGCCGATCCAGTTCGGTTGGTGTTGTTGTTACCACCCTGATTCTGGCCAGTGCCTCCCGTACGGTTAGCGGGTGCTGCTGTACGGTCGCCCTGACCTTGTCCCTGCGAACGGTTACCATCACGTGGAGGTTGTCCTGTAGCTGGTGTGCGGTCACCCTGTGGACGATCGCCCTGGGTGCGGTTTGCTGGTCCACGGTCGCCTTCACGCGGAGGCCGATTGCCACCCTGACCCTGTGGTTGCCCACTGCCCTGATTTGGCTGGTTAGGATTGCTCCCACCCTCACGACCGCCACGAATACGCTTGCGCTTTCCTTTCTTATCGGCGTTGTTACCGCCACCTCCCTGACGGGGGTTGTTAACCGGTAACTCAATTTTACCAAGAATTTTCAGTCCGCCCAGTTGGTGGCTACCAGCCGCCCGGATTGTTTCCGTTGCTGCGTCCGGCTCATCGGCCGAAACTGTCGGTGCTACTGGTTTAGCTGGCTGGCTTTCCTGTTTTGGCGGATTGGCCTGATTAGCTTGCCGATTATCCCTAGATTTCTCCTGAGGTACGGGTTTAGGCGTCTCTACAGGGGCAGAAACGGAAGGAACGGCTGGTACTGACTGCGCTGCAACAGCTACCGGTGCCGCAGCCTGAACAGGAGCAGGCTTTGGTTCAGACACAACTGGTTTAGGCGCTTCCTTAGGTACTGCTTCTTCCTTGACCACAGGAGGTGCCGGTGCAGATGCCACAGGGGCTGGCGCGGGTTTTACCTCAACAGGTGGTGTTTGTACTGCCTTAGGGACATCAGCAACCGGTGCAACGGGCTGTGGAGTAACAGGTTTAGGCGCTTCTACAGGGGTAGGAGCCGGTACCGGTACATGTACTTCAGGCTGCATTGACTCGACGGGCGGAGCCACAACGGGCTTCGCTACCGATGGCTCCGGTGCTTTTGCCTGAGGAACAGGCTGGGGCTGTGGAACTGACGGCTTAGCATTCAAGTCAATTTTACCCAGTACTTTCAAGCCTGGCAAACCGGTCTGAGCAGTTTGCGGTGCTGATTTCGACTCCACCGGAGCCGGTTTGGGCAGATCAGCCGGAGCTGACTCTGGTTTGTTTTCAACAATCGGACGTCTCGCGTCATCACGACGATATAGAACGACATCCTCCTCCTGACGACGCGGTGGCTCGGCGGCTGCAACCGGCGGTTCAGCCCGGCGAGTTCCGTTCAGGAGTTCCGTAGATTTATACTCCTTCGCTAGCACCTCCAACTGTTCTGTGTTGATTTTGGTGTTAGGATTAATCTCAACCTTAAACCCTTTGGCAGACAGACTACTCGCAACAGAGGAAAGCCCTTTGTTGAGAATTTTTGCCACTTGGCTCAGGCGCATTGACTTTTCTTCTGCCATACTTCGGTTTATATTCGGCAAATTTAATAGGTGTTGGTAAGGTATGAACACCAGTTCCAACAATAAAAATCCCTTACTTTAAGAATGAAGAGTGAAATTTGAAGAATGATCTTTTTTGCTAATCATTCAGTTTTCAATTTCGGCTCTTCACCCCTCAGTAATCTTACTCAAATTCCTGTTTCAGGATATTCAAAATCTCTTCGACGGTATCTTCTTCCAGATCGGTTCGACGAACAAGCTCCTCTTTATTCAGGGCCAGCACACTTTTGGCTGTATCCAGACCCACTTTTCGAAGTTCCTGAATCATCCACTCGTCGATCTCATCCGAGAACTCCATCAGGTCAACGTCTTCATCATCTTCCTGTCCTTCGTTATCCCGGAATACGTCGATCTCCATATCTACCAACCGGCCGGCCAGCTTAATGTTCTGACCACCTTTACCGATAGCCAGCGAAACCTGGTCGGGCTTCAGGAAAACAGATACGCGTTTTGTTTCCCGGTCAATCTGCATTGAACTGATTTTGGCGGGACTAAGCGCCCGGCTAATAAGCAGTTCTAGATTTTCGGTATAGTTGATTACGTCGATGTTTTCGTTGCCAAGTTCGCGTACGATACCGTGAATCCTCGATCCTTTCATACCCACGCAGGCACCAACAGGATCAATCCGGTCGTCATACGATTCAACCGCCACTTTAGCCCGTTCGCCCGGCTCCCGAACAATTTTACGGATAGATATCAGGCCATCGTAAATTTCCGGTACTTCAATTTCAAACAAACGCTCCAGAAACACGGGTGATGTACGGGATAACACAATTTTAGGCGTGCCGTTGAGCATGTCGACCCGGCTAATGACTGCCTTTACTGGCTCACCCTTCCGGTACCGATCTTTAGAAATCTGCTCCGTGCGGGGTAAACTCAGTTCGTTGCTCTCGCCATCGACAAGAATAATCTCATGCTTCAGCAGTTGATATACTTCGGCAGTCACCAAATCACCAACCTGGTCCTTATACTTTTGATAAAGGAGTTCTTTCTCCATGTCCTTTATCTTCTGGATGAGTGTTTGGCGGGCCGTTTGTACTACCCGACGACCAAAATCGTCTAGCTTTACCTCTTCGGCAACCTGTTCACCCACCTCAAAGTCATCCTGAATTTTACGCGCTTCGGCGAGGGGGATTTTATCATAATCCCAAATATCTTCCGAATTGTCGTCCACAATTTCGCGCGTCCGCCACATTTCGAGATCACCACTTTCGGCGTTGATGATCACGTCGAAATTTTCATCGGTGCCATATTTCTTACGAATCATGGTCCGAAAAACATCTTCCAGAATAGCGATCATGGTAGGCCGATCAATGTTCTTCGACCGGGCAAAATCAGCAAACGATTCAATTAATAGTCCACTGGTCATTTTCGTGTTTTGTCAATAGTCGGCAGTCAATGTCGGTAATCGTTCGTGAATGTACGTCCAACTATCGACCAGCAACCTTATTTAAATGATACTTCCACTTGCGCTTTTTTTATCTGCCCGAACAAGATTGGCGTTGGGCCAACCGGTTGGCTATCAGGAGATACGTCAGCATCTTTTTTCTTTTTACTCTTCGACTTTTTTTCTGCTTCTACATTCAGAACAATATGCTCTTCGGCTACCGATTCGAGCAGTCCTTTACGAATAACTCCATCGGTGAGTGTCACAATTAATTGACGGCCCACATTGCGGACAAACTGACGCGGAAAAGTCAACGGATAATCAACGCCGGGTGATGAAATCTCCAGCGTGAACGGCGAATCTCCGAAAAAATTCATTTCGTCCATCTGTCCTCCTAGCCTACGGCTAATATCAGCACAGTCATCAATCGTAATACCCGCATCGCTATCCAACAAAATAGTGACCTTCAATCGGCCACCTTGCCTTCCAGCTACCTGAATATCAACGATATAGAATAGATCGTTTTTCAGGTAAGGCTGTAGTAGTTCGGTAATTTTCGCTTTGTCGTCCATAAGGTATGGCTAACAAAAAAGGGAGTGCGACTCCCTTTTTTGACCAATGCCATATAGTTTTTGTGCCACAAAGATAATGTATTTCTATGTGCATCGCAAGCCCCTGCGCGGGCTCAATTGCAGGCTTTCCGGTCATTATACCTTATTTTTGGCTCTTAAATAGAAATTCCCTCGCTCAACAACGACGATATGACGCTAAGAATACGGGTTCAACAGGTCATCGCCTATTTTTTTCGGTCGTTGCTTTGGTCACTAAATTTATTACTGGTTTTATACACCTGTTTCGGGTATTGGCTTTTGTATAGTTTGCCAACCGAACATTGGTCGGCAAGCATGATCATGATCACCTTGCCCGTAGCCTGGGTACTGAATTTGATCGTTGTTTTTTGTTGGCTAACCTCCCGCCCCTGGCGAAGCTGGCTTTCCGGAATTGTCCTGATTGTTGGCTTAATTCTATTTGGATCGCGCACCTTTGTGTGGCATACACCGGTCGAAGTAATCAGTCAAGGCAAGCCGATAAAAGTATTTAGTTATAACGTTCAATCATTTGACCTGAATGAGAGCTGGTCTTTCTACACAAGTTCGCCCCGCGTTCGCCGAACAGATAACTATGTATTGCGCTACGACGCACCCATCAAATGCTTTCAGGAGTTTTATAACTCCACGTCGATACCCGATTATAACGTTGTACTGCGGTTTAGAAAAGCTGGATACCGCTACTCTGTCCTTTTATACCCCCAAAATGCACTGGTACCGGAAGGCGATATAGGAGCCGCTATCTTTTCCATATACCCAATCGTGGATTCAGGACGCGAACTCTTCGGAGGTTCGAACGGAATTGTATGGGCAAATATTAAGATAGGGAACGATACTATCCGTATCATCAACGTTCACCTTCGCTCAATGGGCATCCGTGTTGGGAAGGTCTTGAACCAGAAAGAAATAAAAGGTGTAAAGCGGGAAACGCGTGGTGTGCTGACGGCGCTGCACAATGGCTTTACAGATCGTAGGGAGGAAGTGTATAAGGTTATAAACTACATCCGCGAAAGCCCTTATCCTGTTATCGTTACCGGCGACCATAACGACACTCCTTACAGTGTTGTTTACGAACGATTACGCCAGGTACTACCCAATAGTTTTGAAGATGCAGGTCGGGGTTTTGGCTTTACATATAACCGCCTGCCAGGGTTTATTCGTATCGACCATCAATTTCACGACCCGAGACTGCCAGTCTTAAATTTCGAAACCCTCAACTACATTGGCTATTCGGACCACTATCCGATTGTGGGAACCTATTTGATCAAGTAGCGAGGAGGGCTGACGCAAAAGCAACAGATGCGTCAGCCCTCCTCGTTTCTATCTCCTCGCTACTTTAAGGATGGGCATTCACCCAGGATTCTCCGTTGGTGAAGACTTCCTTTTTCCAAATGGGTACCGTCTGTTTAATGGTATCTATTATGTAGCGGCAGGCTTCAAAAGCGGCAGCACGGTGAGCAGTAGCTACACCAATGAGTACCGCTATTTCACCAATCTGTAAAGTACCCTTTCGGTGAATAATCGTATAGCGGAGTATCGGCCATTGTTCCTGAGCAGCATCAGCAATTTTTTGCATTTCGCTGATGGCCATGCGGTCATAGGCTTCGTATTCGAGCCGGTCGACAGGACGCTCCTGTGTATTGTCGCGAACGACGCCGAGAAAAAAGTCTATGGCTCCTGCCTGATCGGACTGGAGAAACCGGAGAGCAGCAGAAACGTCGATAGGGTCTGAGGTTAGGGCAATCATAAACAAAAAGATTAACCTCCGCTAACGGGAGGGATAAGGGCAACTTCGTCGTGCTGAGCCAACAGTTGGTCGGCCTCCGCGTACTCACCATTGACAGCAATTAACAATGAACGAATGCCTGCCAAGGCAGGATAAGCCTGGTGCATCTGACTGAGTAAATCGCTAACACTGGTTCCATCGGCTAAGGGAAGCGACACCGCTGACTGCCCGGTTAAATCGCGGGTAATCCCAAACAAAAGCACCGAAATAGTTGAATTCATAGCTATGGGTAATGCAGTAAAAAGCAATTATCTGGCAAAACAACGCAGTAAGGTCTGCTTGAAGTTCGTCGGTTATTAATAAAAACGGCATCACCACGCTTATGTGGGATGCCGTTTTTATTAATAACCGTTCTGTTTATTTCGAATTGTCCAGTTTTCGCTCCGCCTTTTTCATCTTGCGATCGGCTTTGTTGAGCGCCTTATTGGTACCGTCTTTAACGTCTTCTTTGGTGTTTTTAGCCGCCGATGAGATTTTGTCCCCGGCTTTATCGGCTTCGCGACCTACTTTTCGGCCAGCCGCTTTGGTTGTTTCTTTGGCTTGGTGAGCTGTTTCTTTAGCATTCTGTTTTGTATCCTGGGCGGACACAGCGGCTGCTGATAATAATAAGGCAGTAGCCAGTGTCATGAGCTTTTTCATTGTTGCTGAGTTTAAATTTTTCACAGAAAACTCGGCAATGGCGCCAATTGTTTGGTAGAAGCTTAGCTTACTAATGAACTTTTAATCTTTGTGTTTAAATACCTTCACCTGATAAACGTAATCCTGCATCCGCTTAATCTGCTGTTTACGAGACAGATTGGCCAGCGTGTTCCGTCGGTTTAACTTAAGGGGCTGTCCCTTCAAAGAATCGACCGGAATATTATTAAGTGCTTCGAGCAGATAGTTGGTCTTAACCGCAAAGCTTACCCCTTCCGATGTTGTCTGCTTACCGCTGATAATTCCGATCACGTTACCTTTTTCATCCAGAAGTGGGCCACCGGAATTACCCGGATTGACACCGATCGCTACCTGGTAGGCCGTTGAATCTCCCCGAAAGCCGGTGCCTGAACTCAGGTAGCCTTCGCCATAGACGATCTCTTCGCGCGGGTACCCAAGCGTATACACCCGCTCTCCCAGGTCGGACGGCCTAGCGTCGAAACTGTAGGGAACCGTCGGCATAGTTCGGAAGGCATTATCGTCGCAAAGCTGGAGAAAGGCCAGATCATGCTGTTGATCGGTGTACACCACTCTAGCTTTATAAACTTCGCCTTTGGCACTCTGTACATAAACAGAATCCGCATCGCGAACGATGTGATTATTTGTGACAAAATAGCCATCACCCGTCAGCAGAAATCCCGAGCCAGAGACTTGGGCGGGGTTGGTACTCAGCCCCCGGCCACGTCCATTATAATCATTGAGCAACCTCCGCTGAGATGATTTAACAGCCTGAATTTCTTTGCTCAACAAACTATACTGCTGTTCCTGTTTATGACTCTGCTGGTAGGTCTGATAAAGAAATATAGAGCCGAAGGTTGTAATAATGGCAGCCGATGCCGCTACAGCCAGCGTTGTTCGATACATCTGCCAAAGCGACCGAATTGGTCCGGTGGATTCTGACCGGTATGATTTAGCATCCTGGCGCATAGCTTTCATATCAGCACTTGCCTGTATTGCCTGAAGCTGCTGCTTAAACCGAACTCGCTCACTGTATGCGAGTAAGATGTTCTCAATATCCTTTTCTTCGTTCGTTTCCATTACTGTAAACCGACCTCCTTTGTCGGCGAAACATTAGTTGATCACCAACTCCTGGAAGTTGGCACTTAGGCTTTATATTCTGAAAAGAACAACCGTTTGAGTCGCATCAGACATTTGTATTTCTGCGTCTTGGCGTTATCGGTATTGGTGTAACCAAACTTTTCAGTTATCTCCTGCATGCTCAGGTGCTGAATATAAAAATCATCCAGCAGGGTTCGACAGGGTTCACCCAGCCGGGTGAGCGAGTCAGCCATCAAATCGAATTGCCGGTCACGTTCTTCATGCATAGACAAATCCTCATCAATCTGCCCGGCAACAAATTCATCTGAAGCGGGGGTTTCTACATCCCGCACCATAAATCGGCTGCGTTGGGCCAACTGCTTTAGCCATAACCGGCGACCAACGGAGTAGAGATACGTTTTGAGCTGGCAATGTAATTCCAGCGAACCACTCCTTACCTTCTCATACAACACGATCAGTGCTTCCTGGTAGATATCCTTGGCGTCATCTTCGCTACCACTGTTTGTGGTTACGAAGTGAAGTACCATCGGGAAATACCGTCGATACAACTGTGTCAATGCATCATCAGTGCCCTCGGCCAACCCCATCAGCAACTCTTCATCAGTTAATATGGGCGACCTACTTTCCTTCATTGAGTTGAGTCATTACTTAATACGGAAACGCCGGAGACGTAACCCAAAAAAAAATAAAAAAAATAATGGGTTACCTTTTTCTCTATCGGGTATTAACGTTGACATTAATTATTAATCACTAAACAAAAACATCCCCAAAACTATGAAAGCAATCACGAAATCTGCCTTCTTTTTCATGGCTATGATCGCCCTGGCTACGTCTTGCAGCTCGAAGAAAACCGAAACGACCGAAACCACCACGACTACCACTGCTGATTCATCTTCGATGATGGCTACGGATTCGACCATGGCTACGGATTCGGCTTCGACGATGTCTGCTGATAGCGCGAAGTAATTTTTGCTAAGGCACAACTGCCGGTAAACCTTACCGACATCGCTATAAACGGTATAGGAGCCCTCTGACGGATCAGGGGGCTCTTATTTTTTACCCCATATTTGCGAGTTATACCAATACCCCTTTTAACACATTCATCTCGCCCGTTGGTGCCGCCTTGTCGTATAAAATATTGTACACAGCATTCGTTATAGGCATCTCCACCGCATATCGCCGGTTAATTTCGTAAATACTTTTCACCGCGTAGTATCCTTCGGCAATCATATTCATTTCGGCCTGCGCCGATTGAATTGTATACCCACGCCCAATTAATGTACCAAATGTACGATTCCGGCTAAAAGGCGAATAAGCCGTTACGAGCAAATCCCCCAGATAAGCCGATCCGCTCAAGTCCCGATGCTTTGGGTAAACCGCATCAACAAAGCGTTTAATTTCCTGCATAGCATTTGATACGAGTACAGCCTGAAAATTATCGCCGTATCCAAGCCCCCTCGTGATGCCACAGGCCAACGCAATGATATTTTTCATAACGGCACTATACTCGATACCGTATAGATCATCGACAGGAGTTGTCTGTACAAAACGGCACCGTAGCAGGTCTGCCACCGATTGGGCACAATGAGGATTCTGTGAAGCAATTGTCAGGTACGAATGTTTTTCGAGGGCAACTTCTTCCGCATGACACGGGCCCGCTATTACTGACATCCGTTCCATTGGTACACCATACTGCTCACTAACCCAGTCGGTAACCAGTTGATTAGCCCCCGGAACCATACCTTTAATAGCCGAAACTACAGATTTACCGTCGAAATGTTCTGGCTTCAACCCGGTCAGGGCGTCACTGATGAACGCGGCCGGAACAGCCAGTATAATGTATTCACTATCTTTAAATGAATCCCGAATTTTGGTACAGACCTTCACTTTTCGAGTGTTAATCTGTACATCGCTCAGGTAGCTTGGATTATGCCCGAATTTTTTGATGTGATCGGCATCGGACGTTTTGCGGAGCCACCATTTAACACTGACGTTATTTTCGGAGAGAATTTTAACGAGCGCAGTGGCCCAACTGCCTCCACCTACCATGGTGAGTCGAATGGGTTGAGTTACTTTCATGGGGTAAAGTAAGGAAGAAAGCCTGAAAACGCACAAATCGACGCTTACATGGATTCAGAATAGGTTTCCAGAGCTGGCTCCATTAGCTGTCGGATGACGTCTTAAACATTCTATTCACCAACCGAAAAATACTACAGAAACGCGTTGAAACTCATTAACGAGCTTAACTTAAAGGTGCATTTTCCAGAACGTTTTCTAGGCATTCGCCAGTGAACGGCAGACTTTTACTGAGGATTTGCTGACGAATGAAGCAGCTTACGAAGGAATATTAAGTGAGACTTCAAACCTATAAGTTTTTTGGGCAATAAAAACGCCCGGCAATGAGACCAGGCGTAATGTAACGTGGCTGAGAAGCCACGATGTATGATTAAAGAGTGCGGCTTCCCAGCCCATTATATTATTGTTCTTTCTCCTCTTCTTTCTTCTTGTTTTTATTCGGATCGCGCTTCACGACAAGTTCACCGTTCTTGAGCTTCTTCGAGACAGCAATGAAGGGTCCCGAAATAATCTGCTCACCCGGTTTCAAGCCAGATATAATTTCAATGTTCTCAAAATCGCTGATACCGGTTTTCACTTCCCGCTGTATAGCCTTGCCACCTGCATTGACAAAAACAATCTCTTTGGGCTTATCTTTTTTATCAATTTGAGTTGCCGGCTTTTCGTCAACAGTACCATTAGAATTATCCGCAAGCTTTTCGGTATCTATCGCTGTAGAATCGGCGGCACGGGTTGTGACTGCCGCAATAGGCACGGCTAATACGCCCGACTTACGGTCGGTGATGATCTCCACCGAAGCCGTCATTCCGGGTTTAAATGGGTATCCTTTCTTATCCTTCTCGGCTAGTAGATCGGCATAAGAATTGTTCAGAATCTTCACTTTTATCTCGAATTCCGTAACCGCATCGGCGGATAGGGAAGCAGCCGCACCGGACGAACTCGTCAGACCATTTGCCGTATTGGCAATCTCGTAGACAACACCTTTAAACTTCCGACCGGCAGTGGTGTACGAATCGACTTCAATGTCGGCCGTATCGCCGAGGTTTACCCGCACAATGTCATTTTCGTTGACGTTGACCCGCACTTCCATATTCTGCAAATTGGCAATCCGCATGATTTCCGTACCGGCCATTTGCGATGTACCTACCACTCGCTCGCCCAACTCGATGTTTAGTTTGGATACCGTACCGTTAACGGGGCAATAGATAGTTGTCTTGCGGAGGTTTTCGTTAGCATCGCGCAGACTGGCTTCGGCACTTTGAATGTTAAACTGCGATGCGCGGACGTTGGCGTTGGCGGCTTCTACTTCTTGCTTAGCCACGTTGAAGTTCGCTTCGCTGGTTTCCAGATCTGCCGCTGATATTACCTTATCCGCAAATAGCTTGCGATTCCGTTCGTAGTCCGATTTGGCTCGAATTAGTCGTGCACTCGACTGAGCTACCGATGCTTTTGATTGCTCTAACTGCGCCCGGCTCTGATTGACAGCAGCCCGTGCTCGTGCCAGTAATGATTCGTAGTTGTCGGGGCGAATACGACATAGAAGCTGGCCTGCCTTAACAGGGTCTCCTTCGTTTACATAAAGGCCAATAATTTCGCCCGATACATCAGGGCTTATCTTTACTTCTACCTGTGGCTGTACACGCCCGGATGCGCTCACCCGTTCGGTAATGTCGAGCTGTTTGACTGTCGCGAAATCGACCTCTGTCGATTTCGGCTTGCCAATCATTCCGGTTTGTTTTGCAGCCACCAAACCACCAACGAGCAGGACAACTAGTCCACCCAATATCCACCAAATTCGACTTGACTTCTTCTTCATGGTTAAGGAATTAGTGAATGAGTAAATGAGCAGCTTGTGTAAGTTCACCCATTCACTAATTCACTAACTTAATTAAAACTAAGCGGTTTATTTTGATAGTAATCCAAAATTTTTGTCCGAAACACGTAATCGTATTTCGCTTGTACCAGGCTGGCACGAGCGCGGTCGAGGTTCGTTTTGGCAATGCTGTAATCCGTTGCATTAATGGCACCGGCATTCAATCGGCTCTCAGCTACCTGAAACGCCTTCTCCAGCGAGGCAACCTGCGCTTGTGTCGCCCGGTACCGATTCGCTCCGGCTTTTACCTGCGTATAGGCCGTTTCAATCTGCTGACGTAGCGTCAGCCGAGTATTCAGGGCTGTTAACTCAGCATTTTGCTGTTGGATTTTAGCCGTAGTGATCCGGTTTCGCGATAAGTTGCCCTGAAAAATCGGAACCCGCAGAAACAGCGACACAGACTGGCTAAAGTTATTGCTCAATTGCGTGCCATACGATATGCCGGTACGATCATAGCCAGGCGCGGATGTGTTGATGGGAATCTGGGTGCCCGTTACGGGGTCCGTAATAAAGCCGATTGTCTGTTGGGTCGATTGCCCGTTAGGCGTTACTGTGCTGGCAGCACTGGAATAAATGGTGTTAAGATTCCCGTTTAATGATAACGTTGGGTAAAGCCCGCCCTTGGCCACCTGCACACCTAAATTGGCGCTTTTGACCCGTAAGTCAGCTCCTTTGATTTCCGGTAAATTTGTGGAAGCAACATCGTATAATTGCTGTACTGTAGCGGTATAAGGATCCAGGCCAGGATCGGGAACGCTGATTGGTTCCACATCAAAATTCTGGTTGATCGGCACATTCATCGCCTGCAATAAGGCTACTTTGGCCAGATCGAGTGTATTCTGAGCGGTTACAATTTCTACTTCGTTACTGGCGAGCGTAGCCCGCAGTTCGTAAAGATTAGCTTCGGGAGCGGATCCGGCATTTACCAACCGCTGCGTACGGTCGAGTTGAGCCCGTGTTACGTCGGCTTGGCGCTGCGCCACCGCCAACTGTTCCGTACCGGTCAGTACATTCAGGTAGTTTTGGGCAATCGTCAGCGAAACATTGTTTTGGGTAGCGTTTAACTCCTGCTGACCAGCCTGAAGCGCCAGTTCATTCTGTTTGACCGTGCTGCGTAACACGCCACCATTATAAAGCGTCGCTGACGTGTTGAGCTGAAAGCTGCTCGAATTAATCGTTTGCTGGACGAATTCGTTGGATTGCGGGTTGATACTACGTCCTCCGTTTATCGATTGGTTACCCTGGAAAACAGCGGTCGGCAGTTGGTTTAGTCGCGCCTGATGTAATTGCAGCTCACTATTGGCAATCGTTAACCGCCCCTGGCGAATCTGAATATTGTTCTGCTGGGCGATCTCAATACATTGCTGTAGGTTTACCCGGGCTGGTGCAACGGCTCCGGTGCCCGGCGATATGGCTGAGCCCGTACTCTGTGCGTATGTTGCCGACAAATTTGCCGTTACTAATAGGGCTACTACAACCCGCATCTGTTTCCACGCCACTTGCATACACATACTATTTGATGGTTCAATGTTACAAACTTACCTTCGGCGCGGCTATCGTTTTGGGATAAACGGCGCAAACTAAGCATGTTTCTGGTTTATAATTCGGATATACTTCTCGAAAGCGATTTTCGACTTTCGATAAACGACCGCGCATTTAGTTATGGCGACGGAATTTTTGAAACGATTCGGTATGAATCGAACCGGATTTGGTTCTGGAATGACCACTTCGCCCGGCTCTCTGCGGGTATGACTGCGCTGCAGGTAACGCCCCCCGAAAACCTTACGGCAGATGCGCTTCACCAAACACTTTTACGGCTTCTTGAGGCTAACGGGCTTACTAATCAACCCGCCCGGATTAAGCTTCAGGTGTGGCGACAGGCCGGCGGCTTGTACACACCCACCACAAACAACGTAAACGTCCTCATATCGGCCAGACCCGGTAATCCTTTTTCGATTTCAGAAAAAGACCGGGCCGCTATTTACGACGGCTTCCGGTTAAGCTACTCCCCTATTTCTGCCTGCAAAACCCTGAACGCACTTCCCTACATCCTGGCGGGTGTGTTCAAAGAGCAACACTCCCTCGATGATGTGTTGTTGCTCGACACGGAGGGTCACATGGCCGAGTGTATGGCCTCTACTCTGTTCTGGTACACCAACCGAAAGCTATACACCCCTTCACTCCAGACAGGCTGTATCAATGGAATTATCCGTCGGCAGCTCCTCCGTCTTGCGCCTGCCTTTGGCATTACGGTTACTGAAGGTCTGTATAAGCCAGAAACACTTCAACAGGCCGAGGCCGTATTCTGTGCAAATGTTATGGGGATTCAGTGGTTGAATCAGGTAGAAAACTGCATCATAAACACATCGATAACGGCTAAAGAACAGCTCTTGTCTTTATTGAACCAGCTTCACATCTGAAGGCTCCAGCCAGCCGTCTTTCAGTCGGATCACCCGCGACCCGTATTCGGCATTCACCTCCGAGTGCGTTACCTGAACGATGGTTACGCCGTCTTTCTGGTTCAGTTCGCGGAATAACTCCATAATATCACGGGCCTGGTCGGAGTGCAGATTGCCGGTTGGTTCATCAGCAAAAATAACCCCTGGCTCTGTGGCCAGGGCGCGGGCAATACCCACTAACTGCTGCTGCCCGCCCGATAACTGCGATGGAAACAGATCTTTCCGGGCAACAATATTGAACCGGTCGAGCAGTTCGGCTACGCGGCTTTTACGCTCCGATCCACTTAGCCCTTTGTACAGCAGGGGTGTTTCGATGTTTTCATATACCGTAAGTTCATCAATCAGGTGATACGCCTGAAAAACGAAGCCAATTTGCGTACGGTGAAGTTCGGTACGCTTTTTCTCAGAAAGCTTTTGTACCGGCTGATCGTCGAGCAGGTACTCGCCTTCGGAAGGTTCTTCCAGCAGCCCCAATATGTGGAGCAATGTTGACTTGCCCGAACCCGATGGCCCCATGATGGATACGAACTCCCCTTTAGCAATGTCGAGTGTAATATTTCGTAAAACGTACACCCGTCCAAAACCCGCCGGATAGTACTTGGAAACGTTGTTAAGTTGAATCATAATCAGTTACTTTTGAAAAGGTTGTGTAGGTTAGACTTGTTCAGGTAGACACGCTCGATTATCCTTCTCTACACTTTCTGAGCTCAATCTAAATTCTTTACTCTGATTGCTCAAGTGACGTGCCAGAATTATAAGCAATTAATTAACAGACGCTTACTAATAAATACATCGTTTACAGCGTCCGCTTACGGACAAAGATATCGTTGAAACCGGACACCTTTTCTCATTCACAATGCAACGAATTTTCTTTTTTTACCATCTTCTTCTAAATCTAAACCCATTCTTCCCATGAAAGCAATCGCTTTAGTAGTTTTTATGATCACTATAGGCATGTACGCCACCGACTGGAAAAAAGAGCGGTCCGTTTCGGGCTTCAAAGGGTTGAGCGTTAACAGTGGCATCGAGGTGCATTTAACCCAAGGTAACGCAGAAAAATTGATTCTTGAGGTACAAGGCTATAATGAAGACCAGGTCATTTCAAGAGTTAGGAACGGCGTGCTGGAACTCAACATCGACCGAAAAGGGATGAACTGGACTATGGGGCGCAACAAGCACATAATAGCTTACCTGACTTTCAGGCAGTTGGACAACCTACAGGCAGGGGGCGGCTCGGATGTTACCGGTCAGGGAACACTGACATTTAACGATTTAAACCTCGAAGCGTCGGGCGGTGCCGAAGTAAAACTGACGCTCAAAGCTGATGAACTAAATATTGAAGCCTCAGGTGGGGCCGATGCTACTCTCCAAGGATCGGCCCGGACGCTGAATGCCAGCGGCTCCGGCGGCTCAGACCTCGACGCACGTAAACTAGTTGTCGACATATGTAATGCCAATTCGTCGGGCGGATCGGATGTATACGTCAACGCCAGCAGAGAGCTGACAATGAAAGCGTCTGGTGGCTCGGATATTTACTACTCCGGATCGGCAAAAGTAGTGGCTAGCAGCAAATCGGGCGGGTCGGATATTACCCGACGAGATTAAAAACAGCGGGAATGTGAAAGAGCGAAAGCGTGAAACGATAACTTTGCCTGCGAGTTCACTCTTTCACTCTTTCACTCTTTCACCATTTTGACACCCACAATCGGTATCCTCGGCGGTGGCCAGCTTGGCCTGATGCTCTTACAAGCCGCCATTGACTGGAACCTCCACGTTCATATCCTCGACCCCGATGCAGAAGCCCCCTGTCGGCATTTATGTAGTCAGTTTACTCAAGGCTCGTTAACCGACTATGATACGGTTTACCAGTTCGGGCAATCTGTCGACGTGCTGACCATCGAAATTGAGCGTGTTAATGTCGACGCCCTCGAAGCACTCGAACGGGAAGGCAAGAAGGTATTTCCACAGCCTTCCGTCATTCGGGTCATCCAGGATAAACGGCTACAGAAGCAATTTTATCGTGATCATAACTTACCCACTGCCGATTTCATTCTGACCGAAAATCGGGCCGATGTTGCTCTGGTGGAAATTCATCAGCCCGACATTTTACCCGCTTTTCACAAACTGGGACGGGATGGTTACGATGGCCGGGGTGTTCAGCGCATTGCTTCCGTAGCCGATGTGGGCAAAGCCTTCGATGCACCGGGAGTGCTAGAAAAAGCCGTTGATTTCGAGAAGGAACTGGCGGTTATTGTTGCCCGAAACGAACGGGGCGAGGTACAGACCTTCCCAACGGTTGAAATGGTTTTTCATCCGGAACTCAATCTGGTTGAATACCTGTTTGCTCCCGCCGAAATTTCAGATGAGATTGACCGAAAGGCTCAGGATATAGCCCATCGGACGGCCGATGCTTTCGGTATTGTTGGCCTGCTGGCAGTTGAATTATTTCTGGATAAGCTCGGCAATGTATTGATTAACGAAGTGGCACCACGCCCCCACAACAGCGGCCACCATACCATCCGGGCTAATGTTACGTCGCAGTTTGAGCAGCATTGGCGGGCCATCCTCAACTACCCAATGGGCGATACAAGTATTTACCAGCCAGCCGCCATGGTGAATCTCCTTGGCGAAGACGGCCACACGGGTCCAGCTGTATACGAAGGATTGGAACATTTACTGGCTATGCCCGGTGTGTTCCCTTTTTTCTACGGCAAAGCCATCACGAAACCTTTTCGTAAAATGGGCCACGTAACGGTTATGGACGATTCGCTGGATGCCCTGCGGGAGAAGGTAGCTGAGGTTCAGAAAGGTATTCGAGTGATAACAATGTAGAGACGCAACCCTTTGCGTCTCTACATTTAAAATTTCGATCAGGCCACTACATTCTCCAGCGTACCGATTCCTTCAATAGTAATTCTAACTTCATCGCCCGGTTGAAGCGTGAAGCTATCGGGCGGAACGATGCCGGTGCCGGTCATCAGGAAACACCCAAAGGAAAAAGAGCACTCGCGGTAGAGATACGAAACAAGTTCGGTATGCTGCCGCTTCATCTGGTTAATGGCAATGCTGTTGGTAAAGGCAGTCTGCCCCGCCCGAACGATGTCCAGAGTTATTTGTGTCTCGGGCGAAATCGGCGTTTCGGGTACGTACAGACACGGTCCCAGGGCTGCGCTGCCATCGTAACTTTTGGCCTGTGGCAGATACAGCGGATTCTCCCCTTCGATGCTGCGAGAGCTCATGTCATTGCCGCAGGTGTAACCCACGATCTTACCCGATGACGTTATAAAAAGCGTCAGCTCCGGCTCGGGTACATTCCAGTTCGAGTCTGCACGGATGCGGACCTTTTGGCCCGGCCCCATTACGCGCTCGGGAGTTGATTTAAAAAACAGTTCGGGCCGTTCGGCGTCGTAAACCCGGTCATAAAAGTTATCTCCTCCCGATTTTTTGGACTCTTCCATTCGGGCATCTCGGCTACGCAAGTAGGTAACGCCCGAAGCCCACACTTCCTGTCGGCCAATGGGTGCCAGCAATCCATTCGTCGTCCAGCTTTGAAATTCGTCGGTTGATGGCGCTACAGCAGTGAGGGTGGTCAAAAATTCGTGCAGATCATCCCGATTGATTAGTTCATCCCAACTATCGACAGGGACGGAATAAAATTGATTTTCTAATTCAACGACAGTGCCGAAGCGGGTTTTGTAGAGTTTCATAGAGGACAAACTAAGCAGTAATTGGTCGACAAACAGACCTATTTATCCCTTAAAGGTGTTATATTAGATAGTTTACTGTCAACCCAGATGCTGCAAAAAACACGGGGTATTGCCCTCAGTTATATTCGTTACCGCGAAACGTCCATTATTGCCCGCGTGTACACCGAGGAGTTTGGCCTCCAAAGCTACATTATCAACAGTGTTCGAACGGCCCGGAGCAAGAATAACAAAATCGCTCTGTTTCAGCCACTAACCTTGCTGGAAATGGTCGTTTATTACAAAAGCGACCGCGATCTGACTCGACTTTCGGAAGTTAAAACGAACTACCCTTTTCAGAGCTTACCCTTCGAAGTAGGGAAGTCTACTATTGCGATGTTTGTGACGGAGATGTTGAATAAAGTTTTGAAGGAAGAAGCAGGTAGTCCTGTGCTGTTCCGTTTTCTGGTGGAGTCGGTGGTTTTTCTGGAAGAAGCGACAACGAATTACGAAAACTTTCACCTCGCGTTCCTGTTAAAGCTCTCTTCATTTCTGGGCTTCGGCCCTGAGTCGGCACGCGAATTTGAAGATCAGCTTCGGGAAAACTCCTATCCTTTCCTGCCTGATGAGGAGATGGATACGGCATTGAATGTCATGCTCCGGCAACCCTATGGCACGCCCATTAAGTTAAGCCGCTCCGCCCGCAACGAACTGGCAGATGCGCTTGTATCATACTATCACATTCACATCGACTCCCTCGGCGAAGTAAAGTCATTACCGGTACTTCGCGAAGTTTTTGGATAGCACAATATGCCCAAGGGCGGTACTACACTTTTCGTTTCAGCTCGAAATGCTGCCCTAGGTATACCCGGCGTACCTGTTCGTCGTTGGCCAGTTCCTCGGCGGTGCCCTGCTTAAGGATTTTACCTTCAAAGAGTAGATACGCCCGGTCGGTGATGGAGAGTGTTTCGTTTACGTTGTGATCGGTGATCAGGATGCCGATGTTACGGTGTTTGAGCTTGGCAACGATACTCTGAATGTCCTCGACCGCAATGGGGTCAACACCAGCGAAAGGTTCGTCGAGCAGAATAAATTTCGGGTCAACGGCCAGCGCGCGGGCAATTTCAGTGCGTCGGCGTTCGCCCCCGGACAGCACCTTTCCTTTGCTTTTCCGAACGTGCGTGAGGCTAAACTCTTCGAGCAGCTCTTCAACTTTTTGTTTTTGCTGTGCTTTTGAAAGATCGGTCATTTCGAGAACGGCCAGTACGTTTTCCTCTACCGACAAATCCCTAAAGACGGAGGCTTCCTGCGCCAGATAGCCCAGTCCGAGCCGAGCCCGTTTGTACATAGGAAGGTTGGTCACATCCAGATCGTCGATAAACACCTTCCCGCTGTTGGGTTTTACTAACCCCACAGCCATGTAGAAAGAGGTCGTTTTACCCGCACCATTTGGTCCGAGTAGTCCCACGATTTCGCCGGTTTCAACCTGATACGATACGTTGTTATTGACTAACCTGGCCCCGTATTTCTTTATTAAATTTTCAGTTCTGAGAATCATGTGAAGGCGTTCACTAAACCATCGGACTAAACAGCTACAGCTGACAGCGACGATTACAAAGTTCGCGGTAATCCATCCTACCACCAACTATTTTTGGCTTCAACAGGCGACAACACCCGTTTATTAACAAATTTTATGGAAAAAGGGAGCCTTATACTTTTATATCCTTCAGCATCAGTTGCAGCGACACATTCCCGTTGAAATGATTCTGATCAACCTGGTAGCAAATAGAGAAGGGGTTACCGGGACGGAGTAAGTCGGCCATATGCGCCATGCCAAAACCAATAGCTGTAAAGGTAGGTCCAGACCGGCGAGGGGCCATATCGCCCTGCCGAACGTTTATTTTGAGGTGTTTTTCCTTCATGATGATCGGCTCACTCACCAGATACACATCCTCTGTCATGAATGTCGGCTGTAGATTATGCGGACCGAATGGTCCCATCTGCCGGACAATCCGGTAAAGCTTATCGCTGATTTCACTAAAGTCCAGCGGTAGATCAATGTCGATCAGCGGAGTGAGGTGTTCTTCTTTTATGCGGCTGGAAACGACTTCTTCAAACTTTTTCCGGAAGGCATCGATGTTGTCCACTGACATCGTCATTCCGGCGGCAAAGGTGTGTCCGCCAAACTGCTCCAGCAAATCAGCGCACTCCTCAATCGCTTCGTACACATCGAAACCCGGCACCGACCGCGCCGACCCGGCGGCTTTATCGTTCGACTGTGTCAGGATAATAGTGGGTCGATGAAAATGCTCAATGCAGCGCGATGCTACGATGCCGATTACGCCTTTATGCCAACTGGCATCGAACAAGACTGTACTCTTCGCCTGAAGTAAGGATTCGTTGCCCCGAATCATCTCCAGCGCCTGTTCGGTCATTGAACTGTCAAACTCGCGTCGGCTGTTGTTGTGTTTATTGACCGCCATGGCGAATTCGTCGGCTTCTTCTTCCGACTCGGCCAGTAACAGCTGCACGGCGGCTTTGGCATGCTGGATACGTCCGGCCGCATTGATACGGGGACCCAGGCCAAAAACCAGGTTAGTGATATCCAGCTCGCGCGAAAATCCGGCAATTTTAATCAGCGCTTTCAGCCCGGTGCGTGGCGACGCATTCAGGTGTTTCAGGCCGTAATGAGCCAGTACCCGGTTTTCGCCCGTAAGCGGCACAATGTCCGATGCAATACTGACAGCCACCAGATCAAGGCTTGGGTATAGCTCGTTTAGGTCAATGCCTTTGTGCAGACAAAAAGCCTGGAGCAATTTGAAGCCCACGCCACAACCGCTCAGTTCTTTGTAAGGATACGCACAATCGTCCCGTTTCGGGTCAAGTACAGCGGCTGCGTCGGGAATTTGATCGCCGGGGCGGTGGTGGTCACAGATAATAAAATCGACGCCAAGGGCCTTGGCTTCGGCTACCCGGTCAATGGATTTAATGCCGCAATCGAGGGCGATTATCAGTGAAAAGCCATTCTCGGCCGCCCATTGAATGCCTTGCTTCGAAATTCCATACCCTTCTTTGTAGCGGTCGGGAATGTAATAGTCGATGGCCGGATGATAACTTTTCAAAAATCCGTAAACGAGTGCCACCGAGGTTGTACCATCGACATCATAGTCGCCGTAAATCAGAATTTTTTCCTGCCGTTCGGGAAGCATGGCCATTTGCAGGCGTGTAATGGCCTTGTCCATGTCCTTCATTTCGAACGGATTGTGCAGATGATTGATCTCCGGTCGAAAGAACGTCCGAGCTTCTTCGTAGGTTTGTACGCCACGCTGGACTAAAAGTGCGGCCAAAAAAGGACTAACACCCAGCGAACTGGTTAATGTTTCAATAGCTGACCGCTGCTCTGCTGAATCGGGCAAAGGTTTCGTGATCCATCGTTTGGAAGCAGGGGGCGGTTGGGCTATCATAATTGCAAGATAAATCCGTTTTTAGAAAAACACTCAATGTATGCTCTATTTGCTTTCGATTTTCACACTCTTCTTCGCTAGTTTTCCAAACCTGGATGCCCCTAAAAAAACAAACTTAACCGTTGAAGTACATAACGTTCGCACGTTAAAAGGTGCCGTGTATGTAGCTCTTTTTAAACCCGGAAAAGATTTCCCCGAAGGGAAGCCCATAGAAGGTAAAAAAGTCGACGCAACGCACGAACGCGTACAAACTACCTTTTTGGTTGAGCCCGGCGAGTACGCAATTGCGGTGTATCACGACGAAAATGGAAACGGAAAAATGGATAAACGGATGTTTGGCATTCCAAAAGAGCCTTATGGATTCAGCAATGATTTCCGGCCCAAGCTGTCAGCACCTAAGTTTGGCGACTGCGAATTCAGCGTTAGCGACGGCGGCAAGACGATCCGGATCAAACTGGATAAAATCTCGGGTTAAAAGGTCCATTTTCCGGTCGGCTAACATATCTGCCTTTGACGGAGTCTGTCAATAAATCGTTAAATCAGTATTAATCCTGAACGACACGCTGGTTGGATTAGTTTTTTTCGTACTTTTGTCCGGCAAATAACACCACTTGTTTATTTGCTATGAGCTTAGATACCAGTAAATTTCTTTACGAGGCTCTCACCTACGACGACGTACTGCTGCTACCCGCCTATTCGGAGGTTCTCCCACGCGATACGCAAACCGTTGCCCAACTTACCCGCAACATCCGGCTAAACGTTCCACTCATTTCGGCGGCAATGGACACCGTTACTGAGTCGGCACTGGCTATTGCGATGGCGCAGGAAGGCGGTATCGGTATTATCCACAAGAATATGAGCATTGAAGCTCAGGCCGACCAGGTTCGAAAAGTCAAGCGCTCAGAAAGTGGGATGATCATTGATCCCATCACACTTCTTGAAACGGCTACTTTAGGCGACGCGCACAAGATCATGCGCGAGTTTAAAATTGGCGGTATTCCGGTTATCGACGAATCGGGTAAGCTGGTTGGCATTCTGACCAACCGGGATCTGCGGTTTCAGCACGATATGACTAAGCCCGTTACGGCTGTCATGACACAAAAAAACCTGATTACAGCCCGGGAAGGCCTAACGCTCGAAGAAGCTGAGACGATCCTTCAGCAGCACCGGATTGAAAAACTGCCGATTGTCAATGACACCTACCAGTTGGTCGGTTTGATTACCTACAAAGACATTCTGAAGAAAAAGAGCCATCCTAACGCCTGTAAAGACGAACTGGGGCGCTTACGCGTAGGTGCTGCCGTTGGCGTTACGCCCGATTTGCACCGGCGCATCGAAGCACTAGTGAAGGCGGGCGTAGACGTGATCAGCGTCGATACCGCACACGGGCATTCGAAGGGTGTTCTGGATGCTGTTCGGGGAATCAAGGAACTGTTCCCTAAACTACAGGTCATTGCCGGAAACGTAGCCACTGGTGAAGGAGCTAAAGCCCTGGCTGATGCTGGTGCCGATGCGGTAAAGGTGGGCGTAGGGCCTGGCAGTATCTGTACCACCCGGATCATTGCAGGTATTGGTATGCCGCAGTTGACAGCCGTTTATGAATCCGCAAAAGCCTTACAGGGCACGGGTGTTCCGGTCATTGCTGACGGCGGCATTCGTTTTTCGGGTGATATTACCAAAGCCATTGCCGGAGGAGCCAGCACCGTCATGATTGGTTCGCTTCTGGCGGGTACCGAAGAAGCACCTGGCGAAGTCGTCCTGTATGAAGGGCGCCGATTCAAAACCTACCGGGGTATGGGGTCTGTAGAAGCCATGGAAGACGGCTCGAAGGATCGCTATTTTCAGGATGCAGAAGATGACATCAAGAAACTGGTACCCGAAGGCATCGTTGGCCGAGTACCGGTCAAAGGTAAAGTCTCGGAGATTATATACCAGATGGTTGGTGGGCTGAAAGCCGGGATGGGGTATTGTGGCGCCATTGATATTCCGACGCTTCAACAGGCTAAATTTGTAAAAATCACCACAGCCGGTTCGCGCGAAAGTCACCCGCACGATATTCAGATTCAGAAAGAAGCTCCGAATTATTCGGCACGATAAAAAAGAGGCAGGGCGCAGGATGGATGATATATTGGAAAACGGTTAACTCATCTATCCTGCATCCTACAGCTATAGTGAGATTAAACTGTGTAATGGAAATAGGGTTAATTTCGCCACCGTAACAAACGTTTACTACCTACCAGCCTGCCAGCGGCCATGTAGAATCACCAGCAGTTGGAGCATATAACAACTCCTGCCATTGGCTTTCCAGCTCCTGAATAGGCAATGACACAGGGCTTCCATCAAATGCCTCGATAGGAAGCGACGTGTGAAGCCCCTGGTCAATAAGTTCAGCTTTACAGATGCATTTGCCTGATGAGCATAACGAACTCAGCACATCCAGAGCGTACTCCATAGTGGAAAACCACCACGAGTATTCTCGCTCATTACCTAGTATATCAATGGTGGTAAAAAGTAATACCATATTTTACTTATCAAGGAAAGTACGAAATTAAATACGGAAGGTCTGGCAAATTTATAAAAAACGATCTATATAAACTCTATATAAACAATATTTTTTGATTTTAAATTTATTTATATAATATTGAGTAATTATAACTATACCGAATAATAACTTTCCTCTATAGTTATAGTACTTTTCTGTATGTGTGAGTTAGTCATTCCATGTTTGACGAGTGGCAAGCCGCTATTGTAAAATAATCTGAACACTGGGCTTAACTTTTAGGATCTACGTAATAGACAGTACTGTTGGTGCCATGAGTGGTCAAATTTATTTCGCGGATACCAACGCGTAAGGTATCAACCGAGAACCCGATTGTATCCTGCTTCATCTGATAAAAGGTAGACGGAGAAATCAGTACTAATAAATTACCACGCTGCACTACTTTCTCGACGTGATAATGACCGCAAATTACCGTTACATGGCAAGGTAAATCGCGAACGAGTTCAATAAACTCCTCGCTTTGCCGAAAGGGGTATTTTCGGTCCATAAACTGAACATCCGCCGGTAGGGGCGGATGGTGCATAAACACCACAATATTGTTGTCACGAAGAGCGGATAAATAGTCCCGAAACCAGGTCCATTGCTGGTCGGAAAATCCCCCTTTTGATGAATCTAAAAATAAAGTGGGCCTTCCTTCCAGCGACAGCGCGTAGTACAGTTCTCCCCCGTGCAAGTCATGCCTTTTATTGAAGATATCGGCTAACATCGTTGGGTCGTCATGATTACCCGGAATCACATAGTATGGAAAAGGTAGTTCGTCAACCTGTTTTTTCACCCATTGATAGATGGACGAGTCGCCGGCAGAAATGCAAAAGTCACCACCTAATACCAAACAGCTTGGCTTCAACTCAGTCAGGAACGCCAGTGCTTTGAGAAAATTTTGCCGAACATCAACTCCCTCCGGAAGTTCACCTTCGGCACCCAGATGCATGTCGGTTAGAAAAGCAATGCGCATGATTTGATGAATAATCTAGTTGTGGGGTGCAAAAAGTCATTAAGCATACGTTACCCCACGCTCTTGGCTTCGTTCCAGTATACATCCATCTCGGCTAGTGTCATGCTGCTGAGTGTTCGACCATTGGCACGGGCTCGTTCTTCGATATACTGAAAGCGTTTAATGAATTTTTTGTTGGTGCGTTCGAGAGCTGTCTCAGGATTTATATCGATAAAACGGGCGTAGTTGACCAATGAAAAAAGTAAGTCACCAAACTCGGCTTCGGCCCGTTGAGGATCAATCGCCATTCCGGACTCCGCATTAAATTCAGCTTTGAACTCCTGCATCTCTTCTTCTACTTTTTGCCACACCTGCTGTTTTTCGTCCCAGTCGAAACCGGCACCCCTGGCTTTTTCCTGAATACGCATAGCTTTTACCAAGGCAGGCAGGGAACCCGGCACCCCGCTCAGCACGGATTTGTTCCCTTCTTTTAGCTTAAGTTGCTCCCAGTTAGCTTTTACTTGTTCTTCGTTTTCGGCAATAACTTTACTACCATTAGCATCCGGATAAATGTGCGGGTGGCGGCTGATAAGTTTTTCACAAACGCTGTTCAATACATCGGCTATATCAAATCGGTCCGGCGAATCGGCAGGTGCTTCGGAGGCAATTTTAGCATAAAAGACCAGATGTAGCTGAATATCCCCTATCTCTTTTCGGATTTCGGGTAAATCATTTTCCAGGATGGCATCGGAGAGTTCGTATGTTTCCTCAATGGTTAAGTGACGCAGGCTTTCCAACGTCTGTTTGCGATCCCAGGGACACTGCTCACGCAACTCGTCCATGATGGTCAGGAGCCGGTCAAAAGCCATCAGCTGTTCCTGACGGCGGGGGGATAATTCAGAAAACGTCATGCGGTAAAGATACTGTAAAAGCAATAAGCGATGTAGAAGAGGATAAACGAAGTAGGTAAAAACTACTTCATCCGGTTATTGCAATCCTTTCCTGTTTTCTCGTTTACACTTTCACCATACGCCTTACCTGCCGCCCAAAATCGGTTTGCAGGCTGTACAGATAATGCCCGGCAGCCAGGCTAGTCCCGGAGAAGTGAATATTGTAATTACCAACATCAAATTGACCTTCCCGGAGTACAAGTACCTCACGCCCGGCGAGGTCATATACGACTAACCGTGCGTTACTGGCCTGTTTCAGGGTAAACTGAATGTCGGTATTATTGACAAAGGGATTGGGGGTATTCTGACCTAACGCAAAGATACCTTCGGTAACCTCCAGCGCCGAATTCTGGCGAAAAATTGGTAAAGTCTCAAAATCACGCCCCAGAATTGTCTTTGTATTGATCGCATCAACGCCAAGATGGTCGCGAAGAACACTGGCGTAAACCTGCCTGAAATCATTTTTAAAGTTCAGATCGCCGTTACTGTCGAGATTATTTAGATCGGGTGGCGTGCCTACTATCCCACCGCGTACCGAATTACCAACGACAAAAAGCGGGGCCGCCGTACCATGATCGGTACCCGTTGTTCCGTTTTGATTGACGCGTCGGCCAAACTCAGAAAACGTCATAACTGTTACCCGGTTTGCCAGATTCTGTCTCTTTAAATCCTTCGTGAATACGGCCACCGCATCGGCTACTGTTTTAAGCAGATTGGCGTGCTGGCCGGTTGTTACATTACTGGCCACTACCTGATTGGCGTGGGTATCAAATCCACTCAGAGTCGTTAGGTAAACCGGCGTTGTGAGCCCTCCGGAAATTAAATCGGCCACAATAGCCAATTGCTTTCCCAGGCTCGTATTAGGATAGCCCACGACATTTTTTCCGCTGTCTGCCTTTTTCTTGATAATATCGGAATACTGAATGGATTGGGCGGCCATCTGCTGTAAAAATTTAAGCTCTTCGCCAGCCACCGTGTTGGGAACAGACGCCGACTCGGCACTGTTCCCCTGCACCAGTTGATAGAACGTATCCGGGCTTTCGAACACCGTAGCCATAGACCCTACCGGACTTTGCAGGAGCATCGACTCTACCGAACCCAGTTGAATAGCCAGCGGTTGCTCCGGCAATGACACGGGATAATCCGGAAATTTATGGGCCAGATACCGGCCCACCCAGCCGTCGTATTCCAGCGTCTCGGCATCGGAGCCTGACAACCAAATATCCGTTGATCGAAAGTGTGATCTGTTGGGCGATTGATAACCAACATTCTCAACAATCGTTAATTGTGCATTATCGTACAATTCACGAAACGAGCTCATTGCCGGATTTAAACCAAGCTGACTGGTTAAGGGTAACACACCCGCTTTAGGAATAGCGATAGTCGGACGCCTTTGATAATAAATACTATTTTCATAGGGTACAACCGTGTTGAGTCCATCATTTCCACCCTGCAATTGTACAAGCACTAGTATATTTCCGTTAGTACCCGCCGTTTCTAACATGAATGGGTTATGCGCATAGGTCCGAACAGGCACCCCCTGTACACCAAAGGCAACTCCACTGGTTAGCAAACTTAATTGTCGTAGAAACTCCTTTCGTTTCATAGATACTCGATAGTTGGACGAATGACAAATTGACCGATGTGGTACCCGCTACTCAGGTCAGCTGAAATTCAGGAAGGCGCATGACCGCTTTAAGTAGCTTTTGTATGCGCGCATCAGCCATTGGCGTACTAGTAGACCAGTTTGCCGCAATCGTTCCGTCTAAAAGGGTATCCAGCAATAGCTTCTCTTTCATAGCACTTGGCGGAATAATGAGCAGTTGAGCAATCACATCTCTGACAAACAGTGGCGCATCTTCTGCACTAGTATAACTTCGGGCATAGTCGATCGGGAGCACCTTAAAGGACAGGGTCTGTCCGTTACCTTTACGTCCATTCACCAGCGAGTCGGAGTAACCAGCCCGCGCCGGGTACGTATTTGAACTGATCCAGTTACGCTGGCCCGGCCAGCCCGCTACATTGGGTGGCGAAAACAAATACTGCTGAAGCATGGCCGACGTATCGGCAAGGTATTCGAAGTCTGGTTTGGTAATACCCAAAAATTTCAGGGTACCAATGACCAGTTCGGTCGGACTTTTAATTTTAGAACCCCTATACTCAGGCTTGAAGAACTCATCGGAAGTCAATAGAAATTGCAGGACAGCCCGAACACTGTAATGCGCTGATCTGAACACTCCGGCCATCTGCCTGACAAATACCTCATTGGGCATATAAAAGACAAACTCTTTGTATAATTTCCGACAAATGAATTCGGCGGCTGCATCTTTGGTGAGAATGATGTCGACAATGTCGGAGTATGTAAAATTACCTGTCTTACCCAGGAACGTCTTGTTCTTATCGGCAAAATTTGATTTTGTGAAAACGGTGTTCAATCCATTCACCGACCATCCTGTAAGCGCAAGTGCAGCCTCCTTAACATCTGTTTCTGTGTAGTTGCCGATACCCAGCGTAAAGAGTTCCATCAGTTCGCGGCCATAATTTTCGTTAGGCGCGTTTTTGTTGCTCCGTTGCCCATCCAGGTAGATCAGCATAGCGGGATTTATTGTCACGTCTTTGGTAAACTGCCGAAAATCACCAAACGCATGCGTCCGAAACAGCGCGTTCTGCTGGTACATGTGTTGCGGATAACTGACCTTAGCCCGATCAGACACGAAGTGATTGTGCCAGAAAAGGACCATTTTTTCTTGCATGGAGGTATTTTCTGTCAGCATCCGATTCAACCACCAGGTAGTTAGCTCCTTGTAACGTAGGCTATTTACCGCACCGTTGTTGGCAATCGGCGTTTCTGTCACCCAACTATTTACGGGTGCCGGTTGAGGTATATCGGCCAGTAGCTCTTTACTCACAAAGTCGCTAATTGACGCATATGAGAGCGCCTTACTTAAGTCGCTGCGGGTATACCCAAAAAGACAGCGAGCCAATAGATGACGGGCTGTATCACTGTTCCAGGCAATCATGATTTACTTATTGTTCCAATAAAACAAGTACACAAAACACCTTACGAGACGTAAAAAAATAAATCCGATAAGTATAAATCCTTTCTGAAAAAAGTATCCTAAAGATATATACTACTCTACCTATATGGTTTACTGATTCACATTAAAATAGTCAGATAGAGATAGGCGATGCCTCTGGCTGTGTCGGTGCCTGATTAATTTAATGTTAAACCAATGGAATTATTTTCGCCTGTATGGTAGCTAGAATACTATTTTATCTTTTACTTTGCACAACAAAGTACTTTACGAAATTAAAATTATCTTTTCTGCTCACATGAATCAGACTCACTTTTCTAGCGACCGCTCGGGTAAAAGCCTCCAGGCTTTGTCATTACTTACACTCACGGGGCTGATTCTGGTCACCACCCGAGGCTTACTGACCGGCAACTGGTGGTTTTTTGTCATGCTTATATGGAACCTGGTTCTGGCCTGGTTCCCACTAGGTGTAGTGCTGGTTCTCCGTGATTTACGAACAGCAGGTTTTCGAAATCAGTGGCTACTGGCGGCTGGACTGGCTGGCTGGCTGGCATTTTTACCCAATGCTCCTTACATCATTACCGACCTGTTCCATATTCGCAACGTCGAACAGCCTTTGCTCTGGTTCGATACAATGACGCTCTTTATTTTTGCCTTAACAGGCTTACTGACCGGACTTTACTCAATCCTAATTGTTCACCGAATGCTTCGACCGCTTATCGGAGTTTTAAGAGCCTGGGTATTTATCATGGGCAGTCAAGTTTTGTCTGGTTTTGGTATTTACCTGGGCCGGGTTGGCCGGTGGAACAGTTGGAACGTTTTAACTACTCCATCCGAATTGACCAGGGCCATTGCCCATGCCTATCAGGATCATCTGAGCATAAAATTAACTATTGCCTACGGCTTCGTTCTGTTTGTTGTTTACGTAGCCTTTTATTGGTATACTGACCATGAGAGCAAGACAAGCCATACCTTTGTCAAATGATTGATATCCGTAAAGTGTTTCGCAGCTTTCGGTTTGCCGGACAGGGTATTCTGGATTTATTTCGCTTTGAGAATAATGCCAAAGTGCATCTGCTGGTTGCGGGCGTAGTGGTCATTGCTGGTTTTGCCCTGTCTTTAAGCCGGATTGAGTGGGCTATTATCATTACCCAGATTGGTCTGGTCTGGGCCGCTGAGGCCTTCAATACCGCCATCGAAAAACTATGCGATTTTGTATCACCCGGCTTACATCCGCAAATCAAAGCCATCAAAGATCTGTCGTCAGGTGCTGTACTTATTCTAACCATTACGGCGGTGCTCGCAGGACTGATTATTATCGGTAGCCATCTACTGGCTATTTTCTTTTAAACCCTTACTCATAATCAATCGATTAGTCAACCTTTTACCTTTATCTCATGTACGAATCGCGCGAACATCTGCAAACGCTGACGGAAATCCGCAGCCTGATGGAACGATCCTCAAAATTCCTGTCCCTAAGCGGCTTGTCGGGCGTTTCGGCGGGTCTGATTGCGCTAGCAGGTGCCTTTGTTGTTTCGATGCGGCTACAGACAGATTTATTTACTGTTTTTTTGTCCAACGGGGCAGGCGATTACCACACCGATCTCAATAAGCAGGATATTCGTCAATTTCTGGTAACGGTAGGGATTATTGTTCTGGTACTGGCACTGCTCTCGGGTACTTACTTTACCGTTCGCCAAGCCCGGCGGCAAGGGCAGACCGTCTGGAATCAATCGTCGCAGCGACTTTTTCGGGCCATGTTTGTTCCATTGGCAACAGGCGGCATTTTTTGCCTAGCGTTGCTACAATACAACCTGATTTGGCTGACGTTTCCGGTAACCCTGATCTTTTATGGACTTGCCCTGCTCAATGGCAGTAAATACACCCTGCGCGACGTGGAGTCGCTGGCTTACTGCGAAATTGGGCTAGGGTTATTGTCACTTTTTTTGCCGGGATATAATTTATTGACCTGGGCTATTGGCTTTGGTGTGCTGCACATTATATATGGCTTGGCCATGTATTACAAATACGAACGAACCCTCACCGCATGAAGACAGATTTGCTGGCACAGTTTAATAAAGCCTTTGAAAGCAAAGCGCGGTTAAGCATCATGTCGGTCCTGATGGTTAATGATCTGATGAGTTTTAACGCGCTTAAAGAGTTACTCGGCCTGACCGATGGCAACCTGGCTACCCACCTGCGTGCCCTGGAGGAATCGGGTTATGTAGCCGTACAAAAACAATTCATCGGGCGAAAACCCAATACTACTTACTCGGCTACGCAGGCCGGTCAGCAGGCGTTTTCGGACCACCTGAACGCCCTCGAAGCCTTTATTAAAGGCTTATAAAACAACTGGCTCCGGGTAAAAACCCGGAGCCAGTTGTCCTTGGCGGGACATCAACCAATCTATTTCACCGTAAAATCGGAGTCTTTCAGTCCTTTGTTGATCTTGACGTTATCGACCGTCATGGTCATTGGGCCTCTGGGCGATTGCTGAAGAATGGTCATCGGAATTTTGATACCATTTACGTCTTTGTAGTCACTGTAGCTCATGGTCGACTTCATTTCACCCTGGGGCGACTTTGCCGTTGTGATGGCCTGTACTTTCAGCCCAGTTGTGGTGTCGAAATTGTCAGTCCAGGTTGTAGCGCCATCCTCTGTGGTGTGGCTAAGTTTATAGGTGTCTTTCCCATCTACTTTCTCTGTACCCACAAGGGTTGTTTTTACCCCGTTTTCGGCATAGTGTAGTTCCGGAAAGAGAACATTCATGACGGTCATCTGCTTGGCTGCGGCCCCGTCAATGGTACGGCTACCCTGCATACCTCCCATTGTAATCTTGGTACCATCGCCGGTTTGTTTCATTACCTCCATGCCATTGGCGTTGATCACCATTGAAAACAGGTTGGGCAACTTCTGCTTGCGCGTAATCATAATAGCCCCCATCTGCCCTTCGCTGGACATGCTGGTAGTCATGTCGGTTACTTTCATAAGCGCATCCTTCCCTCCAATGGCCGCAATGTATTTATCGACCACTTCGTCGGCTGTTGGTGTTGTCTGAGCAACTACTGACTGCCAGGATAAGGCTGCCAAGCCAGCGATTAGTATTAGTTTTTTCATGGTTTTTCAACGAATAATAAAGATTAAAGAGGCTAGTTAGTTCATAATTTGATAGGCTACAACTACGACTTGATGAGCGGTTACGTTAGCAGGGCAAAACCAGCTAGATAAACTAGTGCTCCGGCTATATAACCAATCAGCGCCAGCCAGCTTATTTTGCGCAGATACCAGCCAAAAGCCAGTTTTTCCATGCCCATAACGGCTACACCCGCAGCGGAACCAATAACGAGCAAGCTCCCACCTGTACCACCACAATACGCCAGAAATGTCCATAATTTAGCATCGACCGGATAGCTCTGCATGTCGAACATACCCATAGCAGCGGCCACGATAGGGACATTGTCGACTACCGCCGATACGGCTCCGATTAAGAAGATAATTACATCTACATTGCCAACCGCCTGGCTCAGCGAAGCCGCCAGCAACTTCAATATACCCGTTGCTTCCAGTGAGCCCACCGCCAGCAGGATACCCAGAAAAAAAAGAATGCTGGATGTGTCGATTCGACTGAGCGCATAAGCAGCCGTGAATTTCTTGCGTTCGGCTTCATCTTTCTCACTATGGAGTATTTCGGAAGCTACCCAGATAATTCCCAGCACTAACATCATTCCCATATACGGCGGCAAATGGGTGAACGTTTTGAAAATAGGAACGAACACCATGCCTCCTAAGCCAATGGCCAGCATAGTCCGGCGTTCTCGTCGGGCGGTAGGTGTCACATATGGACGGCTGATCCCAGCCTGCTCCCGGGCCGGTTTACTTTCCGATGAGGGTTTATAGAGTCGAGTCAGCAGGGCTAGCGGCACCAGCAGCGAAACCAGACTCGGAAACAGCATCGAACGGATAATATGAAATGAGGTTATGTGCCCACCAATCCAGAGCATCGTTGTTGTCACGTCGCCAATGGGCGACCAGGCACCACCAGCATTGGCCGCAATGATAATCATACCCGCCATGATACGTCGGTCTTCGGCATTTTTGATAAGCTTGCGTACAACCGATACCATGACGATGGCCGTCGTGAGGTTATCCAGCAAAGCAGACATAAAAAAGGCAAGGAGACTGATGATCCAGAGCAGCGTTCGCATGTTGCGGCTGGCAATGCGATCGGTTATAAGGGTGAAGCCGTCGTGCACATCAATCAATTCGACCACCGTCATGGCTCCCATCAGGAAGAACAATATTTCGGCCGTATCGGCCAGATGGTGCTTTAGCTGCTCACCAACAAGATTGACTTCTGTATTCAGCAAGGCGTAGGCGACCCAGCAGGCAACGCCAGTGATCAGCGCGGTTGCAGTTTTGTTAACTTTTATTGGGTGTTCAAGGGTGATTAGAACATACCCAATTATGAAGAGAAGAGCAAGTAATAGAGTCATAGAGGAAGAGCACTCGACTGATGAATGCCTTTTTTATTGAGTTGAGCACTTTTGCTCGTAATTCGTGTTAATTAAGGGTGAACGTTCGTCGATTTATGTTTGTAATTCGTATTTCGTCTCTTGGCCCCGACGGGATGGCTCTTTTTCCCTTTATCCTGGTCAAGCACCGCAAACCCGGTCTTACCCTGCTTAACCACGAACGCATCCATTTACGCCAGCAGGCCGAGTTGGGCATTTTTCCGTTTTACTTGTGGTATTTCCTCGAATACCTCATCCGCCGACTTCAGTATCGACACCATTACCGGGCCTACCGAAACATAAGTTTTGAGCGGGAAGCATTCGCCCACGAAGATGATACACAGTATTTACAATACCGCCGGTGGTGGTCTTTCTGGGCCTACTTAACCCGGAATGCTGACTGAGCCAGCTATTATCTGGCTGCTTTCGCAGGCTTGTACGATAGCACTCCGAGCATAACAACCAATGAAGAAAGCACAACAACGATAGTGGGAATACCCTCGCGGAAGCCCTGCAGCCGCAAATTTTCCGGGATGTTCAGATAAAGCAAAACCGTGATCAATCCTCGGGGGGCAATCCATAACAAAGGACTCGACGTTCCCCAGTACGTAAGCCGGAGAGTAACCCACCGCCAGACAAGAATTATCAGGATGAACAGTGCGCTCACAATCAGCGCGTCAACGTCCACTAATTCGGACGGAATGGCCGCATACCCCAGGATCAGATAAAAAAATGTCCGAACCACAAAGGAGCCTTCTGCCGTCAGATTTTTAAGCTGATCAAGCTCTTTCTCGAACAAATCATTTTTTAAAATCAGGCTCAGTCGTCCGCGTATAAACAGTTCGGTGTTGTTCAGAAAAAGCCCGAATATCAGAATAAGCAGCAACGACGACAGGTGATTAATTTCGGCCAGGGCATAGACGAGAAACAATACGGAGATGATGGGTAGAAATTTGATTCGGTGGTTAATCCGGCCAATCAGGTACAACAACAAAAAGCAGCATACCAGCGAAATAAGGGCCATTACAAGCGTGTCGCGCGTGAAAAGCCAAACAGCCCCCAGCACCGAACCCTGGCTTAAAACCAGAAAGTTGTACCCCATAATCCCCAGAATACTGGCAAAGGCCGATTCGTGAATGGCATATTCGCGCTGGTCGGTTGAGAGTTGCTCCACATTTTGCACCGTCACGGTACTGCTGATAATGGAAAAGGGCAATGCCGCAATCAGGCAATGATAAAATGAATCGTTCAGCAGCAAATAAAGGGTACCAGCCATGAGCAACGTCCCGCCGGCAATGGCCAGCAGGGACGCCAGGAGGCTTCGCCGTAAAACACTTAGCCGGTCGGCGTTAAGTTCAATATCAAGACCACCTTCCAGTACGATCAGAATTAAGCCAAGCGTACCGAGTGTTGGCAGGATGGCATTAACGTAGGGCACTTGAACATCGAAGTACGCCGTTGCCTGTCTTGTCAGCATTCCCAGCAGCAGCAACAGCAAAACGGAAGGCGTCTTAAAGCGGCTGCTGAATAAGTCAAAAGCGTAGGAAATTAATACCGATAAACTCAGGACTATAATTAAAATCGATGAATCCATGCGGCAAGTTAACTGATTGCATTTATTTCAGACCATTACCCCGCGCACGCTGCTTATGCCCCTCCTACTTTTTGGCATAGTAATATAAGTTCACCGAGGGTGCATTTGCTTTTTCACTAATAGTGAAGAAGCCTTTGGCATCTTTGTCGAAACAAACGGCTTCACCCTGCGGCTCCAGACGAATAGCCAATGAGCGCCGGGTGCCGTACTGCATGGCATCAGCAATGCTTTGCCCGGCATCCCGCTTCCAGTAATACATGGATGTGTATGTTCTGAGCAGAATTTCGCGGCCGTCGGGCGAAATGGATGCACCGGTTACGTAGTTCGGCAAACCACCGCCAAAAGAAGGCAGTTCACCAAAATCCTGCGCTGTAATTAAGCTGTTGGTACTTTGCGGGTAGGCCAGTCCGTACAGATGTACTTTTTCTTCCCGTTTGGAGATGATGTATATGTCTTTGGTTTGCGGATCAACAAACATCGCTTCGGCATCACGCGGCCCCAGTGGATACCGGAAGTCGATACGACCGATATCACTAACGGCAATGGGCGACTGTAGATTTGCAGGCTCAGGGATGCGGTAAATCTGACAGGTTTCGTACTGGGCATTGTTATCGCCAATGTCGGCTATGTACAGGTAGTTTGTCCCATCCTTTGGACCTGGCCCAACAGATAGTTCTTCCCAATCCCGATTTTGAATGGATGGCACGGAAATCTTTCCTTTAACGGTTCCGTCGTACCCTAACAGGGCCAGTTCAGCGGGGCTGCCGCTATCCTGTTCAATCCAGATATTACCCGGCTGACTTCGGCTATCGACCATTCCGGAGGCTTCATCAATTTGACCTGGTGCAACGGGGGCTACTGTTGGATCTGATGTAAAATTGACATCATATACACTGGGTACATTGAGTTTACACGCAGTGAACGCCAGCCCTAAAACCAGCAAAGTGAAATTACGCATGAAGTTTTCCGGTTGATTCTGTTGTCAAAGTAACGAACAGAATATCAAAAATGATTAGCCCTCTAACCGGAATTGCGTAACCGGCATGTCGAAAAAGTGAATTATAAACGCTATAAACCGGCTGTATCTACCCGACTACGAAGTAGATACTGAAATTCAGAATGACTAGTATCAACAAAAAAGAATTCCTGTAGTCTGCCTTTAAACAGGCAAAAGAATCCGGAACGTGGCACCCTGGCCTGGTCGTCCTTCAGCGAAGATATGCCCCTGGTGATTATCGATGACTTTCTGCACAATGGCAAGTCCAATACCTGTTCCCTGGTATTCACTGCGGCCATGAAGGCGTTGAAATACCTGAAAGATCCGATCGGCCTGGTGGGGGTCGAACCCGATTCCATTATCGGTTACCTGGATAAGGTGGAACAATCGATTGGCATCCGCAGGAAGCAGTGAGGGTTCAGTCAGCTCGCGCCCGTAGAGCTGACGGGCGTTGATATAAATTGTCGGCAGTTCAGCAGCATCGTTCAACCGGGTAAATTTGAGGGCGTTACTAAACAGATTTTGAAAAAGTTGACGTAGCTGAGCCGCATCGCCCCGGATAGTTGGCAGAGCATCCACGGTTATCACTGCTTTTTTCTCAGTAATGGCCGTTTCCAGATCAATGAGTACATCGGCTACAACCTGATTCAAATTAACCGGGCCAACTGTTTCCTGCTTCGTTACAATGCGGGAATAAGCCAGAACATCTTTGATCAGAACCTGCATACGGGCAGCTGCCGACTGCATCCGGTTGATCATATCGGTGCCTTCGCTACCGATTACCGGCGCAAACTGTGACTGAATAAGATCGCCAAACGCCTGAATTTTACGCAGTGGCTCCTGCAGGTCATGACTGGCTACGTAGGCGAACTGCTCCAGATTTTTGTTCGAACGCTGTAGTTCAACCACCGAGTTTTCCAGCTCCTGCTGAAGTCGCTTAAGAGATGTATAGTCGCCAAAAGTCACCAGCACATCGTCATTCATTTTAGTGGTCATAATGTCCAGCCAAACATCAATGCCACTGCCAAAGTAATGAAAGTCGAACCGTTGCGACAGGCCCGTGCTGTATGTTTTATAATACCGCTCAAATAGCCCGTTCGTCTTGTAATCAGGAAAGTATGTGCTCCCCAATGCCCCAATTACGGCTTCCGATTCTTCACCCACATAGGATGCCAGCTGTTGGTTAGCCAGTCTGAACCGAAAATCATACACCTCGCCAGCCAGGTTGCGAACGGGCGTGAACAGGAAGATTCCGGTCTGGCAGGTGTCAATAACCGTTTGTAGTTCGGTAGCGGAGGACTCTAACCGCTGCTGTAGTTTTTTGAGTTCGGTGTAGTCGGAGAACGTAACCAGCACATCGTGGCCCAATTTCAGGACCGTGTAGCTCTCCCAGAAATCGTTTGTTTCTGTTTCGTAGTGGAAGTTGAAATGCTGCGTGCGTCCGGTTTCGAAAATGGCAACATAGCGCATAAACAGCCCGTTGGTCATATATTCCGGAAACCAACGGCTTACCAACTCCCCCATCAGAGCGTCCGGCTCCTGACCTACATAACCGGCAATCATTTGATTGGCCGTCCGAAACCGAAAGTCAACAATACGGCCAACGTCATTGAACACTGGATGGATCAGGAAAATAGCGACCTGTGCCGAATCGATAACCGTACGGAGTTCGGCCGCCGACTTTTCGACCAGTATACCCGATCGTTTGGCCGCCGTTACATCGGTGAACGTGACCACAAAACCATCGCCAAGCTTTTGGGCCGATATTTCGAGCCAGAAATCCAGCCCGTCATGATTGTAATACACTTCCGTATAGCTCGGCTCACCGGTTTCAGTCGTTCGCTTGTACAGGTTAAATAGACCGCTCTCCACATTTCCCGGAAAAATTGTCAGCAGGGTATTCCCGATCATTTCTTCCTGGCTTCTGTTAAGCATACCTGTCGAGCTCTGGTTGGCAACCAAAAACCGGAAATCGACGATCGCATTCGTCTCATCCCGAATGGCTTCAAACGCAATTACTCCGCTGTTTGAACTATCCAGTACACTATTGAGTAACTCTGCCTGACGACCAGCCTTTATGGCCGTTTGTTCGAGGGTTTGCTGAGTTTGCTTCAGGGTTGTGTAGTCCGTAAATGTAACCAGCAGTTCGCCCTCAAACTTGATCACTTTTACGTCGAACCAGATGTTCTGATGATCGACAGCGTAATTCAGTTCAAATCGTTTCTTTTCTCCGGTTTCGAACGTGTCCCGACAGCGTTCGAACAGTCCCATTTCCCGGTACCCAGTGAACCAGTCCGACACAACAGCTCCCGTTAGCTTATCAGGCGTCTGCCCAATGAGTGCCGCCATCACACGGTTAATGGTCTTAAAGCGAAAATCCAGCAGTTCTCCCTCCGGACTCAAAACTGGACTGATAACCAGAATACCCGTTTGGGCTACGTCAATAACGGCTTGTAAATTAGCTGCCGATTGAACAATAGCCTGTTCCGCGAGCCGGGCCTTGGTAAGATTGGTTATAGTGAGCACAAGACCGTCTCCGTGCTTCACCGCTGAAATATCGAACCAGTTGTTCAGGCCATCCCGATTATAAAAGTGTTCGCCCTGGTAGGCTTCACCGGTTTCGACAACCTGCTGATAGATCCTGAACAATCCTTCTTGTTGCGTACCCGGGTAGAAGAACAGAAACGTCCGTTGAAGCAGCGTCTCGATAGACTGCCCAAGCAAAGATGTTACCGCAGGGTTGGCGTGGGTAAATCGAAAATCAGAAATCGCTCCGGTCGAATCCCGAATCGACTCCAGCACAAGAATGGTATCCTGAGATATATTGATGATTTCATTCAGTAATGTTCGCTGTCGTTCTGTCTCCAGAGCCGCTATCTTCTGATGGGTAATATTATTTCCCATGACCACAACCCCATCATTCAATTTGGTTATGGATGTGTTATACCAAACATCCGCGAAAGCATAGTACTGTTCAACCTCAATAGGCTTGCCCGATTCAATTACTTGTTCAAAGAGGTTGAACTGGCCTGACTGTCGCGAATTGGGGTTTATAGTCAGCAAGGTTTTACCAACCACATCGAACCCGGCATGGGTTTGGGCTTCTATCCGGCCCTGTTTATTAACCATGCGTAAACTGAAATCCTGAATCTCGTTTTTCTGATCGCGGATGGCTTCATAAACAAATACCGTACTAAGGGATGTATTAAGGATACTATCCAGCAGTAACCGCTGGCGTTCCGTTTCTAAAACCACCTCTTTGGGGGTAGCAATCGTTCGGGCAATTCCCAGAACACCATCACCTGCTTTGGACCGGCTTACACAAAGCCACTGTCTGAGCACAGGATTGAAATACTCAACCTCCATGGACTGCCCTGTTTCCATGATGTGGCAGAGTTGTTGAAATACATCTTCCGTAAAGTCCGAATGCCAATAATCTCCGGAACGAACGGATAAACCAATTTCTACCTGAGCTTCACCCGTAAACAGTTCGCTAACGCGTGGATTGACATACTCAACGACAAAGTCAATTAGCCGGCCAGCAGTTAGGCCTGCATCTCCACGTACCTGACTGTCAGTGTTTTCTTCAGTTGCCCGCACGGCACGCATCCAAAACACACTATCGGGTAACGTATCAAAAACTTGAGCTAAAGAAAGTTTCGTTGGTAAATCGGCGAGCATCAGAACGATAACGTTGTTATTAATATAGTCTAAAAAGCGCTTAGCAAGTTACTTAAAATTACGGTAAACAGATTCCGGCATGTGTCTTTTAATCATGATCTGCCAACTCGTGTGAACCTCTCCAACGAACTTTACCCCAATGAATAGCCTATAAGTATTGAAGCTGAAACATTAGTTTCAGACTTGTTTTTGCTTTACTTTCTGAACAATATCACTGAGTTGATTTAAATCCTTATGCAAAAGACCTTACCCCGCCTGTTAGTAGCTACGCTACTGGTTGGCCTCTGTGTTAGTTTTATTAGCCGTCCTGCCGCAAAGGGCTGGGTGACTATTTTTGACGGCAAAACACTTAATGGTTGGAAAGTAACTGAAGAGAGCCCCGAGACGTTTAGTGTTCAGGATGGTGCCATTGTTGTAGCCGGTCCACGGGCACATTTATTTTACGAAGGGCCCGTGAACGACCACAACTTCAAAAATTTTGAATGGAAGGCTAAAGTAAAAACCATGCCGGGCTCAAACTCGGGGATGTTTATCCATACGGCTTATCAGCCATCGGGATGGCCATCCAAAGGCTACGAGATCCAGGTCAATCAAACCCATACCGACTGGCGTAAAACGGGTAGCGTTTACGGCCTTCAGGATGTTAAGGAAGTTTTCGTGAAAGACGAAGAATGGTATACGGAACACATTATTGTGCAGGGCAAAAAGGTAATCATTAAAATCAATGACAAAGTCATTAACGATTATACCGAACCAGACAGCATCAGCACAGGCAAGTCGACAAAAAAGCTGAGCAGCGGTACCGTTGCCTTACAAGGCCACGACCCGAAAAGCAAAGTATTTTATAAAGATATCCAGATCAAAGTCTTACCCGATTAAAAGAAAGGGAGAAGCGACGTAACGCAGGGGGTGGAAAAGGGCTAACGGCAATCAATGTCGGCTCCTTTTCTACCCCCTGCGTTACGTCGCATGCCTCCCCTCAAACCATACGGCTCTTTTTGAGTTTACTTAGCATACACAATCGCTCTACGCTTATGAACCATTTCACCACCCTTACCGAAGCTATGGAAGACCTTCGGAATCGCGGTTATACGCATGAATTTGGCCCGAAACACGATTTCCTGGAAGAGAAGAGTACAGAAACAAAGCTGAAAGGGGAAGAATTTAACGTCGACGAATTCCACCGTTTTGAGGGCACATCCGACCCCGGCGATGAAATGACCTTGTATGCTATAACAGCCGCTAACGGCATGAAAGGTGTGTTTGTATCCGCACAGGGCACTTACGCTAACGAAGTGTCGCCTGAATTAATGGCTAAATTCAACGTTTCTGACCGCGCCGAGGTGAATACGGATGGTGCTGTAAAGCCCATCGACACCGTTTCAGCCGACCAATAAGTCATTTGAATGATATTTGCAAGAAAAATCCCGGAAGATGTGAAATTTTTCGGGATTTTTAGTTATCTTTGCGGCCTTTACAAAAAATGCGCCGTTCTTTTTCGTGCTATATAGATTATGAAGTTATCCGAATTCAAATTTGATTTACCCGAAAGTCTTATCGCCAAATACCCGGTCGAGCGGGGTGAATCACGGTTGATGGTTGTTGACCGAAAAGCGAAAACTATTGAACACAAGCAGTTTTCGGATCTGCTGAGTTACTTCGGCGATGGCGATGTGATGGTGATCAATAACACAAAAGTTTTTCCAGCCCGCCTATATGGCAATAAAGAAAAAACGGGTGCTAAGATTGAAGTTTTCCTCCTGCGCGAACTGAACCGCGAGATGAAACTCTGGGATGTACTGGTTGACCCAGCCCGCAAAATCCGCGTTGGCAATAAACTCTATTTCGGAGATAGTGACCTCGTTGCTGAAGTTATTGATAATACAACCTCACGTGGTCGGACAATCCGCTTTCTGTTCGACGGCAACCACGAGGAATTTATGAAAGCCGTGGACGAACTGGGCGAAACACCCATTCCCCGCGAAATGAACCGGGAAGCCGAAGACGCTGACCGCGACGCCTATCAAACGGTGTTTGCTCAGCATGTGGGCGCAGTGGCGGCTCCTACGGCCGGTCTGCACTTTACCCGTGCCATGATGAAGCGCATGGAAATTAAAGGGATCAACTTTGCGCCTGTTACACTGCACGTTGGCTTAGGAACGTTCCGTCAGGTTGACGTAGAAGATCTTACAAAGCATAAGACCGATTCCGAAAATTACCGGATTCCCGAAGATTCAGCCCAGATCGTGAACAAGGCACTTGATGCCGGTAAGCGGGTTTGTGCCGTGGGTACAACTTCTCTGAAAGCCATCGAGTCGTCGGTTTCGGCCAACAGCCGGTTAAAACCTGTTGAGGGCTGGACAGACCGGTTTATTTTCCCGCCTTACGATTTCAAGATCGCCAACTCCTTGCTGACGAGCCTTCATCTGCCCGAGTCCATCCTTATCATGATGACCAGTGCGTTTGGTGGCCATGAACTCATCAAGGAAGCCTATCAGGTAGCGATTAAAGAGAAATATCGTTTCTTCAGCTACGGCGATGCCATGCTGATTATTTAAGGTATAGGTGCCCTCACGGCAATTGATTAGTGGTAAGTAGTAAGTAGCTTTGTCGAGCGAGTTTTTCACGTATGACAGACCCTTTACTACCTACCACTAATTTTTTTGCCATCATCGTTGCCGGCGGCAGTGGCAGCCGAATGAAGTCGGACGTACCCAAACAGTTTCTACTTCTCAACGGCAAACCCATCCTTCAACATACTATCGAACAGTTTCTGGCGGTTCAACTCCCCGACCGGCCTGTGTCCTCTCAGACAACGGAAATGACCGGATACACCCGGCGTTCGGCGGTCAGCATTATTGTCGTACTACCCGCCCGGGATATGCCCATCTGGAATAAACTGTGCGATGAGCATAATTTCCACCCCTCCATTCAGACGGTCATTGGTGGCAATAGCCGGTTTCAGTCGGTACGCAATGGGCTTCAGGCGATAGATGCTCCGGATGGATTAGTGGCGGTTCATGATGGTGTCCGGCCATTTGTTACGCCAGCTATTATTCAAAACAGTTTTGAAACAGCCGCCCAAACCGGTTCGGCCGTAACCTGTGTCCCGGTTAAGGATTCGGTACGGGTTGTTGGAGCCGATGGCACCAGTCAGGCAGTCGACCGCGCTCAATATCGACTCGTGCAAACGCCCCAAACGTTTCGGCTGGACCTATTCAGGCAGTCTTTTCAAGTGGAAGAGCAAACTTTCTTCACCGACTGCGCCAGCGTTGTCGAGTTCGCCGGTTTTCCGATTACGCTGATTGATGGCGCTTACGAAAATATTAAAATTACCACCCCAGACGACTTAAGGTAGCCCAAGACAGCAACTGTCACTTACTGCACATTCAACCACTCTACTGCTCTGCCATGCGCCATCGACTTACGACAGATCAATACGCTACCGGAATACTTGCCGGTGACAGGTTGGTGCTTAGTCAGGCAATTACACTCATCGAAAGCCGACGGGCCGACGATCAGGCGTTGGCGCAGCAGGTGTTGGAACATATTCTTCCGAACACCGGAAAATCAACCCGAATTGGTATAACGGGTGTACCTGGCGTAGGAAAAAGCACCTTCATTGAATCGTTCGGCACATACTTAACCAGCCTGGGTCATACCCTTGCCGTACTCACCGTTGACCCTACCAGCCAGCGGTCAGGCGGTAGTTTGCTGGGAGACAAAACCCGGATGGAAACCCTCTCAGTGAATCCAAATGCTTATATCCGTCCCTCTCCGGCCGGTGATTCGCTGGGGGGTGTGGCGCATCGAACTCGCGAAACGATGCTCCTCTGCGAGGCAGCTGGTTTTGACATCATTCTGGTCGAGACGGTCGGCGTAGGTCAATCGGAAACGGTCGTACACGGCATGGTCGACTTCTTTTTGCTGCTCATGCTGGCCGGAGCAGGAGATGAGCTACAGGGCATGAAACGCGGCATTATGGAACTGGCCGATGCGCTGGCCATTACCAAAGCCGATGGGACCAACGAGTCAGCGGCCAATCGTGCCCGCCTTGAGTACCAGAACGCCCTGCACCTGTTTCCGCCTACCGGTACGGGCTGGTTTCCGCCGGTACTGACCTGCTCTGCAGTAACGACCGATGGTGTAGCCACCATCTGGCAAACGATACAGGCGCATCAGGCATTAACGGCGCAGAACGGACATCGTGCTCACCGGCGACAGGAACAACAACTTAGCTGGTTCCGGTCTTTACTCAGACAACGACTCGAGAGCCGTTTCTATGAGAAGCCTGGCATACGAACCCAACTGTCAATTATTGAAGAACAAGTCCGGACAGGAGCCCTCCTTCCGGCTCCGGCGGCTGACCGGCTCCTTCATTATTCAATGGATAATCAGTAGGTTTGAGGGCTGTAATCGCTTCCATACTCATGCTCAAAATTCTCTTCCAGTTCAGCTGTTTACTACTCTGTATATCCGCTCATGCACAACGGGATACGGTGATTCAGATCTCTGCAACGGGTGGCTTACAGTACAGCCAGAAACGCATTGTTGTGAAGCCTAATACGCGCCTGACGCTCGTTTTCCAGAACAAAGATGACATGGCGCATAACCTGGTAGTTACCCGGCCAAACTCCCGGCTTCGGGTGGTAGAGTTTGCCCTGGCCCTGGGCGATAAAGGGGCCCAAAAACACTACATTCCCGCTATCGACGATGTACTGGCTCACACCACCAGCGTTGAGCCCGGCAATAGCGACTCCATAACCGTGAAACTGGCCGAAGGCGGCTACCCGTTCGTATGCACCTTTCCGGGACATGGGTCCATCATGTACGGCATTATTTACGCTACAAAAGATGTAAAACGGCTTCCTGCACCTGATCAGGACATCAACATACCTAACCCCACCCGTATGCAAGAGGCTGCGCATCGGGGGCATCACCCGACTGTATCCGGTCATCCTTTTCCGATGAAACTCCCGGCCGTTTACCGAACGTTTATGCCTGATTGCGGTCCGGCGGCCATTGCCGTTGGCTTACCAGGCCCCAATGGTGGCCAGTCGTATGTATTTGATGCTGGTGAATGCCGGATACGCTACGCCTGGTCGGGTGGATTTGTCGATAATACGGAGCAATGGGAAGGGAAAGGACAGTTGCTGACAAAGGTGGTCGGTGATATTTACTTTCGGGATACGGGCGGGTTTCCTTGGCGAGTTGGTAATGCAGTACCTAAGGCACAGTTCAAAGGATACCGGCTCGTTAATCGGTACCCCGAGTTCTGGTACGTTATAAATGGGGTCGAAGTACATGAACTGGTCAAACCCCTTCCCGCCGGACGCGGGTTGATCCGTACGTTCACTTTTAGCCCAACCAAACAGTCGTTATCGTTCATTAACAAACCGCAGCCAGGTATTCGACTCCAATCATCCCTGGGCCGTTTTCAGAGAGAAATACTAACCCTGCCACCCGGAACCAGACAGGTGATTTTAAAAATGATGTATGATGTATGATTTGAGCCAGATACTTCTGTTGTTCATCGCATACCTTCACCACTGCCTCCAAAGATATGTTCGCTCTCCTTATCCTCTCCTCGTTTCTCTTTGCGGCTACTCCGGCTGATACGATTTCGGATTATTATGAGGTAGAAACGATTCTTACTCCAGCCGGTTTAGTCGCTGAAACGGGTGGGCTTTCATTCCTGCCCGATGGACGAATGGCCGCTTGCTTTCATCGGGGGGAGATTATGCTTTACAATCCGAAGACAAAAGTATGGAAACTCTTTGCCGATGGCCTCCATGATCCGCTGGGCGTGGTAGCCGTCAGCAATCGGGAGCTACTCGTTATTCAGCGGCCGGAATTAACCCGCCTGACCGACACCAATGGCGATGGCGTTGCTGATCTATACGAAACTGTTACCGATCAGTATGGCATGTCTGGGAATTACCATGAGTTTGCGTTTGGCCCTGTCCGCGACGCTAAAGGAAATCTGTACATCAGTCTGAACACAGGCTCAAACGGCGCGGGTATTCGTGATGAAGTTCGGGGACAGTATGAGCCTCTTGGCCGGCAGGGGCGCATGTATGCCTGTGTTCCGTATCGGGGCTGGGTACTTCAGATTACGCCGGATGGCAAAGTAAAGCCGTTTGCCAGTGGATTCCGGTCGCCGAACGGCATTGGCTTTGATGCTAAAGGACGACTGTTTGTTACCGATAACCAGGGTGACTGGCTGGGTACAAGTAAGCTCTACCACGTTAAAGAGGGGAAGTTTTATGGCCATCCGGCCAGCCTTGTCTGGCGTCCGGGCTTTCCGAGTGTCGACCCGCTCACCTTACCGGTCCGCACACTCGACAGTCTGAGAACGGTCGAAAGTATTGCCTTTCCGCACGAAAGTATGGCCCACTCCCCCACCCAGGTTGTCTTTGACAATACGGGTGGTAAGTTTGGGCCGTTTACCGGACAGATGTTCGTAGGCGATATGGATTACGCCCACCTGTTACGAATTCTGCCCGACGAAGTAAATGGACAGATTCAGGGTGCTTGTATTCCTTTTTTCAGCAAAGCAGGTTCTAACGGAGTCGCCATGCGAATTGGCAATAACCGGCTGGCCTTTGGCCCCGATGGCAGCTTGTATCTGGGCCAGACCGATCATGGCTGGCTTGGCTCAAAGGGTATTCAGCGGATACGCTATAAGGGTGGTGTTCCGCTGGATATCATGGCGATGAAACTGACGCACACCGGCTTTACCCTAACCTTTACACAGCCTTTAGATGAGGCAACGGCGCGTGAGATAACTAACTACAAGCTGCGAAGCTATTATTATGAGTACCACCAGGCCTATGGCTCACCACAGATGGATATGCAGTCGGTTTCTGTTTCCGATGTCGAGGTATCGGCCGACCGCAGAACCGTTCTTTTGCGTCTGGAAACAATAAAACCGAACCGTATCTACGAACTGACGCTGGGTAACCTGGCCGCTGGTAATGGACAGAAAAAGCTGATGAACCACCTGATTTGCTATACCCTGAATAAGCTGGTGGAATAGCTTTTTTTGCGTTGGTATACCCACTAAACAGAGACGTTTCACCAAAACAAGTCTGGTGAAACGTCTCTGTTTATATTGACCAATCCACTCCTCAGGAGTTGCCTAGGGTGCGGTCTGGCTCGTTAACGCGGGTAACCGGAACAGATTCTCCGTCCGTACTTGTATTCCAGTCGGCATTGCGGACTTCTACATCATCGTCTGTCGACATAGGTGCCTGCCCCCACGAAGCCCGCTTCGATTCTTCGATCGCTTCACTCGAAATAACATCATTATCATCAGCTACTGCAGCCGTTGCCGTTGCATCGGCCATATCGCCCGGCACATCGGTATCGCTGCTGTCAGCGACGCGGGATGGCAAGTCATTATCCAAGTTCTTATCGTTTAGTTGTGCCAACTCAGGGGGAATACCCATTGTGCTGTGCATACGCTGAGCCGCGTAGGACTCAGTGCTTTCTTTGCGGGAATTGCTGCTTACGCTCATAACGTTAATTAGTTAAGTGTTGAGAATTTAAGAAAAGTCGTTGGTAATCATTAATAAGTTGGCTGGTTGTTCAGATCTGTGCCGGTTTCGGCTACATCCTCCTCACGCTCCTGCTGCTGGTCGTTGTCAGACTGCCGACCATCGTCTTGCTTTTTAGCTGCTTCCTGCGCTTTTGGTGTCGGAACCTGATCGGCCGAAGCATAATCGTCTGGCCCCTCGGTGGTAACGTCTACGGTTGACGTATTCGTTTTACTACCGTCGGCTACTGCCGATTCCATACCCTCTTCGGTAACTTCCATAGTACTGTTGGTAATATCGCCCATGCGTAGAACACCGTTTTTGCTATCCATATCGGTACTACCCATGCCCCGGATGTTGCGACCATCCTGTCCGCCCCGAACCTGTTCGCTATCGAGGCCATTGGCCGTATTCTCCTGTTCAAACGTATTTTTATTATCCGTCCTTACGCGGTCTATATCAGTATCATCCGTACCAAATGGACCTTCTGTGCGGCCGTTTATCTGAGCATCTTCCCGATCTACATCCTTTTCGTCTTTCATGGCGTTGAGTCGTCTTATTTAATAGATTAACTTCCATTCTGGCAAAAAGTTTGCGCACTTTTCCTAGCATTCAAGTCTTTTACACTAGCCGAGAAGTGGCTTACCGGAAAATATATATACCTACCGCTTAATATACATTGGGTATAGTACCCCCTTGAGAAATCCCGTTATCCCTTATATTTCTACCCTAGTCGTAAGCACTAGCACAACCCTTACTTCTCTTGCTAATCTAGTAAATAAGAATACTTAACTAGAAACAAGCATTGCTCATGCAAGAAAGGGTTTTATTGATGTACGAATTTTTAATAGTTGGATAAAGCGTAATGCAGAAAGGGGGCCGACATTGTCGCCCCCCTTTTTTATGCTACGATCAATTATTTATCCCACCAAACGCGTGTATACTGATCGTCTTTTCCCTGACGGGTCACTACTTCAGCATAGTTTTTAGCATTCAGTGTTGTTTCTGTGGTTGGGTAAGCTAACCGGCGGGGGATAGCTGTTCCACCGTTCAGGGTGGTTGGTGCCGGTTTTAAGCTTGGGTATCCCGTCCGACGCCATTCGTTCCAGGATTCGGTTCCTTGGAAGAACAACGCAATCCAGCGCTGATTCCCGATCAGCTCAATAGCCTTGGCATCGCTATAGGCAACATCTGGCTGAGCAATATAGGCGGCCAAAGCGGCATCTGTGTACGATGAACCCAACCACTGCTGCATAGACGCTTTAATTGCCGATTCATACAGGGCTTTGGCATCGCCGGTAATCCAGCCCAGCTTAACAGCTTCGGCCTGTGCAAATAACACCTGAGCATAGGTCATAATGTTAACCGGAGCCGTTTGCGCGCTAATAGCAGCGCCTGCCAGCGAATAATCCTGAGCTTTACCAGGAGCCGGGAAAACACCGTAAGGAGCACCTATGTACTCACCTTTCAGGTTTTTGGCCGCAAAGACGGTCAAACGAGGGTCGTTCACCTGCTTCAGGTAATTAACAAACGTGTTGCTCAGGGCGAAGTCTTTCCGGTTCGACCGTACGTAGTTCGTATAGAGCGGATTTTCATTGTTAGCATCCGCCAGATACTTATACTGAACGTTGTCGGCGTTTGACGCCAGTACGCCATCAGCCAGGGCCGCAGCAAACTCCGTTTTACCCTTGGCTGGGTCAACCTTCGACAACCGTAACGCAGCAATCAACCGCAGGGAAGCCGCAAATTTTTTCCAGCGGGTAGCGTTACTGGACAGCATAATATCACCGGTGACGGCCTTACCGCCATCAAACTGCGCGGCCGCTGCTTTCCACTCCTTGAACAGGTCGTTGTAAATATCCTGCTGCTTATCGAAAGCGGGTGAGAAGTTCTGATCGGCTTTCAGAGCCTGCGAGTAAGGCACATCGCCCCAGCGGTCGGTAATATATTGAAACACGTACGCTTTCAGAATACGGGCAATAGCAATCTGGTTTCCATTGGAGCCGTAGGTAGCGGCAAGTCCCCGTGTTGCTTCGTTGGTATTCTGATCGATGATCGCCTGAAGGTTCACCAGCGGCCCAGAATACAAGCCGTTGTAGCTGAAGTTGATTGTCTTGTAGCGGGAGTCCTCAATATACGTTACGTCCGAGAACTGCTGTACGTATAAAGCAGGGGCAATGTTAAACCCACCCGGTCCGACCTGTGCGTTCATTGTTCCTACCGTGCGTTCCGCCCCCGTAATCAAACTGGCTGTGTTGGGAAACAGGGCACTGTTGGGGTTTACGTTTATATCCCCAAAATCATTACAGGCCAGGGTTGTGGTCAGCAAGCCTGTAAAAAGCAAATATTTATATCCTTTCATTGTTTATTAAGTCGTTTATGAGGTCAATAGCACAGCATAATTTCCCTATCGCTAAAAACGAATTTCAGGGAGAAATAATACCTTGTTCCTATCAACTTAGAGGCCTAATCTAAGATTTACACCGAACGAGCGAACAGGAGGCAACTGACCGCCTTCGTACCAGATCGTTTCGGACTCGGAGATGTCGATACCACCGCCAATAGCACTGTAGATCAGAACCGGGTTACGGGCAATCAACGAAATATTTGCCGACTTCAGCCACTTGCCCAGCATTTGCTTCGGCAGATTGTAACCGAACGAAACTTCACGCAGTTTCACGTACGTTTTGTCGTAGATCCAGCGCTCGTTCAGAGCGAACAGCCAGCCTTCATACAAGTTCTGCGCATCAACACGCGTCGTATTTTGCTTGCCGTCTTCGGTTACGCCATCCAGCAGAACACCTCCGCCCGAAGCCGGATCATCACGCAGTGGCTTACCCAGCTCGTTCAAACCAGCTGTTTCTGCAGCCAGACCTGATCCGGCATTGAACATCTTAGTCGTAGAGAAGAATTTACCGCCAACTACAAAATCGGTATTTACACGCAGGGTCACGTTTTTGTAGCTAAAGGTATTCAACCAGCCGCCTTTAAACTTGGGCAGTACTGAGCCAAGCTCAACGTTATCCTGCTTGATGTACAAACCGGCGTTTGGACCACTGCCATACACCATGTTACGACCGTTGGCATCTTTCTGAATCCCCTGCCCTACCAGCGTACCCCAATCGCGGGGCGTGCCATCGGTGCCTGTACGGGCATTCAGCGTCAGTGTACGCCACTGCGGACCGTCGATCTGGTAGTTGGTCAGGCCATTGGCCAGTTCGACTACCTGCGAACGGTTGCGGTCAGCATTGATGTCGAACTCCCAGTTAAAGCCAGACGTCGACCGGATCGGGTTGGCGTAAATGTGCAGTTCCAGACCCGACGTGCGGATCAACCCGGCGTTTACCACGGCATTGGTGTACCCGCTCGTTGGGGCTACCGGCAGTGGGATGATCTGGTTCTTGTTGTCATTCTGATAGGCAGTAAATTCCACACCGATCCGGTTGTTCAGGAATTTCAAATCAATACCACCTTCATAGGAAGACGACAAGCCGGGCTTCAGGCTAGCATTTGGCAGTGTACCAGGCAAAAATGCCGTTGCATTGCTGCCGTAAGGCTGCCCGGACGTGTAGGCCAGGGCTGTCTGATAAGGGCCAACATCGGTACCCACCTGGGCATACCCTGCCCGAACTTTAGCGTAGGAAAGTACCTGGCTCTTGGGCAGCAACTCGGTCAGGATAACACCGGCCGATACCGACGGATACAGGTAGGCGTTGTTCGCTTTAGGCAGCGTAGACGACCAGTCATTCCGGATCGATGCTTCAACGAAGACAAAATCGCGGAAACCAACACTTACGTTTCCGAATACGCTGTTGATCCGGCGCTCATACAAATAGTTGTTAGCGAGTGGCCGGTCGATAGAAGCCGCGATGTTATAGAAACCCGGCGCCGATAAGCCTCCTACTGTAGCCTGGAAAAGCCCATCAGTACGGTTGTAACGGATGTTCCCCCCCGCGTTGGCGACGACAGACAGGTTCTTAAAGTTCTCGTTGTAGTTCACCAGCAACTCATAGTTGTTCTCGCGGCTGTTGGAGTTAAAAGTCGAGAATCCGCCTTTTTGTCCTTCATTCAGTGTACCAATCGCCACTCGTCCCTGCTGATAGTAGGCATTCTGGTCACGGCGTACCGTAGCCGAAGCTTTCAGGGCAGGAGTGAACTGGTAGGTCAGGCCAATATCGCCAAATAACCTGTCGCTCCGGTTGGTATTGGTATTTTCGTAGGCCTGAGTATAAGGGCTATCCCAGTATTTAGGAGCCGCTTCCAGTGGGCCACCGATGTTCCAGCTACGGAAGGTACCATCCGGGTTTTTGTAATTACGCAAGTCTTCCATCCGCAACTGACGCTGGAACCACTGGTTGAACATCCCGATCGTTTGGTTGAATCCGTTCAGGGTTGTGTTGGAGATACCCAGCGGGCTGTTCTGTGGCGTTGTTCCTCCCGACGAGCCATACCGGTCGGCAGGCTGGTTTTTCGTGTTTGTCGACGTGTAGTTGATATTCAAATTAGCCGTCAGTTTCTCAGCAAACTTGATGGCGTTCTTCGCACTGACATAATCACGAGACTGCGACGAATTGGGGATAATCCCGTTGTTGATGATGTGCGTATACGAGATACGGCTCTGAAAAGCCTCCGTTCCGCGCGCAAAAGCAATGTTCGTGTTGTTGCTGATCGGTTTCTCGAAGAAGTCGCGAACGTTGTTGGGCTGTGGCGAGAACGGCGTCAGCTGACCAAATTCAGCACCTGGCTGCCAGGAAAACGCCGACCGATGGGGTGAGCCATCCATACGGGGCCCCCAGCTTTCATCGGCCGAGTAATCCAGAATTTTCTGTCCATTGAACGACGACCAGGCCGCCGGATGAATGGATGGATCGAACTGGAACGTTTCCCACTCCTGCGAGTAACCACCACCGTATTCGTTCTGGTACTTAGGCAGCAGGGCTACCATGTCGAGCGTTGTACTGTGGTTAATGTCCAGACGGGTTTCACCGGCTTTGGCACGTTTGGTCGTAATGACGATAACACCAGCCGAAGCACGGTTACCATACAGGGCCGTTGCTGAGGGTCCTTTCAGAACGGTCAGGTTTTCCACATCATCCATGTTCACCTGGCTGATGTCTGTTGGCGTACCGTCTACAACGTAGAGCGGGTCACCACCCGACAGCGAGTTAACACCCCGGATGCGAATGTTGGGGTTACCAAACTTAGCACCCGACTGGCCGAGTACCTGCACACCGGCAATTTTACCGGCCAGCGCGTTACCCACGTTCTGGTCACGTGCAAAGTTTAGTTTATCGGCTTTCAAGTCCTGAACGGCATAGTTCAGTGCCTTCTTGTCGCGGGAGATACCCAGCGCCGTAACGACAACCTCCTGAAGCTGAGACGCGTCGGGGGCAAGATTAACACTGATGTTTGTTCGGTTGCCAATGGCAATTTCCTGTGTTGTGAAGCCTATAAAACTAAATACCAGCCTTGAGTTGGCTGGAGCGTTAAGTTGAAACGTTCCCTCAGCATTGCTGCTGGTTCCGCGAGACGTTCCTTTGACTGTAATGTTAACACCGGGAAGCACTGAACCATCTTCCGACGATGTGACCTTCCCACTGATGGCTACATCCTGAGCTATCAATGGAAGTGCGAATAAACACAGGACAAACTGTGTTAATAGAAATTTACGCATAGAACATGATTTAAGTTAAGAAAGAAAAACTCAAAAAAACACTTCCCCAAAATTATTAAAAATATGTTAAAATAAATATTCCGATGCAGTTGGTTTACAGTATTCCCGAGATAACAAAAAGTCATTATACAGAATAATATTTTACCCTTTTAACAATAGCCGGATTTTATCAGAAGAATATCCCTCTATCCAGTAAAAGGCAATAATTAAATTTCATTAACATGAATTTAACAGTACGTTACTCTCCATTAAAAAATTTCACTTACGATACTATTGGGGCAATAAAAGGAAGATAACTATCTAATTATCAGAAGATTTTACTTAAAAATCCAAATCATTTTGATTCGTTTGGAATCAGCATCTCTAAACTATTTTATATGGAATTTATATTTTTTTTGACTTTATAATAAGTATTTTTTCATTTCAGAATTTATTATTCTACTAACACTATAGTAAAATATAATATGGCTTATTAAGCTAAACTCAGCATAAGTAAACACAGCATTCATTAAAAAGAGAATTTAAATTTAATTACTCACTAATAAATTGAGTAATTACTGAAGTATATTTTTAGTATAAATACTCGATACTACGCATAGAAATTTACCTCACCTTTTATGACATTAATGCTAGATTAAAATCCTGTTAGCTAGCATTTTAAGTTATTGTTATTCCGAAATCCTCAAAGAAATTGAAGATTCTTTTCCCTCAACTGAGGTAGTTTATTTCTTAACTTATTTATCATCAACTTTTATGAAAAAAGCTCTAATAGGAAGCTGGCTGCTATTGCTGCTGGTTGGTTTACCTGTGCTAGCCCAGGAGATAGCCATAACTGGCCGGGTCACTTCATCAGATGATGGCTCCACATTGCCCGGTGTGAGCGTTGTCGTTAAAGGATCCACCCGCGGCACCACAACCGATGCCAATGGTACTTACCAGATAAATGCAGGCTCCGCCACAACGCTGACATTTTCGTTCGTTGGCTTCAAACCACAGGATATAGCTGTGGGCAATCGTACAACGATTAATGTAGTGCTGGCTGCCGATGCATCTACCCTCAATGAAGTTGTTGTTACGGGTTTTGGTATTCGGCGCAACGAACGTGAGATTGGCACATCTGTCACCAAGATCAACAACACATTGATCAACCAGGCAGCTCCGGTTAATCTGGCGAATGGCTTGACCGGTAAAGTGGCCGGGCTGCAGATCAACGCCGTCAACAATGGCGTCGGTTCGAACCCACGTATAACCATTCGGGGGAATCGTTCGTTTCTGGGCAACAACCAGGCTCTTCTGGTCGTTGACGGCGCCCTGACGGACGTGAGTTTTCTGTCGGCTATTAACCCCAACGACATAGAAAGCAGCTCCATTTTGAAAGGGCCGAGCGCTGCGGCTTTATATGGTTCTGACGCAGCTAATGGTGTGCTGGTCATCACTACCCGGCGCGGTACAACAAACAATAAGCCCCAAATTTCCTATACCAATAACACCCAGTTAGAAAGTGTGTCGTACATGCCAGATCTGCAGCGCCTGTATGGCTCCAACGGGGGCGAAGGCGCTCCATTTCTGGATGCCAACGGCCAGCGGCTTTACGTACCCTATGAGAACCAGCAGTTCGGTCCTCTGTATAACGGCTCGCTGCAACCGCTGGGCTATGGAGTGCAGGTCATAAATCCAGATGGCTCCATCCGAATCGACACGTTGAAGGTACCTTATTCATCAACGGGGAAGGACCCCCGCCGGGCATTTTTCAATACGGGCGTTACGCAACAGCACGATCTGGCCTACCGGGTGGGCGATGCTCAGAATTATTTTGGACTTAGTGTCCAGCGCGTCGATCAGAAAGGAATTGTTCCCAATGATAAATACAGCCGTACCAACTTCACCGTGAACGGCGGCCGGGCGGTAGATCGCTTTACGGCCAATGCCAAAATGCAGTTCACTTACGAAAATACGGATCAGGAGAACGGCGATTTCGGCCAGGGGCGCCCGCTGTACTGGAACCTGCTGAACCAGCCCGCCCATGCGCCACTCAACGATCCGCGTATCAAAGATATTAACTCCCCGTACGGCGATGTAAACGGTTATTTCAATGCCTATTACCCAAACCCCTGGTGGCAGGTAACCGGCGACAACTCTCGAGCCGTTACCAACAAATACTCGATTCAGGGGACGGCCGATGTTGGCTACAAGTTTACGGACTGGCTCAATGTTACCTACCGGGTGAGTGGTCAGGTATCCAACACACAGTTTAAATCGCACCTGGCGGCTGTTTCGTTCAGTACCTACGCGCTGGGCGACCCTTGGGGTGCGGGAAATATTCCCTCGTCGCTGAAACAGGTGAATGGTAACGTGAGTGACTACGGTCGTACTACTTCCCGCGTTACAGGCGACCTGCTGATTACGATAGCTCCCAATTTTGGGAACTTCACCACTAAGCTCATTCTGGGGCAACAGGCCCGGGTCGACAATTCGCGGTTTATCTCGACGACGGCAACCTCACTCGTAGTGCCCGGTACCTATAACATTGCCAACCGGCTGGGTAATGTGCTTGCCAGTGAGAACTCCTACCAGAGCCGATTGTTGGGCTATTTTTATGATTTTACCGCCGGGTTCCGGAATTTCGCCTTCATCAACGCTACCGGCCGTTATGATAACACCTCGTTGCTGGCCGCCGGTAACCGGTCTTATTTTTACCCCGGCGTGAATGCATCGGTTATCCTGACAGAAGCCATTCCTGCGCTGAAGGGAAGTAGCGCCCTTTCCTATCTGAAGGTGCGCGGGGGTATTGCCAGAGCAGGGAACATCAGCGTTGGGCCTTACCAGTTACAGAACGTATTTAACCCTGGTTCGGGCTTCCCCTACGGCAGCCAGCCCGGCTTTTCGCTCAGCACCCAGCAGAATGACCCCAACCTGAAACCCGAATTCACCACGAACAAGGAAGTAGGTGTTGAGTTTGGCCTGTTCGACCGGGTCAATGCCGAAGTCGTGTATTACACGATGGAAACTACTAACCAAACGGTTCCCATTCAGGTTTCGCGGGCTACGGGCTATGGCAGTGCACTGATCAACACAGGTAGCATGGTCAATAATGGGATTGAAGTGGAGTTGAAGACCCTTCGACCGATTATCAATACGGGTGGCTTTACCTGGAACATCAACACAAACTTTACTTACCTGAACAACACGGTAACGTCCGTTTATCCGAACCTGGATCGTATCAATATCACGCAGGCCAATGGTGCCGCATCGGCCAATATCTATGCCGCCGTGAATTACACCTATCCGTCTCTTTTCGGGACAGATATTGCCCGTGTACAGAATACCGACCCCACTGCTGCCTATTATGATGCTACGGGCCAGTTTGTTGGTCAGTCGATTATTAACCCATCAACGGGCTACCCTATTCTGGATGCTAACATCAAGTACCTGGGCAATACACAGCCAAAGTACCGGTTCGGTTTGAATAACACCTTTGCATTCAAAGGACTAACGCTGAATGCGCTGGTTGAGTACCGAGGTGGCAACGTGATTTATAACCAGTTGGGAAATGCGCTGGAGTTTACAGGAGCCGGTATCCGCTCGACTTACAACGGACGGCAGAACTTCATCTATCCGAACTCCGTATTGGCTACCACCAACCCCGATGGAACTACCACCTATGCGCCCAATACCAGCGTATCGACCCGCGATGGCAATCTGGAATTCTGGACGAATTCGGGCTATCACAACGCTGTGTCGAGTTATGTGACGAGTGCGGCCTTCTGGAAGCTTCGTGAAGTAGCCTTAAGCTACAACTTCCCGACCCAGTTGTTCAGCAATATCAAGTTTATTCGATCACTGACCCTGGGCTTAACGGGCCGCAACCTGTTGATGCTTCGGCCGAAAACAAACGTATTCACGGACCCCGAGTTTTCGCTGGACAATAGCAATGCCCAGGGCGTTACGAACGAATACCAGACACCACCAACCCGCCAGTACGGTTTCCGGCTGAGTGTTGGGTTTTAAGTCATACTCTTATCAACACGAAATATGAACCTCAGGAAACTTTCGATCGGGGTATTGGCAGCTTTGATGACCTTCGCGTCCGGTTGCCAGAAGAATTACCTCGACATCAATAATAATCCTAACCAGGTAACAGCCGCTACGCCGGTACTGGTACTGCCCTCTGCCCTTAGTTCGTCCGGGTCGTACTTCTCAACCAGTTTCACTTTTCTGAACTTGTGGATGGGCTACTGGAACTGGAGTGGAAACTACTCCATCGCTACGTCGGACAAAAACTACCAGTTTACCTCCAATTTCGGTACGGGCATCTGGGATAACGGGTATATAATCCTGAAAAATTACGATTACACCGAAACCCAGGCCGCTTCGCTAAAGCAACCTCTGGTTCAGGGAATAGCCAAAATCATGAAGGCACTGCACTTTCAGATTCTGGTAGATACGTATGGAAACATTCCCTATACCCAGTCGCTGCAGGGCTTAGCCTCGTCGCAGCCAGCGTACGATAACGCTACGGCGGTTTATGAGGATCTGTTCAAGCAGATTGACGCAGCCCTGACCTTGTTCAGCGATGCGGATAAACTGGCGGCTCAGGGCGGTACGGTGCTTAATCCGGGAACCAACGACATTATGTTTAAAGGAGACATTGCCAAATGGCGTCGGTTTGCCAACACGCTGAAATTACGGATGCTGCTGCGTCAGTCGGAGAAGGCCGACCGGCAGGCGTTTATTCAGACGCAGCTGGCAACGATTAAAGCCTCGGGCTATGGCTTTCTGAAAAGTGGTGAAAATGCGGCAGTCAACCCCGGCTATGCGAACTCGGCGGGTCAGCAAAGCCCGTTTTACGGCACCTACGGCTATCAGGTGAACGGCCAGCCAATTGAAGCCTATAACATTAACCGGAGCAACAAGTACGCCATTGATTTCTATCAATCGACCAACGACCCCCGGTTAGCCCGGTTCTACGCTCCGGTTGGTGGGTCAGGGACTACCTTCAACGGTACGTTTTTCGGTACCATCGCGCCAGTGGCAAACAACCAGACGTCGGGCATTGGCCCCGGTTTACTGAGCGATGTCAATCAGCCCGCTTATATTATGACCTCGCACGAGGCTTTCTTCCTGCAGGCCGAAGCCGCCCAGCGGGGCTGGATCGAAGGTGATCCAAAGACGCTTTATCAACAGGCAATCACCGAATCATTTGTCAATGTAGGCCTTACAGCGGCCGATGCAGCTGCCTATTATGCACAGGCAACGGCAAATGTGGGCTGGGATGCTTCGACGAATAAGATTCAGCTCATTGTTACCCAGAAGTGGGCCTCGCTCAACGGCTGGTCGCCGTTTGAAGCCTGGTCGGACTACCGGCGACTCGGAGTTCCAAATGTACCTATTTCGCAGGACCCCAGCACATCCGTCAAACAGATACCCGTCCGGCTGTTTTATCCACAGAGCGAATACAACTACAACAGCAGCGTAGTACGGCAGCAGGGCGATATCAATCAGTTTACATCAAAAATCTTTTGGGTAAGATAACCATAACACCGGTCAGATACCGGCAATACAAGCTCGTATCTGACCGATCCAACCACTGACGATCATGAAAAAACTTTTGTATAGCCTCGTTTTGGGCGGCCTGGCCATGAGTATGACCAGTTGCCTGAAAGATGACGAACACTTCACCAATTTCCAGGGTGTCGGTGCCGTTGCCGAGATTCCCTCATCAGCTTTTTACGGTATTGAGTACAATCAGGGCTTGCCGATTCAGACAGCCCCAACCAACTACAGCTTCGATGTGAACATTGCGTCGCCCAATCCGCCTACGCAGGATGTAACGGTTACACTTTCAATCGACCAGGCCACGCTGGATGCATATAATACGGCGAATGAAACATCGTACAAATTGCTGCCCGCCACGCTGTATCAGGTGTCGTCGCTGACGGCTACGGTGAAAGCCGGTAGCCGACTGGCTCCCATCAACCTCTCCTTTTTCTCGGGAACCGATAAAGTACCGGACCCAACGGCCTACAATGACGCTGAATACGCGCTGCCGGTTAAAATCACCAGTGCGTCGAACAACGTTGCCGTGAGTAGCAATTACGGGATAAAAATTATCGTATTGAAAATAAAGAATCAGTACGATGGCGATTACCGGGCGGTAGGTACATTCAATCACCCAACTGCGGGTACCCGGGCGATTAACAAGGATAAAACCTTGTCGACGGTCAACGGAACGACTGTTCAGACGGAATATGCCGATTTGGGCGATGCAGCTCAGATGTGGCTAACCGTAAATCCCGACAACACGGTAACGCTGACGCCAAAAGGAACCGCCAATGCAGCTACCGTTCAGTTTGGTGTGAACAAATACGACCCGGCTACGCACGCATTTACCCTAAATTACAAATACGCCGGAGCCGGTGGCGACCGAGTAATCAATGAAGTGATTACATTGAAATAATTCGTTAACTAAAAAAGCCCCGCTATCTGAATAGCGGGGCTTTTTTAGTTAGCGAAGCCGGAGTTGACGATAGTATTCCGTCTTGTAGAAAACGAAATCGTTACGCAACATTCTCAGCCGCTATGTCTTCGGTTTTGTTTTGTCCGGTAAGTTCGGTCAGAAGTTCGGCTACGTTGACGGTGGCGAAGCTACTGGCGTAGTCGGCCATGGCGTAGGGAATGATCAGTTCGCCATTGTTAATGAGTCCGCCACAGCTGTATACTACGTTGGGTACGTATCCTTCCCGTTCGTTCTCATCAGGGCTAAGAATGGGTTCGCTGGTACGGCCGATCACTTTCGAAGGATCATTCAGGTCAAGCAGAAACGCACCAATGGCGTATTTGCGCATGGGGCCAACGCCATGACTCAGCACCAGCCAACCGGCTTCCGTTTCGATGGGCGACCCGCAGTTCCCCAACTGCACATACTCCCAGTGAAACGTTGGTTTGAGAATGAGTTCTTTTGTCTGCCAGAAATACAGATCATCGGAATACATCAGGTAGATATTTTCGCCGTCCTGGCGCGAAATCATGGCGTACTTTCCGTTGATCTTCCGCGGAAACAATGCCATGCCTTTGTTGGACACCTCGGCACCATTCAGCGTACTCACGCTGAAATGCGTAAAGTCTTTGGTCTCCAGCAATTGCGGAAAGGTTACCCGGCCATTGTAAGCAGTGTAGGTGGCGTAATACGTTACGTCGCCATCGTTGTCGGTGAACTGCACAAAACGGGCATCTTCAATGCCATTCGTTTCGTTGGGCGAAGTGGGAAAAATGCATCGCTCGTCGAGGCTCTGGTCATCGTCGAAATGAATTTCGTAGTTCGACTTTGCCAAGGCCAGCAAACCGCTCGCAATGGTTTCGTATTCGGCATTGTACCGGAACTGCGCTAGTACACGTTTGATCTGCGCATCCAGTTCCGACAGCGCAAATTCGTCGCCCAGCCCTACCATCATTTTCTCCTGAATGCTGTTTTCCAGCCGCAGTTCATACAATTTACGTTCGAACTGTGCCCGGTTGAAGCGATGATTCGGAACAATTTCGGGCGATGTTACATAACGGGATGGCTGCCGGAGCACAATTTTACCGGCTTCATCAATATACCCCATCCGAAACGAAATAGAGGACACATGTCCTTCGCCCGTTGCCCGTAAACTTAGTATAAAGCGTTTATAGCCGGGTGGAACATTGGTTTGGTCTGGGTGCCAGATCATCGACGGATTGAACAGGGCTGCTGATTCGAGCGAGTATTCCATCGTAAAATATGCACCAAGCAACAGTTTACGGTCCTCCGTCAGTGGCTCATCCGTCAGCAGATGTGCTTTAATCTGCTCAAATCGATTTAGCAGAAACCGCTCTAGTTTATAATGTCGGCCGCCAAATTCGCGGATAACCTCATCCAGTTTTTTTCCGGCCTCTTCATCCGTCATGCTACCCACTCTGGCCACAATCTTCAGTGTTCGGGTGGTGCTCCCCAGATCAAACGGGCGAAACAGCACACGGGTGGGGTCTGGCCGAAGCACGATGCCCGTACGAATGGCTTTGATACTCATCTGTTTAAAAACGTTAGTAGGTAAGGCAGGTTACAAAGCTGCAAAAGAGTAAGTACCTCATAAACCAGTTTTATAAGGTACTTACTCTTGTACAACTTAATCAATCATTAAGTTATTATTCCGGCCTGTTATTACCCATTCATTAAGGCGGGTACTGGCATGCTTACATTGACAGCTTTGGTATCCGGACGTTGCTTCTGCACTGTATACAGCTCAGCCAGCGCCAGCAGGTAGGAAAGCGTCGATTCGGCGCCCTGGTTCTGGTTGACCCGATCGATGTGCAGCCCATCGCGGCAACCGCCGGTTTGCTGATCGTACAACGGCAAGCCCAGGTCATTAAAACCTGAGAACCACTTGAATATCCGAATGGCCGTCCGGTGCCACTCGTCTTCACCCGTGACCGCCAAAGCGGCCAGACAGGCAGAAACCGTACTCTGAGCTTCGAGTGGTTGCTGATCGAAAAAGGCACGGGGTTGCCCTTTGGTATAGAAGCCGTTGGAGCCTATTGGCTGGAAATGGCCATGTGGCGATGTTTGCAAACTGACCAGCCACCTCAACGAATTCAGGCCAATGTTGACCAGATGCGAATCACCCGACCGGATCAGCACGTGAGCAAGCACGGCGTTGTCGTACGACAGCGTGTTTTCAAACCAGGGCCATTCTTCCGTCGCTGTTTCGGTATAACGGAACGTCAGTTTATCGAGCAATTGGCGCTCAATGGTTTTGGCCAGCCGGTCGTCATTGAATTTTTTCTGGTACTCATAAATACCAAGTAGCGCGAAAGCCCACGAGCGGGGCGACGACATCGACACCACCGTTGGCAATACTTTTTCGAACAGGCTCATGGCCCAGGTAACCGTGTTACGGTCAGAAGATTGCCCGATGCAGGTACCCAATGCCCAAATGGTGCGTCCGGTGCTGTCGTCAGACCCGAATTCTTCGAGCCAGCGCCGGTCATAGCTCATGAAGTTACGAAAACGGCGGTGTTCATCAGTATACGCGTGGTTGATGAACGCACAGTAGTTATCGGCTGCTTTTGCCAGTTTAGGATCGCTTAATCCGGCCGTATTGATAGTCAACGCCAGAATTAGCGCACGGGCGTTATCATCCGTGCAATAGCCCTCTTCGTAGAACGGCAGGTGATGCCGGGCATGTTGAACGATACCGGTCGAATCTGTCAGGCGAAACAGGTGATCGAGTCGCAGGGTAGGTAACTTAAATGTAGCACTGCTATTGGACCCCATCGTATATAAAGCCTGATTATTAAACGTACTCATGCGCTCCTGGCGGGCGTGGGCAAATGAATTGGCATAGGCATTTATGGCCCGCTCCCAGATCATCTCCCGGCCCATCAAATAAGCCTTTTTACGCATCTGATGGCGGGTAGCCTCATCGGTCAGCAGGTTGATAATCTCGGCAGCAATTGCCTCCGAATCGCCAAAAGGAACCAGAACACCCCGTCCGTCGGCCAGCAATTCTTCCGCATGCCAGTAAGGTGTTGACACAACTGCTTTTCCACAGCCAAAGGCATATGATAGCGTTCCGGAGGTAATCTGGGCCGGATTCAGGTAAGGCGTAATGTAAATATCGGCCGCACCCAGGTATTCGAGCAGTCCATCCAATTCGACAAACTGGTTATAGAACCGGATATGATCGCGAACACCGCAGTCGCTGGCCAGTTTTTTGAGGCTATCTCGGTACGCTTCCCCTTCATGCTTGAGCAGGTTCGGATGCGTAGCGCCCAAAACCATATACACCACATTCGGGTACTGCTCAACAATACGGGGCAGCGCCCGGATTACGTTTTCAATGCCTTTATTCGGCGAAAGCAGGCCAAACGTCAGCAAGGTCTGCTTACCTTCCATTCCAAATTTATCTTTAAAGAAATGCGGATCGACAAAGGGCATGTCGGGAATACCGTGTGGAATAAGGTCTATTTTTTCTTCTGGAATCTCGTAGATATTGATCAGGAAATCGCGGCCCTTCTCCGACATACACACTACTCGCGATGATAGATCGGCAATGCTTTTCAGCACCAGCAATTGATCTTCATTGGGGTCTTTAAGGATGGTGTGAAAGGTGGTCACGATGGGCATCGTAAGATTTCGCAGCAGCGTCAGAATATAATTTCCTGCCGGACCACCGTAAATACCGTATTCATGTTGCAGGCAGACGACATCTACATCTTTGGAATTCAGAAACTCGGCCGCTTTACGGTAGGCGGGCTGGTCGTGCTGATAGAAATCGTATCGAACTTCAGACGGATAGTCATATCCCTCGGGTGTATCATTAACGGATACCACCAGCGCACGGGAATCCGGAATAAACGAATTATACGACTGGTAGAGATCGGAAGTGAAGGTAGCAATGCCACATTGGCGGGGAAGGTAGTCACCAATAAATGCTACATTCTTAGGATTGTGGCCCCATACTGATGCGTCTAAATCTGGTTGTTCAGAGTGCCGGTTAGATAAGCTTCCGGTGCGGTGCGTATGAGTTGTCATGATTGTTCTGTTAGGGAATTTATAAATACCACAAAGTCTGTTACTATAATCGAGTTATAGACTCTTTTGTTTGGTTTTACGAAAGGATTTAACCGTCTTGCAATGACGGCTTCCTTCATTACAAATTATTATCCAACAAAAACTTCATTTTACCCTATAATTTATGGATTAATATTGCTGCATACGAAAGGAAATGTACAGGACAACAAGTATATCGATCAATATAATTAACTACTTTTTTTCGACTTTCATGAACGAACTTACCAATTACATTAACTCTTTCTGATGCGTTTGTTGTAGTCCGCTTTCACACCGATTCCGGGTTGATTCCCAAATGACAGCGCGTATACTTTATCAGCGTATAAGCCAGTTATAGTATACCCCTCTTACCTGCCAGGTCTGCAATCTACCCGCCAAACGATGGGTTTGTTCGTCGTACGCCACCGTTTTTCCGTACCTTGCAAACTTATTTCGCGTTCATTCAGGTATGATTTGGCACCGTATCGCATCGTTTATCTTAACAAATAGAATCGTCTTATTAGTAGCTGTGCTCCTGGGCACAGTCTTCATGGGGTATCAGGCCAGTAAAGTCAAGTTATCGTACGAACTGGCAAAAATCCTGCCCGTTACCGACCCTGATTACCAGCGTTACGAGGCCTTCAAATCGCGCTTTGGGCAGGATGGCAGTGTAATGGTACTTGCCATTGAGACCGATAGTATGTACCAGCTCGGCTTTTTCAACGACTGGTACGCGCTGGGGCAGAAAATCCGTCGTATTGAAGGCATCAAAGATGTAGTCTCCAACGCAAACTTAGTCGGCGTTACCCGCGACGATTCGGCGCACACCTTCCGCGTTCGCCCGCTTATTTCGGGGCCACTCAACTCACAAGCGGGCCTCGACAGCCTGAAATTGCGCATTGCCGCCCTCCCCTTTTACCGGGGCTTGGTAACCGACAGCAGCGGGCGGGCGCACCTGATGGCGATTACCTTCGACCAGAAAGTTGTCAATACCAAGAACCGCATTTCGCTCGTCAGACGGGTCGAAGCTGTTGCGGATTCGTTTGGTCGGCAGCACCAGCTGGTTAGTTCAATGGCTTCCCCTTCCGACGGCACAGTACACATGTCTGGGATGCCCTATATACGCACTGAATTTACAGCTAAGGTCAGTAAAGAGATGTTTCTCTTTCTGGGACTGGCGTTTCTGGTTACGGCCCTGATTCTCTTTTATTTTTTCCGTTCATTCACGGTCGTATTGGCAGCGCTGGCAGTGGTGGGCGTGGGAGTAATCTGGGCGACGGGTTACATTGTTCTGCTGGGCTACGACATCACCTTGCTGACGGGCCTGATTCCTCCCCTGATTATCGTTATTGGTGTTCCCAACGTCATTTTTCTGCTTAACCGATACCATGAGGAGCTGAACCGGCACCGGAGCCAGCATGATGCCCTGATGATCGCGACCGAGAAAGTGGGCGAAACGACCTTCTTTGCCAACATCACCACAAGCATCGGCTTCTTTGTCTTCTACTTCACCGGCAGCCCCCTTCTGGTTCAGTTTGGTCTGGTATCGGCCTTCGGGATCATGACGACTTATGTCGTATCGCTCATCCTGACGCCCATTATTTTCAGTTACTTGAAACAGCCATCGACTAAGCAGCGTGGCCATCTGGAACGCAGGCAGGTAAGCGGTTTTCTGACCTGGGTAGACCAGTTGGTACGCACCCGCCGAACGGCCATCTATACGTTTATCGGTATCTTGACGGCCATTTCCATTGTAGGGGCGCTACAGATAAACCCCATTGGTTTTATTGTCGATGATCTGCCAAAAAATGATCCGATTTATACCGATCTAAAGTTCATTGAGAGTCGGTTTAAGGGCGTAATGCCCTTTGAAGTTAGCATTGATACCAAACGCGCGGGGCGGGTGCTTACGCCCCAGACGTTAACCAAGATAAAGCTGCTTGAGCGTGAATTCAATAAATACGGCGAGTTCACCCGCCCCCTTTCGTTGGTCGAAGCGGTCAAGTTTCTATATCAGGCTTACCGTGGTGGCGACCCAAAATATTATGCACTCCCCGGTGCGCTCGAACTGAATCAGCTGGCCAGTTACGCTCCCCAGTTGAAGGGAGCAAAAAACGCGGGCGGAGGGCTTGCGTTCAAAGCCTATCTCGACAGTACATATCGGTACACCCGTGTGAGCTTCCAGATGCCCGATGTGGGCACCGTGCGAACCACTCAATTGCTCAGGGAATTGCAGCCCAAAGCCGACTCTATTTTCAACATAGATCGGGCAACGGGCAAGCGCGTAGCCGCCAACGAGGAGTACGACGTACATATTACCGGCAACAGTGTGGTCTTCACCCGTGGTAACGACTACCTGCTGAGAAACTTGGCAGAAAGCACTGTGCTGGCTATTTTGCTCGTTTCCGTAATTCTGATCATCCTCCTGCGCGATGTACGTCTAAGCCTGATTGCTATTCTGCCCAGCGTCGTACCGTTGATCGTTACGGCTGGTATCATGGGATTCTGCGGCATTCACCTGAAGCCTTCAACTATTCTTATCTTCAGTATTGCTTTCGGTATATCGTCAGACGGCACGATCTACTTTATTACGAAGTACCGGGATGAGTTACGAAACCAGAAAATGACGCTGGATCGTGCCGTTTCGGAAACGATTCGCTACACGGGCATCAGTATGTTCTACACCGCCATGATTCTGTTTGCGGGTTTTGCCATCTTTGCCGCGTCCACCTTTCAAGGCACCGTAGCATTGGGCATTCTGGTATCTATCACCCTGCTTATGGGCATGGCCTCCAACCTGATTCTCCTCCCCGCCTTCCTCCTGACCGTCGACAAACGAAGAAAGAGAAAAGATGTATAATGTAGGATGTATGATTTAGACTGTATAAACGGTGGACTAGCTACATCCTATATCCCACATCTTTCTAAGCTTCTTCAAGAAGCGTATCGAACGAGATGAACTGATTGCCAAAGCGGTGTTTTATACGTTGGCGAAGCGTATCGGCATGCGATTCGAGGTAAGCCTCGTAATCGGTTCGGGTGTTGAAGTCCAGCTGAATGGAAAAAGTTACCCCCCCGTTATCGAGTTCGGTAAGTAGCCGGAGCGTTCGGTAACCAGTGGGTAACTCGGTTGCCATGGCGGCTGGCAGAAAGAAGCGCTTCATCCAGCGCAGCCAATCTTCGGCAACTTCTTCAGCAACACTATAGGTCGTATTATAGAGTATCATAGTAACCCAACAACCGATTTATCAGGCAAATTGGTTTTAGCATTAATAGAAACCCTTAACCGGCTTCCGTTAAAAGTCCTGATTTGGTTGTTTATTTGCCAGGAAAATCAATTTACCCGTAAAATCAACCTAGTTATGTATTCTGGATTAGTACATGCCCACTCGGGGCTTCGCTGGATAGCTCTTCTTCTGCTTTTGGTGGCCGTTATTGTTGCCATTGGCAAATGGCAGGGACGTAGTGGCTACACAGATGGCAATCGTAAGCTCTATCTGTTTACCCTTATTGCCGTACATACCCAATTGCTGCTGGGTCTTGTTCTCTTGTTCATCAGTCCGAAAGTAAACTTCAGTATGTTGAGCGAAAAGCTGTATCGTTTTTATAGTGTCGAGCACACCGCCGGGATGCTCATTGCCATTATACTGGTTACTATTGGTTATTCCCGTTCGAAACGGGCAACCGATGCCGTTACCAAACAACGACTGATCAGCATTTTCTACGGAATAGGCTTACTACTCATTCTGGTGTCTATCCCCTGGCCATTCCGTATTGTTGGAGCTGGCTGGTTCTGAGCCGAATCAATTGTTGTACGTTTCAAAAGCGGTTTAGCATTTACAGCCCTCAACCGGGTTACAAATGCTAAACCGCTTTTTTCATATGTAAAAAACACCCTACTCCCTACTATGAACATAGATTAAAATAAATTTTACATATTTTTCATATGCTGCAAATATCTTACTATCAGTGACTTTCAGGGTTTGGCATAGTCTATTAAATAAAGAGTGTAGAAAACCCTCCTCAACGGGTAGGTAGAATGTAGAGCTTTTGCTACTTTTATGACATGTGATTGCAATTCAACCTCAACATTATGACGAAAAAAGTACTTCTCGCAGTAGTTTATTTTGCTTCGTTTGGCATCCTTAAAGCACAAACCGTACCCACTGTAACTCAAGATCTTACCGACGTACCCACCGTAACATCTGCTGAAGAAAGCTTTTACAATCAGATCCCTCTCGTTAAAAATGTAATTAGTTTCGCCAAAGACCACCTCTCCATCCGCTATCGTTCAGGCGGTACAACGACAAGAGGGTTTGACTGTTCGGGATTCACCCGCTTTTGTTACAATAAATTTGGCATTTCGCTTCCCCATTCCAGTGCTGCCCAAGGTAACGTAGGTAAGCCTGTTGACAAAGAATCTGCCCAACCCGGCGATTTAATTCTCTTCAAAGGACATAGTGCATCCGGCAAACGCATTGGTCATGTTGGCCTGATCACCGAAGTAGTAGGTGACCGCATCAAATTCATTCACTCTGCCTGGAATGGTGGAGTCCGTTACGATTATTTACATGCCGGGTACTACCAGCGCCGTTTTATGGGTATTCGACGGGTTGTTCACCTTTTAGCTGAAAAATAAAGCAGCCCGAAAGCTGCTTTTACCATACCAATAAACAAGCGGCTGATGCCGCTTTATTTTTTCAGGGTTGTCCCAGCGCCCTGTTTCACCGCTTCGGCTACTTCGTCTGCATGACAGATAATCACTCTGGATACACCGTTCTCCAAGGCTTTAAAGGCGTTATCCAACTTCGGGATCATCCCTTTATTAATGGCACCAGCCGCCTTATAATCGGCATAAAGCGCCGGGGTTAGCTCATTGATCACACTGTTATCGTCTGTGGGGTCTTTCAGCACGCCTTTCTTCTCGAAACAGTAAATCAGCGTTACCTCGTTGTGATGGGCCATATCAACAGCAATAGCGGAGGCCATCGTATCGGCATTAGTGTTCAGCAGATCGCCCCCCCTACTGTATGTAATAGGCGCAAAAACGGGCGTCAGGCTCTGGCGCAGGAAGAATTGAATCTGTCCCGAGTCAACTTCCTCAATATCACCGACCATGCCGTAATCGATATCTTTCACGGGTCGTTTTCTAGCTAGCACGGTTCCGGCATCGGCGCCCGTCATCCCGATCGCATTCACCTCCAGTGACTGAAGCTGCGCAACGATCTGTTTATTGACCAGTCCACCGTAAACCATCGTCACTACCTCCAGCATGGGCTGATCTGTGATACGACGTCCCTCAACCATGGTCGTTGAAATACCCAGTTTTTCGGCAACCTGCGTAGCTACTTTTCCCCCGCCGTGCACCAACAGTCTGGCTGTTGATAAACCGGCGAAGGCCGTAAGAAAACGCTTGAGCGCGGCTGAGTCATCAATGACGTTCCCGCCAATCTTAATAACGGTAAGTTTATCCATTATGCTTCAGAATTTCTTTTAACACGGCCTGAGCCGACCACTCCCGGTTGGCAGCTTGTTCAATAACCAGCGATTGAGGACTATCCAGTACCGCATCGGCCACTTTCAGATTCCGGCGTACCGGAAGGCAGTGCATAAACTTACCATTATTCGTTACCTGTAAATCGTCCATTGTTACCGCCCAGGATGGGTCCTGCGTGAGAACTTGCCCGTACTGCATGTACGACGACCAGTTTTTCCCATAAATAAAGTCAGCTCCGGCAAAGGCTTCGGCCTGATTATGGGTTACGTAGGTATCGCCCACAAATTCGGGGGCCAGTTCGTACCCTTTGGGATGCGTTACGATAAACTCGATATGACCGGCTTTCGCCCGGGCGTTCATCCACTCGCAGAAAGAGTTGGCAACGGCCTGCGGCAAGGGTTTGAAGTGAGGCAGCCATGTAAGTACTACCTTTGGCCGGGCCACTGTTTTCGCTTCCTCGATGGTGATACAATCGGCCAGCGACTGAAGGGGGTGGCGGGTAGCCGATTCCAGATTTACGATAGGTACTCTGGCATATTTCGCGAACTGGTGCATCACCTGTTCACGGTAGTCTTTTTCCCGATCTTTCAGTTCCGCAAAGGCCCGAATACCAATGATGTTGCAGTAGCGGCCCATTACGGCGGCTGCTTCCCGAACGTGTTCGGCTTTGTCACCATTCATGAGCACGCCCTCTTCCATTTCCAGTCCCCAGCTATCCTGCCCGACGTTCATCATCATCACGTTCATACCAAGGTTCTGGGCCGCTTTCTGCGTACTTAATCTCGTACGCAAACTGGAATTAAAGAAGATCAGGCCAATCGTTTTGTTTTTACCAAGATGCTGGTCGGCAAATGGATTGGCTTTGGCAGCAAGACCAGACTGAATAAGAGCGTCGATATCCGTGACGTCAGCAAGGGAGAGAAAATTGGTCATTGGTACTCGTTAGGCAATTGATCGTTTCCTTCGATTTAAACTAAACTGTCTGTTTCGTTTCCAGAGCCAGCGCTTCCAGAAACTGGTCGGCTTCATCGACGCCAATAGCCAGCGATGGCAGCAGTCGGATAATTGTTTTACCCGCTACGCCCGTAAACTGTTTGTGGTCAAATAGCAGTGTTTTGCGCAGTGTATCGACCGGATAGTCATACTCGATCCCAATCATCAACCCACGGCCCCGCAGTTCTTTGTAGCCGCCAATCTGCCGAATGCCATCCATGAGGTAATTGCCCATCCGGGTGGCATTTTCCATCAGACCCTCGTCTTTCATAATGTCCAGTACGGCAATGGCGGCCGTACTGGCCAGGTGGTTGCCGCCAAAGGTTGTTCCGAGCAAGCCGTAACTCGCCTTAAATTTGGGCGAGATGAGGATACCGCCAATCGGGAACCCGTTACCCATGCCTTTCGCCATCGAGATTATATCGGCTTCGATACCGCTGAACTGGTGCGAGAAGAATTTTCCCGACCGTCCATATCCGCATTGAACACCGTCCAAGATGAGCACGGTACCCGTTTCGTCGCACCGCTGGCGGAGGGCCTGAAGAAATTCATCAGTAGCTACCTGTATGCCTCCAACGCCCTGAATACCTTCAATGATTACGGCGCAGGTATCCGTTGTAATGCCCGTTCGGGCGGCTTCTACGTCATTATAAGGCAGAAACGTAACGTGCTGGTTATAATTTATGGGAGCTACAATAGCCGGATTATCGGTAGCGGCTACGGCTCCGGCCGTACGGCCATGAAACGATTTGGAAAAAGCTACCACCTGCGTCCGACCGTTATGAAATGAGGCCAGTTTCAGCGCATTTTCATTGGCTTCCGCACCCGAGTTGCAAAGGAACAGTGCATAGTCCGGATGATCGGAAAGCGCGCCCAGTTTATCAGCCAGCTCCTGTTGCAGCGGAATTTTGACCGAATTGGAGTAAAACGAAATTTTATTCAGCTGGTCTGTCAATGCCTGTACATAGCGCGGGTGCGTATGACCAACGGATATGACTGCATGACCACCGTAGAGGTCGAGATAACGGGTGCCGTGGGTATCCCAAAGGTAGCTCCCCTGCGCTTTAACGGGCTCGATGTCGTATAGCGGATAAACATTAAACAGTTCTGCCATTCTCTTGACGATATAAACTGATCGGGCAACTTAGGCTGTCCCTTACGTTCCTATAAATGAGGTGCAAGTTTACGGATAATCGACTTAAAAAGGGCTTAAAACATGAAAAGGAAGCCAAATCGGCTGCCCTTCGTAAACTCACTAACGCCTTATCTTAGAATTGGCTACCAAAATCCCGAAGAACAGCCGTCGATTGAGTGGGTTGTTCAACCATACTCAGGTGTCCGGCCTGCTCAATTGTAACAACCCTTATGTGTGCAGATAGACTGGCTAGCTGGGCTGTTTTTTCAGATGGTATAAGCTGGTCTTCCCGGCCCAGAACGAGCAAAACGGGGAATTTGGCATTCCGCAAAACATCCGTCCGGTCGGGTCGGCCGGCAATGGCCTTCATACCGGAAATGAGCGCTTCGGCCGGCAGATTTCTGAAACGCTCCTCCAATGCTTCTATCCGTTCGGGCGCATAGGATGGGGCCACCATTTTGGGCATTTGCTTATGAATAAATGGCAGAGTTCCTGCTGTCTTTAATTCCTGAATCACCTGTTGACGGGCCGCTCGTTTGGCGTCGTCATCGGCGGTAGCAGTTGAATGATAAAGAATTAAACCCTGTATACGATCCGGGTACTTTTCGGCAAAAGCAAGAGCCATATAGCCGCCCATTGAGTGACCTGCCAGAATAACTTTCTGGTCATCAGCCAACGCCAGCCGATTGTACAGCTCATCAGCATAGTTCTCAATCGTGGTGAGATGAGTAAGCTGCGAAAAGTCAGGGGTTAAAACCTGATGCTCCAAAGCCAAATCGGCGTAGATGCCCTCCCAAATGGAAGCATCTACGCCGTGGCCATGGATGAGACAAAGTAAGGTGGATTGGCTCATTCCAGTTGATAAGAACTACTTATGAATTGATGACGCCCAGCAAAACCAGCACCAGACCAACCACAAAACCGATACCGCCGATCACACCAAGTACGCTGCCACCGCCCAAGATGAGCAACAGCAAGCCGACAATACCAATAATGATACCCAGTCGTACGTTGCTGTTCATCGCTTTTGTTTGGTCGGGCGCAACATGATTTTTGATCTTTTTGTCCATTTTCTTGAGCATAGTGCGCTCCATCAGGGACATCTTTTTAGTCGAAGCCATCTTCGTGGCGACGGTTGCTTTTGTCGTAGTCGTTGCCAACATCTCGTTTAACCGCTCCATACGCTTTGCCAGCTTTTTATTCGAGGCCAGTTTATTATCATTCCGAACGTAAGCGTCGACCTGCTTTACGGCCTCTTTGGTTTGTGCAAGTTGCTCATCAGTCGATGTAGCGGGAGCTGCTATAGAAACGCCTACGGGCGATACCTCGGCTACTGGCTGAGCACCGTCAACGGGTGTAGAGGCCACAGCTACTTCGGGTTGGGCTGACTTGAAACTTTCACGGGCACTTGGTTGGAAATAAGCCACCGGGCGGCTGCAGGATGATAAAATAGCTGTACCTAAAAGAGCAGCAAAAAGATGCTTAGACAACGTGTTCATAACGTATGGTTTAAAAATGAATGATTGAAATAACATTCCTAACAACTTCAACTGTGATCGTTTGTTAAGAGATTGATAAAAATTTTGGCTGTTGCTGCGGGGCAGTTACAATAACCCAATCAGCAAAATCACCGCGCCGACCAGAACCGCCACCAGACCAATTGTCGATGCCGTACCCGAGGTTAGCACCAGCAGCAGCAACCCGATAATAACCAGCACAGCACCCGCAGCTAGTGTACCCCGGCTCGACATGGTTTGGTCAGGATTAGCTGGGGCCAGTTGTTTGCTGATTTTTTTGTTCATCTTCTTGAGCATCATCCGCTCCATCAGATTCATTTTTTTCGGCGCACTAGCGACTTCTGGAGTGGCCGTTGCTTTTGCCGACGTAGAAGCCAACAATGTGCGAACCCGGTTTAGACGTTTCTGAACCGTTTTGTCAGCACTTAATTTGCTATCGTTCCGCACCAGCGCATCCACCTGATCGATTGCGGTGTTAGTTTGAGCAACCTGTTCGGCGGGTGTCGTTACAGCAAGGGGAACCGTTGCCTCAACAGGTGCAGACGTTTCTTTTTTTGAAGAGACTACGGGTGTAGCAGTTGATGAAGCTGTTGTGTAGTGCTCACGGGCGCTTGGCTGAAAATAGGCTACGGGACGGCTACAGGATGAAAAAATAGCGGTGCCTAAAAGCGCAGTGAAAAGGTATTTGGAAAACATACGCATAGTGTATGATTTAAAAGTGAACGTTTGAGTTATCACCCTGATGAACTAGAACGCTATTCATTTGTTAGCGTACAGAATAAAAAAATGATTTTGTATAGCAGATTAAAAACAACATGACTATATGCACTTATTCCAAAGGTTAACCATGACAAGAATTAACCAAATTTCCCCGATCTCTAAAGTCAATACCCTTTACACGCCAAACGAGCAAGTAACAATCTGAATATAAACACAATAATCAACTAGCCTTCCTCTTCAGAATGAAGTAATTCCAAAAACATTCAACCCCTAATTGATATTATTTTTATTCTATATATTTAATAGATCAATAAAACTGAGTGTAAAAAATATTTTCTTAAACGAAAGGGCCCGCCTTCAAAAATGAAGGCGGGCCCTTTCGTTTAAGAAAATATTATCCAAATTAGGCTACGGATCGAAGTTGATAGGTGCTGGATTTGCCGAACTTTTCACGCGCATATTCCAGACTAACGGTTAGCTCTTTCACACCCGTTTGAGAAGGCATCTCAAACATTGCATCTGTAATGATGGATTCACAGATTGAGCGTAAACCGCGGGCCCCAAGGCCGTACTGCAATGCCTGATCGACAATATAATTCAGCGCACTGGCGTCCCAGTGCAGGGTAATACCCTCCATCTGGAATAGTTTGTTGTATTGTTTGGTAATGGCGTTTTTGGGTTCCGTCAAAATCTGCATCAGCGCGTCTCGATCAAGCGGTTCGAGGTGAGTCAATACCGGTAAGCGGCCAATAAGCTCCGGAATCAAACCAAAGGATTTCAAATCGAGGGCGGAGATATACCGCATCAAATGCCCCCGCTCAAACGTATCATTCAACCGACGGTCTCCGGAGAAGCCAATGGGCCGGGTGTTTATCCGCTTGGTAATATGTCGCTCGATACCGTCAAAAGCGCCCCCACAAATGAACAGGATATTCTCAGTATTGAGCGCTATCAGGCGCTGATCGGGGTGTTTGCGTCCGCCCTGAGGGGGCACGTTTACAACCGAGCCTTCGAGCAGTTTCAGCAATGCTTGTTGAACGCCTTCGCCACTCACATCGCGGGTGATGCTGGGGTTGTCTGACTTACGGGCTATTTTATCGATCTCATCAATGTACACAATACCTCGTTCGGCCGCTTCGACATTATAATCGGCGGCCTGCAACAGGCGCGTCAGAATCGTTTCCACATCTTCGCCTACGTATCCGGCTTCGGTAATTACGGTGGCATCGGCAATGCAGAAAGGGACTTCCAGAATTTTAGCGATGGATCGGGCCAGATAGGTTTTACCCGTACCGGTTTCGCCCACCATGATGATATTCGATTTTTCGATCGTCACATCATCATTGGTTTTGGGCTGCATCAAGCGCTTGTAATGATTGTAAACCGCCACCGTAATCGACTTTTTCGCTTCATCCTGACCAATAACGTACTGGTCGAGGTGCCGCTTCATATCAATCGGCTTTATCAGGTTGATATTTAACTCCGTGGGTTCGCTCTTTTTGGGGCGCATTTCTTCAAGCACCACCTGATGTCCCTGCTCAATACAGTAGTTACAGATGTGTGCATCGATGCCCGAAAGGAGCATCATTACTTCGTTTTTGCGTCGTCCACAGAACGAGCAACTAATTTGTGGCATGAACGGTTGCAGAGTAAAATGGCTGGGGGTTTATCAGATAATAAGATTATAGCTATCTGCTATCCAGGTTTCTTTTTAACAGTATACGAAAAGACTTTGTTAGGCTAATTTCGATAAAAAAAATGACTCAGGCGAGCCTGAGCCTAACACAAGTGTGTAAAGTTAACTACAGATTTATCAAGTGGCAAGTAATGATATGGCAACGGGAAACCCCAAGCGGTTTACTTCACTGGCATTCCCTTACGACTGCTCATGGCTAAGTTTCATGAAAGCCTCACGTGTTACCACCAATTGAAGCAGCTGCGTGGAGTCGTACGTCAGCATTTCCTCTACAGTAATACCATACAAACGGGTGACTGCTTCCAACTGATCAGCATCAAGCTTTGATTTTCCAGACTCTAACCGATGATAGGTAGCCTGTGCTACGTTTAATGAATAAGCTACAGCTGCCTGTGAGTAGCCGAAGAGCTCCCGTAAGCGCCGGAGTTTTATGTGATTGAAGGGCATAAAGGTTGACTGTGTGTATATCTAGAGCTACTAAGTAACGAAAAATTTTCCTTAGGATACATGTGATTTTGAAAATTCTTTATTGTACCTTATTCAAATTTGAATAAAGTTATTCAGAATTGAATTAACTGATTCATTTTTGAATAGGATGCCCTACTTCGGCTTATCAATTTTGCCTCAACCAATCACAGAGAGGCACGCCGGTCCGGGCGGTGATGACCAGATGAGCGATTGGGAGATCTTAAACCATTTCTTTATCATGAATACGTTACAACTTAGCGCAGGTGGCTTTGACGAAATGACTTTTGATGAAGCCCTTCTGTTTAATGGCGGAACTAGCCAGCCTAATCCCTTTCTTGAGGGTATTAAAGAAGGGGTTAAAGAGTACCTAAAAGATTTCACATACGGTTTTATTGGAGGCTTTCTAAATGGCCTTTTTAACCAACCAAATGATTGTTGTCATAAGAAATAATTAAATCAATAATGTAATGAAACCTATGGAAACTTATTCAACTTCCTTATTTAATAACGAATTTGCAGAGTTAGAAATTAATGATTTGTACTTGGTAAATGGCGGTCAAGACGTAAAATGTCAGGGCTGCCAAGTTGGTTATATAGTTGGTCAATTTTTCCACTCAATATTCACACATTGGGGAGAGGGGGCACACTTATATGACCAGTATCGCAGAGAAACTGGATTTGGTAAATAAATTTCTCAAATAATGGCAAGTTGATAAAAGCTTGCCATTATTTCACACAAACTCATCGACGCCATTTTCAGGAAAATTATGAGACTAAATCCTAAGAAGAATGCCATAATCAAATCAATGATTTATTATGGTGGCATTGCCATGTTAATTCATTACATTCTAGCCAAAATATTTTTTGATATTTTTCATCCGAACGTAAAAGTTAGCTATCACTCTTTTGATACTATTAGTGAAGAAGCCTATGAAACTCTATTTTGGGCACCAATAATAGAAACTCTACTTTTCCAATATGCAATAATTGAACTAATATCAAGTATAAGTAATAATCGAATACTTGTAGGTTTATTATCTGCTTTTTCCTTTGGGGTGTGGCATTTATTTGATATAAATTATTTTCTATTTGCATTTGGAATAGGCCTATATTTTTCACACGTTTATTTAGCAACAAAAAACCAGTTTAATGTATCAGTAGCCAACACAACTATCATTTTTATTCATTTCATTCTAAATCTAAGAATTTTCACTTTAAACCATATTTTTTAACATTAAGAAATGCACAAACCTATTATGGCTATTTTAAGAGGGTTAATCTGTTTATTTCTGGCGACTAAATGCTTCAAATGGGGATTTAATTATGCTACTGAGAGACTTACCAAATCCTCTTCTTCAATAAATAGTCATTCCCGTTAGAGGTTATGGACACCCTGACCTATCTCCCTACCATCTCCACCCGCTCGCAACTCATTTACACGACTATTCTATTGTCGGTACTGGGTGCGGTGGCGGCATTGCCGTTTATCTATGTTGATGTATCGGTGCGGGCGGGTGGACTGGTACGGCCCGTGGCCGAACGCTCAGAGGTGAAAGCCCAAATGAGCGGGAATGTGGCTGTTTTGTATGTGCACGAAGGGCAAACCGTTAAAGCCGGACAACCGTTGCTGCGGCTACAGAGCGACATGCTCGACACCAAACTTCACCTGCTGACCCTGCAACAAGGCGAAAAGCTGGCCTACATTCACGATCTGGAAAAATTAACCAGCCTATCCCAGGAGTACCTTACGACAACGCCGGATGCGGCTACGGAACAGGGGCTTAACTCTCCTCTTTATCGACAACAGTACGAACAGCTTCGGTTTCTGAACCGGGAAAACCAGCAAACGAAGGCCAAACGACAGCGGGAACTGGAAATCAGCCAGAAACTTCTGGACGATAAGGTTATTGCCCGCAATGAACATGAAGACAAAGAATTTACCTGGCAATCGGCCGTGGCGCAGCACCAGACCCAGGTCGAACGGCAACGGGTCGAGTGGCAGCAGGCACTGGCCCAGTACCGGCTTACTCTTACAGAATTAAAGGCTCAGGAACGGCAACTTCGGCAGGAACAGGCGCTATATACCCTTAAAGCCCCCGTTGGCGGCACCGTCAGTCAATTGACAGGACGTTATGCAGGAAGCGTTGTACAGGCTGGCGAGGTGTTGGGGATTGTCTCACCCGACTCTACGCTGATTGTCGAATGCTACGTACCGCCCAAAGACATTGGTTTACTGCGGGCAGAGCAATCGACCCGCTTTCAGGTCGAAGCGTTCGACTACAACCAGTGGGGAATGGTAGACGGGAAGGTAATTGACGTAGCCAATGATTTTTCGCTGCTCGACAAGCAACAACCGGCGTTTAAAGTACGCTGTCAACTCAACCAATCCTTTCTGCAATTGCCCAACGGTTACCGGGGTCAACTCAAAAAAGGGATGACTGTGCAGGCTCGTTTCACCGTAACCCGGCGGTCGCTTTTTCAACTACTTTACGACAAAGCCGACGACTGGCTAAACCCTACACGGGTATGAAACGTATTCAGATCAAACAACGCGACATTACCGATTGTGGGGCGGCCTGCCTGGCATCAATCGCTGCTCATTACCGGCTACTGATGCCCGTGGCCCGTATCCGGCAGCTAGCCAGTACCGATCAAAAAGGCACCAACGTACTTGGATTGATTGAAGCAGCTAAACAAATGGGGTTTCAGGCCAAAGGGGTAAAAGCCGGCACGAATGCCGACCCGCTCGAAAGCCTGACCAAAATACCATTACCAGCCATTGCGCATGTTATTGTACGTGGCACCTTACACCACTACGTCGTCATTTACCGCGTTACCCGTAACTATGTCGAGGTAATGGACCCCGGCGATGGCCGGATGCACCGTAAACCCCTGGCTACCTTTAAAGCCGAATGGACGGGGGTACTGGTGCTCCTGCTACCCGACGACGGCTTTCAGCAGGTAAATCAGAGAACCTCCGTTACGCAACGATTCTGGCAACTGGTACGTCCTCATCGGGCTATTTTGATTCAGGCCCTGGTGGGTGCCGTTGTCTATACCCTTCTGGGCCTGACTACGTCGATTTACGTACAGAAAATTATTGACAACGTACTACCCGATGCCAACCAGAACCTGTTGAACCTGCTCAGTGTCGTGATGGTCGTCGCACTGCTGCTGCAACTATTCATTGGCACCACCAAAAGCCTGTTTAACCTCAAAACCGGCCAGCGCATGGACGCAGCCCTGATTTTGGGATACTACAAGCACCTGCTGAAACTTCCGCAGTCGTTTTTTGACACGATGCGCGTGGGCGAAATCATCTCCCGTATTAACGACGCCGTCAAGATTCGGGCGTTCATCAACGATACGGCGCTGGGTCTGATTGTCAACGTCCTGATCATCCTGTTTTCGTTTGGGCTGATGTTCACCTATTACTGGAAACTGGCGCTGGTAATGTTGCTGGTGGTGCCCTTATATGTCGGGCTTTACTGGCTGGCCAACCGCATCAACCGCCGGTATCAACGCCAGTTAATGGAAAATGCAGCCGATCTTGAAACCCAACTGGTCGAATCGCTCAACGCCGTAAGCACTATCAAACGGTTTGGGCTGGAGGAGTTTGCCGGTGACAAAACAGAAACCCGCTTTGTACAGGTTCTGCAAACGATCTTTGCGTCGGGCCAGCGTAGTATTTACCTCGGCTCGGCATCTGAACTGGTAACCCGCTTATTTACGATTATTTTGCTTTGGGTTGGTGGCTATTTCGTGCTTCAACGCCAGATAACGCCCGGCGAATTGTTATCATTCTATGCCCTTATTGGGTATTTTACCGGCCCGGCTTCCAGCCTGATTGGCGCAAACCGTACCATTCAGGACGCACTCATTGCCGCCGACCGACTGTTCGAAATCATGGATTTGGACCGGGAAGCGACCGAAAACAAAGTTCTACTCCGGCCAGATATGGTTGGCGATATCCAGTTCAGGAACGTAGCGTTTCGGTACGGCACCCGGACCACTGTTTTTGACGACCTCACACTAACTATACCCGTCGGCAAAATTACCGCTGTGGTGGGTGAGAGCGGTTCGGGGAAGTCAACCTTACTGTCTCTACTACAGGGTTTATATCCGTTACAGAAAGGGAGCATATACCTAGGCGCATACGACATACAACATATTGACCTCAACAGTCTGCGCCGGATCGTAAGCGTTGTCCCACAAAAACTTGATTTATTTGCGGGTAATGTCATTGACAATATTGCCGTTGGTGAAGCCCTGCCCGATATACAGCGTATTGTGGACCTTTGTGCTCAAGTAGGCATTACCGACTTCATCGAGAAATTACCGAACGGTTTCCACACCTACCTCGGCGAAAACGGAGCTATGCTCTCCGGTGGCCAAAAGCAACGGCTCGCCATCGCCCGCGCTTTATATCGAAATCCGGAAGTTTTGATTCTGGATGAAGCCACATCAGCCCTCGATTCGGGCTCCGAGCAGTACGTACAGCGCACCATTCAGCGGTTACGGGAGGCCGGGAAAACCATTATCCTGATTGCCCACCGACTCAGTACCGTTCGTACAGCTGATAAAATTGTTGTGCTCAGAAATGGAGCCGTTATAGAAGAAGGCGTACATTCCGAGTTATTAACTAACGGACAGGTGTACAGTCATTTCTGGCAACAACAAACAGAAGTGATAAACTAAAAAAGCTATCGTTCGCAGCGGCCACAGATAGTATCCGGTAACCACATACAAACGATAGCTTCTTAAACGATAGGGCCGGAATTACTTCTCCCGGCGCAGAACCTCATCAATCAGGCCGTATTCTTTAGCCTCTTCAGCCCGCATCCATTTGTCGCGGTCCGAATCTTTCTCGATCTCCTCAACACTTTTGCCGGAGTGGTGCGCCAGAATTTCATATAATTCAACACGCAGCTTCACGATTTCCCGAGCAGTGATTTCAATATCGACCGACTGTCCCTGCGCACCGCCCGATGGCTGGTGAATCATGACACGGGCATGTGGCAACGCCGAACGCTTGCCAGCGGCACCACCAGCCAGCAATACAGCACCCATCGACGCAGCCAGGCTGGTGCAAACGGTAGCCACATCCGGCCGCACATACTGCATGGTGTCGTAGATACCTAAACCGGCGTAGACAGAACCACCAGGGCTGTTCAGGTACATCAGGATATCCTTTTTAGGATCAGCCGACTCCAGGAAGAGCAGCTGGGCCACAATGATGTTAGCGATGTTGTCGTCAACGGGCAGACCCATAAAAATAATGCGGTCGGCCATAAGGCGCGAGAACACGTCTACTTCGCGGAAGTTCATGGGGCGCTCTTCAATGACCGAACGGGTCATGTTTTCAACGCTATGATTCTGGACAGTGTGCTTCACGTAACCGTCCACCGTCAGGCCGTTAAGACCCATGTGATGCACGGCGAAATTGCGGAATTCTTTTTCGTAATTCATAATTGGGTTTACTTCTTGATTTGAAAACCAAGAACGCTTGGTGTAAGTTCGAGAATTGTTTCGTTACAAAATTGCGTTATCATCACGAAAAACACTGTCAGTTTTGGTTTAGATTTTATCGTTGTTACTTGATATGAGCACTATCTCCAATCGTGGCCCGGCCGAAAAAATACGCCTACAACGGCTACAGCGCGGTTTATCGCAGGAAAACATGGCCGATTTACTCAATCTGTCCACAACGGCCTACGGCGATATTGAACGCGGCAAAACTGACCTGACCCTCTCCCGGCTGACCCAAATAGCGAACGTTTTGGCTATTTCGCCCCTCGCCCTGCTCACCGACGACGTTGTTTCTGCGCAGGTTGTGGAGGAAAAATCCGAGGAACTGGTCAGTCATGAACTGGAAACACTTCGACTGGTAGTCGAAAAACAACAGCTGGAACTGGACAAGCTCCGGCTGGAAGCCGACTACTGGAAACGCAAATACGACGACCGGATCGCCATGGAAGTTCTTCGCTCAATGGGCGTTGAGCAGAAGCGTGAGCGGATTGGGTTTTGATATTTTTTCCCTTTACTTTACGAGAAGGGCGTGCCTATTTTGGCCTTGCTCTTATCCTAATTAAACTCCGTAATGAACGAACAAAGTAAAAGTTTCCTCTACAAGTATTTAAACAATGCCTCCCCCACCGGCTTCGAATCGTCGGGGCAGCAGATTTGGCTGGATTACCTCAAACCCTATACCGACGAGTACATTGTCGACACCTATGGCACGGCTGTAGGCGTTATAGGACCGGGTAAAGACTATAAAGTCGTTATTGAAGCCCACTCCGACGAGATTTCCTGGTTTGTGAATTACATTTCTGACGATGGCTACCTGTTCGTACGCCGAAACGGGGGCTCCGATGCCCTCATTGCGCCATCCATGCGGGTTAACCTTCACACGAAAAAAGGCGTAGTTGAAGGTGTATTTGGCTGGCCCGCTATCCACGTTCGCGATCTGGCGAAAGATACGGCCCCCAAAGTTACAGACCTGTTCATTGACGTGGGGGCCTCCACCAAACAGGAAGTGCTGGACATGGGTATTCACGTTGGTACCGTCTGCACCTTTACCGACGGATTGATGGAGTTGAACGGCCGCTATTACGTTGGCCGGGCTCTGGATAACCGCATGGGTGGGTTCATGATCGCCGAAGTAGCCCGGCTTTTAAAGGAAAACGACATCACCCTGCCGTTTACATTGTACATCGTCAACGCGGTTCAGGAAGAAATTGGTCTGCGAGGGGCGGAGATGATTGCCCGGCGGCTCAAGCCCGATCTGGCTATTTGTACCGATGTAACCCACGATACGCAGTCGCCCAAATACGACAAAAAAGAACAGGGTGATCTAAAATGTGGCGGTGGCCCCGTATTATGTTACGGCCCGGCCGTACAAAATAACGTACTCGATTTCATGATCGGCGTGGCCGAACAACAGGGAATTGAGTTTCAGCGGCAGGCTGTGAGCCGTTCGACAGGTACAGATACAGATGCTTTTGCCTACGCGACAGAAGGCATTGCCTCGGCCCTTATTTCGCTTCCGCTTAAGTACATGCACACCACCGTCGAAACGGTGCATATGGACGACGTACAGAACGTAATTAAGTTGATGTACGAAACGCTCCTTGCACTGAAAGGTGGCGAAGATTTTCGGTATATAAAGTAAGAGGCATGAACACAGCGACACAGAGATTAATCTTTGTGTCGCTGTGTTCATGTATTTTGTTAGCCATTATTCCGGCGGAAGCCTCCCCCCTGTCCGCGCTGGCCTCCCCCATTCCGCTCTTGGAACGGATCACGTGGCGCGGTAACGCCCGCACTAAACCGGCGCAGATTATACACGAAGCTGACCATGAAGTACCGGTTCAGCACCCTGCTCCGAACTTCCTCCGTATACGTATCAGTCACATTTCGGACGATACTCTGGTTCTGGTTCAGCAAATCGAATGCCTGGAAGCGCAGTTCTCCCTGATTTTGCTTGAACAACTGGCGGGCCAGCGTAGCGTTCCAGAGTGTATACGACTGGTTAAAGTTAGCCGAGTTGCCACCGTAATGATTGAAGTAAACGTTCGTAGAGAAGGTAAACTTCAGCGGCAATTGATAGTAGACATCGAGCGTAACCGTCTGATTCAGGAAGGTGGTGTTCTGCTGGGGTTGCAGTGAGTACTTGGCCGATTGCCAGTTGATGTTCCCCGACAGGTTCAAGTCCAGTTTCTCCGTAAAGTTCGAACTCAGGCCAACCCCCTGACCAATCAGCCAGTTTTTCGCCTGGTTAGACTGGTTGTTGATGAAGCTCGTCCCCTGGTTGAAAGTCATGTTTGTCGAAAGGTTCAGGTTGGTTTTCTGCGCACCTAATTTAAGCGGCCGACCGAAGACCAACGATCCGTTCACCGTGTAATAGCCATTGGTATTGACGGGTATGGTAGTCTGCGCACCTGATCTGTCGAATACCGTTGAGTTGACGATTTTGTTATCCGTTCGGCTGGCGTTCAGAAAGAGGAACATATTCCTAAACGTAGCAGCATCAAACTGGTTGTAGTTCAACGACAGCGTGTGGCTATATTCCGGCTGCAAATTAGCGTTACCTAACTGAATGTTAAGCGGGTTCGTGTTATTGGCTACCGGTTGCAACTGGTTCACCGACGGCGCATTGATACGAGTTCGGTAGTTGAACCGGAGCCGCCGACTTTTGGCAAAATTGTAGGTCAGCAAGGCATTGGGCAACAAGTTCGAAAACGTGCGATTCAGGTTCGTTTCCCGGCTTAGGTTATCGGAGTTGAGGCTCGCCTGTTGCGCATCCAGCCCGAATGCGTAGGTATACTTCAACCGCCGGGTTTGCCACGTCAATCCACCGCGATTGGTTACGTAGTCGTTCACAAAATTGTTGCTCAGGAATGTATTCAACTGATCGTACTGGTTCGTCAGCCCATTAAAATCATTCACCGCCCGGTTCGACGTATTATGGTTATCAGACAGGTTGTAATGAAATTCAAGGGTCTGGCGCATAGACAACGGCTCCGTATAACTCACATTGATGGTGTTGGTCATCGAATGCGTTTGCTGATTGTTCCGCTGATTAATGGTCTGCGTAATAATGCCTGTTAGGGTATCTTTTGTTATAATACCCGACGTCAGGCTGGTCGACGAGCCGTTGAATTGGTTGACCGATTTGTTGATTCCTTCGTTGTCCTGGTTATTGAACGCGATGTTCCAGTTTACGGAAAAGCTCCGGCCTTTTTTCTGGAATTTGCGCAAAAGCAGCAGTGAGTTATTGCCGTTAAAGCCACTACCGGTTGAGTTATAATTGGTTAGGCTCGAATTGGCCAGCACGCCTTCGTTGGTAATCGTTCGGGCCTGGCTCTGGTTGCTATACGTCGAATTTTGCCACGACAAATTCGGAATAACCCGGATCGTTGTCATCGAATCGACGCGATAATCGAGCCGCAGGTTGGCCCTTTGGTTGGTATTGGTATTGTCAGAACCGTTAGTCTGGTCGCGGATAAAGCCAGCATCGGGGCGCGTAATCACCGTACCGGCAGTGCCGCTCGGAATCACGTTTTCCCGGTGACTTTGCTGGTTAGTGAGGGTGTTGGTATTACTGGCGTTGTAGCTGCTAACCACATCAATCTTTTTGCCCCAGCCGTCGCGGTAGTTAATACCGGCTGCCCACGATTGGGTGATCGCATTGCTCCCCACCTGACCGGCACCATTCCCGCTGCCGCCACCGGCGCCACCGCGTACCACGTTACTGCCTCCGCCACCGCCCTGCCCTTGTCCGGCTCCGCCAAAGTTATTCCCAAGACCCAAATCCGAGGCCGTAAAACCCTGTTGGTTCACATTGTTGGCCATGCCCAGCATGGAAATCTGTCGGCCGTTGTTAAACCGGTTGAAGCTCACCCGACCCGAGTATCTTGCATCGTCGCCCGGTTTTGGCCCGGCACCAATGGTCTGCTGACCAAATGAGCCTTTCCGTTTGTCTTTCTTGGTCGTGATATTGATCGTTTTTTCCCGGTCGCCGTCGTCCACCCCCGAAAAAGCCGATTGTTCCGAAGCCTGGTCAAAGAGTTGTACCTTGTCGATGATGTCGGCGGGGAGGTTTCGGGTCGCCATTTTGGGATCATTGCCGAAGAAAGGTTTGCCATCCACCAGCACTTTCGTAATGGCCTGACCCTGCGCTTTCACGTTGCCATCCCGGTCAACTTCTACGCCGGGCAGTTTCTTCAGCAAGTCCTCTACCTGCGCATTGGGGCGGGTTTTGAACGAACCGGCGTTAAATTCCAGTGTATCCCCTTTTACAGCGATGGGAGCTCGTTCGCCCTGCACGGACACTTCGGTTAACGTTTGCGACTGAGCGACCAGGTCAATGGCCCCAACATTTGACGAGGGGTCGGTTTTGGTTACCGAAACCCGGCGGACGCGGCTCCGGTACCCCACATACGTAACCAATACGCGGTACTGTCCCTCGGCTATTTTCGGGAACGAGAAACGTCCTTCTCCATCTGTAATACCAAAACTCACCAACGAGGAGTCCTTTGCCGATAAAAGTGAAACCGAAGCTTCAAGGAGCGGTTTCCGGGTCAGTGAGTCCACTACCTGCCCGCTGATTGTACCTGGCGACTGGGCGAAGGATTTAAAGCTAATAAATAATGTACAATGAAGAACGATCAACAAGAATCGAGTTAATTGCTTCAAATTCAGTAAGTTTATCATTTTTCATTATACGTTTTCCTGTATACATTATTCAATACAAACTTAGTTTTGGCTCCGCATGGGCATGTTCTGCATCATTTTTTGCCGGAAATCGGCCATACCTTTTCGGCGTATTTCTTCCATTTCTTCACTCGAAACGGTTTTAGCCCCTTTAGGTGGCTGTACACTGGCCTCGGCAATAGCTTCCATCGAGACTCCCGTTGCTTTATATGATTCGGTATCCGATTCGATTTGCAGCACAACGCCTTTGGGGGGCGTTAAATCGGCAACGGGCGAATAGGTGAACGGCAAATCCGTTGTGTACCAGATGGTGTACGTTTCTTTCCGACGGCTAGCCGTTGCCTTGTGGCAGGTGTAGCCCGCAATTTTTTTCGTTTTATCGGCTGTCGTCCAGTCGGTGGCGGTTGGCATGGGCTTTTCGGAACGGTACGTATCCGTCACCACTGTATCCTTCTTCACCATCAGCACATCAATGCGCTGGCGGTTAGCCAGATCAAGGTAGGTTCGTTGTTCGAAGGGGGGAGTCATCCGCATCGTTCGGGGTCTCCCCTCGCGGTTTCCGCCCGAGCCATCCGATGGCCCGTCGCCCATTGTTCGGCGCATCATCATATTCTGCGGCCTGTCGCGTTCTTCTTTAGCCATTGTTCCGGCAAACACCAGTTTCTGGGTGAACGAAATAACCTCGGGCATGCCTTCGGGCGCATCAGGAGCCCCCGCGCTACCAGGCCGAACTTCCTGTCCGTTAATAACCATCCGCATTTGTGAGCGGTCAAACTGACGCATACCTTCGTAGGTGATTTTACCCGAAGCTGGCGTTTGGCCGTACAGCGTCGTAACGCATAAACCGACGGCAAGAAAGGTGAAAATTGATTGTCTCATGGTGAATGAAGGATTCATTGAGTAAACGTTGCACAAAAATTTCAATTCCTCTTCAAAAGTTTCTTAAAAGCTGTGAAACAGCCGCTGAGTTACCTTTTTCGCTTGCTGAACGTCTCATTTATGAACCCTAAACGCATCGTTTCTGTCGTCCCATCTCAAACAGAATTGCTCTTCGAGCTTGGCCTGAATGATGAAATTATTGGCGTCACCAAATTCTGTATTCATCCGGTGGAACAGGTGAAAACCAAAGCCGTAGTTGGTGGTACCAAGACGCTCGATCTCGACAAAATTCAGGCGCTGGAGCCTGATTTTATTCTTGCCAATAAAGAGGAAAATACCCGCGAGCAGATCGAAGCCCTTCAGCAACAGTACGCTGTACATATTACCGATATGACAACGGTGCCCGATGCAATCAGTATGATTCGGGAAGTAGGAACGTTGGTGGGAAAAAGCCGGGAAGCCGAAAAAATGGCTCAGCAGATCGAATCTCGTCTGCTTCCCCCTCTCCTGCCTATGCGTTTGTCCGTTGCTTATCTAATCTGGCGGAAACCATACATGGCAGCGGCCAGCGATACGTTTATTGACGCCATGCTGAGCACAGCGGGTTTCACCAATGCATTTGCCAACAAAATTCGCTATCCGGCGGTTACACCGCAGGATTTACAAAACGCCCGGCCCGATCTGATCTTTCTATCGTCAGAACCTTATCCGTTTAGGGAGAAACATATTGCTGAGTTACAGGAGATTTGCCCATCGGCGCGGGTGCTGCTGGTCGATGGAGAGGTGTTTTCCTGGTACGGGAGTCGATTGTTGCAGGCGTCCGACTATTTCGAAAAGTTTCGTAGCGAGTTAAGTGGGTAATGCTTACGTTCAAGATTTTTGCTGTCTTATTCTAAGAAAAACACCGACCTAAGTCAGGTCGGTGTTTCCGCTTCTATCCACACCATCAAGGCTGTCCAAATGGACAGTCCTTCATTAAGTGTTGCAATATAGACCTCTGTTCGTCTATATCATCTATAAGGTAAATATCAAGCATACATCTGTTAATTCTATACACAATACATGGTGAGCTTTAGCAGATTACCCACCCTACTTTTAAACAGAGTTCGGGTAGTTCCGAAACAAAGCGAATTCGCCCACCAAAACGACTAATCCAGATTGGGCGTTCATGCGCTAATTTTCCTGACGATTAACGGCTATCAGTCGCATCCGACTAATTTTCATTACCGTTTTCTTTGCACATTTGTGGAATCACTATTAATGTAATAAATCACCTTATGACCAGCATCAAGAACTCCATACACGCGTTTAAAATCTTTTTTTTGGGACTAGCCGGAATATTCATTACGGGTATTTCGCTGGGACAAACGACAGGCACGGCTGTTACTCTGGGCGGCAAAACAATTCATACTGTTGGTAAACTACCGGCAGTGGGAACTCCAGTCAAAGAGTTCACATTGACCGGTATTGATCTTACGGATAAGACGTTAGCCGATTACAAGGGCAAATATGTAATCATGAATATTTTTCCAAGTGTAAACACTGGCGTTTGTTCTAAATCGGTACGAAAATTTAATGAGGATGCAGCTGGACTAAAAAACACAACCGTACTGTGTATTTCCAAAGATCTGCCTTTTGCTCAAAAAGCTTTTTGTGGTGCAGAAGGAATAAAGAATGTTGTAATGCTTTCTGATTTCAGAACTGATTTTGGCAGTTCTTACGGCGTACAAATTGCCGATGGACCTATGAAAGGGCTGCTAAGCCGTGCGGTAATTGTAGTGAATCCCGAAGGAAAAATCGTCTATGAACAGCAAGTGCCGGAAATAGGACAAGAGCCTGATTACGCTGCTGCGATTGCGGCCATCAAGTAAAGTCTCGACTGTATTGTACGGAACAGAGTTTACAGCTGTTAGAAACCATCCAGAAAACCCTCCAATTGGTTTTGGGACAAGCCCGTTTCATCCGGGTCACCAAATTTGAGTAATGAGGCTTTTAGGACAGCCGTACGATCGTTCTTGTTGAAAGCAGCACTGAGTGTCCGCGGATTTCCACCGGACACCCAGTGCTGCTTTCTGTTTTTTATGAAGCTTTAGATAGCCTCCAATTGACGAAGTTGCAGCTTATGGCAACGCAAACGCCACGTACCGATCCCCCGACTTCGTTTTGAGTTTGCCACCCCCACAGGCAATTACCACGTATTGTTTGCCATCAACGGCGTAGGTACTTGGCGAAGCATACCCGGCAGCCGGCAGTTTGGCACGCCAGAGTTCACGGCCCGTTTTTCTATCGAAAGCCCGAATCAGTTCGTCGCGCGAGGAAGCAATAAAGAGCAACCCACCCGCCGTGACTGCCGGAGCACCATAGTTGTCGGTGCCCGTCGGGGGCAGTCCCTTCGCCACTAGTTCAGGATATTCTCCCAGCGGGACCTGCCAACGGTGTTCGCCCGTGTTCATATCGATCGCCGTCAGTGTTCCCCAGGGTGGGCGGCTCACGGGGTACCCGGCCCGGTCGTACCAACGGGTAAACCCGGTATGGTGATAGGGCGAGGTGTTCAGTCCCGCCTTGCTGACGACGGACGTTGTTTTACCAAACAAAAAATCCACAATGGCCTTACGCTCATCTTCCTTCAGGTAAGTGAATGCAGGCATCATGCCCTGACCCTTGGCCAGAACCTGGGCCACGGACGTCTGGTTACGTTTTTGAGAAATGCTGGTCAGGGCCGGATAGCTACCGTCATGACTGCCTTCGCGGTTTTGGCCGTGGCAGGCGGCACAGTGCGTTTGGTAGAGTTGGCTACCGGTGCGATCAACAGCCTTGGCTGACAACGAACCGTCGGCGGTCGGAACCAGCCCCATGGTGACCGGAATTTGCTTGGCGGGAACGTACATAATTCCCTCTTCGTCCACTGCGGCCCCACCCCACTGCGCCCCACCGTCGGTACCAGGAAAAAATACAGTACGATTAGGGCTCAATGGAAGAGGAATAAACTCCTTCCCCGATTGCCAGCGCCGGAGCTGAGCCAATACCGTATCGCGGTCGGTGACAAAGTCGCTGATATCGCTCTCCGAAAGCGATTGCCGTGTAAACGGTGCGGGTTTGAGAGGAATCGGCTGGGTGGGCCAGGCTTTTTCTCCCGGAACAGTGGAAGCGGGCATGGGCCGTTCCTCAATCGGGAACAGCGGCTTACCCGTGACACGGTCGAAGACAAACAGGAAACCTTGTTTAGATAGAACCGAAACGGCATCCACTTTTTTGCCGTCATGAACGACGGTAAATAAATTAGGAGGAGCCGGAATATCGCGGTCCCAAATGTCGTGGTGGATCGTTTGAAAATGCCAGCGTCGCTTGCCAGTGGCCGCGTCGAGGGCTATAAGGCTGTTGCCGAACAGGTTCTTACCGGGCCGGGTACTGCCGTATAAATCGAATGCCGCCGTTCCTGTAGGTACGTACACGATGCCGCGCTGCCGGTCAATAGCCATGCCCATCCAGTTGTTGGCTCCGCCGAAGTTAAGGTGGCCGTCTTTAGGCCAGGTGTCGGCGCCGTACTCGCCGGGGTGCGGAATGGTGTGGAACGTCCAGACGAGCCGCCCCGTGCGCAGGTCGTAAGCACGCACATCGCCGGGCAGAGCCGGGGCAACCTCCGACACCCGGTGGCCCATGATGAGCAGATTTTTATAGATTACGCCCGGTGTGTTGCTTACTACGTACTCGTCGGCTCCGGGACGAGCGAGGCCCTCTTTTAAGTTGATTTTTCCGCCTTTTCCAAAGCTAGCCACCGGCTTTCCCGTTCGGGCGTCGAGGGCATAGAGCAGCGATCCGTAGGCGAAGAAAATCCGAGCCTGTCGTCCATCGGTCCAGTAGGTAACGCCCCGGCTATTCATGGCGAAGGTATCGTCGGTAAAAGCTGTTTTCCAAAGCTCTTTGCCCGTGGCCGCGTCGAGGGCAAAGGCCTGCGAGCCAGCCGAAACACCGTACAATACACCGTCGACGATAAGCGGATTGCACTGAATCTGAGTGTTATTCTTGAGCGTATCGACTCCGCCCGAAGCATATTCCCAGGCGACCTTCAAGCCTGCCACATTACTGGGATTTAGCTGGGTGAGGGGTGAAAAATGATTGCGATCCGGCCCGCCGTTGTATTCGGGCCAGTCGGTGGTGGGGGGCTTTTCGACCAGGCTGAGCAGGCCAAGGGTCAGGAGTAAGGCTGGGTAGGTAAACCGTTTCATAATTGGGTTTGGAGGAATATATAGATGCAATGGATACAAAATGGCCGGAAGTTGCAGTGACCTCTCGGCTTATGTAGCTCAGGCACAACAAAAAGCCAGTGGGTGCTATCTTTTAATGATCCACTCCCTTTTCCGCAAAGACCATGAACGCACAAAACAGTACTATTGATAACTTACATCTGGTTTGTAAGCCTTATCTAAGTAAAATAGTAGTTAACCATTAATCAAATCACATGCATATAAGAACCGTACCGGCTAGAATAAGCAAACGCCCATTTTACTGGTTAACAAAGTGGATTGATTAGACATATTTTTCACTGACATACCGATGAAAATTGTAGTGATTGGCGGTACCGGACACATTGGTACCTTTTTAGTGCCCCGACTTGTGGCGGCTGGACATGACGTAACCGTTGTTAGCCGCCGTCGTCGTGATCCTTACCAGACTCACGACGATTGGCAACAGGTGGCCTTTGTCGCCTTAGATCGTACTGAGCTGGAAAAACAAGGGAAATTCGGGCAAGCCATAGCGGATTTAACCCCCGACGCGGTCATTGATTTAATTAGTTTCGAGCTGGACAGCACCAGGCAACTGACCGATGCCCTGGCAGGTCGTGTCAGGCACTTCCTGCACTGCGGTACGATTTGGGTTCACGGCTACAATGAGCTGGTTCCCGTCAACGAATCAGACCCCAGATACCCCATTGATGCGTATGGCCTTCGGAAGGCGGCCATTGAAACGTATTTGCTACAGGAAGTTGATCAGGCGGATCTACCCTCGACGGTAATTCACCCGGGCCACATTGTTGGGCCGGGTTGGACGCCCATTACGCCGGCGGGTAATCTGGACGCCCGGATCTTCACTAAGTTAGCCACGGGCCATGAGGTCCTGCTTCCCAACCAGGGCCTTGAAACCCTGCATCATGTGCATGCCGACGATGTGGCTTTAGGCTTTATGCTGGCCCTTGACAATCCAGCAGCATCGATTGGTGAAAGTTTCCACATCCTTTCTGAGCGAGCCATGACCTGGCGCGGGTATGCTCAGGCCCTGGCTACCTGGTATGGCACCTCAGCGAATCTACGCTTCGTCACGTTTGACGAATTTAAACAGACCACCTCCGAGGAGTACGCCAACCAAAGCTGGGGGCATTTGCTGCATAGTACCAATGGCAGCATTACCAAAGCACGCCAGCGGTTAGGCTTTCATCCCCATTATACGTCTATGGAAGCTATTCAGGAATCGCTTACCTGGCTGAAAGAACAAGGCCGGTTATAACGCATGAACGAATGCCAGAAGTGAGCGAGACGTTTACAGCCTACGTTGAGGTATATCGACGTAGGCTTTTTATTCGTGTCGATCAAAAGACCACACCATTCACTTCATGGGTAATTGTATGTCAATGATCCGTTGATTTCGCATTACGCCAACGGGTATGGTGCTCATGAAATGTAGTTGTTGCTGTATACTCTCCAACTGAGCGATGGTCGCTACATCGGTGCCGTTGATAGTTCGAATAACATCATCTTTTTGCAAACCCGACGTAGCCAGTTTGCTTTCTTTAGGCACGGTCAGCACAACAATTCCCTTTTCATCTGGCAACCCGAATGCCGACCGGTCGCCCAATCCATTCACATTACGTATCCGAATGCCTAACCAGGTCTTCTCCGTAACGTTCGACTCTTTCCGGTCGTTACTTAGCTGGGGAAGTTTAGGAGAACGCGCCAAGACTCGTAAAGACGCCTTCTGTACCCCAAACTGATTCATGGGAAAATTCTGGAACCCAGCAGCCAGTGCCGGACTTATCTGCGCTACCCGATAGTCGCCCTGCTCCGGATTGATATATTGCGGATCACCAAATTGACTATGAAGATCAGTACCGTTCTGCTGCGCCTTTTGTAAAGCGGTCTGGTCCGGAAAAAGATTATGATCGATCTCTTTACCCCAATGAGCGATCTGAATAGGAAAGTAAGGCCGCATGACGATATTTTTTCGAAACACATCCTCACTGTTTTTGAACCATACGTGGGGATGAAAGGAATTATTGACGATCACATTGTTTTCGGCAGTCCGGTAAAACCCTTCCCGAAACTTCAGCCCGCCGTTTAGCAATACGTTATTGAAAATAATATAATTACTGCTGCCATCGTCGAGATCAATATCCCATCCGTGGTCACAGCGGAACCGATTATTCCGGATAACGACTGGTTTTTGAGCATCGAGTTTAATCAGCTCCGGGTGAGCGGCTGCCAGACTATCCATCGTTTTCCGGTTGGGGTGCCAGAAGCGGTCGCGCCCCCAGGAATTAAACGAACCATGATCGCCCGTTTCCAGTACGGTGTCGAACACGTCGTTGAACTCAAGCAAATGCCCGCCCCAGGTGCCGTCGCCAATATTGATCCCCGCGCGGGGCAGCTGATAAATCGTATTATGTCGTACTGTTATGTCGGAAGCCATTGAGATTTCAACGCCGGTAGACTGTTTTTCAATCTCGCCGGTGTGGTGAATGAGGTTGTCGCTGGCGGTGCAGTTTGCCGGGTACCGGTTGTTTTTTGAACCCGGCCGCAGGTCCATGTCAGCATAAGGCACAAACCACTCATACCGGAAAGCAGGTGACCGAACCGCCGACGTATCGCCAACAAACCCGATGGCAGTAGCTCCTATATGATGAATATGACAGCCATCGACCGATGTGTTCCGATTATACCTACTCACCAGAATGGCGTTTCCGCCCAGGTGGGTAAGCTCGCAGGCTTCGATGCGGCAATTCTCGGTATTTTCCAGATAAATCGCGGCACCCCGGTACAACATCCAGTCGCTACGCAGCAGCGGTTCATACGGCTCCATAAACGTCCGCTCGGTATTAACCAGCCGTATGCCATGAATACGCACCTGACGAAGCGGAGTTTTTGGTGTGCCCACCAACTCAACCAACGATTTCAACCGCGACACATCAACAACGGCCGAATTCAGGTCAAAGCCAGAAGGCGGAATAAACGAAAGCGTTTGGGTGGCTTTGTCATAGAACCATTCACCGGGGGCGTCCAATTCCTCGTAGATGTTTTCGACAAACCGCTGGTTCTTATGAATCCCCATCGGGCGGTTATTCTGCCAGCCACCTTCGTAGGTGAGCGTATCGCCTGATTTACCCGTTATACGGTAATGAAAATCGCCCCACTCGTGCTGGTGAATAGCATGAAGGTAGCCGCCAGACGGGTTTTTCCACCGGCTGATTCGTGTTCGGCTGATGGCGTCAGCGGCTGTTCCGTTAAACACCCGGGCCGTGGAATCATAGTTTGGGTAACGAGCCAGTACCTGCTTCTTCCCGTTGATGTATAGTTGCTCAAACGGTTCGCCTGCTACGTTAGCTACCCAGATTCTGTCGCCGGATTTTTGCCAGCGCAAAGCCAGTTTCCGCCCGCCGTTGAGTTCAACGGATTCATTCTGGAATGCACTGATCAAGAGCCGCTTATTGCCAATTATATGCGGGGTTATACGTACCGTTTTGGCTAAATAATAAGTGCCTTTACGTAGGTAGATATGTACCTCGTTCTGAGGGGCAGTTTTCACTTTCTCCAAAGCTTTTTCGAGCGTTGCCACAGGTAATGCCAGCGTACCTGCCTGTGTATCGCTTCCCGATGGAGACACAAAAATGCGAGTCTGCGCGTATGCCGGTGTAGCAAAGCCCAACCAGCCAAGCAGGGTGCCTTTAAAAACAGTTCGTATCGCTTGAGAAAGACAGGTCATTTACCGTAGAATGGGGTTTAGGATTTAGTGTTATTTTGACTCTCGCTATCAGGTATTTGCTAGGTATCGCTTGATCGCCTTCACGGATAATCAATCATGATGCTGTATTTCAATATCATGGCCCATTGAACCCACAAACAGCAACGACAGGTTGAAATTTCTGTACGTCGACTTACGTCAAATCTAAATACTTCTTCAGTTTCTTGGTTAGGGCAGCCCATTGCCTTAGCCTTGTGAATCAGCATATCAAGTAAGCGAATCTAGCTCAATAACACCACGGGTCAGTAAAAAACCGCCAATCAAATGAAGGCATATTAATTTATTGATTATTAATTTTTTGGCAAAAAAATAATCCTTCAGCGGTTCTTCTGGTTGTATAAGTTAATTCAATTATGCTTAACGTAGACCCGTGGAAGATTCGAGAGGCCCCATTATTTTCATTGACGATGATCAGGATGATCAACTGCTGTTTAAACCCCTGCTGGAACGACTTGCACCCAACAATAAGGTCGTCTTTTTTACGAACGGCCAGCAGGCCATTGATTATTTCAGAACAAGCAAGGAACCTCCTTTTATTATTATTTCCGAAGTAAGTATGCAGGTCATGAACGGCCTTGAACTGCGCCGACAGATTGAAGCGGATGCAGACCTGAAGCGACGAGCTGTTCCTTTTATTTTCTTCACTCATCCGGCCTATAAACACCTGGTTGAAGAAGCATATGAGCTAACTATTCAGGGTTTCTTCGAAAAACAAAGCAGCCATAGCGAGATGAAAGAGCAACTGGAAGCGATTATCAATTACTGGAAGAGCAGCCTGCATCCCAACCGGTTCATGGATTGAGCTGGTGACTTCAATGCAAACCGTTAGTCTGTTCCAACTGTCCAATAAATACTTTGGTTATTAGTCCAAAATGTGAAAGCTCACTGTCTATTTAGTTTACTCAAAATAGGCTGAACGAGGTGAAGACGCAAGGGTATTGTTAGTATCCTTTAATAGATAGTGGCCTCATTAGGTCTGTAAAACGTTTTATCTTGTGGTTTCCGCAATCAAATTCAATCATTATTATTACCTTAAACGCTACTTAATGATAATACCAGGCCTATAAATGCAGCCTAAAACCAACGACTCCCTCTCTGTTGGCTCTATCAACCTCATCCTGTTTGCAGCCCGCCAGCAGGGGGCCGATGCCGATGCACTAGCCCGTGCGGTAGGTATCAACGCAGTTCAGCTTAAGAACCCGGACGGGCGGGTGCTCATCCAGCAGGTGCAGGCCCTCTGGCACGAAGCCATTATTGCGACCAACGACTCTGCTCTCCCGCTCAAGTTAGGCGAAATGGTGAACCCGCTGGCTCTTGGTGTGCTGGCCTACGTGATGATGCACTGCCCTACACTTGGACATGTATTTGATAAGCTTTGTCACTATCAGGATATCGTCTGCGAAGGCGTCCGAACAACGGGCCAGTTAATGCCGGCTGACAACCAATCGGGCGCGAAGTACACCTTATCGCTGCGCATCACCAGCCCTGACATTATCTATCCGGAACATACCTTTAATTCCGAGCTATCGATTTATATGTCGGTCATTCGTGCCCTGACGGGTCAGCGACTGACCGCGCTTGAAACGCGTTTTGCCTACCCGCGTCCAAGCGACACGCGCGAGCATGAACGTGTATTCGACCCTACCCTTCTCTTATTTGATGCCAGCGAAACCACACTGGTCTTCGATGCGGCTCTATTGGACACACCCATTCTAAATGCCAATTCCAGCCTGTTCCCGTTGTTTGAGAAACACGCCAATGATATACTGAACCAACTCCATACCCCCTCGCTGAAAAGCCGGGTGAAAACCGAGATTATTTCGCTGATGAAAGGCGAAGAGCCCACACTGGTCAGCGTTGCCGACCGGCTGGCGATGGGCGTACGAACCTTGCAGCTTCACCTCAAAGAATCGGGCACATCGTATCAGCAGCTCCTCGACGAAACCCGCAAAGAACTAGCCATTGGGCACCTGCGCGAACCGAATGTGAGCACAACAGACATTGCCTATCTGCTGGGTTTTGCCGAACCGAGTGTCTTTTTCCGTTCCTTTAAAAAATGGACGGGCCAGACGCCGGGTGCATACCGACTGGCCTACGCCTAGTACATTGCCAAAAAATATACCTGTATATGAAAAAACAAATTACCTCCATTCTCTTCAGCTTACTGGTTTCAACATCGGCTCTTGCGCAACAGCACTCGGAGCAGAACCACGATAAATATGTCTGGCCAAAAGATGAGCTGGTGAAGAAAAAGCTGGCTAACTGGCAGGATATTAAGTTTGGCCTGCTTATGCACTGGGGCACTTACAGCGAATGGGGCGTGGTGGAATCGTGGTCCCTCTGCCCCGAAGATGAGGGCTGGTGTGAGCGTAGAGGCCCGTATGCCGCCAACTGGTTTGAGTATAAAAAGGCGTACGAAAACCTCCAAACGACCTTCAATCCAACGAAGTTCAACCCGGAACGCTGGGCCAATGCGGCAAAAGGCGCGGGCATGAAATATGTGGTTTTCACCACTAAACACCACGACGGCTTTTGCATGTTCGACACGAAGCTGACGGATTACAAGATTACCGATAAGAAAACCCCGTTCTCAGCGAACCCCCGCAGTAACGTCACGAAAGAGATTCTTGGCGCTTTTCGCCAGCAGGGCTTTATGGTCGGCACGTATTTTTCGAAACCCGATTGGCATACGGAAGATTACTGGTGGACGTACTTTCCGCCCAAAGATCGTAACGTGAGCTACGACCCGAAAAAATACCCCGACCACTGGAAGAAGTTCAGCGATTTCACCTACAACCAGATCGAAGAACTAATGACCGGCTACGGCAACGTCGATATTCTGTGGCTCGACGGCGGCTGGGTTCGTCCGGCCAGCACCATCGACTCAACTGTTAGCTGGCAGCGCACGATTCCATACAGCCAGGATATAAACATGGCCCGTATTGCCGGTATGGCGCGCCAGCACCAGCCGGGTCTTCTGGTTGTCGACCGGACAGTATCGGGCGAATTTGAAAATTACGTAACGCCCGAACAGTCTATCCCCGACCATTACATGCCCATTCCGTGGGAAAGTTGCCTAACCATGGGCAACAGCTGGTCGTATATTCCCAAAGAAAACTTTAAGCCCGCCCGTAAACTGGTACAGACATTGGTCGACATCGTAGCCAAAAACGGGAATCTTTTGCTCAACATCGCCCCCGGCCCCGATGGCGAATGGCACGAAGAAGCCTATCAGCGATTGCAGGAAATTGGCAAATGGATTACCGTAAACGGCGAGTCGATTTACGGCACCAAACCGTTGGCTCCCTATCGGCAGGGTCAGTGGGCGTTCACCTCAAATAGCAGGGCTGTTTATGCCTCCTACCTGCCCAGCGAGTCGGAACAACAGCTTCCAGCCAGCATTACGTTGCCAGCGCTTACTGTTGCACCCAATGCCAAAGTGACCGTACTGGGCGCATCGCAATCATTGAAGCTAACTAAAACGAAAGACGGCTTTAGCGTTGTCGTTCCCGAGAAGATTCGCCAGCAATTGGCAGGTCAACCCGTTTGGGTGTTGAAAATCGGCTAATCGGGCAGCCTGATGCTGGTCTACATCGTTCCGAGACTGGTATGCTTGAAACTATCGGCGTATTTCAGTCCGTAACCCGCTACCCGATCCATACTGGAGTGGGCAAACAGGATGACACCGGCCAGCATCAGGTATTGATTACCAAGGGCAAGACCAATCAGACCAATGACAATACCAAGTCCCTTGTGATGTACGATATTGTACAACACCGCGCCAACGGCTGGGTTAATCAGGTAACCAATCATGCTGATGTCCGGGAGCAGAAGCAAAGCGGGGAACCACCACCAGGCGAAACTCAGGCGGGAGAACAAATAAATAGCAGCCAGGAACTGAATTAATTCTTCGGATTTCAGGAGCGTTTTCATGGACTTGTTCGACGTTTAGTACATGACAAAGGTCCTGCAAAAGCCCGGCTGCATCGCTGACCAACTGCGTAAATCGACTGACGAATCACGAAAAAATTAAGCCAAGTACCGGGCGAGACCGCATGGCTCCGGCCACTTGGCTATGCGGTCTCGTACACCATTAATACGACCGGTAGGCCATTTCGTACATCGACTTTTCGTAGGGACCAAGGAATATCCGGGCGTAAATCCGAATGATGGCCAGCCCGTCGATGATGAAGCTCAGCGCGGTGAACAACGCCAGCATAGCCTGGTTTTCGTGAATGTGGGAAAACATCAAATCCTCACCAATGAACGTGGGCGTAATGGGAAAGCCCGAAACGCCCAAACAAGCCAGCAGAAACAGGAACGCCAGCCGAGGGTACTTGTGCGAATAGCCATGAAACTGCTGCAGGTTAAGGCTCTTCTCGGCCGCCTTCAAACGACTCAGGCAAACGAACCCAACAACACCCGCCACAAAAACGCCACTTAGGTAGAGCAATCCCTGCGATGAATAATTAAATTTTTCGTTGAATGAAATGGCCAGTACAACAAAGAAGTGATTGAAGATGGTCAATAACCACGCCATTCGCGCCCTGTTTCGTTTCGTGAACGATTTCAGTACCATAACCACCGCCGTAAAGGAAAAGGCAATAGGCAGGCAGTTCAATACCGGCTCAGGAACAAGGTTACGATTATAAAGGCAGAATACCCCAACGAGGTAGAACGGTACAAAAACCGTCAGGAGCGTACTCAGGGTTATAAAATCAAGCAGGTTGCCTACCCATTTTAACGGATTCCATAAGTACCGATACAGGAACGAATCTAAATTCCATTCTTTAATGCCCAGCATGTAAAATGTATTGGCAAGCTTCTTCGGCAGGAAATCCTCCAGCGACCGCTGCGATGGATAGAACGTGTAAAATTGCTCTCGAATGAGGTAGCTCACCACTGATGGCGACACCAGCAGCTGGTAGGTTCTGAGAAACGCATTTCCGGCAAAGTGGAACAACGCCAGACTCTCCAAACCAGCCGCTACCTCAATAAACATCAATCCGATCTGTGCAATAGACGCATAGGCAATCTGCGCTTTAATGGACGACTGAACCCGGGCAATACCTGTAGAAACGACGGTTGTGATCAAACCCAGAGCTACAATCAGGACGCGTACCGATGTCTGCTGTTCCCAGAACGGATAAGTTCTCAGCAACAGAAAAACGCCAAGGTGAACGGCCAGCGATCCATAAAATATAGCGCTGGACGGCGTAGGCCCTTCCATAGCACGGGGCAGCCAAGACGAAAAGGGAAGTTGCGCCGACTTGGCCGCAGCCGACGCCAGAATCATAAGGGAGATAAAAACACCGATGAAGCTATGCGTTTGCAGATGTTCGTGCACCAGCGCATAATCGCCCAGTTTAATAAACGTAATATTTTCATGCCACAGATGGTGGCTCATCCACATGGCCAACAATAGACCAACGTCGCCGATTCGGTATACCGAAAACACTTTCACCGCATTTTTCACCGGCAGATACTTGTTTCGGTAGAAGGCAATCAAGAGGAACGATGTGATGCCTAATATCTCCCAGCCAATGAACAGCGTCTCGAAGTTGCCCGCAAAAATGGTGATGTTATACCCGGTGTAAAAGAACAGAATGGTTGTGAAAAAACGCTTATAGCCGGTTTCTCGGTGGAGATACGCCCGACTGTAAATGGTTACCAGAAACGTTAGAATGGCCCCGACGAACAGATAAACAGCGGTGACTTTATCGAAGTAAAAATCGATCAGAAACTCATAATTTCCTGAGCTAAGCAGCACAATATCTTTGAGGTTAAGCTCCGTTCGACTCATGATTAGCCAGTAGACCAGAAATCCCATCGACAGCGCAAAATGTAGACCGACGATACTAAAGCAGGTCAGGGAGATAACCTTTTCTTTATCCTCGGGAATCAACAACAGAAGTAGAAACCCAAGAATAGGCAATAAAATAAAAACTTGAAGAAATGATTCCATGCGTTAATCTTAAGAAAGTAGGTAAACAGGAAGGTCTTCCTGATGGGTTTCGAGCAACGGGGCAATATCTTTTATCGTATCCACATGATGAATTATGGGCTCATACGGCGTAAAGGCCCCTTCTTTGAACACAAAAAACTTTTGCGTTTCGGGGTTTACAACCACCAGATGTACCCACTCATTAATGAACCACTCATAGGTTGCACTCGACTGTTTAATGACATCCAGCACCACATCCGGAAACTGCTCGATAATGAAGAACATCCGCACGGGGTCATGCACTTCAATCATCTGACTGGGCAATCCCGGGCGTAAATCACCGTCCATTCCGTTGGCTACACCAATCAGGCCCATCACGTTATGGGGCAGCTTGGTTCCAGCTCCCAGTTGCTGATTGTCGACCCTCGAAAAGAAATATTCGAGGTTGATGCCTCCGCATACGGGCGCGGCTGCTTTCAGGATATTGAACAGGTATTTGCCATCGGGGTCCACGCGGTAATCGTACGAGTTCAGGAACGACCGGCGGTCCAGGAACAAGCCTTTCGTAAGCGAACGACGGCCCACAATAGTGAGGGCGTTGGTGGCGTGATTCAGTTCAGGGCGCGGCTCGAACAACGACACAGAACGCTCCCTAACTCGCTCGTGAATCCGCTTCAGACTGGCCCGGCTGTCGATAGACTCAAAGCGTCTCGACCGTTCTTTGGCGTTATAGTCGAGTGCGGTTTCGAAGGTTCGTTTATTTTGATTGTGCTTCTCAAGATTCGCGGGCGTAAGTGAAGCTTCATCGAAAAAAGCAATTTCATCGCGGGTGGTGTCGTGCAGCGCCCCGATAAACTGGGTTGTATCGGGAATGGTTAATCCTTTGGCCTTGAGAATGGCCCGTACTTTGGCGTGATTGGCCATGTACGATATGGCCCGGGCATTCACCGAACCCGCCCGGCCTGAACACGCGCCACAGTCATAGGCAGCATAGTGCGGATTGTTCACGCTACTAGCCCCGTGACCAACCACATACACAATGGATGCGAAGTCTTCGACCAGGCCAATACTTTTCAGAAGCCCTTCAACCCGCACCGCCATCTCGTCGACAGAGTAGCCAATTTGGAGGCCGTTCTCCATGTCTTCGGGATGCTCGTTCTCAATTGTGAGCTTCGAGAGATGGTCCATATGCTTAAACGACGACGCAGCCGCAGGCGTCATGGTTGGTTTAAAAATATTTGCGAACAACCGCAGAGCGGCCCAGAAGCCCAATGTCTGCGAAATTAACCAGCCGCTGTGAAAGGAATGCGCGTGCTTATTGAAGTGCATATCCCGCTGCCGTTTGTTCCTTGAATCGATCTCTTTGATCAAGTGCTTTGGCGAAAGCGGAACCGGACAGATTTTGGTGTAGTACTTGCCTTCTTCGGGTTGAAAAAAACAATCAACGCCGAAGAAACCCGGTGTTCCAAAGGTTTCGCAGGAATGATCCAGATCTTCCAGATAACGCCGGAACGAACACTCCCGGTCGTCGATGCAGAACATCGCCTGGAAGGTTTTCGTTGGGATTCGGACTTCGTTGCGTTCTTCCAGCTCAAGCCCGGCCATAACCTGATCATAGTAGCTCCATTCGAAAGCTTCCTGCCAGATGGTCATAACGTCACTCAACTCTGTATCCGGTACGTCGGCGAAGAGCGGAACCGGCGTGTGCGTGAGCCAGCTCCGCATAGGTGTCCATTCGTTTCCCAGTTGGTAGTTTATGGCGTCGATTTCGAGCAGCAATTCAAAAACGATCAGGTCATGAAGTGATATTTTACGCGTATCCAGCAGCGTTTGCGGCAAATCCTCAATTACGGCTACCATTCCCGACCAGCCCGAATGAGCAAACTGCTGGTCGAACAGGTATTGTTCATACAGCGATTCGTCACCAACGAGTTTATCCAACAAGGCATTGAGGTTACAGTCACCATGCAGGAAAAGGTCTTTAGCGGCTTTTGTTCTGAACACGCTGGTGAAACTTGTTTCCTCCATCTCGCGCATAGACGACAGAAAATCCTTATCCCGAACCGGGAAGTTCCAGATCGAAATGCCCTGATCGAGGTAGCTGCACAGAATGCGGAACAGCAGCGGGTGAACCAGTGAATCCAGGTCTACATGGTGTTCTTTCTTCCAGCTTGCCCGCAACGAGCCAATCCGGGGCTGAAAAGCCGTTTTATAGGGTTTGGCCAGCACCTTCTGCGACCATTCTGCAGCCAGTTCTACCCCCTTGTGCTGTATGATGATCCGTTGAAGCACGTCTTTCCGGATTCGTTGCGAGGCAAAGAAAGACCGGTATTCGTTCAGCAAGAGCAGGGTTTTATAACCGAAAAGTTCAGATGCTTTGTGGAGCGCCTTATCGAACCGTAAATCCTGAAACGAGTGTAGTGTATTGTGATGAACGAAGTCCTTCAACGGCGCCTGAGCCGGAAGATAATGCTTCAACTCATGAAGAACGTGGTGTTCATCAAATGTAGAATCGTGTGTTTTCATAGCGAATGAACGATAGCAGCGGTGGGTTTCTAATCAGTTAGCAACCACTCGACATGGCCTAACCAGCACTTAATAACTAGTTGAGCCAATCGACGATTAGCTAGGGGCAACAAAACAATGTATATGTACAGACCAGACAGCCCGAAAAGCCCGTTAGCCCTGTATACCTTACCTATTAACTTTTTTGTACCGGACAAAAAGAGTGAGCCGTTGCGATGCAGCAACCAGCGCGTTTGTCGGATTTACGTGAGTAGAAAAGAAAAGCTGAATCGAAAAAGGAGTAGAAAAGGAAAGCAAATTATTATCAGAACTTTCTTTTTTCTATAAGCAGTGACCCAGTTAATACGGCTAAGGCCAATGGAAGGCTGTTAAGCAATACAAACCTAAACGGTTTACACTTTTTACGTATAGTCTGTGGCTCCAGTAAGTGACCTCTTTCTATTGTGATGTATAAGTTAAGAGGCTTAATAGGGCTGGGCCAAACTTTTTCATGGCATTTTAATACCATTTTTCAATATTCAAGGAAACAACCAAATTTATCTTGGTTTAAGTAAAGTTTGTTTAATTTATTTTTAATTGCTTTAAGAACTCTTAAATCGGCCTTAAAAACAGGAAGCTGAATAAAGCCAGAGAGCGGCTCACTATAAAAGTGATTTTGCGGATGTCAATAAATAGAGCGCGCGTCTATACATAAAGGAAACCCCATGTATGGACGCGCGAAATAGGAGGTTACACACTTAAAACATGTATAGCGAGATTATTTCACTCTAACCTATAAACGTTAACCCGCTATGCAAGTGTCATTCATTTATTTTAACCATTTCAAGGCTTTCCCGCGCAATTGCATTTCAGCTTTAGAAGAAACTTGCTTTAAAAAATTATCCACCTCGCTATTGTTAAGCCGCACCCCACTTGAATCCTGCACAATAGTGGTTAACGATTTGTAATGATCCGCGCCTAACACCGCAAAGCTGTTCTGACGGGCGGTTAGCCGGAATGGTCCGTTAACCGCTAGCTCATCCGTAATCAACCGGGTATTTTGTAGTGATACGGCCAGTTGCTGCGGACTAAATTGTCGTATGGTCAACCGCCCGTTCGCAATCCGTAAACTTTGTAAATCAGGCAGTCGAAGCACCAGACCGGGTCCTAAAGGATATTCTTTATCCTCATGTGGGTCACGGCTCTCTCCTTCGTAATTCATCGTAAAAGTGACGAACAAGGTGTCGCCCTGCTTCCGGGTCCGGTACGAGTTTGCCATGTTGGGCCAGAGTATAGCCTGAGCCGTATCCTTGCTCGGTTCAACGATAATTTCTGAAATAGGGGCAGCTTCAATGACCAGATGCTTTGCCGCCGGTAACGCCCGATGGTCGAAATCCTGATACGGATCACTCCAATCCAGTTTATCGTATTGCTGCTTGAGCAGCACATCGGTTGCCACCATTCCCGACAAGGTGATAATGGTCAATAGGGCCAATAAAATATGACTTGTTTTCATTGCGTGTTCGTTGGGGCGTTTATGTATTCGTCGTAACGGGTTTCAATTTCGCGGAGGTCGATACCCAGCAATGTCAGGTTCTTAAAAAATAAAGGCAGATCGTTCTGTAAAAACTGCTCGCGCCGATAGGTTCGGATTTTATCGACGGCGTCGTCGGTAGCGAAATAGCCGATGCCCCGTTTGTTGGCAATAACCCCCTGCTGGTTTAAAAATTCGTACGTCCGCATGACGGTATTTGGGTTTACTTCCAGCTCCGCTGCCAGTTCACGAACCGACGGGACCTTCTCATTTGCGGACCAGTGACCCAGGAGAATCTGCTCACTTACATGCTCGGCAATTTGCAGATAGATGGCTTGTTTGTCTCGAAAATCCATCGTTATACCTCCCGTTCTTTAAGTCTGAAATAGGCGGTGATGTACAAGATCACGACCGCCAGAATACCCACGGCGTAGCGGATTTGATCGCCAATGGGTTGCGGAATGTCAAGCATACGATATTGCTTTTCATTGATCGGCGATGGAACACCAATGCGATCAAAAGGACCAGCCATATTCCCTTCTCCCAAGTCAATGACACTCCGAATGATCAGGGTGTTTACGATCACTCCGATAAACAAGAGAAGAAACGTCAAAACCGCCACTAAGGGAAGACTGTAGCGTCGTACTACCAGCAGGAAGGCGAGTGCAACCGGATGAAGCAGAGCCGAGAATACCCACAATTGTGTCGGGATATACCCGTCGAACGCATAGTATGATTTAAGTATTGGCGTTCCGATGGGCCATTCTTTACTATTGACGTACTGAACACCTGCGGCATCTACCAGCCCAAAGAGTAAACCGTAAACAACTACAAATCCAACGCCGGAAACCAGCCAGATAAGAACGATTTTCTCCAGTTGAGAGGCAGGCTGCATCAAATACGTCATGGCCCGCTCCTTATGGTTCAAGGCTTCTGTCTGTTGCCAGATAAACACATACCAGGCAGCCCAGCCAATAAAGAAAAACGGTATAGCACGGTTACGCTCTACAGCCACCGGATTTCCTCTATACAGGAGAAGAGCAACGGTTATTAAAATAACCAGTAGCAGCGCCAGATTGGTCAGCAACTGTCCCCGGTTATCGATAAAGTATTTACGCAGTAAGCGGCCAAAGCGGCTAATTGAAAATGTCTGGTTCATACGGTTGCGAAAGTTGAGGTAGAGAATAATTGCTGAATACGCGCAGGTTCGGCCTGTACAGCGTTGAAAAGCCGTTCCAAATCCAGCCGACTGGATTCGCCTATGGGGTTTTCCGCTACAATAGCATAGCCACCAACCGCCCGTTCTGAATACAAAATCGCTCTGTTTTTATCCAGCTCAGGCACCAGCCCGAACCAGAGCCGGGCCGTGACCTCCTCAACGGTAGCTTTCAACGCAACGGTCATGTGTGAACGCGAACGTTCGGCCAGAATAACAATGGGATCAATGAGGGCTTCGAGGTCGCGCACTTGGTGAGTGGAGATCACGACCGTCCGGTGTTCATTCACGGCTCCGGCCACCAACCGCCGAAACTGGCTCTTCGACGGAATATCCAGGCCGTTGGTCGGCTCATCCATCAGGAGTACTGCGGTATTGGTTGCCAGCCCAAACCCGATCAGCACCTTCTTTTTCTGCCCGTACGAGAGTTCACTCAGTTTCTGATTGTCAGTCAGGCCAAACTCGCGGATATAGGCGGTCATTTGCGCCCGATCGAAGCGCGGGTAAAACGGCGCGTTGCTATCGACAAACTGGTTGATTCGTACAGCCGGGAGGTAAAACTCTTCGGGTACCAGAAATAAATCCTCCAGAAACGCCGGCTGTCGATCTTTGGGCATGTAATCTCCCACCCGGACATACCCTGACTTCGGATACAGTAAACCGGATAGTAACCGTAACAAGGTCGACTTTCCGGCGCCATTCGGCCCGAGTAACCCATAAATAGATCCGGGCGAAAGCGTCAGGTTCAGTCCTTCATACAAAGGCTTACCCCGCTTGTAGCCAAACGACAAATCGCGAAACTCAATCATAAAGCCAACCGTTATAGTGTATTAGATAAATAGTACACTGCAATAGTAGGTACGATAACTAATTAAGTCAAGTATTTAACAGCATTTAATTTACAGAGCATAAAAAAACCTCTCACTGTGAGAGGTTCTTGTAATATCAACCGTCTCGGTCGGGCGTACGTGAATAGCAAAAGCAAACGTCACACCCAACCCGGACGGTCGGTACTGCAGTGTTTACTGGTTCGATTCCTTAGGCGTTTTCTTCTTTGCCTTTACGTTCGATGGGCCGGTTCTTACACTGCTGGCAGCATCTACTTTGGTAGTGCCACGGTTTGGCGAACTGCCGTTTGCCTGGTACTGGTCGTTGGTCAGGCCCGTACCGGTTGACGCCCCAGTCGAAGCGCCATTGGTCCCGTCATGGGTATTGGCCGCCGACGGGTTTGAGCGGGCGGCATCGTTGGACGAGACGGTACCCGTAGCCGATTTGTTGTCATTGGTACGACGGGGCTGCTTTTGCTGAGCAGCGGCTGTTCCGGCAAGTGCCAGCACCAGCGCAACGGTTGCGAATGAATGAATCATTGTTTTTCAGTTAACGTGAGTAATAGGACAGTAACGTTCAAAAAAAACCGGGTTACGACTCTTGAGGCTTGCCCAAAGAACCGTGACCCGGCTTTTTTTGAACGCCCTGACAGGTATAACTAATCAGGAACGCATGAGTTTTTATTAATTTGTATATACCGGTCAGGCTGCGACCTTAAACTCCGAAGTCAGGTGGAACGTAACGTCCGGATTATTCTGCTGATTCATGCGAAGCATCCAATCCGACTCGGCGAGGAAGACCGGATTCTGATCTTTATCGTACGCAATCTGATTGCCTTTCAGGCGAATGAACTCCGCCAGTTTGGCCGGGTTCTCGGCAGTAATCCAGCAGGCTTTTGTGTAGTTCAGGTGTACCCAGCGGCATTTGGCTCCGTATTCGTTTTCCAGCCGATACTGAATTACTTCAAACTGAAGTTCTCCTACCGTTCCAACAATTTTCCGGTTACCTAACTCCAAATTGAATAACTGGGCGACACCCTCATCGGTCAACTGCTGGATGCCTTTATCCAACTGCTTCGACTTCATGGGGTCCAGATTCACCAGTTCTTTAAAGATTTCGGGCGAAAAGCTCGGAATTCCCTGAAACTGAAGTCCTTCGCCTTCTGTTAGGGTATCACCAATTTTAAATGTACCTGTATCGTACAGACCCACTACATCGCCGGGGAAACCTTCTTCAACCACGCTCTTACTATCGGCCATGAAACTGAACGGACTGGCAAACCGAACATTTTTGTCCAGACGGGTATGGTGATAGAACTTGTTCCGTTCAAATACCCCCGAGCATATCCGCAGGAACGCAATACGGTCGCGATGGCGCGGGTCGAGGTTAGCGTGTATTTTGAAAACAAAGCCACTGAAGTTTTTTTCGCCGGGCAGCACTTCACGTTTGTCGGTTGGGCGCGCGATAGGTTCCGGCGAAATGTCGCAGAAACCTTCGAGTAATTCCTTTACCCCGAAGTTATTTACCGCCGACCCAAAGAACACGGGGGCCAGTTTACCATCCAGATATGCCTGCCGATCGAAGCTGTCGTACACGCCATCAATTAGCTCAACATCTTCGCGAAGTTGAGCCGCGTCGCGCTGACCCACTTTTGTATCAAGCAGATCATCAGCCAGGTCTATGGGTAGAACATCGGCCTCTACTTTAGTTTTGTTGGCTTTAAAGAAATATAACTTTTTCTCGATCAGGCTATAAACGCCTTTAAAATCAGAACCCATATTGACCGGCCAGGTCATGGGTCGAACCCGGATATTCAGCTTCTCCTCCAGTTCGTCGAGCAGATCGAAGGGATTGCGGCCTTCGCGGTCAAGTTTATTGATAAAGATAATCACCGGCGTATCGCGCATCCGGCATACTTCCATTAACCGCTCCGTTTGTTCCTCAACCCCTTTTACGCAGTCGATCACCAGAATAACGCTGTCTACAGCGGTGAGCGTCCGGTATGTATCTTCTGCAAAATCTTTGTGCCCCGGTGTATCGAGAATATTAATCTTCAGATCGTGGTACTCGAACGTCATTACCGACGTCGCCACCGAAATACCGCGCTGCTTCTCAATTTCCATGAAATCGGAGGTAGCAGTTTTCTTTATTTTGTTGGACTTTACAGCCCCGGCCGTTTGGATAGCCCCCCCAAAAAGCAGGAGCTTTTCAGTGAGCGTTGTTTTACCGGCATCAGGGTGACTAATGATGGCGAACGTCCGTCGACGGGCCGTTTCAGCCTGTATATTCGTTTGCATTATTCTCAGAATCAAGATACAAAGATACGAAAAAAAGCGAAGGGCATGGCGAGGGTAATGTATGAATTTCCGCTCGTCTGCCCTCTTTAGTTATCCCTTTGCCTTTTATAAAAATGCCCACAGCAGCAGTGCCCAGCCGGCAATCATGCCGAGTCCGCCAATGGGAGTTATGGCGCCCAGCCAAGTGATTCCGGTGAAGCACAGAACATACAGCGAGCCCGAAAAAACAAGGACACCGCCCAAAAATGAATAGCCCGACCAGTTGAGCAGCTTCACAGTCGTGGGGTTACTGCCAAACGTATGCATCAGTAACCCAATCAGGACAAGCGCAAGGGCATGGTAAAACTGATACTTAACAGCGGTTTCGAATGTAGCCGTGCGGCCCGATGCATCGAGCATAGTGCGCAGGGCATGTGCCCCAAACGCGCCAAGACCAACACCCAGCAGGCCCAGAATGGCCCCGGATTGAATAAAGAATTTCATAGTCTAAACCAGGGTTTCAACAAGATTGTAAAGATTTTTAAGCGTATTTGTCCTTTTCCTGTAAATCCTTACAATCTTATTAAAATCTTGGTTCAGACATCCTATTAAATCCTGCGGGGCCGCCCGGCGATTCAGTTTCGGCTTCCAAAGATTGCGCTACCCACCCGAACCAGCGTACTCCCTTCTTCGACGGCAATGCGGTAGTCGCCACTCATACCCATCGACAGTTCGCTAAACTGAATTATAGGCCGCTTGATCTGGCCCAGTTTGTCATACAATTCTTTGAGCCCACGAAATTCCAGCCGGACCTTATCGGTATCATCCGTATTCGTAGCCAAGCCCATCAGACCGACGATTCGCACATTTGGCAGGACATCCAGTTCGGGTGCGTTCAATAGCGCTTCTGCTTCTTCCGGCGACAAGCCGAACTTCGTTTCCTCATCGGCAATATAGATTTGAAGCAGACAGTCGATCACCCGATTGGATTTGGCAGCCTGTTTGTTTATTTCCTGCAGTAGCTTCAGGCTATCGACCGAGTGGATCAGGGTAACAAATGAAGCGATATATTTAACTTTGTTGGTTTGCAAATGACCAATTAGATGCCATTGCACATCGTTGGGGAGTTGCGGTTGTTTCTCCGCCATTTCCTGCACTTTGTTTTCACCAAACCGGCGACAACCAGCCTCATACGCTTCGCGCAGTAACTCGACTGGCTTTGTTTTTGTAACGGCAATTAGCCTGGCCTTGTCGTGTAATTCACGTTCAATCAGTCGAATCGTATTAGCGATCATAATGGGAAAGGTAGTGGTCCTGAACTAATGCTTTATTAATATTGTGCAAATATAGGTTTGAGAACTAAGGCTAAACGCGTAGTTTGTGGCCAAAAGCCGCCTTTCCAGTACAATAAATCCCAATATGGTTTAGTTTTGGAAAGGATTTCTACCTTAACTCTTCAGTCTAACATATGAACCCAATGGAACCTAGACCACAACCCCGGAATAACAGTCGTAGTTACTTATTGGCGGCTTTACTGATTCTGGCTGCTCTTAACGTACTACTGCTGTATTTCTATTATCAGGAGCGGCAGGACAACAAGACAAAAGACGCAACCATTGCAGCAAAAACGGAAGAGGTACTTATTGCTAAAACAAAACTTGATTCGATTTCAACTCAATTAGATGAGAAAATTGCTGAAATTCGGCAATTAGGCGGCAGTGTTGATTCGTTAATGAAAATAAAAGCCCAGCTTGAGGTCGATAAGCGTGAGCTTAAAAATGTGGGGTCGTTTGACAGTAAGAAGTACGATCAGAAGATTCGTAATTATCAGTCTTTACTGGCGCAGAAAGACCAGGAAATTGCCCGATTAAAAGAAGAGAATGGCGTTCTGGCGCAACAGAATCAAACTCTGGCTCAAGAGAACAATGGCTTAAAATCTGAGAAGCAAAGCTTGAGTGACTCGGTAGTGTCGGTCACGATTAAAAATCAGGAACTGGCGGAGAAAGTAACCATTGCAGCCGCCCTTAGGGCTGAAACGGTTACGGTAACGGGTGTCAATGCCAAAGGAAAGGAAACCGACGGCGGGGAGTACAAGGCAAAGCGAACCGACAAGGTGCACATCTCGATGCAGCTTTCGCCGAACGGATTAGCCAAAAAGGACGAGAAACTACTTTATATCCGGATCATTGACCCAAATGGCGCTGTTGTTTCCGATCTGGCCACCGGCTCGGGCGAGTTTATGTATAACAACCAGGGAATGATTTACACGGCCATGCAGAAGTTCACCTTCGATAATACCCGGCAGCGGCTCGACTTCTACTATGGTCGGGGTGGTCAGCGTTTTATTGAGGGCAAACATACCGTTGAAGTCTATTGCGAAGGGTTCCGAATTGGTGATGGCGAGTTTTTAATAAAATAGTTTTTTAGTCGGTAAGTTAATAAGTCGGAAAGTGGCTGGTGCGAAAGTAACACTCGCACCAGCCACTTTCCGACTTATTAACTTACCGACAACTCCCTTTGCATTTGTCTGTTTATTTCTTACCTTTGCGCCCTCATTTCAAACAAATTACAAAAAAATGTTTCCTAACAACTACGAAACGGTGTTCATTTTAACTCCCGTTTTATCTGAAGCTCAGATGAAGGACGCCGTTGACAAGTTTCGTAAAGTGCTGACCGACAACGGTGCGGAACTTGTTCATGAAGACCACATGGGCCTGCGCAAGCTAGCCTATCCAATTCAGCATAAGAACACGGGTTACTACCAACTCTTCGAGTTTAAGGCCCCCGGCACGATCATCGAGAAACTCAATACCGAGTATCTTCGTGACGAGCGTATCATCCGCCACCTGACGGTTTCGCTCGACAAGCACGCTGTTGCCTACAACGATCGTAAGCGCAATGGCTTAGTGGGTAAGAAAAAACAAACCGAAAACGCCGGGGAGGCCAAGTAATCATGAGTCTGCAAAACGAATCTGTCTCGAAAACCGAGAACCGTAAAAAATACGACCGTTTCAAGAAAGCCGGTATCAAGTATATCGACTACAAAGACGGCAACTTCCTGCTGAAATTACTGAACGAGCAAGGTAAAATCCTTCCCCGTCGGTTAACCGGCACAAGCCTGAAAAACCAGCGCAAAGTGGCCCAGGCCGTCAAACGCGCTCGTCATCTGGCCATATTGCCATACGTAGGCGATTCACTGAAATAAGTTAATCAAGTCAGTAAGTCAGTAAGTCAGTAAGTGACGCTTATGCGGTTAATAACTTACCGACTTATCGACCTACCAACTTACCGACTCTCACAAAAATGGATATCATTTTAAAAACCGATATTGCCGGCCTGGGCTATAAGAACGACACCGTTACGGTGAAGCCCGGTTACGGTCGCAATTACCTGATTCCTCAGGGATTTGCAATGATGGCAACCGACTCGAACAAGAAGATCGTTGCCGAAAACATTCGTCAGGCTGCTCACAAAGCCGAGAAGATTAAAACCGAAGCTCAGAATATTGCCGATGGTATTGGTGATATGACGCTGACGATTCCAGCGAAAGCGGGCGACAGCGGCAAAATCTTCGGTCGGGTTACCAACACCCAGGTGGCAGAAGCCCTTCGCGCAAAAGGCTTTGACATTGACCGGAAGAAAATTACGGTTGAAGATGTTAAAGTACTGGGCACCTACGAAGCAGCTCTTGATTTGCACAAGGATGTAAAGCATAAAGTGAAATTTGAAGTAGTTTCGGCTGAATAAGCAGTACTATTTTTGATGAGATCGACCGGCTCGTTGCGAAATGAGCCGGTCGATTTTTTGTCTAATGTATCAGGCGGTATTTTTCTTATACATGAGACAACCTGGTTCGTTAAACATGACCTTATCAGCACTAATAATCAGCCTTTTACCTGCAAGATTCTTTTCCCAAAATCGGACCTAATCAGTCCGATTTTTTGTTGGTAAAGTATGCAGTTTCATACAGAGTTTTCGCCCGAACCGCTCCCCTTTCGCCTTGGTCCCGACAGTCGGATTGTTACCATTGGGTCGTGTTTTGCCGATGTAATGGGACGTCGGTTGATTGACAATAAGCTGGAGGTACTCAACAATCCATTCGGTACGATTTTCAATCCGATCGCCATCGCTAAATTGCTAACCATGGCGCTGCGTGGCGCTACACCCGACGACAACGGCTATGTTGAACGGGATGGCGTCTGGTTCCATTATGATTTCCATTCGTCTCTCTGGGCCAACACGCAGGATGAATTACGGACCAAACTAACCGACGCCTTGTCGACAACGGCCGAAGCCATCCGACAAGCCGACTTTCTGTTTTTGACGCTCGGTTCCGCTATCGTCTATCGCCACCTGGAAACCGGTGAGGTCGTAGCAAACTGCCATAAGATGCCGGGTACATTGTTTGAAAAATATCTGTATCATATCGATCACTTACGTGACGACTTGACCCGGTTGCTGAAAACACTACACAAAGCGAACCCCAGGCTCAAGGTTGTACTGACGGTGAGCCCTGTTCGCCACACACGCGATACGATGCCCCTTAATAGTGTAAGCAAGTCAACACTGCGGGTTCTCAGCCATGAACTAACAATCTGGAACAGCTGGGTGACCTATTTCCCGGCTTATGAGTTAATGATGGACGATCTGCGCGATTATCGTTTTTACGAACCGGACATGATCCATCCAAATGCTCAGGCACACGACTATATTTTCGAGAAGTTTGCCCAAAGCGCATTTGATACCGAACTTCGTGCATTCGTTACACAATGGGCACAGATCAGCAGATCGCTGGCTCACCGCCCGCTTTATAGTGACAACAGCCCGGCTCACCAGCAGTTTCTGGTTAAACTGCTGGCCGAATTAGAGGTACTTTCAAAACGTATCAATCTTTCGACGGAACTGGCTGATATTCGAACTCGTTTAAAACAGGGAGAAAAGAAAGAAATGGGAACGGGAGAACTTGTTTAAACTTTCCCGGCTCTTTGCCTCCCTCCTTTTTCCAGTTAACTATGTCTGATTACCGATTATCTACCGAAGCTGTTCTGCGGGCATTGAGCACCGTTGAAGAACCTGATTTAAAGCGCGACATCGTTTCGCTCAACATGGTAAAGGATGTTGTGCTGGGTATCGGCTCCGTTCGTTTTACCGTCGTTTTAACAACGCCAGCCTGTCCGCTTAAAGAAGTCATCCGCAAACGTTGTGAAGATGCCATTCATACCCATATTGGTGCCGATATTCAGGTAACGATTGATATGACTTCGGACGTGACCTCAACGCGCATGAACGCGCCGACGCTACCGGGTGTAAAAAATATTATTGCGGTTTCGTCGGGCAAAGGTGGAGTTGGCAAATCAACGGTTACGGCTAATCTGGCCATTGCCTTACACAAATCAGGTGCGAAAGTGGGCATTATCGACGCCGACATTTACGGACCATCCATGCCAACGATGTTCGGAGCAGAAAATATTCAGCCACGTATTTTTCAGCAGGATGGCCTGACACGCATGGAACCCATTCAGCAGTTCGGTATTAAGATCCTTTCGATGGGCTTGCTCGTAGCGCCGGGTCAGGCAATTATCTGGCGAGGCACCATGGCCGGTCGGGCGTTGCAGCAGTTTTTTTCCGATGCCGACTGGGGTGAGTTGGATTACCTGCTCATCGACCTGCCACCGGGTACGGGCGACATTCATTTAACGCTGGTACAGACCGTACCGGTTACGGGTGCCATTATTGTTACAACGCCCCAGAAAGTGGCACTGGCCGATGCAACGAAAGGATTGGCCATGTTCCGTCAGCCACAGATCAACGTGCCGGTGCTGGGGGTTATCGAAAACATGTCCTACTTTACGCCAGCTGAATTGCCCGATCATAAATATTATATCTTTGGTAAAGGAGGTGGCCAGTTGCTGGCCGATCAATTTGATGTGCCGATGTTGGGGCAGATTCCCCTTGTGCAAAGTATTCGTGAATCCGGCGACGACGGACGCCCCGCCATTAGTTCAGGCGACCCCATCGCAACGGCAGCCTTCCAGGATGCGGCCGAAGCCCTGGCACAACAGGTCGCTATCCGCAACGCTACCATCGACCGGACCGAACGGGTACAGGTTGCATAAACAACACAGAAAGTATAAATTTACCGTAAATCAACTTTTCAATGCAGACGGTAGTCAACAACGATCAACTAATTAGTAAGGTAGAGCGGGCACTTGATAGCATGCGGCCGTATCTGGCGGCCGACGGCGGCAATGTGAAGATATTGGAAATAACAGAAGATAAAACGGTTCGGCTTGAACTGATGGGGTCGTGTGGTTCCTGTCCTATGTCGGCAATGACCTTTAAAGGCGGTCTAGAAGAAGCCATCCTCAAAGCCGTACCCGAGATCACAAAGGTTGAAGCGGTAAACATTACACCTGCTTTTTAAATACGGGACCCGCCCATGACAGCGAAAGATGTCATGGGCGGGTCCCCCGAATTGTGGAAGAGACACCTATCTTTTTGTTATCTGTCATTTCCCTGATTAACGTCAGTCATGTGTTTCTCCAACATTAGAACGCCGAATAAGGCGTTTTTTTGTTTCTTTGTAACTCGTATTATCCCTCAATTCAGTGAAAATAGGCATTTTCTTCGGTGGGCCGGCGCGGGAGCGTGAGGTTTCCTTTGCGGGCGGACGTACCGCACTGGCTAATTTGGACAAAGGCTTATTCGAGCCAGTTCTGGTATTTGTTGATGGCCGCGGACGGTTCCGGCTTGTGTCGCCCGATTTTCTTCAATCACCTTCTCTACGCGAAGCACTCCCGCAAGATAGCTCAGGTTTTTCAGTCTACGATGAGTCGCTCGGAGTCGATGCCCTCGACGTAATACTACCTGAACTTCGCCCGGAACAGTTTCGCAACCACTTCGATCTTGCCTTTTTGGCCATGCACGGCCCCGATTGCGAGGATGGTGCTATTCAAGGATTGCTGGAATGGCATAAAATGCCGTATACTGGACCAGGCCTCGTTGGATCGGCGGTAGGTATCAATAAAATCCTGCAAAACGAGCTTATAGCACTGGCGAACGGGCAGAAAAAGAAAACGGCAACCATTAGCCGGGACGACTACGAAAAGGCTGATAAAGCGCAGTTCTTTCAATCATTGGTCGAGCATGTGGGTTTGCCAATTGTCGTAAAAGCCCCCCACCAAGGTTCATCCATTGGGGTGGCCATTGTACGCGAAGCCGATCTGGCTCAGTTTTGCCGGTCTGTTGAACAATGCTTTTTCACGATGAGCATTCAACCGGACGGATGGAGTAAGCTGAGCGAATGGACGAGTTTATCGGATATAGAAAAGCACGAGCTGGCGCAAAAGATGGTCAGTCTGGATTCAGGAATCAGCTTCCCGGTTGTTATCGAACAAACGGGTGAAGTAATCAAGCATCCGGCCGACTTTGTTGCCAGACTAGATGCACTAATGGCGCAAAGCAGTCAGCCTATTACCTTGGCGTCGCTCAATGCGGAAGATGAAGTCCTTTTTGAGGAGTTCATTACAGGCCAGGAGTTCTCGTGTGGAGTAATCCAAGATGACGATCAAGTTGCGATTGCTCTGCCTCCAACGGAAATCTACAACGTAACCAGCTTTGACTTCGAGTCGAAATACAAACTAAACACGACAAAAAAGCGGATTCCGGTCGAAACGAGTCTGGAGAACAACCGTAAAATTCAGTTGGCGGTTGCTCAGGTGTTTACCCGATTGGGCATTAATGTCTATTCCAGAATAGACGGTTTTCTGACGCCCGCCGGGGATGTGCTGCTGCATGATCCCAATACCATACCGGGTATGTCGCCTTCCTCACTTATCTTCAAGCAGATGGCAGAAATCGGCTTGAATCTGGCAAACTCATTGACGTACCTTATCCGCCAGTCGCTGCGTGAACGTATCCGCACGGGAAAAGACACCTTTCATTTAAAACATCTGCTCACTGAACTCGACGCTCAGCTGGCGCACCGCAAAGCCAATCCGCTGCCCGAACGGGTTATTTCCTTCGGGTCCGGCGACGAGGAGTTTATCGCAGCGAAACAGCAGTATAACGAGTTGGCCGCATCAGGCACCGTACGACCTTCCTTAATGTACATTAAGAGCAAACAGGAGTCGCACGAAATTCCGGTTAATCTGCTCTTCAAGGATACCATTGCGGAACTGGAAACAGCCCTGAGTCAGCCGCGCCACCCTTTGCTGCTCGAAACTGCCGAGTTGGCCCGTCATATCACAGAACGCTACGTGTAAGACCAGTGTCCTATACGAATCGGCATACAAAAAGGGGCTATAGTTGCAGACTATAGCCCCTTTTTGTATGCCGATTCGTTATAACATAACCGGTTGGCCCGTGCGGACAGATTCATCGCAGGCAAAAGCAATCTGCAAACTATTCACAGCATCCTGCATATGGTCGGTCAGGTCCAGATTCTCCAGAATAGCTTTCTGAAAATACCGCTGTTCGCGGTTGCAGAGTTCCTGATGGTCAGGTTCGTCCTGCATATCAATCCAGGTATCCGTTTCAACAAACTGATCATTGGCGTCCAGAGCGGCTTTGTGTACCCGCAGCGATTCCGTTTTGGTATGTGAATCGACATTGTCTGATTTACCAGCAGCGCCCGCATTTTTGGCTACTATCGACACGCAGCCATCGGGCCCAATTACGTCTTTCACAAAGAAAGCGGTTTCGCTCATCATGGGACCCCAGCCAGCTTCGTACCATCCAACCGAGCCATCCTCAAACCGAATCTGCAACTGACCGTAGTTGTAATTACCAGCCGGAATATCGTTGGTTAAGCGGGCACCAATTGCATTTACCTGTAGTGGCTTCGAGCGGGTCATCTGACACATCACGTCAATGTAATGCACTCCGCAGTCTACGATAGGACTCAGGCTTTTCATCAGGTTCCGATGTACGGTCCACATGGTGCCGTGGCTTTGCTGATTCAGGTTCATCCGCATCACCAGCGGTTTACCTAATCCCTGGGCAATCTCGACAAATTTTTCCCAGGATGGATGATGCCGCAGAATGTAGCCCACAACCAGTTTTTTATCGGCTTTCTGGGCAGCCGCCATCACATTCCGGGCTCCTTCTACCGTATCCGCAATAGGCTTTTCCATGAATACATGACACCCTTGCTCAAAAGCCATAATGGCGAACTTTTCGTGTGTATCCGGGTAGGTGGAAATGCAAACGGCATCCGGTTTGGTTTCGGCAAGTGCCTTCGCATAATCATCATATAATGAATAACCACCGCCCAGCCGTTCGTTTAGAACAACTTTGCTGTTCCCGGTTGACACGATACCGCAAATTTCGAAACCACCGATTGTTGTATAGGCAATGGCATGCGACGCACCCATATTACCACATCCAACAACCAACACACGTAGCGGTTGATTTGGTATTGACATGAACTAATTAGTTTGGAAGGAAAATTTTTGATTACAAAAGTACTCCAAAGTAAGATCATACCGGCGAAAGGGTAATCAAGATGCGTTGTTCCTACGTAGCACGTTCAATTATTTCGTGAGCTTCTTCCAGGTCATCGTGTTCAGGCTGTGGAATTTCCTCCTGACGCTCATCCGGCTCGGGTGCGTACGTGAGCGCAGTGAATATCGGAAAGTGATCGGAGCCACAATTGGGCAACCGACGAATTTTCCGGAGCTTAAAATGATGGGATACAAATACGTGGTCGAGCGGCCAGCGAAAGAGAAAGTAATTTGCGTGAAATGTATTGTATAAGCCCCGGCCAACACGCGGATCAAATAAGCCGCTTACCCGCTGAAACAAACGCGTTGTATGCGACCAGGCTACATCATTCAAATCACCGGCTACAATAACTGGTTCTTTTAGCTTTCGGGCTTCTTTTCCAACCAGCAGAAGTTCCGCATCCCGTTCGGCCGAACGGTAATGTTCCGTTGGCGTAGGCGGCATCGGATGAACGCCATAAAAATGAATCACCTGCCCGGAGGGCAGTTCAAATTGTATATATACCGATGGAATATCATCCTGGATAAGAAATCGTACCTCATGATGCCGCATTGGCAGGCGAGAGTAAAGAAGCATACCATACGTATTCTCCAGTGGGTGTAATATATGGTACGGATAGCTTGCTTCCATTGGTGCTAGCTCATCCTGCCAACGCTGGTTGGCTTCAAGCACTAAGACAACATCAGGATCATACTTCTTTGCCATAGCCCAAACCTTCGGTGTCTGGGTATTTTCCATGTACACATTGCTTACCAGCAAGCGTATAGTGTTTTTATCCGCAATCTGCTGATCCATATGTTTAGGCACTCGCAAGACCTGTTTCTTATGAAAGGGAGTAAATCGATGAATCAACCATCCCTGGTAAAGAAGCGTTACAAATAGGCCAACCGGTACAATTCCCGTTGGCCAACCGGTGTGACGACTAAAAATAGCCCAGGCTACCAGTCCAATGAATGCCATTGCAGTAAGCTGTAGATGAGGAAAATCCCACATCCTAATCCACCAGTAATCCAGCCTTATAAAGTTAATAAACGACGCTGTCGTAACCACGATAGCGTAAGTGAGTAGAATGGAATCAACAGTTTGCATGCGAAATGGTAGGGACTCTGTAAACGTGTATAAGATGTAGTTAACAACTAAATAAACGGCCTAATGCAATCGAATGACTCTGACTAACATAAGCTAATCATTATAAGAAATAGACTTGATTTCCAGTACGTTTTCTCCCTGTGGAGTACGAAGGGTAATCAGATCGCCAATCTTTCTCCCTAGCAATAATCTGGCAATGGGTGCCGGGAAGGCAATTCTTCCATGAATGACATCAGCCTCATCAACACCGACAATAGTTAGCTGTTTGTCAGCCTTACCGGTGCCGTGACTGCTCAAGGTAATTGTAGCACCGAACCGAACTTCATCCAGCGGATGATCCTGCATATTAACAACTTTTGCCGTAGCGATTCGCTGATTAAGCGCAGCTATTTGTCCGTTCAGCAGGGCAAGCTGCCGGGTACGCTCATTTTCGTCAGTAAATTGCGTCTGAGCCAATGTACGCTCCTTCTCAAGTCTTTCAAGCTCATCCCGTAGCATAGCCAGGCCTCTGGGCGTCACATAATTTACTGATCCAGCTGGCAATGGAGCTCTGGCAGGAATTACAACCGGGTCATCTGCACTCTCATTTTTCAAAAAAGCCCTGCTCATTTTGGATATACCTTGTGTATAAACGTAACAGACATGACACCGGGTTGTTTATAACAGGGTCTAACAGCCAGTCAAAATTTTCTATCTAGGCACTACTTCATCATGAGTTCCGCTCGGTTTATCCATCAAATTATACAGTTCATACGCTGTCACTTTCGCTCAGCTAGTACAGCATATAATTTTGTCCGTAAGTGAACGTAGGCTGTCCACTTACGGACAAGGTGCGACAACCTTGATTTCAATAACCCCTTGTCTATCAAAGCTAGCTTTAATCTGGCATATATTTTGGCATAATAAATGCGACCAGTAAACAACAAATACGAGCTGTAAGCAGCAAATCATAACCCGTTTAAACACCACTACTCTACAAACAAAGAATGCCCAGGTGAATCTGGGCATTCTTTGTTTGTAGAGTATATACTAGCCATTGACTAAGGAAATCTTCAGGAAAGTAATCATCAGGAAACTCCTTTAAACTCATCCTGCTCAACAAACGGCTGACTCCGAAGCCTCTTGCCCGTTGCTTTAAAAATAGCGTTGGCAACCGCACCGCCAGCAGGTGGAAGCGATGGTTCTCCCAAACCTGTGGGGTCAACTTCATTTTGCACGAAATGAACTTCTATCTCAGGGATTTCATTCAGACGAATAAGCCGGTATTCGTTGAAGTTTTTCTGCTGCGTCATACCATCTTTGAATGTAAGATTTCCATACATCGCATGCCCAATACCATCAACGACGCAACCCCGTACCTGTTGCTGCGCACCACTCTGGTTAATAACCACACCACAATCTGCGGCTGAGTAAACCTTTTGTAAAACCGGCTTACCTTTTTGCAGCACCACCTCGCCTACTTGGGCTACGTACGAACGATGCGAGAAGTAAACGCTGAATCCCTGTGCTACTAGTTTACCATCTGCGCCCTTCTTTTTACCCCATCCCGATTTCTCAACGGCCAAGTCAATTACGCCTTTCATTCTATCGATATCGTACTTAATAGCCCCCACTGGCTTCTGCTTTGCTTTATTTAAAAGGTCAAGTCTGAACTGCACCGGATCTTTACCCGCTGCTTGTGCAACTTCATCAATAAACGACTGCTCAGCAAAAGCAAGAAAGTTGGTAATGGGTGCACGCCAAGGGCCGGTTGTAATTGGGGATTTATGATCAACGCTATCAATTAAAAGGTTGTCAACTGCACCAGCAGGAAAATTATCCTCCCGCGTTGCGTTGCCGGCGTTTATACTAGCGCCACGAAGTTTATAGCCGATCATGTTACCTTGTGCGTCCAGGGCCGCTTCAAATCGGTAACGCACGGCTGGCCGGTAACTACCTCCCGTCATATCGTCTTCGCGGGTCCAGATCAGCTTTACAGGCGCATTCACCAGCTTCGACACTTGTACGGCTTCGACCACGTAATCGGCCTTCAAACGGCGACCAAAACCGCCACCCATGCGCGTTAATTGGACTGAAACTTTGTCGGGTGTGATGCCAAGAAGTTTAGCGGTTTCGTTCCGAGCCAGTTCGGGGGTTTGCGTTGGCCCTACAAGCTCAACGCCATCCGGACGAACGTGCGCGAAAAAGTTCATCGGCTCCATGGGTGCATGAGACAAGAACGGGCATTGGTATTCAGCCCTCACAACCTTGGCGGCATTTTTGAATGCAGTTTCAACGTCGCCATCTTTCCGGCGGACCGTTGCGTTGGAACTATCTAATAATTCCTTAAACAAGCGATTATGATCTGTAGTGCTTTCCAGTGCATCGGCTTTTTCCCATTCAATTTTCAGGGCGTCTTTAGCCTTCTTAACCTGCCAGGTCGATTTTCCGACCACAGCTACATTATTATCAAACGTCACTACATTTACAATGCCCGGCATTGCTTTAGCGGCTTCAGCATTCAGGGATTTAAGCTTATACCCAAATGCCGGACGTTGAAGCATGGCGAACAACATCCCCTCACGGTAGAAGTCGAGACCAAATAAAGGCTTACCGGTTGTTATTTTCGCGTTATCAACGTTTTTAACCGTAGTTCCAATCAGCTTGAAATCTTTTACGGCTTTGAGCTTTACATCGGCAGGAACGGGCAGTTGAGCCGCTTCTGTGGCGAGTTCGCCGTAACTGAGTTTCCGGTTGCTGGCTGAATGGATAACAAATCCTTTTTCGGTTGTGCATTCCGAACCCGGAACGCTCCACCGCTTAGCAGCTGCCCCCACCAACATTTGTCGGGCCGTAGCGCCTGCTTTCCGTAGTCGTTCCCAGGAGTGAGGAATTGACCCACTACCACCGGCTACCTGCCGTTCAAACTTCTTCGTGTCAAGGGGCGCCTGTTCTACAACTACTTTGGTCCAGTCTGCATCCAGTTCTTCTGCTACGATAATCGGGAAAGCGGTTTTTATACCTTGTCCGACTTCCGGATTTGGGGAAAGTATGGTAATTATGCCTTGGGGACTAATAGACAGGTAGCTATTAAAATCAGCTCCTGCTGCGACTGCTGCAGCAGTCGTAGTTGCGGTCGCGGCTTCTGATTCAAACCAGTTAAATCCTAAAATAAGTCCGCCACCTGTAGCCGCGGCTATTTTTAAAAAGCCTCTTCTACTTGAATGCTCTATCGTTTGCATCGCTATTTCGTTTTCGAGGATTTGATAGTTCCAGCAGGAGAAGACATAGAAGCCAGTTTGACGGCTTCTCGGATACGGTGATACGTTCCACACCGACAAATATTACCGGTCATGGTTTCGTCAATTTCAGCTTGACTGGGTTTTGGGTTACGTTTGAGTAGTGCTGCTGCCGTCATGATCTGGCCAGCCTGACAATAACCGCACTGAGGCACATCCATTGTATCCCAGGCTTGTTGAACAGGATGAGTCCCAGCTACAGATAATCCTTCAATTGTAGTGACTTTCGATTTACCTACCGCAGAAACTGGTAGTACACAAGCACGTGTAGCTTCACCGTTCAGATGTACAGTACAAGCTCCGCATTGAGCTATACCACACCCGTACTTTGTGCCCACTAGTCCAAAATTGTCGCGTAGTACCCAAAGAAGCGGGGTGTCTGGTTCGACATCAGCCTGATAACTACGACCGTTGATTTGAAGTTTGAAGATAGCCATTTTTAGGGCAAGGGGAGTTGAAAAGACTAATGTACAAAAAGATTAGGTATGGATTTCTACTCGTAGCTAAAACCCGATTAAACGCAAAAAGCCGTTCACTGGGTGAACGGCTTTCGCTGTTTCAATAGGTGGCATCTTCCTACTCTCCCGCTTATGACAGCAGTACCATCGGCAGTACGGGGCTTAACGGCTCTGTTCGAAATGGTAGAGGTGAACA
>NZ_JAPLET010000011.1 GCF_026391055.1 Spirosoma sp. | reverse complement strand
TTAATTTAGTATTCGTGTGAAATTCAATAGGAATCGCTCGTTCGACTATATCATACCTGTTTACGGAAAGAAACCCAACCATAACTTTCCATACCCCTAACCTAGTGCACCGACCGTTGCAGTTTGAATCTGAGCGTTGAAACGATGAATATTTTTCGACCAGCTACAACAAAACTATAAATTTGATAGTCTTATAACAGATCAATTAATCTCTATGTGTCTCTTTAAACGCCCATTTAAAGAGATGGTTACAGAGTTGTCCTAGCAAAGTCATTCTCTATAAGCTTCAGTCTCAAATTGTCATCTCACATATCTTTGATACCAAGCAGGATAATAAAAAAAAGTGCAATTTCAGTGTATGCCATTGGTGAGTAGAAGAAGCGATTTGTCATCTCAAATGCGTCCTTGTTGGACGACATAGCATTCGTGGGTTTGCCCTACTCACCTTCTTTCTGTTAACTTGGACAGTACCCAATGACGTAGCCTGACTACGATCATCAATCATGTGAGCAATTCGGAAAGGTCAGTGGCGTATTGATGTATTTCACCTAATCAAAGCCTGTTATGGATGCTTCTTTCAATGCCCTCAAATATGGAGTCGGCTTGGACATGGGTAAAGAAACCTTTTATGCCTGTGTTAGCACAGTTGATCAAGCACAACGCATCAAAATTAAAGCGACTCATTCGTTTAGCAATTCACCCAAAGGGATCACCAGTTTCCTGCGATGGGCTACTCATCATTGTAAAGACCGTCAGCTACCTGTTCAGTATTTAATGGAAGCCACTGGCGTATATCATGAACAAGTGGCCCTGGCTTTGCATCATCAACAAGCTCAGGTAAGTGTGATCTTACCCCAAAAAGCAGCTCATTATCTCAAAGCATTAGGCATCAAAACCAAAACCGATGGAGTGGATGCCCAAGGATTAGCCACTATGGCTTGTCAACAGCGATTGGAAGCATGGACTCCGATCAGCGAAGCCATGTATAAACTACGGCAAATAACTCGACAACACACTCAATTACAAGAGCTTAAGACGCAGTTGAATAATCAACTGATTGCCTTGGAGACAGGCATGTATCAAGCCAGCGAAGTCAAAAAACAGTTGAAAAAATTGCTGGATCAACTTGATCAGCAGTTAAGCGAGTGCGTCAAACTGATTGAAAAAGCTATTGCCCAGAATCCCGATTGGCAGCGTAAGGTGGATCAAATTTGTCAGATTAAAGGTATAGGTATGTTGACTGTTGCCAACCTCCTGACCGAAACCAATGAATTCGCTTTGTTTGAGAACCATCGTCAATTAGTCAGCTATGCGGGCTATGATGTGGTCGAGAACCAAAGTGGTAAACGGGTGGGTAAAACTCATATTAGTAAACGGGGTAATGCTCGGATCCGACGGGCCTTGTATATGCCATCTCTATCGGTAGTGCGCTACGAGCAACGCCCTTTTAGAGGCTTATTTGAACGCGTCTATGAACGGACCCATATTAAAATGAAAGGGTATGTAGCCGTCCAACGCAAGCTGCTCACCATTATTTATAGTCTGTGGAAAAAAAACCAATCTTACCAGTCAGATTACACGAACGAGGGACAAAAAATAGTAGCTCCCATAATAGGAGCTACGCTGCATCAACCCCAAGAGGTCGTGCTTGAAGATACGAATGTGAGGATTTTAGTGGAATCTTAAAAAAATTATATAGCTTTTCTTGCTTCTAAAGACAGTACCACGAATCAAAATCAAAATCTCTGTAGCGTCCTAAAATAAGTTTACAGTTTCGGGGTGAATTTATTAGTTCATGCTTATAGTCCTACCATTGGTTCACAGTATCTCAACCAAAAATTAGCTATCCACTTCTAGCTCTACTTCCCTTTTCTTATAATAATTTTTCCAGCGTCTTCGTAAATCGCCCCGTTGCTGATGGGCTTGTTGTGGGGTCAGCATGTCACAACTGCTATGGGGGCGCAATGAATTATAGATCAACACAGCTTGGGCGATCCCCTTTTTGGCTACGCTCAGGCTAGGGTACTGATCGGCTAATAGTTCCGCTTTTAGTATTCCATTCACCCGTTCATCGATCGCATTTTCCAAGGGGTCTCCGCTTTGCGTCATACTGATTTGGATGTTATTATTCTGTAAAAGACTGACATACTCCAGGCAACAATACTGCACACCCCGGTCACTATGGTGAATCAATTCAGAAGTGTCTTGGCAGGCTTTTAAGGCCATCTCCAAGGCTTTCAGACTACCCATCGCACTCAACGTTTCCGATACACAGATCTAACAATTTCTAGGCTATAAGTATCGGTCACTAAGCTCAGATAAGCAAAGCCATCACCGACCAATATATACTTTATGTCGCTCACCCATAACAAGTTGGGCGCCTTGGGTACATACTCCCGAATTAGATTCGGATATTTCTTTTGCCAGTGATTTGAAAAAGTAGTCTGTACTCTACGGCGACGTTTTTTTACTAATAACTTATGGGCTCGTAGCAAATTAAACAGCGCATCTCGACCCAGCTTCAACTGGTGCTCTTGGACGAAATCCTGCATCAGCACCAGTAATTTTCGAGTGCCTAAGCGGGGCTGCTGAGCGCGGTGAAGCAACACTTGCTGAATAACCAGCTCGGCTTTAAAGCAATTCTGGTTATTGTTCTTTTCAAATTGATAGAAGGCCTGCCTGCTATAACCAAGCAGTGCACACAACGCCCACAGGCTGTGTCGCTTTTCGTTGTGCCTCACTTTATTGACCGCTTAGTGCCAAACTTTTTTCGGATCGGGACTTGCAGTTCGTCCTCGGCAATATTGAGCATGGCGTTCAGCAGCTTATTGCGTAGTTGTTCGCGCTCCAACAGCTTTTGGAGTTGCTCAACGGTAGGCGGTTGATTGGGTTTTGGCTTCATGGGATCGGAAGCTAAGCCCACGCCTTTTAGTTTAGCCTGCTGTTGGGCTTGATACTTGAGCATACACCGATTTATCGTGGCTTTACTGATGCCATATTTTTTCTCTAGTTGCAGGTAGGTATACCCACCCAGCAAATATTCTCGGACAGCCTTTTGTTCATGTTACAGTTCAATTGAGGGCTGTAAACCTATTCTAAGACATGACACTCACATTTTAGCTGAGTTTGTGAGACTGATTTTTCTTCCAAATGACGAATTATCTCCCTTTCCGTAGAACTACCCAGGGGTGGAAAACGGCAGGCAGGAATATGAACTTCTTGGCTTTGCCTTAAGACAACTGGTAATCCTCTACTGACCTATAAACTATACGCTCAGTCAAAGAAGACTGTTAAGCCAGGCATTGGTGGTAACTACACGAATTGTGGCAATGAGAACTAAGTGGCGTACTATACAAAATCGAAAAAAGCTGCACTTTCGAGCATTCTGAAAAGTTTAGCCAAGCAATGTGATCCGTACTATCTGCCAAACAATCGCCTGATAAGATCAGTTGTACGCTATGCCATAGTTAAAAATCTTTTCCAGACACCGCTCCAGCTCATCCACCAACACATATATATCGTCTTCTAATCCTTCAGCCCACCCCCCCGTTGCTGCCGAGCCGTGAAAGTAGGCCGAATAGCGTAGGCCCAGTTGCTCAGATATGTTTCGATAGAAATCGGGGAAATAGGTTGGGGCAAACAACTCGAACAAATGTGTACCAGGTTGGCACCAGAGGATGTTGACAAACGAGGCCCCATGTGGGCCAATTATAAACTCGGCGTTTTGGTAGATAGCCACCTGTTCAGTTACTGAACGCGGCTTGTCTTCAATCACCTCAATGTTATAGCGTCGCAGCAAGTCGATCAAATCAGGCTCGTTGAGCACTCGCCGTCGCCCCGCGCGGCTAATGTATACCCGACTGCGTTTTCCAGTTGGTGGAGGAAGTTTAGATAAGATGTGTTTGCGGAGCGCGTCGATGTCTGCCTTGTTTGGATAAAACCAATGGCCGGTATTCGCCAGCACACATTGCTCGAAACGTACCTGCGTCGTGCGGGTGTCCACGATACGACCCGGATCTATATCCAGTAAGGAAAGATACTCACGCTCGTAGGCGGTGTTAAATAAGGGGTAAGCAACGATGGCTTCGTTGAACGTAGTTTCAGGAATGGCTTCTTTAATCCGGCATAACTTTCCCGCCACTAACATCACGAAGTCAAAATAGCCGCCCCAAACCACGCCATCCAGGTAATGACTCCAGGGGGCAATTAAGGTTGTAGTGCTGACTTGTTGGCGTTTTTTTAGGTGAAGGACGTTTCGAAAGAAGTCATCCGTGTTGATATCCGTACAAAAAACATACTTCCGACTGCGGATACCCCCATACGGAAGTTGCCGAAGCGCTCCGTTGAACTGTCCTAAAAGCCATACTGAAACAGGTTCAGTTTCTGACTGATTTGCGGTGAAATACACCTTCACAGGATTGTTCAGGTCGGCGATCTCAGAGAGGGACAGTGCGTTAGCGGGGTAAGTAAGGCGCTGATACGGTTCAAGCTGATAGGCTGTTTGTGGTTTATCTAAAAACTGACACCCCAATCGGCGATAATACCAACGGGACCCTTTGCCTATTACCAGCTTGACCAGTTTGGCGGGAAAGCGTCTGAGTTTTCTATTTATGGACTGAAACCGGGATGCACGGATGGATAGAGGTAGAGCCATAGAAATTGCGTTTAAGCAAGTAGTCTGACGTAACGGATCAATTGATTTCTTCCTTCGTTTCTCCGCAGGTCAGCATCTGATCGCCGAAAAAGGGGTTGCGGATGGGCTTTCTGTCGCTGAGCCAGTAACTGCCCTTATTATTCAGGGCCATCGGGCAGTATTGGCGGTACACCGGTTTATCCGTAATGCCAAACGTCTTCACGCTTCGGTACAAACCGTCCTCAAACTGAGCGTAGGCCGTGCGTTGCTTGCCTAGATCGCCCGTACGACGAATCGCTATCAGAGCCGCGCTCATGGCATTCAGGTATGTCATCCAGTCGGTATGGGCCTGACCGGACAGCTGCTTCATATCCACCCCTGAAAGTGCCTTTTCGACCCCGATTGCCGCAACTTTTGTGCTTCCACTATTAGAGCCTATCAACGCTTCAGTCAATTTTAACGAGGCTTCATATACACCCGTTAACTGCTTTTTGAAGGTGTCCGGTGCACCACTACCCGTTGGTTTGCCAGATGAGAGATCTGCTACCGGCTTCCCGGATTGGCTGACTGGGGTTGCTTCCGCTTGGCGATTGGCAACCGGTGCTGGGTTTGTCTCGGCGTTTGGGGTCGATTTAACGCCATCGTCGTCTGGCTGTTTAGTAAACGGGTTCACCCCTTTTTTGAGAATCAACTCACTGTATAGCAGGTAGGCTCCTGACATGGCTATGGTCTCGTCGCCGTTGAGTCCGTTGGTGATGACCACCCGCTGATCGGTTTCAGTACCGGTTTGCACCCGGCGCGGCTGGAACGTACCCGGCCCTGTTTGCACAAACACGACCGCGCCCTCTCCCCCCCGAACGACTGCATCAACGGGCAGCGTCAGCCCGCGCTGTACCCCATGCCGGAGCAGCACCTGAGCCTGTTGACCGGGTTGATACCGCCCGCCCGGGTTGGCCAGGACAGCTCGCATGATAAGTACCTGACTGCCCGCCTGGTATTCGGGGTTGATGAAGGCAACCCGCGCCGTTAAGTCCCCTTCGTACCCGATTACTCGCACAGATACCCGGTCGCCGACTTTCACGTACTTCGCTTCACCGGCGTATAACTCAGCCTCGACCCACAGCTGGCCGAGATTAACCAGCCGGTAGAGTAACGCCCCTTCACCGACGTACTGCCCTTCACTGGCCGCAATCTCGGTAACCGTACCCCCTGCCGAAGCTACGAACGGAATACGGGGCAGTACCTTCTTCGTTTTGCCTAAAGCGGCAATCTGCCCGGCGGTCATGCCGTAAAGCCGGAGCTTCTGCTCGGCGGCCTGGCGAAACTGACTATACCGCCCGGATGCGTTTGACGCTTCGCTGTTACCCATTTCCTGCTCCTGTTGCAGCGCAATCAAGTATTCCTGTTGCTGGGTAAGCAGGGGTTCGCTATAGATTTCGTACAGTACCTGACCCTTACGGATGGTCTGGCCAGTTTCCTTTACGTACAGCCGCTCAATTCGGCCAGCCACCCGGCTACTGATGACATCCGTTTGCTGCTGATCGGCCGCTAACCGGGCGTTTAAGACGGTACTGTTACCAATGCTGCCCGACGATACGGGTTGCACCGTAACATTGGCCAACTGCATCTGACTGGCGCTAAGCATGATTTCTGCGGCTTTGGCACCCGTTTTTACAACAGCGACCAGATCCATACTACAAATAGGACACGTACCCGGTGCCGATTGTACAATCTGTGGGTGCATTGGGCAGGTATAGGTTGTACCTCCCTCCGCGTCAGGGCGGTGATTATGTCCTGAGTGGTCATGGTCGCTGGCGGCAATTTGCGTCGAATCATCCGCTGTAGTCGAGGACGTACCTCCCGGTTGGCAGGAAGCAGTAAACAGTATTAACAGACCCGCCGATCCGTATAGCCATCGTCGTATCATATTATTGGGTAGCCTGGGCTACGTTAACGAAGCTTTCACTATCAATTAAAAACTGGGCATTCCGGGCCACGGCCTGTTGTTTCGTCACGCCACTCCTGATGACCACGAACCCACCTACCTGAGCCCCTGTCTGGACACGGATGGGTCTAAAAACTCCCGGCCTTTCCTGCTGCACGAACGCAACCTGTTCATTGCCCAGATCCAGCACGGCCGTTGCGGGCAACCAAAGCTCATCGTTGGCATGCTGGCCGGTAGCACCCCGACGAATGTTTGCCCGGGCTAATTGGCCCACCCTCACCGAATTACTACCCGGCAGGTAGGCTCGTACCGTAACAAAAGGATTCCCGTTTTCCACGAACGGAACCACGAAACTTACCTGCGCCGGACGTGCTGGCTGGCCCGTTTGATCAAACGAGATGGTCAACGCATCACCGGGCTTGATACCGGCCGCATCGCGGGCGTACAGACGGAACTCAGCCCACAGGCGGCTGGCATTGACCACCCGGAACAGGGTTTGACCGGTTTGGACGTACTGTCCTTCCCGAAGTAACAGCGACCCACCGACAGCGCCACCATCCGGTGCCGGAGTTGGGGCAGAGAACGTGACTTCATCCGTTCCCGCCGTAGCTCCTACGCCGTTCATGCCCCCACCGCTGCCCATGCCTGTACTCGACCCGCCTGTTGCCATGCCGCCTGATGCAGGCGTGGCTGCCGATGGTGAACCGGTTGACTCTTCTACGACGTAGCCGTCGTAAGGGCTAAACACAGCCAGTGAGTAACTGGGCTTGCGCGTGCGGACGAGGTCGGCAATTTGCCCGTCTGTGACACCCAGCAGCCGAAGTTTTTGCTTCGCTGACGCAATCAATGGCGCGTTACCCGCGTCGGCATCGAGCAGGTAGAGCAGTTCGCGCTGGGCCGTCACAATATCGGGACTATAGAGTTCGAGCAGTTTTTGCCCTTTGCGAATCGGCTGGTAATTGAAACGTACGTACAGCTTCTCCACCCGCCCACCAAACCGGGCAGGAATGGTGTAGAGCCGACGCGTGTCATATGTCACAACTCCATTGGCCTGCACCACTACGGCTTCATCACGCCGTTCGGGATGAACCGTGGTAATGTTGGCGACAACGACCGAGTTGGTTGATTGCAGCAACGCTTCTAGGTCGGCATTAACCACGAGGCTATCCCCCCCCGCGCTCACTTTTTTGACCAAATCCATGCCGCAAATCGGGCAGGTACCGGGTTTGTTCCGCACTATTTGCGGGTGCATCGGACAGGTGTACGCTACTTCGTCAGCAGCCCGGTCGTGTTCCGCATGAACACCGGTCGCCGGTCCGCCGGATTGATTGGATTCGTTCGTCTCATTGCCGCTTTTGCAGCCTGCAAAGACTATCAAGGCCAGCACCAATAACCGGGCTGTTAACCCTAAATGCCTGTTATTTCTCCAGTTCCCGTTCATAGCTCAGAATCATGCGGTAATAGTCCTGTAGGCGCGTCAGGTAATCCATCTGCGTCATATTTAGTGTTTCCCAGGCATCAATGACGACGGGTAATTCTCCTTTGTTCTGTTCGTAAGCAATCAGCTGGGTGTCGTAATTTTTGCGCAGGGTTGGAATTACCCGTCGTTCGTAGTTGTCTACCTGCGTTCGCATGTTCCGTATGTCAGTCAGCATCTGGGCGACCATGCCTTGCGTTTCGATGAGCATGCCTTCCCGCTCATAGCGCATAGCTTCGATATCCTGCTGCATGCCTTTAATTTCGGCTTTGTACATTCGTGAGGCCCAAGGCACAACCGGAATCGAAATCATACCCATGAGCGTAAACTGGGTGGGCATCATGCTCTTGACCCCGGAGAAGGGCTGCATGTGATCGAAGCGGATGCGAAAGTCGGGGCGGGCCTGCGCTTTCTGCGCTTCGATACCTGCCTGCATACTCAGTATCTGCCGGTCCATGCGACGGATGTCGGAACGTACCTGGCCAATATCTTCCGTGGTAGGCAGAGCCTGTTGCGGTTCGGTCGGCCGTAGGGTAGTATCCGGTCGGAATGCCTCAACTGTGGGCCGGTTCATCAACGTGTTCAACCCAATGCGTTTGCGCTCAATATCGGCCTCGGTCATCGTCACCATGTTATCCAGCTCGTAGAGCCGTCCTTCCGCTTTATAGACGTTACCTAAGCTGCCCTGCTGGTAGGGGTAGCGGATGTCAGCCAGCTTTTTCATCAGTTGCAGAATACGCCGGTTTTCGGCCAGTACCGTCAGCCGTTTTTCCAGCACGAGCCAATCGAAGTAGAGTTGTTTGGCATCCGAGCGCAGCCGGTTGAGCGTTACGCCCCGTGCGGCCTCCTCAACGGCGGCTTTCGACTGCTGAAAGACTTGAGTGGCCCGCTGCTTGGCCCGGTTGGGAATATCCTGCTCGACGGAGACCATGCCAAAGCCTTTGTCTCGCTCGTCCATAATCATCTGCGCCGGATAAGGAGCCATGAACGTACCCACGCCCACCATCGGGGCCATCCAGCTACGGGCTCCCTCGGCGTAGGCACGGGCCGCAGCAGCCCGGCTTCCGTACGGTTTCAGCAGCGGGTTACGCTGGTCAATGCGGATCAGCACAGTATCCAGCGGCAGCACCGGCACGGTCCGTCGCACGGCGGGGTCGGTCTCATTCTGGCCCGTTCGGGGAGCCGGTATTGGTTGCCCGACTGTCTGAGTGTAGCCCTGACCCGCCAGCAATAGACAAAGAATCGGTATGGGATTAATGCGATGCATCTAATACGTCGAGTTTACCAAATTTGCGTAATTCATACTCCTTGGTCATCAGGAAGATGAGGGGGGTGACGAGCAGTATATGTGTAGAAGAGGTCAGCACACCTCCAATCATCGGCAGGACAATCGGTAACATTACGTCGCTGCCTACACCACCTGCCCATAGCACCGGCACCAGACCAAACAGCGCTACCGATACGGTCATGATTTTGGGTCTCAGCCGCTTGGCTGCTCCGTTGATCACGTACTCCCGAAGCTCCTCCCGGCTGATGGTTTCGCGGGAGTTTCCCCGCTTGGCCACGAGTTGTTTCATGGCGTCGTTGAGGTAAATAACCATCACTACGCCCGTTTCAACCGCAATGCCAAACAGGGCAATGAAACCCACCGCTACGGCCACCGATAGATTTACGCCGTAGAAGTACACCATGTAGGCCCCGCCGATCAAGGCGAAGGGAATGGTAATGAGACTCAGAAACGCTTCCCGCGCTGAGCCAAAGGCTAAGTACAGGGAAAGGAATATGACTACCAGGACGATGGGCGCAATGAGCAGCAGGGTTTGACGGCCTCGGATGAGGTTTTCATATTGCCCGCTCCACTCCAGAAAATAACCATTGGGTAACTTCAGATCCCGATTCACTTTGGCAATGGCTTCTTCAACGGTACCGCCCAGATCGCGGTCCCGCACGTTGAACATCACCGCACCCCTGAGAAGCGCGTTATCCGACGTTATCATCGGTGGGCCGTTCTCAAACTTGACCGTGGCTATCGCCGAAAGCGGAACCGTACCAAAAGCAGCCGTGGCAATCGGAATGCGCCGGATTCGCTCGACGCTGTTGCGGTAATCCTGCGCCAGCCGTACATTGATGGAAAAACGGCGGCGACCTTCGATCGTCTGCCCGATGGGAGAACCGCCAATGGCCGATTCGACCACGTTGTTGACGTCATCCACATTCAGTCCGTAGCGGCCCAGCGCCTCCCGGTTCACATCGACGGTCAGGTACTTACCGCCTGTCACGGGCTCTACATACAGATCTTTTATGCCGGGCACTCCGTTTAACGCCGCTTTAACCTGTTCCGAAACCGCGTAAATACTGTCGAGTGACTGCCCGTGTACCTTAATGCCTACGTCGGTACGGATACCGGTGGATAGCATATTGATGCGGTTGATGATGGGCTGTGTCCAGCCGTTGACCACACCCGGAATCTGAAGTTTGGCGTCCAGTTCGTTAATGAGGTCTTTCTTGGTAATGCCTTCCCGCCATTGGGCCTTGGGCTTGAGCATGATAATGGTTTCAATCATGCTGATGGGTGAGTTATCGGTCGCTGTCGAGGCCCGCCCCGCCTTGCCCAGCACTTTAGCCACTTCCGGGACCGATTTGATGAGTTTGTCCTGCACCTGCAAAATCCGCTTGGCTTCGGCGTTCGATACGTCGGGCAGGGTCACGGGCATAAATAGAATTGACTGCTCATCCAGGGGCGGCATGAACTCCGAGCCTAGGCTCATCAGCATGGGTACGCTGATGGCCAGTGCCAGCAGGTTAATACCGATGGTCGTCTTGCGCCAGCGCATTACCCACCGGATAATGGGTTCATAAATCCGTTCCAGAAAGCGGTTGATGGGGTTGGCATGGTCGTCTTTAAAACGGCCTTTCATGAACAGCGAAAGCATTACGGGAGCCAGCGTAACGACTAAAAACGCATCTACCAGCAGGATAAATGTCTTCGTCCAGGCCAGCGGGTGAAACAACTTGCCTTCCTGGCCGGTCAGCAGAAATACTGGTAAAAATGAGGTAATGATGATGATGGTCGAATAAAATACGCCCCTTGACACCTGAATACTCGACCGTTCAATAATTGCCAGCCGTTCTTCGTCAGGGATCTCTACATAGTTTTTAGGGCCGTAACCGAACCAACTTTTTATCTTTTTCCACATGATGTTAGCGCGTTTGTGGGGTGGGTTCAGGGACCGGTTGTCCATTGATGTAGTCACCTTTCCCATGGCCATTGGTGGCCGATGGTGTGTCGTTGACCGTGCCGGATGGCGGAACAGCAGGCTCCCCGTTACGTGTTGCCGTTAACTCAGCCTGCCGAACGGCTAAATTCTTGTACGCATTTTCGGCCATGATAATACCGTTATCGACGATCACGCCAATCGCCAGGGCAATGCCTGTTAGGGACATGATGTTTGAGGAAATGTCGAAGGCGTTGAGCAGAATAAAGCTCGTGGCAATGGTAATCGGAATTTGAATGATGATACTGACGGCTGACCGCCAGTGCAGCAGAAATAGAATCACCACCAGCGAGACCACAATCATTTCCTCAATCAATGTATGCTGAATGGAGGCGACCGACTCCTGAATCAGCCCGCTTCGGTCATAGACGATATTGAACTTGACCCCTTCGGGCAGGCCCTTCGCGACTTCTTCCATTTTCTGCTTGACGTTGCCAATGACCTCATCAGCATTCTCGCCGTAGCGCATCACCACGATCCCGCCCACCGCTTCGCCCTGCCCGTTGAGGTCAAAAATGCCTAATCGGGTCTCCCCCGTCATTTGGACCGTTGCCACGTCGGCCACACGCACAGGGACGGTGCTGAGCGTCTTCAGTGGAATGTTCTGAATCTGCTCAACGGATTGCAAATAGCCTGTCGTCTTGATGATGTAGCCGATACCGCTCAATTCAAATTTACGGCCCCCAGCTTCGTTATTGTTGGCCCGGATAGCCCCGATGACCTGCGGTACGGACAGGCCATAATAGGTCAGCTTGTTGGGATCCAGTGTAACCTGGTACTGCTTCTGAAAACCGCCGAATGAGGCAATTTCAGCGACACCCGGTACGTTTTGCAGGCCAAACTTGACGTACCAGTCCTGCACGGCCCGCTGTTCGCCCAGGTCCATGCCGGGTGCTTCTAACGTGTACCAGAGAATATGTCCCACGCCGGTGCCATCGGGGCCAAGGGTTGGCGAAACACCTCCGGGCAGCAGCCGGGCGGCATAGTTGAGCCGTTCTAGCACCCGTTCTCTGGCCCAATACACCTCTGTATCATCGTTAAAGATCACGTAGACGAAGCTCATGCCGAACATGGACGTACCCCGCACGTATTTCACCTGCGGCAAACCCTGTAGGTTCGTCACGAGCGGATACGTAATCTGGTCTTCGATGAGCTGCGGAGAGCGGCCCATCCACTCGGTAAAAACAATCACCTGATTCTCCGACAGGTCAGGAATCGCGTCAATCTTTCCCGTCTTTACCGAGTACACGCCCCAACCAAACAGGCCCGATGCCAGCAGCAGTACCATGAAGCGGTTACGGAGCGAAAATTTCATCAATCCTTCAATCATACCGATTGGCCGGTTTGTCGGTCTGTACGACCCGGCGCGTTTTAGTGTTTCATCCGTGGGCAGCTTATAAAAAAAGCCGCCTGTTCGTGGCGGCTTTCAAGGTCGAAGGGTTTCCCAGCTTATTGGGGTAACACTTCGGCTTTGTAGCCTGCCTGCTGTACGGCTGCTTTGACGGTATCGGCCGTAACGCCGAGACGTTGGACCGCTTCCGTCTGCACCGTCAGCACTTTATCGGGATTCTGCGTATCGACCTGCCAGTTGCCTGCGCCAACGGATTCGTTTAAAAAAGGCGTTACCGTGGCCACGCAGCCCCCACACTTAATATTTGTTTTCAGTTTTATCGTTTCCATGACCATTTCCAGGTTTGTCTAAATTACCCGGCAAAGGTCGTCATGAAGCGGTATGGAGCCGTTATACAATTCCCGCACGCGCTTGCAAGATTTTAGTTCGTGTGCCCTTGAAGCAGGTTTTACTGGTTTACCTAGGCCCCCGTCAAAGTCTGCTTTGCTTTCCGATGCGCATCAAAGTGTATTAGCCGACAGTTCAGTGCGTTTAACGTGTGTAGTCGATCCGATCGCTTTATATCCAGTCCAATGGGTTTCGGTCGGTCGTATGCTGATTCCGGTAGGCAGCGGGTGTCAGGCCGGTTACCTGCTTGAACTGATTCGTCAGATAAGCCACACTACTGTACCCTAACTGTTTGGCGATGTCGCTGATGGAAATTTCGTTGTAGCTCAACAGTTCTTTGGCCCGCTCGACCCGCTGAAGTATCCAGAACTTTTCGATAGTTAAATTCTCCGTTGTGGAAAACAGATGGCTCAGGTGCGCGTAGTCCAAACCAACATGGTCGGCTAAATAATCAGACAACGTCGTTCGTAGCCCAGCGATGTGCCCGCTTTGGATCAATTCGATAATCAGGGTTTTGACCTGGTTAACCACGCGGGTCGTTTTATCGGTTAATAAAGCAAACCCATGCCGCTCCAGCATGGCGGTAATTGTCGTCAGATCAGCAGAAGACTCCTCCAGTAGAACCCGCCCCAACTCGACCTGCGTGACCGAATAGCCCAATCGTTCCAATTCGGTGCGCACGACCCAGATACAGCGGTCGCATACCATGTTTTTAATATAGAGTTCCTGTAGAGCCATCAGCAGTAAGTTCCCCGGAGACAATCCGTTAGATCGTCTCCGGGTGGTGTAACACTATATTTCTTCTTTTACTGACCCACACTTCAGCATCTTGTCACCGTAGTATGGATTTCGTACCTCACGGGTAGAACTGAGCCATGAGGCGCCCTTACCCTCAGCGGCCATCGGGCAAAACTGGACGTATGTTTTAGCGGGCTTAATGGCTTTTGCCAGGGCAATCATGCTCATTGAGAGGGCCTCGAACTGCTCCCGTTGTGCGTTTACATCCGTCGACTTGCTAATGGCAGCGGCTTTACTTTTCGCCGTCACCAAGGCTTTCTTATCGGTAACGGATAGCTTGCCAGCATCGACCTTCCCCAGCGCATCGACCAACGTGGTTGCACCCGTTTTGGCTTTCCCGGCATCGGTCGCGACGAGGGCATCTTTTACCGTGTAATAAGCGGTGAGTGCCGGTGTCGTCGTTTGGGCAGAAGCAGCCAGTGAGACTAATGATAGGCCCAGGACGGCCATGGTTAATCGAATCGTTTTCATTGGTTATCTAGAATTTACTTGGTAAAGTATTTGATTGATTACAAGGTGGTTGGTAACGATTTTCGTCCTTGTTTCGGCTTCCGCCTTAACTGGGGAGACGAAACGAAATACAGCGCAAACCCCGACGAGATTGTCAGCAATCCGAGTATAGAGAAGGCCCGAAGCAGACCATTATTAATGTCGTCACGCCCTTCGTAATCCATCGTGTGGAGCATCCAGAGCATATCAAAAATGCGCCAGGGGTCGGTTCGCACGGTTTGCACCGTACCCAGTTGTGCCGCAACATATACCGTCGCGTGAGCCGGTTGCCGGAACGTAATGGCATAGGCGGGCAGCGGCTTTTCACGGTACTCGTGGTGCCCGCTGGTCGTTGTCAGGTACTCAACCCGCTCAACGTCGGAGGGGCCACTAAATCGTTGCCGGGCCAGGGCAGTAGCCTCGGTTTGCGTTAGCTCACCCCGCAATTGACCGGTCTTCGCGTCTGCCAGTTGGGTATGAGTCATGACATGACCGTTTCCATGCTGCATCAGATAGCTTAGCTGGTAGAAAGGCCGGTTGAGTACCTCGATCAGGGTCACCGTCAGAACGGAAGTCATGCCCATCTGCTGTAACGCGTTCATGGGAACGGAAGGCGAAACCAGCGATTGGGGGACGGGAAATCCCGTCGTGGCCCGTTTCAGATGGTCACCGTGAATATCGTCGAGGTTTGACCAACTGAAATACAGTCCGCCCAGTGTCCACAGCAGGAACTGAATGCCGATGAACAGCCCCAGATACCGGTGGGTTTTACGAATGCGCAGATGCCAGGTTCGATTCATACCAGCTTATTCGACTTTCTGTGACTGTTTATGTTCGTGCCGGTTGCCATCGGCGGGTTCCCCCTCATGCTGTTCGAGGTATGCCCCCCGTGGGCCAATACCGTAGAGGTACGTCAACGCGCCCCCCTGATGGCCGGCCAATCCGACAGCAATGCCCGCCCCGACCAAAGCAAGGGCCGCTACGCCTTCCAGCCACTTCAGGGGTCGCCAGAGCGTTATGCCTTTAAGTAACGTTCCCGCCAGCCCCAGCCAGATCGTATAATCTGCGTAGGTTTCGTGGGTTTCTAAAGCTAGTTGTGCCGCATCGCTCAAGCCGTCCGTATGCGGGTGCACATACGTGCCCGCTACATACGCCCCCACCGTTCCAACGGCAGCGACCAGCAGCGTTATCCAATTGAGCGGCCCCGATGGTTTTAGTAAAACTACCAGCTGTAACAACGCGGCCAGCAGTAGCATACTGATAGGCACGTGGACGATCATCGGGTGATACGTCGGATAAGCGTCCAGTGGAGCAGGCATAGGTGCCATCGCCTGAACCTCATCCATGTGCATACTATCGGCAACCATACCTACATGATTCATCGACTGATGATGGCTCATGCTCGAATCGCGACGGGTTGAGTCGGTTGCGGCTTTCTTCTTGTGTTTTCCACCATGTCCAAAACCGGGTTGAATCAGTAACAGAAGAGCGGAAATCAACCATAGTGTCCGAATTTGCTTCATTGTTTCAGGTGATAAATGGGTAGCCTACATCAACGGGTATTGGGATGCCAACCGGAGGAACTTGCCTGGCTTACTTCATGTGCGTATGCCCGGCCTGAAAGCAATGCAGCGCACAGGCCGACCCTTTATAGCTGTCGTGCACATTGCCGATTTTAGTACCTTTGGCGTCGAAAATGTCGCATGTATTGTCGGCATTGTCCTTAATGGTGAACATCAAATCGCCGTTGGCATCCATGTATGTTTTGCCATCTTTGCCCATTCTTCCCATTTTCTTGCCCGTTTTCGCATCCACAAGGTTGCCTTGACCATCTACGAAGGCAATTTTTTTACCGGTAGCATCCATAATCATCCGGTCTTTTGAAATGGTGCCAACGGCTTTGCCCGCCCCATCTTTAATCTGTCCAGTGGCAGAAATAGTCATTGGCTGTTTGTAGTTGGCCGATTGGGCGAACAAGAGTGAAGGCAGGGCCATGAACAAGGCCAGCATCAGCATTACGGTTTGTTTGGTTTTCATACTATTCGTTGTTTAAGCAATTAGGCTGGCTTTACTGCGTAGTGCAAAGCCAATGTTCCAAAAAGCGTGTTGACTTGACTGGTCTGAGTAATCTGACGAAAACCCCCACTGTAGAGCATATTCGGTAGTCGTCCCTCTACGTTAGCTCTGGTTGTATCGAACCCGTCAAAGAACTGAAGACCGTAAAACAACAACCTCATAAATTCATTGGCCGGCTTGCCCCAATCCGCCAGCATTAATACACCTCCCGGTGACAATACCCGATGCATCTCCAAAATCGATTGCCGTTTATCCGCATCAGACAGATGGTGCAGCAGAAGACTACAGGTAACGATGTCCATGCTACCGTCGGGATAGGGCATTGCTGTTGACAGGCCTCGATCCAGCGTGAGAGGCCAGCCTATCACCGCCTGTTTTTGCCGGGCAATAGCCAGAACCGTTTCATCACCATCCAACCCAAACACACTAGCTCTAGGAAACTGCCGATGCAATAACATGGCCTGTGTACCCGTGCCACACCCCACGTCAAGGATGTACCTGGGCTTGCTGTCCTGAATTGGTTCAAGCAGTAGCGTCCGAAAGTGTTCTTCCTGCATGGTTAGCGCCATTAGCCGGTCATAATACCGGGTTAAGCCGTTCCAGCGCAAGGCGGGTTTGTACGAAGCAGTAGCCGGTTTCATGGTTTACAATTTCTTTTCCCACTCAGCAATGAGCTGATTATTGAGTGTAACGTACTCGGTAAACTTCTTCTCGGCGGCCATTGCTGCTGACTTCCGGGCAGCAGCAATGGCCGCTTTGTAATCGCCTGTTTTCGCCAGCAACTTGGCTTGCAGATGCAGGTAATTGAACGCCGGTTTGCCGGTAGCCGCTTTGGTGGCCCACGTCAAGGCCTGTTTGGCATCCTTGTTTGTGTCGAAATAATACAGGGCCGACTGGTAAAATACGCCCGACTCCTCATCGGTAGCGGCTGCCGTGCGTTTTAGGATGTCCGCCGTAATGCGCTCGTCAGCGTTGCTCACGAGCGGAAAATGCACCGACGTATTGGCCCATGTCAGGTACAGATTGGCCTGATTCTTTACCAAATCCTGCACCTCGATGGTGAACGACTCATAAAACCGCACGGATGAATCAGGTTTGACCGTAAACCGCAGCACATCGTTCTTCGCTTCGTACCCCGCCGTGCCATGCCCTTCCGTATACGAGTTCAGGATTACCGTCCATTCGGTGCGGGTTGGGATGGTGAAGAGCGAATATTTGCCAGCAGGTAGGAGTTTACCGGCTACGGTCATCGGATCGGTAATGGTCAGGATGGTGGCATCCGACGCGCCGGTGCGCCACAACTCGCCATAGGGGACCAGCTTGCCAAAAACGGTTCGGCCCTTCACTGCCGGGCGCGAATAGTCGATGGTCAGGTCTGTAAAGCCAACCTTTTGTTTGACCGTTGCTGATGGGGAGGGTTCTGGTAAGCTCAGTTGTGCAAGGGTCGCTTGCGTAAACATACCTGTCAATAGGATAAGCGTAGCAATTGTTTTGGTCAGTGCGATCATGGCGCGAATGGGTTTAGTATTTGAGGACAATGCCGTTGGGCTTTTTACCCACCGAGATGTCTTTAATTTTGCTGCGTTTAGCAACGTCCACCACGGATACCGTAGCCGCCCCCTGATTGGTGACGTAAGCGGTTGCGCCATCTTTGGTGAAGGCAATGGCGTGCGCGTCGAGGCCCGTCTGAACTTCACTCATCTTCATCCAGCTACCATTCATACGCTCGAAAATAGAGACCTTATTACCTGTTCCGGCCTGGCTGACCCAGAGTTCGTTACGGGTGGCATGGTACGCTGCGTAGCCAGGCGTGAAACCCAGCTTAATCGTTTCCACAACGGTTAAGGTCGCTACGTCGATCACGCTGATGCTTTGGCCTTTTTCATTATCTACATACATCCTGCCATCGGCTCCGGGCCACGCGCCAACCGGGTCATCGCCAACCGGAATCGTCTTGGTAACCGACTTGTCGGTGACCTTGATGACCGTGACCGTATTGCTCATGCCATTGGCCACGAATGCGTATTGACCGTTTGCCGACATCGTTACTTCGGCTGGTTCCATGCCTACCGCGATGGTATTCTTCAATGCCATCGTAGCTGCATTATACACCAATACCTTGCCGGCATCATCCATCTGGGAGGTCCATATTTCGGAGCCGTCGGGCGAAAACACGGCGTTATGGTTCATCACCGGTGTTTGCTGGTTGACCGTCGTCGCGCCCGTTTTAGGGTCTACCACCAGCACCCGACCGGTCATGCCTGATGTGCCACCCGCATGACCGGCGCTGAGGTCCATACCCGGTACCCCAACGCCGAGTTTGCTGCCATCGGGGGATAGGTAGATGTGATGTGGCCACATGATCATGTCGGTCATTGACATCGTACTGTGGCCGCCTGAGGCTTCGCCAAAGGAGATCGTTTCTTTCACCTGCTGACCAGCCAGATCAATAACTGACAGGCTGTTCCCCTCAGCATTGACGACGTAGGCAGCGGGGTAATTAATGTTTAGTTCGGGTTGCATGGACGACATGTCGTGCATGTTGCAGGCTGATAAGCCCAGCATCAATAAGGCCGCTATAGCCAGCGCCCGTCCGGGAGTTTGGTTGTTCATTGGAAAAGATAGGTTGTGAAAATGATGTCTGACAGCTGACCGAAGGCTAGGTTCCTTAGCATAGAAACCGCTCAGCTTAGACAGGATCAAAACATAAGGAGCACCTCGGCCGGTATAGCCGCTGGTCGCATGAGCAGGGAACCCCGCTTAACAGAGTCGCACAAAAAAACCGCTGACCGGGACGTTCAAATCCGTCCGCCAGCGAGTAGCGACATGAATCGTTGGCTCAAATAAGCCAGGTACAGAGGGAGGTCAGACGAAACCGACCCGTTCGATGGAGTGGGGTGTCGGCAAACGAAGAAATGGGTTCAGCCGAAGAGAAGGGCAGCAGAGCCGCCAGCAGAAGCTGAAATTGGGGATTGGGTAGAAAATCTGCTGGCTGGGGAGCCTGATGCGGGTGATAGTCGGCCACGAAGCTGCTCACATCGAGGTGTTCATAACTGAGCGTTGTCTTACAGCAGGGTACTCTTTTAACGACCGGTTCGCCCGTTGCCGGAACTGATGGTTCGTCAGCCAGACAGTGTTTGGGACAACTTCTCTGAACTGCCAGCAGGGTCTTCGAGTGGCCGCGCATCTGACACCAGTGTTCCACCATACCAAAGCCCATGCTGCTTACCAAAACCAGAAGGGCCAGCCAGCAGCAAAATAGACGGGTATGTAGGGATTTTGGCATTGAATACACGATTACCGAAACAAAGGTAATTGCTTTTCTAAACAGATGATTTACAGGATTCCGTGTAGCCTTTACAAAATTTATAGAAGTGAACCGTATCCTTAGCGAACGGGATTAATCCACTCAACCTATCGACGTTGAATCAGTTAATCTAACTGATAACCAAAACGTCTGTTTGTATGGAAACTGCCTTAGCCCCCCAACATTTTCAGGAATGTATCGACGCCTGCCAGGACTGCGCCGTAAGCTGTGATGCCTGCGCCGACGCCTGTTTAGGCGAAGTGGATGTAAAAATGATGGTCAACTGCATTCGACTCGATCGCGATTGCGCCAGGATTTGTTATATGGCCGTCACCTTCATGGCCAGTGGTAGTCCCCATGCAGCTGATGTCTGTCAGCTTTGCGCCCACCTTTGTGAAGCCTGTGCTACCGAGTGCGGAAAACATGCTGACCACATGGATCATTGCCGACAGTGCGCCGAAGCTTGTCGGAAATGCGCTGAGGAATGCCGTAAAATGGCTCAGGGTGCCCACGCAATGGCGGCTTAATAAATCGTAAAGCGAACAAGCTCCATCGGGTTAAAACCTAGTGGAGCTTGCCAGTTCATGCTTACGGCTTAGGGCGTAAAGTAGTTGTAGCCATCATCACCTGCCCCTCTGACTCCCAGACGCACATTACGGTTTGACCCGCAACGGCAATACTGGGCATCTGACCTTTACCAACCTGGAGTGTTGGATTAGCCGCTGATTTGACCCAAATGATGCCTCCCTCATCCCAAGCTAATACGGGTTGTGCTGTTCCAGCAGCTAAGGTTATGTTACGACCCGTGGTAATTGATTGCTCTGGCTCACCGGGTAAACATGTATATAGGTTATTTTCACGTCGCCAGGCAGTAATGGGCTGACCTGCTGCTGAAAGAACGACCGCGCCCCCATCCATCGGACAAGCCGTTAATTTCCAGGTGCCCGTACCCAGTTTTTGGGCAGGAGCGTAGGTCTTGCCACCATCCGTCGAGTGAATCAGATGTAAGTCACGTGAACCGCCCAGCCAATTGCGGAACTGTACATATACATCATTATTTTTAGCGGCAAGTGAAACCTTACAGCACTCGCAAACGGTGCCATCAGGCGATCTATAGATAACCTGATTTTTGGACCAGGTGCGCCCCCCATCCCGGGAAGAGGCTCCGACAATTTTATTCTTCTTATCGTCACGCAGGTCAAGCCAGGCGGCATGGAACAAGCCATTGCCACTACCGGCGATGGCTTGAAAGCCTTCTTTGGCGATCTCGGGTACATCATTAACCTGTACGGCTGGAGACCACTGATTTGTAGCTCGGTTGAGTGAGTACGCATAAATATCACCTTGCCGGTTAACGGCGGTTATCACAATAAACTGATCCGTGATAGCCAGTTGTGGGCCACGCTTGGCCCCGGCCACTAAATTGGGAAGGGTCGCTACCTTACTTGGCGCGTTAAAGGATGCCGTTTGGCTTTTGGCCATAGCGTAAAAGATGGTTGAGTCTTGGCCGTACACCAGATGCATTGCCCCTTTTGTATCAGCTATAATAACGGGTAGATGGCCAGACGCGACTTTTTGAGGAGTTGAGGGCTGACAAGTTGCGGAGAGAACCCATAGCTGCAATAGAAAAAATAATAGATTGCGCATAACAGAGAGGAACAAGCAAATGAATTTACGAATATGATAAAGCGATTCTAGCCTGATATATAATGGAATGTTACCACGACACCTCTTCAAGTAGTTGAAATCAAGTGACTATCGAAGCACATTAACGATTTACTTCATGTAGAGATTAAATAGCTCGAAACCCACTCCTATGGCTTCTGAATGGGTTGCCTGATCCTATTTCACGCTACCCATAATGATATTCGGATTGGCTCCCCTCCTACTCAACCGGCCATTTTCTCCCAACAAATGCCGGGCCTGCGGCGGACCGTACCGTTGCGGATAACGGATGCTTTTAATGAACTCGTTAACTTACTATCAATGACTAAGTTGTGTTACTATTATCTAACCCTAGAAATCGTTCGCGAAAACATCGGTATTTTAAATCAGGCGATTACAGCAGTTCATTTCTCAGCGAGTTTGAGTCACTCCATATTCAACGGACAAGGCTTTTCTGTGAGATGATTATTTCGATACACCTTACCTCCATTAAGATGCCCAATTAATTTTTCGGACACATACGGTCGCGCTGCATCATATCGTCCGTGGTGACCGTCCCCGGCCGGGCCTCAGCCGCCGAAGTGGTCGGAAATTTACCGACAGAGGCCAGACACCTCTTTGTTTGGTTATGCCAATATTAGGCTCAGAATAACTAGTAAGAAACCATCTCTTCAAACGCCCGTTTTGAAACGTGGCTTTATGAGTACTCCATCGTCTCGCATAGGAGCGTTTTTATAAGACGATGAGCTTTTTATTAATTGTCCAACTTAGCTAGTAGCTTACGGGTGTGATCCCTGATTAAAAAGATCATCGTTTGATTGGACGGATTTAGCCGTGTTGGTATTACCAAAAACTTTTCATTGATAGGAAATTATGACGCTATTAATTGATTTAAATACCCTTTTTTGAACAGAAACCGTTGGTCAAGTAGGAGAGGAACCTGTACGGATATAATTATGAATGGTTCCCAAGTAAAAGGCTACGCAACCTATACCAGAAGACGTATTGGGAGCTTTTCGCTATTTTTATTTGACTATAGCTAACCAAATGGCTCACTTGTTGGCTATTAGTTTCAGTTCAATATCAAAATCATCATAGATCGCTTTGTCGCCAAGGGCGTCAAAGAAAGATGTTGAGCCGTACTTGATGTCGTATTGGGTTCGGTCAAGCGTCACTTTACCCTGCGCTTCCACCGTCGCTCCATCTTGTTTCACCCGAACAGGGAATGTTACAGCATTCGCAATCCCTTTGATACGCATAGTACCCGTTACCAGGTAGGTGGTGGCTCCCTTCGGCATAACCTTCGTAATGGTAAATGAGGAAGTTGGGTGCTTGCCTGTTGAGAAGAAATCGTCGGACTTCAGGTGACCGATCAGTTTAGCGTTGTATTCCGGATCGGTCAAATCGGTGCAGACAATGCTGTTCATGTCGAAGGTAAACTGGCCACCCGTCAGCTTGTTATCATCGAGTAGCAATGTGCCATCGGCGAGCTTTACCGTACCCATATGCTCGCCTGTTACCTTTCTGGCTTTCCAGTGCAGGCTGCTCTTCGATACATCTACTTTATACGTGTCTACGTAAGGTGTCTGTTTACTACGTGTGGCCATTGTGCCAATTGTGAGGAGTAGAATAGCGGCCAGTCGATAGAGAATTTTCATTTCAGAAGAGCTAGGTAGATCCTGTATAGTACAATGTACGCTAACGTTGAAATGAATAGGAAATTGTACCTATACAAATTTTCTGTAGATTGCACCGAATGGCTTCAACTGCAACTTGTTAGCACACGCGCCCATACGGCAACGGATTGCCCGGCTCCTGCTGGGCTTACTCCTGTTGATGCAAATCAACTCGGTGCTGTTCCGCCATGCACACCGGCTGGCCAACGGACAGATTGTTACCCACGCACACCCCTACAACCTCTTTAGCAAATCCTGTCCGCTGTCGGCTAACCCGCACACGACCCACGAATTGCTCCTGCTGGATGCGGTCAGCAACGCAGCGTTCGTACCCACGTTTGCGCTACTGATCGCCTTTCTGCTGCTGTTGGTGCGCTTTATTATCCGTTCCGTTCCGGCTGCCCCTACAAACAGGATACGGACGGTATGCCTGGCCCGGCCCACGCTGCGCGGCCCGCCCTCCCCGCTCTCTTTCCGGCATTAATAGGCCCTTCCGGTCTGGTTCTGGCACTAAGTAGCCACTGGTTCATTGCGACCGGGGTGTACAGTGCCACTGTATTCACTTTTTTCCTGCTTTTTGATGAAGAAGATAACACTACTCTATCTAGTGCTTTCGGTAATTGTGCTCGTGGCAGTGGCCTGCGAAGCGCTTTTGCCAGCGGCTCCTGCCGACGATGCCCTGCTCGACGGGCCAATTGCCGAGCTAACCCCGGAACAGAATGCCCTGTTTGCGCTGGGTGATGCCGCCTTCAACCGCGACATTTTTACCCCGGCCACAGGCTTGGGGCCTATTTTCGTGGCCAGCTCCTGCGGCTCCTGCCATGCCGGTGATGGGAAAGGAACGCCCTTTACCACCCTCACCCGCTTTGGACAGCATGATGATACGGGTAATCGGTTTATGGGGCAGGGTGGCCCCCAACTGCAAAACCGGGCCATTCCGGGCCATACCGCCGAATTACTACCTGCGGGTGCGGTCTTCTCTAGGTTTACCCCACCTGCCAATACCGGACTGGGCCTACTGGCTGCCCTTTCCGACGAGCAGATTCTGGCAAATGCCGACCCGACCGACCGGGACGGGGACGGTATTTCGGGCGTACCCAATTGGATTCATGCTCCCCATTACTTCAAACCGCAGTGGTTCCATAAAGAACAAAACGACAGGTACGTTGGGCGATTCGGCAAGAAGGCGGCAGCTATAGACCTGTTGCATCAGACCGTCAATGCTTACAAACAGGATATGGGCATTACCTCCGAGTTTGATTCCGAAGATCCGATCAATTACAATGTATCCGGGCAGGCTGGCGACGGCGTAGATGACCCGGAGGTAACGTCGGCAAAGGTCAATGCGGTGGTATTTTACCTGCGAACATTAAAAGTGCCCCTGCAACGTACCCCCGCCGACCCAATGGTAGTGGCGGGTAAGCAACTGTTTATCAGCCTGGATTGCGGCAAATGCCACACGCCCGACTGGAAAACAGGGCAATCGGATGTAGCCGCGCTGGCCAACCGGACTTTCTCACCCTATACCGACCTGCTGCTGCACGATATGGGCGCGGGCCTTGACGACGGCTACACCGAAGGGATAGCTAAAACCGCCGAATGGAAGACACCCGCCCTGTGGGGCCTGGGCCTGTCGCAAAATTCCCAGGGGGGGCGGGTATTCCTGCTCCACGATGGTCGCGCCCACTCCGTAGACGAGGCCATCCGGCTGCACGGCGGGGAAGCCAGCCGTAGCGTGGAAAAGTACGCCAACCTGGCTGAAGCCGAACGCGGTAAGCTACTTCGTTTCTTAGACACTCTCTAACCTCACCGCCTTTTTATTATGAAAAAAGAAGTAAAATTAACCCGACAGGACTTCCTGCGGCAGGCGGTCCTGAAAACCTGCGGTATGGCCTGCTTGAGTACATCCGTGCTGACGGCCGCCCTGACGAGCTGTGCGAGCGTCTATTACGCCCAGGCTCCGCGCATCAAAGGCTGGGCGATTCAGATCAGCAAGAAAGAATTTGACCTTGATCCCAACGGCAAACGGCAACGCCCGTTTATGGTGGTCGAAATGAAGAATCAGACCCACCCGATTTATCTGCGCCGGGTTGGGGGCGACAACTTCACGGCGGTACTGATGCAATGCACCCATCAGGGCAATGACCTCAACGCTCACGACGGCTACCTGTCGTGCCCGGCCCACGGCAGCGAATACGACACCGATGGTCGGGTAACGGAAGGCCCCGCCGAGGATAGCCTGAAGCGATACACCGTGACAACCGACGAACAGTACATCTACATCAATATTGCCTGATGATGAGAACACTTTATTTTTTGATTGGGTCTACACTGATACAAGTGGCGGTTTATGCCCAGCCTGACGCGGCCCGACCCGTTTCAACCTCGGCTACGGCGGCTACTGTGGTGACCGTGACCAAGCCGATACCCACTGATTCGACCCCCATGCCCAAAGCGTTTGCCGACTTGTTTTACCGGGATTCGACGCTTCGCAAGGGTAAACAGGAGAAGGGAGCCCTCAAGATTAATATGGATGCCACGTATGACCGGCCTTTTCTCACGTCAACGAAGGCCCCCGTGTCGATTGGGGGCTATCTGGAAGCCAATACCCAGTATATGCAAACCAATGGCAAGACTGATGGCCTTTCGTTTCAGGCCCGCCGGATGACCATCTTCCTGGCATCGAGCATCAACCGGCGGATCAAGTTTCTCTCCGAGATCGAGTTCGAGGACGGCACGAAGGAAATCAACATCGAGTTTGCCGCAATGGACATCGAATTGACTCCGCTGCTGAACCTGCGCGGGGGCATCATCATGAATCCGATTGGTTCCTTCAACCAGAACCACGATGGCCCTAAGTGGGAGTTTATCGACCGGCCAATTTCGTCGGTGACGATTATTCCCTCCACCTGGAGCAATGTGGGCTTTGGCTTATATGGCAAGAAATACACCGCTAACTGGGTATGGGCGTACGAAGCGTACCTGACCAATGGCTTCGATGATCAGATCATTGCCAACGGCCAGAACCGCACGTTCCTGCCCGCCACCAAAGCCAACCGCGATCGCTTCGATGAGAGCTTCAATGGAGTGCCGTTAGTTACGCTCAAAATGGCTTTCAAACGACGCAAATGGGGCGAAATCGGCCTGTCGTGGATGGGAGGGGTATACAATAAATTCCAGATTGATGGGCTGGTACTCGATCAACGTCGGCGGGTCGATGTGTGGGCACTGGATTTCAACACAACCCTACCTACGGGTACATTTATCAACAGCGAATTCGTGTGGGCCAGCATCAACGTCCCCGCCACCTACACCCAGCAATTTGGCCGGATGCAGCAGGGCGGCTGGATTGACATCGTGCATCCGTTGGTGAAGAAGACCATGTTTGGCTGGAAAAAAGCCGTTGTCAACGCGGCTCTGCGCGTGGAGCGGGTTGATTACAACGTGGGTACATTCGCCGAAACGGGTGATCCGCTGCGGGATGATCTATGGGCTATCGTGCCGGGGCTGAGCTTCCGGCCTTCGCCTACGACGGTGATTCGGGGTAACTACCGCTACCACTGGCAAACCGATTTACTGGGCAATCCCCCCGCCCGCACAGCCGGGTTTCAGTTTGGTTTTTCAACCTACTTCTAACATTACTCACCCCAATGGTTGCTAGCCGTTGGGGTTTATTTTCTATGAAACACAAAGCCCCGATCTTAAACCGTACCATCGGACGGCTGCTTATACAACGTTTGCCGCCTTTACGGCTGCCATGGTCGTTATGAAATTCTGATCACTTACAAGAGGCTATGACTATTCCTAAACCATTTTCATATGAAGTTTTTGTTTTGTCTCACGCTGGGCCTGTTGTCCTGCCAATCGATAAGGCCGTTGACTCATCGTCACTGGTGCGACCAGCCTACCCGTAAACTGCGCTGGCTGAACCGAATGATCCAGGAGATAGGCGTTTTTCCAACGGCTCAGCATACGTGGGAAGTCCATCAAGCGCATTATTGGGGGCAAGAAGTATTCATCGTGCACCTGTTTGGACAGGATAGAAAGGGCCAGGGATTTTTTCTGTATAATCATGCTGGCGAATTGATTTCCACCTGGAAACAGGCTGACTCCGTTCATTTAGCGGATTTGATCGGTGACCGGATGCTGATCGCAAACACGGGCCGATCTAAGGTGAAAGGCAATCAGTAATTTTCTTTTTCGATTACACCCAATCTACCTCGAACATACAGTAGATTAGGACAGTTAAGTCGTAGACAAAACCACGTAACAACGTCTAGATTATGGCACACGAACATCACAAAGAAGCCGCTTATCATTTCCGTAAAGCAGCTGAATACCATGAAAAAGCGCAGCAACTCCATGAAGCTGGCAATCATGAGCAGGAAGCTCACGAAGCGTATGTGGCCTATGGCCACCATAATTTAGCGGATCAGCATGCGCTGGCTGCGGCTGAGCATCACGCTGAACGGCACGACGCAGGACACAGTGATCCGGTTGCCTAATTAGGTAGTTAGTAACAAAAGCTTCCCCGGAGTCTGGCTTTGGCTGTCTCTGGGGAAGCTTTTTTATTTACCTACGTAGCGGTTATCAGGCATTCATTCGGGTGAGCAAACGGAACCAATCAAGCTTAGGGAGCCACAACCAGCGTTAGGGCCGTTTTATTCCGCACAGCCTGGTAGTTTTTGTCCTGATATTGTCCGGGCGTTTTGTCCATAAAGTCCACATCCACCACGTACTGCCCCACTCCAGTCGGCGTTAGCGTTAACCGACCGTTGGCATCAGTGATTTGTTTGATCTGCTTCCCATCGGGACTGGTCAGCTTGAGAGGGGCGTTTGCATAAGCAGCACCGTCTTTGGTAACCCGTAAGGTAGCCGGTTTGCCTAGTGCGAATCCCGTTTCGGGCGTTACGTCTAGATAATGAACGGGTTTGGCAAACAGGCTTCCCTCACCCACCTGACAGATGGCCCGCAAATACTCGCGGGGCCGCACAATGCCCAGTTTGTGACTGGTCCAGTCCTGCACGTCACGGGTATCGTTGACCAAAAGCACCTGGTACGTACCGGCCTGGCTGGGTGTAAACTGCGCCTGATAGCAGTTCTCGGCGGGTGATAACGTGAGCGGCTGAATCGAGCCATCGGGCAGCAGCACCGAGGCTGTAAAGGCCTTGATGCCCGCCAGTTTATCGGCTTTTTCGCGCAGTCCGTTTTCCAGTTCGCCGAAGTAGCATTGTACCGTTACTGGTTCGCCGACCTTACCCAAACCTTTCAATTCGAGCCAATAACTGTGGGCCTCGGTTAGCAATGGGCACAGACACAATAGAGCAATGATGATTTTCTTCATAATTCAGACGGAACAGGAGTTAAATGGACAAATCTTGTTGCTTACTTAAATTTGAGATTCTGCACCCGTACGGCGTTCAGGATGGCCAGCATCGCTACGCCCACATCGGCAAAAACGGCTTCCCACATGGTGGCTAGGCCACCCGCGCCCAGCACCAGGACTATGGCTTTGACCACTAGCGAGAGCGTAATGTTCTGCCAGACGATTCGGCGGGTGGCCCGCCCAATCTCAACCGCCGTAGCAATCTTGGCGGGTTCGTCATTTTGAATAATGACATCCGCCGTTTCAATCGTGGCATCCGATCCCAAACCACCCATCGCCATACCTACGTCGGCGAGCGCCACTACCGGTGCGTCATTTACCCCGTCGCCGACGAAGGCCAGCTTCGCTTTAGGGTTAGTGGCCTGTTCGCTTTTTAACCGCTCGACCTGCCGAACTTTATCTTCAGGCAACAAATCACCGTGCCACTCGTCTACGCCGACCTGTTTGGCAACAGCCTCAACAACCGCTGATTTATCCCCCGATAGCATGACCGTACGAATACCATCCTGTTTCAACCGCTTGACCGCTTCCGCTGCGTCCGCTTTGAGCTCATCCGCAATCGTGAAATAACCAGCAAATTGTCCGTTCAACGCCGTCATAATGATGGTATACGGAATCTGGGTTAGTGCTTCATCGAAGGCTACACCGAATTTCTGGAGTAACTTCGCATTCCCGGCTAGCATCTCTTTTCCATCCACCCGACCTTTCAGGCCATGCCCGGCGATTTCTTCGACGCCCTCAACCGAAACGGATTCATGGCCTTTTTCCCCGACCTGGATTCGGGCGTGCTCTAAGATGGCGGTAGCTACCGGGTGCGTTGATTTGCTTTCTAAAGCGGCCGTCAGCTGGGTTAATTCTGTTGCATCAATGCCAACCGGCTTAACTTCCTGTACCTTGAAGACACCCTTCGTCAGTGTTCCTGTTTTGTCCATCACAACCACTTTGAGCTGCGTCATTAAATCCAAAAATACCGAGCCTTTGAACAAAATTCCCTGCTTGGAACCAGCCCCGATACCGCCAAAATAACCAAGCGGAATGGAAATCACCAAGGCACAGGGACAACCGATGACCAGGAAGACAAGTCCCCGATAGAGCCAGTCGCGGAATTGATAATCGGCCACAAAAAAATACGGGATGAATGTAATCAGCAGCGCTAAGCCGCAGATGGCTGGCGTGTAGATTTTAGCAAATCGGGCAATAAACTCCTGCGTTTGGGCTTTGCGCCCAGTAGCTTGCTGCACGAGTTTAAGAATTCGGGACAGTTTGGAGTCTTGATAGAGCGTGGTCACATCCATTTCGACCAGGGACTGTCGATTAATCATCCCAGCGAGGATCGCTTCTCCCTCATGAATGGTTCGGGGAACGCTTTCGCCCGTCAAAGCGGCTGTATCAAACGAGCCACTATCGGAACGCATGGTGCCATCTAAACCAACTTTTTCGCCGGGTTTCACTTGCACGACGTCCCCTATGGCAACTGAAGCCGCTTTCACCGTTTGTGCTTGTCCATTACGCAATACCGTCACTTCATCGGGTCGTACATCCAGCAGCGCTTTAATCGAACGGCGTGCCCGGAGTACGGCGGCATCCTGAAACAACTCACCGATTGTATAAAATAACATGACGGCAACGCCTTCCGGATATTCGCGAATACCAAAAGCACCTAGCGTTGCGACGCCCATTAAAAAGAATTCGGTGAATACATTCCCACTCACAATTCCTTTCCAGGCCCGCTTCAGCACGGGCCACCCAACGGGCAAATACGAAATAACATACCAGATAAACCGAATTGGGTCTTTGAACCACTGGAAGGACGAGCCGGTTTTAGCGAAATGATCCAGCGCAATACCACCTAATAAAAGAACCAGGCTAATGATGACCGGCGCATACGTTCGCCAGGTTTGCTCCGGCCCTTTTTTTGCCGGGGCGGCATCCGCTACCGGGGTTGTTCCCTCTTCAATCAGATCCACATCGTCGTGGTCATGATCGTCGTGATTATGAGTATGATCGTCTGCCATAGTTGTTAAAATTCAATAAAAAAGTTTATAACCGCCAGCCCGACCAGTGTCAGGCCAGTAAGTAGATTCTCGTTATGTTCGAACCAATGGGAATTTATCCGACTTAGTCCCCCTCGTCCAATGCTCACCATCAACAGCATTCCAGATAAAGTAATTACATTGTAGATCAGGGCAACCTGTAGGACGGCTTGCCAGCCCTTAGCCCCTGCACTCAGAAAATACGTTTCGATTTCCAGGCAGGGAGACAGGAACATGGCGACACCCAGTGATAGAAGTAACATGCCAAACGAACGAGCTTTCCGGGTTGCTCCCGCATCAATGTGGTCATGAACGTGTCGATGCCGCAGATGCTGCATCAGATACCATAGCCCTAGGGCTAGCAGCAACAACGGAATGGCCCGCTCCGAGAGATCATGGTAGTTTGCCGCCAGCTGCCAACCGGCCAGACTGACCAGTACACCCAGCAACGTGGTGCTGAGCGTGTGGGCGAGTCCCGCCAGAGCTGTCACCAACAGGGTCTGCCGTCCACTCCAATGTTCGGCTTTACTGATGGTCACAAAAGGCAGCCAGTGACTGGGAATCAGGGCGTGTAACAAACTAAGCGTTAAACTTCCTACAAGTAGATCATTCATTATTGAGTAAGGTCGGTTAATTTCGAGCTACCAACAGCTCACTTATTCCGCTTCGCACTATAGTAGGCTTTCTTGGAAATATTGATCGGTGCTGTTTTCTGACGGTTTGCAATCGAGTCATTCAGGGGCTCTTTTACTTGTTTATGCTTCTTTTGCTTAATGCTAATCAGGCCAGTCCAACCAGCTAAACGCCAGAGACACCATCCCAAGAAAATGACTAGAATAGCTAAGCCAAAAATAGCTTGTAGCGTACGAATTGTATGAACCATTATAGGCTGTAGTTTAATCTTGGTAACGGACCAATAAAATAACATTAATTGACTGAATCTGATCGTCGATTATAAGGACACGTTGTTATAACTGGCAATCCTTGCATGGGTTAGTCTTCGCAAGTGCTCAAACGAGCTACTACGAAGATTACACCCCACTTAATTGACTAAGGTTTCAATCAATTGAATCAGGATATGGATGACTTTACCGTGTATTTCCTGAATTCGGTCCGCATAGCCTACATGAGAAACACGTATTTCCACGTCCGCTTGTCCGGCAAGCTTTCCCCCGTCGTTGCCCGTCAGCAGAACGACTACCATCCCCTGCGTCCGGGCGGCTTCTACAGCGCGAATCACATTGGCCGAATTGCCGCTTGTACTAATGCCCAGTAGCACATCGCCATTACGGCCCAAGCCTTCGATGAAGCGGGAAAACACAAATTCGTACCCATAATCATTACTCACACAGGTCATGTAACTTGTATCCGAAATAGCCAGACCCGCCAGAGATGGTCGGTCATTCCGGTATCGACCGGAGAGTTCCTCCGCAAAATGCATCGCATCACAGTGAGAGCCCCCGTTTCCACAGGCTATAATTTTATGGCCTGTGCGCAGCGCATCGGCCATCAAGTGCGCACTCGCTTCAATAGCCAGTAAGTTAGCGGGATTAGCTATGAACGTAGTCAGCACCGACTGGGCCTGTTGAAGTTCTTGCTGGATAAGGGCTTGATGAGTCATACCGATTACGTATTTTCTATAGCAGGCTGGCTATCGCATTGATGCTGAAGGCAATGATGATTGTATTAAAGGCAAATGACAGTACTCCATGAAGCAGTGTGATTCGACGTACCCGGCTGGAGGTGACTGAAACATCGGAAACCTGACAAGTCATGCCGACTACAAACGAAAAGTAGGCGAAGTCCAGGTAATTAGGTGACGCTGTACCCGGAAAGGTCAAACCACCTACCTGGCGTCTGTCATCAGCATCATAAAAATACAGATGGGCGTAATGCAGGGTAAAAATGCTGTGAATAAGCGTCCAGGCACTCCCTACCGTCAGAGCCGACAACACAACATGGCGGGCTGATTCGGCTGAAGATAACCCTTTTATCGAGCCCAGTAGCACGATCACAGCAAATAGGCTTAACAAGGCGGCACCAATGGTAAAGCTAAAAATGACAGCCCGACTATTATCTTCCCGTTGCGCCATTTGTTGGGCGTTCGTCCACCCAATGATGAACCAGACGAAGCCTAGTATGGTCAATGCGTAGGCTAGACATATAAGTAGCAAGCGAGTCTGCCAGTTAAACCATCCATTGGTTACCAGCCAAACCGCGATACCAACGCCCAGGGCAATTAGCGACCGGTGAAAGGCGCTCAAGACTAGTCGGTGGCGTTTGTTGTTTTTCGTCATGACATACTGTAATTGGACCAGGAGGCTATTGCTTTATATCTCTTGTTGGTTCTATAGCTAACACCTGGCGGTCAAGCGATCATACCCAAAATTAAAAACAACAAGAACCCAGCGAAGAACGTAGCCGTCAGCCACGGCTTTTCCGGCCCTTCATGGGCTTCAACCAGCAATTCCTCTGTGACTAAAAATAATAGTGCAGCCAGCCCAAATGAGAGGACAATGTCTAGCCCCGTTTCGGGAAGATTGTGCAGCAACGTGGCTCCCCCCACAGTACTGGCAAAAAACAAGGCCGATAAACTCAGCAATAGACGAATGATTCGGGCGCGAGAAACCCCTTCATCGGTGAGTGAAGTTGCCGTAGCCAGTCCTAATGACAGTACCTCAACCCCCAGCGCCAGAGCCAACAGAATTCCCTCTTTAGCACCTGCCGCAAAGCCAATACCCAGCAGCAGGCCGTCAATAAACAGATCTACACCAATAGCCAGTAGAAAGGCTACTGGAAACACGCCCCCTTGCTGATTTGATAGAGTACCTGTGGGCGGTTCACCTTCAGAAGACGCTTTTTTCGGCGATTCAGTAAGCCTGCGAATCAGTAACATTAATCCAATTCCCAGACTGAAACCCAAGACGGTTAGCCACGGATCATGTAACCGAACGACATCCGGTAGTATTTCGACCGCAACAACCGAAAAAACGACTCCAGCTGCGAAATGCAGAATAGCTGAACGCGCCTGCATCCCGAATCGAACGGACAAGGCTAATAGGCCACCGCCTGTCAGGGCCAGAGTTGGTAGCAGCGCATACGTAATAATCTGTTGGAAAAGGGGGGTCATGAGGAGTTGATTACTAATTATTGAGGTATACTCTCGGTATTGAGGGTATAATAGAGTCGAATGAGATAATCAGGACGGTCGGGTTGTTGGCTAGTATCCGATAGCGTTATAGTCAGCTGATCCCAAATCGCAAACGACTGCTCGATCCGAGCTTCGGTAGCGTTTTGGGATTGATAAAAGGTCTGTAACCTGTTGCTCCATAACACCAGATTATCCTCGTCAATAACTGTCATTACCAAGGTTGGATAGTGGCTAAAGGGCTGACCCGTTTCCAGGACTAGGTAATTAATTTGCACGGACGAAATGCCATCGCGGGCACGAAGATGCAGGGCGTTATTCTCGGGTGTTAACAATAGAGATTCCATTGATTTTGAGTTAGTGAGCATGCCCTTCTTCTTCACCACCTGCCGCCTGAAGCTGCGAGAGCACCGCATAAGCGCCATTGATAACCACCTTAGCCTTTTTAAGGTCGAGCGAAGCCGGGAGGGTGACCTGTGAGTAGCCGCCTTCCGTCACCCCACGGCGTACGGGGATTTGCTTGAAAGCAGTGCCATGCTGTTCGGTTTCACCGGCTTTGTGATCGTGCTCTTCCTTTGCCGAGTGGTTAGCCTCCCCTTCTTCATGCTCGTGTTCTTCAGGGGCTTTTTCATCCGTCACAATAAAGATATAATCCTTGCCCTCGGCGGATACGATGGCTTTTTCGGGCAGCGCCGTTACCCGGCTATCGCCTACATCCAGGCTAGCCTTTAGAAACGTATTGGGCGCTAATCGGGTATCCGGCTGATCGAGCCTTGCTACCACCCGCACCGAGCGGTCGGCCTCAATAGACCGGTTAATAAACGTGATTCGACCCGACCGCTCTTTACTGGGCTCGTTGTTAAGCCGCAGGCTCACCCGTTGGCCCTCCCGAATCTGGGGCAGGTCCTTTTCGAACACGGTCAATTCAGCGTATAAGCCCTGACTACTCGTCAGTCGTGCCATCATATCGGCGGGTTGAACGTATTGGCCGACGGTCACAGCGACCTCGGTGATCACCCCATCCAGGGGGGCGGTTACGGCATAGTACGAACTGAATTTACCACCCAGAGCAGCCTGTGGAGACAAGCCAACCAATTTAAGCCGATGCGCCAGGCCACCCAGCCGGGAACGGATTTGGTTGCGCTCGGCGGATGTTTGCTGAAACACTTTCAAGGCACTCACGTTTTGCTCGCTCAATTCTTTCTGCCGGGCATATTCCGCATCCAGATACGTTAGGCGGCTATGATTCTCGGCGTACTCCTGCTGGATGGCCACCAAATCCGGGTTTTCAATGCGGGCAATTAGCTGGCCCTTCCGCACCGGCTGACCGGGTAAGAGGGGCAAGCTCCGCACGAAACCACCTTGCAGCGCGGTAATAGCCACCTGGCTCTGAGCAGGCACGGCCAACCGACCGTTTAGCTGAAGCAACTGACCCAAATTACGATACTCGACGCTGCCTAAGCCAATCGCCCCGATGCGTAGTTGATCGGTGGAGAGTTCTACAACGTCAGCAGGCCCTTCCTCGTGGCCAGCTTGTTTGGCAGCGGGTTTCGTTTCCGCTTCACTGGTCGTTTCTTTTTCCGTGGATTCACGACAGGCAATCGTCAGCCACAAAAGACCGACACTCAAAAGGATTCGTTTCATGATACGATATTAGGGTAAGCCCAGAATTTGCTCCAGACGAATGATGGATTGATTGTACTGAGCCAGCACATCGACGTAGCTAGCGCGGGTCTGGTACGCCTGCGAAAGAGCCAGCGAGTACTGGAGATAGGCAATCTCACCAGCCCGAAAGGCTACGCCCGCTTTGTCCGCCAGCAGCCGGGCAGTTGGCAAACCGGTTTGCTCGTAATAGGTCAGACTGCTTTGCAACTTGCGGATTTCCTGAATGGTCGTGGTTAGCTCACCCTGCAAATTGCGCTGCGAGAGGGCCAGCGTGGCTTCGCTTACTTGTTGACCGAGCCGGGCCACTTCAATGCGGGCGCGCTGGGGTTTGGTAAACAGCGGAACGGCTACGCCTGCGGTCACTCCCTGGAACCGCTTGCCGCCCCCATACGTCACTTCTTGGTTGTTAACAGTATACGTACCGATGAGCGACTGATTAAAATAACCCACGGTAAAGCTGGGCAATAGCCGAGCCTGTTCCACGTCCGTTTGCCGGGAGGCTACCTCGATTTGCTGGCGTAAATAGGCCAGTTCAGGCGTCTGAGCCAACGTTGCGGAGTCCGTGACGACGGGTAGTGCCCGGCGCGTCAGGGTACTATCCGATAAAGTAATGGGTTGGTTGCTGTTCAGCAGGGTTTGCAGCCGACTGATCACAATTTGTCGATCCGCTTCCGTCTGGGCCAGCGAATTACGCAATTCGCCCAACTGATTGGTTGCCGTGGCCACCTCAACGGCGGTTCCTTCGCCGGTTTTGAGCCGCAGTTCCGTCGCTGAGCGGAAAGCCACCAACAGACTGTCCTGACTCCTGAGTAGCCGACGCCGTTCGACCAGGTATAATAGGTCGTAGTAAGCGGCTTTTACCTGGGCTCGTAGTCCGTTCTGGCTGATGCGCGCCTGTCCCTGGCTCCCCGCCACGTTGGCATCGGCCAGCCGACCCAACTGCCGAATCAGTTTTGGATTCGGTAGGTTTTGCGAAACGGCAACATTATTGTCGAAGTTTGGGCCATTATACTGTCCGCCCATCCAGGAAAAGTTAGTCGTCCCAATGTCCCGGGCTGCCCGACGTCCCGTCTGTTGCTGACTGATAACCAACGCATTGATCCGGGCTATTCCATTGTTAGAGGAGGCTTGCTGCAAAGCCGCATCCAGTGACAGCGCCCCGCCTGCTTGCGTGCTTAATTGGGGTACCTGAGCCTGAGCCGGTAAGACCAAACCTAAGCCTAGTAACCCAATTAATAGCCAACTGGCTACCTTACCTGAGATGGAGGGCGTTAAGGCCTTCTTTTTCTTATCTTGGGAGCTCGCCCCCCACAGGGTCTGTTCCCACCAGTACAGGCAGGGAAGAACGAGTAAGGTTAACAATGTAGCGGAGACCAGTCCCCCTATGACTACCGTAGCTAAGGGCCGTTGCACTTCGGCTCCGGCTGTTGTTGCTAGGGCCATCGGTAGAAAACCCAGGGAGGCCACCAGGGCGGTCATCATGACCGGACGCAGCCGGGTTGCTGTCCCCTGGAGAATACGGTCCCGAAGACTCAAATTCGTTTCGGCTGTAAGGTGATTAAATTCACCGATCAACACGATGCCGTTGAGCACTGCTACCCCAAACAGCGCAATAAAGCCAACACCAGCCGAGATACTAAACGGCATATCGCGAAGCCAGAGCGCGAAAATACCGCCAATAGCGGAAAGCGGAATGGCTGAGAAAATCAGCAAACTCTGCCGAATCGAACCGAACGTAAAAAATAAGAGCAGAAAAATCAGACCCAGCGCGACCGGTACGGCGATACTCAGTCGGTCTTTGGCTTCCTGAAGGTTTTGAAACTGTCCGCCGTAGGTGAGGTAATACCCAACCGGCAATTTAATCTGCGTATCTAACTTACTACGTAATTCATTCACCACGCTTTCTATATCACGCCCCCGCACGTTGAAGGCCACAATAATCCGCCGTTTCGCATCTTCCCGCTGAATTTGGTTGATGCTGTTTTGAAACGATACATCAGCGATTTGGCTCAAGGGGACATTCTGACCGTCAACCGTCGTTACCAGCAAATTCTGAACGTCTTCTAGCCGCTGACGGCTCTGCTGCTGCAAGCGAATGACCAGATCATACCGTCGCTCGCCTTCGTAGACTAATCCTGCCGACGAGCCCGCGAAGGCCGCTTCTAGATACCGATTGGCCTCCTCAATGGATAACCCAAAGCGGGCCAGTGCATCCCGATCAAACTTGACCACAATCTGCGGCAAGCCTGACACTTGTTCGACATAGAGATCTTCAGCCCCGGGTACGGTACTAACAACCCGCCCAATGCGGGCTGCGTAATCGGCTAACACGCCGAGATCTTCCCCGTATAATTTCACGGCGATATCCTGCTTCACGCCTGAGATTAACTCACTAAAGCGCATCTGGATGGGTTGTAGAAAGCCGTAACTAACGCCGGGTATCTGGTTGAGTTTTTCCTGCATCTTTTCGGCTAGTTCTTCCCGGCTACTGGCTGAGGTCCAGTCTTTCCGGTCTTTTAGAATCACCATCAGATCAGTGGCTTCAATGGGCATTGGATCGGTCGGAATCTCTCCCGCGCCCGTTTTGCCAATGGTTTCGATTACTTCCGGAAAATTTTCTTTTAGTATCCGCCCTGCCTGAAGGGAGGCATCACTAGACTGAGAAAGCGAAGAGCCAGTCATGACCCGGGTTTCGACGGCGAAATCCCCCTCATCTAATTGGGGGATGAATTCCCCGCCTAACTGGCTAAAGATAAACAGTGCCCCCGCCAGTAAAGCGAGCGATAAGCCAACCACTAGCCCTTTGTGATCCAGCGTCCAGCGAATGGCCGGATCGTAGCCCCGGTGAAAGAAGTGCATAATCCGATCGGAAATCGTCTTACTTCCTTCGCGCACTGGCTTCTTGCTGAGCAAGAGGGCTGAAGCCATGGGTACATAGGTCAGGGAGAGAATGAAGGCTCCCAGTATCGCGAAGGCCACGGTCTGCGCCATTGGCCGAAACATCTTGCCTTCAATACCAACCAGCGCCAGGATCGGCAGATAGACGATCAGAATGATGATCTCCCCAAAAGCCGCTGACGAACGAATTCGGCTGGCCGATTCAAAGACCTCTTCATCCATTTGGTCCTGGGATAAATGGTGCCGATAGTTTTTCAGGGCGATATGATGCAGGGTTGCCTCGACGATAATGACCGCTCCGTCCACAATTAGACCGAAATCAATTGCCCCCAAGCTCATCAGATTTCCTGACACACCAAACAGATTCATCAGCGACACGGCAAAGAGCATGGCGAGCGGAATCACCGAAGCCACAACTAATCCCGCCCGCCAGTTGCCTAGCAGGAGCACCAGCACAAAAATGACAATGAGTGCCCCTTCCATCAGGTTCTTCTCCACGGTGCCAATGGCGCGGTTGACAAGCTTCGTTCGGTCAAGGAAGGCATGAATTTCAACCCCTTCTGGCAAGGATTTCTTAATTTGCTCAATCCGCTCCTTGACGTTGCCAATTACCTGGGAGGAATTAGCCCCCTTGAGCATCATCACGATAGCGCCTACGACTTCCCCTTCTCCGTTGCGGGTCATAGCTCCATACCGAACGGCGGAACCAAGCTGAACCTGAGCTACGTCCCGAACCAGGACCGGAATACCACCGGGCGTCCGGTGAACGACAATCTTACCAATATCCTGGAGTGTACCGATCAACCCTTCAGACCGGATAAAATAGGCATTCGGCCGACGGTCAATGTAGGCCCCCCCCGCATTCTGGTTGTTGCGCTGAAGGGCAGTAAAAAGTTCATCCATCGTTACCCCCGATGCACGAAGACGCTGGGGATCGACGGCGACTTCATACTGCTTGAGAAAGCCACCAAAACTACTGACATCAGCGACTCCCTTGGTACCCAGTAATTGCCGCCTGACGATCCAGTCCTGGATGGATCGTAATTCCATGGCCGGGTAGCGTTTTTCGTAGCCGGGTTTAGCCCGTAACACGTATTGATAGATTTCTCCCAAACCCGTGGTCATCGGGGACAACTCGGGCGTACCGGCATCGTCAGGAATCTGGGAACGGGCCTGTTGTAGCCGCTCAAAGACCTGTTGACGGGCCAGGTATATATCAACGCCATCGTTGAGGACAATGGTAACGACCGATAGGCCGAAGCGGGAAATAGACCGTACCTCGATCAAATCGGGTAAGGTGGCCATCGTTTGCTCGATAGGGAAACTAATAAGCCGCTCAACATCCAGGGCTGACAGGGCCGGGCTTTGGGTAATGACCTGTACCTGGTTGTTTGTGATGTCGGGCAGGGCGTCTATGGGCAGGCGGGTTAGCGAATAGCTACCCCAAATAACCAGCGCGAGCGTAAAAAGCCCAACAATGAGTTTATTCTGAATGGAAAAGCGAATGATACGATCCAGCATGATCAGATCCGAACAAGTGAGTAACAAGAAAATGCTGTTCATAAACTAGCAGCACACGCTGATTAAAAGCGGGCACGATTAGTCATGAACTCAGTTGTGTTCAGACGGTAATCTTGGGAGGTTGCCAGATGGCGGAGAGCGTATCTGCCCAATGAGGAGACGTATAACGGAAGCTAGTGGCCACTACAGGTTTTATCGCCACGGAAGCAGTCAGCTTATAGCTGAACTGTGGCAAGAGCGTAACGATGGCGGCACAACACGAACAGCTACAAAAAGGGGTACATTGATCGTGGTGTTCATGGGACGAACCAGGATAAGACCGATCAGCTTTTGCTAGCACGGTCGCATGGCCCTGCCTAGGAATAGGCTGCACCTCATCCGCACAAGGCCATATCGATAGACCAAGCAGGTAGAGAGACAATATCGTCGTAAACCACTTCACAGCCACAAAGGTACGGCAAAGCTTTGTGCAACAGGTAGTCAAATACAAGTCTATATTTTATTTTGTAGACTATAAAGAATATGGTCGCTTGATTTAGTTAAAGAAATGGCAACTTTATGAGGGTTATCGTTGACTTCGTGTGCGTCGCTGAGGATGTGGAGAAAGCGGCCCAAATCGTTAGCAAAGCGAATGGCCGGATGTCTAGGCGGAAGCCTTGTGTACTGCTTGATGGATAGCTCTATTTTTGAACGAACCCCTTAGCGTTTTAGGAGTATGCTGCTGGCAATTTTAAAATCCATTCTTGTATTTATTCTGGCGGGCCTGTGTGAGATCGGGGGCGGTTACTTGCTTAAGAAAGCGTAATCTCGTCTTTTGTTCACATGTATACGAGCGTTTATAGTTGAACACTTGAGGAATGAGAAAACCCGCTTTCGCGGGTTTTCTCATTCAGGCGCAACAGCTCTTTTGCTCTTGGATCGGGGGGCACTTCGCTGACCCGTAGGAGCAGAATACGCAACAATCCCCCGCCAGCGGCTTTAGAAGGGTGTGGCAGGAGGTGCATTCATAAAAATAGGTGCAAGCATCAGTCGGCATGATCTCCGTTGCCTGGTGGCCACAATTTGGGCAGGTAATCCCGGATTCGAGTGTGACGGTCATGCCTTAGAGCGTTTTGGTGCTGGTGACTTTGTAGCCAGTGGCATCCACCGCTTTTTTGATGTCGGCGAGGGAAGTTTTTTTGCTGTCGTATTTCACGGTTGCCGCGCCTTTCTGGTACGACACATCCACCGCCGAAACTCCCTTGATCTTGGTAACTTCCTGCTTGATGTGATGCTCACAACCTTCGCAGGACATGCCTTTGATGGTCACATACGCCACTTGTTGCGGGCCTGCCTGCGCGGGCTGCACGGTCGCTTGATTCTTATCCTGATATAGGAAGTTCGAGTAGGACGGGAAAGCCAGCAGCAGCAATGCTATACCTGTTACTACCCCCAAAAAGGTTTTGGTTTGCCAAAAGGCGGTTTTCTTCGTTTCGCAATGACATGCCATCGTTTTTTGGGGTTTTAATTGTTCGTACCAGGCCCAACCCAACGCGCCCACCGTGAGCGCGATACTGTAAGGCCGCAAAGGTTCCAGCCAAGCCCACCCACCAGCCGATCCAGTGGCACCCACCAGCAAAGTGAGCAAAGGGACGGTACAACAGAGAGAAGAAACAAAGGCAGTGAGTAGCCCGGTCAATCCGGCGAGTTTCATAGCTTATGATCGTTATTGCCCTGGACTAAGCAGCCAACAAAGGGGTGGTTTGCATCGTTTCGAGGTGTTCTAATAGAGAATGTAAGATGCCGGTTGATTCTTCCCGTAAGGAATAAAAAACGGTTTGGCCGACTTTGCGAGCCTGGATCAACTGCGCATCTTTGAGCTTGCGCAAATGCTGGGAAACAGCGGGAATGCTCATGCCCAAAATGTCGCTCAAATCGCAAACGCACAAATTGCTTTCTTCCTGCAGCAGGTAAATAATTTTGAGCCGGTTGGCATTGCCTGCCAAATTCAGCACCTGAGCCAATCGGTCAAAGACCGGCTCGGCCTGTTTTATTTTCTCGGTGCATTGGCGAATCTGTTCTTGATCGGCAAAAACGCGGACACAGTTTGACGAATTTTCCATTTCGAAACAAAGCTAAGCAATTTGCTTATTTAAGCAAATTCTTAAATACCTATTAGGGTATTATCCAGAATAGCGGTGATTTTGCAATGATTGGGACAATCGACAACGGCTTCCAACAACTGTTGTTTAATCGCTAACAGTTGAGTGATTTGCTGGTCGATCAGCCGGACTTTTTCTAGCACTTGGGCTTTACCGGCGAGGCAGTCCAGACAACCGGTTTCATAGGACATAATGACCTGCTGAATTTCTGCCAGCGTGTAGCCAATATTCTTTAATTCCTTGATCGCCCGAAGCCGGGATAAAATAGCCGGTGAATATTCCTTGTAGTTGTTTTCTCGTCTAGCTCGTTTGGGCAAGCGTAGTAAACCGATTTTTTCGTAATACCGGATCGTGTCGCGGGAAAAGCCCGATTCCTGGGAAATGATGCCGATGAGCATAATTATTTTTCGGTGAAACGCTTGACAGTGGACTATACTCCACCGTTTAAATTTACCAGAAAAACCATGAAATCACTCCTGCTTACTGGGTTCGCCTGGTTACTCGCGCTGGTCTGCTTGGCTCAAGCAAAAACAACTAAGTCGATGGAAACCGAAACTGCTTTAAAAAAGAAAATCGCCCTGGCCTGCAAGCTCACGGACAAAGACCAGATCAAGCGAATGAATGAATTACACCAGACGCTTTTTAAAAAGGTGTCGCGTGCCGTGGAGCATACCAAGAGCTACGAGCTAGTATTTCAGGGAACAGATAGTGCCATCATTGGCGACCTAGCCGAATTTATCAAATTCGAGCGGCTCTGCTGCCCGTGGCTAGTGTTCCACCTGACCTTTCAGCCTGAAGAAGGGCCGATTTCTCTGGAAATGGGCGATTCAGTCGAAACCAAGGAAATGGTCTATCTGGTGATGGAACTCGACAAACTCGATAAGCGCACCGTTCGTTAGGCTGGCCTTTGAAATTAATTCCGGGGTGCGTAATAGATGATGCATACCCCAATTAACGCAATGAGCGCGCCGATAATATCGTATCTGTCTGGGCGGAATCCATCTACCTTCCAGGCCCAAAGCAGGGCCATGACAATAAAGAATCCACCGTAGGTGGCGTACACGCGCCCAAATCCGGCGGGTTGGAATGTGGCCACGATACCATAGCCTGCCAGGATAATCCCGCCGACAATACCGTACCAGATTGGTTTCCCTTCCTTCATCCATTGCCAGACCAGGTAACCACCTCCGATCTCGCAAAGTCCCGCCAGGATAAACACTAAAATGGATTTTAAAACGGGGATCAGCATCGTTCGTAAAACTAGAGAATCTTTCGGCGAAAGTTCGGGACAATCCTACAAGAAAAGCCCCAATACTGGGGCTTTTCTTATTTTCGGGTAATTAACCACGGCGCAGCATGTCCGCGTAAGGATCGGGCAATTCACTTTCCTCGACCGCACGGGCGGCTTTCTCCACATCGTAGGCAACCCGCACGAATTCCACTTGAACTCCATCCGCTGAACCAGGGCGGGCGGTTTCGTCAATCGTCAGGATGACATAGCAGGCGCGGGGGTCGCCGTCCTTTGGCTTGCCTACCGATCCGATATTGATGGCATGACGCCAATAAGTTTCTGCGCCTGGAGCTTCGGCACTGACCACTTTATGAAAGGGTTTGTGCGTATGCCCGAAGCATAGAATGTCGGCACTGGCTCCTTCCAGCACGCGCCCCAAACTCCGGTCGCCCCGATCCTCGAACAGGTATTCATTCACGCGTCGGGGGCTTCCATGTACCAGCAACAACGTCACCGGGGTTTGTTGTTGCCAGAGGTGGGCCGGATCGTTGCCCAACTCGAATTCGACCCGAATATGGGTCGGCAAAGTGCGTAGATACTGCCGTTCAGAATCACCCACGGTTTTGTTGGTGTAGGCAATGGATACTTTGCCCATCGCCTTTTCGTCTTCTTCTCGGTAGGCGCATCCGCAATCGTCACTACTGCGGCCTATGCCGTAATCGTAATTCCCGGCGATGGTGGGAATCCCACGTTGGCGAATGGTGGCGATGACTTCGTTCGGCCAAATGTTGTAGCCGACTAGATCACCTAAACAATACACCGCGTCAGGCTGGCGGCTGTCAATGTCGGCCAACACCGCTTCCAGTGCGGGCAAGTTGGCGTGAATGTCGGAAAACAGGGCAATTTTCATGCGTGTTTTTGAAACGTCTTTTTGTAGTGGAGATCGAATTTGTGTTGTTGTTTCAGGGCAAAATTGACCATCAGAATTAGCACCGGCACTTCGATTAGTGGCCCCACCACAGCGGCAAAGGCAGCACCCGAATTGATGCCGAAAACGGCGATGGCAACGGCGATGCCCAGCTCGAAATTATTCCCGGCTGCGGTGAAAGCGAGCGAGGTTGATTTCGCGTAATCTGCACCGGCTCGCTTCGAGAGATAGAAGGCCGAAAAGAACATGATGGCAAAATAGATCGTCAGGGGAATGGCGATGCGCAGCACATCGAGCGGAATGGACACGATCAGTTGGCCTTTCAGGCTGAACATGACCACGATCGTAAATAGCAGCGCGATAAGGGTGATGGGACTAATGGCAGGCAAAAACGTCTGCTCGTACCAGTGAAGGCTTTTCAAACGGGTGAGAATGATCCGCGAAAACATGCCTGCCAGGAAGGGCACACCCAAATAAATGAACACGCTCTTGGCCACTTCGCCGATGGTAATATTCACCTCGTACCCGTGCAGTCCGAACAGGGGCGGTAGTACCGTAATGAACAACCAGGCATAGACCGAATAGAACAGCACTTGGAAAATGCTGTTGAAGGCAACCAGCCCAGCCGCGTACAGCCGATCACCGCCCGCCAGGTCGTTCCAGACAATCACCATCGCAATGCATCGGGCAATGCCGATCATGATAAGGCCGGTCATGTATTCGGGCTTGTCGGGTAGGAAAATGACCGCTAGACCGAACATGAGCAAAGGGCCGACGATCCAGTTTTGTACGAGTGAAAGGCCCAATATTTTGGTGTTGGCAAATACCTTGGGCAGCTCGTCATAACGCACCTTTGCCAAAGGTGGATACATCATTAGCACCAGGCCAACGGCGAGCGGCACATTGGTCGATCCCGAATTGAATTGGTTGATGAAGCTCTGCGACTGCGGGAAGAAATACCCGATGCCCACACCGATCAGCATGGCCAGGAAAATCCACAGCGTCAGGTAGCTATCCAGAAAGGAAAGCTTTGGCCGGTCAACTGGGGGAACAATAGTTGGATTCATATAAAAAAAGGTCGGCTATGCACCGACCTGGCTCCGTGGGTTAATGAACGTTGCTAAACAAATACAGCATTTCGGTGGCTATCTGCCGGTTCAGGGCATTATAGACAGCGGCTTCGTTGGCTTGCCCTTCCGCCGTGCGTGGGGGCGTGTAGGGCAGGGTGATTTTAAAAGCGGGGCCTTGCACCGTGGATTTGGCGATGCGGTCGGTTGGCCCATCCGGGCCAGGGCATTCCGTAGGATCGCAGGTGAGAATCAGGCCGAAATTATTTTTGGGGTTCGCCTGGTCGGTATAGACTTTCGAGAAGAGCGTCAAAGCAGGCTGCTTTTCATCGAACCGCAATTCATAAGCCGGTTGCCCGCTCAAGGTCACCGGGTTGACCTGGAAACCAATTTTTTCCAGTGTTTTTTGAATCGTCGGGGCAACCGTGGAAGCGATGTTGCCACCCGAAAATGCATGTACGTTTTCGACGCCCAAATAATCGGCGGCAACCTGCGCCCATACCTGGGCCAGCAAGCTACGGCGGGCATTGTCCCCACTCACGAAAAGCAGGTTCGCATTTTTATCTGTGATGCGTTTGTTCTGAATGAAAAGCGCAATTTTATCCAACTCGGCACGGCGTGTTTCGGGAATCGCACCCAAGTCTTTTTTGGCGCTCTTCAGATATTCCGCCAAAGCGGGGTAGAGCTTGAATTGCGGACGCTCATTGGTGGGTGTGCGAAAGGCCAATAAGCCTATGCCACCGAGAAGAAAAAGGGCAATCAATGCGGGTTTCATGGCGGATTTAGTTTAAGCTGCGCTTCATGACAATGGCCGATGACGGACATAGTTCGCTGAATTGCTGCGTCTGTTGGATAGCCGCAGGTACTTCCTGACGGCTGACGGTTTGGAAGCCATGCCGCTCGAAATAGCGATCGGCTGTATTGGTGATGAGATACACTTCTTGCAGGCTGGATGCCTGGGCGGATTCCAGCAAACGGCCGACCAGTTGGGCGGCTATCTGCTTGCCTTGGTGGTGCGGATCGACCGCCACCGAACGCAGCAGGCCCACCGGGCCGAATCGTTCCAGACCAGCCACTCCAACGGGGGTTTGCTCGTATTTCGCAATGACAAAACCAGGAAGGCCGGTTGGCAAATCCTCAGTCAATAGGTGCCCTTGCTCTAGCAGGGCAATGACGGCCTCAGTATCGGCCAGTTGCGCGGGTTCGATCTGCATGGCCATCATTTATTGCGGGACGGCTTCGCCCAAACGGCTGGCGATGAATTCCTGACTGTAGGTTTTGATCAGATCCCGCACCCGGCGGAAGGAGGTCAATGCGTCTTCCCCTGGCCGGTCCGCCGGTGCGGTGTGGCCAGGATCGAGAAAGCTCTGGTGAATGCGTTCGCCCACGGTGGGGAAAAACGGGCATTGCTCGCGGGCATTGTCGCAAACGGTGATGACGTAATCGAAGGGAATATGCACGTACTCGTCGGCATGATTCGAGGTGTGATGCGAAATGTCGATGCCGTCTTCGGCCATCACTTGAACGGCCAGCGGATTCACCCCTTTGGGGTTCACTCCGGCACTGAGAACTTCCGCCCGATCACCGGCAAAATATTGCAGGTAGCCTTGGGCCAATTGAGAGCGGGCGGAATTGCCCGTGCAAAGCACTAGGATTTTTTTCATGGCTGATTGATTGGATTTAGTTGCAGCAACCGGGAGGGCAGCAAGCCGCTTTGGCCGCTTCTTCGGGCTTTTGAGCAAACACCGTGACGCTGTAGATACCTTTGTCCTGTTGGCGGTAATCGGCGATTTCGTCGGCCGACAGATAGTTTTTCAGCACATCATCCGGCAAGGCGATTTCCCGCTCTTTCTGCA
>NZ_JAPLET010000001.1 GCF_026391055.1 Spirosoma sp. | reverse complement strand
GATGTCGCTGCTAGGGAAATCAACGGCCACACGGATCTAACATTCAATTCTAAACCCATTTACGGCGACCGCCCTGGACGTGGGCGTAAACCCGTTGTCGAAGTCGAGTTTGAGGTATTCTATCAGGCCAAACCCGAACCGGCTCAACTGTCAAGTTTGCACGAACGGCTAATTAAACAATTCCGGCTTCGACCCGATCAGGCTGATACGGTACTGGCCAATCACTCGAGCGAAGTGATTACGCGGCAACTCTACGATATTCAAATGAAAGCGGCCGATGGCAAAGTGAAGAATCTAGGAAGCTATACAGCTAAGGTATTTGGTCTACAAACCAAGGCAGAAGCAAAATAGACTTAACCAAAGAGCCGTTGCCAAACTGATTTCTTACCTTGCTCAGGTAAACGGGTGGCAATCCCTTCAACAATCTTGGTAAGGTGGTCAATCTGGTTTTGAATATCGACCGGAGCGGTAGGTGATTGCGTTTGGACAAGCTGCCCTTGAGCAAATCCGCGAACATCTTCATTAATGTATTGGCCTATGGTCTTACCCGCTCGCTCGGCAGCTTTCTCAATCACGCGTCGGGTATCCGCTTCAACACCCCGAACTGACCAAGGAACAGGTGCAGCACTTGGGCGAGCCGGTCGGCCCATCTTAACAGTCTTTTCCTTGGGTGTAGTGCTTAAAGTACTTTCTGTCATACCGTTTTGAGCATCTATATAGTTCTGTCATACACAATGTATGACACATAAGTACAAAGAAATCAGTCTTGAACAAAAAGGTAGTGCAGAAAGTAGTTTCTGCACTACCTAACATAACATCTGACTGTACCGCCAAAAAGCAGAATAATATCATCAATCTGCTTTTTGATCATTGTGTATCATTGATCTTTGTCGTCATGAAAACCAGTAAAGACTCAATAAACCTAACAGTTACCAGCACCCAAACAAAACTACTGATCGTTGAGGATAATCGTGACCATTGGATACTTATACAAGGTATACTGTCACGCTGTTTGCCCACAGCTACCCTGGTACACACAGCCGGCTTTCAGGAGACGATTAACTTATTAGTGGAGAAGCAAACCCAAGAATGGGAACTCCCTAAGCTTATGATTATTGATCTTTATCTGCCTACTTATCAGGAGGGCCTTCAGTTGGTCAGACACATCAAGGCTATGGACAGTCCAGTTTCGCACATTCCCATTCTGATGCTGAGTGCATCGGCAAACTCCACTGACATTACCAGCGCTTATCAGGCGGGCGTAGCAGCGTATATGCTTAAGCCAGTCATAGAACAGGATTGGCTTACCAATTTTCAATCGATTTGTGAATACTGGTATAACACAATTACTTTGCCACCTACCTATTATCATCTTTAATAAGTGATCCTTATCTGTATATGTCTTTTCCCATTCTACTCGTTGATGATGATCCCTTGCTGGCAGAGGTGCTCATTGAGGCCGCCAAGATTAACTTCCCCGAAGCCCGCTTTCAGCAGGTATACAGCGCGGGAGAAGCTAAACGTTATATAGATCAGTTAGAGGGATATGGTCCTAAGTTGATATTACTTGACATCAACTTAAATGAGATGAATACGGGGTTTAACTTGTTAGCCTATATACAAGTACATCCGCAAGCTCGCTTAGTGCCAGTGCTGATGCTGACGGTAAGTCAACTAACGAATGATGTTAAGCTAGCCTATGAGATAGGTGCCTCTTCGTTTACGGTTAAGCCTTTTAGTTACGAGGATTGGCAAACCTACTTAGTCAACCTGCGTCATTATTGGTACAAAACGGTTTCGTTACCGTCTATTCAGTTTAGCCCATCGACTACACGATAGAAAATGAGCAAATAAACATCTTTATCGTGAAGATAGCTTCAAACCCATATTAGGAGATTGTTGCGTATACTGCTCATATTGATCGGTTAAATGCCCACCTATACAGCAACAAAGGGAATGTTGTTCGTAAAAAAAGAAGGGCCAATTTTACCCATGCTGGTGGCTCAAATCACAGCTGAAGAACTGCCTTTTTTGAGTATTTTTCAAACCCGTTCAAACGTACTGTAATTGCAGTGGCTGTTGCAAAAGTCTGAAAGGTGCTTTGTCGGCTCGACTAACAGGTCTCATTTCACTTAATTTAGCATCAAAACAAACGGTTGAAATGGAATGTCTGAGCCCGTGCCGACTTTTCAACAGCCAGTCATCTTATGTAAATAAACTTTTTCAAGAATCGTATTCCATATTAAGCGCTTTAATTCGTGTTGTAGAATGCTTGAATCAGATCTAAAATAGACTGTTGGTTAAGATTGAAGGCTTTTTTATTATTCAGATCAACGATGACATTAAACTCTTCAAGTTGACTCGTCGTCAGCGTTTTATAACCCATGTTCCAAGACGAAAAGAGGCGTTGATTAACTGATTGACTAACCAAAGTGGTTACATTCGTATGTCTTTTGTCCCGCTGAATACGGTCGTACAGCAAGCTTAGCTCATGCTGATCTCCTTCCAAGACTTGAATGATCTGTCCATGAAGGAAAAGCAGCACACCAGTAATGCCTGCTTTCTTGTTGTGGCAACGGCTATGTAATAAAACAGTTGCTAAATTATTCTCATCCAATAACTCAGAAGAGTGGCTCCTATAAACAATACAATGGTCAGGCATAGGATTATGTTGTACAATCGATGTTAGGATAACTCAGAGGCCGTTTCAAGGGGTGCTCCACTCGTAATTGACAGGATCAATCTACGAATAATCGCTTAACACAATACTCTATTTTTTCTCCCCTTTCCAAGTTACAATTCGGCCTCTTTTCAGGGCTCTTATGCGGTGATTGATCTTAGAATAGTTCATTAACATAAGATTCCTTATACAACACCCCTTCAAAAAGTACAAAAAACAACGGGGCAAAAAAGAGGGCGAAAGGGGATAAAAAAGACCCATCAAAACCGCTTTTTTTCCCCTCCGTTCGACCCGCGTCAGCTCATGCCCCGACCGCCTAACCGGGGTCCTCGATTCTGGTACTGCTTCAACCGCAACTGCTGAGCCTGCTCCTGCTGGTGAGCCGTCTCGCGTTGCTGAGCAAACTGCGATAGCGAGACAAGGGAGTGTTCCTGTTTCTGATAGGCGCTCGCCTGAAAGCCAAAACTAGGCTTGGCTTTAGTCTCCTGCCGGGCATGAATCCAGAAGTCATAGTGCTTTTCCCGCATGTGATAATCCAGACCCGAGCCGTTGGGGTCATTCAGGTAACTCAGTTTTGCTTTGGCTTCTCGCGCTTCGCTACTCAACCCGAACCAACTCTCCGCCTGACGGCTCAACGCCTGCCGTTGCTCAGCGCGCCATTCTACCTGGAACTGGTAGGATTCGCTGGCTTTGATTTGCCCATCGAGTACCTGCCGCAAGCCATAATCCGGACAGGTTTTTTTAAGGGCCTGAGCCGTTTTGAGCGTCGGGTTCTGGGCCAGCGTTTGGGCGGCCTGCTCGATCCAGACGTTGGTGGCCCGGATCTGCTCGTTCAGCAAGCGCACCCGTTGAACCTGCTGCTGATAGTCATCCTGCCACTTGCGTTCAACCTCGCTCAATTCTGGGGCCTTTTTAGGCCCTTCAGGCGACGTTTGGGCGCGGACGACAGGAGTGACAGCTTCAACCGGCTTAATCGCCTGAGCGGCCTGTTTTTGCGCTTGTGCCGCCTGTTGCTGCCGGTGGTTGGCCTCCAGTTGCTTGACAATGCCCGCGTAGCTGTACTGACGGGCGATATCAGACCCCTTGAAGGTATGCCCGTCTTTGGCAAAACTCACCCCCACCGCTTTCCCCCCTTCGTTTTGGCGTACTTGGTAGGTGATGCCCTGGGCCTGGACTCGCTCGGCAAAGGCTTGGCCACTCGTACAGCTGGCCAGCACCTGCTCCAGCGTCTGGCGAATCTGGTGGCGACTCCGATCGGCCCCCTGCAACTGATCAGGCCGCTGCTTGTGCGCGCGCCGTTCGGCCACGGGTGTCAGCTCGTGCCGGATCGAGAGTTCTTTCAGCAGGGCCTGAGAACGGGCGTAGTTGTGGCTATCCGAAATCGTTTGGCCCTGGTTATCGACCCGGTTAGCGATTAGGTGAAAATGGGGGTGGGGCTGGTCGTGGTGGCGAATGATGACGTACTGGGTTTGATCCAGGCCCATACCGGTGACGTAATCCTGAGCGACGGCCAGCATCTTCTCGTTGGTGAGTTTGGCCGCGTCGTCGGGGTTAAAGCTCACGGAGGTATGCCAGACGGCCCGCCCCAGGTCCGGATTCAGCAACCGGCCCCGGTTGAAGTCGGCCGTCATACTGGAAGCCGAACTCATCCGGACCCCAACGGCCTCCAGGACTTCGGCCTGTTTCTGTTCCTGGCTGTGCTTGTGGCCCTCGAACTGGTAGCGCACGCACCCCCCGAAGCTGGTGCCGATGCTGGTCTTGCCGATCATTTGGCGTAGCGGTCTAGTAGTTCGCCTAACTCCCGCACCCGCCGATCGACCAGGATAGCCACCGAACGAATGCCGTCGGTGTTGGCCTTGCGGGCCAACTGGTTCAGGTTGTTGCTCATGGTGGCGATCTGCCGCAGCAGGGCCTCCTGCTCGGCGGTGATCACCGTCACGTCGCCCACGCACAGCTCCCGGATCACATCGGCCATGCTGGTGTTACGTTGCTGGGCCAATTCCTGCACGTAAGCGTAGGAAGCCGGTTCGAGCCGAACCTGAATGGCCTTGCTGCGCTTGTCTTCGTCCTTCTTTTTGGGCCGTCCGCCTTTGGCTTTGGCCGCGGGTACGCGGGAATCAGGAGTCATACGACGGTTGATTTTGAGGTAGTTAAGAGTTGATGAACCGGGCGGTGGATGGGGTAGTGCTGGGCCTTTTGCGACGATAGGAGCAAAAGCAAGCTGGTTTTGAGGTACGAAAAACATGGCTTGCTCCCTCCCAATCACACACGGCTGACGCGACAGCAATACTACGCGACACGTATCACTTTCACAAGTGCATTCCTGGTTTTGGCTATTTTTGTGTTGTTAATTCTCCTTCCCCGATGGCCGCTCTTCTATTCAAAGCCCAACTCGTTGATCAAGCCGGTACCCAACAAGCCGAACTGGCCAGGATCTTGTATGGGGTCGATTCCCCTGAAGAGAAAGAAAAGACCTTTCGCGCTATCTGCCGCAGTCGCTATCCACAGCTGCGCATTCAGGAGCCTATCAGTATCGCTCCTGCTACCTTGCAATAGGGGTAAAATGGCCAGGTGTATACCGGCGGGTTAGTAAACTAGTCGCTTGCTAACTAAATTTATAGTTGGCCGCCCCTTCCCTGTTTTAGTTTTTGCTTTTCTTTTCCCTTTCCAATTTGTTTTTGATCTCTTTACTAAGTCGGCAGGTGTTAGATGGTTTTTACTTCCTTTTTTACCCCTAAAAGCCGCTTTTTCAAGCCACTTTTTTTCACAACAAGCTCTTGTGTATTATCAAAATCTCTTGTTAAACACTTGTAGTCGATTTTTTCAGCAAATAACTTTCTGACTATTAAACAGTTAAGCTGTGGATAACTTTTAATAAAATGTACTTTAATCGTTTATTTAATGTGGTTTAATCGGTGAAAGGGGGTTTATTTAATGTGGTTTAATCGGTGAAAGGGGGTTTATTTAATGTGGTTTAATCGGTATTTTAAATTTCTAAAAAAAAGTAGTAACTTTTAAAAATACAT